>CBDCSF010000001.1:0-20439 GCA_965221445.1 Paracoccaceae bacterium
GACGCACCGCTTGACGCTAGGTGTGTTTATACCCTAAAATCTGGGAAAATCCTGGATCCGCCACTGGATATTTGGGAGTTGTACCTGACCAAATAAATGTACCAGAACCTTGATGCATTGTTAAATTGTTGTTGGTTATTAATCAAGTCTGAATAAAATACTCATCTAAGTTTTCAGTGGATTTATCCATAGTATGTGGTTTTATGGAAGTCCACACAATTCCACATAAAAAAATGTACAATTCGCTTTAAAGTGTATAACTGTTGACTAGGGAATGTTATGAATCAGAAACTTTAAAAAACAAGAAAATACCCACAGTTTTCATACAATATACTGTAACAATTCTTTGTTACACAATTTAGACCATTCTGCGAAGTTTTCTCCTTCGATTTCAAATTAAAATGAGAATTTCACATTCCACAAAATGGAGGAATTGTAGACTTTATGCATGTGCCTATAGAATCAGATGATATCGAGTCTTGAAAGGAGACTTTAAACATAGAGGCTGCTTAAAGCTAATTTAGGCCTTTAACTCCCAAAGAAACCAGAATTAAGAACAGTCCTGAAACTAGGTGGAATAGACATTTCATGGGGCCTTTCAAAAAAAATGGCATAAATATAGAGATGCCTCGCAAAGGGGAATCATGTCTTATAAATCTAAATTTACTGTTGCATCGCAAAATGGTCCACAGAATAGATATCATGCAAAATCGGGCACACAAAAACATTTCTAAAAACCCGTCAGTATTCAGTGACAGCTTTTTGGGGGTAGAAGAATGATAGCATTATTTTTGTTTTGAATTTTAGCCTCCGAAGAGGCCTTCAAACACTGCGAACAGGAACAAGTCGTGTTCGCGGGGCATTGGGTATAGTTTTCAACTAGCAATAACCACGCCTCGGATAAACCTCATTGGCTACGGTACTGCCACTGCGCAAAGCTAGAGAAAATTTAAAGACTGAGGGATTAAAAGGATTCTCAATTATTCCTGTTCCTGGTGTTCTGAAAAATTACACGTAGTGGGGTTGGAAAGCGCAGTTTTAACAAAAAAAATTAAATTTTTCAACAGGAAAATGCCGGTAGTAAGAGTTTCATGAAATATTGAACATTTACAAGAACAACATAACTTTGAAAGAAATTTTTAAAATTGAATTCAGCACACATTTTCACATGGTGGTCTGAAGGATTACTGAAGATCACGCAAAGTTTACGTTGGATCGTTTTTAATCGTCACTAGGGCGTCAAAGAAACGTTGAACAGTTTGTGATGGGGTATTCACTGACTAAATTTGTGATAAGAATATGACTTGCTGCAGGTGATGAAAGATCAGTTGTCGTTTGGTTGTGTGATAGTTTTATCGTCTACTATTTTTTTCCAACTTAATTTAACTGCAGTTGTGGAAACGTTTGCTGGTGACATATAAATCTAAGTACGTAGATGATCAATACTGGTTTCATGGAAAGTGGTTATTAAATTATGCGCAGTGTGAGGTTATCTATGTCAGATCGTGAGGAAAAGAAGTGACTGTAAAAAATATTAACCTGAAATCAAACGTATTTAATCCCCTCTAAAGTAACATTTCTATTCTCAAAATAATGAGAAGCAAAACGTTTACACAAAAGAAATCAATTTCTGAAAATAAACTCAATTAATAAATTCAACTTGACCGGGAAAATCGGGAACAATTAAAATATTGAAGATTGTAGAAAATTTGGCAGATATATAGATAATGGGTGAGTTACAAAATTCAACTTTTCTTTCTATCCAGATATGCTTCTTCCGCAAATGTGTCTGTGTGGTAGAACTAGAACCAACTAGAGACTTGTCATCCGAAATAGTTGATTAATATTGAATTTTCGACAACTTCAAATGATATCAGTGGTTGGGGTATATATAGCCAATCCACAGAGCACACCAAGCTACGTGTCCTCAAAATCAACCTTTTCCCTGAACCGGTTATTTCTGGAGCTGTAGCAAAGTTGTAACACAGAACAACTGTGGTAAAACGTTAACACCGTTTCTGGATAAAATGGTTTTGCGACGAGATGATTTGAAACAATGAAAACGGCGTGAAATTTCATTGTTTATCAATGGGATATTTTTTTAGTTTTCCAGTTTCTAGTTGGTTCTGGTTCTGGTTCTACGGCAAAAACTGTACATCATGCCTTCGGTACTTTCTTGTTAAAGATTTCATTGTTAAAAAGTGAAGAGTGAAATAGAGAAAAAGAGATACTTCTTGGTTTTTTTGGCATTGAAATTTTTAAAGTTTCATTGTCAAAATATAGAGAATATGATTTCAAAATTATCCATGATACTTTTAAATTACAAATCAGTATTACTCTCCCCATGCCTCCTTTGCTGTATTTTCCCTTCTTTTAATAGATTTTAAAGCCTGTTCTTAAGTTACAATTACAAATCTCAATGGTGACAAAAGTTAAAAGGGTAGTGTTTTCATGCAGAAAGAATACAAAATGTTTTTCTTTCAATTTACAAGATGAAAACAATCTCTTAACGCTCAGATGGAATTACACAAACGTCAATTATGCAAAACAGAATGTGAACTATTGGCCCCTGGCTTGAATACCTTCTCATATAATCACCTATTAATTCCCTAATTTGGATGTAAAGAGGCAATGAATGTCCATTTATCAGTCCTTTTTTTAACAGAATTGTACTTGTCATGTCATGTTTATTTATCTTTAAACGCCTAATTCTAATGACTTACACAAGTTGTTCCTTTGTGACAGGATTGATATGTGTTTGATGTTGTTTGCTTTTTATGAATGTATTTATTCTATGTTTTATCGCTGATATCATTGCCATTTTTCTAATTTGTTCACGGTCCAATAATTTAACCCCGAATCTGCTGAACTGACAAATATGATGAATTTTGTCAGGGTGTTTCAAATCGAGAACCAAATGCTGTAGTGTTTATTTTTTACTGTTTCTTAGAGAATATCTAAATTTCTGTAATTCAAGTTCTCCTTTGCATAATCAGTATAACCACTTGTTTCTTTAGAAACGCTTGGGAGAGGAATCACTTTGGGATTTTTTCATTAGTTTGTTTTACAATATTTTCTGATTCTGTATGGTGGTTAGTCATTTTCTATTTTCACCTTTTTTTTAATCAAAAGAGTCAGGAAATGTGATCTCAGTTCCTTTCTCTGATCACATTTCTGCAATTTCTTTAGACAACGCTTGCATGTTATGATCTGGTCACTTATCGGTCATGTCTTCAACAACGCTTACGGACATTACGAAGAGTCCCCGTGAGTGTCTTGACCTCAGATGGTCCCAAGCTACGCGTCCATGAAAACCACAGGTCAACAGAAAGTTACATGTATCACACTTAAGGGACAACATTACTGTCCAAACTCCGGTCTTGGACAAAGAATATCCTTTGTTTTGGATTAAGAAAGCAGGGGTAAGTTTCTTTTCATTCTATTACTACCGCATTGGATTTGAACTCATTCAAAATCGGTGTTTTTTCATTGGTCTTTCGGATAAGAAAAAAATTGTTTTTTTCTGTGGGATCTATCACTGATTGCAAGCTTGTCGATCTGTCTTTTCATAAAAAAAATGAGTGAGCATTTCGCTCGTTATCGAGGTTTTCATAAACGCACAAAATTGGCAATATTGGAATTGTTGTCAACTTTGTATTCCCATATATTTACCGTTTCTTTATTTGTGCTATATTATGCTATGTGAATGTAGTGCCAGTTGGTTTTAAAAGAGGATTACGTTTCAAGGTCGTAGAGTACGAACAATCCTGTCAATTGCCGATACAGGTCTGGCATGGTTAATTCGAACACGGTTAATTTGAAGTTCCACTTAATTCGAAGTTTCTTTGAAATCTTTGACAGATTTCTATCATTTGATGTTTATAATGCATAGTTAATTTGAACACAGTTAATTCCAAGTTCCACCAATTCAAAGTAAATTTAACTGTTATCTAATTTGAAGTGTCTCTTATTCGAAGTAATTCAAAGCTTTTAATAAATTTTATTACAATTCGAAGACTTCATATTAGGATCTACAGTGTAATTCGAAGGGTATACCCCTCAATACACAGCAATGTTACTTATGTCTTTGACACCTTTGACATACACAGCCTTTGATTAATTATTCATAGTATTTCACACCTTTGACACCTTTGACATACACAGTCTTTGATAAATTATTCATAGTATTTCACACCTTCAACATCTTCGACATGAGCACCAATATAATGTGTACTCTCCATATAGTGTTGCATAATGTAATCTTTGACATCTTCAACATGCTTTGACATACATAGGATTTGATGGTATGGTTGAAAAGCTCTAAGTCTCAGCTTTCCAAAGTTTTTTCCAGATTGAAAATTGGTTGAATATTAAGAAAGTAATGAGCAAAACTGTGTGTGTATGTTCTTTTCCCATCTTCAACATCTTCGACATACATAGCATTACAGCCCTTAAGTGTACTTGATCTATCTTCAACATCTTTGACATGCTTTAATATACACATAATTGGATGGTATGGTTGCAAAACTCTAAGTCTCAGCTTTCCAAAACTTTTTTTGGATTGAAAATCAGTTTAGTATTTGACCGACTCCTCTAGACCTAATGCTTAGGGCCTAGAGGCCTTCTCGTTGTGTATGTTTTTATAATGTTTGCACCTTATTCCTCGAAACTCTCCCGAGTGGTTCCCCCCTGTGCAACGGTACAAGCGGGGCACCGGCTCCAGGCTCGTCACAAGATCCGGTGTCTTTGAGATCCCGGTCACGGAATGACTCGAACACAGTTCCAGTGTCAGTTTCAATAATACATTTATTCAAGAGTACATTACAAGTCCTTTATATGTATATACGATGCATGAGTAGCGAGTATCTCCGGGCGCTCCAGACCTCCTTTGATGGGGTTGGGCTGTCTCCAAGGCAGTACACAGTATGGAATGTAGAGGGGGTGCGCATGCTCAACTGGAGGACTATCTCTCAGTAGGGGCTGCTGCCGGTGATGCACTGCACTGCCAGCGCTGGGAGGTGAACTACCTCAAGCTCGTACTAACTCTCAAAGAACCAAACAATAGACTGACTGCTTCGGGTATGCCTGGGTGGTATTTATAGTTGGTGACACTCTGCGTCACCAACCAATGGTAGTGGGTCACATGGCTGTGCCTCAGTTTCGTGGTCCTATCACATACTGTGTCCTACAATGGTGTCACCCAATGCTAACTGGAACACAAAGGAGGACGAGCTGTAGCACCCGGATGATCACCTTATATGGTGATCATGTGATCAAACTGGATTCAGGCCCGCGCATTTCCCTCCCCTTCTTAGTTGATCTCCCACTATAGTTGGAGGTCTACAAATTATTTTACAACTCTTCTTTGGCCTGAATCCCTAAGGTATTAAGGTAAATATAATATGATATTTTATTTTTGAAAGCTCATCTTGTGTGGGTAGTGAGTATACTCCTTTATATAGGTTTCTTTATACATCTATCACAGCGACTTAGATGTACTCAAGGGTAAGTGAAGTTCTTATTGAACACTCTTACCAACCGTAATTCTGCAGGGTTTTCAGCCCTTTTTTTAATACAAGATTAAATGACTCTATCTACAAATCTATATTTGATAACTGGCATCTTAAGATTATAATTCTAAATCATCTAAAATGTTAAGCAAATCATTATGAGTAGGAAGGGTCAGTGAGGAGAAAGGACCAGAATAATCACTTGGTGCCTCTTGGGCCGCTCTTTTCATGGCTTGCCAAATAAAATCTAATGTTTGGACATAATCTTTATCTATGTTCCCTAATGCTTCTAATTTCACTGACCTTCCCTCCACATCTTTGTACATAATGATTACATTTACAAATCCTGTAGATATGTTAGAGAAATCTACAACCTGAATATCTTGTGTATATAGCAATATAGTATCATGAAAAGTATCTAGTAATATTTGCAATCCCCACTGGAATCGCCTTCGCACTTGCGCGTTAGTTAGTGTGTGCCCCGAAGCCATATTCACCCCGTTCAGTCTTGGCCAGGCTGGTCACCTGTATGAGTGTAGGGGTGGCTACTTTAATAAAGAGGAGCTGTGCAATTTGCTCACCTGCTAGGCGCTCAATTGGCTGATCTGAATTGTTTTTCAGAACTACTCCTATGTTACCAGTAAAGTCAGGGTCAATTACTCCAGCCTTTACTTCCAACTCATACAATATGGTAAGGCCTGACTTGGACATTAACTGGGCGTAATATCCCTCAGGTGGCACAATGGCAAGATCAATAAAAACAGTTTTCTGTTCCTTTGGTTGTATCTGAAAGTCAATAGGGGTGTACAAGTCGTATCCCACCGACCCAGGAGTTGCTCGGTGTGGGCTAACGGCTCTGTCCGACAACTTCTGGAAAAATGTTTCTAGTGCAGAGTGTCGGTGGGGTTTTCTGGATCGGGTATAATCTCGGGCTCCTGTGATGCAAAGGAGTCTACCTGTACCTTCTTGTCTAGGTGCTTGGCATATTTGTGGACCAGTTGGGGGTCTTGGAAGACGTCTCTCAAGATTTTTGTCATCTGCACTGGGTGGATTTCTGCTGCATGGGCCTCGGGTGTGTCCTCGATAGTCCTCTGTCGTGGTATAGTACGTGGAGATGTAACGGGTCGGGTGCGCTTGTGCATCCTTGAAAACAGGCGGCGACAGCCAGAAAGTGGTTTATCAGTTACTTTCTTAATTGTTCCCGCTGCCAAACTAAAGGTTTTTCTCATCCGATACACGTAACAACCAAGTGCTATTCCAGCTATCAACAGTAGTATTACCACTACCCCTATTACGAGAGTTGCTGGAGGAACTGGCCAAGAGAATCCATAATTTGTTTTTATCATGGGAGGTCGCTTGTGCAGGAGGGAGTAATCCATGGTACCCAGAGGAGCTACCTGAGTAATGAAGGCTCGGGCCTCCTTTTCAGACATCATTCTTGTCCTAAACTGCCACCATAACCCAATATATCTGTCTGGGGCGTATACATAATTAAACTGTAGGAAATATTCTCTGCGGCTTTCTATCTGTGCATGAGTAGTCATTTCGTTTTTAGCAGGGAGGAACATGCTAGGACTATAACCTTCACAACCATTACCTAGGTACACTATCTGCAAGGGTGGTTGTATCTCTATCATGTGGGTTTCTTCTAAACACCTGACCTGCAATTGTTCCTGCTCAATAGAACTTATTGCCCAGAGATACCCTCCCAAGCTAATTGCTCTATTGCCTGATACTTTAGAGACGGTGTATTTACAATCTCGTTTAATGCGGGGTTCATCATCAATGAACAGGGCGTATACACACCAGGTGATGTGCTCCACAGGATACAAGGCCTGTTCCAGGATACAGATAGCTAACTCAGTTTGTAGGCAAATTCTAATGGATTGTTCAGTTGGTAATGTGACATATAGTCCATGCCTTCCTATTGCAAAGTATTTATTCTCAAGCTGATACAAGGATTCCACCTCTTGTCCTGGGGGTATAGCTGGTAAATTGTGTACTTGGTAAATGTTTAACTCCAATGTCTTGTCTAAGACAGGGATGGTCCTCAATATCACCAGCATTTTATCCATTACTATGGGAGTGACCTTGGTGACCCCATAATATTTCCAGATCTCCCCTGCCCTTGGGTCATAAGGCAATCTCAACCTAGGATTGGCGCGCATACGATCCTCTATCCTCAGTAATAATTTCCTCAGAGCTACTGGAGGTATAACAGCGGAGGTGGCTTTACGGTTTGACATGATTCTCAGGTATTCAAAAATCTTATCAATGTTGTTCTCAATACTGACTGACCCTGTCTGGAGCCTGGATAGGATGGTCTGAGCAATAGAAACATGATAACTAGTATAAATCTGAAAATTGCTCACATCTATCATTTCCCTGAGTCCATCTTCAACTATCAACAGTCCATACTGAAGCCTGTAAATCTGGGTATCATGTAACCTTACACGAGCTGCAGTCAAATCAGCATATCTAGCTAACTCCATAATCTGTTGATCTTGTAGAATGGTTGCTTCTTGTAATATAGCAATGTTTTTCTTAATTTTCTTGATCTGACCAGCATTCACAATAGACCCAATAGCAGCTCCAATTGAAGCAAAGAGTGGTATAAACCTCTTCTTTCTCTGGGTGGTATTATTGACAGGGTCCCATGCTGCCAACTCAGATAGCAGCCGAGTCAGATACCTTATTTCTTCCGGAGTTGTTCTGGTATCAAAAGGGCTTTCACTGTCCCTCTTATGTCTGGAGGGAGAGCCACTGGCTGTTGATTGGTCCACATTTATATCTTCAACATAATCTATGGCTCTTAAGAATTTCTCCTCAACCCTTAGGTAATTCTCATTTATATGTTCAGTGACATTCAATATGTATTCAAATTGTCTTAGTACGAGACAGGCTTGCATATGACGGGCCATACAGCGTTGCCGTTCCCGTCTTCGAGCTAAGACTTCTAGCTGCTCAATTCTCAGTTTATACAGTATGGACTGGGTATAGCAGACTGGATAATGTCTGCATGCTTCCCCTGTCCTCTCATTGGTGGCAGTCATGGTTAGTTCTCGGAACTCCTGTAGGATTGGATCATTTTCAAAGGCTTTTATGGAGGTCTTGAAGGCCTCCAAGTATTTTTCAAACTGTTGAAAATATTCTAAATAAGGAGTAAAATCTATAAATGATGTAACTTTATAGGTTGATCGGCTGGTTTGCACGTTCTGAAGTGGTTCAAAGATGACAGGGTATTTACCATGCCCCTCAGTTACAGTTACCCCCTGATAAGGGTTGGCATTATTAATTGTATGTACCCCTGGTTCATACCTCCCTTTCTCTATTACAGTGCCAGAGCTTTCAGTTGGGGATATGGGGACTGTCGCCACTAGTTTAAACAGGAGCAGATACACCACTCTCTTCAGTAGTATACCACAGTCCTACAAACGAAAGGTACAGACTTTGTATATTCATTTATTTATCACTGGATGTTTGTCATTATTTACCGAAGAGGAGGGCGTCTACGTTTCCCTTAGATAATTTAACCAAGGTGTCTACGGATAGCTTTTCTGAGGTATATTTCTACTTTGGGAGGGTTTGGTGGTCCTGAAAGGACCGAGAATTTTGTGGTAGTCCCGTAAGGACTTATGTTGTGCTGGGGTCGCTCGCTGGGGCCGTTTGGCTTGTGGCTGGGGCTTCTTCTCCCTCCTCCGGCTTTGTCGTCGTGAATGGCACTTTCGTAGATACACCGCCCGGGTATCTGTACTTATATCCCTGCACCACCTCCATCAACGTTCTTTTATTCGTGCCAAACTTCTTTTGTAGTTGGCGGTAGGAGATGATGTCCTTGTCCTCCCGTTTTCCCTTCAAGGCCTGGTACTCCTGGTACCTATGCACACCGCACGCCAGGATTAACGCCACCTCACTTTTATCAAAGACGTTGGTGATCTCTGTTAGGCCTCGCACGTGACCGGACTCGGAAACCACTCTCACTGCCGCCTCTTCAACCTGCCCCACCGACATATCTTTGACCCTCGAGGCCAGGGCGTCCAACGAAGCCGCCATCCGCTGGTGCTGTGCTGCAACATCAGACAAAAGTGCCTGAAACTCTTGCTTGCCGATGCCGCCCGCCGAAACCATGGAAACCTCCGAGAGGTCGTCTGCGTCACTGGAGTCATCGGTGTCATCATCAATGACAATAAGCTGTGAGGGATCGTCTTCCTCAAAGTCCTGCAGTGGATCTGTGCCGGGTATAACTCGGGTGATGATGTGTTCCTCATCACCGGTCCCTACCATTCACAGCAGTCCCGGGGGACCTAAATACGTGGTGGCCAGTCTCCTAGGCTTGATGTCCGGCTTGATATCAGCCTCTTCCGACGCCTGCTGTTGAGCCACCCGCTCCTTCTCTTGCCTTGACAAGAATCGTGGTGGTTCTGGTGGTGGTGGGTATTCGGGTGCCTCCTGCCGTGGTGGGTACGTTTGCAGTTGAGTTGGGATTGCCAGTCCCAGCTGTTTGCACAGCTCCTTAATTCTTTCGGCAGCCAGCAGTTCGGCCCTCGCCTTGGCGATGGTCTCAGCGTCAGCGGATGGTAACCCGGGGAACATGTGCTGAACGATGCCGCGGGTCAGCTGGTGGCTTGGGGCGTCATGCCCATGGGTTTCGTAATAGCGCTTATGGAAACGCTTAAACTGCCGAAACAGGCGCTGGTCCTCCGGCGTCATCCGATGATATATCTCGGCGACCTGGGCATTGCCCATCCCCTCAAGAGGGTCTTGCTCCTCCGCCTCCATCTCCGCCAAGATCTGCTTCACAGCCTCATCTATGTCTACGTCGCTTTCAACGGGTGTCTCAACAGGGTGAGAAGTTGCCATCCTGATCCGTGCAAAGTCGTCTCAAAGAATGGTGCCCACTCCCAGTGTGCTCCAGCTTTTAAACTGTCTAGCCTTTCCCGCCAAAAGTCAGGCCAGAGCTAAGCCCCACCCCTTTGTACGACCGGCCTTCCTCAAATTTCAGTCCTGAAGACTCTGGTAGGCGTCTACGGTTCGCCATGTTAAGTCAATGGAAGCGTCTACGGCTGGTGTTTCAAGCCATCTAATCTATTTAGCAAGGATATTTCGAGACATATTTCTTCTTTTATTAACTATACTAACTTAGGTTACAGGTTTTTATGGCTTTTCAAGGGTTACTCCTCTTGGAGTATGTGGTGGTCCTGAAAAGGACCGAGATGTTTTTGTGGTGGGACTTTACGCACGCTCTCCCCGGATTCGTCTTGCCAGCTGGATGTCTTTTGGCATGATGGTAACTCGCCTGGCGTGGATAGCACACAGGTTGGAATCCTCAAGCAAACTGACAAGGTACGCCTCTGTTGCCTCCTGAAGACACAGTATCGCTGCTGACTGGAACCGCAGGTCTGTCTTGATATCCTGAGCGATTTCCCTCACTACCCGCTGGAAAGGCAACTTTCGAATGAGCAGCGCTGTACTGCCTTGGTAATGACGGATGTCCTTTAGAGCCACAGTTCCCGCTCTGTACCTGTGGGGTTTTATTCGCCTCCCCTGCATCCGTGCCTCGTGGATCTTCCTCTTCTGCTCAGCCGTCCAGTCCAGCACACGGTGACCCAACTCAGTTCTCTCCTTGGGGCGAGAGATGTAGAGGGGTGGCAGCTTCCGATCGATCGGAGGGTAAGCTATGCTTTTCTTGCGGGGTTCTTTACGAGCCACCTGTGGTTTCGGCTGCTTGCCCCCATCTCCGGTCTTCCTGCGCTTGTTGGGGTCGTCATCATCATCATCACGGCCTCGCTTCTTGCCTCCGGAACCGCCTGCACCACTTGTACTTGGGCCGCCGCCCTCCTGTGCACCGCTCCCGTCACCAGTACCAGCACCGCCGCCAGCTGTTGGCTTCTTTCGAGGCTTGCCCCCGCCGGAGCCTCCTGCACCACCCGCGGTCTTCCTGGCTACTCTGGCCCCGTCCGCCAGCTCGATGCCTTCCTCTTCAGAGGTATCTTCATCGCCGTAAATTTTGGGCATTGGAACCTGCTGTCCGTGCTTTTTCTGGAAGTTGGTGACAAACTCCCTCATCTGGTCAGTGCTCCAACCGCGTTTGGCAAAGGCCTTCTGCAGGGCACGAGTAAGCCCGTGATTAATAAAAAACGTTGTGAAGGACTCAGTCGTGGTCACATGAGCCGGGCTGGTAGGCAGAGTCAGATGTATCTGCTTCTTCACGCGTTTTGGTGCTGCAGCTCCCTCCGTCGGTTGGGGTTCTTCATCAGAAGAATACTCCACCACCACCTTCCTGTCTGCTGGCTTCCCTGGAGGAGGATTCTTCTTTGGATCCTTCTTTCCTCTTCCCATGGCTAATGGCTTTCCTCCGGTATCTTTTCGTGCAGTCTGCTTCGTACGCGCCATAAAACAAGGAGACCTCCACCTCACGTTTGTACGGTAAAAGGTCTATGCTCTGAGAAGGCGCGCTCCAGTTTTATATTGAGACAGCCGATCACATGACCAGTGAGCCACGGGACCTTATTTGGAATTAGTGGGAGGAGCCTCGTAAGCCAGTTTGGGCGGGAAATATGGTAGAATGCGAAGCGTCTACGTTTCCCTTAGATAATTTAACCAAGGTGTCTACGGCTGCACATTCTACTCAATGTCTTATCATTTCGACTTTAATTTGTTCCCTTGAAAGAGAGTGACACTTTGACGCCCTTCTTTCTTTGATACTGGGAATTCAGTGGCACTGACAGGGGCGGGGCTTATCTGCCTCTCAGTTCCCGCCAGTCCAGCAAGTACAGATGTAGGCGGGGACTCACCCAGTTACAGCGGGTTTTTCCACTGTCTGGCCGTCTTTGACGACCAACATTCCCCGTGTTTTAACCCGTGTTGGTCTTTGGTTCATCCCGTGCAACTTGTACTCTTACTTATGTGGCTACCCGTTTGCTAATAAATTTATCGCTGAAATCTATTTGGTGTTTTAGTTGTTTTTAATACACAGTTGAACTCCTTTCCAAAGATTAATTGCCTGTCGCCCTATTTCTTGGATCCCCTTTATCTGTTTACTTGATCATCCATCGACTCCTGCTAGTGGCACACTGCCAACTGAGCAGCAGTACAATGGGTATTTCGTTAACACCCTATTTATCTCGTCAACACATCACTGCTTATCTCTACTAATAGCTTTTAACACCCTGTTCTTATCTAGACTCCCTTTGTTTTCTCTTATGTGGATGTAATACATCTGTGATGAGGCTATATAAGCATAGTCGCCTCATTGTCTGAGCATTATCAGTTTCTAGAAGTTGATAGCAAAATGCCTGGACATGATCACAGTTTGCGAAAATTGTACAATGTTGAGGGTCTATCAAACCCCAGTATGGTTTATAATTGGATTTGTCCCGTACTAACAAAAGAAGATTGCCCGTACGAGGCTTTAGCACGGATCTTCAGCATGTATTTCAAGGATACCAGTGGGATTAATACCAATGAAGATTACCTCAATTTCGGATGGGCCGCCCCACTCTTCTCTGAGTCGGACTGGTCCATCATGAAACATCACGCCAAAAAGATGCATTTGTAAGTACTTTCTTTTGTATATTCCTATCTTTATAGATAGTAACAAGAAACCTAGTTCTTTTTGAATAAATGCAAGTATTTTCTCTCTTAACTACTTTTACAGTTTGCGAGTGTCTGCTGTCCTTGATCATTTTGGATACCCTGCTCCTCACCTCGATCAATGGCAACAGCGCGTCTGGTATGACCTGGGAGCTACTCAAGAAGTTTTACATCAGATGCGTATTCGCCTTTCACGGGGCCTTCCCGCGATCGCCAGTCCACCAAGGGCCGAGTCACCTTCTCCCTCCCGCAGGCCAGCTGCAGCGCTGATCCTTCCTACTCATGAGGAGGAATTCATTAAGGCCTCGAAAGGTGGGAGCTCAGCCCCCAGCACCGCGAGCACTGGGCCATCCCTGCCTGTAGCGACTACTTCCCCTAAAACGGAGATAAAGAAGAAAAAGAAGCGCAAGTCGGTCAAACGCACTGTTACCAGTGAGACGGTGAGCCCTCCAGGGAAAAAGAAGAAGATCATCTCAGAGTCTCCAGACTCTCAGGCTGAGGGTCCTTTTCGTGATTCAGACACAATGAGTGCGCCTGAGAACTCCCCTCATGCCACCTAGTGGTGACTTCCACTAGCTGCATAACCTCCTCCTCTGGATGTTCACCTTTGCCATCATATATAGACAGCTAATTACTCGCATTCCTTCTTTTAGTGCTTTTCTACTGTTCATGTAAATACTTGCAATAAATATCTTCAAATTGCTTTTGCAAAACAATGTATTTTAGGTTTTTAATCTAGAAGTTTTAATTTTAGTGTCAGCAATTTGTATCCTGTCTTTCCCTCCAGTTCCACCAAACTTTTTCCCTTTTTCCCCTGCTTATCCCCATAGTACCTCCCTCCCCTTCTTTAAGAAAGATTGGTGGAGTTTGGAGGGTTGGGCATGAAATCACACTTTAAGAAGCTGGGGTGTTAAGTTCAGTGGCTCTTTTCCATTCCAAATCTGGTATTTTATCAGGATTAAGAGCAAGTTTAGTTTTACGAGCAAAGGCATTATCCTTAGGTAACTGTTCTATTATTTCATCTGCTCGTAACAATGGTTTCACATGAGAAATGTGCGCCCACTTGGTGGGTGTAACTGTGCCATTTCGGGCAAGTTCCACTTGGTTTCCTTTAATACTTACAACTCTATATGTTCCCTCATACCTTGGGTCTAGAGTTTTCCTTATATGGACTTTTAAGGTCACTAATTGGTTTTGCTGAATCTTGGGAGAGTTTTTAGGGCATACTGTGCCACTTCTTTCACGTGCTTTGCGCAGATTTTCTGCAATTATTAAGTACATGTTTCTTAGTGCTTGCAGAGACAAAATTGTCTCATCCGTACCAAGGTATCTTAACTTGTGCTGAAATAACTCGGTCAGTGGTAATCTCGGATCACGACCAAACATGATAAAGAATGGGCTCTCTCGTGAGTGTTCATTAGGGAGAAAATTGTATGCTGCTGTTGCTAGAGAGCATACTTCATCCCACTCCACATTGGGACTAACATGTTTAGCTAAACATGTTTTCAGGAAAGCATGAAATCCTTCTATTCTCCCATTTGATTGGGGCCTATAAGGAGGAGAATAAATTTTATGTTCTACTCCCAACTCCTTGGCCACATTCTCAAATAGCTTATTGCTAAATTCAGTGCCATTATCAGACAGTATTTTGCGAGAGGGTCCAAAGACATGATGGACATGTTTGAGATAGGCCTGTATTACTACAGGTGCTGTCTTGTCCGGGATTGGAATGCACCAGGTCCAGCCTGATAGCATACAAATAACAGTTAAGGCATATTTATTGCCACGTGTGCTGGGAGGGTGAAATTCTCCAATCAGATCCATGGATATAAAATCCATGGGTGCTCCAGGAGCTTGAAAAGTTCCTTTGTTATATTTGGGAGATGCAGAATTATATTTCCTGCATATGGTGCATCTTTTCACATAGTGCACCACATCTGGTCTTAGACCTTTCCAGTAGTAATTTCTTCTAACTATCATGTATGTTCGGGCAGATCCATTATGTCCCAAATCATCATGGGCTAACTTCAACACCACTTTGGACAGATCCCGTGGGATGACTATTACCTCAAACCTTTGTTTATTATCCTCAACATAACGCATAAGTAACTCTTCTTCCAGATAGTATGGGTGTACTATATGGGATCCCGTCTTTGTTATCCTGTCTCTGATATTCTGACAGAATTTATCTGCTTTTTGTCTTTGTATTATTTCTTCTAGACTAATTCCCCACTGCAATATGTCTTTATCTGGGATGGGGTCCACAGGTCTTCCAGATTTTGAGACAGGAGTCACTGGTGCTAAGCTGATTAGCCTCACTTCTGTCTCAGCTACATCATCATTGAGCCCTATTTGCTTCCCAAATTGATATCCTTCTGGTTCCTTAACAAGTTTTATGTCAGGGTCAAGGGTGACTAGTCTACTCATGGTATCTGCCAGAGTATTTTTAACTCCCTTGACATATTCGAAATTGAGAGTATACTTGGATGCAAGCTCCACTCCCCAGTTATTGACTTTATCATTTTTAGTATTTTTGAGTAAGAAGGATTTCAATGGCAGGTGATCGCTCCTAATAGTAGTTTCAGCCTCGCGCAGGTAGTAATCTAGTTTTCTAGCTACCATGTAAATCGCATAGGCTTCTTTAGTAAGAGCTGCCCAATTCAACTGGGGGCCCTTAAAAAGACCACTAACATAGGTGATAGGGTGATGAATGGAAAATTCCCTTCCCTCTTCCTTGTACACATAGGCTTGGGTGAGCACGCCAGCCCAAGCATATTTACTTGCATCTGTGTACAATATATAGGGTTGGTCAGGTTTTGGGTATTTCAATATAGGCTCCTTGAGTAGGTACTCCTTGAGCATTTCAAAGGCTGCTTGACATGCCTTGGACCATTCAAATGGTATGTCCTTTCTGGTTAAATTTGTAAGAGGACGTGCTATGTCCGAGTATTTTGGTATGAATTTTCTATAGTATCCCACAAATCCTAAAAATTTTCTAGTCTCAGTCAGATCTGTAGGTGGAGGCATTTCTTGTAGGCTTTTTAATTTCTCTGGTATTGGTTCAAGTCCCTGCCCAGAGATGTAATGTCCTAAATATTGTACATGCGCTTTAAGAAAGTTACACTTCCTCTTGGTCAACTTTAAGTCTGCTTGTTGCAGTCGCTCAAAAAGCATCCGAACATGTTGAAGATGTTCCTCCATATTTTTACTGAAAACTAGGATATCATCGAGATATCCAAAAGTGAATTCCAAACCTTCTAGAACTTTATTGACTAGCATTTGAAAGTAGGCTGGGGCCTGTGTTAGTCCAAAAGGACACCTTTTAAACTCCCATTTGCCTCCTTTTGGTCCTCCTACCACAAAGGCAGACTTTGGCTGACTTTCCTCATTTAATTCAAGGTGGTAATATCCACTCCTCATGTCAAAAGTGGAGTAGATGGTGGATCCCTCTAACTTGGCATAAATTTCATCGATTTTTGGCAATGGTACTAAAGTTAGTACCCCTTTTGCTTTGGAGTGTGCCTTATCTACTTTAGGCAAAAGCTGATTCAGCATGCGATAATCAACGCACATTCGCCTTCTAGGGGGTTCTCCTGGAGCTGTCTTCTTTGGAACTATTACTATGGGGCTAGCCCATGGGGATACACTTTTTGCTATGACTCCTGCCTTTTCTAAGACCTCTATTTCCTCTTGTACCCATTGTACATGTTTAAGAGCTAAAGTATATGGTCTCTGGGTGACAGGAGGACTATCTCCTGTAGGTATATCCATTTTCAACAGTGGGGTCTTTCCCAAATCTGCTGAATCTCTAGAAAAGACAACTTCAAACTCAGAACACAGGTCCTGAAATGCTTTCCTGTGTTCTGGTGTTACCTCTGCATCCCGCAGTTTAATGGGTTCCCGAGGATCTATGTCTGCAGGAGAGGTGATGAAACCTTTCTCATTTCCCCTCAGGACTTCTTCTTCCATTTCCCCAGGTGCCCAGGGTTCCCCTATATTTACTCCAAATATATCCTCTTGGGTGATCATGATATCTTCAGATGGGGCCTTTTGGTAATGCCCCAACACTATTCCCTGCTGTAATTTTACATCTTGTTGACCTAAATTTATCAGTATTTGTAGTCCCCTCTGCAACCCTCCTCTGATGGATGCATAATCTAAAGGGTATACAATACAATTTGGTCCTAAATAGGAATTCCTTTGTATGGGGACAAAATCAAAACGTGTTTTCTCCTCACATGGGGGCAATGTTGTTAATACTGTGACCAAAACTAAAGTTCTGGAGGGTATTACAGTTTTAGCTGCCAATTTAACAGTGGGATTGGTTATTTCTTCCGCTGTTTGTATTGATGGATCTTGTTCATCTCTTAACTGCAAAGCTCCTTCTGGTCCCCATGAAATCCCTAATTGATTTCGGGAAAGGAAATCGCGTCCTAAAATAATTCCAGGAGTCAACTGTCGACAGACTATGAACTGTTGTTTGTACATTTCTCCACCTATACCTAGGTTACATGTAAGGAAACCCATTCCAGGCATAAGGGCTCCAGAGGCAGTCCTCAGTTGGAACCCCACATCCTGGGATTCCAGAGGTGGGCTTCCCAAGGTTCGGTACTGCTCTTCATTCATGCAGCATCGACCAGCTCCTGTATCAATTAAAGCTACTTTATCCTGACCCTCAATATTCACAAGAATTCTAGCTGCTGAACTACCATCTACTCTTATATTTAATATTTGATTAGTAATTTCATTTCCCCCTTCCCCTTCTAAAGTTAATTGTCATTGCCCTTCTAGTTGAGCCGAATCTTCCCCTTGCTCCGACTCTACTGTTTCTGAGTCAGAGTCTGTAGGGAGTTCAGCTAACTCATCTGTGTCATATTCAGCGTCTACCGGTGCTGTGACATCGGCCTCTAAATCAGTGGCCGCCACCGGTGTAGGTGTAGGTTGGTTTTTAGTTTTGCTTCTAGTTACAGGGGGCTTAGGTGGTGGGTTTTTCTTAGGTGCCACCATGGCTGCTGCCTTAGGTGGCCCGGCTTTAGGCTTTGGAATCTTGGCCGGTCTCCCCACTTGTGCTTTTCGCGGTACAGCAGCCTGTGGTGGTGTGACTGCAGTGGGTCCTGCTGGTGCAACTATTGCTTGGGCAGGAGTGGTGGCTGTGGCACCTCCCCCTACTTGCACTTGTTGTGGGTTGGCTTGGACATTTAGTTGCTGCCTAACCTTCTTCAACTTAGCTTTCGCGATCTCCTGTTTTCTTTCTGACCGCATTAGTTTGTTGAAAAATTCGTTCAGGAGAGACCTCCCTATGGGGGTCTCTGCTTCTAATGTATGATGCAGTCTACCCAAAACTTTGGTCGGCTGAGGGTCTTGGGTAGGGCAATCTCTTGCAAAGTGTCCCACTTGACCACACCTCCAACAAACGTTTGGATTATACATTCCTGTAGGTGTTGCTCCTTGATTACCCACAGGGTTTGCATCATTATCTGTATTTCCCACTGCTATGTCAGTGGCTTCTTCCCCTTCTGCTGCCAACACTTGAGCTTGTACATAATTTGGAGTCACTACTTCTCCCACCTGAAAATCCCCCTCAAGCTCTAATGCTCGCGCAATACAAGCCTGTAAGGAATACCTAGTGTAATCCTTAAAACGGTTACTCTTTATTATTTTGTTCGCAATCTGGGTGTTTCGAATTCTTTTCATGAACTCCACTTTTCTGCTTAAATCATAATCATTTTCAGGCTTCAATCCTGTAGCCTGACGATGCATCTTGGTGTACTGATGTATAAATGATCGAAGATTCTCATTAGCATGCTGACGCCGAAAATTACTAAGTAAATCAGCTGCATGGACTCTTGTCTTGTTGGTAGAGAAACAACGTCGCAACTCATCTCTATGAGTTGCCCAGTCTTCTTTATCCTCTATGCTATTCAAGACCTCCAATACTGGTCCAGTACTGGAGCATATAGCTACCTCTCTCACATCTCTTTTTCCTACCAGACAAGCACTTTCTAACTTGCTTAGCCAAGGCTCAAATTTCTCAGGGTCCTCCCCATCATACACCGGGATTGAATCAAACAATTTATCAAATTCCCTTTGTCGGGTATTCTCCACCAGTCGCTCCAGTGCTTGTCCTTGGAGTAATTGATTTTTGGCGGTCAAATTTAAGTGTTCTACCATGTTTCCATTCACATTTTGTTGAAATTGCATCACATGATTTAGTGATTCTCCTAAGTAATGAAACGAATTCTCCATACCAATGGTGCTTAAATTGGCATTGAAAGTAGGAGGTATTCCTAGCCCTGTGGAAGTAAGTGGACCCCAGTGGTGGATAATCCATCCCTCCCCAGAAATCCCCTAGGTCCAATGGGTCCCACTGGTCCCACTGCTCCATCTCTTCCTGGTGGTCCAGTTCTACCTCTCTGACCTCTATGTCCTCTTGGTCCTCTTCGGCCATCCCCGACATGCCCTTCCTCAGAAGGATCATCTGGGTCTTCTGGAGGACCCCCTCCATTGTCCCTCAGGTTTCTTTTGCCATTACCCCATATCAATGGTTGTCCCCTATGAGCTGAAACCTGACTACTAGAGGTTACTGATTCAGTTTCCTCATCAGTATCCTCTTCCTCATCTTCCTCCTTATCTGGGTCATCACCCCTTTTATCATCTGGGGGGCCTCCCCCACCTGGTGGTGAACTTCCTCCTCCACCTCCTGGAGCCATTCCCCCCCTAGAGTGTGGGTGAACTGATCCAGTTTCCCCTGATTTCTTGGGTATGGTCTGTTTCTGAATTTCTGTCTCAGAGGGCCCCTGACCTGACTTTAGTCCCCGGTCATCCGGTCCCCCTCCTCTAAAGTATGGTCCCTGGTAGAATGGTACCAGCCTTGGGGTCTCGTATCTCCCCCACTCTCGTGGCTGCTGGTATTCTCCCATCCTCCTTTGAGCCAACGCATCAGCTTGCTCTCTTATGTATTGATGCATTGTTGGACAATCTCTATACTCATGGGTATTACCCCCACAAAAGGAACACATCATTTCCTCTGGTGTTGTCATCGGTTGTGATACATACCCACCATGTAATGGACGTTGATACATCCGCCTCCCTTCCAATCTTTGTGGAGAAGGTGCTTCCACTCCTCCTTCTTCCTTTTCAGGGGATGAGGTGGAATCACTCTCCTGTTCCCTTGTCATGATACCGGCTACTATTTTAACTTTTCCCCCTTTCTTATTTTTCTTATTCTTTCTCGCCTCTCTTGCCACTGCTCTCTGGTCTGATGCACGTTGAGGACAGTCAGCATACCGATGGTCCTGGGCCTGGCAATAAGTGCACAACCCAATATTATCTTTTA
>CBDCSF010000002.1:0-20601 GCA_965221445.1 Paracoccaceae bacterium
TAATTGTTGCTGAATACGATTGATGAATAACCTATAGTGATTTTGCAGTTGATCAAAGGTTACAAAGTTCTGATCAAGTGGTGTTAGTGGATCAGTCTGATTTCCTGCGGTCTCTTTTTCGGATGGTGGTTCGTTAAGAAGATAATTCTCTTTAAGTTCGGTTTGTTCGGTTTTAATTAAATAAGCAAGTTGTGATAACTCTTTGAGTTCTTTTCTAATGGAGAGGATATCCTCATCAATTCTAGAAACATCCTCATCATAATATTTTACCTGAGGAAGTGAATCTACGGTTTCTTTGAGATCTACAAAGAAATTAAGTATGGACTCATCTGCCTTTACACTTTGCTCATTAATCTCTTTAATTTCTTTTTGAAGAGACTGTTTGAGTTTATTTTGCTCACTAAGTATAGCTTTCTTTAACTTTCTATCATCATCCTTGAACTCTTTGTGGTGTTCCCAAAGTCTGACGGAGCAATCCATTATCTCCTTGTAGAGATTCTCCTTTACCTCATTGAAAACTACACTTGTGTCAGTGAGTTCTTCGGTAAGTCTCTTGATATCTACATTTATCTCAAATTCTTTCTTTTCAAGACTTTCGGTAAGTTCACTGACCTGATAATCAATCTTTTCTCTGATGACATCAAGATGTCCTTGAACCTTATTAAAGTCATCATCAATTAAACTGAAGGTTTTACCAATCCAAGAGAAGTCTGGAACTTCTTGAACCTCCTGAACCCAGTCAGGAAAAGTAGGAATTGTTTTATTAACCTCTTCAATTCTTTCCTGTAAGGATTTAAGGTCTTCTTCGTAGTATTTTACTTCTGGAAGATTATTAATATCTTCCTTAATTCTACTAATTTTATCATAAATGAATCGAATATCCTCATCATAATACCTGATTTCAGAAATTTCAGGGATTTTCGACTCAATTTCAGTTAATTTTCCCTCAAATTCTTCATTTTGAGCACTTAAATCAGTAATTTTGTCACTTTTAGCATCAAGAAGTGAAAAATTTGTCTGAATTTGAGTTATTTGTTCACAAATATTACTCAGTTCGTCATCATATGACTTAATTTCAGGAATTTGAGGAATATCTTTTCTTACGTCATTAACCAGACGCACCAATTCCGTCCACTCTGGTGCCTTTACAATGTCTGCTACTTCTAGAAATGACTCACCATCGGCATTTTCTATGGTTTGAGTCTCTTCCTCAACATTGTTTTGATTTGATTCTGTAATATATTCTTCTACCGAAGGTAATTCTTTCTTCTTCTCTAAGAAATCCTTGTATGAAGGGAGATTACTATCACCCAATATATCATTTATAGATGGTAACTCGTCTTTTGGCATTTTATGAGTAAATAATACTTTGGGATTTCTCTCCCTGTGTATTATTTATCTTCTTGCGCTTGCTTCAGCATTTTCTGTAAATCAGCAGTTGATCCAACAAATAAAGCATTATTGACAGTAGTTGGTCCTTTTGCTTCTTTTTCTTCATTAACATCCTTCAGTTTTTTCTGAAGATCCATCAATTTATCTGTTGCATCTGACACGTTCTTAATAAGTTGACCAGCAACTTCATATGCCCTGGGCATTTCACTTTCTTGAGCAAGTTCTAGAATGCCATTAATTGCCTCTTGTCCTTTCTCAATTATAGAGTAAAGATTTCCTCTTGTATATTCATAATCTTTACGAATATCTTCTGATGAATTTCTGATTTGTTCAATCTTTTTTTGATTGCTTCTTTCTATTTCTACTGAATTTGGTTCAACATCAAAAACCTCATTCAATTTTTCATCTTTTTTTGTCATAGTTGCCATCAGATAAATCCACCATCAAATCCAAAGTTATCACCTACTTCAATAAAGGTAGCGTCGTTAGTAGTAATACCATAGACAGGAGCTCCACTAACATGGGTTTGTGCTGAAGTCTGGTCTTTACCTCTTGTAACAGTAATTTTATTACCAGTGATATTTCTAACTAACATAAGTTCTTCACCAATGTAGATATCTGTTCCGTCAGTTATCCTAGTTCCGTCAACGACAGTAATAACCTCAGTGTCATCTGTAATATCAGCAGCAAGATTAGTAACGACAACACCATCGTAATCCTTAAGTGCCCTTGGTGTTACACTGTAAGTAACGTCTCTTTCGTATGTCTGAGAATTGCCAGTAATTGTATTTCTTGTTCCGCTGATATATCCAACACTGACTTTATCAATAATAGAACTAGAAACATCCTTAACAGGACCATACATATTCACTTTGGCAGTGAATCTAAATGTGTAAACTAACGCTCTTCTTGTATCAAAATTACCTTCATAATCATCTTCCATTGTAATTCCATCGAGAATCACAGGAACATTCATAATCTCATTGATAGCACCAAGAACTTTGATGGGGATTGTGTATCCTGGAGCGAAATAGGGTAAAATCTGCTCAGTGATTTGAAGCATATCATCATTCAACTTTGTCATCGCTGACAACTCAAACGTCATATTGTAAGGAACTGGCATGTATACCCTTTTAGTTTGTGAACCATCAGAAGTGGTTGCTACAAACTTCTGAGTCTTGGTAACTTTCCTTTCGGGGTCGTAAACGAGATTTGTAAATTCAAATGACATTCTAGGAAGAGTCATTTGAACAGGAGTGTTTAAGTTTGGTGTCTGCTCCAGTCTTGCTAAAAACTTTTGTGTAGGTCCATAGGCAAGAGGAACTTTGATGACACTCCAAACGTCATCATCATTATTTTTGTGCTTGATTTGAATGTCGTTAAATAACGAACCAAATGCAATGATTGTGGATCTTAAGATCTCGTTATAAAAATATTCAAACATGATCCCCAAATCGTATATGAATATACTACTATTTAACTATTTTTTAATTAGGGCATTCCAAATGGATTTCTTTCGGAAAAGTCAATAATTCCATCTGCTTCAGTTTCAATATTATCATTATCCGCATACGGTGTTACTAAGTCATCAGTTTTAGTATCAAATATCATAAACTTAGCACCAGATTCTTCTCCAGTGACATTTTCGCCGACTTGGAATTCTCCAGATACGATGGAAATTTCCAATTTGTTTGTAACTGCATTCCACTCTTTGACTCTTGCAGTCGTGCTACTGATAGAACCTGTGATAATTTCATTGTAGATGAAAGAACCACCAAGATCTGTTCCAACGCCTGGACCTTGGAAAGTAATTGTAGGTGCCTCGGTATAACCAAATCCAGAATTAGTGATGTATGCCGCAGTAACAATACCAGCAGCACTGATAGTTCCAATGCCTGCTCCTGCTTGACCTGATGGAGGATCTGACATTGTGATACTTGGTCCAAACGTGTACCCAGAACCTGCATTTGTAATTGTAATTGTTTGAACTGACATACGAGTAGTGATGCCAGCGGTTGCAATTGCACCAGATCCATTTCCACCCTGAATTGTGATCAGAGGTGCTACAGTATAACCGCATCCTGTATTAGTAAGGTTGATTGATACGACTTTACCTGTTCTACCATCACAACCAATATAGTCATAACTAAGTGACGCAAATCCAACAGCAGTTACACCACCAGATGGAGCGGAGGAGAACGCAACTTTAGGAAGTGAAGTATATCCACCACCCATATTAAGAATACTGATTTGCTGAACGCTACCACTAGCGCAAGTGCTTGCTATTCCTGTTGCTGTCACACCATTACCAACAAGTGTGAGTGTTTGAATGTATCCAATTTGTTCGATTTCATCATCAATTGTTTCAACACCAGTGTCCAGAACTTCATCTTCATATCTAAACAGTTCACATCTTAACTGATACACATAGTTTTTTTGAAGTTGATAGAAAGGTTGTTCGTGTTCTACATATTTGATTTCAAACAATCTATCCCCAAGTGGGAAGTAAATCAAATCTCCTTCCTTTGGTCTAGTTGCCAACTCAATATTTGGTAAATTCTTAATCAGTGGTGTAACATAATTTTCAAATCTTTCTCTAGAAATAATCAAAGTAAGATCATCTTGTTCCTGGATACCAAACTTTGAAAGGATTGTTCCTTGTCCTCCATATCCCTCATAACTATCAACATATGCTTCAATTGGATAAGCATTATCGAATTCTGACTGAATGACCTCTTTAATTACAGTGAACTTTGAAATGTATTTACGAGGCATATAGTGTACCTCAATACCATACATTTTGATTTGTTCATTCACAAGGCTTTGAATTAAACCTTGCTCACTATTAGTGCCGTTTTGAAAGAATGGATTTAACATCAATCATCACCCAATAAGATCAAGCGGAGGAAGTTCATATGTGCTGAGCATTTTTGCTTTGATCTCATCAAGTTCACGTTGTCCATCATCATATATCTGTCTTCCATTAAATTCAATACCGCCTGGTAGTTTTACGCCTTGGAACTTGATCAAGTTCTGACCCCATTGACGTTTAATAAGTGCTGTTAAATATGGTTTAAGAAAAGAATCATTATAAACTTTATAGTAATCATTTGGATTCATCGCTTTCCAGCAATCAATAATTAAAAAATTGCCTTTTCTTAGTTTAGTAAATGCTACATCAAGATATAATCTATCTTGTCTTTGATTAAATCTAATTTGTTTATGAGTGTTGAGCAAGAAGTTAAGTGTTTCCAAATAACTCATTGCCATTGAATACGAAAGAATGTCGGTTGTTCCCCAAAAGTAAATATCATTGAGAAATAACTGATATTCAAAATTAAACATATTCGAAGAATTTACCGACTGAGCATCATCATATTGAAATACTTTATTAATTCCAATAACGTCAGGGGGAACTTGAATATAATTACTATTTTCATTATATGTAAATGTAGTGCTTACTCCATCAATATTGGCAGTAGCAGTTGATGTGGTGATTCCTAATCCACCAGCATTGCTTGGTGGTGCTCCAGATGGCCTTGCTTTCCCTCTATCAATATCGTCTTGTGTTACTTGATATTTAAGATATACTTGTTGAACACCATCAAAATGTCTTTCTTGAAAGAATTGAATGGCGTCATCCATTAAATCCTGTAGTTGTTCATCAGCAACGTTGATTTCAACTACAGGAGCACCTAATTGCCTTAAGCAGTAGTCAATAAGTTCTTGTCTAGTGGATGGTTGCGCCATTATGAGACATTACTTTTTTATTATTTAGGGTGTTGAAGAGACTCCTGTTATCACCATTACATTACCAGTCACCAATTCATAAATTGTAGATGCTGTGCCTGATCTTGTAAATGTAACTGCTGTCCCTGGTAAAATTTGTGTTGAGATTGTGCTGGCAGTTCCAATTGTTATAGTTCTTGTAGATGTCGCCACACTGACAACAGAAGCACCAGTTATTGAAGAACCAATAGATACGGAATCACCGATAGCAACATTAGTAACTTTGTTTAAAGTAAGTGTAGTGGAACCAATTCCAACGGTGTTTCCTACAGATACGGAGGTATCGAGAATATCTAAAGTAGATTGTGTTCCAGTCATTAGGATATTATAAACATATCTACCACCTTTTAGTGCCCTCGTTAGAGTGGGTGACAGTGATAATTTAAATTCACCATCAATTGCACTTGTAATTCCAACTGTGAAAGAAGCGGCAGGAACCCTCGATGAACCAATTGAAACGGTCTTTGTCATTTGAGAAGAACCACTCCAACCAGTTAAATCATATGATGACTTATCATTATTGGTAACTTTAAAAGTAGAGTCAAAGGTGGCACCAGTATTAATTGTTAAATTAACAGCATAAGGTGTTCCTACTGTGGGGTCGAATGTGATTGTATTATTCGCCATTTTGTGCTAACGCCTTAAGTAAAGATTTGATATCGTCTAAGTCACCTTTAATATCATCAACTTTTTGTTCAAGTGAATCGACCCTGTCCTTTTCAGAAGCGAGCCGATTCCTAGCAGCGATGTAATTGTTATATTCGGTTTGATCTTTATTGACAATCGCTCCCGTGTTTTTATCACGGAAGAGATTATCTTTTCCTTCAATTGGAATAAGCATTATACAGCAGCAATAACTCTAAAGTTTCTAAACTGTGGAACAACTGCTTGGTTGGTAGATGTTCCAATCAATTTAATTCTGAAGAACTGGAATGGTTCCAAATTATCTATAGAGAATTTATATTCTTTGAAATAGTTCAATGAAGGAACCTGTGTATAAACATCAGACTTAGGAACAAAGATATCAGGACCACCATCCGAGTTAAATGGTTGAACTACTCTTCCAAATTCATTTGTGTTATTAATACCAGGGAAAGGTGTAAATACACATTCTTCAGCAGGTAGATCTTGACCCAATGCATAGAACATTCTGATATCATTATAATCAGAAACATAACCATCAATAAAAACTCTAAGTGATGTAGCGGGATTTTCAAGAACGATATTCTTGGTAACATACATCAAACTATTAGGATCAAGTTGAACTGACTTAACTCTACCATCAGTAGAATAGTTAGTGACAGGTGCATTTGCTCTATTTGAGATAAACAGAACAGAGGCATAATCAAGATCAATAGCAGGTGATAGTCTGCCGTCAGATGTATTAAGATTGACATTTAAAGTCAATGATTTATTACCAGGAAGTGCATTTAAGTAAGTTCTTTCATTTACAGGTGAAATAACAGCACGTTGTGATTCAAAGTAATTTTTTTCATTAAGAGAAACTTCTTGATAACCTTTATCTAAGAAAGAAATCTCCGTGCCATCAACACTAGTTTCTGAAACACTTCTTATTGAGGCATTTAAGGAGCTTCCGTTAGGTGATGTTGTTCTGAGATTTGGAATAACAACTGAGTAAGGGAGATTGTATGAACCCTTAACACCTACACCACCTCCAGTCTTAGTATTTTCAAAATAATGCGAGGCGAAGGTCGTGTTAGTATCACTTCTATCAACACCACTTTGAGACATATCAACTTTAACATGATAAGAATCAATATCAATTGGATTGGGAATGGTGACATCTGCCAATTGATGTTCTTTGTTGATTCTTCTTAGTGATACGCCACCAAATTCATAACGAAATACAAGTTCATTTAATGCATGAGTTGCTTGGATAGTATTATCAACACCTCTACTAGTAATACCAGTAAGAGAATTTCCAGATGTGCCAGTATAAGAAATAATTTCACTACCAATTTTAACATAACCGGGATTATTAGTGCTTACTGGAAGACCCTCAAAATCTGCTAAATTCGCAGTTGTTCCCACTGAAATTGAATCAGTTGAAGTCCTTGAATAAGAAGCACTAAGAGCAGTTGGAACAATATCTGATGCAATATTCTTTAGTTCAACCCTATTAGTGTTGGAATACATTCCATGGTTTCTTTGGAAAACCTTAACATGTAAACCATCATTTTCAGGAGTAACCCTAATCGGAGATACTGGAACAATACTTCCTCCAGTTCCAACATTTACATCAGATGTAATTCCAGCAGCTGTTGTAAATCTAAGATAATTGTCAGATGTAAATTTCAATTCACCTTGAACATTACTTACCTCAACTTCATTGAACCCCTGCAATTCAACGATGGAGAACTGCATATCACGACCCAATTCACCAATGTTTTGTGAATTCTGAATTGGAACAAGGACATCAGCAACATTGTATCCAGAACCTCCAGCATTGATCGTAGCAGCAATCGCTACACCATTAAGTGTTGTAATATTGGCGGTGGCATCAATACCAGTGCCTGTAAGGGGCGTCAGACCTATTCCAGTATGTGTAAATTGCCCAGATGATGGTGTGTATCCAACACCCGCATTAGTAATTGTAAGGTTACCTGTAGCGGATCCTGCAAGACCTACAACAACACCTGTAAAGTCAGAATCATTCTGGAATACATCAACACCAATAGCAAAGTTATTACCTGCACTATTTCCATCATTATTAACTGTAGTTCCAAGTCCTACACTTACAGTTCTATTATTAATGGAAATGCCATTCTTAGTAATAACTTCCTGTTTTGTGGGAAGTTGTGGATTAAAGAATTGAACTAATCCATTTGAAGTGAAGTTGCAACGATATATGTTGAACTTCAAATCTTCATATTGACTTGGTGTCCAGACAGAAGCATTTTGTGACTTGAATAATGAACCCAAAAGTGGTTGTTCAGTTACAAGAACTTGACCTGCTTCTGTAGCAAGGGTAGAAACATCAGCTTCACCAAATCTAGAAATCCATACATTGTATGAAGTAACATCAGACAAAACAACCAAGGAATATTCTGTTCTTCCATTTAAATATACAGGTGATGGAAATACAAATGAAGTCGGTGTTGTTCCATCTTCAGAAATATTGACCTGATTAGGATCAAGAATTACTTCTGAGAAAGGAACAATGACATTAGTGGGTGTCCCTAATCTTGTTTCACGAATTTGAAGCACCACTGGCAAGTTTTGTGCTTTAGACTGGAAAAATAATTCAACTCTGCTGAGATAAACACCTGTGATATCATCAACAAAGAATGTTTGTGCCAGAGGGTCACCACCTCCTGGTGGCGGCCATGGTGGATCGGGGTTTCGTGGAGGGCGTGGAGGATCCGGCGGTGGTGGCGGTGGCGGTGGAGGCGGTATTCTGACAGCATTGATATTTTGAACAATACTTACTGAGTCTGCTTCATTAGCAAGAACTCTAGATTGTGAATCTATATCAATGGTTGTCACTCTTGCATTTCTAAGTGATAATGTAACTTCCTGTGTATTATCTAAGTCACCTTGAGAATAGAAAATTTCTTCAGCACTTGATGATACAGCACCTTGAATTCTACTATTTGTAGAACTGCTTGTAAGTTTGAACACTGATCTGCCAGTTTCAAACGTTGGATTAGATGCATTAGAATTATCGGGAACATTATATGAACCGATAAGCGTACCAACTCGGTCTGTGACCAATCTTACAGATACGACTCTTGCTTCTGCACCACTTGTTCTACCTCTAAGAATCATACCTCTTTGAATAAATCCTGAGAATTCAGGAAATTCTTCAGATTGAAGACTATTTGTATCTGCATTTAAAATAGTAGATGATTCGGTATATGCTGTTGGTAGATTAGCATTCCTATCATATGGATTACTATCAAAAGTATCAGTTGGAGAATCAAAAGCGCCATATTTATGATTAGCAACACAAGTTCTAAAAGTGATTGCCGCTGAACCTGATGCCAACGCTTGTTGAGTATTAAGTGATGACTGCATAACACCGTCAACAGTTTCTCCAACATTGAAAGTGCCTGAAGTCATTTCAATTTCTATCAGTTTAGAAAAAGTAAATCGACTAACATCAACACCATCGAAGAATGAATACATTCTTGTGAATGGTTTTAATTTTTTAGCAGTGTATTGAATGTTGCGAGATCTCATAAAATGAATGATCTCACGATTTACAATACGATCTCCAAGACTTTCAGTGTTAATTACTTCATTAACAGTCTGCTGACTACCAGTTCTAGTCTGCTCCAAAGAAATAGAACCATTTATTGTTGTGGAACGAACTTGTGTTCTGGCAGTATCAATTCTATTATTACTTATCCCATTATTAGAAAGAATAGTATTAACATTTGTTCCTATTCTTTGAGATGCAGCATTAAGTGATTCGGTTTGTTGTGTGGAAGTTAGATTAAGCTGAGCACCAACAGTTTCCCATGAATCCCATACAACAGGTGCAACACCAATTCTTTCTCCATCCTCAGTGGTTTCGATTTCTGCACCAATTACATCAGCAATACCCTGAAATGAACCCTCTTGAAGAACATCCCGAGATTCTAATCGATTAGTTGAAACCCAAACATCAACAGATGGTTCAAGTTCAATTGAACCTTGATAGAAATTAACCAAAAATGGCGTTACATTTTCGATTCTTGTAGCATAAGGTTGCTCTAACCAACTTGTGTCATTGTAATCAAGGGTGAGCATATTGCCTGTTCTACGAACTCCTGCTCCAAAAATAGTATTGCCAATACCAAGTTGAAGATTAAACGCTGTAGTGTAGTGTGCTGGTCTAAGAATTTTTCTCTTCGCATCAATGGCATTTTTTATACCAATCGTATCATCTTGTGGTGCTCTAGTGCTAAAATTATCAACAAAAATGCCAGACTTGAATCTATTCAAACCATTAATATCGGGAATAAAACTATTAAGTGTTGATTGCTCAAGTGTGTTTAGTGAAGTGTAGTATTCAAGATTTTTAACTCTTTGTTCAATTTTTGCAATATCAACCATTTGATATCTCTTATGATCAATAAAATTAAGTCTCGCATCATTTACACTATAAAGATATGCTGGTGAAAATATGTTAGCGATATTCAATCCATTTGTTACTGGGTCAGGAAGTGATGGAATATCATCAGGTGATCCATATTTGACAGCAAATGAACCATTTTTATCAACATATAATCTATCTGCTCTTCCAAGATAGTAATTATAATCTAAAGTAAGTGACTCGTCAGATGCAATTACTTTGGCAGAACTATGCTGTCCACCATTGAAATTTCTACCAAAAAATTCTAAAGGAGATCTTGTTCCTGGTCTTGTAGTGTAATTTGTGACTCTTGGCCTAGCATCAATAATATCAGTTACTCTCTTTCCATCCACAAGTCCAATATCATTCGTATAATCAAATCCGTTGTATGAATTTACAGTTGTAATGTCACCATTGTCAGATGTCTCATAATATGCGTTTGTAAAATATACTCTTAGTTTTCTAGATGGCGCTGGGAAATTTCCTTTTCTTATAATTCTAGAGAAATCATAGAAAGAACTTCTTTGTCCTTTTGCGAGTGTGTAGTTTCTTGTAACATTATTTGATCCAATATTAATAGTAGTAATATTGCCAATCACTGTAGATTGACTAAACTCAATTTGCTCACCTGATTCAAATACAATATCATTTAAATAAATGTATCCAATACTTGTATCAGAAAGTCTTGTAATATATCTTGCTTTTGCTCCGCTTGTTCTGCCAATAAATGTTTCACCGATAATTAAGTCATTTGTAGTAGCAGATGGACCATTAAGTGCCTGTACTGTGGCATTCGGTGATTGTGGATCAGTGGTTCCAGTTGATTCAAAAATTCCATAAATGTCGATAACATCGGGTACATTTAATGAAATAGTTGTATCTTGAACTCTCGTTCCAAATGGGAACAAACCAAATGAAAGACCATCATTAAGTGTCCCAGTTCCAATACCAGAAGCACTATCGGTTGACCTATTAATAATAATGGAATTGTTTTGCTTTAATTTAATTTTTGAAGTTGCATTTGATTTTCTAATAGTGGCGATCAGTTTTGAATTGGGGTCAGCACTTCCAAGTCCTTTAATCTGAAGTTGAGTACTCCCTTGTGTAAATACAAATTTATCACTAGTAAGAATTTCAGTCGTTCCATCTTGCCTAATAAGCGAATATCGTTCCTCATCAAAAGAAAGAAAAACCTCTTTAGTTGGATCGTTGACTTGTATTACTTGTGTATCACCATTAGAATCAATCGTAATATCAAAATTATCTCTTATAATAATATTCCCCGATCCAAGATTAACAGATTGAATATTTTCTTTTGGGAGAGCACTGTAGATAGAATTATTTGATGAGAAATTGCCTGTCCCTTGCGAACCTTGAAGTCTTGATGTAAGAACTGTAAGATCAGTTACATTTGTGGAGGTCGTAGGTAATGTTCCTACATTTATTCCGGTTACAGTTGTTGTTGGTTCAACCGTCGCGTCTTTTCCGTCGATATTTGTAATTCTTACAAAAGTTGGATCATTATTTTCTGCAATACTATACTTAAGCAAGTTCCCTACAGTTACAATTCCTACAAATCCACCTGATAAAAGCGACGGGCTAGTAATAGTAGAAATACCTGTTGCGTCTCTAGCAGTGATTGAAGCGATACCAATCTGGAATCCATCAGATTGAATTACATCAGCACTAAATGTATTTGCTGTTCCAACTCTTTGTATAAAGACAGACTTGACATCTGAAATAGTACGATTATTGATATCAGTGATAAATCTTGAATTATCAAGAACTCCGTTAAACTTAAGTCTTTCTCCAAATGTAAATTCACCCTGCTTACTATATGTGGTGAGTGCTGTCCCTGCATTCACATCATATCTAAGGAAAGCACTTGCTCCACTTTGTTCACCTTCAATATGAATTGAATTTGAAGCATTCAACGTGATACTAATGTTAATATCAATATCGGTGTAAGTTTGAAGGTCAAATAATGAAAGATCCCATTGATTGACTTGGGGTGTTGAAGTATTATATGAACCAGATTCTAGAACAAAATCATATACCCTAGCAAGACCTATTTCTGCACCTGGTGCTGTTGTGGCACTACTTCCAACTCTCTGATCCCTTAAACTTAAGATTGTAGAGGTATTGAAACCAACAATTGGTGAACCATTAACGTTATTGACTTCAAGTGTGGGACCAAATGCAAAATTTACTGCTTGATTTTCAACAAGACGAGTAGTCCTAGGTTTTACTACATCAATAAGAGAGGGTGTTCTTACATCAATCTCAAATCCCTTTACATATGCTTTGCCAGGTGATACTTTATACACCATCAAATCATCACTAGGGACATTTCCTTGTTGTGTGACTTGACCTGGTTCGTAAATTCCTTTATTTCCTTGCTGATTATTTAAACTTTCTCTGACTGTACTAACAAATTCTTTGATATAATAATCACCCGACTCATCAAATGTTCTTTTCGCTAACTCATCTCCAATTAAATTATACTTCGTATCATCTGATTTTTTTCTAGGAATGCCGTTTTGAACTTCGGCAAGCTGAATGAAATTCTCCGTATCGTAGTCTCCATAATCCCTTTTAGACAGAATTGCACTTATACTAAGTCTGTCCGCACCAGGAGCAGAATAATTATTAAATCCAGACGCATTATCTGTAAGTTGTGGATCTGTATCTGATGTAATTATTTGCTCTCTAATAGTTAGTCCGACCCTGAAACTTGGATTAGTGTCATATTGATTAAGAATTAATAATTGACTTGGGACAGTAACAAAATATCCACGAATAAAGAATACACCTTCAGATAAAACATATGCTGATCCTGTTTGTGCGGCATCATCTACAACAGTATTAGCAAACCCCTCTCCAGAAGCGATAAATGAAGTTGCAAAAGAAATTGCCTCGTCTGTTTCTAAAACTTCATTATCAAAAAATTCTTCAGTAGAATCATCAGTTGAACTGGAATTAAGATAATTTATATAAAGTGTATAATTTCCTCGGGTAGATTCTACATCAGTAATATATGTTACAACCTCGGCAGTAATACCAGAAGTTCTACCTGTAATTTTTTTACCTAAGAGTTGATCTAGATAAACTTCAACAGGAACTCCTAAAAATTCAGGTTGAATTTGAATAGCGTGAAATAAATTATTATAATTCTGCGAACCAGGAATAACTACAGTTCCTTCTTTAAAGATGTTCGTGCCCATTTTTTCAATCTGATCCTGAAGGATAGATTGAAGATTATTTAATTCTCTTGCCTGAATAGGATACGCAGGTTTAAAAAGCACCTTGTAGTAGTTGCTACGAGGATCAAAGTCGTCAAAATAAGGAGCAACATTGAGGTTAGTTTCCTGTGGCATAATTCTTTAAAACTGCAAGATAATCTTTACGTCTTCTTTCTGTGATGATGACCTTGTGACTGAAGGTCTATTGTCAACGTGGATAATATTTCCAGAATACTTTTTAGACTCTGGTTGTGCCACTCCTTGAACAAAACTCTGACCAAGAAAGTATGTACGACTATTTATTACCGTACTTATACCCGGAGAAGCGACAGTTCCAAAGTTTGTATCAATACCAAGAGTGACTGAACCACCTACAATATCAAGTGTTCCACCTGTGGCAGGATCTCCTGTAAATCTTAGTGTTTCAAATCCATATATCGGATTTGAATTCAGTGTACCATCTGAATTAAAACCAGCATTAGTTCTGTCTTGCCAATACTTTAGAACACCAGTAAGTTGATCATAAGAAATAACTCTACCAATGGCAGTAGATCCAACACCTACGGTTTGTATAACTTCTGAATCAGGTGTAAATGTCGCTGTTGTATATTCATCACCATCACTGGTAAGTTTTAAAGCGTAAACAGCACTTGCCTTATCCGTTGTCAAAATAGCGTTAGAGTCATTATCAAGTGGATTTTCAATCAATCCAACTCTAGCAAATTCGTTACCAGTGATAAAATCTGGATTTTCTGTGTCATTTTCAAATCTAGCATATGTAAGCACATTATATGCACCCAGTTCTCGGTAAATATCAGCACCGTGACCACCGTTTGGTGGAATAATTACATTGAACACTGGTGATGTTGTACCTGTTGGGACACCACCAGACTCAAGATCAAGTGTACCAAAAGTATAATTAGAACCACCGTTAGAAACAGTTACAGATTCAATTTTAGCATTATTATTAACAACAACAGTTGCTTCTGCACCTCTACCATCACCTTCGATGGGTACTCTTGTATATGTTCTTGCTGTTCCAAGACCCACACCACGTCCTCTAACAGTAACAATCTTTAATTGTCCACTAGTAGAAGCATTTTGTCTTACGGGTGCATCATCCGAGCTGGTGTACCAGTTATTAGGAACAGGAATATAATCAGTTGAGTCAAATTTAATTGCTTGACTAGGTTTGATAGTATACAGATACTTCCAAATATAACCATCTCCACTGCTGCCTGCTGCTCTTGGTTCTAAATCAGTAAAAGTAGGTTCATCGAGTGAAGGTCCTCCCTGATATGCGTTTTCTGGGTTAGCATTATTAAAAAGACAAATATAAACTCTATAATCAGAATTCATTACATAAAAATTAGCATCATAAATGTCAAATGCTCCAGATGGCTGTGAAGGATTATCTCTATTGATATCGTTTCTCCACATATCATATGTAGTTCCTGATGACCAAGTTACCTTTTTAATAACTTGACTTACATCGCTACTAGAAATTTTTTTCATAGCGATCATTGTATCCCAATAATCATTAGATTGATTTAAATTATCTTTCGGAGAGGGAGGATTTGTATTCCAGTCCGATTGATAATCAGATGCATTGGGGAGACCAATAAAAGTATAATAAGAATTTGATGATGACTGAACGCCAGCAACAAAATTCTTAGCATTCAAAATGCGAAGTTGGTCAGTAATTATCGCTGCCATTTTGCTAGGACTTTTTTGTTATTTATAGGTATTATGTGAGGGCATTGGGGTATACCGAAATGGTTGAGTACATCCCTGAATGTATGGTACACTGATAGACTAAAGTGTTTGGTGCATTTAATGGGACCTCAATTCTGGTCGTTACAGAACTAGCACTTGAACGGTATGTGCTTACTCCAGCAATCCATTCAGCACCACCAGCAGATTCCCTAATTTGAAGTGGATGAGAATTAGGTGTGGTGTTTTCAATTTCATAAACACCACCTCTTTGAAAATAAAGATATGGATTATTTCTGTTACCAGATGTGATACCAATACCAGTAAAGGTATAGTTAGGGTTAGCGCCTGATATTGACCATCTCTGGTCAGTAACGTATGATCCATTACCACGCATTGAACCTGCAAATCCAACCTCAAAGTCACCTCCAATAAAAATATTATTGGTAACAGTAACAGCAACGCCAGAAGAGCTGAACGTTGAAACACCAGTGACTTCTAACGTATTTGCTCTTAATTCTGCAGTTGATGCGATAGCAGTAGATGTGATTGTGGTAATACCAGAATCAGTTGTTAGTGTAATATTATCACCCGCTTCAATCAAAGTAGTGATTCCAGTAAGATTTACGCCACTTCCAACAAAAGAAGTGGCAGTCACAACACCAGTTGAATTTAATGATGCTACTGTGGATACGCCAGAAACATTAAGTGAATTAGTTCTAACATTACTGGTATTTGCTATGCCAGTAAGATTAGATCCATCACCATAATAAGTCGCACCAGTTACAACACCTAGTGTCGATATACCAGTAACAACCAATGTTTCTGCTCTCAGGTTTGCTGTAGAACCAGCAGAAACTTCAACCGACCCATATGCTGTGGAAATACTGACATTGGTTCCAGCAGTAATCTGAGTTACTATGCCAACAAAAAGTGTGGTGCCATCACCGATGACACCATAGACTTCATCAAAATTATCATTAATCTTACCAGCACCCGTTAATAGGGTATCGCCAGTTCCGTCATTGGGGGAGCTACCTGTTCCAATGCCTTGTTTTGCCATTTCCTACAGCTCTTTTTCGTAAAAATATTTAGGAAACATAATTATTGAATTTCAATGGATTGAATCTAGTGACCAATCCCGAGGTATTGATGCCTGCGTATCCTTCTTCACCATAGAAGTTGAACGATTTAGCGTTTATACCTCTACTAACGCCAATCTGACCCCAACTGAATCTACCAAAGTTATGAGAAGAACTAATTCCACCTTGATAGACTGTAAACACCTGACTATCAAACGTGAATTGTGTAGAGTCAAATGTGATTGTTGTGGTTCCAAATGATACGGTGCTGATTGAACCAACGTTGGTGAAGATTCTCCTGACCGATGTCGTGCCTACGCCTGTAACGTTAACTTGAAGTGTTTGAACATCCTCAACTTGATATACACAATCACAGAATGTAGTGGTGATGCCAAGAACCGTTACGTTATCATTGTAAAGGGTTCTAACTGAAGAACCGGCTGGTGTTCCAAGTCCAATGTTAGAATTGTAAATCGTGAAGTAATCGCCAGTAGAGATACCACTTACTGTAACTGCAGTTCCAACCAAATCAGTGTCACGCATATCAGAATCAACTGGAATATAGAAATCAAATATGATCTGAGTTTGTGTTCCAAGACCTGCCGTAAATGTGGTTGTTCCAAATCCAACAATGATACCGTGATCGCCCGTATAAGAATTAACGGACATATCTTCTTCAGTCAATGTAGGCGTTTGAATCAATGTTACAGGTGGTGTAGTATAAGTATATCCAGTTCCAGGTGTGATAACAGAAGCAGAAACTAATGTCCCCGAAGCATTAAGTGTTCCAATACCAGTCGCTGCTTGTGTATTACCAAGCCCAACAGGTGTGGAAACTTTAATTGATACGGTAGAAAGACCACTATATCCTTGACCGATATTAGTGATACCAAAAGAAGAAACACCACCATCAGCACCTATAATAGCAGTGACAGTAGCACCAACTAAAGTGTCCTGTGTATTGATGTTGATTTTGTTCTGGAAGTTTCTGATATTTTGCTCATTATCAGCATTAAACAGTGGTCTGACAGTATCAACATGGATGACGGTCGTGCCGACACCAACAGGTTGAATCAGATATGATGCTGGGAAAATAGAGGGTTCATAAGCAACTCTATCTTTACCAATTTCATCACCATCGATAATTTTGTCAACAGTCTGCTTACACCAGGTAACTGGTCTTTCTAAAGTAGTGTCTGTTGTTACTCCAGGTTGCACATATGAGACAGTTTCAATAGTATCAAGTGTATTGATACCAACAACGGTTCTAGAAATTTGATCAAGTGTAATAGGTTGTCCTTTTTCTGGATTATTGTTGAGTTCTAATGTGTCTCCAACTTTTATGGTTTCTAAAACTTCTGTAAAGGTTACATCAACAGATCCAGATCCCTTATAAAACAGAATCTTAGATGTATCACCAGTTTGACTTCCCCCTACAGGACCCTTAGGTGCTTCACTGAACGTAATTACACTGCCACCACCGAATGTAAATCCTTCATTTGGTTTTTGAAGAACATCATTAATGAATACCAGAAGAGTTTGTTCGACTTCAATATTTGAACCAGCAGCCGCCTTAATAGAAATAACTTCTTCATTAACAGTAAGTTTAAAGGATCTTGTAACTCCATCAAATTGCGAATCAAGTCTGTCGAATACTTGGAATTCACCAATTGACCAAGCATTAAACTGATCAGAATAAGTATCTTCGACTCTAATCTGAAATTCATCATATGCTAAAGATGTGTTTGTAGGTATGCCAGTTGTTCCCCCGACAGCAACAGTTAAAATATCACCATCACGATATCCATAACCTTGATTTACAATTTCAAAGTCAATAATACTTGAACCTTGACCCACAACTATATCAACAGTTGCTTCTCTTCCATTTGAAGAAGGACTTTGCGAACTATAGATCACTGGAACATTACTATAACTGAGTGGAGAGTCAAATACAACTACAGGCGCGTTAGTGAATGTATATCCTGTTCCTGGATTAGTAATCGCAACACTTACCACATGTCCATTTTGAACAACAGCAGTGCCAATATTTTCAATATTAGGAAGAACACCACTAAATGTCTGAACACCAACGTTATAAACAGTATTAAGTCCAACTCTGTATCCAGAACCACTATTACCGATACTAATTAAAGAGACTGTGCCAGCAGCAGAAATTACTGCTGTGCCGCCAGCGGCGACTAATGGTTGATATCCAAACCCTTCAGTTGATCCGACAGAAATAAATCTACCACCAACTGGAAGTGTGGTTCTATTTGGATCATAACCCTGTGTTACTGCTTCTCCGGAGAATACAACAGAACTGATGCCAGAATTTTCAATTACTTCATAATCTCCATCATATGCTTGAACACCCTGGTTGACCTGATAGATTCCGTTTATAAGTATAACTGTGCTAGTATCAATACCAGTTATATTGTTTCCATCATTCTGTAAGGTATAAGTCTTACCTATACCGGTAAACTGACCAGAGATGTCATCAAATACATAATTACCATGATAAGTTTCTTCGGTAGTGCCTACAGCAGCACGTTTCATAAATGTTCTACCTTGGAACTTAGAACTAGTCGTAATGCCAGTCCAGTCCCTATCATTTGGATCACCTGTAGTTGTGCTAAGGGGTATATTACCAAATGGTGCGGAGATGAAATTAATTGAATTATCTCTTATATCATAATTTCCAGTAAATTTTGTTATAGTTGCACCAGTAGTATGAACTCCAATAGGTGAACCTAGTGCTCCTCTTTCAACTGATATTGAAACTGTGTTGCCAATTCCAGTCCCCTCTATCAACATAAACTCATCATTAAGTTTAATAATATCACCAGAAATGAATGACGTAATTCCAGTTGTGTTGAATCTAGTTTCAAAAATAATATCTTGGTCTAGAGTCGTAGTCAAATCAGTTGGAGCAACGGGTGATTGAATGATGTTATCAATCGCTATTATTGCTTTAGCATTCTGATTAATTGAGTTAATAGCATGTGATATTCCAATTCCCACTCCAGAAAATCCAATAGCAACGGGTGTTTCCGCAAGTGCATTTTCTGCACTAGTTGCCAACCTAATTTTTGCTTCATCGTCTTTAATAATGAATATATCGGTTGGAAGAAGTGTGGTGGCACCAATTCCTGGGAAGGTAGTAGAGTCAATTCTGATTGCCATCGTGGAACCAGTTCCAGGATTGCTGTATTTCACTTTTTCTCCACTTACAAAGAAATGATTTGGAATCGTGATTGTATTATTTGAAATGTCAACAATAGAAGAGTTATTACCTTCAAATATTCTTCTGAATATATTATCACCATCATGTTTCAGTTCAAATCTCTTCTTAACATCAAGCAACGTTCCTTGATAATTACCACGATTTGTATCAATTTGAACATTCTCAATATTAATGCCGGTTTCTCTAGTATTTTCATCAAAGACATTCATTTCAGTAAAATATGTTCTAACTTGAACTGCTTTATTTGCTACTGGCGTGTAAACAACATCAATACCATCAGCACCTGTTTGAATGCCTATTGTTCCAATATTACCCCCAGTTTTTACATTGGCAAATTCAACATATGCTTCATTGGAGGAGGAGTTAATTGCTCCTAATTCTAAAATTTCATATTCACCATCGGTTGTATTTTCAATTGTTACAAAATAATAAGCAGATTCTGATGGATCAGCATAAGAAGCGATTATATTGGTAGTTGGGGAACTAGATGCTGCAATGGAACTGTAAGAAGAACCAACTCTTGAAACATCCAGGAATTCGTTACCAGCGGTTGTATTATTATCTGAAACAAGAATCGAAGCGGTAGAGCAAGTAAGTGCTACAGAAACTGATGGATAAAAATCAACAATGACATTACTTCCTGCGATTCTAGAATCAAAAGTACCAAATCCCACTCCACTCAATCCTTGATTTTCATCAATAGCGTTCATCTCAATTTGATAACAATCAGTTCCATCATGAACGATATTCAATTCTGCCCCATACATTTTATCATTAGCATCTACAAATAGATTAATAAGTTTTGCTGATCTATATGTTGTACCAAATGAAACAATTGAAGTTGTTGTGCTTGCTGGAATATCTACAGTTGAACCGACGATGTAAGAAACATCACCAAATGCTCTAAGGGAAGTATTGGCAACACCTGCTAAAACATTGATTGCTGATGTTGTAACATCATAAATGTTAGATTCAAACTTAACAGGGTAGAAAAGTAAATTCCATCCATCCGCTGTACTTGCATAATCAAAATATCCAAGATATGGATAAGTTTCAATA
>CBDCSF010000003.1:0-65610 GCA_965221445.1 Paracoccaceae bacterium
CACAGTGCAGTAGGATGCGTACCGACTTCCGTAGTGGTCTCCAATCCGAGGGTACCTACCCCCTGGATACCTTCCAAATCCCCCCCCCCCCATACCCCAACCCCCTGGATATACCCTATCCCCCCGACACCCTACCTCCCCGGATACCCTACCCCCTGGGTATACCATACCTGCTGTCTGTTTTATAGTAATTTCTCCACACATGGTCTATTTAGCTATCTAACTATGGTGAAAATTTATTTTTTAACTATCCATGAATAGTCAATTGTCATATGCATAGTGCAAATAAGCGTTTTACCTATCAATACATATTCAATCCAACTATGCGCGTGAAATTAGCAAGACTCAAAACCAAAATAGAAAAAAAACACGATTGCTATGTTGGCATCAATTGCTATGACATTGTCAATTATCTTTCAAACAATGCGGTTGGGTATTGCTCCTTCCCTTCTTCCTTTCACCTGGTTTCGCTTCCGACATCTGCCACATTGTGACAAAATTGATGGAGTTGGTAAAATGCTACATGCAGCAGGCAAACATGATTTTAACTTTACACTGGGTCCCACTTGACGAGCAAAGAAGACAAAAGAAATAGCTCGTTGTTCATGTCAATGAGATGGCGTAGGAAGAGAAATACTTGTTGTGACTGAAGTCGTAAGAGAGGGGTGCAGTCTTAGGATACACTTACCTTTCAGTTCGATAAAACGGAAAAGATAGTGAAACCATCTCCAACTTGTGCTCGCTGAGACCTTCAGTTTGAGGTATGACTTGACTATGATAATGTCCACATATCTCATCGTTCACGTGTAGCAAATTGCGGGTGTGAATGAAGCAGCCAACGTCTTGGCAACCTGTCTCTCGAATCAAATGACGTCATATGACGTAGCATTATGACGCTGTTATTGCGTACAGAAACAGTCACTATTTCATCAAGAGGACCACCTAATCTCTCGAATTTCCTATTCGAGAGACAATGAACCACCCGCAAGCCTTGAAAGTGGTTCTCATGGGTAAATCACTGATGTGAATGAGCCCTGAACGTCTGTTCACACCGAGCAATTCCATTACCATCACCATAATGTTGACGGGTGACACCTTTGATCTTTTTGACAGGCACTCTGATGGGTTGCATACCCATTTTGCCTATGAGCATAACATTTGTGATGGAGTCGTTTGGTGTGAACAGACCTTGAGACCTTCAGTTTCAGGTATTAGGCCTACTGAAAAATTCGTTGAATTCTGCTAATAGAGGTTTTTTGAAACTCCCAAAGTTGGCATTATTGGCATTTTCGTATTGCTTAATATGAGAATGAGTTAATACTCATTACCAGTGATACTAATTTCAATTCAGTAAACCCTTTACAATTCTAAATTTGTATTAAAATTCATTTGGTTGGTAACAATTTCTGATTAATTTCCGTTTAAAGTTGCACAAAAATGTCAATAATACCAATTTCGGGAGTTTCGAAAAAACTAGATTTTCCACATACCTCATCGTGCAACCTCCACCAGTTATCTATTTGTCTCTTGAAGTCCTTCGCCAATTTTCGTTCACTCTCACGATAAATTTCATCATTTCTGATTCGTGTTTCTAGTTGCTTTCTAGCCGCACTGATACGAGGTCCCATCACATCGTATCTAACAAGAAATTACAACTGATCAGCAAAACATTTTTCCCAATTTTTTTTGCCAGCATAGAGTAAGATAAACTTACCTGTATGATGTTGCAAAAAGATTATCTATAGAACTCATCTTTAACCTAAAATATTGGAAACAATCAGACTAATATTAAAAACCGCACACCCAGTGAATTCTTTATGGATGCCAACTGTTGTCAGGGATTTGTCGCCAGGGTGACGTCATGACAATGATGACGTCATAATGGCTTCAAATTTGCGTCCAGTCGATTAGGACGTAGCGTAGTACTTTTACGCGAGATCCAACGTAATAATATTGGTAGTGTACAAAATACAAAAAAAGGAGACAGAATAAAAAATTGCATTGTTACAAGATGACTTATTTATATTTCTTTGAATTTTGGTCATTTTTACATTCATTTTTGAACACTAAATGCTTTAATGCAGCAATGCAGACAGAAATTCACAAACAGAAAAAGCGTTCTCCAAATGAAACGTTTTGCCTTTATCTATAAATCATACTTATTGTCATCAGCTTCTGACAAAAGCCAATGAATCAAGCAAATAAATAAACCTTCTAGGCTTGAAAATGGAAGACTCAAACGTATATGAAGTTTAAAACTACTGGGGAGTTGTCGCCTATATTTTTCGAAAATTAAAAATTTAGTCCGCAATAATTTGCCTCATAATTTCTTTTTTACATAATTTAAATCTAATACACAATATTTTCACCAATAATAAATAGCAAACATAATTTCTTAAAATATCATAACCATTTAAGGTACGTTTACACACAGCGAACGCGACATCACAAACCAGAAATAACTTTCGCATTCGCTTTCGCGTTTGCGAACGCGTTCGTTGTGAGTAGACGAACCTCTTAAATTAGATTAGACAATTAAATATTTTAATTGCGCGTGATTCTATGTTAATGATTAGTCATTCAACAGTGTAAGTAAAACTTCACGTTCCCGCCTCAGAAACTTTACTCAGCATAAATTATTCTAACAAAAATACAAAAGATGTACTCATTACAAAAACATTTGATAATCATCTTTGACTAAAGTATACATATATACACACTAACTCACTTATGTACAAAATCTAATCTTTCGTGTGCATAAATAATCATACAAATGCAAAAAATTAAGGCACCATTCTGAATGAATAATAAATCAGTTGTTTTTTGTAAATACTCAGAGAATACTCATAATACGCGGCGGTTCAATATACATAACACATGATGCTCTAAACGTAAATCTTACACGACGCATAGAATTACGTTTCAGTTCAACAAGGCAAATGTTTGAATGAAAGGAAATCTGTTGCGATTTATCACACATATTCTACACTAAAACTTTCACTACACGGAGACCCAACTGTACACTAGCAAGTATCCTTGGTTAACAAGGTGCCCAGCTATGAGACACTTCAATGTATGATTCTTTACTTTGGACTCTACCCAAGGACTGGGTGTGTTACCTCGTGACCGTGTATGACAAGTTTTACTATATTTACTAAGGATGATCTAGGTCTGTGGACATAAACAATTTTTTATGCTTCAAAGGTGGATCCACAAATTAAAAGCTGGGTGGTGGGCTACGATTATCCACATGGGACACCTCCTCCCCACCGACTATCCCATCCTTTTTAATTTACCTTTTTCGAATGTTCACTGTATAATTGAAATAAAAAAGCTTCAAATTATCCACACTTGGTACGTCAGGGAAAGTAAATCTCTCTCATGTTACTTCATTCAAATAATTTCACAGATATAACCATGGTTATATATGTGCATGTGTGGTGTGAAAAACTGTTTACACCAGTTATCTACATCGTAAAAAAAACGAAAACTTTGAATGAAGATTCACTAAAGCGAGATAGTTTTTAAGATATGTGCTTGATTCAAAAAGTACATACTGTAACGGGTTAACACTGTAGACAAACGGACTTGACTAGAACACATTCATTCACACTGATACATTTAGGGTTTGTTCACACGAAGCCAATGAGAATTCACAATCGCCTTCACACAGGACACAATTGCATGGTTTTCATGTACACGTGCGTACGCCGATGTGAATTTATCACATTCAAATGGGTTAAATCCTTTTTTTATGAACGTGAATTTGAACTACTCATTCGCGTTTCCGCCATGTGAACAAAGCCTTTACTTACAATAGTTACATCATCATCATCATCATCATTAGAATAATTAATAACAATAGGAATTTATAACAATCGGAAAAGCTCGCATTCATCATTTTTCTCCAAACAAGTGCAAACAGATCTTCTTGCTATATAATAACAACAAGGGCACTGTACAAGTACTTCACTGTCACATACAAATCAGTCGGTTATGGGAGGTTTTCTATTTACATTGATTTTTTCATTCACTTTAATTCAGTAACAACCACACTCATTCTCTGGCACAAATGAACAAATTTCTATTAATAGTCCTGTGCACAAAAAGTGACATTAGTTTTCATTGAAAATCGTAAAATCCTATTTCATTAATGTGCTTGCATAGATAGATGGTTTTAAGTCTTTTTCCCTTACGCTTAGAAGTATTTACAAATCTGATCCTTGTGGTATATTTCTGTGCCCTATTTACAATGTGTATGTGAACAATTCTTAAAAAATCTCAACTTAATATTTCAACAAATACAAGTACTCCCGATGCATAGGAACAGAATGTACAAGGATTTTCGAATTTGCATATGTCAACTTTTCTTTCACTGTCAAGGTATTATTAAGAGATTTTGTACTAAACAATAATATTATTATGACAGCCAGGGACAGCATGTAGGGCCCATTTATTGTAATGCTGAAACTATTGCTTATGGCACACAATGGATAATCGGTATTAGAAGTGGAATTCAGAACTTTTGCTGACTGTTTGCTGGAGATGCAAGTGTGTTACAGTGAACTTCAGTCATTGATAAACTACAGAACAGTCCCAAATGTTGTTCCATATGTACGTAATACTATTTACGGCATATCTAGGGGTTGCTGTCTACACATATTACCCATGAAGTAACACGCACGTAAACGCAGAACACAATTCTCTGCTTGGAAACCAGGGGTCTAAGTCTCCACTAGACAAACGATATAAATTAATGTAAAATTATTTGGCATCATGTCCATTCTTCAAGTGGAATCAATCTTTTGATTTCCTTCCTAAATTTGTTGCTAAGTTTAATTTCTTTAAATGTAAGCTGTGCAGGTTGAGAAAAATAGTTCTGGCGAGTAATTCATTTACTAAACTTAATTTTTTTCCACCGGTTAAATGTGTCCACTTTGGTCGCATTCGAGTACGGCTCTATTCACGCCAAGCACAGCGAGATACAATATTCCTCATTGCTCACTTGTACAACCATGTACTTCTGTGTGTTCTCTCGCACGTTCGCGTGGCGTGAATAGGTCTTTAAAATTAAACAGGGGATCTGAAGTATGAAGTATTTCGAGATTAAAATCGAACACAACCGCTGGTTGCAGACGAGTTAGGTGCACAATGCGTCATCATGGGAGCATCTGCTGGTCATGTAAAGTGCTTCACTGAACGGTGCATCGTGGTTCTAACTCCACTGCCCGGAGTTGCCTTCAATTGGATTGAGTCTTTAAGTAGGAATTCCATACTGGATTTGAACATGACGTGTAACGTGAGTGAGGCATTGATTTCCACTCTGTCTTTGCAATATTCCTTGTTACACACATCCAAACGGAAATGTTCATATAAATTTTGCATTCTTCCGTTTTTCTTGTCATACATGAATTACTCAGTGACTTTTGGCCGCTTCTCTTGCCGCTAGTATGAGAGGCGTTAGACTTGCCAGAGGCTTTGCTAGTCTCAAGAAGGGATGCCGCAAAAGTTCACTGGCGGAAGAACGCTTGTCGACGTCACACTCTAAACACTTATCCAAAAAGTCCTGAAAGACTGGTGACAATTTGTGTTTGTCCTTGATATCAGGCTTCCCATTCGTTGCAATAAGGTACAGCGCCTGTGAAAAGTAATATTAAACATTACATTCTCGCAAAAACTAATCAGCAAATAAGAATTTAGATGAAATATAAACTAAATTTCTCTCGGCAACCCTTTGTCTTATTCTGTTTACACTTTGGTCCATTATTTCCTTTATGTTTTACCGAATTATATGTTTTGGATATTTACGAAAATCAATCCTTACTACTGCTGGTAAGGGAATCTAAACCCGACTTGGAAAACAGGGTTTGTGCTTTCGAATACGGGCACAATCACAATTAGCGGTCACTGACATTTAAGCCTTTGGCTAAAAGTTACCTTGCTTGTAAATACATGTACCGGTAGATAAATTTAGAAAAGTATAATCTATGTGGTTGCTACTGGTTCTAACCAGATTATCACGATCAGATCTAAATAGCAACAATATTATTGCGTCATCAAACGTGACACGTGGCGAAACATTAGACAGTCTGACTGGTTAATGACTTTTGCACGGTTATTTTTTGGGTTTTCTGAAGAGATGATAAAAAATAACCACCTGAATGAAGTGGATTTCTAATTGGTTGATTTAGAAAATAGACAAATAGCATATACACCATGGTCAGTTTAGAAAATTTCCCGGAAAAAACCTGCTGTAATGTTTAATGCACGAATATATCCCATTCACTGATGCGTCAAAAAGGAAGCATTTAGACCTCGTAAAATACAACCATTCAATGTTGGTTAATTGGTGCTGCCCTCTCTGGGTAAACAAACCTATTTAGGGACGTTATGATAATAAATGCTTTGCAAGGAAGAATATAATTTGTAAATCAGAGGGGAATTACACGGAGATCGTTGATGAGAGGTTTTGATTAATTTTATCAGGTAGTAACGTACCCTGAGGGGATTTTCGTTCAGATAAGGCGGTTCTCCCTCAATCATTTCAATAGCCATGATACCTAAAGACCAAATATCCACTTTGGGTCCATACTGCTTTCTGTAAAACAAAAAATAACACTCATAAATTCAATCTAAAGATACACAATAAAACACTTTCAAATCCAAATCAAATTGATTTGAAATTGGTTAATTAAATTTTTGTCGCACCTATAGTTCACGGATACACGTAGCACTTGATTGATTAAATAAACCACGTTTTTTTGAGGAAATGAAGTAATGAAGAAATAAAGAGTGACGTCCAGATTTGTCCGTTTACCTGGTCACAACTTCCGGTGCCATCCAGTACGGCGTACCGACCATAGTTGAACGTTTGTTTTGTTCCGGTGACAACTGTGCACAGAAACCAAAGTCAGCTGAAAGTACAAATACAAATCTGTTGTAAGAGATACACATTAAGAGTGCGCGAACAGATTTGTATGGTTCCACAATTTTTTGAGTGATTTAAAATAGCCTCAGATTGTGTTTGAGATTGAGATTGAGATAGTGGTTAAAATATACAGTCAATACTTAAATCAACGGTATTCCAGTAGATTTACATTTGAGGTTTGTAAAAATTGCTGCTTGGAATACATTCTCCTAAATCAACTGTATTCAAAGTGGCAATGTTTACAAACCCAAAATGTGAACATCTGCTGAAATACCATCAATTTAAGCATCGATTGTATATTTTATTTCAATCTCGTGTCGTATCTCAAACACAATCTGAGGCTGTCAGGATCCACAATTTTTTATTGTTGTACAAACGTCAAGTATATGTTCACTCACTGAGTTTGACAGCGCCGTCCATTCCGAGCAAAATATTATCACTCTTAATGTCCCTGTGAATAACGTGGTTTTCGTGTAAAAATTCTAACGCCTGCAAACACTGAAACAAAAATGAAATACATTGCTTATTCTTAATGCTCAATTTATTACTGCGCCTTTACGAGTTTATTGCCACCTGTGAGTCCACTGGCGAATTTATACATGCCAGGAATAGGCTTTCTTTGACGGTACAGAAATGGCCATTGCTGCAATGACCCTTGATCCATTACTTGCCATTCTAATACCTTCAACAGACGAGAATGTAATCGCCACCAGAGTAAAAGGTGGAAATAAACCTTCCTTTTTAATGCATTTTGTAACATTACGATCTGAAATTGAAACTTTGGCTGGCCTCTTTTTCGCTCAATACACTGTGTAAGAAAAATGTCCAGAAGTGCAGCTGCCTGTGTCAAATTTAAGGTGTAATATGCTGTGTTAATCCCTTGGGTTATATCACATTAATTCACTCGGCACATAATAAGATTAAAGCATGAATCATGCCTGAAACAAGGCTGAGCAACAGACGTTTCCAAAAGCAAAATTTTTCTTTGAATCTTTACCATCACTGAATACGAATATAAGAATAGCACTTTATACATTGTAAGGGATGGATCGCAGAGAGAATTCGGTTTCACGCTCGCTTTTCTCGTAATGTGAATAATCCTTAATTTTTTACCTCTCGACATACAGCTGCGATTTGGCCCTCATCCATACACGTCTCAGTCACCACGTCCGTTAAGGACCCTCCGTCCAAGTACTCCATTATCACCTGTAAAGAGAAATATATCATGCTAATTAAAACGTGTTTAATCCTGATTACGGCTGCTGCATTTACTCTACTAAATGCTTTATATTATGTATTATTTTATTGTTTAATGTTCATACGTCGATTCAATTGCTGAATTATACTCTATTAAATTGGAGGGGGGATTATTATCAACTGTTTCCAGCTGACTAAAAGCTTGAAAGGTCTACGCTTATAATTATGTATTTCCGAGCTTTTCTCTGTTTCAAAAGGCCTTTAATTTGCACAATGGTGTAATTTGCCATCGATAAAATAAATTAGGTTTCATCACTGATGTAAAACGAAATTCAATGGAACCTTTGTTTAGGACAATTGCGTTTCTAAGAATATCTAATAGGAATGCCAGCCCCAAACAAGAATGCATTCCAGTAGAATGCGTACCGACTGCTGCAGTGGCCACCACTAGATGTTAGTACCACGGGGTCTGCCCTACCCTCCGTGAATAGAATCACTGACAGACGCCTCTGAAATCATTATCTTCCTTTGCGGTCGGTAATTATGGTCATTTACAAGGAAAATCACTAACCTTACTGGACGTAAAGACGGTAGATGAAAATTGTGGTGCCCACAAAACAGAAATTACAGGAATGCAATCACATTAATGAGCTGCTCTTACCCACAATTCCTCTCCGACGAGGAAGCTGTCGAGGTAATTGACGATGTTCGGGTTCTGATTTTCCCGCATCACGAGGATCTCGTTGATGATAAGTTCCTTCTTTGGCTGCTGTGTCAGGTTCATCTGTTTAATGGCGACTTCCCGCGCAGTGGCCACTTCTATAGCTATGTACACTGTACCAGAAGCCCTGTAATCAACAACAAAAACATGAGTCTTAAAATGGTGCGAACTGAAGATACTATTGTGGTAGTATGATTATTTAAACCCAACCGAATTTCTTCTAACACGGTGAAAAGCCAATTGCGATTTATCTTTTTGATAGAATATTGATGACTCGGTACAAAGCTACCTTATCGGTTTAAAGCTAGTTTTTGGCCAAATTTTGGGAATTAAATCCACGCTAAGCGCAAAAGATAATTTTACGTGAGATGAGTTTAGCGAGATGGGATTAACGAGCCACCAAGGTGATTCTTCACTTCTTGATATTTCTTTTCTTAATGCCACTAGTACGATTTCAATGCAAAACCTTTTGGAAAACAAACACCACATGCTACTCACCCTTGACCTATTTTCTCCATTTTCGTGTATTTCCGGTTTGGATCACCGACCGACACTATTGTTCGTAGTTTCTCTACTATTTCCTCGTCGGACATCTTCTTTCTCTTCTGTCGTTCATTTTTCGGAGGAATAGGCCCATTGTGTTTTTCTTCTGGCTCCACTGGTTTTGTGTACTGAAATCAGAACAGGATTCTACAAGCTATTTCGTCCATGCAGTTACACTGTTGGATGGGATCAGTAGCGGTTCCAGGATTTTTCACTCATATGAACTCCAAACGTGGACGTGAAAAGCTATTGTTCGGTCATTTTTTCCCAAAAACAGTATGAAAATGAAGGAAAAAGACTGCCTCCCTTGGATCCGCCAATGTAGTAGATACTGCTTCCAAATTTTATGTGCATTAAAATACTTTTCCCATTCCCTATCAAATGGTTTACATAGCATTTATTTGTAATATACATAATCAAATATTGAAATTAAACTTTGAACGTTGAATCTGAAGCAAGGCCGGTACTTACAATGGATTTGGTTTTCTCTGGTCGCGCTGCAACAGGTGGGGGTGGGAGGATTTCCTCCTCCGGTGTGGGAGGGGGCGTCGACTGTTTTATTTGCTACAAATAAAATAGTTTTTCACCTGAATTTTATTATTTCTCTGATGTGCTAAAACGATAAAATTTTGGCAAAATGCCCCATTCACTGAAACTAATAAACTGAAGCATTTGATATTTTTCAAAACTTTTCCTCCTTTTCCTCTTTTTGCCATAAATTCAAATGGGAATATAAAATCCAGCACATTTACGATATTTATAACTGCTTCACCATTTGTCCCCATTTGAATAAATTCCCATGACAAAATAATTCCTTTGCCAGTTTTTTTTTTTTTTTGCATTTTTAAAATTTTACCACACAAAGCAGGCACACAAAAAAAGAAGTTACAAATTTGAAAGAGAAAATAGATTATTTATAACTTACCGAAGGAGTAATAACAGCCCCAGTGGCAAATCTGTCAGCGAGTTGTTGCTTTAGGTTATTTGCATCTAAAAACGTAACGATATCCATAACTTAATAAACGATAATTGTTTCTTCAGTAAAGTTTTACAACGTTATAACGTTACCATAACTGCATTAAAACTGATGTTGTTTAATATTATTTCCTTTAAATCAATTTGAAAATAGTGAAGGTATAAAAGCCCCTGAGTATTGAATATTTAATGTTCGATAGCAGCTGTCTGCTTCAAGTGATAATGATTCACAATCTTGGTTATTTTCTTACATATCAAAAAACGCCTTCAATACAAACAAAACTGTAAACTGTACAGGAATGAAAAAACACAGTAAATTTATAACGTCAGTGTGGCTTCAATTACATTGCTTCCGTTTTGTACCAAATTGAATGCGAAATTGGAAATACAAGTACAAACTTGTAAGAAACAGTTGCTTCCATCGCTCCCAGGTGTTTCTTGCTTCTAAGTACACCAAATTATAACCAGCCAACAAATGTGTTCAATAGTCGTGTTTGACAATCTACATTTTGTACAGCAATCTTTCAGGTGGCATTTCTCTGGCTTTGTGGAATTTGTAAATTAGATTTGGGTCTAAAAATCCTTGTTTTTCTGTCTCATTGCCTGTAGATAATTTTCTCCCTGTGCTCAGCACAATTTTCTCACTTTCTGGTTGATGAATTGAAAATGTCATCAAAATGAAAGTGAAATTCTTGTTTGTTGTTCACAATGGAGAAAATATGGTCTTAATCAAAAGTTATCAGCCGTAGTTATGGACTTGTTTATCCAAAGTTTCAATTCCCACATAATGAACACGAAAACAACGTCTGTGTTCATTTGATGTTTACTTGTGATTTTAGAGATTTGTTGGTTGTTGTTTTGCTGAATTCTTCATGGCTCATAGATCTACCTTATTGGTTTAAAGTCACTTTTTGGTAAAAAAATTTGGAATTTTACCCCATGCCAAATGAAATAGATCATTTTTTACATGTGGAATGTGACTTGAATGTAAGATGAGTTAAATCTAGTTTACGCGAGATGAGATTCTCACCAGTATCAGCCACCAAATTGAAATTCTTCGCTCCTTTTTTTAGTTTAAAACAGCAGTGGTTGCACTTACTGATAGCTTGTTGTGTGATGGAAGTCATGTATTTCTTGTTGTCCTTCGACGAGGAATCGTAGTAGTTGTCGTAGTAGTTGAGCACGTCCAGAACCGCCTGTGGATTCTTCTTCTGCTCCGACTTGGAAATGTTGGAATTCTGCAGAAGCTTTGCCCATGATTCCGGCATTCCCTGTAAAAAAGCAGTGACACTTTCGTTAGACTGCATGGTTTTATTATTCACTAAACGGAAATGTATCAATTAAAGGCGTCGTTTAAAAGCCATTGATTTTCACTTTCGCTACTGATTGTGCAATGGTTTTTAATGGTAAGTACACACCCACCGACAGCTAATGTGATCCTTTCAATTCTTCAACTATTCAATGCAAAATACATAAAACGCGTGTCCTGTGGAAACTGCAATCGGTATATGAACATTTTCTCTCGGTCTGTCGGGGTTTTACTTTCTAAACATTGGAAAATAGATCATTCTTTTGTTTTCGGAATGTTTTAACCTTTAATCAATACCACTTGTGGAATGGGGAAGTAAATCAACTGATGTGGAATGGGGAAGTAAACCAACTGACACAAACACAAAAAAACGAGCAAAACAACCCGTCCGACTCATCCTGTATGCAGGTGGTGAGGATTGCCTATTCATCACCCTACAAATCCATCTTCATAAACCGCTTTCACGCGGTAATTTCTTTTGTTTCTTATTCATATACTTGACATGTGCTGACACTTGGTATTCAAGCTCCATGTGCGATTTACCGAGTAACTTTTCCAGCCTTGTCTCTGAAGATGAATACATATAGTTGACTGGGAATTGTGGCTATTTAAGTTATGCAGATTATTCCCATTTGGGGGTTTCCATTACCGGCGCAGACGAACGACCGAAGATACCCGTTTATTCTAAGCACGAAAAAACAAAGATTTCATGTAGCAACAAAGATCTCCACTTGAAACCAATTCTCTTTGAAGTACTCTGGTCGCCAAGGAAACCCGTCTTATCGTCATGACAGCGGTTTCAGATCTGTAATGGTCTTGACTGAAACCAAAGCAGTTCTACGATAAATTTCTATTTTTGGTAAAGGAACAATTCAGAGGAAAAGCCTTCCTTTGTTGACAGTTAATTTCTAAACAAAATATAACCACGCAATTGATTTTTTTTTTCATTTAGAAATTGAATGCATCATAGAAAGTGATGGAGCTTTTTCCGCTGATATTCTGGCTGATTGAACTAGTACAGTTGTTTTGAAGACTTTTTCCGTCAAAATTACCATAACAGGCTATGTTTTCTCCTCTGTTAAGCATAAAATGTTCATAGTTAATGTGTCTTCCTTGATGATTTCATTACTCTTCAACAACCAATGTTCTACAAGGCTGAAACCCGACCACATTATCAGACAATATAAATCAATGTTATTGATAGTGTCATCCCGTACACTGAAGCTCCAGACACAGTAAATTATTGATAACATCACAACATTGCGTAATAACCGATCAAACAATGAGTCCCGACAACTGATAGTGTAGATCAATAGTGTGAAGTAAGGCTATTCACACTGAACGAAAGCGAAGGTGACAAGAGAAAATTTTTTTCGACTTTTGCTGTCAGTCAATAGTAACGGCGTCCTGAAATTGGTAAGGATCCATTCACACGAAGCTTTTAGCCAAAAAATTGGTGGAATGCCAACTCTTAACGATGTCCACTATCACTGGCACTGAGGGATTCGTATAACGGACCCTAAGAGCAATTTCTTAATGTGATGTCGATATCATCGCTTTCGTTCAATCTGAATCAACGTTACCCCGAATTCCAAATCAGGGCTGTCAATGGCCCCACAAAAAGGACCAAGCACTGCCACCAACAGGCTTTAAGGTTCCGTTCGCACTGATCGCTCAGCGAGTGTTAGCGTTAGCGGACATCGCTAATAAAAGGTACATTTTTTGTGTATCGCTAAGAGATCAGCGTGAAGCGGTCCTAAGGATACGTTTACGTTTACAGGCGACAGACATGGTCACAAAAGTAATTGTACTTTTCCGTTCGCTTTTTTCCAGTGTGAACACCCTTGAATAAAAGCGCTTGAGTTGAGTAGATATTTACCGCTGGTAGTGACTCATATTTGAGCACGTCCCGTTTCATGACGCTCATTGACGAAGTCTTCCGAACTGTTCCCTTTTAAACCATGAAAATCAACTTAGAACTCCACGTTGTACCAGCCACGCTATCTGTCCTACCAGACACAACACCGGGTCATTGCAACCAACATCATCATAATCATCAGCCATTGCTACATGTATCAATACTTGTGATTAAATCCATGATGTAATTAAGTAAGAGAGATTATGAATTTGCCCTGGATTAAGATCCGGATTAAGAGCCCTGGACTCAGATCAGCAGCTTCTGCTCAACCCGCACGCACCGCCGTCATCGTGATTCACGCCGCTTCACTATTTGGACAAATTCCGAGCTGCAATTCTTTCGCCTCCGCTAAATACGGAGCAGTGGGCTATTCCAGACATTATTCGTGAAATGCTAAATGCTAATGCTATTGGAAAACTACATTCTTTGAATCGGCTTCGGGGTTCCAGGGAATTGCATTTTGCATAGCAATCACATTTTCCGTAAAACTAGTGATTTCCAATTTGAATTACTACGGTGTCCCAAGAGAAAAATTTCTGACATCACATTTTTCTTAAATGTTCTTTGGTTCATAACGTTTCCATCAATTGTTTTAGGAACTTCCAGAAGTTTATCTTGAGCGAGCGGGTACTGAGATTCGTCAAGTGAAAATTAGGCCAATGAGAAATAGCAATCTTTAATAATAACAAGAATGCATTCCAGTAGGATGCGTACCAGCCGCTCGTTGATCGTATGCCGGAGTCTGCTTCCCAGGGGGGTCTGCTCCGGGGGGGATGTGTCTGCTACTGGGGGGGGTCTGGTCCGGGGGATGTCTGCTCCTGAGGTGGTGTCTGCTCTGGGGGGGGGGTGTCTGCTCCCGGGGGTGTCTGGTCCCAGGGGGGTGTCTGCTCCCGGGGGGGTGGTATCCCAGCATGCACTGAGGCAGACACCCCCCCTGGACAGAATCACAGACGCCTGTAAAAACATTACCTTGGCCCAACTTCGTTGCGGCCGGCGATAATGTTAAATTCCCCACGTGATACTTCAATTAACTACAAAAAGTGTCAACAACAACAACAAAACAGAATGCGAACTGCCGTAGAAAGCAGCTTCAGTAACTCTGGAATAGCTCGTGATTCATTGTTATTGAGTCATGTACTCTGTCCCCCCTCCTCGTCCACTGCACTCTGTGCTAAGCGAGGTCTCTGACGGCATGTTTCCTCCCCTCAGTCCTCAGTCACCGCTTTCGCCCTGGGACCTCCCCTGCCCAATTCCCTGTAGGGATCCCTCAGATTGTACAACAAAAAGTACTTAAAGTGCCTCATATTTTAGGATCAATTGAGAGAAAACGATCCCTCAGTTCTTCCGCAGCAAATGCGGTAGAAAATCAATGGATGGTGGACTGTTTGTGGCTGATGGTTGCGTCATTTCGGTTCAATTCGTAGTAAAGGTATGTTCAGACTGAGCGAACTCGAAATGAAAGACGATGAGTTCTTTTGATGTCACCGTCATTCCGTGTAGCCTACAAACTGTACTACTAAAAGTAGACAATTCTTTTGTGAGCGAAGCTGCATTAGATTTCACTTTCACTTTTAATGGACGAAACTTCTGAGCCGTATTTATTAACGTGAGCAAATGCAGGACTACATGTAAGTGATCATCCTTTTGGCCGGAATATTTGTGCCGTGAGCAAACTGGTCAAGCGATTGCCATTTTTCTTGAAGGGGGGGAGAGGGCGACTATGATAACAATATCATGGGTTTCCATCGTAGAACCCTTAGACAGTATGTGTCACAGGTTCGTTAAATTGTGCGCACAGGTTGTCATAGGTTCGTTCAATTGTGGGCTGACATAAGTGCGACAAATCCCCACTAATTTGCTTGGATAACAACAAACACTCGGCAACTTAACAAAGGGGGACCTTCCTCGATGAAAGCTATACTTTTTGGTGACTCGTAGATGTATCCTATTAGTTTAAAGTCAGTTATTTTGCCGAAAATTTTGGGAATTTTCACTAGGCGTAGATGAGATTTACGCAAGATGAAATTTAACCTACGCAAGGTGGGATTGATGGTAACGAGCCACATAAGTGAAATTCTTCACTCCTTGACATTCTTAGATTTCCAGCCGACCACGATAATTTCACTCCTTATGATTTACGCTTTGGTTTTAAACTAAAAATCATAAACTTGATTTACCTTTAGTATTTTCGCGATGGTGACTTTTTTGAGGTCGAATTCTTCCCAGTGACGCGTGCAGGGGCAGCAACCTCCACCGAGGAACAGCTTAATCCAAACCTCTAAATCCCACTTCTTTGATATCCACATTGTTTACAGTTAATTTAAAGCTGATTAACTTTCACCTTTTTAACTATTGAAAGTTGATAGCTCGAGCAATCAGGTATGTCTGACTGATTACACAACCTGAGAAACGTTGATACTATGATTTCCTGAGATGCAGTGGCAAGTTATTATAATCTCCATTCAAGTAACTGGTCGTCAAGCTCATCTGACACTTTTGACTTCAACGAAGATATGTTAAAGACTTATCCTTTTTCCTGAATAAAACCTGAGTAACTCCCAGTTTCTGAGGTCAGCACAAAAGTGCCACATTTTTGTTTCCATGACACAAGTTCTCATGCTTGGAAGTCGCTTTGGTATAAAATCAATAACTATGAGTAATGTGCATAATGATCCCTATTGTTATTTATAGTTCCTCTGTCTTAGTGATCCAATCATCCACATGTATGTAAATATACAGACAATGTCTCACTAACATGCGACGTTTACGTTGGGATATGTAACGTTTTTAAAACAGACGGTGTAGTAACGTAAATTCGATACGTTAGTCTCTACGCTCATTCCAGCAGCGTAAAATCCCCAACGACGTGAAAATTCCCGGCGTCAGAGAAAAACACTAGTGCTCCAGGCACAGAAGGATTCACCACTTTTTATAAGTGTTTTTGTTTGTGAGATCAATCGATTCAATTGACTAAACAGAGTCGTTTTGCTTGCTTTCTTTCCTTTTCATACAATAACAACTCATTTGAGTAGCATGATGTGATTCCGGTGTCGGTTTAACTGTAAAGTGTTTGGGTTGTGGAAGAAAAAGAAAACAAAGCCATAAAATTTGCTATGTTCATCAATTCTAGGGACTTGTGGGATTTTTATTCAAAGGATTTCCAGGTAACTTGACGTTATTCATTCTGTCACAACGATCACGGCTATTCCCGGACTTAGAACACTCCCCCTTCTCCCCCCCCCATAGCTGTTCTCCTCACTCCCACTGCAAGGAAAGGGGGGGGGTGGGCTGTTGACAGCTCAACTGCTTGCCAATGATGAAGCATTGCAGCCTTGACAACAAGCAGATTGACTCATCCTTGGTGCAGTTCTTATCGGGGCCAAGGGAAATAACTGAACAGAAACAGATCAATCATTGTCAGGGGACATAGTGATTTGCCCCATATCAGTGGTTGTTTCATTGACGGCCTAGGATACGACCATTAATTTCCTTAGGAGAGAAAAATGGTCCACAAATTATCCAATGTCCTGCTTTTGCCTTTTACATGTGTTACGTTAGACGCTACTTCTACCACCATCATAAAGCAACAACTACTTAATATTTTCAGAGAAAAGGGGAAAATAAAAGCATTTGAACCTAAAGAACCTATCAAACATATCTTCGTTCTTGTTTAATGGACAACCATATCCAATGATCAACACTTATAAATTGACAGACTGTAAACCAGCACAAACCTACTGCTATCACCTGAATTGACGTACTGTATCATCTAATCAAAGGCGTAAAAATTAACAAAATAAAGAAATATAAGTACGACTAACAGTGGCCACCTCTAAGTAAACAAAACTCCCCGTATGTCCAAATTTAACGGAGGTGTTTGAGTAAAGACTGTATAAGGAGCTGTGCAGTGCAAGATGATTCATCGTTACACGGAAATAGCTCTTCCACAGCATAAACACAGAACCACATTCGTGCACCAAGCTGTGTGAATCATAATCACTTTGCCCTTTTTTGGTCTAAAACGGGAAAAAACAAGCGATATTAAACCGCTTTCCCAGGTTACTATTGTAAGCCATAAAATCTCTTGAATTGTAGGGCTAAGTGCCAGTTTCCCAGGTTTCATGTGTCAACATTAAACAAAAGCTTTACAACTGCATGCAATTCTCAGTATTTATGCCTAGATATAAAATCAATCTTGTTAAATCCTGCATTTTCAAAATCTAAATGCAAACAATGAAAATGGAAGATCTTAACAGCAGATGTCACCTGAAGAGGTCCAAAAATTGGATTATTTTCAACAAAAATGTGAAGAAAACACCAGGATCTACATTTGTGCTCAAATATGGAACCCTAACACATTGTCCAATACTGCATTATTTAAATTCAGAGCAGGTCGGAAGGTCCAGGGATTCCAGTCAGTGTTCCGACTGCGAAATCTGTCGCTCTGAAGAGGAAGGTCAATATGGAACGAGATCTGCAAAGGCTGTTCAGAGAAAAACCATTATTTTCAGATTCGATGGTGTATTTTGTCCCATATTTTATCATCCAAACTCATCAATTCCCCTAAATATGGCATGAAGTATTCCCAAACTTCGGTTAAGTAGAGAAAATTCAGCGACCCTATTTGGAATAAACTACAATGACTGCTTCATTGTAATCCATCATGAACATACAATAGAACGTGGACAAAGATTGGGAAGGCCTTTTTACACATTGCTCACATGCTGGATGTATCTATTCCACAGAATAAAGGCTTAAATCTTGACAGTGGAAGCTCTCCGGAGGTGTGGAGTTGCTTGTGTTTAGTATTCAGCGGCTAAAGCTCTGTAAGGGCAATTCCGATGATCACATTGACTTGTTCTATCTGCCACCAAGGAAATTCCCTAAATGTAAACCACTACAAATTCCTTTGCGAAGAAAATAGCAAACGAGAATTTTGGACAATTGGGGACATCCTTGAATACATGTGTAGTCAAATTTTGCCAGCCAATAGTGTTTCTGTTTTGGTCCAGGGGTGATGTGTGCTCATATGTTATCTTTTTTTTCAATCAAAAATCTCGATCTGAATTTTTCATATTACAGTAGGCAGTTTGTTTGGACAGCTCCACAGGTGGTGTGTAGCATAAGGTTCCTTTGTGGACGACACAAAACGATTTTAAAAAATCAGTAATCGTTCAATCCAGGGATGTCGTTAATTTTCAAAAGTGGGTGGCCCATCCAGGTTGATGGGCAATAACATTTGGTGGCCCAGATCAAATTTGGGCAACGCAGATTGATTCAGTGAAGCTTCTGGTTTATTTCATTGCTAATGCGAACAAAATGTCAGCAGAACATGAACTGAACTTACATATAGGTCAGTGGTGTATAAAACTAGGTGGACCTAAGGTGAAATGTGTGGCCATGGGCCAACGGTCTAAACTAGTTAAAGGCATCGTTGCCATCCATTCGACTGAAACTAATGTCTAAGTTCTTGTTGGTTTTAGTAGCGACTCCAGAGGAACAAGCACTAGATGAAGGAATTGCATGCAGCGAATTAAGTTACTGAAACAGATCGCAAACCAATCCACTCTCCATTTTGTCCAACGATACTCGGAAATTGAACACCGTTAAAATATCTGTGGTACACTTCGATCACCTACTTGTTTGGCAAAATCCAAAATACAATTTCTGAGAAAAAGCAGTGCTTTTCCTGCAAATCTACCTCTAGCTGTAACGGGCCTGCAATATTTATGAGCTGTTTAGGAGAGGGCCAACATTCTTCTTGATACCATAATCGGCAATAGAGGCCTTTTGTGGGTCCTGAAATATTCCTCACAACGCGATTCACGTCGTTACTTGGAAAATAACAGGGTCAGGTCGTAATTTACAGGGAAACCTCGTATTAACGGTCGTTCATCTGTTCCTTTGTTCTTTGTCCATTGCTATGCGACAGACTGTTATCATACCTAATTTGACATTCGAGCTGCAAATGTTTTATTACGTGCAGAAAGGGAGTCGAAAAAGGTAAATACCATCTGTTACTTTATAAAATATGGAATTGACAGTTCTGGGGTAAAATGGCATCTTTCAGCTTTCGTGACATATTCTCATTTTTTCATTTGAGGAGTTTACTCCATTAAGACATTTCAAAGTTTGTTTATCAATAAATTAAAATATTGAAACTGTCGCGACTGACATTCGAGTTCCTTTTTCGAGATCTCATAATTTCTCAGTGCCGTGTACTGGAACTGCTGGTGGAACTGCTACTAAAAATATATGTGCGTCCAGATTACAGGCTTCTGTGTAACGCTTATCATATTAATAAAACACTGGAGAACCGGACTTCCTTCTCCAGCCTCAATAAATAACCGTCCCGCTGTCAGCACTGAGCATTTATATGGTAATAATCTGTTATCTGTGTCAGGGAGCAGTCGTCCACCGTATAAGTGTCCGAAACGGTAACAGATCTTAGGATCTTAAGTGCAAAGCCATACTAGGTTTTTATCTATTATCTATTTCCTTGTGCGAGGTATCTTTACAATGTCTGAATTATTTAATAGTTTATATCATATAAATGAAACGAGCCGCATTAATCCATTTATGTGTCTCAGCTTCTAGTCTCTTTATTCTTGTGAGATTTACAGAGCATAATAAGATAACTGTGATGTGGAAACGGCTGGAAGAGATACTGGCGTACATTTTCTTTAATGCTTAAAGTTTATTTGCCTATTTGTGAAAAATGACGGCGTGATGTTACCACCACAAGCTGGCTCATTGCTAGGCGACAAGATCATCTCATTTGCCCATTTGCTTCTTAAGTTTGACCTCAAAAACGTCATACAAATAAATTAGCTGACTCTTAACGAGCCAGCAATAAACCGTTGAACGCTTTCACATCCGCCTCCTCGGAGATCAATGTGAGTGATCCCTTAGATGTCCACTAATATGGGCATGGATACTCGTTTGAACGCCCACCTTGGGATTAATGTCATGGTGGGTCACCTTTTATTGTCATCATGATATCTTTCTAGTGAGCTGCCTGGTCTGTACGGTTACCTCAGCATATACTTTATGACTTGTATTGTGTCACCTGGTGGATATGGCCTCATGGTAACCTTCAAAATATCTTTATTTGACCAGCAATTCAGCTCACGTTTATTTGAAGAAGAAACTCGGCAATAAAGCTGACAGTTTCCAAATCTAGAGATTAACTATTCATCTCGGGCTCAAAGTCATATTGTATGAAATACGTTTATTCTTTCTGCACAGAAGCTATGGCAGTACGATGATATGAAGCTTGGCACGATAAACAAGGATTACTTCACTGTATGTCAGACCTCAATTAACCCACACCAGCTCTTTGTAAATGTGCCGAATGAAAGACAAGCAATCAGTGAGTGGTACCAGAAATTGGTCAGTTGCCATTAGAATGTAAAACGCTCATAAAGAATTGCGACATTTAATTACGATCTACTTGCACGCTTATTACCACCATTGATTTTTGTAGCAAAAATGTTGCAAACGACAAAAAAAGAAAGAAATTACGATCAAATGTAAACCTAAAATGTTAATTGCTACATAGCACAATGACACATAATATCTATATGTGTCCCTGAAAAAAGCTACTTTTAACATGGTTTGTGCCATTCTAACCAAAGGTACAGGCTTATTACATACGACTTGTTGAAAACGTAATGGTTCGTTCAAACTGAAGTGAAAGCGAAATTAAAGCAACATTTTGAGGTTCCCTCATATGACTGGTACCATTGGGATTACTACCGCCCGCAAACGAAGTTTGGGGTAATATTTTTACACCTTTCTGTCATACTGTTCCCCGGGTACGGGGGTTTTTCCCTGACAGAGACTCCTCTGGACAGAGACCCCCCCGCCCCCCCCCCCCACTGTACGGTACGCATCCTACCGGAATGCATTCTTGTTTAGGAATACGATCATTTTCATTACCTCAATTGCTTTCGCGTTCGCTTTCAATCAGTGTGAACGAACACACAGAAGCTACAAGCCCGCGGTTGCTACTACAGTAGAGTACAATGCCTTGTTGCACTGCTACTTCAGTAACTGCAGTATTGGTAATCAGTCCTAATTAATTTAGCAAACCCCGGAGAATGGTGTAGTCGAGCAGAATAACTGCTGCCAAAAGTACATGTAGCAGCATCAATAGGTGGACCAGTCCAGACAGATACTACTTAGTCGCACAGTTTATGTAACCAAAGAAAATAAAGACTGACTGGTTTTGAGCAGACAGTTGAGGCTCATTCACACATTCCTGTATATTTGCCTAAACCGATTTTAACTTTGGTAGATGTAAAAATTAATAGTTTAGGAGCATTTGCAGTTACTTTTCGGTTACATATTCGCCAAATTTATTTCTCATCGTTGCTGGTATTAGTGTTTGTTTTGGTGTCCGCTCAAACGAGTGTCCTTTCAAACAAGGTCTCTACAGTACTTACAGTGAATTCCCCGGTGTGTGGGTCGAATCCAACATGGACGGTGTGTTCGAAGTTAGATGGCGGTGAGATAACCGGCTTCTTGTCATTCTCCTTCAGCTTGTAGATTTTGCCTACAAAAATAACCGAACCTCGTTATATTCCACCATATATAGGTTGACGTCAATACTACCTTTACGTATTCACTTATATTCATAGTGGAATTAATCTAAATGTAAAGTAACTGTTGGATAACTGGGATTCTTTCAGGGAAGTGGTCGAAACACAACACTTGCCGTTATCACTGGTAAAAGAGTGCCCTTTACATTGAGTGGCCTTATTGACTACGTGGTCTACGTTGCCCACTAGAGGGCCCATACCTTTAGGAGTTTTCTTCTTGTGGTCCTTCTTACGATCGTCCGCATCGGGCTCTTTCGGGAGCGGCTTCATGTCCACCGGTAGAGCCGAGTCTCTGTAACGATAAACAAAACGGTTTGAGAGGATTACTCAAACACCGGGATACAGTTTGACAGTATGGATGAGAAAGAGATAATGAGATTCCACATTCCCGTGAGACCCATTTAAACAGATATAAAACCAGATACAAAAAAAAATCATGGGTATTGCCTCAGGTTAAGCCCAGTTTTTAGTAGTTGCATACTCTCTGGTAGTTGGGTGGCAAGTTACCTTGTATTGTTCTGAATAACCTGAAACTGAGAGGATACAGAAGGGGCGTGAATGAATACGCAAAATCATTCACAACATTGTGAGTTTCACGTTAAGTTTAATCATCAATTAAGGTGGGTATTTTCGTCTTTTTTTTCTTTTTTGTTTGAAAAACAAATGAAACCACTCAAAATCATAAGGAGAGAGAAGCATTTAGTATCTGTACAAAGGAGTAGGTTTGAAATGTGGTTGTGACAAACAGACCCTGAATTCTTAGACCTAAGAGTAACACCCCAACTCGAACAAAGGAAAAAGAAATAGGGAAAAGTGAATGGCGCGCCTAGTTACACGTAACGAACATTGTATTTCCTACATAGATCAAACTCACGTTCTGGAAGATTTCATTCGGCCGAACGAATAATCAAACCGTCAGTTACACCGCATCCACCCTTCACAAACTGATATACAATAGTACATTACCGATGATAATACACCACCATCTGGGACTTCGAAAATCTCTTCATCATCATACTCCTCTTACGACAAGTTTTAACGTTTTCTATCCACTATTAAATTGTTGTACAAACACTTCGTCTGTTGTGTTCTATCCCTGTAGCGTTTTACCTATGGGCTCTTCTAGTTCGCTTTGTAAACCCTTTCTACCCATGAGACATCGTGGCTCTAACAGATCTACAAATTACTTCAGTATACACCACGTCTTTGCTATCAACAGGAATGATGGCAGATATCTAACGTTTTCTGACATTATGTCGGATTACTTTATTGGATGGTTGTTCCCCCCTGGCTCCCTTCCCATGAAGAAACCTTGAATATAAACCAAGGAAATTATGGTTTCTTTATCCCTTATTTCTACCATTAAAAATATTTCTCCTGCTCAATACTCGGTCACTTATTTTCAATCAGACACAAATTAAAACTTATTACAGACACTGGGTTGATGAATGTGTGTCCCTATTTCTCCAACTTTCTAGTTTCAGTCCATACATATTTTTGGCAACAAATCAGATCAAGAATCTGATCCCATCGCAATTCATTGAGCACAGCACGATTAGATTTACGCACACAATAAGGTGAACCAGGTTGACGCACGAGGTTGCCATGGTTTGTTGCGGAAAATCAAGCTGATCAATACAACGTATAAAACGTTACAGGTGTCTAAACGCCCAAATTATCACGAGGATTAAAATAATGGTAAACAGCCCAAGTAAAATTCTTCAAGATTACAAACTACCGTGGGCGGCACAAGTGACTTCGATTGCCTCTTCAATTTGAGTGCTTGGTCAGACTGGGTAAATATCTTGTGCCCACTTCGTCGATTTAAATTTGAAGATTCTACCAGGACTGCTCAACAAAACCGATTGCTTTACTGAGACTGTACAGACAAGTACATTTGTCTCATGACGCAGGAGCCTAAGACCACGGTCCACGTTCTTCTTTGGTTCCTTCCCAAGAGACAACGAAATTACAATTGATTCACGTCATGTTTGTGTTACTTTTTTGTAACGTTTCGGTATCAGACCAAGTGAGCTGAGCGGAAGGCCTATAAGTTTTACCCCCATGCGTGCGTTGGGGAGGTGGGAAGAGATAACACAAGAATACAAAGCACAAAACAAGAAAGCATTCCAGTAGGATGTGTACCGCTGGCTTTCCTAGTTCTGGAGCGGGGGTCTGCCCCCCCCCCCCCCCGATGCAGACCCCCTCCTCCCCTGGATGCAGACCTCCAACCCCCGGATGCAGACCCCCTCCACCTGGTCATGCGACCTGTGATGCATGCTGGGCCCTGTGGACAGACAAACACCTATGAAAACATTACCTTGCCCCAAACTTAGTTTGCGGGCGGTAAAAAGGCTTTTGCTTTCTCTACCTGATACAAGACAAGACAATGCATCTATTACCTGGGATTTTCTTTCAACCTTCTTTGGAAATCTGATAGAGAAATGGACACAAGTGAATTCTCTTGCTGAATGAATAAAGCAGATACTGTAAATACTTCTCTCTTTCTCTTCACCTACATGTAACGTGAATGTACAAGTCGATTCTTCATGTTGATACGAAAACATGAGCATTAAATACGAGCAATTTATCACACAAAGTACCTGCCGTCTCAAGTACTATTTCCGATGCATACTACGTGTACCTTCGGCTTCTTACATATTTTACAAACTTTAGACGAATGGTTTCAATACATCTTTCAGTACTTTGTTCATAGCTTATAGGCAGTCACTCGACTCTCCGGGGAAAATTCCGGCAAAAAAATAGAAAAGATGAAACATATGACTTGATGGAAGCACTTGCAACGATCTTTACCATGTTTTGTATGGAACTGCACAGCCCCAGCTTACAAACAAAACCTGTTTACAACGAAAACAACATTATGTAACTGATTCTTTCAATTATTCATACCCGCATGAGTGGCCTTCTCAGGTTAAATGTGCAATTAATCCTCACTGAATTGAACTGCCAAAACAGTAGTCGTTTGAGTCTGAGATGGGGGCGGTTTGTACTGAGCATTTTACATGCTTCCTTTTTCTGCATTTTCTTCTCTTTTTTTTCTTTGAATTCTTGGCACCGAGCCTTCCTTGAGACAGCGTGCAACTATTTTGTAGGCCATTGACGTCTTCTTCCTCTTTTCCCAATCAAACCACCAATAAGACTAAAATCTAGGCAATCTCAGGTTCATCTTCTGTGCTACATCTGCTTGATTACCAACTATTATTTCTGTTCACATATTTGGGTTACAATCATCTCTGACTTCGGAATACAATCATATCATACCAATGCAAGGATTTACAAAACAAGTATGCACTCCAGTAGGATGCGTACCGTCCACTGCAGTGACATCTCGGGGGGAGGGTGGTGTCTGCCCAGGTGGGTGGGGGTGTCTGCCTTGGGGGGCATGCATTGGGGCAGACACCCCCCATGAACAGAATTCCTGACACACGCTTGTGAAAACATTACCTTTCCGCAACTATTGTTGTGGACGGTAACCAGCAAGGTTTCCTCCGACACCAACATGATAAGGATTTGAAGTTTTGAATACAAGCTCTTTCTTTGAAGTGAAGTGACATACCTGTACCCGTGCTTCGACGATTGTTTTAGTATACAGTCCATGATAGCATATCACATTACGTATGATTTTATCTCTATTTCCCACTCATAATACATTACACGTATGTTAAGATAACACAGCTTGTTGGCAGACAGTACTTCCCACCATTGTCCCACCTCATAGAAGCAGGTACGTAATATGAAGAAGCTATTATATCTTCTGCCACCCATAGGAAAAAAAAACATCGAGCAGCAATCCTTCATATTACCAATGCTATGTTATGTTATCCTCCCAGTAAAACATTATTCATGACAGGTTTTGCTTTGTGAACCAATGGTCATCACTCCTCAAAACTTCACAAAAGGATGATAATCTTTTTTCAGTTGAGAAGACGCCTAAGACATGCCTAAAACTTGCCGTCATTTCAGCATTTTTTGGAATTTACCACAAATTTGCTAAAAATTGCATCGTGTAGTTAAGACAAAATGTTAGATACATTGTAGATGATTGTGTAGCGTATTATTATTGGAATCGGGACATCATTTCATGACGAAGATACATGCGTGAGAATTTGTTGCAAATTCAGTAGATCTTTTTCATTAACAAAAGAGAAGCTGCTTTTCTTAGGAAAAATCAGGTATGTGTTGAGTTGAAAACCGGTTTTCTTACATCTCTATTGCGGAAATCAATTCCCTTTTTAGGACTATTATTCACCTGCCCCGCACTTAGACTTCACAACAAAACCATATTTGTGTCGTCTAACTGTAAAATGGTAAATATATTCAGATCATGATTGTACTATTGCCTTGACATTTATCAGTTTGATAAGAAGATGAGCCCACTCGAAAATGGAGAAGAAAAACAAGTGGGAAGCAACCGCAAAGCTCGTGATATTTTATTTGCAAGTGTAACCGCGCTTTGGTGATTTACACTGACTAAGATGAGAAAACGCAAAAGTTTTTCAGTATTTTCAAATGGTACTGCAACATATCAAGCATCCTTTATTTTTGAAGCGACATCGCTTGTGGTTTAGTTTCGCGCATGGTGTGAATAAGCCTGGCACTCTTAGCGTGCAAGCGCATTACTCACTACTCAGCGAGAAGTGGAAACTATCAAATCATCAGCAACAAAAGCACAGCTGGAAAACAAACGTTTCTGGCTCAGGTTGCGTGAATGGTAGACAAGTGACCCGGCAAAAAACCGTCTGTGTACAGTCTACATCGGATCTGCTGCCAATTCCGCAAATGATTTTTACTGTACACACGAAGTAAATGTTTTGACTCGTAATAATCCACACTGTCAATTCGTTCTGTGATGTACGGTCCTGGACTCATCATCAAAGTGGATGTGTCAGTTATCTATGTGAATCATTTCTCTGATGAGTATTTCCTGTGCCAACCAAAATAATCTGGAAAATTTGCACATTTCGTGACAAATCCAGACTCTCGCGTGCGGTGACCTTCACCAGGTAATAAAAACGTGTCTTTGTGACTGCAAATCAATTAATGGATCAAAAGCGTGACCTTACATATATCCTCGAGATGTATGTCTTTCATTGCATGGCTGGTGGTACGGATGTATTCACAGAAAATTTCAAGAGGATTGAAGAGCAAAAAATACCCTCACCACAAAATTTCATCTTTGTTCAGTCCAAAAACCAAATCTTATAATTACCGCCTGCAAACGAAGTTTGCGAAGGTTATGTTTTTACACTTGTCTGTCAGTCATTGTTTACAGGGGGGGTGTCTGCCTCAGTGCATGCTAAGATACATCCCCCCAGAGCAGACCCCCCAGGAGCAGACACCCCCCCCTGTGAGCAAACACCCCTTCCCCCTGGAGCAGACAGCCCCCAGAGCAGACACCTTCTGCCCTGCGCAGTGCATGCTCAGAGATACGGGCAACAAGTGGGCGGTACGCATCCTACTGGAATGCATACTTGTTGCATTTGACTTTACAGTCCGACTGAACGTTCAAAAACACCGGCCGTCGAAACTACATGTAACATTTCATGATGAGAATATTCCCTTCCTGATTTTTGACTAAAATGTTTGCTGAACTCACTACAACACAAAAGGAGCAACAAGTTTTAAGAGCTACGACTTGCTCTTTCTGGCATTAACATGATTTTCTAATTGCAAATAGTTGAAACAAAGCCTTCGCATTAAATCACAACACTTAACTGTAGGCACTTAATTTGCTACATAATTGCACAGCTTAATGAACAGCAAAATTACACGTCAACCCTGAGCATTTGTTTTCACATTCTAAACACTATACTGAACAAACTTTTCTTCGTTGAAAATAAATACCCAAAACACCTATTGCATTTTGATATCAAATCCGTGAATCGTGATCCTGCTTTCAGGTGTACATTGGATCTGCCTACTCAAACTTGATGTAATACACACACACACACATTGAATAAAATATTTTACCGAGATGAAAAGAAATACTTACTTGTTTGAGGTGAGTCGAACCGGTGGGGCCGGAGGTTTGTCAAACTCCTCGAAGTCAGAAGACATGATCGAGATAGTTGTCACTTCTGCAATGAACGAAATTTTAGTAATAGATGTTTACCTCTGTATTCGTAGTCATTTCCTGTTTATTTGTTGTTTAATCAATGGTGAATCACCAAACACCTATTGTTATGTACTTGCTGATTATAATGACATAAGCAAGCAACAAAACAAGGCATTGCTCTTTCTGATGATACGTGTAAACGTTCCGAGAAAGTAACACAACAATAGAAAATACTTTGCTAACTTGTAATGCAGGATCTCATTTCTGCTAAAACTGAACTACACGCCCATGAAACACCCTCGTTAAATCTAAGTTGAAACTTTTCTGAGCAACAATTTAACATTCCACTCATGTGGAACAGTAGAACGGTCCATCGGTCGAGTAGTAATCCAACATGTCTGTTCTGTGGAGCAGCCAGATCAGATCTATTCTGTCAGCAGTACTCAACCCGACAACAGCAATATACTTCATGAATCACTCGAGATTGCAATGAATTCGCTGGTGACCAAAGTTGAGGACTTTCCGGCTTCCAAGGAGGATACAATTCGGCAGAAAGAAGCCTTTTCATTGAATGACTCATACGATCATTTGCATGCAAAAGTCACAGGTTGCAATTTGGACACAAGGGAGTGTAGTCTACATTTAACCCTCAAGCTCTGTGTTTTTCCACAAATTATTAGCTCAGGCTAGTGCTACATTATTTAATTACATACCTTGTGGTAGTTTCTCTTTTGAGGATTCGTAAAATAAGACGTATGCAGTGAATTTCTAACTCACTTCAAATCCATACTCATCTGCCGAAGTAAAATGGCCGGCGCTTTGATGCGCATGCGTTCGGGAAAGCCCGGGGATTCCCTTGAAATGTAAATATAAACAACAACACGTGTTCATGGTAGCGGATGAAGGAGGGTTGGGGGCAAGTGACCATCCCAACCGTTCTCCTGTATAAAGAGGTCCAGGAAAAGATGGCCACTGAAGGCGGCCGCATAAATGCATAATTTCACGATTCTTGCCAGTTTTCTGCCGTGTTTCTGGATTCGCTACTCCCAGCAGCACTTGCCCAAGGAGTTAAAAAAATTAGCCCCCCTCCCCACACATACACATATACAGATGCGATCAGAAAATTAATGTAACCGTTGTAAAATTAATAATCTGTTTATTCAATGATATCGTATATCGTATTTCTCAAGAACATGTATTTTGAGTTGGCAGAAATGCAAAATTCAAATGATGTCTAAACTGTGGACCCAAGTAGTGGCAGATCCAGGATTTCCTGCAGGAGGCGCCGACCCTCTAGGAAGCGCTAGTCCTATATTTTGTCAATTTTTTCTGAAAATCCCATAAAATTAAATTTGGTCAGTTGGGGCGCGCGCCAGCGTCAGTGGCGGATCTACATAATAAAATTTTGGACGCGCCCCGCTCCAATTTTCTTCACTTGTATGCAGTTTTCAGGAAAATTGGTTGAATCATAGGTTGGCGCCCCCATCCCCCCGTGGGATTGATGCCCCCTCTGGAAAATCCTGGATCCGCCCCTGGGAGCGCACCCCCTAGAGTCTTCACTGTTTATCATTGCCTTATTATTATAACAATATAAACATTCCACTGAAAAATACTTCATATAGATGAAACCAAAGATTACCTTAGGATCTCAAGTTTCGTGCTTACTGCTGTAAACCCGATATAATAAGCACTTCCTGAGAATTAAATAAATTTTACTTATGCCACACTAACACTAACAACTCTTCACCGATAGACAGAAATACATATACGTGTTTAATGTTGATATAAATAGTTTTGCACAAAAAATAAGCGTCCACTCAATGGGCCTATTTACATGTACCGTCTCCGTCACCGTCTCAGTCAAGGTTTATCATTGTGTCAATGGAAATGGACTGTTTGCCGGACAGAATGGGGACAGAACCCATTCTGACCATCTCCATACACACAATGTAAATTTGACGGAGACGGTGACGGACACGGAGATGGAGACGGTACGTGTAAACAGGCCTAAAAGCTTTGTATCAGTCTTTTTAATTAGCCCTCGAATAGAAAATTCGAGAGATTAGATGGACCTTTTGATGGAATATTGATCGTTTCTGTACACAATAATGTCCCATCATAATATGACGTTGTGGCGTCATTTCATTCCAGAGTTTGGAACCGTTGCCATGTAGTGTTGCTATATTACAACAGTTTGTGCTCTAACGTCGGGGCGTGCTCCGCCTCATAGTCGATGTGCACGAAAGCGCGCTCTACTTCCTCTAGTATCTCCAGCCTCTGCTGCAGTGACTCCTGCAAATATGAGCGTTAAACAGACAATTATCAAAAAAAAAAAACAACACAAACTCAGAATCCCTAACACTAATGTGTCCAATATGTGACTTCTTACTTTAATTATGAACTACTGGAAATATTACCCTTTAACGGAATGTCTACTTCATGCATGATACTGTTTTTCTCCTGTGTACCTGTGCACCACCACATAGATAAACCCTTGACGTGCAGCCTCACATACCTGTACACCCCCACATACACACACCCTTCCCGTGCACCCTCACATACACACACCCTTGATGTGCACCCTCACATACACACACTCTTGACATGCACCCTCACATACCTGTACACCCCCACATACATACACCCTTCCCGTGCACCCTCACATACACACACCCTTGATGTGCACCCTCACATACACACAGTCTTGACATGCACCCTCACATACCTGTACATCCTCACATACATACAATCTTGATGTGCACCCTCACATACACACACCCTTGTCGTGCATCTTCACGTACCTGAATATCATGTGCCTCCTTGACGTACATTTTCTCAGGGAGGACGATGTGCACCTCGACGAGGAACTGGTTGCCGAAGTGGAAGGCGGAGACGGTGTCGATCTGTTTGATGTGGTGGTCGTGATTTATTGCGATCCAAGTCAGCTTCTTGAGGAACTCGGGACCCGCGGCGCGACCGGTCAGAACCATAACCTGCTCTGTGGAAGCAATAAATATTAACGAGTCATTCGCAATGACCAACACAGATGCCGGCACCTACACCGACATGGTTACAATAGACTTAAATTGCACTGTTGAAAGAGCTAGTAATCGAGTTTTCCCTAAAATAGTGCTCACTTCTTGTGTTTACATCTGAGTTATCTTGTCAAGTGTTAATTGAGGGATCTTTAACTCTACTTTTGTTTGTGAATCAATTGACTTTTGGACTTAGAAGATTTAGTTGAAATCAACAGAGCATGACTGCATAAGGATCATCAAAGTCTCTGTCTTTCAACCAATGGGAATTAGCACAGTTGGCAAGGCATGAAACTGTTAACACAAGAAGTCAGCACTACAGTCCTAAAGTTGGGAGTTCAGTGCCTGTAAGAAGAAAACTTTTTGCTGAATTTAATTTGCTCTAATACAATTCCTGCATCAAAGCCAGAATGATCTATTTTAGGGAAACCTCGTATAATAATACTGAACCAAAAGCAATCGACCCAAAACATATCAGAAGTTTAACGGGTTTATTTAGAGCCCAATAGTCCATCAGTTCATATTATATAACAAATTATTGAACGTATATTTATTTATATTGTTAACAAGAATGCTTATCAGCATTGTGTCGCGCGACATGTAATGTTGATATATTGGTGTTTATAAATATTTTTTTTTACAACCCTAACCCTAATTCGTTTGTTAAAATAGGCCCCAAAATCATGACACCAATATAAGATATTAGGCCTATTTGAAAAACTAGGACACATATATCCATTGAAATAAAGTGATTTCAGCATGTCATCTGACAGATGGTTTCCACAGTCTTCTCCTAAATCTATAACTTCTGTCATGGCACAATTACAACAGAACTGGAGCTCCTGATTTAAAAAATTCTAGTATGGTAGTATTTCATAGCCATCTAAATGTTAGTATGCACAAAATCATCCCATATTCATATCTTCACAATATTTGCTAAATCTGTTGTTAGTCACTTTTATTATATATGGAACACTGCAGATTCACAAATGACAAAAATAGTATATGAATAAGCAATGTTGCATACATAATTTAATTAAATCTAGTTGATTCTGTTTCTCAAAATTCCAATAAAAGTGTTCTACATGTTTCACATACAATACATTGAAAGGCTCTGACATAAGTAGATATTTTTTCACATTATTCACTAGTAATTAGAAATTAGGCAGTCATGATGTGATGTTTCAATGGTTGCAAAATAACATGTTGTGATTGAACATGCATATTTTTGAAATGAGAACTCGTGGTTTTATCCTATTATTAGATACTACAAGTCCTCATCTCAAGAAACTGCAATGCACTAAATTGTATGAAGTCACAAAATTGAAATACTATCCAACTGCAAAGATGTGATTCTTACGTCATTTCATAGTTGTAATGGGACATCTAATTTCTCAAGATGTGAGCCAGTGTTACTGTCATATTATTACATATCACAAGTCCTCATCTTAAGAAATTCTAATGCCTTGAATTGCATGATATGACGGAATTGACATTACATCCAACTGTCCACTTCTGAAATCCGTGCACTTCTAGTCATCATTGGTATTTGACATAGTAGTTTGTCAAACCAGGACAAAGCATATGATTCCATCATAACACAACATTCACCTTGGGTTCAACTAAATACAGTGTCATGTATTGAATAACTTTATTCATTCGCATTTGAGTTTTCATCTGCTATGATGTGATCATGTTGACTGCAATGTACTGGCTGATTTGAGTATATCTCCATGCATGGTAGTTGTTTACAAAGTACATTGTTAAATGAGGAGATGGCAGTTTGAGACAATTAAAAGATATCATCAGCCCTCATTTGATAATGTACAGTATAAACATGTTATTGCTAATGTTAAACCTGTAGTTAATTCACTAGATTTTTGGATCGTACTTCAAGGCGAATTGTTTACACATTATAGCTGACCAAACAATTTTTATGGTTCATATACTCTTGAATGCACATATGAATTCACGTTATTTATTGGTTATCTTGTTGTTCATCAAAAATAATACAGTTTACAAAGAAATAAAAAGAAACATAACTGTATGAAGAAATTTATTTTTATGTTGCTAAACACACAATTTACAAAAAGTAACATGAACATAATTCTATTTATTATCATTTATATACTCTGTCAGATGTCTTTTACGAACTCTAAACAGACAAACTGGAAATCAGTAACATATACCAATATCTATTAATAAAATAGTTCTACAACAGTTGTACAGTTCAATGGAAGAATTATAATATATACCTTAATTTCATCTGTATTATTTCAGTTGAAGATACTTGGATGTTCATAAAAATATCCATGCAGACAAATAATCTAGGTAATTTTATTATTACATAGTAGATAACACAAGTACACAAATTGTATATACTCGGTATAATGTAATTGTCACAAACATTAATTCCTGACATAGACTGTTAATATATGATGTGAAGACCATGTACTAGTTATAACTTGAGTCTCGATATCACCAACATTTGAGAATACAAGATCAATGGTTGTTCCAGCTGTAGTGGTAGATTTTTTGATATATTGTGTTAAATTATATCTTACCTTCATTTCTATTAGAAAAGAATGGTTAACTTCCTGTTCAACATTTATATTGAAATCTCCCGGGATAATCTTTGGTGAATCATAATCATACATTTCAATATGGCAAAATAACTCTTTTTTGAACATGGACACTGAACTTCTTGGAGGCCTGTAGATACCTAAGACAAATAGAAATTGATCTTTATATGGTACTTTACACTCACAAATTTCCAAATATTGTGTTTGTTTCATGATAACATGACACATGTCATCTCTGACATGTACAATTATTCCTCTATGTGATTTTACAGCAGTACTATCCATTCTCCACAGTTTGAAATTTGGTATTTGGTAATTCTGAACACAGTTTTTACTTGACAACCAAGTTTCAGCTAGAATGCTAATATCACAGCCTAATACATGTTGGTTATTCATAATAACTCCTTGTTTCCTAGATATACTACAGACATTGTGATACATAATTTTTATAGAGTCTTCTACTTGATATGAAGGCATATAACAGAGTTCCAGTTCTTTTCTGTCTTCTGACAAATAACATCTAACTTGTTCTGACTGACAAATGTATTCCTCATTTATATTAACAATAAAGAGACCATCTAATGAAGTACACCTACTCCATGCAACGTAATGTACATGTTCCCAAAACTGTCTGGGTGGGTTTTTCAAAGTAAACATATCTACTACAATTTGGCCAAATGTTGAACTCTGAGCCTTATGAATTGTACGTGCTGCTCCTAACTGTAAAGGAAATTGTCTACATGTCACTCTTTCATCATGTTTTACTATAAAAGATCGTCTGACTGAGCTCAATGGAGTCCATGTTTTAGGTATCTTTGATGAATACTGATGATTTGAAACTCTACGAAGCTTTTGACCAATTTTAATATCTGTGAATTCAATCCAAACATATTTTGGAAAGTTTACATTTGATGGGTCATCTTCTATTCCTCTTACATAGCATTCAGCACCATTTACCAGTCCATCATCAACTGCAACATTTGCAGTAAGGTCATACAATAGTGCTATCTTTATAGTCAACTGATGTGGCAGATTACCTGTACTATTAACATCCTTCTTACGAGCAGCAATTAATATCTGTTCTTGCATGGAGTGTGTTATATCAGTAGGAGGAGAATCTATAGATATAACAGTTATACTTTCTCCTGGTGATTGCTCTAGAACAGTATTATTATAAGCAATTAAGCTGTCCTTTGTGGGAAAAAAATGTGGAATGTCAGACATTTTGAATGATTCTATATAAGTTATCTGATGCTTTTTTAAAATGGACATATCCTCTTTTGTTTGACATCAAACTCGTACGCAATTTAACAATTCAGCATATGGTTGATCATTCTTTTGACGCATAACTTCAGTTAGTTCAAACATTGTAAAGTATGTTTTCCATAAGTTTGTAGCCAATGAACCATAGTCTATTGTAAGGTTATACGCGTAAATATGCATACAACCATATACACATAAAGCCCGCCTTATAATAAATAAAGATAGACCCATACAAACCATAAGATGGACATACAATGCCGTACCCGCAAGCATAACACCGCACGGCTAGCGAAACCCTAAGTACCACCTTACGAGATAAGGCCGCAACATATAATAGGTTACGTAAAGCTAAGCCAATGCCAAGAGGGAGCAGGACCCTTTAAATAGACCAGGGCATGTAATAGCGGGGTCTCCGGGAATGCACTTAGCCTCGCGCACCTTTAAGCTTTGACGGGAGCCGCCTAACTAAAAACCAAGGAGTTTACTTTACTTAACCGCGTACACGGCTGTTTCACGATGCCCCACTAGCGAGTATGAGAACTTTACCATAGTAAGCCCAAGCCGCACCGAAGGGCATACTATTACACTATAGTCATATCCATAAATATATATTGCTGCATTACTGGTGCTAATTGGTAAAGATCTCCAACACAAATGATGTTAACACCTCCAAATGGTAAATGATTCCCTTTAATTTCTTGTAGATGCAAGTGAATAAGTCTCAGCATAGTATTTTCCCACCATAGAGAACTCATCTATTAAAATCCATCTTATTCCATAAAATTTATTATGTGCAGTATTTAAATGGTCCCATGATAGTGGTTTGTGTTCTAACTTCTGGTTAGCAGGTATGAAAAATGCTTTATGTATAGTTGTACCATGAATATTTGAAGCAGCTTTACCAGTAGGTGCAACAAGTAAAATGTGTTGAATTGAGTGATCTTGTCCTGATTTTTTAAGTAAACGATACAGCCCTCGATGGATAGCATGAATAACAGTTGATTTACCAGTTCCAGCTCCACCATGTAATGCACACAGAACTTGGTTGATATTTTGCTGACTTTGTTGCATGATATGCATGTGAAATTCCTGCTGTTTTCTATTCAATTTGCATAGTAAATCATAATATTCTTTATCAGTCATAATATCAGGTATGAATTCAATATTGTCATCATCTATATGGACAGGAACAATTCCAAGCAGTGGACCAATATCTACTAAGTGCTGTCCAGATGCATTATCTAGTTCATGAAAAGCAAGTTCATGTGCAGCTGTTTTATCAACATTAGCATCATCATGATTGTCATGCTGAGCTGATGGAGCAACACATAATTCATCACAAGTGTCCTTTTCAAATTCCTCTAGTGCTGATTCTAAGATAGATGACATTGGCTCATAAATAGCTAGTTTCTGTATTATTTCTGGACATTTTGTATTGAATGCATCTTCACATGTATGGAAATTTCTAAGAATATCGCTTTCTTTCTTCCAAGGAATATACAACATAAGTCTTTCTCTGTAATATTCTTCTACATTATTTTTAATCCGATGATTTCGAAAAAGGATAATTTTGTTTTTTGTTCGTAATTTTAATGTTATACCATTTCTCAGTTCTATAGGAAAGCTATCTTCTCCATTATGGTATGTCAAGTTCTCTACATGATCTTCTAATTGTTCAAGATCCATTATTGTTTCATCTTCTTTTATATCAGTGAGAGCGCCCGAAATCCCGTCCTAAATGACGTCACGGGTATTGCCGTGTTGCGAGCATGACCTAGTGTCACCAAAGATCCGGATCAGGGATCCATTAAGTGTGTCACCTCAGTGAGGGTCGGCTGCAGGCATGAGGAGATGCTGCATGTAGCTGGGGACGGGTATAAAAGGGGACAGCAGCGGCTGTAAAGAGAGTTCGGGTCTAGTCGAGAGTTCAGTCCAGTTGAGAAGCAGGCGTCTCATCTCCACTTAGTGGGCTACCACTACGTCACACGAGTGACGTCACTACGAGGAAGACTTCTCGTAAAGGCGGGCCACTGGGACGCGCCTGGCATCTCCGGTGAGGAGCTGCCCTCGGAGGTGAGACACATCACCCGTGGGTGTATCCCGCGTATGAAAATCTGTATACTCGCATATGTATGGAATTAGTACTCAATAAATAGTTGTAGTGTGGGGTGGACCAACGCCACACAATCTAGTGACATTGAGTCTTTGTTGCGCCGTCCGAACCTGCAGCGAAGTACCGGTCACGAGTTCGGATCGAGACACCACCAGAGGCTAGGGAGGGGAGACCGTATTCTCCTTCCCTCGGTCATCCCTGCCCAGGTGCAGGGTCGTCAATTTACACACAACGAGAAGTACCCTTACGATTGGGTATCCGCCCCGCGTCCAACGCCGCCAGACGCGTCGTGGGACCACGCCGGGGGATACCGCCCAGTTTGGCCGTAACGAGATAAAGGAGAAGGATTGCGGAAGAACCACGGCACCAGTCAAAATCTTGGTGCCGTGACCAGGATCGGTAGTTGCAGTTTGGAAAAGAGACAGGGAAGGTTCAAACGAAAACAGTGCGTGAGGTCTGACAGACCGTAACTGGACATCACGGGATTGCGGGTCGTTGGTGAATAGACTCACGAACCGTAATCAGCTTACGTGTTAACTCTACGAGAGATTGTAATCAGTCATTCACCGTACTGGAACCGGAGCGGTGGGTGAAACCTGGTAAACTACAATTAGACATTACGGAAGTGTAGATCGCCGCAGAAGGTCACACGAACCGTAATCAGCTTGTGTACTACGTATATAGAACACTGTAATCAACCATAGACGTTTGGCTATTGTGAAGATTTAAACGAATAGCGTTGACGGACATTTACGTTGAACCCAGCAGAGTGACGTGGGACCTCGAAGGAATCAGGCAGGGGAAGGAAGGACTTGCATGATGTTACCGGTGAGTTCCCTACTTTGAAGTTTGATAGCGAATAGGGCGAGGTCCTATGGACCCTTTATTGTTCATTCTTGATTGTATAGAAGAGCTCCTAAGCGAGTTTATGCTAACAGAGGCAAGGGGAGCGACAGAAGAGCTAAAGGGGTTTGACGCTATTTATAGTTTAATTCACAGTTGTTGTGAGCTAATTAACACGTTACAAGAGGGGGTAGGACTGCCACCCCTTCCAAAGGCGATTAGAGAGAAAGGAGTATATTTAGAATTAGAAAAGGAGGTAGTGGGGGGAGAAGAAATACCCTATACCATTGCCTTTTCCCAAGTCACAGAAGAGGAAACTCTGAGTATACCAGAGAGTCTCCCTGATCTCCTTGAGGAGGGAGGAGGACAATCTGGGTTTCCTCTAAGTAGTTTTGAGAAATTTCTCCAACAAGGGATAATTAACCGAGAAGTTTCCCCATATTTTATTGAGAACCGCCCAAATAGAATTTGGTTTTACTGAGAGGCACAGGGAGTAAGTGATATTAGGGAGGCCAGAGTAGACAGACTAAGGATGCCGTATGACCTTAGACAGACGCGTGCTAGGACACGGGGGAGGAGCGGGAGGGAAGTTAGTGGACAGTATAGAGTCACCGTTCCTGACCCGGATGCGCTAGACAGATTGCGAACGCAGAATCGTGTATATGATCGCACCCTAACGCCCAGAGATAGGTTTACGGGTAGCGTTCCTGTTGGGGTACGCTCATTACCAGGCTCATCAAGAGAGTCATCAACAGAACCGATGGATACGGACGAAGGGGCGAAAACTACGCGCAAAATCGTGGAAAGTGTACGCGTCGCGGGGGGTTGGGTACACTCTGATACAGAGGGGTATCCACCACCTACCAACTCCCCTTTGCTCACTGCCAGGAGCAGGAGGGAAGGGCCCGGATTGATGGCCAGTAGGAGGGAGACGTCAAGGGAAGGCTCACGAAGGGGACAAGATACTACAGAATCGCCGACCCTATTGCAAATTCCACTGTGTGTGACAGCTGGTCCTTCAGACGAGGGAGATCCGAATCTTCATCGCCCGGCATTGGTGGATCCTGCGCATGATTTGGATCGTAGGGAGGCTCCTGAAGGGGCTCGCCCTAAGGTTGGACCTAGATTCAGCACTCAGACGATTGCTGAGGAGGTCCAAGGATCCCAGGGGGGGACAGATTTTTACCTGCCCCTGTTGGGACAGCCTAGGATATCGGAAGTGCGTGCATGGAGGGCACCTGTGCGCACCGAACAGGGAAATCCTGGGATATATATACAGGCCGACGAGTGGCAGGAGACTTACGGAGGGAATGTCTTTGTGGTGGATGAGGTGACCGGGCGAATGTATGTATTGAGAGGGGACGCCTTAGAGAGAATACCCGAAGTTGCTAGTCGCAGAAGAAGGGAGGAACTCAGTCTTAGTGTCACGCCCCGAGTTCCTCGGGAGGGGACAGGATCGCACACCCCTACAATCGGGAACACCCCAATACCAGTAGCTGAGTCCACCCGACAGCCACAGAACAGTTCTGGCAGGGCCACCCCGACAATGACTGGGGCGGGAACGACCCCCCCAGATCGAGAGGGAGGAAGGGATGGACTACGGAATCCATGCCCCATCATGGGAGTCCCTAGAGGCCGAGAGAAAGATAGTGGAACATTAGGAGGGGGACCCAGTGCAGAGGGCCAAAAGTCACCGGAACATGAAGGATTTTCTGGCGATAGAAAACGTCAGATCACCATACTCCGGGACTACGTAGAGGCCCTCAGAAGAGATCGCGATCGCATGGAGGCTAGAATGTTGAATGAGCATATCCACCGGGTGATAGAGAGCAGCGTACAGGGCAGTGCATTAGAGGATCTCCGGGAAGAGACCCAGAGAGAATATGCTGCCCTTCTAAGGAAGGAATTGCAGCCTACCTTGGAATATTTCGAATTGATAAATGAAGAACTAATGGAAGAGATACCCCTAGCAGAGGAGGATGATCCAAACTTTGATTATCCGACAACCTATGACTGGAAGGAAGGCGACTATATGTGGCTCCTATTCAAGATTCAGCAACATTTTGCCCATAGAGAGGTGTGGACTAGGGTGTACCGGTATCTAAGCCACACCCAACCTTTACACATGGAGAAGCATGAGCATGCTTTGGTAGGGCTGACAGAATCCTGGCAGGAACTGTTTGACAAAAGTATCCAGGTAAAAAGAGCGGCCCGGAGGGCCCTGGAAGCCGCTGGTCGGGACAAAAGGGGCCACCCTGAGAGAGGCTACGAAGAACAGCCTCCTACAGATACCTTGATACCCCCTGCTCGACCAGCCTGGGAGGAACCGAGAGGGACACCCGGACAGGAGGGCATGAAGGGACCCCCGTTGCCGAAGAAGAATAGAAGTTCTCCTGGCACATACTTGAGTGAGAGATCACAGGCAGAGGCACGCCAGTCTGCGGTAGAGGCGGTCCGCAGGATCACAAGTTCCTGCTCCTCCTTGGAGTCTTCCAGTAAGTCTGAGAGGGGAGGTATGGATGGAGGAGATTGGGACCCCACGTATGACGGATTCGCCCTAGAGGGGAGAGGGTCCCGAGCTAGGATGAGCCCACTGGAGGGACACGTGACTCGAGGCCCACAGAATAACAAGGACTTTGAAGCCAGGGGAGAACCACCTAAAGGAAAACCGTTGCCCACACTCCGAGAAATTCACCAGATGAACCTGAGAAGGGCACTAGAGGAGGAGATGGCTGAGGTACCATGCGACATTTGCGGAGGTCAAGATCATGACTACCGCCATTGTCAGGCAGGGGCTCTGCCAGAGTCGCAAACGCCGGGGATGTTACCATCAGGCCGGGCTGACGGTCAAGGGAGCATCGGAGAGGGCTTTTGTGGCTGGTGCGAAAAGAAGGGACATATATCCTTGGAGTGTCCTGCTAAATTCTACAGCCAATCGATGAAGGAGAGGTTCCCAAAGAGGGAAAAGAGAGGAAAGTCGAAACTCCTGGAATACACTTGCAGAAGGTGCGGAGAACAGCACCCCTTTAACCGGTATTGCCCATATGCCGTTAAGCCCCCCATAGTACCAGGAGAATGCAGGAGCTGTGCCACTCTAACGAACCATCATGATGAGGAGTGTGAGTTGGTTGCTATAAAGGATCGGATCGGTCTGTGTGCCTTTTGTGGGGATATCTCACACTTGTATGCAGATTGTCCAGATCGATATCCAAATAAGGGACCTAAAAAGATATTGCCTCGCAATGAGGGTCCGGGCAGTGCTGCCAGTCATTCAACTAGGAGGGGTTCACCAGAACCGCCAACATACTATGGTGTTTGCTCCTTTTGTGGATTAGTCGGGCATGGGCACGAGCTTTGCCCTGAGTTGAAAAGAACCGTAAGAGAGCAGGCAGACCAAATAGCTAGGATACAAATGGCCAGATATGAAGAAGTGAGAAACCGGGCGCAGGAACCTACCAGTCGAACAAAGAAACTAGTTAGAAACCAACAAGATAAGGCTGGGGTAGCCAAGGAAGCCCAGCAAGATAGCAGGCGTTTGCCTGCATACAGTACTGGTGGAGATGGCCCGGGACCAGACAGGGATGGTGATGGAGATCCCACCGATCAAGATAGGAATAGTAGTTCAGAGCCAGGAGGTAATGGATCCCCTTCTGGCAGGAGACGGGGTGGGGGAGGACCTCCCGAAGACCCGGACCCGGAAGATGATGATGGGATACCTAGGAGTTTCCGGGGACGACGAGGTCCCCGAGGTTATCCAGGACCCCAGGGACCGGAGGGACCGAGGGGGCCCCAAGGACCAATGGGACCCAGGGGAGTACCCGGGGGACTATCTTCCACTGGTTTGGGGGACACGCTCTTACCATCCCCAAATGTGAGTACAATAGCGGTGGAAAATTCATTACAGTATGTAGGGGAATCCCTATCTCGGCTGATGCTAACTCAGCAGAATGTAAATCGAAATATGGTAGACCACCTAAATTTGACAGCGGAAGCGCAAGATGTGCAGACGCATGTGCTAACCAAGTTGGTCGAGAATACCCGTCAGCGGGAGTTCGACAAACTTTTCAACGCTATACCGATATATGATGGAGAGGATCCAGATAAATTTGAACCGTGGCTTACTCAGTTAGAAAATGCATGTATAGTGGGTAAAAGAGATGTGAGGGAAGTAGCGATCTGTTCATGCGCGGGTCCGGTATTGGAGGTCATAAGTAGCATTGACCCGCCGGAACCGTGGAGTGTACATCGAGATGAATTGAGGAGATGTTTCTCCCCAAACAAGACGAGAGTACATGCTGCAAATCTTTTGAATAATTTCCGTTCACAACATGCCACAGAAAATCTTCGGTCCTACATACACCAGTACTCGAAAATCCACCGACAAGCCACAGGATTACAACCTGAAGATGATTTTGACCTAGGGCGCAAAGTGGAGTTCATGAAAAGACTAAGGAATTCCGCTATAGCCAATAAAATCATAAAAAGTCAACAATTCAAAGAGTACACCCGGTATTCCCTCCAGAGCTGTTTTGCAAAGGCTCTGGAATTAGAAGGGGAATTCATGGTGGGAGAGGTGGTGACACCACGATACCGCCAAACTTCCATTTTGGGGGTAGAGGCCTCCGACCTTGCAGAGGGAGAAGGAGCCTATGAGGTAAAGCCCCAAGCAGACCAGGGAAAGGGGGATCTATACAACCCAAATGAGTGTTGGAGATGCGGAGGTATGGGACATTTTGCACGAGAATGCACCCAGGATGCCAATCCGACCCGAGCCATAGGCAAGCTTCATCATACATTGGAAGCAGAGACCCCGGTGGCGAGGTCGTTATTGACAGAATTCTTCAACAAATTGATGAGGGTGCAAAGAAAGCATGACATAGTGCAAGCAAAATTGAAGAAGGAAAGACAACAGGAGAAAGGAGGAACCCCAGGGGCACCCGATCCGAAACCTAAAGTGCCCGCATCAACTGGGAAAACAGGAGGGACAAATTCTCCACCGAAAGGAGAAAAGAAGACTCCAGTGAGAAGGTCGGTTAGATTTCAGAACCTGAAAGAAAAAGAGAGGCATCGGCCTGCAACACCTCCGACGACTAAGAAAGATACGGTGCAGGAGGCTGTCGAAGTGGAGAGCCTCTCTGACCCCGATGAGGACACAGAAGAGTTAGCCGACCTCCCTACCGACTCGGAGCCGGAAGGCAGTACAGGAGAAGCGGTGGGGGAGGACCAGACATTAGAAGAAGGACCCCAATGACAATTAAAGCCGAGTGGGGTAACATTAAGGGCAAGGGGGGAAGAAGGGAAAATATTAAATATAAAACTGAGTGGGGATACAGGGGCACATATTCCGGTCGAACTAAATGGTGTAAAGTGTCTAGCTTTGATAGACACTGGCGCCTCTCGGAGTTGTATGAGCTCCGCCCAGTATAAGTTAATAGGATCCCCTCCCTTGGAGCCTTTGCCCCCAGGGGCCCGCTTGAGATCTGCAACAGGGACTTCCATGGAAGCATGGGGGTTGACCAGTTGCCTAGTCCGTATTGGGCGCAAAGTGTATGCCCAATCATTCATAGTATGTAATAAGATGATGACAAATGTAATTGTGGGCAGAGACTTTCTCTCTACTTACAAACTAAGTATAACATGGGGAGATGAGGGAACAATGGAAGTGATGGAAGGACAGGAACCAGTCATTCGGACGGGAGAGGTGCACCAATACCCTGCCTATGTGGGAGGATGGGCAAAAGTACCTCCGCGCACAGTGGCTGCTATTCCCGCCATTGCGAATCTCCCACCTTTCGGAAGAAAGACACTTTTCCGTTTTGATCCATTAAAAGAGAATTTGGATTTGCAAATGAACTCTGTAGTGTATCCATTGGATTATGCCACCTGGAGGGGTGGCCATCAACACACGGTACAGCTGATAATCAATCTAGCCGAAGAGCCTCTATTACTCGCAGAGGGGACCCTACTGGGATACTATGAAAGAGAGGATGAGGGGGAGATGATAGTCGATCGTGAAGGATTGTTCGAGGTAAACATAGAAAAATCTTGGGAAGATGGGGAATTGGAGGATAAATTGTTCCCTCCTGGGGGGGATGGCTTCATCACTTCACCAGCTGAGGTGGATCCACGACCCCCTATAAAATTGAGAGACGCGGAAGTGTCCCGAGGACACCGCGTGGCATTCGAGCGTCTGTGTGAAGAATTCGCGGATGTGTTTTCGCAGAACTCTGGGGACTTAGGAAAGACACCGCTGATGAGGATGGAGATCCCGACCGGGGACAACCCACCCATAAGTCAGCGACCGTATGGTCTTGCCCTTAGACATGTGCAATGGGTTCAAGATGAAATAGAAACCCTTGAGCGAGCAGGAGTGATCACCAAGAGTGTCTCTCCTTGGGCCAGCCCAATAGTAATCGTCCCAAAGAAAACTTCGCCTGGAGAGCCACCCCGTAGAAGGATGTGTGTAGATTACAGGATGTTGAATTCTTTACTGCCAAAAGTGGAGAAAGCACATACCAAGGCGAAGGGCGTACTAACACTGGTACCAATCCCAAAGATCGACGAAATATATGCCAAGTTGGAAGGATCTACGGTATACTCCACGTTTGACATGAGAAGTGGGTATTATCATCTAGAATTGACCACTGAGAGTCAGCCTAAGTCTGCTTTTGTAGTGGGGGGACCCAAGGGAGGAAAATGGGAATTTAAGAGGTGTCCTTTCGGGTTGACACAGGCGCCAGCATACTTTCAGGCGCTAGTCAACCAAGTGCTGGAAGGCCTCAACTTTGCTTTTGGATATTTAGATGACATACTTATCTTTAGTCCTGACATGGACCAACATTTGGAGCATGTCAGGACTTTATTTGAACGCCTCAGAGCGGCAGATCTGAAACTGACCAAGCGCAAGTGCAGTTTCCTGAAGGCTCACGTACAATATTTGGGTCATTATGTATCGGGTCAAGGCTTGGAACCCGTGCCGGAGAAATTAGAGGCGTTAGTGAAAATGCCTCCACCCGAGGATGTGACAGGAGTCAGGAAATTCCTGGGGTTCGTGGGGTATTACCGAAAGTTTATCCCGAGATACTCGGACGTAGCCAGACCTTTAACAAACCTGACAAGAAAGGATACCCCCTTTCAATGGACCACTTTATGTCAGGAGGCGTTTGAAATGCTGAAGAGCTTCCTGCTGAAAGAGCCTGTGCTCAAATACCCAAACCCAGATCAACCATACGTGTTATATACTGATGCAAGTAAATACGCATGGGCAGGGGTCCTGACACAAGCACACACACATATGGTGGATGGGGTGGAAAAAGAAATTCACCACCCTGTTACCTATGTCAGTGGACTATTCAGGGGACCACAAATTAACTGGGCTGCTTTGGTTAAAGAGGCGTATGCCATTTACATGGCTGCCAGAAAACTGCATTACTATATTTCAAATTCTGACACTACAATTCGCAGCGACCACATGCCGTTACGTCGGTTCTTGTTGAAAAACACTAAAAACACGACAGTGAACAACTGGGCCGTGAGTATAGAGGACTACCAGCTGAAGTTTGAGTATATAAAAGGTGTCAAAAATACATTAGCTGACACCATGAGTCGTCTGGTTCAGTTGGACCCGGACGTGGCCCTGCCCCCTGAGCCAGAGGGCCAGCAATTTGGGAAACTCCTGCAGGGAGGGGGAGAAACATCCACGGACATTGACTACCTGATAGAACAGGTAGTGGGGAGCCCTAAAATAGAACCAAAAGGGGGCCCCATGGAAGGTGTGCGCCTACCCAGCTGGGGGCTAAAAGATGCCTACCTCAAAGATGCTCAGGGTAGGGATGCTTTGTGCCAAAGAATATTTGCACAAGCTGCCAAAAACGGGGAGAAAGCAGTTCACCCTTACTTTGTTGAGCAGGGCATTCTTATGAAGTATGTATCCGATTACAAGCAGCGATTTGAAGTGGTCGTAGTCCCTCCACATCTAGCTCCGATGCTACTGAAGCTGGCTCATGATGACTTAGGCCATAACGGGACTGCGCGTACGTATATGATCTTAAGGCGCAGCTATTATTGGAAGGGCATGAAATCTTTCATAGCCACTTACGTCAAGCGATGTGATCTATGCCGACAACATAATGCTACAGCTACCCGTTATGTGAAGGGGACATTTGAGATACCGAAAGCTCCCATGGACTTTATATCTATGGATTTAATAGGAGAATTCTACCCACCCAGCTCACAGGGAAATCGGTATGCTTTAACCGTTATATGCATGCTCACTGGATGGGTTTGGTGCGTTCCAATACCCGATAAGACAGCGAATGCCGTCTTAAAAGCGTACCTTAAAGAGGTGCATCACGTTTTCGGTCCATCTAAGAAGGTTCTGTCCGACAATGGGACAGAATTCAAAAACGATCTTTTTGACAGAGTAGCCAAGGAGTTAGGGGTTGAACACAAAGTGTATTCCCCACCCTACCACCCTCAGTCAAATGGTAGAATTGAGGGATTTCATTTGTTTTTGAAGGCTTGCATGGCCAAACACATCAGTCCGGGGTTGGAATGGGATGAGGTTTGCCCGATTGCAACAGCAGCCTACAATTTCTTGCCTAATGAACATGCCCGAGAGAGCCCTTTCTTTTTGATGTTCGGAAGAGACCCAAGGATACCATTGACTGAAGTTCTCAAACCCAGATTGAGATACCTAGGCAACGAGGATGTCATCCTCTCCCTAGAAGCTCTCAAAAATATGTATCTCATAGTGACCGAAAACCTCAGACGTGCGAGGGGGACGGGGCAGTATAAAGGACCTAGCAAAAACATAATCACGCCCAACCAGTTGGTGACCTTGAAGGTTCACCTACGCAAAACCCTCGCACCTCGATACGAGGGCAACTACCGCGTAGTATCGGTCAAGGGGAACCAAGTCGAACTTGCCCGGGAAGGGACGGTGCTTCCCACAAAATGGTACCATGTGTCCCACGTTAAACCTTTGCTTCAAGCCAATGAGGCAATAAACCGGTTACCGGCATATGACACATTCGGACGCAAGGGCAAGTTAGCCATCCATCCTGACAACATTCCAGACGCCCGAGTCGCCAAACCTTGAGTAACAAGGATCTCCAAGGCCTCTTGTAAGAAGGGGAGGGGGGGTCTAGAGAGACGACGGGGAGGCGGGGAATGAAGAGAGGAGAGGCATTGGAGGCGCACAAGGTATGAAATAAAAACGATGAGATGTTAGATTAGAAGCATGAAAACTTTATTTAAGACACACAGAAACGAAGGTTACGGTGAGTCAGACGAACCGTAATCAGATGCCACGTTTTCCTCAGGGGAAAACGTAATTAACATTGAACTAGAAAATTGCGCTTAAAATAATGAAATGAGACACGTTGTAACTTGATAGTGTCCGTTCATGCCTTCAAAGCAGTGGGGAGGGGGGTAACGGAGAGAAACACTCCCCACCTGTCACTTGGACGTTTGGGAGGTGGTACCGGTGGTACTGGAGGCCACAACGGACGAGGAAGGACCTGGGAAAGGCCCATCAAAGGACTCAGTGGAATCATCAGAGTCCTCAAATGTGTCTTCGTACGGCGGACGCCGATTGTTGGATGAGTCAGGATCATGAGACCGCTTCTTCCGTTTAGCCTCGCCGGGCACCGGTGAGTCTTCCAGGCGGATGCCTTTGGATCCACCACCATGACCCCGTGGCTGTGAGGCGACAGCCAGTTGAGCTTTTCCCGCTTTCGAACGAGGGGCCTTTTTAGCGATCTCCGGGCGAGCATGGCTGCCGGAGGCAGACGGGCCTGGAGTAGTGGTCGATCTGGCAGGCGGCCCGAGGGCGGAGGCGATCTGTAGGGGAGGTAGCGGGGTTAGCCCGCTGGTGATCCGCTGCTGCATCTCTTCCAGGGTCTGCTGGACAGACCGGAGATTGTACCACTTCACGTGTCTCCAGTCCCCTATTGGAGGGGCAGGATACCCAAAATGATCGAAAACTGCGCACACCCGCAGACTGCAAAAGTAAAAGCGAGATAAACATGAGACCCTGATACCTTAGTGGGTAACATGGAGTAACTTAAACATTAGACCCTGATACATTAGTGGGTAACATGGAGTAACTTATTTTTAAAATAAATAGAAAAACACAAGCGAAAAATATACTTACTAGTGAAGACGCTTCAAATATGAATCCATCAGAGGCCACTCGATGTCCTCGAACAAGGGTGCAGAGAAGCCAACCCTCAAGTACTCTCGTTCAAGTCCTTGCTTCCACAATAATTCCTGATATTTAGTGAAAATACGTCCCAGTACTTCTGCAGGGGATGTTTCTCCCTGTTTTACCGGGCAGATCCATGTCAGAAGCATCGTCTCAGAGTTTAAAGACTCTGGTTCAAATAGTCCCTTGAGAGAATGGTCGTGTCCGGGCATGATCACCATGGGAAGCAAGCAATGGACAGAGGGGAAAAGGTGGGGCACACTTCTTTTATACCACGAGACAAATGGTACATATCACGGGAAGGAAACAAAGAAACAAGGACCACAAGAGAATGATAAATAGGGTGTTGAAATGTAAGTGACAAAGGTTTGATCTTTGTTGACAACATCGTAATTAGTTGCCATAGATAAGGAGGGGTGATGAGTCTTGCAGCTGTGGGAATAGCCGCGGGGGCAACCAGTGTAAATAAACACTGGACGATGGATACCCTGAACTCTTTGAAAAAGGAGACCAACGGGCGCGCCCCGCAAATATTTCCACGAACTAACAGATAAGCTGGACACAGAATAATCCCCCCAGGGAAGAAGTTCGAGGAAGAACATGACAGAACCATATGGTTCGGGATTTCCCAAGTGAACAGGGTCAAGCCCCGTTCATTTCAGTCTGGCCAGGCTACTTCAAAGACTGAATATGCAGAACAGTCACGTGACTCACATTAATGTAAGCTCCTCCTCCGTACGGACCGGGTAAACAGACGAACCGTAATCAGGGGGGAGATAGGTTAAAATTCAGTCTGATTCTTACGAAAGGAATTAATATCAGACTAACTAATGGACGAGCAACGAGTTGCATGGAAGGAAAACGGTAATGGCGGGAAATGCGACGAACCGTAATCGCCTTCCATGCTTTTCTTATGGGAAAATGTAATTACGCGCACGTGCATGTTTCGATAAACCACGCCTTCGGACGTTGATTGGTGGAACAGTCGAGTTGCGTGATTTGGGCCGATATAAAAGCAAGAGGCGACGTGAGAGAGTTAGGCTATTTTTCCGAACAACGTTAGGAGGTAGCCACTGAGTCTCATGGCTCGTACAAAGCAAACCGCGCGCAAAAGCAACCCTACACCAGGACTTGCAACACGCCAAGGTGAGACCGAGAGCAGCTCCTCGGAGGAGCCAGCAATGGAGTCCACCATATCAGAGACCCATGGAGAGAGAGAGAGCGGCGAGCAGGTTGAACAACCGAGAACTGCCAGGAAAAGAAAACGAGGCGACCGGACAGCCTCCTCGAGCCTGTCTTCGGCGGATCATACCCGCAAATCACGAAAGGTGGCCGTAGAATATTCTACAGACGAAACGGACGAGGAGAAGATACCAGCCATGGAGGAGGGCATGGGGTTTCCCCGGCAGAAGAAAACCGTCAAGTTAACCTTGCCTGCCACCCCTTCCCAGGTTCACCTGGCTAGAAGCTTCGTGGAGTGGTTCGCTTACCACGGGATGCGGCCAGGGATACGAGCTGCTTTAGTCAGCAGAAAATGGACCGATGAAATGATTAACGAATTCATTGATAATTTCCGACAGAAGCATGGCTTCAACCGCCAAACAGCCATGCTCCCGTATGACGACGAAGGTGACTCGGACGAGGAACCAATCGAACTCGAAGGGGGACGCCGGATGGTAATCCGGAGGCGTATAATCTCCCCTGACGAGGATACTACCCAGGAAGAAGACCCGGACAGACTGGAAGACCTTGTACCCCGTCGAAAGAAGCGCTCAGCGCCAAGGCCTGACGATGAAGAGAGCGAATTCATGGGACCGCCGCCCGGAAAGAAACCCAAGAAGGCAAAGACGGGGACACCAAAATCAAAGCCAACGCCAAAGACGCCGAGACCCAAGAAAGACCCCAAGCCACGGAAGCCTAAGAAGGGGAAGAAGAGGCGAGAAACTCCACAGACAGGGGAGACTCCACTGGTGGGACACCAGGGGGAGGATCCAGCTCGAGAAAACGCTCCTGTACCGGGGACTGCCCCAAGGCCGGGGGATACAGACCCCTTTGAAACGGAGACGCCGCCTGTGAGACCCGAGGGGGAGCCAACACCATTGGGGACGGACCAAGGTCAAGCAGATGTGGGGTCCATACCATTGCCTCCTGGAGTGCCGCCACCACCGCCGCCGCCGCGTCCACCAACTCCACTGCCGGAGTCTCAGACACCGCCCACGCCGCCAGCATCGGGGAAGGCCACGCCGCCGCCGACCCCAGGGCGCGAATCTCCGGGAGAGGGAGAAACAGGTCCTCCCGAAGAAACCGGACATGCTCCTGCAGGTGAGCCAGAAGGAGGAGGCGGGGATGACAGCCCCTCATCTGACGGTGACGGAGAGAACAATGGTGATGGAGAGGAAGGTGGTGACAGGGAGAACAGCGGTGACGGAGAAGGTAGTGGGGGTGAGAACGGTTCAGACGGCGATGACGACGGGCGTAACGATAGAAGCAGGGACGATGACGATAACGGTGACGATAACGGTGACGATGAGGGATCCCAACACAGTGGTCTGGGGGCATGCAGCACGCCGTCCAGCCAAAGAGCGGATGCCTCCACCGAAGAACCAACGTCCCAGGCAGAGGAGCCACCGCGAAAGAAACCCGAGGAGGGGGCTCCACCACCTCAACCACCTGCCAAGGGAGCAAACAAGAGAAAGGGGAAGACGCCCCGCCGTAAATTACCTGGATTCCTCCAAGATGGGGCTCAGTATACCGGACCTTGTTTGAGAAAGGCGGTGCGGTACCCGAAGGTAAATAGGAAGAAGCCGGTGCTGTATCTTCATCCTATTCACAAGGCAGTAGCCGGGAAAGAGGCACTACAGAACGTGGGCTACTCGCACAGGTCATGGGAGCGGGCACATGAAGCAAGAAGAGACGGGCGCTTGGTGCGGATTGGACGGTTCAGGCCGGGGGTAATGGCTTTACGCGAGATAAGGCATTACCAGAAGTCATCGGCACTCCTTATTAGAAAACTGCCGTTCCAGAGATTAGTAAGGGAAATCGCACAAGATTTCAAAACGGACCTTCGCTTTCAGTCAGCGGCCATATTATGCCTTCAAGAGGCGGCAGAAGCATATTTGGTCGGGCTGTTCGAGGACACGAACTTGTGCGCGATACATGCAAGGAGGGTGACCATAACACCAAAAGATCTCCAGCTGGCCAGGCGTATCCGTGGAGAGCGATAGACAGTGCCCAACAACAAAATTCTCGGTCCTTTTCAGGACCACCCTCAATACTCCCAAGGGAACAACCAAGAAAAGCTTCATATCAAATACATTGTATGGGTTAAGGGATCTTAGCGAACCGTAATCGACCCCCATGATAAGTCAATGGGAAATCGTAATCAAGGGTCCGTGAGCGCAGTTGGAAGCGGCTATAGTAGCCAAGTCTGATGAACCGTAAGCAGATCCCATGTTAAGTAAACTACCAAATTGTAAATTGAAGGCCTGTTTCGTGCATGGGCCTTTTGTGAAGTTAATAGAGAAATATCGGTGTCTGCGGCTTTTACGCAGTTCCACAAAGGATGTGGAAGCCCCTCGCCCCGCCTGGAGGGAAGTAATGGATACCTCCGTCCAGTGGGATTAGCGGTTCACCGAGAAAACAAGATGATCATAGGTTTTCGTTTCGCGAGAATTTTCTGGGACTTAACACTACAAGAAAAGTTCTGGGACTTATCACTAAAAGAAAGTTCTGAGACTTAACCGGGGAGCGAATGCAGGCAAGACGCTCAGCCAAACCTCCCATTCTTACTGACTAGAGGCGCTCGGCAACCTCGAAGCATTCTTAAAACACTAAAACTCCTCGCTGCACGAAAACCGTGATCAATTTAGCCGAAACTAGACCACTTAGTGTTTGAAGAAAGGTGGTCGATGCAAATGAGCCGGAACGGGTAAACCAAGCCGTTGACATAGTTGGCTCATACGGGCAAATAACACAGCCAACTCGTGCATTTTGGCGTTGAACGCCGGGGTACCAACTGCCCCAAACTCGCCCGAGTCCAGCTGTACAAATTTAGCCGAAATTTGGTCCACCAGTTTGGTGAACTCTTGGTGGGCTTGAGCCACTGTCAACTGACCCACCGGAATTGGATTTGCCATGATAACAGGTGAAATTTCGAAATAAATGAGAGAATGCCAAAACACGTCTGAACAGTCCGAAAAATAAGAGCCAACTGACATCCAGGGGCTGGAAGCGGTGGACCTACGAACCGTAATCAGACCCTGGGAATGGAAATCGAACAAATAAGTCGGCAACAGGTGCGTACCAGGCGGCTTTTTGCAAAAGATCAAAGAGAATCGAAATACCACTGTGATCTACTACAGCTGCAAAGTGCAGGCACCCAGGAATGAGACGGTGGGTGCATGGGAGGCCTTAAGTAACACAAACCTGAATGCACCCCTTTTGCGGAAAATGGTACCATGCACCAAGCAGAGGCCGCTAGGTGCGTGGAAAAGCTCGTTATGAAGCAGTGTACAAAGAGTGACACAGAGGTCATACGATCGGCACTTATCCCTTTGAAGTTGCCGATCAAACGAACCGTAATCAAGATTCCCGCCAAAATATCTGGCGCTGGAAAAATTGGATTTTCCCGCGCTCACTGGAAAGGGGCGTGGCTTAGATAAACGAATCAAAGTGGGAGGGGCCTACGAATCCATATAAACTAGCGAAACACGCTCTCGGCATCACTTGTAGTTTTGCTCACGTTGAACCTACAAGTATCCGAATAAAATGGCAACTCCACAAGAGATGACTTCGCTAGAAGTAGTAAAGTTGATCGAAGCAGAGGCGGACGAAGAGGGGGATATCTTGGAAGAACTCACGAACCAAGACATCAAAGAAATATACCAGCAGCTGAACCCTCAAGACAAAAAGAGGTTTCGGCAATTCCGAAAGTTCCATCGTCAATATTTCGGGGTGTACGGGGAGCACCTGCCCTCCTACCACATGGCACGACAGGTGGTGAGAGATTTAATGCCGGGGCTACCTGGCGCCTCAGCCGATGTTATTGCCGAGAAACGAGCCGAGCTCCTGGCCGAAGACCGTTTGAGGGAATTGTGTAGAAGGCACGGATTCAAGTTCCCCGAGAGGGAAATGAGGATGGAGGCGCCCCGGGAGGAAGCGGCCGAAGATCCCACCTACCGTTTCCCGAGTGTGCAGGATGAGTTCCAGGCAGGCCTCACCACCACCACTGAGGAAGAAATCGGGCAGCTGCTCGGGGCCGAATTGCTGGAACACAGACCAGTCCCCGCTGTCACCCAGGTTACGGATCCCAGGCCAGAAAGTTCTATCTCCTCAGTCATCAAAACTGAACCGGGAGAAGACGTAAAGCCAACGATGAGGACAACGGTACTCAGCCAGAAGAGACTCCTACAGTGGCAGGGAACAGGGGACGAGGAACTTATCATCACCCGAGTCACGAAAGGGAACGACCCGCTGGCCACGTACTACGATGACAACGAGGCTACCCAGGAGGCTATCGAGATCGAAGAGACAGACACCGAGGACGACCTCTCCGAGGTCTCTATGCAATCCCATGGCGACGTTAACAAGGCCGAATTGAAAGCGGCACTCCAAGGTCTAACTGATAGCCATCGGGCCACAGCAAACCACCTGAGTGCATTGAGCACCATGGTAACCGGAATGACGGAGGAACAGGTGGACGAAACCACAGCCCGGGTAGCGACTGAACTAGGTGCGGTTCAGGGGTGGCAGCATATCACCCAGAGCTTTGATCGCGCCCAGATTGCCCTGGTCCTCGCCGTAGGAGTACGCAAAGTCGAGGAGTTCGAGATCCTGAAGGGAAAAAGGGCCAAAAACGACGTCACACCTTTCTTGAGGCTGGCAAAAATATTTGGTTCCAACACCCGAACCATCCAGGAATGCAATGCCGGCATTAAGTACCGGTACACGCCGCAGGAGAGAGGTCCTCAGAGGGAGCCACCCCGAAGACTCCAAACTACATTGGTCGAGGAGCCAGCGACTAAGTCCACGACTGATACCCAGGGAGCCTCTGACAGCAGCAGCGAAGCGGAGATGGCTTAAGTAAAACACTCGTCGCCCCCAACAAATTCTCGGTCCTTTCAGGACCACCACATCCTCTTCAAGGAGAAATCCTTTGAAAAGCGATTTACTGTGAAAGTTGTAACATACGTGTGGTCCGATGAACCGTAATCAAACCCCACGTTTTCCCCATGGGGAAACGTAATCAAACATTGACGACGGTTGGGAACAACTACCTTGCGCTTACGGGCTAATTGAGGCATCTCTCTGTCTAATTGTAGGGACAGTGGTGTGCCCGGAGCATGATTGGCCTGATAGTTCTGGGAGTAGCCTCTATGTTAGGGAAACAAGCTCTTGGGGACAACTTGACAGACCGACTAACCGGGGAACGACGAGGCCTTAGGGTACATACCATACAAAATGATAACCCATACTTGGGACTCGACCCTACTCGAGAGGGGAATGGGAAGTATCCCGTCATCTTTGAACCCCTCCAAAACGTACAAATGAGTAGGTCTACGTATAAAGTGACCTCCTTCATTGATTTTGAGCCGTATCTTCGTTACTTCACTAACTTTGAAAGATATCTGAAGAATTTCTTGCAAGAAATAGTGAACTTCATGGAGGACCCAGTTTTTAGGGAATTTCGATGGGGGTCCCCCACAGCTAGAGAAGGCGATGAAGGGATTGATTGTAGTCAACAACCAAAATGTGAAGTACAACTGCCCCTGTTTCAAGTGAGAAACCAAAATGCTAGAATGGAAGCGTACCGACAGCAAAGGGAAAGGTGTGTGGCTAGGCATTTCCAAGTTTGCCTGGCGCTCAAACAATTCGACCATCTCTTTAACATATCCAGTCAGTTGTACCAAAATTTTGAAAGGGTAAAAGCAAAGTTTATGCGAGCTGTAGACTATGTAGAGGAGACGCATACACATGCCGAATTCACATCGGAACAGGGGGACCGAGTCAAGAGGTATGTGGGAAGAGGTAGAAAATCCAGACTAGCAGAGACCGAGATAGTTTCAATCCGAGCAACCCTAGGCAGATTAGCAAGGTGGGAACCCCCGGGTGCTCTGAAAAATACTACCTCAGGGAGAAAAAGGCGATTTATTGACATACTAGCGGGCATAGGGACTATTATTAACGCAGGTCAGATTAAGAAAATCAAGAAGAACATTAGAATATTACAAGCCCAGAATATCTTACAAGATCAGAAAATAGATGAACTGGCAAGGTTTCTGAACCTGACAGCCTCCAGAGTACGACTCCATGACAAGCAAATATATAATTTACAAGCAAGAATGGTGAGACTGGAGGAGGGCCTAAAGCAATTAACCGATGCCACCAACTTCCACATCTATGCCTCCTACCAGATCAATGTAGCCCAGTCGGCTGTCTTTAGGTTACAACTGGGTTTGGGAGCGGCCGAAGCTAACGTAGACAAGATTTTTGAATACCTGAGGGTAATGACCACTCAGAGGGCATCCCCAGCTGTCATCCCTCCTATAGCCCTCCGAGAACTATTGAGAAGAGTCAGGGCCAAACTGAAGCCAAACCCTCGCCTCAGATTGCCATATGATCCAGATACTGAAGATATTTGGAAATATTATAAAGTGATGAAAATTACCCCTGTAGTGATAGACAAACTACTGGTTATCCTCCTGACCATCCCGATCATAGACAGCACATTAGAATTGAACATATATCGCGCCCACAATCTTCCAGCTATACCCCCAGGGCACAAAATAGCCACTAAATATCTCCTGGAGGGGGATTACTTCGCCATTGGGAAACATGGGGTGTATGCCGCATTGCCTAGTGAGCGATCCATCCAGGTATGCTTGGAGAGCGATTTAGCCATCTGCATGATGCAACAAGCCCTTTACCCAACGATGCACATAACCTGGTGCGTCTACGCCCTATTCGTGGAAGACGAAGCCCGTGTGCAGCGGGATTGTAAGTATGAAGTCAAACCTTTTCTGGACAATAGGGCCCAAAGTTTAGGTGGGTATATGTGGGCCATCAGCTCAATAGAACAAGAACAGCTACAGATTAGATGCTTGAAAGAAACCCATGTGATCCAGATTAGGCCACCTTTACAAGTAGTATACGTGGGTAACGGGTGCGAGGGGTACAGCCCCAGCATGTATATCCCCGCCAAATCAGAGTTGTCAGGCACAGAGGAGATAGAATCTAGAAAGGAATACTTCCTGAAATTCAACTATGTCTACCAACCAGACGAATTGATAGGGGTGTGGTGGCAGTTTAGATCGAAATTAATGACAGTCAAAGAAGCTGAAAATTTTGTAGAGAAAGTTGAACCCTTAGGCACCATGGATTACTCTATCCTAAACCGACAAATAGGCAAGGTGGATAGCAAGTATCCCTGGTCGCTCCCTATGCGTCCTATGGCATTAGTGGTAGGAATAGGTTTTGTGCTTACACTGTTGGGGGGAGTAGTATTCGCTATCAAGCTCTATCGAGTGGGAATAACCGTGAAGGAGGCAAAGGGGATAGCTAAAACAGTAACTACTCAGCCCCTATCATGCTTCAGGTCTATTCTCAGGCGATCTCCCCAAAACCAAGCGGCAGAGACGGGACCAACCAGCCAAGACAGCCCCGGCGACAGTGGGACCAGGGCATCGCTGAGAGAGGACCTCGACCTGCACCCAATACGGATGCGAGACATCCTGCAGACAGTCCTGCAAGACGAGAGAACAGGCATCAAGTATGGGAAATACCTGGACCGGCAGACCAGACGGCAAGGATCGGGAGAGCACAGTCGCCCCCCTTCCCAAATACTGGAGCTGGAGGCGCCTGGAGTCACCCGCCGAGACTCCAGTTCGTAAGGCTGTCACCAACAGCCAAGCCTCCTGCCAGGTCCACAGAAGGTGCAATAGGATATGACCTATACACCCCATTCAGCTTCACGCTCTACCCAAGGGAGATCAAACTAGTGTATACTGACATCGCCATAAAGGTCCCCTTAGGTCATTACGGTAGAATCGCACCAAAATCAGGCATAACACTTACACACCATGTCACTGTGTTAGCCGGAGTCGTTGACCCCGACTATACCGGCAACGTGGGCGTAGTATTACATAACTTATCCTCCGATACAAAATTCACCCGGCAAGTGGGACAACCTATTGGACAACTCATCTTAGAGGTAGCATCCATATTCCCCACCCTTGAGGTAGCAGGCCTACCCATTACCGCGCGGGGACCTTATGGTTTTGGCAGTCAGGATTAGTTCAGGAGAGTTCCAGGAGGAGGTCAATAGACTGTACTAACCCAAAATCAAAATGTTATGTATTACTAACCTAAGCCGTGTATACTAGTATTATATAGACATGTACACCTTATATCAGAAAACGAATGGCAGGACAGCGCAGATAGAAACATTGGGCATAATAAAGTTTTCATTATGAGGATGTGCAAAAAGATTTTTAGATCCTAGTTTAAGAAGGGTTGTTCAAGAAACCACTCTAAATAAGTCCCCGTTTCTGTCTGCTTTGCCCTGCAAACATTAAAGTTATAAAGGATATCCTGATTAAAGTATATTATAATCACTATTGTAAACACCTATAGTTAGGTATGCATATAAAATATATTATAATCACCATTATAAACACCTATAATTGGGAATGGATCGAAAGTATGAAAATGATTAGTATACAATTAAAATTACTAAACAAGGCCGCAAGGGAGAACAACGCATCCCTCATCTCCTATGCAGCAACGACCATAACACCTCTCACCGAGGCGACGAACTGGGATGAAGGGTTAAGGGACAAGCTCATGAGTGAGCATGTTTTAAGAAGGGGAGGGATGAGAGCGCCCGAAATCCCGTCCTAAATGACGTCACGGGTATTGCCGTGTTGCGAGCATGACCTAGTGTCACCAAAGATCCGGATCAGGGATCCATTAAGTGTGTCACCTCAGTGAGGGTCGGCTGCAGGCATGAGGAGATGCTGCATGTAGCTGGGGACGGGTATAAAAGGGGACAGCAGCGGCTGTAAAGAGAGTTCGGGTCTAGTCGAGAGTTCAGTCCAGTTGAGAAGCAGGCGTCTCATCTCCACTTAGTGGGCTACCACTACGTCACACGAGTGACGTCACTACGAGGAAGACTTCTCGTAAAGGCGGGCCACTGGGACGCGCCTGGCATCTCCGGTGAGGAGCTGCCCTCGGAGGTGAGACACATCACCCGTGGGTGTATCCCGCGTATGAAAATCTGTATACTCGCATATGTATGGAATTAGTACTCAATAAATAGTTGTAGTGTGGGGTGGACCAACGCCACACAATCTAGTGACATTGAGTCTTTGTTGCGCCGTCCGAACCTGTAGCGAAGTACCGGTCACGAGTTCGGATCGAGACACCACCAGAGGCTAGGGAGGGGAGACCGTATTCTCCTTCCCTCGGTCATCCCTGCCCAGGTGCAGGGTCGTCAATTTACACACAACGAGAAGTACCCTTACGATTGGGTATCCGCCCCGCGTCCAACGCCGCCAGACGCGTCGTGGGACCACGCCGGGGGATACCGCCCAGTTTGGCCGTAACGAGATAAAGGAGAAGGATTGCGGAAGAACCACGGCACCAAAAATCAGCAAGACACCATGACATTAATTTAGTGGGACGCATCATATACCTATCAATATTGCTTTTGTAAGTGACATCTTTTGATTTTGGATTAAGTTGCTCCAATTCTTCCAAACTTTTTGGTTAATGCAACATGTTCCTTAGGTGGTGAGGGGTTAATATACTCTTTTTTTCATGTGGAATCTACAAGGGGCAATTGTAAGATTTCATAACAACATGCTTGTACAGGTTCTTCAACTGCATTGAGAAACTTATTTCCGATATGACGAACACTTTGTCGGAGTTCCATATTACCAGATTTAGCTTCTTCACATGCAGCATGTAGTAACTCACTCATGCCTTTCTGAGATTTTGTCATATAATCACAAATGTATGTAACACATTGATATGGATCAAGCACAAACTGGATATCATGCTTTGCTTGCCATGATGTCAATAATCCTCTCATATATGGATTTACTCAATATTCATTTGGTGAACATTTTATAAAAATCTTTGGACGTTTTATTGTACTACAAATTGTTTTCAAATAGATAGTTTCATTCATCTTGATGAAGCTCAACCAATCACTATATGTTTGAATATCACTAGGTATTTTTCTAAACTTGTCCATTAATGTTGTATATTCAATTTGTAATTTTGCTACTTCATCTGAACTACTCGATTCCAGGGGGTATAGTATTTGAGTTTCATTCATATCGGGCCATGGCACACCAAACCGGCAAACTGGCTTTCCCCTTATTATTTTTTTTACATGTGCGGGAATGTCTATGAATTTGAAGTTTCAAAAATTTTTTTTCACTATCAGTTACATCAGTACTACATGAAATACAAGAATCGACATATTTGCAAACATCTTCATCTGGTGATGTTCCAAATTTTGGAGCATTATGAATCCATAATAAACCATGTATGTGTGGGCTTCCTCTCTTTTGAAACTCGACTCTATGTACAAAATCCAATACTTGACCAAATAGAGAACATTTACCCATTATAATAAACTTTATGAATTGTTGTACAAGATGTCGGAAATATCTACTACAAGCAGCTGGATGTGATGAAACAAGCTGACATTTTTTCAAATGTCATCTCATTTTTAATAAATTCACCAGTATATGTCACGTTATCTACAACTTTTCCTATACACTGCAATAGTGGTATCCAACCTGTATCTGCTGATGATAAAGAAAAAAAAGTGTTGGTATTCCTAACTGTCACACCATTGCAAGCACATCTTTCTTAAACTTCTCAAAATATGGAGGACTATTCCTTAAACTCCTATATATATGATATCCTTCATCTAACTTTCGTATATTATCTTGTTCATTTTTATTTAGTAAATTTTCTGCTGTAACATTTTTGTGCTTTGCACCAATCAAGCGATGTAATGCAAGAGTCTTTCTATTTTTAATATGATCCGTTTGCAACTTCTTAACTTTATAAAAGATATTGGATATATTGAGAGCTACACGAGGGTCTACATTGCGTAATTCTGCCTTGAATAAATCACTAAGATGAACAGGTCGTATTCTTTCACTGTTGGAAGGTCTTGTCTGACCACTAAATATTGTGGGGAAAGCCTTATATTCTGTCTTGCTATCTTCAAAAACAAGTGTTTGTCCTTCACTAGGTGCCAATACATAAACTTCATTTCCTGTTGAATCTTGTGGACTACCACTACTGTTTTCCCTAATAATATTAACATGTTCTAATAACATTGTATCCATATTCCCTTGTGACATCTCTGAAAATGTTATCTCTTCAAAATCCATGTGTTTATTTAAATTGCTTTCTTCTGTGATTACTTCAGACTCATTGACAGTTGGATTGTTACCTTCAATAAAATATCGATTTTCATGTGTAGTGTTTTCAATGTCATACAACCATGTAGCCACATCAATATTACATTCTTTGTACATTTCACTATTAGTTACTAAATATTTAACTGCATCAATAACTTTGTTAGGACGTATAAATTCTGAAAACACATTTGAGTTATATGATTTTTTTCTTTTTATATTCACCGGTATAGTATCCATGTCACTCAGCATACGTGGTAATGTCTTCAGGGTAGTTCCAATATCATTTGGCACATGAACTACATTGCCTATCATTAACTTCTGACCACATGCTGTTATTCCACAAACTGGTAGAGACCATATTCTCATGAAAGCTGAAAGAGGTGCAGCTAAAAATTCTTCTAGCACATTCAATTCCAACTCTGGAGGTTTTTTAGGAAAACCAACTTTGTTTGTTGTTGATAATTTGGGTACCATACCCGCATATATTTCATGTTTACATGATAAACAGAGCCATTCTTTGTTATTCACTGATTTGAAATTAGTCAAACATGTATCTAAAAGTATTTGTTGCTTCTGTGGATGCAAATTGCATACATCAACAACATTATTCGCAAAATGTGTTTGATGACATGAGCTACATACATTAATGGGACCTTCAGATACAGCACCTAAAAATTTTCTTATTGATTCATCAAGGTTGCTTCCCAATTTACTGGTCATTGCATGTTGTTGTCTGCGCACATTCTCATCATTGCTGTACTGCTCATCTAAATGTTTTTTAGCAATACGAGTTTTGTTACTTTCATTTTCACATAGTTTATAGTCAATACATTTTCTTTTTTCTTTCATATACTCATTATGTCTTGAGTTGTTTTCTTCTCTATAACCTGTTGATTTGTGCTTTAAAGCTATACATTGATTATTTTTATCATTTTCCATAGTTTTGAAATCTGAAGAGGAACGTTTTTTCATTATATAGTATATTTTCTTCTTCTTAATAGTCTGTTCTTTCATTTCTGCTTCAGATTCAGTTACATGAAAAATGGACCGTTTCATAGTAGTTTGTACAGTTTTATCTTTGGAGAGATATTTATTTTGAAAATTAGTCTTATCAATAGGTAATTTGTCCTTTTTGCCAATTTTAGATTCATTTGTATTATTCAATATTTCTGAAGTTTTGAATATTTGATTAGTGCGTTCAGTTAATGCTGATCTTGTTTGTTCATAAGTTAATATTCTATCATTTAGTTGTTTCATCCCTTGTTGAAGACCACATTTTCTATTGTAAAGTTCAGTTTCTTCCTGTGCCAGCTGTTCTAATAACAATCTAAGTTTAGTGACTTGTTCATCCAAACTATTTATTTGGTTTTCCAAATGTGTATATGACTTCTTTTTGTTATGATGTAATAGTTGACTATCCAATTGTAATTGTAATTTGGATTTTTCATATTGCCTATCTCCGATTTTATGTTCCACTTGCTTCCTTTTCAAACATACATTATCATGTTCACTATTAGTTTGATCATAACAATTGTTTAACTGCAACTGACGTATCTTATTTGCATAAATGTCCAGTGTGCATGTTTTCTTCTTTTGTACTATCTGTTTATGTTCATCATTGTTTTAAAAGATTTTTTTAATTGTCCATTACTGTAGAACACACTTTACAGTATAGCAGCAAATCTTTGTTCTGTTCTAACTTTTGTTTATGTTTAATTTTTCTTTCACATGCTTGTTCATGTGATGAATGATTGCACTTATTATCCATTACTTTAGAGCAAAATTTACAATGTAGAAGTAAATTTTTGTTCTGTTGTGACATCTGTTTCTGCTTAATTTTTCTCTCGCATGCCCATTCATGTGATAAAAGATTGATCTAGTGGTCTATTACTTTAGAACAAAATTTACAATGTAACAATTCATTCTTATTGGTATTTGTATTTTCACAAGCAAGTTCATGCAAATGTAACTCTTCTAAAATATTAATTTTTTTGAGCATACATGACAAGTATTAGGATAAACATTGTTATCTGATGTTTCTGATGATACACATTCCTTATAGTATGTAACATTAGTTATTCTTTGAGAAGGCTTGCCACTCCTTTCGAAGTCAGTTTGATCACTCATTTCTTGAGAACTATGTACATCTGACAGTGCTACTCCATTATGATCTTCATCAATCTTAGATGTGTTCACATTCTTACTTGTATTTACAGTAGTATCCTTTTCACATGCATATGATTTCACTGAAAATTTTTTGAATCGATTTCCTTCAAGATAGAATCCAGTTCTGTTAAGGGTTACTTTCCAGTCCAGAATGATATCTGAACAACATTACAAATATAGGCACTTTGAAATATATAATCTGCACATGCTGAAGTATTATTAAAGCAGAGTAGTATAGATTTCCCATCAGGACAAGGCATTCCAGTGACACATGAGTGACTATGTCCGTCAAATAGAAATATATTTTTTCCACAGTTTATGAGACTTGATGCATATGCACCATGTTGATCACCCATAACTAATATTGCATGTGATTTGTTATTGTCTCCACTGATTTGTTGAAGTAAACCATCAATTGCCTGTTTATTTATATCACAATATAAATTTCCCTGATGAATGATTTTAAAATGTCTTTCAAATATATCACATTCCAATGGTATATCATTCAATTCAAGAAGTCCATTAGAAATTGTTTGATCAAAAAACTGTTGTGGTCTAATGTGTCAGTATAAGCAGTCTCCTTCTTTCAGTATAAAATCCAAATCATGACTATTCCATGATGCAATATCAATCATTTGGGCATATGCAATTGCAGTAATACTATAAGTAACACATTGCCAACCACGTGAATACTCTCCAAATTGATATTCATCCCCTTGATGGAACGATCCCAAAGTATTTATAATACTAATATCAGTAATATGACCATTCATAATCTTCTAGTTGTCCTAATAATTATAAGTAAATGAAATAAGAAAATAAATCACAGAGTATATACTATATGTTAACCATATGAGGAAACAATTACACATACCTATACTATATAGATGTAATATAATTTATACTACTTACTTGAATAATCAGAAATATAGCTTGTAATGGAATTCAGTCAGCCAATCACATTTATATATATAGAAATCTAAAAATAAAATTTAAAAATATCAATACTGATAATTTTGTTATTTAGTTAGTGTCATGTTCTGTGAATGATTATATAACAAATAAATTATAAAAGATTAGTTCTTTAAAGAAAGTCATGAAGAAAATATATTATATAATAGGAAATGTGTCATATATAATCTGCCATATTATTGCAAAACATTTATTGGTAATATGTGTTTTAATTACAAAGAACATCTTGATCAGATATTTGTCCTCCAATTATTAATTAGGTATTAGTCATGTCTATTTTATATGTTAAATGATGATGTCACTTTCAATAAATATAATTGATACATACAGTATCACTGTTGGTGTCTCAAAAATAAAATCTAAAATAAATGTATTATTATTATTATGAAACTATCCGATGATAAATAACCAAATATTACATGTAAACAAAATTTATTATGTTTTAATATTGCTTACAGTATGCATATTTTTTAAAGAAACTACAATTAGAGAGATGCAATGATAATTTAAGATAAGTTATAATTTTTTAAAAAAACAGACAACTAATAACATATAATACTATACTAATATGTATCAATTCATCATCATGAAACAAACTTTTGAATACCTAATACTAACTTGAATGTTTTTATGAAAATGTACGAGATAAATTACAAGTGTCTAATAATGATGAATGCAATCCACAGATACTTCTCATCTTCTATCCATAAGAAACACATTACTGTTCTATTATATCAGAGCATGTCATATTTAGTATATCCGTATCAGTGTAATGAGCAATAAACATTTTGTCCATGGTATTGGACCAACAGTACAATTGTATCCGTTCTGATAAATGAATCAATGTCTTTTTATATAGATTATCTTTTAGAAAAAAAACCTTTCCATAACAGCGATGACAAATAAAGACATGTCCTTTATTATCTGCACATGGATAAAATGTAGTATTTATATTGCTTTGGCTTACTTTTCACAATTTAGTACCATCAATATCAAAACATGCTACCCCTACTTCTGTAGTATATCTACATATATAGTCTATAATTACCAACCTTTGATGTGATGTCTTTCCAGTACAAGTAATCATGTTCACTACTCCTGTATCATATTCTAATCCAGTTTCAAAAAGTGCTTCATTACGTTCAATTGGCCATTCGCTAGTATTCAGTATAAGTATACACATATACTGAGAACGATACATTAATAATTTATTCTCAAATGAACACATTGGACCAAAAGTAGTTTTTCCTAATACTATACCGCAGTTTACATTTTCTTCTCCTGAAATATTTATGAACTTAACTAACCAATCATCCATATCTTTACTAGTTTCTGTACTTCTTAGAGTGTGACCAATTGCTACACATTGCCGATTTTCAAGTTGAACCATACACATATCCACTATCATTATGTTATGATCAAAAAGTGGAATGACATTGTGTATATTCCCAGAAGTTACATCATGTATATACAACGAAATGCATGGTTGTCCTGTATGTATATGTCTCTCATGACAAATTGCAAAGACTTTGCCATAATCAACACAAAATTTTAACACTATTAAATTAGCTGGAAACTTCCAACTTTTCCCAACTTGTATTGCTGATAATGTACTACTTGGAGAAGATGAATGAGTTTTTTCCTCATCTAATTCTTGCAATGACACGTTGTCCATAGGAAATGAACAGCATCTATGGTTCTCCATTTCAAAGTCTA
>CBDCSF010000004.1:0-147311 GCA_965221445.1 Paracoccaceae bacterium
GAGCTTGATCATCTGCTTGATCTCGGGGATCGGCAAGAACCTGAACCGGACCAACAGGAGGATCACCAGCCCATCACCCCACGAATGATGTAACTAATATAAACAGGAGATCTTCACTATGGTAACGTGGTTTTCTTTCCCTAGGGAGAGCGGAGTCTCCCTCAAATTCAGACGACAGGAAGGCAAGCTCCAATACATTCTTGATCTGCAATCCCGTCGTGGGGCCATACCGGCAGAACTGGCTGAAAAGGGTTGGCAACCCCTTGAGAGCAACCCTCGTCTCCTGACCCGACCTTTTCCGGAAGCCGGTGCCAATGTCCTGCCTCTCGATTTTTTTGGCAGAAATCAGGCCTACCGCAGCAATTACGATATTGGAATTCCATCGGTTAGGAAAAACTTTACCGATCGGCATGGTCTGTCTGATTGTCCCGAGAAAGTGAAATCAATCGGACGCAACAGGCATGGCGAGAAGGTGTACGAACATCAGGACCATCGCTGGATTGGTGGCAGGGCATGGAACAACCATGAAAGCCTGTACCCGCCGGCCAGTGCCCTGCGATTTACCCGTCGTGAGGATTATATGCAGCTGGCCAGAAAAATAACCGATGACAGTCTTCGTAACGGTAAAAAATATGACCGTGCCGATTTGGAACAACTGGCCAGGGCCACGGTAGCCCCCTGCCCTTCCAATCCCGATTACCAAGGAACCACAAACGCCGAACAGGCCCGGAACTGGTTGATGGCTGATCTGTATCTGCAGATTTGCCAGTCACCAATTCATGCTGGTGAAACACGTTCCTGGAATGACCTGGCTCGACTGCAGAACACAATAGACCCTGATCTGGTTCTATCCGGTGGGTTGTCACCACTCCTGACCCAGGCAATTAGGGAAGTCCTGAAGAGTACGGAAGGTTTCCCCACTGCTGGTATAGCTCCGGTAGGGTTTCAATCCGGTGAAGGGGATAATCCTCCCCGGGAAAACTCCTGGCAACCTGTGCATGCTGCTGACACATTGATTGTCCAGGGAACCAATCCCATGCAGGCAGATCGATTTTTTCTGGACTTGAGGGACTGGCCGGTGACCGTAGCCGGAGATGCCCTCATTTCCCATCTGGCCAACCGTGCGGACAAGGGTGTTTCTGCCGTCCTGCTGCCAGCTGGAGAAGATATTGAAGGAGAGCTGGAAGCCATGGGCATTCTCAGGGAAACAGCCTGTACCCATGGTGTGGAAGCCAGTTGTCTGATCAGTCCTTCCATGGTCGGCCAACTTGATTCAGATTCCACAGGTCTGCTGGTCATCTCCATTGGTGACAGACGCCCGGAGCAACTTTCGGAAGCACCGGCTGCAGCGCTTAGATGTCCTTCCGTTTCGACATCCCAGGAACTCCAACGCTGGTATTATGAAGCTCGTCATGGACGCCAGCGACTGATGGAACTCCATACAGGATCAGAACCCGAATTCCTGCGTTATCGTCAGGTTCCCTACCAGTCACTCAGCCAGACGGGTGTGGCCAGAACCATGATTGCCAAGGGACATCAGCAGGCCTTTGATCGGGCCAAGGAAAAATTTATTTCTGCCAACGGGCATGATGTGGATGGCTATGTCACCACTCTTCTGGGTATCAACAGGCAGGAACTGGAAGAGAGATTTACACCGGAACAGATTGACGCAATTGCCTTCAATCAATGGGCCCATGAGCGGGGACGGGGATTTATTCTGGCCGATCAGACAGGGGCGGGCAAGGGAAGATCAATGATCGGTACTGCAGCAGCCTGGTTGAACAGCAATCCCCGCAATCGGGTGCTTTATTTTACCAAATCCAACAGTCTGATGCGGGATGTCCTCAGGGATGTTGCCGATACAAGAACAGAAGGTCTGATTGGCCGAGTGGGACTGATAGGATCCAAACTGCCTACTGAAACAACCCTGCCGGTCTCACGGTATACCAACAGGCAGACCATAGACGGAATTGGAGCACGGACCAGACTTTTTCTCACCGGTGAGTGGCCGGATGACAACAGGATGCTGATCACCACCTACTCCACCTTTCAGCTGGTCGACATGGATGGGGAGGATGACAGCCCGGCCAGGGACTGGATCAGCAACATTTCAGGGGATGGTCACACAATGGTGATCCTGGATGAATGTCATACGGGGCTCAATGCCACCAGCAATACGGGGAAGGTTGTCCGGAAGATCTGTGAGGGTGCCGGTCGTGTTATGTTTGCCTCGGCAACCTTTCTGCGTGACTACAAGGGAAGTGACCTCTACAATTATTGTCTGCCACCTGCCATGCAGGAAACTACAGACAGTCTCTACAACGTGTCCTCGGCCAGTCAGGAATACATTACAACCATGCTCATTGAGGATGGGGTCTACCTCCGAAGGGATCATGATCTGATGGATGTACCCCGAAAGACAGTCCTGCCAAATGAAAGGGAGACAGGCCAGAACCGTATCATGGCCCACACCTTCCGAAAACTCGGCCAGGATATTGCCCGCTTTCGGGCCCAGTTCCGAAGAGAATTTCAATATTATAAACTGATCAACCCCCTTCCCAACCTGGCCACATCCATCGTCAATCAGAACAAGGTTGACCAGACCGTTCGTATTGCCAGGGAAGCTATCAACAAGGGTCGCAAACCACAAATCTTCATTAGTGAAACAGGTGGTGCCTGGATGACTCACCTGCGAAAGGAAGCAGGCGGCGAATATCCCGAAGGGAACTTTAACTTCAAGGACTACATCCGATTCAAGGTTGCACAATTGCGACGTGGATATTCTACAACAGGAGAAGAACCCATTGAGGATGTCCTGGCGGTCGGGTCCGCTGTGTTGCGTGACATAATGGCTGAAATAGAAGAGGATATTGCCGGTCTCCCTGATCATCTGCCAGCGTCCCCTATTGATGCCTTGCGTCAGGGTCTGGAGGACCACGATATCTCCGTCGGTGAACTTACCGGCCGTAACATGCAGTTTGATGAACAGGGACATCTTGAACCTCGGCCCATGTCGGGCGACAACGAAAGGATTGCCATCGGGAATGCCTACAATGACGGTCTGTTGGATGTCATCATTTTCAATCGGACAGTATCGACAGGACATTCCTATCATGCAGATCCCGGTTTCCAGGACCAGCGCCCAAGATCAATAGTCATCATGGATACTGATCAGAATATTGTTGATTCCCTGCAGAGCGAGGGGCGGGGTAACCGGTTCAACCAGACTTCGGTTCCTGAAATACTGATCGTTTCAACCGGCCTGACAGCCGAAATGCGAAAGATTTCCTATTACAACCGCAAACTGCATTCCCTCGGTGCCATCGTTGACAGCAATAGAGACCACCCTGCCCTTCAGGATTCAATTCCCGACATGTGCAATTCCGTAGGAGAGGAAGCTGTAAGACGTACCCTGCAAAATGAGGCCTTTGAGGAGCTGACAAGTATGATCGATTCCGGCTGGCGAGCCCCGGAACACCAGTGGGCCAGTGGTATTGAAAGAACCAGGGATAATGGACACGGGCTGGTTACCACCATGCTCAATCTCCTGCCATTTCTGGAGGAGGATATGCAGCAACGGTTCCTTAACCATGTCGTTCATGAATATGAACTGCATCTGAATGAACTTGATGAGCAGGGAATAAACCCCCTGAAAACCCGCTCTCTTGAAGGATACGTATCCCTGGAGGACAGCAGCCGTTTCTTCATGGATGAGAACGACCTGATGGGGGGAGAGGAAGATTCGGCTTTCTACAGACCATCGGAAATTCACAATGCACGATGGCACCGACCCTACCCCATGGGTATCAATGTCATAAGGGAACAGGCCGGAATCAACCGGCGAAAGGCAGTCATGGAACCATTGGCCCTGGCGGATCACATAAGAACCCTTAATTCCCTTCAGCCAGAGCCCGTCGTCGCTGGTACACTCAATGCCATCATCGAAGGTGTGGAGAAATTCCAGCCTGGTACGGTTATCCAGAAGGATCTGGTCCAGGTGGGTATTATCCTCGACTATATACCACCCTCGGATACCGATTCCCATCTGTGGCTGGAAAATGGTGGCCACCGGTATTCCATCATTATGGCGGGTGATGAACGTCCCACTACCTTTACAATGGGGAATTTGGTAGGTCATGGTTTCAAAACCATCGGCAACATTCTACAGGATATGGATAATCGATTGGCAACCAGGTACCAGTCGGTAGCAGGCCGCAAGGCAGTCAGACCGGTTCAGCTTATTACAGGGAATGCACTTGATCTGAAAAAGGATAAGGTCAACCACAACAGTTTCAGAATAATGAATGTCAGGCTGGACAATGGACAGTCAACCCTGGCGGCAGTCAATGAAAAACCAAATAAATTTTCCTACAGGGACCAGCCTGTGGGGATAACAGCCAAAACCCTGTGGGAAGGCTGGTTTGACGGCTCCGCCAATGTCAGGCAGGCCATACAGTACCGTCGGACAGAAAAGAACAGCAGGCGTTTGCCCCAACGATTTATCTCTCTCACCTTGCTGAACAGGACACACGGTACAAATCATCTGATTGAAGCCACACTGCCCAACATGTCTAGAGATGCCTGCAAGCGGTTCTGGGAGGTGGATACGGGACAGGAAATCTATCTTCTGATTACAGGAAACAATCTGGAGGAAACCCTGCCCGAAACAAGAAAGGATCTCAAGGCCATAAGAAATCATCCAACAGGACTTTTTGACCTGGCAAAACCCGAAGAGGCCAACCGGCTAAAGTTGCTCCTGGCACTTCTGGACCAGCATGGTGAGGTGAATCTCAAGACCAGTGGACAAAATCGGGAATGGTTGCAGTCCCGGGTGGTTTCCCGTGAACAACCGGAAATCACGGTTTGGCAACCTGGCTATAGCACTCGATCGGATGTTGCCAACCTACTGGATGCAGCTTCGCAAGACTGGGATAATGACAGGGGGAAAAACATTACCCAGCCGGTTCTGGCCCTGAGTGGACGGTCCCTACCCGGTCAGGCATCCCTGCAACTTGCTGGTGACGACCGTGCCCTGGTAACCCTGCCTGCCTACACGAGAGGATCCTGTCCCTTCTGGACAAGTGACAGTGGTAGGGATTTGTGGAAAGTTGTAACCGGAAACCCACTACCTGCGAGAACACCGAGAGATGCCCGTCCCATCAGGATTTCTGTATCAGTGGAACGGAGTGAGGATATTCTGGTAGCCATGATCAGGAATGCCGATCAGCTTGGCATCAATGTTGTGGTACCAAGTGATCTCGCAGAAAAATGCCAACCGGCCGAACGGCCCATGGCCATGGTGATTTAGGAAGTAGACCGATGGGTTTGACTGTTCTCCATCAGGATCAGGAAGACAAGGCGTTGATCTTTTCTTTTGGTCCCTTTGGTTCACCTGATAATCAACACGATGTAGTCTGCTGTCTTCGAACGCATCCCCGGTATCCGGCAGAAATTTCCCTTGATGTCATACCGGTACCCTTAGCCGGAGTCAAACCGGGTATTGCTTCCCTTTGGAACCTGCCTGATGAGAGGGAAGCCTTCAGTTTTTCTGATCCCTTTGGAGTGACCAATGCTCATGATCATTCCAACCGGGAAGAGTGGGACGTGACGACAAGTGATCCCACCCTCGTCCAGGAAGCCGGCTTGCCTGGCCAGGCACTTTCCAGTCAGCATGACATTACCGGAAGACGTTATGTTCCGGGCGAGGAAGAAATCGGCATTCGTCATCTTTATCCACTGAATACGGACAGGTTGCCCGATCTTTCAGTTTATTGCCTTACCGGAGAAGCCGGTAAACTTCTGACAAGAATTGTGGACATCATGCAAACGGAAAAAGGTCTGCTCCCGGAGGAATGTCCCGAAATAAATGAAGATGACATACAGAAGCTAACTGCCCTAATTGCAACCGAACACACCGGGCGTTATCGCCAGGCAGCAGATCTCTTCGAGGGATGCCGTGATGAAAGAACATGTAGGACCATTGACTGGTATGCCAATGATCAGGACCTGGGATGGCGCAAGCAGGCTGCCGGTGAATATCCACTGCTGGCTGGTCTGCTGGCAAGGGAACCGGAAACAAGAGAAGCCATTGACTGTGCCCGACCTCTCCTGCCGGCTCTCAGAAAAGTATTTCCCAACCTGACCAAGGGTGGGTTGAAGCGTTTGCGCGGGATTGATCGTCAGGATGTGACACAGACTGCTGTCTGCGGCCTGGAGGCTGCACCCCTGACAGGTCCCGATATTCTGGGGCATCTGCATGATCGTCAATTCATACTGACAGGTGAGTGGGAAATCAGGGAGGCCATCAGGGAATTGACCCAGAGTGACAATCCATCCATTATACCGGCCACAACCGAAGACTGGAATGCCTTCGCCATTCTCTATGCCGGGTTCATACGCCCCATGAAAATTACCATGGATATTGATCCAGGTGAGATAATAAGGGGCAGCAAGGGTCAATGGGGACGTATGCTGAATCAGATTGGTTCGGTGCTGGAACTTAACGAAAGCCAGCCTCTTGATCGTCACCAGGCTGTTATTCTGGTTGCCGACATGTTGGAAATGTGTAACCAGTTGGCCCGGACAGTTATCCTTCCGGCAATGACTGCTCTGGTTCATCAGCATGTTCCAGCCGGTGGAACCAGCCTGCCCCAGCATGACTGGCCGTTCAAACCCGAGCTGGGGAGAAGCAGCTTTCGGATCGCCCGCGATATCCTGATGACCGACAGTGGGAGAAACCCCCTACTCCATTGTTCCAGGCTCATCAGACGCTGGACACCCAGAATCAACCACCTGAACAATATAATGGCCAACCATGCATCCGCACCGGAAGTCATGGAGGCTGATGATACGCAGACCGAAAGGTGGGCCAGTAACCGTGATGTAGCCGAACCGCTGACCGAGGCCTTCATTCTGAATGATGTTACCTTTACTCCCCTCCATACAGCCGGAGATCTGGCCCGGGAAGGGAAGGACATGAAACATTGTATAGCAACCTATAAACGTTCGCTGGTCAATGGAGATTCTGTCTTCTATCACCTTCAGAAGGGGTCAAGCAAGGCAACCCTCTGCCTGAAGGCCGAAGATGGAATGCGTTTCAGGCGAAACGGTTTCAATGGCGTAAAGAATGCCCGTCCGGCAAGGGATTTGGAAAATACCGTTACCCGCTTTATCAATGGCCTGAATGGGCAGCAGGTAGCCATTCGCGAGGAGTTTGTCCAATGGCGAGGTTGGACCCGGAAGAATTCCCTGCAACAGGATGGAGAAATCCGGCATTTCAACCGGTTCGCCAATTTCTGCAGCTGTCCGCGGGATGCCCTCTTACTGAACAGGATTGATTCCGCATCCGGACTGCCCCGATTGACCAGGGAGCTATGGGAAGAATGGAGCATGATTGCCAAATGTCATACCCATCCCTTTAAGCTTATTGTCAGCCATCCCGACAATCCTCTGCGGATGTTCATGCGAAAAACCATGCCAAAAAGTTTTTATGACGATCTCAGAACCCTCGTCATCCAGAAGACAAATGACCTGACCAATACCGATAGGGGCACCCTGACGGTTGAACATGACAGGCCACAACAACCGGTAATAAATTGAGGTGAACCCCATGACGGAAAAGACCAATGCCATACAGGGACGCATAGACATCCACAAGGGTGATCTGGTCTGTTTTATCAAGGGAATCGATTGGCTCGAACTGGACGATCCACCAGTAGCCGAGATGTGGACTGATCGGGAAAACCGGGTCTGGGCAGGTATGCAGGCTGATGATCTCATCAATGCCGTATTTCTTGTCGATGTACCACTTCGTGATTTCAAATTCATAGAGGTGAATGGTGTAGGCAATGGCTGGTTGCAAAACCTGTTACCCATGGTGTTCGAGGACGGGTTACACCTTATCCTGAAGGCAAAAAATGACCTGCAAGCGTCCAGTGAAAAGGACGAACCGAAGAAACAGACACCACAGCCGGGAATTATGTAGGTGACCTTTTCCCGTTCAACCGGTCATGAGCATACACAATTAAAAATTGCATTCTGAAACCGAGGGCCTACCCTAACCTGAAACTGTTTTGCCAGGAGAGAATAAGGATATGGACATGAAACATTGTATAGCAATACTTCTTCTGAACCGTACTCGCTTTGTCCTTCTCACTGCTGTTCTCTCCCTTGTCCTGACCGGTTACTCCCATGCCGGTGAGGACAGGGAGTGTGCTCCGGAAACGGCCCTTTTGTGGCTTCGGCTTGGTATAGCCGTTGGCCAGAACAACGATGCTCCCACCACGGAGGAACTCATGACCCTCCTGGCCAGCATCGAGGAGAAACAATCCCTGGAGAGGTATCACTATGAAGTGGAGCCGGGCATTTCATCACCAACCGTCCCTACCGACAGGATGCAGGGGGATAAGAATGAAATGCTGGCCAGTATCGCGGATGAGACGTTCTGGATCAGGCTGGGTAATCCAACTGCCCCACTTGTCTACATGATCATTGACCCGACCTGTCCCTTTTGTAGCCAGGGACTGCAGAAGCTCGCTTCCCACGTAAGTTCGGGTGACCTGCAGATTCGTATTGTACTGGCACCGTTTCTGCGAGAGGAAGCAACAACCCTTGCCGCCGAACTGATTCTTGCTGATAATCCGGCCGAAGCCATCTGGCATCATGAAATCATCATGCAGGGTCAGGTGGATCTGGCTGCCCTGGCCAACAATCGACAGATCGTGGATGAGCTGGGGGAAAGAGGTCTCAGGTGGCTCCATGCCAACCTGGAATGGATGCGAAAAAGGCAACTGAATTCAGTCCCTCTCTATGTCTGGGCTGAAGGAGAGTCTGCAGAGGAGATCAGCTGGCAAATCCAGTCCGGTGTCCAGGAACCCGGGATGTTTAAGACCACCCTGCCCCCCTTGGTTCCAACCGAAGACAGTTTTGGACTGCCACGTGAGATCCAGTCACCGGCCAGCCAATCAACTGAATCCTTTCTGACCGGTACACCCCTCCCTCTGGACCCATGAGATATCCCCACCTACTCAATAAAATACAGGTCAATTCCGGATAACAATGTACAAAAGGGGAACGTCAAACAGGAAAACACGACGGGTTGGAGGCTACCTGTTGAATCGCCTAGGTATAGGGATCGGCAATCCTGCGGGTGCCTTCCGCAGTATTCGATTTCTCAGTAAAAACCTGTCGCTGATGGATCTTCGGAAACGGCCAGGGCTGAAGGACTCCCTTGGACCGGTTGACAAGACGGAGGGCCAATCTCTTTTTGAACAGCATATTGAGGAAACCGGTCTGGAGGAACAGGATCTCCGGAGAATCGCCCGTAACTACAAACGGAATGGATTCGTGGTGGGTTTTGTAGCCAGTGTTACCATCCTTGGCAGTCTCATGGCTGGTCTGGCCGATCAGGGACTACTGTCCTTCAGCCTGGCTGTCGTAACGCCTGTCCTCATTGTGCTCTGCTTTCAGAACTTCCTCAGGGCAGCTCAGGTCAGGTGTAGACGATACCTGAGCGGATTTGAATATCTGAAAACGCTTCGTGGGAGATATCCTAACAGGTCCCGATGACACGAATTTTCTCTTTCCTCCTCCTTCTGGGTCTCGGTGGCAGTCTCTTCTGGCCAACCTCCATCGAGGCCCAGACAGGTATCATTGATGACGTGATGAATTCCTTTTCCTCGGGAGGAGACAATCTGAGCACTATGCTCCTCAGCCGAATTTTCGGGTGTCAGTTGTTTGACCATCCAACCTGTCGTGCCGGGCAGGAACCTGCCCTGGTCGGCATGATTCGTATTTTCAATATTCTCTGTATTTCACTCGCCGGTGTTCTCTTCGGCTGGTATGCAGCCACCGGTATTACCCAGACAGCCCATGAAGGCAAGGTACTTGGTGCCCGCTATTCATCGTTGTGGGCTCCCGTTCGCTCACTGGTGGGACTGGGCATGCTGATGCCAATTGGCGGCTCCTCTGGCTATAACACCATCCAGATGGGTATTGCTGTCTTTGTCAAGGGATCGACCTTCGCTGCCTCCCTTTTGTGGGGACAGGCCGCCGATCGTATCATCACCTTTCAGGATACCTACATTCTCCCGGATACAAGTTTTGACGCCTCCGTCATAGAACCCCTGTGGGAAATGGAGGTCTGTGCAGCCATGATTTCCCACTTGCTTGAACCGGTGGATAACGGTAGTACCCTTGTCAGGGTCGAACGGGCCGAAAACTGCTATCTGGGGGAAGACGGGGAGGATGTCTGTTATGTAACCGTCAAACCCTATGGCAATGTTGCGGTCATCAATGCCAACAATCTGAACCGGACAGATGGGTGTGGGGTGCTGACCCTCCCGGATATTCCAACTGTTCTGACTGGAGGGGGAAATCCATCCCTCGGTTTGGGACAGGGATTGGACCGGCAGTACAGGGATATTCACCTGAATGCCATCGAGGACGTCGTTGCTGTCCTCAGACCGCAGGCAGAACATCTGGTGGCCCATGTCCGGAGAGCTCCCGCCAATCAGGATCCAGCGCGGGTTGCTGGTCTGGCTTCTGCCATCAGGGAGGCGGGAACATCCTACAGTAACACCCTGAATCGTGGGCTCAATCCTCTCCTGGACAGAGCTGGTGCCCTTGGAACCGGGGATGGAACCAATGCCCGTGACCGTTTGAGCCTGATTGTGGCCGGTGCGTACAGTTCTGCCTGCCGACATAATTCGGGAGGTCCCTATGGCCAGGAAATATGTCTCGACCGTAACAACCAGGGGCAGGGGTGGCTCGGTGCAGGTGCATGGTATATGCATATGGCACGATTTGCCGATGACGGCCTGCGGGTCAAGAATTCCCGGCCAACCTTTCAGGCAGCTGATCTCGGTAATACCAACATCAAGGCTCATGCCGAGGCAAATGATACACCGGTACTTACAAGATTCTGGTCCTTTCTTTTTGGCAGTTACGAACGGTCGGAACTCATCGAGGAGGCACGTCGGATCAGCCGTGAAATGGACCAATACTGGAAGGCAGCCTGGATCAGTGCCGTCAATACAGGTACCATCATACCCGCAGAAATGATACGTGGAACCGAAGGGACAGAAATTGGTGCAACCAGACTTCGCGACCGGATGAGCAGATTTATCTGGGAATTCCTGCAACCGGACCCCGATGGAGACCCCATGATCGGATTGGCTGGACTGGGCAGTATCCTGACTGAAACCGGTGGATATATTATCGGTGGGTCGGCAGTTGGCCAGACTCTGGGTTACCTCCTGCCAGGAATTGGTGGATCTATTATCGGTGTCGGTAATGTTGTTCAACCCATCGGTTTTGCCATACTCATGGTTGGCCAGACCCTGACCACGATCATGCCCGTCCTGCCATCCCTGATCTGGGTAGCTGCTGTAACCGGGTATTTCCTGATTATTGCTGAGGCCATCATTTCCGTCAATTTGTGGGCCATAATGCACTTTCGACTAGAAGGTGAAGGGCTGGCAGGACCCGCTACCCAACAAGGCTATCTACTGGTCATGTCACTCGCACTCACGCCGGTCCTGATGGTCTTTGGCTTTATTCTCGGCATGGGAATCTTCAAGATAACAACAACACTGGTCAATATTGGGTTCTATGTCGTGCTTGATGGGGTCATGCAGTCCCAGTCGGTCTTCGTCTGGGGAACAGGACTTCTCCTTGTCGGAATCCTGATGGTGGTGGTCTATTTCATCCTGGCTGAGAGAAGTTTCTCCCTGACGGCCGAATTGCCGGGTCGCATTCTCCGTTGGGTCGGGGGTGATTCGCAATTGCTCGGGGGAGAAGCTGATCGCATCAGAGTGGCTACCGCCGGTGCCGGACATCAGGTCATGTCTCAGGGACAGCAGGCTTTTCAGACTATAGGCAGCAAGAGAAGACGGACTTCCTCCCCGTCCAGGTCTGGGTCAGGGGACTCATGAATGACCGCTGCAAGAGAATAATGGGACGGAGAACCATGATACTGGGTGGTCTGACCTGCGGAGCCACTTCAATGCTGGCTTCACCTGCCCAAAGCTGGGTACCTGAACGTCTGCCCAACCCGTCGCGACCGGGAAGTCGGCTGGACAATCTCATGCCTGAAACCGAGCCAATCCTCAATCTTTTCAATCCCCACACGAAGGAAAGCTTTCAGGGCAAATTCCATCATCAGGATTCCTATATCGTGGATGCCATAAAACATCTGAATTACTTCCTCAGAGACTGGAGGGCGAATATTTCTGTCCCAATCTGTCTGCGTCTCTACTGGGCACTGGCCAGAATGACACAGGAGCTGGAGCTTAAAAAACCGCTGGTCATCCTGTCAGGATACAGGACGCCAGAAACCAACAGCAAACTGGAAGGAGCCGTGCCGAACAGCATGCATCTTTACGGTCGTGCCATAGATCTTCACAGTACCGAGGTGGCCAGCAAGGATATTTTTAAGCTGGTAAACAGTCTTCAGATTGGAGGAAGCGGTTGGTATCCAAGGGGTGGGTTTGTGCATATCGACAGTGGGAGAATCCGGCAATGGAGAGAATAAGGTAAATTTTGGAGTGGATTGTAGGGAAAAGAATGTCTTTGTATGGGGAAGGTATTAGAATGCCATTATATGTAGTTATAATAAGGCCAATATCATACTTTACTTGTCTTTTATTATTTTATGTAGTGTTTGGTAGTTAAGTGTAGTGTTATGTATTGTTTATGGTTTCATTGCTTGTCTTTTAATGCAAATAAACTACCAATTGAATTAAATATAGGGGGTCGTGAATTTTCATGAATCAGATGTCATCCACAGTTATCATATGTGAGAAACCCTCGCAAGCCAGAAACCTTAGGGCAGCGCTCGGCAACAGCTTCGGACGGATCGTCGCAGCACGGGGCCACCTCCTCACTCTCAAAGAACCACATGAGGCCAACCCCGCCTGGGCAAGATGGTCAACTGATATTCTCTGTCCGGAAAAACCATATGGCAAGAAACCGGTAAAGGGAGGCTCATCAGCCCTGAAGGAAATCAGGGAGGCTCTCAAGGGTGCCAAAAAGCTGGTCATCGCCACCGATTGTGACCGGGAAGGGCTGGTCATCGGACGCGAGATAGCTGATCATGTAAATTTTCGGGGAACTATATTGCGGGCCATCTTTTCTGCTGAAGACAGGAAGACGCTCCTCGATGCCTTCAACAATCTGCACCCCATAAGTGAATTCGACGGTCTCTATGCTGCCGGTAAGGCTCGCGAACAGTCGGACCAGATATTCAATCTCACCCTCACCAGGACGGTTTCTGTCCATCTCGGTGGCAACAGCAAACCAATCGGTATCGGACGGGTGCGAACACCTACCCTGGGAATCGTCTGTCAACGTGAACAGGAAATAATGAATTTCAACCCTGAACCGTACTTTGTTATTACTGCTCAATGCCACCAGCAGGAAAAAGAGTTTGTCGCCACCTACATGAACAGGAAAGGGGCACCGAACGAAGGCACCAGGAAAGATGCGCACGAGGATCATGACGAAAATGGGGATGGTCCTGACAGTGAAGACAGTAAAAGCCGCCTCTCTGACAGGAACGTGGCCGACGCACTGGCTAGGGGAATAAAAGGTTGGGAAGGACCGGTGAAGGTATCAAGAAAGCCTGTCAGCAGAACACCCCCCAGGCCACACGATCTCTCCTCCCTGCAGAGTCACATGGGATCCCGTTACAAATGGCCGGCCGAGAAAACCCTCAAGGTGGCCCAGACCCTCTATGCCGATCTGAAACTGATCACCTATCCCAGGGCCGAATGCCGGTATCTGCCGGAAAGTCAGGTGCCCGATGCAGCTCCTCTACGATCGGCCCTGCTCAAGCTGAAACAACTCGGGCTACCCGCCAACAACCTTCCTCTCCAACCGGTCATACGACAGGGCAGGGGACGGCAAAACCACTATTCCGATGAAGGGGTCGGCGAATCGTCCCACCATGCCATTCAGCCCAATGTCAAGATTGTTGATGAGCTGGCAACTCTCTGGAATCGATGCAATTCGGACCAGCAGCTCCTGGCCAAAACCATATTCCTAGCCTTCCTGGAACAGACCTCGGAAGATGCCCGACTGGAGGAAACCCGAATCAGCTTAACCGTTCCGGCTCCCCGAACAGGTCTCAATCAGGATGCAGATTTTCTGGCCACGGGCAGGGTTATCATCAGTGGGGGCTGGATGTCTGTTCAGGCTGATTCGGAAATCAGCAGAAAGTCAAGGGATAATGTGCTCCTTCCCCCGATAAAACAGGGCTCAATTATTACTATTACTGATTCGAATGTTGCCGACAGGTTCACCAGGCCTCCCGGACGATTCTCCGAAGGGGGCATCATCATGGCCATGAAGAACGCCTGGAAATACATTCCGGCAACGAACAGCCAAATGACAGATCTCCGTGAACGTCTCAAGGCATCCAGTGGGATCGGTACGCCCACCACCCGTGATCAAATCATTGAAAGTCTGGTAGGGCAGGGACAGCTCAAACGAATCAGTGGAAGCTTTCAACCGACCGAGGCGGGCATGGCTCTCTGGATGTCTCTCAACAGGGTTGCACCGGAACTGGTCGACCCCGGTCTAACGGCCCTCTGGGAATTCCGGCTTGATGAACTCAACCGTAACCCGGAAGCGGAAAAGGAATGGTGGGCTGAAGTCGGGGAAATTGCCGCCAGCGCCGAACGGGCCAGAAATGAAATCCTTAAACTGCCGGCCGGTGGCCTCAGAGATGTTTTTGCTTCATCACACGGGAATAACGGATCTGGGAAAAACCGTTCCTACAAAGGGAAACGAAAGGGAAGATTAACCAGAGGGCAGGGCAGTAAGAGGTCGAAATTCGGAAACGGTTATGGACCCGCTTGACAAACCAGTATGTGTATGAACACTATTGGGCACTCGCTATTACCGGATACAAAATGAATCCTGTTGTGAATTTGAGGCCATTTCACCTTTTCCGGTCTGAAAGGGTGTCAGAACCAACCTTGGAGATAAGAAAAATAAATTGGATATTGTCATGAATTGGGAAAGGTTAACAGACTGGATACCTGAATTCCTACAGGATAATCGATTTAGTTTTGCCCCCCGATTTGGGAGGACTTTTCCATGCATGACACGAGGCAATAACGCCTTTAAAATGAAAAACGCTTGGCATACCGACAAAAGTGTCCAAGCGTTTCACAATGTAAATGTAAATGACAAAATATCCTAGAAATAAACGCAAGTCAACCCTACGGCGAAAAAAAATTATCGTCCCGGTTTACTCCAGCAGGAAAGAGGAAAGAAAGAACCCGCCGACACCGTTAAAATACAAGCAGGTAGTTTGGCAGGAGGATGGGGGAGAAAAATATTGTACCGTCCCGACCATCTTATTTGATTTTCTCCTGGCCGTTCCGAATACACAAAGTGCTAAAAAATGTAAAAGGAATGGGAATAACGAATCTGTTTTCGTACATATCCATACCGATGGGGGTGTTAGGTATACAGTCACTACCCCAGCCGTATTAACCTATCAGGACATGGATGTCCTAATGTATATTTGCGATGTCTATTTCTGCCAGAATAGTGCAAAGTCCTACTATCGAACCCGTACCTATAATGCCAGGTATAATATGGAAGTAACATCCCACATTGCACGGGTGGCACCAGGTATGGTCAAGACTTTCCTAAACCGGGAAATCAAGACTGATGACATCCGGTCAGCGTTAATACGGTGAAAATCAGTGGGAGTACGTCATTGACAACCAGTCCTTTGGTTCCTTTAAAGGGGCAGAATATACAGATAAAAACTCCACTCGCATTAAATACTTCCGTTTTCAAATCAGTCCCTGGCTGGAAAACATCCAGGTCGCAGGTGGTCTTGGAAAAAAGGCAGCTCTTTTGAATATGCCTGCGGAACTTATCAGGGGTAAAATCTCCCATTCCAAAATGAGAATTTGGGGAATTATAGAAAATCTGGGGTGGCGGGGCGGGGGTCAAGCCAAAATAACCCTGCCGCGCTTAATGCAAAAATTGGGATGGCAGGGGACCATCCACTCTCTTCGCAAGTTGCTGAAAGAGATCATTGACACTTCAGAAGGCAACTTTTTTGGACACGAGTATGAGCTGGTTCGAACAGTGTCTTGCCCAGCCAATCACCGGCCGGACATGCTCCGGGTAAGGCGTTTAAAAAACCGTTACCAAAGCTCCACCAGAGTGTTTTTTTCCGAGCATTTAGAAAAAGGGGAAGAGTACTGGACACCACATCATAAAACAGTTGAGTCGTTGCAAGGGATATTCCATGGTATAGATCCCATGATGAATTCCAACTTCATGAAATTTGTTGAGTACAACATACGAAAACAACAGGGTCTCAAAAATCCAGACAGGGCATTTACAGGATTTATCGAAACTCTTTTACTCAATAACCAGGATGATCTTCCTGAGAAACTGGCCACCTACCTGGATAAAGCAAGGAAATGGTGGGATACCCTTTCCCATTCTCAAAAGGACCAAATGGCACAGGAGGCCAGGAAACGCCACTCCGAGTTGCTATTCAGCAAGAAAAACCAAACCATAAAACAAAAGAAACGGAATTTATTTGTCCTGATTGCGATTGCCTATGCCTATCGTGACATATTAAAGACCAGACAACCAGGTCCAGTTCAGCACAGGGATTCCATGCGAATCATGCTGGATGAACTTATTCTATTGCCCACAAGTATCTTACGTGTACAAAAGCGGAAGCAGGTAAAAGAAGGCGACGTGCAGGCCTTTGCCAACGCCAGAGACGGTCCTGGCTGACCAGTAACCTCTGAACATCCCCATAACCGATAACCTGGTGGACAAGCGATTCTCTGCCGGGTTCGGGTGTGTCACATCACTCCAAAACTAACTATAAAAGGTCAAACCGGGCATAAATATCGCCCCTTTTTTGGTCCTCAGGATATTATTTTCAACCCGTTTCCAAACCTCTGCCCGTTTGTATCACATATTGATGACAAACAAACCCATAAATATGTCTAAACCACCAAAGGTTACGCTTTGGGTTCATATGCCTTTTGAAAAGTAAATTTCACAGGTTTGAAAAATCCTTATCTGATTTAATGTCTTATTTTTTCTTATATAATGGGAGGTTAGGAAATTTTGCTGGAAAATGTAATCATTCTTTTATAGTAACTGATTATTAAGGCTAACTCAATTCTCTTTCAGAGTTTTTGGGTTTTCTGATTTTTTCAATTTTTTGGGTTAACCAAAATTAGGATCCTTTTGGGTTGCCTCACTGGGCGTTTGCACCCCAGACCCCGCCATTCTGTAAAATAAAAACGTGCTGCTGGTTCGTTGAAAATTGAGATTTAAATATGGGAGATGATGAAATACCCCGTGATACTCAACTGGATTTCGTTTATGTGTGGTGAATCTTCCAAATGAGGTCTCGGGACCATTTGTTGCTTTGGCTAATCCAGTGGTGCTTAAAACGGTTCTATGGGAATAGAGGATTATCGTGTTTCTGGTGACTTTCGTCTATCCATAAAAAAGAAAAGATTCAATTCTGCAGGTTTTCAAAACTGATTCGTTGGTCAAATCAGCACCAAATTGATCAGATTGTGCTTGTTATTAGTCCTTGGTCAAAAAAAATACAACTGGAACTATCGTCTATCCATTGATTTACATTCGTCTATCCATAATCTTACAGACACACTGACAAACAGGTCTCTCGATTCACTTATCTGGTGAATTCCCGCAATGAATGATTCATGTTAGGACATTCATCTATCCATTAAGGGACATTTCCCTTTGCAAAAGGAGTCATTCGTCTATCCATAAAAGCAATAACGGGTTAAGGCATTTAAAAAGGCTGAGGAATCATTCGTCTATCCAATATGGTCCAGACTGCAATCCACTCTGTGAGTTTTGTCTATCCATTAAACGACATATGTCTATCCTGATAAACTCGGTATGCCCTGCCAGAAGGGATTTATAAGCGATTCCTTTACTAATAGGCTAAAGGCAAAAGTCTATTATCCACTGCCGGCATTGGCCTTGGCCGGAGACCAGGCATTGCCTTGTGTATGGAGGTCAGGAGATGAGTGTATTTTGTTCCCAATCAGGGTGAAGTGACATTCGTCTATCCATAATTTCGACTGTGGGTAAGTTGAACCATAAGGCAATTCCAGATCAGAAATGATAAATTGTACTTTTTTACTCGCAAAACTGCTGGTATCAATCTGTTGGGAAACACCAATTCAAAGCATCAAATGGTATTGATGTAACTGGTGGTTGCCTGTAGGATTGGGTACAGAAATATAAATTTTGAAAGATGATCGCACTCATATGACCCAGGTGACCGTTTCCGACTTTTTGACACGCTGGCCGAATCTGAAACGTGTAGGTCAGGAATGGCAGGGACCATGTCCCAACTGTGGCGGCCGGGACAGGTTTCATCTCAGGACAAGAGGTGATGGATTTGCTTTATTCGGGTGTCGGGGGTGTATTGATGAGAAATCCCGGGATCAGAGAAGGGACTCTTTCAGGAGAATAATGACCAGGCTTGAATTTGATAAAATGAAGTATGGGTTTCAGAATATTGATACCGGATCATCATTCAGGAAAAAATCTGTTTATCCGGATCATCAGGAGCAGGAGGCAATAACCCTGTCATGGTTGGCAACAATCTGGTTGAAGGGTATAGGGGTCGAAAGCTCACCGGCTGGACGTTATTTAAGTAATCGCAACTGTTTGCCTCCAGCGGCCTGTAAATATAATCGTACTCCAATGGATATACGTTGGTTGTCAGAACGGGATTTTGCAGAGCTGGAACGAACAAGACCAGCAACAGTTATCTGGACATGGCCACGTGCTGCCGGTTGTCTGATGTGTGCCCTCCGGACAGGTCATGGTCACTTGAAAGCCATTTCCTTTGAAGGCCTAACCGGACATGGCCAACTGCTCCGAAAAAGATGGCGCAAGACTCTGGGAAAACGAAAGGGGTCATGGTTTCAACCCTGGAAGGGAAAGAGAGGAACCATCATAGCTGAAGGAGAATGCGACGCCCTGAGTCTTGGCTGGCAATATCCGGGTCATACTGTCATTGGAGGTGGGGGAACGGGTCTTCTTAAAAATCGGGACCTGGCAGTCTGGCTGGGACACGGCAAAATGCCGAAACCCCATATCATCATAACGGATGGCGATGATGCAGCCCGAAAGGCCGGAAGGCAACTCTGGCAGACTCTCTATGAAATGGGCCTGTTTTCCAGGCTTGAATTCTGTCCCGAGGGAGAAGATCCAGCCAGTAGCTGGGAACATATCATAGATAAGGCAAGAAATCGGACAGAATCAATGGTTGATGCCTGGCACAGTGTCTATCTGGAGGAACAAGGTAATGCTTGACCAGATCAACATGAACGGACAGCGAAATTGGCAGGAGTTTGATGAGAATAACCTGAAGGTTCTGCAGGAATACAGGGACAGGATCGGGAAAATCAGATTTGAAGGCGATACCAGAAAAATGGATTTGATGACCCTTGATCTGATTGATATTACCCTTGATCTGGATGAAACCGGTGGTCATGATAACCCAAGTACCCCAGGTGAAGCTGCTGTCAAGCGTTTTTTCGAACAGATTGTCAATCCCTATTTCCTGCATCCGGATCCAGGCATGGCCGAACTTCCAGTTGCAGATCTGGCCACCAGAATAAGGCAGGAAATGACCAGAATCAGCCGGGAGGACAAGGAGCTGTTGCAAACTGCCAGGTCCTCAAGATATGAAACTGTGGAAGCCTTTGTTCCCCAGCCCATTGGTGAAATACAACCCGAGATGCCAAAACCCATTCTTAACATATCCGGCTTTTCAGGGAGTGTTCTGGCCGAGGGGGCGGTTTCTATCCTGACCGGGGAAGGGGGAGTTGCGAAAAGCATACTGGCCCTTGAGATTGCCACCATCCTGTCCCATTATGGTGGGGTAGAGGCTGGACTGTTGCAAGGCCTCCTTGAAAGCACCAGCCCGAATCGACCGGGCAATGTTCTCTACCTGACCTATGAGGATGACAAGGGAGTGATCAGCAAGCGATACAGGGATATCATTTCCAGAGACTATTCACCACCCATCGCCCTGGCTAGCGAACGTCAGTTCTATGTCATGGAAATGGCAGGTCACCCGCTCTTTGGTCCGGCAGATGGTGGAACCTTCAATAGGGTTCAAAAATTACAAGGGTGGGACATGTTAACCAGAGCCCTGGCAATAGCTGATGACTGGCGGTTGCTGATTATTGATCCTGCCCTTTCAGCCTTTGTCGGCAATGCCAATGATGCACCCCAGGTCAGGGAATTCATTACCCAACTGGGTCTGCTGGCCAGAAAACACCGCATGGGAATACTGGTTATTGCTCACACCAACAAGGAAGCCAGACGCAATAACGGCACCACACACGACCTTTTCAGGGCAGGGCAGACTGGAGGGTCCACCCACTGGACCGATGCCGCAAGGGGCGCTCTTGGTTTTCACCTTGGAGTTCTTGATGATGAAAGACAACTGATTGTAACCAAGGCCAACTGGGGTCCATCACATATAGGGTGCCGGGTTACCATCAAAAACCTGAAGGACAGGTTTGGAGGATTCACGGCCCACCCGTCAGGCTGGCAGAACGAAACAGCGTACCAGGCCGAGATAACATCATTGGTATTGCAGGCAAATGACAAACCGGATAATGACAAGAGGAGAAAGCAGATCAAATGACCCAAAACAACTTGGACTGGAGTGACCTCCTCTATAATGCTGCAGACAGCACAACAATCATACAGGCCTCAGGTCATCTGGTTTATCAGGAATTGTTCGGCAAGGATTGTCCCCAGTCGGAAATACCGAACAGCATTGTTCTTGGGGACTGGTTGCAGGATATTATCAGGAGAGAAACCTACATCTGTCCAGTTCTGGCTGGTACACTAGACAGCCAGGCAGCCCACTGGTGCCTGCGGAAGAATGGTGAAATTGAGGAAATTGCCGCTCGTCGTACTCCGAGATCCAAACCAATGGGAATAACGGAAATTCACGCCAGATGGCGTACCAAATGGGACAACTGGGAAGAAGACGATATCAAGGATGCCGACGAGGATACTCCAGGTCATCCGGTCATGGCACTTCTGCGCAAATGGTATGACAGATCAAGGGGGCTGGATGAATCGAAACTTTATGTCAGCAAGGACCATTTTGTGCAGGGTTTTACTCCCGTTACCTTCGTGGGGCAGGGAGTCTTTCGCCGTAAAAACGAAGTCAGTGTCAGTCTCAGGGACTCCCTGTTGCCCGTTGCCCGGGTTGACGGGGAAATCATGGCCACCAAGGATCCCTTTTCGCAAAAATGTTTCTATACTCCCATGCCGCCCGTGCATCAGAAAAAGCCCTATCGCAATACCCTTTTTGACCTTGAAGAGGAGAGCAGGGTAGAGGTCAAGGCGTCAAATGTCATCCTGGGAACCCTGGCCAACCAGTCCCTGCAGGCACCAAAGAATGCCCACCTCCGAACGGATATTTACAAGATCGGGGCGTTTTGCTTCCTCTTTCCACATCGTGTGAACATAAGTTTCAGTGATGCCAAGCGGATCATCATGGGGCATAAAAGCCGAAAACAGCTTCAAAAGGAACGAGTCAACCAGGCCATCAATGTCCTGAAGGGAATACAGTTCCTGGTTCATCACCAAAATGTTCCCATTTCCGTCCCGCTCATCAGTTATGATGTTGATGTTACCGGAAAGGAACCGATCTATATTCTGGGACGGGGAGAAAGTTTTCGCAAGAAGGTGGCACCAGGCTATATGGCGCTGGCTCCCCAGTGGACACTTTCAGGTGTCTTCACCCGTAAAATGAATAGCAAGAGTGGAGGAATTGAACGTCTGATCAACGGTCTTGAAATGGTCCTGGCCAACAGTCGCTTCAACCGCAAGGGACCCCGCAGACGATTCTCGGAATTTCTGGAACCGGCTGATCGCAAGGCAACCGGTCCGGGCAAGCCAATGATGCTGACCTGGGAGGAAATGATGTTTACCGCCGGAGAATTTGTCGGGGACAGTGATCTGGAACGGCGACGTGCCTACCAGAACTGGAACAAGTGGATGCTCAACCTGCAGAAGAATGGATATTTCTGCAAGGATGGCAGGGAAGCCGAAGCCTATGACACAATTGAAATTGTAAGTAGGATAAGGGCATCGAGATACCAGCAGGCTGGCGCCTGGATCAGAGCTTCGAGCCGGTTTACAGAAGCGGTACGCCTGCAACAGCAGGGCAAGATGGAAACCATGACAGCAACCGAGTTCCTGAATTCCACACTATAGGCCTGGTGACAAAAACCATCGTTTTGCCCTGTAAATTCAAAACCCTTATATGTGAGGGTGTGACAAAATGTCCCCGTGGTAATGATATGAAAAGGAACAGATTCAGAGAGACGGAATTCAGGGAGTTTGTCTCTGATAGCAACGATAGGGTCAGCAATCCGTTTTTTGACGGAAGAGAAGACTTGTTGGACCAACTGTCCACCCTGAATACCAATACCTTTTCGAAGGCCCTAAGGAAAGACATAAATTCAGGGGAAGGGTCAATTACCCTGCTACAGGGACCACCAGGGATAGGCAAGACCTCCCTGCGTTTGTTTTAAAATTCCCCTGCTGTAGGAATTCACTGTAAATAAAGGATAAAACGATGGTAAAACTACTAGATGGCACTTGTGGGAAAGATGATATAGTAGCCATTCTTGATCAAATACAGGAAAATTGTCCAAATCCAAAGACGACTTCGAAAAAATTGTGGAAACTCCGTCAAAAAACGAAAATGGACGAGGAAAAATACTCCCCAGAAATATTACTTGAGAGATCGGTTGCTTTGCTGGCCAAAAATAAGCATATGAATGATTGGTACAATCAATGTCCAATTGCCTCTGGTATATGTGGAAACAACAAACGCGTGTGTATAGATCTCGTCAGATGGGATCCAAAGAAACAGAGATTGTGTTTAACAGAATTGAAATGGGGCAGCGATAATCCCAAAAAGGCAGTGCAACAGATTCTCCGTTATGGAGCAATTTATCTTTATTGTCGATGCCATAAGGACAAGCTTAATTTTGTTAACAATGAACTGATGTCAGCCACAAAAATAGTACTGCAGGTTGTTGCCCCAGCAAAATATTATACCGATCATACACAACGTGAAGAAGTATGTAATTGCTTAAAACAAGCAAGGGAAAGCATACATCTAATCAATAATGTACCAGAAATGAAGGGCCTTACAATTTCTTTGGATGTACTATCCTTACCCGAATGGTTCCACCCATTACCTTTCAGAAATTACATGGAAGTTAAACAAGCTTGTGGCAAAGAATTGACAAAGGATGGAAGAAATGTCATCAATGCTTTCAATGAATTAAGCCCTCATGACTTTGACACTTTGAGGTCTTGAACCCCTGTCCCATGTGGATTGACCATTTGACTAAGGCACTACAACCCTCCTTTTTGGGTCTTTTCCACCGACCTCTTCATCTGCCATCCAGAGCTCAGTCTTCTTCCCTTGACCCCCTGGACCAAATTTCAACCGTTAGTGACATGTGCCACTATTCATCTTCCACCAATTCATGTGTTCTGGTCGCCTTCTAGACACCCATCGCCCTGTAGATGGTTTCAGCCCCCGTGTGGTGGCCGAAGGCATGACATATCGCCGGCCAGTCTCGGTGTCCCGGATGATCAAACATTCCTGAGATTGGTGATCACTCCATGCAACCCGTCCCATCATCGCCCGTGGATTGCTGGACGTCTAGAGTTTCTTCAAAAGCTATTCAGTACTTCTCAAGCGGTCAGCTTCATCTTTCCTGGTACGGGCCGGACTGTAGGACACAACCAACCGGCGATCGTTATGTCGAAAGACACCAGATGACCGGGAAGATGAAGCAATTTGGCTCCCATGATATAATGATCACCTTCTTCTTCAATGGCTGTAAGATTGGCATCGGTCATCAGTCCGGCGTCAGCCGCATGAACCGCTTATAACTAGGGGTGAAAAGTTGAAGTTGGCTGAGGAGTGGCCTCTTGTTTGGGTTCAGGGTCATAATCTGTTGCTAGGTCAGGGTTCGGGTCAAAGCCCAGTTCACTTGCCATCTGAGGCAAATCAAGAGCTTTAATTCCTTTAGCACCCCATTTGCCTTTCTGAGCATCCGTAAACACAGGAGCAATAAAGAGGTGTTCAATATTAGGCGGTCGGGTCAGGCCGTTCTGATCATAAAGGCTGGCCAGAGAGTTTTCAAAATAGGAACCAGGTTTGGTGAAGGTGTCAAACTTTCCAGCATTCCTCTTGCAACTGGCAACCTTGCACGCAATAGCCTTGGCAAAGGGTTGATCAGCCATGTCGGCAAAAACATCAACTTCTGGACCATGGACAGTCTGGACATTGTACAATCCACCACAGGCCCGAATCCCAATCTCCTGAAAGCGCTGATCCTCAAAGAATTCCGCTGCAAGCCGTTCCAGATCAAGACCTTCATGACCAGTTGTCCGATGGAGTAACTGCGTAAACTTGACATTCGGTTTGCCGCTACTCAGACCTTGCTGGTTCAGCCCAAGCCTTTGGACCAGCAACTGGTGTCTCGTGTCATTGTCGATGATGCGATACCGGGACGGGGTTGTTTCCTCAGGCCCATAACTTTGTATGCCTTGGATCATTCGGAGATGATGCTCCAGCATGACCAGATTTCGTTCGACAGTCTTTTGCCATTCGTACTTACCGAACTCCTTGATTTTATCAGGCTGGTTAAAAATTTCCGTTCGAGGTACACCACCTGGTTTACCCGCACATAGTATGTACAAGAGATTTTCAGCCTCAGGGTTGAGTTCGATATAAGACTTGTAATTGTAGGCTTCTTCGGGATTCAACAAGGGACGAAGCGATTCATGACGCCAGAAATAGAGACGCCAACTTTCAAAATCAGTACAGACTAAATTCGGGTCTCTTCCCTCATACTTACGATAAGACGTCCAGAGGCCAGGAATTCCACCATAAACGGAATAGAGAGTCAGAAACTGGCGGGCATCCCGAAGCCAGCCTTGATCACAGGCCATCTGCAGGAGCGGTGCGGTTGTCAACTGTTGCAGGGTTATGCCAAAAGAAAACCTGTTATAAAGAGGTTCTTTGTCACTACCCAGCAGCCTCATCATGTTTTGCTGATGCGATCCCGCTACAACTAAACCACCACCGGTGTAGGGTGTCTGTGTGGAGAGGTTTTCATCCTGAATGAGTTTGATCTTGCTGACAAGACCATTATAAATTTCAATATTATGGAATTCATCAAGGCACACAACTGCACCTTTTGTAACGAGATGACTGAGCTGGCGGGAAAAAGAATCTATATAATGTCCTGGTTTGTTCGCATCATAATCCAACATGAGATCACGAAGACCTTCGGCCTGAATCCTCCTGCCCAACTCTCGGCCCAGATCTTCTGAAGATTGAAGTGTATCGGGAATTTCCATGTACAGAACGGGTTTCTGTTGATTCTGAGGAATTGATCGAATATTGGAGATGACAGCGCTTAGCAATTCGGTCTTGCCAATCCGGCGGCGACCAATGAGACGAGTACCAACAGCATGATCTCTTTGCATGCTGGTTTGGAGTTTTCCTATTTCTTCATCACGGCCATAAAACCGCCAGGGATTTGAACTGCTTTTGGTCATCATCGTTCCTTATCCTAACTTCTATGCATGTGAGTACATGTCAGCACCCTCTCATATAAGGCCTGACATGATCATTCGCAAGGAAAACAGTGATGAATTGGACTGCTGAGACTGTTATGAAACTTCCATCCTTGAGCTTCAAAATACTCGTGGTAATTTATAGGAATTCCAGAATTCTACCTTACAGCCTTGAGAGGAAAGGTGCCGTTAGTCAACATACTGATGGATCCTGCTATGGTTTCATCCAGTTTGGGACTGCTGAGCTCATAGGAAGGTTTTTTGCCAGGTTCTCTTTCCACTGCATCACGATACCAGCCATCCTGTCCCAAACCCAGATATACCATTTCCGTATCAGACGGTTGGTATTTGACAATCGGATTAAAGAGTGCCCTGTTTCGAAACAGTTTTTTACGTTTGGCAGGAGTAAGTTTTACTACCAACGGACAGGGAACATTATCAAAAATAACATCACCTCGAGAAATATCATCCATTAAACAGTCGCTGCGAGATACACCAAACCAAAGTTCAAGATAATATCTCATTGTGGCTATTGAAGAAAAACTGGCGACAGGTTCGTAATCCCCTTGGCATGTTTCGTTTACCAGGAAAGCCCCAACAAACTGTTTACTGCTACCGGGAGGGCGATAATCTGAAAGGTACAGCCACTGTTCCTCGAATGGGTAATCAAATCCTTCTTGTTGTAATCTTGATCCAAGATGATCTAAATCTTCGAAGTGAAGTCTTTCGCACTCCAGCACCTCTCCCCTGTATTCATCATATGATTCCTGCTCCATGTTTGGTTCGAGATAGCGGACCGAAGCCAGGAAAGCCCAGGATTTACCTATAGTAACCAGAAAAGTGTTGAAGGGGTCGTTTTTGTACATGACGTGCTCTACTCCTATTGTTAACGCTATATGAATTTGACTTTTCCAATGATTCAATTGGAAGGGATCCATCAAGATTGCATCGAAAACGTTTTCTGTTGTGAAGGTCATACCAGTTCTCTCCCCAGATTGGCATGTTGATGGAACGGGCAAACCAGTATTCAGCAAGAGCTCCGGAAGATTTCTCCCAGCCCGGTAGCATGAAGATCCCATGACATTGGGTGGCAAGTACCATGATATCATGAAGCATGATGATTCTGATATCCAGGGGGGATTTCGTATCAGGTTTATCGGTTGGTTTGTCCTGCAAGTCATGAGGATTGATTGAGGCGTATCCCAGAGAATCCAGATATGTGACCGCCTTTGCAAAGGCGGGACGGTTACCTGATTTCTTGCCCCTTATCGGTCCTGAAATATAGAGGGAGGGTGGATGGTTTGTCACGGTTTCAGCCATTTTCCGCTGGAATTCCGAAATTTGTACAGGCTGCGAAGAATGGTTTGACCAGCCCTGGGGGATGTGATGTCGGTGTTCATTCTGGTATGGGCAGATTTGTTGAGACTAAACTGTTCTTCATCATCGCCAGGGTTAGAATGTTTCCTGGATGGATAATGAAAAACAGGTCTAGCCTGACGATACCAGCCATCATCCGCCAGATGCAGACAAAAAAACGTTTTTTTGGAAGAAGAATAGGGGGGATGGGGTACACAAAACTTGATGATTGGAGTATGGAACACCCCCTGCAGTCGTAATTTGCGGTGTTCGGAAGTGGTGAGGGACCAGTGTTTGAATTTATCATCTTCGTCAATCCATCGATGCCATTCCAGTCTGAGACGATCCTCCTGTTCAAAGAACCAGATCATGCGTGCCAGAGAGGTAAAAGCCAACATGTCCTGCCTGCTGTCCCTGGTGACGAGATAACAGTATAACTCCTTCTTTGTTCCACGGGGTGTTGGGGGAGCCCAGTCGGAAATGGAAGACCATAGATTTTCAGTGTCATCCGGCATGAGTTTTTTACGTTTGCCATACATTTCCGAAATTTGGGTCATCAAATCATCGGCATTTTCCAGCTGTTTCTCAAATTGAGACCTTTCGAAGTTCTTAATCAACCTTCTTGTGGATAGGGTGACAGTAACAACCCTGCATTCAACAAAACGGTTACCACCCAGGGGAGTGGTTATTCGCATTCCAGCTCTGAGACCACCTGGGAAGTATGGGGTGGTCAAGGCAGGGTTATCTTGCCGGGTTGTTGCAGTAACCCGATCCAACTTATCACGCAGATTATTTTCCATCTCCTGTAGTGGTTGAAAGAAGGGATTCAATATCAAAACGCCCGAATCATACAGATCCCGCCTCAGGTAGTCCCTTGTTTCCTTGCTTGAGTGTTTCCTCAATTCAGAACCATTGGCAACATTCGTGTCCAATTCGACACCATACATGTTTCAACTCTCATAAATGAACTACAAAAAATATCAATAGTAGGTTATTTAATATTAATATAACTACTAAACACTACATTAACAAATATATGTAGTTTTATTAACTACAGGAATCATTATCATGCCAGGGCAGCCAATCTTTTTGTGTATGCTCATCGCTTTGCTCTTTATACACATCGGCTTCGTTCTTATGATTGCTCAAGGTTTTCACAAATTTGGAGGATCATCCGTGACAAAAAAGAGAAGATCATCAATTACTACCTTTCTGATAACCGGTCTCTGCCTGATGCTGGTAGCACCACTGGTCCATGCCCAGTCTTCTCAGGATTTCGGTTCCATTGCCGACAATTTACGGGGGCAGCTTTCCAATTTCGGTCAGCTGGTAGGCGGTGTATCTGCCCTGGCCGGAATTTGCCTGGCCATGATCAGCATGGTGAAGTTCAGAAATTACTCTTCCAATCCACAGGATCCAAACAACAAGCTCAGCTCGGTCCTGGCTTATCTGATCGTCGGTGTTGCCCTGATCGGTTTACCGGAACTGCTTGATGTCGGAATAACATCCCTGTTCGGCGGGGGATCACCAACCACGACTGATTTTGATGGCAACAATCTCCTGAATTGAGAGGTCACCATAGACCCAGGGATCCTGACCTTCAATGCCTCTTCTGTTTCCCCATGATCCTGCCATTGCCAGTCTCGGGGCAGCAGATCACCTATGGCGGGCACAGCCCTATCTTGAGATCTGTCGAATGGTACTGGATCGTGATCACCACACCTGCATTGATTGCGGGATCAGGATCCCCGGCTGGATGGAAATACATCATGTGAATCAGGATCACGATGATTTCAGGCGGGAAAATCTGACAGCCATCTGCCATTTCTGCCATCTTCTCCATCATCCACTGCAGTTTGGACATTTTGACCATGAACCACCCCTGGTTCTTCTGCGATGGCCGGGTATCGAACAGGCAAAACTCCAGAACCTTGCCTGGCTTCTGCTTTATTTCGAACACGGGTATGAATTGAAGGAATATGATGAGGTGAATACCGAAAAAGCCCTGCTTCATCAGGTTTCCTATCCGGCCATAGAAAATCACATCAAGGAAATTCGCAAGGAATTGGAACTCCGTCAGAACAAGGTCGGAAAATGGGGCGGGGTTACGCTGGCCAGTATGCTGGAATATGCCCTTCAGGAAGGGGAACCTGAATCCTGGTCGGAATTGCGTTTTTTCCCTGCCGGGCTGGTGATGCCCAGACGGCAGTTGGGACTGTTAAGCATGGCAACCCCGGAACTGGTATCCATTCACTTTCTCAATCCCGACAATCCTCTTGAGTCTGCAGGCATTCATGGTAATCCCTTATTGCAGGTATTGCATCCCGTCTATCGGGACAGGCGAATACTCGAAAGTGGACAGGAACGATTGTCCCGACATCAAGAAATTTCAGCAGAACCGGCATGATCAATCGGGTGGTTACATCACTGATTGATACCGTTTTCAAGCGATCGGTAGACCAGCACATTATGGTCAGGGGTGCTGAAAATGAATCAACCCTGTATACCAGTGAGGGTGGACTGGTTACCATCATGAGCTGGCATGGAACAACAGCTTCGAGGAGCAATCGTGAACTCTCCAGCCTGATTACAAGGATGAGAGCATCCCTGGCCAGTCTGATGACAGACTCCGGGCATGCCATCCAGATTACCTTCAGTCGGGATACCCGACAGGCCATGTCCCGTGTCCATCAACTGGTCCGAAGGTTGCAGAACCAGTGTACTCTCATGGAGCTTGAACTGGAGGTTCTGCTTGAAGAGAGAAAATCATTGCTGACCAGTTCAGCAGAAGGTGAACGGTCACATCTGATCATATATTCACATCCCTCTGCTATCAGCCGGGCAGAACAGGCTGAATTTACCGACAGTCTGAAGCATGAGAATCAGGGGGAAAACCTCCCCTTGCCATCAAGTCAGGTTCCAGGCCAGATTGCCCAAACTCTTTACGATCGGCATGAAACTTTTTGTCAATCGGTACGTCAGGTATTTTGTGATTCCCATCAGGATATCCGTCTACTGTCAGCAATGGAACAGGCTACCGTGATTGCGGCCGAACTGGTTCCTGGCATGGGCGGAGACATGGAGTTGTGGACACCACGCCTGCTGGAGATGGCCGGGAAAAATACCAACCATATCCCCGAGAAAAGGGAAAAGACTTTATTTTACCGTCCTCTTCCTCCCCACCATCTGCCGACTGGTCAAGCCCAGGTCAGGGGCAGGGATTTGTGTTTTCTTGGTCTGGAACATCTCGGATTACAAATTGCCAGGGATCAGGCAACAACCCATCCTGATGGCTTGTTGATTATTGACAATCAGGTCCTGGCCGGGTTTGATCTGGTTCTTGCTCCCCAGCTGGTCCTTCCCTTCAATGAACTTTTGCAACACTGTCTCAATGATGGCAGAGGTTATCGGTGGCGCATGAGTTGGCTGATGGAACCAAGGGGGTTTCAGGGGCAGATTCTCAAGAGAACGGTAAGTGAAATCTTCACGTTTCTGTCGCGCCATCATAACAGTAGGATACGGGATGCCTTTCGGGACCTGGAAGCCATAGATGGCCAAGACGACACGATTGTCAGAATGCGCATTTGTTTTGCCCTCTGGAGTGAAAAATCCAATCTTGCCGAGGTCAGAAAACTGGTTTCAAGTCTACGAAGGGCCATTGAAAGATGGGGTGATTGCCGTACCGATATGCTTACCGGTGATCCGATTGCCACCACCCTGGCCAGCATGCCCGGGAATGGAATTAATGCTACAGCTCCACCCATGGCCTTGCCCCTGACCCATGCCCTGGCCCTGCTGCCTTTCAATCGACCGGTCTCACCCTGGAATGAAGGATCGGTAACACTGCTGACACCGGATGGTCGGCTTTGGCCCTACCAGTCCGCCTCGAATCTGCAGGACAGCTGGTGTGATCTAATCGTTGGAACACCCGGGAGTGGCAAGTCTGTCCTGCTGAATAGCCTGAATTTCGGGGCCCTTCTTGCTCCCAACCCGTCAGCAGCAGGTTCGAATCTCTTGCCCCTGGTCAGTATAATCGACATTGGTGCCTCAAGTACAGGACTTGGCGATCTGGTAACCGATGCCCTGCCACCGGAAAAACGATACCAGGTACAGATGGTCAGGCTGGCCAATACGGCCCGCCAGGCCATAAACATTTTCGATACGGAAATCGGTTGTCGCGAACCGTTGCCCCTGGAACTCGGTTTCCAGAGCAATTTCCTTCAGATTCTGCTTGCTGACGCCGGTGAGGATTCAGTTCGGTTGTCTGGACTGATCAGGCACCTGGTTCAGGATGCCTACAGAATGTTTTCCGATGAACATACACCCAAGCCCTATATCAGGGGTACCCACCCCAACCTTGATCAGGCGATAGAAGATCTGGGACTGGCTATTGATCGTGAAACCACCTGGTGGGAACTGGTTGATCTGTTCAGTGATCAGGATGAGTGGACCTGGGCTGAAGAAGCTCAACGGCAGGCAGTGCCGGTGTTGACTGATCTGCCCGTCATACTGCGTACACCTGACATCAGAACAACCTATCGTGAAATGGGAATGGATGGTGGTGAAAAAGCCCTGGCTGCCATGGTTCGTCTCATCAACGAAGCGGTTACCACCTGGCCGATGCTGGGCCATCCAACACGGTTTGCCATGGGAAATGCCAGGTTGAAAATGGTTGATCTCCAGGATGTGACGGGACGGGGTTCTACCGAACAGGCACAACGCCGGTCGTCCCTGATGTATCTGCTGGCAAGGCATGTTGTAATGAGGGGATACTATCTTCATCAGGATGATGTTGCCGAGCTCAAATTACGCCCCTCGCAAAAGAAACGCCTCATGGAAATCGCGACCATCAACCGCCAGCAGCCCAAAAGACTCTGTTACGACGAATTTCATCGAACGGGAGGATTGCCAGGAGTGGTGGCCCAGATTGAAACCGATGTGAGGGAAGGGCGCAAGCACAATGTCCAGCTCAGCCTGGCGTCACAACTACTGGGGGATTTTTCCGAAGCCGTCCGTAGCCTGGCAACCGGGACCTGGATCTGTTCGACGTTCCCCGATACCGAAATTTCCAATGTCCAGCAGATGATGGGGCTGGATGATGTGGAAACTGAAATCATCCGTCATCAACTTGGTCCACCCACCCGCAAGGGATCGAATATCTACGTTATCCTTCAGACCAGAAGAGGATCTGTCCGCCAACTGTTGGTCAACAGGTTACCCCCTTCCGAAATATGGGCCTATTCCACTACTGCCGAGGATATGGCACTCCGCCAGATTCTGGCAGAACGGTTGGGTGGGACATTGGCCCGCCGGTTGTTGGGGGAAAGATTCCCAGGAGGATCAGCCCGATCGGAAATTACCCGGCGGCAAAACCGTTATATGGACAGTGCCAGTCGGCAGGCGGTTATTCCAGAGCTGGCAGCTGAACTTTTGGAAACCATGCCGCCATTCGAGGAGTTTGACTGATGACTGGTTACCATCAGCGAGACAGTACACTTGATGCTCTCCTGTTGGGTGGGATTCTGATTACAGCAGCTGTTTGTCTGTGGTTTCTGTGGCGGGAGTGCATAATCTTTCTTGGTTTTGCCCTTTCCCTGGTTGTGGTCTTTCCTTTTGCCATGCTGGAGGCCGGATTGGCCTGGCTTGACATAATCATAGTTCCACTTATGCCGGTAGCAGAGGTTTGGCAACTCCTGACCAGGGAACCGTGGAGTAATTTGCAGGGATATTTTATTCCGGTCATGACCATAGGTGGGCGTTGTCTGGCCATTCTTGTGTTTCCATCACTTGTGCTGGGTTATCTGGGCAGCAAGCGTCTCAGACCGGATATGGTTTATCGACAACGGCACGATCTGGAATCGGCAATCAGGGAACTCGGCAGTATTTGGAGTTGTGCAAACTGGCTGACCAAGGTCAATCCAGCCAGGGAAAGGGAAACAGCTGTCCCGGAAGAACAAATTGGACGAATCCGTCGGAAGCATGGACAATGGAAGGATATGTTCAAGAAAACCAGGGGGGCATTCCCCTGGAATGATACCTCCCTATCCGGTAGTTGGTTGTTACCGACAACCGAACCTCCCTATCAACCGCCTCTATTTGGAAGGGCAATGCGCCCTGAAGAATGGCTTGCCGCCCATGGTTTTGATCGTAATGATGTGGATTTGGTGGTTACTGTTGACATGTTGCTTGCTCGCCAGCTGCAAAGAAAATGGATTGGTTGGCCGGCACTTCAAGAGCACCGGAAAGCCTTGCTGGCTGTCCTCGTCCTGATTGATCAGGGGCGAACAGACGAGGCCGAAGGAGTGACCGACGATCTGATGAACATGATGGCGAAACCAGGTAAAGGTATGGATTTTGCCAGACTTTACAGTGAGCGTAATGACATCAGGTCCCGGGTGCAATCCATTCTGGCCGAACAGGAGGATATGATTACTGGGCTTGCTGAAGGTCATTTCTGGGCGGAAACCGTCATGGCGGAAGCGTGGATCAGATGTCGGGAAGGAAAAGGGGTATGGCCTTCGGCCCGATTCCAGTGGATGAAAATCATTGACCGACCATTGTGGTATACGATCTCATCTCTTGGAAGTCATGCCGTCTTTGTAGAATGTTCCGGTATTCTGGCCCATCATCTAGCAGAACGGCAATTGGAAATGCCTTTGGTGGTACCGAGAGTCAGACGGGCAAGTGAGGCCATAGTCTATGATTATCTTGACCAGTCCCCGGAGAGAATCAAGGCCCGTAGCAAACGCGAGCATGTAGCAACACGACTTGTGCCGGGTCAAATCTGGCGAAGCGAAAAAGCAACCGGCGAGGTAATCCGGTGAGGGCAAGAATATCCAAACCACTCTGGACCCGAAAGGAAAAGTTCCTCTTGATGAATCTCTGGCTCAAGGGCAAGAGCAATCGGGAAATCGCCGAAGCAATACAAAGGACAGAACTGGCAGTGGTAACCAAACTCAGCCGAATGGGCATGCGACGACCAACCATACGAAGGCCGATAGTGACAACCATCAGACCCTGCCTGTCGTGTGGTGAAGAGTTTCCCAGCACGGATTCCTTTAACCGTATCTGCAGTGATTGCAAGAACAAGGCGGGTTGGGATGACAACGGGACCACCATCCAGCTGGGTAATTCCAAGGAGTCGATCAAATGAAGAGTGTAGCAGTAAAAAATACGTCTGCCACTTCCAGGAACGACCGGGATGGTGAAGGTTTATGGGACAGAAGGGCACGTAAGGCCGGTTATAGCGGATGGAAGGAATATTGGGATAAACTTGAGGAACAGGCATCCATGACAGCTGTGTACAGGCTTATGACCAATCGGGATATCAGGCCAACGGCGAATGGTGGCGCTATTGGGATTTGTCCATTTCATGATGACCAAAATCCCAGTATGTCAATACTGCCAGGTGACAAACGCTTTTACTGTCATTCGACAAACTGCAACGCCCAGGGAAGTGTTTTTGATTTCATCAGGCAAATACAGGGCTGTACCCTTGCCGCGGCAACTTTCTGGCTGGCTGAAGTTTTGGATTTACCTCCGGTTCACCTCCCGGGTACAGGAAAATCGGTCTACAGGACAGGCAGTCATCGTAAAGCCAATACTAACCATAAACCTGCTGGTACTGCAAGTGGTCTACATACCCAAAAGGAAAGGAAGGCTCCAACCTATGGTGAACTCCTAAATCCGCCGCCTGACAAATTGCCATGTAATGGTGATACCCTGTCTGCATGGCACCCGGTTCGCAAGAGATGGCAATCCATTCAGGCAGATCATTGGCATGTCTATCGGGACAAATCGGCGAAACCATTGTTGCTGGTTGGACGTCGTAATGCCGGATTCAACACACCAAAGCGATTTTACCGCCTGACCTGGAGATCTCTCAGGAAGCTTCGTACCGCCAGGGCTGGCTGGGTCATGACAGGCTGGCCCACTGGTGAACTTACCCCCCTGTTTGGTACAGAGAATTTGGCTATTCACACCGAGGACATCCGTAATCGGGTCCGTTCAACTCTCTCTGTCCTGATTGTTGAAGGCGAAAGAACCTGTGAAGCTGGCCAGGAAATGCTGGCACCAGACTGGTGTGTCCTGACAGCTCTCGGAGGTGGCAAGGCTGTCCAGTCTGCCCAATGGAAGGATATTGTGGCGAGCTGGCAATCGGTGGTTGCCTATGCGATCGATCCCATGCGGATCGTGATCTGGCCTGATGCCGACTGGACCACCAATGGAAACAACCCCGCCCTGGGTTTTGTCACTAAAATCTGCCAATGCCTGGAAAAAGCTTTCGGTCCTGATGTTGGTTCACGCAATCTGTGTCGACTGGAGGTCGTCTGGCCTCGTGAAACCTGGCCCAAAGGATTTGATCTGGCCGATTTACGACCTGATGCAGGACCCTGGATTCGACAGCAATTGACCAGGACGGAACGTCAGGGGTGGAGTTTCGCTGGGAGGAAACCATGAAAAAAATCATGGCCTTGCTTGGTGCAGGGAAAAGAACTGGTCCCACGATCACACCCCTCCTGCCCGATTCCGAAAGTGCAGGGCGTGTACTCCAGACAAGGCAACAAATGATCCAGACTGTCCGTTGGCTTGCCATGACGGTTCTCGTAACCGGAGTGGCAAGTGTCATTACCCTGACGGCAGCCATCTGGATGCTCTTCCAGAAACCGGAACCCGTCTATTTTGCCACCAGAACCAATGGGGAACTCATACCGTTGGTACCTCTGCATGAACCACATCTGGGGACCGCTCAAATACTCCATTTTGCCACCCAGGCTGTTACCCGGGCCAATACATTTGACTTTGCCAATTACCGGCTGCAGCTGACCGAAGTAAGGGATTATTTTACTGACGAAGGTTACCAGGCGTTTGTCGAGGCCCTGAATGCCTCTGGCAATCTCAAGCTGGTCATCAATCGTCGGATGACGACCACCGCGGTGGCGAATGGAGGAGTAATCATAGATCAGGGATTAAGCAGTTCATCCCGCTCGGACAGCTATATGTGGCGGGTTCAGATTCCGCTGGTCATTACCTACCAGTCCTCGGAGGAAAGTCAGGTGCAGGATCTGATCGTCCAGCTTGAGATTACCAGGATACCGACCTGGAAAAACGAATGGGGTGTGGCGATTCGACGCATGATTACAAGGTCTAACCGATGACAACCTCTTTGGCATATGTATTCCTGTTGACTGTTTCAATCGTTATGTTATTTGGTAAAGATTTGGTTGCCCAGCAGCCAGTACCCGGTGGCAAGGATCCTCGCTTGAAGGCAGCCGAGGAGGAATTACTGCCGATAGCTCCGGAAGATATAGATGATTTTCAGGACAAGCTTGAGCTGAACAGGATCGCCGTCAATAACCGCAAACCACTACAGGTTGAATCGACAGCCGACATAGTTTCTCTTGATGCCGGTACGGTATCACCTACCGTTGCCATTTCCCCAGGTATCGCCACCATTATTGTTTTCTCTGATGCGACAGGACAACCCTGGCCACTGGATGGGTTCACTGTTGGTGATGGCGCTGGTTATGATATCACCCAGCTGAGTACCGATGGTGAGGCTGCCAGTTATCTAACTGTTGCCCCGAAACGGGTAGCCGGATGGACCAATCTGGTTGTCCATCTCAAGGGAGAAGCCCGTCCGGTTATCCTGAAGCTGGAAGTCAATCTGGAACGGGTACATTTTCGTTATGATATTCAGGTATTGGGGGAAGGACCCCTGGCCCAACCGACGCTTGGTCACCAATTGATTGAACCACCCCGTGCAGGTGACCGTAGCATGTTACCCTTCATTTCGGGAGTAGACATACCTGAAACAACACATCAGCTGAAGGTGTCCGGTGTTCCCAATATTGATGTCTGGAGTGATGGCACTACCATGTGGGTTCGTACCCCGTGGGTTATGCTTTCACCACAGTTCGAAGAGGTCATGGTTCTGGGAGACATTAGGGTCTACAGGTTGCCAAGAATATCCACCATGCTGTTTTTTGTCAATGAACGAACCATGGCAGCCCAGGTTGATCTGTCATGAATACAGGGATTGAATCAACACCCTATCCCTGGGAAACATCCGTGTTTCGGCATGAGATAGCACGAAATGAAGTTATGGACAAAATACGTGGAACCGACAGGGAAAGGGTGGAGGCGAAATCTGAAGAGGATAACAAATACCAGGCCACAGCCGATGATCCTACAATCGGACAAGATGATGAACCTGAAGAAGAAACAGGGGATGATGCAGGCCTCACCCGTGCAGAATCGGCCTCGCAAGAGGACTTACCGTCCTTTAATGAGTCACCGGTGAATGAAGTTGATCCTGAAAGCATAACCTATGGGGAAAAGCCTCCTTTTGTCAATGAAGAACCCTATCGACCTGATGAAACAGGGAAGAGCGATCGAAATCAACCGGTGGACGAGGGCAGTCCTGCTGGTCAAGAGGACTCATTGCCACGCTATCGTGGCATTCTGCATCTGTGGAGAAATCCGTTCATACGAGGGATTGGAGCTCTCATTATTGTGCTGGGTATTATTCTTCTGGGCTATTCACTCTTTCAGGAGCCTTCATCCGATGGTGCACTTGTCCTGCAACAACAGGCTCCTGCACTTGATGATACCCCAGGTGGAGAAGTTCAGCAGACCAGTCCGCAATACCAGGAGACATTGAGTGCCTACAATGATGGTGAGGCCGACCGGGCAGAACGTGAGGAAAGGTCCTTTTTTGCCACAACCGAATCAGTACCTGCCAGTCTTGACCAACCCGAACCGGACCCACCAAATCTGAGTGATGAAAGTGTTCTGGAACCTGTTGTTTCAGGGGATGGGTTTGTCCGTGATGTTACGCCGGAAACTCCTGTTGGAGCAATCACTTTTGGCCCTGGAAATCAGGGATCAACCGGGGACGTGTCACTGGAACCGCTGGACGAGGCAGTTTTACCATCTCCCCTGGATCCCCTCCCACCCTCTACCTACGCGGGCAGCCTGTTTTACAATGAACCAGTTCAGACCCCCCTACAGGGACCAGCTGTTCCAGGAAGCAATCCGGTTCTGGATACATTGCGTGAATTGACGAAAATACCTGTCCCCACAATGAGAAGCGACCAGTTTGGTTCTCGGGGTGGCGAGAGATCAATACAGGCCCAATTTCCATCAGGAGAGGGAGTGGTGACTGACACTTTCATACCAGGAACAATTCCGACGGCCAATGGACTATTGACATCCCAATCTTCTGTACCTCAGCTTTCCGGTCTTGCTGATCCCCTTTCGGTTTCCGGCAATTTACCCAATTCTTCAATCCCTCCAAGTGACGTGAATCCAACCCCAGTCAATCAGAATTATCTGCAGGGTAGGGAGACGGCTGAATCCCCGACTACAGTGTCGGTGGGTGAAACCAATCTCCTGGCAGCCGGTACGATCATCCATGCGGAAATGGTCAATGGGTTGAATTCCGATCAACCTGGAGTGGCGGTTGCTGAAATCATCGAGTATCCGCTGCAGGGTGCACGGGTGCTTGGACGGTTTACTCCCAACCTTGTCAGCGGAGGACTGGCACTTGAGTTTCAGACCCTTGTTTTGCCCGATGGGTCTTCCCAACCTGTTTCAGCCTTTGGCCTTTCACCCTGGACTGGCGAAAATCTCACCCGATCCATTTTGCGGCCCAGAATTCTGCAACGATATGGTCCGACGGCTCTCCTTGCATTTGTTTCCGGTGCGTCCGCCCTGATGCTGGAGGATGGCCAACAGATTGTTGTGGCCAATGATGCCGTTTATCAGGAACGGAGTGCCAAAATTGAAGACCGCCAAATCATAGCTGCCGGGGTAACGGCTCTCGCCAGCCAGGTGGCGACCGATATCCAGGCAAAGGCACCGACAGGCCCACAGATTCTGCTCTATCCCGGGTCAACTGTCGCCCTTCTCTTTGCAACCAGCGTAATCGATACAACCCAAAGGAGTTTACCATGACCGATCTCAATGATTCATCTACAAAAATGGCTCAAGGCAGGGTCCGTACCAGAAGGTCAGGAGTCAGGTTTTTGCTGATCATTCTAATTCCTGTTTTAGCCGCCCTGGGTGGCGGCCTGTTGATAATTATCCTGAATCCAACCCTGCTGGACAGGGCAATGACCCTCTTTCCCACTGGTATGGATAATGTATCTGGGAACTCCACAACGGCTTCGGTGGAATCAGTAATCGAACCTGTCGATTTCGGTACGGTTCAGGACGAACCAATTCTAATCCAGCCTGAGCCGGTGTTGGCCAAACCTGTTGAACCTGATCCCGAGATTCTTGAGTTGAAGGAGCTTTATCGGCAACTTGATGAAAGGATTGCCTTTCAGGCAGCCGATAACAAAACCCTGTCAGGGCAAATTAGTGACATCACGGCACTGCAGGAGACACTCCATGGCAGATTGGCTGAAATCAATACCCGTCTGAACATGACGGAAACGGTTGACATGGCAACCATAGACAACATGATCAAGCGCCAGGAGCATCTCGAAAACCGGCAACTTGAACATAATCATTTCATTGCCACCAACATTGATGCTGTGGTGGGATCACTCTCTCTGGTGAAGCAGAAGACGGCAGATCTGGAGGACATGATTTCCGACCTGTCCAGTGATCTCTATCTGCTTTCACGCTACGGGTATGGCAATGACAGCAGGACGGGTCAAGCACGTTCATTTTCCAGTTCAGTGACCCAGTCATCGGCAGATTTGCATACCGATACCACATCTCCCACGATTCGCCGTGGTGATTATCGGGTTGGTGACTGGATACAGGGTTATGGAGAGGTCCTGTCCATTCATCGAACGGTGGAGGGGGATTATCTGACCACCGAAAATGGTGAAGTTTTTGCCACAGCTGTCCCCGATGAGGAATAGGTATTATTCAGATGTTTGACAATCCTGATTTGTTGCAGGGTATACTTCGGGTTCTGTCCCGGTTGCAGATCTATGTCAGCCAGTTTGAACTGCTGGTTGTCGGTATCTCACTGATCTCTGGAATTATCTTCATGTTTATCGGACTCCGGCGAGCCTCCCTCAGGGCTGAAATGGGACCGGGGCAGGGGAGCTGGGCAAGTCCGATAAGCTGGTTGCTTTCCGGTATAGTTCTTGTTGCCCTTCCGCGATTTCTCTCCGTCCTGTCACAATCTGTCTTTGCCGATCCTCTCCAGAGGGATGTTGGTGATATTCTGGCCCTTGCTCCCGACATGGTATCTTTTTTTCAGGAGGATATGAGTCTCCAGACCATTCAGGGAATTTTGAGGGTTGTTCAGCTGATCGGACTGATTGCCGTGGTTCGGGGCATATTCATTCTGAACAGTGCTATCCAGCCAGGATCACAGGCGGGAATCGGGGCGGGTATTACCCATCTGATCGGGGGAATTTTGGCCTACAATGTTGTTCTTTTTATGGAGGTACTCAATGAGCTGTTCAAATAGGAAAGGAAGTACACCCGTCATCATTGCGGCACTCCTGCTGATTGTTGTCGGATGCAGTCGAGGACCCATTGGAGCTGATGCCCGATTGGGGCAACCCTCATCACTGACGGAAACACGCAGGGCATTGGCAACCAGCGAAGCAGTCTTTTCTCCTGCCTGTCTCAGGAACACCACAGGACATTCGATCCAGTTTGAAATGAAGACGGATGCTAGCGATTGGCAGCGATGGATACTTCCACCTGGTCGAATTCTGCAATTCGGTGACCATTCCACAGCTGAAATTCGGTTTGTGTCCGTGCCGGTTGTCGCCAAAAGCAGTGTTCCAGGAAATGCCGGTGCCCTTGTTCATTACCAGCTTGATCTGGATCCACCTCTGAGGGAGATACTGCCTTCCCGTTCATGCCTCCATGCCTTCAGACCCCGACCAAACGGTATGCTTGATCTTTTTCTCAACAGTGAGTTTCTCAGTTGAAATCATGACCGAAGCTGCTCCAGTCCAAACCGCCGTGGCAAATCATGTCCTTCTGGAGAGTGCTCACATGGCGAGAACCATGGAGTTGTCAACGTGGGAGGATATCCTGAAGGAACACAGCGTTCACCCGGAGACTCTTCAGGCCGTTGACAAACTGGGTAATGGGGTAGGGCATATTCTGGTTGAAAAGGTTGCAAACATCAATCTCCTGCACGCTGCCCTTCGTGAGGGAGTGGATTTCAGCATGGCCAGGAAGGACCAGGCGGCCCCGATTCATCTGGCGGCCAATCGGGGAGACATGTTGGCCGAACAAATCGTACGCTGGTTGCACCAGCATGTCAGGGAGGACTGCAATCGTCCTAGACCGGGAGGGCTTCGACCACTGGATATAGCCGGACACGGCTGGCGTCATGCCGGTCTGATTTCCTCACTTGTAACCAATGGGGCCCAGGTCAATTCACGACATGCTGCCCGTCAGTGGACACCCCTGCATATGGCGGCCAGATTATCATACAATCACGAAATACTCATCCGGTTGCTCCGTCATGGCGCGGATCCCGACCTAGTTGAAATTGACGGGTTGAAACCCCTGGATCTGGTAAGGGTCAACCGTAACCTTATGCCAAGTGACCGCGGTGTTGTTTTGCTGGAGGACAATACTTACCAACCGAGATCCCGTTACGTCAGTCGCATACGTCGTCCCCGGAGGCTCGGACTGCCGGAAGACATGAAGAAAGGAAGGAGAACATACAAATGATGAAATTATCAAACCGAATGGTTATGGTGCTGGTTATATTCATGGTTATACTGTCTGCAGTGAGAGGGTGGAGCCAGGATCAAAACCAGCCGGACCAGGGATGGGTACGAGATATACTCACCGATTATCATTGTGATCCGGAAGTTGCCACCAGGCTGGCAACCGCTACCCGATTGGGTGTTGAACGGGAAGTAAGGCGGGGTGAAAGGTCTATCCTGCCACCGACAGCTGTCGGTGAATTGTCCTGTCTCAACAATCTGATGAACAGTCCCCAATTGGACCTGCTTTTTTCCACCAGATCGATTTCCCCGGGCAACATCCTTGCTGGAATCCTGAATCAAACCTTGTCTGGTGGTAATTCTCCTTTCGGTAATCTTGATATCAATTCCCTTGCCAATGGGGGATTTGATCCGACCAGAATCATCTCCTCCTCTCTCTGTCAACTGGCCCAGGACAGATGGAACCAGGAGACGATTCCGTTATTGGGCAATTTTACCCGATTGGGAATTGTATCTACCCGGCCGGTCAATCGGGCTGTACCACAGGGACCAACGACAATCCAGTCAATTTTGCAGACAGGGGGATAGAATAATGAAAAAATCGAATTTGGCAAAATGTGCCCTGGTGGCTGTCATCATTCCAGTCTTTCTTCTGGTTTCCCTCGTTCCAGTCAAGGCTTTTTGTCCCTGTTCGGGTTCCATCTCCGCACATCGGAGTTCGACCAATTCCAACAGGAATGCCAACACAGACAGGGTGATAGAGAATTTTACCGACACAATGAGTGCCTCAACCGGGCAGATTACCGGTTATATCGACAAGCTGCTTGCCGGTATTGAAAAACTTACTGATGGCCAGAGCATGAATGACGCCATGCGTTCCCGCCAGCAGATCCGTGCTTCAGCCGAATCCAGCCGCTATGATCCAGCGATAACTTCTTGTCAGGGAATGAGGGCTGCCTTTCTGATTACTGATCCGGACCGACCGATCGAGGGGGAAAGCAGTGGGGAAACCACAACCAGGAGGAGCTATGAGTATGAGAATTGCGGTGATGCCAATGAAACAGTCTGTTCCGGTTCCCAGCAGGTCGCCCGGGGTGCCATCAATGATCAGGAGTCACTCAGGGGTGAAGCTGGTTGGCCTGACCCGACTACGGATGTTCGCCTGATTCTTGGGGATGCAACAGTCGGGTTGCGATCCGCGACAACGGAAGAGGTACTTGAACAGTCCATGTGGCGTCTCCGCCAGAACATAGTCAATCCCTTTCCGGCACGCCCTCCAACCAGGGATCAACGTTTACAGATTGGGGGTGATATTGAACTGGCCGGCTATCTCAGTACACAGGCAAGACGTTCGGTAGCAACATCCGTCTTTGAGTTGATCGAAAGCGACTCCTTTCCTTCGATTGATCTGGAGTCTTCCCATATCCAGTCGCTGGTTGGCAATACCTCCGCCCTGCCATCAGGAACGACTAAGATATCGGAACGGCATCTTTATGACCTCTTTGTTTCCGGTAGTTACAGCAATCCGGAATGGCATTTACGTTTGGCGGCGGCATCCCCCGAAGCCCTGACCAGGGAAATGGTTCTGCAGTTGGCTCTGGCCAATGATCTGGCCTGGCAGACTCTGGAACTGAACCGTCATCGAGCCCTGGTGGAAGCAACTGGCCTTGCGATTTTGCTGGATGGGAATACGGGCAATGACAGTTAAAAATGAATATTAATAGAACTACCAAACACTACATTAAATATTAAAAGACAACTATAGTAATCAATATAAATACAGATTTGTTAAAGAGACATGACCGTTACATCATCGGAAGACAAGGCAATTGATCGCCAGGGGCAATGGCGTTCGGCACGCCCCCTGGCCCGTACAGTTGATATTCTTGCAGGCCCGGCAACAGGTGCTGTTCTTGCAGGCGGTTTTAGTCTGATGATCGTGGTGCCGGTATTGGCCTTGCCAGCTTGTCTGGTTCTGGGGTGTTATCTCTTCTGGGTAGCGAGCAAACAATACCGCTTGCCGATGAGAGTTCCCAAGAGCTGGGGTATGGTGGATTACAGTGACAACGTACCGGGAAGCGATAGCAGGTTCAGGCAGGCGGAGGGTCTGCTGTTTCTTGGGAACGATGATTCAGACCGTGAGTTGTGGATTACCAATTCGGATGCCAGGCGTCATAAATTCGTACTGGGGACAACCGGTTCGGGCAAGACGGAATATTTGCTTGGGAATATTGTACAGCCCTTGTGCTGGGGATCGGGGTTTCTGTTTATTGATGGGAAGGGAACACCTGAATTCTATTCACGGATCTGGACGTTGGCCAAGAGATTTGGACGGGAGGACGATGTTCGTCTTATCAACTTTACCGGGGTATCCGGAGAGGGCAAAGTGGATGCCGATGCACTGGCGGGCAGTATTGGGTCACAGTCAAATACCCTGAATCCGTTTTCCTCGGGGACATCCGACCAGTTGATAAACATGATTGCGTCACTGATATCGGATTCGGGTGGTGGGGGTGATATGTGGCGGGACCGGGCTGTCAACCTGATGTCCACCCTGGTGAGGGCCCTGGTGGAAATGCGGGACCGGGAGGAAATTTTCATGGATGTACAATCCATCAGAGACTATATGCCTCTCGGTGGAGGTGTTCCTGGTGGAGCCAAACCTGCTGACGGGAACCGAAAGGAGATCCTGATCAGTGACATCACGGAAACCCAGTGGGATTACATTCGGAAAGACAAGTCCTCGGGAGCTCTTTATCTCCGAACCCTGAAGGGCGAATTCTCAAGTGCCACGACACTTGCCTTCAAGGGTTTTTTCGATTCCCTGCCCGGTTTCAACCTACAGGCTCTGTTGGAGGGTAAGGACCAGGGTAACACGACGCTGGAACAGTATGGCTATCTTACGATGCAGCTGACGAAACCCCTGGGAACTATGGCTGATGATTACGCCCACATATTCAGGACGTCCCTGGCTGAAGTCTCAATGGAGGATGTGGTATATCGGCGACGTATCCTGGTGGTACTTCTTCCAGCCCTGCAGAAAGCCCCGACGGAAACCCGCAATCTTGGCAAGATCATTGTCAGTATGGGCAAGGCCATGATGGGTGCCGCATCAGGGTCTAAGGTTACGGGGACCAGGGAGGAAATCATTGAATCCTCACCCACGCGTTCATCGAGTCCCTTTCTGGCAGTTTTTGATGAGGCTGGCTATTATCTGGTTCAGGGAATGGATGTCATGGCGGCCCAGGCCAGATCGCTTGGTTTTTCAATCATTGTCGGAGCCCAGGATCTCCAGGCAATGCGTGGTGAACAGAAACAGGTTGCCGACAGTGTGATAGCCAACACCTTTTTGACGGCCATCGGTGCCACGGTTGATGCGAATGATTCCCTGGAATTCATCAAGCGCAAGGTGGGGACCCAGAAAATTCTACAGAGTACGGGAATGGAACGGATTGAAGGTCTGGCTGGAACGTCCTATAAGGAAGGGTCCCTGGGTTTCAACGATGTGGAACGGTTGCAGGTTGACGAGCTTCGCAATCTTGGGGAGGGTCAATTCTATTTTGTCTTTCGGGACAAGGTCATCAGGGGCCGGAGTTTCTATGTCGGTAATGATTTTCATCACGAGATCACCAAGAACAGCCTTGTTCCCCTCAGGGGACCACTGGACAATCGGCAGATCCAGAATCAGCCCGGTGAGGAAAGCGACTCTGCAGTAACCGGTGATGACAGTTACTACATTGACGAGATGAACGAGGTTTTTTCCGTTATCGCAGCTAAACCATTACCAAAGCATGATGAAAGTGCTTGCCCCCTGACAGGTGAATTGATGGCGACCCTAAAGGGAACATCATTCCTGTCGCCAGTGGATGGTGGCCCATCCCCGACCTACATGACCCTGATGGAGATTGTCCTGGCCCAGGCTGTTGAAAGGGATCTCCCGGACATTCATGATTACAATGAACTGGCACAACTTGAGGACAGTGATTTCGAGCATCATGATGACATTGAATTGGATGGTGAGCTTGATGAGGACAGCACTCCCTCGCATTTCCACAAGGTACTCAAGGGAATGGGATTACCGAAAAGGGCAGATGAACCACCTGCAACCAGCCCTGAAAATGATACCCCTCAGAAGGAACCGGACACGATACCCCCCACCCTCAACATCAAGCCTTTTGGATCTCCTGTCCAGCCCACTCAGTCTTCTGCTGTCGCTGAGACTTCGTTCCTCGAGACCGACACGGAAAATTCTCCTGAAGATGACACCAATCTGATAGCCACTCCGGATCAACTGGTTGCTGCCCTGGCTACCGATCCCGCTACAAGCGAGAAGGACCTTCATGATGTTTAAGCCGGCTGAGTCCTCCCTCCTCCCTTCACTCCCTCTTACCTCCAGCAGGACCTGTCGTTCCCGTCTTTCGGAAGACATTCTTACTTGTTTCCCTTTCCTGTGTCCAGGTTCGGTCAACTTGTGGGCGTTTGCACCCCAGACCCCGCCATTCTGTAAAATAAAAAATTTCTCCCCCATCCCCCTTATTCTATTCTATTTAAACCCTTTTTTACCTCATTGATCTCTCCCTATGAATTCAACAAGCGATTATATTTATCCTCTTCCAGCCAGTCTTGATATACCTTCATTTCGGGAATTCATGGTTCGTGCCTCCAGGGATTATGGAGCTTCGGACATCTATCTTCAGACGGGAAGGACACTGGGCTGCCGTATTGAGGGTCAGATCCACAATTGCTCTTCCCGAACCCTCATGCCCCAGGAAGTTGAAACCGTTCTGGTTGAGACTTACGGAGCTGAAGCCGGTATCAGCCAGGTTCGTTCAGGGCAGGTGCTTGACTATGCATGGGATTTTAGGTTGGATCGCACCACCCGACTTCGTTTCAGGGTCAATTGTACCGGTGTCTGGAGTGAAAGGGGTATTGATGGTTTTGACATGACCTTCAGGGTTCTCCCCAGGGAGACTCCCTCTCTTGCTGATGTTGGTTTGACGGTTGACATCTACGACTGTTGCACACCAGTTTCCGGCATTGTACTGGTTGCTGGTGGAACAGGGCAGGGCAAATCAACAACGCTGGCTGCGATTATTGGTCATTATCTCCAGCACTCAAGTGGTCGGGTTATTGATATTCAAGCTCCCATAGAATACACCTTCAGCGATATAGCCAGAGATATTCCGAGACTCGCTCAATCGGAGGTTCCCCATCATTTGCGGGATTTTGCTGAATCTGTCTGGGCAGCACTGCGTCGATCACCTGATACGATTTCCATTGGTGAAACGAGGGATCAGGCGACGGTGAAGGCACTCATTGCCGCCTCACTGACAGGTCACCGTGTCTATACCACACTGCACGCCGGTAACGTCATTGAGAGTTTTCGCCGTCTTGTAGCCATGACCAGCCTGAAGTCGGATCGGGTGGGTGATTTGCCTCTTGTTCTCCGTTTTCTGATTGCCCAGCGCCTGCTACCCGGAATTTCGGGACAGCGACAGGTGGTCAGGGAATATCTTGAGATCAACGATTTGGTTCGTCAGAAGTTGTGGGAAGCTGAAACCAGAGACTGGCCGAATGTCGTTGCCCGGATCCTGTCTCAATCATCTACGGGTATAAAGGCCAGATCCTTTCGGCATGACTGTGATGAGCTGGTAGAAAGGGGCAGGATTACAAGACAGGTGGCCAACAATTTTCTGCACTCGGCCGGCCTTGGAGATCTCTTATGATATATGGCGAACGCTGTTTCTGGCGTGAAACATCAAACTATCCGCAGGTGATTATAGTTGATGCAAGAATTCTGCTATTCCTGGGACTTGCTGTATTCAATGTAGGGGTTCTTACCTTCCTTCTTCTGCTACTCATGGTAGGTATTTTTCTATTACTGGCCTGGAAATCCATCAGGTTTGAATCAGCACTCAGATTGATCAGACTTTTTTTTCTGGGCCTGGAACGCCCTGCCACAACCAGACCATTACGTCAACCGGTCAATTATATCCAGTACGGTCCGGATGGCCGCTGGTGTCCCTGGCGACTCCGCAATCTCCCATATAGGGGCGGAGGAATTCTGGCCCTGGTTTGTGCAGTTGGTCTGGTACTTGCCCCTGAAAAGGGAAACAGCTGGATGTACTGGCAAGGTCTTGCCCCTTATTATCAAACTGAAGAGGCATCACCAGAAAATCTTCAGCGCCCCCTGCCTGGTGCCACACCTTTTTATTCACCTTCACCGGTTAATCCGGACTGGTATCAGGGCTGTCTCATGCCTGGCATTAATCAACACTGGTGCCATCCGGTGCTTTTCAAGTCTCCTGATAATCTTGATCCACTGGATAGGCAAAACCATGGACCAAAGGCAAGGGAGGTATTCTGGCCGACCAGAATGAATAATGGTTTAGATGATACCAAAACCCAACCATCCTGTATCTGGATCGTTTCACCCGGTGACACTCTTTCTTTCATTGCCGGTGTAGTCTATGGATACATGACTCTTTGGCCGGAACTCGCTGCAGCCAATGGGATTGAAGAACCCTGGCATATTTATCCTGACCAATGTATTATCGACCTGAAATAGTCGATCAGGCTTTTTACAATGCCATTGTCAAACTTGTTGGCAAGGCGGTCGAGGAATTGATTACAACCAAACGCGATATTCCTGATGAGCACCTGCAAACATGGCAGGAAGAGGCCAGCCAGTGGTTCTATAGCGGACTGCAACACACCCCCCGCAACCACCAGTATCGAGAATGGTTTATTCACAGATCCGTTTTACAGTTGACCGGTTTTGATGCCCTGGAGGCAGCACTTCTTCATCTGGCGTTTCAGCATCACCCCTCGGCCATGGTAACTCCTGAAAGGCTGGTGGCTGACAAGTTGCTGGGTGTCCCACCACAAAAAGGCTGGCAACGATACTGGCAGCAGGAAAGGAAACTTCAGGCAGCTGTCGCCCAGCTGATTGAGGAACGTGGCTGGAGTGCCGACCCGCAGGATGGTCTCATTTATGAGAAGGATCCCTTTTTTGCCGGCAGAATCATGCGTGATGATGAAGGTCGTGTTCTGGTTGTGCTTCCCGACAGGGATACCGATATCGCTACCGGCATGATCGGACCCATTGACAGTCGCCATCTCTGTCTTGTCCTGCATGACGCCAAACAGCATGTTTCCGTTCGGACAGGTGGGATCGTTACCATGGATCCTCATTCCCTGGCGATCAACTGGCATGAAGCAATTTATGACAATGAGCTTGGCCGGGAACTAGCCGATCTCCGTGAATCAGTATGGAACAATCATGTACTTGATGGCAACCCACTACCTGATACAAAATCATTAAAGAATCCCCCACCAGGTGATGGACAGTCAAGTCTTACTACGGATCAGCTCAACAATCTTCAATTCCTTATTATGCAACATCGCCTAGGCAAGGAAATTCTGGATTACTCCTGCAAATTCCACAGGGAAAGCAGGCATCTTCTCCATTCCTTTCTGACAGAGAGTTCCCTTAAACCAAATGCATATGCTTTTGGGGATTGCAGGTTAAACTACCAGCTGACCCGTGATCCATCTCGTATCCGGGAAGCTCTTGAGACTCTGAATATCCCGCTGGAGAACCTGAGGAGTCCTCTCAAGGCAGGTGATAAGGGGGAAATCAACCGTATTGCATTACAGGCCATGTTGGCGGAATTGAAAATCCTGCTGGCTGACGATGATCATGTTGCCCTGAAGGAGGGGGTTGAGCGTTTGCTTAAACTTCCCATCGAACTTGGTCCCATTGACATGAAAAAGGCAGCCTCGCTTTTGGATAAATCAACCCTTGTTTCACCTCATGAAATTAACAGGGAACGTCTGGAAACAGGTGTAACCCATGTCTTGTGGGATAACAAAATCAGTGAGATGAGGGAAAAACTTGGGTCTTTCTATGAGGAACAGGTATTGGCCATGCAAAACAGCCTGACCACCAGTGACGATTAATTAGGGAATTATAATTAGCACTCTCTTGCCCTTCAGCGAGACCTGTCGTTCCCGTCTTTCGGCCGATTCTCCTCTTTGTTTCCCTACCCTGTGTCCAGGTTCGGTCAACTTGTTGGTGTTTGCACCCCAGGCCCCGCCATTCTGTAAAATAAAAATACTCTCAGACCTCTTTACAATTTGTCATGTGTATGTCTGTATACACACAATTGAATTGAAATTGTTTGAAAAGGGAAGGGGATTACATGCCTCTATCATCTTCAGGAACAACACGCCAGAGAAAATTTTCTACTGCCATCATCAATGGGTGTACCGGTCAGGTCTCGGAATATCTTGCTGAAGGGATCAACCCCAATGACCATCACCCGGAAGGACTAACACCCCTAGCCCTGTCCTGGCAAAACAATGATTGGTTGTGTGCGGAACTTCTGTTGAATTATGGTGCTCGGATCAACGGAACAATGACTCATGACGGCATGGGGGATGACAACACCCTTTTACATCTTGTTTGTGCCAAACGCAGTGCTGATCCCGCCTGGATTTCCTTCCTGGGTGAACACAGGGCCAACCCTGATGCTGAAAACAGTTTGGGACTGACACCCATGTATTATGCCACCTCCGTGTTCAGTGCGAGGAAGATCGGAGCTCTTGCTGCGATTGGAGCTTCCGGTTCACGTATCTATCGCAACCGTCCGGTACTTCATATGGCTGCAATCAAGCATTCTGCCCGACTTGTAACTTCACTCGTGGACGCCGGCACCTCAATTGACTGTAGGGACGAAGATGGTCGAACGGTATTGCATTATGCCAATCTCTTCCGGTCATACCGTGTTCTTGATGAGGTTTTTGGCCTCGGTGCCAACCCCAATGCACTTGACATCTGGAGTAACACGCCACTCCATACGATTGTCAGTACTCTTATCCATCACAGTCTGCATCCTGTTTTTCTGGATTCTTTCCTGACGGCCGGGGCCAGACTCAATACCCGGAACAGGGATGGGGAAACCATTCTACACAAGCTTCCATGGCAGAAGCCTTCACGGGCAAGAAACTGGCTTGAAAGACTGCTGGCTGCCGGAGTTAAAGTTAATATTGCGGACAGAAAGGGGGTTACTCCCCTGGAACTTGCTGAGCAACATCAGGACAGAAGTCTGGTCAATATGCTCCTGGCTGCCGGTGCCAGGAAAGCTGAAATCAAATCACAAGTTGCGTTTCAATATAATAGACAGAATCTTGCCATCTCTCCAATTGAAGACAGGACCGGTCAAACCCATATCGGAAGGGTAACGATATGAATGGTGAATTTGTCGATATACCCTGGATTGGCCCAGATCGACTTTATCTCTATGCTGTACAGGGTAATCTCTTTATGGTTGATATCCTGCTTAACCATGGGGATGATCCCAATGCCAGAACGTCCAGGGGTGACGCACCCCTTCATGCCAGTTGTCGCAGTTGCCATGAGCCGGTTCTGACCAGGCTTTTGTCCTGGGGTGGTGATCCCAACATCATGGGGTGCTGGTACGAAACACCCCTTCACATCGCTTCGGAAAAGGGTTGGCAGAGAGGCATCACCCTGTTGCTGGCTGCCGGTGCCAATGTCAATTGTTCCGACAGGGGAGGGTATTCACCTCTGGCCACAGCTATACGTTTCAAACAGAGGGATACTGCCCGGCAATTGCTGGAGGCTGGGGCCGAACCACGGTAATCTATTTCAGGAAATGGTAAGCCAATAAATTACGCTAATATTTAAAGTAAGCGGGATATACTGACCAACCCTTCTTTTGCTTGATAATAGCCATATTTAGGTATAAATCTGAAATGGAACAGCTTTTTGGAATTGCGATTATGACCAAGCCTTACAGATCCGAACTGATGGAAAGATTCCTGCGAGAGGAGGATAGGAACATAAATCATTTCTTTACAGGTCGTGAGGATATACTACAAGCTATCCAGTCTAAAGCCCTTGCTGTTAATGAACAGACCCAAGCCAAAATCTCAAGTTCTCCTGCTGCAGGCCTTACCCAGATCATTCAGGGTCCACCGGGAGTGGGAAAAACGAGCCTTCTCGAAAAAATCAGACAGGATAGTCTAAAGGTATTGAAGGAAAACAAAAAAGGACACAAGACCATACCGGTTATGATTACGAACCCACGCCGTCTGTCCTATGAAACACTTGGCAAACGGATAGCGGAAACGATAACTGAACTGTCGCAGGAACTTGGCAGTGTCAAGAATATTGACAAGATAAAAGGATCTCTAAAGGCCGTCTCATCCATAGGTATACCGGGAATAGTTGAAGTGGATCTTGATGGAACTCGTACCCTTAAGAAAAAAAACCTTGTTCCTGAGGGATACACGATCATTCTGATGATAGATGAAATTCAGAATATTCCACCTGACAAGGATTCCGAGGCAGCAATGGTTTTGGAAAGTCTGCATGGCGGCAGCGATGGCTACCCCATACTTCCAGTTGTAGCAGGACTCTCCAGTAGCAGGGGTATATTAACCCATTACGCCTTTTCCCGTCTTGGAGGATGGGCACTTCACAATGTACCAACGCTTACGGCGAATGAGGTCCGAGAATCTTTTGAAAAATTTATAGGGTATTTCAATATACGGTCAGATAAGGACACAACCAGAATCTGGTCCGATTTCATGGTTGACTGGTCGGGAGGCTGGCCCAAGCATCTTCAGAATACAATGGCGGTTCTTGGTAGGTTTATTCATTGTCTGAAGGATCAGGGAAATCTGACAATCGCTGATCCTCATCTAGTCAAGAAGGCAGCTTTCCAAAAAAAAACTGAATATTACAAAACCAGGTGTGGATTATTTGATTCCATGCCCGTAATTATCGGAGAGATAATGGCTGAAGTGGGATCAATACCAAAATCTCAGGTTGAAATTGTAAACATTTCCCGGGATATTTATATGAGTTCGAAGTGGAAACCCATAATTGAGGAACTTGATTTTCCCGTTCCAAATTTCCATTATTTGCTACACAACGGTTTTATCGATAATGCTCCAGAACCATTTGAGGATTGTTATCATTGTCCGATTCCATCCTTGCAATCGTTTATAGTAGCGACGACAGGATCAGGAATTCATACAGCAGTATATGAGGGTGATGAGGGGAGCATAAGGCCCCTCATACAGAGAGGGCATGATATCAATGGCCAGGATGCCTGGGGACGAACACCCCTGCATATTGCCGCCGAGAACAACTGGGATCGGGTGGTAGCTGTCCTTCTTCAGGAGGGTGCAGACCCGGAAATCCGTGACCAACAGAACAACCGCCCTCTGGAATTGGCAAGGGAGGATTCTGCATCCCACCTGAAGCTCATGAGGGTGTCTGTTGCCATAAAGGATAATAACCCAACTGACACTCAACAATCAAAGCTTACAGAAAACCAGTCGGTTTCATCCCGCCCCAAAATGTAGGCTTTGCCCTGAAGCAGTAAATTTCCTGGATAGCAGGTGCCAGGGAAATCCGTTCCACTCTTCGTCATCAAGAAGCCGTCCGCCTGATTTAGGACGTGGACCTCCCCATTGCTTGAAGAAAAAGGCAATATTCTCCTCCATACACTGATCCCTGATTTCTGTTGCCCACTCAGGGGCCATTACTCTTGCTTTTGGTCCACTTTCACCACCAACAATTACCCAGGCGATATCAGACAGATCAACATCACCAATCGGTCCCAAGAGTGGTTCAAATGAAATAAACAACGCCTCCGAGTTTATTCGTCTGAGATGTTCAATACGCCCCTTGTGTCCCGAATTCTCAACTGAAACACCAAGCCAAATATGTGATGGTATGGGCTTTTTGTCATATCTACTTTTCAAATAGTTTTGCATAAGCGAACTTCGTTTGGTCAGGATCTGATAGATATGCCAGTCGGCTTCTTCCATGATGTCGAAGACCTGGTCTATGAAACACCGATCAACTTTCTTGTGAAACAGATCGCTCATAGAATTCACAAAAATCATGTGGGATTTTTTCCAGGATACTGGTATTCCCAGTCGAGAGGGCCAGAGACGCAGGTCAAATCCCTGTTCGTAAGGATGACCCTTGATTCCTCGCCACCGTTCGGCAAATCGCTCTGCATAGCAATTATCACACCCGGGGCCTATCCTGGTGCACCCTGTAACTGGATTCCAGGTCGCATCTGTCCATTCGATCCGTGATTTCTGTGCCATTTATAAGTCCCTTTCGCAATTCCGACGGTCAATAAAATGTCCATCAATCCGGGACAGTAAAAGCCTCCTCTCCAGAGAAATTTCATGAGCATACACATTTAAATTTTGCAATTTCCCGATGTGTATGAACGTAACTTGTGGTGATTTTGTCAGGGAATCATCCAACAAACAAGTTCATTGGAAAGCAGATGACAGATATAAAGAGCAGTGCCAGGCCCAAAAGCCCAGACCAGGGCAACAGAATAAAAATCCAGCAATCTGCTGTGGTTAAAGAGCGCCATCCGGAGGAACCCAGGGACCCGGTACGCATTGTTGACAACCTTCCCATGGTCTGGAAGGAGAACCAGTGGTTGACCTCAGAGTGGGTTTATCGGCTCCAGGAGAAATGGAACTACATCGAGAGTCACCTTCATCCGGAAATTATCGGATGGACCGGTGTGGCCAACTACGATGAAAGTAAAAAAAAGGGTGATGTCGTCATCATTGTCAGCCATCCCCTGTTCTGGCAGGATAAACAGGAATTCGATTCTCATGGAGAAGCCAGGAAAGAAACCCGCAGACAGTTTGCCAGGGCATTGGGAATCCAGGTCGGAAAGTTGATCGTTCTGGGCGGAGGTGGTATCCTGACAAGGGAAAAATGGCAAAGCCGGCTCAGGCCACTGGCGGAATTACCAACCGATGTGGCGGTCATGCCAAGTCACTGGTGTGAAACCAGGCTGTTTATACCGGTCAAGCGTGGGCGCAAGGCTTTTGTTGAGGATGTGATCATAGTCGATCGTCCTGATGTCCAGATAAAGATGGCAGGCAAGCAACTGAACATGAAGGACGCCAAGGTGCTCATGGCTCTTCTCAGGATGATGAAGGATGAACCGGTTGAAGATATGGTTGAAACTACGCTGCATGAGCTTTGCCGAGCCACAGGTGGCCGGAAACAGGCTTTTGGATCCGGAGCCGTGAAGTCTGTACTGGCCAGCCTGAACCGATTGGACTGGCTACGCCTTGAGGTAAGGAACAAGGAGGGACGATCAGTCTACAGAGGCAATCTTCTTCTCCATTGCTGGCGTGACGAGGTCACCCTGCGTTTGAAGATACAGTTCAATCCGTTTCTGATCAGGTTGTTTGAAAATCTCAATTACCTGCAGTGGGACTACATCAGGAATCTGGGTGCCGCCGAACAATGGTTCTACATGGCGGTTACCAAGGACAGGCCAGGTCAAACGCAGTATCGTCAGTTGCTTGATGTTTATCCCAAATACACCGGCAATGAAAAATTCCAGCAAAATGCTTACAGAAAGTGGGTTTCCAAGGTTGCAAAACCATGCCTGAAGAAGTTGGAGGAGGACGGTATCATAACCCACCTCTCCATCACCCGATCATCAAAGGGCGGTCATGTGACCTCATGGATAGTTGCAGCCCTGGCCGGAATTGAACCGGGTAGTGATATAAGGGAGGGTTTCCTCAGGGTAGAGGAGAAGGGTGTCCTTTGACATCAATCCCTTTCGTGGAACACATAACCTTCTTCCTCCACGCAGCACCTGGGGCAGGTTAGTTAACTTAAAGGACATACGGTCGTCCATGAATCAATAAGATTCTGACGTTAATTGGCTACAACCATCCTGCCAGGTCTTCCAGGCACACTCACGATCAGGTTAATTCCATCAAGGTAAGGTCTTCCGTATTTTCAGACCATGACGATCACAAACATTTTCCCTTTCTTCCTTGTTGTTTGAATACCTCAATTATTTTACTTTGGGACCATGACTAACGGTAACAAACACTATGATTAACAGTAACGCTGACTATGATTAACGGTAATGTAAACCATGATTAACGGTAACAAATAAAAATAAAACCAACCCTCTGAAACCCCCATGGTTAAAGTCAAAAAGAACGCTCTCGCGCGCGCGTTCTAAAATAAATATTAAATAAATATAAAAGAAGGGGCAATCCGGATCGAATTCAGGCAGGGTTTTTAGAACCGTAAGGACCCAACCCCTTTTTGTCGCTTTGCTCCAAAAACCCGTTGACCCCACCCATTCCCGCGGTGGAAACAGTGCATAAGTTAACCATCAATTTTGCGGCCTTCGGCCTGTTATGAAAGGAAGAACAGGCGGAATCAAATGGACAATGGGGGATTAAAAGGCTGCCAGGTTCCACAGGATAGCCGTGAGAGTCAAAGAAACCGGTTGGAGGTATCCGGAAAGGCAGGGAGATTAAAATACCCGTCAGCCTAGAACAGTAAAGCCTCCTCTCCTGAGAAAATTCATGAGCATACACATTTAGTTTTTGTATCCATGGGATACGAATCCTAATGATTGTCAGGAGATGTAGTCGATCCAAACTTTTGGAAATAAACGGTCAGATTAAAAAAATGCAAGTCGGTTTTGACATTTGCACATGCAACCCGAGAGTTAAGGTTAAACGTGTTTAACCATTATGTAAGGAGTAAAAACCATGGTTACATTCAACGAAATGAAGCAGAAGAGGAAATCCCGATCATTCAACCGGGTTCCGCGAGCTGCTTCAATCATAGCGGAGGTTGTCGGTACTGATGCTGACAATGATCGGGTTACCGTCAAGCTGTCCCAGGTTGCTGCGGATGCTCTCAAGGTAGAGGATGCAGGCAAGACCTTTGATATCAGTATCAAGAAGGCAGCTTCCGACCGGCAACCCAACCTGTCTGACCTTCTGGGCAAGACAGGTGGAAACATCGGTCAGGACATGCGTGTTGAGGCCGGTTCTTTCCTTCGCCTTGACAATGTCACTCTTGACAACAAGACAAATTGTCTTGAAACCAGTTGGGCCAATCTTGCCGCAGGACCAAGGGCCCTGGCCAATGATCCTGTCAAGCCGGAACTTCTATCGGGTATGGTCAAGACGTCGTATAATGATTACAAGACGGCGGATGGCAAGGATACCAGAAGGTGGGCCACCGAAGTCATGTTTACCAGCAAGGCAGTTCAGGTTGCAACCGTGGCCAACCTGTCCAGTGCTGTCGAAAAGATTCTCGGCGATCAAAATCCTGTCGGTGGTACCCCTCAGGCCCTTGTTCGACTGACCCTGAACGACACCGGAGAGCCCATGCATTTCTATGCAAGGAAAAACTGGAACAAGGAGGCGGAGGCACTGGAAACTCCAGATGCTGCCGTCGCCCGTTTCATGCAGGAAAATGATCTGGAAGATCTGGACATGTCGAATCTGACGGTCGAGGTTGTTCCCATGGTGCGTCTGTTTCCGGGAGGGGAAACCCAGAAGGAAATCAACTGTCGCATGGGGGACAACATGAAGCTTCCAACATTCAGGGGACCAAGCAGGTACGACATCACCGAGGTTCATGGCGACCAGCGTCGCAAAAATTCGGCAGCTGTTACTTCCCGCAAGGCTGCATCAGCTAAATCCCTTGAATTGGTCAAGACCATAGCTGCCGAAAGAAATCGCAAGCCTGAATTTGGTGACAAACCCACGCAGGGTCAGGTTGCAGCCTGGTTACAGGAGAATGGTCTGCAGCTCGGATGGGCGCATGGTGATGTTCTGGTTCGCTTCAGGACTGATCGTGAAACAGGTCAAACCTTTTCCTTTCCCTCAGCCTGCTCAACCACAACCCGGACCGGCATTCAACTGGATGCCATTACAACACCCTATGCACCGAATCATAACGAGTGGCTGAAGAGTGAGCTCCAGGAAGCCAGGGATGTCCGCCAGGCTGCCAGGGAGGATACAGTGATTGTGGAAGGCGAACCAGCTTCCTCCGGGCAGGACGATCTTTCCCATGGAGATCTTCAGGAATCTCTGGCTGATGAACCTGCTGACACAGCTGCCGGTCCTACTCCTTTCTGATGAAACGGCTAAAGAAAGCATGAAGGGAGTATGATATTGGGATACCGTGTTTGGTTACTGTGGACGATGCTCCTTGTGTTGGCTGCATGTGGTGGATTGGACGACAGTAAAAGGGATCCCATTGTCAGACAAAAAACGACGGAAATAGAGGCCCTGGCTGCCGAGCTCGGGGCCTCTCTTCATACCAATGTCAGGGAGGTTGACCGTCCCTGGTATGGATCAGTCTTACCACAACCCGCCAAAGCAAAGCCGTTTTCCCCGCTGCTTAGCCGACCGGATGCCCTTCATCTGCAGGGTTCAGAAGAGGTCACACTTACCGAATTGGCCAATCTGGTTGAACAATCAACCCGTCTGCCAGTCCATGTCCGGACAACCTACAGCGATCCGGAAAACAAACCTCTTGACTATATAATCAGGGAACGGTATCCCATGGACTACCGTGGCAGTCTGGCCCATGTCCTGGACATGATAGCCGCCCGATATGACATTTTCTGGGATTTTGACGGGACGACCATTACTCTTGAACCCATGCAGACCCGAAGTTGGTCCCTACCCATCCCCGTAGGTGCAACCGAGGTTTCGCAAACCTCTGCCGGTCTTGGTGGTGGTTCAAGTACGGTGACCACATCCACCAGCCATACTCTCGATCCCTGGGCCAGTCTTGAAGGACTTCTTCGAACCGACCTGGTATCCCCGGCGGACATCAGGGTCTTTCGGGAAATTGGCCAGTTGGTGGTACTCGGCCGTCCATCGGATATGGTCCGTATTGACCGGACCCTGGAGGAACAGCTTTACATTTACGCCAACAGAATAGGTCTCGAAATTGCCGTCTACTATGTCAATACAGCCAATCTGGATCAGTTCAATCTCCAGCTTACGGCTCTTCTAAGACGGAATTCCGGACTTGCCCAGGTTTCAACTACCGGATCGGTTGTTCCACCAGCAGGAAGTGTCAGGGTATTCGACAATCAGACAGTTCCAGACAACCAGACTGTGGGTGCAGCCAGGGATGCCCTCACTCTGGCCAGGGCAGAAGAGGTAAATGCCCGGCGACTGGTTGACAATCCCGCTCTCAGAGGAGAAGATCAAACGGAAGCGGAAATTCTGGCAGCCCTGACAACGGCCGAGGCCAATACGGCTGTAGCCGAAGCCAATCTGAACCGGACCCGGGATTTGGCTGTTCAGGCCTTTACGCCCAATTCATTTATTGATTTCCAGAGTTTGGCCAGCAATGAGGCAGTGGTCGATTACCGACAGGGTTCGTCGGTAACCCTTTCGGGAGTAGCCACTCCAATCGTTCTCTCGCGCATTTCCAATTATGTATCCAGTATCAGTACTGATGACGATGGACGCACCACTCTTGAGACATCAACCATTGACGAAGGTATAAGCATTCATGCCATTCCACGTTTGATTGACCGTAATCAGTTACAGCTGTCACTCACTGTCATACAGAATGCCCTTGTATCACTTCAGCGTTTTGCTTCCGGTTCTGCAGCCCTCCAGCTACCGACCACCGATCACCGGGCAGTTGCTGCCGATACGGTATTAAGACCGGGTGAAACCCTGATTCTCTCCGGATACGAGCAGGATGTAACTACAACCAACAAGGCCAGGGGATTTCTGGGAACCGGCCGGACAGGCAACAGCATAAAGGTCCGTATGGTTGTTCTGGTACGACCTGCCCTACTTGCCTTGCCGAACAGTTAAGGCGGATACGATGTTAACTCGATTGAAATCCATCCTGACCATCAGCAGGTTTAGGATCCTTTCGGGAAGAAAGGCAAGTAGGAAATCTGTAAGGTCAGAACGCCTCCCTCATTCAGGGAATGCCAATGCTGATTCAAATAACAAATCACCTGAAGGTGAAGAACCCGTAAAATCCACTGCAAACACAAACAGGATTTCTTCACTGCTGGCAAAATTACCCTGGCGAAGGGCTGGCAAAAGCGCCAGTATCAGACCGGAACCCCTGCCGGAATATCGTTTTTTCCGCTGGAGGGGTGATACCTATCTGGTCGGTTTTGAATGGTCAAGCAAAAAACCGGGATTCTTCTCACGCTATCCGATGCATCTTTCCTGGAGAGACTCCCATATTGTCTCACCACGTAAACTGAAATATGATTATCACATTCTGATGCCGATGGTTGCTGGACAGATTGGCATTCAGCCGGATACTCCCGAATGGGCAGGTGCCACCAGGATTCTGTTGAGGGACGAGAATGAGGAACGCGAGGCCCCCCTCTACTGGTCGGCGGTCTTTCATGAGGGGAGGCCTGTTTATGACAGGGAATTGTTGACCCGGGATCCGGACTATATCAGATCCTTCATTCAGCAGGAATGCACCAATCGGGCCATTGAACAGCTGATTGCCGACGAGAAATTTCTGGCTTCCATCATGCCAGGAAGTGTATCGGTAAGCCCGATTGAACAGTTTGACAAAAAATGGAAACTACCTGAAGAAGAGCCGCAGTATCTCAATACCAGGTATCAACCTGTAATTATCAGGACCGGCATGGTACTGGCAACGGTTATGGTTCTCCTTGCGGGCAGCTTTCTCTATCTGCTGAGCGGTTCCGGACGTGATGTCCTGATATCCCTTGGTCTGGCGGAACTGCCGGAACAACCGGAAATGACCTATCCCCATGTCATTGACTGGCAGGAGTTCACTGTAACCTGCCGACACCTGCAGGAACAATCATGGCCCATATCACCCGGCTGGACCCTGGAGACGATTGGTTGCTCTGCCCGGGGTATGCAGGATGCACATCATCAGCCCTTTTATGCAAGGCCTGATACCGGTTCAGCTTACCGGAGTTACCGGATTAAGGGAGAGCATCACGAATGGCTGACATTGCAGGCTGCCAAATTCACCACCCGTAACTGGGAGGGCAATATCGAAATATCACCGGAAGCCATGGTGCTTTCACGTCCCATGGAGGTGAAACTCTTGCCCTGGAAGGAAAGGGATTTTGACGTGACCGAATTTGCCGATCATACCAACCGACAGTTTCTGGGAACTGCAACAGCCATTGAGGAGGATGCCGACAGGATGGTTATCAGGACGTCCGTTCGTGACCGGAATGTCTTTCCCATTCTGCATGAAATGAAGGATTATACACCCTTTGGTGTCTATACCTTAAACCGGACAAAGGGTGAACTGACTCTGACCCTCGGTTCCCCCAATGTCATGCATCTGACGAAACCGGTTTATTGATGATAGATAAAGCCGGCTATAAATTCGTACCAACACTTTTCGTTGGTCTTCTTTTCCTCATGGGTATATACCCCGGTCTTACACTTGCCCAGAATGTTCCTCTTTTTGGGTCGTCTCCCACGGAAAAAAACGACCGGGACAATGGAAACCTGGCGATCTGTCCCCATGAACTGTTGAGCAAGGCCTATCTTGGCCTGGCCGATGAGTCACCGGCGGTACTTGATATTTATGCAGTAGAACAGGAAGTTCTGCTTCTTTGTCGGGAGCGACAGGAGCTGCTTTTGACGATTGCCAAGAATGACCAGCTTCTGCGAGAAAAACTTAATATTCAACCGGCGGGCAGTTTATCTGTCAGCACCCCTCCTGTTGTTGCCTCGGTTGAACCTGTGGAATGTATTCCGTCGGAACAACAAGTTATGGACAGGATTGAAACCGGACAGGGAACCAATTCAGGGGACACAGACGGGGAGAATGTGTCGTCCCTGGAACAATCATCTTCTCAAAATGAAGAAATGGATACATCTGACCCCGCATCTGTCGATTTATCCGAACAGGAAGGACTGCACCGTTGCCTTCCTCCCTTGCCGTACAGTCTTCATTCCCTCATGCGGGTAGGTTCACACTGGCAAGCCAGGTTGCGTACGGCTGAAGACAGGACGATTGATGTAAAACTCCGGGATAGCCTTCCTGATGGCAGGATTGTTACCGATATCAGTGGCCGGGGAATCGAAATATCGGATTTTTGGGGTAATAGCGAAAGGCTGCCTCTACAGGCAAGACCATCATCAACTTTGGATGAACCCGATGGCAAAGGTACCGACCAGTCCACTCAACCATCAACTGATCCGGGGATTTCCGACATGACAGCAGAGGGAACAGGTCAGGAAATCGTACCAGACATGATGTCAGGAAATGGAACCAGGGATGTCATCCTTCCATCTCAAAACGATGGAAAGGACAGGTAGAATGGCCTTTACCAGATTGAGACGAAAGAACCAGATAAATACCCTGGATAACGGTATAATTGTCCTTCCGGATCCCAATTTCAGGGATATAGCAGCCTGTCGTCCTGAAACCGGCGAATATTTCGTGGTGGAAGGTAAAAGGTGGGACAGGGATTTTACGGCCACTGTCCAGAAATACAATGCTACCGGCGATTTACCCGAGTTGGAAAATAACAAGATTCGAGTTGTCACCATGGAAGATCTAGCAGCTCTCTATTCCGAGGCTGATATGGAGTTCAATTATGAGGACAATGATGATGCCCGGGTCATCCTCAAGCTCCATCAGATTCTCGAGGATGCAGCCAGGGCAAGAGCCAGCGATCTCTGGTTTACCCAGGAGGCAACCAAGACCATTGTACGGGTAAAGATTGCCGGCAGGGAATTCAATATGGGGAGATACCTGACGGTCAGTGAAGGCAGCAAGATCATTACGCATCTTTTCGACCGGCGTGATGAAGGCGGAGGTAACACATCCATTGTCATCATGGCTTTCCAGAGTTTTGCCATATCCCCATCCAATGATTTTCGGCTTCCATTGGGAGTAATAAAATTGCGAGGTCAGAAGGGTTTCCATGAAACCATAACCGGGGTTGGACAGCATGTAGTCCTGCGATTTTTCTATTCCGATCAGGCCCAACAGGAGACGGCCACCCTGGAAACGCTGGGTTTTGATGATGATGTTTATGGAGCACTGTCCCGTTCCCGACGATCTCTCCATGGGGCCATTATAATCGGGGGAGCAACCGGTGATGGCAAATCGACCACCATGATACGGTGTCTGACAGAACAGTATCGTGAACATGACGGCCGTATCCGGGTTGTTACGATCGAGGATCCGGTCGAATACAAGATGGACAAGGACGGTATTGTCCAGGTGCCCGTCCAATCGGCTGGTACACCTGAAGATCGCAAGGTTGCCTATCGCAAGGCGTTGATGCATTTCGTGAGGATCAATCCAGATGTTGGCTGTATATCGGAAATTAGGGACCAGGAGGCAGCAAAGGAGGTCTTGCAGTTCGTGGACACCGGACATCAGGTCTGGACAACCATTCATGTCAGTTCCGCCAACGCCATTCTGTTCCGGCTAATCGACATGGGTATCAAGCCAACCGAACTGTCCAAACCCGACACGATTGCCCTCCTTATGAAACAGACCTTGCTGCCGATTCTCTGTTCACATTGTTCAATACCGCTAAGTGAAGCAACTGACCAGCAGAATCTGGTGGGTTCATCTCGCTCCTGGGATGATTATTTTCGACAGGTACTGGCCCCGGATCATACCAGGATCCGACTCCGTAATCGATCAGGCTGCAAACATTGTCTGCCACCGGAGATGGGGGATTCCGGCCAGCAGGCCTGGGCCGGTTATGAAAGACAGATAGCCGTGGCCGAAACCATTGAACCCGATGAGAAGTATTTGTTGAAAGTACGGGCAGAAGACATGCTGGGTGCCAAGAATTACTGGCTGCAGCCCAAGTCGGAAGGGGGAATGGGAGGCATGACAATTGCCCGGAAAATTGAGCTGCTCATTCGCCAGGGGCTGGTTGATCCACATGACGGCATACGCAAGGGGTGGGATCCGGCTGAGCAGTCAGGGCTAGGCAAACGGGGATCTGAAGTAAAAACTTCAGGGCAACGCAATGCGGTTGTTTTGAAACTGCCTTCATCTGAAAAACACCCTGTCCATTACGAGGTTTGACAATATGCAGAGAAGAAAACCAAATTGGGTTGTCTGGTTCTACAAACTCCAGTTTGATACTCGTGTACGAAGCGGTGTCTGGCGTCTGATCGGTGATCTGACCAACGAAAGTATGGGAGAAAGTGATGCCATTGAAGCGGTAATAGATATCAACCGGAAGAAGAAGCAGAATGCAGTCGTCTATATTCTGGGACGGTTGAGATACAGCATTGGCCAGAACACCTTTCCAGCGGAAATCAGCAAGTATGTTACGCCTTCGGAATCACTCATGTTTGGCTCCTGGGGATCCGCTGATGCCAGTAACATGTACAAGGCTGCCCACCGTATTCTCGAGATACAGCGAACCATGAAAAGAACCATTTTCGGTATTATTCTCCCTTCCCTCATTGGCCTCTGTGTTGCGTTCCTGCTTTATTATATCTTTGGCTCGCAGCTTTTCCCGGCCTTCATTGGCATCAGCCCACTGGAGGAATGGAGCACCTTTCCCCGAATGGTTGCCATTGTATCAATGGCCTATGTGGACAATCTGGTATTGACTATTCTGGGGGTCATGGCAATCATTCTGGCCCTTCGTCATTTTATCAGGACCTACTCGGGTCCCGGCCGTGTGATGCTGGACCGGATACCTCCCTTTTCCCTCTACCGGATTACGACCGGTGTGGCCTTTCTGATGACGGTAATTGAGCGTGGTCAAATGGGTGGAGATCTCAACAAGCGATTACTTGAGCGAATGGCTCGGCAGTCTAGGGGTTATGTTCGTAACCGGATAGAAACCATGGCCAGGTATGCCGATCAGCAATCGGGTGGAGTTGGCAGTGCAGCCCATCAGGCCGGACAGGGTTATCCATCAGAGGAACTGGCTCTCATCATGGCCAAATATTCCGAACGTGGCGGGGATTGGCTGAACAATTTTTCCGGTTTCATGACGTCCTGGGTCAACGACATCCAGCAGCAGATCAAGCTCATGGCCACCGGTCTCAATGTCTTTATCATGATGGTTGTGACCAGCTCCCTGCTGGTGGCCATGTTGTCAATCTTTGCCATTGTAAGCGAATTGGGAGCCATACAGTAGAGAAGTGACCAATAGTAAATCAATACAATTTTTCGTGAAAGGAGTAACGATGTTTAAATCTGTTTTTTTGTCCTTCTTCAGGAAACCCTTTCGGTATCGCAAGGGTTATACCATGCTTGAACTGGGTTTTGCCTTCATTATCATCGGGGTTCTCCTGGGTGTGGTGATTGGTACCTTCTATACCATCCAGCTACGTCAGTCCGAGAACAATACAAAAGCACTGGTCCAGACCTTGGTTAGCGGGACCAAATCACTTTATTCCGGTTCGATCGATTATGATTCCATCGGGACCAGCCGAAATGATTTACCCAAGTATCTCACTGATGGCCGAAAGGTCCCTTCCAACTACCTCAATAGCAACTTTCCTTCCGGTATTGTTTCGCCCTTCAATGAGGAAATCAGGATGCAGGCCCACAGCAACAACACGTTTTCTGTCCAGTTGCGCAATACACCAACCGATATATGCAATGCTCTCCTGAGTGAGTATGCGGTAACAAGATCGGCTATATCGGCAACTTTCGGAGGTAACCTGTCAGCCACCACCCCAACCAAGACCCTGGATGTGGATGCAACCAGTGGAGGTACTCAGTGGACCGTGGCCAATGTCGCCGACCAGTGTAACAATGCAGCCACCCAGCATGTCGCCCTGACGTTCCAGTAACAGGTGATTCATATCTTGCCAGACAGTCGAAAACGACCGGGTTTCAGCCTGCCTGCAACGGCTTTGGCCATAGTGGCGGGAAGTCTCGTGTTGGTCAACTGGCTCAATTGGCAGAACCGGATGGATCTGGAACATCAGGCCCATGCCACTGCCGATGCCATTTCAGTACTGGCGGCAGCTCTTGATCATTATGCCCACCTGGAACTGCAACTGGCTACCCCCGTGGTTTCGGACACCTGGCGAGAATTGACCGGTAGTGAGATCATGACCTTTCGTTCCCATTCGGTTACACCACCCTGGCTGGACCCTGGTTATGATGATCTGACAAGTGCCTGGGACATACACTATCTGGTTTATTACCCGGCCGGCTCAATCCATCCCTGGACGATTCTCAATCTTGAACCATTGGGGGAAACAATACCCGGGCTGGTCAACCGCATCAGGAACCAGTTGGCCGGTCGGTATCCAGCTCTTGTATCTGGTGGTACCAGCTCGGTCCGGCAGGGATTTACCGATAATGTCAGGGTGCTTTCCGGTACCATACGCGGGAGCATGCCTGATACCCAAGATCTGGTATTTTTCACCTGGCCGATGTCGGGTATCAATCCGAACTGGTTGCCCAGAGTTGAACGGGCAGGGGTTTCCCCTGGAGTCATGGCGACTGATCTTGATTTTTCCGGTACCCATGACCTGACTGGACTTGCCACCATCACGACCGATACCATGCAGGCCAGTGGAGATCTTTCTCCTGGTGCTGCAAGTACCCTTGTGGTTTCAGATATGGTGGTTAGAGGAAATGGAACGGTCACTGACATGACTGTCAATGGTGTAGCGTCGGTTGATGGCATCCAGACCATAACCGATCTGACCAGTCAGGAAATGCTTCAGGTTGACACCCTGACAGCCGACTCTTCCCTTCAGGCCCTGCGGGGTGTTATGGCGGAAGCTGATATTGAGGGAAATTTGCGGGTTACAGGAAACCTGACGGCTTCCGGAACGTCTTTTGAAGTAGATGGTGATGTCCAGGTTGCCAATGGCTTTGGTCGAACTCTCGATCCTGGCATGAATCTCGTTTTTGATTCCCTTCAGGTCAGGGGGTTTTACCAGGTTGATGATGATGCGACCGTCCAGACGGTAACCATTACCGGTTCCGGAACCTGTATCGGATGTCAGTTCAGTGCCTATTGATAGAGGGTTTGTCAGAAATTGCCGGCAGGGGAGTAAGGGCAAACGTCCAGGTTTCATGCTTGTTGATATTGTCATGTGGACGATTGTGGGAACGACAGGTCTTCTCTTCATGGTTCAGTATCTTGAGATTTATGTCAATCAGACCAATGTCCAGGCAGAGGCCCGACTGTTGTCTGCCCTGGCTGATCATGCTGCCGATGAAGCCCTCCTCACCCTTTCGGAGGAGATTGCCGATGCCATCAGTGCCGGTGGTGCCAAGCCGATCACCATAACGGACCTCAATGCCTATGATCAATTGCCGATCCTGCCACGTGATCGGGATATTCATCTTGTTCATTTTGCTACGAATGCCCAAACTCTCTGGGTTCTGGCCTATACAACCGGAAACGATGCCGGGACTCCACGTCCGGCCAGTGGCATTGTCAATCTTGGCGTAATCGATCATGATGGACCCTGTTCCACAGCCGAAATATGTGGACCGGGTCTTCGGTGGAACCATACAGGCCTCACTTCCCTTCTGACATCACCCCCAACCGATGGATCAATGGTTGCCCTCCGTCTGTTGGATGCCGATCCGGATAGTGATTCCTTCATCTGGAGTGTTGATACAGGAAATGCAGCTCGTACCACCATGACCACCACTCTTGATCTTGCCGGCCATGATGTTGTAAATGTCGGTGATGTGGCAGCCCGGACGATTGTTTCCCAGACGACACTGCAGGTCCTTGGGAGTACCGAAGTGGTCCGCCTTGACGGATCTTCAGCTGTCAATCCTATACTGGTTACAGGGGATCTCAATATCAATGGTACCCTGACAGCAGCCGACATGGAAAGTGGCATCCACGACATGAATGCCAATAATGTCAGGGTTGCCAACGACATTGATGCAAACAGAATAACTGCAGCTGGCAGGATGACCATTGAAGGTAACATGATAGTGACGTCCAATCTCACGACCCCAAAGTTTACAGGTGACGTTACGGCCAACACCATGACCATGGTGAAACTGGATGCAGCCAGGACAACTGTGGATGGCGACGTCATTGTCAATCGGGCAACCACCGGTGATCTTGATCTGGATCCGGGACAGTTGACAGTGCAGGGTATTCTTTATGTCAACCGCTGTGTCGGTACGGGCTGTACCGTTGGTCCCTAGGAGGGTTACGGATGAAAGGGGGAAGATTTATCAGATGGTTGCGATTCAGACACAGACTTCATCGTCGGCCTGGTGTCTCATTGATTGAGGCTGCCTTTTCCATGGTTATAATCGGTCTTGCCCTTACCCAGGGCATCGGACTGGTAACCGATTACACTGCCGATCGAGCCCTACAGGCAGAAGCCCGCATGCTGACAGCTGTTGCTGATGATTATGCCGAAATGGTTGCACGAATCTGGCCACCTGCCATTACCCAGGGTAGGGTAACGACCTATACGCCACCGGATCATATCGGGCTGGAAACTCCCTTTGGTCGTGCCATTCGGATTGCCCATCATGCACCATCCGCAAGGGAGCTGGTTGTCATGGTCTACACCTGGTCAGCTGACCGCCGAACCAATCGAAAACCGACTCCCAGATATGATTCCGATATTCGCCAGGTCGGACATGTTACCGGTCCCGATGATCGATGTGCCCAAAATCATATTTGTGGTTTTGGCATGGACTGGAATGCTTCTCCCCTATTGACCCTGTTGGGAACCAATGGACCTGATGAGGAAGATCTGGTTGCCCTCCGGTGGGTTACCATGGATCGCCATGTTTACCCCTACCTTCATCGGAACCGGATGGCTGGTCATCCTGACCTCAACCGACTGGAAACCGATCTGAACATGGGTGGCCATGATCTGGTTGGTATAAACTCCCTATCCGGTGCCAGATTGCTGGTTACCGACAGTCTTGATATCGGTGGTGAGTTGGAGATTACCGATTTGGAGATAGCAGGCAATCTTGATATCGGTGGTAATCTTGTGTCAACAGGTTCACTCAATGTTGCCCTGATGAGTGCTTCCGACATTGCCTCCATCGTCAACCTTGATGTCGAGGAACAATTGGAAGCGGATGAGGTAATCATTGAGGATGATTTCACGATCAATGATGTCCAGGTAACGACGGATGTCGAGATGACAGGGACATCTGGCGTCACTGTTACAGGTACCATTCATGCCAATGAAGCTGACGTGGATGAACTTGATATCTCGGGGAATCTGAATGGTGCTGTCCTTGATTATGAGGGGAGAGCGACAACCCTCTCCCGGGTAAGAACGAGGGACATGATCATTGGTGAATTGACAGTAACGAATAATTGCCACGGGTGCTGAACATGGAGTATCAATCATGATGGATAAGTATTTGAAATCAGGCTTGTTGAAGGGTGTATTTCTATTGGGAATTACAGGTCAGTTACTGCAGGCTGAAACACCCCTGGCCTCCTCTCTGCTGGCAACCAGGGCCCAGGAAATGGCCGCCGAAAATGTTGGCCTTATCACCATCATAGAGTACCAGACGACTCTTCTGGCCTATAGTGAAACCAATCCTGAGCAGGCTGCCGACATACGCCAGACCAGGGATCAGTGTACGGCCCTTGTTCCCATCGGCAATCTCTGTGAACTGTTGACCGGTACCTTTGCTCCACCTGACCAGGAATGAATCCCCTTCTGATTGACCAGAATATCCTGTCCCTCCTGTTTTCAGTAGGTGTCGTTGGTGGCTTTATAAGAATATCTTGGCGTGACCTGCGGTTTCTGGTGACCCATGATCGTGATATTATCCTGACATTGATCCTGTTCGTTCTACTTGTAGCCAGCTCACGATCCTGGCATCTTATTCCCGATATGCTGTACGGAGCTTTTGCTCTCGGTTGCATTGTTTGGGGATTCAAATACCTGTTCGGTAAAAAACTGGGTACTGGTGATTGTCTTGTATATCCCCTTTGTGGTTTCACAATCGGTTTGGATTCACTGCAGACATGGCTCTTGTGGGTTGGTGTTCTTCTGATAACAATGATCCCTTGCTGGGCTCGTTATCGAGGCAAGAGGATATGGCCTTTCAGTCGATTGCGGCGGATTATCTTTCCGGCGACACCACCTGCAATTCTTTCTCTCTTTCTAACATGGGGTTTTGAGGTGGTTTAATTGGGTGTGAATTCTGAAAGGCTGGGTACAGTATATTGATGTTTATTGAACGCTTAATTAGGGGTAATTTATTCGGAGATATGATACCCCCAGGTTGAATGTGATTATGCCATACGGAAAGACAAAACAAGGGAATCGAAACAATGGATATAAGTTCGGCAATCTCGGTAAGAATCAAAGCTCTGAATCAGGTTAAAATACGAGGGCAGTTCAACCACGATCTTCGCCTCGGTCGTCAACCCAACTACGTTGATCAATCACGTCTAAATTTGAACAGGGTTTTAATAAACTATCCCACCCCGGAGTTTTGTAAAACTGATACCGAAACCCGTAGACGTAAAACAGGAACAACCCGAAGGGCAATGTCCAACCAAGCTGTTGCTACGAGTGCAATTATTACATTTGGGGTTAAAGCTCAGCACATTTTTTCTGAAGGGGATCCCCAAACACAAGATGAGGCTCTGCTGGCCGTTGCCAACACAATAGCGGATCACTACAAATTGACGGTTCATGGGCTGGTTCTTCATCTCGATGAAACAGCTCCACACGCTCATGTGGTTTTTTCGGCACGTGACCACCAGGGCAAACCCTTTTCAAAAACAAATCGAGGCTCGAAAATCCAGGATCTGGCGGCAGATGCCATTAAACAATATTTTCCCCAGATTGAGAGGGGTATCCGGAAAAGGGACCGCATTGCAGCTGGCGAGGCACCGTCCAAAATCTATCACCGTTCGGTGAAGCACCTGCATGAGGATTTGGGTCTTGCTAACAACCCCACATCTAATGATGTTCAAAAGGCGGTGGCTAGCCTGAACGTTGCGAAAGACAAAAATATTTATTTACAAGCGGAAAATACCAGGCTGGAAGCCAAACGATCTGAGATTGAATCGGATATAGAAGCAAAAACAACCTCACTTGCCGAGTTGCAGGCTAAAGAGGAGAAGCTTCTGGGCTATATTGCGAAGAACGAGGCAAAACTCGAGAATCTTGAGACCCTCATCAGGAAAAGCCAGGATTTGATAAAGGCAACTCATTGGTAAATACAGTAAAAACCAGAATTATATTTTTGGTCTTGGTGCTGTTGGTGGAGGAGAATCATCCCCTGGCTCCAGCCTGGGTGTGCTAATCTTGGTGAGAATCAGTGCGGTTGCAGAGTCTTCGCGAGCGTTATCCACTGGCAACTGGCCACTTTTGTTCACGATGTTGGGATCAGCACCATGTCGAAGGAGCAAATCCACCACTTTATCCCAGTTATTCTCTGAGGCAATATGCAAGGGTGTACGTCCCCAGGCATCCTGGGAGTTAAGATCCAGCCCCCGCCCCCTATGTTTTGCGATAACCCAGGATCTCCCTTCATACGCATCCATATGGACATCATTACCCGTGTGTGCGACAGCATAGGATTGTAGGGAGGGTATGGTGCAGGAATAATTTTTTCGACCCCCTTCCTGATCAGGATAGACAAAGCCTTTTCTAAGAAGGGTATTGAAATTATATCCTTCCTGGCTTTGTTCCTGGTCATAATGATCAAGCCCATAGGCATCTCTCTTGGCTTTGATGATATCTCCAATACGACTTATATTTTTACCTTCTCCTAGTTCAGCCATAATCTCACCAACAATATTATATTTGTCCGTACCACGAAAGGTTTGATAAGATTCTTCGTAATAGCCAATACGGTGCTGCATGGCACGAAGTTTTACCTGGTGATCATCAACCAGGTTTATATCACCCTTGACCCGAAGAAGTTCGGATCCGAGTGCCAACATGCAGTTCTGGAGATGCTTGGGCCAGCAATCCGACCAAGCTATCACCCATTCAGCCCATTGCTGACGGGTTTCCTCATCTCCCCCTATGTTGAAATAATCCAGGAACATCCTGAAAGACTCATTTACTTCCTCAGGTTCAAGGGGGTAGAGATTGGTCGCGCCCTCGGTCCTGAAGCGATAGAGTCCTGCCTGTGCCAATATATCGACACTGTTGGGCATGCCGGCGAATATAGGTAATATGGGATACCCCTGACTGCCTCCCTGGAGCATTCTTATAACCTTGCTTTCTTCAGTCTCTCTTCCCGCTGGGATATTCTGTATCTCATCCATCATGAGTAGAATAGTATAGTTCTCGGGTAAAAGGGGATCTTCATTTTGCCATTGCGTGGCATCAAAAGTAAAACCTCTGATGGTTACACTTGTCAATGAATCCATCAGATTGCCAAGAGTCCCCTTTTCAGGGATTTTAGTTAATTCCTTCAACAATTCCTTAATAGCGCTGGACATGTGATTGGCCAGATACTCACGTGATAGATATGCAGGATCAGGCAGGATCACCGGAATGGTTCTGGGGCCTTCCCTGCCTTCCCTAATCTCCCTGATACACTCCTGCTGGAGAGTTTCCAGCACTGAGGTCTTGCCGACCCCTGGCGGTCCCAGAATCAGAGTAGCCTTGCCCCAGGCTGCAAGTTTGTCGCCATTGGCATAATCCTTTCCAAAGTTCTTTCTACTGGTATTGATTTCAGCCAGCAATTTATTGCGTCCAGCAAAGAATGGGTTTCTACGGCGGTCATCTCTCTGGTTTAAAAATTTTTCAAGTGCCTTGTCTCTAAAGTTTGAAATGGCCATAAATCACCTCGGGGGTTCTTTTCATCCTACTGGTAATATATTGGGTTTATATACCATCTATTCCTAAACAATAAATGTTATTTGTATAGAAATGTATACCATGTTTATACCAATACGACCAAAAGCCCGAGTTAAATTGATAATGACGAAGATTGACATTCGCTTTCATAATATCAAAATCCTTCTTTATCTTTAAAAGTTCAAAGCGGTGTTCCAAGTCTTCACTCATAACGGGATAATATATAAATGCTGAGTTTTACCATGACATTTTAATGGGATATTAATAGACTATCTGAGTAGTTACATAAAGAAATTTAAATGCTATAGCCCCGAGCGATATGGTTGCGTGTGACAGAGTCACAATGTAAGGGATAAGAATAAAACTGATTCCTGCTTAACCACGCGATGGAAAGCATAATGAACGCTAGAGATAAATCCGTTGAAGGCCCTTATTTTTGAAGGAAAATAAATGAAGTTAACCTTTATAGTCTATATTTTGTGCTTAACCTTGTTGATGACTTTGCCTGGTAAAAGTGATAAACCAATAGTATTGAGATCAACAGAAAATAACGCTTTGGAGATAATTGAAGAGGGCAAAATAGTTAATGAAAGTTCTTGGGAGTTTCCCCTATTTAATGATGTGGATCTTATCGTCAAAAAATCTCTTGATGTAATATTTGATGGGGAGTTTTGGGAGTGCGGACTTTTCCGCGAAACAATTATTTTGGAGAAACCCAAATTTTATGCACGTTGTGACTTAATAGATAGATCGGACCCAGATTTACCAGGTCGTTATCATAGTATACCTTAAAGAACACGGCCGGATGGTTTTCAATGTACCATCAATGTTGGCTTCCATGATTTCATAATCCTTCTTTAGAAGTTCAATTTACTGTTCTAGTTCTCGAATGAAATAATCATTGCCAAACCACTCTTCGGCCATTATATTCAGGACCATCGGGAAGGATACAAAAAATGCACCAGTTGATTGCAGGCAAAAAGGAGGAGATCGCGGCCATCTGTTGCAGACACCGGGTTGAACGCCTGGAGGTGTTTGGCTCCGCTGCCCGTGGAACCGATTTCGATCCGGACAATAGTGATGTTGATTTCCTGGTGGAGTTCAATTCCGAAAAAAAACCGGTAACCCTGGAACGCTATCTGGGAATGATTGATGACCTGAGTTCGGCCATGTCCAGGGAAGTGGACCTTGTGGAGGAAAAATGGATCCGGAACCCCTACCTGAAGGAAGCCATCAACGAGGAACGGGAGGTGGTCTTTGAGGGGTGAACCCCGGATATTGCTTCAAGACATTGTAACCGATTGTCAGCGGATCATGGATAATACGGCCCATTTGCAAAAATCTGATTGGCTCGCATCCTTTTAAATTATGCCAGTTTCCAGAACTTCCACATCACCTAAATATCTTCCTTAAACATTGAAAACAAACTGCAGTATGGTTGAATTTGAAAATTCAAAACGAAACCATACATCAATCATTGACAAGAAGGTGAATTCTCTTATTAATATTGATTTTAAACATAAGGGAGAATCTAAAGTTGGAGTGGTACGCAAGTCGTTTTCAAATCGTATGGTTTATAGTCGGTGAATCTAATATTAAAGCACAAAGTGTATTTGAAAAATTAACCAAGCAGGAACCAGACCACATATCAAAAAATCCGAATCCCAAACCTAATGATCGCTATCTAAGCCGAGCTTGGGGTTTGTCAGAAGTTAAATAAACAATCAAAACACTAAATGATGCAAGTAGTTGCAAATAACATGGAGAAACTGAAATTTAGCCCCGTTGGTGAGGTAGTTGATCTGTTTTGTGGTGTTGGGGCACTTAGCCATGGACTCATGCAAGCCGGTTTTATAATTAAGGCTGGTTTTGATACTGATGCTCGGTGTAGATTTGCATTTGAGAACAACAACGCAGCTACTTTCCATACCCGCGATGTATCAAAACTATCTGCAGAAGAGATATCAATGCACTTCTCGGGTGACTACCCAACCGTACTTGCCGGTTGTGCACCCTGCCAGCCATTCTCCTCATACAAACATCGTTATGACGAGGACCCTCAATGGAGTCTCGTGGAGAAATTTGCCAGACTAGCCGTCCAAGTTGCACCCGATTTCGTGACGATGGAGAATGTCCCTGCACTTGAGAAGTATAAGGAAGGCCAAGTTTTTCAAAGTTTTGTGTCAATTCTGAGAGATGCGGGATATTCGGTCGAGTGGTCAGTCGCGAGGTGCGAGGAGTTTGGTGTTCCACAATGCAGGCGAAGACTTGTCATAATTGCAGTCAGACATGGTAAAGCCTTGGCACTCACACCCGGTCAGACAGCCGCTGTTTCAGTCCGGGAAGCAATTGGTGACCTGCCTGAATTGTCCGCAGGCGAAAAGGATCCCAATGACAATCTACATATCGCCAGATCACTATCACCCTTGAACCTCAAAAGGATCAAGGCATCTAAACCGGGCGGAACCTGGCTTGATTGGCCAAAGAAACTCAGGGCGTTATGCCACAGGAGACCAAGCGGTAAAACCTATAAAAGTGTCTACGCTCGCATGACTTGGGATGACCCTTCCCCCACAATGACGACTCAATGTTGCGGGTTCGGCAATGGACGATTTGGGCATCCTGAACAGGATAGGGCGATTTCACTTCGTGAAGCTGCAATCCTGCAGTCCTTTCCCCCTGACTACAAATTCATTCCAGATTCTGAGACTCCCTCAATGGTAGAGATCGGACGTTGGATTGGAAACGCAGTTCCGGTAAGGTTGGGTGAAGCGATCGGGAAGCAGATTGCTCAACTTCATTATGGAGACGTTGACATTGCCTAAACATAACCAGTTTCATTTTGAGATTTCACTTAGTGTACTCAATCACCTGGGTCGTAACTTGTATCGCAATTTCATCACCGTTCTTGGTGAAGCCATTTCCAATTCATGGGATGCCGATGCTAGAAACGTTTGGATTACGATTGATAGGGAAAATTCCTCATTCATCATAAAAGACGATGGAATCGGGATGACCGCTGAAGACTTTCAGAATAAATTTCTCAAGGTCGGTTATTCGAAACGTAATGATGGAATTTACAAGACCAAAACAAACCGACCCTATATAGGTGCCAAAGGCATCGGCAAGCTGGCATTGTTGTCCTGTGCCGATAAAATCTCGGTCTTTACGAAAACCAAGTGTACGGATTATGTGGGAGGTGTCATTGACAACGGTGGTCTTGATAAAGCCATAACCAGAGACATGACACCGGAGCAATACCCGCTAGAAAGTCTTGATTCCTCAATTATTGATGACCATAGGAACGGTCATGAACAAGGCACCATCATCCACTTCAGCAATACAAGGGAACATGTACGCAATACCATAAAATACCTGCGGAAGCTCATAGCCATGACTTTCCGTTTCTCCGTGATCGACAAGGATTTCAAGATTCATGTTAACGGTCAAGAGGTCACGATTGAAGATTTGAAGGACCTTGGCGAAAATACCCAGTTCTATTGGATCGTGAACAATTACTCCGACGATTACATAGAGAAGTTTGGAGGAAAGGCTTCCAAATCTATCGCGATTAAGACAGCAATTGATGTTTCTGGTTATCTGGCAACTGTAGTCAAGCCAAGGCATCTCAAGATTGATGGAACCGATCAACGGGCAACTGTTGACCTCTTTGTGAACGGTCGCTTACGGGAAAAGAACATAATCCGACATATTCCTACCCAAAGGATCCTGGAAAGCTACTTGTATGGGCAACTTCATTTCAACGGTATGGATTCACCTGGATATGACCCCTTTACAACTAGCCGGGAAGGTATCAAGGAGAATGATCAAAAGTTTCAAAAACTCCTCAAATACTTAAAGAAAGAGGTTCTGCCTAAAATCATTGATGAGTGGGACAAATTTAGGCTTGAACGCAACCAGGAAGGAGATGTGGAAAATACCAAACACGCTTCCAAAAAGGCTAGAAGCGTAAAGACACTCTATAATGAAGCACAGAATGACTACAAGCCCCCAGCCGATGCCCCAAAAAGAGACCAAGTCAATATCTGGTTGAAGGAGCTTGAACCTGATGCCCAATTCAATATCTCAGCTTACGTGGATTGCTTTCTATCAGAAAATCTTGTCAGGAAATACATGTCCAGCAAGAACACTCAATTAACGAATCCAGCACTTAATGAAGTCAGACAGTGGCGTAACCGGGAACAGAACAGGAAAAATGAGGCCAATATCAGTTTCAATATCCGCAAGGATAATGATGATCTAAGCTATCTTGGTTTGGATATGTTGGCCAAATCAATTGAAGGTACAGCCGGGGACAAAACCAAAGCCTCTTTGATAAGGGATGCAGAAAACTACAAACCGGTACGCAATGCGGTCGGGCATACGGGCTTGCTTACCCAAAATGCGAAGAATCACCTTTCGTCTATTTTCGAGAACATAAAGGGCCGCATCCGTACACTCTTGAAAGACTAGGTACAAGAACTAAAATTCCAAAATACAACCCGTACGATATACCCATTTGAAAGTCGGCAACATCTTTCCTTAATTCGGTATAAATCAGTAATAAATAGGGTATTTTCTGGGCAGGCACTAACTACTTAATTGGATCCAGACAAGAAGGCCATGACTGTCTTCTTTAGGTAGAAACCTTGAAAACAACCAATTCAATAAAGATTCTCTAACTACTTCAATTCCACTCAAGAATATCCTTCAGGAAAAGCTCTGTAATTCAGAGGTTACAGGATAATTCCGATCCCATACCAAAAAGGACAATAATGTCATTTTTTCTTTAATCAATCGCTTTCAACAATAGAAGAAGATTGTACTTGTCCGACCTTGCTATATCAAAATAATCCCTGCCTCTCAAGCCATTTTACCGAATGGATGAAACCAGGTGAGGTCTGGATGACAATCATTTATAGGCTCTTCACCAAATATAGACAACTAGACTGTCAACAGGAAGGTGAAAGAAAAATAGTTAAGGAATTTTAGAGACTACCAGAGTAGTTACCTCGGATTTTACGTGATTGCATAGTCAGGATCCGGTTAAAAAGAGCTGTAAAAAACACCAACCGAACCGACGGTCACACCCGTTCCTACCGCGACAGTTGCGATTATAACGCCAACCGTCCATCTGGTTTGGGTATGACTACGCTCAGCTGCCTCCTTATGACCCCTTTCAATATCCGTCCGCAAGGCATTTTGATCAGCACGAAGGGAATGCAAAGTGGCATCTATCCTTGCTTCAAGGGTGTTCATTCGCTCCTCCAGGACGGCAAATTGCTGTTGTAATTCTTGATTATCGTGTGCCGTGCAAAGGTGCATTTTCCTTGCGGGTGCAAATCCCGCCCAACAACTGTCGTTTCCGGTTGGTAGCGGCTAGAGCGGTTTACGGAGGTAACGATGTAGATTGAAGCACTTTAGTTAGAAGGGTCGCTTTGGGCGATTCAGCGACCATGCAGGCCATAACGCGAAGTGAACGCTGAGCAGGCCTCGAAACGGATAATATGAATGACGACCCACCGATAGTATGGGGAAGTCTGACATCGGACGGGAAGAGAACGACGAACGCACCGTTCGGATTCATCGGGGTAATGGCGATGGCATGTATGGAAGATGGAGAATGTGGCAACACGGGAAGCCCTGTCAGTGGTGGGCATACCAAACTGGAACCCCGCGAGGGTCAGTCCGGGCTGGCAGGGTGGCGGACAGGCTTGTAGTACTGGGGACACCGGGTAATGCTAGTTGAGGGAAGGAGCCTGACTTTGGAAACAGTATGGAAAGGAGGCAAGGCATGGCTACTGGTTTAAACCTAACAGGGCTACAAGGAGTTCAGAAACTCCAGACCATACTACATGTGAAAGCGAAGAAAGAACCCGAGTGCCGGTTTCACGCTCTTGTTGACAAGGTGTGGCGAATGGACTTTCTGACTGTGGCCTATATACAGGTACGCCGTAATGGTGGGGTATGTGGGGTAGATGGTGAGACATTTGCGGATATTGAGTCAAAGGGGTTGGAGACATGGCTTGGGGAACTGTCGGGGGAGTTGAAGGAAGATACCTATGTACCGAAACCGGTACGTCAGGTCATGATTCCGAAGAAACAACCGGGGACATTCCGACCGTTGGGTATACCCTGCATACGGGACAGAGTAGCCCAGACATCGGCTCTCCTTGTCTTGGAGCCGATCATTGAGGCTGACCTGCAGCCGGAACAATATGCCTATCGTCCGGGGAGAAGTGCGAATGATGCGGTCAAACGTGTTCATGGACTTCTGAACATCGGACATAAAGAGGTGGTTGACGGTGATTTGTCCAACTATTTCGGTGAGATACCACATGCTGAACTGATGAAGAGCCTAGCCCGTCGTGTAAGCGATGGGAGGATGCTCAAACTCATCAAGGCATGGCTGGAGATGCCGGTCGAGGAGGACGATGGTCAAGGTGGATATGTTGACAAATTTTTTATGTTGACAAATGACTCGATATCCCCTTCAAAAGGGAGTTTGAGTTTAAATTTGTCAACATAAAACTTGTTACAAGGACATCACAAACGCCAAAATATCATCACCAGGTTGATAGACACCTCCTGGAATATCTTCAGGTCTGGTCTGTTCCATAGCCTTTTTCTTGATCTCCATGTCGGCATGCAGATAGATCTGGGTGGTCTCTATCGATTCATGGCCAAGCCAGAGGGCAATCACCGTACAACTGACCCCACTGCGCAACAAATCCATGGCAGCAGTGTGGCGTAGGGTATGGGGACTGACCCGCTTTTCCCTAAGGGAAGGACAGGAGAGGGCAGCAATGGCAACGTATTTCCGCACGATACGTCCAATACCATCCCGGCTGAACCGGCTCCACCGGTTGGTGACAAACAACGCTTCATCCCTCGCCTTGCCTCGTTCCTGCAACCAGGCAGTCAAGACCTTCACCGAGTCCTCTCTGAGGGGAACTGTTCTTTCCTTTCTTCCCTTACCCCGGGCATCAAGACTGGCATCCCTTGGCTTGACCAGGGAAACATCTCCCAAATCAAGACCAACCAATTCCGAGACCCTGAGACCTGTCTGTAAAGCGACCACTAAAAGACACCGGTCACGACGGCCAATCCATGTGGACAGATCAGGGGCCGCCAACAGAGCCGCCGTTTCTGAAGGCTCAAGATAGTCCACCATCCGTTTCCTTGTACGCTTGGCAGGAATGGCCAATACTCTCTGACACGTCACCATCAACTCCGGTTCCCGCCTGCCAATGTAGTCAAACACTCCCTTGATTGCTGCAAGTCGGATGTTGCGGGTCTGGATGCTGTTGTTCCGCTCCTCTTCCAGATGAAGAAGAAACGCCGCAACCAGATCGGCATCAAGATCCTCAACCTTGATATCTGTGAACACCTTGTCCAATTTATCTGTTGTATATTCCAAGAGCAATCGCATGGCATAGCGATAACTGTCTATGGTATGGGGACTGGCATTCATTTCCGCTCTCAACCGAGTGAAGAACGCATCCAGGAGATAGGGAAAAGATTGGGTGACAGATGTCGTCATGATCCCCTCCCATAGCCAATAACTTTCTCACCCTGCCTCATGGTCAGGGTCATGATTTCGGGAACGGCCTCAAGATACCAATAGGTATATTTCGGTTTTTTGTGCCCAAGGAAGGTGGTGAGTTTATGGATCTCATGGTCAGGATTGCGACCGGTACGCAGCCATCCAATAATGGTACGAGTGGCAAAAGTATGGCGGAGATCATGCACACGGGGACCAGTCCCACACCCTCCATTTGTTGGCTTATCGCGCAAACCAATTGCCTGGCCAACACGGGCAAAACATCTTCGGCTGGCGGAGCCATTCAGTCTCCGGCCACTTATCCATGAACGAAACAGGGCCCGTTCAGAAGAAACGCCCAGAACCCTGTTCCGCAGGAGTTGGTATCCAACCAGACGTTCAGCTGTGCAGGGTGTAATCGGTATCACACGTTCACACCCATTTTTGCTATGTCTGACATGAATCACGCACTCGTCAGTAGTCACATCACCGTCATCTAGACCAAGTGCTTCCCCATGACGGAGTCCGGTTACCGCCAAAAGACCAAACAGGGTGGAACAGGTGATACCACGCAAACCGTTTGCTGACGGCACTTTGGAGGCTTCCCTGACTATTTTGATGATCTCCTCATCGGAATAGATATAAGGTGCCGGTCGCCTGATACGTACTGATATCAACCCGCGTGGGGGAATCTCACACATCGGTTCCAGACTTTGCAACCATCGGGCAAAAACCCGGACATGGGAAAGTCTTTTCGACCAGGCTTGGTGACCCTCGAAACCAGATTCTTCTTTCCAACGCAGGAACAATTCGGTTGTTATATGGCTTTGACCCTCGGAAGTTGCATAAGTCGCAAAGGGTCGCAGGTGTCTGATTGAATCATAAGAAAGGCCAGTTCCAAAAGCTTCTCTCTGAGCCAGATACCTGTCAAGATGTCCGTTCATGGTTGTCATTGAACACCTCCCTCAAGTGGCCAGGTACACGCAAGCGGACGAAGGGCCGTGATGTCGTATCGGGCATAAACAGTCGTCGTCTGCATGCTTCGATGGCGAAGGACATCACTGATTTCAGCAAGCGAATTGCCCTTCTTTAAAAGGGTCATTGCCAGCCCATGACGCAAGGAATGGGTTCGAAACTCGCCACCTGGGGGTGTCACATCAGAACGGTTGTAAGCCCTACGAATTGCCGTACGGAACGATCGCGACGTCGTCAAGGGATTGAATGGAGCCAAAACGGTTACAAAGACATGTCGTGATGATCCCCGCCGACCATGACGAAGCCAGTTCACCAAAGCATCACCAACATCTACCGGAAGAGGCATGTGGCTTTGATCACCCCTCTTGCCACGAATCAGTATCCTGCCTATCAACCAGTCGATATCATCAAGTCGCATGGCAACAACTTCTTCGGCCCGCAACCCCAGACGGGCCATCAGCAACAGAGCCGCATAATCACGCAAGGCAATGGGGGTGTCGCCCCGAATGGCAGCCAACAGTTTTTCCACTGTATCAGTATCAACATGACGGGTTATGTTTTTAGGACGCCTGCCGGCAACTGGCGGAATGGCCAAGCTGAGATCCCTTGATGTCCTGCCACTCCAGAACAGGAACCGCAGGATGTTACGAACATATCTGATTCCCCAGCCATTCCTGCCAGCGTGTTCATCAAGGAAGTCATGGATCATGCCGGGAGTGAGTGATGCCAGTTCCCTTCCGTCGTCAGATATCTTGTCAAAATGGTCCAGGAATAGTCTGAATGCCCTGTGGTGCCTGACAATCCCTGCATCATACAAGCCCCGGTTAGACTTCAACCAGTTATCAAACTCCAGTATCAAGTGGTCCCGAGGCCTACCAACCGATAAATCCTCCGGCGGCTTCGAGATGACCCCCTTGTCGATCAGATCATCGGTGATACGACGGGCAGTCAAGGAAACCCTGTCCATGTAACCGGCACTTATCGTAGGATCACTAGTGGCGAGTTTTTCAAGGAGTTCGGCATCCAGATTATCGGGATCTAGTGCAAGGGCCTCTGCTTGACGACAAAGATGGGCGGCAGTTTGTTCATAGGTTAACATGGTATCTTTGGCGTATCCCTTTTTGGTAAGGGAGTCCAGGAAGTCACCAATGTACTCCTCCAACCAAAAACTGTCTGGTACCGGTATAATGTTGTTTGTACTCATAACTACAACCTCTCATTTTAAGTTTAAAAGAGAGGGTAATATGAGTGTTAACAGTCAAATATGGGAAATATTCTGTCAGTTTTATGTTGACAAATTTAAACTCAAACTCCCTTTTGAAGGGGATATCGAGTCATTTGTCAACATAAAAAATTTGTCAACATATCCACCAAAATGTTGATATCAACATTTAGGTGGCAAACGCCTGACCAACCGGGCCCGCAAGGAACGGAAGGGGACACCGCAAGGTGCCCCGATTTCGCCCCTTGCCAGCAATCTTTATATGCGTCGGTTCATTCTTGGTTGGAAAGTGCTGGGCTATGCCCGGCGTTTCAGGTCGGAGATTGTCAATTATGCGGATGACTTCTGTGTATTGGGGAAAGCACCAGCAACGGAGATGTTGTTGGCTGTCAAACGACTCATGGATCATCTCAAGGTGCCGGTCAACGACCAGAAGACCCGATGCCTGAGGTGTCCTGATGAGGCTCTTGAGTTTCTTGGATACCGTATTGGACACAATTACCGTATGAACGGGAAAGGAATCTATATAGGTACCCGACCGAGTAAAGCGAGTGTTCAGGGTATATGCCGTAAGATCAGTGAGCAGACAGCCATAAGATTTGGACTGATGGAAACCGAGGATATGGTACTCAGACTGAACCGGATGCTTTCCGGCTGGTCAAATTACTATTGTCTCGGACAAGTCAGCCCTGCTTACAGGGCGATTGACACTCATGCAACGAAACGGCTTCGTCGGTGGCTCTGTCGGAAGCACAAGGTCAGAACAGGAGAATATGTACGATTTTCCAATATCAAACTGTATAATGACTATGGGTTGGTCTGCCTTGCACCGAAGACCAAGGGCTTTTCGTGGGCGAAGGCATGATATTCCAGGGGAAAGCCGGATGCGGGAAATCCGCACGTCCGGTTTGATGAGCGGGGGTGAGAAAACACAGCCATGGTGAGGAACCGAGGCACCGGTATAGGGCGAAAGCCACCGGCAACGGCTACTCTCCAAACCTAAAGCAAGGTGCGTCTCCCTCCGACTCTACTGTTTTTTTCGTTCATAACAGGATAATATAGAAATCATGATCTGGTAAATCAATTCGGTAATTTACCATCTCCTTCTTTTCAGTTATATAACCACACCCGTTATGTAGTCTTATAACAGGAGAGCCCCCATGATTGACGCCCCACTTTGATTTCTGTATTGCAGGTGTATTGATAGCAATTAAGACGGGGAAATCAAATTATGTCATCAAATGATAAAAACCAAACATATTTCGATATTTTTTTCAGTTCTTACAGACAAGACTTTTACGATACCTTAAAAGATCGGAGGTTTGTTTACTATACTAATGCAGAAACGGCGAAAAAAATTATAGAGAATAATGAAATTTGGCTTCGCAATTCTTTATTGATGAATGACTACTCCGAAATATCATATGGTCTTTCAGTGGGGGAAAAAGTCATGGAAGGGCCAATTGGAAAAAAGATATATTCTCTGGCTGAAGGGATATATCCTGGTGTCAAGTCGGAAGTTGAAAGTTTACTTATACAAAACAAACACTTTTGGAAGAAGGAAACGTATCTCACGTGTCTTTCATTGCACAATCTAGATGAGGATCGGATCGGACGTCTTTCCATGTGGCGGGCATATGGCGATGTAGCACTTGTTATGAACAATAAACCATTTTTAAACGAAAATGACCAGCTCGGTGTTTCCTCAACCCCAGTTTATTATGGTGAGAATGATTATATACGCCATTTGAATTATTTGACTGAACAAATAAAAACAAGAGCTGCTGGGTTAAAAAGTCGTAACGAAGTAGATCAAAAAACCATACTAGTTTATGCAATTCTCATGTCGTATTTCTTTGCAGCAATTGGTATCAAACATTCTGGGTTTTCGGAAGAAAAGGAATGGAGACTTTTCTTTCATCCTCAAGAAAATACAAATCCCTTACTGGAAAAGAGAATTGAGAATATTGGAGGAATTGTCCAGCCGATTTATGCATTGAAACTAAAGGACGATCCGGATAATGGCATGCATAAGGCCGACATCCCAAACCTATTGGACCGGATAATTATCGGTCCCACATCACAACCCCATGTGATCAAGTCAGCATTCGTCGAACTCTTGGCTGGTGCCGGTGTCGATAATGCTGCAGAAAAGGTCTATGTGTCCGATATTCCACTTCGTTCCAGTTCCAGATAATTACCCTATCCTGTAATGTTTGGAGTTTTTACTAACTCCACCCTCCCTATCCCAACGGGTTTCAACCCTTCAAGTAACGGAAAGTCATGAGCATACACATTTAGTTCATGCAAAATTTTCCCCCTGTGCCAATATGACAAGAGGATATTCCTTAGTTGGCAAGGGACATGAAAATGGTGAAGTATATTGGCAGATTGGATTTGTGGCGAACATGGCAAAAACAGGTGGGACTTTGGTTCCTGCCGGTTGTGTTGTTTCTGCTGACCGGTCCGGTTTCGGCCCAGACAATCGGTGTTGAGCAACTCACCCTTGAGGAAAGGCGAACGACAAGAACATCACAGGCCGAGATTGCCGGTCGCATGCGTCATGTTCTCCTCACGCTGGCCTCCGACTTCAGGATCACCAGGGATCAGGCCATGGTGGACCATCACCGCACCTCTCGCGAGATTCATACGCAATTTGGTGACTTGCGAACGGCTGCCATCGCTTCCGGTCTGAAGGTCGGGCTCTGCAATGCCGGTAATCCGGATCACGTCGGTGATGACTGGTTGATTGTCTGGTACGATCCTCCCGCCAAACTCAGGAACATTGCCTCCCCGGAAGATGTCCGGAGGGCAGCTCTCGCCCGGGATGGCACCAAGCGCATTATTCCCCAGGACGTTATGATGTTCTGGATTGATACTCCTCCTGATCCCCGTTTCAGCATGCCGACGGGCATACCCGTCCCAAGTGGTCTGGATGACTGTCATGCCATGCTTGATACCGACACCATCGGGATGGGAATTCGCCCCCGCATTCCGGTGGCTGAACGACGGGTTGAACGGCATCGGGAGACTGACATTTGGGCCTGCCCGTCAGGGCAAGTCGGTTCAGGAGTACGTTTTCAAAGAACCGTCACCACCATTCGGACGGGGTTTGACGAAGTCCCGCCTTCAGGTTTCTATACCGGTCCCCCGGGGCCACCTCCGGCTCCCGAAACACCACCCGGTTCGGGGGTCTTTGATACCGGCTGGCTGGCAGGGCACAGCAACTGCCGGTCGCCCAGAACGGGGTCCCGCTTTATGGCGGAAAGCTGTCGCTGGATTGATGACGGTGGCATCACCAGGCAGGGTCTGCGCATTGTCGAGGTCGGCTGGACCGAGCAACAGGATGCCAATGTACCGACTGAGATAGACGTGGTGGAGACCGGCATTCTGAGGGAGGTCATTCCCTGTGGTGACTGGGGAACGGACACGAAGGAGAATCCCTTTGAAGTTCCGATTTACGAACGGAATGACGTGGGGGAAGCCAGAAACATTGTCTGCAGTTCCGTCCATGGTGACGGATACAGTCTGGGAACACGAAAGGAAGGTCGGGTCAAAACGACCGTGACCACCCGCTGGCCGAGTGTTCTGAACCGGGCTGATGACGTTACTGTGGCCCATACCCCCTGGCGGGTTGACCCGGCAGCGTGTCTCAAGGTTAGACATCGTCATGGCGGTGAGGCCAATGTCGGTGGGGCAGTTCCTGATTGTCATGACGCCTGTTACGGGTTATATACCTATACGGAAACGGAAACGAAGGAGGAAAGTTGTGGCACGGGCTATACCGGAACACAGACTTTTGTCAGGAGTCGCGAATACGTCATGAAGGAATATGCTGCTCCGGTACCTCATAAGCCTGACGTGAGGGAGAGTGAGGATCCCTGGATCAACAGTTGGGCGAAGACCGGGGATAATTGCCGGAAGATCAGCACCAGTGGTAACAACAACAATAATAACAATAATAACAACAGACCGCCACCGTCCACTGGAGGAGGTGATCCGCCAAGGGGTCATCCGGCGGCACCTGATGCAGGTGGCAATGACGGCTATAATCGTAATCCTCAGGGCTGGAGGAATAGAGGATGAGGTTGCTTTTACCAACGCTCCTGTTCCTGTTTCTGTTGTCCGGAAGTGGAGCCAAGGCGGTTGATGAAGTCAATACCTATGGAACATCGGCCCTCTATGAAGCCGCGTTGTTTGACCGGCCGCCACAGGCAAGAAGGCTCCTTCAGGCCGGGGCCGATCCCAACTTCAGGACGGTCAGGCCCCAACCGACACGCAATCGTGGACTAACGCCTCTTTTTGCAACCATTGCCGGTGATAGTCCGGAAATCACAAGAATGCTCCTGGATCATGGCGCGGATCCCACCGTCATATTCAACAACAAACGCTCCCTTCTCGACTATGCGGTTTCGAAATGGAGCTGGAACCGGATAAACGAGCCGCGCAAGGCAGAGCAGAGCCAGGAAATCGTACGGCTGCTGGTTGAGGCCGGTGCGGATCCGACCATCAAGGATGCAAGTGGTGATTCACCGGTCAGCCTGGTGGCGGGTTATCGTACACCTGGCATCAAATACAGGGATCATTCGAACGGTTGGTTGCACCAGCTGATGCTCACTTATGTTGACGATCCCTCGAAACTTGATGACACCATGAAATGGCAGGGCAAGGGGTGTTACGGCTATGTGGTTGAGCGCACCGACCTGAAGCTGAGCCTGATTGCCCAAAAGGTATACGGTGATGCGGACCGCTGGCCGGAGCTGGCGAAACTCAACAACATATCGAGGGACAATCCCTACCGGATGGGGCAGTGCCTGAAGGTGTTCGACGTGGCGTGGTAGGGAATATTCCTTGCCAAACGTTCTTAATGGAATTATATTCAGATTAGGTAAATTAGATTGGAAAGTATTGGCTGGACTTAATGATGGCCAGGAAACAGGTATTGAACGGCAGTGGTACAAGAGATAGAGGTTGTAACACAGTCTGTTCTCATGGTAGATCAGCCAATTTGGGTAAAAAAGAAGACAAAGGGTTGTCGATCAGAGAGAGTTTAGAAACCAGCATCTCCTGATCCCGAACATCTTCCGGTGTGAAACAGCAAAGGAGATACAATGTACAACCCACTGCATCGAACTTGGCTTATGAACACGTCCAGGATCCATGTAACGTTTAGAAATGATGACGATGTTCTCAAAGAGATATGGACGTCTGGATTCTGGATGAAATCTAATGGTCGTTATGAATTACGGTTTGTAACAAACAGACATAGTCTGGACTACCACTACAAAAGCGGAGAATCAGACCACAAGCTGTCGTCCGTCCGTGTAGTGTCTTTTGATGAGATGGGAAACCCGTTTCCTGACCTGCGTCTTGATAGTCAGAGTGACACCCGCTTAGATTTTCCTAGTGATCCGAAATTAGATATTGCCGTGATTACAGTATCCGGTGGTTCTCTTACGCGGTGGTTAGATTCGTTTCCGCCGTCGTCATCAAAACTAATCACGGTACCTTTGGATGCATTCGCCGACGATCAGGTATTCAAGAATCATGAACAATTGCCTTGGGGTGCGCTTGTATCTTTCACTTCTTACCAAGAATGGATGGACAAATCCGGGAGGCCAATATTACGTACTGGCTATATTGCCAGCGATCCTTTGCATGATTATGAATCTGAATTTATTGAAAGGATGGATCAATGCGGTAGAAGAGAAGTTCTTCTGCTAGAAGCCAGTTCGTTTGCAGGTAGTTCGGGTTCTCTTGTCATCGCAAACTCATTCGGACAGCCATTTTGGAGAGACTTCCACGGCCCAGGAATACGACAACCCACACCTGAAAGAATTGTGGGGATCATGTGTGGACACATCCTGTCTACAAAAAGAGCCGTGGAGCCCGGCCTTTCCTACTGCCATAAATCGACTTGTCTGCGACGCATACTTCTTGGCCAAGAGAAATTGATTAGCACGGACATGTTCGCGAATAATCTGCGCGCCTGACAACGCAGGCCCTGGAACCACTTTACATTCCCTGATCCGCAACCTATAAGGCAGGCGGATCGCCTACCGTCTGGTTAGCGAACGACGTTAAATCAGTCTAGAGTGGGAACGTCCAAATTGGTTAGCAGCCAACGTTTGGGTGACAGGCACAAAGTGAATCACTCTGGTAAGAACGAATCTAAGCGGAGTGTTTTTCCATGTCCAGCGCCGATATTATCGATTTCGCACCTGCGAGAACGACCTAGTGGCCCTAGAAATCGACATGGTGCAGGCCCATATTAATCATAAATGTACCCCTTTATTGAAATAAAGCTACCGACATGAACATATTGGCATCAAGAATGAAATATTCCTTTCTGTCCCTGATAATTCTGTCCTTTCTGGTTTTGACCGGAGTGGCCAATGCGCAGGTCAATCTGCTACTTAATCGTGATTATGTCGGTAATGCCAGTGAGAAACAGCTGATGCAGGTGATAGAGAAGGGAGTTGACCTCAATCAGGTCAGTACACGTTATGGACATACACCCCTGACAGTCATGGTGGATTATCGGTTACGCAAGGATACGAAAAGTGCCATGCGACTGATCAGCATCATGCTGGAACGTGGGGCCGACCCCAACATTCCGGTTGGACCTACGAGGGGTTACAACAAGTATTGGGTGGGGTCGACCGTGCTACACAAGGCAGTTGAAATTGGTTACATGCCCCTGGTTTTACTCTTGCTGGAGGTGGGGGCAAATCCGGACATTGTCCCGCCTGTCAAAGGTATTGAAAGTCTTGCTCCCTTGCATCGTGCAGTCCGTAAGAGGGATTTTGAAACGATCAAGCTTTTGCTGGTGAATAGAGCTGATCCTGATGTCCAGCAGTATCCAGACAGTAAATATGCCGGACGAACACCACTCATGACAGCTGTGATAGCCAGAAGTCCCACCATGGTTCGACTTCTAATTGAGGGTGGAGCTGACCCCAACATTCAGGCTAGTAAAGGAAGAGGTGCAGGAAGAACACCGCTCTTAAATACCACTTTCCGTCCTCAAAGTATCCGCTTGGCAAAAATACTGCTTGAAGCGGGAGCGGATCCGAATATCCCCGATGACTACGGCAATTCCCCAATCACAATGACCGCTGAGGGCTCCACCTGCAAGGTTATATACTGTCACCGCAGCCCGGAGAACCCCGAGTTGCACGAGCTTCTGTTACAATACCGGTAATTCCAGCCACCCCTCACGGGGGGAACCTCAACGAGGTGTAATCATGACACGACCCACCCTGAAATCCTTCCTTGCGGCTTTCCTGATTTACCTAGCGTTTCCGGGTGAGCCGGTATCAGCGTCCACCATCGCTGTTCTTGCCAGCCCGGGATAAATAGGCCTTTTTTTTGCTTGGGAGTGATCCATTATTCAAACGTAATTATGGGATATTTTTCGGGCGCTATTGACAGACAAGTGACCGTTTAGCGTCATTCCCTCAATTCGAGGTGCAGCCACAATGTTTCCCACGACGAAGGCAGGTTGCCAGGGCCGTACAGGCCTTCGTCATTCCATATCACGGTATTGTAGATCACGCCGTCAGTGCCGTCGCTCATGGGGTAAAGGGCGACAATCCGAACAAGGCGCAAGGGAAGCCCTTGACTGAAGAGCGAAGCGTAGGCTCGGGTCATGTAGCGTTCGATCCTGTCGCGCAGCTTGGCGTTCGAGAACGCGATGATGGATCCTGCGTTAAATTCCATGTGGACCGCTTTCGCCGACATGGCGTACATCTCGTCATCCGTGATTTCCTTCGACAAGACGCGATCCACCAAGGTGTCGTCGCCGTTCGCCGCGAACAGGGTGTCCGTTATGACGGCTCTTTCCAGTAGCGTCCCTGCCGGTCCGTCACACAGCGTAGCGACAAAGCCGTCCAACTCGGTGCCTGTCGCTTTCGAAACGTCGACCCTCGTAAGACATTTGTCGTCGGCCAGGGCAGGGGCACCGGTCCAGACGGCCAGCGCCACCACCGCGATCATCTTTCGCATTGTGAAGCCCCTGTTATTTCTCACAATAAACCGTCACGTAACCCCGGTTTTTTATCAAATTAATTGGGGACAATATACAGGTGTTCGACTGTGTAACGCAACCCACTTGCCGGGCGAATCCTGGGGGATTGTTTCCCGCTATTTTGATTTGGATTTAAAACCAACTATGAAGAAGGGTATAATACCCATGAAAAGCATAACCACAGTGACGCAATCAGTGGCTGTCTCAAGAAAATGAGGACACCGACACTCAACCTCCCCGCGGATGAGATGGAACGCATTGAGCAAATGTGCGAACAAATCTATAATACAGTCGGGAGCCGAATGATGCAGGGAGACAGGGTGTTTGAGGATAACCGGATTAAAACCAGTCAGGAGATTATTATGGTTAAGAAGGGAACGACGGAAGATATCTATAATGAGATTATGAGGAAATTTCCAGAATCCATCCATGGCGATGAAGCCAGACATCAATTCAAGAAATTGGTTGATAGTCTTGAGGACACGTACCTGGATGATGTCCAGGATACCGAGGGAGGCTCCTCCCTGACCACCTCTAAAACAAAGGGTGTTCATTCAATTATAACTCACCTGTTTCAGGTTCTGAAAAACCGGATACGGAAATAATGAAGCCGATATTTCGGAGGGTATAATCGGTATACATACGAAGTTACCTTTTTGCAAACAGAGGCTGGCTCTCCGCATTGATAGTAGCAGTTATTTCGACCACGATTGCTCTTTTAATTAATGAGGTATGGAAAGCGCTTGGCTAATATAAATGAAATAAAAATCCCTGGGAACCTAAATAGTACTTCTATAGAAGAAGAATATCATGGAAGTAGGGTCTATTAAGAACCTGAAGGAATTCCAGTTTGAAAGTAAATTATGGTGGAAGGCGGATAGATGGATTTCATGGCGTTGATCAACTCCGGGATGATTGAGGAAGTCTTGGGAAAGGTGGAAACCAGTCCCCAGAACAAATACGGAATTGCTCTTCACAATGAAGGGGGACCTGCTCTGGAAATCAAGTTGGACAGGAGTGAGATGGTTGATATGCTGAAATGTATTCAGATCATTGTTGAATCAACCAGGGAAACAGAAAGGGCGGTTACCCATCTGGCCGAGATGGACATTGCCATTGTCGCCGAACACATACTGCAACTGGTGAGTCCTCATACCAGTGAAGAGGACATCGGAGAAACAGAGACAGTCCCTACAAGACACTAAAGGTAGTTGCAAGGATTAAGTCTTGTATTTGCAAAGGAATGTTATCCTACCGGCAGTCCCTGAGATAATTGGCAGCCAGGTCCCTTTCCTCCTGTTGTACAGGAAAACGATAATAGAACTTTACCTGGTCCAGTTCAGTGCATATTTTCATTCGAATTAGCCTGCCCGTACTTGCTGAAGCAAAACACTGATGCCTTTTTGCAAAAAAAAGGACTCCGAAAAGCTCCCTTTTCATTATTATCTGCGAAGGTTGTATTGTGGGTAAGTATACCTATCTGTTCTGTTCCTTTCTATATGAATCTTAGCAGGACGGGCAGCTTTTCGGTTGGCCGTTCTTTTTTTGTATTTCCTGGGCTCTTTCAGAAAAAATCACCTGAATTCAGTTTTTTGCCATTAGGTCATGATTCGTTAAACCCTACTTGCAGGTGAATCAACAGATTGCAATTGGTAGTCATGAAAGAACCAAGACCGACGATTCCTGCCGGTATAAGACAAGCAGAAACAACATCGGTTTATAATTCGCTTGGTATAGAATCTGCTATGGTTTTGGACCGTTCCGTTGCAGGTGGATCAAACTCAATCAATAATTCGGTGATTGTTTAATAAAACTGTGGGAATATATCAGCTGCAATCTCCCAAACTTCATCTACATCAACTTCTTCATAATCATGAATTAAAGCATTTCTGAAATCAACAATATCTCTGATTCTTGGGATTCTGGCTCTCACCTTGGCTAACAATTCAAAATCATTAGCATACACAAATAGTTCATGCATCTTTTTCCGAATGTGCCAATATGGAAAGAGGATATTCCGTAATGGGCAAGGGACATGAAAATAGTGAAGCGTATTGGCAGATTGGACCTGGTGAGTACGTGGCAAAAACGGGTGGGACTTTGGATCCTGGCCTTTGTGCTGATCCTGCTGACCAATCCGGGTGTGCCCCAGACTATTGGTACAGAGGAGCTCACGCTTGAGGAAATAGTCACCTTTATCCGTGACCATGACGGCATGATCCTGTACGGACCTCCTTTCAGCAGTGGTGGGGATGATCGTGTCCTGCCCCTGGCTTTCGGAAAGACGATTTCCCTTGTTTTTTTATCCCACTCCTCAACAGTTTGGCAGGTGGATCCCGAAAGTGGTGATATAAATGACATGGGAGAGCTTCAACTGAACCGGAACACCTCACATATTGTTTTCGCCTTTGGACAAGTTGCACCTGTCACCTGGACACCTGATGACCTTCTTGCCTGGTTGCAGGCAGCATCACCTACCTGGATCATACATCCGGTTTTTGATGCCCTGTCGGTCGAAGGGAAAGACCTGTCCATTCCGTTTGCCGGTGAAGACCAGACCACTGTACAGCTGCTGGAAGGTCATAGGGTAAATAATACTGATGGTGACATGATTGGAACATGGCGGTTCGAGGGTGGCGATGTAATTGTGGTTATTGACGAACAGCTCCACCGCCTCGACTGGATTGATCTTTTCTAATGAAGGTTTTTAGCTTATCTGGATTGGCTTTGCCTGTTCTGCAGAAGGCAAAGGAAAATTGTAACGGTTGTTTATGCACTTTAGGGATAGAGACCTAATTCCCTTTCCATATCCTGTTTCCGTTTTTTGTCATTTATCCACCTTTCAATCTCAGGGATAGGAGTTTCAATGTCTTTTTCTTCCATGAAATAGAATATTCTCTCTGAATATTTTTTTAGCTGCCAAAGCGAGAAAACAGGTTCCTGGCTTCCTTTCTCCAAAACTTCCATTATACAATAATAAAGATTTTTTCCTGGTACATCCGAACAGTAGGAAAACAAATTTTCTTTGATCAAAAAGCCATTTTTATATAAAATAATTCGCAGGCGTTTAATTTCATTTTCAGTATTGTTTCTAACTTTGACAGCATTTTTGGGTTTTGATTCCATAGATCGGCAATCCAGTGACCAGGGGACATTTTCAAACTTGCCTGAATGGGAATTCCATCTTATGCTTTCGCCAATAATTGTCCTGCCTGTTGAGCGACCAAGAAACACCTTAAGGGTTGAATCTATATAGTGCTTAGGATTTTCCAGGACTAAACCTGCCCATTCATTTATGACCTCCGAAAGCTTTTCTGATACGTTGTCCAATCCGTGTGTTTCAAATCGGTCATAATTCCACAAAATTTTGGTAAACAGATTTAGCGGGCAATCAAATCGTTGATAAAGAAGTTTAATCTCCTTTTCCAAATTTGGATAGGGTTTCCCGTTATTTTGATCAAATATTGCTACATTCATATATGCTTTCGTGAAGGATTGTTTAAGTTTGAATTGAATCTTTTGAGCTGGCAACCTTGGTTTGAATTTTTGGTAAATTCGATAAGCACAAATTTCAACTGCTAGACCCCATATTGTGATCATGGCATCTACACTGTTTACAGGAGGTTGATTGTAATGCTCAATTAATGAGTATCGCCATAATTGATACCCTATTCCTTTGTTCCCTGAAACATGTGACAGAAATTTGCCAATATCCTTCATTGGGATATAGTAGTGAATCGACTGAAACTGGATATAATGGTCCTCCAGCAACTGTTTAGTTTCATTTCCAAGTTGGCCATACAAATTGCTGAGATCATGGATATAATTGGATTTGTCCTTGAGATAATCCTGGATTGATTGAGAGTTTTCAATCGCAATCAGAAACTTCAGAGTCTGTTCCAATCCACTGTAGGTGGCAGTCATTAATAGCCAATGATTGGCGATTATTGTTCCCTCGTGTAAATCTCTGGGAATAGGATTGGCTTCGTATATTTCCTTTGCTCTCTTAAAAGCGGTTTTTAACCGTTGTAGAATTTCTTCTTTACTATCTTCAGTCATCTGCAATTTCTGTTAAATATTTACCTCTTTTCGACAGTTCCTTCAGGAGTCAGAATTATAACTTGACGAATTCCTCCATAGTGCTAAATTTCATTTCTAGAAGTATTATTGTAAAAACGACTTTCCAATCCCAATTAACGCGTAAAAGTAATGCCTGTACCTTATACTCCTTTGGCCGTAGCCAATAACTTCCTGGACCGATTCGGAAGGGATGGTGGCATTGAGCATATGAAGCTTCAAAAGCTGGTGTATTTCTCATATGGTATTTGGTTGGCCACAAGAAATGAATCTCCCTTAACGAGCGAGGGTCCAGAAGTATGGAAATATGGTCCGGTGTTCAACAGTTTGTTTCAGGCTCTGAAGGTTTTTGGGCGGGAAAAGATTACTGAGCCCCAATCGTTAGATCCATTTGAGAAGCCGGAAAATATTGCACATGATGAAGACGGTGTCCTAAATTTTATAAATTGGGTATGGGGCCGGTATGGACATCTGTCCGGATTTGCATTGTCTGATATGACACACCAAAACGGAAGGGGATTACATCTATAGATATACGACTATAAATGGAACATAGCGAAATCTTTTTTGAGAAAATCGGCAATTCTGGTGACTTATGACTGGTAATGCAGGGTGTCGTAGATGTAATCGAATATCACCAGTCATAAGGTTTGCCATGGATTGTATCTATAAAGAACACCCCAATCTATGCCTTTAGCTGCTCACCCGGTCTTTTATTGAAGAGGGTAGTGCATTCACAATACGTGTGGTTTCTACGCTTACATAAACTATCCTGCGTATGGCAGTGACAAGACCCTCCGGCTTGTCAAACCATGTGTTGGCATCATTGACAATACCACTTTTAGAGTCGGTTTTAATTTTGTACCGGTCCATATACCATTCAAGCGGTGTCCGTCCATTAACCAGATAGTCATGTGCTTCATCGGGTATGCCTGTCAGCTTTAGATGTGGATTTATAATCAGGACCGATGGGTCAGTAATGTCATCATTCCTGGCAAATTTCATGGGTTGGGTTCCCAATTTGAAATGGTGTGATTGTACCTCCCCTTCACCGGTATAGTCCAGCTGAAGATCATATTCCGGACAGGTTTCATAGCCCAAATGAAGGTCGGACAGTTTTTGACCGGCTGTGGCAAAACTGCGGAAATCTTCCGCTAGAGGAATTCTTGGCAACTGTCTCGACAGGGCAACAGGATAGGAGTTTCTGAAATCAGGTGCATGCAAGACCCCGTAAACATAGTCAAAAATGTCATCCTTGCTTATTCTGTTATCCCGGTAATGCGTCTGAAACATCCCCAGGGCTGAATCAGTTATGTTATCTATCGGCTCCAGATCATTTTCGGGATGATCTTCTTGAAGCAGCCCTTTCACTTTATGTGTCGGTGCTTCATCGAAGACACCTCCATCGCCCGCCGAATCTCCATCTTGGGAAACATTGACATCCTGCTTCAAGCATGTTGAGGTCTGGCATTCGGTCGGTAATAAGGGCCGAATAGGGTTTGTTGGCTCCAATGCCCGGGACACAGATTGCCTTGTTTTGAATCTGTAACGGGGAAAACACTGACTCTTTGAAACGAGTTCCAGATCCGGCATTGTCTCCGTGACCAGCACTGAAAAGGGCATCGTTGTCCCTATCCCTGGTATGCAAATTGCCCTGTTGACAAATGCCCCCCCCATCGGGAAAATACGGTCTTGCTGATACTTCATACTGGCCAAGTTATAATCAGCATAACAATTTTGCTTGACGAAAGGTCTATATTGGGATTCAATCATCTTGTCAGGTGAAAAGAACACTTCTTTCCCTCTCCTGAGGTTGTTGATTAATTCTCTGTCCCAATGCGTATTATCAGAATGCTTTAAGGCAACTTCCTTTGCTTCTTCAGTGCTGGGATTATCACCAAGTTCAGCTAGTGCCGATTGATAATCACTTATCATCAGCTCGGCATTCTGCAGACAAATTTCCTTGGAGTAGTTGTAAATATAGACATCCTTTCCGGTAGCGTAACCTCTACTGAATAATTCAAAGAGTGTTCCGCTGGTCTTGCCGGCCTTTGCTTCCTTTGTTCCAAGGGGATAGAGATTTTCAAAACCTTCCTCCTGTTTGGCAATCCAGTCATAGCGGTCGTCAGGGTTTATTTTCTCCCACCCCTCTATATTTTTCAGGGAACCTGCCGTATTCAATAAATCAAGTTTATCCTTTCGACTTAAACGATCACCTATATCCCTGTAATGTATCGTGCATTCCTTATGCCGGGCATGAGGGTTTTTCACAAGAAACATGATGCTCACGGGCACCATGACATTAAATACATTGCCTCCCTCTTTCTTCTCCCGGTCATACTTGCGTAAGTTGCCCCGCAGATCTAGAACATGAATGGTGGTGAACTCTTCCGCAAGACAGGCACGAACACCGGAATCAACATTGCCATCCAGCCAGGAGCCATTGGTTACCATACCAATTACCCCTTTTTCACCAATACGGTCTGAAGCCCAGCGAATGGCCATTTTGTAACTGTCATAAAGACTATTCCTGTTTGTTGCTGTTGAGCGTTCTACATAAGTATCCCTTATTCTTTTGGAGAGTTGCTTGTAGTCATGATCACTCTGTCCTGCCCGCCAGGGTGGATTGCCCAGAATGACCTGTATGGTCTTTTCATTTTGCCGTTTTATACGCCCGGAATTATCCGGCATATAAAAATCAAAGGCATTTTTTCCTTCCTGCATGGCAAAGGTGTCCGTCAGACATATTCCGGGAAACTCGATATAGTCATTCTTCAGGGCAGCTGATCGAAAAGCTGTCTCGATGTTGACTGCCGCTATATAGTAGGCCAGTAGGACAATTTCATTGGCGTGTATTTCCTCACGATATTTACGTTCCAAATCCTGCTTCGGAATAACACCCGTCTGAAGAAGCCGAGTAATGAAAGACCCGGTACCGGTAAAGGGATCCAGAATATGGACTCCCTCTGAGGCAAGTGTCTGGTCAAACTCCTCCTGCAGAACATCATTGATTGAATGAATAATGAAATCCACAATGGCCATTGGAGTGTAGACAATGCCAAGCTTGTCACTGGTCTCTTTGAACGCCTTGCTGAAAAAGGTTTCATAGAGTTCGGTAATCAGGTTCTGACGGGCACGGGGATCGTTTATACCCCTAGCTCGACGTTGCACCGAGGCGTAAAACCTCTCAAGATTATCAGCTTCACTTTTAATGTTTGCTTCATCAATGACCGGCAGGAGTTCCTGCATTGATTGGGAAACCGGATTTTTATCGGTGAACGCGCTTTCGCCCTCAAAGACTGCCTCAAATACCGGTCGGGTAATCAAATGCTGGGCCAGCATTTCAATCGCATCCGCTTCGGTTATGGAACCGTTTATATTTCCCCTCAGTTCGTTCAGAAAATCCCTAAAAAAACCCTGGGCATCAGAGCCGTCCATCTTTACCAGAGAGGTGATACGGGTAACATGTCGCTCGGCAATCTTTGCCACATCCTGAGCCCAGTCTTCCCAATAATCCCTGGTGCCACATTTCTCGACAATCCTGGCCATCACGGCCTGTGAGAATTCATCCACAATCAGCGGGGTCATTCCCCGGTTTTGCCCGTGGTCGATATCCTCATGGACACGACGGCCAATTTCTAGAGCCTCTCCCTGGTTAAGCCTGATTGTATCAACAATGATGTCAAGGCGTTCACTGACATCCTGCCCCAGGCCACCCTGGTTAATAACGGCATCAAGCCTTTCATCATGAGCCCGTAGGGCATTCAATATCTGCCAGACAACCTTGTATCTTTTATTGTCCTTCAAGGTCTCCTCCGGACTTACGCCCGGTGGGACTCCAACAGGCAGGATGACATAGCCCATGCGTTTGCCCTCGGCCTTGCGCATGACACGACCAACAGCCTGTACAACATCAATCTGGCTTTTTCTTGGATGTAAAAAAAGAATTGCATCTAAGGCCGGAACATCCACACCTTCAGTCAAACATTTTGCATTAGAAAGAATTCGACAGATATTATTGTCCTTCTTTTCCCTAAGCCAGTTCAGTTTTTCATTCCGTTCATTTGCTCTATGCCTGCCATCCACATGACGGACTTCACAGGATAGTTCGGTTACCTGTTCTTCGTCACTATGAGACTGGTATTCGGCAATAACCTTGGGAAATTCCCTGGCAATGTTTTGGGATGAAATTATACTGTTACAAAAGGCAAGGGCACTCTTCATGGGAGCCTGGCTTTCAGCTTCACTCAATGCCAGTCCAATTTTTGCCAAAGCCTTCCAGCATCCGACAATTCTGGTGGCGTCATCAAGGTCTAGGCCTCCCTCGTCATCAGCCAGTCTTTTCTGCACAGCAGTACTGACAGCTCCTTCGTCCATGGCGAGAACAATAACCCGGTAATCCGTTAATATGCCATTCTCGACAGCGCGTCCGAAACTGTAATGAAAGAAGACTTTACCAAATTTTTCAGGATCATCCATGGATGACAACTCAGCCTTGGCATCCCTGGCCATCGTTTTGGCATTTTCACTATAAATGCGTGGGGTGGCTGTCATATAAAGACGTTTGGACCCCTGAATAGCCTTGTTATCATGCACCTTTACAAAACTGGACTCGTCGTTGCCTTCCAGGGTTACTCCCGTGGTTCGATGTGCTTCATCGCAGATGATCAGGTCAAAAGAGGGTAGATCCCACTCTCTTTGGGCCTTTTCAATGACGTTGAGAGACTGGTATGTAGCAAAGACAACCCGCATTTGCCGTTCGGCATATTTGTAATATTCTGCGGCAAGCCTTTCGGCATTCGTAGTCGCCGGAAAAGCCAGATCCGTGGCCCTGATTTCGGCCACATCACCGGGTGATACCCTTTTTTTACCAACTTGCGAATCTGAACAGACCGCAAAGGCAACCAGATCACTTCTGGTATTACTGCACCATTCCCGAATTGTTTGCGACATCAGGGCCAGTGAGGGAACCAAAACCAGAACAATCCCGGATGTCTTCGTGACTTCCTCAGCCACACTAAGTCCTATCATGGTTTTGCCCGTGCCACATGCCATGATGAGTTTGCCACGGTCAGCATCCTCAAATCCCTGCATCGTTTGTTCGAGAGCGTCCTGCTGGTCCGGACGCAATTCCTTCGGTTCATACCTTGTTATATTCCCGGTTGCCTCAAATTGAGACCAATCCACCGCACTTTGTCGCAAGGTTTCCAGTCCGATAACGGTACCTGGAAGTGTCTGCTGACAAAAGGTGTTTTGGGCATTGCCCGACCAATCCTTTTCCGTAGTCTCGACGATCATGCGTTCGGCAAACCATCCATTGGATGTATCAGCAATAAAACTGTCTATGTCCTGCTTGGAAATAGTTGTATCGGGGGAATAAAGTTTTACCTGGATGGCCATATAGTTTTCATCTATCAGGGTGCCCACAAGATCCGTACCGGTATCCTTTCCCGTTAGTCCCTGGCGGTGGGCCCAATCCTGATAGGTTTCAACCCTGGTCAATCGTCGGCTCTGTACAGGATCGACCATCAACCATTTTTGAACAATCTTTTCAAAGGCCGTACCTTTATCCCGTGAAGATATGGCTTTTTCTCTTATATTATTAATTATGCTGTCAAATGCTGCTCTTGGCATATTTCCCTACTTTCCTTAATGCTCGGTTGCATTTCCAGTGTTATGGATACTTCCAATTTCTGTCAGTAAATCAGCTATTAAACTAATTTTTGCAGTCATGTAACCTTCTTTTGATATTACCTTGCATAGACGACGTGGGGATGTATCATCACCCGCTGGGATCTGCTGTCAACTGGTCATAGTTCAGCCGTTTGCCGACCATCATCCTGATGCTGACCGGCATGATGTCAAGGGTGTTATTGGGCGAAGATTATACCTGGTTACAAATTCATTTAGATAACGGTCCAGATGTTCGTTGCTGAAATGGTCAAAGGTACCGTGATAACTCCTTTTCAGCAAAGGGCAGAAGGATTCAATGCCGATGGTATAGGCCATACCCTGAACATAACTGGCTGACAGAATGGTTGACGGTCAGATGTTTATACAGCAAACCCTGATAGGAGCGATGTTTATCGGAAACGACAGTTGTTCCCGGTGCAACTGTTTCGATTACAAACCCCTGCAGATTGTCCTTGCTGGGGCATGGTAACTCTCATTTTTATTGTTTTTTGTGGTTGTGATTTTATTGTATGTATTCAAGTATGTAATCCCCAAACGGAACCTCTTGGCATAGAGTTGCTGAGGAAAACAATTACAGGGTTACATTTCATACTGTCATTCCAAATGAGTACATAAGGGAAGAATTTGCAAAGATAGTATATCCTCCGGAATTACAGCAGTAATTCAGAAGAGTATCATTGGAGACCAACGATTCAAGTCTCCAACTTTACAAGAATCCCACACCTGATGTTGAAGCGAATGAATTTTCTTCCCCGGATGAAAAAAGAAAATTAGCAGAAACCCAATATATAAGAGAATCCAACAAAGATTTGCGGGCAAACCGCAAACTCAGTTGGATTTACGCCAAATGGGTGTTTTGTTACCTTGTTTCGTACTCGGTCTTTGTTGGATTACTTTTACTTGCATCAGGATATAAAATATTTGGATTCGTATTGGACAAAAATGTCCTGAATTTCCTTGTAGGATCTACTGCTGCAAGTGCGATTGGTCTGGTTCTGGAAGTAACGACCGGCCTGTTCAAACCTTTGAAAAAAAGACTGGCATCCTTTCCAATTGACGTGAAAACTGCTTAAAGTCCAATTTACCTCTATCATTTTCATTTTGACTAACGAATTCAAACTCTGAAGTATCTGTCTCCGAAATCCACCTCATTTCAATTCTTGCCAGTTGGCTCTATTCCATTATATAATGAAGGAGACGTAATTATTGGAATGTTATGATGCACCAGCTCATTGCCGACAAGAAAGAAGAGATCGCTGAGGTCTGCCGCAGATATGATGTGGCGAGACTGGAGATTTACGGTTCAGCTGCCAGAGGAACTGATTTTAACCCGGAAACTAGTGATGCTGATTTCCTTGTGGAATACAATCCACCCCAGTTACCGGGACTGTTCCGGCGATATTTTGGCATGATCAGGGATCTTGAGGACGTACTTGACCGGAATGTTGATCTGACTCGTAAGGGTGCCATTACCAACCCTTCCCTGAAGGTATCAATCGAAAAGGATTGTGAAGTGGTCTATGAAACGTGATCCCCTGAAGTTGCTGAATGATATAATATCTGCAATTGAAGAAATACTGGAAGATGCTGAGGGAATGAACCTACAGGATTATCTACAGGCCAGAAGTAAAAGGAGAGCTGTGGAACGCTGTTTCACAATTATTGGTGAGGCTTTATATGTCCTTGAAAAGCTGGATTCCACCTGGGCTACAAGAATTTCCAGTCTGCAGGATTTTGTAAGGTTTCGCCATGTATTGGTACATGGATATCATAAAGTGGATGATGAAGTTGTATGGACGGCAGTCACTGACGATCTACCGCTTTTATACAGAACAGTTTGTGATCTCAGGAATGAACTTGATCCTCCCCGACGGGAATCACCTTCTTCCGGACCTAAAATAATATAGAACTTGCCGCACCAAAACTGAATAAAATTAATCATGGTGTCGAATTTATTACAGATTTTGCCTGTTCATTCTTATCCAATGATGATTCCTGATGTTTATCCTGTGACAATGTAGGGTCAATTGCAATCTGTTTATCACCTTTCGGAGTTTCTATTCCACAATCAAACTGTAGTTCCTTCATACGTTGCTCGATATCTTTCTTCATTACTGCATCAGGTTTTTCTCCCCGACCGGTATTGACGATGATTTTCAGGCTGGTTCCTGTTGTCAATTTCGTCTGGCCATCATGGGGTTTCAGGGCCATTTCGATGTCTTCCTTTGAAAGATATTCAAGATAAGACCGGACACCAGCCACCGGACAAGACCATCCTTCAGGCACAAGCCACTCCCTGGGAAGGGTAAGATAGACCCGCATACGACCATAATTCTGCCAGATATCAGTCTCTATTCCTGCTTCCTCAAATTTGGAGGCAAGTGTTTCCACCCTTGATGGAGATACACCATTTCGGTTCATTCTCATTCCTCCCTTACCATCAGCGATAGAAATAAAATTCGGATTCTCGGTAATTGCCTCCAGCTCCATCAGGGCATTGTGCTGGTTGACACCATGTTCCCTGAAGAGGTCCGGCTGAACTGGACACTCGAAGAGGAGAGGACAAAAGCTCCTTTCATGGGCCACCATTCTTTCAATGACATCTGAAAGCAAGCAATGGTATGGTCCCTGTCTGACAATTTCATAATTCCTTAGCATTTGGGCCTGTTCATGATTCAGGTGATAACGTAGCCCGAGCTCCTCATAGGGTTGCCAGGGCAGACTCTTTTCCTCATGCCACCACCGGTATTGCCTGAAGGCTTTCCGTAGTGTGGAATCCCGGCATTCATCGACACTGAATCCCTCCTGCCAGATTCCCTGAAACCGAACCAGGGCACTGCCATCAGGAAACTGGAAACGGTCAGCATCCCACTTGTCCCAGGAGGATTTATGACCCCCTTCTTCCAGACAGTCCCGAACCATCCGTCTGGAATCTTCACGGGAATTGCTATAGGTATGGTATTGCCTGTAATCGTGTAAAAGTTGAACAGCTGTTGTCGGATGGTCATGTTGCCCCAAACCTTTCCACCAGTTCTCGATGTGGTCCGGCATTCGCCCGTCATACCAATAGGGAATTTCAAAGCCTGGATCGGGTTTGTCCTTCCTTCCTGGTTCCCTTGCCACCAGATACTGAAGATCCGGATCACGACACTGTTTACCGGTAAATCCTATACACCAGTAATGGCTTTCCTCTGATGATACAAGGGCTGATTCATCCGGAAACTCCTGGCGGATAACCTTACCCTTTCTGGTGGTTTCGACACCAAGGGTTTCGGCAATCTGTTCTGGACAAAAATGACAGGGTTGTCCTGAATATTGCCGAAATATTTTTTCCGCAGTGGATAGGTGAAACCTGTTCCCTGCGTTCAAGACAGGTGACTTAACGGTCATGGTGTGATACCTGCAGCTGTATCATGTCCAGCATGATCCTTTCCCTTGCCCGGCGGGTCTATCCTTATCCTGATTCTTTCAACAAGATTTCGAAAGAGTGCCTCATGACGGTCATGGGCAGCAGGATCGGAAACCGTTGGTATGAATTCCCTGGATACGGCAGGACTATGGGTAATGGCACGGGTCAGCATCCTGTTTTCAGAACCTCCCTCGGACTTGACCTGCCTGATGACAGCACTTGCCAGGGCATATCCGAAAATGGGTACTTTGGGAGGTTCAATATCCAGGTCCTGCAGATACCTGTTCAGGTCTGATGTCCAGATTCCCGTCCAGCCATATATAGCAAATGCATTCCTGCCATTCTTGTCCAGACTGGCTTCCAGACTTTTCCCGACCTTCTCCCTGTTTCGGGATGATTGAGATCGAAGTGCCTGCTCAATCTGTCCACCAAGACCACCGGTGGCAAAATCATTTAAGTCAATGCTGGTTTTCTTTCCCTTATCGATTGACTGTGCGGTCTCGGGGTCAATCATCATGGTTTCAAGGGGAATGACATCAATAAGGCTTCCAGATTGCATGATTTTTCGAAACCTGTCCTTCCTGTTTGTCAGGGCTTCAGCTACCGGAACCGGTTCACCATCCTGGAAACCACGCCACAGAACCTCGGTTTCTCTGGTTCCATCCGTCTTGATCATGGCTATATAGGCTGCCTTTCCTGCCGTAAAGGCATCCGAACAGGCTTCAAAAAGGTCGGCTTGGGACCTCGCGGTTGTGGTTTCATCGGTATTGAGAATGAAGGCCCGGTACATGGTGGCATTGTTGGTTTTAAACCGTCTGATGCCACCTCCGAGTTCCAGTACCGGTGCGATTTGTATGGGAACATGGGCCACAATACTTTCACCATCGGACAGGGGCAGATCACCTTCACTGATGGTTTTGTTATTGAGTGGCCAACCCCTTGTCTGTTCTTTCTGCTTCACTGCATTCTCCTCTGTAAATTCATGAATGTCCGCCCTTGTTGGGCCCTTGGTCATGATGTTCGGTCTGCATGTGCAAATGTCAAAAATCCAGGTTATTCTTTCAGGAGTGGAGTACGGATGAATTCACAGGGGAGTCTGCCGAACTGGTTCAGGGGATGCATCAAGGAGAATATTCCGGAATTCCGTTTGCTGGTTGTCGGTTACAAGGTCGGCACCGTATTCAATGAGGGGGTAGAAACTCCATTCATGTTGCATGATCCTTTCCCTTGCTTCGGACAGGATCTCATCAGGATTGAGAAAATGCCGATTACGATCCAACCTGTACATGTTAAGGAGAAGCAGGGAAGCCTGATCACGACCAAGTCGGAACTTCAAGTCCAGTTCTTCATACTCCTGATAAGGGAAAACCAGATGGGGCTCAAATCTGGTACATGTCCAGGGGCGACTGGTTGCCAATGCTGCAATGAGGACAGGGTTATGACACTCTTCTACATTGAAGCCCAGTTTCAGGTTCATGCCTTTTAAATGATTGTAGTGACGAACGAGTGCACTTTCGTCCGTAAACTCAATTCGAGCATTTACCTGATCTGAATTATCTCCCCTTCCTGTCGGTTCAAGGGTAGTGTTGGTGTCAGCTGCCATAAGCAGATCCTTGATCCTGTTCCAATTGCCGTCAACCGGCTGGCCAAATTCATCCAAATTGGTTTCAAGGAATCGGGAAGCCATGGTGGAGGGGAAGGACCTTTCCAATCCATCCAACCATTCCTCGACATCACCTGGCAGGTCTCCCCTGTACCAGCTGGGGAAAACAAATCCTGGATCAGATTTCCTCCCGTTTCTGTCATGGTCCTCTTCCCAGGTCAAGACATCCCGTATTCTCGGATCTTCACATAGGTCGGCCGTAAATCCAATATCCCAGGAGCCATCATTGCTGGCAATATTGATGGCCGATTGGTCACGGAATTCATGACGGGTAACACCATCCTCAAGAAAATTACTTGTATTGCTGGTTGCCTTGGCTCCCAGCATGACACAGACTTCCCCGAGATCAAAATCGCCATATTTTTTCTCCCGGAGCCATTGGGGATCATGAAACATTTTTCGGGCAACCCGTTCGGACATAGACAATGGGTTGCTTGCGGTTGTTCTTTTTGGTGTCATTAACCGCGTTTCACCTTCAGATAACGAACTCATGGTTTCATTCCACCTGGTGTTGGATTATTCGGTTTTTCTTCAAATCTCCCCTTACCTGCCAGGTCGTGGATAACCATTGTGTTTTCATGTACTGAAGGTTCCAGGAGTCCCTGACTGATCATCGCTTCCCTGATACGTGTCTTGAGACCATTGCCAATCACTTGATTGATGTCGGAGCGGCCTGAATTGACAAAAATTTTCAACCTTTCGAATTCCTGATCAAACATGGAACCGTCATGGGGTTGCCGTGCCTGTTCCATATCCTCCCTGGTGTTATAGTCAAAATACGATTGAATCCTTACCATTGGCCAGTCATCATGGTTGATCCACTCAGGGGGTAGGGTAAGATAGTTTCGTAAACGGTTGTTACCCTGCCAGATATCTGTTTCAATACCTGCTTCCTCCAGTTTGTTGGAGAGGGTTTCAATTCGGGAAAGGGATTTTTCCGGTTTTTGGGATTTTGTGTGATTGATGGATTCCCTGACCCTGCCATAGGACCAGGTCAGATAACCACCCTCGAGATAGGTCAGGATTGAGGAACCATCCCTGAAGAGGTAACAGGTCTCTTCGGTGGTGCCAGGCCAGTTCAGCTCATTCGACGGATGGATTGACACGGCTTTTTTTCTCAAGTCACCAAGGATGTCCTCCAGATCCAGTCGATCATGAAGATAGCCGAGGTTGTCCAGTATCATGCTTTGGGCCTCGTTCATGCCGGTTTCGGCAAATTCATCCCGCCACCAGTTTTCCTCTTCCAGAATAATGTCCGCTGTCTGCCCTGGATAGATCCGGCTTATTGACATGGCGGATTCGAGAATTCGTCTGAATTCATCACGAGAAATTTCTCCACTTGCATAGTAGGAATAACCTCTTGGCCAGTTTTCCAGATCTTCATTTTCCTGGTCGGTCCACCAGTCCTCATCCTCCCGGATCTTTCGTGCCTCTTCAACGTTGCCAGCCTCCTTGGCAATTCTGGTCAGCTCGTCCTCGCTGATATTGTGGGTAAGCCAGTAATCCGGCCATTCCCTTGCCAATTCCCCCTTTTTCATCCTTCTTCTCCAGCTGTTTCAGAAAAATCATGGCGACCTGTCGGGACAGGTCCCCCTAACCAGCACTTTCGGTCTGCATGTGCAAATGTAAAGGAGAGTTGGGATTGACTATATTTAATATGGCTGGGAGTAATCGGTAAATACCATCCGGCACTGGACCTGTTCACGAAAACGAGCCGGGCTTCTTCGCCTAATGGATGACCTTGAGAAGAGAATCCTGACTTCCGAGAGTCATCTGGAAAAAATCAGATATATAATCTCAGTGTGTCAGCAGGAAATGAATGATTTGTTTCGAAAACTGGATATTTAAGTAAAAAAAGATAAATAAGGGGGAGTATGTTTTATTTTGTTTATTATTTGGGTTATTTTATTATTTTTGGATTTGATCAAGTATCATCCAAATCTGTCAAATAAACGGCCGTTTGTTTTCAATGTTCAGTGAAGAGATCTAGGGGATGTGGATGTTCTGGAAACTGGCATAATGGAAACCATGTTAATTACTGTATTTCAAAAGTATTAAGCAGAATGGGAATGAAACAATGAGTAACACCCATCGCCCTTGGCGTTTTTACGGTCGAAGCAAGGAGATCAAGGAGCTGAAACAGTCGCTGGGGTTTTTCAGGGAACCGAACCAGCGTAATTTTGGAGCAGTTCGTGTCAGTGGACGCAGATGGGTTGGCAAGACCCATCTCATCAGGCAAATACAGAATGAAGACCCCGCCGGTTGGCCATTCATCTATTACGAAGTACCTGATAAACAGACCAAGGAATTTGAGGACTATACTCTTGACAGGGTGATTGTGGATTTACAGAAATTGTCCGAATCGGCGGGCTTCCCTGATATAAAATACCAATTACCTTTACCCTTTGATCATCCACACTATACTGACTGGAGCAAGTGCGAGGATCTTATACTGACACTGATGAAAAGGGGCGTAGTTCTTGTCCTTGATGAATTTCACCTATCAGTCCATCTGGATCTGAACATTCCTGTTAAAAAAGCCATCGACGTAATGAGAACAAATACCAACCGAGATTATATCGGCAAAATTGTTCTGACAGGATCCCACCAGCAGAAATTTGACCGAATGTTCGAAAGAGACGCCTCTTTTCATGGCCGTGTTTCCAGTGGTGTTCACCTAGAGCCCTGGTCTCTGAAAACTGTTATGGAAATGGCTGTGGAGCAGGGACTCTTAGCCAGACCAAATCAGTTTCTAACCCTGTGGACCGCTTATGGCGGCATGCCAAGCCATTGGCAAAGATACTGTACATCTGATAAATATTCTCATTTGTATACGATCAAGGATATGGATGAATGGCGGCAGGAGTTTCTGGCAATCGAAAGAAACAACTTGTTGACAGTGAAGGGAGAACGCTTTGATGACCGAGCCTATATAGAATTACAGCCCGAACACCGCGACCTTCTCCTTTGGGTTGCCAAATTCCATCCCAACAAGGGTCTATCTATAAAGGATATTGCACGGGAAGGTGTGTTTGGAAATGCAGTTGATATTCAGAAAAATATGGAATTTTTCCTGGATAGACTCAAATTGATGGATAGTTTCGGACACCTTGATAAACTGGATCAGGAAAAGAATTTTAAATGGTATATAACGGATAACAATACCCTGTTTCAACTCAATGTATTCAGGGAAATGTTCAAACCCATGAACCATACAAGAAACAGGATTTTAAACTATAAGAATCCTGTTGATCTCAGCAAATCGACGGATTCTCCCCTGGACCGGATAAAAACTCTTGAGGGGCACAGCCTCGAAAGAATGGCCGGAGAATATTTTGAGACATTATCCAATATGAAATGGGCGATTCCATCTGTTGAACATAGTAAGTTCAAAGGCGATATGGATATCATGGGTTTGAGATGGGAAGACAATGAAAATGTTCTTTATCTTGCAGATGCTAAACGGAATACGGGATCCTTTAAGGAACTGGCAGAAATCAGGGCATATCAGGATGAATTCATGAATACCCTACCCGAAGAGGAGGAGTTGGATAGACTCCACCAATTCAAACGCAAGCGGTTTCTTGTTGCTCCCCACTTCACGGAAAAAAGGCATCTGGAAATCAAGAAGGAAGGAACTTTTGAAAGTCTTGATATCCATCGCATGGCCCGGAACTTCGGTTTTGATCCAGCACCAATGATCAAACCTGAGTCTCCTCAAGAAACCAAACTGGAGGACTATTCCACTCCTGAGACCCCAAAATCTCCATCATCCATGAGACCATAAATAAGGATGTTTGAATATAAATTGCCAGGTAAAACACCATGAAAATAGGTTACATGCGAGTATCTACACACGAACAAACCACAGACCTGCAGAGAGATGCTCTCATCAAGGCTGGTGTTGACCAGGAATATATCTATGCTGATACCGGATCGGGCAGTCGCAAGGATCATCCCGGCTGGACGCTCTGCAACCAGGTGTTGAGGAAGGATGATACCCTGGTTGTGTGGCGACTTGATCGTCTGGGAAGAAGTCTTCAGAATCTCATCACCATTGTCGATGATCTGATACAGCGGGAGATCAGTCTCCAGATCCTGGAGGGTATGGGAGCAAATATTGATACATCAACGGCGGAGGGTCGTTTGTTCTTTGGTTTCTTTGCCTCCCTCGCTGAATATGAAAGAACATTGATTTCGGAACGAACAAAAGCTGGACTTGAAGCAGCAAGGGCACGTGGTCGAATGGGTGGACGTCCCTGGTCACTTACCCCTACCCAAATACTTGGACTGGCCCAGGCCATGAAGGACCGAACAGCCAAACCAAGTGAACTGGCACGTGAACTGGGAATTACCGTTCCCACTATCTATCGGTATGTAGCGAAGAATGGAGAATTGACTGAAGCTGGGAGAAGGGCCCTGGCGGCAGGGAAAAATTATGGAAGACCCCGTTCGTAAGGTAAACCTGAATGACCACTTGGCTAGAGGGCACTGCAACTGGATCAGGGGTCCTCAAACATAATCAGCGATATCCTTAATATGGTTGAATGAAAAATCATTAAGGACACCCCTTATCGCACCCTAGGCCTGATTCAGTTTCGGTTCACTGGCCATACAGCATCTCCAACTGTCCAAAAATTATGGTTTGCACATGAATATATTTTAAGAGCACACCGACTGAGGCACGGTGGATTAATGCAAGCATAGGGTAAATACTTTTCTGGAATCGATAGGGAGGCCAGGTTGCATTGTCACGCTAGAATTACCCATTGGGAACAAGTACCGTTCCGGACAATAACGTCATCACGGGGCAGGGTAGGGATTTGGTTGTTGATGGTAATATAATCATTTTGCACCCGGCTATCCCCTTCAGGATATAATCTCGTTTATCCGTTCGCATGAGGGTGAACTCATTGTGGGTTCTACAAAGGGAAATGACAATGGGGATAAATCCTGGATGTTCTTGACGGGAGCATCAATCTTCATTCATCAATTTTTCCCATTGGTAATGACAATAACCACATAAAGACGAATCGTAGATTGATTGATTTGAAGCAGTCAATTCCTCACCACAAAATTCGCATTTTCCCCAGACCTCATATTCACAAAAATAGCAATGGTTGGTCTCAGTATCATAATCATCTACGTATGTTGAGTTGCCACATTCCGGGCACTGGTGAATTACATGCTCTCCACCATCTTTGACGGCCCTGTAATTTTTATAACCATACCGTGCATTAACAACAATTTCAACTGTTTGTTCAGCTGTTAATTGATGTCCACAAGCCTGGCATTTACCTTCGATGGAAGCCGGTTCTTCATTTTCAACATAAACCTGGCAGATCAACGAAGAACTGCAATTCGGGCATTGCATTTTATCCGCGTGGTCAAATGGATCACCCCAGGCAAGCTTTTTAAAGGATTCATTACAATTCGATTTCAACTGGTCAAACAAATCAGCTTCCTGTATCATAACTTGCCAGGATTCTCCCAGCAATTCTGCAGGCTCTTCTTCCAATATATCAAGAAAACCCTTTACCAAGGGGAAAATACCAGCAATTACCTCCTGCATCCTCTCCTGAGAAACATCGGTATAAAAGTGTTCAAGTTCATTACGTATTTTTTTGAGTGCATCATAATCATGTGGGATCTTGGGCCATTCGATGTCAAAATCCTTGAAACGTTTCCTTAATCCGTCAAAATCAATGGTACGAGTTTTCTTAGGTTGAATTGTGACTCCTTCCTTCCCATCAGGTTTGGGTTCATAGTCAGCCGCAAGGACTTGCCAGATATCAGCCTCAGGTGCCATTTTGAGGAGACATTGTTTACCAAGCAACAATACACCTGCATGGATATTACGAATGGAACTGATCTGTCTACCCTCTTCTTCAGACTGGTAGTCCTCTATCCCCAATCGAATTGAAATTACTGCGTTTTCCAGAAGTCTTGACATCAGTCGTTCAATCGCATTTTTTACATTATCCGGCAATCTAATTTAATTACCGGATTGCAATCATCATTAGCCAATATATTTGAAATTACCTTTTATACCCCCCCCCCTCATTCATACCTTCTTGGTTCTGCTATGGCTGAGGGGAACCATGACCTCGGGAACATTATTCCTGACATTGTTGACCAGGGTGGAGACAGGCCAAGCCTCGAATGAGGGTGAGGGTGCCTCAATGACAGCCAGCAAATCCGTTTTGCTGCTGTCCGGATACAACCAGGTATCAAAATCATGGAGATCAACCACCACCGGTTGACGATGATGGATGAATCCGAGTTCCGGACAGGCGTCCCTGGTCAGAAGGGAAAAGGTCTCCAGGATACCCTTCTCCCCGGTCCAGCGTTCCCAGATACCCGCCATCACCAGAGGTGATCCTCCATGCAGCTGAATAAAATAGGGTTGCTTGCCACCTTCCTTGCGTTGCCATTCGAACCAGCCATTGGCCGGAACCAGGCATCGCCGTTGCCTGAAGGCCTGACGAAAGGAGGGTTTCTGATCCACGGTTTCCGACCGGGCATTGATTAATCGATTGCCGATGGATCGATCCCTGGACCAGAAGGGTACCAGTCCCCATGTCAGATGTGCCAGTGCCCTCTGTTCATTCCCATCATGTCGGCAGGTAATGAAATTCTGGGTTGGTGCTCCATTGTACCTGGCTGGGAGGGCAGGTAAATTACCTGTATCCGACAGGTCAAAGAGATCCTGCAGGTCATCCTCGATTCTGCCCTGGGAAAACCTGCCACACATATCCTTTTTCCTGTTTCAGGCCCGAACAGTTGGGATGTCTTCCCATCGTGTCGTATAGCTTGGACTGAGGAACTCACGGGCCATCATCCAGGGGCGGTCAAAGCCACTCGATGCAATCCGGATGGTTTCCCGTCCGTAACGGTGATTCATCTGATCCACGACCCGCATCAGTTCACGGGTGGATTGTCCGGATGTTCTTTCAAAGAGGGGAGTTGGTTTTTTTTCGGCTGTCGTCAAATTTGTCAGCATAACCCCGGCCTTCTGATAGGCATAGCCGTCCTTCCATATCCTGTCGAGACAGGTGGTTGCCCCCTTGACCAATGAGAGCGTATCATTGCAGGGTTCCAGAAAACTCCAGAAGGCATTATTGACATAGCGTGGTCCCTTGGTAAAGGGACAGGTTCTGATGAAAATCTGAAGAGTACCCGCATAGACATTTTTCGCTCGGGCTTTCTCTGCTGCCCGGGTAGTATAGGTGGCCACTGCTTCCTGCAGATGGTTTTTGGTTGTCACCTTTCCTTTAAATCCACGTGAAACCATCAAATGCTGGGCATCAGGAGGTACGTCTTCCATTGGGATACAGGATTCACCCCTGAGTTCCCGGACGGTTCGTTCCATGACAATACTGAAGGTCTTTCGGGCTGTTATGCAGTCTAGGTCAGCAAGCTCCCGGGCAGTTCCAATGCCCATCAGGCGCAAACGTTGTGACAAGCGACGACCGATGCCCCAGACATCCTCGATGGGGATCCGGTTGAGGGGATAGGGCGGATGCATGACATAGACATTGCTGGTATCCTTCATTTTCTTGCCAATCCGGTTGGCCAGCTTGGCCAGCGTCTTGGTTGGGGCGATCCCGATTGAAACGGGAATGGCGGTCCACTTTTTGACTGTCCCGGCGATATGATGACCAAAAGCCTCCAGATCACGCATGCCATGAAGATCAAGAAAGGCTTCATCGATGCTGTAGACCTCGACAATCGGAGCCAGTTCCTCAAGACATCCCATGACCCGCTGGGAGAGATCACCATAGAGGGCATAATTGCTACTCCGGACAATCACGCCATCCCGGGCCAGTTTTTTCCTGAGTTTGAAATAGGAGGCTCCCAGCTTGTAGCCCATTTCCTTGACTTCATCGGAACGGGCAATGAGACAGCCGTCGTTATTGGAGAGAACCGCAATGGGTACTTTTCGCCATTCCGGCCGAAAAACCCGCTCACAGCTGGCATAGAAATTGTTGCAGTCAACCAGGGCAAACATCAAAAAATGCTCCCGAATTTCTGGATACTTGCTGTAACGACACCTCGTATTTCGGTGTCAGGTGTTACGGCAATTTCTGAATACCCTGAATTTTCAGGCTTCAGAATCCAGGTTTCCCTGACCTTGACCAAACGCTTGACCGTAAACTCATTATCAACGATTGCAAGAACTATCATACCGTTTTGTGGCTCAATACTTGAATCTACAACCAGGATCGAACCATCCAATATACCGGCTTCACACATACTGTTACCCTTCACTTTGACCAGAAAGGTAGCAAAGGGGTGTTGTAGAAGAAAATCGTTGAGATCAAGGACGGTTTCAAGATAATCATCTGCTGGTGAAGGGAACCCGGCTTTCACCGAGGACACATAAAGGGGCAGATCGATATGTGACTTTTTCTCAATTCTGACAAGTTCAAACTCTGGAACTTCTTTCACATCACCCCCGCAAAACATATTCAAATTTAGGAGACACATTCTATCACAAGATTTATAACTGAATCCCATTCGGTACCAAAATCAGATTATTTTTATTAATTTTCAAATAATCAACCTGAAATCCCCAAACTGCTATTTACCTATGATCCCTGTTAGTATATTCGTTCATAAAAGAGTCCCGTACGAATTCTTAAATAAATTGAAGCAGGTAAAATATTTTATTTTCCAGGTAAATATTCAGAACTGTATTGAGATAAATCATGGTAAAACCCTTTATCAAATGGGCTGGTGGAAAGAGGTGGCTAACTACACACCCCTCCTTTGAACTACCCTCGTTTACAGGGCGTTACATTGAACCCTTTCTGGGTGGTGCGGCAGTCTTCTTCCATTTAAAGCCAAAGTCGGCCATTCTTGCTGATACCAATCACCGTCTGATCGAAACCTATCAGGCTGTTCGGGATGACTGGCAAAAGGTAGAGAAAGAATTGAAACGCCTGCAGGAACTTCATTCACCCCAATTCTATTATGAGGAAAGACAGCGTGTCAGGAAAGCCTTACATTTGCGGGCAGCTCAATTCCTGTATCTTAACCGCACCTGCTTCAATGGGCTATATAGGGAAAACCTTAATGGGAAATTCAATGTTCCCATAGGTGTAAAGGATCAGGTGATCTTTGATGAGGAGGATTTCAGCAAAATCAGCGATCTTCTCAAAGAAGCTGAAATCTTCACGAGTGATTTCGAAAAAGTCATTGACAGTGCAGTTGAGGGTGATCTGATATTCGCCGACCCTCCCTACACCACGGCTCACAATGTCAATGGTTTTGTTAAATACAATCAGAAAATCTTTAACTGGGAAGACCAGATCCGTTTGCAAGCATCTCTTGTTCGTGCTGTCGGACGAGGAGCACAGGTATTGTTGACCAACGCCGACCATGAGAGTATTCGGGAACTGTACGATGGTTTGGGAAAGTATCATTCAATTGAACGGAAATCGGTTATTGCCGGCAATGCAAAATACAGACAGACGACTTCCGAGGCCCTGTTTGTCATTCCTTGAGGTCCAAAAATACATGAAGATAATATTTTTGGAAATTAAAGAATGGTTGATTAAATGTAGTCGTCGCATTTTAACAGGGTTTATAGCAGTCTTTATAACGATAATATTTACTTTTTGTCCGATACTTTTGGCGGCATCACGTCCTTGGACCGAAGGTTCCTTTGGAGAAAATTTTTGGAGAAAATTTCTCAGTTATTGGGAAAACGGGGAAATCGTCCTGCCCATTTTAGGATTGTGTGGTTTCATAACTGTTACCCTCTTTCGTAATGGCATTAGTAGAAAATGGGAAAGAATTTTATTTTTCGTAGTCTTTGTTTTAGCTTTGGTATCCGGTTCTTCTGTAAGTGAAAGCGACGGATTTGAACAACCTTTGGCTCCAGAGATAATATTTACTGGATACTGTATATATCTATTATTAGTATTTATGTGTATTGGATTAATAGCCGCAATTGAACCTCCAAATCCACCAGGAAGGAATTCAAACAAGAACGCAAATATACTATTGAAGGATGTGGAAAAAGAACGACACAAATCAAGGTGATGGTTAATATATGAATCCTGTATCAATCCAAGTTCAGAAGGTTACACAACCCATCGGGGAGTTTTATATTGGGTCAATCGACAGTCAAATCCTACTTGACATTACGAGTACTGATGTCAGGCGTTTTACTCAAAAAGGTAACCCGGATGATTTAGATGGAATCCAAAGGGAATTATCTAAACAAAGAATTAAAGAACTTGAAGAATATGTTAATTTGGAATATGCCACCTTTCCAACCTCGGTCATTCTTGCTGTTGATGAAAGATGTGCCAAAATTGTAAAGGTGCCGAAATGTGAGGGTATTTTTGATCTTCAAATCCACAGCTATGAAGGAGATTTAATTCAAGATTCTATACCAATAAGTAAGGCAGCTTTTGTAATTGACGGCCAGCATCGACTTGCTGGTCTAAAAAAAATGAATTCCACCCAGACCTTTCAGGTGAATGTTTCAATTTTTGTTGGTGCTGATAAGGCGGACCAGGTTGAAGTATTTAGAAGAGTCAATTTGGCCCAAACCAAGGTCAATAAATCGTTGTCCTATGACTTATTCGAATATGATAGAGTGAAAAGCCCGATAAAGGTTGCACATGATTTGGTGATTGCCCTTAACAACGATATAAATGGACCCTTCCATCACAGAATAAAACGATTAGGAGTGTGCACACCTGGCCTAAAAAATGAAATGCTTGCTCAGGCAACGGTTGTTAATGGACTGCTCAGGCATTTACCACGGCGGCAAGATGAAGAAAGATCAAATAGCCTTTTAGGTTTGTCTGGTAGACAGCAACCAAATGAATCATGGCGACAAAGGATTTTTGTTGATTTTTACCGAGAAGATGATCTTGTGGCAATCTTTCTTAATGTTTCCAATTTTTTTGAAGCGGTTAGGGATAAATGGCCAGGTGCATGGAATAATCCCCAAGAAGGCCAGATTTTGGCAAGAACAACAGGGTTCAATGCCTTAATACGGTTTTTGAAGGATGTTTTTTTGGAAGTGTCAGGTCCTCAACCACGTAAAGTGGGAAAGTCAGAATATGCAGAAGTATTTAAGCTGATTGGTATTGATGAGGTTGATCTCACCAAGGATAACTATGTACCTGGAAGTTCTGGGCAGGGTCTACTTTATCGTGATTTAGGTGAGGGCTTGAAAGGATGGAAGCTGCTCGGTATTACACCAAACCTGAATCCATCAGCCTAATCAACAACAACTCTCAACTGATAAACTGGAACAGCCCATGAATACACTTACACCTGTAACACTTTCAGAATGCCCCTCCCCCCTTCGCAAGGCGATCATTGACGATGATTTGGCAACGGTCAGAAACCTTGTCAATGAAGATGTTGATGTCAATCAACTTGATAAAGAGGGATGGTCCCCTCTTGCCTTGGCCACAAGCCACCGCCGGATTCCGATCATGAAGATGTTGATTGAAGCCGGAGCCTACCTTGATCAGGGGACCTCATTCGGAACAGCTGCCATTTTTCATGCAGCCTCCGGTCCAGATCAGTCAACGGAAGCATTGCAACTCCTGATTGAAGCAGGTGCAGATATTACTGAACCCTTGGATAACGATGGCCGTTCTCCACTCCAGCAGGCCATTATCGAAAATCTGACGGCCAAGGTACGTCTGTTGCTTGAGGCTGGTGCTGATGTCCATTACGAGGACCACGATGGATGTAACTCCCTTTTTTACGCCTGCATGGCAGATGGTGAGCCGGATGAGGAAATAGTCAGGATGTTGCTCGACAAGGGTGCAGACCCTCTTTGGGCCAACCAGAATGGGACGACACCCATCTATCATGCTCGAAGCAGGGGAATGTCCGAATTTCCCATCATCGACCTGATGGTTCGTGCAGCCGAAAGGCAATCGCTTGAAAGACCCTGATGTGCATACACATTTAGCCTAACCTCATACTTGAAATCAGGGGGAGTAGGACAAAAATGCTGATATGCCGAAACCGGATGCCAATGATTGATCCGGTTTCCAATCACAACCTAGATTGCATGACAACAGAAGGAGATATCCAATCATGACTCAAAACAGTAGCAAGGTCCTGACTGTCAGGGACCTGGTGGCCAGGGTAGCTGCAAGTGCCGATGTACCACAAAAGGATGTCAAGTCTGTTCTTGACGTACTTGGAACAGTAACCACCGAAGAGCTGAAGAACAATAAAGATATAAGATTGCCCGGTATCGGTACCCTGACAACAAAATATCGATCTCCCCGTACACAACATTCCATACATACCGGTAAGACCGTAGAAATACCAGGCAAGACTGTCCCCACCATCCGCTGGAAACAATCCCTGAAGGATGAACTGGCAAATAAGGGGTAAATGATTCTTGCTTCGGTACTGGGAGAGGATTCAGGATCGGGTTGATATTGAACTCCATCGGGATTATGACCTGGAATACAACCGGTTCTATTGTGCCAGTCATCCTCTGGCACCAGTCTATCTGTGGCTTGGGCTGGATGATCCTGATTCACTGACCAGTCCATGGCACCTGGGATATGCCCAGCAGGCAAAAGTGGAACTCCTTCCCTGTGATCTGGGTTGCTTTGTAAAGGGACCCACAGGGATGGGTCGTCTCAACCGCAACAATAATCTGTTGCCTGAATTTCTTGCTGAAATGATCCCATCAATGCAGAGCTGGGCTGCCAGTTCCGACTGGGAAGATGAGGAGGGAATGGAATTTCACCTTGTGCAGAATCTGGCACGGAAGTGGTCTTCTGTCGAGGATTTTTTTGAAGCCGGACTCTGTATGCAACTGTCTCTTGATGAGGAAGAAAAGGCAAAACTGGCAAGTCAGGCCAGAACCTGGAACGGTGATCTGGACAGGCTGGTGCATGAGTGCTATACCAACCTGAATTACCGGTCCAGTCCTGATCATATCAGGGATTATCTGGAGCAGATCCTGCCGGATCTCCTCTGAAAATTCTTTTGGATAAACCTATTCATGTCCCGGCTTTATACCTGGCTGTATTCGTTCATTCTAATTGTGGTTTGGAGCTCCAGCGGGTCAACTCAAACCACAGACACCTCCCTGGGCCAGTGGCTGGTTCCCCTGCCCCAGATTCCAATTTCAGATAGTTTTCCAGCCTGGTTAAATGTTTCCATTCGATCTGACCAGATAGTCATTGAGGACGACAAACCATCAGGACTGATCATTGGCCAATTACAGGGATTTCAACCAACTGTAACCGGTTGGCAGGCATCATCACTGATCTTCAAACTGGTTCTTTTCGGCCCTGTACCTGCAGAACTGAAATTATCGAATGTTAATCTGGGTAGGGATTCGACAGGATTGGGGTGGCAATTGACTGCCAGCACAGTTGAGGTGAACAATCCATACTACAGTCTCAGAATCAATAGTCCTGTCTGGATCTGGACTCAACAGGGCACCTGGCAGGCTGAAACCGGCCGTCTTCACCTTCAGGTACCCATACAGTTACCTGTTTCAGGTAATAACAACCAAAATGACTATAAAATTAGTCGGATGTTGCTGGAAGTGTCGAGTACAGGTCTCAAGGGACAGGGATCATCAGCTGGCTGGCAGGGTCAAATTGGAATGACCAACCTGTCTGTTCCTGTAGCGGATCAGGGAAATGGAACTGTTTATGGTCAGGGACGTGTTCACCCCATGAATATAAAGGTTGTTGCTGATGGACGGTTCTTTATAGGTAATGAAGGTGGCCTTGTTGACCGGGGATTGGTCTACTGGTTGCTTGGCGGGGATTATGGACAGGATTTCCCAATGAAACCACTTCGCATTGAGGGATTTGCCACCCTGGCTGGAATGAAACTGAAGTCCCGCAATCTACTTCCATGGCTGGATTTGTGGTTCGGCGAACCAGGTGCTGCAACAAGACATCTTCAGGTTACACATCAGGATGGTATTGAAGTCCTTGATGTGTCCTTTTGAGTGTGTGCAAATGGGTAGGGGTTTGCATATTAACTACATACAACTGGTAGGGGTATAATCATGAATCAGATGTTGATTTATTTTTGCCAATGGACTCCCTGACCTCCCTGGCAAGTTCCCGTTGAATGTCTTCCCTGGTTGTTTTTTCGGGCAAATCCTTTTTATCAAGCCACTCGCAAAGCAACTCCATTGTTGCGAGATCAATCCAGCTTCCATCTCTCCACTGCATGATCAGATAGCTGTCATCATCATGCTTCAATCTGGAGAGGCCCCAAGTGATACATTCCCTGAGATCGGTAAATTCAGGTGATTCCTTCAGGGGACTGTAGTAGAAAGTTGACTTGAGAGCTGTACGAGGGAAACCCTTCTTACGCCTGAACCAGCGATATTTGGATGGGTTACTTACCATTCATTAATACTTCAAATTCCTTGGCCTTATTAATTTCCGATAAAAATCCAAACTACCTTACAAGATCGGGAAAAAGATTTATAACCGTTTCATCAATTTCTTGGTAAATTTCCAACTTCTCAATGTGCAATCTATACCTATCCCTAATCTGATTAATAACTTGGTCTGGTCTGTGTAAAATCATTAACACGTATCAAATGTGAGTGTTGTGAGAATCCCTTAATTCTCACACCCCTATGCCAAATCAATTCTACTAGCAAGCTGTTTTATGTAGGATATCGCGCCATTTGGTAGTAGAAACTTTCTCTGATTGTTTTGTAGAATGGAATTCATATGTCCATCTATTTTTTGCTCAATTAGTGGATTGCTTTTATATAAAGGGTGGGGAACAATTCCTCTTTGATCAGCCAGAACCAGCCAGGCACATATTCCCACAGTTAGTGGCTTGCCAGTGAGCCATTTACTAAGGTCTTTCGTTAATCTGGGAAAAACTTCTTCTGCTGGTAAAGCACCATTGATAAAGCGGTGAAAATTTTGGGGGTTATGCGCTTTCAAAACTATTAGGAGTGCGAGCAAATCTGCATTATCAATATTAATTCCGTTTTCAATAGCCACACGTAAAAGTGCGATACTTTTCTCTTTGGCACGAATTGTCAGTTCAGCCAATTCCGATGCAAGTGTAAAGTACTCGACAAATGTTTCGACATCATATCCAGGGGTTTTATTGTAAAGACCCAACCGGCTTAACAAAATTACGATATTGTCTTTGGAACTTGTATCAGGGAGAGCGAATTCAAAATCAATAAAGCGGCGTAGATATTCCCCACCATTGGTACCTGCCCCATAAATTCCCTTAACACATTCTTCCAACTGCTTTTTGTCGGTTGACAAGACAAAAATAATATTTGGGATATCGAACAGATGTTTAATTCGTTCTAGAAGCTGAATAGCAAATGTGGGTTTGCATCTGTCCAGTTCATCAACAAATATTACAACCCTGGATTCACTCTCTGAAACCAGTTTCTCTACTATTTTTTCCAAACTACACCGAAACTGCTTCAGCGCCTTTTGTTGCTCCTTGAATGTTTTAACACAATTATTTTCTTTACGTAAAAAATGTTTCTTTTCTTTATCGAAATCGATTCCCGTTGTTTTTCTCAAAACATTTACACCAATTCGTTCAACAAATTTGGTGGCATGTTTTTCAAGAATCTTAAAACCCACTCCACGGCTTACAAATTCTCCCTCTATCGCTGAAACCAATGCCACCAACGGATCTATGGCGTAATCGTTTTGCCAGGCATCGAAATAGATACAGTGATGTGACTCGTTTTGAAGCTTGGCTTTCAGCATGCGTACAAAGGTCGTTTTGCCACTACCAAAGGGAGAGTCCAGAGCCAAAACAAATGGACCTGGAATTTTTGCAATGAGTTTGGTAAGAAAAATGACGTGATCTTCTCGCTTAAGCCTGTCCTCTGCGAAGGGATCGTCACTGGTAACTTTAATAGGTGATAATTTATAATTTGTCATAACAGGTGGAAATCAGTTACAATCAACTTCAGGCGAAAATCAGCACGTAACCGCCAAGCAAATAAAGGAAAAAGCCAAATAGAACCCACCATCCCCGGTTTCTACTCATCCAGTCCCTGGTTCGGTATTTTTCAACCTTTACCAGGAACCTGTCTGTCATTTCCTCATCGACGATCCTGTGTTCAGGCTCAATGATTTCCCGAAACCGGTACATCCCCTTGGTGTCTTCAACGACCAAAAGGGTTGATTTATCCTCAAAACGAAAGGTAATCAATTCCTGTTCATTGGGATTGACCCGATCCCAGTCAACCTCAACCTCACTGGCGAGCTTGGTCAGTACCGAACGGATCATGTAATTTGATCCTTTGGCCATGGCATAGTTCCAGGCTTCAAGGGCAAAATTGTTTGTCATTGCTTGTGCTGTCATTTTCCATCTTCTCATGCGTATTACAATAGACTACAAAACACTACATTTAATAGTATTTGTAGTTATTTACACTACATAACGCATCTATTATTCATTCCCCCGGGATGATTCATCCTGGCGTTCCTGATCCAGTTGGGTCAGAATTCGTGAGAGAGACATGCGAATCCAGGACGTCCGGGGAATATTGAATTCACTGGCCTCGGCATCAATCCTGTCAAGCATATCCTTTGGAAACTTGATGGAGACCACCGATTCCATCCTGGCTTTCTTCGGTGCCCTGGTTTTGGCTTCCGGGGTATTGTCGATAAAATCCTCCGGTTGGCTATTGCCAATCCTTTTTCTGTCAGCTTTCTTGTATTTGAGGTTTCGTGGATCAATCGCCATTATGCCTTCTCCATTATCTTGGTTCCGAGCAGTTCATCAAAAACGGTCTGGAATTCATCCCTGGCCTTGCTGTCCCTGCTTTCGAGAATATATTCGCCCCCTGCCAGGGAATTGGCAAAAGCCTGCCGACGGACAATCCTCGACTCGAGTAAATCACAGTTCTCCATGATGGTGGGTATGATCTGTCGGGCTTCGGTATCATAGATGTCACCTCTGGGTGCGACCATGTTGATAAAAATCTTGACAGCCAGGTCAGGGTTGACGGCCCTGCCCTCTTCAAGTACATCGTTGGTTTCCTCGAGAGCCCAGATGTCAAGTGCCTGTGGTATGACCGGCACCACGATCATGTCGGAAACCACTATACCGGCACGCAGGGATCCGGTATCGGACCCGGCCGTATCTATAATAATGTAGTCAAACTTGGCAGAGAGTTTCGGGATCTGTCGGAAGATTTCCTTGCCATCAAGGGGAATAACGGCCAAATCCAGATCTCGGGGTTCCATCATTTCTGCCCGTTTACTGAAATAGTCCGTACCACTCCTCTGCCGGTCGGCATCGACGAAGAGAACGTCATGGCCCTGGCCCGCAAGGGTCAGGGACAGGTTGATTGCAACAGTGGTTTTTCCTACCCCTCCCTTGATGTTGCCTATTGTACAGATCATGGCCTATTCTCCTGTCGACCGATGCCCTTTTCCATCTCTCGCCGTTTGCTTTCGTTGACAATCAAACGGATTATGGCAGCCGTTCGGGTTTCATAGTTACTCGCGGCAAACTCATCCAGCCGTTCGATCAACTCCACTGGTAAAATACAGGTAACTGAACGTTTTTTGGTTGCCTTCTGCTTGGATTTTGTCATGATAAATATTTACAGATTATTATTTCCATAACCTTAATTATAGTATAATATTATTATTTATTCAATAGTATATATAAATTTATTTATTATATTTAAATTCACTGTTGAAAGTTTAGAGTTTTTTCCTTATTCATTTCATATGACTGTTCTTTATCCCAGCCAGATTGAAACCAGGCGACCGGTCCGTAAACCACGCACCAAAAACAGACGCTGGCTGCCGGACATGACTGCATTGGTCGAGACGTTGCAGGGGCGGATAGGTGAATGTGTTTCACCCCCTTCAATGAATGGCACCGGCAATCACGTTCCTGATCTCTTTGATCAATTGCATGGGGAGTTGTCCCGTGATATGGATCAGAACATCGGGAAGGAGGAAGTCATAACCCTCCTGGTACTGAATGTTCTGTCAGTGCCTCTCGTTGCCAGTTTTTTTCCAGATCGATGCAAGGTGGAATCACTCACCACGCTTGATATCCTCACGGATCAACTTGTAACAGAACTCAAGTCTGAGCTGGAATGTCTCACCGACTTCTATGCCGGGGTGGAAAAGAAATGCCGTACCATCAGGGAGTCTGATGAACATCTGGCTTTTATAACTGAAATCTATGACGATTTTTTCCGTCTGACCTTCCCATTGCTTTCCAGACAGCTCGGCATTTTCTACACACCACGGGCCATTGTCGATTTTATCCTTCATTCGGTTGACGATCTTCTGACCCAACATGGTGGGAGATCACTTGGAGATCCCGACCTCCAGATCCTCGATCCCTTTACCGGAACGGGCACCTTTCCAACCCGGTTGATTACCGGTAACATTCTCCCGTCTGATACCTGCCATGAAACCCTGGCCAGGAGACTGCATGCCCAGGAAATAGTCCTGCTGGCCTCAAGAATCGCTACCGTTCAGGTTGAAAGTGCCTTTCATGGGGAAAATGGCAATCATATTCCCTGGGAAGGGTGTGACGTGTTGGATACCTTCGCCAGCACCAAACCACCCGATCTGCTGGACAGTCTCAGGGAAAGACGAAACACCCCTGCCCCCGACGTGATTATCGGCAATCCACCCTGGTCCATCACCCAGCGTCACGCCGATGATGATCACCAGGGAGCTCACTATCCCTGGCTTGATGATCGTATCCGGGTAACCTATGCGGCCGAGAATAATGGAGTCAGCAGCGTTCCACTCTTTGACAGCTGTGTTCGGGCGATCCGCTGGAGTACGGACCGACTGGCTGACGAGGGTATCATCGGTTTTGTCATCAACAGTTCCTTCATCATGGCCAGGACTCTTTCCGGGCTCCGCCGGTCACTGGTTGAGGAATTTTCCCATATTTACATTGTCAATCTCAGGGGAGATATCCGCAACAACATCTATTCCGAATGGCAGAATGGTGAAGGTGAAAACATTTTCGGTGGTCGTACCATGACAGGTTCGGCCCTTCTCTTTCTGGTCAGGAAACCCAAAGGGTACGAGGCGCCAGGCAAAATTCTTTATCACAGTCTACCCGACAATCTGACAACCGAAGGCAAAAGGGACCAGCTGGACAGTTGGCAAAGCATTGCCAGCCTGGACTGGCAGGTAATCACACCGGATGACAATCATGACTGGTTCAAGCCCCGCAGACAGGATTTTGCCGATTTCTCCCCGGTGGTTACCCGTCGATCAACAGGTGATGAACCAGCCTGGTTTAGCCAATGCAGGGAAACAGTGCGACCGGCCAGTGAATCCTGGTGCATCAACGCCTCCAGGAAAGCACTTGTGACCAACATGACAGCTTTTATCAAGGAATACAATCAGGAGGTGGGGAGTAAAGAAAGCAGAGGGGAAAATAATCAGCACCACCGGATCAAATGGACGGATTCTCTCCGTCAGCAGGCCAAGCAGGGCGTGAAGGTTGATACCGGCAAGGGAAGGATTCAGACGGTCATGCTGCATCCCTTTGTCAAGCGCTATCTCTATGTTCATCCTGACCTGCCTTTTGGACGCGGGTTTATGGATGATCTCAATAAGACCGACCAGGAAAAGACCAACCTGGACTCTACCGGGCAAACACATTCAGTACAGCGTCTGATCGTGCCTTTCAATGGGGGTCCGGATCTGGGTTTTTCAGCTCTCATGGTTGATGTACCTCCAATCTGTTCCTCCAGCGACTATTACTGTCTACCAAATTCCAGTTCCCCCCCCCATACGCGCAGCGGGCATTGAAGGGCATTCTACCGCCTTCTGACGGCATTCTTGAGCATGGCAAATCCCTGATCAGGGACAGGCATCCGGAATTGGAACCGAGTGATGAAGACGTGTTTTATTATGTCTATGGGATTTTCCATTCACCTGAATACAGGACAAGATATCACAACAACCTCTTTCGGGAAGTAGCACGCATACCGGTAGTTGACCAGCCGGATACATTTATCGCACTGGCCCGTATCGGTCGTCAGCTCGGAAATCTCCACTGCAGGTTTGAAAATATTGATCCCTGGCCCCTGACCATGGAATGGAAGACACCACCCGAAAACGTACCGCCCCATTTGCGTTACCGCTGTGTGAAAAGAATGAAGTGGGAAGGCAGGATGGCCAAAAGGGACTGGACAACCCTTCATTTCAATGAGTACCTCACCCTGAGAGACATACCCGAGAGAGCCTGGCAGTATCGTGTAGGTCGGGATCCTGTTCTCAAGACAGTCAGGAATTACCAGTTCAGACGCAGGGATCGAAGGACGGGACTCGTCAGCGACGGCAATGAGTTCAGTTCCAATCCCCGCTATACGCTGGATCTCTTCGGCAAGGTTATTCGAGTGGCCATGACCACTCTCGATCTCATGGACCGGATACCGCCGCTCTTTGAGAAGTGAAGTAGTTTGGTGCATCACTAGAATGGAAATTAGACGGATTGACAAAATTTGATTTTCGGTTATCTTATTCAGTGTCTCGGAAGCATCAAATTAATACCTACATATGGCCACTGAAAAAACTGAATTTGGAAAAGTCCCTATTAAAAAAATAGGCGTAACAAAGCAGGATTCTGTAATCTGGAATAAGGTTAATGCTTTTTCTGCTGCTGTTAGTGCTATCGCGGCTGTAGGAATATTCATATTTTCCATATTTTTATGGGGCATTAACAGTACATTGCATAATCTTGAAAGACAGTTGCAGTCTCTGGATGATGAAATCAGCTCCTTTAGAAAAGAAACCAGTGAAGAAATCAATGGTCTTCGAGAGGATGTTACAGCCAATAAGGTAGATTTGAGTACATTGAAAAGAGATATTGCCCATATGCTTCAGGATATTGGTGAAATAAAGCATAAGTTGGATTAACCCTTTAAATCCAACAATCTGAGAGGATAACCTCAGAAGATAACCGGGAAGGCGAGACATCAATGAACAAAACCAACTGGCGTTTCTATGGCCGGAAAGACATCAGCAACAAGCTCCTTGACAGGCTGGACAATGACACCCCTGCTAATAGGCGATCCTTCAGCACTTATTGGATAAGAGGCCGGCGGGGGGTTGGTAAAACCGAACTGGTCCGTGAAGTCAGGGCCTGTAAACCCTCGCATATTCTCTTGGTCTATTATCAGCTGGCCGAAGCCGAAGAAGGTCCCTACCCTATGGCTGAAATGAATGAAAACCTGTTGCTTGCTGCAAAGGAAGGTGGCATTCCCAATATATCGGAAATCCTTCCCCAAACCAAACCCGAGGGTGATAATATCAATCACTTCAAAAACATTCTTACAACCCTGTGGCAACAGGGGGTTGTGGTGGTGTTGGATGAGTTCCATAATGCAGCAGGTACGAGAATTCCCTCAGCACTCAAGGATATAATTGACATCGCAGTCAGCAGTTGGGGAGACTGGGGAAAAAAATATCCCGGCAAGCTGGTGCTTATGGGTTCCCATCAGCAGAAAATTGATGATATGTTTAAATCAACAAGACCCCTGCATGGTTTGGTGGATGAGGGAATGACCCTTGATCCCTGGTCGCTGCGGACGACCCTGACGGTTGCTGAGGATCATGGCATCCTGGCGGAACCGGGGAAGTTCCTGACCCTGTGGACCGCCTATGGCGGCATGCCCCGGAACTGGCGCCGCTACTGCATGGCTAACAGTCATGCCCATCTGCATGGCATATCGGATATGAATGAATGGCGGCAGGAGTTTCTGAAGATCGAGCACCAGGTTCTGGAGAATGGGTATCGTGAACGCTTTGATGACCGGGCCTTTGTCGAGTTGCAGCCAGAACACCGTAACCTGTTCCTGTGGATCGGGGAACGTCACCCCCGTGGTGTCCAGCTGCGGGAAATCCCCGGAAAGTATGGCAACAATCCAGCCAAGATCGAATTGCTTAGATTCATGAGGAACAGAGTGGGACTTATGGGCAAGAACATGCCGTTCGGCATTGAGGAACAGTCCCGATGGCGGATCACCGACAACAACACTCTGTTTCAGGTTGGTGTGTTTCCCGAGATATGGAAGGTTTCCCCCAGGGAAAAAACTACCCTTGCCAGGGGGGTTGATTACAGGGAGGCGGATAGAAAATTGATAACCCTGGAGGGAACCGCCCTTGAACAGATGGGAGCCCAATATCTAAAGGAACATCCCCCGGCCAAATACCAAACGGTGGCGTCCGCCTGGCACCCCCAAATTACAGGGGATGTGGATGTTCTCGCCGTTGGGGAGGAAAATGATGTCAGGACAATTTGGATGGGTAATGCCAAACGCAATCCGGAAGCCCATGACCCCTGGACAATGAAGAAATTATACCAGGAATTTCTAACCAAGCTTGGTGAAGAGACAACAAGGTGCAGGTATCTGCTTATCTCTCCATCATTTGAAAAACTTGACCCTCAAAAATTGAAGAAATACAGGAGTACGGAATTTGAAATAATAGACATTCATGACATGGCAAGAAATCTGGGTATTGACCCGGTTCCGAAAGCAGATCCTGATAATACTACGGATGATGAGCTGGACAATAACAACCCTGATGAGGATATTAAACCCGATCCGTCTGCCAGTCCTCGCCCAGGTTGATAGGTCACCTCTCTTACTTCTTCGATGCCGGTAGGGACCGCGTAAAAGATGTCCCTACTTTTTGTGAGTATAATTGGGTAGGCAAGGGATGGGTCTTCTTTCTTTTTGTTGCTTTATACATTTTATGTCTGAGGGTAATAACAACCACATTTAACAGGGTTAATGCTGACGATGTACATTAACCAGTTTTTTGATTAGTTCTATACAACTAGATTCCACGGAACAAGCCTGGCTTCTTTTGCAAGATTCAAAATTTCTATCAACCCATAGACATCCCGCTTTGGCTTGTTGATGCTTTGAGGATCAAAGGTATATAAACCCACAAACCCTTCTGATCCGATTAAAGAACCGACTTTATTAAAATAATCTTCAAGATTCTCCACAAATTTAACTAGTTCTTCTTCCCCAAATCCACCCAAAATTTCATCATTTAGGTGTGTATCCCAATCGAGATGAGCAATGATCTTATTTCTTACATCTTCCTGTTTTTTACCAAATTCAACAAGCTTTTGATTGAGGGTACGAATTTCCTTACAAGTGTCCATATTTTGGTTTTGGCAAACCAATTTGGTAATTTGTTGTGTTGATAAATTTTTCTTGCCTGCAGTCTTGGCAGGACCAACAATTTTGTAGATATCAAGAATGATGATCTTGAGAAGTGCATTATTGAGTTGTCCACCAAAGAAATCTTCTGCTGTTTCTTTCAGGAGTTGGACGTTATCGGGATCGTGAAAAAGTACCTTAAAGGTATCAATATATTTAACCAGTATCAAGGCTTGATCCCTCAGGATCTCGAACGCCCGTTTAATCTCTTCTTCTTGCATGTAACTACCAACCAAAGTTTACCGAACAAACTTATTTACTCTGGATATCTTTGGTAATGTTCTTCAGGTAACCATGTTCAGATCTATACAAATCATATCCCCAATCGCCCCGATAACCCATTATAATTATCCGATCCCAAAAGGTAAATTCCCTCTTACTATGATCGTTCATAATTTCATCACTAATGTCCAGGATTTCATTTTTTATCTTTTGCAATTCATGATCGCTAAGTAATTGAATATTATACCACATTACATGATCAACCAATATGAGCCACCAAAATTGGTAATTCCTGCCTTCGTTATGTTCGCGCAAAGAACGTATTATTTTATCTTTCTTTTTAGGAAGTACCTGGTGGAGGCTTGATATTATTTCGTCTACTGGGCATATGCCCGTATCTGATGTAACTCCCTGCAGAACAAATATTCCCCCAGGTTTATATGTGCCTTCTATAAGACGTAGACCCAGACCACACTTCAAGGGAATCCACTTCATCTTTTCTTTATTAAAAAATAGGAAATCCCTGTACCTTCCTACGGCTTTACTCAAATGAGAAGCATAATAATCAAATGCGATATCTCCATCAGGTCGCAAGAGTAGTTCCAGGGTTTTTGTAATTTCACTTGCTACACTTTTTTTATCACAAGATTCAAACCAATAAGGATTTGAAAGATTATATTCTATATCGACATACCACCGACGTTGATCAAAGGATATGTATTTTTTGTTGATTTCGGATATGGTATTCACAATGAAATCCCATAATAGTTCTTGTTTTTCCTCCTCTGAAACGTAATCCATTTCATTCCCGGATGTGCTCTTCTTGGTTGCCACGAGAATTTTTTGACTGAGTCTAACAACCTCGACTGCACAATTCCCTTCAACAACAAAATCCGGGGGATCCTTTTCTGGTCTCTTGGGGTTATAACCTTGCTCCAGCAACCATTATTCGGCACATTTTTCATCAACATTTAGCGGATTTGCCATAATCACCCTGTATCTGATTGATCAATTAATAACCCTCTTCGTGGAATGAAGAGGGACCTGCTCTGGAAATCAAGTTGGACAGGAGTGACATGGCTGATATGCTGAAATGTATTCAGATCATTGTTGAATCAACCAGGGAAACAGAAAGGGCGGTTACCCATCTGGCCGAGATGGACATTGCCATTGTTGCCGAACACATACTGCAACTGGTGAATCCTCAAACCAGTGAAGAGGACATCGGAGAAACAGAGACAGTCCCTACAAGACACTGAAGGCAGTTGCAAGGATTAAGTCTTGTATTTGCAAAGGAACTTTATCCTACCGGCAGTCCCTGAGATAATTGGCAGCCCGGACCCTTTCCTCCTGTGTCAGACGGATATTTTTCATTCGAATTAGCCTGCCCGTACTTGCTGAAGCAAAATACTGGTACCTTTTTTGCAAAAAAAGGGACTCCGAAAAGCTCCCTTTTCATTATTGGGTCTTCGTCCTTTTTGGTGGGTAATAAGTGTATCAATTCAAAACTTGAAATCCTGATCCGGTACAAACCCTTCAATAGATTCTATAAACCGATGGAATTGTATTGGAAAATCTTTCCTTATTTATTATTGAATAAGCTGGCTACGGAAAAATAATATGACCATCTGGAATATTAAGCGAGATGTTAGAGATTACTACTTTTCTGACTTTGTTTTGTCCATGTCAAATATCTGCTTACAGTTACATCACGTCTCATCCGCACCTGATACCAATCTGGACAATCTCATTGGAGTCTCTAGATCGCTTTCTGTTGAATTGCGCAAGTTATTGCTCGACAAAAGTCTATTGTCAAGATGCTTGTATAGACCGAATTTGCATCCTTTAATTAGTCCAAAACGATTAAAGGGAGATCAATATGAGGACACCTTCGGGATATCAGACTCTAAACTTAGTCTATTAAAGTTGGATGGGCCGACAGCTGGTGAAACAGCTATAATACTAATGGCGGATATGAGACACACCATTGTGATTCATCCGCTTTACGGGTTATGCTTTCGAAAGGACAACGAACAATGGATCACGGAGAGTCCCTTTGACGAGAAACATTCACCAGTTAAATTGAAGAATTGGTTGAAGCAACAGGTTATACAGATCGACAATAACACATACAATCTGCGACAGGTTTTGTCAGAAGTAGCCAACACCCAGGGGGCACACTCGGATTACCAGAAAGATTCAATCAGGAGGCAAATCAATAAGAATTTTCAGAGTTACTACCTGAATATTTTTATCCTGGTTGTTTCGATATATTTGTACAACCAATTCTGTATCTCTGTAGCGTCCGATATGTACTTTAGGAATCGGGTAACGAAGTTACACCCAGGTCTTAGGATTGAAAACAATCGCTTTGATTACAGGATTGAATTCAATAAAGATCAATTTTTAGCAAAAAAACAGGAATTGATCCTCCACCCCAAGGGAGTAATCCAACAAGCTCCTCTCGTTGGAGGTATCCCTGAAATCGGATCCCAGGATCAATTGGCTGGGGAACCTATTCATACACGATCCGAAATCCGCATTCCGACTCCCTAATCCTACCATTCAACCCCTCTCCATTCTCTACCAGATACCAACCATTCATCTCCAATAATTCATGAGCATACACATTTAGTTCAAGCATTTTTCCCCTTGTGCCAATATAAAAAGAAGGTATTCCGTAATTGGCAAGGAAAGTGAAAATTATGATGCGTGATGGCAGATGGGACTTGTGGTGGACATGGCCAAAACAGGTGGGACTTTGGTTCCTGCCGGTTGTGTTGTTTCTGCTGACCGGTCCGGTTTCGGCCCAGACAATCGGTGTTGAGCAACTCACCCTTGAGGAAAGGCGAACGACAAGAACATCACAGGCCGAGACCGCCGGTCGCATGCGTCATGTTCTCATCACCCTGGCCTCCGACTTCAGGATCACCAGGGATCAAGCCATGGTTGACCATCACCGCACCTCTCGGGAGATTCATACGCATTTTGGTGACTTGCGGACGGCCGCCCTCGCCTCCGGTCTGAAGGTCGGGCTCTGCAATGCCGGCAATCCGGATCACGTCGGTGATGACTGGCTGATTGTCTGGTACGATCCTCCCGCCAAACTCAGGAATATTGCCTCACCGGAAGATGTCCGGAGAGCAGCTCTCGCTCGGGATGGTACCAAGCGCATTATTCCCCAGGACGTCATGGTGTTCTGGATCGATACTCCGCCCGATCCCCGGTTCAGCATGCCGACGGGCATACCCGTCCCAAGTGGTCTGGATGACTGTCATGCCATGCTTGATACCGACACCATCGGGATGGGTATTCGTCCCCGTATTCCGGTGGCTGAACGACGGGTTGAACGGAATCGGGAGACCGACATTCGGGCCTGCCCGTCAGGGCAAGTCGGTTCAGGGGTGCGTTATCAAAGAACCGTCACCACCATTCGGACGGGGTTTGACGAAGTCCCGCCCTCCGGATTTTATACCGGTCCCCCGGGACCACCACCGGCACCCGAGGCGCCACCCGGTTCGGGTGTCTTTGACACCGGCTGGCTGGCAGGGCACAGCAACTGCCGGTCGCCCAGAACGGGATCCCGCTTCATGGCGGAAAGCTGTCGCTGGATTGATGACGGGGGCACCACCAGGCAGGGTCTGCGGATCGTTGAGGTCGGCTGGACCGAGCAGCAGGATGCCAATGTCCCGACTGAAATCGACATCATCGAAACCGGTATTCTGAGGGAGGTCATTCCCTGTGGTGACTGGGGAACGGACACGAAGGAGAATCCCTTTGAGGTTCCGATTTACGAACGGAATGACGTGGGGGAGGCCAGAGGCATTGTCTGCAGTTCCGTGCATGGTACCGGATACAGTCTGGGAACACGCAAGGAAGGTCGGGTCAAAACGACCGTGACCACCCGCTGGCCGAGTGTTCTGAACCGGGCTGATGACGTTACTGTGGCCCACACCCCCTGGCGCATTGACCCGGCCAGCTGTCTCAAGGTGAGACAACGCACTGGCGGAGAGGCCAATGTCGGGGGTGCAGTTCCTGATTGTCATGACACCTGTTATGGGTTATATACCTATACGGAAACGGAAACCAAGGAGGAAAGTTGTGGCACGGGCTATACCGGAACGCAGACTTTTGTCAGGAGTCGCGAATACGTCATGAGGGAATATGCTGCTCCGGTACCTCACAAGCCTGACGTGAGGGAGAGTGAGGATCCCTGGATCAACAGTTGGGCGAAGACCGGGGATAATTGCCGGAAGATCAGCACCAGTGGTAACAACAACAATAATAATAACAATATTAACAACAGACCGCGCCCCAGTACCGGGGGTGGTAATCCACCGATCCAGACCAGATCACCGCATAAGGGTAGCACCCGTAATAATCCCATCAATGTCGGAACATCGACCCATGAGGGAATAAACCGGTGAATCATTCCAGGAAATTCGTACAGGCCGTTATCCTTTTTATTTCTCCGCACCTGATCGGGTTTGAAATTGCAAGGGCGGAACTGCTCAACCAATGGGGAGTAACCCAGCTTTATGTAGCGGTGTACCATCAGGATACAGGTCGGGTTAAACGCCTTCTGGGGAACGGTGCGGATCCCAATTTTCAAGCTCTGGATCCTAACCCGGTATTCCAAGGTAGACCGGTTTTGTCCAACGCTGTAATGAATGGAGGAGAACGGGGTCGTGCTCCAGTTGCCATCACAATCCTCTTGCTGGAAGCCGGTGCGGATCCGACCATCAAGGATGCAAGTGGTGATTCACCGCTCAGTTTTACAGCCGGTTATCGTACACCTGGCATAAAATACACCAAAGACCATTCGAGCGGCTGGTTGCACCAGCTGTTGCTCTCTTATGTCGATGATCCCTCCAAGCTCGATGACACCATGAAATGGCAGGGCAAGGGGTGCTATGGCTACACGGTCGAGCGCACCGACCTGAAGCTGAGCCTGATTGCCCAAAAGGTCTACGGTGATGCGGACCGCTGGCCGGAGCTGGTGAAACTCAACAACATATCGAGGGACAATTCCTACCGGATGGGAGACTGCCTGAAGGTGTTCGAAGTGGTGTGGTAGGGAATATTCCTTGCCAAACGTTCTTGATGGAATTATATTCAGAAGATATAAATACGATGGGAAATCATGGACCGGATAACTTCTGGAATTGACATTTCATCAAATCAGACCTAATATGAAACTCAGTAAGCGGTTTTCTCAAATAGGACCTGATTTACAACGAACACCTTGGAGAGCGGAATAGGTAGCCATTTTGGGGTATTGGAGGGTTATCGGATAAGTTTATTCGATGGTGCCCCTGGTGGGAGTCGAACCCACACGGATGCTGAGTTACCAGCATACCTCCCGACTGCCAATCGGGTGCGTCTACCTTTTTCCGCCACAGAGGCTCTGAATTAATTTAGTTAGTTTATTTATATCCGAAATACCATACCATTGCAGAACACCCCTTCGTACGGTCATCTAACTTCCTTCTACTACAGTTGTCTAAAAATTGGTAATATTTGAAGATGGTGTTTGGAGGATTGATGAATTTCAGAGATTTGATCAACTCCGGGATGATTGAGGAAGTCTTGGGAAAGGTGGAAACCAGTCCCCAGAACAAATACGGAATTGTTCTTCACAATGAAGGGGGACCTGCTCTGGAAATCAAGTTGGACAGGAGTGAGATGGTTGATATGCTGAAATGTATTCAGATCATTGTGGAATCAACCAGGGAAACAGAAAGGGCGGTTACCCATCTGGCCGAGATGGACATTGCCATTGTCGCCGAACACATACTGCAACTGGTGAGTCCTCATACCAGTGAAGAGGACATCGGAGAAACAGAGACAGTCCCTACAAGACACTAAAGGTAGTTGCAAGGATTAAGTCTTGTATTTGCAAAGGAATGTTATCCTACCGGCAGTCCCAGAGATAATTGGCAGCCCGGTCCCTTTCCTCCTGTTGTACAGGAAAACGATAATAGAACTTTACCTGGTCCAGTTCAGTGCATAGTTGCAGCCGGATATTTTTCATTCGAATTAGCCTGCCCGTACTTGTTGAAGCAAAACACTGATGCCTTTTTGCAAAAAAAGGGACACCGAAAAGCTCTCTTTTCATTATTATCTGCGAAGGTTGTTTTGTGGGTAATTATACCTATCTGATATGTTCCTTTCTATATGAATCTTAGCAGGACGGGCAGCTTTTCGGTTGGCCGTTCTTTTTTTTGTATTTCCTGGACTCTTTCAGAAAAAATCACCTGATCATCATCTTTTGAGAAAACAAAGGAATTATTTGAAACCAATCCTTTTCCCGGGATTTACACGCGGGAACAGATATCGCTAATCACTGGCCGTTTATGATTGCCAACTACAGTGGATTGGAACAGAAGTTGGTTGAAAACTATGGTTGTAAGAAACTAATCGTATCAATAAAGGAATAACCATTAAACATGATTAAAATATTGCCTCGTGCCAATGTAAGTTTATTGATTTCTGGAAAATGTAATGACCGAAGTAGTAAAGAAGTTATTTATCAATGATTTGAGTAAATTCTCTGACTCCCTTTCAGATTATGTGTCTACATGCGGGAGCGATTGGTCAATCAAAGGGTTTGTCGATACCAAAAAAAAAATCTACTCAATTTCTTCTGATACAAAAATAATCTCAAAAATTCTGGAAATACAGCTTTTTCCCAAATACAAAGAATTTGCCGATCAGCAAGGATATGATCTTGTATTGGCAAAAAAACAAAATTGGTACCCTGATTTGTCCTTTGTAAAAAAAGATGACGAATCAATAAAATTTGCGTTGGATATCAAGACAACTTATCGTGATGATTCAAATCTGGAATATTGTAATGGATTTACACTCGGATCACATGGGGAATATTTTCAAAACCATCAAAGTAGTAAAAACATACAATATCCCTATGGTCAGTACCTTTCTCATCTGGTTTTGGGGATCGTTTATACCAGGCATGAACAAAGTATTGATGAGACCCGAATTTATAATATGGATAACCTTCTATCAATAACATCTGTTATCAAAGATCTTGAATTTTTTGTTCAGGAAAAGTGGAAGCTTGCCAGTGACAAGAGGGGGAGTGGAAATACGGCCAATATCGGTAGTATAAAATACATTCCTAATTTGATAAAAGGAAAAGGTCTTTTCAAAAATTTGGGTGAGGATTGTTTTAATCGTTATTGGCAGAATTATCGTTGTTTAAAAATTGGTGACAATGGTGAAAAATTGACCGACCTTGAAGAATTTCTGAAATTCAAAAATATTGATACAAAAAAGATTTGCACCCAACCCAAGAGAACAAGGAAAAATGACAAAGGTACCTCCAATAAAATCCCAGGGAATCAAAACCAAACTGGTAGACTGGATTAGAAGCAGTACGGAATATCTTGAATATGATCGCTGGGTAGAACCCTTTATGGGTACAGGTGTGGTTGCATTCAACATATGTCCCAAATCAGCTCTGTTATGTGACAGCAATCCTCACCTGATAGAGTTTTATAGATCCGTTCAGGCAAAAGACATAACTGGTGAAAAAGCAAGGTCCTTTCTAATGGTGGAAGGCCAAAAGTTATTGAACAGCGAAGGTGAACACTATTACGTTGTAAGGGACAGATTCAATAAAAACCATAATCCCCTGGATTTCCTGTTTTTAAATCGTTCCTGTTTCAACGGAATGATGAGATTTAACAAGGGGGGTGGGTTTAATGTTCCCTTTTGCAGAAAACCAAAAAGATTTGCTCGGGCACTGATTACAAAAATATGCAACCAGATCGAAACCGTGTCTTCAGTAATGGATAAATGTGATTTTACCTTTGTCCATCAGGATTTCAGGAATACACTTGGGGAAGTTGGGAATACAGACCTGATTTATTGCGACCCTCCCTACATAGGAAGACATGTTGATTACTTCAACAGCTGGTCTAAAACCGATGATTATGATCTGCATTCCTACCTGGCTAATTCGCATGCGAAGTACATTTTATCAACCTGGCTCATGAATAGCTATCGGGTTAACCATCATGTGTTTACAACTTGGCAAGACTGCTCAATTATCACCAAAAGTCATTTTTATTTTATTGGTGCAAAAGAAACCAATCGAAATGCCATGACCGAAGCCCTACTGGTGAATTATTCCTTACCTGATTCAATTCCTGTTAAAGGACTTAAGGTATCGGAATTGGGGATTGAACGTAAGAAATTATCAAACTGGTTATCAAGCGCTAAAATTGCCAATCCGTTCTCCACAATCGATTTGGATAGTGTCTAATTTACACAAGGTGCAGTGAATTCTGTAATCGTTGCCCCGTCAAATTGGCAAACGGCAAGACATTTGCCAGAGGACAAACTTCAGTTGGTTGGCGAACGGATTGGGAAATATACCTTGATATCCCTTGCCAAGTTGTTGTTAAAGACACTTCGTCCAAAATGGTGGGCAATTCAAGTGAAAGGAAACCAACAGCAAAAATTACAAGAGAATTGTTTCCATCAGTGTAGGAATTTGGATGGGGTTTTTAAATTAAGCCACCAATTTCGAATAGACCGGTTTTATTAATTGATGATATAATAGATTCAGGTTGGCCATTGGTCGTAGCAGCAGCACTTCTGCGACAAGCTGGTAGTGGGCCAGTCTGGCCATTGGCCCTTGCGACAATTGAGAGTAATGGATGATATGAACCTTAATTCAGATACTCAGGTAGCAATTTTGCTTACTGTTTGGTTCGGGAAACAGCCAGAAAAACCACTGACGATAAAAGAATGGTACGAATTGAAAAATCAATTGAAGCAATACAATCTGAAACCCACACACTTATTAAAGGAAAATCCGCATAATTTACCCTGTGAATGGGACAAAACAAGCGTCACTCCAAATCGGCTCAAAGCCTTATTAGACCGTGGAAGTGCACTAGGATTTGCACTGGAAAAATGGAAGAGGTCAGGACTTTGGGTACTCACTGAGAACGATTAGGAATACCCGAAGAGATTAAGCCATATATTGGCAACCAAAGCTCCTCCAATCATGTTTGGTTATGGAAATCGAAGACACTTGAATAAAGGAGGAATCGCTGTCGTAGGGTCGTGCAATACTGACCAAGAAGATTTGGATTTAACACATGTTGTCGGAGAGGAGGCCGCACGCCAAGGGTACGCAATTGTTTCAGGAGGAGCAAGAGGAGTCGATGAGAGTACGATGCTTGGAACTTTGGAGAGAAACGGTACAGCATTAGGGGTGATGGCAAACAATTTGCTCACAGCTGCTCTTTCGGCATTGCCGGGTAACGGGGAGAACACTGTTAACAGTATCTTTTCGTCTCCTCTATATCAGAATAGCTAAAATTCTGCTTGAAGCTGGTGCCGATCCCAATATACCGGATGATTATGGCAACACCCCTCTTACGCTGACGGAGGCAGGTGTGGATTGCAAGGTGATTTGCTGTCACCGCAGTAACGAGAGTCCAGAAATGCACGTCCTTCTTTTACAATACCGGTTACCCTCGGTTGTTGTTTGTTTTTCACGAACTGCTGGGGGGCCGTAGAGTCCCAATTTGGTGGAATACAAAAACCTGAAATATTGACAAGTTTATTCCTACAAACACATATTGTATTCTTTTTGATGTATACTATCCCGTATATTGAATACGAAATTCAATATCTTCAAAGAGATGAACAATGGACAAAAAAACGCAGTATATTTCTGATAATATCGCAGATGGCGAAACTATAACAAGCGGTATTCCAGCTGGAAGTTTTTCTGCTGCATCAATAGCAAATGCTTTTCTTGCCATTCAGGAAGAAGACAACACAAATTTCCCTCTGATTGATCCAATCAAACTTCAAAAGTTACTTTTTTATGCCCAGGCCTGGTGGTTGGCCAGCACAGATACTGAATTATTTCCCGATGACATTAAAGCTTGGACTTGGGGACCGGTCGTTCCCGGTATATATTACCAATTCGAAAAGTTTGGCAAGGAACCGATCCAGAATAAGCAGGCCAAAGAACTTATCAAGACCGGTAAAGGAATACTGGATGTTTATTTTCGTGTTCCTCCAGCGGTTCCACAAAGTATTTTGAGTTTTTTGAAGAATGTATGGGAAACTCACAAAAAATTTACTGGTATACAACTGTCAAATGCAACGCACGGGCCAGGTGAACCATGGACTATTGTTAAAAAAAGGTATGGTTCTCTTGATAACAAGCCACGCATACCAAATGAATTGATCCGGGATGTCTTCAAAGCAAAGCTTGCAGACTGAAAAATTTCAAGTCAAGGCTCCAATTGATCAGCCTTCAGAACCTGATAAGGATACCAGAACCAATCCAGCCTTGCATCAGGGAGGAGCCCCTGGTCAGGTTTTTCATTTTGATAAATGGGGCCTTTCCTATGGTACTGATGATAAGGGGCATGCAGCATCACTGATCCTGTCAGTTGGATTGCTTGTTGTACTTATCATACTGATAGTTTTTGGATCAATTTTGAAACCGAATTGGGTAGGAGATGGTCTTAAAATTTTTGGTACCGCTTTCACCTTTGTGGCGGGAGTCGCCGTAGGCAAGAGTATTGAACGAGAAAAATAATCCATCAGTTATTCCCGATAAAAGTATTTTTTTGCTTATTAGAATTAGTGGGAGATCTCTTCAAAATTGCTGTACGTAAACCCGAAATAATCAATTATGGAAAGAAAATTTATCCTGACTGCAGTCCCCGAGATTATTGGCAACAAGTTCCCTTTCTTCTTGCCTTACAGGTAGCCGATAGTGCAGCTTTACCCTGGCCCAACTCAGTGCATAGTGACAGGCTGGTTCTGAACGCCAGGGACTGAAGTTATCGATGGGAAAATACCCTCGTCTGGTGGCCACCCTTTCGGAAACCACCATCAGACGACCTGTATTGCGGGGAGTTATCACCAGCCATTGCTGTCGTTCAGCAGCTGTGAGGGTTTGCCCAACCCTTCTTTTTGCCTCCTCGGCAGCTGCCAGTAACCAGCGAACGGGAACAATTTCAACAATCTGAACCCGATCGGGATCGGTAATGCGCCGACCACTCCAGGCATCCAGCCAGACACCCTCTGTCAGTTCGCAGGAACGGTTGATAGTGACAGGCTCAAGGGACATGGTCTTTTTGAGACTGTCTTCAACTGGCAGGCATGGGGGGACACGCAATGCAGGATCCAGCTTGTAGGATGGAAGTTTTCCTTCCCAAAGGTCAAAATCCCCGGCAGGTAGAGAAAGCCAGGCATCCACCCCGGGTACAGGTACAGCTGAGTCCGGAAAGGGAGGAGCCCACTTGTGAAGAACAATTCCGGAAACCAGTGCCAGGAGTGGCAGGAGGAGCAACCAGCTTCCGGCAATAAAAAGACGTCCCCGACCGGTGTTAAGGCTTATTCGGAACCACTCCAGCATATATCACTGTACCGGTTGAAGACAACCCTACTTGACGGACAGAACCACCACATCATTGCTGTAGAAAGTTACAACAGGAGCCGGCAGGGTATGTGACCAACCCGACATGAGATCGGTGATGGCCGCTTTCATATCACCGGCATACTCATAATCGTAATCAAGTTTCCAGGACCAACGATCCTCAATGATAAGCCGATAACCTGATTTGAGTGTCCATTCGGCAATGATGTCATCCAGCAGGGATCCTCCCCTGGCTTGCCAGACGGTGTCTCCATCTGTTTCCTGGTTATTGTTTGCCGAATTATACTCTTCTGAGGCTTCAGACAATTCCCGAACAACGACCGGTGGTTCAGGAGAATTATTTTGACCTAGGGGAGTTTTATCCTCTCCGTATTGGTTCAGTTTTATGGATTCCGAAACCGTTGTCATGGAATTGTTGTCCTGCGGGTTGGAACTTTCCGAATGTTCTCCTGTCCCTGATACAATTTCTGCTTCAGCTTCTCTGGTTTCCCTTATGGCTGTGGCCAGATCACGGGTTTCCACCGGTGGATCAATATCTCGATATACCCTGCTCGACCAGTCTTCATGACAGGGAAGATCGATAATCGTGCCCTGGTTTATACGTCCATCAGGAGAAAGGTTGTTGGCACTGGCCAGTTCCCGCCATAAGGAAGCATCACCCAGACGCAGTTTGGCAATACCACTCAATGAATCCCCCTGCCTGACGATATGCTGGCAATCAGGTTGTTCAATATCGGGTTGGGATGCAGCGGTTACCAATTTTCCCCTACCCTTCGATTCCGAAGTTAAACCCGGTGATTGTGGTTGGGTGATTGTGGTGTCAAACACCAGTTCCCAGCCAGCTTTTGCTGTTGCGGTTCCCAGAAACACTGCTATCATCAGGACAGGAAGTGGGAGTAGGTTTATCATCATCATTTTATACCTTTACATGAAGGGACGGGATGGTCGATTGTCGGTCAAATGCTGAACCCATATTTCCTGCTGTTCGGGCCTGATCAATTGCTCAATGATCGTACCGTCATGACAGGCAGCATCTGTATTGGCACCTGCCTGCAGTAATACAGGAAGGTTTTCTCTGAGTGACATTCCGCTCGAAGCCAGCCAATGGAGTGGCGTTGCTCCCTTGTGATCTCTTTCGTTAACCAAATCAGGCATACGGGTAACGAGGGTTTTGACATCACCGCCAAGTGCAGCTGCCCAATGGAGGGGTGTCCCACCGAATTGCTCATCCCGGGTATCCAGCCTCTGGGCCATCTGGCTGGTCAGGAATTCCAGTTTCTGGGCACCGGCAAATGGATTCTGGGGGGATATGGCATACCAGTGAACGACCTCTCTTCCCATTTTATCCCTGGGTGAGTCACCGGGCTTATTCTCCCTTGCCAAATATACCAGATTCTCCAGTGATCCCCAACGGGCAGCCCAATGAACAGGCAAGGCCCCGGATTCATCCCTATGGTCAAGGATTTGCCGGTCAATTCCCACCAGGTGGGTCAGACCCTCTGAACTGGCGGGATCTGTACTGGCTGACATCCAGTGCATGGCTGAGGAATCCCAAAAGGAACTGAGTTCGTAAAAGGCATTCGAATTCTCAGGTTTGTTAAGCCATTCCGGAACAGCATGAGGTTGCAGATAGCAAAGCCGATGCAGGGTGGGCAGTTGTGTCAGGTCAAATCCATCAACCATTTTCCGGTTCCTTTCCAATCATTATTCTAATGTCGACTGGTGACAACAATCCGGGGTTGCCAGGTACTGCTGTCGCCAATAAGACGTGAAGGTTCGGCAATCCGTACACTCCGTTCACCGATCCGCATGATCTGGCCATCATTCTCAGCACCAAGATGGTAACTTGCTGTATCCAGGACCACATCGGATATCATTCCCTGGGCATGAAGACGGCGAAATTCCAGCATTCCCTGGTAATCACGTTCAAGTCTTGCCATTTCAGACTCAAAGGCAAGATCTGCCTGTTTAAAGCCGGCGTTCCAGCCTTCAGCAGCCCATTCTCGCCATTGGAGAATTTCCTCTTCATAGGGCCGGAGGGCTGCAACAACCGGACGGGGTGATGGAGGTATGTGAATCAGATAGTCCCGCCAGCTGGGCAGGGCTCCAGCGATGCGGCCTGGTGTCATGATTTCAAAGAACGCATCTGCGGCAGCAGCTGTTTGTCCATTTTCTCCCCCGGTCCAGATTTCACCACTGCTACGGATAACAGGAGGTACAATCCAGCCGGTTCCGTTGGGAGTGGGCCAGGTAACACGATTGAAATCAAAAATCGTATCCAGCACGTCAGTCCTTTCGGTCACCATCAGGTGCAATTCCCACATACGCCGATGGTAGCCGGCTTGGGAGCCCCAGCTCAGGGCGGCTTCTCGCATGGATCGAAAACGCAGTTGGGCCTGTTCGTTACGTTGGGGTATCTCCACGACGGAAGCTGTCGGAATGGCCAGTTCGGCAAAGGTCGGTGGCGCTTCAAAATAGGGGTCTCCTGCTGAACCAAATTGAGTCAGCAGATTGGATTTAGCTGGAGGTGAAACCTCATCAACTGGTTTGTTGATGCCTGACCTGTCAGAACAACCACCGAGCAGCAGGGCAAGAACAAGGCCAGGGCCAATTCCGTATCTAGCATGCATGGACATTCTCTCTCTCCTTCAGCAAGACCCTGAGTCTCAATTCCATTCGGGTTTGTGTAACACTGCAGAGAGCCGCCAGACTGGCCATCTCCTGATGATCAATTTTGGTCATGGTATTCAACTCTTTCTCCAGAAGAAACCTGGGCATGAGAATCTCCATGGCCAGTTGATGTGCTTCCGTTTCAATGTGGGCAGGTATGGCTGGATTTCTGAAAAAGACATCATCCTGAATCCAGCTGTAGGGAGACTGGTCAATCAGATCCCGATGCAGAATGAAATGGGCACATTCATGGGCAACAATATATCTCTGTGTAGCCTTGTTCAATGTACAGTTTACCCTTATTATGTAGGTATCATCCGGTTCATGAATAATCCGACCCGCTGTTCCCAGTGGAAGTTTGGCCGACTTGACGGCAAGCTCCAGCGATCGGGCTATCGGATACATACGTACAGGTAGACAGGTGATGTGTTTCCGGATAAGGTTCGGTACGGTTTGCTGCATCATGACCCACTCCTGCCAACCCCGGAATCGGATTCGATCGTCGGGAGTTGATCATCTGATACCAGCTGATATTTACAGGGTTTCCTGCCACACTCCGGACAGGGATCATAAGGATTATGATCTCCACACCATGTCGAACCACAATGAGTGTAACAAAACAGATAGGCACACCCGTTGCATTGGGGCTCTAACCAGATGGTGCTGTAATTACCGGGCTGGCACATGGTTCTCTTTCCTGTCAAGGTAATTCACTCCAAACCACTCCAAAAGGTAAATTTGCGGTACCTCAAAGCAATCTCCCTTGATTCTGACAATATAGGCATCGAAAGGTGACTTCCCGTGCATCTGGATTTCATTCCAGTAGGCTCCCAATCGCATGCTGTATTCATTTTTCTCCTCATGTTCTTTTTGATCGAGATCATAAACGCCTCGGATTTCAGTTTGGGTATTGAACAGCCATTCCTGAACCCATTCCGGATTGGAATCATTCCTTTCTTTTGTCTTTTCCGGTAGAAAGTAATTTCTGATTTTACGGTTCAGTAACATTTATCGGTGTACCGGGTACTGCAGGGTTACAAGCTCCCTGGAAGGGTTGACGATAACGGTAGCCGAGCTGGTCAGGCTGATGGCAACATCCCGCATGAGCAACCAGACCGGTTCATCCCGACGACTGATGGTTACAATAAGCGGTTGAGCCGGTGCAGGTCCCGTTACCTGATACTCATAATCGATATGTTCAGCAATGGCCTTCAGAAGTGGTTCAACCGGGCCTGTCCAGTCCAGGCTGATCAATTGTTCCAGATTGTCCGGCAATGTGACATCAGGTGGCAGATCCTGAGCCGGCATTGGTGCCCTGTCAGGGGAAGCTGCAGCTTCAATTCGGGCAACCATCAGGTTGGTTTCGGCAGCCCTGTCAAGAAGATTGTCCAACCGGGACTCGCTGCTTTCGATCAGGATCGCGGATTGTATTTCATCCGGTTCCAGTCTTTTGGAACAACCAGCAAGAACCAGAGCAGCAATAAGGATGATTACGACAGGACTGGCTCTAAATATATTTTTATGTAGTGTTTGGTAGTTCATTTAGATTCTTTTAATATTGAATGGAATTCATTTAACACTTTTTAATATCGATTGATTAGGGGCCTTCACCATCCGGGGTCAGACCAGGAGACCTGGTATTATCCTGCTTTTTCATGGTTGCAGCTTTCCTGATGGCCATGTGTTGTTCAATGGCTTTTCTGGTTTTCGTGACTTCTTCCGGTAGAACATAAATTGCCATATCCGGCTTACGGCTGCCCGATCTAGACGACCGTCCCGGGCGTCCATACCTGTTTTGCGACTTGAGAGAGGAATGGCCCATCATGTAGGCCAGTTCATAATCGTCCAGTACAGCCCTGCCCCGATCGGCAAAATCGTTTCGCAACTGAAGAAAGGAAAACTTACCACCAAATTCGGGCAAAATCCGTTTGGTTGCATTGGCAGTACGCCTTTGGGCGTTACGTCCGAGATTCTCCCAGCTTTTCCTGTCCCTGGAACCGGCCGAGACGACGAGAGCGAAAATAGTTACACGGGTAGAGACAGGCAGGTTGCCCAGACCCAGAAATCGGTGTTCAGGGATTTTGGCTGAACGGTTTCTTGACTTGAGAGACTTGACCTTGAGCCAGACACTGGATTGAGAAAGAACACCTTCTATGGCGGCATTCATGTGCTTGCGAAATTCATTCGGTGAGTCAGGTGAAACAGCCGACATGCCGGCCAGTGTTTCCCGAATCCTGATATCGGCAGGAAGCTGGTCCGGTGGATCACCCAGAAGGATTTTGGACTGTCGCCATTCTCCAGGTCTGAGACCTGTAGCCCAGGTACATTCAGAAAGAACGCCACCTAAAAAAAGGGAATTGTTAATGGAGGATGGTGTAATGATCAGATCAAGTGGGTGCCTGGTTTCATAGAGGTGGTCCCGGAGATCGCTTATCTGGGCAGCCGAAACAGGCCTTTTCAGCGGTTTATAGGTAGCCAGTGGTTTGTGGAGGTATTTGTGAACATCATCCTGGTCCGGTCCTCCTGCTTGCGAACGTCGGTATTGCTTGCCACCTTCCTGGATATTAGTAGACAGACTATCATTTTCTTCCCAGACAATAGTCAGGTCTGGTGGCAAGTACGCAAGTACAGCCTGGCTGAATCCCTTGATCAGATCGGGTTGTGACAGGCGAACGAGATCCACCAGGCCATCACGCAGATCGGGATGGTCATAGAATTCCCTTTCAAATTGCATTGCTGTTTCTTCCGACCCAACCCGATCGGCAAGGGCAAGTGCGGCTGTACAATCCCTGGCGATCTGCATTTTTGAAAAATTGGGATTGTTACCCTTGTTCCGGATATGGTGGATGATGTCCGTCCAGAATAATTTACGGGTCAGATTATCTGCCTTCAGGATTTCCTGACCAAGCTTCCCCAGGTGCTGAAGTTCAGGTTTGGGAATCATGAACCCTCACAGGTTTCGAGCATCTTCAAGGCCCGCTCATTCTCATCTTCCGGCAACAGGTTCCAGAAGGAATTATGCCCATTGCTGATCAGGGATCCCCGTACCAGGGCATGCCTGAAAAAATCCCTTGCTTCAACGGAATCACTGATGATGGGAACATGCATGCCGGACCTTGCACCAGCTACAACTGGATGGCCATAAAACCAGCCTGTTCCATCAGGCATTCTTACCGCCAGCTGAACAGGTTTTTCAGGAGGGAAAAAGCCAAAATAGACAATGGCCTCAACCATCCCGGTCATCCGGTCACAATTAGCCAGCAAACCAACCCTGATCTGGTCGGTGGATTCCATAAGGGGCAAGGCCCATCCCAACGCGTGTCGTTCCGTATTTTCAATCTCGATGGTGAAGCCCGTGGCAATCGGAGTTGGGACCTTCTGACCCGACACCTGAACACTGGGAAGCAAAATCCAAAGAACAAGGGTGATCAGGACTATCCTTCGGGTTTTATTGAAAATATTTTCCTGCACGAACGTACTCCATGTCAAATGTCGGAAATCATCACACCCAAAATAATCCCGGCCTCCAGGTTATGCCACAATTCAGGTGTGAGCATACACAAAAAGATTTCACCAAGGATTTTTGAATTTTTTGCTTTGACATTTGCACATGCAGGCCGAAAGTGATGCTAAGAAGCCTTGCCTTGAGGCAAGGCTGGCAAAACAACAGTAAGGAAACCTAAAACATGCCACAACCGATTGCCACCATCATCAGGAAAACACCAATTCCCAACGAAGAAAACCCTGACATTATCGACCACTGGAATATCGAAACTGCAACAGCAAGGGTCGGGATTGTCAAGCCAACCTACAGGTTGGAGGGACCGGATCTGAATGAGAATCCCGGGGGAATAGAACTTGTACGGGAAGATACGGGAGAAACCATCCTTTGCCCCTTTCATGAAAAAAGCACCTGGACCATTCTGGCCAGGGTTCCTGATCCTGAGACCAGGGAGGATGACGAACAAACAGGGAATCTGGAATTTCAACCGTTTTCCACAAGTGGAATCATGGCCCTGAAGCAACTTGCCACGGAACCGGAAAACCAGGACCAGGCCCGTCTGTGGCTCACAACCATCAGGGAGTGGCGGGATTGCATTCTTGATCTCTATCAGAATGTTCCGGATATGGTTCTTCCGGAATCCGTAACCACCATTCTTTCGGAAACCTATCTGGATACAGTCAGGCCGGCCGAGCTGCCACCTGGAATTACAGCTGCTGGTTTGGGTCGTCTGGTCATGGCCAACAGTCTGAGGGTACAGATTGCAGCGCTCAGGGAAGAGGATGCCATGGCGGCAACTGGCGAATGGATCGGCAATATGCGTGATTTTTATCAGCCCATGCCGGGGAGTTGTTTCAGGTCACCCCTTATCAATAAGGCTTATGGAGAAAACAGTGTACCCGAAAGCGCTGGTCAGCATATGGCCCAAATCAATGATGGGCTGGTACGGGAAGTTTTTGCCAAGGTGACAAGCTGCCTGCCGGAAAATATTACGGCCGGTATGGCCAGACGCAAATCCGGGGATCTGATTGATCGCCTTCACGAGGCCGGTGCTCTGGAAATTACCGCCTCCGGCAATTCCGAATGGGGACAGACCGTCCGGGAACATATCCAGGATGTACTTGACCAGCATTTCGATGGTCATTATCAACCCGATTGCCGACTCTTTGTTACCACCAGTGATCAGGATGTACTGGTGGTTGGTGACCAGGAGGGTAGCTACTTCTATTCATGGCCTTCGGTCAGTCGGGCCCAAATCATAGACCGGAGAGACGGAACACCCGTCGTAACAACAATCTGTGAACAGATACCAAGCCCTGAGGAAGTCATGGCT
>CBDCSF010000005.1:0-51322 GCA_965221445.1 Paracoccaceae bacterium
GGGTTGCATTCTTTGAAAAAATACTGATACTGCAACTGCCATGCAGTTACAAGGGCCTATGAAGCAGCCAAAGGTGCGATTTTTAAGTAAATAACCAATTTCACTGTGGAACTGTAGGGCTCTGCGACTGGGTCTTGTACGTTACTTAGCTGACATGTATCACTTTGGTTCAGTCCAGAGGGTTGCATTCTTCAAAAAAATACTGATACAGCAGCTGGCATGCAGTTACAAGGGCCTACGAAGCAGCCAAAGTTGCGATTTTTAAGTAAATAACCAATTTCACTGTGGAAATGCAGGGCTCTGCGACTGGGTCTTTTACGTTACCTAGCTGACACGTATCACTTTGGTTCAGTCCAGAGGGTTGCATTCTTCATAAAAATACTGATACCGCAGCTGCCATGCAGTTACAAGGGCCTACGAAGCAGCCAAAGTTGCGATTTTTAAGTAAATGACCAATTTCACTGTGGAACTGCAGGGCTCTGCAACTGGGTCTTGTACGTTACCTAGCTGACACGTATCACTTTGGTTCAGTCCAGAGGGTTGCATTCTTCATAAAAATACTGATACCGCAGCTGCCATGCAGTTACAAGGGCCTATGAAGCAGCCAAAGTTGCGATTTTTAAGTAAATAACCAATTTCACTGTGGAACTGCAGGGCTCTGCGACTGGGTCTTTTATGTTACCTAGCTGACACATATCACTTTGGTTCAGTCCAGAGGGTTGCATTCTTCAAAAAAATACTGATACCGCAGCTGCCATGCAGTTACAAGGGCCTACGAAGCAGCCAAAGTTGCGATTTTTAAGTAAATAACCAATTTCACAGTGGAACTGCAGGGCTCTGCGACTGGGTCTTGTACGTTACCTAGCTGACATGTATCACTTTGGTTCAGTCCAGAGGGTTGCATTCTTCAAAAAAATACTGATACCGCAGCTGCCATGCAGTTACAAGGGCCTATGAAGCAGCCAAAGTTGCGATTTTTAAGTAAATGACCAATTTAACTGTGGGACTGCAGAACTCTGTGACTGGGTTATTTAGCTGACACATACCACTTTGGTTCAGTCCAGAGGGTTGCATTCTTTGAAAAAATACTGATACTGCAGCTGCCATGCAGTTACAAGGGCCTACGAGGCAGCCAAAGTTGCGATTTTTAGGTGATTTTTTCTAACTTTCAATGGTTGCACTGAGGTTTCTCTGCATCCAGGTCCAAAATTATCCCATGTTTTAAGTCAAGGGGGTTCATTTCTTTGTAAAAGTGGTCACTTTGGTTATATTGTGTACTTATACTAAGTGCTAGGCTTCAATAAACATCATACAAATGGCTATTTACTTAAATACTTAAAAAAAAAAAAAAAAAAAAAAAAAAAAAAACATTTGCTGGTCTGATTTGTTGTGTGGGAGGCTTGATCACAGTTGGGGGTATTTCTGATCTAAAAAGGTTACTAGACTGGGTACGAGGCAGTAAAAGTTGCGATTTTTAAGTAAATAACCAATTTCACTGTGGAACTGCAGGGCTCTGCGACTGGGTCTTGTACGTTACTTAGCTGACATGTATCACTTTGGTTCAGTCCAGAGGGTTGCATTCTTCAAAAAAATACTGATACAGCAGCTGCCATGCAGTTACAAGGGCCTACGAAGCAGCCAAAGTTGCGATTTTTAAGTAAATAACCAATTTCACTGTGGAAATGCAGGGCTCTGCGACTGGGTCTTTTACGTTACCTAGCTGACACGTATCACTTTGGTTCAGTCCAGAGGGTTGCATTCTTCATAAAAATACTGATACCGCAGCTGCCATGCAGTTACAAGGGCCTACGAAGCAGCCAAAGTTGCGATTTTTAAGTAAATAACCAATTTCACTGTGGAACTGCAGGGCTCTACGACTGGGTCTTGTACGTTACCTAGCTGACACGTATCACTTTGGTTCAGTCCAGAGGGTTGCATTCTTCAAAAAAATACTGATACCGCAGCTGCCATGCAGTTACAAGGGCCTACGAAGCAGCCAAAGTTGCGATTTTTAAGTAAATAACCAATTTCACTGTGGAACTGCAGGGCTCTACGACTGGGTCTTGTACGTTACCTAGCTGACACGTATCACTTTGGTTCAGTCCAGAGGGTTGCATTCTTCAAAAAAATACTGATACCGCAGCTGCCATGCAGTTACAAGGGCCTATGAAGCAGCCAAAGTTGCGATTTTTAAGTAATTGACCAATTTAACTGTGGGACTGCAGGACTCTGTGACTGGGTTATTTAGCTGACACGTACCACTTTGGTTCAGTCCAGAGGGTTGCATTCTTTGAAAAAATACTGATACTGCAACTGCCATGCAGTTACAAGGGCCTATGAAGCAGCCAAAGGTGCGATTTTTAAGTAAATAACCAATTTCACTGTGGAACTGTAGGGCTCTGCGACTGGGTCTTGTACGTTACTTAGCTGACATGTATCACTTTGGTTCAGTCCAGAGGGTTGCATTCTTCAAAAAAATACTGATACAGCAGCTGCCATGCAGTTACAAGGGCCTACGAAGCAGCCAAAGTTGCGATTTTTAAGTAAATAACCAATTTCACTGTGGAACTGCAGGGCTCTGCGACTGGGTTACGTTTAGCTGACACGTATCACTTTGGTTCAGTCCAGAGGGTTGCATTCTTTGAAAAAATACTGATACCGCAGCTGCCATGCAGTTACAAGGGCCTATGAAGCAGCCAAAGTTGCGATTTTTAAGTAAATAACCAATTTCACTGTGGAACTGCAGGGCTCTGCGACTGGGTTACGTTACCTAGCTGACACGTATCACTTTGGTTCAGTCCAGAGGGTTGCATTCTTCAAAAAAATACTGATACCGCAGCTGCCATGCAGTTACAAGGGCCTACGAAGCAGCCAAAGTTGCGATTTTTAAGTAAATAACCAATTTCACTGTGGAACTGCAGGCTCTTGACTGGTCTTTTACGTTTTAGCTGACACGTATCACTTTGGTTCAGTCCAGAGGGTTGCATTCTTTGAAAAAATACTGATACTGCAGCTGCCATGCAGTTACAAGGGCCTACGAAGCAGCCAAAGTTGCGATTTTTAAGTAAATGACCAATTTCACTGTGGAACTGCAGGGCTCTGCAACTGGGTCTTGTACGTTACCTAGCTGACACGTATCACTTTGGTTCAGTCCAGAGGGTTGCATTCTTCATAAAAATACTGATACCGCAGCTGCCATGCAGTTACAAGGGCCTATGAAGCAGCCAAAGTTGCGATTTTTAAGTAAATAACCAATTTCACTGTGGAACTGCAGGGCTCTGCGACTGGGTCTTTTATGTTACCTAGCTGACACATATCACTTTGGTTCAGTCCAGAGGGTTGCATTCTTCAAAAAAATACTGATACCGCAGCTGCCATGCAGTTACAAGGGCCTACGAAGCAGCCAAAGTTGCGATTTTTAAGTAAATAACCAATTTCACAGTGGAACTGCAGGGCTCTGCGACTGGGTCTTGTACGTTACCTAGCTGACATGTATCACTTTGGTTCAGTCCAGAGGGTTGCATTCTTCAAAAAAATACTGATACCGCAGCTGCCATGCAGTTACAAGGGCCTATGAAGCAGCCAAAGTTGCGATTTTTAAGTAAATGACCAATTTAACTGTGGGACTGCAGAACTCTGTGACTGGGTTATTTAGCTGACACATACCACTTTGGTTCAGTCCAGAGGGTTGCATTCTTTGAAAAAATACTGATACTGCAGCTGCCATGCAGTTACAAGGGCCTACGAGGCAGCCAAAGTTGCGATTTTTAGGTGATTTTTTCTAACTTTCAATGGTTGCACTGAGGTTTCTCTGCATCCAGGTCCAAAATTATCCCATGTTTTAAGTCAAGGGGGTTCATTTCTTTGTAAAAGTGGTCACTTTGGTTATATTGTGTACTTATACTAAGTGCTAGGCTTCAATAAACATCATACAAATGGCTATTTACTTAAATACTTAAAAAAAAAAAAAAAAAAAAAAAAAAAAAAACATTTGCTGGTCTGATTTGTTGTGTGGGAGGCTTGATCACAGTTGGGGGTATTTCTGATCTAAAAAGGTTACTAGACTGGGTACGAGGCAGTAAAAGTTGCGATTTTTAAGTAAATAACCAATTTCACTGTGGAACTGCAGGGCTCTGCGACTGGGTCTTGTACGTTACTTAGCTGACATGTATCACTTTGGTTCAGTCCAGAGGGTTGCATTCTTCAAAAAAATACTGATACAGCAGCTGCCATGCAGTTACAAGGGCCTACGAAGCAGCCAAAGTTGCGATTTTTAAGTAAATAACCAATTTCACTGTGGAAATGCAGGGCTCTGCGACTGGGTCTTTTACGTTACCTAGCTGACACGTATCACTTTGGTTCAGTCCAGAGGGTTGCATTCTTCATAAAAATACTGATACCGCAGCTGCCATGCAGTTACAAGGGCCTACGAAGCAGCCAAAGTTGCGATTTTTAAGTAAATAACCAATTTCACTGTGGAACTGCAGGGCTCTACGACTGGGTCTTGTACGTTACCTAGCTGACACATATCACTTTGGTTCAGTCCAGAGGGTTGCATTCTTCAAAAAATACTGATACCACAGCTGCCATGCAGTTACAAGGGCCTACGAAGCAGCCAAAGTTGCGATTTTTAAGTAAATAACCAATTTCACAGTGGAACTGCAGGGCTCTGCGACTGGGTCTTGTACGTTACTTAGCTGACATGTATCACTTTGGTTCAGTCCAGAGGGTTGCATTCTTCAAAAAAGTACTGATACAGCAGCTGGCATGCAGTTACAAGGGCCTACAAAGCAGCCAAAGTTGCGATTTTTAAGTAAATAACCAATTTCACTGTGGAAATGCAGGGCTCTGCGACTGGGTCTTTTACGTTACCTAGCTGACACGTATCACTTTGGTTCAGTCCAGAGGGTTGCATTCTTCATAAAAATACTGATACCACAGCTGCCATGCAGTTACAAGGGCCTACGAAGCAGCCAAAGTTGCGATTTTTAAGTAAATAACCAATTTCACTGTGGAACTGCAGGGCTCTGCGACTGGGTCTTGTACGTTACCTAGCTGACACGTATCACTTTGGTTCAGTCCAGAGGGTTGCATTCTTCATAAAAATACTGATACCGCAGCTGCCATGCAGTTACAAGGGCCTACGAAGCAGCCAAAGTTGCGATTTTTAAGTAAATGACCAATTTCACTGTGGAACTGCAGGGCTCTGCAACTGGGTCTTGTACGTTACCTAGCTGACACGTATCACTTTGGTTCAGTCCAGAGGGTTGCATTCTTCATAAAAATACTGATACCGCAGCTGCCATGCAGTTACAAGGGCCTATGAAGCAGCCAAAGTTGCGATTTTTAAGTAAATAACCAATTTCACTGTGGAACTGCAGGGCTCTGCGACTGGGTCTTTTATGTTACCTAGCTGACACATATCACTTTGGTTCAGTCCAGAGGGTTGCATTCTTCAAAAAAATACTGATACCGCAGCTGCCATGCAGTTACAAGGGCCTACGAAGCAGCCAAAGTTGCGATTTTTAAGTAAATAACCAATTTCACAGTGGAACTGCAGGGCTCTGCGACTGGGTCTTGTACGTTACCTAGCTGACATGTATCACTTTGGTTCAGTCCAGAGGGTTGCATTCTTCAAAAAAATACTGATACCGCAGCTGCCATGCAGTTACAAGGGCCTATGAAGCAGCCAAAGTTGCGATTTTTAAGTAAATGACCAATTTAACTGTGGGACTGCAGAACTCTGTGACTGGGTTATTTAGCTGACACATACCACTTTGGTTCAGTCCAGAGGGTTGCATTCTTTGAAAAAATACTGATACTGCAGCTGCCATGCAGTTACAAGGGCCTACGAGGCAGCCAAAGTTGCGATTTTTAGGTGATTTTTTCTAACTTTCAATGGTTGCACTGAGGTTTCTCTGCATCCAGGTCCAAAATTATCCCATGTTTTAAGTCAAGGGGGTTCATTTCTTTGTAAAAGTGGTCACTTTGGTTATATTGTGTACTTATACTAAGTGCTAGGCTTCAATAAACATCATACAAATGGCTATTTACTTAAATACTTAAAAAAAAAAAAAAAAAAAAAAAAAAAAAAAAACATTTGCTGGTCTGATTTGTTGTGTGGGAGGCTTGATCACAGTTGGGGGTATTTCTGATCTAAAAAGGTTACTAGACTGGGTACGAGGCAGTAAAAGTTGCGATTTTTAAGTAAATAACCAATTTCACTGTGGAACTGCAGGGCTCTGCGACTGGGTCTTGTACGTTACTTAGCTGACATGTATCACTTTGGTTCAGTCCAGAGGGTTGCATTCTTCAAAAAAATACTGATACAGCAGCTGCCATGCAGTTACAAGGGCCTACGAAGCAGCCAAAGTTGCGATTTTTAAGTAAATAACCAATTTCACTGTGGAAATGCAGGGCTCTGCGACTGGGTCTTTTACGTTACCTAGCTGACACGTATCACTTTGGTTCAGTCCAGAGGGTTGCATTCTTCATAAAAATACTGATACCGCAGCTGCCATGCAGTTACAAGGGCCTACGAAGCAGCCAAAGTTGCGATTTTTAAGTAAATAACCAATTTCACTGTGGAACTGCAGGGCTCTACGACTGGGTCTTGTACGTTACCTAGCTGACACATATCACTTTGGTTCAGTCCAGAGGGTTGCATTCTTCAAAAAAATACTGATACCGCAGCTGCCATGCAGTTACAAGGGCCTATGAAGCAGCCAAAGTTGCGATTTTTAAGTAATTGACCAATTTAACTGTGGGACTGCAGGACTCTGTGACTGGGTTATTTAGCTGACACGTACCACTTTGGTTCAGTCCAGAGGGTTGCATTCTTTGAAAAAATACTGATACTGCAACTGCCATGCAGTTACAAGGGCCTATGAAGCAGCCAAAGGTGCGATTTTTAAGTAAATAACCAATTTCACTGTGGAACTGTAGGGCTCTGCGACTGGGTCTTGTACGTTACTTAGCTGACATGTATCACTTTGGTTCAGTCCAGAGGGTTGCATTCTTCAAAAAAATACTGATACAGCAGCTGGCATGCAGTTACAAGGGCCTACGAAGCAGCCAAAGTTGCGATTTTTAAGTAAATAACCAATTTCACTGTGGAAATGCAGGGCTCTGCGACTGGGTCTTTTACGTTACCTAGCTGACACGTATCACTTTGGTTCAGTCCAGAGGGTTGCATTCTTCATAAAAATACTGATACCGCAGCTGCCATGCAGTTACAAGGGCCTACGAAGCAGCCAAAGTTGCGATTTTTAAGTAAATAACCAATTTCACTGTGGAACTGCAGGGCTCTACGACTGGGTCTTGTACGTTACCTAGCTGACACGTATCACTTTGGTTCAGTCCAGAGGGTTGCATTCTTCAAAAAAATACTGATACCGCAGCTGCCATGCAGTTACAAGGGCCTATGAAGCAGCCAAAGTTGCGATTTTTAAGTAATTGACCAATTTAACTGTGGGACTGCAGGACTCTGTGACTGGGTTATTTAGCTGACACGTACCACTTTGGTTCAGTCCAGAGGGTTGCATTCTTTGAAAAAATACTGATACTGCAACTGCCATGCAGTTACAAGGGCCTATGAAGCAGCCAAAGGTGCGATTTTTAAGTAAATAACCAATTTCACTGTGGAACTGTAGGGCTCTGCGACTGGGTCTTGTACGTTACTTAGCTGACATGTATCACTTTGGTTCAGTCCAGAGGGTTGCATTCTTCAAAAAAATACTGATACAGCAGCTGGCATGCAGTTACAAGGGCCTACGAAGCAGCCAAAGTTGCGATTTTTAAGTAAATAACCAATTTCACTGTGGAAATGCAGGGCTCTGCGACTGGGTCTTTTACGTTACCTAGCTGACACGTATCACTTTGGTTCAGTCCAGAGGGTTGCATTCTTCATAAAAATACTGATACCGCAGCTGCCATGCAGTTACAAGGGCCTACGAAGCAGCCAAAGTTGCGATTTTTAAGTAAATGACCAATTTCACTGTGGAACTGCAGGGCTCTGCAACTGGGTCTTGTACGTTACCTAGCTGACACGTATCACTTTGGTTCAGTCCAGAGGGTTGCATTCTTCATAAAAATACTGATACCGCAGCTGCCATGCAGTTACAAGGGCCTATGAAGCAGCCAAAGTTGCGATTTTTAAGTAAATAACCAATTTCACTGTGGAACTGCAGGGCTCTGCGACTGGGTCTTTTATGTTACCTAGCTGACACATATCACTTTGGTTCAGTCCAGAGGGTTGCATTCTTCAAAAAAATACTGATACCGCAGCTGCCATGCAGTTACAAGGGCCTACGAAGCAGCCAAAGTTGCGATTTTTAAGTAAATAACCAATTTCACAGTGGAACTGCAGGGCTCTGCGACTGGGTCTTGTACGTTACCTAGCTGACATGTATCACTTTGGTTCAGTCCAGAGGGTTGCATTCTTCAAAAAAATACTGATACCGCAGCTGCCATGCAGTTACAAGGGCCTATGAAGCAGCCAAAGTTGCGATTTTTAAGTAAATGACCAATTTAACTGTGGGACTGCAGAACTCTGTGACTGGGTTATTTAGCTGACACATACCACTTTGGTTCAGTCCAGAGGGTTGCATTCTTTGAAAAAATACTGATACTGCAGCTGCCATGCAGTTACAAGGGCCTACGAGGCAGCCAAAGTTGCGATTTTTAGGTGATTTTTTCTAACTTTCAATGGTTGCACTGAGGTTTCTCTGCATCCAGGTCCAAAATTATCCCATGTTTTAAGTCAAGGGGGTTCATTTCTTTGTAAAAGTGGTCACTTTGGTTATATTGTGTACTTATACTAAGTGCTAGGCTTCAATAAACATCATACAAATGGCTATTTACTTAAATACTTAAAAAAAAAAAAAAAAAAAAAAAAAAAAAAAACATTTGCTGGTCTGATTTGTTGTGTGGGAGGCTTGATCACAGTTGGGGGTATTTCTGATCTAAAAAGGTTACTAGACTGGGTACGAGGCAGTAAAAGTTGCGATTTTTAAGTAAATAACCAATTTCACTGTGGAACTGCAGGGCTCTGCGACTGGGTCTTGTACGTTACTTAGCTGACATGTATCACTTTGGTTCAGTCCAGAGGGTTGCATTCTTCAAAAAAATACTGATACAGCAGCTGCCATGCAGTTACAAGGGCCTACGAAGCAGCCAAAGTTGCGATTTTTAAGTAAATAACCAATTTCACTGTGGAAATGCAGGGCTCTGCGACTGGGTCTTTTACGTTACCTAGCTGACACGTATCACTTTGGTTCAGTCCAGAGGGTTGCATTCTTCATAAAAATACTGATACCGCAGCTGCCATGCAGTTACAAGGGCCTACGAAGCAGCCAAAGTTGCGATTTTTAAGTAAATAACCAATTTCACTGTGGAACTGCAGGGCTCTACGACTGGGTCTTGTACGTTACCTAGCTGACACGTATCACTTTGGTTCAGTCCAGAGGGTTGCATTCTTCAAAAAAATACTGATACCGCAGCTGCCATGCAGTTACAAGGGCCTATGAAGCAGCCAAAGTTGCGATTTTTAAGTAATTGACCAATTTAACTGTGGGACTGCAGGACTCTGTGACTGGGTTATTTAGCTGACACGTACCACTTTGGTTCAGTCCAGAGGGTTGCATTCTTTGAAAAAATACTGATACTGCAACTGCCATGCAGTTACAAGGGCCTATGAAGCAGCCAAAGGTGCGATTTTTAAGTAAATAACCAATTTCACTGTGGAACTGTAGGGCTCTGCGACTGGGTCTTGTACGTTACTTAGCTGACATGTATCACTTTGGTTCAGTCCAGAGGGTTGCATTCTTCAAAAAAATACTGATACAGCAGCTGGCATGCAGTTACAAGGGCCTACGAAGCAGCCAAAGTTGCGATTTTTAAGTAAATAACCAATTTCACTGTGGAAATGCAGGGCTCTGCGACTGGGTCTTTTACGTTACCTAGCTGACACGTATCACTTTGGTTCAGTCCAGAGGGTTGCATTCTTCATAAAAATACTGATACCGCAGCTGCCATGCAGTTACAAGGGCCTACGAAGCAGCCAAAGTTGCGATTTTTAAGTAAATAACCAATTTCACTGTGGAACTGCAGGGCTCTACGACTGGGTCTTGTACGTTACCTAGCTGACACGTATCACTTTGGTTCAGTCCAGAGGGTTGCATTCTTCAAAAAAATACTGATACCGCAGCTGCCATGCAGTTACAAGGGCCTATGAAGCAGCCAAAGTTGCGATTTTTAAGTAATTGACCAATTTAACTGTGGGACTGCAGGACTCTGTGACTGGGTTATTTAGCTGACACGTACCACTTTGGTTCAGTCCAGAGGGTTGCATTCTTTGAAAAAATACTGATACTGCAACTGCCATGCAGTTACAAGGGCCTATGAAGCAGCCAAAGGTGCGATTTTTAAGTAAATAACCAATTTCACTGTGGAACTGTAGGGCTCTGCGACTGGGTCTTGTACGTTACTTAGCTGACATGTATCACTTTGGTTCAGTCCAGAGGGTTGCATTCTTCAAAAAAATACTGATACAGCAGCTGCCATGCAGTTACAAGGGCCTACGAAGCAGCCAAAGTTGCGATTTTTAAGTAAATAACCAATTTCACTGTGGAAATGCAGGGCTCTGCGACTGGGTCTTTTACGTTACCTAGCTGACACGTATCACTTTGGTTCAGTCCAGAGGGTTGCATTCTTCATAAAAATACTGATACCGCAGCTGCCATGCAGTTACAAGGGCCTACGAAGCAGCCAAAGTTGCGATTTTTAAGTAAATAACCAATTTCACAGTGGAACTGCAGGGCTCTGCGACTGGGTCTTTTATGTTACCTAGCTGACACATATCACTTTGGTTCAGTCCAGAGGGTTGCATTCTTCAAAAAATACTGATACCACAGCTGCCATGCAGTTACAAGGGCCTACGAAGCAGCCAAAGTTGCGATTTTTAAGTAAATAACCAATTTCACAGTGGAACTGCAGGGCTCTGCGACTGGGTCTTGTACGTTACTTAGCTGACATGTATCACTTTGGTTCAGTCCAGAGGGTTGCATTCTTCAAAAAAGTACTGATACAGCAGCTGGCATGCAGTTACAAGGGCCTACAAAGCAGCCAAAGTTGCGATTTTTAAGTAAATAACCAATTTCACTGTGGAAATGCAGGGCTCTGCGACTGGGTCTTTTACGTTACCTAGCTGACACGTATCACTTTGGTTCAGTCCAGAGGGTTGCATTCTTCATAAAAATACTGATACCACAGCTGCCATGCAGTTACAAGGGCCTACGAAGCAGCCAAAGTTGCGATTTTTAAGTAAATAACCAATTTCACTGTGGAACTGCAGGGCTCTGCGACTGGGTCTTGTACGTTACCTAGCTAACACGTATCACTTTGGTTCAGTCCAGAGGGTTGCATTCTTCAAAAAAATACTGATACCGCAGCTGCCATGCAGTTACAAGGGCCTATGAAGCAGCCAAAGTTGCGATTTTTAAGTAAATAACCAATTTAACTGTGGAACTGCAGGGCTCTGCGACTGGGTCTTTTATGTTACCTAGCTGACACATATCACTTTGGTTCAGTCCAGAGGGTTGCATTCTTCAAAAAAATACTGATACCGCAGCTGCCATGCAGTTACAAGGGCCTACGAAGCAGCCAAAGTTGCGATTTTTAAGTAAATAACCAATTTCACAGTGGAACTGCAGGGCTCTGCGACTGGGTCTTGTACGTTACCTAGCTGACATGTATCACTTTGGTTCAGTCCAGAGGGTTGCATTCTTCAAAAAAATACTGATACCGCAGCTGCCATGCAGTTACAAGGGCCTACGAAGCAGCCAAAGTTGCGATTTTTAAGTAAATAACCAATTTCACTGTGGAACTGCAGGGCTCTGCGACTGGGTCTTGTACGTTACCTAGCTGACACATATCACTTTGGTTCAGTCCAGAGGGTTGCATTCTTCAAAAAAATACTGATACCGCAGCTGCCATGCAGTTACAAGGGCCTACAAAGCAGCCAAAGTTGCGATTTTTAAGTAAATAACCAATTTCACTGTGGAAGTGCAGGGCTCTGCGACTGGGTCTTTTACGTTACCTAGCTGACACGTATCACTTTGGTTCAGTCCAGAGGGTTGCATTCTTCATAAAAATACTGATACCGCAGCTGCCATGCAGTTACAAGGGCCTACGAAGCAGCCAAAGTTGCGATTTTTAAGTAAATAACCAATTTCACTGTGGAACTGCAGGGCTCTACGACTGGGTCTTGTACGTTACCTAGCTGACACGTATCACTTTGGTTCAGTCCAGAGGGTTGCATTCTTCAAAAAAATACTGATACCGCAGCTGCCATGCAGTTACAAGGGCCTATGAAGCAGCCAAAGTTGCGATTTTTAAGTAATTGACCAATTTAACTGTGGGACTGCAGGACTCTGTGACTGGGTTATTTAGCTGACACGTACCACTTTGGTTCAGTCCAGAGGGTTGCATTCTTTGAAAAAATACTGATACTGCAACTGCCATGCAGTTACAAGGGCCTATGAAGCAGCCAAAGGTGCGATTTTTAAGTAAATAACCAATTTCACTGTGGAACTGTAGGGCTCTGCGACTGGGTCTTGTACGTTACTTAGCTGACATGTATCACTTTGGTTCAGTCCAGAGGGTTGCATTCTTCAAAAAAATACTGATACAGCAGCTGGCATGCAGTTACAAGGGCCTACGAAGCAGCCAAAGTTGCGATTTTTAAGTAAATAACCAATTTCACTGTGGAAATGCAGGGCTCTGCGACTGGGTCTTTTACGTTACCTAGCTGACACGTATCACTTTGGTTCAGTCCAGAGGGTTGCATTCTTCATAAAAATACTGATACCGCAGCTGCCATGCAGTTACAAGGGCCTACGAAGCAGCCAAAGTTGCGATTTTTAAGTAAATAACCAATTTCACTGTGGAACTGCAGGGCTCTGCGACTGGGTCTTTTATGTTACCTAGCTGACACATATCACTTTGGTTCAGTCCAGAGGGTTGCATTCTTCAAAAAAATACTGATACCGCAGCTGCCATGCAGTTACAAGGGCCTACGAAGCAGCCAAAGTTGCGATTTTTAAGTAAATAACCAATTTCACAGTGGAACTGCAGGGCTCTGCGACTGGGTCTTGTACGTTACCTAGCTGACATGTATCACTTTGGTTCAGTCCAGAGGGTTGCATTCTTCAAAAAAATACTGATACCGCAGCTGCCATGCAGTTACAAGGGCCTACGAAGCAGCCAAAGTTGCGATTTTTAAGTAAATAACCAATTTCACTGTGGAACTGCAGGGCTCTGCGACTGGGTCTTGTACGTTACCTAGCTGACACATATCACTTTGGTTCAGTCCAGAGGGTTGCATTCTTCAAAAAAATACTGATACCGCAGCTGCCATGCAGTTACAAGGGCCTACAAAGCAGCCAAAGTTGCGATTTTTAAGTAAATAACCAATTTAACTGTGGGAGTGCAGAACTCTGCGACTGGGTCTTTTACGTTACCTAGCTGACACGTATCACTTTGGTTCAGTCCAGAGGGTTGCATTCTTCATAAAAATACTGATACCGCAGCTGCCATGCAGTTACAAGGGCCTACGAAGCAGCCAAAGTTGCGATTTTTAAGTAAATAACCAATTTCACTGTGGAACTGCAGGGCTCTACGACTGGGTCTTGTACGTTACCTAGCTGACACGTATCACTTTGGTTCAGTCCAGAGGGTTGCATTCTTCAAAAAAATACTGATACCGCAGCTGCCATGCAGTTACAAGGGCCTATGAAGCAGCCAAAGTTGCGATTTTTAAGTAATTGACCAATTTAACTGTGGGACTGCAGGACTCTGTGACTGGGTTATTTAGCTGACACGTACCACTTTGGTTCAGTCCAGAGGGTTGCATTCTTTGAAAAAATACTGATACTGCAACTGCCATGCAGTTACAAGGGCCTATGAAGCAGCCAAAGGTGCGATTTTTAAGTAAATAACCAATTTCACTGTGGAACTGTAGGGCTCTGCGACTGGGTCTTGTACGTTACTTAGCTGACATGTATCACTTTGGTTCAGTCCAGAGGGTTGCATTCTTCAAAAAAATACTGATACAGCAGCTGGCATGCAGTTACAAGGGCCTACGAAGCAGCCAAAGTTGCGATTTTTAAGTAAATAACCAATTTCACTGTGGAAATGCAGGGCTCTGCGACTGGGTCTTTTACGTTACCTAGCTGACACGTATCACTTTGGTTCAGTCCAGAGGGTTGCATTCTTCATAAAAATACTGATACCGCAGCTGCCATGCAGTTACAAGGGCCTACGAAGCAGCCAAAGTTGCGATTTTTAAGTAAATAACCAATTTCACTGTGGAACTGCAGGGCTCTACGACTGGGTCTTGTACGTTACCTAGCTGACACGTATCACTTTGGTTCAGTCCAGAGGGTTGCATTCTTCAAAAAAATACTGATACCGCAGCTGCCATGCAGTTACAAGGGCCTATGAAGCAGCCAAAGTTGCGATTTTTAAGTAATTGACCAATTTAACTGTGGGACTGCAGGACTCTGTGACTGGGTTATTTAGCTGACACGTACCACTTTGGTTCAGTCCAGAGGGTTGCATTCTTTGAAAAAATACTGATACTGCAACTGCCATGCAGTTACAAGGGCCTATGAAGCAGCCAAAGGTGCGATTTTTAAGTAAATAACCAATTTCACTGTGGAACTGTAGGGCTCTGCGACTGGGTCTTGTACGTTACTTAGCTGACATGTATCACTTTGGTTCAGTCCAGAGGGTTGCATTCTTCAAAAAAATACTGATACAGCAGCTGGCATGCAGTTACAAGGGCCTACGAAGCAGCCAAAGTTGCGATTTTTAAGTAAATAACCAATTTCACTGTGGAAATGCAGGGCTCTGCGACTGGGTCTTTTACGTTACCTAGCTGACACGTATCACTTTGGTTCAGTCCAGAGGGTTGCATTCTTCATAAAAATACTGATACCGCAGCTGCCATGCAGTTACAAGGGCCTACGAAGCAGCCAAAGTTGCGATTTTTAAGTAAATAACCAATTTCACTGTGGAACTGCAGGGCTCTGCGACTGGGTCTTTTATGTTACCTAGCTGACACATATCACTTTGGTTCAGTCCAGAGGGTTGCATTCTTCAAAAAAATACTGATACCGCAGCTGCCATGCAGTTACAAGGGCCTACGAAGCAGCCAAAGTTGCGATTTTTAAGTAAATAACCAATTTCACAGTGGAACTGCAGGGCTCTGCGACTGGGTCTTGTACGTTACCTAGCTGACATGTATCACTTTGGTTCAGTCCAGAGGGTTGCATTCTTCAAAAAAATACTGATACCGCAGCTGCCATGCAGTTACAAGGGCCTATGAAGCAGCCAAAGTTGCGATTTTTAAGTAAATGACCAATTTAACTGTGGGACTGCAGAACTCTGTGACTGGGTTATTTAGCTGACACATACCACTTTGGTTCAGTCCAGAGGGTTGCATTCTTTGAAAAAATACTGATACTGCAGCTGCCATGCAGTTACAAGGGCCTACGAGGCAGCCAAAGTTGCGATTTTTAGGTGATTTTTTCTAACTTTCAATGGTTGCACTGAGGTTTCTCTGCATCCAGGTCCAAAATTATCCCATGTTTTAAGTCAAGGGGGTTCATTTCTTTGTAAAAGTGGTCACTTTGGTTATATTGTGTACTTATACTAAGTGCTAGGCTTCAATAAACATCATACAAATGGCTATTTACTTAAATACTTAAAAAAAAAAAAAAAAAAAAAAAAAAAAAAACATTTGCTGGTCTGATTTGTTGTGTGGGAGGCTTGATCACAGTTGGGGGTATTTCTGATCTAAAAAGGTTACTAGACTGGGTACGAGGCAGTAAAAGTTGCGATTTTTAAGTAAATAACCAATTTCACTGTGGAACTGCAGGGCTCTGCGACTGGGTCTTGTACGTTACTTAGCTGACATGTATCACTTTGGTTCAGTCCAGAGGGTTGCATTCTTCAAAAAAATACTGATACAGCAGCTGCCATGCAGTTACAAGGGCCTACGAAGCAGCCAAAGTTGCGATTTTTAAGTAAATAACCAATTTCACTGTGGAAATGCAGGGCTCTGCGACTGGGTCTTTTACGTTACCTAGCTGACACGTATCACTTTGGTTCAGTCCAGAGGGTTGCATTCTTCATAAAAATACTGATACCGCAGCTGCCATGCAGTTACAAGGGCCTACGAAGCAGCCAAAGTTGCGATTTTTAAGTAAATAACCAATTTCACAGTGGAACTGCAGGGCTCTGCGACTGGGTCTTTTATGTTACCTAGCTGACACATATCACTTTGGTTCAGTCCAGAGGGTTGCATTCTTCAAAAAATACTGATACCACAGCTGCCATGCAGTTACAAGGGCCTACGAAGCAGCCAAAGTTGCGATTTTTAAGTAAATAACCAATTTCACTGTGGAACTGCAGGGCTCTGCGACTGGGTCTTGTACGTTACTTAGCTGACATGTATCACTTTGGTTCAGTCCAGAGGGTTGCATTCTTCAAAAAAATACTGATACAGCAGCTGCCATGCAGTTACAAGGGCCTACGAAGCAGCCAAAGTTGCGATTTTTAAGTAAATAACCAATTTCACTGTGGAAATGCAGGGCTCTGCGACTGGGTCTTTTACGTTACCTAGCTGACACGTATCACTTTGGTTCAGTCCAGAGGGTTGCATTCTTCATAAAAATACTGATACCGCAGCTGCCATGCAGTTACAAGGGCCTACGAAGCAGCCAAAGTTGCGATTTTTAAGTAAATAACCAATTTCACTGTGGAACTGCAGGGCTCTACGACTGGGTCTTGTACGTTACCTAGCTGACACGTATCACTTTGGTTCAGTCCAGAGGGTTGCATTCTTCAAAAAAATACTGATACCGCAGCTGCCATGCAGTTACAAGGGCCTATGAAGCAGCCAAAGTTGCGATTTTTAAGTAATTGACCAATTTAACTGTGGGACTGCAGGACTCTGTGACTGGGTTATTTAGCTGACACGTACCACTTTGGTTCAGTCCAGAGGGTTGCATTCTTTGAAAAAATACTGATACTGCAACTGCCATGCAGTTACAAGGGCCTATGAAGCAGCCAAAGGTGCGATTTTTAAGTAAATAACCAATTTCACTGTGGAACTGTAGGGCTCTGCGACTGGGTCTTGTACGTTACTTAGCTGACATGTATCACTTTGGTTCAGTCCAGAGGGTTGCATTCTTCAAAAAAATACTGATACAGCAGCTGGCATGCAGTTACAAGGGCCTACGAAGCAGCCAAAGTTGCGATTTTTAAGTAAATAACCAATTTCACTGTGGAAATGCAGGGCTCTGCGACTGGGTCTTTTACGTTACCTAGCTGACACGTATCACTTTGGTTCAGTCCAGAGGGTTGCATTCTTCATAAAAATACTGATACCGCAGCTGCCATGCAGTTACAAGGGCCTACGAAGCAGCCAAAGTTGCGATTTTTAAGTAAATGACCAATTTCACTGTGGAACTGCAGGGCTCTGCAACTGGGTCTTGTACGTTACCTAGCTGACACGTATCACTTTGGTTCAGTCCAGAGGGTTGCATTCTTCATAAAAATACTGATACCGCAGCTGCCATGCAGTTACAAGGGCCTATGAAGCAGCCAAAGTTGCGATTTTTAAGTAAATAACCAATTTCACTGTGGAACTGCAGGGCTCTGCGACTGGGTCTTTTATGTTACCTAGCTGACACATATCACTTTGGTTCAGTCCAGAGGGTTGCATTCTTCAAAAAAATACTGATACCGCAGCTGCCATGCAGTTACAAGGGCCTACGAAGCAGCCAAAGTTGCGATTTTTAAGTAAATAACCAATTTCACAGTGGAACTGCAGGGCTCTGCGACTGGGTCTTGTACGTTACCTAGCTGACATGTATCACTTTGGTTCAGTCCAGAGGGTTGCATTCTTCAAAAAAATACTGATACCGCAGCTGCCATGCAGTTACAAGGGCCTATGAAGCAGCCAAAGTTGCGATTTTTAAGTAAATGACCAATTTAACTGTGGGACTGCAGAACTCTGTGACTGGGTTATTTAGCTGACACATACCACTTTGGTTCAGTCCAGAGGGTTGCATTCTTTGAAAAAATACTGATACTGCAGCTGCCATGCAGTTACAAGGGCCTACGAGGCAGCCAAAGTTGCGATTTTTAGGTGATTTTTTCTAACTTTCAATGGTTGCACTGAGGTTTCTCTGCATCCAGGTCCAAAATTATCCCATGTTTTAAGTCAAGGGGGTTCATTTCTTTGTAAAAGTGGTCACTTTGGTTATATTGTGTACTTATACTAAGTGCTAGGCTTCAATAAACATCATACAAATGGCTATTTACTTAAATACTTAAAAAAAAAAAAAAAAAAAAAAAAAAAAAAAACATTTGCTGGTCTGATTTGTTGTGTGGGAGGCTTGATCACAGTTGGGGGTATTTCTGATCTAAAAAGGTTACTAGACTGGGTACGAGGCAGTAAAAGTTGCGATTTTTAAGTAAATAACCAATTTCACTGTGGAACTGCAGGGCTCTGCGACTGGGTCTTGTACGTTACTTAGCTGACATGTATCACTTTGGTTCAGTCCAGAGGGTTGCATTCTTCAAAAAAATACTGATACCGCAGCTGCCATGCAGTTACAAGGGCCTACGAAGCAGCCAAAGTTGCGATTTTTAAGTAAATAACCAATTTCACAGTGGAACTGCAGGGCTCTGCGACTGGGTCTTGTACGTTACCTAGCTGACATGTATCACTTTGGTTCAGTCCAGAGGGTTGCATTCTTCAAAAAAATACTGATACCGCAGCTGCCATGCAGTTACAAGGGCCTATGAAGCAGCCAAAGTTGCGATTTTTAAGTAAATGACCAATTTAACTGTGGGACTGCAGAACTCTGTGACTGGGTTATTTAGCTGACACATACCACTTTGGTTCAGTCCAGAGGGTTGCATTCTTTGAAAAAATACTGATACTGCAGCTGCCATGCAGTTACAAGGGCCTACGAGGCAGCCAAAGTTGCGATTTTTAGGTGATTTTTTCTAACTTTCAATGGTTGCACTGAGGTTTCTCTGCATCCAGGTCCAAAATTATCCCATGTTTTAAGTCAAGGGGGTTCATTTCTTTGTAAAAGTGGTCACTTTGGTTATATTGTGTACTTATACTAAGTGCTAGGCTTCAATAAACATCATACAAATGGCTATTTACTTAAATACTTAAAAAAAAAAAAAAAAAAAAAAAAAAAAAAAACATTTGCTGGTCTGATTTGTTGTGTGGGAGGCTTGATCACAGTTGGGGGTATTTCTGATCTAAAAAGGTTACTAGACTGGGTACGAGGCAGTAAAAGTTGCGATTTTTAAGTAAATAACCAATTTCACTGTGGAACTGCAGGGCTCTGCGACTGGGTCTTGTACGTTACTTAGCTGACATGTATCACTTTGGTTCAGTCCAGAGGGTTGCATTCTTCAAAAAAATACTGATACCGCAGCTGCCATGCAGTTACAAGGGCCTATGAAGCAGCCAAAGTTGCGATTTTTAAGTAAATAACCAATTTCACTGTGGAAATGCAGGGCTCTGCGACTGGGTCTTTTACGTTACCTAGCTGACACGTATCACTTTGGTTCAGTCCAGAGGGTTGCATTCTTCATAAAAATACTGATACCGCAGCTGCCATGCTGTCCGACCCTGACGGTGTCGTGGTTCTTCCCCGATGTTTCTGTGACTAGCTCGTTACGGCCAAGATGGGTGGTATCCCCCGGCGTGGTCCCACGACGCGTCTGGCGGCGCTGGACGCGGGGCGGATACCCAATCGTAAGGGTACTTCTCGTTGTGTGTAAATTGACGACCCTGCACCTGGGCAGGGATGACCGAGGGAAGGAGAATACGGTCTCCCCTCCCTAGCCTCTGGTGGTGTCTCGATCCGAAATCGTGATCGGTACTTCGCTGCAGGTTCGGACGGCGCAACAAAGACTCAATGTCACTAGATTGTGTGGCGTTGGTCCACCCCACACTACAGCTATTTATTGAGTACTAATTCCATACATATGCGAGTATACAGATTTTCATACGCGGGGTACACCCACGGGTGATGTGTCTCACCTCCGAGGGCAGCTCCTCACCGGAGATGCCAGGCGCGTCCCAATGGCCCGCCTCTACGAGAAGTCTTCCTCGTAGTGACGTCACTCGTGTGACGTAGTGGTAGCCCACTAAGTGGAGATGAGACGCTTGCTCCTCAACTGGACTGAACTCCCGATCTGACTCGACTACCCCTACAGCCGCTGCTGTCCCCTTTTTATACCCGTCCCCAGCTACATGCAGCATCTCCTCATGCCTGCAGCCGACCCTCACTGAGGTGACACACTTAATGGATCCCTGATCCGGATCTTGATGACACTAGGTCATGCTCGCAACACGGCAATACCCGTGACGTCATCCAGGACGGGATTTCGGGCGCTCTCATCCCTCCCCTTCTTAAAACATGCTCACTCATGAGCTTGTCCCTTAACCCTTCATCCCAGTTCGTCGCCTCGGTGAGGGGCGTTATGGTCGTTGCTGTATAGGAGATGAGGGATGCGTTGTTCTCCCTTGCGGCCTTGTTTAGTAATTTTTAATTGTATGCTAATCATTTACATACTTTCGATCCATTCCCAATTATAGGTGTTTATAATAGTGATTATAATATACTTTAATCAGGATATCCTTTATAACTTTAATGTTTGCAGGACAAAGCAGACAGAAACGGGGACTTATTTAGAGTGGTTTCTTGAACAACCCTTCTTAAACTAGGATCTAAAAATCTTTTTGCACATCCTCATAATGAAAACATTATGCCCAATGTTTCTATCTGCGCTGTCCTGCCATTCGTTTTCTGATATAAGGTGTACATGTCTATATAATACTAGTATACACGGCTTAGGTTAGTAATACATAACATTTTGATTTTGGGTTAGTACAGTCTATTGACCTCCTCCTGGAACTCTCCTGAACTAATCCTGACTGCCAAAACCATAAGGTCCCCGCGCGGTAATGGGTAGGCCTGCTACCTCAAGGGTGGGGAATATGGATGCTACCTCTAGGATGAGTTGTCCAATGGGTTGTCCCACTTGCCGGGTGAATTTTGTATCGGAGGATAAGTTATGTAATACTACGCCCACGTTGCCGGTATAGTCGGGGTCAATGACTCCGGCCAACACAGTGACATGGTGTTTAAGGGTTATGCCTGATTTTGGTGCGATTCTACCGTAATGACCTAAGGGGACCTTTATGGCGATGTCAGTATACACTAGTTTGATCTCCCTTGGGTAGAGCGTGAAGCTGAATGGGGTGTATAGGTCATATCCTATTGCACCTTCTGTGGACCTGGCAGGAGGCTTGGCTGTTGGTGACAGCCTTACGAACTGGAGTCTCGGCGGGTAACTCCAGGCGCCTCCAGCTCCAGTATTTGGGATGGGGGGCGACTGTGCTCTCCCGATCCTTGCCGTCTGGTCTGCCGGTCCAGGTATTTCCCATACTTGATGCCTGTTCTCTCGTCTTGCAGGACTGTCTGCAGGATGTCTCGCATCCGTATTGGGTGCAGGTCGAGGTCCTCTCTCAGCGATGCCCTGGTCCCAATGTCGCCGGGGCTGTCTTGGCTGGTTGGCCCCGTCTCTGCCTCTTCGTTCTGGGGAGATCGCCTGAGAATAGACCTGAAGCATGATAGGGGCTGAGTAGTTACAGTTTTAGCTATCCCCTTTGCCTCCTTCACGGTTATCCCCACTCGATAGAGCTTGATAGCGAATACTACTCCCCCCAACAGTGTAAGCACAAAACCTATTCCTACCACTAATGCCATAGGACGCATAGGGAGCGACCAGGGATACTTGCTATCCACCTTGCCTATTTGTCGGTTTAGGATAGAGTAATCCATGGTGCCTAAGGGTTCAACTTTCTCTACAAAATTTTCAGCTTCTTCGATAGTCATTAATTTCGATCTAAACTGCCACCACACCCCTATCAATTCGTCTGGTTGGTAGACATAGTTGAATTTCAGGAAGTATTCTTTTCTGGATTCTATCTCCTCTGTGCCTGACAATTCTGATTTGGCGGGAATATACATGCTGGGACTGTACCCTTCACACCCGTTACCTACGTATACTACTTGTAAAGGTGGCCTAATCTGGATCACATGGGTTTCTTCCAAGCATCTAATCTGTAGCTGTTCTTGTTCTATTGAGCTGATGGCCCACATATACCCACCTAAACTTTGGGCCCTGTTGTCCAGAAAAGGTTTGACTTCATACTTACAATCCCGCTGTACCCGGGCTTCGTCTTCCACGAATAGGGCATAGATGCACCAGGTTATGTGCATCGTTGGGTAAAGGGCTTGTTGCATCATGCAGATGGCTAAATCGCTCTCCAAGCATACCTGGATGGATCGCTCACTAGGCAACGCGGCATACACCCCATGCTTCCCAATGGCGAAGTAATCCCCCTCCAGGAGATATTTAGTGGCTATTTTGTGCCCTGGGGGTATAGCTGGAAGATTGTGGGCGCGATATATGTTCAATTCTAATGTGCTGTCTATGATCGGGATTGTCAAGAGGATAACCAGTAGCTTGTCTATTACTACAGGGGTAATTTTCATCACTTTATAATATTTCCAAATATCTTCAGTATCTGGATCATATGGCAATCTGAGGCGAGGGTTTGGCTTCATTTTGGCCCTGACTTTTCTCAATAGTTCCCGGAGGGCTATAGGAGGGATGACAGCTGGGGATGCTCTCTGAGTGGTCATTACCCTCAGGTATTCAAAAATCTTGTCTACGTTAGCTTCAGCCGCTCCCAAACCCAGTTGTAACCTAAAGACAGCCGACTGGGCTACATTGATCTGGTAGGAGGCATAGATATGGAAATTGGTGACATCGGTTAATTGCTTTAGGCCCTCCTCCAGTCTCACCATTCTTGCTTGTAAATTATATATTTGCTTGTCATGGAGTCGTACTCTGGAGGCTGTCAGGTTCAGAAACCTTGCCAATTCATCTATTTTCTGATCTTGTAAGATATTCTGGGCTTGTAATATTCTAATGTTTTTCTTGATTTTCTTAATCTGACCTGCATTAATAAGAGTCCCTATGCCCGCTAGTATGTCAATAAATCGCCTTTTTCTCCCGGAGGTAGTATTTTTCAGAGCACCAGGGGGTTCCCACCTTGCTAATCTGCCTAGGGTTGCTCGGATTGAAGCTATCTCGGTCTCTGCTAGTCTGGATTTTCTACTTCTTCTCACATACCTCTTGACTCGGTCTCCCTGTTCCGGTGTGAATTCGGCATGTGCATGCGTCTCTTCTACATAGTCTACAGCTCGCATAAACTTTGCTTTTACCCTTTCAAAATTTTGGTACAACTGACTTGATATGTTAAAGAGATGGTCGAATTGCTTGAGCGCCAGGCAAACTTGGAAGTGCCTAGCCACACACCTTTCTCTTTGCTGTCGGTACGCTTCCATTCTAGCATTTTGGTTTCTTACTTGAAACAGGGGCAGTTGTACTTCACATTTTGGTTGTTGGCTACAATCAATCCCTTCATCGCCTTCTCTAGCTGTGGGGGACCCCCATCGAAATTCCCTAAAAACTGGGTCCTCCATGAAGTTCAATATTTCTTGCAAGAAATTCTTCAGATATCTTTCAAAGTTAGTGAAGTAACGAAGATACGGCTCAAAATCAATGAAGGAGGTCACTTTATACGTAGACCTACTCATTTGTACATTTTGGAGGGGTTCAAAGATGACGGGATACTTCCCATTCCCCTCTCGAGTAGGGTCGAGTCCCAAGTATGGGTTATCATTTTGTATGGTATGTACCCTAAGGCCTCGTCGTTCCCCGGTTAGTCGGTCTGTCAAGTTGTCCCCAAGAGCTTGTTTCCCTAACATAGAGGCTACTCCCAGAACTATCAGGCCAATCATGCTCCGGGCACACCACTGTCCCTACAATTAGACAGAGAGATGCCTCAATTAGCCCGTAAGCGCAAGGTAGTTGTTCCCAACCGTCGTCAATGTTTGATTACGTTTCCCCATGGGAAAAACGTGGGGTTTGATTACGGTTCATCGGACCACACGTATGTTACAACTTTCACAGTAAATCGCTTTTCAAAGGATTTCTCCTTGAAGAGGATGTGGTGGTCCTGAAAGGACCGAGAATTTGTTTGGGGGCGACGAGTGTTTTCTTAAGCCATCTCCGCTTCGCTGCTGCTGTCAGAGGCTCCCTGGGTATCAGTCGTGGACTTAGTCGCTGGCTCCTCGACCAATGTAGTTTGGAGTCTTCGGGGTGGCTCCCTCTGAGGACCTCTCTCCTGCGGCGTGTACCGGTATTTAATGCCGGCATTGCATTCCTGGATGGTTCGGGTGTTGGAACCAAATATTTTTGCCAGCCTCAAGAAAGGTGTGACGTCGTTTTTGGCCCTTTTTCCCTTCAGGATCTCGAACTCCTCGACTTTGCGTACTCCTACGGCGAGGACCAGGGCAATCTGGGCGCGATCAAAGCTCTGGGTGATATGCTGCCACCCCTGAACCGCACCTAGTTCAGTCGCTACCCGGGCTGTGGTTTCGTCCACCTGTTCCTCCGTCATCCCGGTTACCATGGTGCTCAATGCACTCAGGTGGTTTGCTGTGGCCCGATGGCTATCAGTTAGACCTTGGAGTGCCGCTTTCAATTCGGCCTTGTTAACGTCGCCATGGGATTGCATAGAGACCTCGGAGAGGTCGTCCTCGGTGTCTGTCTCTTCAATCTCGATCGCCTCCTGGGTAGCCTCGTTGTCATCGTAGTACGTGGCCAGCGGGTCGTTCCCTTTCCTTACTCGGGTTATGATTAGCTCCTCGTCCCCTGTTCCCTGCCACTGTAGAAGCCTCTTCTGGCTGAGCACCGTCGTTCTCATTGTCGGCTTTACGTCTTCTCCCGGTTCAGTTTTGATGACTGAGGAGATAGAACTTTCTGGCCTGGGATCCGTAACCTGGGTGACAGCGGGGTCTGGTCTGTGTTCCAGCAATTCGGCCCCGAGCAGCTGCCCGATTTCTTCCTCAGTGGTGGTGGTGAGGCCTGCCTGGAACTCATCCTGCACACTCGGGAAACGGTAGGTGGGATCTTCGGCCGCTTCCTCCCGGGGCGTCTCCATTCTCATTTCCCTCTCGGGGAACTTGAATCCATGCCTTCTACACAATTCCCTCAAACGGTCTTCGGCCAGGAGCTCGGCTCGTTTCTCGGCAATAACATCGGCTGAGGCGCCCGGTAGCCCCGGCATTAAATCTCTCACCACCTGTCGTGCCATGTGGTAGGAGGGCAGGTGCTCCCCGTACACCCCGAAATATTGACGGTGAAACTTTCGGAATTGCCGAAACCTCTTTTTGTCTTGAGGGTTCAGCTGCTGGTATATTTCTCTGATGTCTTGGTTCGTGAGTTCTTCCAAGATGTCCCCCTCTTCGTCCGCCTCTGCTTCGATCAACTTTACTACTTCTAGCGAAGTCATCTCTTGTGGAGTTGCCATTTTATTCGGATACTTGTAGGTTCAACGTGAGCAAAACTACAAGTGATGCCGAGAGCGTGTTTCGCTAGTTTATATGGATTCGTAGGCCCCTCCCACTTTGATTCGCTTATCTAAGCCACGCCCCTTTCCAGTGAGCGCGGGAAAACCCAATTTTTCCAGCGCCAGATATTTTGGCGGGAATCTTGATTACGGTTCGTTTGATCGGCAACTTCAAAGGGACAGGTGTCGATCGTATGACCTCTGTGTCATTCTCTGTACACTGCTTCATGACGAGCTTTTCCACGCACCTAGCGGCCTCTGCTTGGTGCATGGTACCATTTTTCGCAAAAGGGGTGCATTCAGGTTTGTGTTACTTAAGGCCTCCCATGCACCCACCGTCTCATTCCTGGGTGCCTGCACTTTGCAGCTGCAGTAGATCACCGTGGTATTTCGATTCTCTTTGATCTTTTGCAAAAAGCCGCCCGGTACGCACCTGTTGCCGACTATTTGTTCGATTTCTATTCCCAGGGTCTGATTACGGTTCGTCAGTCCACCGCTTCTCGCCCCTGGATGTCAGTTGGCTCTTGTTTTTCGGACTGTTCAGACGTGTTTTGGCATTCTCTCATTTATTTCGAAATTTTCACTTGTTATCATGGCAAATCCAATCCCGGTGGGTCAGTTGACAGTGGCTCAAGCCCACCAAGAGTTCACCAAACTGGTGGACCAAATTTCGGCTAAATTTGTACAGCTGGACTCGGGCGAGTTTGGGGCAGTTGGCACCCCGGCGTTCAACGCCAAAATGCACGAGTTGGCTGTATTATTCGCCCGTATGAGCCAACTATGTCAACGGCTTGGTTTACCCGTTCCGGCTCATTTGCATCGACCACCCTTCTTCAAACACTAAGTGGTCTAGTTTCGGCTAAATTGATCATGGTTTTCGTGCAGCGAGGAGTTTTAGTGTTTTAAGAATGCTTCGAGGTTGCCGAGCGCCTCTAGTTGGTAAGAATGGGAGGTTTGGCTGAGCGTCTTGCCTGCATTCGCTCCCCGGTTAAGTCTCAGAACTTTCTTTAGTGATAAGTCCCAGAACTTTCTTTAGTGATAAGTCCCAGAAAATTCTCGCGAAACGAAAACCTATATTTACTTGTTTTCTCGGTGAACCGCTAATCCCACTGGACGGGGGTATCCATTACCTCCCTCCAGGCGGGGCGAGGGGCTTCCACATTCTTTTGTGGAACTGCGTAAAAGCCGCAGACACCGATATTTCTCTATTAACTTTACAAAAGGCCCATGCACGAAACAAGCCTCCGATTTACCATTTGGTTGTTACTTAAGACGGGATCTAATTACGGTTCATCAGACTTGGCTACTATAACCGCTTCTGACTGCGCTCACGAACCCTTGATTACGATTTCCCATTGTCTTATCATGGGAATCGATTACGGTTCGCTAAGATCCCTCAACCCATACAATGTATTGATATGAAGCTTTTCTTGGTTGTTCCCTTGGGAGTATTGAGGGTGGTCCTGAAAAGGACCGAGAATTTTGTTGTTGGGCACTGTCTATCGCTCTCCACGGATACGCCTGGCCAGCTGGAGGTCTTTTGGTGTTATGGTCACCCTCCTAGCATGTATCGCGCACAAGTTCGTGTCCTCGAACAGCCCGACCAAATATGCTTCTGCCGCCTCTTGAAGACATAATATGGCCGCTGACTGAAAGCGAAGGTCCGTTTTGAAATCTTGTGCGATCTCCCTCACTAATCTCTGGAACGGCAGTTTTCTAATCAGGAGTGCCGATGACTTCTGGTAATGCCTTATCTCACGTAAGGCCATTACCCCCGGCCTGAACCGTCCAATCCGCACCAAACGCCCGTCTCTTCTTGCCTCATGTGCCCGCTCCCATGACCTGTGCGAGTAGCCCACGTTCTGTAGTGCCTCTTTCCCGGCTACTGCTTTATGAATAGGATGAAGGTACAACACCGGCTTCTTCCTATTTACCTTCGGGTACCGCATCGCCTTCCTCAAGCAAGGCCCGGTATACTGAGCCCCATCTTGGAGGAATCCCGGTAATTTACGGCGGGGCGTCTTCCCCTTCCTCTTGTTGGCTCCCTTGGCAGGTGGTTGAGGTGGTGGAGCCCCCTCCTCGGGTTTCTTTCGCGGTGGCTCCTCTGCCTGGGACGTTGGTTCTTCGGTGGAGGCATCCGCTCTTTGGCTGGACGGCGTGCTGCATGCCCCCAGACCACTGTGTTGGGATCCCTCATCGTCACCGTTATCGTCACCGTTATCGTCACCGTTATCGTCACCGTTATCGTCACCGTTATCGTCACGCCCGTCGCCATCGCCGTCTGAACCATTCTCACCCCCACTACCTTCTCCGTCACCGCTGTTCTCCCTGTCACCACCTTCTTCTCCATCACCATTGTTCTCTCCGTCACCGTCAGATGAGGGGCTGTCATCCCCGCCTCCTCCTTCTGGCTCACCTGCAGGAGCATGTTCGGTTTCTTCGGGAGGACCTGTTTCTCCCTCTCCCGGAGATTCGCGCCCTGGGGTCGGCGGCGGCGTGGCCTTCCCCGTTGCTGGCGGCGTGGGCGGTGTCTGAGACTCCGGCAGTGGAGTTGGTGGGCGCGGCGGCGGCGGTGGTGGCGGCACTCCAGGAGGCAATGGTATGGACCCCACATCTGCTTGTCCTTGGTCCGTCCCCAGTGGTATTGGCTCCCCCTCGGGTCTCACAGGCGGCGTCTCCATTGCAAAGGGGTCTGTATCCCCCGGCCTTGGGGCGGTCCCCGGTACAGGAGCGTTTTCTCGAGTTGGATCCTCCCCCTGGTGTCCCACCAGTGGAGTCTCCCCTGTCTGTGGAGTTTCTCGCCTCTTCTTCCCCTTCTTAGGCTTCTGTGGCTTGGGGTCTTTCTTGGGTCTCGGCGTCTTTGGCGTTGGCTTTGATTTTGGTGTCCCCGTCTTTGCCTTCTTGGGTTTCTTTCCGGGCGGCGGTCCCATGAATTCGCTTTCTTCATCGTCAGGCCTTGGCGCTGAGCGCTTCTTTCGACGGGGTACAAGGTCTTCCAGTTTGTCTGGGCCTTCTTCCTGCGTGGTACTCTCGTCAGGGGAGATGATACGCCTCCGGATAACCATCCGGCGTCCCCCTTCGAGCTCGATTGGTTCCTCGTCCGAGTCACCTTCGTCGTCATACGGGAGCATGGCTGTTTGGCGGTTGAAGCCATGCTTCTGTCGAAAATTATCAATAAATTCGTTTATCATCGCGTCGGTCCATCTTCTACTGACTAAGGCAGCTCGTATCCCTGGCCGCATCCCGTGGTAAGCGAACCACTCTACAAAGCTCCTAGCCAGGTGGACCTGGGAAGGAGTGGCAGGCAGGGTTAATTTAACGGTCTTCTTCTGCCGGGGAAACCCCATGCCCTCCTCCATGGCTGGTATCTTCTCCTCGTCCGTTTCGTCTGTAGAATATTCTACGGCCACCTTTCGTGATTTGCGGGTATGATCCGCCGAAGACAGGCTCGAGGAGGCTGTCCGGTCGCCTCGTTTTCTCTTCCTGGCAGTTCGCGGTTGTTCGATCTGCTCGCCGCTCTCTCTCTCTCCATGGGTCTCCGAGATGGTGGACTCCATCGCTGGCTCCTCCGAGGAGCTGCTCTCGGTCTCACCTTGACGTGTTGCAAGTCCCGACGTAGGGTTGCTTTTGCGCGCGGTTTGCTTTGTACGAGCCATGAGACTCAGTGGCTACCTCCTAACGTTGTTCGGAAAAATAGCCTAACTCTCTCACAGCGCCTCTTGCTTTTATATCGGCCCAGATCACGCAACCCGACTATTCCACCAATCAACGTCCGAAGGCGTGGCTTGTCAAAACATGCACGTGCGCGTAATTACAATTTCTCATAAGAAAAGCATGGAAGGCGATTACGGTTCGTCGCATTTCCCGCCATTACCGTTTTCCTTCCATGCAACTCGTTGTTCGTACATTAGTTAGTCTAATATCAATTCTTTTTGTAAGAATCAACCTAAATTTTAACCTATCTCCCCCCTGATTACGGTTCGTCTGTTTGCCCGGTCCGTACGGAGGAGGAGCTTACGTTAATGTGAATCACGTGACTGTTTTGCATATTCATTCTTTGAAGTAGCCTGGTCAGACAGAAATGGACGGGGCTTGACCCCGTTCACTTGGGAAATCCCGAACCTTATGGTTCTGTCATGTTCTTCCTCGAACTTCTTCCCTGGGGGGATTATTCTGTGTCCAGCTTATCTGTTAGTTCGTGGAAATATTTGCGGGGCGCGCCCGTTGGTCTCCTTTTTCAAAGAGTTCAGGATATCCATCGTCCAGTGTTTATTTACACTGGTTGCCCCCGCGGCTATTCTCACAGCTGCAAGACTCATCACCCCTCCTTATCTATGGTAAACAATTACGATGTTGTCAACAAAGATCAAACCTTTGTCACTTACATTTCAACACCCTATTTATCATTCTCTTGTGGTCCTTATTTCTTTGTTTCCTTCCCGTGATATATACCATTTGTCTCGTAGTATAAAAGAAGTGTGCCCGACCTTTTCCCCTCTGTCCATTGCTTGCTTCCCGTGGTGATCATGCCCGGACACGACCATTCTCTCAAAGGGCTATTTGAACCAGAGTCTTTAAACTCTGAGACAATGCTTCTGACATGGATCTGCCCCGTAAAACAGGGAGAAACATCCCCTGCAGAAGTACTGGGACGTATTTTCACTAAATATCAGGAATTATTGTGGAAGCAAGGACTTGAACGAGAGTACTTGAGGGTTGGCTTCTCTGCACCCTTGTTCGAGGACATCGAGTGGCCTCTGATGGATTCATATTTGAAGCGTCTTCACTAGTAAGTATATTTTTCGCTTGTGTTTTTCTATTTATTTTAAAAATAAGTTACTCCATGTTACCCACTAATGTATCAGGGTCTCATGTTTATCTCGCTTTTACTTTTGCAGTCTGCGGGTGTGCGCAGTTTTCGATCATTTTGGGTATCCTGCCCCTCCAATAGGGGACTGGAGACACGTGAAGTGGTACAATCTCCGGTCTGTCCAGCAGACCCTGGAAGAGATGCAGCAGCGGATCACCAGCGGGCTAACCCCGCTACCTCCCCTACAGATCGCCTCCGCCCACGGGCCGCCTGCCAGATCGACCACTACTCCAGGCCCGTCTGCCTCCGGCAGCCATGTTCGCCCGGAGATCGCCAGAAAGGCCCCTCGTTCGAAAGCGGGAAAAGCTCAACTGGCGGTCGCCTCACAGCCACGGGGTCATGGTGGTGGATCCAAGGGCATCCGCCTGGAAGACTCACCGGTGCCCGGCGGGGCTAAACGGAAGAAGCGGTCTCGTGATCCTGACTCTTCCAACAATCGGCGTCCGCCGTACGAAGACACGTTTGAGGACTCTGATGATTCCACTGAGTCCTTTGATGGGCCTTTCCCAGGTCCTTCCTCGTCCGCTGTGGCCTCCAGTACCACCGGTACTACCTCCCAAACGTCCAAGTAATAGGTTGGGAGTGTTTCTCTCCGTTACCCCCTCCCCACTGCTTCATCGCATGAACGGACACTATCAAGTTACAACGTGCCTCATTTCATTAGTTTAAGCGCAATTTTCTAATTCACTGTTAATTACGTTTTCCCCTCAGGAAAACGTGGCACCTGATTACGGTTCGTCTGACTCACCGTAACCTTCGTTTCTGTGTGTCTTAAATAAAGTTTTCCTGCTTCTAATCTAACATCTCATCGTTTTTATTTCATACCTTGTGCGCCTCCAATGCCTCTCCTCTCTTCATCCCCCGCCTCCCCGTCGTCTATCTAGACCCCCCTCCCCTTCTTACAAGAGGCCTTGGAGGTCCTTGTTATTCAAGGTTTGACGACTCGGGCGTCTGGAATGTTGTCAGGATGAATGGCTAACTTGCCCTTGCGTCCGAATGTGTCATACGCCGGTAACCGGTTTATTGCCTCATTGGCTTGAAGCAAGGGTTTAACGTGGGACACATGGTACCATTTTGTGGGAAGCACCGTCCCTTCCCTGGCAAGTTCGACTTGGTTCCCCTTGACCGATACTACGCGGTAGTTGCCCTCATATCGAGGTGCGAGGGCTTTGCATAGGTGAACTTTCAAGGTCACCAACTGGTTGGGCGTGATTATGTTTTTGCTATTGCCTTTATGCTGTCCCGTCCCTCTCGCACGTCTGAGATTTTCGGTCACTATGAGATACATATTTTTGAGAGCTTCTAGGGAGAGGATGACATCTTCGTTGCCTAGGTATCTCAATCTGGGTTTGAGAACCTCAGTCAATGGTATCCTTGGGTCTCTTCCGAACATCAAAAAGAATGGGCTCTCTCGGGCATGTTCATTAGGCAAGAAATTGTAGGCTGCTGTTGCAATCGGGCAAACCTCATCCCATTCCAACCCCGGACTGATGTGTTTGGCCATGCAAGCCTTCAAAAACAAATGAAATCCCTCAATTCTACCATTTGATTGAGGATGGTAGGGTGGGGAATACACTTTGTGTTCAACCCCTAACTCCTTGGCTACTCTGTCGAAAAGATCATTTTTGAACTCCGTCCCATTGTCGGACAGAACCTTCTTAGATGGACCGAAAATGTGATGCACCTCTTTAAGGTACGCTTTTAAGACGGCATTCGCTGTCTTATCGGGTATTGGAACGCACCAAACCCATCCAGTGAGCATGCATATAACGGTTAAAGCATACCGGTTTCCCTGTGAGCTGGGTGGGTAGAATTCTCCTATCAAATCCATAGATATAAAATCCATTGGAGCTTTCGGTATCTCAAATGTCCCCTTCACGTAACGGGTTGCTGTAGCATTATGTTGTCGGCATAGATCACATCGCTTGACGTAAGTGGCTATGAAAGATTTCATGCCCTTCCAATAATAGCTGCGCCTTAAGATCATATACGTACGCGCAGTCCCGTTATGGCCTAAGTCATCATGAGCCAGCTTCAGTAGCATCGGAGCTAGATGTGGAGGGACTACGACCACTTCAAAGCGCTGCTTGTAATCGGATACATACTTCATAAGGATGCCCTGCTCAACAAAGTAAGGGTGAACTGCTTTCTCCCCGTTTTTGGCAGCTTGTGCAAATATTCTTTGGCACAAAGCATCCCTACCCTGAGCATCTTTGAGGTAGGCATCTTTTAGCCCCCAGCTGGGTAGGCGTACACCTTCCATGGGGCCCCCTTTTTGTTCTATTTTTGGGCTCCCCACTACCTGTTCTATCAGGTAGTCAATGTCCGTGGATGTTTCTCCCCCTCCCTGCAGGAGTTTCCCAAATTGCTGGCCCTCTGGCTCAGGGGGCAGGGCCACGTCCGGGTCCAACTGAACCAGACGACTCATGGTGTCAGCTAATGTATTTTTGACACCTTTTATATACTCAAACTTCAGCTGATAGTCCTCTATACTCACGGCCCAGTTGTTCACTGTCGTGTTTTTAGTGTTTTTCAACAAGAACCGACGTAACGGCATGTGGTCGCTGCGAATTGTAGTGTCAGAATTTGAAATATAGTAATGCAGTTTTCTGGCAGCCATGTAAATGGCATACGCCTCCTTAACCAAAGCAGCCCAGTTAATTTGTGGTCCCCTGAATAGTCCACTGACATAGGTAACAGGGTGGTGAATTTCTTTTTCCACCCCATCCACCATATGTGTGTGTGCTTGTGTCAGGACCCCTGCCCATGCGTATTTACTTGCATCAGTATATAACACGTATGGTTGATCTGGGTTTGGGTATTTGAGCACAGGCTCTTTCAGTAGGAAACTCTTCAGCATTTCAAATGCCTCCTGACATAAATTGGTCCATTGGAAGGGGGTATCCTTTCTTGTCAGGTTTGTTAAAGGTCTGGCTACGTCCGAGTATCTCGGAATAAACTTTCGGTAATACCCCACGAACCCCAGGAATTTCCGGACTCCTGTCACATCCTCGGGTGGAGGCATTTTCACTAACGCCTCTAATTTCTCCGGCACGGGTTCCAATCCTTGACCCGATACATAATGACCCAAATATTGTACGTGAGCCTTCAGGAAACTGCACTTGCGCTTGGTCAGTTTCAGATCTGCCGCTCTGAGGCGTTCAAATAAAGTCCTGACATGCTCCAAATGTTGGTCCATGTCAGGACTAAAGATAAGTATGTCATCTAAATATCCAAAAGCAAAGTTGAGGCCTTCCAGCACTTGGTTGACTAGCGCCTGAAAGTATGCTGGCGCCTGTGTCAACCCAAAAGGACACCTCTTAAATTCCCATTTTCCTCCCTTGGGTCCCCCCACTACAAAAGCAGACTTAGGCTGACTCTCAGTGGTCAATTCTAGATGATAATACCCACTTCTCATGTCAAACGTGGAGTATACCGTAGATCCCTCCAACTTGGCATATATTTCGTCGATCTTAGGGATTGGTACCAGTGTTAGTACGCCCTTCGCCTTGGTATGTGCTTTCTCCACTTTTGGCAGTAAAGAATTCAACATCCTGTAATCTACACACATCCTTCTACGGGGTGGCTCTCCAGGCGAAGTTTTCTTTGGGACGATTACTATTGGGCTGGCCCAAGGAGAGACACTCTTGGTGATCACTCCTGCTCGCTCAAGGGTTTCTATTTCATCTTGAACCCATTGCACATGTCTAAGGGCAAGACCATACGGTCGCTGACTTATGGGTGGGTTGTCCCCGGTCGGGATCTCCATCCTCATCAGCGGTGTCTTTCCTAAGTCCCCAGAGTTCTGCGAAAACACATCCGCGAATTCTTCACACAGACGCTCGAATGCCACGCGGTGTCCTCGGGACACTTCCGCGTCTCTTAATTTTATAGGGGGTCGTGGATCCACCTCAGCTGGTGAAGTGATGAAGCCATCCCCCCCAGGAGGGAACAATTTATCCTCCAATTCCCCATCTTCCCAAGATTTTTCTATGTTTACCTCGAACAATCCTTCACGATCGACTATCATCTCCCCCTCATCCTCTCTTTCATAGTATCCCAGTAGGGTCCCCTCTGCGAGTAATAGAGGCTCTTCGGCTAGATTGATTATCAGCTGTACCGTGTGTTGATGGCCACCCCTCCAGGTGGCATAATCCAATGGGTACACTACAGAGTTCATTTGCAAATCCAGATTCTCTTTTAATGGATCAAAACGGAAAAGTGTCTTTCTTCCGAAAGGTGGGAGATTCGCAATGGCGGGAATAGCAGCCACTGTGCGCGGAGGTACTTTTGTCCATCCCCCCACATAGGCAGGGTATTGGTGCACCTCTCCCGTCCGAATGACTGGTTCTTGTCCTTCCATCACTTCCATTGTTCCCTCATCTCCCCATGTTATACTTAGTTTGTAAGTAGAGAGAAAGTCTCTGCCCACAATTACATTTGTCATCATCTTATTACATACTATAAATGATTGGGCATACACTTTGCGCCCAATACGGACTAGGCAACTGGTCAACCCCCATGCTTCCATGGAAGTCCCTGTTGCAGATCTCAAGCGGGCCCCTGGGGGCAAAGGCTCCAAGGGAGGGGATCCTATCAACTTATACTGGGCGGAGCTCATACAACTCCGAGAGGCGCCAGTGTCTATCAAAGCTAGACACTTTACACCATTTAGTTCGACCGGAATATGTGCCCCTGTATCCCCACTCAGTTTTATATTTAATATTTTCCCTTCTTCCCCCCTTGCCCTTAATGTTACCCCACTCGGCTTTAATTGTCATTGGGGTCCTTCTTCTAATGTCTGGTCCTCCCCCACCGCTTCTCCTGCACTGCCTTCCGGCTCCGAGTCGGTAGGGAGGTCGGCTAACTCTTCTGTGTCCTCATCGGGGTCAGAGAGGCTCTCCACTTCGACAGCCTCCTGCACCGTATCTTTCTTAGTCGTCGGAGGTGTTGCAGGCCGATACCTCTCTTTTTCTTTCAGGTTCTGAAACCTAACCGACCTTCTCACTGGAGTTTTCTTTTCTCCTTTCGGTGGAGAATTTGTCCCTCCTGGTTTCCCAGTTGATGCGGGCACTTTAGGTTTCGGATCGGGTGCCCCTGGGGTTCCTCCTTTCTCCTGTTGTCTTTCCTTCTTCAATTTTGCTTGCACTATGTCATGCTTTCTCTGTACCCTCATCAATTTGTTGAAGAATTCCGTCAATAACGACCTCGCCACCGGGGTCTCTGCTTCCAATGTGTGATGAAGCTTGCCTATGGCTCGGGTCGGATTTGCGTCTTGGGTACATTCTCGTGCAAAATGTCCCATACCTCCGCATCTCCAACACTCATTTGGGTTGTACAGATCCCCCTTTCCCTGGTCTGTTTGGGGCTTTACCTCATAGGCTCCTTCTCCCTCTGCAGGGTCGGAGGCCTCTACCCCCAAAATGGAAGTTTGGCGGTGTCGTGGTGTCACCACCTCTCCCACCATGAATTCCCCTTCTAATTCCAGAGCCTTTGCAAAACAGCTCTGGAGGGAATACCGGGTGTACTCTTTGAATTGTTGACTTTTTATGATTTTATTGGCTATAGCGGAATTCCTTAGTCTTTTCATGAACTCCACTTTGCGCCCTAGGTCAAAATCATCTTCAGGTTGTAATCCTGTGGCTTGTCGGTGGATTTTCGAGTACTGGTGTATGTAGGACCGAAGATTTTCTGTGGCATGTTGTGAACGGAAATTATTCAAAAGATTTGCAGCATGTACTCTCGTCTTGTTTGGGGAGAAACATCTCCTCAATTCATCTCGATGTACACTCCACGGTTCCGGCGGGTCAATGCTACTTATGACCTCCAATACCGGACCCGCGCATGAACAGATCGCTACTTCCCTCACATCTCTTTTACCCACTATACATGCATTTTCTAACTGAGTAAGCCACGGTTCAAATTTATCTGGATCCTCTCCATCATATATCGGTATAGCGTTGAAAAGTTTGTCGAACTCCCGCTGACGGGTATTCTCGACCAACTTGGTTAGCACATGCGTCTGCACATCTTGCGCTTCCGCTGTCAAATTTAGGTGGTCTACCATATTTCGATTTACATTCTGCTGAGTTAGCATCAGCCGAGATAGGGATTCCCCTACATACTGTAATGAATTTTCCACCGCTATTGTACTCACGTTTGGGGATGGTAAGAGTGTGTCCCCCAAACCAGTGGAAGATAGTCCCCCAGGTACTCCCCTGGGTCCCATTGGTCCTTGGGGCCCTCTCGGTCCCTCCGGTCCCTGGGGACCTGGATAACCTCGGGGACCTCGTCGTCCCCGGAAACTCCTAGGTATCCCATCATCATCTTCTGGGTCCGGGTCTTCGGGAGGTCCTCCCCCATCCCGTCTCCTGTCAGAAGGGAATCCATTACCTCCTGGCTCTGAACTACTATTCCCATTTTGATCGGTGGGATCTCCGTCACCATCCCTGTCTGGTCCCGGGCCACCTCCACCGGTACTGTATGCAGGCAAACGCCTGCTATCTTGCTGGGTTTCCTTGGCTACCCCAGCCTTATCCTGTTGGTTTCTAACTAGTTTCTTTGTTCGACTGGTAGGTTCCTGCGCCCGGTTTCTCACTTCTTCATATCTGGCCATTTGTATCCTAGCTATTTGGTCTGCCTGCTCTCTTACGGTTCTTTTCAACTCAGGGCAAAGCTCGTGCCCATGCCCGACTAATCCACAAAAGGAGCAAACAGCATAGTATGTTGGCGGTTCTGGTGAACCCCTCCTAGCTGAATGACTGGCAGCACTGCCCAGATCCTCATTGCGAGGCAATATCTTTTTAGGTCCCTTATTTGGATATCGATCTGGACAATCTGCATACAAGTGTGAGATATCCCCACAAAAGGCACACAGACCGATCCGATCCTTTATAGCAACCAACTCACACTCCTCATCATGATGGTTCGTTAGAGTGGCACAGCTCCTGCATTCTCCTGGTACTATGGGGGGTTTAACGGCATATGGGCAATACCGGTTAAAGGGGTGCTGTTCTCCGCACCTTCTGCAAGTGTATTCCAGGAGTTTCGACTTTCCTCTCTTTTCCCTCTTTGGGAACCTCTCCTTCATCGATTTGCTGTAAAATTTAGCAGGACACTCCAAGGATATATGTCCCTTCTTTTCGCACCAGCCACAAAAACCCTCTCCGATGCTCCCTTGACTGTCAGCTCGGCCTGATGGTAAAATCCCCGGTGTTTGCGACTCTGGCAGAGCCCCTGTCTGACAATGACGGTAGTCATGATCTTGACCTCCGCAAATGTCGCATGGTACCTCAGCAATCTCCTCCTCTAGTGCCCTTCTCAGGTTCATCTGGTGAATTTCCCGGAGTGTGGGCAACGGTTTTCCTTTAGGTGGTTCTCCCCTGGCTTCAAAGTCCTTATTATTCTGTGGGCCTCGAGTCACGTGTTCCTCCAGTGGGCTCGTCCTAACTCGGGACCCTCTCCCCTCTAGGGCGAATCCGTCATACGTGGGGTCCCAATCACCTCCATCCATACCTCCCCTCTCAGACTTACTGGAAGACTCCAAGGAGGAGCAGGAACTTGTGATCCTGCGGACCGCCTCTACTGCAGACTGGCGTGCCTCTGCCTGTGATCTCTCACTCAAGTATGTGCCAGGAGAACTTCTATTCTTCTTCGGCAACGGGGGTCCCTTCATGCCCTCCTGTCCGGGTGTCCCTCTCGGTTCCTCCCAGGCTGGTCGAGCAGGGGGTATCAAGGTATCTGTAGGAGGCTGTTCTTCATAGCCTCTCTCAGGGTGGCCCCTTGTGTCCCGACCAGCGGCTTCCAGGGCCCTCCGGGCCGCTCTTTTTACCTGGATACTTTTGTCAAACAGTTCCTGCCAGGATTCTGTCAGCCCTACCAAAGCATGCTCATGCTTCTCCATGTGTAAAGGTTGGGTGTGGCTTAGATACCGGTACACCCTAGTCCACACCTCTCTATGGGCAAAATGTTGCTGAATCTTGAATAGGAGCCACATATAGTCGCCTTCCTTCCAATCATAGGTTGTCGGATAATCAAAGTTTGGATCATCCTCCTCTGCTAGGGGTATCTCTTCCATTAGTTCTTCATTTATCAATTCGAAATATTCCAAGGTAGGCTGCAATTCCTTCCTTAGAAGGGCAGCATATTCTCTCTGGGTCTCTTCCCGGAGATCCTCTAATGCACTGCCCTGTACGCTGCTCTCTATCACCCGGTGGATATGCTCATTCAACATTCTAGCCTCCAGGCGATCGCGATCTCTTCTGAGGGCCTCTACGTAGTCCCGGAGTATGGTGATCTGACGTTTTCTATCGCCAGAAAATCCTTCATGTTCCGGTGACTTTTGGCCCTCTGGACTGGGTCCCCCTCCTAATGTTCCACTATCTTTCTCTCGGCCTCTAGGGACTCCCATGATGGGGCATGGATTCCGTAGTCCATCCCTTCCTCCCTCTCGATCTGGGGGGGTCGTTCCCGCCCCAGTCATTGTCGGGGTGGCCCTGCCAGAACTGTTCTGTGGCTGTCGGGTGGACTCAGCTACTGGTATTGGGGTGTTCCCGATTGTAGGGGTGGGCAATCCTGTCCCCTCCCGAGGAACTCGGGGCGTGACACTAAGACTGAGTTCCTCCCTTCTTCTGCGACTAGCAACTTCGGGTATTCTCTCTAAGGCGTCCCCTCTCAATACATACATTCGCCCAGTCACCTCATCCACCACAAAGACATTCCCTCCGTAAGTCTCCTGCCACTCGTCGGCCTGTATGTATATCCCAGGATTTCCTTGTTCGGTGCGCACAGGTGCCCTCCATGCACGCACTTCCGATATCCTAGGCTGTCCCAACAGGGGCAGGTAAAAATCTGTCCCCCCCTGGGATCCTTGGACCTCCTCAGCAATCGTCTGAGTGCTGAATCTAGGTTCAACCTTAGGGCGAGCCCCTTCAGGAGCCTCCCTACGATCCAAATCATGCGCAGGATCCACCAATGCCGGGCGATGAAGATTCGGATCTCCCTCGTCTGAAGGACCAGCTGTCACACACAGTGGAATTTGCAATAGGGTCGGCGATTCTGTAGTATCTTGTCCCCTTCGTGAGCCTTCCCTTGACGTCTCCCTCCTACTTGCCATCAATCCGGGCCCTTCCCTCCTGCTCCTGGCAGTGAGCAAAGGGGAGTTGGTAGGTGGTGGATACCCCTCTGTATCAGAGTGTACCCAACCCCCCGCGACGCGTACACTTTCCACGATTTTGCGCGTAGTTTTCGCCCCTTCGTCCGTATCCATCGGTTCTGTTGATGACTCTCTTGATGAGCCTGGTAATGAGCGTACCCCAACAGGAACGCTACCCGTAAACCTATCTCTGGGCGTTAGGGTGCGATCATATACACGATTCTGCGTTCGCAATCTGTCTAGCGCATCCGGGTCAGGAACGGTGACTCTATACTGTCCACTAACTTCTCTCCCGCTCCTCCCCCGTGTCCTAGCACGCGTCTGTCTAAGATCATACGGCATCCTTAGTCTGTCTACTCTGGCCTCCCTAATATCACTTACTCCCTGTGCCTCTCAGTAAAACCAAATTCTATTTGGGCGGTTCTCAATAAAATATGGGGAAACTTCTCGGTTAATTATCCCTTGTTGGAGAAATTTCTCAAAACTACCTAGAGGAAACCCAGACTGTCCTCCTCCCTCCTCAAGGAGATCAGGGAGACTCTCTGGTATACTCAGAGTTTCCTCTTCCTCGACTTGGGAAAAGGCAATGGTATAGGGTACTTCTTCTCCCCCCACTACCTCCTTTTCTAATTCTAAATATACTCCTTTCTCTCTAATCGCCTTTGGAAAGGGTGGCAGTCCTACCCCCTCTTGTAACGTGTTAATTAGCTCACAACAACTGTGAATTAAACTATAAATAGCGTCAAACCCCTTTAGCTCTTCTGTCGCTCCCCTTGCCTCTACTAGCATAAGCTCTCCTAGGAGCTCTTCTATACAATCAAGAATGAACAATAAAGGGTCTATAGGACCTCGCCCCATTCGCTATCAAACTTCAAAGTAGGGAACTCACCGGTAACATCATGCAAGTCCTTCCTTCCCCTGCCTGATTCCTTCGAGGTCCCACGTCGCTCTACTGGGTTCAACGTAAATGTCCGTCAACGTTATTCGTTTAAGTCCTCACAATAACCAAGCGTCTACGGTTGATTACAGTGTTCCATTCACGTAGTACACAAGCTGATTACGGTTCGTGTGACCTTCTGCGGCGATCCACACTTCCGTAATGTCTAATTGTAGTTTACCAGGTTTCACCCACCGCTCCGGTTCCAGTACGGTGAATGACTGATTACAATCTCTCGTAGAGTTAGCACGTAAGCTGATTACGGTTCGTGAGTCTATTCACCAACGACCCGCAATCCCGTGATGTCCAGTTACGGTCTGTCAGACCTCACGCACTGTTTTCGTTTGAACCTTCCCTGTCTCTTTTCCAAACTGCAACTACCGATCCTGGTCACGGCACCAAATAAAATGTCCGACCCTGACGGTGTCGTGGTTCTTCCCCGATGTTTCTGTGACTAGCTCGTTACGGCCAAGATGGGTGGTATCCCCCGGCGTGGTCCCACGACGCGTCTGGCGGCGCTGGACGCGGGGCGGATACCCAATCGTAAGGGTACTTCTCGTTGTGTGTAAATTGACGACCCTGCACCTGGGCAGGGATGACCGAGGGAAGGAGAATACGGTCTCCCCTCCCTAGCCTCTGGTGGTGTCTCGATCCGAAATCGTGATCGGTACTTCGCTGCAGGTTCGGACGGCGCAACAAAGACTCAATGTCACTAGATTGTGTGGCGTTGGTCCGCCCCACACTACAGCTATTTATTGAGTACTAATTCCATACATATGCGAGTATACAGATTTTCATACGCGGGGTACACCCACGGGTGATGTGTCTCACCTCCGAGGGCAGCTCCTCACCGGAGATGCCAGGCGCGTCCCAATGGCCCGCCTCTACGAGAAGTCTTCCTCGTAGTGACGTCACTCGTGTGACGTAGTGGTAGCCCACTAAGTGGAGATGAGACGCTTGCTCCTCAACTGGACTGAACTCCCGATCTGACTCGACTACCCCTACAGCCGCTGCTGTCCCCTTTTTATACCCGTCCCCAGCTACATGCAGCATCTCCTCATGCCTGCAGCCGACCCTCACTGAGGTGACACACTTAATGGATCCCTGATCCGGATCTTGATGACACTAGGTCATGCTCGCAACACGGCAATACCCGTGACGTCATCCAGGACGGGATTTCGGGCGCTCTCACATGCAGTTACAAGGGCCTACGAAGCAGCCAAAGTTGCGATTTTTAAGTAAATAACCAATTTCACTGTGGAACTGCAGGGCTCTACGACTGGGTCTTGTACGTTACCTAGCTGACACATATCACTTTGGTTCAGTCCAGAGGGTTGCATTCTTCAAAAAATACTGATACCACAGCTGCCATGCAGTTACAAGGGCCTACGAAGCAGCCAAAGTTGCGATTTTTAAGTAAATAACCAATTTCACTGTGGAACTGCAGGGCTCTGCGACTGGGTCTTGTACGTTACTTAGCTGACATGTATCACTTTGGTTCAGTCCAGAGGGTTGCATTCTTCAAAAAAATACTGATACAGCAGCTGCCATGCAGTTACAAGGGCCTACGAAGCAGCCAAAGTTGCGATTTTTAAGTAAATAACCAATTTCACTGTGGAAATGCAGGGCTCTGCGACTGGGTCTTTTACGTTACCTAGCTGACACGTATCACTTTGGTTCAGTCCAGAGGGTTGCATTCTTCATAAAAATACTGATACCGCAGCTGCCATGCAGTTACAAGGGCCTATGAAGCAGCCAAAGTTGCGATTTTTAAGTAATTGACCAATTTAACTGTGGGACTGCAGGACTCTGTGACTGGGTTATTTAGCTGACACGTACCACTTTGGTTCAGTCCAGAGGGTTGCATTCTTTGAAAAAATACTGATACTGCAACTGCCATGCAGTTACAAGGGCCTATGAAGCAGCCAAAGGTGCGATTTTTAAGTAAATAACCAATTTCACTGTGGAACTGCAGGGCTCTGCGACTGGGTCTTGTACGTTACTTAGCTGACATGTATCACTTTGGTTCAGTCCAGAGGGTTGCATTCTTCAAAAAAATACTGATACAGCAGCTGGCATGCAGTTACAAGGGCCTACGAAGCAGCCAAAGTTGCGATTTTTAAGTAAATAACCAATTTCACTGTGGAAATGCAGGGCTCTGCGACTGGGTCTTTTACGTTACCTAGCTGACACGTATCACTTTGGTTCAGTCCAGAGGGTTGCATTCTTCATAAAAATACTGATACCGCAGCTGCCATGCAGTTACAAGGGCCTACGAAGCAGCCAAAGTTGCGATTTTTAAGTAAATAACCAATTTCACAGTGGAACTGCAGGGCTCTGCGACTGGGTCTTTTATGTTACCTAGCTGACACATATCACTTTGGTTCAGTCCAGAGGGTTGCATTCTTCAAAAAATACTGATACCACAGCTGCCATGCAGTTACAAGGGCCTACGAAGCAGCCAAAGTTGCGATTTTTAAGTAAATAACCAATTTCACTGTGGAACTGCAGGGCTCTGCGACTGGGTCTTGTACGTTACTTAGCTGACATGTATCACTTTGGTTCAGTCCAGAGGGTTGCATTCTTCAAAAAAATACTGATACAGCAGCTGCCATGCAGTTACAAGGGCCTACGAAGCAGCCAAAGTTGCGATTTTTAAGTAAATAACCAATTTCACTGTGGAAATGCAGGGCTCTGCGACTGGGTCTTTTACGTTACCTAGCTGACACGTATCACTTTGGTTCAGTCCAGAGGGTTGCATTCTTCATAAAAATACTGATACCGCAGCTGCCATGCAGTTACAAGGGCCTACGAAGCAGCCAAAGTTGCGATTTTTAAGTAAATAACCAATTTCACTGTGGAACTGCAGGGCTCTACGACTGGGTCTTGTACGTTACCTAGCTGACACGTATCACTTTGGTTCAGTCCAGAGGGTTGCATTCTTCAAAAAAATACTGATACCGCAGCTGCCATGCAGTTACAAGGGCCTATGAAGCAGCCAAAGTTGCGATTTTTAAGTAATTGACCAATTTAACTGTGGGACTGCAGGACTCTGTGACTGGGTTATTTAGCTGACACGTACCACTTTGGTTCAGTCCAGAGGGTTGCATTCTTTGAAAAAATACTGATACTGCAACTGCCATGCAGTTACAAGGGCCTATGAAGCAGCCAAAGGTGCGATTTTTAAGTAAATAACCAATTTCACTGTGGAACTGTAGGGCTCTGCGACTGGGTCTTGTACGTTACTTAGCTGACATGTATCACTTTGGTTCAGTCCAGAGGGTTGCATTCTTCAAAAAAATACTGATACAGCAGCTGCCATGCAGTTACAAGGGCCTACGAAGCAGCCAAAGTTGCGATTTTTAAGTAAATAACCAATTTCACTGTGGAAATGCAGGGCTCTGCGACTGGGTCTTTTACGTTACCTAGCTGACACGTATCACTTTGGTTCAGTCCAGAGGGTTGCATTCTTCATAAAAATACTGATACCACAGCTGCCATGCAGTTACAAGGGCCTACGAAGCAGCCAAAGTTGCGATTTTTAAGTAAATGACCAATTTCACTGTGGAACTGCAGGGCTCTGCAACTGGGTCTTGTACGTTACCTAGCTGACACGTATCACTTTGGTTCAGTCCAGAGGGTTGCATTCTTCATAAAAATACTGATACCGCAGCTGCCATGCAGTTACAAGGGCCTATGAAGCAGCCAAAGTTGCGATTTTTAAGTAAATAACCAATTTCACTGTGGAACTGCAGGGCTCTGCGACTGGGTCTTTTATGTTACCTAGCTGACACATATCACTTTGGTTCAGTCCAGAGGGTTGCATTCTTCAAAAAAATACTGATACCGCAGCTGCCATGCAGTTACAAGGGCCTACGAAGCAGCCAAAGTTGCGATTTTTAAGTAAATAACCAATTTCACAGTGGAACTGCAGGGCTCTGCGACTGGGTCTTGTACGTTACCTAGCTGACATGTATCACTTTGGTTCAGTCCAGAGGGTTGCATTCTTCAAAAAAATACTGATACCGCAGCTGCCATGCAGTTACAAGGGCCTATGAAGCAGCCAAAGTTGCGATTTTTAAGTAAATGACCAATTTAACTGTGGGACTGCAGAACTCTGTGACTGGGTTATTTAGCTGACACATACCACTTTGGTTCAGTCCAGAGGGTTGCATTCTTTGAAAAAATACTGATACTGCAGCTGCCATGCAGTTACAAGGGCCTACGAGGCAGCCAAAGTTGCGATTTTTAGGTGATTTTTTCTAACTTTCAATGGTTGCACTGAGGTTTCTCTGCATCCAGGTCCAAAATTATCCCATGTTTTAAGTCAAGGGGGTTCATTTCTTTGTAAAAGTGGTCACTTTGGTTATATTGTGTACTTATACTAAGTGCTAGGCTTCAATAAACATCATACAAATGGCTATTTACTTAAATACTTAAAAAAAAAAAAAAAAAAAAAAAAAAAAAACATTTGCTGGTCTGATTTGTTGTGTGGGAGGCTTGATCACAGTTGGGGGTATTTCTGATCTAAAAAGGTTACTAGACTGGGTACGAGGCAGTAAAAGTTGCGATTTTTAAGTAAATAACCAATTTCACTGTGGAACTGCAGGGCTCTGCGACTGGGTCTTGTACGTTACTTAGCTGACATGTATCACTTTGGTTCAGTCCAGAGGGTTGCATTCTTCAAAAAAATACTGATACAGCAGCTGCCATGCAGTTACAAGGGCCTACGAAGCAGCCAAAGTTGCGATTTTTAAGTAAATAACCAATTTCACTGTGGAAATGCAGGGCTCTGCGACTGGGTCTTTTACGTTACCTAGCTGACACGTATCACTTTGGTTCAGTCCAGAGGGTTGCATTCTTCATAAAAATACTGATACCGCAGCTGCCATGCAGTTACAAGGGCCTACGAAGCAGCCAAAGTTGCGATTTTTAAGTAAATAACCAATTTCACTGTGGAACTGCAGGGCTCTACGACTGGGTCTTGTACGTTACCTAGCTGACACGTATCACTTTGGTTCAGTCCAGAGGGTTGCATTCTTCAAAAAAATACTGATACCGCAGCTGCCATGCAGTTACAAGGGCCTATGAAGCAGCCAAAGTTGCGATTTTTAAGTAATTGACCAATTTAACTGTGGGACTGCAGGACTCTGTGACTGGGTTATTTAGCTGACACGTACCACTTTGGTTCAGTCCAGAGGGTTGCATTCTTTGAAAAAATACTGATACTGCAACTGCCATGCAGTTACAAGGGCCTATGAAGCAGCCAAAGGTGCGATTTTTAAGTAAATAACCAATTTCACTGTGGAACTGTAGGGCTCTGCGACTGGGTCTTGTACGTTACTTAGCTGACATGTATCACTTTGGTTCAGTCCAGAGGGTTGCATTCTTCAAAAAAATACTGATACAGCAGCTGGCATGCAGTTACAAGGGCCTACGAAGCAGCCAAAGTTGCGATTTTTAAGTAAATAACCAATTTCACTGTGGAAATGCAGGGCTCTGCGACTGGGTCTTTTACGTTACCTAGCTGACACGTATCACTTTGGTTCAGTCCAGAGGGTTCCATTCTTCATAAAAATACTGATACCGCAGCTGCCATGCAGTTACAAGGGCCTATGAAGCAGCCAAAGTTGCGATTTTTAAGTAAATAACCAATTTAACTGTGGGAGTGCAGAACTCTGCGACTGGGTCTTTTACGTTACCTAGCTGACACGTATCACTTTGGTTCAGTCCAGAGGGTTGCATTCTTCATAAAAATACTGATACCGCAGCTGCCATGCAGTTACAAGGGCCTATGAAGCAGCCAAAGTTGCGATTTTTAAGTAAATAACCAATTTCACTGTGGAACTGCAGGGCTCTGCGACTGGGTCTTTTATGTTACCTAGCTGACACATATCACTTTGGTTCAGTCCAGAGGGTTGCATTCTTCAAAAAAATACTGATACCGCAGCTGCCATGCAGTTACAAGGGCCTACGAAGCAGCCAAAGTTGCGATTTTTAAGTAAATAACCAATTTCACAGTGGAACTGCAGGGCTCTGCGACTGGGTCTTGTACGTTACCTAGCTGACATGTATCACTTTGGTTCAGTCCAGAGGGTTGCATTCTTCAAAAAAATACTGATACCGCAGCTGCCATGCAGTTACAAGGGCCTATGAAGCAGCCAAAGTTGCGATTTTTAAGTAAATGACCAATTTAACTGTGGGACTGCAGAACTCTGTGACTGGGTTATTTAGCTGACACATACCACTTTGGTTCAGTCCAGAGGGTTGCATTCTTTGAAAAAATACTGATACTGCAGCTGCCATGCAGTTACAAGGGCCTACGAGGCAGCCAAAGTTGCGATTTTTAGGTGATTTTTTCTAACTTTCAATGGTTGCACTGAGGTTTCTCTGCATCCAGGTCCAAAATTATCCCATGTTTTAAGTCAAGGGGGTTCATTTCTTTGTAAAAGTGGTCACTTTGGTTATATTGTGTACTTATACTAAGTGCTAGGCTTCAATAAACATCATACAAATGGCTATTTACTTAAATACTAAAAAAAAAAAAAAAAAAAAAAAAAAAAAAAACATTTGCTGGTCTGATTTGTTGTGTGGGAGGCTTGATCACAGTTGGGGGTATTTCTGATCTAAAAAGGTTACTAGACTGGGTACGAGGCAGTAAAAGTTGCGATTTTTAAGTAAATAACCAATTTCACTGTGGAACTGCAGGGCTCTGCGACTGGGTCTTGTATGTTACTTAGCTGACATGTATCACTTTGGTTCAGTCCAGAGGGTTGCATTCTTCAAAAAAATACTGATACAGCAGCTGCCATGCAGTTACAAGGGCCTACGAAGCAGCCAAAGTTGCGATTTTTAAGTAAATAACCAATTTCACTGTGGAAATGCAGGGCTCTGCGACTGGGTCTTTTACGTTACCTAGCTGACACGTATCACTTTGGTTCAGTCCAGAGGGTTGCATTCTTCATAAAAATACTGATACCGCAGCTGCCATGCAGTTACAAGGGCCTACGAAGCAGCCAAAGTTGCGATTTTTAAGTAAATAACCAATTTCACAGTGGAACTGCAGGGCTCTGCGACTGGGTCTTTTATGTTACCTAGCTGACACATATCACTTTGGTTCAGTCCAGAGGGTTGCATTCTTCAAAAAATACTGATACCACAGCTGCCATGCAGTTACAAGGGCCTACGAAGCAGCCAAAGTTGCGATTTTTAAGTAAATAACCAATTTCACTGTGGAACTGCAGGGCTCTGCGACTGGGTCTTGTACGTTACTTAGCTGACATGTATCACTTTGGTTCAGTCCAGAGGGTTGCATTCTTCAAAAAAATACTGATACAGCAGCTGCCATGCAGTTACAAGGGCCTACGAAGCAGCCAAAGTTGCGATTTTTAAGTAAATAACCAATTTCACTGTGGAAATGCAGGGCTCTGCGACTGGGTCTTTTACGTTACCTAGCTGACACGTATCACTTTGGTTCAGTCCAGAGGGTTGCATTCTTCATAAAAATACTGATACCGCAGCTGCCATGCAGTTACAAGGGCCTACGAAGCAGCCAAAGTTGCGATTTTTAAGTAAATAACCAATTTCACTGTGGAACTGCAGGGCTCTACGACTGGGTCTTGTACGTTACCTAGCTGACACGTATCACTTTGGTTCAGTCCAGAGGGTTGCATTCTTCAAAAAAATACTGATACCGCAGCTGCCATGCAGTTACAAGGGCCTATGAAGCAGCCAAAGTTGCGATTTTTAAGTAATTGACCAATTTAACTGTGGGACTGCAGGACTCTGTGACTGGGTTATTTAGCTGACACGTACCACTTTGGTTCAGTCCAGAGGGTTGCATTCTTTGAAAAAATACTGATACTGCAACTGCCATGCAGTTACAAGGGCCTATGAAGCAGCCAAAGGTGCGATTTTTCAGTAAATAACCAATTTCACTGTGGAACTGTAGGGCTCTGCGACTGGGTCTTGTACGTTACTTAGCTGACATGTATCACTTTGGTTCAGTCCAGAGGGTTGCATTCTTCAAAAAAATACTGATACAGCAGCTGGCATGCAGTTACAAGGGCCTACGAAGCAGCCAAAGTTGCGATTTTTAAGTAAATAACCAATTTCACTGTGGAAATGCAGGGCTCTGCGACTGGGTCTTTTACGTTACCTAGCTGACACGTATCACTTTGGTTCAGTCCAGAGGGTTGCATTCTTCATAAAAATACTGATACCGCAGCTGCCATGCAGTTACAAGGGCCTACGAAGCAGCCAAAGTTGCGATTTTTAAGTAAATGACCAATTTCACTGTGGAACTGCAGGGCTCTGCAACTGGGTCTTGTACGTTACCTAGCTGACACGTATCACTTTGGTTCAGTCCAGAGGGTTGCATTCTTCATAAAAATACTGATACCGCAGCTGCCATGCAGTTACAAGGGCCTATGAAGCAGCCAAAGTTGCGATTTTTAAGTAAATAACCAATTTCACTGTGGAACTGCAGGGCTCTGCGACTGGGTCTTTTATGTTACCTAGCTGACACATATCACTTTGGTTCAGTCCAGAGGGTTGCATTCTTCAAAAAAATACTGATACCGCAGCTGCCATGCAGTTACAAGGGCCTACGAAGCAGCCAAAGTTGCGATTTTTAAGTAAATAACCAATTTCACAGTGGAACTGCAGGGCTCTGCGACTGGGTCTTGTACGTTACCTAGCTGACATGTATCACTTTGGTTCAGTCCAGAGGGTTGCATTCTTCAAAAAAATACTGATACCGCAGCTGCCATGCAGTTACAAGGGCCTATGAAGCAGCCAAAGTTGCGATTTTTAAGTAAATGACCAATTTAACTGTGGGACTGCAGAACTCTGTGACTGGGTTATTTAGCTGACACATACCACTTTGGTTCAGTCCAGAGGGTTGCATTCTTTGAAAAAATACTGATACTGCAGCTGCCATGCAGTTACAAGGGCCTACGAGGCAGCCAAAGTTGCGATTTTTAGGTGATTTTTTCTAACTTTCAATGGTTGCACTGAGGTTTCTCTGCATCCAGGTCCAAAATTATCCCATGTTTTAAGTCAAGGGGGTTCATTTCTTTGTAAAAGTGGTCACTTTGGTTATATTGTGTACTTATACTAAGTGCTAGGCTTCAATAAACATCATACAAATGGCTATTTACTTAAATACTTAAAAAAAAAAAAAAAAAAAAAAAAAAAAAAACATTTGCTGGTCTGATTTGTTGTGTGGGAGGCTTGATCACAGTTGGGGGTATTTCTGATCTAAAAAGGTTACTAGACTGGGTACGAGGCAGTAAAAGTTGCGATTTTTAAGTAAATAACCAATTTCACTGTGGAACTGCAGGGCTCTGCGACTGGGTCTTGTACGTTACTTAGCTGACATGTATCACTTTGGTTCAGTCCAGAGGGTTGCATTCTTCAAAAAAATACTGATACAGCAGCTGCCATGCAGTTACAAGGGCCTACGAAGCAGCCAAAGTTGCGATTTTTAAGTAAATAACCAATTTCACTGTGGAAATGCAGGGCTCTGCGACTGGGTCTTTTACGTTACCTAGCTGACACGTATCACTTTGGTTCAGTCCAGAGGGTTGCATTCTTCATAAAAATACTGATACCGCAGCTGCCATGCAGTTACAAGGGCCTACGAAGCAGCCAAAGTTGCGATTTTTAAGTAAATAACCAATTTCACTGTGGAACTGCAGGGCTCTACGACTGGGTCTTGTACGTTACCTAGCTGACACATATCACTTTGGTTCAGTCCAGAGGGTTGCATTCTTCAAAAAATACTGATACCACAGCTGCCATGCAGTTACAAGGGCCTACGAAGCAGCCAAAGTTGCGATTTTTAAGTAAATAACCAATTTCACTGTGGAACTGCAGGGCTCTGCGACTGGGTCTTGTACGTTACTTAGCTGACATGTATCACTTTGGTTCAGTCCAGAGGGTTGCATTCTTCAAAAAAATACTGATACAGCAGCTGCCATGCAGTTACAAGGGCCTACGAAGCAGCCAAAGTTGCGATTTTTAAGTAAATAACCAATTTCACTGTGGAAATGCAGGGCTCTGCGACTGGGTCTTTTACGTTACCTAGCTGACACGTATCACTTTGGTTCAGTCCAGAGGGTTGCATTCTTCATAAAAATACTGATACCGCAGCTGCCATGCAGTTACAAGGGCCTATGAAGCAGCCAAAGTTGCGATTTTTAAGTAATTGACCAATTTAACTGTGGGACTGCAGGACTCTGTGACTGGGTTATTTAGCTGACACGTACCACTTTGGTTCAGTCCAGAGGGTTGCATTCTTTGAAAAAATACTGATACTGCAACTGCCATGCAGTTACAAGGGCCTATGAAGCAGCCAAAGGTGCGATTTTTAAGTAAATAACCAATTTCACTGTGGAACTGCAGGGCTCTGCGACTGGGTCTTGTACGTTACTTAGCTGACATGTATCACTTTGGTTCAGTCCAGAGGGTTGCATTCTTCAAAAAAATACTGATACAGCAGCTGCCATGCAGTTACAAGGGCCTACGAAGCAGCCAAAGTTGCGATTTTTAAGTAAATAACCAATTTCACTGTGGAAATGCAGGGCTCTGCGACTGGGTCTTTTACGTTACCTAGCTGACACGTATCACTTTGGTTCAGTCCAGAGGGTTGCATTCTTCATAAAAATACTGATACCGCAGCTGCCATGCAGTTACAAGGGCCTACGAAGCAGCCAAAGTTGCGATTTTTAAGTAAATAACCAATTTCACTGTGGAACTGCAGGGCTC
>CBDCSF010000006.1:0-12902 GCA_965221445.1 Paracoccaceae bacterium
ATACCCGAGGATCTCTAACCCATATTGCCGCGATATTCAAATTCGGAGATGTGAGTGGACCCAGGGCAAAAAAATGACCCAAAGTAAATCGCAGATTAAATATAGTAAATTATTTTACATGTATGCAGCACTTCTCCTGTAGGTGGTACAGACCCCCAGAACTTGATTTAAATGGATACCCAAGGATCTCTAACCCATATTGCTGCGATATTCAAATTCGGAGATGTGAGTGGACCCAGGGCAAAAAAATTACCCAAAGTAAATCGCAGATTAAAAATAGTAAATTATTTTACATGTATGCAGCACTTCTCCTGTAGGTGGTACAGACCCCCAGAAGTTGATTTAAATGGATACCCAAGGATCTCTTACCCATATTGCTGCGATATTCAAATTCAGAGATGTGAGTGGACCCAGGGCAAAAAAATGACCCAAAGTAAATCGCAGATTAAAAATAGTAAATTATTTTACATGTATGCAGTACTTCTCCTGTAGGTGGTACAGACCCCCAGAACTTGATTTAAATGGATACCCAAGGATCTGTAACCCATATTCCCACTATATTCAAATTCGGAGATGTGAGTGGACCCAGGGCAAAAAAATTACCCAAAGTAAATCGTTGATAAAAAATAGTAAATTATTTTACATCTATGCAGTACTTCTCCTGTCGGTGGTACAGACCCCCAGAACTTGATTTAAATGGGTACCCAAGGATCTGTAACCCATATTCCCACGATATTCAAATTTGGAGATGTGAGTGGACCAAGGGCAAAAAAATTACCCAAAGTAAATCGTTGATAAAAAATAGTAAATTATTTTACATGTATGCGGCACTTCTCCTGTAGGTGGTACAGACCCCCAGAAGTTGATTTAAATGGATACCCAAGGATCTCTAACCCATATTGCCACGATATTCAAATTCACAGATGTGAGTGGACCCAGGGCAAAAAAATTACCCAAAGTAAATCGCGGATTAAAAATAGTAAATTATTTTACATGTATGCAGTACTTCTCCTGTAGGTGGTACAGAATCCCAGAACTTGATTTAAATGGGTACCCAAAGATCTGTAACCCATATTCCCACGATATTCAAATTGGGAGATGTGAGTGGACCCAGGGCAAAAAAATTACCCAAAGTAAATCGTTGATAAAAAATAGTAAATTATTTTACATGTATGCAGCACTTCTCCTGTAGGTGGTACAGACCCCCAGAAGTTGATTTAAATGGATACCCAAGGATCTCTAACCCATATTGCCACGATATTCAAATTCGGAGATGTGAGTGGACCCAGGGCAAAAAAATGACCCAAAGTAAATCTTGGATAAAATATAGTGAATTATTTTACATGTATGCGGCACTTCTCCTCTAGCTGGTGCAGACCCCCAGAACTTGATTTAAATGGATACCCAAGGATCTCTAACCCATATTGCCGCGATATTCAAATTCTGATATGTGAGTGGACCCAGGGCAAAAAAATTACCCAAAGTAAATCGCAGATTAAAAATAGTAAATTATTTTACATGTATGCAGCACTTCTCCTGTAGGTGGTACAGACCCCCAGAACTTGATTTAAATGGATACCCAAGGATCTCTAACCCATATTGCCACGATATTTAAATTCGGAGATGTGAGTGGACCCAGGGCAAAAAAATTACCCAAAGTAAATCGCAGATTAAAAATAGTAAATTATTTTACATGTATGCGGCACTTCTCCTGTCGGTGGTACAGAACCCCAGAACTTGATTTAAATGGGTACCCAAGGATCTCTAACCCATATTGCCGCGATATTTAAATTCGGAGATGTGAGTGGACCCAGGGCAAAAAAATGACCCAAAGTAAATCGCAGATTAAAGGAAGTAAAGGAAGCATTGAGGGCTACCCACCACACATTTACCACCACATATATTGACAATATGTGGGACAATATGCAGGTCCAGTGGACCCAGGGCAAAAAAATGACCCAAAGTAAATCGCAGATTTAATGAAGTAAAGGAAGCATTTGTGGCTACCCACCGCACATTTACCACCACATATTTTGACAATATGTGGGACAATATGCGGGTCCAATTTTTTCTTGGGAAAAAATTAATGAATATTTTTGATATCACCCACAAATATCCTTAGGGGTATTTTATGATAATTTATGTTAATTAGGAAGGGCCACTGGGACAATAAAGGCTAATTATTTGACATTTTAAGGTCGGATAGATCTAGATCTAGACACCTACATATTGTCAAAATGTGTGTGACAATATGTGGTTTTTTGTTGAAATAATTCATTTTAGATGGCAGTAAATGCATGAAATAAGCAAGAAATCATCAAATCTAACTGAGACCAGTCATGAAAATTGATAAAAAAGCCATTTTCCGAGTTTTTAGAAGGTCCACATATTGTCAAAATATGTGGGTCAATATGTGTCACCCTCCGATTTTTTCTTGTAAATGCCTCATTGCCCAGGCTCCTCGTTAATACCATCATTAAATCACACTAATATTAGCTCCCAGTAAAGATATCAAGACCTGGCATCCATTCATTAATGAAATATTTGAGTTTAAAAATTCGAAGTGAGCCACATATTCAGATTTTCAAGATGGCGCCCCTCCTTCCTGGGCATTGCACAACAAATCACAGCTGAAATCTCTCGTTATCTCATTTTCGGGCGAGATTATGACGTGTTTTCGAGAACGAGATGTCATTACAATGGGGATTCCCCCAAAAATCGGGGATTCCCCACGATTTTGGCCGATTTCGTCTCGTAATGTGCATGCCGATAACTGAACTGAATGATACGATACCTGTTTGTTCAAAACTTCATTTCAATATAGAATCGACCCCCTTACCCCACCCCCCTTAGCCCACCCCCTTCCCCAACCTTTCTTGCCCCCACCCCTTTGCCCCTTTCCACAACCCCTTCCCCCAACAATTTGCTCCCCCCTGCCAAAAGTAAATCCGTGATTAAAAATAGTTAACTATTTTACATGTATGCAGCACTTGTTTTGTAGTTACCACGTGGGTGTTTATTCTAAGACGATACAAATGGCACATACACGCAGGCTCGTGGTCATTAGTTAACTGCTGGCGGGAAGCCTTGACGAGGCCTTATATAGGGTGCTCATGAATATTAATGAATGCGGCTGTCGGCCATATGGATGGCTCGGCCTTGATGGTAATCGGTGTATCCGCGTGATACCCCGACATCCCCCTTTCTCCATAAAGAAGAGGCTTTGCCTGCATGCAAAGAAACTATTGTTAGAAATATACGATGGTCCTTAAGGGACCGAGTAATGCAACAGATTTGAATGTATTACAAGGAAAAGCTTACGAAAAACCTTGCTGACCTCAATACATTCGAGACCAGTATGTCCTTAAGGGACCGAGTAAAAACATCAAAGAACCTTACTCCCTTACTCTATTTACATATGTACACACTGCCCTCAAGTGGCTCAGAGGTGCTAAGATCTTACAATGTTCACCGGTAGAGAGATCACAATGATTTCTCTGGGAAACATAGCACTGTCCTTAAAGGACCGTCTTTTGTCTTTAAAGTCAGATTACACTGTTTATTTTTCACTCTCCTCCTCCTTCTTTGGGTCGAAAAGCTTCTTGCGTCGTGTCCTGGTGTTGACTCGGCTGGTACCCTCTTCATCTGATGTTGGCGTGAAGAACTTGGCCAATTCTTTGACACGAGAAGGGCCTATGCGTCTACGGGGCTCTTCTTGAATGTCCTGTAATCTGTCTGTCTCTGAGTCACTGCTCTTACGAGGAACATTGGCATTCTCTGCCTGCACCTGTTTCGTAGACCCCTTGTCACTTGGACGTCTTCGGGGATACGGGGGAAGTGGCATATTTGCTACTGGAGGCGCTGAGACTGGCCGCGGTTGGTTCTGCGGCTGACTGGCAACTTGCTTCAGCACGGCGATACGTTGCTGTTGGTCTCTCAAGTTGTCCATTTGGCTTCTCGTCACTGGATGGCTTTGACGATCTCTTGTGCCCGCAAGCAGGCTGTTGAAAGAGCGCTCCATCTGAAGCAGTTCGGGTGATGTTGACCGCGATGTACTGGCTGAACTGCTTGTCTCTGGGCTTGAAGCATTCGAAGACGGCTGTGAGCTGCTCTCAGATGATGTCTCAGACGAACTGCTATCGGTGCCACTTGTACTGGTGCTCGCTGTGCATGAGCTGCCAGATGGGGAACTGGGCAAAGACACTGAAGACTCACTAGTGGTGGTCTCTGATACAGGCTGCGAACTGGCAGGTTGAGAGTCACTGGATGACGGTTGTGGCTCTCTGAGGTCTGAATGCCTTTTATTTACCCGTGTCTGCTTGATTGGAATGAGCAGATCTGGGTCAGTCACGTTCAGTTTGAAATCCCTCCTGTTTCTGGTAGAGGTGTCACGTCCGGGTTGCCTTCTGGGTGGAATAGACACAGTGCTGGCCACAGGATCGTCCCCAAACCTTGTCATCTTGACTCGTCTGCTCGGCTGGACCCTCCTGTCTGGCACTGTCTCTGAAACTAAGACCTGAGATGTATTGGTTTGTTTGATACTTCCCTTACGGTTTCCTGAAAGGACCGTGTTTTGGCCATTCGTCACCAGGTGGCGTCCTGAAATGACCGAGTTCTCTCTCTGAGACGGTACCTTTTCATCACTGGCTGCTGAAGGGACCGCGTTACGCTGTAAGAAAGAAGCATGCATATGTGGTATGTCAGGGCCTCTTGGTCTGATGTGAGAGCGGTTCCTCGTCAGTTGTTTGCCCGTGGCTTCTACTTGAGTCTCATAGCTCCTGCCACTGTCAGTGATACCTGTAATGAAAGCGTCAATCCATTTGTTACCAGGTCCTAAGACATGGCACCTTTCACCCACCACCAACGGCCTTGCCTTCTTGGCTCTCCTACTCGTGTCGTGATCCAGCATCATCTTCAGCTGTCTCTCCTGCAACACAGAACGGATGGCTTTGATGTCGATCTCAGCTTGCGCCCTTGTCGTCAGGTTTCTCCCATGAAGTATCTCAGCAGGTGACGGCAGTCCCGTCCCGATGCGGGTTGTTCTCAAATCTGCTAAGACTTCCTGAAATGACCGTGTATTTGAACTCTTTGAAAGCATAGTTTTAACCGTCTGTATGTGCCGCTCAATGAAGCCATTAGAGCGGGGATACCCTGGTGATGAGGTGGTGTGCTTGATGCCTAAGCCAGAGAGAAATTTGGCAAACTCCTTGCTCTGAAACGGAGGTCCGTTGTCTGATACTATCTCGTCTGGATACCCTTCAATTGAAAAGAGATCGATTAGACGGTCCCTTAATGACCAGAATGAAGTTTTGGCTCTGTAAAGGAAGGGAAATTTCGAGAAATAATCACAGATCAAGACATATGAGTTGCCATCGAAGGCAAAATAATCCATTCCCAGTTTCCTCCAAGGGCCCTCTGGTATGTCATGAGGCTGGAGGGGCTCCTTGGGTACTTGAGACCTTTTGATACATTCTTGGCATCTTTTGGTGTAATCTTCTATGTCCGCATCAATCCCTGTCCAGTACATATGTTGTTTGGCATTTTCCTGTACCTTGTTTGCTGAGAGATGGCCTTCGTGTAGACGGCTTAGATACTCCTCTTGAAGTTCTCCCGGTATGATTAACCTCGGTCCTTTCAGGAGCAGTCCATCATCTGTTGATAGTTCGTCTCTGAAGTCCCAGTATCTTCTCGCCAAGCGTGGTACGTGTCTTCTTTGATGCGGCCAGCCCTGTTGTGTCAGCTGATACACCGTCGCAAGGATGGGGTCTCTCTGAGTGCTGTCCTTCAACTTCTCAATCCATGGCTTCGTAAAGGCAATGTAGTCTACTCGCATATCCAGTTTGATTTCCTGTGAGGCTCTCGCCGGGCAGCGGCTAAGGGCATCGGCCAGTTGCATTTCCTTCCCTGGTCGATATTTGATGGTGACATCGTATCTCTGTAATTCCAGCAGCATCCTCTGAAGACGTGGTGGCGCATTCGCAAGGTTCTTCATGGCAATCATCTCCAATGGTTTGTGGTCGCTCTCCGCTATGAAGCTCCTTCCAAGCAGATACGTGCTAAACCTTTGGCAGGCAAAGACAATGGCTAGAAGTTCCCGTTCGATGTTGGCATACCTCGTCTCCGCGTCCGTGAGGCTCTTGCTGGCAAAGGCGATCGGCTGGTCCTTTCCTTTGTGCTTCTGTATGAGACAGGCTCCCAGCCCTCTGAGAGAAGCGTCCGCTTGAACTGTTACCGGCAGATCCCTGTCGTAATATCTCAACGGTGTGGTGTTTGCTTTGGCAATTAAGGTCTTGACTTGCTGAAAGGACCGTGTTTGTTGATCTTCCCAGTGAAACACGTTGTCTTTTTTAAGCATCGCTCGTAGTGGTTCTGTGTGATGTGAGAGGTTTGGAATGAATGTCCCCATGTAGTTGACCATACCTAGAAAAGATTGAAGCTGTTGCTTGTCCGTTGGCGCTGTCATCTCTGTGATCCCTTGGACCTTCTTGGGGTCTGGATGCATGCCTTCAGCGCTGTACTCTGCCCCGAAGAATGTGACTCTCTCTCTTCGAAGTTCCAGTTTCTTGCTGTTCAGTACCAATCCTTCCTTCTGGCATACGTTTAAGAGGTTGATGAGGTTGGCGTCATGGTCTTCTTGGTCCACCCCGAAGATCACCATGTCATCGTGGATTCCTATCACTCCTGGACACTGTTCGAGAATGGCATCCATCCGTAGCTGAAACACGTCTTGGCTCATTTTGGCTCCAAAAGGCATTCGCAAGAAACGAAGCCGTCCCCGGTGAGAGTTGAACGTCGTCAAGAGAGAAGCTTCGTGCGTAAGATGTATCTGAAGAAATGCCTTCAAAGCATCGGCCTTTGTGTACACTGTTGCTCCAGCCAGTTCGTGAGCTATCTCTTCCACGGTCATCGGCTTATGGTGCTCTCTGATGATGGCCTTGTTCAAGTTGCTTGGATCCAGACATACCCTTACCTCCCCGTTTGGCTTCCTCGGGAATGTCACTGAAGAGACCCAAGGTGTTGGCTCAACCTGCTCCGTGATGATTTCCTCTTCTATCAAGAAGTCTAGTTCCTTGTCTATTGCTTCTTTGGACTCGATTGGCACCTTCCTCCTGGCATGCGTTGCTGGCTTGACTGAAGGGTCTATCCTGATGTTGTAGGCTCCTTTCAAGCTGCCAAGTCTGTCAAAAGAGTTGGGGTATAATTTCTTCAAATCCTCCACGGTCTTGCATGATACTGTACCTGGTTCATGGTAGATTGATGCTTCCCTGCTGCCTGGTAGTTTGCCTTTGTCATTGGGTCTGTGGATGAGTTTGGGGTCTTGTACACACTGGAGGTGACCTTTGCTGTTGATCTGAAATGTCTTAGTATCATCGGATGGTCTGTAATACTTCCTACGTGGTGCCTTTTTACTGGTATGTTTCATTTTAGGACCGTGTTTTGCATTAGAATTACTACCTGTATTATTGCTGAAAGGACCGTCTTTTACATTATCCGTAATTTTCTTATTTGGTCCTGAATGGACCGAGTTACCCTGTTTTGATGTCTTCGGTTCCTTTCCAGTTGTCGCAGATGCTTCATCTTGGCTGTGCTGCTCCCCGTCGCTGACGTCCACATCTCTGCCAGGTCTCACTCCAGTGGCCTTCTTCCTTGCCTGTAATTTGGCGTCCTCGAAACTGTGCATCCTTGGACTTGGAATGTTGCTCGCTCCTGAAGTGACCGTTTTCGGTGTCGTCTGCTTCTTCTGAGAACTGCTTGCCGAATTTGATGTACTGGTCCTGAAATGACCGCTTTTCGCTTTGAAATCGGATTTTTTATCAATTGAAGCTACTTGCCTTTTAATTCTTGGTGCCTTGTTGACACATAGCACCTTTACCAAACCTAGCCAGTATGCTGCTGCATGGCTTATGAGTATCCTTGGCACGTCTGTGTTCATCACGTAGAATCTTATGGGATGATACTTCTTGGTGACCCTGTCCTTGACATCTATCAGGAGGTGCCCATAGCATGTCATGTCTCCACCATTGTAGGACTGGAACTCGTTCAGGGTGTTGTCTAGCAAGCCTTCCCTTGGCAGTCCATCCCTACACAAGTGAGGAAACAAGGTCTTGAATTTATGCAATGGAATACAGCTGGGCTGCGCCCCTGGATCAACTTTAACCTCCATCATCATGGTACCAGCTTTACCTGGCATCCTGATGGTTACATCTGTTATGATCTCAGACCTAGCGTCTGGGTCAGTGTCAGTATACAGCCCCTCCGTGGGCTTACTCTCAGCGTTGGTGCTTTGAGCCATTTTACTATGAACTGCAAAGCAAGAAAACCTGTTGTACGTACCTTCCTCCTCCGGTCCTGAAATGACCGTCTTTGATACATTACCGTGATTCTCTCTCTCGCCACCAGATGTAGTTGTTACTTCTGATGGGACCGAGTTTTTCATCGTCACTGCATACGCATTCTGCTTCGGCGGCTTCTTTGGTGTCTTCTTCTTTTTGCCACCTCCTTTGCCATGGCCATTGTAGCTCCCCGTGGAACCACGTCTCTGCGGCTGTGACTTCTTGCTTCGGTGAGGGCTCTGTCCCGTCTTGGCTGCAACCTTTGAACGACAGACAGCTTGGAAATGATTGATGCCTTTGCACCTATTGCAAGATTTCCCATAAGCAGGACAGTTGCCCCGCTCATGAGACTTGCCACATTTGCCACAACGTTGGCCATTATTACCGCGGCCACTGGGCCGTCTTTTAGACAAAGCGTGAGCAGATAGCAATGGATTATTGTAGGAAGGCGCGCTGTTTGCTCCCCCGTGGGAAGCTTGATGGTCCTTGTATTCGAGAACGTTACGCTCATGGGCCTTTGCCTTCTCGATGACCATCTCGTACGTGAGTGTGGCTAGATTTGACTCCTGTACAAACTTACGTATCTCGTAGTAAATTGTGGCATGGTACAGCAAGTCGATCATTCGCATCTCGTCGTGCTCTCTCCCCCATTGGCATCCTTTGACGGTCTGCTTGATGCGGAGATCCAGGTCAGCCGTTGTCTCGGATTCGTCTTGTCTGAAGTCTGCCAGATAGACGTCTCTGAAATGCCAAAATGAGGTTGATTGCTCGAAGCTATTCTCGAAGACGTCCCATACCTGCTTTACTACCTTACGATCGTCGACTTTTTCTTCAAGAGTGTCCCAGCGGTTGTGTGCTTCATCTCCTCCTGCCACAAGTATGAGGGCCCACTGCCTGTCCTCAGGAACCTGGTCCGCCACGAAGATCACTTCCATTCGCCGCTTGAAGACCTTCCATGCGGCTACCTTGTCTGCTGCTCTCCAGTTCATCTCCGGATACTTCTCCCTTGGGACCGTCGGCATGTTTACTGTAATTAGACGGTCCTTTCAGGACCACGAAGGAAAACTGGATGAGAAATATCTCTGCAACAATTGAAGATAGTAACCTTACGTTTGGCATGCACTGAGGGATGCTTAGACAGTGTCCACTTGTAATGGCTTACAGAGGAAGGACAGATAGAGACTGAAATATCGAAGTAACTATGTGTTGTCCTGAAAGGACCAAGTAATAGCATGCGGCTAAAACTGGTACCTTTGCTGATTGGACCGCTTATGACTACCAAATCTAACACTTGGTTTCTTTGAGTCTTTGACAAGGAGCAGCCGTCTATCACTGCCTCCAGAGGGGTAAGCCTTATGCCACAACTGAAGACAGCTAAGCTGGCTGGACCACGAAGCACAGTGCCCTGCTTTACTTGCTTGGGGTTTGATTTAATTATTTGACCTATTTTTACTCGTTCCTCCTTAAGGGACCGAGTTTGGGGCATTATAGTCTAACCGGCTTTGAACTTGCCGCACTCTGTGCTTTTCCCGCCAAAGATCAACCAACACAATGAGCCAAGGTCAAGACTCTCTAAGAGCCACTGACACGATCTATATATTCCCTTGTAATGGAATGATACAACCTGGGTGTTGTCCTTGTGTCACTGTTGCCACCGTCCCCTGCTGTACTTCTCGCTGATCCGCAATGGACCTTCTCCGATGAGCACACTTGTTCCCGCACGAAGACGACGTCGCCGTATGGCTATGCTGGGAGTCTGAGAGGGACCTGCCCCGCCAGCGCTCACCAGCAATTGGCACAGTGAAACACAAATATCTTCCTTAGAATTTAGTCCGAGCTGCCACCATGTCGCGCGATAACACAAGAGCATGGTATTGGTTTAACACGTGGGTGTTTATTCTAAGACGATACAAATGGCACATACACGCAGGCTCGTGGTCATTAGTTAACTGCTGGCGGGAAGCCTCCGACAGAGATATTCAAATTCGGAAATCTGAGTGGTCCCAAGGCTACAAAATGACCCAAAGTAAATTGCCTATTAAAAATAGTAAACTATTTTACATGTATGTGGCACTTGTTTTGTAGGTGGTGGGAAACCCCGAAGTTGATTTGTAGCATAATAAGTCCTCAGCCCCCTGACATGTACGAAATTTAATACTTCAGTTATATGAGTTACAGATCCTTGGGTATCAATTAAAATCAACTTCTGGGGGTCCTACCACCCACAAAAGAAGTGCTGCATACATGTGAAATAGTTCAATATATTTAATAGGCAATTTACTTTGGGTCATTTTGTAGCCATGGGACCACTCACATTTCCAAATTTGAATATCTTGACAATATGGGTTAGATATCCTTATGTCTCAATTGAAATCAACTTCTGGGTGTCACTACCACCTACAAAAGAAGTGCCGCGTACATGTAAAATAGTTAACTATTTTTAATCACCGATTTACTTTTGGCAGGGGGGGAGCAAATTGTTGGGGAAATGGGTGGCAGAAAGGGGGAAGGGGGTGGGGGCAAGAAGGGTTGGGGAAGGGGGTGTGATAAGGGGTCAGGGGGGCAAGGGGAGTGGAATCTATATTGAAATGAAGTTTTCAACAAAACAACTTGAACATTAGTATACTAAATTTTAAGGGCAAAAGCACAGTATATAGCAACAGTCTATGCAAATAGTATGGATATTTTTCAGACATCGAATGTCTACCATAAAATTTCATTTAAAAAGTTTCCTTAAGGAAACTTTTCAAAAGTTTCCTTAAGCGGCCACCGCTTAAAGAAACTTTGCGGCAGAAAAAGTTTCCTTAAGCAAAATTCCATCCAAAAGTTTCCTTAAGCATGAAATCTCTAAAAGTCTCCTTAATTTAGTCATGTGACCACTGTTTTTACCAATCAGAACCCTGGAAATTCTGAAACTTTGTGAGATTTCATGAGACTTGCTAAAAAAATATTTCCATTTAAAGAGCAATGCTGTTTACAACAGCTCTGCTAAAAACGGCCCGTTTTTTACAGAATGGACCCATTCTGTCCATTTTTATCCCGTCACCATTGACACAATGCTAAAAAACGGACTAAAAACGTTAAGTGTGAACAGCCCTTTAAAATCGACAGTTTCAAGAAGTTGCAACAAGTATTCTGTTCCAGAAACTTCATTCCCATCTTTATCCTCATTGTAAACGGGACTCGCTGTGTATGTGACCGTATGTAGCGAAAAATTGTAACAGATAACTAAAATGCTCTAGAATGTGCTGCTTATGAATAATATGTTCTTTTTAATTCACTAATGAAAAAAATTTAACTGCAGGAGACTCACCAGAAGCTAGCGGACCGCACAGGATTCTACATAGTTGAACAGAGGAAAGAACGGAATAATTTTCCAGAAGTTGTAGCTGCTCCCACGGAAGGAAAAATTGCAACAGAACCTATTATTGATGAAGAACATGACATAGAAATGAACTTTGAACGGTTATATTTCGATGGGAAAGTGGAATACAAAAAACCGAAAAAATTACCGCCTTGGGAAAAGTACAATTGGCCTTCTTGGCAAAAGAAACAGATTCAAGTGAAAAGACGGAGAGGACAAATGGATGCCAAGTTGCAAAGAAGAGCAGGACTTGCATGATCATGTGAGTGATCAAAAATTCCTCTTTAGTTTATCTGCGTTGAAGAAATGGACAACAGCATATATGTATTTCTATGGTCACTAGTTTTATATGTAATCATAGATTTTTACATTTCGAAAGATTTTGTTTGTTTGGATTACAACGATTATTTATGTTGCCAACTACTTCCGGTTAAAGTCATTAGAGGCAGTTAAATAAAATTTGTCAAAAAATTGTTCCATGTTTATTTTTTGTTATTGATGTGAAATCCTAAGGAAACGTTTTACATTGAGAAACACCAGTACACAGACCGATCCGGATACCGATGGGTTCTGTAATATTATATGGTAATGCTCACATTAACCCAGATAGGGACTTCGACCCATTGTCCCCTGGTGTCCTTGCCCCAGTGTAGCATTTTCGATAGCGTGGGTTAGTTCATTGGTTATATGTATATGTGCCCCAGTTCCCCCACCCCCAAGGCTATGAAATAACAGTGACACACCACCAGAATGCTACACTGGCACTTCAATTCAGTATTGTGGAAGCTGCGTTGAATATTTTAGAGATGATTTACTTATCTTTGTTAAAATTTCAGCACGTATTCATCAACGTACACTGGGTGATACTTGCAACGAATACAATAAGAGCAAAAGAATTTGCTCGTTGCAAGCAGGTGCCCATTGCGACAGAACTTTTTAACATTACTGATTTTGAAGCCCGTTCTAACCGCAGTCGTTGATAGCGTGATTCAATGCAAATGATGATATAATCATTTGGTATGGAGGTTGTTCGAACATTTGAGAGCATGACTTTCTTTTGATTAGGAGGGCAGGGTTAAGGCTAAATATTGCCCAGGAATTTGGAGCTTTGAGAATTATTATCTCACTATGTTTTGTCTCCGTTTTGTTAATTTAAGCCATGAATGGCAAATATTGGACCTGACCGTCCAATTGAGTGGGAGCAC
>CBDCSF010000007.1:0-40336 GCA_965221445.1 Paracoccaceae bacterium
AAAAGACCAGTATCAAATTCTTTTTATGAACTTAGTATGACTGCAGTGTCAATAGATGTGATTGGAACATTTTGGAGGACAGTGAAAAGAGAATTGTACTGGATTGTCTGAAGTGGTATGCAATTTTTGAATCTCTCACTAAGATCTCCACTAATAATGTATCATAACATTTTACTTTGCTCAGACGTGTTTACATTTTGATCTAAGTAGTAAATGAGTCTTTCAAAATAAGCTACCGTTTTTGATTAAATTTTCTTTTACGGATTTTGGTGTTTTTAGTAGATTGTGTTTCTTTTCCAAATTGAGTGAAAAGTACATCATAATAATCCAAGTGGAAGCGTAAATGCGAGGAAATAGCTGAGCTCAATGTGACACAATATCCTAGATGAATGTTCTGTGTAGAACGCAAATTCAATAGAAATACTGAGAAGATATTTATTTACCTTACTTCGCGATCAATCTGCGTTAAAGCTGGCTCACCGATCTAAGACTGTCATGATTTGAGGCAGGTTTGTATGTATTGTATTTCGCATTAAAGTGAAGCTATATTTGATCTATATATTATTACATGAGTACATATACACAGCCGATATAGTTACACTTATAAGCAACCACAGTTAATCATTTCATGCTCATATGTTTTGCTGAGAAAACTTAGCATTTAATGAATCGTAATTTAACCATCTGTATTATAAATATTGTTTGGAGGCTTCAGTAAACAGGGATATTCTATACGTCTGAATTCGTAATGCAGGAGCTTTTCTGCGCTTAGGTAAACAGACTTCAAAGGGGATTAGTATTCAAATCATATCTGTAAATATGACGGCGAATATGGGAAAGTATTGAATTAACAGACGTGTGCTCTGTTGTCGTTTCGTATTAAGGCAAAATTGTCCTGTTGCTTCTTATTGTAGCAAATCAAATTTACCATCATTAATTGCATCGGTTTTGTTTACATTTTTCAGGAAATTGAACAGCATGGGTGAATAAGTGTGCAAGAAGTGACAACGAAGAAGTAAACTATGAACAGACCAATGGGCTTCACGTGTGCAGATGACCAACTGATCCAGGGCAGCTTGAACGTGTCAAGAACAAAACTGATGCCATCACTACACTCAAAAACTATGCATCACATTTTTTGAAGACGTTTATAAATGCACAATATTTGTGTCAATATTGTTCGACAACATTCCACACAAAAACAGAGGTAGACTTACTTTGACGGACAACAATCCTCAACCATGTTCGCGGCTAGTCGAGGTATCTCCAGTCGTATTGTTGGTGCTGGGAGGAGGAAAAAAGAGGGACCTAATAATGGACACAGAAAGCGTAAGAGGAGAAAGATGACCATTAAACAGCGGCTGTATCTCCCGTTTATGTGGTCCACTTGTCTTGGAACCTTTCTGGGGTTTTTAGTATTGTGTGGAGGCACGGCAATGTGCGTCGTAGGCTATTATGCGGAATACTTCGCCACAACTGAGACGATTTCCACAACAGTAAACGGAACGGATATTGTGATAATCAAGGATTCTAGTATGCAGTTTCACATCAAAAACTTGACGTTTGTCGGGCCTATTTTTATGGGCATTGGAGCATTTATAATTGTGGTTGCCTGTGTGGTTGTGTTTGAAACAAGAGATAAACTATTAGACATTATGGAAGAACAACAAAGGACAGCTGCCAAAAAGAAACCGGATTTTTATGATCTCATAGTTGCTCAAATGAAGAAGAAGGGAGAGGATATATTAAGAGGTGGGCAGGATAATTTAGCGTTTGATGATATCGACGAAGATCTCGAAAGCGAAAAAATAAAGTATACGTGTACTCCGATTAGGGTAAAAAGGGGTAGAAGTCTAACTTTGACGTCGACATCAGGGGCAATAGGCAAGGCTTTGAGAAACATAGGAAGCAGCATTTTTACCATTGACATGACCAGAAACAACACACTCACTCCAGTCCCTTGTCATCATCCCTTTGAAAGCCAGATTACAGGGAGTCCTCTGGGATCTGTAATTATCAAACCCAGGCCTCATACATTAGCTGTCTATGGAAGGCATACGGACAAGTGTCCTTCTGTATCCTGCATACATGACATGATGAAAGCTAACGAGACCTGTGTGCAACCCTATCAAAGAAGACATTCCTGGTTAGATAGTAGTAATGCAGAAAGGCAAGACCCTAGAATTAATTACGAAATAGCACCGCTTGACATATCCCTTTATTCTACCATCGATAGCAGGCCAGTCAATAATAACAGCAGTGCTAGCAAACATCAATCGCAAGCAACTATTGACCCAAATGAAGAGGCTTCAAAGCAGACCTCGCCCCTTCAGGGGAAGTGTGATCAGAAAAATAGCGGGGAAGGTGTCACGGGTTTTTCTTCAGATGAAGAATGTTCTGACGTCTTGTCCACTGGGGACACGAATCTCTCATTAGGCCCTAAAGATAGAAGGATAAAACGTAGAAATGAACCCCTGTTCAGTTTCATAGATTCCAGTGACGCAGAGGCGTCTAAAGTCGGACGCACAGTAGTGGTGACAGTACACCAGGCCCCTAAATCAGGTTCCCCATCAGACATATCAGCAAGATCCTCTTTTGAAACTCCATATGAAATAATGAAACAAAGCCCTGAAACAAGTTTGGGTAATGCTCATGGTAGTAGGCAATGGTCAATTAGTCCTCAGCACAAAACTACATCTAAAATGAATAGCCACGTTTCTCGTCCCGAATTGGACACATTAAGAATGTCTCGTGAAAGTTCCAAAAGTATTACTGTACATGAAAATAAGGGAAGAGCAGAAAAGAGCAGAAGAGCAGACCATGGGAAAATTATTGATGATGGAAATTCATCTGATTCTTCATCCAATGCTTAAGGTTCCAAACTAAGCCCATGGAAAACATATTCTCAGGCCAAAAGACTCTTTCTGATCGAAATCTAAAAAATGATCCTCGGTGACAAATTTTAAAAATCTATGCCATCCTCTAAGTCGTTACAAATAAAGTCACATGACTTTTAGAGCTTTGCTTGCGCTAAGCTTCTACTACCAACTGTGAAAATGTTTGTGCCCTCCACTATTAATTTTATGATGTAAAATTATGTAAAATATAGGCTATCAGTTCTGTATTTTATCATCATTTTTACTGTGATAATTTTATGTTCTGTATTGTATTGCATCGCATTAGGAAAAGATAAGCTGGTTATCCATTATCAGCCAATTAAATCCATTTGAATTTTGTTTTCGTTTGAGTACACAGGTAATATTACCTTCGAGTTGTCATGTTTTATTTCAGTTTTAATTATTATATAATTTCATTTAAAATATATTATACCCATTTTTTACATACTTGTGTCTCTTTTAATTTATTAGTTTATTTAGTATTGTACAGAGTGGTATCGAGAGATGGATAACCAACATATCACTATGTAAATATTATTCATAACAAGTAGAGCCAAAGGCAACTTGGAATTAAAATTCGTATTTACGCATGTTAGTTTAATTTTCCTATTAAACGGAACATTATATTAACATAGAAACCAGTTTTAGTCTTTATTTTGCACCTTGTCCAGCATGTACATAGACACACGTCCTGACAATTCCAGAATAGGATGATAAATAATAGTAGAATGGGATGAAACAGCTTTTCATTGCATGGGTTGGATTCAGTTCCCAATCTGTAACTTGTTGCCACTTTTGAAGTCTTAATTTTCAGAATATTCAAGGAATAAATGGTAACGAAGCAAAAATAAATTCGGTAGAAGGTCCAACAAACAAGATCTTTATCTTAATCTATTTTCATAGGAGAGCAGTGGGATGGCATGGCCCTTCCCTCCGGATGTACTATTATGCTGGTCAGATACAGTTCCATAAAATGGCATGTTGGTTATTTTAAAATCTGGATTTTGAAAATTTTGAAGGACTTAAGTATACATTTTGCTGCAATCTTTTGGATGAAAATATTGTTTAACTCTGGAGGCTATTCTTCTACTTTGGAAAATAATTTGAATGAAGAGAACTTTATTTTATTATATTTTTCAAAAAAAATTAATAAAACTGAAGACAAAGTTTTAACTTTCATTTGGTATTCAAATATGATGAATAGGTGAGGCAAGCAATATTTTCAACAATATTTTCATCCAAAAGTACTCAGCTCAATGTATATACTTAAGTCCTTCAAAGTTTTGAAAATCCAGATTTTAAAAGAACCAACACGCCATTTTGTGGAACTGAATCCGATCAGCACAATAGTAGATAGAGAGGCAAGGGCCATGCCGCCCCCACTGCTCTGCTATGAAAATAGATCAAGAAAAAGATCTTGTTTGTTGGACCTTCTACCGAATTTATTTTTGCTTCTCTACCATTTCCAAAATGTGTCCAAAGCAGCCAATTCCTTTCTTAATTGTTGATATCACATATCAGTATCACATATTTAAGTTGATGAGAGATCTGTGTCCTGATCATCCTATTCTAGTAGATTCCCTAGATTTTCAGTTCAAGCTTCCGAGTTGGTCCTGCATGTGGGTTTTGCGTGGTTTCTTACCAATCCTCGTCTCCAATCGGAGGACTATTGCACTTTTTGATTTCAAGTTAAGTAAGTATAATTTTTTCATTCTATTTCTGAGGTTTGCATGGGCCATAAAAACAATTGGAAATAGATATAGTTATATTTCCAATTGAATTGGCAAGAGTACTTGAAGAACAATTCACAATTTTCATACTGACAGACAACAATGCTTCAACAACATTTTGAGGAACAATTAAAAAATTTAAGAGTAAAGAACCTTTTCACTTTCGCTCAGTGTGAATAGACCCTAACACACAATTACGTCTCAGCGTCACTATTCACGAAGCAGATATATTATTGCTACTTTTCCAAGACCTCTACACACTTATATGTTATCCTTGCTAGGCTTTCTATACTTTCCATAAGACATAATGTTTAATCTTGTTATTGCAGGTGTGAAGTACAAATTTGAGTGTGCTGAGCAGGGAGATGAAGTGACTATCGTATGACTGCTGCGTGATTGTGCTGCGATTCAAGCCTCCTTGCAAATACCCCTGAAAAGTGGCAAAGAACTAGTCTCTCAATAAGTCCAAACGGGACTACTGCTGGGAGATAATCTACATGTATGACTTGGTTGAAAAGATAGATGTACAAATCAAATACTTGAAATAGTTTTGGGTACGAGCGTTGCAAGAAGAAAGCAAAGGCCACTCGACTGAAGGGAATGGGTGGCACGTTTGTCATAAACATTTTTTACATCTGGCAAATAAAAACGTATGTTCTTAATCTGGACAACCTCACACTCAAGTTACTACCTGGGGCCACAAGGACTTCATATCGACATGAACCAGTTACAAGTTACATTACGTACAACACGTCGGAAATTCAGTTTTTCCTTTTTTATGCATTTATGCAGTTAACTATGCTACAAGAGGTATGCACAAACAGGATGAAGCAATGGACAAATAGCTGTATTTTGGACAGCCTCAAAGGGGTCGTTCACACTGAGTTTCTCAGCGAAGCGATGGTTTTGGCGATGGCCCTGGCTTACAGTACAATGAATGGAGAATGTCCATTCCTTAGCAACGGAGGCACCGCTAAGTAGCAATATGAAAGACAATATGACTTCACATTGTTTACAGTATCGCTCAGTGTGAACGCACCTTTTGACTTTTATTTATGCTGAAGGAATAAGCAAATTCCATTCAAAATGGCAAAAAATAGACACTGCGACGGGTAGACGGGTGTCATCATATAATGTGTTTACTGATGCAAGATTTATTTACACAACGTTGTTTATCATTTTCGTTTTCCATTAACATTGCATGTTATGTTGTTGATTTTTATCTCCATTGTCATATTTAAACCATAAACACGTGTAAATGTTTTCTGGAAGTTCTATCACATCCTCATAGACTGGTTGTTCCTGTTGTTTGGTAGCACTAGGAGTTGAGTGGTGTTAAGACTGATCTGTGGATTTCAAGTCCCAGTTTCTTAGGGTCCACAGTTTTGAGAATTCCTGAATTGGGTCTTGCATCATGAACGATTTTTGACTCTGATCACATGTCCTAACAGGTGAATTGGGATTGTTGACAGACAACAGTTACATGAGATGGTCCAACACTGGACTATTTGAGAGATGTTTTCGTTGTACAATAAATGAACTGGCGAGTCACAATCATTACTTCTGTGATTCTGGATGCAACGAAATCTTTACAGGATAATGTTCTGCTGTTCGAATCTGCTTTCAACGAATAAACTTCCAAAAACCAAATGTGTTGTATCTTTATTCATTATTTTAAACAAATTTTCTACATATTGGGAGATGATGCATAGTCAAATATTTGTTGTTGCTGATGGGTGCCTTTTCGCCAAAGGGTACACATTTAGTTTCAACAATAGTGATATTGGTCTGTAACGGCCAACTTGTGCATTTTCGCTGGTTCAGAAGGTTCATACCATTACAAGTCAATGGTAAGATAGCAGCTCTGGGTGCTCATCAAACAGATAATTTCTGAATGTAAACCCAAACTTAATTTTAACCTAATTTGTACTTCATTTGTTAGTGCTGAAAAAGTATGATTATTAAACACATACCTGATTGGATTGTTAGAGATGCAATGATCACTGCATTAAATTTGTTGAACTCTTAGCGCTATCTGCTCATTGCTTTTAAAGTGTTTTTTGGCAATTGTCGATTCCCTTTTGTCAGTATGCAAATATTTCTGATAAACACCATTATCTTAAATTTTTAGGATGTCTTGGCCAATTTGAGGAAAGTTTTCATTTCTTTCCCAAGCAAAACAGATAAGATTTTATGTAGTAGGAAAAGTGCAAAGATGTAGACTTTTTATCACGTCTGAGGATCTCACACATTGCAACTTGTCCAGAGGTCGTGAATAATTCAGCGGTTAAGAAAGTAATATACGAGACTGTATATAACTGTCCAAAATTAACAATTCCAACCAATATATTTGGGTATTATTGATCATCAATACATACAAGCAAATCTGTAATATTCCACATCTTTTTAATGTCATTCTCTCATGTCAAAATTTCATTAGGAGAAAATTGTATTTTGATAAAAGACAGAAGCAATCTTGATGGATGACTCTGACTACAATCCCTCTACAGTAAAATGATATCATTCTGGCTCTTGTCATGAAATAACGAGATTAATCCTCTTGCTTCGGTGCAATCATCTACTAGTTGTTGCACCTGTTAAGATCATAAGAGCAAAATTACGTTGGACAGTTCTTAATAAACTTTGGAGTCTGTTTGATGAGACAACACGTAGCAGACGTTCGCACATAATTTGCTTGCTGGCGTTGAATTTAATATTTTAAAGTGTGGAAAATACATGTATCTTGTTTGGTGACAGTGACTTCTAATAGACAATATGCATTTCAAAATTGGTTGTAAAAGCTGCAGTCGAAAAACCTGGGACCGCACAGTACATGCTACATGACGTACTTTGCAAACCATGAGTGTACAGGAATGGGTTCTCCATTTGTGTATGCCCTTATTGTACTGGAAAATGGGGACATACAGGAATGCTACCATGGGAAAAATGAGCATTGAGTGACCCCATGATATAGTTGCACACAGTGTCACTATAATGTCACTACAATGCTTGGATATAATAGTACCTAGATACTGCGAGTCTTCGTTTGTAACAAAAAATGTAAAGACCAAAGACAACAAACATATTTTTGATCCCGTTTACAAAGTATTAATGCATTCCAGTACGTCCTGATATTTTTCTGAAATTCTTATATCCTAGTTCATCGCTTCCATGAAGTCGGTGGCTTAAACCGTCACAATCAATTCGAAGTGATCTCCGCTAAGACTAAGAGTTTTTTGTTCTCAATTGTCCTTTCATTTTTAAATTGGTAGCTCGCCAACGAGTCACATCAATGCTTGGATTTGTGGGTTTTTATGCAACTAGAAATTACTCAGGAGCCACCAGTGACGTTCTGTCACTCCGTTAATTCCATCTAGTTGATTTATGAGTATATTACATTTGCATTAAAAGTTAATGTTATTTATCTAGGCTTCATTCAAATTTGCCAGATTCTACCATAATAATTTTTTCAATGTTTTCTTGTAATTTTTTGACACTGCCTTATAAATTTAAAATTCTTCACTACTGTCCATTCATTTGCAGAAAAAAGAAGGAGCGGAATAAGCAAATTACATCAAGCAATGTGGTAGATTTGAATTGATGCTGACCTAGCTAATAATTTTCTTTGAAACTTAAACCTTTCCATCTACCTGTTTGTCAAGGATTGAAGACAGGGATTTTACCTGTAACTCTTTTATAATGTTCTAGCAAATGCTAGCTCAGGAGACAAGTACTACCATGTAACATCTTTACATCATCCACCGCTTCTTATTTCATTCCTTTAGAGGCAATCACAAAAGTTAAAGCAAACAGGAATCAATTGAAAACCAGCTTTATCCTCCATCCTCCTTGCTTAATATAAATGTCTCAACGCACTCTTGCCTTGTTTGCAAATAGACATTTCAACTGCAATGAAACCACCTCAATAGAGAATACTTTTTAGTCTAACTCTCTCCGGGATTTAACATTAAACAGAAACCACAGACATGGCAATTTTCCAATCGAGCTCAGTCTTTGCTCTATCAAAGTATTGGAAGTCAATAAGTCCATAGCATGCTACCATACAGATATGGATACTAGTAGAGCAATCATTAAACCACATTGCTGTGTGAATGTAACGTGATGAATGCATCTTCATAATTCTAATCGACATGCAATCCATACACTCTGCATGAAGTAAGCATAACTTCTACACCCAACGACCCAATAGGCGAATTGAAATCCTGTCGAAACAAGTTTTCGTAAGTGATTTGCCTGGAGCTTTTCGGTGTTAAATATGTATGAGTGCTTCTTGGGCCGGTTTCTAGGTCTACAACAGAGGGTGTGTCACAAAGTGGGTCTTTGGCTTAACTATGACTTCTCATTTTGTAGTGTAATGAGATTTAACCGATAAGGACCATACGGGTGATCTCTACATGTTCCGTGAGCACATCGACGCCAATGAAAAGGCAGTGGACCTTGCAAGTCAATTGCTACACAGGTAATCTCACACCTATCACTGCAGCTGAGTAACCCTTCACTGCTATAGCTACAGCACACTTATCTTTATACAGTGCCATACCAGTAAAGTAACAAGTCACAAGACATTCAACCCCAAATCATGTGACTCTTCTAAGGCATAAATATCGTGAAGTATTAGGTGACATATTGTGGTCCCTTAACCAATTCCTTGCTGTTGGTCCTGTCATTTGACATCTGAGACGGTGTCTAAGTCCTCCTCATTTTGTAGTTACCCTGCTGTGGTGCAATACAAAAAGTGAACAAGAATGCATTCCAGTAGGATATGTACCACCCGCTCTTTACCATATGAGGTGGGGTCTCCCTGACAGAAACCCCCTGGACAGAGACCCCTTGGACAGAGACCCCCCTGGACATAGACCCATTGGACAGAGACACCCTGGACAAAGACATCCTGAACAGAGACACCCCCTGGAGACCCCATGGATAGAAACCCCCTGGACAGAGACCCACTGGACATAGACCCACTGGACATAGACCCACTGGACAGAGACACCCCCTTGAGACCCCTGGATAGAAACCCCCTGGATAGAGACCCCCTGGATAGAGACCCCCTCTCTGAACAGAATCACAGACAGGTGCAAAAACATGACCTTCCCGCAAATTTGTTTGCTGGTGGTAATTACACGAGGTGACATCCTGCATGGTACTAACCCATGGTCACCATTAGGGTGTCTACCCATGGATTCCACAGATTGCTTTCAGGGATTCAGGCCCTTTCAGTTTACAATGTTATTTTCTTGTCCTGAAAAAATGGTTTCTGACTGACACAATGTAATTGGAATTGACCATAAAAACCTGAATCTGTTGCTTTACTTTTGGGAAGATTTGACCTTTATGTATATTTCTCACATTATTTATAAATTCAGTGCATGTGCTAATCCCGTCCTAAATGACGTCACGGGTATTGCCGTGTTGCGAGCATGACCTAGTGTCACCAAGATCCGGATCAGGGATCCATTAAGTGTGTCACCTCAGTGAGGGTCGGCTGCAGGCATGAGGAGATGCTGCATGTAGCTGGGGACGGGTATAAAAGGGGACAGCAGCGGCTGTAAAGAGAGTTCGGGTCGAGTCGAGAGTTCAGTCCAGTTGAGAAGCAGGCGTCTCATCTCCACTTAGTGGGCTACCACTACGTCACACGAGTGACGTCACTACGAGGAAGACTTCTCGTAAAGGCGGGCCACTGGGACGCGCCTGGCATCTCCGGTGAGGAGCTGCCCTCGGAGGTGAGACACATCACCCGTGGGTGTATCCCGCGTATGAAAATCTGTATACTCGCATATGTATGGAATTAGTACTCAATAAATAGTTGTAGTGTGGGGTGGACCAACGCCACACAATCTAGTGACATTGAGTCTTTGTTGCGCCGTCCGAACCTGCAGCGAAGTACCGATCACGAGTTCGGATCGAGACACCACCAGAGGCTAGGGAGGGGAGACCGTATTCTCCTTCCCTCGGTCATCCCTGCCCAGGTGCAGGGTCGTCAATTTACACACAACGAGAAGTACCCTTACGATTGGGTATCCGCCCCGCGTCCAACGCCGCCAGACGCGTCGTGGGACCACGCCGGGGGATACCGCCCATTTTGGCCGTAACGAGATAAAGGAGAAGGATTGCGGAAGAACCACGGCACCAAAAAGGACCAGACATCTTGGTGCCGTGACCAGGATCGGTAGTTGCAGTTTGGAAAAGAGACAGGGAAGGTTCAAACGAAAACAGTGCGTGAGGTCTGATAGACCGTAACTGGACATCACGGGATTGCGGGTCGTTGGTGAATAGACTCACGAACCGTAATCAGCTTACGTGTTAACTCTACGAGAGATTGTAATCAGTCATTCACCGTACTGGAACCGGAGCGGTGGGTGAAACCTGGTAAACTACAATTAGACATTACGGAAGTGTAGATCGCCGCAGAAGGTCACACGAACCGTAATCAGCTTGTGTACTACGTATATGGAACACTGTAATCAACCATAGACGTTTGGCTATTGTGAAGACTTAAACGAATAGCGTTGACGGACATTTACGTTGAACCCAGCAGAGTGACGTGGGACCTCGAAGGAATCAGGCAGGGGAAGGAAGGACTTGCATGATGTTACCGGTGAGTTCCCTACTTTGAAGTTTGATAGCGAATAGGGCGAGGTCCTATGGACCCTTTATTGTTCATTCTTGATTGTATAGAAGAGCTCCTAAGAGAGTTTATGCTAGCAGAGGCAAGGGGAGCGACGGAAGAGCTAAAGGGGTTTGACGCTATTTATAGTTTAATTCACAGTTGTTGTGAGCTAATTAACACGTTACAAGAGGGGGTAGGACTGCCACCCCTTCCAAAGGCGATTAGAGAGAAAGGAGTATATTTAGAATTAGAAAAGGAGGTAGTGGGGGGAGAAGAAATACCCTATACCATTGCCTTTTCCCAAGTCGCAGAAGAGGAAACTCTGAGTATACCAGAGAGTCTCCCTGATCTCCTTGAGGAGGGAGGAGGACAATCTGGGTTTCCTCTAAGTAGTTTTGAGAAATTTCTCCAACAAGGGATAATTAACCGAGAAGTTTCCCCATATTTTATTGAGAACCGCCCAAATAGAATTTGGTTTTACTGAGAGGCACAGGGAGTAAGTGATATTAGGGAGGCCAGAGTAGACAGACTAAGGATGCCGTATGACCTTAGACAGACGCGTGCTAGGACACGGGGGAGGAGCGGGAGGGAAGTTAGTGGACAGTATAGAGTCACCGTTCCTGACCCGGATGCGCTAGACAGATTGCGAACGCAGAATCGTGTATATGATCGCACCCTAACGCCCAGGGATAGGTTTACGGGTAGCGTTCCTGTTGGGGTACGCTCATTACCAGGCTCATCAAGAGAGTCATCGACAGAACCGATGGATACGGACGAGGGGGCGAAAACTACGCGCAAAATCGTGGAAAGTGTACGCGTCGCGGGGGGTTGGGTACACTCTGATACAGAGGGGTATCCACCACCTACCAACTCCCCTTTGCTCACTGCCAGGAGCAGGAGGGAAGGGCCCGGATTGATGGCCAGTAGGAGGGAGATGTCAAGGGAAGGCTCACGAAGGGGACAAGATACTACAGAATCGCCGACCCTATTGCAAATTCCACTGTGTGTGACAGCTGGTCCTTCAGACGAGGGGGATCCGAATCTTCATCGCCCGGCATTGGTGGATCCTGCGCATGATTTGGATCGTAGGGAGGCTCCTGAAGGGGCTCGCCCTAAGGTTGGACCTAGATTCAGCACTCAGACGATTGCTGAGGGGGTCCAAGGATCCCAGGGGGGGACAGATTTTTACCTGCCCCTGTTGGGACAGCCTAGGATATCGGAAGTGCGTGCATGGAGGGCACCTGTGCGCACCGAACAGGGAAATCCTGGGATATATATACAGGCCGACGAGTGGCAGGAGACTTACGGAGGGAATGTCTTTGTGGTGGATGAGGTGACCGGGCGAATGTATGTATTGAGAGGGGACGCTTTAGAGAGAATACCCGAAGTTGCTAGTCGCAGAAGAAGGGAGGAACTCAGTCTTAGTGTCACGCCCCGAGTTCCTCGGGAGGGGACAGGATCGCACACCCCTACAATCGGGAACACCCCAATACCAGTAGCTGAGTCCACCCGACAGCCACAGAACAGTTCTGGCAGGGCCACCCCGACAATGACTGGGGCGGGAACGACCCCCCCAGATCGAGAGGGAGGAAGGGATGGACTACGGAATCCATGCCCCATCATGGGAGTCCCTAGAGGCCGAGAGAAAGATAGTGGAACATTAGGAGGGGGACCCAGTGCAGAGGGCCAAAAGTCACCGGAACATGAAGGATTTTCTGGCGATAGAAAACGTCAGATCACCATACTCCGGGACTACGTAGAGGCCCTCAGAAGAGATCGCGATCGCATGGAGGCTAGAATGTTGAATGAGCATATCCACCGGGTGATAGAGAGCGGCGTACAGGGCAGTGCATTAGAGGATCTCCGGGAAGAGACCCAGAGAGAATATGCTGCCCTTCTAAGGAAGGAATTGCAGCCTACCTTGGAATATTTCGAATTGATAAATGAAGAACTAATGGAAGAGATACCCCTAGCAGAGGAGGATGATCCAAACTTTGATTATCCGGCAACCTATGACTGGAAGGAAGGCGACTATATGTGGCTCCTATTCAAGATTCAGCAACATTTTGCCCATAGAGAGGTGTGGACTAGGGTGTACCGGTATCTAAGCCACACCCAACCTTTACACATGGAGAAGCATGAGCATGCTTTGGTAGGGCTGACAGAATCCTGGCAGGAACTGTTTGACAAAAGTATCCAGGTAAAAAGAGCGGCCCGGAGGGCCCTGGAAGCCGCTGGTCGGGACAAAAGGGGCCACCCTGAGAGAGGCTACGAAGAACAGCCTCCTACAGATACCTTGATACCCCCTGCTCGACCAGCCTGGGAGGAACCGAGAGGGACACCCGGACAGGAGGGCATGAAGGGACCCCCGTTGCCGAAGAAGAATAGAAGTTCTCCTGGCACATACTTGAGTGAGAGATCACAGGCAGAGGCACGCCAGTCTGCGGTAGAGGCGGTCCGCAGGATCACAAGTTCCTGCTCCTCCTTGGAGTCTTCCAGTAAGTCTGAGAGGGGAGGTATGGATGGAGGTGATTGGGACCCCACGTATGACGGATTCGCCCTAGAGGGGAGAGGGTCCCGAGCTAGGACGAGCCCACTGGAGGGACACGTGACTCGAGGCCCACAGAATAACAAGGACTTTGAAGCCAGGGGAGAACCACCTAAAGGAAAACCGTTGCCCACACTCCGAGAAATTCACCAGATGAACCTGAGAAGGGCACTAGAGGAGGAGATGGCTGAGGTACCATGCGACATTTGCGGAGGTCAAGATCATGACTACCGCCATTGTCAGGCAGGGGCTCTGCCAGAGTCGCAAACGCCGGGGATGTTACCATCAGGCCGGGCTGACGGTCAAGGGAGCATCGGAGAGGGCTTTTGTGGCTGGTGCGAAAAGAAGGGACATATATCCTTGGAGTGTCCTGCTAAATTCTACAGCCAATCGATGAAGGAGAGGTTCCCAAAGAGGGAAAAGAGAGGAAAGTCGAAACTCCTGGAATACACTTGCAGAAGGTGCGGAGAACAGCACCCCTTTAACCGGTATTGCCCATATGCCGTTAAGCCCCCCATAGTACCAGGAGAATGCAGGAGCTGTGCCACTCTAACGAACCATCATGATGAGGAGTGTGAGTTGGTTGCTATAAAGGATCGGATCGGTCTGTGTGCCTTTTGTGGGGATATCTCACACTTGTATGCAGATTGTCCAGATCGATATCCAAATAAGGGACCTAAAAAGATATTGCCTCGCAATGAGGGTCCGGGCAGTGCTGCCAGTCATTCAACTAGGAGGGGTTCACCAGAACCGCCAACATACTATGGTGTTTGCTCCTTTTGTGGATTAGTCGGGCATGGGCACGAGCTTTGCCCTGAGTTGAAAAGAACCGTAAGAGAGCAGGCAGACCAAATAGCTAGGATACAAATGGCCAGATATGAAGAAGTGAGAAACCGGGCGCAGGAACCTACCAGTCGAACAAAGAAACTAGTTAGAAACCAACAAGATAAGGCTGGGGTAGCCAAGGAAGCCCAGCAAGATAGCAGGCGTTTGCCTGCATACAGTACTGGTGGAGATGGCCCGGGACCAGACAGGGATGGTGATGGAGATCCCACCGATCAAGATAGGAATAGTAGTTCAGAGCCAGGAGGTAATGGATCCCCTTCTGGCAGGAGACGGGGTGGGGGAGGACCTCCCGAAGACCCGGACCCGGAAGATGATGATGGGATACCTAGGAGTTTCCGGGGACGACGAGGTCCCCGAGGTTATCCAGGACCCCAGGGACCGGAGGGACCGAGGGGGCCCCAAGGACCAATGGGACCCAGGGGAGTACCCGGGGGACTATCTTCCACTGGTTTGGGGGACACGCTCTTACCATCCCCAAATGTGAGTACAATAGCGGTGGAAAATTCATTGCAGTATGTAGGGGAATCCCTATCTCGGCTGATGCTAACTCAGCAGAATGTAAATCGAAATATGGTAGACCACCTAAATTTGACAGCGGAAGCGCAAGATGTGCAGACGCATGTGCTAACCAAGTTGGTCGAGAATACCCGTCAGCGGGAGTTCGACAAACTTTTCAACGCTATACCGATATATGATGGAGAGGATCCAGATAAATTTGAACCGTGGCTTACTCAGTTAGAAAATGCATGTATAGTGGGTAAAAGAGATGTGAGGGAAGTAGCGATCTGCTCATGCGCGGGTCCGGTATTGGAGGTCATAAGTAGCATTGACCCGCCGGAACCGTGGAGTGTACATCGAGATGAATTGAGGAGATGTTTCTCCCCAAACAAGACGAGAGTACATGCTGCAAATCTTTTGAATAATTTCCGTTCACAACATGCCACAGAAAATCTTCGGTCCTACATACACCAGTACTCGAAAATCCACCGACAAGCCACAGGATTGCAACCTGAAGATGATTTTGACCTAGGGCGCAAAGTGGAGTTCATGAAAAGACTAAGGAATTCCGCTATAGCCAATAAAATCATAAAAAGTCAACAATTCAAAGAGTACACCCGGTATTCCCTCCAGAGCTGTTTTGCAAAGGCTCTGGAATTAGAAGGGGAATTCATGGTGGGAGAGGTGGTGACACCACGATACCGCCAAACTTCCATTTTGGGGGTAGAGGCCTCCGACCTTGCAGAGGGAGAAGGAGCCTATGAGGTAAAGCCCCAAGCAGACCAGGGAAAGGGGGATCTATACAACCCAAATGAGTGTTGGAGATGCGGAGGTATGGGACATTTTGCACGAGAATGCACCCAGGATGCCAATCCGACCCGAGCCATAGGCAAGCTTCATCATACATTGGAAGCAGAGACCCCGGTGGCGAGGTCGTTATTGACAGAATTCTTCAACAAATTGATGAGGGTGCAAAGAAAGCATGACATAGTGCAAGCAAAATTGAAGAAGGAAAGACAACAGGAGAAAGGAGGAACCCCAGGGGCACCCGATCCGAAACCCAAAGTGCCCGCATCAACTGGGAAAACAGGAGGGACAAATTCTCCACCGAAAGGAGAAAAGAAGACTCCAGTGAGAAGGTCGGTTAGATTTCAGAACCTGAAAGAAAAAGAGAGGCATCGACCTGCAACACCTCCGACGACTAAGAAAGATACGGTGCAGGAGGCTGTCGAAGTGGAGAGCCTCTCTGACCCCGATGAGGACACAGAAGAGTTAGCCGACCTCCCTACCGACTCGGAGCCGGAAGGCAGTACAGGAGAAGCGGTGGGGGAGGACCAGACATTAGAAGAAGGACCCCAATGACAATTAAAGCCGAGTGGGGCAACATTAAGGGCAAGGGGGGAAGAAGGAAAAATATTAAATATAAAACTGAGTGGGGATACAGGGGCACATATTCCGGTCGAACTAAATGGTGTAAAGTGTCTAGCTTTGATAGACACTGGCGCCTCTCGGAGTTGTATGAGCTCCGCCCAGTATAAGTTAATAGGATCCCCTCCCTTGGAGCCTTTGCCCCCAGGGGCCCGCTTGAGATCTGCAACAGGGACTTCCATGGAAGCATGGGGGTTGACCAGTTGCCTAGTCCGTATTGGGCGCAAAGTGTATGCCCAATCATTCATAGTATGTAATAAGATGATGACAAATGTAATTGTGGGCAGAGACTTTCTCTCTACTTACAAACTAAGTATAACATGGGGAGATGAGGGAACAATGGAAGTGATGGAAGGACAGGAACCAGTCATTCGGACGGGAGAGGTGCACCAATACCCTGCCTATGTAGGAGGATGGGCAAAAGTACCTCCGCGCACAGTGGCTGCTATTCCCGCCATTGCGAATCTCCCACCTTTCGGAAGAAAGACACTTTTCCGTTTTGATCCATTAAAAGAGAATTTGGATTTGCAAATGAACTCTGTAGTGTATCCATTGGATTATGCCACCTGGAGGGGTGGCCATCAACACACGGTACAGCTGATAATCAATCTAGCCGAAGAGCCTCTATTACTCGCAGAGGGGACCCTACTGGGATACTATGAAAGAGAGGATGAGGGGGAGATGATAGTCGATCGTGAAGGATTGTTTGAGGTAAACATAGAAAAATCTTGGGAAGCTGGGGAATTGGAGGATAAATTGTTCCCTCCTGGGGGGGATGGCTTCATCACTTCACCAGCTGAGGTGGATCCACGACCCCCTATAAAATTGAGAGACGCGGAAGTGTCCCGGGAGCACCGCGTGGCATTCGAGCGTCTGTGTGAAGAATTCGCGGATGTGTTTTCGCAGAACTCTGGGGACTTAGGAAAGACACCGCTGATGAGGATGGAGATCCCGACCGGGGACAACCCACCCATAAGTCAGCGACCGTATGGTCTTGCCCTTAGACATGTGCAATGGGTTCAAGATGAAATAGAAACCCTTGAGCGAGCAGGAGTGATCACCAAGAGTGTCTCTCCTTGGGCCAGCCCAATAGTAATCGTCCCAAAGAAAACTTCGCCTGGAGAGCCACCCCGTAGAAGGATGTGTGTAGATTACAGGATGTTGAATTCTTTACTGCCAAAAGTAGAGAAAGCACATACCAAGGCGAAGGGCGTACTAACACTGGTACCAATCCCAAAGATCGACGAAATATATGCCAAGTTGGAAGGATCTACGGTATACTCCACGTTTGACATGAGAAGTGGGTATTATCATCTAGAATTGACCACTGAGAGTCAGCCTAAGTCTGCTTTTGTAGTGGGGGGACCCAAGGGAGGAAAATGGGAATTTAAGAGGTGTCCTTTCGGGTTGACACAGGCGCCAGCATACTTTCAGGCGCTAGTCAACCAAGTGCTGGAAGGCCTCAACTTTGCTTTTGGATATTTAGATGACATACTTATCTTTAGTCCTGACATGGACCAACACTTGGAGCATGTCAGGACTTTATTTGAACGCCTCAGAGCGGCAGATCTGAAACTGACCAAGCGCAAGTGCAGTTTCCTGAAGGCTCACGTACAATATTTGGGTCATTATGTATCGGGTCAAGGCTTGGAACCCGTGCCTGAGAAATTAGAGGCGTTAGTGAAAATGCCTCCACCCGAGGATGTGACAGGAGTCAGGAAATTCCTGGGGTTCGTGGGGTATTACCGAAAGTTTATCCCGAGATACTCGGACGTAGCCAGACCTTTAACAAACCTGACAAGAAAGGATACCCCCTTTCAATGGACCACTTTATGTCAGGAGGCATTTGAAATGCTGAAGAGCTTCCTACTGAAAGAGCCTGTGCTCAAATACCCAAACCCAGATCAACCATACGTGTTATATACTGATGCAAGTAAATACGCATGGGCAGGGGTCCTGACACAAGCACACACACATATGGTGGATGGGGTGGAAAAAGAAATTCACCACCCTGTTACCTATGTCAGTGGACTATTCAGGGGACCACAAATTAACTGGGCTGCTTTGGTTAAAGAGGCGTATGCCATTTACATGGCTGCCAGAAAGCTGCATTACTATATTTCAAATTCTGACACTACAATTCGCAGCGACCACATGCCGTTACGTCGGTTCTTGTTGAAAAACACTAAAAACACGACAGTGAACAACTGGGCCGTGAGTATAGAGGACTACCAGCTGAAGTTTGAGTATATAAAAGGTGTCAAAAATACATTAGCTGACACCATGAGTCGTCTGGTTCAGTTGGACCCGGACGTGGCCCTGCCCCCTGAGCCAGAGGGCCAGCAATTTGGGAAACTCCTGCAGGGAGGGGGAGAAACATCCACGGACATTGACTACCTGATAGAACAGGTAGTGGGGAGCCCTAAAACAGAACCAAAAGGGGGCCCCATGGAAGGTGTGCGCCTACCCAGCTGGGGGCTAAAAGATGCCTACCTCAAAGATGCTCAGGGTAGGGATGCTTTGTGCCAAAGAATATTTGCACAAGCTGCCAAAAACGGGGAGAAAGCAGTTCACCCTTACTTTGTTGAGCAGGGCATTCTTATGAAGTATGTATCCGATTACAAGCAGCGATTTGAAGTGGTCGTAGTCCCTCCACATCTAGCTCCGATGCTACTGAAGCTGGCTCATGATGACTTAGGCCATAACGGGACTGCGCGTACGTATATGATCTTAAGGCGCAGCTATTATTGGAAGGGCATGAAATCTTTCATAGCCACTTACGTCAAGCGATGTGATCTATGCCGACAACATAATGCTACAGCTACCCGTTATGTGAAGGGGACATTTGAGATACCGAAAGCTCCCATGGACTTTATATCTATGGATTTGATAGGAGAATTCTACCCACCCAGCTCACAGGGAAATCGGTATGCTTTAACCGTTATATGCATGCTCACTGGATGGGTTTGGTGCGTTCCAATACCCGATAAGACAGCGAATGCCGTCTTAAAAGCGTACCTTAAAGAGGTGCATCACGTTTTCGGTCCATCTAAGAAGGTTCTGTCCGACAATGGGACGGAGTTCAAAAATGATCTTTTTGACAGAGTAGCCAAGGAGTTAGGGGTTGAACACAAAGTGTATTCCCCACCCTACCACCCTCAGTCAAATGGTAGAATTGAGGGATTTCATTTGTTTTTGAAGGCTTGCATGGCCAAACACATCAGTCCGGGGTTGGAATGGGATGAGGTTTGCCCGATTGCAACAGCAGCCTACAATTTCTTGCCTAATGAACATGCCCGAGAGAGCCCTTTCTTTTTGATGTTCGGAAGAGACCCAAGGATACCATTGACTGAAGTTCTCAAACCCAGATTGAGATACCTAGGCAACGAGGATGTCATCCTCTCCCTAGAAGCTCTCAAAAATATGTATCTCATAGTGACCGAAAACCTCAGACGTGCGAGGGGGACGGGGCAGCATAAAGGACCTAGCAAAAACATAATCACGCCCAACCAGTTGGTGACCTTGAAGGTTCACCTACGCAAAACCCTCGCACCTCGATACGAGGGCAACTACCGCGTAGTATCGGTCAAGGGGAACCAAGTCGAACTTGCCCGGGAAGGGACGGTGCTTCCCACAAAATGGTACCATGTGTCCCACGTTAAACCTTTGCTTCAAGCCAATGAGGCAATAAACCGGTTACCGGCGTATGACACATTCGGACGCAAGGGCAAGTTAGCCATCCATCCTGACAACATTCCAGACGCCCGAGTCGCCAAACCTTGAGTAACAAGGACCTCCAAGGCCTCTTGTAAGAAGGGGAGGGGGGGTCTAGATAGACGACGGGGAGGCGGGGAATGAAGAGAGGAGAGGCATTGGAGGCGCACAAGGTATGAAATAAAAACGATGAGATGTTAGATTAGAAGCATGAAAACTTTATTTAAGACACACAGAAACGAAGGTTACGGTGAGTCAGACGAACCGTAATCAGATGCCACGTTTTCCTCAGGGGAAAACGTAATTAACATTGAACTAGAAAATTGCGCTTAAACTAATGAAATGAGACACGTTGTAACTTGATAGTGTCCGTTCATGCGACGAAGCAGTGGGGAGGGGGGTAACGGAGAGAAACACTCCCCACCTGTCACTTGGACGTTTGGGAGGTGGTACCGGTGGTACTGGAGGCCACAACGGACGAGGAAGGACCTGGGAAAGGCCCATCAAAGGACTCAGTGGAATCATCAGAGTCCTCAAATGTGTCTTCGTACGGCGGACGCCGATTGTTGGAAGAGTCAGGATCATGAGACCGCTTCTTCCGTTTAGCCCCGCCGGGCACCGGTGAGTCTTCCAGGCGGATGCCTTTGGATCCACCACCATGACCCCGTGGCTGTGAGGCGACCGCCAGTTGAGCTTTTCCCGCTTTCGAACGAGGGGCCTTTTTAGCGATCTCCGGGCGAGCATGGCTGCCGGAGGCAGACGGGCCTGGAGTAGTGGTCGATCTGGCAGGCGGCCCGAGGGCGGAGGCGATCTGTAGGGGAGGTAGCGGGGTTAGCCCGCTGGTGATCCGCTGCTGCATCTCTTCCAGGGTCTGCTGGACAGACCGGAGATTGTACCACTTCACGTGTCTCCAGTCCCCTATTGGAGGGGCAGGATACCCAAAATGATCGAAAACTGCGCACACCCGCAGACTGCAAAAGTAAAAGCGAGATACATTAGTGGGTAACATGGAGTAACTTAAACATTAGACCCTGATACATTAGTGGGTAACATGGAGTAACTTATTTTTAAAAATAAATAGAAAAACACAAGCGAAAAATATACTTACTAGTGAAGACGCTTCAAATATGAATCCATCAGAGGCCACTCGATGTCCTCGAACAGTGGTGCAGAGAAGCCAACCCTCAAGTACTCTCGTTCAAGTCCTTGCTTCCACAATAATTCCTGGTATTTAGTGAAAATACGTCCCAGTACTTCTGCAGGGGATGTTTCTCCCTGTTTTACTGGGCAGATCCATGTCAGAAGCATCGTCTCAGAGTTTAAAGACTCTGGTTCAAATAGCCCCTTGAGAGAATGGTCGTGTCCGGGCATGATCACCACGGGAAGCAAGCAATGGACAGAGGGGAAAAGGTGGGGCACACTTCTTTTATACCACGAGACAAATGGTATATATCACGGGAAGGAAACAAAGAAACAAGGACCACAAGAGAATGATAAATAGGGTGTTGAAATGTAAGTGACAAAGGTTTGATCTTTGTTGACAACATCGCAATTAGTCGCCATAGATAAGGAGGGGTGATGAGTCTTGCAGCTGTGGGAGTAGCCGCGGGGGCAACCAGTGTAAATAAACACTGGACGATGGATACCCTGAACTCTTTGAAAAAGGAGACCAACGGGCGCGCCCCGCAAATACTTCCACGAACTAACAGATAAGCTGGACACAGAATAATCCCCCCAGGGAAGAAGTTCGAGGAAGAACATGACAGAACCATATGGTTCGGGATTTCCCAAGTGAACAGGGTCAAGCCCCGTTCATTTCTGTCTGGCCAGGCTACTTCAAAGACTGAATATGCAAAACAGTCACGTGACTCACATTAATGTAAGCTCCTCCTCCGTACGGACCGGGTAAACAGACGAACCGTAATCAGGGGGGAGATAGGTTAAAATTCAGGCTGATTCTTACGAAAGGAATTGATATCAGACTAACTAATGGACGAGCAACGAGTTGCATGGAAGGAAAACGGTAATGGCGGGAAATGCGACGAACCGTAATCGCCTTCCATGCTTTTCTTATGGGAAAATGTAATTACGCGCACGTGCATGTTTCGATAAACCACGCCTTCGGACGTTGATTGGTGGAACAGTCGGGTTGCGTGATTTGGGCCGATATAAAAGCAAGAGGCGACGTGAGAGAGTTAGGCTATTTTTCCGAACAACGTTAGGAGGTAGCCACTGAGTCTCATGGCTCGTACAAAGCAAACCGCGCGCAAAAGCAACCCTACACCAGGACTTGCAACACGTCAAGGTGAGACCGAGAGCAGCTCCTCGGAGGAGCCAGCAATGGAGTCCACCATATCAGAGACCCATGGAGAGAGAGAGAGCGGCGAGCAGATCGAACAACCGAGAACTGCCAGGAAAAGAAAACGAGGCGACCGGACAGCCTCCTCGAGCCTGTCTTCGGCGGATCATACCCGCAAATCACGAAAGGTGGCCGTAGAATATTCTACAGACGAAACGGACGAGGAGAAGATACCAGACATGGAGGAGGGCATGGGGTTTCCCCGGCAGAAGAAAACCGTCAAGTTAACCCTGCCTGCCACCCCTTCCCAGGTTCACCTGGCTAGAAGCTTCGTGGAGTGGTTCGCTTACCACGGGATGCGGCCAGGGATACGAGCTGCTTTAGTCAGTAGAAAATGGACCGATGAAATGATTAACGAATTCATTGATAATTTCCGACAGAAGCATGGCTTCAACCGCCAAACAGCCATGCTCCCGTATGACGACGAAGGTGACTCGGACGAGGAACCAATCGAACTCGAAGGGGGACGCCGGATGGTAATCCGGAGGCGTATAATCTCCCCTGACGAGGATACTACCCAGGAAGAAGACCCGGACAGACTGGAAGACCTTGTACCCCGTCGAAAGAAGCGCTCAGCGCCAAGGCCTGACGATGAAGAGAGTGAATTCATGGGACCGCCGCCCGGAAAGAAACCCAAGAAGGCAAAGACGGGGACACCAAAACCAAAGCCAACGCCAAAGACGCCGAGACCCAAGAAAGACCCCAAGCCACGGAAGCCTAAAAAGGGGAAGAAGAGGCGAGAAACTCCACAGACAGGGGAGACTCCACTGGTGGGACACCAGGGGGAGGATCCAGCTCGAGAAAACGCTCCTGTACCGGGGACTGCCCCAAGGCCGGGGGATACAGACCCCTTTGAAACGGAGACGCCGCCTGTGAGACCCGAGGGGGAGCCAACACCATTGGGGACGGACCAAGGTCAAGTAGATGTGGGGTCCATACCATTGCCTCCTGGAGTGCCGCCACCACCGCCGCCGCCGCGTCCACCAACTCCACTGCCGGAGTCTCAGACACCGCCCACGCCGCCAGCATCGGGGAAGGCCACGCCGCCGCCGACCCCAGGGCGCGAATCTCCGGGAGAGGGAGAAACAGGTCCCCCCGAAGAAACCGGACATGCTCCTGCAGGTGAGCCAGAAGGAGGAGGCGGGGATGACAGCCCCTCATCTGACGGTGACGGAGAGAACAATGGTGATGGAGAGGAAGGTGGTGACAGGGAGAACAGCGGTGACGGAGAAGGTAGTGGGGGTGAGAACGGTTCAGACGGCGATGACGACGGGCGTAACGATAGAAGCAGGGACGATGACGATAACGGTGACGATGAGGGATCCCAACACAGTGGTCTGGGGGCATGCAGCACGCCGTCCAGCCAAAGAGCGGATGCCTCCACCGAAGAACCAACGTCCCAGGCAGAGGAGCCACCGCGAAAGAAACCCGAGGAGGGGGCTCCACCACCTCAACCACCTGCCAAGGGAGCAAACAAGAGAAAGGGGAAGACGCCCCGCCGTAAATTACCTGGATTCCTCCAAGATGGGGCTCAGTATACCGGACCTTGTTTGAGGAAGGCGGTGCGGTACCCGAAGGTAAATAGGAAGAAGCCGGTGCTGTATCTTCATCCTATTCACAAGGCAGTAGCCGGGAAAGAGGCACTACAGAACGTGGGCTACTCGCACAGGTCATGGGAGCGGGCACATGAAGCAAGAAGAGACGGGCGCTTGGTGCGGATTGGACGGTTCAGGCCGGGGGTAATGGCTTTACGCGAGATAAGGCATTACCAGAAGTCATCGGCACTCCTTATTAGAAAACTGCCGTTCCAGAGATTAGTAAGGGAAATCGCACAAGATTTCAAAACGGACCTTCGCTTTCAGTCAGCGGCCATATTATGCCTTCAAGAGGCGGCAGAAGCATATTTGGTCGGGCTGTTCGAGGACACGAACTTGTGCGCGATACATGCAAGGAGGGTGACCATAACACCAAAAGATCTCCAGCTGGCCAGGCGTATCCGTGGAGAGCGATAGACAGTGCCCAACAACAAAATTCTCGGTCCTTTTCAGGACCACCCTCAATACTCCCAAGGGAACAACCAAGAAAAGCTTCATATCAAATACATTGTATGGGTTGAGGGATCTTAGCGAACCGTAATCGATCCCCATGATAAGCCAATGGGAAATCGTAATCAAGGGTCCGTGAGCGCGGTTAGAAGCGGCTATAGTAGCCAAGTCTGATGAACCGTAAGCAGATCCCATGTTAAGTAAACTACCAAATTGTAAATCGGAGGCCTGTTTCGTGCATGGGCCTTTTGTGAAGTTAATAGAGAAATATCGGTGTCTGCGGCTTTTACGCAGTTCCACAAAAGGATGTGGAAGCCCCTCGCCCCGCCTGGAGGGAAGTAATGGATACCTCCGTCCAGTGGGATTAGCGGTTCACCGAGAAAACAAGTAAATGATCATAGGTTTTCGTTTCGCGAGAATTTTCTGGGACTTAACACTACAAGAAAAGTTCTGGGACTTATCACTAAAAGAAAGTTCTGAGACTTAACCGGGGAGCGAATGCAGGCAAGACGCTCAGCCAAACCTCCCATTCTTACCGACTAGAGGCGCTCGGCAACCTCGAAGCATTCTTAAAACACTAAAACTCCTCGCTGCACGAAAACCGTGATCAATTTAGCCGAAACTAGACCACTTAGTGTTTGAAGAAAGGTGGTCGATGCAAATGAGCCGGAACGGGTAAACCAAGCCGTTGACATAGTTGGCTCATACGGGCAAATAACACAGCCAACTCGTGCATTTTGGCGTTGAACGCCGGGGTACCAACTGCCCCAAACTCGCCCGAGTCCAGCTGTACAAATTTAGCCGAAATTTGGTCCACCAGTTTGGTGAACTCTTGGTGGGCTTGAGCCACTGTCAACTGACCCACCGGAATTGGATTTGCCATGATAACAGGTGAAATTTCGAAATAAATGAGAGAATGCCAAAACACGTCTGAACAGTCCGAAAAATAAGAGCCAACTGACATCCAGGGGCTGGAAGCGGTGGACTTACGAACCGTAATCAGACCCTGGGAATGGAAATCGAACAAATAAGTCGGCAACAGGTGCGTACCGGGCGGCTTTTTGCAAAAGATCAAAGAGAATCGAAATACCACTGTGATCTACTACAGCTGCAAAGTGCAGGCACCCAGGAATGAGACGGTGGGTGCATGGGAGGCCTTAAGTAACACAAACCTGAATGCACCCCTTTTGCGGAAAATGGTACCATGCACCAAGCAGAGGCCGCTAGGTGCGTGGAAAAGCTCGTTATGAAGCAGTGTACAAAGAGTGACACAGAGGTCATACGATCGGCACTTATCCCTTTGAAGTTGCCGATCAAACGAACCGTAATCAAGATTCCCGCCAAAATATCTGGCGCTGGAAAAATTGGATTTTCCCGCGCTCACTGGAAAGGGGCGTGGCTTAGATAAACGAATCAAAGTGGGAGGGGCCTACGAATCCATATAAACTAGCGAAACACGCTCTCGGCATCACTTGTAGCTTTGCTCACGTTGAACCTGCAAGTATCCGAATAAAATGGCAACTCCACAAGAGATGACTTCGCTAGAAGTAGTAAAGTTGATCGAAGCAGAGGCGGACGAAGAGGGGGATATCTTGGAAGAACTTACGAACCAAGACATCAAAGAAATATACCAGCAGCTGAACCCTCAAGACAAAAAGAGGTTTCGGCAATTCCGAAAGTTCCATCGTCAATATTTCGGGGTGTACGGGGAGCACCTGCCCTCCTACCACATGGCACGACAGGTGGTGAGAGATTTAATGCCGGGGCTACCTGGCGCCTCAGCCGATGTTATTGCCGAGAAACGAGCCGAGCTCCTGGCCGAAGACCGTTTGAGGGAATTGTGTAGAAGGCACGGATTCAAGTTCCCCGAGAGGGAAATGAGGATGGAGGCGCCCCGGGAGGAAGCGGCCGAAGATCCCACCTACCGTTTCCCGAGTGTGCAGGATGAGTACCAGGCAGGCCTCACCACCACCACTGAGGAAGAAATCGGGCAGCTGCTCGGGGCCGAATTGCTGGAACACAGACCAGTCCCCGCTGTCACCCAGGTTACGGATCCCAGGCCAGAAAGTTCTATCTCCTCAGTCATCAAAACTGAACCGGGAGAAGACGTAAAACCAACGATGAGAACAACGGTGCTCAGCCAGAAGAGACTCCTACAGTGGCAGGGAACAGGGGACGAGGAGCTTATCATCACCCGAGTCACGAAAGGGAACGACCCGCTGGCCACGTACTACGATGACAACGAGGCTACCCAGGAGGCTATCGAGATCGAAGAGACAGACACCGAGGACGACCTCTCCGAGGTCTCTATGCAATCACATGGCGACGTTAACAAGGCCGAATTGAAAGCGGCACTCCAAGGTCTAACTGATAGCCATCGGGCCACAGCAAACCACCTGAGTGCATTGAGCACCATGGTAACCGGAATGACGGAGGAACAGGTGGACGAAACCACAGCCCGGGTAGCGACTGAACTAGGTGCGGTTCAGGGGTGGCAGCATATCACCCAGAGCTTTGATCGCGCCCAGATTGCCCTGGTCCTCGCCGTAGGAGTACGAAAAGTCGAGGAGTTCGAGATCCTGAAGGGAAAAAGGGCCAAAAACGACGTCACACCTTTCTTGAGGCTGGCAAAAATATTTGGTTCCAACACCCGAACCATCCAGGAATGCAATGCCGGCATTAAGTACCGGTACACACCGCAGGAGAGAGGTCCTCAGAGGGAGCCACCCCGAAGACTCCAAACTACATTGGTCGAGGAGCCAGCGACTAAGTCCACGACTGATACCCAGGGAGCCTCTGACAGCAGCAGCGAAGCGGAGATGGCTTAAGTAAAACACTCGTCGCCCCCAACAAATTCTCGGTCCTTTCAGGACCACCACATCCTCTTCAAGGAGAAATCCTTTGAAAAGCGATTTACTGTGAAAGTTGTAACATACGTGTGGTCCGATGAACCGTAATCAAACCCCACGTTTTCCCCATGGGGAAACGTAATCAAACATTGACGACGGTCGGGAACAACTACCTTGCGCTTACGGGCTAATTGAGGCATCTCTCTGTCTAATTGTAGGGACAGTGGTGTGCCCGGAGCATGATTGGCCTGATAGTTCTGGGAGTAGCCTCTATGTTAGGGAAACAAGCTCTTGGGGACAACTTGACAGACCGACTAACCGGGGAACGACGAGGCCTTAGGGTACATACCATACAAAATGATAACCCATACTTGGGACTCGACCCTACTCGAGAGGGGAATGGGAAGTATCCCGTCATCTTTGAACCCCTCCAAAACGTACAAATGAGTAGGTCTACGTATAAAGTGACCTCCTTCATTGATTTTGAGCCGTATCTTCGTTACTTCACTAACTTTGAAAGATATCTGAAGAATTTCTTGCAAGAAATAGTGAACTTCATGGAGGACCCAGTTTTTAGGGAATTTCGATGGGGGTCCCCCACAGCTAGAGAAGGCGATGAAGGGATTGATTGTAGTCAACAACCAAAATGTGAAGTACAACTGCCCCTGTTTCAAGTGAGAAACCAAAATGCTAGAATGGAAGCGTACCGACAGCAAAGGGAAAGGTGTGTGGCTAGGCACTTCCAAGTTTGCCTGGCGCTCAAACAATTCGACCATCTCTTTAACATATCAAGTCAGTTGTACCAAAATTTTGAAAGGGTAAAAGCAAAGTTTATGCGAGCTGTAGACTATGTAGAGGAGACGCATACACATGCCGAATTCACACCGGAACAGGGAGACCGAGTCAAGAGGAATGTGAGAAGAGGTAGGAAATCCAGGCTAGCACAGACCGAGATAGTTTCAATCCGAGCAACACTAGGCAGATTAGCAAGGTGGGAACCCCCTGGTGCTCTGAAAAATACTACTTCAGGGAGAAAAAGGCGATTTATTGACATACTAGCGGGCATAGGGACTATTATTAACGCAGGTCAGATTAAGAAAATCAAGAAGAACATTAGAATATTACAAGCCCAGAATATCTTACAAGATCAGAAAATAGATGAACTGGCAAGGTTTCTGAACCTGACAGCCTCCAGAGTACGACTCCACGACAAGCAAATATATAATTTACAAGCAAGAATGGTGAGACTGGAGGAGGGCCTAAAGCAATTAACCGATGTCACCAACTTCCACATCTATGCCTCCTACCAGATCAATGTAGCCCAGTCGGCTGTCTTTAGGTTACAACTGGGTTTGGGAGCGGCCGAAGCTAATGTAGACAAGATTTTTGAATACCTGAGGGTAATGACCACTCAGAGGGCATCTCCAGCTGTCATCCCTCCTATAGCCCTCCGAGAACTATTGAGAAGAGTCAGGGCCAAACTGAAGCCAAACCCTCGCCTCAGATTGCCATATGATCCAGATACTGAAGATATTTGGAAATATTATAAAGTGATGAAAATTACCCCTGTAGTGATAGACAAACTACTGGTTATCCTCCTGACCATCCCGATCATAGACAGCACATTAGAATTGAACATATATCGCGCCCACAATCTTCCAGCTATACCCCCAGGGCACAAAATAGCCACTAAATATCTCCTGGAGGGGGGATTACTTCGCCATTGGGAAACATGGGGTGTATGCCGCATTGCCTAGTGAGCGATCCATCCAGGTATGCTTGGAGAGCGATTTAGCCATCTGCATGATGCAACAAGCCCTTTACCCAACGATGCACATAACCTGGTGCGTCTACGCCCTATTCGTGGAAGACGAAGCCCGTGTGCAGCGGGATTGTAAGTATGAAGTCAAACCTTTTCTGGACAATAGGGCCCAAAGTTTAGGTGGGTATATGTGGGCCATCAGCTCAATAGAACAAGAACAGCTACAGATTAGATGCTTGAAAGAAACCCATGTGATCCAGATTAGGCCACCTTTACAAGTGGTATACGTAGGTAACGGGTGCGAAGGGTACAGTCCCAGCATGTATATCCCCGCCAAATCAGAGTTGTCAGGCACAGAGGAGATAGAATCTAGAAAGGAATACTTCCTGAAATTCAACTATGTCTACCAACCAGACGAATTGATAGGGGTGTGGTGGCAGTTTAGATCGAAACTAATGACAGTCAAAGAAGCTGAAAATTTTGTAGAGAAAGTTGAACCCTTAGGCACCATGGATTACTCTATCCTAAACCGACAAATAGGCAAGGTGGATAGCAAGTATCCCTGGTCGCTGCCTATGCGTCCTATGGCATTAGTGGTAGGAATAGGTTTTGTGCTTACACTGTTGGGGGGAGTAGTATTCGCTATCAAGCTCTATCGAGTGGGAATAACCGTGAAGGAGGCAAAGGGGATAGCTAAAACAGTAACTACTCAGCCCCCTATCATGCTTCAGGTCTATTCTCAGGCGATCTTCCCAAAACCAAGCGGCAGAGACGGGACCAACCAGCCAAGACAGCCCCGGCGACAGTGGGACCAGGGCATCGCTGAGAGAGGACCTCGACCTGCACCCAATACGGATGCGAGACATCCTGCAGACAGTCCTGCAAGACGAGAGAACAGGCATCAAGTATGGGAAATACCTGGACCGGCAGACCAGACGGCAAGGATCGGGAGAGCACAGTCGCCCCCCTTCCCAAATACTGGAGCTGGAGGCGCCTGGAGTCACCCGCCGAGACTCCAGTTCGTAAGGCTGTCACCAACAGCCAAGCCTCCTGCCAGGTCCACAGAAGGTGCAATAGGATATGACCTATACACCCCATTCAGCTTCACGCTCTACCCAAGGGAGATCAAACTAGTGTATACTGACATCGCCATAAAGGTCCCCTTAGGTCATTACGGTAGAATCGCACCAAAATCAGGCATAGCACTTACACACCATGTCACTGTGTTAGCCGGAGTCGTTGACCCCGACTATACCGGCAATGTGGGCGTAGTATTACATAGACTAACTTATCCTCCGATACAAAATTCACCCGGCAAGTGGGACAACCTATCGGACAACTCATCTTAGAGGTAGCATCCATATTCCCCACCCTTGAGGTAGCAGGCCTACCCATTACCGCACGGGGACCTTATGGTTTTGGCAGTCAGGATTAGTCCAGGAGAGTTCCAGGAGGAGGTCAATAGACTGTACTAACCCAAAATCAAAATGTTATGTATTACTAACCTAAGCCGTGTATACTAGTATTATATAGACATATACACCTTATATCAGAAAACGAATGGCAGGACAGCGCAGATAGAAACTTTGGGCATAATAAAGTTTTCATTATGAGGACATGCCAACAGATTTTTAGATCCTAGTTTAAGAAGAGTTGTTCAAGAAACCACTCTAAATAAGTCCACGTTTCTGTCTGCTTTGCCCTGCAAACATTAAAGTTATAAAGGATATCCTGATAAAGTATATTATAATCACTATTGTAAACACCTATAGTTAGGTATGCATATAAAGTATATTATAATCACTATTGTAAACACCTGTGAGCGTCTCATCTCCACTTAGTGGGCTGCCACTACATCACACGAGTGACGTCACTACGAGGAAGACTTCTCGTAGAGGCGGGCCATTGGGACGCGCCTGGCATCTCCGGTGAGGAGCTGCCCTCGGAGGTGAGATACATCACCCGTGGGTGTATCTCGCGTATGAAAATCTGTATACTCGCATATGTATGGAATTAGTACTCAATAAATAGTTGTAGTGTGGGGTGGACCAATGCCACACAATCTAGTGACATTGAGTCTTTGTTGCGCCGTCCGAACCTGCAGCGAAGTACCGATCACGAGTTCGGATCGAGACACCACCAGAGGCTAGGGAGGGGAGACCGTATTCTCCTTCCCTCGGTCATCCCTGCCCAGGTGCAGGGTCGTCAATTTACACACAACGAGAAGTACCCTTACGATTGGGTATCCGCCCCGCGTCCAGCGCCGCCAGACGCGTCGTGGGACCACGCCGGGGGGATACCGCCCATTTTGGCCGTAACGAGATAAAGGAGAAGGATTGCGGAAGAATCACGGCACCAAAAAGACATCCAGACACGATCACTATCATTATCACTGAACATAATTTCTCTATTGTTCTTTTCAGATTCGTGACCATCATGATGATCATTGAACAAAGGATCCTCGTTCTGTGCTGCACCTTTGTTTACAGTTTGCATAGATTTCTCGGGGCCTTCGTCATGCTGAGAGTCACGATCACCATCACTGGTCAAAGAATCCTCTTTATGTGCTGTAACTTTGTTCTCAGTTTCCCTATATTTGTCAGGGCCTTTGTCATGCTGAGAGTCACGTTCATCATGACTGGTCAAAGGATCCTCTTTTCGTGCTGCTTCTTTCTTTTCATTTTCATTTTCCATAGATTTGTCTTGCTGCGAGACACCATCATGATTACTGCACATAGGATCATCTATTAGTGTTGTCTGTTTATTTTCACTATCCATAGATTTGTCAAACTGAGCGAGAGGATCACAATCACTGCCAAAATGATCATCTGTTAGTTTTGCCTCTTTCTTTTCAGTATCCGTAGATTTGTCCAGCTGAGCATGACGATCACCATCACTGCCCAAATGATCATCTGTCAGTGTTGCCTCTTTCTTTTCGGTATCCATAGATTTGTCCAGCTGAGCGTGACGATCACCATCACTGCGACCATCTGTTAGTTTTGCCTCTTTATTTTCAGTATCCATACATTTGTGCAGCTGACAGTGACGAACACGATCACTGCCCAAATGATCATCAGTTAGTGTTGCCTCTTTCTTTTCAGTATCCGTAGATTTGTCCAGCTGAGCATGACGATCACCATCACTTCCCAAATGATCATCTCTTAGTGTTGCCTCTTTCTTTTCAGTATCCGTGTATTTGTCCAGCTGAGCGTGATGATCACCATCACTGCGAACATCTGTTACTTTTGCCTCTTTCTTTTCATTATCCGTAGATTTGCCCAGCTGAGCGTGACGATCACCATCACTGTCCAATTGATCATCTGTTAGTGTTGCCTCTTTCTTTTCATTATCCGTAGATTTGCCCAGCTGAGCGTGACGATCACCATCACTGTCCAATTGATCATCTGTTAGTGTTGCCTCTTTCTTTTCAGTATCTGTAGATTTGTCCAATTGAGCGTGATGATCACGATCACTGCCCAAATGATCATCTTTTAGTGTTGCCTCTTTCTTTTCAGTATCCGTTGATTGGTCCAGCTGAGGTTGATGATCACGATCACTGCACAAATGATCTTCTGTTTGTGCTGCAACTTTTTGAACTGCTGGAACTGGTGATCGTTCGCCACCATCTTTTTTGCCATCACTATTTTCTATTTCTCCTGTTTCATCCGCACTTATATCCTCATAAATATTAGTGATAGGTTGAGTTGAAGCACCATGAGAGATGCTACCTTGTTCTACATCATCCAACTCCTGTTCACGAACGTTATTTCCTGTTTCACCTGATGTGCCACCATGACCATTTCCTATCTCAGTACCAACGACTCCTTTTCACAAAGACTATTTTCTTTATCTCTCATTTCATCCACACTCTTGTTATCGTCATCATCATTTCCTGTTTCAAGACGATCGACTACATTTTCACAAACACCATTTTCTTTATCTCCAATTTCATTCACACTCTTGTTATCGTCATCATCATTTCCTGTTTCAACACGAGTATCATCTTTTACCATTTTCTTGCAATTTTTACCATTTTTCTTCGTACTTTTCCTTTCCTTAGACTTTGAACTATTTCGAGTAGTCCTTTTTGAAATTTGTGGCACCTGATCTTTTTTCTTCGGTTTTCCTTTCTTGTGTAAGACTACCTTTGGATTTCCTCTAAAAAAAACAATTCAACTTAATAATATTACGAAAGTATAATAAAATCGTGATGCTAATTGTCTATTACAATACCCTATTATTTTATTTGTTTTGTTTTGCAATACTCTACTTATTTGTATACCTGTTGATTAGAGGAACTATGTGATTATACTCTATTTGTTGCCTTTCATCATCACTGTCACTGTCTTTGGGCTCTTGAAAACAACTTGTCCACAAAAGACCGAGCTCTTTATCTCTCATTTTTTTATATTATGAGGCCAAAATTCTCTGTGGTGGTCTACTCTCACATCCAATCGAATATGCTTAGATGGAAACATCATTGTTATTTTTGAATTTAGTACATTTGCAGCCGAATGAAACTGCCAAAGTCCACAATATTCCCCAAGATTCCTAATTCTCAAGACGTCTTCCCAAAATACCGACTGAATACCTTGAATAGTTGAATCACGATTCCCTACCTGCTTTACTCCACTGTATGTGCAGTAAGAGGAAGCGATATTTGAGCATCTTCTGTGAATATGTGAACAATTTCTCATAAGGTAGTTATGGTCAGTATAATCTACTACTTTCATTACTGAATCCATAACTATTCTGCAACGAATTTGTAAATGATGCTCTTGTGACCCAAATACCAGCCTACTGATTGACCTGCAAAAGCAATTTCCGTCCATGCCAGTAATTACTGGATGGTGACACAAAAATCGTTGTGGAGTGTCTGCCGGAAAGAATGTCATTGCCACATTGTCAATGGAATCTCCTGAAACAGATTTGTCCCCGACAAATTTGTCAGGAAGGGGAGGCACTTTTTTCAATTGACTTTTAGCACTTAATTTTAGTTCATGAAAGCTTTTGCAATGCAAAAGCTTTCTGTGTATGTCATTCCAATCAAACACATTCAGGGAATCAGTGATATGGGGAATAGGTGACAATTCCAACTCTTTTGATTTTAACATTGATGGTCTAATAGGGGTACTACTTTTTGTCATATGTTTCTTTTGTATTTTAATTCTCTTGAAATTCGTCTGATGACTTAATGAGTTTATTTTTGAATTTGGCTCTGGTGACAAAGGCATGATACCAAGTTGCCTGTTGTTACTGACTATATTAAGTTCTTTAGATTGTTTTGACACCCATCCTTCATAATCTTCCAAGTCCCAATCTTCTTTCCCATTTTCGCATCTCAAGACTTTATTTTGGCGAACCCTGGCTCTAGTTCTCTGACCAATGGGTGAAGAATCAGAACAACCCTTTAGTACAGCCTTTATGTGCACTAATGGAATATCGTACTCATAGTCTGAATCCTCAGAGTCGGATTCTTTCATACTGATGGCCTTGTTTGTGTTCTTTCTCTTTTTGGTACTTTTAGTCGTTAAGTTACGTTTTTTAATATTGTACGACAAATGAGGATTTCTAGGCTTTGGTCTGAACATATTCTTCTTGACATATTTGAACTCAATTGAGTAACCTTCCCAGAGCTTGTTTTTGAAATTTTCTTCTATTGTGTGATTCTTATACAGAGATGTCCATGCAAAAGGCTGGACTAGGGCGGCATTTCTGCATTTACCTTTCTCGTTGAGAAAGCAGATTTCACAGAAACAGCTTGATTCTCGAACTTCGATTATTCCAGGAACACCAACATTGCGTACAGAGTGGAAACTCTGTGTGCCTTCGACAGTTTCACTAGATGTTGTGTCATCACGCAATATATTACTAACTTCAAAGTAGTGACGCTGCCAATGGCAACACATTCCAGATTTGTCATTGTCTATAGTTAATTTTAGCTCACAGTAACGTACAATTTCACTTGCGTCACTAAATTCGTGACTGCCAGATCTTACTACAGCATCAATGTGCATACTGAGACGTCCTATTGCCCCATCAGCTTTGGCCTTACCATGACGGGCACAGAAATAGGACCTCATGACAGGGATTTCTTGTTTTGATACTGCATCAAACACCTTTCAGGATTTATATTGTGATCCGCAGTTGTCTGACCACATGATAAGGTGCTTTACTGGAATCTCTTTTTCCTTTAGATGTGCCAAAGCTTTATCTATGAATGAAGTCACTGCAAAACTGTCATGCTTCAGGTCAGAAGACAAGATCATCACTTCATCTCTCACCAAGTGATCACATTTCTCAGGACATGGGTAGTAGACTACAATGGGATGCAATGTAGTTTGGTTCCGACACCAAAATGCCCCGTGGATTTCATCTTGTCAATGGTGTGAATAATTTGTAGCAAAATCCATCACGAACAGCACGTCACCATACTTCAGCTGCTTTTTACACTCATCAAACTGGAAAGCTTGCCATCGAAAGTGGAATAGGTGTACAGATATCTGGCTGAGTGAAGTGATAAATAAAGTAAGTAATTGGGCAAGAGTTCCCCTGTACCTCACCTTATCTAAAATTTTTCTCTTCTTGTCCTGCTTTTTATTCGGCAAGCTGTCTGTATTATTCTCACCAACAATTACATTCCGCCATTGGTGCCAGGTCACCTCTTGGTCCCAATTGATTTCTGGATTCTGCCTACGTATTGATTCCTGGTAATTAATTGTGCTGCATTTCTTATAATGACGAAAAATACAGTCACGATTGTGATCTGTAATCAATTCCTCATTGCGGAATTCTAATTTCCTACTCCTTTTAATTTCGTTCTGTGTGTTTGAATCACTTTCATTTTTTTCTAGCTTGCAATATGAATTCAAGACGTTCTCCGTTATCCTCCTCTTGATACCCTTTACTTTCCCAACAATTAATGCATATACTAGTAAACTATTGTTAACACATTCTGCACATTGGGTGTCTTTAAATGGGATCTTCTTTCTAATGCGAAATTTTCCCTTCAGACATCTGTACACAGAGCTCTGGGACAGGACAGCAAAGCCCAGTTTCATTTGCTCTCTGGCATATGAATCGTATGCTACAGCCAATGATGTACGTAAATAGTAAAACTTGGAGTATTTCTTAAAAGGAAGCTGCATAGACATGTTAGTGGACGAGTAGCTTTTAATCACATTCTCCTTTGCAGTTTTTGAAAGAGCCCGCCCATGCTTCTGCCTACATTTCAAAAGACGGTGCAAGTGACTATATTGCATATTCAACTTCCTCGCTGCAGCACGTATACTGTAGGTCTTCTTCAATTGACTTACACTTTCAAGAAACTTCACATTTTTTCTGGCTGTCCTGTATTTTTGGATCTTTATTAAACTATGTACAAGATGAGAATCGTTACGATCACGATTTTCTTGTATTGGTATGTAACGACACATTATTTGATTCATTGTCGTATGGGTTGAGGGAGAATTAAACATTTTCCCAACTACACGATTCACAATCGCACATTTCAACTCTTTTGATTCAGGAAAACTGCGGTTACAGTCATATGTACGCTGCCTAATTTGTTTTTTGAATTTTTCTGGTGTTTCATAAGCGGTTAAAGAGCCATTCACTGTATCATCAAGATGTGAGAGTGACGTAGTATTAAATTTAGAATGAGAGACTTTTGAGCTGGTCTTTTGCTTCCACCTTCTATATTTCCTCTTTAAACTCTCCTCAGCTCTTGTTCGCTTTCGGTCCCTAAATCTGGCCTGTCTAAATTATTGAAAGAGTAAAGAGCATTATAGTTACCTAGTGGATGCATTCAGTTTGTTAGTCGTTAGTTGTTTACTAGGTAGCATCTCTTCACCGCTATCTTCTTTACCTTTACTACTACAATTATAATAAACGTGCATTTAGTAGAGGTCTAAATAAACGATTTTAATAAATACACCTTACCTCAATCTTGTTTGCTGTCTTATTTTAATCATTTTCTTATCATCATCAAAATTTACTTTTCGTTTTCTTGTAGATCTGAATACAATGATGTATTAATAAAGTCACAGCCTAATCATAAATTACATCTAGTATTTAATAAAAGCAGGGTTTGGATGACACAGTGAAATATCCTAACCTTTTCTCTTGGAGCGTCTTCAGCTTCTGTCTCCGCCTGCGTGCCCTCATGGCTGCCTGCCATTTCTTAAATTCGTCAGCAGTCATTTTGGATGTGTCCATATTCTCATCATATACCACGTTTCGTCTACTCAAGCTACTTACATATCTACAGCGGTCACTTCCTAAAATATGAAATCTCAATGGGTATAATTGGCCTTAAACCAATAGTGTTAAAATAACAAGGAATGATTTCGTTTTGTCCGTGATCCTCTTTTCATCACAAAGGAGACTTTCAACGAAATTTTACTTACCAGTGGTGTAACCGGATTCTTTGTGATTCCCTTCGGAAGTCTTTTCGTCATATGATTCATTCAGGGAACTTTGGGGGTCTGACTCTGTCGATGTCTTGGGTTGGGGTTCCTTGTAAACCACTATTGGCGTTTCGCTCTTGTCTGTCACAATTTCAAAAAGTGCACTGCAAAGCATATTGCACATCTATAACATCTATAGGTCTGTTGCCCAAAGGGTAAAAATTTTGTTATATCCAAATACTCCCATTTTGGGCCCAACTAATTCAAAATATAAAATAATTAACTGGATTTTTCTGTAATAGATAATATGTCCTACGAGACAATAGATTCTACCCTTAAAGTGCCTTAACTAAAAATGAAAAGTGTGAACTTACGGATTACTCAAGACTTTCTCATATATTTCCTTTTCCACTCTGACCAACATGTAAGGGCTCATTCCTTTCAGCAAATCCGAAATGCTAATAAAAATAATATACATGCAATCGCAATTGTATTTACAGGTTACCTATCAACAGGTAAAGTAGAATCGTTATGCACCCTTTCATGGTACAAAAACTCGGCCACAAAGAGATATCCCTGGAGAAATTGTTGCAAAATCGTGACTTCTCTGATCGTTCTCACTTTAACCTTTCCACTACAAATACAGTGACTGTCTTCAACACTTCAAAGTGTAATATAAATTTTGGCACCATAACTTCTTCTCATACAGGTCAATTCTAATTTTACGACATCCTTGAATTTTTCCAAACTGCTCATAAAGTCATCAAGTGTGTCACTTACGGCAACCATAACTGAGTTAGCCATGATTTGTAATGCATTGGCTTAATTATTAAACACATGCCTATCTCATCGGGGTGACACAAACTTAATGATTGCATTCATACAAGAAATCAGTGTTAGATGAAATATAGTTTGTCTTGTAATGACATAATGATCCCATCCGGCCTGAAAATAATGTTACATAACTGTTGGTCTTGCGCACCTTCAAAGAAATACTAAACAAACAATCCAGCTATGCACATATCAAAACAATTGAAGAAAGAACAAATATGATTTCATGCATTAATATAACATCGCTTACCTTTGATCCGCAGTTTCAGCTGTATTGGACTCCACGCTGCCTTCATCAGTTCTAACAAATCGTGACGCAATTGACTTGGAATTCTTTTTGTAATAATCCTTCTTTACGTAACAATTGAAGTGCGCATCCAAACTCTTCCCCCTCACCTTGCTCGGGTATTGGTGCAAGTATATATCCGTACTCGATGAATGTAGACATTCGTAAGAAGATAGATGTAACTTTTTGTCATTGCCTTTTTGCAGGACATGTACATTTACACCCAGTGCATTCGCAGTTGCTCCAATGCATATGTCAACTGCATCACTGTCATAAATTCCTTTTTGAAAGTAATCCGCACATTTCGCCTGAAACGTGGTCATATCCTCCTGATTCCCATATTGTTTGTAATGTGTAATATGATTGTTTATTTCAATCATTATCTCTATACTTAAAACATCTATGGTTTTGTTTATTCCCTGTTCGGCGAGTGTCACCAACACACAGGATATAAAACAAAATCCATTTCCAGGCACGGTTACTAGTTTCATTCCCATTTTATCAATAAGCTTATTAAATTGGGAAATGGTTATCCCATGCGGATTTGACGCAAATGTGAGTTTTATATTACTATCAGGGGCTGAAGGAACCAGTGGTCTTCCTTCGGCTGGTGAAACTGTGAGAGAGTTACATTTCTTCTTGCATGACTGACGGGTCTGTCGTCCTTGATCCACCAAAACTGGTTGAGGTGTGACTTTTCTGACACTTTTCCTTCTTGATGGTGGGGGCCGATCTGACTGACTAGCAAAAAGGTTTGGTCCTTTGTATAAAATATTTTCTGCGTCTTGGCCTGAAGAAGGAGCCTCTTCCTCTAGATCATCAAATGTTAATGATGCATCACATGCAGACAGTGACGTTGACAATGGTGTTTCGACACTTATATCCATAGTTTTATTTGGTGTTTTGGGTGATCTTGAACATGATTTAGATCTCGTTCTTGAACGTCTCTTTGGTGTCACACTTACTTTTTTTCGGTTATCAAGTGTTTTTGTTGGATGATGATCTAGTGATTGCGAGATAGATTTTGAACTCGACTGTGAATCTCTCTGTGCTGATACACTTGATTTTGAAGCTGCTTCACCTCCATCCTTGTTCTTTCTATTCCGACTGTTCAATGGTGTTTTTGATCTCGATCGCGAACCTCTCTTTGTTGCCACTCTTATTTTTTCTCAGTCATCAAGTCTTTAAGGGATTTCTTTTCGATGATTATTATCTGGTGATTTTGAGATAGATTTTGATCTCGATCGTGAATCTCTCTTTGCAGATACACTCAATTTTGAAGGTGTTTCAGGTTCACCCTTCTTTTTTCTATTCCGACAGTTCACTGGTGTTCTTGACCTTGTTCTTGACCTGGAATGTTCTTTTGCTCGTGTAGTTTTATTATGTGGTGAAATTGAATTGTAAGGATTTCTTGAAAGTTCCTTTGGACGCAATATTGGAGAGATTGAATGTGACAATGAACGTGATGCTGCCCTTGAATATCTGTTATTTATTGTTTTTGAAG
>CBDCSF010000008.1:0-17592 GCA_965221445.1 Paracoccaceae bacterium
CCCCGTTCTGTCTATTCCTGCTGCGAGGAGGCTCATACATGTGTACATCTGCTTTCCCATAGGTACCACCCCGGCGATTCTTCGATTCGTCGCTCTGTCTACAGCTGTTCCGCTTGTTGTTATCATCTGCCAGTTCGTTTCGTTATCAGTTTTCGATTCTCCGATTCGTCTATGGTGTCTTCTTAGTGAATAAATAGACCTCTTCTTGTGGCAGCTGGCTTGGATCTTTTTATCTCCTCCGCCGTCGGTCTATCTTCGTCTTCTTCCTCAATGATTTTAGATTCTTCTGCTTTGCGTTTCTTTGCTTTCAGTTTTTCCACTTCTGCCGTACTTGCACTGCGTATCTCTTCCGCGCTTCTCTTCACTTGCGACTTTTTGCCTTTTCCTTTACCCTTGCTGGTTGTTACTTCTGTTTTTTCCAGAGTGACCTTCTTTTGCCCGCTAATCTTCGACGACTCGACGGGTCGTGTAGTCGTTGCTTGTTTTTCGTTTTACTTGTTCTTTCCTTCATCTGTTTGAGCGTCTGACCCCCGCCTGGGTACTTTTTCCCATACAGCTGTCTGTGTATCGTGGTCTGCTTGACGTTAAACTTTTCTACAACTACGTGGGTAGCCGTTGTTTCATTGTACATAGCGTCTCGAACATATTTATAGATTATACAGGCAATCATTTTTCGTGCTTTGTACGTTTCTTCCAGAGTCCAGTCCTTGTGCAGTTGCGGTAAATTTGTGTTTTCCATCACGTCCGTGACTCTACTCGCACCAGCCGTTGTTTTCTTTGTTTTTGCTTCCGCCGCCTGCCGCATCTTCGTACACATCGCTTCAGTGTTTGGAATGTGCATAATAACTAATGGTCTCATTGCACTATCCGCTATTCTTAAAAAGACGTCTAATGGTAACGTTTTGTGGAGTTCTTTTAAGTTTTTACATGCTTCTGCCGCGTATTGATGTGCCTTCATCTGATTATCGAACAGCTTTACCAAATTGGCCTTGGCATCTCGTTTTAACAACTCCGGCAGGTTATGTATTGCCTTGGCTGCAGCTTGAGTGGACTCTTCCCCCAGTACCGGACCCTGTATTAAGAGGTCGTCTTGTTCCTCCTCGTCCTCGTCTAACACCACATCCTTAGGATCCATCATCTCATCTCCTTTTATGTACTTTCTCCAGGCATTACATTTCAGGTCCGGTATCGCATTAAATATTTCTTCTGCTTCTACAGTAAATGCTCCTGGGTACCGCATTGCCCTTGTGACCTCTATGGTGCTTTTTATCAGATCTTTGTACGTGGCCTCTACGTTTTTTCCTTTCTTAACCGCTTCCTTTAGTCCTACTGCCAGGGACTTCATTGTCGCCCTAAACCCGGCTGCCTCGGTTGGATTTATCGATCTGTCCGTCATATGTTCCTCTACTTCTTCGGAAGCCATAATTTCATAATTTTTCCCGACTATCTGTTGAAACAAAGGGATAGTTGCTTCCGTATCGTCTGTCGATTTTCCGACTCGTCGCTCTTTCGCTGTCGGTTTCTTCGTTGTTGATTTTCTAGTTGTTTTCCGAAACGTTCTGTCCACAAAATCTGCCAGATCCTCAAGTTCTTCATCTGCTTTTTTGTCAACTATCTGTGTGGTTTTTCGTGCTCTAGGGGGTGGTATGTCGAAATCATCGTCTTCGTCTAGTTCCGGTACATAATCATCGTCGTCGTCGTCGTCGTCAAAGTCTTCGACGTCGGCCTTCTTTCTGTCAATGATCACCAAGTCTTGTTCGTCTTCATCAACATCCTCAGCCATTGTCACCACCTTTCTCTTACTCTGCTCCGTTGTTTTCGCTTTTAAACTTGTAGGCTTTTGTTTAATTCCTTCCTTCTTGCGACTTCTCGATTCGTCGACGGTGTCACCATCTTTCTGCTTCGGCTTCTTTGCCCCCGTCGTTTTTCTTGTATCTACGCGATTTCTCGATTCGTCGACGGTGTCACCATCTTTCTGCTTCGGCTTCTTTGCCCCCGTCGTTTTTCTTGTATCTACGCTTTCCATTGTGGTTGTTGAGGTACCCGCCTTTTCCGTCCTGCTTCTAATTTGACGACGTTGTCCCTCTACTTTTTCCTTTTCTTCCGCATCTAGTCGTTCACGTATTTCCTTTATTCTCTTGTTTACCATAGCCATCACGTCCACATCCGGGTCCGTCATCTGGTCTATTTCCTGCATCAACTTGCGATATTCGTTCATTCCTAGTTTTTGCATCCCGAAAACCCTAATGTGCCTCTGTTGAGCCCTCTTATCGCGCGACGTCTTTCCATCCGTGGCGTATTGTCTCACGTCCCAATCCGCATACTTCGTTATGCTTTGTGTTTTCCGTTTTCTGAATGGCGCTGGTGGTGCTGCAGTAGTTATTTTTGACTTCGAAAGTTCTTCCACCCTACCGGCGACGTCTTCCATTGCTTCTTTTAACCGCGGTGGGGCATCCTTAATGGATGTCGAACTGAAAACGTTTACTGTAATACCAAGGTCAAGGTTAAATTGTTTCAATATCTTTGACAGTTCGATTCGTCGTCAAATCACAAATGCCACCAACTGCAGAAAAGATTAGTCCATGACACAGCTACAGTATCATGCAGAACAATGCATCCGACTTCCCGACTCGTCGATATGTAGATCCCTTGTTACATGCATCGTTTCAAAAATGCTATGTATTTACAATTTTTTATATTTACATTACGGGCTGTGTTCAATAGGTCGACACTCCGACTCGTCGCGAAGTCTAATACTTTAATGACAATGCAGTTTTACAAATGCGGTATGGTAGGTCCCGATCTATTTTCCATAAGAATGCCTATCAAAGGTAGAGAAAAAAAAAAAATTAATTGTACAGGTTTTCTGCTTGTAGATTCGCACCCTGTGTTCGCAACCCTAAAATTGAAATGCATGCAGTGAAACGATTTCTCGATTGCTCGACATGTCGACAGCTGGTTCGCCTCCTTCACGCAACCTAGGTAACAAACAATTTTTTATACCAGTCACCCAAAGGATACACATCTTGGAGATTCTCCTGGCGCTCTTGATTATCACACCTCGCACCTCTGGTGTGATCTCCGGCTGCCTACTCGCAATTTTGAAAGATTAAAGCTTCACGGCGTGTAGATTTTAGGAAAACCTACAAAACACATCCATCCCCTGTGAAAACTGAAGACGGACTGAAGAGAATTGCGCACTTACCAGCTTCAGCGTGGGAGAATGGTTGTTTCAACCGGCGGGGTGCTTTCTTTAACCAGCCGTAACTCAGTAAGTATTTTACGTAAGTTTCTACAAATTTAACGTAAGATGCATATAATAGTGAGCCATTTAATGCACTATTTAGTTTTTGCACAAATATGTTCAAATTTATTTAATTTCAAATCGCCTTCTCGATCCATCGAAAAACCATGAAATCTCGGTATACCCTTGCACGTGCCTGCTTCCTGTAAACAAAAGCTCTGATTGGCTCAGCGATTTCTCGAGTAGTCGATGGGTGTGGCTTATTTCGGGGAAAATGATGCCCTGGATTTTTATTGTCTCTGGCGCAATTTGATTGAAATTTAGATTACTCGGTGTGTCAAGATGAATAATCTATTTGTCTAAAAGTCGATATTTTCGTAATCAGCACCTCGAGATCTTTCTGTCTATAAATTTTGGTGACTTAATTCCTTGTATTAAAAATTCATTAAATTTAGGGTAAAAAGTTCTTTATTGCAGTCAACCCTCAAAATGGCGGACACCCTGTCAACTTTTTGAAAAATCCCTGAACTTTGCAAACGAATTTCACTATGAACACGTTGATGATTTTGATAAATAATCACATTACCATGGTCCCTTACCACTGTAGTAAGGTATCTCATGCCGTTTTCCTAAAATGATGTTACTTTATTTATGGCGGCAAATTCTCTTTGATCTTTTTATTTAGATTCCTTCGATCTTGTTGTTGAAGAATCTATGGTTCCCTTCCTGAAAATAGAATAGATGCGGTGCTCTTTAGAGAAAGAAGTTAAAATCTGAGTTCAGGGTTGGGATTGAATTTGATTCAACATTGATATTGTCCATCTTTACCCTGCTATTTCCCCGTAAAATGCTGGAAGTAAACATAGAAAAAGCGCTAGATAACCATTGATTACTCATTTGAATGGATTGCTGCTTGGTTACCATACGTTTGTTTGTTACAAGGCATTTATTATTGTCACGCATGTTTACCGTTATTGGCTCAACATCTATGTTCTGACTCACAGGTTTTGTCGGCTGGTGCGCATCTTGATCCGCACCAGGTCCATTGCTAACACGGTATTTCTGTTTTCTCCGTCGATTCCCCGAGGTGTCGATGTTCTCGACATATCTGTCGTTAACATCAAAGTTTTTGCTTGGCTTGGCCTGGTTGTTGTCTTCACCGACTTGTAGCCAACTTGTCAATTCATCGGTGATATTTATGTCACTGTTCTTTTTCGTGAGGTCTATGTGGCTTTCATGACCTTCCCCTTTCCCGGTTCCTGTCAGTCTTCTTGGGCTTCTATTCTTCGAGTCGTCGCTGGTGTCGACATCACCATCCTTTTCACTGAAATTTGCATGGTTTTTATGAACTTCTCTTTTCCTGTTTCCTGTCAGTCTTTTTGGACTTCGATTCCTCGAGTCGTCGCTGGTGTCGGTGTCATCGTCCTCTGAATACAGTTCCAGAACGCACACTTCACTATCACATTGATGCCTTGTTACGTCATCCATTGTAGTTTCACTTTCTGCTCGACTTCCCGAGTCGTCGTGATCGTCGACCAGTGGCTCCTTTAGGCTATCTACTGAAGAAAGTTCTGTGTCATTATTCTTTGTTTTCTCAACTTCCTGCTCTTCTTTGAACACTTCCAATGGGATATGAGGAACATCCTTTGGGTGTATTAGTAGTTTAGAGGTCCTCCCATATTGTTCATACACCTCTCGCGGTGGAAGTTGGTGACACACTTTCGCGGCTGGATGACATGGTTTCACATGACCTGACCGTCTGACTGATTTGTGCCCTTTCTCATCCTGGACTTCTATCCTGTTTTTGCCGTGAATAGCAATTATCCTGTAATTTGGCAAATATCTTGGTTCAAACACCGCTGAATCTGGATCCTTGACCAAGACCAGGTCATTCACCTGAAATCTTGGTGCTGCAGTGTCCTGCCGGGGATGTTTTTCTCTAGCTCTGCGAATGTTCTCTGCTGCTACTGTGTACAATTTACGTAAGGTATCCATCCTCAAGGAGACCCCCTTTTCTCCGTAAAATCTTAGTTTTGGCTCTAGAAGCTTAGCAATAGGGGTGATGGGGTCTCTACCAAACATTAGTACAAAAGGGGATTCCTTTGATGACTGGCAAGGGAAAAAGTTATATGATGAAACTGCTAGTGGAATCAAGTCGTCCCATTCTACGTCCGTACCTCTAATATGTTTTGCAATACATGATTTTAAGAACCTGTGCCATCCTTCCAACCTGCCATTTGCCTGTGGAGTGTAAACCGGAGAGAAGACCTGTTTTATTTCCAATTCACTGCAAATTTGTTGCATCTCTTTACTACGGAATTCGGTACCATTGTCCGTGAGTATTCTGGAACTTCCTCCGAACACACAGTATACATGGTCACGATACGCCTGGCAAACCGTTTCCGCTCTCTTGTCTGGTATGGCAACTGCAATGGTGTAACCTGTCAACATATCTATTACGGTTAACATGTACTTGTTTCCTTTCGAGGTTTGAGGGGTGATAGGTCCCACCAAGTCCATGCAGATGAATTCCATGGGTACAGAAGGTACGTTGAAATGTCCAAATTCCAATTCTCCCGGTCCTTGGTTTTGTAATGAACACTGGTGACAGGATTTACAGTGTTTCAGGATGTGTTTTCTCATTCCTGGCCAGTAGTATTGGCGTTTGAGTGCGTTGTACGTCCTTCTGAATCCGTTGTGACCGCTATAATCGTGAGCTAGCATTAATAGCGGATTTCGTAGTACTTCTGGAACTACAATACATTCCTCAGTTTTATTGTTCTCACACCATAGCCTGTAGACAATTCCTTGCTTCATCATGAACAGCTTATTCATGTGCTTATTCAATGTTAATTTTCTTGCGATTTCTCGACAGAAGTCATCGTGTCGCTGTAGTTGTTGCATCTGTGAGTTTTTTAGTGGTAGTTGGATCTCTTTGAAATTTTCATTTTCCGTAATTTGAACTGTCTCTACCACTTCAATGTACTCTACTCTTACTGGTTCCAGTTCGTCAAAACAAACACATCCGAATTCCTGTCCTGCGGGTTCTGATTGTTTTGCTGCTTCTGGACATACCTCCAATAATCGACTTAGTGAATCTGCTAAAGTGTTTTTTGATCCCATGATCCATTGCATCTTCAAATTAAATTGCTCGAGTTCAACAGCCCAATTGTTCACTTTTGCATTCATAGTTTGTTTCGTCAAGAATTTCTTCAAAGGAAGGTGGTCACATTTTATGGTGACATCTGCATCTGCTATGTAGAAGACTAGTCGACGAATCGACATGTAGATGGCATACGCCTCCTTAGTGAGTGCTGCCCAGTTAAGTTGGCTACCTCTAAACTGGCCACTGACATAACAAATCGGATGGTTCTTCAGTCTGCCCTTTTCGTCTTCATATTCTTGCGTCAATACTCCCGACCATCCTATTCCGGATGCATCTGTAAACACCGTGTATCCCTTCATTGGATCTGGGTATCTCAGGATAGGGTATTCCATCAACAATTCTCTCAGGTGGTCAAAAGATTTCTGACACTGGGGAGTCCAATTAAATTTGCAGTCGTGCCTTGTAAGACGGGTTAGAGGCCTCGACAAGTCGGAAAATCGAGGGATGAATTTCCTGTAGTATCCGATTAAACCTAGAAACTGTTTCACTTCCTTTGCTGATTTTGGGTGTGGCATCTTACGTATTGCTTCCAGCTTCTCTGGTAATGGCTCGAATCCCTTTTCAGATACTAAATGGCCTAAATACTGAATGTGTTTCTTGAAGAATGAGGATTTTTCTCTTTTCATCTTGAGGTCAAAATGCTTCAGACGTTTGAATATTTCTTCCAAATGGTGTAAATGCTCTTCTTCTGTTTTGCTAAATACAATAATGTCATCTAAGTAGCCCATTGCGAAGTCACCACAGCCCATTAGTACCTGGTCTATGAGTAGTTGGAAATAGGCTGGGGCTTGACTGAGTCCAAATGGTGTCCTCTTGAACTGCCACTTCCCCATTGGGACCACAAATGCGGATTTAGCCTGTGATTCTCGAGTTAGTCCGATGTGATAATAGGCGCTTCGTAAATCAATCGTGCTAAACACTCGTGCTCCTCCTAGTTTAGCAAACATTTCGTCGATCTTTGGTAGCGGATACAACGTTAAGCATCCTGTGGCCTTATCCGTACGTTTAACTTCTTGTTGTAATGCGTTTACCCTCCTGTAGTCGACACATAAACGTCTCCTTGGTGGCTCGTCCGGCGCCGACTTTTTCGGAACTACGATCACTGGTGACGCCCACGGTGATAAACTCCGTTCAATTATTCCAGCCTTTTCCAGTGTTTCTATTTCTTTACGTACCCAGTCGTAATGTTTCAAAGGGAGCGTGTACGGACTCTGAGCCAATGGCACACTTCCGCCCGTGTCTATCTCCATTTCGATCAATTGGGTTTTGCCAATGTCTCTGTTATTCTTCGAGAATGCATCCTTCTGATCCTCGCACATCTTTTCAAACTTTTGTAATGTCTCTTCTGATACTTCAGCATCCTTTAATTCGACTTTTCTACTTGGGTAAATATCCCCTGGAGAAATTAAAAAGTCTGATTCCACGACTTCATTGATGTCTAACCATGAGTTTTGTCTTTGTTCTGTCGACTTTTCCGATTCGTCGATCTGTCGAGATGTTATTTGCTGAGCCTTTGGTTTTGTGCAATGCCTATTTTGCACTTCATCCCGTAACACTATGTACTCTCTTGATTTCGACTCCTGCGATTTGTCGAAATGTCGATCAAGTCCTTCTTCTATTTCTTGAAGTTCCTTTGGGTTGATCATTACCATGCTCGATCTATTCGATTCGTCGCTTGGTCGTTCACTTTTTATTGGCCAACCTGATGCCTTTTGTGAGTTCTCCCTTGGTTCCAATGGCACTCTTTTCCGTGGTGGAATCCAGTTTCTGGGTGAATTGTCTATATATGGGTCCATGTTAAGTTCCTTTGCAGTAGCTATGTAAGTAACTTCGTCTGCTTCAGGCCTAGCGAAACCCACAATTTCTCCTTTTCCTATATGGACAGTTTTGGCAAAGTCCAAGTTTGTTACTGCTATTAACGGGAAAGCTTCATCTGTACCGTCTGTAATTATGGAGATCTCATGTTGATATACATTTGGATTCTTTTCTAGGAACTGACTGTTCGCAGATATTATGTGGGTGCCGTTTGTATCCCCATGGATATTTACCTGGAAAACTCCGTTGTGTCGTGGGGGCACCCTGACATGGAATGCTGCAGTGACTGGTAATCCCAGTTCATTTTCTTCAACCTCCACTGCCGGAATGCCATTTAGTGATAACACCCGAGTTCTTCTGGTGGTCCATTCTATTCCTGCACAATTTTGCTTTCCAAAGTCCGCTCCTAGAATTACGTCACGCTTCAATTGTCTGCACACCACAAAATCCTGAACCACTTCTTTATCCCCAAGCTTTAACATTAGCTGGACAATTCCCATGGATCCAAGGTCACTACCGTCTGCCGTGAAAACTCGAGGAGTCGACATCGTCGACCATCTAGGGTTCCTAATCTTCAAAAACATGGTGTAATTTATACAACTTCGGCTAGCCCCTGTGTCCATCAAGGCAAATGTATGTTCATAGTCCCCGTTTGTCTTGATAGCCACTGGAAAAGTAGTTCCCCGTCGCTGGTATTCGTTTACTACACAAATTTCTTCGTCCGGTTCCATTGATGTAAGGTACTCATCAGGCTGGTAATTCTTGTTTAGTCACGCTGTCCGAGACTCGTCCACGTCCAGGTTGTAAAGATCCACCGCCTCTACAACATCGTCGTATTCACAGTTGAATGAGGACATTATGGTTTGGACGTCTAACTCTTGTGCAGGTTGTAATCTGTTCTTTAACGTTGGTTTCTTTAACTCTGTACTTGAGTCGTTGTACGGTTTCCTGAACCTCCTGTAGGGGCGCGGTCTTTTCTCCTGTCTATTCTTCCTTGCCTCAACCAGTTTTTCCATCCAGTTTGTAAATTCTATGTCAGTCAGCTGCATTGGATTCACCAGGATTTGTGTGTAACTGCCTCTCAATACTGGGTTCTGGGTGCTCTCTTGTCGATTTTGTCGATTAGTCGAGATGTCGTCTCCATCGTCTTTATCTACCGCCCTATGGCTTGGTGACGATGTATCTTCTTGTCTGGTTATGTGATCGAACTGGTCATTCTGTTGTCGATTAGCTGGAACGTCCATGTTAGTTGGTTCCCCCGCAAACTGATTGTTGTTCTTTTCCTGGTACCTGGAGTGATGACTATTTGGCGCATTGTTGTATGATTTCCATCTTGTCTCATACATGTTTGCTTGTTGTGAATAATTATCCCTTCGATTCCGTGACGAGTCGCGGAAATCGCTTCGTCTATCTCGATATCTGTTTTCAAACTTTCGACTGATCTCGTTGATCACTACTTCTTCTCCCACTTTAGTGTGTTCATCCTCTTGTTCATAGCCCGTGGCGTAGAGGTGCTTCACGTACAGCTGTTGCGCCTTGGACATAGCTTCGCCTACGGTACGAGGTGCATGTTTGCTGTTCCAAAACAAACTATTTTTAATAGACTTTCTCAATGGGGGAATGATTGTGCCTAGATACATTTCCATGGCAACTGGTGAAGTTATCTGTTCAATAGTTCTACCTTCCACCCTCTCTACTAGAATACGGTATCTCTGATTGTAGGCTAAAATAGTTTCATTTTCTCCCTGCCGCAATGCCTTCAATTTTGCAATCGCTTGGGTTGTTGTAGGTATGTCACTGAACATCTGTAGAATCTTCTCTACCAGTTCACTGTCCGCCATATCCGTATCCATCGTTGCCAAGAAGTTCTGGACTACCAACCCAGATTTATTTGTTAATTCTTGCTGGAAGGACCGTCCCGATTGTCTGCACACGTTTCTTATTCTGGTGACCCATTCCAGACATTTCTCGGGTTGGTCCCCCGAAAATGTAGGAATGTCCATCAATGCAGGATCCAGATCCCTTCTATCCTGTGCTTTGATGAGCTGGTCCATCATTCTGGTGTTTTGCGTCATATTGTACTCTGATTTTGTAGTGTTTAGTCTCATCTGTTTCTCCATAGTCTCTATTACTCTCATTAGGTTCTCTTCTAACCTTTGACTTGTTGCTTGCTGATGTCCACCCTGCGGTATTTGCACTACCGCTGGAGGTGGCTGTACTGTTGGGGGTGGCACTGTGAGGTCTGGAAGTCCCTTGCACTGTTGACGTTGGTTTGGCGTATTCCGTTGTAGGTCTGGTAAACTGTAGCTATTTGTTGACCATCCTGTCAAGTTTGAGTTCTTACCAGGCTCTACCACCAATGGCGACTGTGTGTTGAACGCTTCAACATTGCCTCCCATGGCCTTGATTCTTGAAATCCCGGTCTGCATGTAGTTTTCTGATTTATCATCTTCACCCAGAGATGAAATAGCTGTTTGTACCGCTGTGTGTGATCGATTTGTCGATGTGTCGACGCCTTGCAGTTTTTTGTTATCCTTTTCTGTTGTTTCTGGTCTCCAGCTGTTGTCACCGACATAATAATTATTCACAAACATGGGTCTAATTCCTTCTCTCCCGTGGGCCGAGACACTGTCCTTCACCAGGTTCGTGAAGATGTCGTCCTGAAGGTTGTTTGATGGAGTTCGGTTAATACCGACTTCACCACCATACGAGTCTCCAGTTTTCGTTTCGTTCCGTTTCACATCCTGAATTCTTTTGCTCTGCATCGTGTGAGAGTTGATGTGGTACACATGTCTGTTTTTACTATGATCTGTGTTAACATCTCCCTGTTTACGGTTGTCCAACGTTTGTCTGTTGAATATCGGTTGGTCGACGCCTCGAGTCGTCGTACTTGTCGATAACCTTCCGTTTCCTTGGTTTCTATAACTATTGTTCACATCATTTGACTGCATTGGATGGACGCCCAGACCATTGTTGTCAACCTGTCTATCTCTCACTGTGGTTGAGCTCGTTGGGGCGTTAACACCTGGATACGAGGATTCCATCTTCTGGTATGTGTTACTTTTATTGTCCACATACATTGGCGCCATCTGTGCCTGCATATGTGGTGGTTCCTCCCATCGTTGATTTAAGGTGGAGCACATCTCCTGTGGCTGCGATACCATGATCCTTCCACTAGGATTATTAGTTACTTCCTCCAGAGTTTCCGGTGGACGCTGATATTCGCCTATGAGATTATGCGCTCGAGTTGATCGCATCGGAATCTGTTGGTGATTAGCTTGGCCGACTTGTCGATTCGTCCCCAAGTCGGTAAGTAATCGTCTCATTTCCTGTTCTACCCTCATGGTTATCTCACGGTCAATATCTTCTGTCGTTCGCTTTTCTGGAGTGTTCTTCCGACTTGATGTTACTGGATCCATTCGTAAGAAATTTGCATACGTTCTACATGCCCTCATGGAATGTGAAGAGTTTTTGCAGAATTTACAATAAACTTCCTCTCTACACTGCTTCTTAATGTGTCCTACTAAACCGCATCTTCCACATACTTTATTTTGTATTGAATTCGGCAAGTTCATATACACTGTGCTGTTGTGCTTTTCACGCAGATAACTATCCGGATGAGGCGTTTCTTGTTCTTTCCGAAATTTGTGAGGTACTTGTTTTTGGTTGATGTCCGATACGTCTGTTTGTCGCATTCTCGTGTTCATTCTTTGAGGCTTTGGGTAGTTTTCTTTAGCTCCTCCAACTGCTCCTTCTGGGGTTGATTGCGACGACACCGACGATAATTGTCGATTTTCCTCCAGCTTTTCTTTACGTTGTTTCTCATGAAAGCTTCTCACTGACCTAAATGGGTCCTCAGTTTGTTCTGCCTGTTCATTTTCGCGTTGTATTTGCAGAATAGAGGTTCCCTGGTCACGCGACTCTTCGACTCGTCGATCTGTCGTCATGTTAATCTGTAAACGGTTTGTATTTCTATATGTTTCTTCCCCTCCTGTATTAGTGCATGCGAGTGGTCGACTACTCGATGTGTCGGGTTGCCGCTCACTTGGCGGTCTTGGCGGTCTCTGTGGTTGAGGTGTTGTTTCTTGCGCGGTTTTTGAGATCTTCGCTCGTTCGGGAATACTTTGCTGTTGTGGATTAACGTTTAAAACGTCCGTCATTCTGTCTTCTCGTGCCCTCTCATTCTGGGCATTTCGATTATTCGACTCGTCGGTTTGTGGCTCGTTGTGATACCGCTGATGTCCCGATGTATTCCGCTGCTGGTGCACTTCCTGTTCCTCTTCATGTTGTAAGGGATCGAAGATGCCACCTGCAGTTCCGTTGAAAGGGTCGTCTGGATCTCTCATTCTTAACTTCTCTTCATCTATAGCTGTGATTAGGTCATTACTTTCTTCCCTGATCCAGGTTATCCATGTGAACGTTGCGCAATTCCTCATACTCTGTGGTTCGGGGAAGCGCTGTGGCAATCCTAGTGGACGCATCACCCTTCTTCTGCGATGAATATCGTCATTATTCAATGCTGTATCAATTTGTTGCCTTACTTTATCTGCTTTGCCGTAAATTATCTGTAATCTCTGAAGTACTTCTTGCCTGTCATACTCTGGGTTACCTTCCCATTGCTGTGCTGACTCATATTCTCTAATGTACGTTAATGCAGCCTGCATTCTATCCCTGACGTAATTCCGTCTCATATTGGGTGTCATAGCATCCGATTGCTGCACATACGCCTCTGGTTCAGGCATCAAGGGTAAAGGGGGTAGCATTACAGTATTCTCTCCTCTTGTTCTTGGGAGCTGTAACACGGTCGTCTGCTCTTCTTGTTCCAGATCCATTTTTAGAGCTGCACCGCAACGGGTGGTTAGCACGGACAATTCACTCATCACGAAAGGTTGTGGGGAACAGTACAATCCTGTGCGGCGCCACTGATTTGCTATCCATCCAAACACTTCTCCCGTGTCTATGTCCACAAGGTACTTCGTCGTATTGAAATGTAGTAGCAAACCCGTAAGTGTCAGTATCAAAGCACCTGTGCCTCCTCCCGGTGATCTAAAATCTGCTATTTCCCTTTCCGGAATTTCGACGATTCGACGATTCGTCCCGTCGGGAACATACCAGTCCATTACTATTATTCCAGGTTGAGGTTGTGACGGTGGTGTTTTCATCAATGGTAGGGACATGTAGCTGCTTGGGTTTAGTAGAGACGACCTTAGAACGTCACCATAGTTATCGTCCATGAAGTGGTCCAAAATATCAGGTGTGGTGTTTACCTCTCTCGGTCCCCTCATTGGTTGCGTGTCCAGATCCGTATCCTCCTTTCTTCGCGATGACGGTCTCGTGAACATGGGGTCCAATGGGCCATTCATTCCAGATATATTCATGTTTACTGGCGTTGTCACTGTCTCTACTTCCTCTGTTGTGGATGGTGTATTATCCACAAATGCTGTTCGCATAGCCTGCAGTATCTGTGACGACTGTTCGGTGTAGTTTGTCAAATTACTTGTAAAAGGCATTTCCTCCTCCAGTAGGTTATTCGGCACATCTTCATCCAGCAATGAAACGATCCCTTGATTGTCATTGCTTGGTTGGCTCTGGTGACGATCTTCCTCATGTTGTTCATTCTGTGTCGTATTTAATAAGGCTGTAGGATCCCCAGATGTAGCACGTCGTACCGTCCTGATTGCTTCCGCCTGGCCCCTCTCTATCGTCACTGGGTCAATCACTCGTCCCCAGAATGCACCTTCTGTTTCCTCTGGATCTCTTCGTGTGTTGCTATTACTCCTTGTTACACGCTTCTCCATGTTCGATTCGTCGATTAATCGGTACTTATTACTGTTGGGTTAGGCTCCTCGCATCAGGGCTGACCAAGGATTTCAGTTCTTCTAACTCTTTGCTTCGACTTTTCGATTCGTCGATTAATTGATACTTATTACTGTTGGGTTAAGTTCCTCACATTGAGTTTGACCAAAGATTTCGGTTCTTCTAACTATTTGCTTCGACTTTTCGATTCGTCGATTAATCGATACTTCTTTAAACCTGATACGAATTCCTCATACTTATTTTCTTTATCTACCGTAAATATCTCTCAACTGCTCCGATTAACTGACTCGTCATTGCGTCGATATTTCATTGTCTACCTCTACGCTCCATTTGCTTTGCTGTTTTGTTATTTCGGTCTTCGTTATTCTATCATGTTCTCGATTTATCACTTCGTCGAATTTCCTACTTTACTTCAATCTTGTAATCTATTTGTGTACTATGTTAACTAGCGAACTCTTCATGTCTTATTATTAATGGCCAATCCTATCACAAGAGTTTTTAACTTTTCGCACTCACTTGGGTTACGCACTTGTTTCGCCCTCACTGCACCGAATGAAAGATGGAAACTTTAAACGCACTTAACTGAATTTTCCTTTGTTTCCTATTTTTCCTCCGGTTTTTGTCCTAATGGTACATCTGCTGCACGGCGCTAGTTTGCTTTTTGTCCTTGATTCCCTGCAACTCTTGTATCCATCCAAGGGCCGAAAACGGATTCTCCACCAATGAAGAGATTTTTTCCACCAGTGAAGGGGTTATTTGTGGGTGTGTGTGTTAGACTTCTTAGACGAATGTATCTGTCGATGTACTGGGAATTCTTTACTCACTTACAGTTAATGAGAGGTTGGAATAGATAAGGGAACCACTTCCAATTTCCAATGTGAAATCCGGTATTTATTTGCTAAGTTACACAACAAACGTAAAGTACAACAAAAATCCAACTGAGAAGAGTTAACTAGTAAGATTGGTTTTGGCGGCAATAATTTAAAGTTAAAGCCTTATATAGATATTGTCACGGCTGACTGAAGACGCATGGATGTACTTGGTCCACTCCTCGACCAATCGCTGGGTCGAACTTGAACTTCGTGTGATCTGGAAAATATGAAACTTCACCCGAACGGGTCAACTGCATCGACTTTCCGAGAAGTCGGAAAGTCGATACGATTGAGCATGTACTCAGTATGCCAACAAACACAAAGCAACAGCTCTGCATAAAGCCTACTGGCTTCCTTGTTGAAGCATGTGCACAGGTCGGATTCAATGTGAGGTACTGACTAGTTGCCATGCAATGCAGTACTGATATTGGTACTGACTCATTAAAAATGTAATGAAACTTGTTTTCCTAAATTTTTACGATGTTAATGAAAGAAAATAAATAATTCACATAATGTGTGGGCAAATAAATGAATTTGGCACAGAGTTGAAATGGTTATGAAACAATTTGATAAATATCTGAGAATTTATGGCCATGTGAATGCAATGGAGTACTGAATAGAATGCAATGTGGTACCACCTCATTTGAGTGCAAAGAAGTGGAGTCACACTTGAATAAATATTTGGTTCATAACGGTTGGGTGAGTGATCAAAAAAATTGCACGCATATGACTATAGATATTAATTGCAATTTATTAGTTTGAACTAGGAACAATCCTTTGATTGACATTTGGTGTCCTCATCTGAGTAACAATGTGCATTTCCATTGTTGGAGTATTTGTATATAAGTGGATGAAGTCTGTATCGATTTGCCATTTTTATTTCATCATGGACCAGGTAAGATTCTGCTGTTTTAATTCATTCATTCATTCAATATGCTGTCATAAAATTTATAATGTAAATGTTACAAATCGATATTATTTTATGCAGAAGGAAGAAAGAAATTTAGATGTGGAATGTGCTGAAGATGATGCTATTAGGACAGTTCCAAGTGGCCAAAGTAGCATTATCATTGACCCGTTGCAATCATTGCAAGTGCTTTCTGTACCCGGTTGCGAGAAACATATAGTTGTTCATTTCATTCCGGACAACACAAACATAACTATGGATCAGGCAGTTAGTTTTATATTTGTAACTATTTTTGAATGTTGCATTCCTGTAATCTCTTAATTTTGTGTAGGTTTATTCATGGTTTCAGACTGGAGTTCGGTCTGAGGGAAGTCATTACTATGGCTGTACCCCCAGCAATGCGGTACCATCAGATGAGATGCCGTCAATGCTGGCAGCTGAGATTGAAGTCACCTGTACCCCCAGCAATGCGGTACCATCAGATGAGATGCTGTCAATGCTGGCAGCTGAGACTGACCTTGCCTGTACCCCCAGCAATGTGGTACCATCAGATGAGATGCCGTCAATGCCGGCAGCTGAGACTGACCTTGCCTGTCCTCCCCGCAATGTGGTACCATCAGATGAAGAGGCAGATTTTCGCTTTCCTCCACCAGTGAGTTTCTTCTCTGTATATTACATTGTTGAAGTTGTACTAATTCTACTAATGACTTTTATATGCATGCATTTATGCATTGGTGCCAATCACCCATATGTATGTCGGAAACAGAGGATTTGGGCCAAGTTACATCTGACGAAGAGCAGAAACAGCAAGATAGTCTGCAGTATGCAGTCACTTTGGGAACTGCTATGTAAAGAACTAGGTAAGAAAGGTAATTATTAGTTTTGACTATTTGCAGTAAATTCCAAATTAATCCAATACATACATGACAATTTACCTATCTTTTGAAGGTTTCAAATAAACATTGGCTAGTAGACTGAGTTTCCCGTTGAATGACGAAGATGTGGAAATGTGAAACAGTCTACTGCAGAGGCTGGGAAGATTATACAAATGTGAATATCTGGGGAGGGATAACATATTTGATGCTGTTTATGACCAGATAATTGTCCTGGACCATGTTAGAAGAATGTTTCTCAGAGGGGTACATGCTCAACTACATGGACCTTGAGTGGGACAATGTTGCGGTAAATTTTAAAAGCTATTTATGACTGCCAAATATTAGTTTTCACCACAATTTAATTTATGTTTTGGTAATTATATTTCAACATTTCGGATTTCAGATGATTGTGGAACCCAACTTGTGGGAGATTCACATGACATACCCCATATTTAGAGATGCAGTAAGAAGAGAGTCCATCACAGGAATGGATGTCAGTCTGCTGGTTTTGTCACACATGTTTAATATGATTATTGGTGTAATTACAGAAGATACCTTTTGGATGAGTCATATAACTTTGAAATGGAACGAGATTAAAATACTTATTGGTTTGTCTCCTACTGGAGCCATATATGTGATGGTTTTAGGGCACTCGCCGCTGTCTCGCCAAGTTGCCTGGTGACGGTCGTCAAGTCCCATAGGACTTGGATACCGATGTTATGCTTCCACCCACCTGCTTAACGCATTGCAAATGGTGGCCCCCAGGGCAGCCATTTAAACCCACCTAGCAACGGGGCATCGGCACCTGCGCATGCGCGCCCCTCCTAAATTTTCTATAAAAGCGGTGCACGCTGCCGCTCGGGGCTCACTTTTGGTTAGCCGTTGGTTGAGTCACG
>CBDCSF010000009.1:0-21211 GCA_965221445.1 Paracoccaceae bacterium
TTGAACGCGATTTTGGAGAACATTCTCAAAACTCGCGGATAATACAGCAAACGGGCGAAGTGGAGAGGGAGCAGGTGCAACGACACGGAAATGCAGCCGTCCACAGCGATTTACGAAAAGATTCCCAAAACTCGCTAAAAATTACACCTGTTTCTCGAAATACTGAGGCGTCACAGAAGCAAAGTAGCGCAAATAGAGGCATCCACAGCGAGTTCATAGAACATTCCCAACAATCGCCAGGAGCATTGAACGTTGGAAAGTCAAGGGTGCAGGCAGCAGATCAGTTGACCACACGACACATTCCACTGGCAGGATATGAAAACTTTCGTCAAGAATTGCAAACATACCCAGTGTCGAGAGATCCAATGACAGTACAACCGACAGGGGTTGATAACGTAAGCAGTTCTGCAATATTGGACCTACCGAACGTTAACACAAACCTGCCCCCACCTTTGTTACCAAATACAAGTACTCATTACCATCAGCAGCATCATAACGAACTGCAACGGCCGGAATCAAGCAACGCAGGACAGGTTACAAACAGTGAAATCCTGAAATCTATTCAAAGTATCACGGAGGTCATGCAACAGCAGCTTCTACTTAACAGCAAGACGACTGAACATGGTATTGTGCAGACGGCCAGCCTCTTTCAAGAAATGATCAAGGCGCAAGAAAAAAGAGACTTAGATCCTGCATTGCTTGCGATACCTACATTTTCGGGAGAATCCAAGGATAGACCGCAGTGTTTGGACTGGGTGTCAAGAGTCAAAAACGTTTGTGACCAGTCAGGACGCTCTTTCCGTCAAGAACTGATAAATAAAGCAGGAATTTTGGTGCAGAACTTTATCAGAAGCCTCAGCGAGAACATTACTAACAAGGAACTCACCGAGAAGATTTTACAGTTTTTCTCTGATGTTCCGACGACATCCCATGCCCTAAATAAACTGCGACTGATACGACAAGGAATAGAGGAGCCGATTGTAAATTACAATCAACGTTATCAGAACTTAGTCGAGAGAGTGGAAGGATGTCAACTTGACAGTATCAGGTCCACAGTCGCAATGGAATTGTATTTAGGCAGTATCATAGAACCGATTCGGAAATCCATACGAAACACATTGTACTTCAACAGTAAGCATGCACCTAAGACGTTGGGAGAGGCCATGCAGAAAGCACAGGATCTCCACATCAAACATTTGTACGCAATAGGTGAGGATCAAGATTCAGTGACTAACAACAGTGATGTACTACCGGAAATTACAGTCAATGAAGTAACTTCACGCGAAGATAGAGGGTGGTACAGAAACAAACGCGATTTTCGAGAACATTCACAAAACTCGCGGGAAAAGTCGCCGCAAACGAGGGAATACTCGAAGCAGGTGACATTCAACCAACCATCTCAGATGAGAACTACAAAAAGCAGCGAATACAGCGATTCTTCTCGAAATTCGCGTGTACCGAACAATTATTCAAGGGATCAAGAAAACGACAAGGCGAGCCAACAGCCAAGTGTGGTACGTGGATCGTTTACGCAAATAATGGTGAATCCAATGCAATTACAAGACCACGAATTCACAGCATGGTTGGACAGACTGGTTGAGGCAAGAAAAAATCGACAAGAGAAAAGACAACGACCATACAGAAACTTCAGGAAACCATACAATGAGAGTAGGCAGAATGGTGATACAGCATCAAGACCACCTCTACGAAATCGAATCAAACCAGCCCAAGAGTTGGAAATACAACAAATTATGGATAATTTTAACTGTGAATACGACGATGTAGTCGAAGCAGTGGACCTCTACAACTTGGATGTTGACGAGTGTATGACCGCATGACTACCACGCGGATACGAACCGGATGATTACTTCGTCTCAAATGAACCTCCTGAAGAAATTTGTATAGTTGACGAATTCCAAAGACGAGGGACAACTTTCCCACTAAACATTGAGACCAGGCAAAAAACATCACAATTCTTCGCTTTAATGGACACAGGAGCAATGCGTAGCTGCATTAATTACAATACTTTTCGTAAATTAAATGTACAGCTGACACAACATGAAGTGCCAAAAGTGATAGGAGCAGATGGTGGTGACCTGGGCTCTATGGGAACTGTTCAACTAACGTTAATAATAGGATCTAAAAAAGTAATTCAAAAGTTCATCGTATGCAGGGAATTAAGGAGAAATATTATCCTGGGTGTGGACTTTGCTAAACGTAATTGTGCCGGAATACAATGGACCACGAACAGAACAAGGGTGTTGTCATTAAATGGAATCAAAGCTGTTGAAGTAGAAGAAGACGAATTGGGGATTCCTGTTACAGCTTCATATCATGTCAAAATTCCTCCGAGGCACAATGCAGTTTTCGAAGTCAACATCCATGCGGAAACAGAGGGGACGCAAGTAATTAAAGGAAATAAACACTTGTTAGAAAAACATCCTAATATGTATCAACACGAAATTGCAATGATGCCAGAAGAGAAATCCAGCAATTTTCCTTTATTGGCAATCACAAACCTGGACCACGTAAAAACTTTGCATTTGGCCAAGGGAGAAGTGGTAGGTTTTGCAATACCGGAGTCATCTGAAGTAACATACATTGCAACAACCAATGAGTTGAACGTCGAAGAAGTAATAGATGTCAAGCCAAGAAACTGGATTCCACAGCGAAAATGGAGTTCACATACTCAGAGGATACCAGAGCCGCAAGCTATGAATAGCGAATTCCGAGAACATTCGCGAAAATCGCGTACGTTTCCAGACGGACGAAAACTGGGAGAGAGGACAACAGTAGGAAAAGATATCACATCAACGTTTCAAGAGTCAACACGCGAATCGCGAGAACATTCTCAAAATTCGTGGTGGCAATGTGCTGCAAAGCAGAACAGTGGTCAACCGAGTACCAATTATGACGCCAAAAACTGCGAAGTTGAAGAACATTCTCCAGACTCGCTGAAAGAAGAGTGGTCTGAATTAAATGAAGTGGTCGAATCTGACTTCCTTATCTCTCCAGGGGATATTTACCCGAACAGAAAAGTTGAACTGGAGGATGCTGACATAAAAGAGGCTACGAGGATATCCTTTGAGGCATTGTGCAAACAACAGCACGAGGCTTTCTCGAAGAACAACAAAGACATCGGACGCACTCAACTCATAGAAATGGAAATAGATACAGGAGACAGCTTGCCAGTAGCACAATCCCCATACACCTTACCGTTAAAACATTACGACTGGGTACGTCAAGAAATTGAAACTCTGGAAAAATCAGGTGTCATCGAAAGGAGCTTGTCAAGATGGGCTTCACCAGTGATTGTTGTTCCTAAGAAGTCTGCACCTGACGAGCCACCGAGAAGAAGACTTTGCGTTGATTATCGAAAAGTCAACGCATTGCAGCCAGAGGTAAAACGAACAGACAAGGGTACAGGCTGTTTGTCACTATATCCATTGCCAAAAATCGACGAAATGTTTTCAAAGCTGGGAGGAGCAAGAATTTTCTCCACCATAGACTTGCGTTCAGGATACTACCACATAGGTCTTACACGGGAATCCAGAGCCAAATCAGCATTTGTTGTGCCAATGGGGAAATGGCAGTTCAAACGTACACCGTTCGGACTCAGTCAGGCCCCTGCCTATTTCCAATTGCTAATCGACCAGGTGTTGATGGGCTGCAGCGGTTTTGCAATGGGTTATCTGGACGACATCATAATTTTCAGTAAGACCGAAGAAGAACATTTGCAACATCTGGAGGAAATATTTATCAGGCTACGCAAGTTTGGATTGAAGATGAAACGTGAAAAGTGTAGTTTCTTCAAGAAGCACATACAATACTTGGGACATTTGGTTTCGGAGAGAGGATTCGAACCGCTTCCGGAAAAGTTGGAATCCATACGCAAGATGCCAGCCCCGAGGACAGCCAAAGAGGTAAAACAATTCCTTGGACTGATAGGATACTACCGAAAGTTCGTACCACGTTTTGCTGATATTTCACGACCGTTGACAAAGCTCACGCGCCATAACGTTGTGTTTGAATGGACAGAACAGTGTTCCAAAGCATTTAATCACCTGCGTGAACTATTAATGGAATATCCCATCCTCAGATATCCAGATCCAAAACAAGGCTACATCCTGTACACAGATGCAAGTGGAATTGGATGGTCAGGAGTGCTTACGCAAGAACATCTGGACGAAAAAGGCAAAGCAAAGAACCACCCCATCTGTTACGTGAGTGGTCAGTTTAGAGGAAGCCAGCTCAACTGGGCAGCGCTAACCAAGGAGGCATATGCGATTTATATGTCAGTTCGCAGGTTAAGCTTTTACGTGACGGACGCAGAAGTTACCATCCGGAGCGACCATCTACCTCTGAAGAAGTTCTTAAATAAGCAAACTATGAACTCGAAAGTTAACAACTGGGCGGTAGAGTTAGAACAATTTCGACTTCATCTGGAATGGATACCAGGGACAAGAAACCTACTGGCGGATAGTTTGAGTCGTCTGCTTGATGTTGTACCAGATGCACAGAAGACAAAGGAACCAGACGACCACGAATTCGGTAGTTATTGCTTCGAGGAACTAGAACCAGCAAAGGTGATGGACAAAGTTAACACGGAAGTCATCGAGTTAAAGGACAACAGCAAATTTCCAAATGATTCGCAAGAATCGCGGAAATCACTCGAGAAACCAGTGGAAAGTGAAATTAGTATAGAAGAAAAGAAGGCGCAGGATTCATACAGCGAATCTTCAGAACATTCTCAAAATTCGCTGAAGGAGTCGGCAGTCAAGTTTTTCGAGATCAACTTTGAAGAGAAGCCAAAGGCAAAACGAACTCTGCTTAGTGGTAGCGAATGTCGAGAAGATTCTCAAAAATCGCGGGGGAGCCAGTGCGTCGAAATCACTGAACACGAGGATCTACGGGAAATCAAGCTGCCATTGAAACAGAAGCAATTGCAACAGCTGCAGATGAATGATACATACTGCAGGGATGTGGCAAAGAAGTTGCATAAAGATTTCGAATTACAGAAAATATTCATCAAGGAAGAAGGAGTACTGTACAGACTCTGGATCGAAGATGGAAGAACGTTTAAATGTATCCTGGTTCCACAGGTTTTACAAGATTTCATGATCATCCTTGCACACGACTACAGTGGTCACAACGGTTCAAGAAGAACTTATAATTGTCTGAAAAGACAATATTATTGGCCTGGAATACGAAAACAGATTTTCCGACACTGCAAGAAATGCAAGGAGTGCGTGCTACAAAACCAAGGACAGCCAGAGAAGTCTTTCGGTCATTTTGACTCGCCAGATTTGCCGATGGAATTCATCTGTATGGACTTGGTGGGACCTATTCACCCGCCCAGCAGCAGGGGAAACAAGTACGTATTGACTGTTATAGACATGTTAACAGGATTTACTATTGCAGTACCCATCAAGAACAAGAATGCAGAAACAATTTGTGACGCTTACAGAGACAATATCTATTGTGTTTTCGGCGGAAGCAGCAGGATGCTCACGGATAATGGATCCGAGTTTAAAAACAAAGAAATGCAAGAAGTTTGTAACACTCTTGGTTTAAAACACATTTTCTCTCCAGTGTACACACCACAGTCAAACGGACGCCTGGAAGGATGGCATAGGTTTTTTAAAGCTTGCATAGCAAAGCACATTCGTGGGGGTGGAGTCGAATGGGATGAGTTGGTACCACTGGCGGTCAGCGCGTACAATTTCTTCCCGTGCCAGAGTAGCAAGGAGTCGCCATTCGTCTTGATGTTCGGAAGAGATCCGATTACGCCAGTCGCCAAGCTGTTAGAACCAAGACCGAGGTACTATGGTGAAAGAGGAACTGCGTTAAAAATGGATACTTTAAGAAGATTGTACACGATAGTGGTAAGGAATATCCGCATGGCCAGAGAGAAATTACCAAAGAAAGAGGAACCGCACAAGTTTAAGGTGAATGACATGGTATTAGTCAAGGACCCAGATGCAGCAGTCTTCGAACCAAGATACCAACCGAACTTCAGGGTGACAGCGATTTTTGGCAACAACAGAATCGAGGTTCAGGACGAACGAGGACACAAGTCCGTAAGAAGATCGGCGCACGTGAAATACATAGCTCCAAGTGAGAAGGTAGTAAATCAGCTGCCGAGTGAACAAGTGGTGAAGAACTACGGAAGAAGTTCAAAATTATTTCTGGCAGGAAAGGACATACCAGACCTTCATTTCGAAGTAAAGGACAACGGTGATCCTCCAGAGGAAACAGACGTGATGGAATTAATGAACGTAAACACAAAAGATTGTGTAACAGAACCAAGGAACAGCGAGTTCCAAAAACATTCAAGAAATTCGCTGGAAAATGTAGCAGGTGAAGCACAGGAGCGAGTACAGCACCAAAGAAGTCTGAATCAGACGTTGGATTCAGAATTGCTCAGCAACACCAGCGAATATAGAGAACATTCTCAAAACTCGCGGAAAAAACAGCCTGCAGGAGGAGAAATGACAGTCAGTGCCGAAGATGCCACGATTACAGCAGCAAGCAGCGATTTTTCAAAACATTCTCAAAACTCGCTGCCAGGAGGTGAGCCAAATGCGGACCCAGGGGAGGTGAAAGCGACTTTTGGTGATCCTAATGGTCGATGCCTTCGGACAGCTAGCGAATTCCGAGAACTTTCTCCAAACTCGCGGATGGTGACACAAGCCTCTGATGACAGACATCAATATACAAAAACTGGATGCATTGGCGAACCCAGCAAATATTCACGAGATCCGCTAGGTGTTGGTAATAATGTATCAGTTTCAAGTTTTTCATGGCTCAAGAGCATGTCACAAATTGTTGGTTTAACAGCTACATGGCAAGATAAAGTAGAAGGGAATCCCACGGGAGCAAACACTGCAAGTAATGCTAAAGTAAACATCAGCCCAGTGCATACAGAGTTCAACTTCTTTTTATGAGTTGTCGTGATTTTTCTTTTTAGACAAAGAAGAAAGAAACGAAGATTTGAGAAGGAATCTGAAGGTGATGGTCATAACAGACTAGATCTGAAATACATTAAATTCAATAGAGATTACATATTTTTAGCGCCAAAAATAAAGTTGCAGAATTTTAAAAACCGTTGATGCCAATAGATGCACCAAGTAGCAGGGAACGTTACTGCATAGTTAATTTTCAAAGATGCGTAAACACTGCCCTGAAATAATTGGTGAAAGTTTCAGATTTGAACAAAATTCCGGGAAGAAGGTGACGCCATGTTGCTTGGATTTGACTTTTAACATTAATTAATTGAATTTTTATTAGCAGGAGTTGGGCCTTGAAATTAAGTTGCAAGATACAGTTTTGGACGCTGATCACGAAAATGCGATTTTTGAAAAGATTCCTTAATCTCGCAATGCATAAATAGCGTCTAAATATTGTAATTTTTGAACGCCATAGATAAGAAGTCCCAGGCACCAAGGCCACAAAGGGGTGGACACGCCCACGAAGGGTACGGATAAGCGCTCAGCCAATAGAAATCCGGATAGATCATGCAGACTTCACGTGAGAGATAAAGCTGAGGGATATTAAAAGTTGTTTCAAATAAAAAGACGATTTTGAATAACTTGTTATCAGTCGAATTAATGCAAAAAGTAAGCATTGCATAAAATCTGTTAACATCATATGCATCACCCTTTAAATTTATATTAAATTCCAGCAAGGACTTACTGAGTTACGGCAAATTGTTTACTCGAATTTTGAGTTTCAGGAAAACAATTATGCAAATGAACCAACGTTGCGGGGGGCGATTTCACCACCAGCGCGTCAGTTGTAGATCAGATTTCGAAGAGACAAGACGTATGTCAAGTTTCCTCTAAAATCCTACAACTCTTTAACTTTGCGTGGCAAGGTTACTTCGAGACGACGATTTTTAAATATTACCGATTGTTTGACATATTTTTTTTTAACACAAAATTGCTTCCGAAGGCGAGGGGCGTAAGCCCAGTTCAGACCGTGACAAATACGTAGCGGAGAGCGAGTTTGCGTTGTTAGGTATCCTTTCAAAGAATGTCTAATATTATATTTCTATTCTAGTTTCCAGTGAGCTACACGGATAGAAGCAGAAATAATAAACGTTTGACTTTTTAGATACGAACAGACATTGCGCGAATGTGACAAGATTCGCTAACGCAACCTTGCGTCATTATAGCGAATCTTCAGAACATTCTCGAAATTCGCTGTGAAGACGGTGAACAGCTGCATATTATAAATATAGGACTTCAATCGTGTTAATATTTTGGTTTCAGTTCGGGATTTCCGACTGAACTACGCGAATATCGAGAATATTCTCTGCAATCGCGGGTTATTGTGGCATTCATCAGATAATGCTTTGAACCATTGCGTTGGGAGTACCAACACAAGCACGCGAATGCAGAGAATCTTCGCAAAACTCGCAACTGTCTGCAGTGACTGGGATTTCCAGCACATGCTATGGCCGCATTCAATTTTAGATTGCGTACACTGGGAGTTCCAGTGAGGAACAGCGATTCACGAGAAGCTTCGCGAAATTCGCTCACGTCTCGAAGTTCGAAGTTACAACTTAGAATTTTTTTTTCTTTTCCTCACTGTGACGTTTACGCGTGGAAATTACAACACATACATTGGGAGTCCCAATGTAGTTACGCGAGTTTTGAGAATATTCTCGAAATTCCCTTAACTCCTGTCAAGCAAACGTGTTCGACCCGAAGCATCTGGCAGGAGCGAGTTCGGACTTGGTGCAGTCGATGGTAAAAGTCGGCCGCAAAGCAGCAGAATTGGAACGGGTCAAGTTGCAAACGGAAATTCAAAGAGGGAAAAGCGAAATCAGACGGAAGCGACTGGAAAATAAACTGAAAATGAGTAAAGAAGGAGGCAAGGGCGGTCCGGCCAAGAAAACACCGAAACCGGAACCGGAACCAATGGAAGATGATGACGATAATGTTCTCGAGGACCTGGTAACGACAACGGAAACGGACAAAGGACAACCGAGTTATTCGACATTAGAACCGGGAGGATTTGTGACGAAGGGTACTGACAGGAAATCGAGACTGGACAAGCGACACGCAAAGATTGCAGCAGCGACAGGGAAACCTGAAGAAGCTGAAGGCGAAAAAGAAGAAACAGAACAAGAGAAGCTAGAACGGGAGGCCGGTGAATTGACGAGCCAGCTGAAGAGAGCGGAACGAGCAGAGGCTCAGGCACAAGAAAAAGAACAGAAAGACAAGGCCAAACGATACAGCCAAAGGATTACGAGCGGGAAATTTATGAAAAAGCCAAGAGCCGTGACGTTGGTCGAAACAAAGAAAAGGAAAAAGTCAATGAAGATGGGCGACATAGCCAGTGCGGAGGAAGAAGACGAACCGGACGATATCCCTGAGGGTTTTCATCTGCAAGAGGAAAGCCCCCATTGCATAAATATGACCAGGGCGGAAGATTACCAGGCGTATTTGCGGCAGGTTGTACTGGAGTTCGAAAGGCTGATTAAAAGTGGGGCGACCAACATTTCGGAGGAGTACGCAAAGGTGGTACAGAGTATGTTCTGGGCGGTGAAGGCCAATAAGCAAACGATATTGAATGGTGCTGATCCAGCGGAGGTCGTGGCGATGGTACCGGACGCAAGATGTAAGGCCTGGAGATTGAAACTGAGCGGAAAAACGGCGGTGGACCCGACTACGTTAGTTGATATCACGGATATTGGACCTCAGATGGCATCAGACATCGTGAATTTGAAGCCACAGGAAATTTTTGAACTAGTGGAAGACGAGTTGGTCGGTAAATCGCAAGAAGAAGTCGGCAGAATTAAGAAATGCATCGGAAATATTTGTAGGGAACAGGCACTGGCACATAGACACGCGGCAGAGGCGGCAGACAACTTGGCATCGCTAACAGATATGGTCAGTCTACCGATACTGGTGAAAGTGATAAGCGCAACGATGAGGCCAACCGTGGCTATTAAAATACCGGAGGTTGATGACATGATTGCGAGGGCGGAACAGAAAGTTGAAGCGATACGTCAGGCGAAGCAGAAGGTTGGAGAGCTAAAACCGATAGACGAGGTGGTGTTTGCTCAGAATATACCGAAATATAATCCGGAGTGGGAGCATTCACCAAATGGAAGAGCCACAGCCTATCTTGCGACGTTGGTATGCAGATACATGCACGAGTTACAGCAGAAAGACAAAAAGGTGGTTCTGAGCGCGAAGGCCCTGGAAACGATTTATCACACGGCGAGTAGTTCCATAGGCAAGCTTATCTCGGGGAAACAGTATCTCGGCGGTGCGGCTCTAGAGCAATTGCGTGATAAGGTCGAAGCAGAGGGGAAGGAGTTGCCGTTTAAGAAGAAAAAGAAGCTGCCACTAAGATCGTCAGGACTGGCGAAGACGAGTGGTACCGCATCGAAGAATTGAAAAGATAGACGACGAGTTTCGAGAACGTTCGCGAAATTCGCGGAAAAAGGCAGTAAAAAACAGAAATTTGAAGTCTGAGCGATTAACGAGAAGATTCACGAAATTCGCGGACGATGTGACGCCTGCTGATTGCGGTTTGGACTTTGAGGGTATCTCGTCACCACAATCACCAGCCATCACAGCATTTTCACCGAACTTGTAATGGTGTCGTTGGCGGACAGCACAGATGATTGTACAGGAATCCGCACGGGGAATGACGCAAGTTACAGGGAGCGAGAAAGTGCCAACGACACCCACCACGCCCACAGCAAGACGACAGGATCTCGACCAGAACGTCCATCGACCAGAACTTCGTCTTTGGAGTCACAACATATTTCGGCCAAAGTGCACTAGGTACTTAAAAGCTGCTAAAGGGGAAGTCGGTTACGTTAACCGACTTAGGGATTTTTAGCCAATTCACGGCAAATTAGCAGCTTTCAGCAAAAACGTTGTGACGTCCACCTTTTAGGCCATACAAAATTGCTTATGCAAAGACACATCAAAAAGTTCGGCACGTCTGCCAAATTGCAACTTTGCAAATTTACTGGTGTGTCGTATAAACGGTTATCATTTAACCGCAATACTTCAAATAAAATCAAGTATTTCAAAAAAAAAATCACCTCCAAATTCAAATAAAGTTAGGTCTTTTTCATCACAAGTAATCAACATTTAGACCACGGAACGGAATTCTTTACTTAGATACGACATAAGTGGCCATTTGGTATAAGAGCCACCTTGTCGTAATTGGTACAGGTACGTACACGAACGGCTATGCCGACTGGGGATTAGACCCCCAGACGTATCTGTCGGTAGGAACTCTCTTTTTACTTAAGACTTTTCTCTTCGCCCCTCCTTCGCCTTGGCTAAGGCGCCCCCGCCCCCAAACAAACATTCAAATATCATGGTGTTTTAGTAGTTAAGGGAACAAGGGTGCCGTGTACGGCAAAAAGGCCACGCGAGTTTTGAGAACATTCGCAAAATTCGCTAAAGCAAGCCACTAACCCCCATACGGCGGTGTATAAAGGTGGGTTAATTCGGTAAATTCCTCACAAAAAGGGGTCCCGCAGGGTAACTCACGCGAATTTTGAGAACATTCTCGGAAATCGCTGTATCAAGGGGCAACAGGGTATTTGTGATGGCATTAACCGTCTGTACAGAGTAAATGACAGTGATGGTAAGCGAATTTTCAAAACATTCGCGGAAATCGCTGCTTGCTGACGGTATCAGTTAGGACATCACAAACAAGTTACGACACAGGAAATGGGTAGGACTAGAAATGCCAATTAACACATATTTGGAGGTCCAAGCAAAGAAATCACACAAAAAGGAAATCTAATAAGCATCTTAAGGACATAATTCGCAACAAGCTGTAAGTCGCGGTTACTAAAAATAACATAACCCAAAGTACGAACTGGAAAATGATTGATTTTGAAGAACGTGAAAGGTTTCAGCATAGAAAACAATCATTAAAATATGGATCTGACTATTTCAGATCATGTGAGAACATTTGTACTTACCAAAACAGATGGAAGGAATTGTTTCCTTCGGAAAGATGTTTCAGCACACCAGGAGGCAACCAACATATCAAGTATTATCTGTAATGGAAAATTAGCAAAGAGTAGGCCTTTACCATCTTGCGTCGTCGTGAGCTTCCTAGAGAAGCATTTCTAGGCGAGATGGTGGTAGGCCATAAAAGTAGTAAAGTTATAAAAAACCCCTTTCCCACGAGCGAATTATGAAAACATTCGCGAAAATCGCGGATGCAGTGGAGACGTGTTGAACTGTGTACAAAGTATTGTAAATATGTTTTATTTCATATATTTGAAGATTTTCTAGCGAATTGCGAGAACTTGCGCTAAATTCGCTGATAGTGTTGTAGTTTACATGAAATATTTGAGAACATATAACAATTTTTTTTTAGACGCAGGTCTGGCTCCGTAGGGTGGATACATACCTTTTCTTCGGATGGGAAAATTCTACTAAGAATTCAAGCTAATAAACAGACGCCTGAGAGAAAATCAACTCCTCCTTAATAATAAACTTGTTGAGGATGCTTAGCGCACATCAACAAGAATCTGTGGAAGTTGCGTAAAGAATTTTTCGATTAATAATTCTTTTCAACTTTTGCAGCCAGAAATAAGTTGCTTAAATCTCAAATGGACCCTTGGAGAGCGGACACGTGGGATTAACCAACGAACATTTTAACAGTTTTAGTTGTTGCAGGTTGTGAATCTCACCGGTGGTGGATTTTAAGGGGGGAAGGAAAACGGTCAAATAACTTAGAAAGTTGTTGAACGGTCTTACAATTGTCCTAAAATAGGCTTAAATAACAAAATTATGTATTACTTACAGTATTTGGGGTCCAAGTTTAAGTCCAATAAAATTCACAAACATGTTCTTCGTTGTAGTCAATGTAGTCCACTGCCAACAGGTTGGGACAGCTGGATCCAAGCGTCAGGGTTAAACAAACAAATGGAACGCATCAGTGCACATCGATTGTATTATGTAATAGTCAAGTTAGTATGTAAAGCCCATAGTGGTGTCACATGGCGCGAATTTCGAAAACATTCTCAGAAATCGCTGCAAAACGGTCAAAATACGGTGTAAACCTACCCTAAAAAGGCCACTTTTATAAAACTTTTACGCATTTAATGCAAAAATCAGCGAATTTCGAGAACTATTTCAAAACTCGCGTTACGTGTGGCATATCGCAAATGGTCACTTCTATAAAAATAAGTGGACCAAGGTAATTTGCGATGTGCATCCAATTAAGGTTAATTTACATACCGAACACCAGAAATTGGCAGTAAAAGTTAAACTAGGGTATATATAGACGTTCAAAAACCCAAGCTAATTGCCAAGACGGGAGGTTAACAGTTGGCTCCACTTGGTACTGCATTGCAGGTTATCCACTGTCATTCTTCGTGTGGTGTGAGGCATGCTCACTCTTACCAAGGACTTAGTCCCATTTATCTACGTCGATGGCATTCGACAGGGACTTACCAAAGGTGAACTAAGCCACCATGTGAAGTAGTGCAGGACTTACCAGCTTCCGGGAGCCGTAAAGCCAGTACCAATACTCACCAGGGTTTAGTAACCCAATCTTGTCGAGCCTCAGGCCTTCACATCACACACAAACCCCGGTCCTCTTCAGGACCACAATTTTTGTTCACTTTTATAATTATAATCTTCAATAAGCCTATGTTATCTCGTTGCAGATACAAGCGCAAGGTCGAAGCAGCGAATTTTGAAAACATTCGCAAAACTCGCTGAAAAAGCCGACAGGCAACCGGTCTGTATCGAGCTTAAGTTAAACAATATTCTCATGTTTTTACAAATGTCGCATAATTGTGCTCGTTCAGCGAATTTCGAAAACATTCGCGGAAATCGCAGCAAAATATTACTTATTATGTATTGTGTTATTGTAGGCACTGTCACAAGTAAGGGTAACAATAATTCTTGTAACATAAGTAACAACGCATGTCAGTACATAAGTAATTAGCAAATAATTGTATAAATGTTATGCTGTTAATGTTACTAAAAGTGCTTTTGTAACACAATCCGGTTATTTTAATCCTAGTTTTAAGTCTTATTATTGTTGTTTCGAACCTTTCCTACAGGGGGAGGAAATAACACCATATAAAAATAGTACTCAATTAAAAATTTAAACCTTAGTATGTACAACATAAAAGTATAACGTAACAAAGTCTCATAAAAATCTTAGTTATGGTAAAAGTTTCTCACAACAATGTAGATGTAGTAATCTGTGTATGTGTTCAAAGTTAAACAATTTAAAAAGTTACTTCAACCATTGTTTTTGTAGGTTTACGAACTTTTACAACGGGGGGAGGAATGCACGGTCCCTTTTAGTCTATTTGCAGATCCGGAGCGAATCCTGAGAAGACTTTACGTATTCGCGGAGGAGCCATGCAAGTCTAACACCACGACCAGTGAACCGTGCAGTCCAGTATTTAAGGAGGCTCAGCCAAGACCCTCCGACTCACTCAATTTAAAATATCACATAAACAACTTGAATCTGTATCTATATGTATTTGGACTGTAATCATTTATTATTGTAATAAAAAGCATCCAACCGGATTGTGACAAGAATCAAAGGAATTAGTGTCTTACTCCTGGAAACCCCTCTCACCAGAAGCAAGTACATTTCCCCACATACACACACACAACGTCTTACGCGAACATTGAGAACCCTCTGCACATTCGCGTACAAACGATGTTTCGGGCATATTTCCCTTTTACAGACTATACAAACCTGTATCACAGGTCTTATGGCTTTTCAAAGGCTACTCCTTTTGGAGTATGGGGGTGGTCCTGAAAAGGACCGAAATGTTTGTTTTTGGTGGTGGGACTCTACGCACGCTCTCCCCGGATTCACCTTGCCAGCTGGATGTCCTTTGGCATGATGGTAACTCGCCTGGCGTGGATGGCACACAGGTTGGTATCATCAAACAGCCTGACAAGGTATGCCTTTGCTGCTTCCTGGAGACACAGTATCGCCACCGACTGGAACCACAGGTCTGTCTTGAAGTCCTGGGTGATCTCCCTCACCAACCTTTGGAAAGGCAATTTCGGGATGAGCAGTGCTGAGGTCTTTTGGAAGTGGCGGATGTCCTGCAGAGCCACAGTCCCCGCTCTGTACCTGTGGGGTTTCACTTGTCTCCCCTGCATCCTCGCCTCGTGTATCTTCCTCTTCTGCTCCGGAGTCCAGTCCAATACGCGGTGGCCCAGCAAGGTTCTCTCCTTCGGATGAGAGATGTAGAGGGCTGGTAGCTTTCTGTCGATCGGGGGGTAAACTGTGCCCGTTTTACATGGTTCCTTACGGGCCACCATCGGTCTTGGTGGTGCACCTTCACCCCCTGTCTTCCTGCGTTTGTTGGGGTCATCATCATCACCGTCATCGTCCCAGCCTCGCTTTCTACTTCCAGACCCGCCTACGCCTCTGCCACTTGTGCTGGGACCGCTGCCATCATGTGCACTGCCTGTGGTTTTCTTGCCCAATTTGGTCCCATCTGCCAGCTCCAGACCCTCGCTGTCAGAGGGGTCTTCGTCCCCGTAGATTTTAGGCATTGGGACTTGCTGTCCGTGCTTCTTCTGGAAGTTGGCAACGAATTCCCTCATCTGGTCGGTACTCCAACCTCGTTTCATAAAAGCTTTCTGCAGGGCTCGCATAAGACTGTGGTTGATAAAGAAAGCTGTAAAGGATTCAGTTGTGGTCACATGGGCTGGACTTGTTGGCAGAGTCAGGTGTATCTGCTTCTTCACACGTTTCGGTGCCTCCGCTCCCTCCACCTGTTGGGGGTTATCTTTATCCAGACTCTCATCAGAAGAGTACTCCAGCACCACCTTCCTGTCCAATCTTCCCCCGGGCTTAGGGTCCGACTTCGGGTCTTTCTTTCCCCTTCCTCTTCCCATTGCTAACGGCTTTCCTCCTGATTTTTTCCATGCAGTTTGCTTGGTTTGTGCCATGCAACAAGGAGACCCTCACCTCACATTTGTATAGTAAAAGGTCTATGCCTGGGCGAGGTGCGCTCCAGTTTTATATGAAACAGTGGGTCACATGATCAACTGGCCATGGGACCTTATTTGGAATTAGTAGGAGGAGCCTCGCATACCTATTTGAGCGGGAAACATTGTAGAATGCAGAGCGTCTATGTTTCCTTTAGTTAATTCAACCAAGGTGTCTACGGCTGTGCATTCTATTTGATATTTTAATTTATAATTGTTTCATGGCCCGAGAGTGACATTTTGGCACCTTTCTTTCTTTAATAGTAAATATTTACTGGCACTGTTGGGGGCGGGGCTTATCTCCAACCCTGCTCCCGCCAATTCTACAAGTACAGTTGGAGGCGGAGACTCACCCAGTTACAGTGGGTTTTTCCACTGTCTGGCCATCTTTGACAACCAAAGTTCCCCGTGCCTTAACCCAAACAGCTGTGTACTGTAGAGTGTATGGAATTCCTGCCCACGGGTCTTTTATCCCATGTTGCTTTGGTTCATCCCGTGCAACCTTTTAGTCTAACTTGTGTGACTACCTGTTTGCCAATATACTGACTCTAAAACTTATTTCATGTTCAAGTCCACAGATATTTCATATTAAGCACGACTAAATTCTCCTTTTACTCAATAAAATTAATTACCCTTATGTTTCATTTCTTGGATATCCTTTTGTTTGTTTACTCAAGTATCCTTCGACTCCTGCTAGTGGCAGGTTGCCAACTGAACAGCAGTACAATGGGTATTCTGTTATCACTCCATTTATCTCATCAACACATCACTGTTTATCTCTGCTATTAGCTTTTAACACCCTGTTCCTATCTAGACTCCCTTTGTTCTCTCCTGTTGTGGATGTAATACATCTGTAATGAGGGTATATAAGCATAGTCGCCTCATTGTCTGGGTGTTATCAGTTTCCAGAGCTTTGCCAGCAAAATGCCTGGACATTATCACAGTTTGCGAAAATTGTACACTATTGAGGGGCTATCAAACCCCAGTATGGTTTATAATTGGATTTGTCCCGTACTGCTGAAAGAAGATTGCCCCTACGAGGCTTTGGCATGCATCTTCAGCATGTATTTCAAGGACACTAGTGGTATTAAACCAGTGAGGATTATCTTAATTTCGGGTGGGCCGCCCCACTCTTCTCCGAGTCGGACTGGTCCACTAAGAAACATTACACCAAAAAGATGCACTTGTAAGTACATTCTTTTGTCTATTCTTGTCCTTAAAGATAGTAACAATGTTTTGTAACTTAGTTCTTTTGAATGTGTGCAAGTATTTTACTCTCCCCACTACTTTTACAGTTTGCGAGTGTCTGCTGTCCTCGATCATTTTGGATACCTGGCCCCTCACCTAGATCAATGGCAACAGTGCGTCTGGTATGACCTGGGAGCCACCCAAGAAGTATTACATCAGATGCGTATTCGCCTTTCATGAGGCCTTCCCGCGATCGCCAGTCCCCCAAGGGCCGAGTCACCTCCTCCCTCTCGCAGGCCAGCTGCAGCACCGATCTGCCCTTTTCATGAGGGGAAATTCGTTAAGGCCCCAAAGGGTGAGGGCTCAGCACCCAGCACCGTGAGCACTGGGCCATCCTCACCCATAGCGACTACTTCTCCTAGAACAGAGAAAAAGAAAAGAAGGAAGCACAAGTCTGGCAAGCGCACTGTTACCAGTGAAATGGTGAGCCCACCAGAGAAGAAGAAGAAGGTAATTTCAGAGTCCCCAGACTCTCAGGCTGAGGGTCCTTTTTGCGATTCAGACACAGTGAGTGCACCCGAGGACTCCTCTCACACCGCTTAGTGGTGACTTCCACTGTCTTCACAACTTCCTCTCTGGATATTGACCTTTTGCCATAACATAGGCAGGAAACTATTTGCATTCTTTCCTTTAGTACATTTCTACTCTCCATGTAAATACTTGCAATAAATGTGTTTAAATTTCCTTGTAAAACAATTTAATGTTTAAGTTTTTCTGTGCAAACAACTTGACTTTTGGATTATCTGTCTGCAAATCCCACCCTCTCTTCCCAGTCCCACCAAACTTCCTCCTCTTCCACCTCCCTTTTCATCCTCATACCACCTCCCTACCCTTCTTTAAGAATATTTGGTGGGGCTTGAAAGGTTTGGTAGGGAATTGCATATTAGGAGGTTGGGGTGTTAAGTTCAGTTGCTCTTTTCCAGTCTTAATCTGGTATTTTATCAGGATTAAGAGCAAGTTTGGTTTTACGAGCAAAGGCACTATCCTTGGGTAAATGCTCAATTATCTCATCCGCTTGTAGTAATGGTTTCAAGTGGGAAATGTGTGCCCACTTAGTTGGTGCAACTGTCCCATTGCGGGCAAGCTCTACTTGGTTTCCTTTTATGCGTATAACCCTGTAGGTTCCTTCATACCGTGGGTCCAGAGTCTTCCGGATATGGACCTTTAATGTCACTAATTGGTTTTGTTGAATTGGGGCAGACTTTTTAGGGTATGGTGTGATGCTTCTTTCATGTGCTTTGCGCAGATTTTCCGCAATTACTAGGTACATGTTCCTTAAAGCTTGCAAAGATAAAATTGTCTCATCGGTACCTAGGTACCTAAGCTTATGTTGGAACAGCTCAACTAGTCTAGTGGTAATCTAGGATCACGACCAAACATAATGAAGAATGGACTCTCTCTAGAATGTTCATTAGGGAGAAAATTGTATGCTGCTGTTGCTAAGGTGCATACTTCATCCCACTCCACACTGGGACTAACATGTTTAGCTAAACATGTTTTCAAGAAGGCATGAAATCCTTCTATTCTCCCATTTGATTGCGGCCTATAATAAGGTGAATAGATTTTATGTTCTACTCCCAACTCCTTGGCTACAGTCTCAAACAGTTTGTTACTAAACTCAGTACCGTTATCAGATAGTATTTTATGGGAGGGTCCCAAAACATGGTGGACATGTTTAAGGTAAGCCTGTATGACCACAGGGGCAGTTTTGTCTGGGATCGGGATGCACCAGGTCCAGCCTGATAGCATACAAATAACAGTCAAGGCATATTTGTTTCCATGTGTGCTGGGGGGGGGGGTGGAACTCTCCAATCAAATCCATGGATATGAAATCCATGGGGGCTCCAGGAGCCTGAAAAGTTCCTTTGTTATACTTGGGTGATGCAGAATTATATTTTCTGCACACTGTACATCTTTTTACATAATGCACAACATCTGGCCTCAGACCTTTCCAGTAGTAATTTCTTCTAACTATCATGTAAGTTCTGGCGGATCCATTATGGCCTAAGTCGTCATGGGCTAACTTTAGCATGACTTTGGACAGGTCCCGAGAGATAACTATGACTTCAAATCTCTGTTTATTGTCTTCAACATAACACATAAGTAGTTCTTCTTCCATGTAATATGGATGAACCACATGGGACCCCGCTTTTATTATCCTGTTCCTGATGTTTTGGCAAAATTTATCTGCCTTCTGCCTCTGTATTATTTCTTCTGGGCTAATTCCCCACTGCAATATGTCTTTATCTGGGATGGGGTCCACAGGTTTCCCAGGTTTTGAGGCAGGAGCTACTGGTGCTAAACTGATTAGGTTCACCTCTGCTTCAGTCACATTATCATTAGGCCCTATTTGTTTCCCAAATTGATATCCTTCTGGTTCCTTAACAAGTGTTATGTCAGGATCAAGGGTGACTAGTCTACTCATGGTGTCTGCCAGAGTATTTTTAATTCCCTTGACATATTCGAAATTGAGGGTATACTTTGATGCTAGTTCTACTCCCCAGTTGTTGACTTTGTCATTCTTAGTATTTTTGAGCAAGAAGGATTTCAATGGTAGGTGATCACTTCTAATGGTGGTCTCGGCCTCTCGCAAATAGTAATCTAACTTTCTAGCTACCATGTAGATTGCATAGGCTTCTTTAGTAAGGGCCGCCCAGTTTAATTGGGAACCCTTGAAGAGACCACTAACATAGGTGATAGGGTGATGAATGGAGAATTCTTTTCCCTCTTCCATGTACACATAGGCTTGGGTGAGTACACCAGCCCATGCATATTTACTTGCATCTGTGTACAATATGTAAGGTTGGTCAGGTTTTGGGTATTTTAATATGGGCTCCTTGAGTAGGTACTCTTTGAGCATCTCAAAGGCTGCTTGACATGCCTTAGACCATTCAAATGGTATGTCCTTTCTGGTCAGGTTTGTAAGAGGATGTGCTATGTCTGAGTATTTTGGTATGAATTTTCTATAGTATCCTACAAACCCTAAGAATTTTCTAGTTTCAGTTAGATCTGTAGGTGGGAGCATCTCTTGCAGACTCTGTAATTTTTCTGTGTCCTAAATACTGTACATGTGCCTTGAGAAAATTATATAAAGCCAGACCCGCCCATAAACGTTTATACACAGTTCTGCCTTAATACAGCAAAATCCAAGTTCTCCCTGGTATCACCAGTTGCAGATTGGTGAAAGACAATGAACAAGCAATTGAATTGAATAGTTTATTATTAAATAACATGCCTAAAGATGGATATGGGTGAAATTAATAGCTCTGACAAGTAATTAGAATTTGGAAGGAATTTGGAAAAAAAACCCCATAATTTTACCAATCCCCTGTTAGTTCACATTACTGCACACAATCTACAAACAAAAGCACACTCAATCACTCTGACAACACACACAAACGAAAATAAGCAATTCTGGCCTATGTACAAGGTTATGACTATTATCAAAATATGGAAATACAGTGTTTTTAGTGAAAAACTAGTAAATTTGTGTATTTAGCCTTATTTATGGATATAAAAGGAAGCATTTAAAAGGGTATATACCTCCTCATGTGCACATGCACTCCTGAGACCCATATTTGAAGAATATAAGGGTAGGGGTGCCACTGTGGCTTCAGATGTTACAGGCCACAGGGGCCCTAAAATACAACAAAAATAACATATCTGGGCATTAATATAAAGGTTATAACAAGCCTTACAAATGGTTTTTACTAATACAAAGAAAATAACAAGTTTTACTAAAATTATTGTCAAAGTTGAAAACCATAAAACTATGAAATTGGTCAAAAATAAGCCTGAACATGTATAACCCCTTGAAATACAGTGTAAATGCAATAAATAAGAAACATTTAAACATACCCAGATGCAGAATAAATCCTAAAAAGAAGGACTTAGAAGAATTTCATGTTGTCCCTTGGGTGCTCTTGTCAGGTCTGAAGACACATGGCCCATAGAGCAGTCAACCCTTGAAAGGACTTGGACATGGG
>CBDCSF010000010.1:0-23586 GCA_965221445.1 Paracoccaceae bacterium
CCTTCCGCGTGTGCTACGCACACGTGCAAGGCCTGGAACTCGGGGAAGAAAAGCTGCCCAAACCATCCGGTCGTGCCAGCAATTCCCTTGTGCTTTCTCCCTGCTAACTGCTGCGGCTAACATGGGCGCACAGTGGTTACCGTGGCAACCGAGAGGCCCACTGGCTGCCAATCCCCAGCGCCGGCCTTGTCACAAGTCAACAGACACCTTCTGGTAAATCCGGCCAGATGTCAGCTACAAATGGCTCCAATGACCCCATTTGACACCATCATCTGGCCGATTTTTCCAAAAGGTAACCGACCGATGAGCCGACCACAGAAATCAACTCCTGGTCCGAACAGGGACTCTAAAGTGCCTAGCTAAGCCCAACCCAGCTGCAATACCCAGCAACGACTTACTGTTGTCTAAAAACCCTGCTAACGAGCCCATCCTAGTTAATTGTACTAACGAGGTTATCGAGAACGAAAGCAAACTCCCGGTCTGAACAACGGCCACTTTGACCCGCCTTCACAAATGGTATCTCATTAGCTCACCTTGGACGCCAATCGCTCCTCAAATGAGGCCATCTAATCTGACCGCCAGTGGGTCCTGCAACTTTAAGGACAAGAAAGACACTTAACGACTGGACTAGAGGGCAGCTCGTTAGCCGCACTTCACTTTTTCAGGTAGCCACACATACGTAGTTGCTAACCCAGACCGAAATTGGGCCCCCGAACCTACCATAACGCATAGCCCCCTAGGTCCAAAATTGGCACCGGGGGCCTTGTGCGTGTGCTATGCACACGTGCAAGGCCTGGAACTCGGGGAAGAAAAGCTGCCCAAACCATCCGGTCGTGCCAGCAATTCCCTTGTGCTCTCTCCCTGCTAACTGCTGCGGCTAACATGGGCGCACAGTGGTTACCGTGGCAACCGAGAGGCCCACTGGCTGCCAATCCCCAGCGCCGGCCTTGTCACAAGTCAACAGACACCTTCTGGTAAATCCGGCCAGATGTCAGCTACAAATGGCTCCAATGACCCCATTTGACACCATCATCTGGCCGATTTTTCCAAAAGGTAACCGACCGATGAGCCGACCACAGAAATCAACTCCTGGTCCGAACAGGGACTCTAAAGTGCCTAGCTAAGCCCAACCCAGCTGCAATACCCAGCAACGACTTACTGTTGTCTAAAAACCCTGCTAACGAGCCCATCCTAGTTAATTGTACTAACGAGGTTATCGAGAACGAAAGCAAACTCCCGGTCTGAACAACGGCCACTTTGACCCGCCTTCACAAATGGTATCTCATTAGCTCACCTTGGACGCCAATCGCTCCTCAAATGAGGCCATCTAATCTGACCGCCAGTGGGTCCTGCAACTTTAAGGACAAGAAAGACACTTAACGACTGGACTAGAGGGCAGCTCGTTAGCCGCACTTCACTTTTTCAGGTAGCCACACATACGTAGTTGCTAACCCAGACCGAAATTGGGCCCCCGAACCTACCATAACGCATAGCCCCCTAGGTCCAAAATTGGCACCGGGGGCCTTGCGCGTGTGCTACGCACACGTGCAAGGCCTGGAACTCGGGGAAGAAAAGCTGCCCAAACCATCCGGTCGTGCCAGCATATCCCTTGTGCTCTCTCCCTGCTAACTGCTGCGGCTAACATGGGCGCACAGTGGTTACCGTGGCAACCGAGAGGCCCACTGGCTGCCAATCCCCAGCGCCGGCCTTGTCACAAGTCAACAGACACCTTCTGGTAAATCCAACAGATGTCAGCTACAAATGGCTCCAATACCCCATTTGACACCATCATCTGGCCGATTTTTCCAAAAGGTAACCGACCGATGAGCCGACCACAGAAATCAACTCCTGGTCCGAACAGGGACTCTAAAGTGCCTAGCTAAGCCCAACCCAGCTGCAATACCCAGCAACGACTTACTGTTGTCTAAAAACCCTGCTAACGAGCCCATCCTAGTTAATTGTACTAACGAGGTTATCGAGAACGAAAGCAAACTCCCGGTCTGAACAACGGCCACTTTGACCCGCCTTCACAAATGGTATCTCATTAGCTTACCTTGGACGCCAATCGCTCCTCAAATGAGGCCATCTAATCTGACCGCCAGTGGGTCCTGCAACTTTAAGGACAAGAAAGACACTTAACGACTGGACTAGAGGGCAGCTCGTTAGCTGCACTTCACTTTTTCAGGTAGCCACACATACGTAGTTGCTAACCCAGACCGAAATTGGGCCCCCGAACCTACCATAACGCATAGCCCCCTAGGTCCAAAATTGGCAGCGGGGGCCTTGCGCGTGTGCTACGCACACGTGCAAGGCCTGTAACTGGGGGAAGAAAAGCTGCCCAAACCATCCGGTCGTGCCAGCAATTCCCTTGTGCTCTCTCCCTGCTAACTGCTGCGGCTAACATGGGCGCACAGTGGTTACCGTGGCAACCGAGAGGCCCACTGGCTGCCAATCCCCAGCGCCGGCCTTGTCACGAGTCAGCAGACACCTTCTGGTAAATCCGGCCAGATATATCTATATATATATAAGTGTGTGTGTGTGTAAATGTATGTGTATATGTATGTGTGTGTATGTATAAGTATATTATATGCATTATATAATTTTTCCGTCATCCTTTTTTTGTGTGTATATATAGATTTAGCACTCGCTGTATTCTTACTATATGCAATCTTATTCCAAACTTTCTTTAGTTAAACTTCACTCTAAATGGCCACCTGTCTAGACTAACCCCTCATTGTCATTTACAGGTGGCCTGCACTCTTTTTTTTGTAAAGTTTAAATTTCACAACCACTGATGTAAATTTTTTAGTGCTTAATAAATATTGTTGCTGATGTTGTTGTCATTTACAGCTGCGCGTACGCATCTAATTTTGGCCTGCACATGCGCATCTTAGTTTGACCTGCACATGCGCATCTCATTTATGCCTGCGCATGCACATCTCATTTTTACCTGTTCATGCGCCTCTCATTTTTGCCTGCGCATTCGCATCTCATTTTTACCTGCTCATGCGCATCTCATTCTTACCTGCTCATGCGCATCTCATTTTGGCCTGCGCATGCGCATCTCATTTAGACTTGCTCATGCGCATCTCAATTTGGCCTGCGCGTGCGCATCTTATTTTGGCTTGCACATGAAGACTTGAGGAGAACCTGCAGTTGGTGCTGCCAAAACTCTTTGTTGATCAGCGCCGACAAAACAAAAATTCTCATAATTGGAGTTCCCCAGCTCCTGCGCCGTGTGCCAAGTGTAGCCATCTCCATCTTGGGAAAAGAAATAACACCTGTTCCTGTTGCGCGAGACCTGGGCGTCTTCATTGACCAGTACTTAACGTATGATGAACATCTAACCCAAACTGCCGCCAAATGCTTATGCAAATTAGTGCAAATAAATAGAATCAAACATCTCTTGGACAAAGAAACACTTCTACTATTGATAAATGCTTTTGTCTTTAGCAAGCTATTCTATTGTTTTACTGTATTTTCTAATACGAGTAAATCGAGTGTCAGAAAACTTCAGCGTGTACAGAACTTCGCTGCACGGATAATATTAGGATTCCGAAAGTTTGACTTCATTTCTCAAGGAATCAAATCTCTGAAATGGTTACCTGTCAAAGATAGATTGTATTTAAATGATGCAATAATGATGTACAAGTGTATCAACAAGTTAGCTCCAGATTACTTGGCAGATAAATTTGTACAACGCTCCCATATCCACAATCGAAACACCAGATCCCGTAATCAGTTAGACATTCCTCGTTGTCGTATATCGACTGGACAAAGGTCCTTCGTTTATCGTGGAACTCAACTGTGGAACTCCTTAAGTTACGATGTAAGAACTGCCAAATGTCCCAAAGTTTTCAAGCGCCGATTGATTAATATTTTACTGTCATCTTAATAATTTCACGCATTTCATGCATTACTCCTTTACAGTGTTTCAATTATCCTAGCTTAAACATGTAATTTATATAGCCTTTTTAAACATGTAAGTTAGATAGCTTTTTTAAACATGTAATTTATATAGCTTTTCAATTAGTAATTTGCATTAGATAGTAAGATATATTGACAGATTATTTTAACTTAGATAGATGCGTTGTAGCTGAAAAGCCCAGCCAATGGGAGCTTCAATAAAGATATGTTATGTTATGTTATGTTATGTTATGCGCATCTTATTTTGACCTGCGCATGCGCATCTCATTTTGACCTGCGTGTGCGCATCTCAATTTGACCTGCGCGTGCGCATCTCATTTTGACCTGCCCATGCGCATCTCATTTTTGCCTGCGCATGCACACCTCATTTAGATCTGCGCATGCGCATCTCATTTACACTTGATCATACGAATTTCATTTTGGTCTGCCCGTGCGCACCTCATTTTGACCTGCGCAAGCGCATCGCACTTTTGCCTGCGCACGGGCATCGCATTTTTACCTGCGCACGCGCATCGCATTTTGACCTGGGCATACGCATCTCATTTACACTTGCTCATGCGCATCTCATTTTGGCCTGCGCATGCGCATCTCATATTTGCCTGCTCATGCGCATCTCATTTTTTCCTGCGCATGCGCACCTCATTTAATCCTACGCATGCGCATCTCATTTTGGCCTGCGCGTGCGCATCTTTTTTTTGCTAGCGCATGCGCACCTCATTTGGAGCTGCGCATGCGCATCGCAATTTGGCCTGCGCACGGGCTTCGCTTTTTTACCTGCGCACGCGCATAGCATTTACACCTCATTTACACCTGCGCGTGCGCAACTTATTTTGTCCTTCGCATTCGTTTTCGTTTTTCCGGCGCATGAGTTCTTTTTTTTTTGTGTAGCGTATGTGCATATCATTTCGCCCTTCCCGTTGGCTTAGCGATTTCAGTTTGCTTATAAATTTTTAGAACAGTTGCTACTAATTTTTCAGAACGTGTGACAAGTTGAGTGCTTTTTAAGAAATGTTTTGTTTTAAAAACGTTCAAAGTATAGCTCAGGTTTCCGTTTGACTGAATTGCTGTAATAATCAAAATAATATCTGCAGCAACGCTCATTTGCCAATTCCTGTTTTTGAAGATGCGCTTTTACATAGTTGTTGTCCAAAAACCCCAATGAGGAGATTAACTAGGTCTTTAGAATAGGTATGAAATGATTCGGTGAATCTTATGCAGTTGGGACGTCGCTAAAAAGTGACGACAAGCAACACAACAAAAATATACTTTTATTACTTGTTGGCAGCGACTTGTTTTCTTCCTTTAGTTTCCTTCGCTTGAACGTCTTCTGCAGTGAGAATAAGAACAGTTAAAGACAAACTCGTAATTAACGATTTACCGGAACTTAGAAACTGCACAACTGCTAAAACTGCAAACGTTTAGGCGAAAGTGTTTTTATAATTGAGTCCATAGTTTCGATACTTCGCCATATCTACAGCATCGAAATTCATCCGCAAAGGCCCATCGAATTGTGTTTCTATCCTCTTTTTTGTAAACAGATTAAGTTCGTACAACTGACTTCAAACTCACCTGGTTTATACGCTGGTTTCTGTATCTTGTGGGTCTAACCGATGAATAAGTGTATTCGGTCATTCACTTTTGCGAGATTCTGACTTGGAGAGCTCAAGTTTTCCCTCCCGGTTTTTGAGTACAGCGTTTGAACATCTCAAGTAGTGTGCACAGCAATTAAAAGGTTTTAGTGTCACATTGAAATAGATGCGCACTCATTTCTCAGTGGATTTACGTTTAACCAATCACAAATCACGCTACAATGAAGTGCAATGTTGATCACCACAATGGAATGCCAAATCAATTATATATCGCTTTTCAGTAATGACTACAGATTAAATTTCTTAAATATTCTTGTAATGTTTAAATTATAAATGTTCAACTACCGATAACGATTAGTATAAATCGTACATCTTATGCCAAAGTATTCCGTTAATTACAAAGAAATTGGCTTCGTATTCCACAACGTGTTAGACGAAACAAGTTCTGTTCTACATTTGTGATCAAAATGAATGCACAATATTTGAAAAAGTTCCATCTTAGTTGATAAAGCCTGTTTCTTTGTTATATATTTTTGTTCTCTATTTCTTTTGTTCGTTGGCCTTGACCGTTCACAAAATACAAAAGGTATATTGAAATGCATACAAACAACTGACAAGGCCAATACGTGACAGGAACAACTAACCAGTAGCAAGATGTGGGCTTACATGATAAACAAAACAAATCCGTGGTCACGATTTGTTCAACATAATACAAGCAGCTTTGTTCACCCCTTTTGAAATTTGTTGCCTGCTTCCCAACCAGCTAGTTTCACCAACTATGGTTCAAAATACATAACATTAAATTAGCGTCTAAAATAATATGAAAGAGTGATGGATTGCATAATAATTGTACATCAAATGGCTGTAAATTGTTATGGTGACATGTCGTAAGGACCAGGACTGAACGGAGGTAATGGCTTGCCAGAAAAAAAGTGATGAGAATGAAAAGACGGTTATCGAGCTGGTTCATCTAATATGTTTGAAAGCGTCTTCATGTTCGTTGATGCGGAGTTGAACTTTAGTTTCTTTGTTTGCTAGGTAATGACGAATTTGCAGTGACCGTCAGAGAAGGAGTTGATACTGTACAAGATATTTTTGAACAAAGAAATCACTGACTGACAGAAGTACGGCAGAAACACTCTCGGAGAGGGAAGGGGTGGTGGGTGGGTATTGATCTCAAATGACCATACGGATAAGTGCTGCCCCCATCCCTGAGGGCTGAAATGTTCCACAGTAAGAAACCTTTAACAGTCACTGGTTGTCCTTCGTCGTCAATTTTTTATCCAAGTCCATAATATCTGGATGTAGCGGACTGTGAAACTTTCTGGATCTCTCGGGCTGGCCGTAATCGTTGGCACTAAGGCAGTGGAGCATTCTTATCTGGATGGATTTTCCAGAAGGTGTCAAAAGGACAAAAGGTCCCCACTTTGTTGCAAAAACGCCTAACTTTAAGCGGCGGTAACTTTAGTTTCCTTGCTCCAAAATTGATGCGCTTTTTTCAAAAGACAGGAATTTGAAAGATCTTTCTTTTTAATTGCACAATTTTTCACGAGCAGTTTTTTGTGCTCACAAAACGCAGTTGAAACGTTTTACTATAGCGTGATTTTGACAGCCTTTTCCGGTCATTTAAATTCAAATATCGGCTAAGTTTGTCTAGTTTTTGTTCAAAACACCTAACTTCAAACCGGTGTATCTCCGGTCTGCCTTGTCCGATTGCGATGCGGTCTCTTTCATCTGAAAGTACCTTTCAAGCCCTACATTTAATTTTTGAAATTTCAAGCAATCAGAACAACGCTTAAGGTCGAAAAGCAAAGTTAATTACGTTGCCACCTTTTAGCGATCTGCGTCTGTTTGAAAAGCTATTTTGTAGCAGTTTTAGATGAACTTCAAGTGTCGTTTCCGGGCTAAATCAATTAACAAACACGCGTAATTTTACAGTTAAAGAATAATTGGACTTTGGTAATCCTAAATAGTTGAGATTTTTAACCATTTGCGTCCTATTCCGGGTTCTGAAGCGTTTGGAGGAGGAAGAGGGGGGGGGGCATATGGTTACAGACTTTGTGACACGCCTAATGAGGCCAAAGTACCTTCTTAAAAAATCAGACAGAAGATGCGCATTAACACAATTGGCGAACAAGAAATATGATTCCATTACTGTTGCAATCCGTATTACTTTCGAACAAGTGTAAAAACAACGTTTAAAGGTTAAAAAGTCAATAAAGCGGCTATTAAATGCAATCTTCTGACTGGATTTTTAACAACGTACCTCAAGATATTGTCTAAGTTTGTCTAGTTTTTGTTCAAAACACCTAACTTCAAACCGGTGTATCTCCGGTCTGCCTTGTCCGATTGCGATGCGGTTTTTTTAATCTAAAAGTACCTTTCAAGCCCTACATTTAGTCATAAAATCTGAAGCAAACAGAACAACGCTTAAGGTCGAAAAGCAAAGTTAAACGTTGCCACTTTTTAGCGATCCGCGTCTGTTTGAAGAGCTATTTTGTAGCAGTTTTAAACGAACTTCAAGTGTCGTTTCCGGGCTAAATCAATTAACAAACACGCGTAATTATACAGTTAAAGAGTAACTGGACTTTGGTAATCCTAAAAAGTTGAGATTCCTAACGATTTGCGTCCAATTCCAGGTTCTGAAGCGTTTGGAGGAGGAGGAGGGGGGGCATATCGTTACAGACTTTGTGACACGCCTAATGAGGCCAAAGTACCTTCTTAAAAAATCAGACAGATCTATGTATGTATATATATATGTATGTGTGTGTGTGTAAATGTATGTGTATATGTATGTGTGTGTATATGTATTATATAATTATATGCATTATATATTTTTTATCTTATCCTTTTTTTGTGTGTATATATAGATTTAGCACTCGCTGTATTCTTACTACAACAACAACTCTTTATTTCCCACTTCTTGAATACTATTTTCACATTATAGAATATAAAAAATAATCAGGGGTATTAGCACCCTGAAATAACTGAAAAGCTAAAAGTACCAGGGTGCCAATTTACCAAATGTCAATTTAATTACTAGGCCGGGATGGGCTTAAACATATATCACTAGAAACACACACACACAGAAACACTCATACTCTAATTTGTTATCTATTAACACACAAACACTCATACTCTAATTTGTTATAGATCTATTAACACACAATTACAATTACTATATGCAATCTTATTCCAAACTTTCCTTTTGTTAAACTTCACTCTAAATGGCCACCTGTCTAGACTAACCCCTCATGGTCATTTACAGGTGGCCTGCACTCTTTTTTTTGTAAAGTTTAAATTTCACACCCACTGATGTAAATTTTTTAGTGCTTAATAAATATTGTTGTTGATGTTGTTGTCATTTACAGCTGCGCGTACGCATCTAATTTTGGCCTGCGCATGCGCATCTTAGTTTGACCTGCACATGCGCATCTCATTTATGCCTGCGCATGCACATCTCATTTTTACCTGCTCATGCGCCTCTCATTTTTGCCTGCGCATTCGCATCTCATTTTTACCTGCTCATGCGCATCTCATTTTTACCTGCTCATGCGCATCTCATTTTGGCCTGCGCATGCGCATCTCATTTAGACTTGCTCATGCGCATCTCAATTTGGCCTGCGCGTGCGCATCTTATTTTGGCTTGCACATGAAGACTTGAGGAGAACCTGCAGTTGGTGCTGCCAAAACTCTTTGTTGATCAGCGCCGACAAAACAAAAATTCTCATAATTGGAGTTCCCCAGCTCCTGCGCCGTGTGCCAAGTGTAGCCATCTCCATCTTGGGAAAAGAAATAACACCTGTTCCTGTTGCGCGAGACCTGGGCGTCTTCATTGACCAGTACTTAACGTATGATGAACATCTAACCCAAACTGCCGCCAAATGCTTATGCAAATTAGTGCAAATAAATAGAATCAAACATCTCTTGGACAAAGAAACACTTCTACTATTGATAAATGCTTTTGTCTTTAGCAAGCTATTCTATTGTTCTACTGTATGGTCTAATACGAGTAAATCGAATGTCAGCAAACTTCAGCGTGTACAGAACTTCGCTGCACGGATAATATTAGGATTCCGAAAGTTTGACCACATTTCTCAAGGAATCAAATCTCTGAAATGGTTACCTGTCAAAGATAGATTGTATTTAAATGATGCAATAATGATGTACAAGTGTATCAACAAGTTAGCTCCAGATTACTTGGCAGATAAATTTGTACAACGCTCCCATATCCACAATCGAAACACCAGATCCCGTAATCAGTTAGACATTCCTCGTTGTCGTATATCGACTGGACAAAGGTCCTTCGTTTATCGTGGAACTCAACTGTGGAACTCCTTAAGTTACGATGTAAGAACTGCCAAATGTCCCAAAGTTTTCAAGCGCCGATTGATTAATATTTTACTGTCATCTTAATAATTTCACGCATTTCATGCATTACTCCTTTACAGTGTTTCAATTATCCTAGCTTAAACATGTAATTTATATAGCCTTTTTAAACATGTAAGTTAGATAGCTTTTTTAAACATGTAATTTATATAGCTTTTCAATTAGTAATTTGCATTAGATAGTAAGATATATTGACAGATTATTTTAACTTAGATAGATGCGTTGTAGCTGAAAAGCCCAGCCAATGGGAGCTTCAATAAAGATATGTTATGTTATGTTATGTTATGCGCATCTTATTTTGACCTGCACATGCCCATCTCATTTTGACCTGCGTGTGCGCATCTCATTTTGACCTGCACGTGCGCATGTCATTTTGACCTGCCCATGCGCATCTCAATTTTGCCTGCGCATGCACACCTCATTTAGATCTGCGCATGCGCATCTCATTTACACTTGATCATGCGCATTTCATTTTGGCCTACGCGTGCGCATCTTTTTTTGGCCTGCACATGCGCACCTCATTTTGACTTGCGCGTGCGCATCTCATTTTGACCTGCCCATGCGCATCTCATTTTTGCCTGCGCATGCACACCTCATTTAGATCTGCGCATGCGCATTTCATTTACACCTGCTCATGCGAATTTCATTTTGGTCTGCGCGTGCGCACCTCATTTTGGTCTGCGCAAGCGCATCGCACTTTTGCCTGCGCACGCCCATCGCATTTTTACCTGTGCACGCGCATCGCATTTTGACCTGCATATGCGCATCTCATTTACACTTGCTCATGCGCATCTCATTTTGGCCTGCGCATGCGCATCTCATTTTAGCCTGCTCATTCGCATCTCATTTTTTCTTGCGCAAGCGCACCTTTTTTAGAACTGCGCATGCGCATCTCATTTTGGTCTGCGCGTGCGCATCCCAATTTGATCTGCGCGTGCGCAGCTTGTTTTGGCTTGCGCATGCGCATTTAATTTTTACCTGTTCATGCGCATCTCATTTTGGCCTCCGCAAGCGCACTTCATTTAGTCCTGCGCATGCGCATCTCATTTTGGCCTGCGCACGGGCTTCGCATTTTTACCTGCGCACGCGCATAGCATTTTGACCTGCACATCCGCACCTCATTTACACCTGCGCGTGCGCAACTTATTTTGTCCTGCGCATTGGCATTCGTTCTGCCGGCGCATGAGCTTTTCTTTTTGTGTAGCGTATGTGCATATCATTTCGCCCTTCCCGTTGGCTTAGCGATTTCAGATTGCTGATAAATTTTTAGAACAGTTGCTACTAATTTTTCAGAACGTGTGACAAGTTGAGTGCTTTTTAAGAAATGTTTTGTTTTAAAAACGTTCAAAGTATAGCTCAGATTTCCGTTTGACTGAATTGCTGTAATAATCAAAATAATATCTGCAGCAACGCTCATTTGCCAATTCCTGTTTTTGAAGATGCGCTTTTACATAGTTGTTGTCCAAAAACCCCAATGAGGAGATTAACTAGGTCTTTAGAATAGGTATGAAATGATTCGGTGAATCTTATGCAGTTGGGACGTCGCTAAAAATTGACGACAAGCAACACAACAAAAATATACTTTTATTACTTGCTGGCAGCGACTTGTTTTCTTCCTTTAGTTTCCTTCGCTTGAACGTCTTCTGCAGTGAGAATAAGAACAGTTAAAGACAAACTCGTAATTAACGATTTACCGGAACTTAGAAACTGCACAACTGCTAAAACTGCAAACGTTTAGGCGAAAGTGTTTTTATAATTGAGTCCATAGTTTAGATACTTTGCCATATCTACAGCATCGAAATTCATCCGCAAAGGCCCATCGAATTGTGTTTCTATCCTCTTTTTTGTAAACAGATTAAGTTCGTACAACTGACTTCAAACTCACCTGGTTTATACGCTGGTTTCTGTATCTTGTGGGTCTAACCGATGAATAAGTGTATTCGGTCATTCACTTTTGCGAGATTCTGACTTGGAGAGCTCAAGTTTTCCCTCCCGGTTTTTGAGTACAGCGTTTGAACATCTCAAGTAGTGTGCACAGCAATTAAAAGGTTTTAGTGTCACATTGAAATAGATGCGCACTCATTTCTCAGTGGATTTACGTTTAACCAATCACAAATCACGCTACAATGAAGTGCAATGTTGATCACCACAATGGAATGCCAAATCAATTATATATCGCTTTTCAGTAATGACTACAGATTAAATTTCTTAAATATTCTTGTAATGTTTAAATTATAAATGTTCAACTACCGATAACGATTAGTATAAATCGTACATCTTATGCCAAAGTATTCCGTTAATTACAAAGAAATTGGCTTCGTATTCCACAACGTGTTAGACGAAACAAGTTCTGTTCTACATTTGTGATCAAAATGAATGCACAATATTTGAAAAAGTTCCATCTTAGTTGATAAAGCCTGTTTCTTTGTTATATATTTTTGTTCTCTATTTCTTTTGTTCGTTGGCCTTGACCGTTCACAAAATACAAAAGGTATATTGAAATGCATACAAACAACTGACAAGGCCAATACGTGACAGGAACAACTAACCAGTAGCAAGATGTGGGCTTACATGATAAACAAAACAAATCCGTGGTCACGATTTGTTCAACATAATACAAGCAGCTTTGTTCACCCCTTTTGAAATTTGTTGCCTGCTTCCCAACCAGCTAGTTTCACCAACTATGGTTCAAAATACATAACATTAAATTAGCGTCTAAAATAATATGAAAGAGTGATGGATTGCATAATAATTGTACATCAAATGGCTGTAAATTGTTATGGTGACATGTCGTAAGGACCAGGACTGAACGGAGGTAATGGCTTGCCAGAAAAAAAGTGATGAGAATGAAAAGACGGTTATCGAGCTGGTTCATCTAATATGTTTGAAAGCGTCTTCATGTTCGTTGATGCGGAGTTGAACTTTAGTTTCTTTGTTTGCTAGGTAATGACGAATTTGCAGTGACCGTCAGAGAAGGAGTTGATACTGTACAAGATATTTTTGAACAAAGAAATCACTGACTGACAGAAGTAGGGCAGAAACACTCTCGGAGAGGGAAGGGGTGGTGGGTGGGTATTGATCTCAAATGACCATACGGATAAGTGCTGCCCCCATCCCTGAGGGCTGAAATGTTCCACAGTAAGAAACCTTTAACAGTCACTGGTTGTCCTTCGTCGTCAATTTTTTATCCAAGTCCATAATATCTGGATGTAGCGGACTGTGAAACTTTCTGGATCTCTCGGGCTGGCCGTAATCGTTGGCACTAAGGCAGTGGAGCATTCTTATCTGGATGGATTTTCCAGAAGGTGTCAAAAGGACAAAAGGTCCCCACTTTGTTGCAAAAACGCCTAACTTTAAGCGGCGGTAACTTTAGTTTCCTTGCTCCAAAATTGATGCGCTTTTTTCAAAAGACAGGAATTTGAAAGATCTTTCTTTTTAATTGCACAATTTTTCACGAGCAGTTTTTTGTGCTCACAAAACGCAGTTGAAACGTTTTACTATAGCGTGATTTTGACAGCCTTTTCCGGTCATTTAAATTCAAATATCGGCTAAGTTTGTCTAGTTTTTGTTCAAAACACCTAACTTCAAACCGGTGTATCTCCGGTCTGCCTTGTCCGATTGCGATGCGGTTTATTTAATCTAAAAGTACCTTTCAAGCCCTACATTTAGTCATAAAATTTGAAGCAAACAGAACAACGCTTAAGGTCGAAAAGCAAAGTTAAACGTTGCCACCTTTTAACGATCCGCGTCTGTTTGAAGAGCTATTTTGTAGCAGTTTTAAATGAACTTCAAGTGTCGTTTCCGGGCTAAATCAATTAACAAACACGCGTAATTATACAGTTAAAGAGTAATTGGACTTTGGTAATCCTAAAAAGTTGAGATTCTTAACGATTTGCGTCCTATTCCGAATTCTGAAGCGTTTGGAGGAGGAGGAGGAGGGGGGGGGGGGTGGTGGCATATCGTTACAGACTTTGTGACACGCCTAATGAGGCCAAAGTACCTTCTTAAAAAATCAGACAGATATATGTATGTATATATCTATATATATATGTGTGTGTGTGTGTAAATGTATGTGTATATGTATGTGTGTGTATGTATATGTATTATATAATTATATGCATTATATATTTTTTCCGTCATCCTTTTTTTGTGTGTATATATAGATTTAGCACTCGCTGTATTCTTACTATATGCAATCTTATTCCAAACTTTCTTTTTGTTAAACTTCACTCTAAATGGCCACCTGTCTAGACTAACCCCTCATGGTCATTTACAGGTGGCCTGCACTCTTTTTTTTGTAAAGTTTAAATTTCACACCCACTGATGTAAATTTTTTAGTGCTTAATAAATATTGTTGTTGATGTTGTTGTCATTTACAGCTGCGCGTGCGCATCTTATTTTGGCCTGTGCATGCGCATCTTAGTTTGACCTGCACATGCGCATCTCATTTATGCCTGCGCATGCACATCTCATTTTTACCTGCTCATGCGCCTCTCATTTTTGCCTGCGCATTCGCATCTCATTTTTACCTGCTCATGCGCATCTCATTTTTACCTGCTCATGCGCATCTCATTTTGGCCTGCGCATGCGCATCTCATTTAGACTTGCTCATGCGCATCTCAATTTGGCCTGCGCGTGCGCATCTTATTTTGGCTTGCACATGAAGACTTGAGGAGAACCTGCAGTTGGTGCTGCCAAAACTCTTTGTTGATCAGCGCCGACAAAACAAAAATTCTCATAATTGGAGTTCCCCAGCTCCTGCGCCGTGTGCCAAGTGTAGCCATCTCCATCTTGGGAAAAGAAATAACACCTGTTCCTGTTGCGCGAGACCTGGGCGTCTTCATTGACCAGTACTTAACGTATGATGAACATCTAACCCAAACTGCCGCCAAATGCTTATGCAAATTAGTGCAAATAAATAGAATCAAACATCTCTTGGACAAAGAAACACTTCTACTATTGATAAATGCTTTTGTCTTTAGCAAGCTATTCTATTGTTCTACTGTATGGTCTAATACGAGTAAATCGAATGTCAGCAAACTTCAGCGTGTACAGAACTTCGCTGCACGGATAATATTAGGACTCCGAAAGTTTGACCACATTTCTCAAGGAATCAAATCTCTGAAATGGTTACCTGTCAAAGATAGATTGTATTTAAATGATGCAATAATGATGTACAAGTGTATCAACAAGTTAGCTCCAGATTACTTGGCAGATAAATTTGTACAACGCTCCCATATCCACAATCGAAACACCAGATCCCGTAATCAGTTAGACATTCCTCGTTGTCGTATATCGACTGGACAAAGGTCCTTCGTTTATCGTGGAACTCAACTGTGGAACTCCTTAAGTTACGATGTAAGAACTGCCAAATGTCCCAAAGTTTTCAAGCGCCGATTGATTAATATTTTACTGTCATCTTAATAATTTCACGCATTTCATGCATTACTCCTTTACAGTGTTTCAATTATCCTAGCTTAAACATGTAATTTATATAGCCTTTTTAAACATGTAATTTAGATAGCTTTTTTAAACATGTAATTTATATAGCTTTTCAATTAGTAATTTGCATTAGATAGTAAGATATATTGACAGATTATTTTAACTTAGATAGATGCGTTGTAGCTGAAAAGCCCAGCCCATGGGAGCTTCAATAAAGATATGTTATGTTATGTTATGTTATGCGCATCTTATTTTGACCTGCGCATGCCCATCTCATTTTGACCTGCGTGTGCGCATCTCATTTTGACCTGCGCGTGCGCATCTCATTTTGACCTGCCCATGCGCATCTCATTTTTGCCTGCGCATGCACACCTCATTTAGATCTGCGCATGCGCATCTCATTTACACTTGATCATGCGCATTTCATTTTGGCCTACGCGTGCGCATCTTTTTTTGGCCTGCACATGCGCACCTCACTTTGACTTGCGCGTGCGCATCTCATTTTGACCTGCCCATGCGCATCTCATTTTTGCCTGCGCATGCACACCTCATTTAGATGGTATCTCATTAGCACACCTCATTTAAATGGTATCTCATTAGCTCACCTTGGACGCCAATCGCTCCTCAAATGAGGCCATCTAATCTGACCGCCAGTGGGTCCTGCAACTTTAAGGACAAGAAAGACACTTAACGACTGGACTAGAGGGCAGCTCGTTAGCCACACTTCACTTTTTCAGGTAGCCACACATACGTAGTTGCTAACCCAGACCGAAATTGGGCCCCCGAACCTACCATAACGCATAGCCCCCTAGGTCCAAAATTGGCACCGGGGGCCTTGCGCGTGTGCTACGCACACGTGCAAGGCCTGGAACTTGGGGAAGAAAAGCTGCCCAAACCATCCGGTCGTGCCAGCAATTCCCTTGTGCTCTCTCCCTGCTAACTGCTGCGGCTAACATGGGCGCACAGTGGTTACCGTGGCAACCGAGAGGCCCACTGGCTGCCAATCCCCAGCGCCGGCCTTGTCACAAGTCAACAGACACCTTCTGGTAAATCCGGCCAGATGTCAGCTACAAATGGCTCCAATGACCCCATTTGACACCATCATCTGGCCGATTTTTCCAAAAGGTAACCGACCGATGAGCCGACCACAGAAATCAACTCCTGGTCCGAACAGGGACTCTAAAGTGCCTAGCTAAGCCCAACCCAGCTGCAATACCCAGCAACGACTTACTGTTGTCTAAAAACCCTGCTAACGAGCCCATCCTAGTTAATTGTACTAACGAGGTTATCGAGAACGAAAGCAAACTCCCGGTCTGAACAACGGCCACTTTGACCCGCCTTCACAAATGGTATCTCATTAGCTCACCTTGGACGCCAATCGCTCCTCAAATGAGGCCATCTAATCTGACCGCCAGTGGGTCCTGCAACTTTAAGGACAAGAAAGACACTTAACGACTGGACTAGAGGGCAGCTCGTTAGCCGCACTTCACTTTTTCAGGTAGCCACACATACGTAGTTGCTAACCCAGACCGAAATTGGGCCCCCGAACCTACCATAACGCATAGCCCCCTAGGTCCAAAATTGGCACCGGGGGCCTTGCGCGTGTGCTACGCACACGTGCAAGGCCTGGAACTTGGGGAAGAAAAGCTGCCCAAACCATCCGGTCGTGCCAGCAATTCCCTTGTGCTCTCTCCCTGCTAACTGCTGCGGCTAACATGGGCGCACAGTGGTTACCGTGGCAACCGAGAGGCCCACTGGCTGCCAATCCCCAGCGCCGGCCTTGTCACAAGTCAACAGACACCTTCTGGTAAATCCGGCCAGATGTCAGCTACAAATGGCTCCAATGACCCCATTTGACACCATCATCTGGCCGATTTTTCCAAAAGGTAACCGACCGATGAGCCGACCACAGAAATCAACTCCTGGTCCGAACAGGGACTCTAAAGTGCCTAGCTAAGCCCAACCCAGCTGCAATACCCAGCAACGACTTACTGTTGTCTAAAAACCCTGCTAACGAGCCCATCCTAGTTAATTGTACTAACGAGGTTATCGAGAACGAAAGCAAACTCCCGGTCTGAACAACGGCCACTTTGACCCGCCTTCACAAATGGTATCTCATTAGCTCACCTTGGACGCCAATCGCTCCTCAAATGAGGCCATCTAATCTGACCGCCAGTGGGTCCTGCAACTTTAAGGACAAGAAAGACACTTAACGACTGGACTAGAGGGCAGCTCGTTAGCCGCACTTCACTTTTTCAGGTAGCCACACATACGTAGTTGCTAACCCAGACCGAAATTGGGCCCCCGAACCTACCATAACGCATAGCCCCCTAGGTCCAAAATTGGCACCGGGGGCCTTGCGCGTGTGCTACGCACACGTGCAAGGCCTGGAACTTGGGGAAGAAAAGCTGCCCAAACCATCCGGTCGTGCCAGCAATTCCCTTGTGCTCTCTCCCTGCTAACTGCTGCGGCTAACATGGGCGCACAGTGGTTACCGTGGCAGCCGAGAGGCCCACTGGCTGCCAATCCCCAGCGCCGGCCTTGTCACAAGTCAACAGACACCTTCTGGTAAATCCGGCCAGATGTCAGCTACAAATGGCTCCAATGACCCCATTTGACACCATCATCTGGCCGATTTTTCCAAAAGGTAACCGACCGATGAGCCGACCACAGAAATCAACTCCTGGTCCGAACAGGGACTCTAAAGTGCCTAGCTAAGCCCAACCCAGCTGCAATACCCAGCAACGACTTACTGTTGTCTAAAAACCCTGCTAACGAGCCCATCCTAGTTAATTGTACTAACGAGGTTATCGAGAACGAAAGCAAACTCCCGGTCTGAACAACGGCCACTTTGACCCGCCTTCACAAATGGTATCTCATTAGCTCACCTTGGACGCCAATCGCTCCTCAAATGAGGCCATCTAATCTGACCGCCAGTGGGTCCTGCAACTTTAAGGACAAGAAAGACACTTAACGACTGGACTAGAGGGCAGCTCGTTAGCCGCACTTCACTTTTTCAGGTAGCCACACATACGTAGTTGCTAACCCAGACCGAAATTGGGCCCCCGAACCTACCATAACGCATAGCCCCCTAGGTCCAAAATTGGCACCGGGGGCCTTGCGCGTGTGCTACGCACACGTGCAAGGCCTGGAACTTGGGGAAGAAAAGCTGCCCAAACCATCCGGTCGTGCCAGCAATTCCCTTGTGCTCTCTCCCTGCTAACTGCTGCGGCTAACATGGGCGCACAGTGGTTACCGTGGCAACCGAGAGGCCCACTGGCTGCCAATCCCCAGCGCCGGCCTTGTCACAAGTCAACAGACACCTTCTGGTAAATCCGGCCAGATGTCAGCTACAAATGGCTCCAATGACCCCATTTGACACCATCATCTGGCCGATTTTTCCAAAAGGTAACCGACCGATGAGCCGACCACAGAAATCAACTCCTGGTCCGAACAGGGACTCTAAAGTGCCTAGCTAAGCCCAACCCAGCTGCAATACCCAGCAACGACTTACTGTTGTCTAAAAACCCTGCTAACGAGCCCATCCTAGTTAATTGTACTAACGAGGTTATCGAGAACGAAAGCAAACTCCCGGTCTGAACAACGGCCACTTTGACCCGCCTTCACAAATGGTATCTCATTAGCTCACCTTGGACGCCAATCGCTCCTCAAATGAGGCCATCTAATCTGACCGCCAGTGGGTCCTGCAACTTTAAGGACAAGAAAGACACTTAACGACTGGACTAGAGGGCAGCTCGTTAGCCGCACTTCACTTTTTCAGGTAGCCACACATACGTAGTTGCTAACCCAGACCGAAATTGGGCCCCCGAACCTACCATAACGCATAGCCCCCTAGGTCCAAAATTGGCACCGGGGGCCTTGCGCGTGTGCTACGCACACGTGCAAGGCCTGGAACTTGGGGAAGAAAAGCTGCCCAAACCATCCGGTCGTGCCAGCAATTCCCTTGTGCTCTCTCCCTGCTAACTGCTGCGGCTAACATGGGCGCACAGTGGTTACCGTGGCAACCGAGAGGCCCACTGGCTGCCAATCCCCAGCGCCGGCCTTGTCACAAGTCAACAGACACCTTCTGGTAAATCCGGCCAGATGTCAGCTACAAATGGCTCCAATGACCCCATTTGACACCATCATCTGGCCGATTTTTCCAAAAGGTAACCGACCGATGAGCCGACCACAGAAATCAACTCCTGGTCCGAACAGGGACTCTAAAGTGCCTAGCTAAGCCCAACCCAGCTGCAATACCCAGCAACGACTTACTGTTGTCTAAAAACCCTGCTAACGAGCCCATCCTAGTTAATTGTACTAACGAGGTTATCGAGAACGAAAGCAAACTCCCGGTCTGAACAACGGCCACTTTGACCCGCCTTCACAAATGGTATCTCATTAGCTCACCTTGGACGCCAATCGCTCCTCAAATGAGGCCATCTAATCTGACCGCCAGTGGGTCCTGCAACTTTAAGGACAAGAAAGACACTTAACGACTGGACTAGAGGGCAGCTCGTTAGCCGCACTTCACTTTTTCAGGTAGCCACACATACGTAGTTGCTAACCCAGACCGAAATTGGGCCCCCGAACCTACCATAACGCATAGCCCCCTAGGTCCAAAATTGGCACCGGGGGCCTTGCGCGTGTGCTACGCACACGTGCAAGGCCTGGAACTTGGGGAAGAAAAGCTGCCCAAACCATCCGGTCGTGCCAGCAATTCCCTTGTGCTCTCTCCCTGCTAACTGCTGCGGCTAACATGGGCGCACAGTGGTTACCGTGGCAGCCGAGAGGCCCACTGGCTGCCAATCCCCAGCGCCGGCCTTGTCACAAGTCAACAGACACCTTCTGGTAAATCCGGCCAGATGTCAGCTACAAATGGCTCCAATGACCCCATTTGACACCATCATCTGGCCGATTTTTCCAAAAGGTAACCGACCGATGAGCCGACCACAGAAATCAACTCCTGGTCCGAACAGGGACTCTAAAGTGCCTAGCTAAGCCCAACCCAGCTGCAATACCCAGCAACGACTTACTGTTGTCTAAAAACCCTGCTAACGAGCCCATCCTAGTTAATTGTACTAACGAGGTTATCGAGAACGAAAGCAAACTCCCGGTCTGAACAACGGCCACTTTGACCCGCCTTCACAAATGGTATCTCATTAGCTCACCTTGGACGCCAATCGCTCCTCAAATGAGGCCATCTAATCTGACCGCCAGTGGGTCCTGCAACTTTAAGGACAAGAAAGACACTTAACGACTGGACTAGAGGGCAGCTCGTTAGCCGCACTTCACTTTTTCAGGTAGCCACACATACGTAGTTGCTAACCCAGACCGAAATTGGGCCCCCGAACCTACCATAACGCATAGCCCCCTAGGTCCAAAATTGGCACCGGGGGCCTTGCGCGTGTGCTACGCACACGTGCAAGGCCTGGAACTTGGGGAAGAAAAGCTGCCCAAACCATCCGGTCGTGCCAGCAATTCCCTTGTGCTCTCTCCCTGCTAACTGCTGCGGCTAACATGGGCGCACAGTGGTTACCGTGGCAACCGAGAGGCCCACTGGCTGCCAATCCCCAGCGCCGGCCTTGTCACAAGTCAACAGACACCTTCTGGTAAATCCGGCCAGATGTCAGCTACAAATGGCTCCAATGACCCCATTTGACACCATCATCTGGCCGATTTTTCCAAAAGGTAACCGACCGATGAGCCGACCACAGAAATCAACTCCTGGTCCGAACAGGGACTCTAAAGTGCCTAGCTAAGCCCAACCCAGCTGCAATACCCAGCAACGACTTACTGTTGTCTAAAAACCCTGCTAACGAGCCCATCCTAGTTAATTGTACTAACGAGGTTATCGAGAACGAAAGCAAACTCCCGGTCTGAACAACGGCCACTTTGACCCGCCTTCACAAATGGTATCTCATTAGCTCACCTTGGACGCCAATCGCTCCTCAAATGAGGCCATCTAATCTGACCGCCAGTGGGTCCTGCAACTTTAAGGACAAGAAAGACACTTAACGACTGGACTAGAGGGCAGCTCGTTAGCCGCACTTCACTTTTTCAGGTAGCCACACATACGTAGTTGCTAACCCAGACCGAAATTGGGCCCCCGAACCTACCATAACGCATAGCCCCCTAGGTCCAAAATTGGCACCGGGGGCCTTGCGCGTGTGCTACGCACACGTGCAAGGCCTGGAACTTGGGGAAGAAAAGCTGCCCAAACCATCCGGTCGTGCCAGCAATTCCCTTGTGCTCTCTCCCTGCTAACTGCTGCGGCTAACATGGGCGCACAGTGGTTACCGTGGCAACCGAGAGGCCCACTGGCTGCCAATCCCCAGCGCCGGCCTTGTCACAAGTCAACAGACACCTTCTGGTAAATCCGGCCAGATGTCAGCTACAAATGGCTCCAATGACCCCATTTGACACCATCATCTGGCCGATTTTTCCAAAAGGTAACCGACCGATGAGCCGACCACAGAAATCAACTCCTGGTCCGAACAGGGACTCTAAAGTGCCTAGCTAAGCCCAACCCAGCTGCAATACCCAGCAACGACTTACTGTTGTCTAAAAACCCTGCTAACGAGCCCATCCTAGTTAATTGTACTAACGAGGTTATCGAGAACGAAAGCAAACTCCCGGTCTGAACAACGGCCACTTTGACCCGCCTTCACAAATGGTATCTCATTAGCTCACCTTGGACGCCAATCGCTCCTCAAATGAGGCCATCTAATCTGACCGCCAGTGGGTCCTGCAACTTTAAGGACAAGAAAGACACTTAACGACTGGACTAGAGGGCAGCTCGTTAGCCGCACTTCACTTTTTCAGGTAGCCACACATACGTAGTTGCTAACCCAGACCGAAATTGGGCCCCCGAACCTACCATAACGCATAGCCCCCTAGGTCCAAAATTGGCACCGGGGGCCTTGCGCGTGTGCTACGCACACGTGCAAGGCCTGGAACTTGGGGAAGAAAAGCTGCCCAAACCATCCGGTCGTGCCAGCAATTCCCTTGTGCTCTCTCCCTGCTAACTGCTGCGGCTAACATGGGCGCACAGTGGTTACCGTGGCAACCGAGAGGCCCACTGGCTGCCAATCCCCAGCGCCGGCCTTGTCACAAGTCAACAGACACCTTCTGGTAAATCCGGCCAGATGTCAGCTACAAATGGCTCCAATGACCCCATTTGACACCATCATCTGGCCGATTTTTCCAAAAGGTAACCGACCGATGAGCCGACCACAGAAATCAACTCCTGGTCCGAACAGGGACTCTAAAGTGCCTAGCTAAGCCCAACCCAGCTGCAATACCCAGCAACGACTTACTGTTGTCTAAAAACCCTGCTAACGAGCCCATCCTAGTTAATTGTACTAACGAGGTTATCGAGAACGAAAGCAAACTCCCGGTCTGAACAACGGCCACTTTGACCCGCCTTCACAAATGGTATCTCATTAGCTCACCTTGGACGCCAATCGCTCCTCAAATGAGGCCATCTAATCTGACCGCCAGTGGGTCCTGCAACTTTAAGGACAAGAAAGACACTTAACGACTGGACTAGAGGGCAGCTCGTTAGCCGCACTTCACTTTTTCAGGTAGCCACACATACGTAGTTGCTAACCCAGACCGAAATTGGGCCCCCGAACCTACCATAACGCATAGCCCCCTAGGTCCAAAATTGGCACCGGGGGCCTTGCGCGTGTGCTACGCACACGTGCAAGGCCTGGAACTTGGGGAAGAAAAGCTGCCCAAACCATCCGGTCGTGCCAGCAATTCCCTTGTGCTCTCTCCCTGCTAACTGCTGCGGCTAACATGGGCGCACAGTGGTTACCGTGGCAACCGAGAGGCCCACTGGCTGCCAATCCCCAGCGCCGGCCTTGTCACAAGTCAACAGACACCTTCTGTCATTGTCATTTACAGGTGGCCTGCACTCTTTTTTTTGTAAAGTTTAAATTTCACACCCACTGATGTAAATTTTTTAGTGCTTAATAAATATTGTTGCTGATGTTGTTGTCATTTACAGCTGCGCGTACGCATCTAATTTTGGCCTGCACATGCGCATCTTAGTTTGACCTGCACATGCGCATCTCATTTATGCCTGCGCATGCACATCTCATTTTTACCTGCTCATGCGCCTCTCATTTTTGCCTGCGCATTCGCATCTCATTTTTACCTGCTCATGCGCATCTCATTCTTACCTGCTCATGCGCATCTCATTTTGGCCTGCGCATGCGCATCTCATTTAGAC
>CBDCSF010000011.1:0-24250 GCA_965221445.1 Paracoccaceae bacterium
AATCGGCAACCAAGACAGGTGCTGCATGGAGTGCTGAGTGTTATGATATCCAGGAGACGACCATTGATGCGTATGGCCTCTTTGGGGTCGTGTTGATTGTGATATCAGCGATTGCAATTTTGGCGTTAGTTAGGATGATGTGATCGAGCCATGGAATTCATACTCAATCTTATGGTGCTGTTTATTTCCGTAAGTATTTTGCTTTTCCTTGGCACGCAGATCTTAGGTTCAGACAGCCTGGGCGACTGCACCGACTTAGACGGGTATGACGCTAAAGGCAAGTCCAGTAATAGTACCCAATGGAGCAAACAGTGCTACGACATCCAGGAGACGACCATTGATGCGTATGGCCTCTTCGGCGTGGTGTTGATCGTGATAAGTGCCATAGCGATTTTGGCTCTGGTTCGTGTGATGTAAGATTCTTAACTTTCTTTTTTTATTTTTTTCTTTGGGGGTTGAAAGGGGGACTTTCTTTTTACCGTCTGGATGTCCAGGGAGTGTGTTATTTAGTGGTGGATTGTGATTTGAGATCATTTAGTACCATAATGTAAAATGAATGATAGAATATGATATGTTTGTCGCCACTAGGTAGATCTCCGGTTAGATCTGTAATGATAAACTCGATATGTGAAATTGCCATACTATACGGGTCTATGTCTACATGGTCATGTGTACTGATGTACTTTTCACAATGAGACTGTATACGTTCAAGGGCATTATTAATTTCACGTTTTACACTACGGTTAAAACTGGCACCCTTACCCTTTACTTTAGTCTTAAAGATATGTTCAATAGTATTCGATAAAACATCTACTGTTTTTTGTATCTCTTCATTATACAATATGTTGTTACAATACGTAGTATTATTTGAATGTCCGACCTATTTGTAGGGCTAATAAGGTGGGGGTTTTGGTCTCGATTTATGTCCGGCGATGTAAAAAATGAATGTGGAATCTACCATGAAGGGATACCGTGTTATACAACATGTTGTATAGTGGTGTATTGAGTCAAGATGTGTGTCGTATAACACAAGCTGTATGGCAGGAGCCTAGATTTACCAGATATTTTTTGGAGAGATATGGCATTAAAGACCAGGGGGAATTGTTCGACATATTAGAATCTCTACCACATAGACCAGTAGAGATTGATCATCTAATACATGTGTTAGATGAAATGGAGTTGACGTAATCCCAGAATCCCAAGAGATCGTATAAACCCCTGTATTTTGCGTATACTCTCTTACCTCCCTCCCTCTCTCTCCTTACATGAAATTACTTCAGCACTATAGTACTTAGGATTCTGGGACTGTGAATTGTGAAATAATAGGGGTTTATACAAAATCTTGGGACTTTAGGCTCATATGAAAATAGAAAGAATACAGGGGTTTATACAAAATCTTGGGACTTTAGGATTGGGTTTATTCTAATATTTGTTGATTCTCATCATTGGGTTTTTTTAGATTCTCTGCGTCTGTACACTGAATGTTTCTAAGTGCGATACGTCTGTCCCTCGGGCCCATCTTTGTACTACCATCGTTATCTATTCTAGGCATTAGTGGTTCCTTACTATACGGCAGACTTAGTAGTACATTAAAGAATTCGACTTTAGATAGAACCGGTTCACTCAAACCTTGCTCGTTATACCATTGCTTGAATACATTATACGTGTCAGTCTTTGGTGCCTTATACCCTTCACCACGCACACATTTTGCTGTTATGAATCGTTCTACCAGTGGTGTATGATGGGTTGTTGAGTCTAGTATACTTTGCAGTGTTTGTGTGTGTTGACTTTTTTTATGCTTGTATAGATACTGACAGTGTGGTATTACCCTATGTATCATACATTGTAATGCCGTTGGGTCAAGATAGAACTCCTCATAATCAGTGTCACTTTCATCATGACCATTGTAGAATTTTATCATTTTTACACGACTGGCTAAGGCAGCATCCTTCAACCAGATTGGATCGTGATTGGTGATATGAATAAAGACGGCCTCCGCCTTCACATATAATGGTGTAACCCTATACTTCACTTTTATTCTACGTGCTTCATGCTTCCAAATATTCTTGAGTTTACCATCGTCCATTTTACGGCGCACGGCCTTTGTAATCATCTCCTCATCCGAACATAGATTAATGAATTTATGATTGGCTAATTCCCGTCCACCGTAATCACTGGCTATATCCGGCGCACTCTCTCCAGTCACGTAATCCTCCCCATACATACCTTCTAATACACGGGTTGCCGTACTCTTTCCTGCGTGTGTGGGTCCGTGCATGTATGTTACCTTCTTATCATATTTCCATAGGTTGGGATCAAACGCCTTTGCGTCTCCCTCATACACTAATGTTATACGTTCACTGTCGTTGTCTAGACTCCCCTGCTCCCATTGGTCTATGACTTTTTTGTACTCTGGTGGCTCCACAAAATCAGGAATGTAATCTATAAGATATGCTACATGTGTACTTGGTGTTAATTCATACTTCTTTTTGTACTCATCATATGAGTAGAATGTTTTACCATCACCATCATACACTAGTACACCATTCCTAAAACGTATGTGGCCTAGTCTGGGTTTCAATGTGGACTGTCCCATCCTATCATATGGTGCGAATTTATGGCCCTCTGACAATATGTAATTCATTATGTGGTTGATGTCCCGTTTCTCATATTCGATGTCCTTACTGCGCAGAAAGTCAGGTATGTAGATAGCCTCTAATTGTGCCTCGGTAACATGCTTCACAAAAGCCTCCGGTCCATCATGATTCTTGGTCAGATAATACCCATCCTGTATAATCCTACTATCGATCTCTATACCGTGGTACTCACATATACCCTCGGCGAGTTCCTTTAACCGTTTTTTCCACTTTGTCAACTTTCCATTTTCGTTAATGGTGCCGGGGTCTTTTTCATCTCGCACCATACTAGGTGCGGCCTCCTCCCTCTCCTGCACCTCTCCCACCTCCGTACTACTGGACGCCTCTACCGGTGGTGTTGTCCCTGTTATCTTACCGTCCCGGTCAACTATCCTATTTTCTATATCGTCTAAAAACTCCATGAAGTGGAACCTGTCATCATCAGTGGCTCCATGCTCGTAAGCCTCTCCAAGTAATCCCAAAAATTTAGATCTGTTGTATGTTTGTTGTTCTCGTACATACTCAACAACAGCCTCACTTAGTTCATGGTCTGCACATATTGCCTCCAGGTCAAACTTGGAGATGTCCGGCTCGGTCATATTATTACCTCTCCCGGACTATATGCGAAATAATGTGGATGGGTGCCATACATGTTATACATTACGGCCTGCACCTTAGGCTGTAATTGTGGGTTGTGCAATGTACTGCTATACAGTACATCGCCGGGTACTATACGCCTGCGGAAATTAAGATAGGGTGATATTATTTTTAATGCTACACTGGGTGTTATACCGTGCCGTATGGCATGGGGGGCTATGTCCCACAGTATCCAGTCCAGGTGTAATTTGTATCGCTTACATAGTATGACTATATCACATATCATAGTAGCCACCTTGATGGCGGTGTCGGGTGTCATGTACTGGCCTCCTTAGGCTTGCACCACTTCAACAAACACTCCTCTTGGTATGTCTTGGGGACATATGGCGCCGATGCCGGTATCACAATTTTACCACTGGGTTTAGTTTCCGGCTCCGGCACCTCCGGCGTATGGCCACGTCTGATATTGGCTATTATCTCCTCTACATTATTGCGCAGTATAGTAGTGGGGTTAGGTATCTGGTCATACCAATTCTCTAGGATATCCGCCCTGGTTATCTCTCTATTGTGCCTCTTACACTCTAGTGTAAAATCCCGACCTGTCAGATACACGTCCTTGTTTACACCATCAACTGCGGCGCCCCACGCCCAATTTTGCACAATACAATTGACGCTAATATCAGGTCGGCTTAACACTGACATCTCCTATCTCCCTCTGAACTTCCCGGTTCATACCTTCCATCAATAAAATGAGTATTTAACTTTGTGTTGTTTAGTTTTAAATAGTCTCTATGTGTAGTATCTGTACAGACTATCTCTCTTCCCGGTTTGGTATGTGGGTTTGGTGCGCCTAGTCTGAAAGGCACCACACTTCCTTTACTCAATTCTACTGGCCCCCCGATTGTTATATTTGGCAGTGCGATGTCTTTGTTTCACACGACCATTACAACAAGGACAATACACAAAGAATTTTTTATGGGTCTCCTGGCGTGGTATCGCTGAATTACACGAAGGACACCAGACCAGACCTTTAGCGAACATACCCTTTGGGCGTCTGGATATACCATATCGCTCCCGTATTCTACTACAAACATCATCACAAGTCATGGTGCGGCCTCCTCATATTCCAACCACTCGGTACGGCACACGCAATTACAAATTGGGCAATACCAGCCTCCCATTAATCTAGGCTTTACTTTTACATGATTGAATGACTTTTCACAGAGTACACAATAGATACGTCTTGATGTTGGGTAAGCCAGTCCTCTACTAATACGGTCCAAAAGATTCATACGGTGATCCCTCCCTTCCCTTGCGAACCCATCCCACCCTGTATGATAGGAACGGCAACCCGGCGCCGCTTACCACGCCTTGTGACACAACGGACTTTGGCCTTGCAGCATGGGCATCTGTTATTATTGTATAGTTTTGACTTGGGAAGGACACACTCACATATACTACAGTATGTATCCCCGGTATGCCACCAACACTTCGATATATGTATGCCATATAGTATACGATGGCAGTCGCCATGACAAACCATCATATTTTACCACGCCTCCGTTTTTTGCCCTTATGTTTTGGACGGATGTATTTATTACAACATGGGCATCTCTCTTTGATAATTCTTAGGCCGACACCAGTATCATATTGTTTTGGAAGTAGAGTACCACAGACCCGACAGTATATCATATCATACGGTACACCATCCCGACCAGGTGGTTCATGTGGGATGTTTTCCGCTTCTGTAATTACGTGACAGTAGCCAGCGCAGAGATAATTAATCTGTGCCATCTTTAACCGCCACCGTTTTTTTCTTATGCATGGATTTGTTTGGGCCAGAGTATCTATAAAAAAGATAAATGGGAATTAAAACCCACATATGCTAACACGTCTTATTAGTTATACATTACACAACATAGTATAGAACACGTCACCTGTGTTTTGTATGCATAGGTCTGGTATAGCCTTAAGTATACCATCCGAGATGGTCTTTTAGACCGTTTCATTAGGTGCGGTCGACTAGTTCCGCCATCTCGGAGTTTAATTTCAGATACAAATAGAATGTATCATTAGTATCAAAAAATGTATCAGATGTATCTCAAGCATTACGCCTGAGTATTTTTTGTATGAGTGATGGCTTACCTTCTGGTAGTGCCGGTGCTGTACGGTTATTGGTCACTGGTGGTATTACTGCGGCTACTCTCTGTTCCCTTACCGCATTCTGGATCATATTATCTGTTGTACGATCGTTCTTTCGCTTTGCCATACCCTCGTAAAATATGGCCCGCATCATACTCTCTATATCGGCATCTACACCATGAGCTTCTTGCTCTGCAAAATTCCACATCTCATCTGTGGGTTCCATAGGGCGTTTGCCGGACCGGGTGTTTATCTTTTCGGGTATCACATCATCGGATGTTGTAATGTCGTATCCTTTCTGTAACAAGTCTCTGTATGTAGCACTAAGGGGCGTTTTGTTGGTCTCTAGTCTGTGTGCGGCATACTCTTGTATCTCTGGCGATACTGGCACCATTGCTCTATCTTTGTTATTTCCCATAGTGTATATTATTGGGTTCTATATTTAAGATACATCTGTATCACATTCTTGGTACACTTGTATCACGCCTGTATGATGTATAATATCAGAGATAATATGGTGATGCCCGTGAACCATGATACACATTGTATAATGTTATACCGGGTGACTGTCCTAAGACGTTGCCGTATTGTCATGGGTTTAGTAAATCATAGCCGGATGCGATATAATCATCAATGGTTCGCTGGTCCTGTGCGGCTACTGAATCCTTATACCGTTCTGGTAACTCATCGATACTACAGTCGAGTTCACCAGTTTGTATCCCGATTGCGATATTAAGCGATGTCGCATATGTGGATTTCATGTAATCATAATCTCCACACATCTCTACTCGTTCAAACTCTGCCACACGTGCGGCTTCTATATCTATGCGTGCCTGCCTCTCCAGGGCGGCTTGCTCCTCTGCATCTATACGGGCTTGCTCCTCTGCGGCTATGCGTTCGGCCTCCAGTCTGGCGGCTTCTTGTGCGGCTAATTCCTCCGGGGGTATTATGACATCATTGATGGTCATGTCTTCCGGTGGTGGTATCTCTGGTACTGATGATTGTGGTAGACTGTCCTGCTCTATTACAAACTTTACGAGTTCAGGGTCTACAAGCTCTAACTGTCTTTGGAGATCTATAGGTAATTCATAACATTTGACTTCCCGTTTTTCGATTGCGACTGCCAACTCCACTATGTCTGGGTATTGCTCCAAAAGTGCTGCCTTACTACATGGGTCTATTGATGCGGTGATATCGTTTATAGTATCTCGTGGAATGAATCTGTCCAACCATCCCATTTCGTATACTGTGTAGATAGCTAACGAGAATGCAAATATCGCAAACACAATGGCACAAAACCAAGCCCAGTCTTTATTGGCATTGTACTCTTTGTTTTTGATATTGTCAAGGTCGGCCTTTGGACGGGTTATAATAGATGGGAGTAATCCTGCATAGTGGCGCGGGTCGGGTGTCACTATTTTTGTATCTAGTATGTCATTGAGTTTGGCGACTGTATTATGTCGTCTACCCGTAGCAATGCGGCCCACTATTGTCTTGAACTCTGCACGCTGTGCAACACTGATTACGGCAGGCAGTGAATCAATGTATTTGTTTACAATACCAAGGTATGACATCGGATCATCATGTGGGGTCACTGCACATACACGCAAGAAATTAATCATCTCGGTGTCAAGTCTTGTTGTTATTTCCAATTCCTCTAGATATCGGGTTATTTTTATTGCGTCATTGTTTATGGGGACGGCATCAGCGGCATTATAGATTAGTACTCGTTTGGTCTGGCCGGATTCGGTTTTGATGGATTTTATCGCTGCTCTGTCATAAAGATATGATAGTGTAGTACCATGTAATGTAATACTGAATATACCACTACTGGATAGATTTTTAATTACATACTGGTGCAGTCTGGGACCGTCTATGATAAGGGCGGTTACCTCATGTCGGTCTAATCCACGTTCAAATTGGAATAACTTCATTATGTAATCATCACTCCCTATTCTCCTGTTTCTTTGTACCAAAGAAATTAGCCCACATACCATCTTTGGCTTCATCTTGTGAATTGTATATGTGCTCGGTGGATATCTTTGCCATGTCTTGTCGTAGGGATGACATACTCTGAGGTTTACCGTCCACCTTGTATACTGTCTCGCTATTTTTTCCCGCAACTGCGGCCTCTACCACTTTGGCCATGCCGTGCAACTGTGGTTCTAATGTGGATATGATACTAGGGGGCATCTCCCGGTATAACCGTGCCAACATGTTAAGTATCTCCCTATGATGGGCAGCCACCTGTCCTACTGCATCACTACGGATAGCATGAGCAGAAAAATATAACTCTGTGTGTTTTATCGACCCATCCTCGTTACGATACGCTGAATCCACAAAGCGACCAAGATCTCTATGGGCTTCATCCTTTTCGGGGTAGGTGGTCATTGTTCAGACTGCCTCCGTTTGTCAGACTTTGATTTTATGTAATTTTTGTACCATTTTTCTATATCGTCTCTGGTATAACCATCATTGATTATTTTGTCTATGGCGACACGTGCTTTTTTCACATTGGGGCTGTAGGACCAGATGCCGTTGAGGGTAAGCCATAATTTTATGGCGGTGATGCCACCAGAACCGTAACTGTCCACTACGGGTTGTATGGCATCATCTATCTCTTGTAAGCTGTACTCTTTACGGTGTTCGGATTTATCACAGATTCCACAGTGTGGATTTATCCAAGTACGTTTTGGATATGCGATTAAGCGCAGACCATCAACCCCACCATACAAAACAGGTGCAAATGGATTACGAAATTCATATATTGGCTCTTTTGGCTTACCGGCCGGTGGTGTATCCCCAATAGGTCCCCAACGTACCGTTTTACGTCTTTTGGCATTTTTGATTAGTTTTAAGCGCATCCGTTCAAAAGATAACAAAGTACCAGCATGACCCTCGAATACATCACGTAGGTTTTTTCTCTCTCCACTAGATGAGGCCGAATGAACCCAAAAGAACTCCGATTGTCGAAAATAGGTAGGGATTGCCTTTGTGTAATGTACAGCATAAATCATAATGGTTTTGTTATTCTCGGACATACCCTTACGATGGCGTATCTTTGTAACTGTTTTTAACAAATGTGTTAGCTCGTCTTGGGTCAAGTCCCGATGGGCATAACTGATATCATCGAAGGATATAATAGAATTCATCGTAATATTGGATAACGCCCCTTCAACGTCTTTTAGTTCAGACTCGCCCCAGTGATGTACCTGGAATGTAATATTATGGTGTTTTAGGGCCAAACGGTGAATCTGACAGCATAACGACTCTATCAGTGTACTCTTACCACTACCGGGAGTACCACATACATTATGCGTGATCAACGGTGTGGCATTTATCGCCTCCACACTGTCCCGAACAGCATCATTAAAAGAATGATCTATCATCATAGGAACGCCTTGCCATTTTGTCGTTTTTCGCTTGGATGGTACAGAGTGGATTGTTGGGCTGGCCACCAGTACACCACCTCTATCCTGTATGCCGGGGGCCACCTCCGTAATTTGGGACATTATTGCATATCTCCATCGTACTCTGATTCGATTCCCATCTCAGCCATCTCTCCCGATTTTATTTTATCATTGCGATATCGGGTTACCTCGGCCATTAGTTCTATGTAATAATTATGTAGCCATGAACGCATGGCGGCCTTCCATTGCCCATAACCGTCTATGCTGCCGGTGTATTCTTGCTGGTGCGGGGGACTGGGTACTACTCGCAATACGTTGGGGTCTACCTGCTCTACGGTTCGCATGTGGAATATCAGGCTGCCGTCTAGATCGTACTTATCCTGTACACATCTACAGTCAGGGCATGTCCATACAGGCATAGGGTTGTCACGGCGCCATATCTGTACACGTCTGGCATAGTTATCACTACCTCCCTGGTTCATCTCTTGTATTGTTACGGGTCTTGTGCCGTCTTGGCGTGGGTCATACTCTATGTTTTTGCGGCAATTGGGGCATGAGTAGTATTGTTTCTGTTCGGTCTTTTCCCTGAATATTGTGGTGCTTTCGATAATACCATATGTGCGTAATTGGTTGTCCTGCATCTCCATGGGAAACAACATGTTTATACCACGTACTGCATCCAGACCGAGCATGACATTGTCCTGACGCATGGCCTCCCTGTACGTTATCAGATTGACTTTTACCAGTCGTAATATGTCGGCTATCTTGCTACGGGCAATAGGCATGGGTGTTATGTGTTTACCATAATAATTAAGACGTGATGCTTTAGTGATAATACAGTGTATAATGTGAAATTGGCACTGTACATGTATAATAGAAATATTGAAGTTTTGCACGGTGGTTAATGTGATAAAAACATGCGTGTGTGTGTGCATCACGCATGAAATGTAGGCGGATTTGGGTTGATGGTGGTGTACAGAAGTATATAAAGAGACAGAAAAAACAGGATGGGTTATGATTATACCATGCCTATAAAATCAAAATGTAACACGTCTTAATTATACAAAGTACTCTCACATGGGTGTGAAATTCGAGGATGTGCGTTATGCCAAATATGCTATTGCCATACTGGTGGGTCGTACTGGGGGATATATGCAGGACATACGGTATTATATTACGTCTGATTATTGGCTGCGATTCCATAGAGGGAAGGCATACCTGTTTAGGATAACAGAGGGGAGTAGTGTATCATGCCATATACATAGGGGCAAAACCACCAATGTACTTTTTTACGATATTACGGAATTGGTACCACTGTCAAGAGAGATGTTGGATGGCCTGTTCAGCGTAGCGCAGTATATGTACCGCTCACACGCAAAAGATATCAGTATCAAAGAGTTGATTGGGTCGGTGCGTGGAAAAACAAAATCAATACAATGGTGTTTAGAAAAAATAGAAAAAGACGTGTATGATTCAAGATTAACCGACTGGCTAAAAACAGTACCCGGTGAAATGATACATGTTCCCATGCGGTCAATACCCGATGTGTTGGCGAAAGACGTGGCCATACAGAGTGCAGCATATCTGGGCGGATTGCATGAGCTGGCATTCAAGCATCGTGAGAAGTTAGATTTAATCACAAACTATCAGGAGAGTAAAGGACGAAATAAGACTATGATATATGTAATCACCTTTGCAGGGATTGGGGCATTGTTGATCGGTTATTTTGCGTATGGCGTACATACCGGTAGTTTGGATATATCCGGCATACCAGGTCTCTCTAGTCTAATGCCAAGTGTGCAGTCTGCACCAGGTGCAGCCAATGTAGATATATGTAGTGCAGAAAGTATTAGGGCCAATTACCAGGGCGGAGTTGATGCGGCAGTCGATATACATCTTGGGATACTACCATGTGACCCGAAAGAGATTGATGGTGCTATTGGTGAAATCATACGACAACAAGATCCGGTTCTTGTGAAGTGGATGGCGGAGAATGAGGATATAGCCGGGGGTGGTCCGTTGGATGCCATGTCTGATGCTGTACAGGAGTTGGCACCATGATTTCGTATAAAATAGGGGGGGTTTTGGGGTCGGCGCATGGAGATGTTGTACCATGATGGATATGATGCATATGGTATTCCTGGCGGTGGGTTATGTTACACTGCTCTATGTGATTGCCCATTGTACTTTTCAAAGGGATACAGGACAAAACATCAATGTGTATAAAATAGCCTTCTTGGTTCCCGGCTTTATAGCGTTCTTTGCCCTGGCGCAGGGTGGCGGTCATATGATAGATGCTGATACAAATAGGATTACAGTATATGAGTATGTCAGTGGGGATGTAATAGAGAGGTTTGTAATACAAGCACCGGACCCGACAGTGTGGTCTTTGTGGCATCTGGCTCTTGGGTTGGTATTGATGCTATACATCATTGGGTCGACACTAACACTACTGTTTATGCATAGGCGGAAATGATACCATGTTAGAGTATGTGGCTGCCGGGGCGTTATTAGTTGGGATACTGATAGCTACGGCAATAGGTTTAGATTCACTGTAAAATAACGGGTATTATGGAGATTATATGGCCTCCCTGGACGGATTTTTTTGTTATGTTGGTTGCGTATGGGAGTTGCGTATGTTTGGCATACATTCGCATACAGAGACCTAAAGAACTATACGGCAAGAATGTACTGTATGCAGTACCCGGACTGGTGGCGGTCATATACATGATAGTGATGGATATGATACGATACAACACTACTGGTTTTTACTTTGGAGAGTATGTATGGTTCGGTCTACACTGTATAGCAGCTGGTATAATGGGATATGTCGTATATCGTAGTGTGGATGATTATGTCAGATAGTATCATGTATTAGGGTCGACTGGAGGGAATATCTCTGGGTATTGTTGGATGATCTTGTCATAGTGGCCACGTGTAAATCGTTTATGTATCTGTATTTGATGATAGTAGATTGGCTTGCGGTTTTTGTCGTATTCATTTAATTTTGGATAGTAGACACTAAGGCACTTATCAATCTCTGGGTTTTTGTGAAAATCCAAAATTCGGAAAATAGTATCCAGTATGACACTGGTGTTGGTGCCTCGCGCAGTGGCCTGTTCAACGAGCCATGCATAATATTCGGGGTTCAGCGTTACTCGGTGGTCCTGCTGTTTTTTCTTTGGCATGTATACTGTATGATATATATGATATATAAGTCTGGGTTTTAATTCCCGTTTATCTTTAATTGCAATACTTGACGATCAACTGATTTTAATGAAAGACAAAACAAACAACGACATCTCTGTTGAGGGGGTTCTCTAATGGAACTCGTACTCAATCTCATGGTGCTGTTCATCAGTACAAGTATTTTGCTTTTCCTTGGCACGCAGATCTTAGGAGCCGAATCGCTGGGCGATTGTTCGTTTGGTGATTCGGATTTCAACACAAAGGCAAAAGCTGAATCGGCAACCAAGACAGGTGCTGCATGGAGTGCTGAGTGTTATGATATCCAGGAGACGACCATTGATGCGTATGGCCTCTTTGGGGTCGTGTTGATTGTGATATCAGCGATTGCAATTTTGGCGTTAGTTAGGATGATGTGATCGAGCCATGGAATTCATACTCAATCTTATGGTGCTGTTTATTTCCGTAAGTATTTTGCTTTTCCTTGGCACGCAGATCTTAGGTTCAGACAGCCTGGGCGACTGCACCGACTTAGACGGGTATGACGCTAAAGGCAAGTCCAGTAATAGTACCCAATGGAGCAAACAGTGCTACGACATCCAGGAGACGACCATTGATGCGTATGGCCTCTTCGGCGTGGTGTTGATCGTGATAAGTGCCATAGCGATTTTGGCTCTGGTTCGTGTGATGTAAGATTCTTAACTTTCTTTTTTTATTTTTTTCTTTGGGGGTTGAAAGGGGGACTTTCTTTTTACCGTCTGGATGTCCAGGGAGTGTGTTATTTAGTGGTGGATTGTGATTTGAGATCATTTAGTACCATAATGTAAAATGAATGATAGAATATGATATGTTTGTCGCCACTAGGTAGATCTCCGGTTAGATCTGTAATGATAAACTCGATATGTGAAATTGCCATACTATACGGGTCTATGTCTACATGGTCATGTGTACTGATGTACTTTTCACAATGAGACTGTATACGTTCAAGGGCATTATTAATTTCACGTTTTACACTACGGTTAAAACTGGCACCCTTACCCTTTACTTTAGTCTTAAAGATATGTTCAATAGTATTCGATAAAACATCTACTGTTTTTTGTATCTCTTCATTATACAATATGTTGTTACAATACGTAGTATTATTTGAATGTCCGACCTATTTGTAGGGCTAATAAGGTGGGGGTTTTGGTCTCGATTTATGTCCGGCGATGTAAAAAATGAATGTGGAATCTACCATGAAGGGATACCGTGTTATACAACATGTTGTATAGTGGTGTATTGAGTCAAGATGTGTGTCGTATAACACAAGCTGTATGGCAGGAGCCTAGATTTACCAGATATTTTTTGGAGAGATATGGCATTAAAGACCAGGGGGAATTGTTCGACATATTAGAATCTCTACCACATAGACCAGTAGAGATTGATCATCTAATACATGTGTTAGATGAAATGGAGTTGACGTAATCCCAGAATCCCAAGAGATCGTATAAACCCCTGTATTTTGCGTATACTCTCTTACCTCCCTCCCTCTCTCTCCTTACATGAAATTACTTCAGCACTATAGTACTTAGGATTCTGGGACTGTGAATTGTGAAATAATAGGGGTTTATACAAAATCTTGGGACTTTAGGCTCATATGAAAATAGAAAGAATACAGGGGTTTATACAAAATCTTGGGACTTTAGGATTGGGTTTATTCTAATATTTGTTGATTCTCATCATTGGGTTTTTTTAGATTCTCTGCGTCTGTACACTGAATGTTTCTAAGTGCGATACGTCTGTCCCTCGGGCCCATCTTTGTACTACCATCGTTATCTATTCTAGGCATTAGTGGTTCCTTACTATACGGCAGACTTAGTAGTACATTAAAGAATTCGACTTTAGATAGAACCGGTTCACTCAAACCTTGCTCGTTATACCATTGCTTGAATACATTATACGTGTCAGTCTTTGGTGCCTTATACCCTTCACCACGCACACATTTTGCTGTTATGAATCGTTCTACCAGTGGTGTATGATGGGTTGTTGAGTCTAGTATACTTTGCAGTGTTTGTGTGTGTTGACTTTTTTTATGCTTGTATAGATACTGACAGTGTGGTATTACCCTATGTATCATACATTGTAATGCCGTTGGGTCAAGATAGAACTCCTCATAATCAGTGTCACTTTCATCATGACCATTGTAGAATTTTATCATTTTTACACGACTGGCTAAGGCAGCATCCTTCAACCAGATTGGATCGTGATTGGTGATATGAATAAAGACGGCCTCCGCCTTCACATATAATGGTGTAACCCTATACTTCACTTTTATTCTACGTGCTTCATGCTTCCAAATATTCTTGAGTTTACCATCGTCCATTTTACGGCGCACGGCCTTTGTAATCATCTCCTCATCCGAACATAGATTAATGAATTTATGATTGGCTAATTCCCGTCCACCGTAATCACTGGCTATATCCGGCGCACTCTCTCCAGTCACGTAATCCTCCCCATACATACCTTCTAATACACGGGTTGCCGTACTCTTTCCTGCGTGTGTGGGTCCGTGCATGTATGTTACCTTCTTATCATATTTCCATAGGTTGGGATCAAACGCCTTTGCGTCTCCCTCATACACTAATGTTATACGTTCACTGTCGTTGTCTAGACTCCCCTGCTCCCATTGGTCTATGACTTTTTTGTACTCTGGTGGCTCCACAAAATCAGGAATGTAATCTATAAGATATGCTACATGTGTACTTGGTGTTAATTCATACTTCTTTTTGTACTCATCATATGAGTAGAATGTTTTACCATCACCATCATACACTAGTACACCATTCCTAAAACGTATGTGGCCTAGTCTGGGTTTCAATGTGGACTGTCCCATCCTATCATATGGTGCGAATTTATGGCCCTCTGACAATATGTAATTCATTATGTGGTTGATGTCCCGTTTCTCATATTCGATGTCCTTACTGCGCAGAAAGTCAGGTATGTAGATAGCCTCTAATTGTGCCTCGGTAACATGCTTCACAAAAGCCTCCGGTCCATCATGATTCTTGGTCAGATAATACCCATCCTGTATAATCCTACTATCGATCTCTATACCGTGGTACTCACATATACCCTCGGCGAGTTCCTTTAACCGTTTTTTCCACTTTGTCAACTTTCCATTTTCGTTAATGGTGCCGGGGTCTTTTTCATCTCGCACCATACTAGGTGCGGCCTCCTCCCTCTCCTGCACCTCTCCCACCTCCGTACTACTGGACGCCTCTACCGGTGGTGTTGTCCCTGTTATCTTACCGTCCCGGTCAACTATCCTATTTTCTATATCGTCTAAAAACTCCATGAAGTGGAACCTGTCATCATCAGTGGCTCCATGCTCGTAAGCCTCTCCAAGTAATCCCAAAAATTTAGATCTGTTGTATGTTTGTTGTTCTCGTACATACTCAACAACAGCCTCACTTAGTTCATGGTCTGCACATATTGCCTCCAGGTCAAACTTGGAGATGTCCGGCTCGGTCATATTATTACCTCTCCCGGACTATATGCGAAATAATGTGGATGGGTGCCATACATGTTATACATTACGGCCTGCACCTTAGGCTGTAATTGTGGGTTGTGCAATGTACTGCTATACAGTACATCGCCGGGTACTATACGCCTGCGGAAATTAAGATAGGGTGATATTATTTTTAATGCTACACTGGGTGTTATACCGTGCCGTATGGCATGGGGGGCTATGTCCCACAGTATCCAGTCCAGGTGTAATTTGTATCGCTTACATAGTATGACTATATCACATATCATAGTAGCCACCTTGATGGCGGTGTCGGGTGTCATGTACTGGCCTCCTTAGGCTTGCACCACTTCAACAAACACTCCTCTTGGTATGTCTTGGGGACATATGGCGCCGATGCCGGTATCACAATTTTACCACTGGGTTTAGTTTCCGGCTCCGGCACCTCCGGCGTATGGCCACGTCTGATATTGGCTATTATCTCCTCTACATTATTGCGCAGTATAGTAGTGGGGTTAGGTATCTGGTCATACCAATTCTCTAGGATATCCGCCCTGGTTATCTCTCTATTGTGCCTCTTACACTCTAGTGTAAAATCCCGACCTGTCAGATACACGTCCTTGTTTACACCATCAACTGCGGCGCCCCACGCCCAATTTTGCACAATACAATTGACGCTAATATCAGGTCGGCTTAACACTGACATCTCCTATCTCCCTCTGAACTTCCCGGTTCATACCTTCCATCAATAAAATGAGTATTTAACTTTGTGTTGTTTAGTTTTAAATAGTCTCTATGTGTAGTATCTGTACAGACTATCTCTCTTCCCGGTTTGGTATGTGGGTTTGGTGCGCCTAGTCTGAAAGGCACCACACTTCCTTTACTCAATTCTACTGGCCCCCCGATTGTTATATTTGGCAGTGCGATGTCTTTGTTTCACACGACCATTACAACAAGGACAATACACAAAGAATTTTTTATGGGTCTCCTGGCGTGGTATCGCTGAATTACACGAAGGACACCAGACCAGACCTTTAGCGAACATACCCTTTGGGCGTCTGGATATACCATATCGCTCCCGTATTCTACTACAAACATCATCACAAGTCATGGTGCGGCCTCCTCATATTCCAACCACTCGGTACGGCACACGCAATTACAAATTGGGCAATACCAGCCTCCCATTAATCTAGGCTTTACTTTTACATGATTGAATGACTTTTCACAGAGTACACAATAGATACGTCTTGATGTTGGGTAAGCCAGTCCTCTACTAATACGGTCCAAAAGATTCATACGGTGATCCCTCCCTTCCCTTGCGAACCCATCCCACCCTGTATGATAGGAACGGCAACCCGGCGCCGCTTACCACGCCTTGTGACACAACGGACTTTGGCCTTGCAGCATGGGCATCTGTTATTATTGTATAGTTTTGACTTGGGAAGGACACACTCACATATACTACAGTATGTATCCCCGGTATGCCACCAACACTTCGATATATGTATGCCATATAGTATACGATGGCAGTCGCCATGACAAACCATCATATTTTACCACGCCTCCGTTTTTTGCCCTTATGTTTTGGACGGATGTATTTATTACAACATGGGCATCTCTCTTTGATAATTCTTAGGCCGACACCAGTATCATATTGTTTTGGAAGTAGAGTACCACAGACCCGACAGTATATCATATCATACGGTACACCATCCCGACCAGGTGGTTCATGTGGGATGTTTTCCGCTTCTGTAATTACGTGACAGTAGCCAGCGCAGAGATAATTAATCTGTGCCATCTTTAACCGCCACCGTTTTTTTCTTATGCATGGATTTGTTTGGGCCAGAGTATCTATAAAAAAGATAAATGGGAATTAAAACCCACATATGCTAACACGTCTTATTAGTTATACATTACACAACATAGTATAGAACACGTCACCTGTGTTTTGTATGCATAGGTCTGGTATAGCCTTAAGTATACCATCCGAGATGGTCTTTTAGACCGTTTCATTAGGTGCGGTCGACTAGTTCCGCCATCTCGGAGTTTAATTTCAGATACAAATAGAATGTATCATTAGTATCAAAAAATGTATCAGATGTATCTCAAGCATTACGCCTGAGTATTTTTTGTATGAGTGATGGCTTACCTTCTGGTAGTGCCGGTGCTGTACGGTTATTGGTCACTGGTGGTATTACTGCGGCTACTCTCTGTTCCCTTACCGCATTCTGGATCATATTATCTGTTGTACGATCGTTCTTTCGCTTTGCCATACCCTCGTAAAATATGGCCCGCATCATACTCTCTATATCGGCATCTACACCATGAGCTTCTTGCTCTGCAAAATTCCACATCTCATCTGTGGGTTCCATAGGGCGTTTGCCGGACCGGGTGTTTATCTTTTCGGGTATCACATCATCGGATGTTGTAATGTCGTATCCTTTCTGTAACAAGTCTCTGTATGTAGCACTAAGGGGCGTTTTGTTGGTCTCTAGTCTGTGTGCGGCATACTCTTGTATCTCTGGCGATACTGGCACCATTGCTCTATCTTTGTTATTTCCCATAGTGTATATTATTGGGTTCTATATTTAAGATACATCTGTATCACATTCTTGGTACACTTGTATCACGCCTGTATGATGTATAATATCAGAGATAATATGGTGATGCCCGTGAACCATGATACACATTGTATAATGTTATACCGGGTGACTGTCCTAAGACGTTGCCGTATTGTCATGGGTTTAGTAAATCATAGCCGGATGCGATATAATCATCAATGGTTCGCTGGTCCTGTGCGGCTACTGAATCCTTATACCGTTCTGGTAACTCATCGATACTACAGTCGAGTTCACCAGTTTGTATCCCGATTGCGATATTAAGCGATGTCGCATATGTGGATTTCATGTAATCATAATCTCCACACATCTCTACTCGTTCAAACTCTGCCACACGTGCGGCTTCTATATCTATGCGTGCCTGCCTCTCCAGGGCGGCTTGCTCCTCTGCATCTATACGGGCTTGCTCCTCTGCGGCTATGCGTTCGGCCTCCAGTCTGGCGGCTTCTTGTGCGGCTAATTCCTCCGGGGGTATTATGACATCATTGATGGTCATGTCTTCCGGTGGTGGTATCTCTGGTACTGATGATTGTGGTAGACTGTCCTGCTCTATTACAAACTTTACGAGTTCAGGGTCTACAAGCTCTAACTGTCTTTGGAGATCTATAGGTAATTCATAACATTTGACTTCCCGTTTTTCGATTGCGACTGCCAACTCCACTATGTCTGGGTATTGCTCCAAAAGTGCTGCCTTACTACATGGGTCTATTGATGCGGTGATATCGTTTATAGTATCTCGTGGAATGAATCTGTCCAACCATCCCATTTCGTATACTGTGTAGATAGCTAACGAGAATGCAAATATCGCAAACACAATGGCACAAAACCAAGCCCAGTCTTTATTGGCATTGTACTCTTTGTTTTTGATATTGTCAAGGTCGGCCTTTGGACGGGTTATAATAGATGGGAGTAATCCTGCATAGTGGCGCGGGTCGGGTGTCACTATTTTTGTATCTAGTATGTCATTGAGTTTGGCGACTGTATTATGTCGTCTACCCGTAGCAATGCGGCCCACTATTGTCTTGAACTCTGCACGCTGTGCAACACTGATTACGGCAGGCAGTGAATCAATGTATTTGTTTACAATACCAAGGTATGACATCGGATCATCATGTGGGGTCACTGCACATACACGCAAGAAATTAATCATCTCGGTGTCAAGTCTTGTTGTTATTTCCAATTCCTCTAGATATCGGGTTATTTTTATTGCGTCATTGTTTATGGGGACGGCATCAGCGGCATTATAGATTAGTACTCGTTTGGTCTGGCCGGATTCGGTTTTGATGGATTTTATCGCTGCTCTGTCATAAAGATATGATAGTGTAGTACCATGTAATGTAATACTGAATATACCACTACTGGATAGATTTTTAATTACATACTGGTGCAGTCTGGGACCGTCTATGATAAGGGCGGTTACCTCATGTCGGTCTAATCCACGTTCAAATTGGAATAACTTCATTATGTAATCATCACTCCCTATTCTCCTGTTTCTTTGTACCAAAGAAATTAGCCCACATACCATCTTTGGCTTCATCTTGTGAATTGTATATGTGCTCGGTGGATATCTTTGCCATGTCTTGTCGTAGGGATGACATACTCTGAGGTTTACCGTCCACCTTGTATACTGTCTCGCTATTTTTTCCCGCAACTGCGGCCTCTACCACTTTGGCCATGCCGTGCAACTGTGGTTCTAATGTGGATATGATACTAGGGGGCATCTCCCGGTATAACCGTGCCAACATGTTAAGTATCTCCCTATGATGGGCAGCCACCTGTCCTACTGCATCACTACGGATAGCATGAGCAGAAAAATATAACTCTGTGTGTTTTATCGACCCATCCTCGTTACGATACGCTGAATCCACAAAGCGACCAAGATCTCTATGGGCTTCATCCTTTTCGGGGTAGGTGGTCATTGTTCAGACTGCCTCCGTTTGTCAGACTTTGATTTTATGTAATTTTTGTACCATTTTTCTATATCGTCTCTGGTATAACCATCATTGATTATTTTGTCTATGGCGACACGTGCTTTTTTCACATTGGGGCTGTAGGACCAGATGCCGTTGAGGGTAAGCCATAATTTTATGGCGGTGATGCCACCAGAACCGTAACTGTCCACTACGGGTTGTATGGCATCATCTATCTCTTGTAAGCTGTACTCTTTACGGTGTTCGGATTTATCACAGATTCCACAGTGTGGATTTATCCAAGTACGTTTTGGATATGCGATTAAGCGCAGACCATCAACCCCACCATACAAAACAGGTGCAAATGGATTACGAAATTCATATATTGGCTCTTTTGGCTTACCGGCCGGTGGTGTATCCCCAATAGGTCCCCAACGTACCGTTTTACGTCTTTTGGCATTTTTGATTAGTTTTAAGCGCATCCGTTCAAAAGATAACAAAGTACCAGCATGACCCTCGAATACATCACGTAGGTTTTTTCTCTCTCCACTAGATGAGGCCGAATGAACCCAAAAGAACTCCGATTGTCGAAAATAGGTAGGGATTGCCTTTGTGTAATGTACAGCATAAATCATAATGGTTTTGTTATTCTCGGACATACCCTTACGATGGCGTATCTTTGTAACTGTTTTTAACAAATGTGTTAGCTCGTCTTGGGTCAAGTCCCGATGGGCATAACTGATATCATCGAAGGATATAATAGAATTCATCGTAATATTGGATAACGCCCCTTCAACGTCTTTTAGTTCAGACTCGCCCCAGTGATGTACCTGGAATGTAATATTATGGTGTTTTAGGGCCAAACGGTGAATCTGACAGCATAACGACTCTATCAGTGTACTCTTACCACTACCGGGAGTACCACATACATTATGCGTGATCAACGGTGTGGCATTTATCGCCTCCACACTGTCCCGAACAGCATCATTAAAAGAATGATCTATCATCATAGGAACGCCTTGCCATTTTGTCGTTTTTCGCTTGGATGGTACAGAGTGGATTGTTGGGCTGGCCACCAGTACACCACCTCTATCCTGTATGCCGGGGGCCACCTCCGTAATTTGGGACATTATTGCATATCTCCATCGTACTCTGATTCGATTCCCATCTCAGCCATCTCTCCCGATTTTATTTTATCATTGCGATATCGGGTTACCTCGGCCATTAGTTCTATGTAATAATTATGTAGCCATGAACGCATGGCGGCCTTCCATTGCCCATAACCGTCTATGCTGCCGGTGTATTCTTGCTGGTGCGGGGGACTGGGTACTACTCGCAATACGTTGGGGTCTACCTGCTCTACGGTTCGCATGTGGAATATCAGGCTGCCGTCTAGATCGTACTTATCCTGTACACATCTACAGTCAGGGCATGTCCATACAGGCATAGGGTTGTCACGGCGCCATATCTGTACACGTCTGGCATAGTTATCACTACCTCCCTGGTTCATCTCTTGTATTGTTACGGGTCTTGTGCCGTCTTGGCGTGGGTCATACTCTATGTTTTTGCGGCAATTGGGGCATGAGTAGTATTGTTTCTGTTCGGTCTTTTCCCTGAATATTGTGGTGCTTTCGATAATACCATATGTGCGTAATTGGTTGTCCTGCATCTCCATGGGAAACAACATGTTTATACCACGTACTGCATCCAGACCGAGCATGACATTGTCCTGACGCATGGCCTCCCTGTACGTTATCAGATTGACTTTTACCAGTCGTAATATGTCGGCTATCTTGCTACGGGCAATAGGCATGGGTGTTATGTGTTTACCATAATAATTAAGACGTGATGCTTTAGTGATAATACAGTGTATAATGTGAAATTGGCACTGTACATGTATAATAGAAATATTGAAGTTTTGCACGGTGGTTAATGTGATAAAAACATGCGTGTGTGTGTGCATCACGCATGAAATGTAGGCGGATTTGGGTTGATGGTGGTGTACAGAAGTATATAAAGAGACAGAAAAAACAGGATGGGTTATGATTATACCATGCCTATAAAATCAAAATGTAACACGTCTTAATTATACAAAGTACTCTCACATGGGTGTGAAATTCGAGGATGTGCGTTATGCCAAATATGCTATTGCCATACTGGTGGGTCGTACTGGGGGATATATGCAGGACATACGGTATTATATTACGTCTGATTATTGGCTGCGATTCCATAGAGGGAAGGCATACCTGTTTAGGATAACAGAGGGGAGTAGTGTATCATGCCATATACATAGGGGCAAAACCACCAATGTACTTTTTTACGATATTACGGAATTGGTACCACTGTCAAGAGAGATGTTGGATGGCCTGTTCAGCGTAGCGCAGTATATGTACCGCTCACACGCAAAAGATATCAGTATCAAAGAGTTGATTGGGTCGGTGCGTGGAAAAACAAAATCAATACAATGGTGTTTAGAAAAAATAGAAAAAGACGTGTATGATTCAAGATTAACCGACTGGCTAAAAACAGTACCCGGTGAAATGATACATGTTCCCATGCGGTCAATACCCGATGTGTTGGCGAAAGACGTGGCCATACAGAGTGCAGCATATCTGGGCGGATTGCATGAGCTGGCATTCAAGCATCGTGAGAAGTTAGATTTAATCACAAACTATCAGGAGAGTAAAGGACGAAATAAGACTATGATATATGTAATCACCTTTGCAGGGATTGGGGCATTGTTGATCGGTTATTTTGCGTATGGCGTACATACCGGTAGTTTGGATATATCCGGCATACCAGGTCTCTCTAGTCTAATGCCAAGTGTGCAGTCTGCACCAGGTGCAGCCAATGTAGATATATGTAGTGCAGAAAGTATTAGGGCCAATTACCAGGGCGGAGTTGATGCGGCAGTCGATATACATCTTGGGATACTACCATGTGACCCGAAAGAGATTGATGGTGCTATTGGTGAAATCATACGACAACAAGATCCGGTTCTTGTGAAGTGGATGGCGGAGAATGAGGATATAGCCGGGGGTGGTCCGTTGGATGCCATGTCTGATGCTGTACAGGAGTTGGCACCATGATTTCGTATAAAATAGGGGGGGTTTTGGGGTCGGCGCATGGAGATGTTGTACCATGATGGATATGATGCATATGGTATTCCTGGCGGTGGGTTATGTTACACTGCTCTATGTGATTGCCCATTGTACTTTTCAAAGGGATACAGGACAAAACATCAATGTGTATAAAATAGCCTTCTTGGTTCCCGGCTTTATAGCGTTCTTTGCCCTGGCGCAGGGTGGCGGTCATATGATAGATGCTGATACAAATAGGATTACAGTATATGAGTATGTCAGTGGGGATGTAATAGAGAGGTTTGTAATACAAGCACCGGACCCGACAGTGTGGTCTTTGTGGCATCTGGCTCTTGGGTTGGTATTGATGCTATACATCATTGGGTCGACACTAACACTACTGTTTATGCATAGGCGGAAATGATACCATGTTAGAGTATGTGGCTGCCGGGGCGTTATTAGTTGGGATACTGATAGCTACGGCAATAGGTTTAGATTCACTGTAAAATAACGGGTATTATGGAGATTATATGGCCTCCCTGGACGGATTTTTTTGTTATGTTGGTTGCGTATGGGAGTTGCGTATGTTTGGCATACATTCGCATACAGAGACCTAAAGAACTATACGGCAAGAATGTACTGTATGCAGTACCCGGACTGGTGGCGGTCATATACATGATAGTGATGGATATGATACGATACAACACTACTGGTTTTTACTTTGGAGAGTATGTATGGTTCGGTCTACACTGTATAGCAGCTGGTATAATGGGATATGTCGTATATCGTAGTGTGGATGATTATGTCAGATAGTATCATGTATTAGGGTCGACTGGAGGGAATATCTCTGGGTATTGTTGGATGATCTTGTCATAGTGGCCACGTGTAAATCGTTTATGTATCTGTATTTGATGATAGTAGATTGGCTTGCGGTTTTTGTCGTATTCATTTAATTTTGGATAGTAGACACTAAGGCACTTATCAATCTCTGGGTTTTTGTGAAAATCCAAAATTCGGAAAATATGGTCCTGCTGTTTTTTCTTTGGCATGTATACTGTATGATATATATGATATATAAGTCTGGGTTTTAATTCCCGTTTATCTTTAATTGCAATACTTGACGATCAACTGATTTTAATGAAAGACAAAACAAACAACGACATCTC
>CBDCSF010000012.1:0-2125 GCA_965221445.1 Paracoccaceae bacterium
AGAACTTCTTGGATTTCAGCTTGATTTGAACATGATTTGATCCGTGTTCAATACTGTACGGATCCGCTCCACTTTCTCCCCGTCTCGACCCCTTCCTTTGGATCACAATATAGTCTCCGATTTCAATGTTACCTCCACGCTTTGAAAAAGAGAGGGTTCTGCTTTGGCAACGCGGTAAAACCTGTTTTTGCATATCATAGAGATTCCATTTGCTCTCTGTAATGCTGTAGATTCCAAGTATTTGTGGATGATCGTTTCCAATGAATGCAGATACACCAGGGGAAATAGTTCTGAAAATTTCTTGAACGCGTTCATGCTCTGATTCCCTTACCAACAACCCCTTACCATCTTGTTCTTTCGCTTTACGTAACCATAGTCCAGTCAGGAATTGTTCATCTGCTCTCTTTATTTGATTCCTATGGCAAAAGTCCGGCATCTTTCGTCTTTCCACTTGATTGTATCCAGTGGAACCAAAGGATTTGATATTCACTCGAAGTACTTGATCAACAGATAGAATAGGGATTTCTACGTCTGTTTTTCTCTTGTGAACACCAACGATTGACGGCTCCCCCATCCTTGAGTTTTGGGGTATTGCAGCTGCAATAAGAATGCGACTTAGTGCGTTTGGGTGATCCAAGATACTGTTAGCGAACAAATGCTCGACATTCGTACCCTGATGGGTATTTGTCTGGTTTGTCATCGCACCCGTACGCCGTCATAAATCTGGTTGATCATGCCCGGAATCACTGCGTTGCCAAGTTGCCTATAACCCGCTATTCCATCGCTTACAATGTGATCCGCATGGAACCCCATTACTTGCTTTGCTTCGTCAATATGCAACCGGCGCACCTTTTCATTCACGTGATAAAGCCCTGTCCGATGCCCTACGCCACCACTGTTTGCCGCAAGCGTAATCGCAAGCCCATTGGGGCTGTAAATTCGTTCTCCCTGTCCACCTTTATTCAAGTAGCCTATTCGGATAGGCTTTTGTGTCCGGCTTTGTTGCTTTGGCTTGTCAAAAACAATGTCGTCACGGCTAACAACTAAGTCTTTTGTTTTGGAGTCAGGAAGCACAATATCGCCCACTACTTTGAACTTTGTTTTAATTTCTTTCGGTACTCTGAAGTGCAGTAAAGTATCCTTTCTCAGTACCACAAAATAAACACGCTCACGTTTTTGAGGAATGCAGAAATCACCGGAGTTCAGTACGCAGTGATAAACCATGTAGCCCAATTCTCCCAGCTTTGAATAAATTTCCCGCTTTACGTTGCCATGATCAATAGTTAGAATTGCCTTGACATTTTCAAGCAACATTAGGGGCGGTTTGTGATATTTCGCTATTCTCACAATTTCATAGAACAAACGCCCTCGGGCATCTGCCAACCCCTTGCGGTTCCCCGAACGACTAAACGACTGGCAGGGAAACCCAGCACACAAAATATCATGGGGCGGAATCCGTTCAGCGGGTATATGGCAAATATCTCCGTCTGGCTTCAGATTGAAATTTTTCTCATACACGTCTGCGGCCGCGGTGTCAATTTCGCTGGCAAAAACACATTCCATTCCCTCTTGCTGTAGTGCAACATGGAATCCCCCAATACCAGAAAACAGGTCTACGAAACGGTACATAACAGTTGGTTGGCTACGTGATCTACTACTTTGTGGCAATCCTTGCGGTTGATCAAATCCCGATTGTTGTATTTAAAACAGGCTTCTCCGATGTAGAGGTGAGCATATTCCCTGGAGTAGTGATGGTGTTGCCCCATATACGCCCGTTTTACGTGAGCCCAAAAACCCTCGATCGTGTTCGTATGAATATCACCGTTGACATACTGGACTGAATGGTTAATCGTTCTATGATCTTGCACGAAAGCTCCAATGCCAGAATATCCAGTAAACTCATCGCTAATCAGCGATGTCTCTTTGCAATCCACATTGCGAAGTACGAAGCTCCGTAGTTGATGCGAATTGAGTTTGTTATTGTCTTGGATAGGTTCAGCCCTTACATTGCCGTTTCGTTCAACAGCTCCAATAACAGGCATTTTGTTGGTGCCACGTCCACGCTTGGATATGTTCTTGTACCGGGGCTTTCCACCTATGTAGGTTTCATCCATTTCAACAATTC
>CBDCSF010000013.1:0-597500 GCA_965221445.1 Paracoccaceae bacterium
GTTGAGGTTGACTATGCGGATACCACAGATGGCACCGCGACCTCGGGTACGGATTATACGGCGATTACCCCGGATACCCTGGAGTTTGCCGCCGGGGACACATCCAAGACAGTGGAGGTGGCGATCACCGGTGATACGCTTGATGAACCAAATGAGACGATCATTCTCCGTTTGTCCTCGCCCGTCAATGCCACTTTCCCGAAGAAGGATGGCACGGCCCAGACCACACTGGATGGGACAGGAACGATTACCGATAACGATGAGGCCCCGACGGTATCGGTTGCCAATGCGACGGCTGTTGATGAGGGTGATGATCCAGCCACCACGGTGAACATGAGTTTTGTCGTCAGCCTGTCGGCGGCCAGTGGTCAGGACGTTACAGTACCCTATACGCTGGGCGGTTCAGCGACGGTCGGTTCGGACTATGAGGATCCCGGTTCAAAGGAAATAACGATTGAGAAGGGATCAACCGGTGGTACGATTGTGATTGCGGTGAAGGGTGATGAGATTGACGAGGCCAACGAGACGATTGAGGTTCGTCTTGGCACGCCGACCAATGCGACGGTATCCACAGCCGAGGGTGCGGGCGAGGCAACGGGTACGATTACTGATGATGAGGCTACCCCGGTGGCCACTCTGGTCCTGACGCCGGCGAGCATAGCTGAATCGGGGGCCTCCAATGCGAGTACGATAACCGCGACGTTGTCCGGTGCCTCGGACGAGGCGGTGACCCTGACGGTAGGAGCCAGTGCGGTTGCACCGGCGGGTGCAGGTGACTTTACCCTGACCAGCAACACGGAGTTAACGATTGCGGCCGGGTCCAAAACAAGTACCGGTGTGATTACCATCACGGCGGTTGACAACAAGGTTGATGCGGCCAACAAGAGTGTTACCGTATCGGCAACGGCCAGTGGTGGTCATGGCGTGGCCAATCCGGCCAGCCAGACCCTGACCATCACCGATGATGATGGAGCTCCTTCGGGTCTAAGGTTGGCGGTTGACAAAGCCAGTGTTGCCGAGAGTGCTGATGAGACAGCAATTGTCATAACAGCCAGTGTTATTGGGGACACCACCTACAGTTCAAGCAAAGACCTGACCATCACCGTTGGCGGGGGTACCAGCACGGCGACCTCGGGGACCGACTATACCCGGGTGGACAGCATCACCTTGACCCTTCCGGCTGGAGCAGCGAGTGTTACAAAGTCGTTTGATCTGGAACCGCTTGATGACGATATTGATGAAGCGAACGAAACCATTATCGTGGCCGGCAGTTCAACGGGGCTTAGTATCAGCAGTGCCACCATTACCCTGACCGATGATGACACGAAGGGGATTACGGTTACCGGTACTTCCCTGAGGGTTGACGAGAAAGATAATGCCGGGACCGATGACCGAGAAGAGAATCAGGCGACCTACACGGTGGTCCTGACCAGTGAACCGACCGCCACTGTTGTCATTGCCATTACAGCACCCGACGGGGTTGCGGTTGACCACAACAGCCTGACCTTTACCACGACCGACTGGAACACGGCCCAGACGGTTACCGTGACGGCCGAGGATGACGATATTGACAATCCGGGCGACGCCCGCACGGTTGACATCAGCCACACTGTTGATGCGGGGACATCCGACTATACGGGTGTGACAGCTGACGGGGTACGTGTGACCATCACCGATGATGATGGGGCTCCTTCGGGTATTACCCTGACCACGGACACACCGACGATAGCCGAGGATGCGGCGACGAAGACTGTCCTGGTGACTGCCACGGTGAATGGAACGACCACCTACGCCGAGGACACGACGGTCAGTGTTGTCGTTGGCAGCGACGCCGACAGTGCAACACCAGGTACGGACTATACGAGGGTTGTGACGTTTGACATTACGATACCGGCCGGGTCGCGAAGTGCTGGCAAGACCTTCAGCCTTGATCCGACCGATGACACGCTTGATGAAGCAGACGAGACCATCAGTGTTGAGGGAACATCTGGTTCACTCTCCATTACCAAGGCAACGATCAACTTGACCGATGATGATGACGAACCGGTTGTGACGATCAGTGCACCGAGTGTTGAAGAAGGAGACAGCGGGTCGAAGACCCTGACCTTTACGATCACCCTGACGCCGGCGAGTGGCAGGGACGTTGAGGTTGACTATGCGGATACCACAGATGGCACCGCGACCTCGGGTACGGATTATACGGCGATTACCCCGGATACCCTGGAGTTTGCCGCCGGGGACACATCCAAGACAGTGGAGGTGGCGATCACCGGTGATACGCTTGATGAACCAAATGAGACGATCATTCTCCGTTTGTCCTCGCCCGTCAATGCCACTTTCCCGAAGAAGGATGGCACGGCCCAGACCACACTGGATGGGACAGGAACGATTACCGATAACGATGAGGCCCCGACGGTATCGGTTGCCAATGCGACGGCTGTTGATGAGGGTGATGATCCAGCCACCACGGTGAACATGAGTTTTGTCGTCAGCCTGTCGGCGGCCAGTGGTCAGGACATTACAGTACCCTATACGCTGGGCGGTTCAGCGACGGTCGGTTCGGACTATGAGGATCCCGGTTCAAAGGAAATAACGATTGAGAAGGGATCAACCGGTGGTACGATTGTGATTGCGGTGAAGGGTGATGAGATTGACGAGGCCAACGAGACGATTGAGGTTCGTCTTGGCACGCCGACCAATGCGACGGTATCCACAGCCGAGGGTGCGGGCGAGGCAACGGGTACGATTACTGATGATGAGGCTACCCCGGTGGCCACTCTGGTCCTGACGCCGGCGAGCATAGCTGAATCGGGGGCCTCCAATGCGAGTACGATAACCGCGACGTTGTCCGGTGCCTCGGACGAGGCGGTGACCCTGACGGTAGGAGCCAGTGCGGTTGCACCGGCGGGTGCAGGTGACTTTACCCTGACCAGCAACACGGAGTTAACGATTGCGGCCGGGTCCAAAACAAGTACCGGTGTGATTACCATCACGGCGGTTGACAACAAGGTTGATGCGGCCAACAAGAGTGTTACCGTATCGGCAACGGCCAGTGGTGGTCATGGCGTGGCCAATCCGGCCAGCCAGACCCTGACCATCACCGATGATGATGGAGCTCCTTCGGGTCTAAGGTTGGCGGTTGACAAAGCCAGTGTTGCCGAGAGTGCTGATGAGACAGCAATTGTCATAACAGCCAGTGTTATTGGGGACACCACCTACAGTTCAAGCAAAGACCTGACCATCACCGTTGGCGGGGGTACCAGCACGGCGACCTCGGGGACCGACTATACCCGGGTGGACAGCATCACCTTGACCCTTCCGGCTGGAGCAGCGAGTGTTACAAAGTCGTTTGATCTGGAACCGCTTGATGACGATATTGATGAAGCGAACGAAACCATTATCGTGGCCGGCAGTTCAACGGGGCTTAGTATCAGCAGTGCCACCATTACCCTGACCGATGATGACACGAAGGGGGTTACAGTTACCGGTACTTCCCTGAGGGTTGACGAGAAAGATAATGCCGGGACCGATGACCGAGAAGAGAATCAGGCGACCTACACGGTGGTCCTGACCAGTGAACCGACCGCCACTGTTGTCATTGCCATTACAGCACCCGACGGGGTCTCGGTTGACCACAACAGCCTGACCTTTACCACGACCGACTGGAACACGGCCCAGACGGTTACCGTGACGGCCGAGGATGACGATATTGACAATCCGGGCGACGCCCGCACGGTTGACATCAGCCACACTGTTGATGCGGGGACATCCGACTATACGGGTGTGACAGCTGACGGGGTACGTGTGACCATCACCGATGATGATGGGGCTCCTTCGGGTATTACCCTGACCACGGACACACCGACGATAGCCGAGGATGCGGCGACGAAGACTGTCCTGGTGACTGCCACGGTGAATGGAACGACCACCTACGCCGAGGACACGACGGTCAGTGTTGTCGTTGGCAGCGACGCCGACAGTGCAACACCAGGGACGGACTATACGAGGGTTGTGACGTTTGACATTACGATACCGGCCGGGTCGCGAAGTGCTGGCAAGACCTTCAGCCTTGATCCGACCGATGACACGCTTGATGAAGCAGACGAGACCATCAGTGTTGAGGGAACATCTGGTTCACTCTCCATTACCAAGGCAACGATCAACTTGACCGATGATGATGACGAACCGGTTGTGACGATCAGTGCACCGAGTGTTGAAGAAGGAGACAGCGGGTCGAAGACCCTGACCTTTACGATCACCCTGACGCCGGCGAGTGGCAGGGACGTTGAGGTTGACTATGCGGATACCACAGATGGCACCGCGACCTCGGGTACGGATTATACGGCGATTACCCCGGATACCCTGGAGTTTGCCGCCGGGGACACATCCAAGACAGTGGAGGTGGCGATCACCGGTGATACGCTTGATGAACCAAATGAGACGATCATTCTCCGTTTGTCCTCGCCCGTCAATGCCACTTTCCCGAAGAAGGATGGCACGGCCCAGACCACACTGGATGGGACAGGAACGATTACCGATAACGATGAGGCCCCGACGGTATCGGTTGCCAATGCGACGGCTGTTGATGAGGGTGATGATCCAGCCACCACGGTGAACATGAGTTTTGTCGTCAGCCTGTCGGCGGCCAGTGGTCAGGACGTTACAGTACCCTATACGCTGGGCGGTTCAGCGACGGTCGGTTCGGACTATGAGGATCCCGGTTCAAAGGAAATAACGATTGAGAAGGGATCAACCGGTGGTACGATTGTGATTGCGGTGAAGGGTGATGAGATTGACGAGGCCAACGAGACGATTGAGGTTCGTCTTGGCACGCCGACCAATGCGACGGTATCCACAGCCGAGGGTGCGGGCGAGGCAACGGGTATGATTACTGATGATGAGGCTACCCCGGTGGCCACTCTGGTCCTGACGCCGGCGAGCATAGCTGAATCGGGGGCCTCCAATGCGAGTACGATAACCGCGACGTTGTCCGGTGCCTCGGACGAGGCGGTGACCCTGACGGTAGGAGCCAGTGCGGTTGCACCGGCGGGTGCAGGTGACTTTACCCTGACCAGCAACACGGAGTTAACGATTGCGGCCGGGTCCAAAACAAGTACCGGTGTGATTACCATCACGGCGGTTGACAACAAGGTTGATGCGGCCAACAAGAGTGTTACCGTATCGGCAACGGCCAGTGGTGGTCATGGCGTGGCCAATCCGGCCAGCCAGACCCTGACCATCACCGATGATGATGGAGCTCCTTCGGGTCTAAGGTTGGCGGTTGACAAAGCCAGTGTTGCCGAGAGTGCTGATGAGACAGCAATTGTCATAACAGCCAGTGTTATTGGGGACACCACCTACAGTTCAAGCAAAGACCTGACCATCACCGTTGGCGGGGGTACCAGCACGGCGACCTCGGGGACCGACTATACCCGGGTGGACAGCATCACCTTGACCCTTCCGGCTGGAGCAGCGAGTGTTACAAAGTCGTTTGATCTGGAACCGCTTGATGACGATATTGATGAAGCGAACGAAACCATTATCGTGGCCGGCAGTTCAACGGGGCTTAGTATCAGCAGTGCCACCATTACCCTGACCGATGATGACACGAAGGGGATTACGGTTACCGGTACTTCCCTGAGGGTTGACGAGAAAGATAATGCCGGGACCGATGACCGAGAAGAGAATCAGGCGACCTACACGGTGGTCCTGACCAGTGAACCGACCGCCACTGTTGTCATTGCCATTACAGCACCCGACGGGGTCTCGGTTGACCACAACAGTCTGACCTTTACCACGACCGACTGGAACACGGCCCAGACGGTTACCGTGACGGCCGAGGATGACGATATTGACAATCCGGGCGACGCCCGCACGGTTGACATCAGCCACACTGTTGATGCGGGGACATCCGACTATACGGGTGTGACAGCTGACGGGGTACGTGTGACCATCACCGATGATGATGGGGCTCCTTCGGGTATTACCCTGACCACGGACACACCGACGATAGCCGAAGATGCGGCGACGAAGACTGTCCTGGTGACTGCCACGGTGAATGGAACGACCACCTACGCCGAGGACACGACGGTCAGTGTTGTCGTTGGCAGCGACGCCGACAGTGCAACACCAGGTACGGACTATACGAGGGTTGTGACGTTTGACATTACGATACCGGCCGGGTCGCGAAGTGCTGGCAAGACCTTCAGCCTTGATCCGACCGATGACACGCTTGATGAAGCAGACGAGACCATCAGTGTTGAGGGAACATCTGGTTCACTCTCCATTACCAAGGCAACGATCAACTTGACCGATGATGATGACGAACCGGTTGTGACGATCAGTGCACCGAGTGTTGAAGAAGGAGACAGCGGGTCGAAGACCCTGACCTTTACGATCACCCTGACGCCGGCGAGTGGCAGGGACGTTGAGGTTGACTATGCGGATACCACAGATGGCACCGCGACCTCGGGTACGGATTATACGGCGATTACCCCGGATACCCTGGAGTTTGCCGCCGGGGACACATCCAAGACAGTGGAGGTGGCGATCACCGGTGATACGCTTGATGAACCAAATGAGACGATCATTCTCCGTTTGTCCTCGCCCGTCAATGCCACTTTCCCGAAGAAGGATGGCACGGCCCAGACCACACTGGATGGGACAGGAACGATTACCGATAACGATGAGGCCCCGACGGTATCGGTTGCCAATGCGACGGCTGTTGATGAGGGTGATGATCCAGCCACCACGGTGAACATGAGTTTTGTCGTCAGCCTGTCGGCGGCCAGTGGTCAGGACATTACAGTACCCTATACGCTGGGCGGTTCAGCGACGGTCGGTTCGGACTATGAGGATCCCGGTTCAAAGGAAATAACGATTGAGAAGGGATCAACCGGTGGTACGATTGTGATTGCGGTGAAGGGTGATGAGATTGACGAGGCCAACGAGACGATTGAGGTTCGTCTTGGCACGCCGACCAATGCGACGGTATCCACAGCCGAGGGTGCGGGCGAGGCAACGGGTATGATTACTGATGATGAGGCTACCCCGGTGGCCACTCTGGTCCTGACGCCGGCGAGCATAGCTGAATCGGGGGCCTCCAATGCGAGTACGATAACCGCGACGTTGTCCGGTGCCTCGGACGAGGCGGTGACCCTGACGGTAGGAGCCAGTGCGGTTGCACCGGCGGGTGCAGGTGACTTTACCCTGACCAGCAACACGGAGTTAACGATTGCGGCCGGGTCCAAAACAAGTACCGGTGTGATTACCATCACGGCGGTTGACAACAAGGTTGATGCGGCCAACAAGAGTGTTACCGTATCGGCAACGGCCAGTGGTGGTCATGGCGTGGCCAATCCGGCCAGCCAGACCCTGACCATCACCGATGATGATGGAGCTCCTTCGGGTCTAAGGTTGGCGGTTGACAAAGCCAGTGTTGCCGAGAGTGCTGATGAGACAGCAATTGTCATAACAGCCAGTGTTATTGGGGACACCACCTACAGTTCAAGCAAAGACCTGACCATCACCGTTGGCGGGGGTACCAGCACGGCGACCTCGGGGACCGACTATACCCGGGTGGACAGCATCACCTTGACCCTTCCGGCTGGAGCAGCGAGTGTTACAAAGTCGTTTGATCTGGAACCGCTTGATGACGATATTGATGAAGCGAACGAAACCATTATCGTGGCCGGCAGTTCAACGGGGCTTAGTATCAGCAGTGCCACCATTACCCTGACCGATGATGACACGAAGGGGATTACGGTTACCGGTACTTCCCTGAGGGTTGACGAGAAAGATAATGCCGGGACCGATGACCGAGAAGAGAATCAGGCGACCTACACGGTGGTCCTGACCAGTGAACCGACCGCCACTGTTGTCATTGCCATTACAGCACCCGACGGGGTCTCGGTTGACCACAACAGTCTGACCTTTACCACGACCGACTGGAACACGGCCCAGACGGTTACCGTGACGGCCGAGGATGACGATATTGACAATCCGGGCGACGCCCGCACGGTTGACATCAGCCACACTGTTGATGCGGGGACATCCGACTATACGGGTGTGACAGCTGACGGGGTACGTGTGACCATCACCGATGATGATGGGGCTCCTTCGGGTATTACCCTGACCACGGACACACCGACGATAGCCGAAGATGCGGCGACGAAGACTGTCCTGGTGACTGCCACGGTGAATGGAACGACCACCTACGCCGAGGACACGACGGTCAGTGTTGTCGTTGGCAGCGACGCCGACAGTGCAACACCAGGTACGGACTATACGAGGGTTGTGACGTTTGACATTACGATACCGGCCGGGTCGCGAAGTGCTGGCAAGACCTTCAGCCTTGATCCGACCGATGACACGCTTGATGAAGCAGACGAGACCATCAGTGTTGAGGGAACATCTGGTTCACTCTCCATTACCAAGGCAACGATCAACTTGACCGATGATGATGACGAACCGGTTGTGACGATCAGTGCACCGAGTGTTGAAGAAGGAGACAGCGGGTCGAAGACCCTGACCTTTACGATCACCCTGACGCCGGCGAGTGGCAGGGACGTTGAGGTTGACTATGCGGATACCACAGATGGCACCGCGACCTCGGGTACGGATTATACGGCGATTACCCCGGATACCCTGGAGTTTGCCGCCGGGGACACATCCAAGACAGTGGAGGTGGCGATCACCGGTGATACGCTTGATGAACCAAATGAGACGATCATTCTCCGTTTGTCCTCGCCCGTCAATGCCACTTTCCCGAAGAAGGATGGCACGGCCCAGACCACACTGGATGGGACAGGAACGATTACCGATAACGATGAGGCCCCGACGGTATCGGTTGCCAATGCGACGGCTGTTGATGAGGGTGATGATCCAGCCACCACGGTGAACATGAGTTTTGTCGTCAGCCTGTCGGCGGCCAGTGGTCAGGACATTACAGTACCCTATACGCTGGGCGGTTCAGCGACGGTCGGTTCGGACTATGAGGATCCCGGTTCAAAGGAAATAACGATTGAGAAGGGATCAACCGGTGGTACGATTGTGATTGCGGTGAAGGGTGATGAGATTGACGAGGCCAACGAGACGATTGAGGTTCGTCTTGGCACGCCGACCAATGCGACGGTATCCACAGCCGAGGGTGCGGGCGAGGCAACGGGTACGATTACTGATGATGAGGCTACCCCGGTGGCCACTCTGGTCCTGACGCCGGCGAGCATAGCTGAATCGGGGGCCTCCAATGCGAGTACGATAACCGCGACGTTGTCCGGTGCCTCGGACGAGGCGGTGACCCTGACGGTAGGAGCCAGTGCGGTTGCACCGGCGGGTGCAGGTGACTTTACCCTGACCAGCAACACGGAGTTAACGATTGCGGCCGGGTCCAAAACAAGTACCGGTGTGATTACCATCACGGCGGTTGACAACAAGGTTGATGCGGCCAACAAGAGTGTTACCGTATCGGCAACGGCCAGTGGTGGTCATGGCGTGGCCAATCCGGCCAGCCAGACCCTGACCATCACCGATGATGATGGAGCTCCTTCGGGTCTAAGGTTGGCGGTTGACAAAGCCAGTGTTGCCGAGAGTGCTGATGAGACAGCAATTGTCATAACAGCCAGTGTTATTGGGGACACCACCTACAGTTCAAGCAAAGACCTGACCATCACCGTTGGCGGGGGTACCAGCACGGCGACCTCGGGGACCGACTATACCCGGGTGGACAGCATCACCTTGACCCTTCCGGCTGGAGCAGCGAGTGTTACAAAGTCGTTTGATCTGGAACCGCTTGATGACGATATTGATGAAGCGAACGAAACCATTATCGTGGCCGGCAGTTCAACGGGGCTTAGTATCAGCAGTGCCACCATTACCCTGACCGATGATGACACGAAGGGGATTACGGTTACCGGTACTTCCCTGAGGGTTGACGAGAAAGATAATGCCGGGACCGATGACCGAGAAGAGAATCAGGCGACCTACACGGTGGTCCTGACCAGTGAACCGACCGCCACTGTTGTCATTGCCATTACAGCACCCGACGGGGTCTCGGTTGACCACAACAGCCTGACCTTTACCACGACCGACTGGAACACGGCCCAGACGGTTACCGTGACGGCCGAGGATGACGATATTGACAATCCGGGCGACGCCCGCACGGTTGACATCAGCCACACTGTTGATGCGGGGACATCCGACTATACGGGTGTGACAGCTGACGGGGTACGTGTGACCATCACCGATGATGATGGGGCTCCTTCGGGTATTACCCTGACCACGGACACACCGACGATAGCCGAGGATGCGGCGACGAAGACTGTCCTGGTGACTGCCACGGTGAATGGAACGACCACCTACGCCGAGGACACGACGGTCAGTGTTGTCGTTGGCAGCGACGCCGACAGTGCAACACCAGGGACGGACTATACGAGGGTTGTGACGTTTGACATTACGATACCGGCCGGGTCGCGAAGTGCTGGCAAGACCTTCAGCCTTGATCCGACCGATGACACGCTTGATGAAGCAGACGAGACCATCAGTGTTGAGGGAACATCTGGTTCACTCTCCATTACCAAGGCAACGATCAACTTGACCGATGATGATGACGAACCGGTTGTGACGATCAGTGCACCGAGTGTTGAAGAAGGAGACAGCGGGTCGAAGACCCTGACCTTTACGATCACCCTGACGCCGGCGAGTGGCAGGGACGTTGAGGTTGACTATGCGGATACCACAGATGGCACCGCGACCTCGGGTACGGATTATACGGCGATTACCCCGGATACCCTGGAGTTTGCCGCCGGGGACACATCCAAGACAGTGGAGGTGGCGATCACCGGTGATACGCTTGATGAACCAAATGAGACGATCATTCTCCGTTTGTCCTCGCCCGTCAATGCCACTTTCCCGAAGAAGGATGGCACGGCCCAGACCACACTGGATGGGACAGGAACGATTACCGATAACGATGAGGCCCCGACGGTATCGGTTGCCAATGCGACGGCTGTTGATGAGGGTGATGATCCAGCCACCACGGTGAACATGAGTTTTGTCGTCAGCCTGTCGGCGGCCAGTGGTCAGGACGTTACAGTACCCTATACGCTGGGCGGTTCAGCGACGGTCGGTTCGGACTATGAGGATCCCGGTTCAAAGGAAATAACGATTGAGAAGGGATCAACCGGTGGTACGATTGTGATTGCGGTGAAGGGTGATGAGATTGACGAGGCCAACGAGACGATTGAGGTTCGTCTTGGCACGCCGACCAATGCGACGGTATCCACAGCCGAGGGTGCGGGCGAGGCAACGGGTACGATTACTGATGATGAGGCTACCCCGGTGGCCACTCTGGTCCTGACGCCGGCGAGCATAGCTGAATCGGGGGCCTCCAATGCGAGTACGATAACCGCGACGTTGTCCGGTGCCTCGGACGAGGCGGTGACCCTGACGGTAGGAGCCAGTGCGGTTGCACCGGCGGGTGCAGGTGACTTTACCCTGACCAGCAACACGGAGTTAACGATTGCGGCCGGGTCCAAAACAAGTACCGGTGTGATTACCATCACGGCGGTTGACAACAAGGTTGATGCGGCCAACAAGAGTGTTACCGTATCGGCAACGGCCAGTGGTGGTCATGGCGTGGCCAATCCGGCCAGCCAGACCCTGACCATCACCGATGATGACACGAAGGGGATTACGGTTACCGGTACTTCCCTGAGGGTTGCCGAGAAAGATAATGCCGGGACCGATGACCGAGAAGAGAATCAGGCGACCTACACGGTGGTCCTGACCAGTGAACCGACCGCCACTGTTGTCATTGCCATTACAGCACCCGACGGGGTCTCGGTTGACCACAACAGTCTGACCTTTACCACGACCGACTGGAACACGGCCCAGACGGTTACCGTGACGGCCGAGGATGACGATATTGACAATCCGGGCGACGCCCGCACGGTTGACATCAGCCACACTGTTGATGCGGGGACATCCGACTATACGGGTGTGACAGCTGACGGGGTACGTGTGACCATCACCGATGATGATGGGGCTCCTTCGGGTATTACCCTGACCACGGACACACCGACGATAGCCGAGGATGCGGCGACGAAGACTGTCCTGGTGACTGCCACGGTGAATGGAACGACCACCTACGCCGAGGACACGACGGTCAGTGTTGTCGTTGGCAGCGACGCCGACAGTGCAACACCAGGTACGGACTATACGAGGGTTGTGACGTTTGACATTACGATACCGGCCGGGTCGCGAAGTGCTGGCAAGACCTTCAGCCTTGATCCGACCGATGACACGCTTGATGAAGCAGACGAGACCATCAGTGTTGAGGGAACATCTGGTTCACTCTCCATTACCAAGGCAACGATCAACTTGACCGATGATGATGACGAACCGGTTGTGACGATCAGTGCACCGAGTGTTGAAGAAGGAGACAGCGGGTCGAAGACCCTGACCTTTACGATCACCCTGACGCCGGCGAGTGGCAGGGACGTTGAGGTTGACTATGCGGATACCACAGATGGCACCGCGACCTCGGGTACGGATTATACGGCGATTACCCCGGATACCCTGGAGTTTGCCGCCGGGGACACATCCAAGACAGTGGAGGTGGCGATCACCGGTGATACGCTTGATGAACCAAATGAGACGATCATTCTCCGTTTGTCCTCGCCCGTCAATGCCACTTTCCCGAAGAAGGATGGCACGGCCCAGACCACACTGGATGGGACAGGAACGATTACCGATAACGATGAGGCCCCGACGGTATCGGTTGCCAATGCGACGGCTGTTGATGAGGGTGATGATCCAGCCACCACGGTGAACATGAGTTTTGTCGTCAGCCTGTCGGCGGCCAGTGGTCAGGACATTACAGTACCCTATACGCTGGGCGGTTCAGCGACGGTCGGTTCGGACTATGAGGATCCCGGTTCAAAGGAAATAACGATTGAGAAGGGATCAACCGGTGGTACGATTGTGATTGCGGTGAAGGGTGATGAGATTGACGAGGCCAACGAGACGATTGAGGTTCGTCTTGGCACGCCGACCAATGCGACGGTATCCACAGCCGAGGGTGCGGGCGAGGCAACGGGTACGATTACTGATGATGAAGCAACGCCCACAGCCACTCTGGTCCTGACGCCGGCGAGCATAGCTGAATCGGGGGCCTCCAATGCGAGTACGATAACCGCGACGTTGTCCGGTGCCTCGGACGAGGCGGTGACCCTGACGGTAGGAGCCAGTGCGGTTGCACCGGCGGGTGCAGGTGACTTTACCCTGACCAGCAACACGGAGTTAACGATTGCGGCCGGGTCCAAAACAAGTACCGGTGTGATTACCATCACGGCGGTTGACAACAAGGTTGATGCGGCCAACAAGAGTGTTACCGTATCGGCAACGGCCAGTGGTGGTCATGGCGTGGCCAATCCGGCCAGCCAGACCCTGACCATCACCGATGATGATGGAGCTCCTTCGGGTCTAAGGTTGGCGGTTGACAAAGCCAGTGTTGCCGAGAGTGCTGATGAGACAGCAATTGTCATAACAGCCAGTGTTATTGGGGACACCACCTACAGTTCAAGCAAAGACCTGACCATCACCGTTGGCGGGGGTACCAGCACGGCGACCTCGGGGACCGACTATACCCGGGTGGACAGCATCACCTTGACCCTTCCGGCTGGAGCAGCGAGTGTTACAAAGTCGTTTGATCTGGAACCGCTTGATGACGATATTGATGAAGCGAACGAAACCATTATCGTGGCCGGCAGTTCAACGGGGCTTAGTATCAGCAGTGCCACCATTACCCTGACCGATGATGACACGAAGGGGATTACGGTTACCGGTACTTCCCTGAGGGTTGACGAGAAAGATAATGCCGGGACCGATGACCGAGAAGAGAATCAGGCGACCTACACGGTGGTCCTGACCAGTGAACCGACCGCCACTGTTGTCATTGCCATTACAGCACCCGACGGGGTCTCGGTTGACCACAACAGTCTGACCTTTACCACGACCGACTGGAACACGGCCCAGACGGTTACCGTGACGGCCGAGGATGACGATATTGACAATCCGGGCGACGCCCGCACGGTTGACATCAGCCACACTGTTGATGCGGGGACATCCGACTATACGGGTGTGACAGCTGACGGGGTACGTGTGACCATCACCGATGATGATGGGGCTCCTTCGGGTATTACCCTGACCACGGACACACCGACGATAGCCGAGGATGCGGCGACGAAGACTGTCCTGGTGACTGCCACGGTGAATGGAACGACCACCTACGCCGAGGACACGACGGTCAGTGTTGTCGTTGGCAGCGACGCCGACAGTGCAACACCAGGTACGGACTATACGAGGGTTGTGACGTTTGACATTACGATACCGGCCGGGTCGCGAAGTGCTGGCAAGACCTTCAGCCTTGATCCGACCGATGACACGCTTGATGAAGCAGACGAGACCATCAGTGTTGAGGGAACATCTGGTTCACTCTCCATTACCAAGGCAACGATCAACTTGACCGATGATGATGACGAACCGGTTGTGACGATCAGTGCACCGAGTGTTGAAGAAGGAGACAGCGGGTCGAAGACCCTGACCTTTACGATCACCCTGACGCCGGCGAGTGGCAGGGACGTTGAGGTTGACTATGCGGATACCACAGATGGCACCGCGACCTCGGGTACGGATTATACGGCGATTACCCCGGATACCCTGGAGTTTGCCGCCGGGGACACATCCAAGACAGTGGAGGTGGCGATCACCGGTGATACGCTTGATGAACCAAATGAGACGATCATTCTCCGTTTGTCCTCGCCCGTCAATGCCACTTTCCCGAAGAAGGATGGCACGGCCCAGACCACACTGGATGGGACAGGAACGATTACCGATAACGATGAGGCCCCGACGGTATCGGTTGCCAATGCGACGGCTGTTGATGAGGGTGATGATCCAGCCACCACGGTGAACATGAGTTTTGTCGTCAGCCTGTCGGCGGCCAGTGGTCAGGACGTTACAGTACCCTATACGCTGGGCGGTTCAGCGACGGTCGGTTCGGACTATGAGGATCCCGGTTCAAAGGAAATAACGATTGAGAAGGGATCAACCGGTGGTACGATTGTGATTGCGGTGAAGGGTGATGAGATTGACGAGGCCAACGAGACGATTGAGGTTCGTCTTGGCACGCCGACCAATGCGACGGTATCCACAGCCGAGGGTGCGGGCGAGGCAACGGGTACGATTACTGATGATGAGGCTACCCCGGTGGCCACTCTGGTCCTGACGCCGGCGAGCATAGCTGAATCGGGGGCCTCCAATGCGAGTACGATAACCGCGACGTTGTCCGGTGCCTCGGACGAGGCGGTGACCCTGACGGTAGGAGCCAGTGCGGTTGCACCGGCGGGTGCAGGTGACTTTACCCTGACCAGCAACACGGAGTTAACGATTGCGGCCGGGTCCAAAACAAGTACCGGTGTGATTACCATCACGGCGGTTGACAACAAGGTTGATGCGGCCAACAAGAGTGTTACCGTATCGGCAACGGCCAGTGGTGGTCATGGCGTGGCCAATCCGGCCAGCCAGACCCTGACCATCACCGATGATGATGGAGCTCCTTCGGGTCTAAGGTTGGCGGTTGACAAAGCCAGTGTTGCCGAGAGTGCTGATGAGACAGCAATTGTCATAACAGCCAGTGTTATTGGGGACACCACCTACAGTTCAAGCAAAGACCTGACCATCACCGTTGGCGGGGGTACCAGCACGGCGACCTCGGGGACCGACTATACCCGGGTGGACAGCATCACCTTGACCCTTCCGGCTGGAGCAGCGAGTGTTACAAAGTCGTTTGATCTGGAACCGCTTGATGACGATATTGATGAAGCGAACGAAACCATTATCGTGGCCGGCAGTTCAACGGGGCTTAGTATCAGCAGTGCCACCATTACCCTGACCGATGATGACACGAAGGGGATTACGGTTACCGGTACTTCCCTGAGGGTTGACGAGAAAGATAATGCCGGGACCGATGACCGAGAAGAGAATCAGGCGACCTACACGGTGGTCCTGACCAGTGAACCGACCGCCACTGTTGTCATTGCCATTACAGCACCCGACGGGGTTGCGGTTGACCACAACAGCCTGACCTTTACCACGACCGACTGGAACACGGCCCAGACGGTTACCGTGACGGCCGAGGATGACGATATTGACAATCCGGGCGACGCCCGCACGGTTGACATCAGCCACACTGTTGATGCGGGGACATCCGACTATACGGGTGTGACAGCTGACGGGGTACGTGTGACCATCACCGATGATGATGGGGCTCCTTCGGGTATTACCCTGACCACGGACACACCGACGATAGCCGAGGATGCGGCGACGAAGACTGTCCTGGTGACTGCCACGGTGAATGGAACGACCACCTACGCCGAGGACACGACGGTCAGTGTTGTCGTTGGCAGCGACGCCGACAGTGCAACACCAGGTACGGACTATACGAGGGTTGTGACGTTTGACATTACGATACCGGCCGGGTCGCGAAGTGCTGGCAAGACCTTCAGCCTTGATCCGACCGATGACACGCTTGATGAAGCAGACGAGACCATCAGTGTTGAGGGAACATCTGGTTCACTCTCCATTACCAAGGCAACGATCAACTTGACCGATGATGATGACGAACCGGTTGTGACGATCAGTGCACCGAGTGTTGAAGAAGGAGACAGCGGGTCGAAGACCCTGACCTTTACGATCACCCTGACGCCGGCGAGTGGCAGGGACGTTGAGGTTGACTATGCGGATACCACAGATGGCACCGCGACCTCGGGTACGGATTATACGGCGATTACCCCGGATACCCTGGAGTTTGCCGCCGGGGACACATCCAAGACAGTGGAGGTGGCGATCACCGGTGATACGCTTGATGAACCAAATGAGACGATCATTCTCCGTTTGTCCTCGCCCGTCAATGCCACTTTCCCGAAGAAGGATGGCACGGCCCAGACCACACTGGATGGGACAGGAACGATTACCGATAACGATGAGGCCCCGACGGTATCGGTTGCCAATGCGACGGCTGTTGATGAGGGTGATGATCCAGCCACCACGGTGAACATGAGTTTTGTCGTCAGCCTGTCGGCGGCCAGTGGTCAGGACATTACAGTACCCTATACGCTGGGCGGTTCAGCGACGGTCGGTTCGGACTATGAGGATCCCGGTTCAAAGGAAATAACGATTGAGAAGGGATCAACCGGTGGTACGATTGTGATTGCGGTGAAGGGTGATGAGATTGACGAGGCCAACGAGACGATTGAGGTTCGTCTTGGCACGCCGACCAATGCGACGGTATCCACAGCCGAGGGTGCGGGCGAGGCAACGGGTATGATTACTGATGATGAGGCTACCCCGGTGGCCACTCTGGTCCTGACGCCGGCGAGCATAGCTGAATCGGGGGCCTCCAATGCGAGTACGATAACCGCGACGTTGTCCGGTGCCTCGGACGAGGCGGTGACCCTGACGGTAGGAGCCAGTGCGGTTGCACCGGCGGGTGCAGGTGACTTTACCCTGACCAGCAACACGGAGTTAACGATTGCGGCCGGGTCCAAAACAAGTACCGGTGTGATTACCATCACGGCGGTTGACAACAAGGTTGATGCGGCCAACAAGAGTGTTACCGTATCGGCAACGGCCAGTGGTGGTCATGGCGTGGCCAATCCGGCCAGCCAGACCCTGACCATCACCGATGATGATGGAGCTCCTTCGGGTCTAAGGTTGGCGGTTGACAAAGCCAGTGTTGCCGAGAGTGCTGATGAGACAGCAATTGTCATAACAGCCAGTGTTATTGGGGACACCACCTACAGTTCAAGCAAAGACCTGACCATCACCGTTGGCGGGGGTACCAGCACGGCGACCTCGGGGACCGACTATACCCGGGTGGACAGCATCACCTTGACCCTTCCGGCTGGAGCAGCGAGTGTTACAAAGTCGTTTGATCTGGAACCGCTTGATGACGATATTGATGAAGCGAACGAAACCATTATCGTGGCCGGCAGTTCAACGGGGCTTAGTATCAGCAGTGCCACCATTACCCTGACCGATGATGACACGAAGGGGATTACGGTTACCGGTACTTCCCTGAGGGTTGACGAGAAAGATAATGCCGGGACCGATGACCGAGAAGAGAATCAGGCGACCTACACGGTGGTCCTGACCAGTGAACCGACCGCCACTGTTGTCATTGCCATTACAGCACCCGACGGGGTTGCGGTTGACCACAACAGCCTGACCTTTACCACGACCGACTGGAACACGGCCCAGACGGTTACCGTGACGGCCGAGGATGACGATATTGACAATCCGGGCGACGCCCGCACGGTTGACATCAGCCACACTGTTGATGCGGGGACATCCGACTATACGGGTGTGACAGCTGACGGGGTACGTGTGACCATCACCGATGATGATGGGGCTCCTTCGGGTATTACCCTGACCACGGACACACCGACGATAGCCGAGGATGCGGCGACGAAGACTGTCCTGGTGACTGCCACGGTGAATGGAACGACCACCTACGCCGAGGACACGACGGTCAGTGTTGTCGTTGGCAGCGACGCCGACAGTGCAACACCAGGTACGGACTATACGAGGGTTGTGACGTTTGACATTACGATACCGGCCGGGTCGCGAAGTGCTGGCAAGACCTTCAGCCTTGATCCGACCGATGACACGCTTGATGAAGCAGACGAGACCATCAGTGTTGAGGGAACATCTGGTTCACTCTCCATTACCAAGGCAACGATCAACTTGACCGATGATGATGACGAACCGGTTGTGACGATCAGTGCACCGAGTGTTGAAGAAGGAGACAGCGGGTCGAAGACCCTGACCTTTACGATCACCCTGACGCCGGCGAGTGGCAGGGACGTTGAGGTTGTGTATATGGATACGAAAACAGGTACTGCGAGGTCGGGTACGGATTATACGGCGATTACCCCGGGGACCCTAAAGTTTGCCGCCGGGGACACGTCCAAGACAGTGGAGGTGGCGATCACCGGTGATACGATAGGTGAGTTGGATAAGACGATCATTCTCCGTTTGTCCTCGCCCGTCAATGCAACCTTTCCCAAGAAGGATGGCACGGCACAGATCACGCTGGATACCACAGGTACGATTATCGATAACGATGATGCGATAGTAAGTGCTTCTAGTATTGTAAATAGTATTGTAACTTTGAAGCTATCCTCAACAAGTATTACTGAAAACGGTGGCCAAGCAATAGTAACCGCAAGCCTGGATAAAGCTACAAGTCATGATGTCACCCTCAAGGTTTCAGCCAATCCTAATTTACCTGCAACTGCCAGTGATTTTACTTTGAGCCAGAATAAGGATTTAACAATAAAGGCAGGTTCAACTGAAAGTACGGGTACAGTTTCTATTACTGCAAATAACAACTCGGTAGATAATCCTAACAAAACAATTTCAGTTTCTGCTAAAACCTCAGCAAGAGGTGTTGTCGTCGCTGAAAACTTAATCTTGACCATAGCTGATGATGAAAACCCACCGACTGGAGCTACTTTGAGTTTGTCCCCTAGTGTCATAAAGGAAAATGCTGGCGCCACCGTTATTACAGTAACCGCCACTGTCAATGGAACTGCCAGATCTGAAGCAACGGATCTTGTTATCTCAGCGGATGCAGGTACCGCTCAAACAGATGATTTTACAGCTGTTCAAGACTTTACGCTGACCATTCCATCCGGGGCAAGCTCAGCCAAAGGTCAATTTACCATCACTCCGGTAAACGATACAATGTCTGAAGGTAATGAGACAGTATCCGTTTCGGGAACGACATCGGTTACAGGATTGACCATAACCAATACGGAATTAACAATTACCGATGATGACAATCTGCCGAGTGGTATTACTCTTGTAGTGGATACCGATAGCAAGACTGATGATAGTCAGGATATAATCAACGAAGATGCAGGAGCAACGCAAGTTAGCATAACTGCCAATGTGGAAGGTGGAACAACCTTTGCAAGTGATGTTACTGTAAGTGTCGATATTGGAAGTGATACGGCCACAGCAGGTACGGATTTCGCCGTAGTTCCTACTTTTGGAATCACAATCAAGGCAGGCACATCCAGTGCTTCAAAGAGCTTTACTCTAGTACCAGTTAACGACGCTATTGATGAAGCGGACGAAACTATCCAAGTTTCAGGCACAGCTTCTGGAGCCAATGCACCTAGTGTTACAGGAACCAAAATCAAAATCATTGACGAAGATAAACCATTGGTACAACCCTTATTAAAATCGGCGACAATTTCAATCAGCGATGCGGAAGCTTATGAAAGTGAACAGGAAATACGATTCACTGTAACACTCTCCAGGCCTTACAACAAAGAACTGAACTTTACCTACCGAACACGCGAATCAACCCCCGTTTCGGCCAAGCAAAATGTGGATTATCAGGAAGTGAGTGGAAGTGATAGTTTCAAACCAGGTGAAACTGAAAAGGAACTGGTCGTGGTTATCAATGATGATTTGCTCCAGGAGAAACCAGAAACATTCGAAATGGTAATAGCTGGAGATGCCGTTGATGATGACATAGGAATAGGTACGATTAGAAACATGGACATGCAGCCACTTGAGTGGTTGCCTAGATTCGGACGTACAGTTGCCGAGCAAAATGTAGATGCCATAAGAAAGCGCTTTTCAGCCGAACGTTCTCCAGGATTTTATGGACAATTTGTGGGGCAAGAAATTCGTCGATCAACCATAGATAATCATCGTGAACCTAATATGGGTGGAAAGGAAAATGAACTTTCTGATGATAGTCTAAATCCAACTGGCTCTTTGCCAGTTACAACTGGAAATAATCGTTTTGATACAGGATTCAGAGACCCCTTTGACCCAGTTGTAAGCAGAGAAATAACTGACGAAAAAATTCTGCTCGGTACATCCTTCAACGTGACAAACATAAAAGATAACGGTCATTCATCCGGTATTTGGGGACGTGTAGCAAAATCTGTGTATAGCAGTGGAGAAGGTGAACAAAGCGTTGAAGGAGAAGTGACTAATTCTATGCTCGGAGTAGACTCGAAAAGAAAGGATACACTTATAGGCCTGATGGTTTCAAGGAGTAAGGGAAATGGAAGTTATGGTTCCTCTACACAAGGACATATCAAATCTGCTCTTACCAGTTTTGTACCCTATGCCAACCATAAGGTAAACGATAATCTATCATTCTGGGGAGCTGTCGGGATTGGAAATGGCAAGATGGAGGTCACTTCCCATTTTGGAGAATATGTTAGTACTGATATTGACTGGCAAATGATAACTTTTGGAGCGGAGGGTGTACTGTTACCAAGGGAAGTTAATAATGATATAAATTTAAATTGGTACACTGATACATTATGGGTAAGAACGGCATCAGATGATATCCCGGGCCTACCAGATGCATCAAAAGAAAACACGAGACTCCGACTTGGGTTAAATGCCTCAGGGGAGCAAATGCTGGTAACAGGTGCTAGCTTAAAACCAAGCATTGAATTAGGACTTCGATATGATGGCGGAGATAGCGAAACAGGCTATGGTCTTGAAATCGGAGGTGGACTAGAATGGTCAGATTCTGAAAGAGGTCTCTCAATAGCGATAGAAGGCAGAACACTGGCTATGCATGAAGATGGCAACTTCAAGGATTGGGGTGTTGCTCTTGGTATCCAGTACGATCCAAATCCAAAAACCAAGGCAGGGTTCTCAACCCAATTTGGATATGGGCTGGGAAGTAATTCATCAGGGGGTCAACAAGCACTGAACGGGCCCATGACATTTCCCGGATTTGAAAAAACTGAAAGCAAAAGTACTTGGACACAGGAGACAGCCTACGGTGTAAATCGGGGAGGCGGTATGGTGGGGACATCATACGCTGCGCTTTCTGGTGAGTCTTCGGAAGGTATAAACAAATCCAGGCTGGGCTATCGGATTGAGCCTGATTCTGATCATGCAACAAACATGAGCGTAGATTTTTGGACAAACCCGAAGGCCAAATCAGAGGAGACTAACACAGGTGTCGGATTGACATGGCAGTGGTAAAAAGGACATCACTTGACTTTAGACATTTAGCCTGATTCTGAATTTTCATCCCTCCCCTTGTCATGTTGGGGAGGGGTGCTTTGGTAAAATCAATGTTGTGTCCATGATTAATATCATTGGCAATATTAATTTGCTCATACACCTTGTGATCACTCTCAGCATTCACAGCGTATCCCATATTCATTCGAAAAAATAAAATGCCCAACACACCGTCAAGGCCCAACTGGCCAAAGGAATCAGGAAAGATAACAAAGTCAGACAGAAGATCTACACCACGTCGGAGCCGTCCATAACAATAACGAGCTGGCTTAGTTAATGGGGTATTACCCAAGCCATCATTACTGATCTCAAAGATCAGTCCTGGGGCTGTAAGAACACCTTTTTTGACTTCAATGACTATGACAAACTCTCACTGATGTTATGCTTTTATCGGCATAATATTTGGCACTCGTTGCGTAAGAGTTTGCGACCTTTGCAGCGGACCACGACGCGGTTTAGTCGTCCGGATGGTTCGACCCTTCATATCCGCAAGACCGCCACTCCTGATGCGATACAGAACCGGATTTATCAGTCTATGGGTGTTACCCCACCGGCAAGGAATGTTTGTAAGACGATTGTCTGAGGCGCAACAGAAACGACAAAAATTGGGGTTAAACCCGGTCGTTATTAAACATCCTCATGAATTATTAATGAAGAGAAAGTGGTAACTTCGTAGTGCCACTTGGATTCTGGTATCGCCATGCCACTTGGATTTCATGCACCAAATGTTAAAGTTGAGCCAAGGATGTATACTACCCACGTCAAGGACAGGAGTTAGATCTGCATATCCAAGAGTGAACAAGTCAAGACTACTACTTTGACAAACTGTCATGTAAATCTTAAAAAACACTACCACAACATATTGCAGTACATAGCCCTATCATTTCGAATGATTCCTTAGGGACTGAATGAAAGGTATTTGAAGGAATTTTACAAATTAGCGATGTCTTCTGATACAAACCTTGGAACTAATCGAAAGCGCTCATTTCTCACTGAGTTTACCAAACGGGTTGAAAACTTTCTGTGTGTCTGTTTTGCTATTGTTATTCTGATATATTCTGCTTCAGGTCCATTATCGGAATTAGTTCGGTGGGTCATTGAAAACACCACAAGTGATTTTTCCGAATTATCCCGAAGAGAACAGCGGGTTCTATTCCGAGAACACTGGTTAGGGGCTTCATTCAGATATTTTGAGAAGGGATTTTTGTTACCCACCGGGCTGATACTAGGTCTCCCTATAATACTTTCATTTGCTATAACCCTTCTTTCTCTACACAAATCATCTCATCTAAGATGGATAGACTGGTTATTGGCTTTGGTTTCAACCGGTGTTTTCGTGATCTGGATTGCCAAGTTGTTTTCAATTGATGCCGGAATTCTTCCGACCGCTACTTCAGTCGATACTTTTCTTTTTCCGATTGCAACTGTAATTACTCTTTATCTCACCTACAGATATTTCGGGTCGTTCATTGTCGTTTTCTGTATTTTTTGGATCCTATATTTTTTTGTAAGGGGTTATCTACCAGAATGGACGGGTATTTTTGCCGGTTCTAGTTCGACGATTGGACAAAGCTTACGAGCCATGGTTCTCAATTTCTGGTCACAGACAGGAGGAATGTTTGGCCAGCCCTTGCAAGTTGTTTCGGGCAATGTTCTCATTTTTATTGTTTTTGGCGCAGTCCTTATGGCCTCAGGTGCAGGGAAGCTCCTCATGAAGATAGCCAATCGGCTGACAGGTGGATTAACTGGTGGGGCCGCTCATGCAGCTGTCGCAAGTTCGGCATTGTTCGGTATGCTTTCCGGTGCCGCAATTTCAAATGTAGTTTCAACAGGAACCATGACCATCCCTGTCATCAAAAAGTCAGGCTTCAAACCTTCCTTTGCGGGTGCTGTGGAGGCTTCGGCATCAACCGGGGGTCAAATCATGCCACCAGTAATGGGTGTGGTTGCCTTTTTTGTAGCAGGGCAGATTGGTTTGGAATACCGCTACATTGTCGTAGCAGCGATTGTACCAGCCATATTTTATTACTTAGGTACTTTTCTCACTGTTTACTTTGAAGCAAGAAGGCTGGGTATCGGGCCTTTACCACGTGAGGAAAGGCTTGGCTTGAACCGTCAGGAACAGGTTAAGTGTTTGGTCTTCATAATCCCATTGAGTGTGCTTTCCTATTTTCTTTTTGTACAACCCTCGGTGCCCAAGGCCGGATTTTACGGTTTTATATCTGCAATAATAAGCTCACTGATTTTATTTCCGAATTTCCGTTCCTGGTCAAAAATTTATTTGGCATTCGTGAGCGCAGGTCGTATGGCAGCTTCCATTATCGTTATTGTAACGGCTATTGGTTTGATTGTAGGGCTGATTCAGGTTTCTGGATTTAGTGGGAGGTTATCACTTTTATTAGCGCAAGCGGCGAGTGGTCCCCTGTTCAGTGTGTTGATTGTACTGGCTCTGGGTTCAATTGTACTAGGGATGGGACTTCCACCTGGTGCAACTTATTTCATCATCGTGATTGCTCTCTCTTCTGGTATTGAAGCTGTGGGTATCCCACTTTTGTCCCTTCATTTGTTTGTTGTATATTTTGCAGTAATCTCAACAGTGACACCCCCGGTTGCACTTGCTGCTTTTGCAGCTGCCCCCATAGCCGGGGCAGATCCAATCCGTACTGGGTTGAATGCTGCAAGGTTATCTCTGGCAGGGTTCCTGATACCATTTGTATTTGTTTACCACCCGGCAGCAATCTACAAACTTCAAATTTTCTTTGAATGGTTTGAGGGAAAGGCAGTAGATTCCCCTGCGATGATTGATATCTCGACTGTGGGGTGGGGAGACTTGGGGTGGATTATACTTGCCTTCACGGTTGCGATTTGGTTGCTGGCTTCGGCTTTGGCTGGGTTCGATAAGAAACCCCTGAATATACTAGAACGCATAATAAGGACAATCATCGGACTTGCAATACTTGTACCAGATTTTACTATTGGCTTGTTAGCATTTGGAGTAGCCATTACTATACTCCTAACTCACAGGATAACGACCTGGAAGGATAGTTCGACCTGAAAATATTACTTAACCAAGGAGGAAATCATGAGGAAAATTTTTACAGCGATTATCGTCACAATATCGTTCATGGCGATTGCTGCCAATGCTCAAAACCAAACTTTAAGGATGGCAACAATTGCCCCTAGTTTGGGTGCGGCAATCACAATGGCAACTTTTGCCAATATTGTAACTGACAATGTTGATGGGATAGAAATTGAAGTCTCTGGGGGTGGGGCAGCAACTTTGCATATGATGGAGGTTGCCAGAGGAAATCTGGAAATGTCCATGACATCACCTGTTGTATATAATTTGATGGCTGCTGGCAAAGCCATGTACTCAAAGGAGCCTGAAGCTCCCGAACTTGCCAACAATCTTAACTTGCTGATGTGGTATCCATATGGACAATACCACTTTACTGTCAGGGCGGATAGTGACATCGAATTGCTGGATGATATAGAAGGTGCTTCCGTTTTTCTTGGTCCAGCTGGCGGAGGTGCATATAATGCAGCTAAGGGCTGGGTTGAAGCAACAACAGGGCTGGTAGCCAATGAGGATTACGAAGCCATTAAGGCAAACTGGCAGACGGGTTTTCAGGCCTTTCTTGATGGCAAAATAGATGTTTATGTAAATGGCTGTATTGATCCTTGTGGACAGTTTATTCAATTTACAGAAACTGAAAACGTACGTTTTCTTGGTCCTGAAAGTGCAGAAGGAGAGCAGGTAGAAAAATGGCTTGGTCCATTCCGATATGTGGAACTGGTTGAAGCCGGTCAATATGAGGGCCAAAAGAATGATTCTGCTGTTGCATCTTTCAATACGGCTGTCGGTATTGGCGTCAGGGCTGATTTGGATGAAGAAACGGTTTATCAGATTACCAAGGGGTTCTGGGAGAATTTAGAGCAAGTTACATCAACAGCTCCATGGGCCAGAGCACTGGATGTTAATTTTGCTGCAAAGCAGAGAGGAAAGATTCAATTACATCCTGGTGCAGAGCGCTATTATAGGGAAGTTGGCGCTTTATAAGGTGCTTAAAGTTTTCGAAGTTTGTAATAGCTCAGGAAAGGTGTAAAGGGACCACCAATGCACCTTTCCCAATTGAAGTTTGATAAAATAATTCGATAGGAGCAGGATAAATCCAGTTTCCAGTGGGTTGGCAGTAGCAGAAATCAATTTTATCCAAATATAACTGGACTTTGGTTTGTATGTTACATTAATGTTTGTCCACAGGATGGTTTATACCCACGAGAGAGTTCTATCGCTTGCAAGTTAACGGGTTAAGGTTGGCCATCACAGGGGGAACAATTTGATGCTGTGTCGTGTAATTTGGGTTGTAGTACTTGTACTGGTTCCAAATTTGCTAATTGCCCAATCCATGTGTCTTGATATTGAAGGGATGTTTAAAAAAGACTTTGACATCCTTGATTGTATCGACGCCAAGAACAAAAACGGATTAACACCCCTGCATTTGGCAGCTTTCAACAACCATTATGATTCAGTTTTTGCCCTTATTGAGGCTGGTTCAAGCGTCTCTGCCGTGGATAAGGAGGAGAGGACACCTCTTCACCATGCAGCCTTGGGAGGAAATAGAGAAATAGTAATTGCACTGATAGAAGCCGGTGTAAATGTTGATGCAAGGAACAACAAGGGAAGAACACCCATACATCTCGCGGCAAGTAATGGCCATCACGAAACTGTAATTGCTTTAATTCAAGCGGGTGCGGATGTTGATGCCATTTCCAAGGATGGGTGGACGCCATTGCACCTGGCTGCCTACATCGGTCAAGGTAAAACAATTGAGGTACTGCTAGAGGCGGGTGCAAATGCAGGCGTCAGAAATATGGCAGGGGATACTCCCTTCGAAATAATTACATGGATGCGCAGAAACAATCTTTTACATGGAACAGATGTTTATTGGTTATTAAAGGCTGCACAAGACAGGTGAAACAGGTTTATTGTATGAATCGTTGAAATATCCCGAAACGTTACAGAACATGAGCTTGCCAAAAAATCATTCTGTTTAGCGTATGAGAACAACAGACAAACCTTGTCTTTGAAACAGATCGTTCAATCACAAGGTAAAATAAACTGGGATTGAGAGTTTGTATTTCGATAGCTAAAAGTTTACCCGTTTTCAATTATTGTACCAAACCCGTGAATGTTGAGAGATGCCCCACCGATCAACAGGCCATTTACATTTACAACTGAAAGAATAGAACCCGCATTCTGGGCGTCAGCTGAACCTCCGTAAAGGATGGGAATCGTATTTCCCTTATCACCACTGGTTTTCTCAATAAGCAATTTTCTGATTTCATCATGTACCTTGCCGATTTCCTCTGTGGAAGGGGTATTACCTGAACCTATTGCCCAAACCGGTTCGTACGCTATAATAAAATTTCCTTGTAAGTTATCAACATCAATACTTTTGGTAATCTGGTCATTAACCACTTGCTGAGTTAAATTGCTTTTTCGCTCCTCGCTTTTTTCCCCAACACATACTATTGGAGTTAAGCCTTTTTCCCAAGCCAAGTTTACTTTCTTTCTAACGAGTTCACTCGTTTCATGGCATTTGTTTCTGCGATCAGAATGACCCAAAATTATATATTTGGCACCTGTTGATATAATTTCGTCCAGGGTTGCTAGACCTTCATTAAAATCAGTATCTGCATGATAACAATCCTGTGCGCCTAAATAACCGAAATCTGGTGACCAGTGATCGCTTATATAAGTCAGAAGATCATGAGTTGGACAAACCAAAACAGTACAATTTACAGATTGATTTTGAGAAAGGTATTGTAAATAGGAATCTGCCAGGTTTCTTGACCCTTTTAACTTCCAATTCCCAGCAATAAGGTTCTTCATTTGATTTCTGCCTCAAAAATTTTTGATAAAATGGATGTGGATAAACGGTTCAACAACTGTATCAAGAGTAGTTCAAATTATTCCTTGAATTTTATTGATTCTCCACATCCACAGGAATCAACAACATTGGGGTTATTAAACTTGAATCCGCTTTCAAGAATAGATTTCGTATAATCAATTTCGGTACCAAACAGAAACATTTGTGCTATGGGGGCAATTATTACCTTAGCACCATCCTGTTCAACCACTTCGTCATGGCTTTCAATGGAGGTGGCATGTTCCATGGTGTATTCCATTCCTGCACAACCACCTTTCTTGACTCCGATCTTCAAACCTACAGTATCCGATTCTTTCATCAATTTTAATATTTGGCCTACGGCAGAAGGTGTTAAAGAAACAGCTTTTTTTCCGGGGGTGTCAAACATTTTACTACTTCGATATAAACAAAGAATTTTTTACATAAATCCGAGCTCAAGACGGGCTTCATCAGACATCATTTCCATACCCCAAGGTGGTTCCCATGTGAGTTCAACATCCACTTTTTTTACACCTTCCAAGGGTACTATGGCCTCGGCAAGCCATCCTGGCATATCTTCTGCTACCGGGCATCCAGGTGCAGTTAAGGTCATGATGATACGTACATCCTGTTCCGAGTTGATTTCAATGGTGTAGATCAACCCCAAATCGTAAATATTTACTGGGATTTCTGGATCATAGACTGTCCGGCAGGCGTTAACGATAGTTTCATACAATGGATGGTCTACACTAGAGGGTTTGATTAGTGGAGCACCTTCCATCAATCCGTCACCAAACATGATTCAATTTGTTCCCTACTTATTGATTTCTTAATCTAAAATAGCCTAAATAAATTAAATTTCCATAGATATTAGGCAGGATAAGATTATCATTCCCTACATTATATAGATACCGACATTTTCCGAACGAATGTAGCTATCAACAGAATGATCAGGATAGTTTTCAAGATAATAGTTTGGAAAGATTGAAAATAATTTTGAATTTAAAACCAACAACAAACCAGCTAACCGGCCAGAGTGGATAGCGGGAAAGGACATTATTATATTCATGGTTCAAAACTTTACTTTTGAAAAAGTTAAAGAAGACGGTCAGGCAAGGCTGGGAAAGATTAAGACTTCCCGGGGGGATATTGATTCACCTGCGTTTATGCCTGTTGGCACAGGTGCTACAGTCAAGGCAATGTTACCTGACAATGTAGCTGGGATTGGAGCTCAGATTATCCTGGGTAATGCTTACCATTTGATGTTACGCCCAACAGCTGAAAGAGTATCAAATTTGGGTGGTTTACATAGATTCATGAATTGGCAAAAACCAATTTTGACGGACTCCGGAGGATTCCAGGTAATGAGCTTGAAAAATCTTCGTAAGGTTAGTGAAGAGGGAGTTGAATTCAGATCATTTATTGATGGCTCAAAGCATTTTTTATCACCTGAACGGTCAATTGAAATTCAGAGGCTACTAGGGGCAGATATTTCCATGTGCTTTGATGAATGTACCCCATATCCTGTTGATGAAACCACCGCCAGAAAATCCATGGATCTATCCATGAGATGGGCAAAGAGAAGTAAAATTGCCTTTGGGGATAGGCCAGGATATGCTCTTTTTGGAATTCAGCAGGGTTCAATCTACCAAGCCTTGAGGGAAGAAAGCACCAAGGACCTTATTGAAATAGGGTTTGATGGATATGCAGTTGGTGGATTGGCAGTAGGCGAGGGTCAAGAGAAAATGTTTGAAGCCCTTGATTATTCAGTTTCAATTCTGCCCGAAAATAAACCTCGATACTTGATGGGGGTAGGCAAACCCGGGGATATAGTTGGTGCGGTACAGAGAGGGATTGATATGTTTGACTGTGTGCTGCCTACGAGGTCGGGAAGGAACGGTCAGGCATTTACGCACGATGGTTTGGTCAATATAAAAAACGCCCGCAACAAGGACGATAAGCGACCTTTGGATGAGAAATGCGATTGTCTGACTTGTAGCAATTATACCAGGGCTTATCTTCACCATGTTTTTAAATCAAATGAGATAATTTCTTCAATCCTTTTGACCTGGCATAACCTCAGATATTATCAGATCCTAATGGAAAAAATTCGTAATGCAATAAAACAAGGTTCCTATACTAAATTTGCAGAAAGTTTCCTGGAAAAAGATAAGTTGATTAAGGAAAATTAAATCTCTTTCGACAGGACATTACTTGTACATTGAAGTTGAAAAACGATAACTTTGTACCAAATATTTCTATGAGCGTCGAAAACCATGAAAGATAGATAATGAAATTTGAAAATAAAAAATTCCCGTTATTACCCTTAAGAGATATTGTTGTTTTCCCCCATATGGTTGTTCCTCTGTATGTAGGAAGGGAAATGTCTATTGTTGCCTTGGAAGAGGCGGTAAACAATGATGAACACCTGATCCTTTGTGCCCAAAAGGATCATGGAACAGAAAATCCCGACATGACCTCAATTTATAAAGTTGGGGTAGTTGCGAAGGTGCTTCAGTTTATTAAGCTACCAGAGGGTACCATCAAGGTAATGGTTGGAGCGATATCCAGGGTCAAAATAACCGAATGGGTTTCTGAAAAAAATTTCATTGAAGTCAAAGTTGAACCATTCAATGATATTTTAGATAACCCAGCCAAGTTAAAGGTCTATTTAAAAACAGCACGGGAATCTTTCAAAAAATATGCCTCAGTCAAAAAGACAATTGGCAACGAATTAATAAAACAGATATTAGAGGAGGAAGACCCTTCCAAATTTGCTGATTTGGTTGCTGGTGCCTTGAGTTCTGAGGTTTCGGTCATGCAAACCCTGCTTGAAAACCGGAATATTACAGGTCGCCTGAAAAATATTTTGGAGATTCTTGAAGCTGAAATATCCCTTCTTGATTTTGAGATGGATATCAAGAGTAAGGTAAAATCCAGAATGGAGAAAACCCATAGGGAGTATTTCTTGAATGAGCAAATGAGAGCTATCCAGAAAGAACTGGGTGAACAGGAAGAAACCTCTGAAATTGATGAGCTGGAAGAAAGGATAAAAGAGACAAAATTTTCCGAGGAAGCACGTACCAAAGCTCTCGGAGAATTAAAGAAAATAAAATCATCAAATTCTAATGGACCTGAGGTTCAGGTTTCTCGAAATTACCTTGAATGGTTGCTTGAACTTCCATGGGGCGAAAGACAAGAAATACAAAGCGATATTCCCAAGGCAGAAAATGTGTTGGATGAAGATCATTTTGGTCTGGAAAAGGTCAAGGAAAGAATTATTGAATTCATTGCTGTCCAGAAAAGGAAGGGTAATGTGGGTGGTTCGATCCTATGTCTTGTTGGTCCACCTGGCGTTGGGAAAACCTCTCTTGGCCAATCTGTAGCTAGGGCAACGGGCAGGGAATTTGTAAGGATATCTCTTGGAGGCTTGAATGATGAGGGGGAGATTAGAGGTCATAGAAGGACCTATATTGGTTCCATGCCTGGTCGAATTATCAAGTCATTTCGCAAAAGGAAATCCATAAACCCTCTTATACTTCTTGACGAAATTGATAAAATGGGTGCTGCCAGGGGTGATCCCGCGAGCGCCATGTTGGAAGTTCTAGACCCGGAACAAAATAGCAAATTCCATGATAATTACCTTGATGTAGATTATGATCTTTCCGAGGTCATGTTCATTACAACAGCCAATTACCTGCATCACATCCCAGAACCCCTAAGGGACAGAATGGAAATTATTCAATTAGATGGATATACAGAAGATGAGAAACTCCAGATTGCCAAGAGACACCTTATCCCGGAATTAAAAGAGACACAGGGAATAAAGCGAGGCGAATTCAAGATCAGTGATAGGGTGGTAGAGGAAATTATAAGGAAATATACCCGAGAGGCTGGTGTAAGGAATCTGAAACGTGAAATCGAAAAGGTCATGCGGAAGTCCCTTACCAAGATTGTAAGAGGAGACGCTAAAAATATCAGTGTGAACCTCAAGAATGTTGAAGATTTTTTGGGGTTAGAAAAATTTCGCTATGGACTTGCGGAGGAGCAAGATAATATTGGGGTAGCCACCGGGCTTGCTTGGACGCAATCAGGTGGAGATCTGTTAATGATAGAATCTACGGTTGTACCAGGTAGTGGAAAAATGAATGCAACTGGTACTCTGGGCAATGTCATGAAAGAATCCATCACTGCCGCTACTTCCTATGTTCAGTCCATTTCGCATCAAATTGGTGTAGAGCCATCTAAGTTTGAAAAAACCGATATTCATATCCACGTACCTGAAGGTGCAACCCCCAAGGAAGGGCCTTCAGCAGGAGTTGGAATGGTCACCTCAATGGTTTCCGTATTAACTGGGATACCTATCAGAAAAGATGTTGCCATGACAGGTGAAGTTACTCTTCGTGGCCGTGTTCTTCCCATAGGAGGGTTAAAGGCCAAATTATTAGCTGCCGTACGAGGTGGAATTAAAACGGTAATCATACCGACCGGTAACAAGAAGGATCTTTATGAGATTTCTGCTGACATTAAGGATCCCTTGGAAATAATTCCAGTTTCAAATGTTTTTGAAGTTCTGAAAATCGCCTTGACAGAAAAACTCAGACCTTTAGACAAAATCAAGATTGAAAGTACCGAGTCCAGCCATCAGGCAACCATCAACTGATTTTTAAGTTTTGAACACCTAAATCCGGGTGATTAGCTCAGTGGTAGAGTACTTCGTTCACACCGAAGGGGTCGGGAGTTCGACTCTCTCATCACCCACCAAATTATAATATTGAAATTCAAAATAAATATTCCAAATGGTGTAGACTGTTTGATTTAAAATATGAAATGCAGGGTGATTAGCTCAGCGGTAGAGCACTTCGTTTACACCGAAGGGGTCGGGAGTTCGAGACTCTCATCACCCACCATTTTTGGCTTCCGCCAAATTCGGGTATAATTTTCTTTGAGTTGGGGTAGGTACTTGACAAAGAAGAAGGCCTGAATTATCAGAAGTCAGGAAACAAAAAAAAGCGGCTGTAGCTCAGTTTGGTTAGAGTGCTGGCCTGTCACGCCAGAGGTCGCGGGTTCGAGCCCCGTCAGCCGCGCCACTAATTGATTCAAGTATATAAGCTTGGGGTGTAGAACAGTTGGTTAAATCGTTGAATCCCAGGTTTTTTCTTGCAAATCCCTTTGAATTCCATTGGGTAGGTGTTTACCTGCTAATAACTATCGCGTGGGTTACCCTATTTCTTTTAGGTATTTTCCAGTCCAGTCATCCATTGACGCTTGCAGATTGGGATAGATTCGTAGGTGCTTTCCTGAGGCCCCACTATCATAATTTCGAATTTTTGTTTTTATTTGGTATGTGGGGGATGATGTCCCTGGCTATGATGTTACCTAGTTTTATTCCCACCTTGAGAGTTTATGAAGATCTAAGATCGACAGGTTCAGGTTCACTGTCTGGTTTTTGGGCGCTTACAGTAGGTTATATTACCGTTTGGGTTGTCTACGCCTTTTTGATGACAGTTTTACAACTGTTCCTCATATCACGGAATGTACTTTCTGATTCCATGGTAGGTTCAAATAGTTATCCCATCATTATTTTGTTTCTTGTCGCCGGTATCTATCAGCTAATGAATTTTAAGGATCAATGTTTGACCTATTGTCGCAATCCCCTTTTGATTTTTCTAGCTCGAGGTGAGGCTGGGTTAGTAAGGGAATATCAAACAGGAATCAGATTTGCTATCTGGTGTTTGGGGTGTTGTCTTTTCCTAATGGCTTTATGTCTGATTACTGGCTTGATGAATATTGCCTGGATGGGTTTATTGACAATTATTATTACCCTCGAAAAACTACCTGATTTAGGAAAATATGTTTCCAAACCCTTGGGTATTGTATTGATTGGGGCTTCACTGATATTTTACATTTTTTCATTAATGAGCTGAGATTTAAAATGAGTAAGGCAATTGCACGAGACCGCTTAACAGTATCAAAAAGACTAGACAATCGGCATCCCAGTGCTGAGAAATCAGATAGAGGAATGATCTCTTGGGCCATCAAGGGTGAATTAATTCTGAATTGTAACTGTACAATTTTTTGCCCATGTGTCATTAGTTTAGGGAAACACGCACCCACCGAGGGCTATTGCCAGGCTTGGGCAGGAATCAGAATTGATGAGGGAAATTACGGTGGGGAATCACTTTCAGGCTTGAATGTCGGATTGATTCTTGAAATCCCTGGACTAATGTCCAGAGGTAATTGGAAAGCTGCAGCTTTTATTGATGATAAGGCATCGCATAAGGCCTATCACGGTTTGATACAGATTTTTACCGGTAAGGCAAAAGGTACTACAGGCTTGTTTAAAAATCTCGTGAGTGAATTTCTCGGGGCAGAAAGAGCCGATGTTTCATTTACTACGGAAGGAAAGACACGTAGGCTCAAGGTTGGAAAGAAAATTGATGGCGAAGTTTTTCCTGTCAAGGGGAAGCGTCCCAACGAGGACATAGTCGCGGTCAATACAAATTATTGGATGGGCAGTGATATCACGGTTGCTTCCGCAAGTAAAGGTAGAGTAAGAGCTTTCGGTAGAGTATGGGATTTTGATGGTCGCTCTGCTGAAATTTGCGCAATAAACTGGAAAGGTCCTGAGAGGTAGAGAGGGTATGTTTGAGGCAAAAATTTTCCCTTCGATTCGGGTTCGAAAAACACCCTTTTGGGACCGTGTGGTTGAAGCAGGTGTAAAATCCTGTTCTGTCTATAATCGAATGTTACTGCCGGTAAGATTTGAGACAGCGGATATTGATTATTTCCATCTCAAAGAACATGTCCAGTTATGGGATGTATCCTGTGAAAGACAGATTGAGGTAGTTGGTGCTGAAGCAACAAAATTGATCGAGCTGCTTTCTCCAAGACCTGTTGAAGAATTAAAAGTTGGAAAGTGCCTTTATTTTCCAGTTGTTGACCAATATGGGGGCATGTTGAATGATCCTGTACTAATTAAATTGTCTGAAACCAGATATTGGATATCGATTGCAGATAGCGACTATCTACTTTGGGTCCTAGCCTTGGTAGCCGCCTATGACCTGAAGGTAAAGGTATTTGAACCTGATGTTTCACCTCTAGGGGTTCAGGGTCCAAAATCAGATGAACTTATGGCAAGGGTTTTCGGAACTAGTATTAATGATCTGAAGTTCTTTGATTTCACGACCTTGGAATATGCAGGAAAGGAACATTATGTTTCCCGTTCCGGTTATTCAAAGCAGGGAGGTTTCGAGATTTATGTTGATGGTACTGAAAACGGGATTCCTCTTTGGGATGCCTTGATGGCCGCGGGAGAAGACTTATCGGTCCGTGCAGGAGGTCCAAATTATCCTGAAAGGGTAGAGGGTGGTTTGCTTTCCTATGGAACGGATATGACCATGGCCAACAATCCATATGAGAGTGGATTGGGTAAATATTGTGATGTCGCTTCAACCCCAAGATGTTTAGGATATGAAGCCTTGAGGAAAGTGGTTGAGGAAGGATGGAAAAGGGAGATCAGATCCCTTGATGTGGAAGGGGAAAAGGTACCACTTTGCCATATTCCATGGTACGTGACAGTTGACGGTAAATTTGCTGGCCAAGTTACTTCTGTAACTTGGTCCCCAGGATTTAGAACCAATGTTGCTATCGGAATGATCGAAAAGGAATTCTGGAATCCTGGTACTGAGGTTTTGGTTCACGCACCAGACTATGTAAGAAAGGCCAAAGTAAGAGAAAATTTCTTCATTTAATTTAAAGGAAAAACGTTATGGGATTTCTAGCCCTTGTTGTTGATAAAAGCGAAGATGGAAAAACTTCTGGTTCTGTAAGGGAGCTGGATATAGGAGATCTACCGGAGGGTGATGTAACTGTAAAGGTTGATTACTCTACCTTGAATTATAAAGACGGACTTTGTCTTGGATCAGGCGGAGGATTGGTAAGAAATTATCCTCATGTACCTGGAATTGATTTTGCAGGAATCGTCACGGAATCCCAATCAGGTGAATTCGTTCCCGGAGATAAGGTTATTTTAACGGGATGGAGAGTTGGTGAAACGTGGTGGGGAGGTTATTCCCAGATTGCTCGTGTTAAATCCGAGTGGCTCGTAAAGTTACCCGAAGGGATGAGTACGAAAACTGCCATGGTTGTTGGAACCGCCGGTCTTACCTCCATGCTTGCAATTGATGCTCTGGAAAACCAGGGCTTGAAAAAGGACAATGGTCCAGTTCTGGTAACCGGTGCAACAGGTGGAGTTGGGTCCGTTGCAACCATGTTGCTTTCAAAAATGGGCTATGAGGTAGCTGGAGTTACAGGTAAAAGTGATTCCGAAGGTTATCTGAAAGGTTTGGGAGCAAGTCAGATCGTCCTTCGCGGTGAAATTGACGAAGTAACCAAGCGACCGTTGGAAAAGGAACTCTGGGCTGGATGTGTAGATGCTGTTGGTGGTGCCATGCTGGCCAGGGTCTTGGGGCAAATGAAATATGGATCGTCTGTCGCTGCAATAGGTTTGGCTGGTGGAGCACAGTTACCTGCCACGGTTATACCCTTTCTTTTAAGAGGTATTAATCTGTTGGGAATTGATAGTGTCATGAGGCCCATTGAGGACAGAAATAAGGCGTGGGCAAAAATCAATCAGTATCTTGATTTATCAAAGCTGGATACAGTGATTGAAGTAAAAACGTTGTCTGACCTTCCTGAGCTGGGAAAAGCTATCCTCAATGGAAAGGTTAGGGGAAGAATAGTCATTGATGTTAATGGCTAGATGTCTAGCATCCAAAAAACAAAATCATGATAAATCAAACCATTTGATGAGTTGTATAATGTCCAGAATTACTCACCGAACCATTTCTATTGAAAAGACTTTCCTCGATTTTATTGATACCAGAGTACTACCGGGTACAGGTGTGTCAAAAGACATGTTTCTTGATGGGGTGGCAGACCTAATCAATGAATTTGATGGCAAGAATAAGGCCCTTGTACGTCATAGAGATAAATTGCAAACTCAGATTGATGAGTGGCATTCCAAGAGAAAAAACCAGTCCTTTGACAAAGGAGAATATCAGGATTTCCTTAGAGAAATTGGTTATTTGGTTGAGGAGGGTCCAGATTTCAAAATACAAACCACTAAAATAGATGCAGAAATTGCCTGTATACCTGGTCCACAATTAGTCGTACCCATAACCAACGCAAGATTTGCAATCAATGCCATTAATGCCCGATGGAATTCCTTATACGATGCTTTGTATGGTACAAATGCATTGGGGTCTCCCTCCTCAGGTCAGGAGTTTGATCAGGGGCATGCCAAGAAAGTTATTAATTGGACCAGGGAGTTCCTTGATGAGACTTTTCCACTGATTAAGGGGAGTCACAAAGATGCCATTGGCTATTGCCTGGTTAATGAAAAATTGGTTGTTCAACTCTCTGAAGGTGCAACCCATTTGGCAGAGCCTTCCCAGTTTGTTGGCTTCACTGGTGAAACTACAGAACCAGAAAATATTGTTTTGCGAAAGAATGGCATTCATCTGGTTTTGGTCTTTGACCAAGCAAATATCATAGGAAAAACTGACAAGGCAGGTGTTGCTGATGTTGTTCTTGAATCTGCACTCACAACTATCCTTGATTGCGAGGATTCGGTTGCCGTGGTAGATCTTGAGGACAAGATTCTTGCCTATGAAAATTGGCTGGGAATAATGAATGGGAATCTGGTATCCAAGTTCTATAAGGGCGATAAAAATGTAACCAGAACCATCAAGGGTGATAAAGAATTCAAACATCCCAATGGGGAAAAATTTACCCTTAAAGGACAGGCTTTGTTACTGATTAGAAATTCTGCCTCCCACATAAACACAGATATAGTTACTGATTTAGATGGCAATCCGGTTAGTGAAACCATTCTTGATGCCCTTTGTACGACCTTAATTGCTGTGCATGATTTGAAGGGTACAAAAAGAAATTCCCGTATGGGCTCTGTTTATATCGTTAAGCCCAAAATGCATGGTCCTGAAGAAGTCGCAATGGCCGATGAGTTATTTTCCCGAGTTGAGGATATTCTTAACCTGGAGCAAAACACGGTTAAAATCGGTATTATGGACGAAGAGAGAAGAACTACGATCAATCTGAAGGAATGCATTAGGGCTTCACGGAATAGGGTTGCTTTTATTAATACTGGATTTTTAGACCGTACCGGTGACGAAATCCATACCTCTTTTAAAGTGGGCCCATTTTTACCCAAAGGACAATTAAAACTTGCCCCATGGTTATCGGCATATGAAAATTGGAATGTGGATGTCGGATTGAATTGTGGCCTAAAAGGCAGGAGCCAGATTGGTAAGGGCATGTGGGCTATGCCGGATTTAATGAAGGAAATGCTAGTTCAAAAGATTGAACATCCCTTGGCCGGTGCGAATACTGCCTGGGTACCGAGCCCTACAGCTGCAACCTTGCATGCAACTCATTACTTTAAAGTTGATGTCAGGGCAATACAAGAAAAGCTTGTTGATGAAGGACCCCGAGCAAGCCTTGATACACTTCTGGAGATACCTGTTGCGAGGGAAATAAATTGGACGGAGGAAGCAATTCTTCATGAGCTCAGGAACAATCTGCAAGGTATCCTCGGATATGTGGTACGATGGGTTGATCAGGGTATTGGTTGTTCAAAAATTCCAGATATAAACAATATTGGGCTGATGGAGGACAGAGCCACCTGTCGTATATCTTCCCAGCATGTAGCCAACTGGCTCTACCATGGTATTGTTGACAAGGAAACTGTTTTGGGAACAATGCAGGAGATGGCCAAGATTGTCGATCATCAGAACCGCAATGACCCGGACTATACGCCCATGTCGCAAGGCTATAGGGGAGAAGCTTTTAAAGCAGCTTGTGATCTGGTGCTTAAGGGGGATATCCAATCATCAGGTTATACCGAATTCATACTTCATCAAAGAAGGTTAGAGAAAAAAGCTCTGGTATAATCTGGGGGATTACATGTTTGAATGCCCAAATTAATACCAATTATAGCCTATTAATCCCGAATTTCTTCCACGAATGACGGGCCAGAAATACCCGGTGAGTGCTTGTAAACACTGCATTTAAATGCCCTAACATCAACCATGCCAAAAACTAATCCAGCTGGCGAACAAGCGTAAGTAAAGAGTTAGGCGATCCTGATTCCATGTTGTGGTCATAATTATCCGGCTAAAACTCACGTCTAAAGGGATTCACAGCGCTTCCCACCATTATGCTGATAAGAGACTGTGAAAGTATTTTAGTGCCTAAGGCAGGAAGTCACTTTTAACTGTTATTTACTTAGCTAAGGTGTCCTTCCGAGTCATTTATTTGTTGTTTTTGGGACTTTCGTTTGCAAAAAACAGCCCAAAGGTGCATTTTCTTGGTGTGCAAATGACCTTTTGAAGAATCCGTTTGAATACTTTCACAGTCTCATAACGGCATAAGTTTGAAAAGCAGAGGATATCGGAACGAGAAACGGTTCATTACCGATATCTACTTCCATTTGGGTGGTCTGAACCTATATCCTAAAGGAGTCAAAAGATGATTTTACCCACCAAAACAGGGGAAGACCCTAATTTTTTAATGAGGGTGTAAAGTTAGCTTTTTTATGGCAAGTAATGATAGAATCATTGTCTCTTGCCAGTATATTTGTATTTTTTGGAGATATCTATGAACATAATTGAAATTGTAAGGCGAAAATTTTTCCAAATTTTTTTCCTTGTACTATTTACAGCAGGGGCTTCAATATCGTCGCTGACTGCTGAGGGGTTGGATCTTTCAGGTGAAACAGTTGAATTTGTAATTCCTTTTTCTGAAACTGGTGGATCTGCCAAATGGGCAAATTTTTATGCCCCTCTCCTTAGTGAGGCTCTTCCAGGTCAGCCAACTGTAGTCGTTAAGTTTATGCCAGGGGCTGGTTCTACGAAAGGTGCCAACTGGTTCCAGGAACAAACCTATGAAGATACAGAGGGTACTTTGATATTTGGTTCCTCGGGGTCCACCCAATTTCCCTATTTGCTTGGAGATCCAAGGGTGAAGTACGAATATGCCGACTGGAACGTAGTTCTGGCTTCAGGGACTGGTGGAGTAGCTTTTCTTCCACCTGATCTGGCAGATATGATGAATGGGATGAACGCGTCCGGACTTGCTGGTACAGACTTTATTTGGGGTAGTCAAGGTGCGACACGATTGGATCTTGTTCCTTTGCTTGCCTGGAAAATGCTTGGTATATCGGTCGAACCCGTATTTGGAATTAAAGGCAGGGGGGATGGACGCCTTATGTTTGAAAGAGGAGAAGCCAATATTGATTATCAAACCTCTTCGGCTTATCTGAAGAATGTTGTACCTCTGGTGGAAAATGGACAGGCGGTACCAATGATGACTTGGGGTGCCCTAGACGAAAATGGCAATGTAGTCAGAGACCCGACATTCCCTGATATACCTTCATTCAAGGAAGTCTGTGATGCTACACCTGGTTGTGAAACTAGTGGCGAAGCGTGGGACGCATGGAAGGCATTCTTTATTGCTGGTTTCCCTGCTCAGAAAATGGTGTTTTTGCCAAAGGGTGCTTCTCAAGAAGCGATAGATACCTACACCAAAGCATTTGATGCTGTAATTGCACGTCCTGATTTTCCAGAAATCTCTGCAGCCAGGCTTGGGATTTATCCACAGATGACAGGTTCCCTTGCAACTGCCAGTCTTGAACTTGGAACTCAGGTTAACCCTACAGCCAAAGCCTTCGTTGTTAATTGGCTAGCCGAAGATTACGGTGTTAGCTTAGAAAACTAAAATACTTTTTACCCCGTGGATTTCCACGGGGTAAGTATAGTAAATTAAATTATGGAAATCCTTACCACAGCAATTGTTGCCTTGGATGAGGCCGTTTTGTTAGTTCTTCATCCACAACAGCTTCTATACCTGTTTATCGGGGTGGTACTAGGATTATCGGTTGGAGTTTTTCCGGGTTTGGGGGGAATTGCTGGCCTTTCACTTGTTCTTCCCTTTATGTATGGTATGGAGCCTGTTTCCGGTCTGGCCTTAATGGTAGGATTGATTGCCGTAGTACCAACTTCGGATACATTTGCGAGTGTGTTGATGGGCATACCTGGTTCTTCAGCAAGCCAGGCAACAGTTCTGGATGGATTTCCGCTGGCCAAGAAAGGTGAAGCAGCTAGAGCATTATCAGCTGCGTTTGCTTCCTCGCTGTTTGGAGGATTGCTTGGGGCCACAGTTCTAACTTTCTTTATTTTGATAGCTCGACCTATTGTTTTGGCTTTTGGTACACCGGAAATGCTCATGATAACCCTATTGGGTTTGTCCATGGTTGCGATACTTGCTGGCAGGGTAGCTTTAAAAGGGCTTGCTGCGGCTTGCCTTGGGTTATTGGTTGGAACTATTGGTGAGGCTGGAGCTGGTGGATCACTTCGAATGGCAACATATGATATCCCCTATCTGACTGATGGTATAAAACTCGTTATTGTTGGATTGGGTATATTTGCCATTCCTGAAATTGTTTCCTTGCTTAGGCAGGATAAGTCTATTTCAGAAAAATCATCCCTGGGATCCGGATGGTTCGCAGGTGTAACTGATTGGTGGAAAAATATTTGGTTGAGTATTCGATGTTCCGTTATTGGCGTGATTGTAGGCGTCATTCCTGGATTGGGAGGATCGGTAGTAGACTGGATTGCATATGGCCATGCTGTACAGACTACCACGGATAAATCAAAATTTGGATCGGGAGAAATTCGAGGTGTCATTGGTCCAGAAAGTTCCAATAATGCAAAAGAAGGTGGAGGACTTGTTCCAACCCTGATTTTTGGTATTCCAGGATCAGGTTCCATGGCTATATTTATAGGAGGATTGGCACTTCTAGGATTTGATGCCGGTCCTCAACTCATTCAAAATGAATTGGACTTAACCTATACGATCGTTTGGTCCCTAGCATTGGCTAACGTATTTGGTGCTGGTCTTTGTATAGCCCTTTCCGGTGGTATTGCAAAATTAACTACCATTCGATTTGCCTTGCTGGCACCATTCCTTTTTATGATGATATCTTTTGCTGCCTTTCAATCCAGGCAATCGCTAGGTGATTTGATAGCTCTTTTCTCAATAGGTGTCCTCGGTATTTTCCTCAAGCGATTTGATTGGTCAAGACCAGCTTTTCTGATAGGTTTTGTTTTATCATCACAAGCAGAAAATTACTCTAACAATGCTCACCAAATCGCAAGTTTCAAATTTAGACGAGGGTTGGAGCAAGGTTTTGAATACATCGCTTCCCCGATTGTTTTGGTACTGCTTGCAATTACTATGATCTCGGTAATCATCGGAATTAGACAGGCCAAACAAATTTTCTCTGAAGGAGAGATGAGTACAGGCAAGAAAAGAGCTCCCCTTATCTTTCTGCTGGTTCTTCTGGCCTATACTTCGACTGCCTTGATCAATGCTTCATTTATAGATCTTACTTCAGATAAGATTTTTCCAGTTACCATTTCTGTGGTTGGAGTAATTGCGCTGGGAATTTTGTTGATTAAAATGATTATAGCACCTGAGGGAGATGTCATTTTTGCCGACAGTGAAACAGGTAAAGAGGGGCTTGAAGCCCCATATGGTTTATGGGGAACCTTGGGTTGGTTAGGTCTTCTACTCCTGTTAACATCACTTTTTGGTTTCATACTTGCTCTTGGAATATTTCTTCTAGTTTATTTTCGTATCAGAGTCAGTATGTCTTGGTTCAAGGTTTTCTTATTTACAGCATTGGGTTTGTCATTTATGTGTTTCTTTGCCTATGTACTAAACAGGGATTTTCCACCGGGTTTACTCCAGGAATTTTTTAGATTACCATGGCCATTAACATGAAACAAAACAGTATCCCATTTATGCTTTTTCGTGGAGGTACTTCCCGTGGTCCCTATTTCAAAAGCGAAGACTTGCCCACTGATAGAGACAAGCTTTCAGAGATCCTGATCTCAGTTATCGGGGCCGGAAATATTAGAAATATTGATGGTCTAGGAGGGGGAAGTTCTGTTACAACCAAGGTCGCCATTTTAAGTAAATCAGTTGAACCAAATTCTGATGTGGAATACCTTTTTGCTCAGGTTGGAGTGGATAAAAAGTTGGTTGATTTTGGTCCAACCTGTGGCAATATTCTGGTTGGAGTAGGCCCTGCTGCCATTGAGATGGGTTTGGTAGCCGTAACGGGTGATCAAACCAAAGTCAGGATAAGAGCAACTAATACCAACGCTCTGGTAGAATCAATTGTCGAAACCCCTGGTGGATCTGTGAACTATGAGGGGAATCTAGCTATTGACGGTGTACCTGGAACTTCTGCACCGGTTGCTTTGAATTTTTTGGATACGGTTGGTGCCTTCACCGGAAAAATGTTTCCAACTGGGAATAAGATAGATTTGATTCAGGGAGTTCCCGTGACTTGCATTGATGTAGCCATGCCAATGATGATAGCCAGAGCAGAAGATTTTGGTATCACCGGTTATGAAACTGTTCAGGATTTAGACAAAAACGGTGATCTATTTACTAAAATGGAAGCAATAAGAATAGAAGCCGGCCAATTGATGGGAATGGGAGATGTCAGGGAAAAGGTAACTCCCAAAATAGGGCTTGTATCAAGAGCTAGAAACAAGGGTCATTTTTCAGCAAGGTATTTTATGCCTTGGAATGCTCATCCATCAATGGCTATAACAGGGTCACAATGCCTCGGGGCATGTTACCTTGCTTCGGGAACAGTTGCCGAGGGCCTTGCTAGCAGAAAAGAAAGTTCTCCACTTGAGTTGATAATTGAACATTCTCTTGGTGAAATCAAAGTTATGGTTTCCTTTAGTTACGAGGATGATGAATTGAATTTTCACTCTGCAGGTGTGGTAAGTACTGCCCGATTGATTGCCGAAGGAAATGTGTTTATTCCACGCTCGCTTTCGTTTAATTAATTTAAATTTCGTTTTCACTAATTTTAATTTTAAATGGAATGATTTACTCCAATCTAGCTGATTCAATAGGTAATACTCCTCTGATTAAACTTAATCAGGTATCCGATGAAACCGGGTGTACCATATTGGGAAAGGCAGAATTTCTTAATCCAGGTCAATCGGTAAAGGATAGAGCTGCTTTGGCCATCATACGTGATGCGGAAAAGTCCGGATTGCTAAAAAAGGGTGGCACCATAGTTGAAGGTACAGCCGGGAACACAGGTATCGGAATATCCCTTGTTGGTGCTTCCCTAGGCTACAAGTCGGTTATTGTTATACCGGAAACACAGACCCAGGAAAAAAAGGACATGCTGATCCTTGCAGGCGCAGTACTTGTTGAGGTACCTGCTGTACCTTACCGTGATCCAAACAATTATGTGAAATACTCACAAAGGCTCGCAATAGAACTAAACAAAACTGAAGAAAATGGTGCTGTCTGGGCCAATCAGTTTGATAATATTGCCAACAAAAATGGCCATTTATTAACAACTGCACCAGAAATCTGGGAGCAAACTGAAGGTAGGGTAGACGGTTTTATCTGTGCTGTAGGAACGGGTGGTACTTTGGCGGGGGTTGCTGATGGTCTTCGATCTAGAAATCCTGATGTAAAGATCGGGTTGGCTGATCCCTTGGGGGCTTCCTTGTATAATTATTATGCTCATGGTGAACTAAAGGCAGAGGGTACTTCAATTACCGAAGGGATAGGCCAGGGCAGGGTAACCAAAAATCTGGAAGGTCTAGAGGTGGATTTTCCATATCAGATAGAGGATAGTGAGGCCCTGAAAATTGTATTCGATCTTCTTGCACACGAGGGATTATGTCTTGGAGGAAGTTCTGGCATTAATGTTGCAGGTGCAGTCAGAATGGCCAAGGATATGGGGCCTGGGCATACAATTGTCACTGTACTTTGTGACTATGGTTCAAGATATCAATCAAAATTATTCAATAAGGAGTTTCTTCTGTCAAAAGAGCTTCCCGTTCCGACTTGGATGAAGGATAATTCGGCTGACATACCTACTGTATTTGAGTAAGACAATGATTAGAGCATACAAAGTTAAGGTATTCGGGCTTATTGCGCCGATTGTTATTCTGGTGGGAGGTTGGGTTCAAACCATAGTTGCCCAGGAAGAAATTGCTTTTGACATCGAAACCTGGCTTAAATTTTCCTCTAGGGCAGAACGGGTTGTTAGCAATCAAGCTGCTTCAGATGAAGCATTTCTGGATCTCCAGTCCCAGCTTGTAAATTGGCAAAATCTTGCGCAATCCCATCTTCAGCCCACCCAAGCCGAGATTGCTCGAATCAATGGTAGAATAGAAGCTCTTGTGGGATCGGCCGAATCAATGTCCAAAGAGCAAACCAGCCTAGATCAATTACTGGAGGAATTGAATAACAATCTCAGGCAAGCTGAAATCCGTTTTGGTCTAGTAAGCGATGTTCTACAGGAAACTTCAGCCTTGATTGAAGAAATCAAGCAAATACTTTCTGCTCGAAATACCGAAAGATTTTATTCAATTGGACCATCTCCACTAAACCCGGAAAATTGGCAAAGTACTCTGTTATTTTTTGGAAACTTCTTTAGTGATATATATAACGATTTGTCTGCTTCTTTGGGAAGCCAGGCACAGCGAACCCAGGTATGGCAAAACATTGGGACTACACTGATATTCCTGGTCCTCAGTATTTTCATAATGTTCTTTGGGAGGAGGGTGGTACATAAAACGGTTCTGCCTCTACTTGACAATACCGATCCGAGAACCAAACCGTTTCTCGAAAGTTTTGTATCGGTTTTCAATACACTGATCCTTCCTCTTTTAAGCCTTTACTTTCTGTATTGGGCAATCATTTCAACAGGCCTTGTTTTCTCCAAGGGTTTGATATTGATTGATGCTCTGCTTTCATTAGGGGTTGTTGTTCTTGGAGTGCACTGGTTGGCAAGAGAAGTATATCTATTGGCCGTATCAAAATCTCCCGATCTGAAACCTGCTGCCTGGCAGGGAGAAATCTACCGGATGTCACTGTTAATTGGATGGATTTTGGGCCTGGATGTATTTTTCAATGAATTTGTCGACTTCCAGGGGAGTTTGCCCGGAGTTGATGTGATACTCAGTTATATAGTAATCTTGCTTGGTGGTGTTCTTTTGTTTCGGGTGGCCAGGGTATTACTTGGAAATTTGCCTAGTCCCCCTTCTGGGGATGAAAAGAAATCTTTTCTGTTTTTTCAAATTTCTCTACTGGCTAGAGGTTCAATTATTGTTGCCCTACTTGCAATCGGTTTTGGTACAGCGGGATATACAGTCGGGGCAAATACGATATTAATGGCGACCCTTGCTACCCTGCTGATCGTAGCGGGGTACTGGTTTACAATGAACGTGTTCATAAAGTTTTATTTTGTCCTTTGCCAGATAACCGGGAGTAAAATTTTACAGAGTTGGAGTGGTCCGTTCATAATCCTTATTGGGCTAATCGATACAATAGCTTTCGCAATATTGTTGCTATTTGCCTGGGGTTATACCAAGGAGGAAATAGCTTATTTCTGGAACAGTGCCGTTCAGGGTGTTGAAGTTGGAGGCCAGCTAATTTCCCTGCAGGTGGTTTGGGTTTTCCTTGTTGTTATTGCTATCGGATACCTGCTTACCCGAATTGGCCGAGTAGTTTTGAACCAGTATGTACTTCCCAACACTAAAATGGATCAAGGTCTACAATCTTCTGTCCTCAAGATTGTTAGTTACCTTGGATTGGGTATAACAATTCTAGTGGCCATTTCACTAGCCGGGATTGACTTAACCAACCTGGCCATAGTCATAGGTGCTTTGTCGGTTGGTATAGGATTTGGATTGCAGGAAGTTGTTTCCAATTTTATCTCTGGACTAATTCTTCTGTTTGAGAGACCAGTCAAGGAGGGTGATTGGATAGAAGTAGGTTCCACTTCAGGTACGGTTCGAAAAATTTCGGTGAGATCAACAACAATTGAAACTTTCGATCGTGCTGAGGTTGTTGTACCGAATAAGGATTTGATGGCGCAGGCAGTTAAAAACTGGACCCTTGGAACCAGGATTGGAAGAATTATTATTCCTGTTGGAGTGGCTTATGGCTCAGACGTTAGGAGGGTTCAGGAAATCTTACTTCAGATAGCCAAAGATCATCCTGCTGTTGCAGATGATCCGGCACCGAGTGTGGCCTTTATGAGGTTTGGTGCTGATGCCCTTGAATTTGATGTACGTGCCGTTCTTACGGATGTAAACTTTATGATCAGTGCGCGATCAGAAATAAACTTCCATATTGCCGAGAAGTTTGAGGAGGAAGGTATTGAGATTCCCTTCTCCCAAAGAGATATTTGGTTGAGAAACGACCACATAAACATAAAAACCAGTACTTGAATTTAGAGAAGAAAGAGCGTGGAAAAGGTATACCTTACAGATCCGTATAAGCAGGAAATTGAAGCTCTTGTCCTTGACAAGGGACCAAATGATGGCATCGTTTTTGATAGAACGATTTTTTACCCCACCAGTGGAGGACAGCCTAATGACTTGGGAAGTATCTACTGGAACGATACCAAGGCTTCAGTTGTTGATGTTAAAAAACTTGGTGTGGATGGGATTGAAGTAATCATTGATGAAAATATTAAAGGGCCAGAGAAAGGAAATTTGGTTCATCAGAAAATCGACTGGGATAGAAGATATAGGCACATGAAAATTCATACTTCCCTACATCTGCTTTCGGTTGTGATTCCATTACCTGTAACAGGAGGTTCAATTTCAACATTAAAAGGAAGACTTGATTTTAACATGCCGGATCCTCTTGAGAATAGGGAAGAGGTGGAAAATCATTTGAATGAACTTGTTTCACAGGCCTTACCAGTATCATTTGAATGGATAAGTTCAGAAGAGTTGGCACAAAAACCGGAATTGGTTAAAACCATGTCAGTCAAACCGCCAATGGGAACAGGTGAGGTACGATTGGTACGTATCGGGTCACCCTCAACTCCTGTTGACTTGCAGCCATGTGGGGGAACACATATCGCCTCGACTAATGAAATTGGCAAGATCAGGTTGGGGAAGGTTGAGAAAAAAGGGCGGAACAACCGTCGAGTGAATTTATTTATTGATTAATACCATTGGAATTAGCTCTACAACCTCTCATATATTAGTTTGAATTTCATTTCTCAAAGTAGGGAGTTTGCCAATGGTACTTAGAATAAACGACACTGCTCCGGATTTTACAATTGATACCACCGAGGGAGAAATCAATTTCCATGATTGGATAGGCGATGGTTACGTAGTCCTGTTTTCTCACCCAAAGGATTTTACCCCTGTGTGCACAACCGAATTGGGAGTTATGGCTGGGATGGAAGATGAGTTTGCCAAACGCAATGCCAAAATCATTGGTATTTCAGTGGATCCTGTTGAAGATCACCATCGTTGGAAATCTGATATTGAAGCAGTTTCCGGCAACAAGGTGACTTACCCGATGATCGGGGACAAGGAGTTAAAAATAGCAAAATTGTATGATATGCTACCAGCTTCAGAGGGAGCAACATCAGAAGGACGGACTCCAGCTGACAATGCTACAGTCAGGTCTGTATTTATTATTGGACCAGATAAGAAAATCAAGCTCTCACTTACCTATCCGATGACAACCGGCAGGAATTTTGATGAAATCCTGCGAGCCCTTGATTCAATCCAATTGACAATTAACCACCAGGTTGCTACACCGGCAAACTGGAAACAAGGTGAGGATGTCATAATTACTCCAGCCGTATCCAATGAGGATGCCAGGGATCGTTTTGGCAGTTTCGAAGCTGTATTACCCTATTTACGAAAGACCAAACAACCAAGTTAGGTCCAAATAGATTGGGGATTTTTGAGGTAATCCCCAATATCCTCGGTGAGGTTTGAAAGAACTAAAATGTAAGTTCCTCTGAATCGACCCAAGTAAAAGGGGTCCATCCATGCAAGTTAAGTAACCTTTTTTTGCCTCGGAATAATTGGGTACTTTTAGTTCGGTACCGACAAACATGTCGAAAGTCAAAGGTTGTGACCAGTTGGTTGGTTCCAGCCATACTTTATGTTCTTGTTTTTATTAACCCTGAACTTTGATTTTATGCCCATGTCCTAATTTTGTTGTTCTGTTCACATTTCTGTGAATACTGATTTCCAGATGGCTGTTTTTTGCCGAATCACAACACACTACTATATTTTACTACCCTAGCGAATAATTATCCCTCGACAATAGCAGTGCCATGATTCAGGTTCGGTAAACATAAAGCCTTATACCATTTCAACTTCAAAATTCCTGATGTCTGATATTAATTTAAGAACCGTTTTAACAACCTGGTTTAGCTTTATTATGGGGATTTTCGAGCACCGAAGTAGGGTTTGATATGTACTGTGCCATGAGTCATTTTTGGAGCCTTCAAAAATACGACCTTCCAATAACATGGAAGGTCGTTAAGTTTAATCACCAAAAAAGGGAGGAGGTAAGGCGATCGAGTCATATATAGCAATAAAAAATACTAATTGCAACAAAAAAATTACTTATAAGCATAATTTTATCTATATGTGAAAATACCGCGATTCCCACTAAACCCAATCAACCAGTTTGAGTTTAAGTTTTCACGCTACCTGTCCGAATTTGAACCATACACTCACTCCCATTCCATATGGGAAAATACATATTTACGAGAATGCTTATGGATAAAAACAAATATTGAAGGAATGGTAGTTGTAATTAACTTAATATACTCAGCCGGATAAACCTCATTGGTAAAGATATATTGATGATATCTTAGACCTAAATGCCCCCTATGACATTACAATTCACCCGTGAACTGATGTGGGTTGTGGATCAGATGAATCACCGTTACGGACGGGAAACCATCCGAATTGTATCAAGTGGCTTTGAACGTCCCTGGATGATGGCCTGGGAGTTCCTCAGTCCAAGCTATACGACACGATGGGAAGACATACCCACGGTTCGGGCCTGAAACAGGATAAAGAATATGTATGGCAGGTTTTCCCAGGGCAGAATATAAGATGACCGCCGGCCGGGGAGATACCTGGTTCCGACCAATGGCTGGTTCGAATGGTAGTGCAATGAAAGCGGTAAGCAACCTTACTATATCTAGTTGCTGGGTTGTTTACCCCTGGTGATGGCGGGTATCTGAGAGAGTTGGACCGGTGAGGATGGTATCCTTGAGACATTTTCTCTTCTGACCAAGGATACCTTGCCCGGAACTGAGATTCATCCATCATCGTCAACAGGTTGTTATTGACAGGTTTGATTTTGACACTTGGTTGTATCTGGACAGCAGCAACGAGGAATTAATGGGAGGAGTCATTGAGGCCCCATCACCCACATTAGATGCCTGGCCTGTCTCCACTCTGGTCAACAACGTCAGGAATAATGTGCCCGAGGTTATGGTTCCCCTTTAACATCTCTGAAATTCGCCGATTTTTGTTTTCTGTGACTCCTGTGAGAGGGAGTATAGCAAATCTCTGGCGTAACTGTCAGAGATCATCATGGCAAAAAAAGAACGAGGCGGCAAAACAACGATTTGATTTGTCAGATAAAGAAATCTAAATTATCCTGTTATGAGTGAAGAACCGACAATAGAGAACTTGAACAGCGAATAGAACTTCTGAAGAAGGATTTTAACATCATGGAAGCCAATATTGACGGTACATTGAAAACGATGTAGGCAGATATTGATGGTACCCTGAAGGATATGCGGACGGACATTGAACGTAACAATACTGAAGCGGCCAGGCGGGAAACAAGATTGATTCTGGTCATTCTGGGAACTGTCGGTATTGGTGTTGCAATTCTGAGTTTTGTTCTGAATTGAACTGTTTTGCCCTGAAAACCACCAAAAGCCTAATTTACCTCCCCGCCATTTACGATTTAACGCACATCTTCACCCTTCAAGGTATCTCCATACCTCCGAATGTCGCCAGTTTTTGTTTTCAGTGACTGCAGAGTAAGGGTAGCAATTTACCAGGAAAAAGCTAATACAGATACCTGTCACTTGATTGAAGGAAAAGGATTGGACATGATCAGGCAACCTCATCTTTCCAGAATTCGCCTGAATGTCAGAGCTCCGGTTTTAGTGCCTCTCACAGTCCTGATGGTATGGGCTACATCCGCTAGTGCGCAGGTCAATCTGTTGCTTAATCGTGATTATGTCGGTAATGCCAGTGAGAAACAGCTGTTGCGTGTGATTGACAAGCACGTTGACCTGAACGAGGTCAGCTGGTGCTATGGACATACACCTTTAACGGTCATGGCGCATTATCGGCAATGCAAGAATCCAAAGGGTACCATGTGACTGATTGACCTCATGCTGGAGCGTGGGGTTGATCCGAAATATTCCGGTTGGATCGACCAGGAGCTACAACAGGGATTGGGTTGGATCGACCATTCTGCACAAGGTGGTTGTAATTGGCTATAGACCGCTGGTCAAACTTTTACTGGTCAATTGTGCAGTCCCTAATTAAGTGCCGCCAGTGGTCGGGGCATAGTTTACCTGCACTGTACAGAACCGTCTGGCAAAAGAATGCTAAAATGGCCTAGCTCCTGCTTGAGGCCGGTGCCGATCCCGATATCCGGCAGTATAAGTCAAGTAGCTATCTTGGAACAACAGCTCTCATGCGCACCAAAATAGCGGAAAGCTCGGACATGGTGAAGCTGTTGCTCGAGGGTTGAGCAAACCCGAATATTTCAGCCAATTATGATAATACTTCTCATCTCGAAACTGCTATTGCACTCTTAAATAACCCTATAATGAAGCTGTTGAGTGATGCAGGAGCTAAAATCAGGTAAGAAAGGATATAGCCATTTTTAATCCCTTTTGTTTTCTGTGAGTGCAAACAACGAAATTTACTTCGCCTTTTTCCGTGGTATGCATAGCATAGTAGTCGTCTTGATTATCTGTGAGTTGATAAAATTCGTCTTTAAACACTGCTTCTTGGCATTTCTTTATCGCTTTTACCACCAAATGTCCTTCTTCTGGTTTCTGTATACCAGTTTTGGCAGGGACAAAATTACTGGAAAGAGGTTTTACGGGTTCAATCCATGTATAACTTTATGTTCGATTTCAGATACATGTACCATCTAGGCAATTGGCTTGAACATTTGGGGAACGTATAAGTTCCGTCTAATTAAAAAAGATATTTCTGTCTATTTTCTGCCACAAGAACCCCGGATTGAATTCAGACCTTTGGTACAACGGTATAGTATTACTAACATCACTAGCGACAACCATGTTTTCTTGGATATTGGCGATTTCTTTTGCGGTACCAATATTTTCCAAATGAATATCATCCGGTAAATCAAAAGCCAGCTTTATCAGGATGTTCACTAGATCTTCCAGGTTGCTGGCCTGGAGTGGAACCTTATTCCGTTTATGACCTCTGCGGGGAAGGCGTCTGGTGGCGATGTCCGGTTTGATGTTGCGGCCTGAGTTGTTAGCTTGCAAAGAAGGGTAGACGGGAAGAGGCAAACGGCAGGATATTGAGACTGGACAAGCTTGAAGTGACGTAAGGAACTCGGGAAATGTTGTGCCTTTTTTTGTGAGATGATCTCCCACATCAAGGGAGTTTTCGCTTAAAAATGTCGGAAGTCAAGAGTATCCATCTTCGTCAGTGCTATTTCGTAAAACTGCTTGAAAGTTCAACCTGAACTTAAGTCCCTGATTGGCAAACCCTTTACTCGGGTCAGATAATATTACACCCCTGTTCCAGTAAAGTATTTCACTATTACTTCTGACAGCTAATTTTCCCGCTTAGCATGATTCCCAAATGCTAAGCAGTTGGTCATAAATCTAACCCAATTCCGGAGAGACGCATTTTCAAATACAAAAAAAATTCTTGGGTTGTTCGAATTTCTCTGGCGTACTGCAGAAGTGACCTCTGTAGCACCCTGCTCATGAAATCATGTATATGTTAATTTGAAATTCTTTTAGTGTAATTTGTAGTGAGGTATGATTTTACAAAGAATAATTAAGTTCAAAAAGGTGGCTAGATGAGAAACGATCAATTTTCGGCACCACCCTCTGCATTATATCGTTCGGGCAATCACGATTTAGTTGCTTCAGGTCCCAAGATAGACTGTTTGTTTAAACCGCTTGGTGCCACAGGAGTACCGTTGGGAGGTATAGGAACTGGAGGAATTACAAGGTCATCTGATGGTCGGTTTAGCCGCTGGACAATTAAAGGTGGGGGAGTCAAGGCATTTGATTTGCCGGCAAATGGTTTCGTTCTACGGGTAAATCGTGAAGGAAATACACCCGTAGCGAGATCCTTGCAGCCAGTTCCAACAACTGGGGAATTGAGTTCATTTGTGTTTGAGAAAACTTCACCAGAATGGAACGGATTATTTCCACTAGCTTGGCACAAGCATGAAGCAATTAATGAAATTATACCTGAATGTTTATCGTTTTCCCCAGTAATTGCAGGTGATATTCGTAGTTCAACTTTGCCAGTAGCAATATTTCGGTGGAGACTCAGGAACAGAGATCAATTGCCAGCCGATGTTTCGATTGGTTTTCACTTTGCCAATCTAAATGGATGGTTCAACAATTTTGGAGAAGGCAGGCCTGAACGTGTCGAAGCAGGTTGTTTCAATCGTTCGATGGATACTGAACTTGGTGAAGGTGTTATTCTTGATAGACGTCGTGTCGGAGAAATACCACCAGAAGCAACGGGAGAATGGGGAATCGCCATTCGGTCTGAGAATGATATTACTCTGAGCAAGACAATCTGTTTTGACGGAACAGGTGATGGTAGAGAATTTTGGGATCCATTCCTCTTTACCGGTGATGCACCAAATCTTGGAGAAGGATGGTTGTCTGAGAGCGGATTTCGAGAAACCCCACCCGGACATCCGACAGGTGCAGTCGTTGCAAGAACAGCCCTGGAACCGGGAGAGGAGAAAATAGTAACCATGGTTTTGGTTTGGGATCTTCCTTTGATAACTTTCGGGCAAGGTCGTAGATGGTTACGACACTATACAAAAGAGTGGGGAAGGGAGGGGCACAATTCTCAAAGACTGGCAGAATTGGCATTCAACTCTGCAGAAAACTGGGAAAGCAAGATATCAAGCTGGCATGATTCAATCAGTACCCGGCTCGGAACGGAACCTCATCGGGCGGGTGTCGTCATAAATGAATCCTATTTTCTAGTGGATGGGCTTACAATATTCGCGTCACCGGAAGATGATCCCCACCAGAAAGACCATTTTGGTATCATAGAGTGTCATGATTATGCTCTTTATAATACTTTGGATCTCTGGATCTATGCAGCTGAAGCTGTAGCAAGATTCTTCCCAGATCTTGCAGCAGGTGTAGCCAGTAATTACGCGGAACATTTGAAATTGGCAGATAAAAGCCTTCGAAGACACCGGTGGAACAAAAACTTATTTCAAGCTAACCCCAAAAATTCCTGCCCACACGATTTGGGAGGACCAGGTGAGGACCCATTTTTCACTACCAATTCCTATACCTATCGGGATGCAACCATTTGGAAGGACTTGAATTGTGACCTCATACTTTGTCTATTCCGTGAGGGAAGGGCAATGGGTAAGGACTGGAGGGTTCAAAGGTTCCCTGCAGTTCGTGCAGCCATTGAGTATTTGCAGGTTTTTGATCAAGATGGAGACGGCTTGATTGAGAATGAGGGTATACCAGATCAGACCTTTGACAATATTCCCATGCTTGGTGCCTCTAGCTATTGCGGTGGCCTTTGGATAGCCGCATTGCTTGCTGGTTCTGAGTTAGCCAAGGAAGTTGGAGAAAACGGATTGTCTTCCCATTGGCAAAAATTGGCAAAGCAAGCATCACTAGCCTACAATGAGAAACTTTTTAATGGATCCTGGTTCAGAGTGGATACAGAAGGTCGCCTCTCAGAAGCCTGCTTTATAGAACAGTTGTTGGGACTATTTCTAGCTCGCCGTCTAGGGTTGGGCGATATTGTACCACAAGAGAATGCCCGAAAGGCACTTAGGAGCATTTTCGAAAGAAATTTTTTGAGTGAGGGTGGAAGTGAAGGAGCGGTTTCACTGGCAGAAATCCCACCTGAAGCCATTGCAATTCTTCCTCATCAGGATGATACAAGCTTTCAAACAAAGGAAATACAACCTGGCTTCAATTTCAGCCTGGCAGCCCAACTTGAGGAATGGCAATTAACTGATGAAGCTGAGCAGTTGAGAAAGGCTCTGTACCATCAACTTTACGTTCGTCGAAATCTAGTTTTTCAAACACCAGCTGCCTATGATAAGGGAAGACTTACATGTCGGGCTGTTTTGAATATGAGGCCTTTGGCTGCATGGTGGATGGATAGCTTCAAATACTAAAATGTAGATTTTTTCGCTGCTGGCGGAGAGACAGGGATTCGAACCCTGGAGACGGTTCCCCGCCTACACGCGTTCCAGGCGTGCGCCTTCGACCACTCGGCCACCTCTCCATTTTATTGCCCTTATCACTTAAGGTTAATTTTATCAATGTAAACAACGCCAAATAAATTTCAATTACTGTGGAGTTGTTACTAAATGGTAGCTATCTGGTGGAAAACAGATCCAGATAGCTGTGCCATAAGTCCAGGTTTATTTCATCATTAGGAAATTCAGTATCAGAACCCCAGAGAGTTTTTGCCTTGAAACGGACTGTGTACAGAGGTTCTGGATTAGCTCCTAAAAAATGAGCATGGCTATCGGGAAATCGATGAAAACCATGATACGTGATAATTTTACCCGTATAGCCGGAAGAATAGGCAGGTAACCTGGTGTGTCCTTCTTCCAGAAACCTATTTCCAGGAGGATGTTTCGTTTTAACCAGTTGTCCAACTTCAAATGGCTGGAAGGATGAATTTGCTACACAAACACTAGAATCTCCTACTGAAATCATTTTCCGTATTGATTGACTTGAGGCACAATTTTCATGTTCTGAAGACTCGATGCATTCGAATTGTTCCAACTCGGACCGACTAACCAAGCAGCTATCTACAAGGAGATTAACCAAGGCTGCCATCCATTTTTCGTAATAGGAAAATTTTTGATAGTCCTCGGTAGGGAGAGCTTCTCTAAAATACCGGGACCTATCGATATTCCACTTGCCCAAGGCCCCAGCAGCCAAGGTCAGGGAAAGAATCTTTTTATGCCACTCCTTTTCGAAAATCTTGTCGTTCTCGGACGGTAACGCTTCGGAGCAGGCAACTCCACCCATGTCATGAATCTTGGTCATTTTGGCTTCGTCGGCAATCCAGTACCAATCATTGAATTTCTTGTAATCCAGGGGACCAATTGATCTTCCTTTAATCCAATAGATTCCTCGGGCTGGATTGGAACAACCAGATATCTGATTTCGGCAGTACTATCCCAAACTCTTACCTTCTGACCTACCATTGGTGTTACCCCAAATTCCTGAAGGACCTTTCTTGGTTCCTTAACAGCTCTTTTCCGGTAGGCATCTGATTTATACCAATTGGGAGGTATACCTAGAAGGGGCCATGGATAACAACTACACAGGGTACAGACAACCATGTTATGAATTTGAGGAGTATTTTCTACAGCAATAATATGCTCTCCTTGACGGCCCCTAAAACCCAGGGCACTTATTGCCTCATCTGTATTGTCAAAAAGTAACTTTTTGTATTCTTTGTCAACCCAGGATTTAGCAACTACCCTGGAACCATTCTGTGGTCCTATCTTGTGTTCATAGATATTTACTATTTCATCCAGGGCCTCTTCATTTACTAGGCCTTTCTGGATCAGTAATTCCTGCAATTTTTCAGCCGTAAATTCAGGGTCCGGTGGCAGGTGTTTGTGATTGAGATGTGGGTTTTTCTCTGACAATTTAGATACCGGTTTGCTTCGTAAGTAATTTACAAATGTTGTTGTACTTCTTCTAAAGTGGGCATCGCGGGAGCGGTACCCGGTCTGGTTACCGATATTGAGGCAGCAATACAGGCAAAGTTTATGGCTGCAATTGGATCCATATTGTTCAATAGGGCATATGCCAGCGCACCACAAAAACTGTCCCCAGCTCCCGTTGTCTCTACTACCTTACCCATACTCTTTGCTGGAATATGTCTTGATATTGTCCCATCATTGAAATAGGCACCTTTTTCTCCCAGCGTTATGATAATTTTGTTTCCTCCCATTGAACGGAGTATTTCGGATGCCTCCCTTGCATCCTCAACATTATTCACTTCCTTACCGGTCAATACTGCTGCCTCGCTTTCGTTGGGTGTCACATAGTCACATAACTCCAACACTCCCTTAGGGAGAGGAATTGCAGGTGCTGGGTTGAAGATTGTTGTAACATCAGCTTCGGCGGCTATTTCAAGCCCCTTTACCGAGACTTCAAGAGGGGTTTCAATTTGGGTCAAGAAAATTGAACTACTGGATATTTCATTCCTGTAAGTTTCCATGTCATCAGGAGTTAATGTTTGAGCTGCACCGGGTACAACAATTATGGCATTATCACCAAGTTTATCGTCAATATAAATAAATGCAGCACCGGTGATATTGTCCTTATCCAGATGAACCAGGGGGGTTATTCCTTCGTTCTCCCAAGTTGATAAGGCTAATTTTGCGAACTCATCCTTACCTAATTTGGAAATAAAAGAAACCGGTGCTCCCAATCTTGCTGCGGCAACAGCTTGATTGGAACCCTTTCCGCCGGGTCCCAATTTAAAATCCGCACCAATAAGAGTCTCTCCCATCTTTGGCATTCTATTAGCACGGTAGGCTGTATCGGCAACGAACACTCCAAGTACAACAATTCCTTTGCTTGTCATGAAAAAATCCAATCTTTGCCAAGTATTTCAGGAAGAATCTTCAAGCGAATGTCAATTAGTAACATCTTATCAAAACAGTAATATCACGAGCTATTCTACTGAGCTGTTGTAAGTCCAATGGTTCAGTTCTTTTACTGGGTACCAGCTCCATACCGCTATCTGTCAGTAGATCCAAAACAGTTTCAGAGGCTTGAACAATTTGGGTTCCAGATGGCAGTATTTTCCCTTTTGGCTCCAATCTGGTCAGTACACCTATCACGGATCCGGTGTCATCAAATATAGGTCCTCCAAAGTCACTCTCCGAAGCCTGTATGTTAAGGATATAATTTGTCCCTCTTTTACCATCATTTAGTAAATTTGAAAGTGAACCAACAGCTATTGATGCTTCTTTAACCAAGCCTCCAAATGAATATCCGCTTAGAATGATTCTGCTTTCGTATGAAAGAGGTTTATCCCTAAGTTCAGCAAAAAGCAGTGGAGAAACCTTTTCTACCGGTTTCAAAAGAGCCAAATCCCATTCTTCAAAAGCACGATCGATTTCAACCTCCTGGTTAAAATCAGCTGTTATGAATGCACAATTTTCGACGTTCTTATAACTGGTTAATATTTCTCCTGCTGGAGAGACAAAAAAACCAGTGGAACTCAACCTAGGATCCTGGTTTCTGATTTGGTCAAGTATCTGAAGATTATTTTGTAAGGGTTCAACTTCTTCAAATGGGAATCGGATATTTTTGTTAGCTTCACCAATGCTCCCGGTAATTATTTGTGAATATTCTTTCATCCAGCTGTCCTGGTCTGGATTCCAAGAGATAATTACACCCCTGATCCTGTCCTCAAATAACCTGGCACTGGCAGAAAAATTTCTTTCGAGGTCAGAATATGAAATTCTAAACCTATCATAATGCTGTAATTTATTACTTTCTTCTGGAATATCAGCATGTCTCAATAACGCCGTATGAAGGGCTCTTATGCCCTTTCTTCCGCCATCCATGCTGATTAGCACAACATTGATATCTCTAAAACCAATTGGAGATAATACTACATATGGATATCTTATTTCTGCTATTTCCAACAAACTAGTAGGCAAAATAACCTTTAGACCGAGGTTACGGTCAGTCAGCATCATTGATCCTGCAAACCCAATTACTTCTTCTGCTTCAGAATATAATTTTGTGCGCTGTTCCAGAGTAAGTAAACCAGTTTCTTCTTCGCCATGTTTCCTTTGGTACAGTGAAGCGGCTGCTTTGGATTGTGAACCAAAAATTCCATCGACATCTCCGGAATATAAACCAATCACTCTTAAAGCCAGTTGAATGCGCTTTTTCTGGTTTATCTGAGAGAACTCTAATTCCTCAATTAATGGGGTAGGGGTTGAAGGTTCCTTTTCGGAACTATCTTCAGGTACTACTTCATTATCTGATGCCATTTCTTGATTGAAACCATCGGCTGGAACATCCAAGTTTTCAATTTCTACCACCCCAGCATTTAATTCTGACTGTGCACCATTTTCTTCTGACAAACTTTCCAATTCAATAATTAGGAGGTTTTGATCAGAAGTTAAATTACTCGCTCCGGATACGATTTCATCTGCCAAGATATTTTCACGGTTCAAGGAATCCATTTCCAGTCCAACCAGGTCGGTTAAACGATTTTCAGATTCGTCAGAAGAAAGGATAGATTCCAGATTGGTTTCCTCTTCAACCGGAGAGCCTGTTAACCAGACCAAGTTTTGATAATTTGATCCATCTGATAATCTGAGGGGCAATGTTTCGCCGTAAGGGCTAGCATAAATCAGTTCCAACTGTTCTCTTGCTTTCGTTAGGTCAAATGGCCCGCTTACTACTGCATATGAAGTTTCTTCCGATCTTATGATACCGATTTCTTCGAATTGAAAATTAAGTACATTCGCCGTAGCCAGTGCTTCGACAAAATCATTTGTAACAAATAACTCTATCCAAGTTTTGTTTTCCTGAGCTTTTGGACCTGAAGCAAAAAGCAGGCAAAATGAAATTACCAAAATGATTTTTTGAAAAACTGATATCATTTTAACCTTATGTATCCAGTGTGACTACCTAAAGTGCCAAGTATAATCCAATTCACGTTTCGTTATATAACGAAGTCAATCAGATTTTGAAAATAACTTAATCCGCTAGCCAGCCTTTCTTTTACTTGGACAACTTGATAGGTAAGCAAAATTGATTCGAATGATATTATCCTCATTTCAAATTTGTATATTTAAAACATAAAGGAAGTAATCATAACTATCGGAATCAAAACAATACTTATACTATAATTTTAGAATCAAGTAGGTATTTGGTTGTTCATATTTGACTGATATTCACTAATGGTTCGCTCAATACAAAACGATCTTACAAGGATGTCTTTAATCCTAGTTTGGACCGATCTTTTCTGTATGTGGAAAGAGATGTATTTGCATGAATCAAACCTCTAGTTGGTCTAACTCATTCCTTTTGAATCAATTGCTTACCTGTCGGATTTATAGTGGTGGTCGGATAACAACGTTGCCAAGGGTAAGAATGATGTTGACACGCAACACATACTTCTGACAGGACTAAGAGTAGTTCACGATGTATTCAAATTGTGTTCTCTCCTCTCCGGTGAGAATAATCGGTTGGAACGTTGTTTTCATCGGTTTCTTCCCTGAAAATGGTGCTGGTCATTACTACAAGAAAAAAGTAGATTTAGTGGTTGTAAGAACAACTGTTCAATGGAGAAATTTGTATAGGTCATACAGCTAGTTTTGAACCATTTATTTCCTTACTTACACTGACTCAGTGTATGGTCTAATTAATTTTCATTGATTTCCACTAATTTGAATACCAACTAGAAAACCAACCTGATCCATAGGATTTTGTTTGAATTTGAAATTACTATCTAATGAGTTCTGAATTATTTGCCAAACCCGAATGCTTTCAAGAAGTAATTCTGAATCTTCAGAATTACTGGGCTGGTTATGGTTGTCTGATTTTACAGCCATATGACATGGAGGTTGGAGCTGGTACCTTTCACCCAGCAACAACCCTTCGATCATTAGGGCCTAACCATTGGAATGCTGCCTACGTACAGCCGTGCCGAAGGCCAACCGATGGTAGGTACGGGGATAATCCCAATAGACTACAACATTACTATCAGTACCAGGTAATTCTGAAACCTTCTCCACAAAACTTTCAGAAGATTTACTTGAGCTCACTTGCAGCAATAGGGATTGATATGAGATTTCATGATATCCGGTTTGTTGAAGATGATTGGGAAAGTCCTACCTTAGGGGCGTCGGGGCTGGGATGGGAAGTCTGGTGTGATGGAATGGAAATTTCCCAATTCACCTATTTCCAACAGGTCTGTGGTATTGAATGCAACCCGATATCTGGTGAGATTACCTATGGCTTGGAACGATTGGCCATGTATGTGCTTGGTATTGATCATGTAATGGATATGCCCTTTAACAAGCCCGGATTAAGTTCTTCCAAGACTTACGGCGACGTATTCAAGCAATTGGAGGCAGAGTATTCTAGATGGAATTTCGATATCTGCGATGTGGAAATGACCTTACGGCATTTCGAAAATGCTGAAAATGCCTGTAATGAGATATTGGCACAACCGGCAACGGATCCAAAACTTGGGTATAAAATTATCATGGTCCACCCGGCTTACGATCAATGCATCAAGGCTTCCCACCTTTTTAACTTACTGGATGCAAGAGGGGTGATTTCACCGATAGAAAGAGCTGCAATGATTGGCAGAGTTAGGAACATGGCAAAGAAATGTGGGGAAGCCTTTCTGGAATCTGGAGTTGGGGAAAACTCCTCAATGCACAATAGTAATTAGGATTAGATGAAGAGATTATGCCTGACTTACTGATTGAGATTTATTCAGAGGAAATCCCTTCGAGTTTGCAGAAGCCGATAAATGAACAACTGAAAAATAAACTTCTTGTAGAATTAAAGGAAGCGAAGGTTCCATGTGGGCACACCAGCTATTATTCCTCACCACAAAGGACTGCAATTATCATTAGAGATATCCCTTGGCAGACAGAAGATCAAAAAGTTGAAACGAGAGGTCCAAGGGTAGGTGCTCCCGACAAGGCTGTTAGCGGATTTTTGAAATCAAAAAGCAAAAAATTTGAAGACTTGGAGGTAAGATCCGTTGGTCAGGCAGAATATTTATTTTTAACGGAGAATCTTCCAGGTACGGCAATCAATGAAATCCTCCAGCAGATTATAATTTCATCCCTTGGTAAATTGTCACTTCCTAAATCTATGTATTGGGGGGCTGGTAGAACCAAATGGGTACGGCCAATTCAATCATTGCTTGGCATTTTGTATGATGAAGAGAAAACTGAAATCGTTCCGTTTGAATTTGCAGGATTAACGGCAGGAAATACAACTTTTGGGCATAGGTTTATGTCACCTGATGAGATGACGATCAATTCTTTTGATGATTATAAGAGAAAATTGATGAACTCTTTTGTAATCATTGATCCTGAAACTCGAAAGGATAAAATCCTGGAGACCATCCAAATGGAACTGGGTAGTCAGTATCCTGATCTCGAACTGGTTCATGATGATGAGTTGCTGGATGAAATAGTAGGTTTGGTTGAATGGCCCATCCCACTTCTGGGAGAAATAGATGCTCCTTTTCAGGAACTGCCGGAAGAAGTGCTCAAAACAACCATAAAGGTTCACCAGAAATATCTCTCAGTCAGGGATACTGTTAAAGGAAAAATTACCAATTTTATCACAGTTGCCAATTTCAAGGCACTTGATGATGGCTATACCATTATAAATGGAAACCAGAGAGTCCTTGCGTCAAGACTTTCCGATGCTCAATTTTTCCTCAATGAAGATATACGCAAGTTTCCTGTCAATCTGTTGGAGGTGGCAGAAGAATTAAGGAGTGTCCGCTATAGTTATGGTTTGGGAACCCAGAAAGACAGGGTGGACAGGATAGAAAAATTATCCAGAAGGATTGCATTGAAATTTTCCTGTACAGAAGAGGATGCTAGTCAAGCTGCCCAACTTTCCAAGATAGACCTTGTTACCCACATGGTTAAGGAATTTCCTGAACTGCAGGGTGTTATGGGTAGATATTATGGAAATAAACAAGGAATTAATCCTGATATTTGTGAAGCCATTGAAGAACATTATTTACCTGCAAAAATTTTGGATCGGGTTCCTTCCAACCCAATAAGCATAACCATAGGGTTGGCCGACCGGATAAACCATCTGGTAGGATTTTTCCTGCGTAGGGAAATGCCAACAGGACTTGGAGACCCTAATGCACTCAGAAGAGCTGCTTTGGGTATTATCAGACTGATCCTAAATAATAATATCCAGGGTTTTTATTTGAGGAAGATTATTTCTTATTCCATTGATGATCATTTTGAATCTGCTGCTTCAACAGAAAAAACTTCTCGCTTGGAATTAAAATCAACTTTGGAAGAGAAGACTGAAGTTACAGAAGCTATTTTGGCATTTATTTTACGGAGACTATCCATCTATCTTGTAGATAAAGGGTTTAGCTCAGATTTTGTTGATGCATGTGTTCATGTGCCTAATAATGACGATCTTTTTGACATAGTAAAAAGGGTTGAAACATTGGTATTATTTTTACCAACCCATTCAGGTACAGATCTCCTTCACCTTGACAACCGTATTTCAAGAATTCTGATCTCTTTAAAAACAGAACCTTCAGAAGACAAATCAATAGAAGATGATACCTTGAATATTGATCCCTCTCTGTTTCAATCTTCCTTTGAAGAAGCCTTGTATGGGAAATTTCAATATATACAGAAAAAGTTCTCCACGATAGAGAATGACAATTATTTGGGGAAACTTGAGGAAGTCTCAAATATTAGAAAAACTGTAGATGAATTCTTTGATAATGTAATGATCAGGGTAGACGACCAACTCATAAAAAATAACAGGCTTAATTTGTTGAGAAATATTCGAAAAATCCTGATCAGGGATTTTAATTTGGGTTTGGTGTCTAGCCATGAAATGACCAAGGATTCACAACAGTAAGCGATTTGAATAAACGGTATATGCAATATTCACTGCTTGACAACAACATTGATCTTGACCAAGGAAAGTATGGAGGCAAAGCGGCAAAGCTTGCCAAATTACCCAAGATGGGAATTAAAATACCTCGGTCGGTGGTGCTTCCTATAGCTACAGTAAAGTCGATTGCACAGGGGGCGGTTTTTAATACCAAGGATTTAGTTGGAATTTTCCCAGAAAATACGTTGCTAGCCATCAGGCCAAGTTCGGAACATGTTGAGTGGGGAGGATTACCTACAATTCTCAATGTAGGGATGAATGAAACCATCTTCCAGCAAAAAGTAATTGAGCTGGGGCAAGAGATAGCTGAGAGTGTTTATCTTAATTTTATAATAGATTATTCTGTACGGGTCTCCAGGCTCGACCCGGAGGAATTTGAAGATATCAGGGAATTGGCTATTCCGACCAGGGATAAAATCCTGCGAGCCTTGGATTTATACCATACCGAAAGGGATGAGGAATTTACCCAAGATCCAAATGAGCAGGTATATCATTGCATAAGATCAATGGCCAGGATTTGGGAGGGTACTACCGCAAGAATGTTGCGGAGAGCTCAAGATGCCCCCGAGGATTCTGGACTTGGCTTAATTATCCAGGAAATGGCCTATCAAAAGGGGAACGGTTTTCTCAAGGTTGGTAGGAGTAACTTCCGGGAAATGGCAAAAGACGGATGGAGCCATGATATTAAGTATTTTGATTTGTCATCACTTGGAAAAAATCTTTTCGATTTTGATACTCCCGAAAGGACAAGGAAGGTTTTAGACCAATATCATTCAATTTTACGAAGTGAGTTGAAGGATGAGTTTGAATTGATCTTTGTGGTTGAGGATGGCCTACCATTAGTTCTGGATTATAGGATACCACAAAGGACTGTAAACACTGAAATCAAGGTGGCGGTCCGCTTAGTAGAGGATAAAATCATCAGCAAATCCGAAGCTTTGATGAGGATCAATCCTGAAAGTCTCACCAGAGCCATTCATACGCAATTGGATGAATTTTCTGCAGACAGGATTCTATCCAATGGAATTGCTGCAAGTCCTGGAGCAGCTACAGGAGTCATTGTTTTTTCATCCAATGCAGCTGAAGAGATGGCAGCAAAAGAACAATCATGTATCCTAGTGAGGCCAGAGACAGGCCCAGAGGACATAAAAGGTATGTACACTGCAAAAGGAGTACTCACTGGACGGGGTGGTTTGACCAGTCATGCGGCAGTGATCGCACGGAGTTTAGGAGTTCCCTGCGTAGCAGCAGCAACAGATCTTGAGTTCAACCCCAAGGAAAAGACTTTGGTTTCAAAAGGAGGTAAAATTCTCAGAGAAGGTGATAAGGTCACAATTGATGGTTCGGAAGGGATTGTAATTGACGGGTTTGTCTCCAAGGTTAGGCCAAGTCTGGATTCCGATTTTGATACTTTCCTTAACTGGGCTGATGAGATAAGGGATATTGGGGTCAGGGCAAACGCCGATACTATTGAGGAAGTTGGAGTAGCCAAGGGCTTTAAGGCTGAAGGGATTGGTTTGTGTCGGACTGAGCACATGTTTTTTGCCCAGTCACGTCTGACGGTAATGCGTGAAATGATTTTCAGAGACAGCACCGAGGACCGCAGGGAAGTTTTGAAAGATCTTCTCGAAATGCAAAAGGGGGACTTTATAGAGCTCTTTACTGAAATGGCCGGGTATCCTGTTTGCATAAGACTATTGGACCCACCTCTTCATGAATTTCTTCCTCGTGATGATGAAGAAATTAGGGAATTGGCCGAGGCACTGAATCTACCCATGAGCCAAATAAATTCTCGAATGGAGGAATTAAGGGAATTCAATCCCATGTTGGGAATGCGTGGAGTGAGATTGGGTATTACGAACCCTGAAATTTATGAAATGCAGGCGAGAGCTATTTTTGAAGCTGCAGCCGAAGTCGAAAAGGTGGGTCTACAAGCAAAACCCGAAATCATGATTCCGCTGGTTTCTGCCAACAGGGAAGTAGAATTGATAAAAGAGCTTGTGGATTCGGTTGCCCAAGATGTCCAGGATCGTATCGGATGTTTATCTTCGTATAAAATTGGCGTCATGGTTGAAACCCCTCGTGCGGCAATGCGGGCCGGAGACCTGGCTGAAATTTCTACTTTCCTTAGTTTTGGTACAAATGACCTGACACAACTTGCCTTTGGAATTAGTCGGGATGATGCATCCAGAATAATTGATGAATACCTAAAACAGGGTGTTTTCAATACTGATCCATTTGTCAGTATAGATTTGGAAGGAGTTGGTGAGCTTTTGCTCATGGCAGTTGAAAGGGGTAGGAGGGCCAGAGAGGATTTGATCCTTTCGATATGTGGAGAACACTCTGCTGATCCAAGTACTATTCAGTTCTGTCGGGAAACAGAATTTTCCTATGTTTCATGTACGCCATATCGTATTCCAATAGCAAGATTGGCGGCTGCTCAGTGTGTGATAAATGATACAAGAAACAGGGTTTGAATAGGGTGAAAATCTTGCACTGTGGATAATTGATCAATTAAGGCTACCTATACCTCAAAGCAATTTATTTCCCAATTGTCGTTGCAAAATCTTGATTTTTTGATTTATTTCACTATTAGTGACTTTTTACTAAATCAATAATCATCGAACCAAAATGACAGAATATGAGGCACATTTCTTTCTGTCACAAGCAGATCCGTACAGACTTGAAAGCAGGGTAGTGGTGTATCTAAATATGATGATGTGTTTTAAAAACTAATGATCTGAAGATGTTAAATTTATCTAGAACATTAAAGGTTTACAGAATCCCATTATCATTGATATTGGGATTTGGTTTTTGGGGTATAAGTACGTTTGGGGCGATTGCTGAAGAGTCTGCTTCCAAAGCTGACCCACAACCATCTGACATTATTAATCCCTTCGCTGAAGAAGCACCCTTGATGCTGGCTTCTTTTGAACCACCGCAGTTACGGGGCGTTACATCTGGTATCAAAGTACAATCAATCGTTGTTGTTCCTGATAGGGAAAATCAGATTAGTTCAATAGACGCAACGTCTCTTCCTAGGATGTATCTGCCTTACAACAAGAGTTTATTCTACCGACCCGCAAGCGTTAATACATACCAGTTGGTCAAAATGGGTGCACCTGAATTTAGACCAGATCACTCGCGTGATTTCAAGTGTTTGGTTGAAGCCCTGTATTTCGAAGCCAGAGGAGAAACTCTACAGGGACAAAGAGCAGTAGCGGAAGTGATTATTAACAGGGTTAAATCGCCAGACTTTCCGAACACTATTTGTGGTGTTGTCCATCAGGGTGGAACAAAAAAAGACCGTTGTCAATTCAGTTACTATTGTGACGGGAAACCTGAAAGGTTTTATGAAAAGGTAGCTTATGAGCAGATTAAGCGTATGGCAATAAAATTTGTAAATGGGCATTATCCTGAGATTTTTGATGAACCAACACACTTTCATGCTACCCACGTAAAACCATTTTGGGTAGCAAAGTTTAAATACCTTGGGAAGGCTGGACAACATCATTTCTATTCTCACTAAATATCTTCATAGCCCTATATAATCCTGTAAAGATATTCAGGATTAAGACATAAAAAGGAATAATATGGGTTATTCTTATTTTGGTACAGACGGAATTAGGGGAGAGGCGAATACCTTCCCTTTGACAGCAGAAGTTACCTTGAAGATTGGTATGGCAGCTGGAAAGTTTTTCCGGAAGGCCTCCAACAACCAACACAGAGTTGTCATTGGCAAGGATACCAGACGGTCTGGTTACATGCTTGAAAACGCCCTTACGGCAGGCCTTACAGCAACCGGAATGAATGTTCATCTCCTGGGACCCATTCCAACTCCGGCAATTGGTTTATTAACCAGATCAATGCGTGCTGACCTTGGAGTCATGATTACAGCATCTCACAATTCTTATCAGGACAATGGACTGAAGTTTTTTGGGCCCGATGGATATAAACTTCCAATTAAGACAGAAAGGCAAATTGAACAGTTAATTGATAGTGATTTACCTTTGGAAACACCGGAAAATATTGGGCGTGCAGAGCGAATAGACGGTGGTTTAGGAAGATATATTGAGTTTGCCAAAACAACCTTTCCAAAAAACTGTCGCCTTACAGGCCTTAGAATAGTTATTGATTGTGCCAATGGTGCCGGCTACAAGGTTGCTCCGGAAATACTATGGGAATTGGGTGCGGAAGTTGTACCTATCGGTGTTTCACCCAATGGGTTCAACATTAACCAAAAATGTGGATCAACAGATCCCACATTGCTTGTTGAAAAAATCAAGGAAACCAGAGCGGATGTTGGATTGGCCTTAGATGGTGACGGAGACAGAATTTTGGTTTGCGATGAGATGGGCAGGGTGATAGATGGGGATCAGTTGCTTGCTTTGTTGGCAACCAGATTGGCAGATAAGGGACAACTCAACCAAAACACGGTTGTTGCTACCAAGATGTCAAATTTGGGTCTACAAAAATACCTTGATGAAAGAGGCCTGTCACTGATCAAGACTTCGGTTGGTGACAGGAATATATCAAATGAAATGATTGCTGGTGGTTACAGCTTGGGGGGTGAAAATTCCGGACATATTATTATTTCAAGATATGCTACGACAGGGGATGGAATTATCGCGGCCCTGCAGTTTCTTTCTGCGCTGGTTGAATCTGGCAAGAAAGCAAGTGAAGTAGCGAATGTATTTAAGCCTGTACCTCAGATCTTAAGAAATGTGAGAATCATTAAGGGTGGTGACCCTACAAAGGACGAATCAGTCCAGAAAGTTATTAACCAAAACATTGAGAAACTAAATGGAAAGGGACAGGTTTTTGTAAGGAAATCCGGTACCGAACCTGTTGTAAGGGTTTTGGTTGCGGGCGAGAGTCTTAAATTCATAACCGAAATAGCGAATGAAATTGAAAATGCTGTTTTGATGGCCGCCTGAGATTACCCACATATTCAAGGATAAGCCTGTACATCGGCACTTATCCAAATTACATTTTGTATGATTTCGTAGAGTTATCCCGTTCTTCCAGATGCCTAAAAAATCTAGCTGTGATATTTTTGTTTCGGGTGGCGGTTTGGCAGGTTTAATGACTACCCTGTCGCTAGCCAACGATTCAACAAGTGTTGTCTGTTGTGATTCAAATTGGGATTTTACTCTAGAACCTTCAGGTTTACTACAGGATCATAGAGTAACTGCTCTTTTCAACAATTCATTGGAGTTCCTTGAAAGCTTAATCCCAGTTGAATCATTATTGTCCTCCCATGGTAAGAGATTGGCAGAAATAGAGGTTGTTGAAGCAGGGGAAAAAGGAGAAATTAAACAGGTTAGCAGCTTTAAATCATGTTCAATTGGCAGGAAGGAATTTGGTTGGGTTCTACCAAACGACAAACTCAGGACGATACTGGTTTCACAGGCACTGAAAAATCCAAATATTACTTTTTTACCTAAAGCAGGTGTAAGAACGGTTTTAACCCGAACCAACGAGGTACATATCCTTCTTACCGATGGTGCAAGGGTGGTTTCCAAGCTTTTGGTTGGAGCTGATGGAAAGGACTCACAGGTAAGGGAGTTCCTGAAGATTAATACAAGGAAGGTTTCCCTTCCACAAGGGGGAATTACCTTCAATGTAAGGCATCCATATTCGCTGAATAAAAAGTCTTTGGAAATTTATAGAACTGGAGGTCCTTTTACCATTATTCCCCTTCCGGGAGAGGATAATTATTGTTCAAACATAATCTGGATGGATTCAATAAAGAATATTGAAACCTTTTCAAAATTGAGCACTGTCGAACTTGCAGGTGAAGCCACAAAACGTTCGTTAGGGATGGTGGGCAATCTCTCGATAATATCTACGCCCGTAAAATGGTCGGGTAATTATCAAATGGCCAATAAACTAAATTGTGAAAGAACGATCTTGATTGCCGAGGCCGCCCATAACTTACCTCCATTAGGGGCACAGGGACTTAACCTGACTATAAGTGATATAAAGCTGCTATACGATTGCATTTCAAAATCAGAAGACCCTGGAGACCCTCTGGTATTAAGGAGTTATACCTCTGCCAGGTATTTTCCAACTCTGCTGAAGTTTTTCGGTACCAATTTTCTTAACCTGTTGTCTTTCTCGAATATTGTTCCATTAAGGACTTTAAGGAAGGAGGGCACTGGCTTATTTTCCAGGAATGAGCAGTTGCAAAATTCGTTGATTAAATTCGGCCTAGGTGAGGAACTTTTTCCTTTCAAACCCTTTTACAAAGCATATTAAATTGATAATGAACAGGCTTTCGGGGTTAGAAATTCATTGGTCAACAATTATATCCTGAAATTCAAAAATTAATGGGATAGAGACCATTTTTCCCTTTAGAAATCAAAATAATTAGATTGGAGAACAAAATGCGAGTGTATTATGATCGGGATTGTGATGTAAACCTGATAAAGGATAAAAAGGTAGCCATATTGGGATATGGTTCCCAAGGTCATGCCCATGCTCTTAACCTAAGGGATTCAGGAGCAAAAAATATAGTTGTTGCCTTAAGGAAGAACTCTTCATCCGCCTCAAAAGCTCAGTCAGAGGGATTGGAGGTAATGGGGATTGCCGAGGCTTCAGAGTGGTGTGATTTAATCATGTTTACTATGCCGGATGAACTACAAGCCGAGACGTACTACAAATATGTCCATGATAATATACGGGAAGGTGCAGCAATCGCTTTTGCACACGGCCTGAATATCCACTTCCAACTGATCAACCCCAAACCTGGTGTTGATGTTGTTATGATTGCACCTAAAGGACCTGGCCATACTGTTAGAGGTGAATTTAAGAAAGGTGGTGGAGTTCCTTGTCTGGTTGCAGTGGATAGAGATGCATCTGGAACTGCTATGGAAACAGCCCTATCCTATTGTGCGGCAATAGGTGGTGGACGTTCTGGAATCATTGAAACCGACTTCAAAGAGGAGTGTGAAACAGATTTGTTTGGTGAGCAGGCTGTTCTTTGTGGTGGACTGGTGGAGTTAATCCGACAGGGTTTTGAAACACTCGTAGAAGCTGGTTATGCGCCGGAAATGGCCTATTTTGAATGTTTACATGAGGTAAAGTTAATTGTCGACCTGATTTATGAGGGTGGAATTGCCAACATGAACTATTCAATATCCAATACCGCAGAGTATGGAGAATATTACTCTGGTCAAAAAGTTTTACCGTATGATGAGACCAAGACAAGGATGAAGAAAATTCTCAGCGATATCCAGAATGGGAAATTCACAAGTGAATGGATGCGGGAATGCTCAGTCGGCCAACCTTCGTTTAAAGCCATTAGAAGGGTAAATGATGCACACCAAATTGAGGAGGTTGGTAAAAAGCTCAGGGCTATGATGCCATGGATTACTGAAGGAAAACTGGTTGATCAGGAGAAAAATTAATTTGCCAGGGTTAAATGCTGACAAAATACTGACACCACAAAAACGAAATTAGACCGGGAATGAGGTTTATTGGCCTCATTCCTGAATCTTTGCACCAAAGTTTGCCAAAATAATCTGCTTGTCAAACGCCTGTCTTCTGTAAGAGAATCCTGGTGTAATGTACAGCAATTAATGAAGTTTAAGTACTGATTCGATTTCTTTCCATTAGTGCCTCAAAACGCTTGAACAGGTAAAAACTGTCTTGAGGTCCAGGGCTTGCCTCAGGGTGAAACTGTACAGAAAATACTGGGTGGATCTTACTTCTCAAGCCGCAATTTGTCCCATCAAATAGAGAAATGTGGGTTTCTTCAATATCCTCGGGTAGTGAACCCCTGTCTACCATAAAACCATGATTCATAGTAGTTATCTCTACCTTACTGGTTTCCAGTTCTTTAACTGGATGGTTGGCACCATGATGACCATGACTCATTTTAACTGTTCTTGCTCCAAGTGCAAAAGCTAACAATTGATGACCAAGGCAAATACCGAAAATAGGTATTTCTGTTCGAATTAAATGTTTAAGCAGTGGAACAATGTAGGATGCTGTTGCTTCCGGATCTCCTGGGCCATTCGAAAGGAAGATACCATCAGGCTTCCAGTTCAAAATTTCCTCAAGAGTACTCTCAGCTGGAAATACTTTTGAAACGGCACCAATTGATGAAAGACATCGCAATATATTGTCCTTTGCACCAAAGTCGAGGGATGCCACTCTGTATTTAAAATTATTAGGAGTAGAGTATCCCTCGGGCCAATTCCATAAAGATTGATCCCATTTAACATGTGATTTACGTGAAACCACTTTTGCAAGATCCTTATTCACTAATCCAGAAAAGGAACTCAGCAAATCCTTGGCCCTAGCCAACTCTTCAAAACAATTTGAAGAGTGAATGATTGCGATATCTGGGGCGCCCGCTTGTCTGACAAATCGAGTCAAAGCTCTGGTATCAACCCCAGTTATGCCAACCAAATTCTCTTTGGCCAACCACGAATCAAAACTGGAATTACTTCGCCAACTTGAAGGAGGAGTGGGAGGCCATTTGGTAATGACACCTTCAATTACTGGTATTTTGGTTTCGTAATCTTCTGGGTTTGAACCTACATTTCCAATATGCGGAAAGGTAAAGCAGACAATTTGGTTACAATAGGAAGGGTCGGTTATAATTTCCTGATAGCCGGTCATGGAGGTATTAAAGCAAAGTTCTCCAATACGTATTCCTTTAGCCCCAAATCCACGTCCCTTAACTATTGAACCATCAGGTAGAAGAATGAGTCCGGTTATCTCACTCTGCGAAGATTGGAATAGTTCTGCCATTTTAAAATTAGTTGAATCTTTGGTATAGAATAGGAAGACGGGTTGCTGAATATTTCCAAAAATATGGTATCTTTTATCAAAGAGTAAATGTCCTTAGACATTTAGTAATTAGTACAGGAATTGGTATGAATTTAAGGAAAAATATTGCTGAAGCCCTTCAATTGGCCGAAATAGAAGATTCCAAGGTAAATTTGCCTATTCTTCGGCTAATTAATACCGTGATAATTGACCGGGATAATAGGGCACGGGAGGATGGAATAGTTGAAGGAGTATCCGATAGAGCAATTTATGAGGTGCTGCTTAAAATGCTGGAACAAAGGACAAAAAATTACAAAACCCATGAAGACAAGGGTGAAATTGAGCTGGCAACTCAAGAGAGGGCAGAGATTAGACTATTGGAAAGTCTTCTTCCAAGAAAATTGACAGAAAAAGAAATTATAGAAACGGTTGACCGGACTATCAAAGTGATGAAAGCAACAGGAGTTCGTGATAAAGGCCGTGTCATGGCTCATTTAAAAGACAACTACAGTTGGGGGCAGATGGACTTTAAATCTGCCCATGCACGTGTAATGGAGAAGCTCTGTTGAACATGCCAAACTCCCATTTAACAAAATGGGAGTTTGAAGTTTATTCAATGATTTTTTGGAGATCTATCCCACATATCCTGTGTGGGTAAAACTTCGAAAGTATGCGAAGGTGGTGGGTTAGGAAGAGTCCATTCCAGTGTTTCCGAATGATCGCCCCAATAGGCATGTTTCTCAATTTTCTTGCCAGCTACCAAGGTATAGGCTATCACTCCGATAAAAAAGAGGAATGAGGCAAAGGAGAGGAATGCACCCAGGGAAGAAACCTGGTTCCATAAAGCAAAGGCTTCGGGATAATCAATATAGCGTCTCGGCATGCCTTGCCTTCCAAGAAAATGTTGTGGGAAAAACGTCATATTGGAACCGATAAACATAGCCCAAAAATGGAGTTTTCCTGCCCATTCAGGATACTGCCTGCCAGACATTTTTCCTATCCAGTAGTATATACCTGCAAATATACAGAATACAGCTCCCAAAGACATCACATAGTGGAAATGGGCAACAACATAGTATGTATCATGATAAACTCTGCTGAGGCTGGCTTGGCTGAGGATGATGCCGGTAACTCCACCTAGTGTAAACAGGAACAAAAATCCAAAGGCCCAGAGCATGGGAGTTTTAAATTCAATTGAACCTCCCCACATGGTGGCAATCCAGGAAAATATTTTTATACCAGTAGGTACAGCTATTACCATAGTCGCCAGCATAAAATAGGATTGCTGGGTTAGACTCATGCCTACGGTGTACATGTGGTGAGCCCAGACGATGAATCCCAATGCCCCAATGGCAACCATGGCATATACCATGGGCAAATAACCAAAAATTGGTTTTTTCGAAAAGGTTGAAATTACCTGGGAAATAATACCAAACCCTGGTACGATAATTATATAAACCTCTGGGTGACCAAAGAACCACAATAAATGTTGGTAAAGGATTGGGTCACCGCCACCGGATGCATCAAAAAAGGTGGTTCCAAAGTTTCGGTCAGTAAGTAACATGGTTATGGCACCTGCCAGAACTGGTAGTGCCAGGAGTATCAACCATCCGGTTACAAAGATTGACCAAGCGAAAAGCGGTACCTTATGAAGGGTCATCCCTGGGGCACGCATGTTCAGGAAAGTGGTGATCATGTTGACTGCACCAAGGATTGATGATGCACCGGAAACATGAACTGCAAAAATTGCCAGATCAGTTGAAAACCCCGCTTCTTTGGTTGATAGGGGAGCATAAAGGACCCATCCTACCCCAGTACCACTTAAACCATTTCCTCCCGGAACAAATACCGACGTTATTGCCAAGCAGGACCCTGCCACAAATAACCAATAGCTGAGGTTATTCAATCTCGGGAAAGCCATGTCAGGAGCACCAATCATTAGCGGCATGAAATAATTACCAAAACCGCCAAATAGAGCTGGAATAACGACAAAAAACATCATCAAGACGCCATGACCTGTAATCAGGACATTCCATAAATGCCCGTTAGGAGTGCAATCTTCTACAGCAGCTGTAGCAATTCGGGCACCCTCAAGACACATATACTGAACACCAGGTTCATACAATTCCATTCGCATGTATACGGTGAATAAAACTGATACAAAGCCGACAATAGCTGCGGTGACGATATAAAGAATCCCAATGTCTTTGTGATTGGTTGACATGAACCAACGAACAAAGAAACTTACGGCAGGGTTCTTGTCATGACCCGTATGGGCAGTGATATCAGTCATCTAGTCCTCTTGTTAATTTGTCTTTTACTTGGTTGAGTACGGGTACTCTTGAACCTTTATTCTATTCCAACCTATTACAAATCTCAACCCGTAACATTAAAATGAGTTCAATTGTCCTATTTACCAGAATTAGGTCAAAAACAAGCACAAAAATATGATTAAATTTTAAAAACACAATATGGGCCATGTTTCCTAAATCATTCAGAATTTGAACCAAAAATTAAATTGAAGTTGTTGATTAATCTCTCATCAAATTCCTTATAGGATATACTCAATCCCAATTCACTTAGGCTTGTTACTCCATAATCTCGAATTCCGCACGGGACAATACCACTGAAATGTGTAAGGTCTGGGTTAATGTTGACTGATACTCCATGAAAGCTGATCCATTTTCGTATCCTGATTCCCAAGGCGGCTATTTTCCTTTCATCTTCAAAAGGGACTTTCAATTTATTTTCTTTAGGGTCAATCCAAATCCCTATTCGATTGCAATGGGTTCTACCTGTTAACTGAAAGTCATGGAGGGTGAGGATAATCCACTCCTGCAGTTTATTCACAAATCCCCTTATGCTTTTTCCTCGTTTATTCAGATCCAACATGACATACACAACTCTTTGACCTGGGCCATGATAAGTATACTGCCCCCCTCTGCCAGTATCGAATACCGGTAGATTTAATTGATTGATAAGATCTTCTGGCCGGGAACTTGTCCCCGCGGTATAAATGGATGGATGCTCTAGCAACCATAGCAACTCAGATTTTCTTCTCGTCCGAATATCTTCGATTCTTTTTTCCATTATCCGAATGGCATCCAGGTATTTAACCTGCTGAGTAGAAAATATTATCTCAACCATCGGTTTATTTTTTGCCTTGTAGTAGTTAGGGTTGGTTGATTACCAACAAAAATTTTATATTTAGAGACACAAGGATATAATCTCAAAATGAAGTGGTTTTCCACCAAATAAGGAAAAATTATACTGATTGAGAGTTTTTATTGATTCCTTGCGGTCGTGGCGGAATAGGTAGACGCGCAGCGTTGAGGTCGCTGTGGGATAAAACCCGTGGAAGTTCGAGTCTTCTCGACCGCACCAAGCACTCGGTTTTGGAAATTATCCACACAAAAATTATGTAATTCTGTTGCCCCTTGAATTTCAACCGGAACGACAGTCAAGCGGGATTTGTACCCGCCAGGAAAATGTACCTTTCTACGGTACATATGGTTTTGGTACAAATTATTTACCTAAAACTTGTCACTTGAAATGATGCCTTGATTGTTTAGTGAGTTGGTTGGTATATAATCGGGTACTTTGAAAAGCAGTTTACAATATAAAGTGAAGGTATATGCCAGACCGGGATAATGGATTTGTAGTATTTTCGGGTGTCCAAAAAAGCTACGACGGAAAAATACTTGTCGTGAAGGATTTAAATCTTTCCATCGGCAAGGGAGAATTCTTGACCATGCTGGGGCCATCCGGCTCCGGCAAGACAACCTGTCTTCTGATGTTGGCAGGATTTGAAACTGCCACGCAAGGTGAAATCCTTCTTGGTGGGAAACCAATCAACAATATTCCACCACACAAAAGAGAAATAGGTATGGTTTTCCAAAATTATGCCTTGTTTCCACATATGACTGTTGCAGAAAATCTGGCATTTCCCCTTCAGGTCAGGTCCATGTCTAAATCAGAGCAGGAGCAGAAGGTAAATCATATTTTGGATATGGTCCAGATGTCCAGTTTCGGAAACCGAAGACCTGGCCAATTATCAGGTGGCCAGCAGCAGCGTATTGCCTTGGCAAGAGCTTTGGTATTTGAGCCCGATCTCGTATTGATGGATGAGCCACTTGGAGCCTTGGATAAACAGTTAAGGGAACATATGCAGTTTGAAATCAAGCATCTCCATGAAAGGTTGGGTGTAACGGTCGTATACGTTACACATGACCAGACTGAAGCACTGACAATGTCAGACCGAGTTGCAGTTTTCAATGATGGTATTATTCAACAACTTGATGCACCTGACGCACTTTATGAGGCACCAAATAATAGTTTTGTTGCCCAATTTATTGGCGAAAACAATACATTGGAAGGAACAGTTGAGGCATTGAAAGGTGATTTCGCCAAGGTTAGACTTGGGAATGATCAGGTTATTTCAGCATTGGCAGTCAACGTAAAGGAAGTTGGTGAAAAAACTCTCATTTCAATAAGACCGGAAAGAGTGGAAACTGAAAAGGGAAGATTTCCCAATGGAGCCCAATTGATAACTGGCGAGGTTTTGGAGTTTATCTATATGGGTGATGTCTTTCGAACGAGAATCAAGGTCGGTGATAATGAAAATTTCATAGTTAAGTCCAGGAATTCACCATCGCAAAAAAGATTGCTACCAGGAGAACAGGTAACTATTGGATGTTTACAGGAAGATTGCAGAGCTTTGGACTTTCAAACCGTTGCCGTTGAGAATTTAACTTGAGAGTTAAATGTGGAAATTCACCTTCCTCTTCTTACCCCCAATTTTAATTACACAAATAATCAAAAAGTGTTAAGTTGAAATTCGTTGTTTTAATTTGGACCTGATCAATTCTTGTGAGTTGGGTACATCTTAAGTCTTTTATTTTTTGTTTTACTGGAGGAGTTATGAAGTTTGTAAAATTACCTACCCTAATTGTAGGTTGCTTATTCATTGCGCATTCATCCCAAGCTATAGACCTGACGGTTGTTTCCTGGGGAGGGGCATATTCAAAATCCCAAATCAATGCTTACCATGATCCCTATATGGAGCTAAATCCTAATGTTAACATCATTCACGATGAAAGTTCCTATGAAGCAGTTGCCAAGTTAAGAGCCATGCGAGAAGCAGGAAATTTGACATGGGATCTCGTTGACGCGGTACCTTCGGATGCCATCAGATTATGCGATGAAGGTTTGGCCATGGAAGTTGATGTTGACGAAATTCTGGAGCCAGCACCCGATGGAACTCCAGCTTCGGAAGATTTTGGTGCATCACTGGTCTCTGAATGTTTCATTCCACAAATTGTTTACTCTACTACTTTGGGATACCGTACTGATCTAGAAAGCTGGAATGGCAACGAGCCAGACGATGTTTGTGATGTTTTTGATCTTGAAAATTTCCCAGGCAAAAGAGCCTTGGAGAAGAGACCTATCAATAACCTGGAATGGGCTCTATTGTGTGATGGAGTTGCCAAGGAAGATATCTATGATGTACTGGAAACTGAAGAGGGCCAAAACAGAGCTTTAGCCAAACTGGATACCATTAAGGATGAAACTCTTTGGTGGTCAGCTGGCGCAGATACCCCGCAGTGGCTTGCTGATGGTGAGGTTGTATTCGGATCAACCTATAACGGTCGGTTTTTTTCCTTAATTGAAGAAGCCAATCAACCAGTAAAAATACTCTGGGATGCACAAGTCTTTGAATATGACGGTTGGATTATCCCCACTGGATTATCAGAAGAACGTTTGGAAGTTGTTTTGGATTTGGTTAGGTTTGCAACTGATACCCAAAGGCTTGCCGACCAGGCCAAGTATATTTCCTATGGTCCTGCAAGAACTTCTTCCAATGCCTTGGTTGGAACTCATGCCACATTGGGTATTGATATGGCTCCACATATGCCGGGACACCCGGATAACGCCTACAATGTGTTCTTTTTCAATTACGATTGGTGGGCAGACTATCGGGACGATTTGGATGCCAAATTCCAAGCTTGGTTAGCTAACTAACAATAAGCAGAGTAGTTAAAAGTTTACTGTGTAGGGTCGACGAGTAATGGTTGGTGTAAACTCCTTGGTTGGAGGAAATTCCCTCCATCGTAAGGTCCAGCGATCATTACGACTTCAAAAATTGAGAGCATTGGGGCTAATTGCCCCATTGTTCATTTTTATCTTGGTAAGTTTTGTTATCCCAATTGGGGACATGCTATTTCGGTCGGTTGAAAATCAATTGGTCTCCGACGTTTTACCAAGAACTACAGAATATTTGAAATCTGAACAAATTACTGATGAGTGGGAACCACCGGAAGAATTGTTTTGGCATTTATATATTGATCTAGCCATTGCTTCGGAAGTCAAATCTCACACTAGGGTTGGTTCCAGATTGAATTATGAAAAAACAGGTGTTTCCTCATTATTTCGTAAATCAGGGCGAGGCATCAAAAAATTTGGTGCAGAAGATTACCAAAAGGAAATAACCAATCAGGTACCAGAATTATCATCGGTCAATTATTGGGAAGAGCTCCTATCAAAAACGAATCAGGGAAGGTTTGAATTAACGAGGAATGTTTTCAATGACTGGAAAAAGAGCCTGATTGAGAATGAAAGATTCTCAGACAAAACCAAACCTTCTGATTTTCTATTTGTCGTATTGGCAAATGAAATCAGTAAGTCGGGATCTTCCCAGGGTAACGATTTGTCCGATAGCATTCTGCCAATTGTAACGCAATTACCAGAGATTAATTTCAGGGAGCAATTTCTGGAAACTGACGAAGATTGGTCAGACTCTGACATCTGGAATACGATTCAGGTTTATTCCCCTAATTTTACAAACGGATACTATCTCAACTCAGTTGACTTGAAAAAAGGGGCAGATGGGCCGGAGTTTAGACCAGAAAACGAGAGGCTATATCTCCTGATCTTTTCACGGACACTATTTATGTCGGTAACCATTACCTTGGTTTGTTTCCTGCTAGGGTATCCAATTGCCTACTTTCTTGCCAATCTCCCATTAAAGCAGGCCAATCTTTTTTTGATTCTGGTCCTGTTACCATTTTGGACATCCTTGCTGGTACGGACCTCAGCATGGAAAGTATTGCTACAAAATGAAGGGGTTATAAATGATGTTCTGGTAGCAATCGGTGTTATTTCAAACCTTGAACGGCTGGAATTGATAAATAACCAGACAGGTACGATCATAGCCATGTCACACATACTGCTTCCCTTTATGATCTTACCACTGTTTTCAGTAATGAAAACTATTCATCCTTCCTATGTTAGAGCAGCCAAGTCATTGGGCGCTACGCCCTGGACAGCATTTAAGAGGGTTTATTTTCCACAGTCCATCCCAGGCATCGGTGCAGGGTCCATCTTGGTATTCATCCTGTCAATAGGTTATTACATTACCCCTGAGTTGGTTGGAGGAACCACAGGAACCTTTATATCAAATCGAATAGCCTACCATATTTCATCTTCGCTCAACTGGGGTTTGGGGGCAGCTTTGGGATCCATGTTATTGGCTGTGGTTCTGGCCCTTTATTGGGTTTATGACCGAATGGTTGGAATTGACAACGTCAAGTTGGGTTAGAATAATAATGGCTAGATTTCAACCTTATGATACAACAGCTGACAAAGCCTGGTACTACATGTTCAGGGTTCTATGCGGGTTGATCTTTTTCTTTCTCATGTTTCCAATTCTGGTCATCATGCCCCTCAGTTTTAATGCAGGAAACTACTTCACTTTCACGCCTGAAATGCTTCGTCTTGAAATAGAGGGATATTCACTGAAGCATTATCGGGACTTTTTTACCAACCCTGATTGGCAGGTTGCCATGTTCAATTCTTTCCGAATTGCTCCTGTTGCGACGTTATTGTCAGTAAGTTTTGGTACATTGGCGGCAATCGGACTAAGTCAGAGCCATGTACCATTTCGCCGAACCATAATGGCTATACTGATTTCACCAATGATAGTTCCCCTGATTCTGTCGGCAGCCGGGATGTATTTCTTTTATTCACGGATCGGTTTACAAGGTACCTATATTGGGGTGGTTCTGGCCCATGCCGCATTAGGTATCCCTTTTGTCATTATAACTGTGACTGCAACCCTGACCGGATTTGACAGAAGCTTGACCAGAGCTTCTGCCAGTTTGGGTGCAGGGCCAGTTAGAACTTTTTTCAAAATACAGATGCCGCTAATCCTTCCTGGGGTGATATCAGGGGGGCTGTTCGCCTTTATTACTTCGTTCGATGAGGTGGTTGTTGTCCTTTTTGTCGGCTCAGCCAGTTTAAAGACCTTGCCTTGGGAAATGTTCAATGGCCTCAGGGAACAAATCAGCCCAACGATTTTGGCCATCGCCACCATACTGATAACGTTGTCGGTCTTACTTCTTTCAACAATAGAAATTCTGCGAAGAAGGTCTGAACGCTTGAGAGGAATTTCACCTGCCTGAACCTGTTGCCAATCAGGACAGCAGATAAAGAATTACTGAAGAAGTAAAAATTGCCAAAATTGTCCCCAGTAATACCGAGGATGCAGCGATCCTTTTACCACACCCATAAATTGAAGCAAAGATAAAGGCGTTTAAGCCCGGAGGCATTGCGGCAGTTATAACAGCACTTTGGATCAGGGGTTTTTGAATGTTGAAGACCATACTTGACAGTACCCATGCGACAAATGGATGAAAAACCAGAGTTAAAATACAAATCATTCCAATAATTTTTAAATCCCCCGACGGCTTGTATTGTGAAAGGATACCTCCCAAGGCGAACAATGCGGCTGGAATGGCTGAACCTGCAACCATGTTTACCGGTACAGCTAAAACATCTGGGAGAGATAGACCCAATATATTGAAAATAAAGCCCAAAACCATTCCCATGAGAATGGCATTTTTCCAGATCAGGGAAAAAACAGAAACAAGTATTGGGCTGTCTCTTTTCTCACGTGATTTGTATAATTCCATTGTGGTTATTCCCACAAGAAAACAGAAGGGGGCATGGAAGGCAACGATAAAATAGGCTCCAGTCAGTGAGACATCGTCAAACGCCCGGCCAACGACAGCAAGACCCAAGAGTACGGTATTTCCAAAAAGCGCGGTGAAAGCAATAACGACTGAATCCTCCCACGGTCTTTTGAAGTAGAGAAAGGTAATGGTGAGGGCAATAGCGAAGCAGAGCAGGGATCCTGTATAAAAGGAAATAAGAAATTTATAATTGAACCCAACACCAAGATTGATATTGGAAATTGCATTAAACAGCATTACGGGGAGGGCTATGTTCTGTACAAAAAACATTAAGCCCTCAGCAGCTGAAAGTTTCATATATCCAAGTTGGGTAACCAGATACCCTCCTCCAATGATTAAGAAAATTGGAGTGGTAACCTCAAGGAGTATTTGCAAGTTAAACCTCGAAAGACACGGTTAAACCATCGAAAGCCGGTTCAACATTATCTGGTGTTTCATTACTTATGGTCTCGTAATCAAGATCTATATGCATATTGGTTAGTATTGTCCGCACAGGCAAAGCTTTCTTGACCCATTCCAGGGTTCTGTCGAGGTGAGCATGGCTTGGATGTGGCCTTCTCCTCAATGCATCTACTATCCAACATTCAACCCCCTTGACAAAAGACCAGGCAAGTTCATTCATCTCCGAAATGTCAGGAAGATAAACAAGGGGGCCAATCTTAAAACCATTGCTATAAATGTTTCCATGCTCAACCTGGAAGGGAACAAGCTCTATTTCACCACCATCGCCTTTAATTATAACTGGCCCATCCAGATGGTTTAATTCCAGAATTGGGGGATAGGCACTTCCTTCCGGTTGAATAAAGGCATAGCTAAATCGTGCGACAAGGGCTTCGCTGGTAGGTTTATCTGCCCAGACTGATACTCGCTTCTGCTGATTGATAAATACAACCCTAAGGTCATCTAGCCCATTAACGTGGTCTGCATGATGATGTGTAAAGACAACTCCATCTAAAGTCCCAACCCCAACATTAAGCAATTGCTCCCGAAGATCTGGTGAAGTATCAATCAACACTCTTGTGGTTTTTCCATTTGTAATCAACTCAACCAATAGGGAGCATCTCAGTCGCCTGTTCTTGGGGTTGTCGGGATCACAATCACCCCATAGCCCGCCTACTCTGGGCACTCCACCGGATGATCCACAACCAAGAACAGTAAATTTTAGGGTGCTCATTGTTTTTTACCTGGCCTTGGCAAATAAACGATAGAAGTTTTCTGTTGTTAATTTAGCGAATGTACTCAAATTCAGATCCAACAGTTCCGCTCCAAATTCTGCAATCTTCCTTACATATGAGGGTTCATTCCTTTTACCGCGGTAAGGAACTGGTGATAGGTAGGGCGAATCAGTTTCGATTAATATCCTGTCCCTTGGAGTTAAAAGAAAAATTTCGACCAACTCCGCTGCATTTTTGAATGTCAGAATACCTGAAAATGAAAGGTAAAAACCCATTTCCAGACAGTTTTCAGCCAGTTCCCTGCCAGATGAAAAACAATGCATTACACAATTAAATGGTTGCTTGTTATATTCTGTTCTTAGAATTCGAGCCATATCCTTATCTGCGCTCCTCGAGTGAACAATCAGTGGCAACCCCGATTCTTGTGCAGCCCATATATGTCTTAGGAAACTTTCCTCCTGAATTTTTGCGGTCTCCTTCGTGTAATGGTAATCCAAACCACTTTCACCTATTCCGACCATCTTTGGGTGCTCAGAAAGAACAACAAAGTCTTCGACACTTATTGCCGGTTCGGTGGAAGCATAATGGGGATGAATACCTTGTGCAAAAAATATTTCGGAATACTTTTCTGCTATTTCGATTGTTGCTTTGTTGTTTGATGGCTTGGTACAAATGGTAACCATTCGATTTACGTCAGCTCTGTTGGCTCTTGCGACGACATTGTCGAGTTCCTGGATTAACTCGGGAAAGTCCAAATGGCAATGACTATCCACTATTTTGACTTGGGTAAGGGGGGACATTTGGGAATTTTCCTAGTGTGTTGCTGTTAATTTGATATCAACAAGGTTTTCATATACCTGCGAGAAGCTATCTATGTTACTCTCTTGATATAAATTTTCATTGGCAACCATTTTTGAATACAACTTAGCCCACTCCAGGGACTTTTCAAAATTAGGAGAAAGTTTGTTCAGTACTTGGTTTTCGCCAGAAAAAATCTCTGTACTAATTTTTCCATTTACACCTGCTTTAGCCAACCTGGAAACAAAATGGATAATTAATTTATTTATCGTTGAAGTAAACTCCTGTTTGCCCAACCCTTCAGTTTGTGAAGCTATTTCAAGTATTCTTGAAATATCCAAGTCAGGTAGGTCTCTGTAGGTTTCAACAATTGAAACATATAATTTCAACCCATTTTGGTTGATTAGTCTTATAGCTTCTCCGACAGATCCCCGAGAGACTTTCACTACGGTTTTTGACTGTGTGTCGGAAATCAAACCGAATTCATTAAGCAGGAAAAGTTGATCCTTAGTACTTAATTTTTGACACTGAACTGAAAGGCATCTGCTTCTTATAGTTGGTAATAAAGTTTCAGGGGAGTGACTGATTAAGAAGAAATAAGAATGGTCAGGAGGTTCTTCCATTAACTTCAGTACAGCATTGGAAGCATTGATATTCAGGTCATCAATCGAATCAATTATCGCAATCCGAGGTTTTCTATCAGGAGCCGTGAATTCAAAAAATTCTATCAATTCCCTTATATTGTCTACAGTAATTTCAGACTTAACTTTCCTGGTTTTTGCATCGAAATTTTTTCGTATAAGTTTTAGATAGGGCTCGGACAAGGCCTCAATCCTGGAGATAATGGGGTCATCAAAATTAATACTCAAATCACTTTCGCTGATCGTGGAATTGGTTTGTGTGGTTAACAGAAATTTGGACAGATTCCAGGCCAGAGTGGCTTTTCCAATACCTTGAAGACCGCACATCAACCAGGCATGATGAATTCGATTTTGGTTAAAGGAATGAAGAAAATGTTTCTTTACTTTATCCTGACCAATGACTGATCTCGAATATCGCGGATGAGGTACATCCTCAAGTTTATCCGATTCAAACTCTTCCGAAATCACAACAGCTTTTCCATTGTGAGTTTAAATATGTTCTTGGCAGTATCTTGTGGGCTTACTTCAGCGGATACTTCAAAACACCGTTCAGGAAAATCTCTTGCAAGAGAAGAAAAATCATCAATTACCTGATTTAAGCGCTCACTTGATAGACCGCTAACCCGCCAATCACCTCCCTTACGGCTGCTCGTTCGTTGCAGGGATATCTCTGGATTAATACTCAGAATGAAAGTCAGATCGGGTTCAAGCTGGATGATTTCTCTTTGAAGAAGCTCTATCAAAATCCCCAATTCCTTGTTTCCTTGGCTTTGGTAGACACGGGTTGAATCTGTAAACCGATCACAAATTACAATCTTCCCCTCTTTAAGGGCAGGAAGGATTGTCTTCTCAACATGGTCTTTCCTAGCAGCAAAAAAGAGCAATAGCTCGGAAAGATTTGACCAATTATATTTGTTCTTATCAACAAGTATTTTTCGAAGTGCCTCACTACCCGGTGAACCTCCAGGTTCACGTGTAACGATACAATTGAACCCATGTTTCTCCAGACTTTGATACAGAAGTTCAACCTGGGTGGATTTACCAGCACCATCGACTCCTTCAAAAGTTATAAATTTACCCTTAGGTGCCATCATCGGGCTCAGAATCTGAAGGAACATATCTCCAAATTAAAGTCCTCAAGGTTGCTTCAACTCGATCGATAATATTTCCCTGTTCAATATCCTCCAAAGCAACTAAAGGCACTTCAAGTGTATTTCCAAAGGCAGGAATAACCACTTCTAGATATCCCAATTCCTGACCCTTTTCTATCGGCACATTTGTATAGCGATCAAAATGTGCACGCGCTTCCAAATCTTGATTTCTAGTGACAGGTAGGAGAACAGATAAATCTTCAGCCAGGCCAAGCTTCACTTCCTTGGTATTTCCTAGCCACACTGGTGCCGTTGTTATTTCCTGCTCTTTCTCGAAAATAGTAACTTCTTTAAATTGCCGAAAAAACCATTCGATAATTGCTTCTCCTTCCTCACTTCTTTGATTGGCTGTTGGAAGACCATTAATAACAAAAATTACTCGCCTGTTGTCTCTTATTGCAGATCCAACCAAACCATAGCCTGCAGCACTTGTATACCCGGTTTTTAACCCATCTGCCCCAACCACATCTTTCTTCAGGAGAGGATTTCTATTAAATCTATTTGCGGGGGTTCTATTGTCGAATGGGAACTCCTTTTCCTTAAAGTACTCATAAAATTCAGGAAAGTCGGAGATTAATCTTTTTGTTAATATAAATAAATCTCTGCTACTCATTTTTTGTTGAGGATCAGGCCATCCATTGGAATTGGCAAATACGGAATTCGTCAAGCCCATATCCTTGGCCTTTTCGTTCATTAAGTCAACAAATCCCGATTCGTTCCCAGTGGGTGATAGAGCTTCAGCCAATACCACACAGGCGTCGTTTCCAGATAATACAACGACACCTCGAATTAACTCCTCGACTGTCGGTCTATCTGTGGTGTCCAAATACATTGTTGACCCACCTCGATAGGAAGTGTAGGCATAATGTGAAACAAGAAGCCTGTCTTCGAGATTCAGTCGTTTTTCTTCCAAGGCCTCAAAAACAAGATAAAGGGTCATTAGCTTTGAGAGAGAAGCAGGTGGAAAAGGAATGTCAGCGTTCTTTTCAGCCAATATCAACCCTGTATCAAAATCGGCAACAAGAATAGTTTTTCCTGACGTTTGAAATGAGCTCGCTGGTAATCCGAAAAAAATGATTACCATTATTAGATAAAGAAACCTTTGGGGGATGTTCATAAACTCATACCTGAATTATTGCTTGGAAGACAAAGAATTTTGAAAAAAACGATCATAACCTTCTTAAATTATAATGTTTAACTTCTTATCTTCCTTTGGATAAGTTTTAAACCCCTGGTTCTTGAAAGAAGCCAGACTTTAGGTTTGTTTTTTTGTAATTTTTATCTCTTTGGAGGGGTGGCAGAGTGGTCTAATGCACCGGTCTTGAAAACCGGAGTGGGGGATTCTCCACCGTGGGTTCGAATCCCACCCCCTCCGCCATGCGATCACATTCATACTTTCGTTTGTAACAGATGGCATAACTGAAAAGCTTAGCACTTTTGGACATTATTACAGTTTGCAGTTGATTTCCTTTCCACAAGGACTGTACTTGGAACAGTAGCTTAGCCCCATAGTGCATTGGTGTATACCGGGCTTATTCATGGCGTCGAGAATGAAGTAAACATGACCTCGTCCTGAGAAACCATAGATCTAAGGGATCTCACGCTTTGTATGGATAACCACGACCTTTATTCTGTTTAAAGCCAAACTGACCATGAGGGAGTTATTCTTTTGCCAAGGACTACAAAATTGCAAAGTGGAATATCATTAGACCCGCCAATACATTCCAGATCCTGGTAAATTATAGGGGCTGAGAGTTGTCAAGCTCTTTCAATTTTTGCCTGAATAACATTCATGCAGATTGACACTGGCTACAAAGTCCATGAATTTCAACATACCAACTTGATGGCATAAATGTGCTATTCGTTGCACTATTTTTCAGGGTTTCTGAAAAATCATAGATATGGGTTTCGGTAACTGTGCCGCAATCATCACATATCATGAATTGAACTCCTTTATGTCGATGCCCGGCGTGGCAAATAACATAGGCATTGAGGCTTCCAATACGATGAATAAACCCCTTTTTCTGCCAGAACTCTATAGCTCGATAGGCTGTTGGTGGTTTCGGTGAATCAATAACCTTGCCGAGTTTTTCTAATATTTCATAGGCCCCTAAGGGCTTAGAACTTACTGCAATAATTTTGAGAACTTCCAGCCTTGGCTTAGTCAGGCGTTCCTTTTGTTCAACGCAGAAAAGCCTTGCCTGATCAATGATTTCATTTTGTTGTGATGTATCGCTGTTTCTCATGCTCTTTTATGATCTATTCTCTTTGGTATACGTACGTATTACTGGTGATGTCCGATCACATCATCCCAAAAAGAAAAGTGATCAAGACGCATAAGAATGGATGGGCCATTCAAGGCGTCATCAGGTGTACGGTGCAACAACCCCTTTTTACCACCTCGAAATACCGCAACATCCCACTGATTCATAAATTGTAGTGCTGACCAATCCCTTACAATTTTCTCATTGGGTTCACCATTCGCAAAAGCGTTGCGGTCTGCTGCTTCATCTGGAAGCCATTCTGTGCCTTTACCAGCATAAGTCACCAGCAATCGTTGTGGTACAAAATCAATATGATAACGACGGCATCCACGCTGTGATCCAAGCCAAAAGCCAATGGCATCACTATCTTCTAATTCACAAAATACTTTGCAAACCTGAGCCATGTCATCAAGCCAGTGTTCGTAAAAAGGGTCTGCTTGTATCTCGTCAAAAATTTCTTTAGACAAAATACCTCTGATATCATTTAGTGCAGACTCTTTGTTAACTTTTCCAATAATCCCAAATTGGGTTGACATGAGTTTTTCAAAAAAGGCAAAAGAACCTGAAGGTACAGCACGTTCCACAATTCCAAGTTGATCCGAACGCTGGGGAAAAATTTTAAGTGCTTCAAGGCTATTGGCACGAAAAATACTCATCAAATTTGTCAAGTCTTTCCTCTTGAAATTACAAAACTGTAGATTAAGAAATGTTATATTATAACATTAAGAAGCGTTTCAAGAAGGGAGGGGAACAAAACATGCAGGTTTCAGATAGAAAACTTCCGGTAACTGTTTTATCTGGATTTTTGGGAGCAGGTAAAACTACGCTATTAAATCATATTCTCAACAATCGTGAAGGACGCAAGGTTGCCGTTATTGTCAATGATATGAGTGAAGTCAACATTGATGCCGACTTGGTTGAACACGGTGGGGGTAATCTCTCCAGGACAGAAGAAAAATTGGTTGAAATGAGCAATGGATGTATTTGCTGCACATTACGTGAGGATCTCTTGTTGCAGGTACGGGACCTCGCAGCAGAAGGCAAGTTTGATTATCTCCTCATTGAAAGTACTGGCATCTCTGAACCTCTTCCAGTCGCTGCGACGTTTGATTTTCGTGATGAAGGTGGCAACAGCCTATCGGATGTCTCCCAGCTTGATACGATGGTGACAGTCGTTGATGCTGCCAATTTGATCATGAACTACAGTTCGACTGATTTTTTAAAAGACCAGGGTGAAAGCCTCGGTGAGGAAGATGAGCGGACATTGGTAGATTTACTGGTCGAACAGATTGAATTTGCCAATGTTATTATCCTGAACAAGATTGATCTGGTTTCGAAAGATGAACTTGAAACTGTCAAGGCGATAATACGTGCCCTGAATACCAAGGCAAGGGTCATTGAAACGACCTTATCTGAGGTTGATCTTGATGAGGTTATAAATACAGGTTTATTTGATATCAATGAAGCACAAAAGCATCCCCTGTGGGTTCAGGAACTTTATAACTTCAAGGACCATGTTCCAGAAACAGAAGAGTATGGCATCACCAGCTTTGCGTATCGTGCACGGGAGCCTTTTGATCCTGTAAAGATTCACGACTTCTTTAATCAAGAGTGGCCAGGTGTTGTTCGATCAAAAGGTTTCTTCTGGATTTCAAGTCGACCTGATTTTGTGGGCGAGGTATCACAAGCCGGCGCATTTGTTCGCCACCAAGGAATCGGAAGATGGTGGGTAGCTGTTCCGAAAGAACACTGGCCAGAAGGATCTTATTTTGATCAAGTCATAAAGCCAAATTGGGATAAGGACTTTGGAGACCGTAGGCAGGAGATCGTTTTTATCGGACTAAGTGCTGAGATGGATGAAATGAAAATTCGACAAAAACTCGATGCCTGCTTAATCAAGGATTTTCTCAAGGCACCAAAGCTTTATCTAAAAGTAGAGGACCCATTCCCTGCGTGGTTTCAACAGGCAGCCTGAACAAAGTACCCAAGTCTGTGTTTGATGATTCCCAAAGAAGGATTCGAGCAAACGGTTAGTACGCCATCCTTGCCTCCGTGGAAAGCATTGGGAAATTGTTGCAAATTTTGGGCTATATACATTGTTAGCATGAAGAACATCTCTGGTGAAATCCCTTATTTCTAGATTTTGAAATATTTATTTTCCAAGGTACTAAATTCACTCATATCGATTAAGTGAATGGAGAATTCATATTTATTTTACCGAGGAATCAAAATGAAAAAAATTGGCTTTATTGGATTGGGTAATGTCGGTGGAAAATTGGCTTCCAGTTTGTTGAGAAATGATTTTAACCTTTTTATTCATGATATTTCAACTAAACGTCTAAGAGAATTTGCTAATCAAGGAGCTAAAGTTTGCTCTTCACCAGCTGATGTGGCAAGTAAAAGTGACATGATTATAACTTGCCTTCCCTCACCAGTGGTTTCAGCTGAGGTCCTGGAGGGCAAGGATGGTATCTTGACCGAATTTTCCAAAGGTAAGATTTGGTGCGAAATGAGTACGACCGATGAAGCTGAAGTGAAAAGATTAGGAAGTAAGATCAGGGATTTGGGTGGTTTTGCAGTCGATTGTCCCGTTTCTGGGGGATGTCATCGGGCTGCCACAGGGAATATTTCTATTTTTGTCGGATGCGAAAGAGATGTCTTCGAAAGAATTTTCCCCGTACTATCTGCCATGGGCAGGAGGATACTCCACACTGGAGATTTGGGGTCGGCTTCTATCCTGAAAGTATTGACCAATTACCTTGCTACTGCAAACCTTCTTAGCCTAAGCGAAGCTTTGGTTACATCAAAATTAAATGGTATAGACCTTAATACAACCTATGAAGCAATAAGAATTTCTTCTGGTAATTCATTTGTTCATGAAACAGAGAGTCAGGTCATTCTTAATGGCAGTCGAAACATTAATTTTACCATGGATTTAGTATTGAAGGACATAACACTCTTCCAATCGTTGGCTGAAAAGGTCGGGCTAGGATTAAATCTTTCGCCAGTTTTGGTAAAAACCTTTCAGGATGCTGAAAAAAGATACGGAGGCAGGGAATGGTCTCCAAATATTATTCGGTTGTATGAAGAACAATGTGGCCAAAAAATACTTGGTCGAGGATTTCCAGAGGAGATCAAAGATGATGAACCGGAAATTCCAGGATATGAGATAAAAGTTTAATTGATTAATTCTCTTAATTTAATTAATAGTGTTAATTTAAATACCTTTTTTCTTTGGGGGGATAGAAATTGAAAAACATTGTAAAAATCACGCTTAATGCACTAGTTTCCTATCTATTTATTTTTGTAGCTTACCCGCTAACCGCGCAAGAATATACATTCAAACTTCATCATTTATTGAGTGCCCAATCACCAGCACATACACAAATGCTGGAACCTTGGGCCAAACAGGTTGAAGAAAATTCAAATGGCATGGTAAAAATTGAAATTTTTCCATCCATGAGCCTAGGTGGCAGACCTGCCGAGTTGGTCAGTCAAGCACGAGATGGGGTAGTTGACTTGGTTTGGACCGTAAACGGATATACACCAGGGCTTTTTCCTCGGACTGAGGTAATGGAACTTCCAACTGTTTACGTAAATAATCCTGCAGCTGCTAATTTGGCACTCTACGATATGTTTGAGAATCATCTGAGGCAAGAATACACAGGGCTTGAAGTTATGTTCCTTCATGTGCATGCTGGTCAGGGGATTCATATGACCGATAAATTGGTTAGATCTCCCTCTGACATGGCTGGCCTCGACATGAGAATTCCTACCAGGACTGGAGCTTGGATAATTGAGGCCTTAGGGTCTAATCCAATTCAAATGCCTGTACCTGAATTACCTCAAGCATTGCAAAAAGGTGTGGTTGATGGTGCCTTCATTCCGTGGGAAATTGTACCGCCATTAAAATTGCAGCACCAAACCAGATACCAAATCGAAGGAACAGATATGACCAGATTTGGTACAACCACATTCCAAGTCTCCATGAACAAAGGCCGATGGGATAGCTTGCCGGAAGAAGTTCAAAAAGCCTTTAAGGATGCCTCAGGAAGAGACTGGTGGAGGAAAGTCGGAGAAATTTGGCGTGCAAGTGACGATTTTGGAATCAAACTGGCTATTGATAGTGGTAACGAGCACATTGTCCTGACACCTGAAGAAACTGAGGTGTTCAATACGGCTTTGGAAAATGTGGTTGATCGCTGGATTTCTGAAGTTGTTGAAAGGGGAATTGATGGTCATGGTCTTGTCGAAAAAGCAAGGATGCTAGTAACCGAACATTCCAACTAAACTATGCATTTGGGACCGGTTTATGAATTTTGTGGAAAAATTTGTCCGGTCCCTCGTATTATATTGGGCATTGGGTGGAGGTTTACTCCTCTTTCTGGTTGTATTTCTTAATACTTTTTCTGTAGTAGGGGGGATCGTTGGTAATCCTATCCCCGGAGATTTTGAACTCACGGAAATGGGTGTTGCCATTGCGGTATTTGCTTTCTTGCCTTATTGCCAGTTAACAAATGCCAATGTAACTGCTGATATATTTACTTCCAGGGCTTCACCAAAATGGATAGCTTTGTTTGGTTTGATTTCTGCATTGGTTGCCTTGGCATTTTCCCTACTTTTGTTCTGGTGCATGTCACAGGGAATGGTAGACAGATATAATTATCAGTACACTAGTGCCATTCTTCTGATTCCTATGTGGATCCCATATATTCCCGTACTGTTTTCATGGATATTATTGTTTCTTGCAGCAATAATTTCGGTCAAGGAATTTCACCTTGAATTCAATCAATCAAGGACAATCTAGTGGATCCAATTTTCTTGGGGTTGATTGGCCTAGGAGTCCTTTTTCTCCTAATCATAATCAGGATACCTATTGCCTATGCAATGATTCTGGTCGGGGGAATTGGTATAACCCTCATCAATGGTCCGGCCCTTGTTCTGAATCAACTGAAGACCCTTGCCTATTTTCAGTTTTCCATTTACAGCCTGACTGTTGTTCCCATGTTCGTCTTGATGGGGTGCTTAGCTTCACGATCCGGCTTATCTGCAGCTCTGTTTAGGGCAGCAAATGCTTGGCTGGGATGGTTAAAGGGTGGAACGGCCATGGCCGTCATTGCTGCATGTGCTGGATTTGGGGCAGTTTGTGGTTCATCCTTGGCAACTGCAAGTACCATGGGAAGGGTAGCTCTCCCGGAATTGAAAAAATATAACTACTCAGGGGCCTTGGCTACCGGATCTGTTGCAGCTGGTGGTGTACTTGGAATCTTAATTCCTCCGTCTGTGGTTTTGATAATTTATGCTGTTGTTGTCGAGGCCAATATCGTTTCCATGTTTCTGGCTTCAATTATACCGGGCTTAATGGCCACTATTTTATTTATTTTGACTATAGCTGCCTACGTTATCATCGTTCCTGGATCTGGTCCCAGAGGATCAAAGATCAAAAGGGATGAGTTTATAGCAGCAACCAAGGGGGTAATTCCTGTTTTAATTATCTTTGGTATGGTTCTTGGGGGAATATTTTTTGGCTTCTATAACCCAACCCCGGCTGCTGCCATCGGTGTCTTTCTCGTTTTTGGCTATGGAATAATCACTTCCCAATTGCATTGGCAGGGGATACTTGAATCCGTTAAAGAAACGGCAGGCACAACTGGAATGATTTATCTGATTCTGCTGGGGGCAGAACTGATGAAAATATTTCTTTCGAGAGTCGGATTACCCCAGGAAACCGCATCTTGGTTGATGGAAGTAGGAATATCTCCAACCATGGTTTTGGTTCTGATCCTTATCGGTTTGATAATCTTGGGTTGCTTAATGGATAGCCTCTCAATGATTCTATTGGTCATTCCCTTTCTTTGGCCTGTTCTAAGTGAAATTAATGGAGGAATATATCAGGGTACTGAGGGTTCAGGCTTTGGAATGAGCACAGATGATTTGAAAATCTGGTTTGGGATTCTGGCGTTGATAGTAGTTGAACTCGGTTTAATAACCCCACCGGTTGGTTTAAATGTGTTTGTGATTTCTTCTTTGGCCAAGGACGTTCCCATGATTGAAACTTTCAAGGGTGTCATTCCGTTTTTTTGTGTAGAGATTATAAGGGTAGGGCTGATTATAGCGTTCCCCATTATAACCCTTTGGCTTCCAACCCTTTCCTCGGGATAAATTGAATTCTATCAAATAAATTGAAATTTAAGACAAATTAGTCAACGCTTAAGAGCGTTCAAGGTGATTCAAAAGGAGTTTTTCAGGCTGTCAAATAAACCCCGCAGCTTTTTTGTCTAGGGGCCGGGTAGATGGGGAATGGCAACGACCCCATCTACCTGGCCTCTCTCGCTTGGCACTCCTTCAGGTTTTTGCAAAATGGTTTCAGCTTCAAACGTTTGAACCATAACACGGGTTGATGAATATTCTGAGTTGAAAGGTACGCTTTGGGAAGGAATACAAATAGCCAGGGAGAAGAAAAGGGCGGTGCTAATTGAAGTTTCAGTTGTTAGTGCTGATCAATAGGGCAATCCGGTATAGTTTTTGGAAAATACCTTCTGCATGGTATCTGAATCCCTTAAATGGGACAATTCTTTTTCCATGATTTTATTTTCGAATGGGTTTCTGCCAGGTATTGAATGGAGCATTTGAGTCATCCACCAGCTAAACCGCATTGATTTCCAAACTCTACCGAGTGCTCTCACTGAATAATTATCCAGACCACCTTGATCCTTATCAAGACAATATCTTATTATGGCCTCATAGGCGTAATAGGCATCAGAGGCTGCGAGATTTAACCCTTTGGCTCCAGTTGGAGGAACTATATGTGCAGAATCTCCACATAGAATTAATCGGCCATCCCTCATTGATTTGGAAACGTAGGTTCTCAACGGAGCGATTGATTTGTCAATTGATGGTCCTGTAATTAAATCACTTGCAAGGCTTTCAGGCAATCGAAGCTTTAATTCATTCCAAAAATCTTCATCAGACCAGTTATCTGGTGAATCAGAAATTGGTACCTGTATATAATACCTGGACAATTCATTTGATCTCATGGAAGCCAATGCAAAGCCCCTGTCACTTCGTGAATAAACCAACTCATTCTTGAGAGGAGGAGTCTCTGAAAGGATACCTAACCAGCTAATGGGTAATTGTACCTGATAACTACCCTCCTTATTACCCTTAATTTTGTTTTTGCTAATTCCATGGTAACCATCACAGCCCACAACAATATCTGTCAGCACCTGATGGGTTTTCCCATCCTTTTCGTAGGTTATCAAGGGCTTCTTCGATGTGTGATCAGCTATATCGACCGCCTTGGCTTCAAAAACCAAATTTGTATTCCAAGCTTCCAAAGCTTTATACATATCCCTGGTTATTTCCGTCTGGCCATAAACTGTAATCGTATTATTCACCAAACGCAGGAAATCAATGTGAAAAAAATCCTCTGAGGTCGAAATATAAACCCCTTTGTGGGTTTGACCCTCAGACTTCAGTCTTTGACCAACCCCAACATCTATCAATTGATTTACGGTGCCTGTCTCAAGAACTCCCGCTCTAATTCTGGAAAGAACATATTCCTTGGTTCTTTTTTCAAGAAGGATAAAATCGATCTTTTTTTTGAATAATTTACAGGCTAGTAAAAGACCAGCAGGTCCTCCTCCAATAATTACAACTTGTGTACGCAAGAGACCTCCCAATTACCAGACTCTATATTCCGCTAGGTTTTTTATAGGCTGTCTTCCTATTTCCATTTAATGGAACAGCCCATGGAGGCAATCTGATCTCTTGGGCCACAACCCGTATCGGCAATTTCCTTCATGGCATTATACAGGTCACGGGTTCTCGGCTGTGACAAGGAGCCCGTTCTTCCAGAACTATCAAGGCGGCCACGGTACTGAAGTTCCAAATCTGCATTGAATCCAAAGAAATCAGGAGTACATTCCGCTTGGTACACTCTAGCGACCCTTTGATCTTCATCATGAAGGTATGGAAAAGAGAAATGATTATTATGTGCAAACCCAATCATTCTTTCAAATGAATCTTCCGGATAGTTTTTGGCATCATTTGAGCAAATTGAAGCGACACCAATTCCAAATGCACTTAATGCATTGATGTCATGAACAATCCGATCTATGGCAGAGGTAACATACGGACAATGATTACATATGAACATGACCAAGGTTCCATTCGGCCCCTTGATTTCATCAAGACTAACTTTCTTTCCTGTGGTAGAAGGCAATTCAAATGAAGGTGCCTTCCACCCAAAATTACATACTTGAGGATTAACAGCCATTTCAGGATCCCTATTTTAACTTTCAATAATTTATCAGCAAACTAACTTGCTAATGCACATTCACGTAAGTTGGATATATTTTCCTTGTAAATTTTGGGGTTCATAAAATTACCGCCCCTAAAAATGGAAGTACCGGCCACAAAAACATTTGCCCCCGCTTGAGCTGACGGTCCAACGGTTGAAGTATCAATACCTCCATCTACTTCCAGAAAAATGTCCCTGGTACCAATCAGTTCCCTGATTTCGCCTATTTTATGAAGTTGCTCTGAAATAAATTTTTGACCACCAAAGCCAGGATTAACGGTCATGACACAAACAAGATCAATCATATCAAGAAGAGGTATTATCATGCTTCCAGGAGTTCCTGGATTGATGGCTACACCCGCTTTAATTCCATTACTTCTAATTTGCTGAAGATCTTTGAATATATGTGGTGTTGCCTCAATATGAACAGTTATTACATCAGCTTGGGCAGAAATGAACTTTTCCAGGAGAAGGGCAGTGGGAGAAATCATCAGATGCACATCCATAACCCTGGTTATGTGTTTCCGAAGAGCGGATGCCACATCAGGTCCAAAGGTCAGGTTTGGCACAAAATGCCCATCCATCACATCCAGATGTACCCAGTCAGCACCAGCCGCCTCTACTGCCCGGCATTCCTGAGCAAGATTGGCGAAATCCGCACTCAGTATGGAAGGAGCAAAAATTATTTCGCGATTACTCATGATTTCGCTCAGATTTATATGATTTATGTTTTGGGACGGTTTTCAATTAACTCATCTACGACTGATGGTTCGGCCAGGGTTGATGTGTCCCCAAGACTGCCAAAATCATTTTCAGCAATTTTCCTGAGTATTCTTCGCATGATCTTCCCGGAGCGTGTTTTAGGAAGTGCTGGTGCCCACTGAATAATGTCGGGTTTGGCAATTGGACCAATTTCCTTTCTGACCCACATTTCCAAAGTCTTTTTCAGATCGTCGGTATAATCCATACCACTTTTCAAAGTCACATAGGCATAGATACCCTGTCCCTTTATTGAGTGAGGATAGCCTACCACAGCAGCTTCGGCAACATCCGGGTATGCCACCAGGGCACTCTCGATTTCTGCTGTTCCCATTCGATGGCCGGAAACATTTAGGACATCGTCAACGCGTCCGGTTATCCAGTAATAGCCATCCTTATCCCTACGACACCCATCACCTGTAAAGTAATAGCCCTGATATTGTTGGAAATAGGTTTCCATAAACCGTACATGGTCTCCATAAATTGTTCGCATCTGACCAGGCCAACTGTCCTTGATACATAAAACTCCTTCGGCCTCAACAGTATCGATTACATGACCTTTTTCCGGTTCCAGTATGACGGGCTCAATTCCGAAGAAGGGTCTGGTTGCAGATCCAGGTTTCGTCGGTGTTGCTCCAGGCAAGGGGGTAATTAAATGGCCACCAGTCTCAGTCTGCCACCAGGTATCAACGATTGGGCATCTTCCTTTTCCAACAACCTCGTTATACCAATTCCAAGCTTCGGGATTAATTGGCTCACCAACAGTACCCAATACCTTGAGAGTTGAAAGGTCACAATTTTTTACCCATTGATCTCCCAATCCCATCAGGGCTCTTATCGCTGTAGGTGCAGTATAAAACTGATTTACCCCATGCTTATCACAAACATCCCAAAATCTGGAAGCTGTAGGATAGGTAGGAACGCCCTCGAACATCAGGCTAGTTGCCCCATTAGCCAAGGGGCCATAAACAATGTAACTATGACCAGTAACCCAACCAACATCTGCTGTACACCAGTAAATGTCCCCATCATGGTAATCAAACACATATTTTTGGGTTAGGGCGGCATAAAGCAGGTACCCACCTGAAGTGTGTACCACCCCTTTGGGTTTTCCAGTTGAACCGGATGTATAAAGAATAAATAACGGGTCTTCAGCATTCATTTCCTCAATAGGCGAATCTGCAGATACGTCATTAATAATTTTGTTGTAATCAATATCAGATTGATCGTTCCAGGGAACATCTCCATTTGTTCTGCGAACAACCAGTAATTTTACATTATCCCCACAATCCTCAAGGGCCTTGTCGGCATTAACCTTCAGAGGGGTGTTTCGACCACCTCTTGGTGCTTCATCCGCAGTAATAATCAGGTTGGACCCACAATCATTCACCCTGTTGGCCAGTGCATCGGGGCTAAATCCGGCAAATACCACCGAATGAACTGCACCGATTCGGGCACAGGCGAGCATGGCATAGGCAGCTTCAGGAATCATGGGAAGATAAATTACCACCCTGTCACCTTTTTTAACCCCCAGGGATTTCAAAACATTCGCCATCCTGCAGGTATGTTCATAAAGTTCCCTGTAAGTGATAAATTTTGCTGGATCATCAGGGTTATCGGGTTCCCAAATGATTGCTGCTTGATCTCCCCGCTCCTGCAAATGCCGATCAATACAATTTGCAGCTACATTGAGTGAGCCATCCTCAAACCACTTGATGGAAACATCCGGGTAGGAAAAATTAACGGATTTTACTTTCGTAAAGGGCTTAATCCAATCCAGTCCTTCGGCCATTTTGGCCCAGAACTTTTCAGGGTTTTCCCGGGCCTGATTCTGTAGTTCCTGAAATTTATCAGCGTTAATTAAAGTTGAAGAAACAAATCCATCTGTGGGAGGATATAATTTTTCCATTTTAAAGCCTCATTAAGCAGAGTTGGTTTGGGAGAATAATCAACAATTTGAAAAATATTAAAATAACTCTTAGACAGAGAATAGTTCAGTAAAATTGTTAACAATGTCGAAATTATTATTCTTCATTATATTTTATTTTGTTCAAAACAAAATGGTTTATACCTTGAACTGTCCTGCATTCCATAATGCCCATGATTGATCTGACCGATGACCTTTACCGAACCAAAATCTGATCTCCCTAAGGTATCATCAATAGGTGATCAAGCCTTCTTGGTGATCTTTGGTGAAAGTTACTCTGAACAAACCAATTCCAGGGTTCTGGAATTTGATAGAAAATTGGCTCAGAAAGAAATACCCTGGATCATTGAAGTAGTTCCAGCCATACGATCACTTTTGATCAGGGTTGATCCATTGGTTGTAGAAATGGACAAGGTAGAAGCTTTCATTAATGATCTCTTGGATACACCACCTGATGATAGTAACAAAAATAATGCAAGGCAATTTGAGATCCCTGTTTCCTATGGAGGTACTTATGGTCCTGATCTTGAGAATGTGGCTTTTCAAAGCGGATTATCCATTGGGGACCTGATTGAATTACATAGTTCTTGTAACTTAAGAGTTGCATGTCTTGGCTTTTCACCTGGTCTGGCTTATCTGGCTGAGTTGACTAGAGAGTTTAATTTACCCAGGAAGGAATCCTATAATTCAACAGCTCTTCCAGGCTCAATATTGGTGGCCAACAGGCAAACTGTTTTTACTGCTACAGAAATCCCAACAGGATGGTCAATCATTGGTAGATCACCGGTTATTGGGTTCAGGTTAGACCGTTTACCGCATTTCCTACTTCAACCCGGAGATAAAGTTCGATTTTATCCTATCCCTGAAGAAGATTTTTCTAACTACGATTGTAGCCAAATTTGGGATAGCAATGGCCTCGGTTGAAATTTTGGATTTGTTGGGATCAGTTACTATCCAAGACAGGGGAAGGATAGGTTATCAAAGATTTGGTGTTCCCAGGGGAGGTGCTATGGATTCTTATGCCTTGGGAGAGGGTCAGGCCTTGCTTGGTAACAAACAAGATGCAGCAGCTTTGGAATTTCAATTCGGTGAGGGTTCATTTAAAGTCCATGGTACGATGACACTAGCTACTTCGGGTGGGGAGATGGAAATTCTCCTGGATAAACAATCCATACCCTGGCGATGTTCATTTACTGTTTTTCCTGATCAAATACTTCGGATTCGCAAGAATTTTTCTGGTATTTACAGCTACCTACACCTTCCCGGAGGGATCAACAGTTCAAAAATTCTTGGTTCAAGGTCCACCCACTTTGCCTCAGGTTTGGGAGATGTTCCAGAAAGAGGATACCACCTGAGCCCGGTCTCAGAGAATCAAATCAGGCAGGACGGATTGATTTTACCTACTCCTTGTTACTATGATTCAGAAATCATTCGAATTGTTCACGGTCCGCATTCTACTTTATTCTCAAAATCAGATTTGAACCAACTCACTTTGAAAAAATTCCAAATGAGTTCATCACGAAATAGAATGGGAGCTCAAATCAAACCGCTTGATTGGATTATATCTGCCCAAACTGGAAAAACTTTGGTTTCTGATCCGATTGTGACAGGTGATATCCAGGTAGCAGCCGATGGTACTACAGCAATATTGCTGTCTGATAGTCAACCCACTGGAGGTTATCCAAGAATAGCTACGGTTATAACTTCAGACCTTCCTAAAATTGCTCAATTACAACCCGGAGAGGTATTTCGTTTTGAATTGATTTCACTTAATGAAGCACAGATTGAGTTCAAAAAATCAAACAGCGGAATAGCTAATCTTTCACGGCTAGTAAAACCATTGGTTAGGGATCCAGGACAAATGTCAGACTTATTAAGCTATAATTTTATCAGTGGTGTAACCAGAGGAGGAGATGATGACTTCAATTGATCTTAATTCTGATTTGGGAGAAAGTTTTGGCCCATGGAAAAAGGGTTTGGATGACGAGATTCTTCAAATCGTTTCCTCAGCAAATGTAGCATGTGGATTTCATGCCGGTGATCCCTTGGAAATGAAAAAAACCTGTCTTTCCTGTGTTGCCAATGATGTTGGGATTGGAGCTCATCCCGGATTTAGGGATCTGGTTGGTTTTGGTAGGAGAGAAATACAGGGATACAACATTCATGAATTAAGAGCAGAGGCGATATACCAAATCGGTGCCCTTCAGGCTATTGCAAATACCGTACAATCAACGGTAAGGCATGTTAAGTTTCATGGTGCACTGGGCAACATGTCCTCAAGGGATATTGAATTGGCAAAATCACTTTATGATGCGGTAATGGAACTTTCACCTGACCTGAAAATTATGGTTATCGCTGGAACAAAGCAGCAAGCTGCAGCAGAGGAATTGGGTATTCCGCATGTAAGGGAAATTTTTGCAGATAGATCTTACAATGACGATGGAACCCTGGTGAGTAGAGCAAAAAAAGGGGCGATGATACTTGACCCTATTCGTTGCGCTGAGAATATGCTAAATGCCGTTCGTGATAGAAGGCTAATTTCCATAACTGGAAAGGAAATTCCCATCAGACCAGAATCAATTTGTGTTCACGGAGATAGCCCTGAGGCTGTCAACATAGCGTCCCAAATCAAGCGAACGTTGGAAGATGCCGGAATAAGAATTGAAAAATTTTAAAAAACTTCCTAAGCTTCGGAATTAAAAGAACTATTCCTTGTTTTCTTCCATCTCCGATGGTGATGGGTCAACACTTTTCTGCTCTCCTGTATTCTCGGTTTGTTCAACCGATTCATTCTTGACTGATTCCTCATCGGTACTTGCTTGTGCTTCTGCCTCTTCAAGGGTCCTGGCAATATTTATGAAAATACTGGTTTCCACCTCCGGATGTAAATTAACCTTAACCTGGTAGATTCCAATTTCCTTGAAGGGTCGATTGAGTTCAATCTGCTTGCGATCAATCGTCAATCCACTTTCGGTAGCTGCGGTAGCGATGTCACGCTTAGATACGGAACCGTACAGGGAACCAGTTTCAGATGCTGACCGAATTACAGTAAACTCCTGACCGTCAATTTTTTCTGAAACTGCTTGAGCTTCATTTCTGAGTTCTAAGTTTCTGGCTTCAATTTCAACTTTCTTGTCTTCAAAATACTTTCGATTCTCTGTTGTATTTTTAATCGCTTTCTTTTGGGGAAGCAGGTAGTTTCTTGCGAAACCGGGTTTAACATTTACCAAGTCTCCCATCAATCCAAGATTGTTTACTTTTTCCAGAAGAATAAGTTCCATTATTTCAAATCCTATTTTGCTGTATACGGCAACAGGGCAATGAAACGAGCTCTCTTTACTGCACGTGCCAATTCCCTTTGTTTTCCTGATGAAACAGATGAAATTCTCCGGGGAATAATTTTACCATGCTCGGTCAGAAACTTCCGAAGCAATTTTACATCCTTGTAATCGATCTCTGGGGAGTTATCGCTTGAAAAGGGGCAAACTCTTTTCCGCTGAAAATAATTTTGCCTCATCATAATTTTCTTCCTTCCAATCTGGATTAATTTGTTTGTTTTGCACTCATTACGGGGGTTGGATTTTCCGAATGTTTATCGACTTTAGTCGTCAGGTATCGAAGAATGTCCTCATTCAGCCCTAATCTTCTTTCCAGTTCAATTACTGCCTCCGGAGATGAGTCAAGGCGGAAAAACAAATAATGACCCCGGCGGTTCTTCTTGATCGCGTAGGCAAGTTTTCGAGCCCCCCAATATTCCTTATACAAGACGGAACCCCCATTATCAGAGAGTATACCCTCTATATCCTCAGAAAGCCTTTCCACCTGGGTAGTTGAAAGCTCTTGTCTAGCAATACAAACCTGTTCGTATAGGGCCATTTATAACCTCAATAGAATATTTTTCTCACTTCCGAATTAGGGCTCTAAATACCACTGACATTTCGGAACGCTACAATCTAGTAAATCCGGTATTAATTTGCAAGGTGGTAACCCCGGGGTTGAATTCACCTCAGGATCTATCCAACTTAGTTTTCTTTAAAGTGGTATTGGGGTAAGAATTTACAACACTCAAACGGTGTTTGTATTTAAATTTAAGGAGAAAAAAATTGCCTACCGCGCTGTTATTTCCCGGACAAGGGTCTCAGGCCATAGGAATGGGCAAGGATTTGGCCGAAAACTATCCCGAATCCAGGGATGTTTTTGATAGGGTAGACGAAGCTCTGGGGATAAAGCTTTCTGAATTGATTTGGGAGGGTAACATAGAAGAGTTAACCTTAACCAAAAATGTTCAACCGGCCTTAATGGCGACTTCGATAGCTGCCTACCGGGCTATCTTATCCGAAGGTTATTCTGTTTGTTCAACAAAGTTCATGGCCGGTCATAGTTTGGGTGAATACTCTGCCCTTTGTGCTGCTGATTCTATCTCGTTGGAGGATACCGCTAGATTATTGCGGCTGAGAGGTGAGGCAATGCAACGGGCCGTTAAGGTCAGTGAAGGTAAAATGGCAGCCATACTGGGCTTGGATATAGATACAGTTAAAGAAATCACCTCAATTGCTTCAAGCGTAGGAGTTTGCGATTTGGCTAATGATAATGATCCCAAACAAATTGTTGTGTCGGGTGAAATGAATGCAGTTAACAAAGCGATGGAATTGGCTACTGAAAAGGGAGCTAGAAGGGTTGTAGAACTATCTGTTTCGGCACCATTTCATTGTCAACTTATGGAACCGGCAGCAGAAAAGATGAATGAAGCTCTTGCCAAAACTGAAATTAGTAAACCATCCGTTCCGATTATATCTAATGTTACCGCTGGGCCAGTCGCCAATTCTGATGAAATTAGAGCCCTTTTGGTTAAGCAGGTTACCTCGACCGTCAGATGGCATGAATCAATGAACTATATGTCACAGCAGCAGGTAACCAACGCTCTTGAACTTGGCTCGGGGAATGTTTTAACGGGTCTACTTCGGAGGATAGATAGGAACATAAAATGCTTTCCAATAGGCAATTCATCACAAGTTAAGTCAACCCTTGAAAAAATGGAATAGTATCATGAAAATTGATTTGAATAATAAAAGGGCTTTGGTTACAGGAGCCACAGGTGGAATTGGTCAAGCTATTTCCAAGGCTTTACTGGACGCTGGAGCAGAAGTAGTAATCTCGGGGACCAGAATTGAAAAACTGACTGAACTGGAAACCGAACTAGGTTTGCTGGGAAAGGTTATTCCTATACCTTGTAACCTGGGCGAGCCTGATGATATTAAGAAATTAATTTCTCAATCATCTGAACTGGATGGAGGAATCGATATCCTGGTAAACAATGCAGGGATTACACGTGATGGTTTGTTACTGAGAATGGATGAACAAGACTGGCAGGCTGTATTTGATATTAATCTGAAATCTGTGATGCTTTTAACCAAGGGCTTATTAAGAAATATGCTAAAAAAAAGGTGGGGAAGGGTCATCAATATCACATCAGTGGTTGGTTCGACAGGGAATCCAGGTCAATCAAATTATGCTGCTACCAAAGCTGGGCTGGTTGGCTTCACAAAATCATTGGCACAGGAAGTTGCCAATCGGGGAATTACAGTAAATTGTCTTGCACCGGGCTTCATTGAGACCGAAATGACCAAGAAACTTTCTGAGGATAGAAAGAAATTACTTATGAATAACATTCCCATGCAAAAAATGGGTCAGCCAGAGGATATTTCCTTTCCTACATTGTTTTTGGCTTCTGATCAGGCTTCATATATTACTGGTCAATCCTTGCACGTAAACGGTGGACTGGCTATGTTATAACAAGGTTACGATTTCTGATATTGGTACCTGTTGAAAAAGCTTTTGATGTTCCAGTTTTTTTATTTGAATTGGAATATTCCTGTATAATTAATAATTAGTTGATTTCTAAAATTTTTTGTTTTTTTGACTAGGCGAGAGCCGATTTGGTATTTTTTTTGAATTAGGAGTATAAAATGGATGATGTAGAAGTACGCGTTCGAGCAATAGTTGTAGACCACCTTGGTGTAGAAGAGGAAGCAGTAGTTCCATCAGCTTCATTTATTCAAGATTTGGGTGCAGACAGCTTGGATACTGTAGAACTGGTTATGGCCTTTGAAGAAGAGTTCGAAATAGAAATCAAGGATGAAGATGCTGAAGGTATCAATACCTTTGAGGATGCCATAAATTTTATCAAAAAAGCCCAATCCTGAAGATTGGTAAAAATACATCGCTTTAAGATAGTTTCGTTTCTCTTGACACCAGGAATTATTTAGGGAGGAAAGCGTTTATTTCTTGTTCTAAACGAGGATTGTAAAATGTTGATATTCCCAACGATTCAAATAAATGACGGGATGTGTGTTAGCCTTGAAAGAGGAGACACAGACAGGCCGATTGTATGGCATGTGGACCCAATAGACAAGGCCAAGGAATTTTCAAATGCCGGTGCTTCCTGGATGCATGTTACGGATTTTGATGCCATAAGTGGGTCAGATAAGAATAAGGACCTTGTAGTCAATATAATACGGCAAGCCGGTATTCCGGTTCAATATGGAGGCGGGATTAGATCTGCTCTTCATGTCGAGGAATGGATTGATTTGGGTGCGGGAAGGATTGTCATAGGAACTTTGGCAGTAGTCAACCCGAATTTGGTTAAGGAAGTTGCCAAATTATACCCTGATCAAATCGTCATAGCCCTGGACATTTGGCAGGGAAAGGTGATGATTCATGGCTGGAAAGAAGCTGGTCCAATTGAACCGGAGGATTTTATCAAGGCCTATTATCGAATACCATTGGCAGGCATACTAATTACTGACATTGATGCCAATATTGATGATCTTGAAAGCACTCTGGAACAGTTAACCTACCTAGCAGGGATATCAAGTAGCCCGGTAATTGCCAGTGGTGTTGTAAGAAGAGTTAGTGATATTGAACGGCTGACCAAAATTCCCAATGTTGAAGGTACACTCGTGGGAACAGGCCTATACAACAAGACCTATGAATTGGAGGATATTCTCAATGTCGTCTAAATGGCAGGAATAAACTCCTTGTTCCAAAAAAACTCAAGCAAAAAGTAAGCAGTCAGGTGAGGTAAATAAGGGTGGTACGAAGAGTCGTCGTAACAGGTTTAGGGGTAGTTTCACCTTTGGCTTGTGGGGTTGATAAGACCTGGCGGAAATTGTTGGGCGGACAGGGAGCTTGTAAAACAATCACCAAGTTTGATGCTTCCCATTTAGCAACAAATTATGCTTGTGAAATCTCCACTGATCCAAACGATGGTTTAAATCCGGATGATTGGTTACCCCTTCGTGAAAGAAGAAAAATAGATGATTTTATGCTTTATGCCATAATTGCCTCAGACCAGGCAATGGCAGATGCTGGATGGAAGCCTGAAAGCGAGGAAGAACAATTCAGGTCTGGTGTTTTAATTGGTTCAGGAATTGGGGGTCTTGCTACAATTGCCGAAACCACATTGCAGTTAAAAGAAAAAGGACCGCGTAGGGTTTCACCGTTTTTTATTCCGGGATCACTAATTAATCTCGCCTCGGGGCAAGTATCCATTCGGCATACTCTCAAGGGGCCGAATCAGTCGACTGTTACAGCTTGTGCAACCGGGGCTCATGCCTTGGGAGACGCAGCCAAGATCATCATGGCTGATGAAGCCGATGTAATGATTGCAGGAGGTTCAGAAAGCCCTATTTGTGAAATAGGTATAGCAGGATTTAATGCCTGTAAGGCACTTTCGACTCAGTGGCGAGAACACCCCGAAAAAGCAAGTCGGCCGTTTGATAAGGACAGAGATGGTTTTGTCATGGGGGAGGGTGCCGGCATTGTGGTACTTGAGGAGTTGACACATGCTCAGAAGAGAGGTGCAAAAATCTATGCCGAGGTAACTGGTTACGGCCTATCAGGTGACGCTTATCACATTACAGCACCATCAGAAGATGGTAGTGGAGGGTTAAGGTCCATGGACATGGCCCTAAAAAAAGCCCATATCAAAGGAGCAGACCTGGATTATGTCAATGCTCATGGAACTTCAACCATGGCAGACCCGATAGAATTGACAGCAATTAGTAGATTGGTTGGTTCCGACCTGAAATCCGTTTCAATTTCATCAACCAAGTCAGCAATCGGCCATTTGCTTGGTGCAGCAGGTGCTGTTGAAGCAATTTTTGCAATTCTTACTATAAGAGATCAGATTGTACCTCCTACAATCAATCTGGATAATCCTGTAGTTTCAAGTGACTTCGATTTGGTCCCAAACATTGCCAAAGAAAGGACAGTAACCCACGCAATGTCTAATTCCTTTGGTTTCGGGGGCTCAAACGCTACGCTGATCTTTTCAAAATTCTAAAATGAATTTCAAAACCTTTCCTTCGGAGATTATTACTTTTCTCCTGGTGTTGGCTTTGGCTGGTGCCGGCATTCTAATTTATTCTAAAAACAAGTTTAACTCGGCGGGTCCTCTGACAGATGCAGTGTATTTCAGCATCGAAAGGGGAGATAATATGGAAGAGATCGCCAGTAAACTTCATCAGGAAGGAATTATTTCCAGCAAACTAGTTTTTCAGATAGGAACTTATTTGGGTAAAAGGCAAAATCATCTTAACTTTGGTATGTTCGAAATTCCTGCCAGAGCCTCAATGGCAGAGGTACTAGGGATATTAATCAACGCCAATCCCAGTCTTTACAAATACTCAATCAAATTAATCGTTTCAGGTAAGGGTAATCTGATTCGCCTGAGGGAAAGAATTCCTGTTGAAGGTACCTACATGGAAATTTACTCTTCAAGGTATGAAGGGGTTATTCCTCACGAATTTCAGTCTGTACTGGAAAATAATGAACATTTCCTTCTTTCTGTAACCATAGTTGAGGGTCTTACCAGCTGGGAAATAGTTAATTCCCTAAGGGATGCACCATTTCTGATAGGAGATATTGATTTTATTCCGGAAGAGGGCTCATTAGCACCCAATACCTATTCCATTGAGTATCCTACGGATAGGGTGGAATTATTGAACCGAATGGCATCTACCCAAACACGTATACTCAATGAGGAGTGGATAAATAGGCCACAGGAAACACTCTTGAAGTCACCGGCTGAAGCTTTAATTCTTGCATCCATTATTGAAAAGGAAACCGGGTTGGCAAAGGAAAGGTCTTTAATTTCCTCTGTATTTTCCAATCGTTTAGAAAAAAAGATGCTTCTGCAAACTGATCCAACTCTAATATATGGGCTGACAGAAGGGAAGGGGCAGTTGGGTAGAGGGCTCCGACAAAGTGAATTGGATAAGGACACACCTTATAATACATATCTTCATCCTGGTTTGCCTCCAACACCAATATCAAATCCCTCACGTCTTTCAATTTACGCGGCCCTCAACCCTGAAGAAACTGAATTTCTGTTCTTTGTAGCAAACGGTAAAGGAGGGCATGCATTTGCTGAGAATTATTCCGAGCACAGGAAAAACGTCAGGATCTGGAGAGAATTGAATAATTAGTGACTACATGCATGAAATTCCCAAATATCAGAAAAATGTTTGTTGGCGTTAGAGAGTTGTATTTCTTTTAAGGACAAAGAAATCATATAAGCACCAAATCAAAATAGTATTGGTGGATCATATGATCATATTGCTTGATTGATACAATGACATTCGGTTTTAAATTATTGGTCAGTCGATTTCTTGCTTGATAATCCTCTTTCGACGGCTATACGGAGTGTTTCAATGACTTCTGTAGATAAGGCTAATTCCTTGGTACTCTCAAGAAGATATTGCATATATGAAATATCATCCTGATATTGTTTAAATTGTCTTTCATAGGTTGCCCTATTCTTGGTACAAACCAAAGTATATGGCCTTCCATCTTTCACGGTGTAAAAATCTATATCAAGATTATCTCTCGTGATGACATTCTCCAGATGCCGCCTGATTTCCTGGATAGCACTGATGCGTAGTTCAAAAACAGTTGGTGATCGACAAAAATCTCTCAGTTTTCCACACTCCCGATATCTGGTAAATCTATTGACTGTAGGTAATTTCCAGTCAGACGGAAATTTAGGTGGGGTTTCACTACGTGCCAGAAGGAATCTGGCAGAGTGATACCACAGATCATTTAGTACCTTAACCACTTCAATGTTTCTATGTCCCAATGCGATTAGTTTAGGAAGCAAGCCAGGAAGAGTTACATCTGGCTTTACCAAGTCTTCACGCTCAATCATCGCCCTAGAGAGGTTTACCAACTCTTCCTTCAATCCTAGTTTGCAGGTCAGCGAAAACAGGCATATAAATTTATCTTCACTCAATGGTAAAGTCCGATGCCAATACCAATCGCCAGAATTTAAACCAACTTTTGGAATGTTTTCGATAATGACGGATAAGATTTTTTGCAAGGTTTGATTCGATATTGGATTAGAAGAACCTTGACGTATATTTTCACCACTACATACATCATAAATTCTATCAGCCAAATCTACAAAATTACCAATTTTCGTAGAAGATTTTTCTGCGACAAACTTTATAAGTTGCGGACTTACTTTGCCCTCAGGAAGCCGCTTTGCAAGGCTGATAAGGATATCATTAAGATCAGGGTTATAGCATGAAAAAACAATACTTCTAAGAATAATTTGTAACTTATCGTTGCTGACATTTTCGACTAATGTTTGCAGAAAATTCTTTGCTGTGATTGAGGTTTTAGGCTCAAAGACGTCTTCAAATGAAATTGTTAGCAATTGCTCCAGCAGATGGTTAGCCAAATCTCGTAACTGTTCAGGTGGTTGTTTGTCATCAAGAGCTTTTTGCCATAAATCAGAAAGATATATCAGGCATATTCCAGGTGATGCTGATTTCGCCACAAACAAAGTCTCGTTTCGTGGCCAGAAAACCAGGGCTGCATTGTGATAAATACGATCCCGAGTCGCACCTGCATTACCAGTAGGACCATAGTAATCATCTTCGTCTGCAAGATCCGTATCCAGCCCACCTTCTGGCATCATCTCACCCGGAAAAGGAAACAGTTCACAAGGAACTACATCGGATTCAATCAGTGGTTTCAATTCTTTCAAACTAGAAATGGTTTCAATGTGCTCAGGTAAATCATAATCTTCATCAAAACCTAGATCAATAGTGTCGTGTACATCAAGTATAGCGGTACAGATAACATGATCAGTCATTTTTGCTATTGCCAGTAGAATTCCCCCAATCGTTGCATCTGTGTTTTTCAGGGTTCCGAAGGAAAGACCTGCTTCCGTATAATCGTGCTCAAGTACCCAGATAAGTTTATTGTCCCTTGAACTTTTTCTGGTGATTGACTTAAGCTCCTTAGCAAGTGGCTTGATAAAGACATTGGCTTCTGGAGGAGGGGCAGGGAGACTCTTTCCAGGATTAACCAGCAGATTATACACCAGGCAAATTCTATGACCGGAGGTGACAGGACGTATCTCATGTTCACAATCAGCATAAAAGGTAACCCAGTAAAGTTCGGCAGGGTCGTCAGTTGTCATGCTAATGACCTGTTCCTGTCCGTTATGACGTATTACAATTTCACCGCCAGTACCAATAACAGGTAATGAAATAACCAGTGTTGCCACCATCCCATCAGCTTTTTCAGTATCGCGATGAGGAGAAAAGAATCCTCCTGTATCATAAACCAGCAACTTGTAGAAATCAGCACTGATGCTATCTTCAGGACAACCGAGACCTTTAGTGGCCTGGTATAGAATATCCTTGAAAGTTTGTTCCCAAGTCTTGCCTGTAATCTGGACCTTTACGGGCTCAAATTGTCTACTATCACGTACTTTGGGATCAATGATTGTTGCAGTCCCTCTTCCAAAAGGAGATTGTTCAGCAGAATCCAGTAATTGCCTGACCTGAAATTCTGGAACAGGAAAGGAAAGCAAACCTACCGGTTCAACTTCAATCCTTGGCATTGGTACAATTGAGCGGCCGTGTGCAAAGTAATCTCCGGGTTGGTTCAACTTGGCAATCAATTCTTCAAATTTTGCCAATCGTTTGTTTGGCTTTGTTAAATCCTCAAGGGTTGTAAATTCGTCCATTTGCTTCCTGTAATTTCTGATCCATCTAGCGTATAGATTCAAGGGCACATCTATTAAATAATTTCAGCCATTATTTTCAAAATCACCCTTCATCCTCTGGTTTTATTGTTTCGGATGTGATTCACTGTTGTCCAACACTAAAGACTTACACTTTCACTGTAAACCATGAGGATTGCAATGCCCAACCGCCACCTACTTGAAGATGATGAACATCTGCGGGCCCTCCGCGAATTCAACGATCTGGAACTGATCGGGAAGCAAGTTGATTGGGAACTCTTCCGGCCCCTGCTTGAGGAGATTTTTGGTCCTCCTCGCACGGAAGGTCGTGGACGCCGGTCTTGGGATTATCTTGTCATCTTTCGCTGTATTCTGTTGGGGGTCATGAATTCCCTGAGTGATCGTGATTTGCAACACAAGCTTCTGGAACGGTTTTCCTTTCAGTCTTTTGCCGGTATTGTTGAGAGGAATCGTGTCCCGGACCAGAAGACGATCTGGAAGTATCGCGACATGCTTGAGAAGGCGGATAGTATTGACCGGTTGTTTGATCTTTTTTTGAACCCGTTAGACAACCGGGGTTATGGTTTGAACACTGGGGGACAGATCGTTGATTCGTCGCTGAATGATGTTCCCCGTCCCCGTAATACCCGTTAAGAGAATGCTCAGGTCAAGCAAGGTGAGGTTCCATCGGAGTAGGCTGGCACTCCGAACAAATTACGTAAAAAAGAATGGTGCCAGTCGTTTTGGATACAAGAACCATATCGCCGTTGACCAAGGGATGAAGTTGATCATCAATTGGGATGTAACCACTGGCGAAGTCCATGACAGTCAAGTGTTTGAGGCGTTGTTGGGGGTACGCCCGGAGGGTGACCGTCGTGTTTGGGTCGACAGTGCCTATCGTTCGCAGGACAGTATTACGCATGTGGTTTGGATGGGATTGTATCCACGTCTCAATCACAAGGCGAAAAGGGGGACACCGTTGAGTGATCACCAGCGTTCATTGAACAGTATTTATTCACGTGTTAGATGTCGAGTTGAGCATGTATTTGGGTCTATTAGGAACGATCTGAAAGGTGGTTATATGCGCTGCATTGGTTATGGCCGTGCCCGGGTTTGGATTGGATTAGTCAATCTTTGCTACAATCTGAGGCGTTTCAGTTATCTGGAGAGGGAAGCCGAGGCTGTGTAGGGCGACTTATGTCGAGAGGTTCCGAAAGAAGGGGGAGGTGTGTGTAAGAGGGTGATTAAGAGGTGAATTTGGCCCAAAGGAGACCGGATTGAGTAAAGATTTATGAAAAACACTTCATTTTGGAGATAGAACGTTTAAAAATTGTTGCTTAAAGATCAGGGGGAATCTCTGAAAATCGTTAAAATAGAGGTGCCCTTCGGAAGTTTTATTCGCTTATCTAGCTCACTTATTATTACCAAAATAGTTTTTTGGAAGTGCTTCCAATACCTCTTAGGATGAGTTTGGTGGTTTTCAGGCTAATCTGTCCTGATCAGTATTTGATCCTAGTCAAGAGGGCTGGGTGAGAAGACCGACTGCCCCGATGATTATGATAACCGCAGCAACCACCGCCCCGATCGTCCATTGAATCTGGACCTTTTGTCCGCGTTCAATATCAGTGCGCATGGCGTTTTGGTCAGCCCGCATGGCTTCCAGGGTTTTGTCAATATCTGCCCTCATGGTATTCAATGTGCCGTCAATATTTGCTTCCATGATCTTCACATCTTCTTCAGAAGTTCAAAGCGGTGTTCTAGTCTTTCACTCATAATACAGATATAGCAAAGAAGGTCCCATAAATCAATTCGGGATTTATTTTAACTGCTCAGAAGTATGTGCCCCGTTCAGGGTTTCTGAAAAGCAGGCATATCCTGTCCATCACCTAAATGCATATCGGCATTTGGGTAAAGAGTAGGGGATATCGGAACAAGAAACGGTTCATTACCGATATCTACTTCCATTTGGGTGGTCTGAACCTATATCCTGATGGAGTCAAAAGATGATCTTACCCACCAAAACAGGGGAAGCCCCAGTTTTGATACATATTCTACAAATGGAATCCATGCAATGCCAACGAATGTAACTAAATCGCCCAACTCACGCAACGGACGCAAAAAGTAATGAAGGAGAAACGCTATTAAGAATCTCCAAAAAATTGTCAAAAACGGGTATTTTGTTGAATAAAAAATGGAACGAAAACGACTTTACCCAGGTATAGATACGGGTTCTTCAGTCAATAATCCGTCGATTAATCCAAAGGCCATGTAGATTAAGATAAAAGGTAACCATCGCAGCGCAGAAATCAGGTAGTCAGACACCTGTAGAATATCCACAAAGCCAGGCTCAAGCCACATGTAAAAAAACCACCCGTACCAGACAGATACAAGTATTGCCTAAAACGTAACAATCGGGATGAGGGAATTCAGTTTTTTCATTTCATAAATTTATAATGTGTATTTATGATTGCTTGGATAGTGATATGTCGGATACAAGAGCCATGAATTCTTCCAGTGTATAAAGAATCTCATCAACCCTTGGGCGATAGATGATATGTACACATTGGATTTCTAAAGGAACCATATCCAAATACTTATTGGGATCATAATAAACATCGTTAAGGGTATTTATTCACGTGTTAGATGTCGAGTTGAGCATGTATTTGGGTCTATTAGGAACGATCTGAAAGGTGGTTATATGCGCTGCATTGGTTATGGCCGTGCCCGGGTTTGGATTGGATTAGTCAATCTTTGCTACAATCTGAGGCGTTTCAGTTATCTGGAGAGGGAAGCCGAGGCTGTGTAGGGCGACTTATGTCGAGAGGTTCCGAAAGAAGGGGGAGGTGTGTGTAAGAGGGTGATTAAGAGGTGAATTTGGCCCAAAGGAGACCGGATTGAGTAAAGATTTATGAAAAACACTTCATTTTGGAGATAGAACGTTTAAAAATTGTTGCTTAAAGATCAGGGGGAATCTCTGAAAATCGTTAAAATAGAGGTGCCCTCAATAAATTGTCAGGGCGTTATTTCATCAAGTCAGTGACAAGAAAATGAAAATTATAAAAACGCCTAAAAGGTATTTCCTGAATTTAAAACTGAAGTTATTTACTGGAAAATGTTTTCTACTCAACATATAAAGTATGTTGGTTGAGGATAAATACCCATGCGCCACTAAAATCATTTCTTGCTCATCTTGGAATTGGCATTCACTCAGAGATTGCATAAATCTTATTCTCTACGATGAGAAGCAGGTAACTTTCAAACCTTAGGAATCATGAAAATCCATTGAAAAATTATTGATTGTTCCTAATCTTTAACAGTACGAGCTTACTTTCCCTATTAGGAGCAAATATGGCTGAAGCGTCAGAAAAACTGGTTCAACTAGATCCCGTATGGACTCGTCTTCGAGATGAGGCCAAGGAAATAATTTCCGATGATCCCTTATTGTCGGGCTTGATATATTCGGGTGTACTTCATCATGAATCATTGGAAAAAGCTCTGGCCTTTCGATTTTCGATTAAGATGGCATCGCTTGAGTTATCCGAGCAACTCCTTAGAGAGATCGCTGATGAAGCCCTTAAAACCGACCCCGGAATCGGATATGCTGCCAGGGCTGATATAATTGCAGTCTATGACAGAGATCCAGCTTGTCAGACTTTCTACCAGCCACTTTTGTTTTTCAAAGGTTTCCAAGCCTTGCAATGTTATAGGATTGGTAGATGGTTGTGGGAAAACAATCGCAAGGATTTGGCATATTTCATCCAGATGCGAACCTCAGAAGTATTTGGGGTTGATATCCATCCTGGAGCAGTAATTGGCCATAGCGTATTAATTGATCATGCCCACTCAATTGTAATTGGAGAAACTGCAGTTGTTGGAAACAATGTTTCCATGTTACATTCTGTGACTTTGGGTGGTACCGGCAAGGAAGATGGAGATCGACATCCTAAAGTTGGTAAAGGTGTTTTACTTGGTGCAGGAGCTAAGGTTCTTGGTAATATCAAAATTGGTGACTGTGCACGGGTGGCAGCAGGTTCAGTGGTGCTGGAAGATGTGCCAGGGTGTAAAACAGTTGCTGGTATTCCAGCAAGAATTGTAGGTGATGCAGGTTGTGATGAACCTTCAAAAACGATGGTGCATTTTTTTCATCCCAGTGCTTAGTTCCGAATCTTACTAATTCAGATTTACCAGAACTGAAACAGGATTCTCCAGTAGATCGACAATTGCCCCCAAAAGCTGAGCACCCAAGGCACCATCTATAATCCGATGGTCGACTGATAGGGTTAGCGACATTAGGGTTTTGATCTGTACTTCATCGGAAGGCCCAACAATAGGTTTTTTTCTGCCTGTACCCACAGCCAGTATAGAAGCATGTGGCGGATTAATTATAGCATCAAAATTTTCAATCCCGTACATTCCAAGATTTGAAACGGTTATGGTCCCGCCAATATACTCCGTTGGCAGAAGTTTTCTCTGCCGGGCCCTTTCTGCCAAATCCTTCATTTCTGTAGATATTCGTGCAAGCGATTTTTTATTTGCATCTTTGATAACCGGAGTAATCAAACCCTCATCAATTGACACAGCTACTGCGACGTCACAAGATTTTAGTTTGAGGACATTTCCAGCAGCCCAAACAGTGTTTGCCTGAGGTACGATTTCCAATGCCTTTGCAACCGCAGAAATCACGAAGTCATTAATCGAAACCTTGCCTCCTTTCCTCTCAAGGAAGGTATTAACTTTTTTCCTGAGCTCTAGAAGTGCATCAAGTTCGACTTCCCTTCTGAGGTAATAGTGAGGAATGGTTTGTTTCGACTGGGTAAGTCTTGTAGCAATGGTTTTCCTCATACCCTCTAGTTCAATAACCTCATACTCCCGTTCTTGGTACATTTTGGATACCTGCTCAAAAGTAAATGCCTCTGAAATCATAGCTTGCATTGAGGGTAGGGTAGATTCGGGTGTAGTTTGTTCCTTCTTATCCTGTAGGAACGCTTCAATGTCTCTTCTAATAATACGACCTTTATGGCCGGTACCGGTGAGACTTTCCAAGTTGATACCGTTTTCTTTCGCTAATCTCTTCGCAAGAGGAGAAACAAATATTCTTTTACCTGAAGCAATTGGCGGGGATGTGTGGGTGGACTTACTAGGCTGAGATTGTTCTACAATTTTTGGGGCTTTCGCAACAGGTTGTAATACGTTTTCGGGTTCTTGTACTTCTTCCGCTGGCGCATCATCGGTTTCTATTTCAGCTATAGGAGTATTGACCTTTACACCTGTAGTCCCTTCCGTGATTAGTAATTTAGTAACCTTGCCTTCATAAATAGATTCAAATTCCATTGTGGCTTTATCGGTTTCTATTTCTGCTAGTAAATCACCTGATTCTACTTCATCACCTTCCTTTACAAACCACTTGCTGAGAATTCCTTCCTCCATTGTTGGAGATAACGCTGGCATAAGAATATTTATTGGCATTATTACTTCTCCCAGTACAAAACCGACTTCGCAGCTTCCACAATTTCAGGTACAGACACCAGGGCTAGTTTCTCCAGATTTTCTGCATAAGGCATGGGGACATCCTTACCGGTACAACAAGTAACAGGAGCATCCAACCAATCGAAAGCTTCCTGCATTAAAAGATAACTTAGGTGATTTCCTATTGAACACACCGGGAATCCTTCCTCAACGGTAACACATCGGTTGGTTTTTTTTACTGATTCTATTACTGTTCCCTTATCTAAAGGCCTTAAGGTTCTCAGATCAATTACCTCGGCATCAATCCCTAGTCCCTCCAATTCTTTGGCGGCTTCAAGGGTGTGACTCATCCCAATACCAAATGAAACCAGGGTTATGTCTTTTCCTTCTTTCCAAATTTTGGCTTTCCCGATGGGAACGGTGTAGTCATCCAGTTCAGGGACATCAAAGGAACGGTTATATAGAATTTCATTTTCAAGAAACACAACCGGGTTGGGATCTCTAATGGCAGATTTCAATAAACCTTTGGCATCTGCGGCAGAAAAAGGCTGGATTACTTTTAAGCCTGGAACATGGGAGTACCAAGCTGCATAATCCTGGCTATGCTGTGCTGCTACCCTTGCAGCAGCACCATTTGGGCCACGAAAAACGATCGGACAATTCATTTGACCGCCTGACATGTAGAGGGTTTTACCAGCTGAATTGATTATATGATCAATAGCCTGCATTGCAAAATTGAAAGTCATAAATTCAACAATAGGTCTTAAACCAGCAAACCCGGCACCCACTCCCAAACCTGTAAAACCATATTCAGTAATCGGAGTATCAATCACTCTTTCGGAACCAAACTTCTCCAGCAATCCTTGTGAAACCTTATAGGCTCCTTGATATTCTGCAACCTCCTCACCCATCAAGAAGACGAGTTTATCTCGATCCATTTCCTCAGCCATGGCATCCCTTAATGCTTCACGAACTGTTTGGGATTTGAAGGATGTATTTTCCAGAGAAAGATCTTCCTCTAATTTTTCTTTGGGGGCTTCTGGCACAGCACTAACTTTTGTTGCTGTTTCAATTTCCTTACTAGGAGTTTCCCAAGTGGAGCTATCATCACCAGAAGAATCATCCTCATCACCGGCAATTATTGCGATAGGTGAATTGACTGATATTGGTTCCCCATTCTCCGGAACAAGAAGTTTTTCCACTACCCCATCGGAGATGGCTTCAAATTCCATAATGGCTTTATCCGTTTCAATTTCAGCAAGGATATCTCCACTTGTGACAGTATCCCCTTCCTTAACAAACCATTTTGCAATTTTCCCTACTTCCATGGTTGGAGATAGTGCTGGCAATAAGATTTTTGCTCCCATGATATTTCCTCACTAGAAAGGGATTTAATTAAAACTCAGGAGTATTGATATACATCAGTGTAGAGTTCGCTGGCATCTGGCTCTGGGCTCTTTTGTGAAAATTCACTCGCTTCATTGACAACTTTTTTAACATTCCTGTCTATGTCCTTGAACTCTTCTTCAGTTGCAATCTTCCATTGTAAAAGCTTATCGCGTAAAGAATCTATAGGATCCTGTTGCTTCCTGACCTGTTGAACCTCTTCCCGTGTCCTATATTTAGCTGGATCGGACATGGAATGTCCTCTATAGCGATATGTTTTCATTTCCAGAATGTATGGGCCATTCCCTTTTCGGCAAAGGTCTGCTGCTTTTTTCCCAGCCTTTGACACAGCTAATACATCCATACCATCAACAACTTCACCCTCAATACCAAAAGCCAAACCTCGTTTATAAAGATCCGGGGTGGATGATCCTCGCTTAATAGATGTTCCCATGGCGTATTGGTTATTTTCAATTACAAAGACCACAGGAAGCTTCCACAAACTGGCCATGTTGAAGGTCTCATAAACTTGCCCTTGATTGGCAGCTCCATCACCAAAATATGTAAAGGTAACATTTTTGTTCCCAAGGTACTTGTCAGCGAAAGCAATTCCAGCTCCTAGAGGTACCTGTGCCCCTACAATTCCATGTCCGCCAAAAAAATTCTTCTCCTTGCTGAACATATGCATTGAACCGCCTTTTCCCTTTGAAAAACCGCTAGCTCTTCCGGTTAATTCTGACATTACGCCGTTTGGATCCATTCCGCACGCCAACATATGACCATGATCCCGATAGGCTGTGATACGCTTATCACCTTCATCAGCAATGGCTTCCAGTCCTACAACAACAGCTTCCTGACCGATATAAAGATGACAGAACCCACCAATAAGGCCCATTCCATAGAGTTGACCTGATTTTTCTTCAAATCTTCGAATTAAAAGCATTTCGTAATATAATTTTAGGAGCTCTTCCTTAGTTTGTTTGGGCTTTGCTCCTATACTCTTTCTTACCATAAATTACTCCTAAGTATTCTCAGACTGAAGTAGGGGATACTAATGAATTATTATCTCATCTATGTGAATATATCCCAATTTTACACGGGCCAATTCATCCAGTAAATCCAAATCCAGATATTCGGGGGTTATTCTACGGGTTTTGTTTTCCATTAATGCAATTTGCTGGTTTTGATCTTTGATTTCATTTTGGAGCAGGGAAAGCTCATCTTTCAACTGGATCTGGGCAATCAAGCCTCTCTCACCCATTACGCTTGCGTTGACAAAATACAAACAAGCAAGGAAAAGTATAAATATCACGATCTTGCCACCAAGGTAAGGTAATATTTTTTCCTGAAAATTCATAAATTTATCCTATACACGCAAAGCTACAATTCCAGGTAGTTCTTTTCCTTCCATGTACTCAATGAATGCTCCTCCAGCAGTCGAAACAAAACTCATTGAATCCAGCAATTTATTTTTACCTAAAGCAGCTATTGTATCACCCCCACCGATCAATGAAATCGCTTGTCCATTTTTAGTTCTGGTAGCCAAGAATTTACCCAATTGGTTTGTAGAGTTGTCAAATGGAGGATATTCAAAAGCTCCCAAGGGGCCATTCCACACTATCTTTTTACTCTGAAGCAGGACAATTTCAAATTCCTTGATTGATTTTGGACCCAGATCAAATATTCCCATTCCACTTAATTCTGTTTCTTGGTCAGCTATTATACTAGAACCATGATCTATATGTGGAGCAATTTGAAAATCCACTGGCAAAAACACCTGACAGGAATTCCTATCTGCCTGTTGCAAAAAATCCAAAGCTGTACCCAAATAATCGGTTTCAACCAATGAGTTACCAATCTTACTACCTTGGGCTAGTAAAATTGTATTGGCCATAGCCCCACCGATCAACAAATTATTCACTCTTTGGGTTAAATTACCCAGAAGGGTCAGTTTTGTTGAAATTTTTGCACCACCTATTATGGCTGTTGCAGGTCCGACATCGCTGGAAAGAATATCTTCAATGTTTTTAACTTCAATTTCCAGAAGTTTGCCGGCACAGCAGGGCAATTTGTGCGCCAAGCCTACAATTGAAGCATGATTTCGGTGTGAAGCAGAAAAAGCATCATTGCAGAAAACATCTCCCCAAGCTGCCAACTTGTCAACAAATTCAACATCGTTTGAGGTCTCGCCTGGATGAAATCGGACATTTTCCAATAGAGTTACAGGTTCCTGAAATAGATCCTCAGGCCTCATATTCCCTAAATCCAAATCAGGTTGAAACTGAACATTTGTACCCAGAAGTTGTTCCAAGGGTTTTACCAAATTACCAAGAGACAGATCATCTAATACTTTTCCCTTGGGTCTTCCCAAATGGGAGATAATTACAGGATGGCCTCCCTTTTGGATTATTGTTTTTATTGAAGGAATAACCCTTTCAATCCTTGTAGTATCACCGACTATTCCGTTTTGAATAGGGACATTTATATCTACCCTGATGAGAACCTTCTTGTTATGAAGATCCATATCTGCCAGTCTCTTCATATATTTACCGGACATAATGAAACCAAGGAATATGGAATGCTTTGTTTCTCAAGAACTAATTGATGTTCAAGTTTTTGGGAAATGACTAATTCAGATTGTTTTCCCCAACTCCAAAACGACATCAACCATTCTATTGGAGAATCCCCACTCATTATCGTACCAGCTTAGAATTCGACAAAATGTACCATCCATTACTCTAGTTTGATCCATATGAAAAACAGAGGAATGACTATCATGATTGAAATCCATAGAGACATTAGGTTTATCCGTGAATCCCAAAATTCCCTTCAATGGACCTTCAGCAGCAATTCGAATATTTTTGTTGATTTCCTCGGGGGTAGTTTCCCTAGAGGCTTCAAAAGTCAGGTCCACGACCGAAACATTCGGGGTAGGGACCCGGATGGCCACACCATCCAGTTTCCCCATTAATTCCGGCAAGACAAGACCTACAGCACGAGCGGCACCAGTAGTTGTAGGAATCATGGACATTGCAGCAGCCCTGGCACGATAAGGATCTTTGTGGATGGCATCCAGAGTTGGTTGATCGCCTGTATAGGAATGTATTGTGGTCATAAACCCTCGGTTTATTCCAATTGCGTCATTTATAACTTTGGCTACAGGTGAAAGGCAGTTGGTTGTGCAGGAAGCATTTGATATGACCTGATCACCATTCTCTAGCAAATGATGATTAACTCCGAAAACTATAGTCTTGTCAGCCTCTGAGCAGGGTGCTGATACTACGACCTTTCGAGAGCCATTTTTTAAATGGAGTGCTGCTGCATTTCTGTTCGTAAATCTGCCAGTACATTCCAAAGCGATATCAACATTTGACCAGGGAAGATTCTCAGGTTCACGTACAGCAGAAACTCCGGGTTTATGAGAATCGACTACCAGACGATTCTCTTCAATTGAAACTTCTCCTTTGTATCTGCCATGTACCGAGTCGAATTCAAAAAGATGTGCCAATTGCTCAATGTTACTCAAATCATTTATTCCAACAACTTCAATATCATCTGAACCTGATTCTACTATAGCCCTGAAAACATTCCTTCCAATTCTCCCAAAACCATTAATACCTACTTTTAATACCATTCAAAGCTCCATAATTGCTCTTCGTTCAACCTGTCTCAATCCTTTTGAGAACAGGATATTACAACCCAAGGTATTTAATACCTAGGCTTGGATATCTGTACTTCAAATACGTTTACAATAATTTCATTTTAATAATTCTTTGACTCGATTTACGACATTCCCGGTTGTTATTCCAAAATGATTGTAAGCATCGTTTGCAGGTGAAGAAACACCAAATGTTGACAAGCCAATAAAGGAAGACCTTAATTCCGATCCGCTTAATCCCATTAGCCATTGCTCCCAACCGTTTTGTACACCTGCTTCAATAGCAACCCTTACTGCGTAACCTGGACCTAAAACATGTCTTTGGTAAGATTTACCTTGTGCAGAAAACAATTCCCAGCAAGGCATTGATACTACCCTTACCCCTAGACCTTCATGTTGCAGAATTTCCCGTGCTTCCATGGCAATCGATACTTCGGAACCTGTAGCGATCAAGACCACGTCTTTTCCACCCTCAAAGTCTGCCAGGATATAGGCACCTTTGGAAGTTAAATTTGCTCGAGTATGCAATTTCCGCATAGTCGGTAGCGATTGCCTGGACAAGGCCAATACTGAAGGCTTATCATTCTGTGACAAGGCAATTTCCCAGGATTCGGCAGTTTCAATGGTATCACAAGGTCTGAATACCAGAAGGTTTGGTGTAGCTCGTAACATGCTCAGGTGCTCAACAGGCTGGTGGGTAGGACCATCCTCGCCCAGGCCTATTGAATCATGAGTTAGGACATAAACCACTGGTATTTCCATAAGTGCAGAAAGTCTAATGGACGGACGAGCATAATCAGCAAAACACAAAAAAGTTCCGCCATATGGCCGAATTCCACCATGCAGTGCCATACCATTCATCGCAGCAGCCATGGCATGTTCCCGGATACCATAGTGAATATATCTGCTTCCGGTATCTGTTTCACAAAATACACCCATGTCAGTAGTCTTGGTATTATTTGATCCAGTCAGATCCGCCGACCCACCGATCATTTCGGGACATATGCGGTTCAATGAATTGAGTACGATTTCGGATGATTTTCGTGTAGCAATCTTGGGCAATTCCTTGGAAGCATTTCTCTTTATTCGAAAGATGTATTTTGAAAATCGTCTGGGATGTCCACCTGAGAACATTCGATCAAATCGATTACGATTTTTTGGACCTAGCGTATCCAAACGCTCTTCCCAGAGAATTCTTTCTTTATGTCCCTTTTGACCTATTGCACGCCAGGTTTTCAGACAATCCGGTGGAATTACAAAAGGATCATGATGCCATCCATAAAGTTCTCTGGCCTTTTGAATTTCTGCTTCGCCTAAAGGTGAACCATGAGATGAAGCTGTTCCCTGTTTATTTGGTGCTCCAAAACCAATAATTGTTTGGCAGGAGATCAGAGTAGGTTTTGAAGAACCTGATACACTTTCCAATTTGGAATCTATATCCTCAGGATCATGACCATCACATTCGAGTACATTCCAACCTGATGCTTCAAATCTCTTTATTTGATCAGTGTTGTCGCTAAGGGATATTGATCCATCTATCGTGATGCCGTTATTGTCCCACAAAACTATAAGCTTAGATAAATTCAATTTTCCTGCCAGGCTGATTGCTTCCTGACTGATACCTTCCATTAGGCATCCATCACCAGCTAATACATATGTTTTATGGTTGATAATTTTCGTACCAAATTTCTGCCGGAGATATGCTTCGGCTATGGCAAATCCAACACCGTTGGCCAATCCTTGTCCAAGGGGGCCTGTGGTTGTCTCAATGCCTGCCTGGTGATTTTTTTCAGGATGTCCTGCGGTATGAAACCCTATTTGCCGAAAGTTTTTAAGTTGGTCCAAAGTTATTTCCGAGTAGCCGGTTAGGTACAGGAGAGAATAAAGAAGCATTGAACCATGCCCAGCCGATAAGATAAACCTGTCTCTGTCTGGCCAAGTTGGGTTACTAGCATCAAACTTCAAGTGATTCTTGAATAGCACAGTAGCCACATCTGCCATCCCCATTGGCATCCCTGGATGGCCAGAATTGGCTTTTTGAACAGCGTCCATTGAAAGGGCCCTTATTGCGTTCGATAAGAGCCAATTTTCAGGAAATTTGGATTTGTATGTGGATATTTCCATAAGATTACTTCCTTGAGTCTTAACAATGAATATTTGTACTATCGTTAAATTATATCTGGTGTGAAAATTAGGAGATATAATTTAAATCCAAAAGAGAGGTTTGAATTCAAAGAATATACAAATAGGGATAAGTACAAATATCTCCGATAAATCTAATAACCTAAACCCGAAGGGGTAAACCAAAATCTATATGAACTTTCTAAAATTTTAAATATGTTATGATCAAATCATTGCAGATTTGTTTTACTGAACAGAAATCATATGAGTTTATTTTCAGTCCTATAGAACCTGACTAATTATGGCCGAAGAATTCAATGACTACATAAAACGGCTTCAGGGTGCTCTTGAGGAAATAATTCAAGGTGCCGATCACAAACTCAGGGTAGCAAATCAGAGAGTATTTGAAACAGAACTACAATTGGAGAGTGAGCGGACCGCCAATAAGGAACTTCAAAAAAAAATTAGCCAAGATACTGCTCCACTAAAACTTGACTCTGATCATGAATTACAAACCCGAATACAGGCTTATCAGGACCAGGAGAAAAGTTTACAAGAAGTAATACAAACACTCCAAACCGAGAATGGAGAGCTTCAAGAACAACTCAAACAAGTTTCTGATATTGCTGATCGGGAACTGGACGAGGAATTACAAACCCGAATACAGGTTTATCAGGACCAGGAGAAAAGTTTACAAGAAGTAATACAAACACTCCAAACCGAGAATGGAGAGCTTCAAGAACAACTCAAACAAGTTTCTGATATTGCTGATCGGGAACTGGACGAGGAATTACAAACCCGAATACAGGTTTATCAGGACCAGGAGAAAAGTTTACAAGAAGTAATACAAACACTCCAAACCGAGAATGGAGAGCTTCAAGAACAACTCAAACAAGTTTCTGATATTGCTGATCAGGAATTGGACGAGGAATTACACGCACAGATTAAGGCTTACCAAGAGAGAGAAAAAAACCTGGAAGAAGAATTAAAACTACTTCAATCCAAACTACAAGATTTGCAAACTTCTCGAAACAAGGACAGAGCTGATTTACAATTAGTGCTTACAGAATTCAAAGGTTTACTGGAACAAATTTAAAATGAAAAAATCAAACATATTGCTGGAAGTAAAGGTTGGTAGAAAAACTCTTACCATTTCATGTGACGAAGAAGAAGCCGGAGCCGTGTTTCTTGCTTCCGAACGCTTTCAAGAGGAAATCAATAAAATCGATAAAATATTTCCATCTGAAAGTTCACAAAATCGCATTTTACTGGCTGGAGTTAATATCGCTGACTCGTTGATCAGATCAGAAGAACAACCTAGAGTCAAGCAGGGTTTAATTAAGCAGATCAGAAAGCTTACAGAAAGGGCTGAAGAAGCAGCAACTAAATTTAGGATTTAATTTTATGGAAAAAACTGGTTAGTTTCAGGAATTATGTTCTCTAATGGTCTCAGCCGCCTTTTGATCGAATGCGATTTCTTTTTCCTGAAATAATTGATCAAGTTCACCCGAAAGTGTCATTTCAGTAATTATATCACAACCCCCGATGAATTCTCCTTTGACATAGAGTTGAGGTATCGTTGGCCAGTCTGAAAAAGCCTTAATTCCCTCACGAATGTCATTGTCGGCAAGGACATTCACATCTTGATAGTTAATATTCAGGTAATTCAATACTCCGACCACCCTTGAAGAAAAACCACATTGGGGTGTCACTTTGGTGCCCTTCATAAACAGTACAACATCTGAGCTGTCTACGGTTTCTTGTATATATTTCTTGATTTCTTGATTCATACCAACTACTCCGGTGCTTTCGTTGTTAAAGCCAATGCATGCAACTCACCATTTGGACCGTCCATTTTACCCTTTAAGGCAGCATAAACGGCTCGCTGCTGTTGTACTCTGTTCTTACCTCGGAAACTTTCATCAATAACTTCTGCAGAATAATGGTTTCCATCGCCAGCCAAATCACGGATGGTAATTTTCGCATTTGGAAAGGCTGATTGGATGAGTTCCTTTAATTCAATTTGTGAAATAGCCATGACTCTAGATATCTTTGTTCCTTGGAAAGGAAAATGACTGGGCTCAACCCATCAAGTTTATTTATTAAACAGACTTGCATATTATTACCATTTAGGTTGGAAGCAACAATTGACAAGTTTACAGGTAAGGGATTTGACTAAACCGGCTTTTTTATTTCAGATAAAATAAAATCACTGAATACCCTCAATTTCTTTGAATCCCTTAACTCATATGAATAAGCAAGGTACAAAGGAATTAGTTCTGACTTAAACCTAGGTAGAATCTGAATTAAATTTGGTACAACATCCGCAACATAACCCGGTAAGACACCTATTCCCAAATTATTTTTTACTCCTAAAAATACCCCATAATAGTTATTTATCAGCATGTGATAGTCCACCTTAAGTGAAAATATCTTACTAATGAACTCTTTAGCTGTAGGTGCATCCAAAGCAGTATCTTTTTGACTGATTAGACGATGCTTTGATAATTCCTCAATATTTTCTGGTATCCCGTATGCTTCGGCGTATTCCTGTGTTATGAACAAGCCCATAAAAGTTGTCATGATCTTTTTTCTTACAATATCTGCTTCTGAAGGTTCTTTCATCCTTATTGCCACATCTGCTTCTCTCATCGGAAGATCAAGAATTCTCTCATCAAGAATTAGGTTGAGATTGAGATCGGGGTAGCTTTGGAAAAACTTGGGCAAACGTGGTGATACCCATAAGGTTCCAAAACCGGTTGTTGTTGTAACTCTTAATTCACCTCGTGCTAGTTCCTTGAAGTCTTTGATTTCGTTGGTAGCCTTTATCAACCGCTTATTCATCACTTCAACAGCATCAAAAAGGATTGATCCCTGTTCCGTCAGGATTGTTCCCCTCGCATGACGATGAAACAATTGGGCTGAAAGATCCTTTTCCAAGGAACTAATTCTCCTACTGACAACAGATTGGTGTAACCGTAATATCTCACCGGCCCGGTAGACAGATCCGGATTTGGCCACTTCCAAAAAGACTCTTAGTTTGTCCCAGTCCTGCAATTGAAATACTCCGATTTGATCAAACTAAAGGTAAAGAAATTTTGAATTCATTTTCCAAAGTCTATTGGAAGCCACATTGTTGCAATTCATATTGATTACAATATGCTACCGCAGATGTTCCACCATCAACTGGTAGGTCAATTCCTGTAACCCATTCACTCTTTTTGTCAATCAGAAATAGAATTACTTCTGCAACTTCCTGTGGTGTCCCAGGCCGACCTATTCTATGTATCATTTGTATAGCTCGCTCTCCAAAGGCAGAAATAAAGTCATCCAGAATTCTTGTCTGAATGGCTGCCGGACTGACTGAATTTATTCTTATTCCCCGTTTCTTTAATCCTTCACAGCTTGCTACTGTCCATACTATAACTGCCTCCTTTGATAAGTCGTATGCTCTCACATGCTCTATATTTTCCGATTTACAAAAAGTAGTTAAATTTTGAATATCTGAAATTTCAATAAATCTTTTGACTTGAGGGAGATTATTCTTCCAATTTGAACCTGCCTTGGATGCAAGATTGACAATTGATGATCCTGGATTTAGTTTTGGTATGATTATCTCTGAAACCTTCCTTAGAGCAATAAAATTAACCGTCATAATATCCAGTTCCCTGGATATTCGAGGTGGTAAACCGGCAGAATTAATCAGAGCGTCAAAATTGCCTTCCAATTTATGTTCTAGGTCATCCAAACTGTTTATATCGGTAAAATCAGCTTCAATCCAGTTGACCTTCATCGTTTCTGGTTTTAGCACATCAATAATAGTTATTTCGTCAGCAATCCCGGATAGCAATTTGTAACACTCCTTGCCCATTCCACTAGATCCACCGGTTATAATGACCCTCACAAATACCTCTTTTGAACTTCCCAATTCTGAAATAGATTAAAACAACCGTTTGGAATCATAAATAAAAAAAATAAACAACAATGATTGAAGACGGTTGGCAGAAAAAATATCCAATCTGTTAGAATAAGAGGTAAGAATGTTTGTCGCCTTTTTGTAGATAACACGTTAACTTTAAGTTAGCCATATGATGAATTTTGAATCTGAAATCAAACAAACTCCGGTACCTTTCGAAGGTGAAAGGCCAAATATTTTACCTGAATCCACTGCCCGGAAATATCCTAACTTTGCACAACTACTTTCTCATACGGCCAGTTGTAGCCCATATTTGTACAGTTTGATGAAAACTGATCTTGAGTGGTTGGAGGATATTCCTACCAAAGGCCCAGGAGAAGCCTTTTCCCTACTTTGCTCACCATTTGATTTGAATAATGTCAATCAGACAATCAAAAACTTACGGATACGAAAGAAAAAAGTTGCTCTTCTGACAGCCCTTACCGATCTAGGGGGAATCTGGAATCTCCCTGAGGTGACGGGTGCGTTAACCCAATTTGCAGATTTTTCATGCCAATCCCTATTAACGTCGCTTGTACAGGAATCTGCTACCAAGGGAAAATTGGATATTGATTTCAAGGAAGATCCTGATTCACTTGGCGGGGTATTTATCCTGGCAATGGGAAAGATGGGGGGCAGGGAGCTTAACTACTCATCTGATATAGACTTGGTTGTTTTCTTCGATGAAAAGAAACATCCCGTTAAAAAATTCAATTTTGTAAAAGCAGAATTTGTTAAGATCACCAGAAGGTTTGCCAAACTGATGGGTGAGGTTTCAAGTGATGGTTACGTTTTTCGAACTGATTTAAGACTAAGACCAGATCCCTTTGTTAATCCTGTTTGCATCTCGGTAGGGGGGGCCGAAAGATATTATGAGAGTTTTGCTCGTACCTGGGAACGAGCTGCTTATATCAAAGCCAGGCCTTGTGCTGGAGATATCGGTTCTGGTTTAAATTTCTTATCAAATATTGATCCATTTATTTGGCGAATGAATCTGGATTTTGCTGCTGTTCAGGATTCAAGTGACATGATGTTAAGAATCTGGGAAAATAGAGGAGCTGGTGATTTACAAAATCTTCCCGGATTCAATTTAAAATTAGGCAAAGGCGGCATCCGGGCAATTGAGTTGTTTGTCCAAACTTTTCAAATGGTTGCTGGTGGCAGAGATCAATCCTTGAGGGTGCCTGATACAATGGGGGCTTTGGGTGCAATAAATCGTAAGGGATGGGTCGATGATGAATCAAAGCAGATTCTGGAGGAAAGTTATTTTAAACTCAGGACTTGGGAACACAGGGTTCAGATGATCAGAGATGCCCAGACTCATGAAATCCCTAGAGTTGAAAATGAAATTATTCGTATGGCTTCCCTCTCTGGGGAAGATAATTTGGAAAAGTTCCTGAAGGAGATCAAAACCACTCTGGAGCAGGTTCACACGACAACCGAAACCTTCTTTTCAACTGAGACAAATGATTCCGAAGAATACGATACCTCTTTCCTTGAGGAATCAGACTGGGATATGGTGGAAAGTTGGCGTCAATTACCTGCTTTCAGGACTGAAAGAGCAACCAAAATCTTTGCCAGACTTCAACCCACTATATTCAATCGTCTGGCTAGATCCAGTCAACCCAGGGAAGCTCTATTACAATTTGATGGTTTTCTGCGTGGCTTGCCAGCTGGAGTTCAGCTTTTCTCACTATTTGAAGCAAACCAGCACCTATTGGAACTTTTGGTTGATACCTGTGCAATGGCACCAAGGCTAGCGAGTTATCTATCTAGGAATACGCAGGTTTTTGATGCTGTATTAGAACAGGACTTCATTGTGCCATTGGAAAGTGAAACTGTATTGGAAAAAGATCTGAGTACCAATTTAGAGAAAGCTTCAGATTATGAAAGCGTCTTGAGAACAACCAGAAGGTGGAATAATGAGAACCATTTCAAGGTTGGAGTACATCTGTTAAAAGGCTTTTCCGATTGCGAGCAGGCGGGGAAGTCATATGCCAAACTTGCTAATACCGTAATTAGGTCCTTGGCACCATTTGTAGTTGATCAATTTTCGAACAGCTATGGCAAACCTCCGGGAAGGGGATTTGTTTTTTTAGCCATGGGATCATTGGGAGCAGAAAGTTTAACTTCTCAATCCGACCTTGATCTTATAATGATTTATGATCCCTTGAACGAAGATTATTCAAGCGGTAAAAAATCTCTGGCTTCCAAGGCATATTATGCCCGATTAACACAAGCCATGGTTTCAGCACTTTCTTCACAGATGGCTGAAGGAAAATTATATGAAATAGATATGAGACTTCGACCATCTGGAAGAAAAGGACCAGTCGCCACTTCGCTTAATTCGTTTTTTCATTATCAGGAACATGATGCCTGGACATGGGAACATTTGGCTCTCACAAGAGCTCGGGTACTTGCTGGCTGTGAAGAGTTGGGGGAAGAAATTGAAAATTTTAGAAAAAAACTCATTAGCAAACTTTCAAACCACGGCAAAATAATTGGAGATGTCGTAGACATGCGAAGAAGGTTGTCAGAAAACACCTCTTCAGAAAAGAAGGAAAATATCTGGGAGTGTCGATTAGGTAAAGGAAAGTTATTGGATATCGAATTGCTGGCTCAGGCCGGGGCCTTGATTACGGGTTGTACGGAAAGGGATATTGGATTACAACTCCAGGCAACTTCAAAAAAAGGTTTGATGACTTCGGGTGAATATAAGGAAATAATCTCTCATTATTCACTTTTGAGGGAAATCATGCAGGTTGCCAGATTAACTGTTGAGGGCAACTTTAGTCCAGAAGCAACAGGCAAGGGAGTGATTGAATTATTGCTACAACAAACCAAGATGAATTCCTTGGAAGAATTGTCGAGGACGGTTCAAGGGCAAACTGCCAGCACTCGGGAAATCATTTCAATTTTAATAGATAACCGATGGGTGAAGTTGGTGGACAGTTAAATGTCAAATGGGAAATTAGAATATCATCCAGCTGATCCCAGGGGATTGATTTTTGAAGCATATCAAATGAAACCCCTTAAAGAAGAAGAGTATAGAAGTATATTCCTGGATTGGGCTCTGGGTGTACCTTTTGAACAGAACATGGTGGAGTTAATACAAGATCTTTTGACCGTATATCAGGTTGATTATCCGAACCACCCCATGACCTCTATCCTGCTTGAGGGACTAAAGGGTAATAGCTCAAGACCCAAGAGAGGCCGGTCAAGAACTAGAAGAAAGTCTAAATCAGTTTAAATTGACCCAACTGATTGTGACTAACAAACATAAATTTGGGGTAATGTATTAGCCAACATCAGCGCAAAGGCGAGTATTGGTGCTTCTGGAAATCGATAAAAATTTCTTACCTTGTATGTCGTTGGATTCTTAACCAGTTTGACTGTAAACAATTTTGAGATTTTAAAAGTTAGGAGCCTGACTTAATGATCAAACCAAACTCAATTAATTTCGAACTTAGGTACCTTATTACGATTGTTAATTCTTGTTTATACTTGTGAGTAAGTCACGCCAAGCAATCCGATGTTTATGATCTGCGCGAGAGTCTAATTCTGATCCAATCTCGTGTAGTAATTTTGGTCTCCAATCTTCGGAGAGTAAAGCAAGAACGACTTTGGTAAGATTAATTATACTAATTTGGTTCATGTTTAAGCCTGAAGCCCATGCAGTTTCTATATTTTTTTCAATTCCATTACGTTCAGCAACTTTTATATCCGGTGTTGCAAATATAAGGTTGTTCAACGAGTGTTTTGATGCTCTAACCTTCAACTCAGTGGTTCTAACATCTGCCAATGTAAGTGATCGATCTTTAACTTCTACAGCCAAGATCATGTTCTCATTATCATCAAAACACATTATATCTCCTGGTGCACCAGAGGATGTATCCGCCTGGTTTAACCCTTGTGAGGTGACTGTTGTGTAAAGAGAAAATGAACGACCTATGATAGCCATAATTGCAGTAGATACGACCAAAGGTCTAAAACCACCACTGTTTTCGGCAAGGAATTTTTCCAAAACACCTATCGTTTGTGACATGCTAACCCGTATTGGAATTAAGTAGCTAAATGTCTGAGCTGAAAGTCTACGAGAAGCACTCTCTAAACAAGAAATAAAGGAATTTTCAAGTTCCTTTGGACTAGCTGTATCAAGTGGAGACAAGTACTCAACTAAGGAATCCCACTCTGATTTATGCCTCAAATTATTGGTATCCTCATCTAGCCTGGGACGTCTGAGTGGATTATTTACATAGGGGTCCAGACTTTTCCCCAAAACGTCGTTATTATCTGCTACCCACGGCACAATTACCGAGGTGCAAAAACTTCGTGCATCCCAATTTTGAGTAGAAACTTTATCCCCCATTTGAAGAGATAAAATACTTCTCTGGTTACAAGCTATTTTTCCAAGTATTTGTGTAAAAATAGCGTATCGGATTGAAAGTACTTTCGAATTTACCAACCGATCTATCTTACTGTTGGGTTTACCCAAATTTGCTTCTAGAACCTTTGACCAGTTCTTATCCAGCCACTTGCGAGTTTCCAAATTGTCCATAGAATTAGAAATTCAACCAAGCTGATTCTTGACGGGGTGTACGTACTGAATTGCAACTCCTTACTTTGGCATCCACGCGTCGCCAATTCTCATACAATGTGTCATAAAGTTCTGTTCGATACCCAGATAGAATTACACGCCCCCGAACTTGGTTAAGAAGATTTGCAAGTTTCTCGTGGTCATCATCAGTCATTTCATATTCATAAGCGGATGTATCACCTCTTGAGGAATGTACATAAGGAGGATCAACATAAAATACGGTTTGTTCTGTATCGTATCGTTGAATTACTTCGACCGCTGGAGCATTTTCGATTTGCACTCTCAGAAGACGTTGGACGATTTCGGAAAGACCTTCAACCGATCCAAGCCACCTGGAGACAGAACCAGACATGCCTGCCCTTGAAGTGAGTACACAATGTGCCCAACGGCCTTCACTACTAGTCTGTGCTAAACCAGTTCTTGTTTGTCTTGCACGAATATAAAAACGTCTTGCCCGCTCTACCTTTGTCAATCCTTCTGCTGGAATACAAGCCTGTAACAATTCTTCACGGGAGAATGGAGTTAATCCTATTGCCTTAATCAATTTTGGTCCCTGATTTCGTAAGGTCTCAAAAAAATTTACGAGTTCAGAATCAAGGTCATTATAGGTCTCCAGCTTGAATGGTTTCATATTCAACAAAACAGCAGCAGATCCACCATATACATCACAAAAATGCATTGCATCAGTTGGAATGAGTGGTAAAAGAAAATCAAGGTGAGAGTATTTTCCTCCATACCAACCAAATGCGATAAGTTTCTTCGAACCCCTCTTTGAAATTCGGCGTCCAGTCCCTTTCGAATTTACCTTTGGAGCAAAATCAAAAATATCAGTCACTATCGCGTCCTATTAATTCACTGTTGGAGGTTGGTATATAATCATATAACAAAAGTAGTAAGTGTTTACGAATCCAAAACAAACTTGTCCGTAAAATATTCAACAAATTTATGTTTATGGTTTTCAGTATTACCATTATTGTAATTCTACATTTTTCTATATCGTAAACTTTGTGAAAACCAGAAATGTTTTGCTTTATGCTAATCCAAATTGACGCTGGATTCTTAACTAGTTCAACGCTCTATACTGTGAGTCTTGTTCCTCAATTGGGGTGAGGCAATTGGAAAGAGCAGCGACCAATTTGGTACCATCATGAAATTACACTTTTCCATAGCGTATGCCGTGTTGGTTTAGACGTACTCAATAGATTGTTGATTCAAATACAAATTCCAATCTTGCTAGGGGGTAACTGAATCTACCTAACAATCAATCTGCATCATTTTTGTAAGTTTGAATTACTTTTCCGGTCGATTTTCAACAGGAATGTATTCCTGATTTACTTTACCCATGTATTTCTGTCTGGGACGTCCGATTTTCAGAGTGGGATCTACAATCATCTCCTTCCATTGCGATATCCAACCTACTGTTCTGGATAGGGCGAAAATGGGTGTAAACATCGAAGTCGGAAAGCCCAGAGCATTAAGAATTATACCGGAATAGAAATCCACGTTTGGGTAGAGTTTTCTTTTCTGGAAATAATCGTCCTGGAGAGCAATCCTCTCAAGTTCCTTGGCTATCTTAAGGATAGGTGTGTTTTTGCTATCTACGAGTTCAAGTACTGCATCCGCAGATTTTTTCATAACATGAGCCCTCGGATCAAAATTTTTATATACCCTGTGCCCAAATCCCATTAATCTGAATGGATCGTTCTTATCCTTGGCCTTCTCTAGAAATTCAGGGATTCTATCAGGGGCACCGATCTCATGTAACATCATAAGGCAGGCTTCATTTGCTCCACCGTGGGCTGGTCCCCAAAGACAGGCAATTCCGGCAGCTATACAGGCGAAGGGATTGGCACCTGATGACCCAGCCAATCTGACTGTTGAAGTAGAGGCATTTTGTTCATGGTCAGCATGAAGCATGAATATGCGATCCATTGCATTGCTGATGATCTCATTATTCTCGTATTTCTCTGCTGGCACAGAGAAACACATCTTCAGGAAATTGGAGGAGTAATCCAGATCGTTGCTTGGATAGATATAGGGTTGACCTATAGAATATTTGTACGCCATGGCCACTATGGTTGGGAGTTTGGCAATCATTCTGACACAGGCAATCTCTCTCTGTTGTGGATCGTTGATATCAATAGAGTCATGGTAAAAAGCAGAAAGGGCCCCAACAACACCTGTAATAATTGCCATGGGATGGGCATCCCTTCGGAATCCCCTGTAAAAATTAATCAATTGTTCGTGTACCATGGTATGCATGGTCACACGCTCTTCAAACCGGATCATTTCATCGTAGGTGGGTAAATCGCCGTAAAGCAAAAGGTAACAAACCTCTAGAAAGTGAGAATGTTCAGCCAAATCCTCAATACTGTAACCTCTGTATTGTAAAACCCCCTTTTCACCATCAATAAACGTTATGTCCGATTGACAGGAGGCTGTAGATGTAAAACCGGGATCATAGGTAAAGACATCGGCTGTCTTATAGAGGTCTCTTATATCAATGACATCAGGTCCAGCAGTGGGAGAAGTAAACGGGAATTTATAGGTTGTACCGTTTATATCCATCGTAACAAATCTATTGGCTTTTGTCATAATACCTCTGCACAAATTCGTTCAGTAATTGAACCGAGTAAAGAATTTTTGAATCGGTTGTTAGTCCGGCTTCACCAACTTCAAGTTACGGATGTTAACCTAAAACAGAAAATCGGTTCATGGGATTTGCAATAATTAGACGGGAGTGAACAACCAGAGTTCTACTTACCTATCAGGTACACCTTTGTCAATCACAAAATGCAAAAGGAATTTGCTTTTTGAAATCCCTCATTCAATTAAAAAAATATAACTTTTGAATGCTTGTAAGGTATCTAATAATTGAATCGTTATACATAGCAAAAATTACTCACTAATTTAGGGCACGTCTATTAAATAATTTTGGCTATTTTTTCAAAATCACCCTTCATCCTCTGGTTTTATTGTTTCGGATGTGATTCACTGTTGTCCAACACTAAAGACTTACACTTTCACTGTAAACCATGAGGATTGCAATGCCCAACCGCCACCTACTTGAAGATGATGAACATCTGCGGGCCCTCCGCGAATTCAACGATCTGGAACTGATCGGGAAGCAAGTTGATTGGGAACTCTTCCGGCCCCTGCTTGAGGAGATTTTTGGTCCTCCTCGCACGGAAGGTCGTGGACGCCGGTCTTGGGATTATCTTGTCATCTTTCGCTGTCTTCTTTTGGGGGTCATGAATTCCCTGAGTGATCGTGATTTGCAACATGAGCTTCTGGAACGGTTTTCCTTTCAATATTTTGCCGGCATTGTTGAGAGGAATCGTGTCCCGGACCAGAAGACGATCTGGAAGTATCGCGACATGCTTGAGAAGGCGGATAGTATTGACCGGTTGTTTGATCTTTTTTTGAACCAGTTAGACAACCGGGGCTATGGGTTGAACACTGGGGGACAGATCGTTGATTCATCGCTGAATGATGTTCCCCGTCCCCGTAATACCCGTGAAGAGAATGCTCAGGTCAAGCAAGGTGAGGTTCCACCGGAGTGGGCCGACACTCCGAACAAATTGCGTCAGAAGGATTGTGATGGACGCTGGGTCAAAAAGAATGGTGTCAGTCGTTTTGGATATAAGAACCATTTCGCGGTTGACCAGGGGACGAAGTTGATCATCAATTGGGATGTGACACCGGCGAGTGTCCATGACAGCCAGGTGTTTGAGGCGTTGTTGGGGGTGCGCCCGGAGGGTGATTGTCGTGTTTGGGCCGACAGTGCCTATCGTTCGCAGGACAGTATTGCGAATGTGGTTGGAATGGGCTTGTATCCCCGTCTCACTCACAAGGCGAAAAGGGGAACACCGTTAAGCGATCACCAGCGTTCTTTGAACCGTACCTATTCGGGTGTGCGTTGTCGTGTTGAACACGTATTTGGGTCTATTCGGAACGATATGAAAGGGGGTTTTATGCGGTGTATTGGCCAGGGCCGTGCTCGGGTTTGGATTGGGTTGGTGAACCTGTGTTACAATCTGAGGCGTTTCAGTTATCTTGAGAGGGAAACTTCGGCGGTATAGGGCGACTTACATCGAGAGTGTTCAAAAGAAGGGGGAGGTGTGTGAAAGGGTCTGATAAAGGGGGGAATTTGGCTTGAAATTGACCAGATTGAGAAAAAATATACAAAAACCTTTCCCTTTTGGGGATAGAAAATTTAAAAATTGTTATTTAGTAATCGGGGGGAATCTTTAAAAATCGTTAAAATAGAGGTGCCCTTTAGTTAACAATGGTTACAGTGTCTCTGCATCATTATCAAAACCTGGGAATTTTAAGTCTAAGCTTAGAACGGTATTGATTACTTCACACGATAACTCCGCTACATGCCGACGTACTTGTATCAGGTAATCACAATTAACTGGAGTATCTAATACTTCAAATTGATTATTAACATAAAACGGAATCGACGCATTATCCTCGTCAGGAGTACTCCAAGATCCATGACAAAGTGCGTTTCTGATTTTTGCTGCTTCTTTTAGGTACTCAATAAAGGTTTCTAAGTTTTTGATATTCGCATTGGGGTGATTTTTGACTTCAGAATGAAATTTTTCTATCAATTTTCCAAGACTATTAGTTAACAGTTTTTCAATTGAAGGTACCCATTCAAAAAATGCTTGTTTAGAATAAGGTCTGCTATCTGAGATTGCATAAATTGCTTTAATAAGAATTTCTTCAAGAAAGCCAAATGTACCCACCGTCCTACCTAGTTCTTCCCAGAATTCATTTTTATGCCTGTGTGTAGGAAAGTTAGGAAACTGAGAAAATAGCTCCCCTTTATTGACAATTTTGTTCATTACCCACATCCTATGCGATACTTAAATTTAGGGAAATTTCATGTGTAAACATTTTTACCAAGAAACGAAATTTCCTTTTGCCTAATTTTCAAGTGAAGTTTCCACAATTTTTTGGTTTGAGTTAATAGCGTTTTGTATATCCTCAAAACGTATTTTTACACTAGGTAATTTAAGTTCCAATACCCCTTGATTTGAGTTAATAGCGTTTTGTATATCCTCAAAACGTATTTTTACACTAGGTAATTTAAGTTCCAATACCCCTTGATTTGAGGCGCTATAAATATTCATGGTTTCATAGGCCTTGTTTAACCTATCAAGACTTTTTTCTTTTCCTAATGTGACCAAAATATCATAAACGCTAGGTGAAGTGGTTTTCCCCACAAGGGCTACGCGTACAGGTTTCAATATTGTACCTAAATTTAAATCCCCCTTTTTACAAAAGGATAAAGTAAAGTTTTCAAGAAATTGCCTTTCCCATTCAAGGGAAGTTAAACCATTAATGAAATCTTTAAACTGATCGCCTTGAGTTGTTGAAAGGATTTTAATACCCTTGTCATCATAGTTTACTGTATCATTAATTATAAAATCTAACCCATCCCGAACATCATTCATGTTTTTTGAACGTTTCTGAACTAAAGGGAATATTTTAACAATTGCTATCCGATGGGATAACTCAGTAAAATTCGATGGGTAAGTTGGCCTTTGCATTGCTACAACATCAGACAAAATACTGTTATACGCTTTCTGGCTAGACCTTGATTGGTTAGTGATTGCTCTTTGCATTGCTACAGCATCAGGCAAAATCCTGTTATACGCTTTCTGGCTAGACCTTGATTGGTTAGTGATTGCTCTTTGCATTGCTACAGCATCAGGCAAAATCCTGTTATACGCTTTCTGGCTAGACCTTGATTGGTTAGTGATTGCTCTTTGCATTGCTACAACATCAGGCAAAATCCTGTTATACGCTTTCTGGCTAGACCTTGATTGGTTAGTGATTGCTCTTTGCATTGCTACAACATCAGGCAAAATCCTGTTATACGCTTCCTGAATAGATAAATCTTTGGATTGATTTAACATTATAAACAAATCTTTGTTTCCAGTAATAGCTTCAGCTAAGCTTTTTAAAGGTAATGTTGATTGTATTTGTAAATTTTGTTTTGACTTGATGATCTGATCAACTTCCTCTTTAAGTAGCTTATATGGTGGTAAGCTAATTGGTAAATTTTGTTTTAACTTGATTGCTTGCTTAATCTCCTCTGAAAAAATCTTAACGTGAGAATGTCTATGAATAGGTTTTGGAAAAGTAGGAATATTGATATCAACGAATTTAGGGTGTGTTGGATGCTTATCTAAAAACTCGGTGATGATATCGACATTCAGACCTTGTAGATAGTTCTGGGATAATTTGGAAAGTATACCAAAATCCAATCGAGAAGGGGACTTGCGCAAATCATCCAATCTAAATTGTTTGATTGCATGGTCTCTAGTAAATATTTCATCATTACCATGATACCAACCTAAGCGAGCAAGAAAATTAAAAACGACTTCAGGTAAAATTCCTTCCTTGATAAAGTATTCAATACCAATCGAGCCTTCTCTCTTTGATAATTTCTTTCCCTGTTCGTTATGGATTAGTGGGACATGTGCAAATACAGGCACCTCCCAATCAAAAGCTTTATAAATTAATTTTTGCTTGAAGGAATTGGCCAAATGGTCATCCCCCCGAATGATATGTGTAACATCCATATCATGATCATCTACAACAACAGCAAAATTATATGTCGGTGTGCCATCTGAGCGAAGAATTATCAGATCGTCAATTGTATCATTGCTTACACTGATCTCTCCAAAAACCTTATCGTGGATAACTGAAATTCCGGTTTCGGGAGTTTTAAGTCGAATTGTGAATGGAGCGTTGGGATGTTGATCTTCAGTTACATTCCGCCAGGGACTGACAAAGAATGTTGACCCTCCCTTGGATTTTAATTCTTCCCTTGCAGCTGAAATTTCTTCAGGAGTTGAAAAACATTTATAAGCCCTACCGGCATTTAATAACTCCTGAGCTTTCTCTCGATGAATTGATTGACGAGTGTATTGACTTATTGGCGAACCATCCCAATCAAGATTCAACCATTTTAAACTGTCAAGAATTTGATCTTTGGCTTCTTCAGTTGAACGCTCTCTATCGGTGTCTTCAATGCGAAGAAGGAATTTTCCATTATTTGCCCTGGCAAAAAGCCAATTGAAGAGGGCTGTTCTGGCTCCCCCAATATGGAGGTTACCTGTGGGAGAGGGAGCAAATCTAGTTACAATCATGGATGTGGTCACACTGGTACTTTGTTAATACATTTAGCAACCTCAATATAAGGTTGAATAAAATTTGTTTAAGTTTTTTTGGTAATGAGTTCCTTATGCTTTAGGTCAAAGAAGTTCAATAAACTCAACCAATTCACCAGCTTGACGGGGTGGATCCAACCTCGGTCTAATAAGCAGAGCATTGGAATTGAAAAAAGTTTTGAGTAATGAGCTGTCTTGCTTTTCCTGAGCTGTAATCCTTGCCTCTCCATTTGTGTATTCCACAGTAGCGCGCATGAAATGTTCGCGGCCACCATTTTTACCCAACGATTTTGCCAATACAGCTTTTTTTCGAGGCAAGCCAAGTTCGGTCAACCCCATCATATGTTGAATGGCAGGTACTAAAAAAACATATCCACACACCAGTGCTGATACAGGGTTTCCTGGTAACCCTATCAAGACGGTTGAACCTTTATTACCAGCAAAGAGTGGCTTGCCTGGTCGCATGGCGATTTTGTAAAACGATAGTTCAAATCCTTGAGAAGTAGCTGCGTCCTTGACCAAGTCATAATCACCCACTGAGGCTCCACCTACAGTTACTATCAAGTCTGATTGCAACGAGAGATTAAGTGAAGTGGATAGTGATTGAAAATTATCCCTGGCGATTGGTAAAATTCTGACTTCTGCCCCAAAGTTTTCCAATATTCCCTGCAGTCCAAATATATTCGAGGCGACTATATTTGTATCTGGAACCTTAGACCCTGGCATTACCAATTCATCGCCCGTGGGAATTATTGAAACAACAGGTTTTTTTCTGACCTTTATAACACCTGCATTCATGGCGGCTAATAATGAAATCAAGCTGGGGGTCAGGGGTTGGTGTGCTTTAACACAATACCCTTTGCTGAAATCACTTCCACGAGAACGAATAAAGGGATTGGATTCGAATTCTTTATTAATTTTAACCGTTGTTTCACTTGCACTAACATCTTCCTGGATAATTACTCGAGAGGACCCTTTGGGGATAGGTGCACCGGTATAGATACGATAGGCCTCACTAGGCCCAACTGATCTGTCCGGAATTTTTGCTCCAGCAGGAATAACGCCTATTATTTTAAGGACATTACCGGGTTTTGCATCCTCGGTTCGAAGAGCATAACCATCCATGGCTGATGTATCAAAGGGTGGTTGATTTCTGCCTGATCGGAATTCCTGAGCAAGAATCCGGTTGGTCGCATGGTAAATCGAAATTTCCTCGGTATCCGTTTGAACCAGAAGGCTCTTTATTCGACCTGTAGCTTCATTAACTGAAATCATGAAGCCACATATGTACCAGATTTCCCGCCTTCTTTGTAGGCCAGGTGAATATTGTTAATGGATACACTCTTATCAACAGACTTAACCATGTCATAAACTGTCAAAGCAGCAGCCGATACTGCTACCATTGCTTCCATTTCAACACCGGTTTTGCCAACTGTGGTAACCTTTGCTTCAATTACAATACAAGGTTGGTCCTCTTGTGTCAGGAAGTCAATTTCAATAGCAGATATTTGTAATGGGTGACATAACGGGATAATACCAGAAGTCTTCTTGGCAGCCATAATTCCAGCTATTCTTGCGACACCAAAAACATCACCCTTGCCAATATTATCAGATTTAATCAGGTCAAGCGTTTCACGACCAACTATGACTTCCCCCCTCGAAACGGCGATCCTTTTTGTTTCATCCTTGTTTGCGATGTTAACCATATGAGCCTTGCCTTGGTCATCAAAGTGGGTAAATTTTTTCATATGCTCAATTTCCCGGAAGAGGATTAACAAGAAGATTTTTAGTTGCTGTAACTATATCTTTTTTTCGCATCAGACTTTCACCAATCAAGAAACTTCTAATTCCAGCTGTTGCCAAATAGTCCAAATCCTTTCTAGTGAAGAGACCCGATTCTGAAACCACATGAATACCAGCAGGAATTTTCTTTACCAATTCCAGAGAAGTATCCAGGCTTACCTCGAATGTATTCAGGTTTCGGTTGTTGATGCCAATAAGATTGGACTTAAATTCAAGTGCTCTTTCCAACTCCTGCAAATTGTGAACTTCAACAAGGACATCCATACCTAAAGCAATAGCAGATTCTTCAAGTTCCTTGGCCAAATCATCCTCAATCATGGCCAGAATCAACAAGATACAGTCTGCTCCCAGGGAACGAGCTTCATATATCTGGTACGGGTCCAACATAAAATCCTTGCGAAGGGTTGGAAGACTTACCGCCTTGGATATTTCCTCAAGATACTTTCCCTTACCCTGAAAACTTGGTGAATCAGTGAGGACAGAAATACATGTTGCTCCTCCTGCTTCATAAGCCTTTGCCAATTCAAGTGGATTGAAATCCTTCCTGATTATACCCTTGGAAGGGCTCGCTTTCTTTACTTCTGCAATAAGACCATACCCCTGACTACTTGCAGAAATCAGGGATTTTCTAAAACCCTTGGGGGGACTCTGTTCTTGTATCAAGTCCTCCAGAACACTTAACCGGTACCGGGATTTTAGGTTCTTTATTTCTTCAATCTTGTAAGATCGGATTTTTTCAAGGATAGAGTTCACAACTCTCAACTGTTTGTTATGGAAACAAGTCGATTCAACTTTGCTTTTGCCGAACCGGAATCAATACTATCTTTAGCCAATTCTACACCTTGAGGCAAGGTTTCTGCCTTGCCAGCAATTACCAGGGCACAGGATGAATTCAGTAAAACTGCATCACGATAAGGGGAAGGGGTGCCATTCAGCAGATCAGATATGGCAGTCGCATTGACCTCAGGTGTACCTCCCTTGATTGACTCAAGTGAATGTACGGGAAGTCCTGCTTCCTCGGGATGAAGGGTCTTTTCAATAACTTCCCCGTTTTTCAATTCGGCAATATGGGTTAATCCTGAAATGGAAACCTCATCAGTCCCATCTTCACCATGAACAACCCAGGCTACATGGGTTCCTAGTTCCTTTAGCGTACTGGCCATCGGTACAATTAATTGTTTGGCGAAAGCCCCTGTCAACTGAAAACCAACTTTGGCAGGGTTGGTTAAAGGTCCCAATATATTGAATATTGTCCGAATACCCAATTCCTGTCGAACGGGCATGACATGTTTCATGGCCGGGTGATGCATCGGGGCCATCATAAATCCTATTCCCGCCTTTTCAATTGCTTCATTAACAATTTCGGGTCCTACCATAACATTAATACCCAGGTGGGAGAGGGCATCAGCAGCTCCGGATTTGGATGAAAGGTTTCTATTACCATGCTTGGCTACTGGGACACCAGCCCCTGCAACAACCAAGGCAGTTGCAGTTGATATGTTTAAAGTCCCTTTGCCATCTCCGCCAGTACCAACAATATCCATGGCTTTGATCGGAGCGGTGACCTCAAGACATTTGTTGCGCATTACTGAGGCCGCACCAGCAAACTCATCTATAGTTTCCCCTCGCATCTTCATGGCCATAAGCAATCCTGCAATATGAACTGGTGAAACCTTTCCTTCCATTATTTCAAAGAAGGCCTTTTCAGTCTGTGCTCTGGACAAGGGTCCTTCACAGGCAACCGAGATCAATTGTTTAAAAGTATCCATAATTCCAAATTCAGTGAGTTAATTTCAAAAAATTATCAAGTATGTTCAAACCCTCCTTGGTTGCTATACTTTCTGGATGAAACTGCACACCATGGATAGGATAATTTTTATGCCGAAGTCCCATTATCGTGCCATCCTTCAGCCAACCATTAACTTTCAGACATTGGGGAAGTGTTTCCCTTTCTACCACTAGTGAATGATAACGTGTAGCCATAACAGGTGAGTTTAACCCTGCCAGGATACCGGTTCCATCATGTTCAATCCGTCCCATTTTACCATGGACTATTTCATCGTTGATAATTGTGCGGCCACCAAATGCTACCCCAATTACCTGATGCCCCAGACAAACTCCCAAAAGAGGAATTTTTGCATCAGCAGCACTTTTCGCGAGACTAATACAGACTCCTGTCTTATCCGGGCCACAAGGGCCTGGGGAAAGAATAATTCCCTTGGGATTTTGTACGACAACCTCCTCTGAGGTAATTTCGTTGTTTCTGTAAACCTTTACTTCAGCACCGAGTACTCCAAGGTATTGAACTAGGTTAAAGGTAAAACTATCGAAGTTATCAATTAGTACATACATCGACTTATCTCGGAGTGTGGCAGGTTTCCTACGAATTTGATTTTAGCAATGATATCTGGTTATTGATGGTAAATAATTTCAGCGGTAGCGTTTAGTCATTGATTTCAGGTATAAACTGGGGAGCAACCTCGGCGGCTTTCCTCAAGGCCATGGATTTTGATACGGTTTCCTGCCACTCCGCTTCCGGGTCGCTGTCAACTACAATTCCACCACCGGCCTGAATATAGAGTTTGTTATCCTTTATGACCGAAGTCCTGAGTGCAATACACATGTCCATGTCACCATTGGATGAGAAATAACCCACGCCTCCTGCATATACCCCCCGCTTGGTTTGTTCCAACTCATCAATGATTTCCATAGCACGAACCTTGGGGGCACCTGAAACAGTACCGGCAGGTAATCCAGCCATCAGGGCAGACAGAGCATCCTCACCTTCTGACAATTCTCCCACAACATTCGATACAATATGCATGACATGTGAGTATCTTTCAATTACAAACTGCTCTGTCGGATTTACGGAACCTATTTTGGAAACACGGCCGACATCGTTTCTTCCCAGGTCCAGAAGCATTAAATGTTCTGCACATTCTTTTTCATCCGCAAGTAAGTTTTCTGCCAGTTCCCTGTCTTCCTCTGGTGTTTTCCCCCTTGGCCTTGTACCGGCAAGTGGACGAATGGTTATTTCATTGTCAGAGACCCTGACAAGTATCTCGGGACTTGCCCCTATAACCTGAAAGTCCCCGAAATTAAAATAGAACATAAAAGGGGATGGGTTGGTTCTTCTAAGTGCACGGTAAAGAGAAATGGGCGGATGCGGAAATTCCATTTGCCATCTTTGACTTGGAACAACCTGAAAAATATCACCCTCGCGAATGTATTTCTTCGATTTTTCTACCATGGCAAGGAATTCATCCTTCGGTGTTTCATTCACCAATTCAGCTGCCGTAACGGGCTCGGTATATTTCGTTGAATAATTGAAGGTAATCCTCTGAAGCTTGTTTAGGGTTCTTTCCAAACGATCAAAACCCTGAGCATAGGCACGTTCAGCGTCAATGGATTCATTGTACCATACAGGGCTTACCAACGTCAGTTCGTCTAGTACCCCATCAAGTACAGCGATCAGTGAGGGCCTCAACAGGAGAGCATCAGGTGTTCCTATTGTATCGGGATTTTTCAAGGGAAGGTTTTCAACCAATCTGACCATATCATAGGACAGATATCCAAACAATCCAGCCGAGCTTGCAGGCAGATTCAAGGGCAGTTCGATAGAACTCGTCTTAATTAAATCTCTAAGACAGGTAAAAGGATCCCCAGCTACAGAGTGAGAAGTAATTGGTTCAAATCCTTCCATCCATGACACATTCGAAGAATTTCCATCACATTGCCAGATCAAATCCGGTTCCATTCCCAGAATTGAATACCGACCTCTTTCTTCCCCTCCAGTTACCGACTCAAGTAGAAAGCAATTATCAGTACCATTTGCCAATTTCAGAAAAAGCGATACCGGTGTTTCCAGATCTGCAGGGATTTTGGAATAAAGTACCTGATTGTCGCCAGCATTGTATTTTGAAAAAAACTTGTCCAGAGAAGGAGAAATCATAAAAACCCTCTATTGCAGTTGCGAATGAACCGCATTCAAAATCTCCTGATTGATTTCCAGATTTGATTTACTAATCAGATCCACAGTGTAGGAATTAATGATATCACTTGATAACCCACCCTTGATTTGTGACTCAACAAAAGAAAGATAACCAGATATTTCCTCTGAATCATTATCTGGAGGGAGTATTTCATCTAATAAAACCAAAGCCACTCTGTTATCATCACCTGCAACAACAGCACCTTTAGCAACAGCCTCAATTTCAAAAACTTCCTGTATCATATTTTGTGGTGCATCCCGGATTGGATCAACCCTTAGAACTTCAATTTCCTGTCTAGGTTCGCCTAAACCAATTGCACCAAATCCAACACCACCCTCCAAAGCTGCCAGATGCTCCTCTGCCACGATTATTTTTTGCTTACCTAATTCGTCTGCAACCCAGTTTTCCTGAACCTGTTCCCTTACAATATCAAAGGGTTGCAACGCAGGAGGTATAGTCTGATCAAGACGCATGGCAATGACGCCGCCGTTGTCAAGTTCCAACAATTCAGGGAAACTATTTTCATCAATTTGTACTACAGTATTTCGGAAAACGGCAAATTCAGTAACTGGATCATCAGAAAGTGAATTGTACAGAATGGTTTCCAGCACCAGATCGGTTTCCTGTGCAAGCTCCTCAAGAGTGGCACCAGCAGCCAGTGAATCCTGATAGCTTTCAAAATTATTCTGGATGGTCTCCACTGCAAGTTCAACACCTCTTTGCTGCATCAATTCTTCACGGACGTCCTCAAATGAAGTTTCCTTGGCTGGTATAATGCCATTAATTCTAAACAAGGCTGGCCCAACTGTTGATTGGATTGGTCCAAGAACACTTAATTCCTCAGTGGAAAAAACCAGATCTGCTTCTTCAGGGGAGAGATCAGCCCGTTGGACTTCACCCAAATCTATGTCTTCGATTTGGATTCCACTATCAATTACAATTTGGTCAAAATTTGAAGTACCGGAATTAATTTCTTCCAATGCCAAGGTGGCTTCTTCCGTTGTCGGGAAAACCAATCGGTCGACTATACGGCTTTCCGGCCGATTAAATTCATCAATTCTGGAATTGTATAATATCAGTAACTCATCCTCTGAAATACTAAATGAATCAGATATCATCTCGGGTGTCAACCAAGCGTAGGTTATCTCTCTTGTTGAGGGTAGGGTAAAATCGTCAGGGTTGTTATCGTAAAATGCTCTTAGATCAGAATCAGTAGCCTGTGGATCTGGGTTTTTGAGCATACTTTCAGTGATTTCAATCCAGCTAAAAGATCTCCTCTGGAAGTTGTGTTCGACGTAATTGTTCCAGAATACTTCAGATGGAAAAAGATCTGAAAGCAAAGAGCCACTCAATAACCCACGGGTAACTTCCTTCCGTACCACGTCATCAAACTCAGACCCTGTCAAACCCAGACTCTCCAGGGTAAAATTGTAGGCAGTTGTATCAAAGTTTCCATCAATTCCCTGGAAACTTGGTTCATTCCTGATTTGATCAAGAACAACATTGTCTCCGACTGAAATACCAATCTGGTAAGCTTCATTGTCCAAGGCCGCAGTTCGGGAAACAATACCAATTGCTTCACGATCGGCCCCAAGGGAGATTGCCTCAGAATAAGAAAGTTGTGTATTTATTCTGGTCGAAAGATTTCGTGTGACCTCCTGCAAGGCTTGGTAATACTCATCTATAGTAATTTCTTCATCACCTACGGAACCGATTTTATCGGCTACACCGGAGTAATTACCAATGCCGAAGCCCATCAATCCCAGGATTAGCAACCCTAATAGAATCCAAACTGGGATGTTCATGGCTTTTTTGCGGGAAAACTTTGCCATCAATTAAACTCTAGTTTTGAAATAAGTGAATTTACCTAAATATTTTGTACACACAATTCAAGGGCTTCCCCCCGAATTCGAAGCTATTGTAAACCTAACTTGTTCAAGTTTGAACTTCTAATGAAATTTTGATTGTCTTTTGTAAACTGATCCATCCTATAGAAGAAGTCTTCAATCTGGTTTTGATCAATATTGGCATAGGCAATTCTAATCTGTTGCCCAACTATTCTAACACCATCTGCTGGGTTGGGTTGTTCAAACATTGTATCTGGCAACATTAACATGTTGGTTTTTTGAAGTATACGCTTGACCAACTTGTCAGAAGGTATGTCAAATGGGTGGGTAACGTAGGCAAAATATGCACCGCACCCCAGTAATTTCCATCCCTGTAGAGTTTCAAAGCCCTTTTCTATAGCTACTTTTCTTTTCAAAATTATTTCTTTTTCTGCTTTCAGCCAGGGCATCAGGTTTCTCAGACCGAAAAGAGCACCTTTTTGACCCAACTGGTTTGGGCAAATGGAAACCGTGTCAAGATGCTTCTCAATTTGAGTTAAAAAATCTTCTGAAGCCAAAATTGCTCCCACTCTATGTCCTGTCAATCGGAAGGCTTTTGAAAATGAATAGAGATGAACAAAATTCCGCTCCCAGCCAGGAAACTTAAATAATTCATGCAAGTCGTTATCAGGGGACAGAAAATCCCTATAGGTTTCGTCAACGATTAAAGTGAGGTCGTTTTCTTGGGCCAGTTGAAAAAACTTAAGAATGGTATCCCGTGAGTATTCCGCACCGCAGGGGTTATTTGGTGAAATCAGGAGAATTGCCTTGAGGTTCTTGGAAATCAGTTTCCTTGCACGTTCTACATCCGGTTGAAGGTCCATCTCAAGAGTTAGGGTTGTTGTATTTATCCCCATCATGTCCAACCACATTTTATGGTTGAAATACCAGGGAGCTGCAATCATTATGGAATCTCCAGGTTTGGCTAGGGCAGCAATGGAAGCAGCAAATGCCTGGTTACAACCGGATGTTACTGCGACTTGTGAGGGCCTGATTTCTCCTTTATACAACGACGACCACCTGTTGGCTATTTCTTCTCTTAGTTCAGGATTACCTAGGACGGGCCCATAAAGGTTCGAAGAAGGGTCGCTTTTTATGGATTCAACCAAATGATTTAGCAAATCATCATGGGGAGGGTCTACTGGAGCAGCCTGAGAAAGGTTTAGCAGCCCCAGGTTGGTTTCTCTTCGTGTTTCTAGAAGCCACCTTCTAGCATCCATGACGGGCGGGCTGATTGTATTTATAAGGTTGGGATTAAGTTGAACCATGGAACTTTGTATTCATAAGTGAAAGAAAGCTAAACCAGGAAAAATATGGTTTTTCTCACTTTGGCTTGATATTTTTGTTTCCGCATAAATCACTTAGCAATTAACTTGGGTGAGGCTACTGGGATAGTGATGTCAATTAGAGATTTTTTCAGTAAATTCAAAGAAATTAAGTTGATTAAAATGTGGTATGAGGAGAATGAGTGTGATAGCAAAAGCAACTAAGCCAGCAAACCGGGACGGTGTTAAGCTCACAAGAGAAGAAATGAGAGTCAATATCGCAGATGATGCTTCGGTAAGGTTTCATATTGGATTGGAGAGGGGGACTTTGAAAGTTGAATTATATGTTCCTAGGGGTGTGGATATGCAGCAACCTCATGAACAAGACGAATGTTATATAATCACTAAGGGGAATGGCCAATTTGAAATGGGTGAACAAACTGTGGATTTTAAACCGGGAGATTTTCTTTTTGTTCCAGCTGGGATACCACATAGATTTGTAAATTTTGGTGAAGAAATGGAAGCTTGGGTAATCTTTTATGGCCCCCTTGGGGGTGAAGGGTAACAGGGAATACCATGATGGATAGTGAAATACGTATTGAGAAATTGACTGTTAGCCATTGGGACTGTTGGAAACGTCTATGGAAAATGTACCTGGAATTCTATCAAACCAGCAGGACAGAAGAAATTTTCAAATTAACCTTCAACCGGCTAACAGATGATACCTTTACCGACTGTGAAGGATTTATCGCCATGCATAATGGACAAGGTGTAGGATTGGTCAATAGTCTTTACCATATTCACCTATGGCAAGAACGGAAGATATGTTATCTCCAAGACTTGTTTGTGGATAAGGATTCTCGCAACAAGGGGATTGGGGCAAAACTTATTACGGCAATCTATGACAGGACTGATGAGCTGGGATTTGAAGGCGTTTACTGGACAACACAGGACTTTAATTCAGATGCTCGCAAATTGTATGACAAAATTGGAACATTAACTCCTTTCATAAAATATGTCAGGCGCTAACGAGCCAGATCTGAACCAGAAAATTTATAGTTTTTGAAGTTGAGTGGACCGCTTTAAATTGAAATTGAAGATCTTCTTGATCACAATTGGTTTGGCGGAGAGACAGGGATTCGAACCCTGGGTACCCAAAGGTACAACGATTTTCGAGACCGCCCCGTTCGACCACTCCGGCACCTCTCCATTAGTAATTTGTTCATGTAAATTAAATGATCAGGGTGGAGGATTTCAACAAATAGATACAAATTTAAGCGCTGGCATATCTGCGGAGTCAAATTAAGTGAAGCCATCACGTGCTTCTCATGTTTCATAAAAGTTTAATATTTACACAAAAAAAAAGATACAAATAAGCGCTACATCAAAACTCGTTAGATCCCCTTATATTATAGGAGTTTTTGATGAAAAAATTCATTGTTCTTGTTTCTACAATGATGATCTTTATGTTTGGAGCGTTTGCCGCTTCAGCTAGAGATCAAATTAGTATTGTAGGTTCATCTACGGTATTTCCATATACCCAGGCAGTAGCCGAACAATTTTCCAACCTGACAGGCTCTCCTTCTCCCATCGTTGAATCGACCGGTACAGGTGGAGGAATGAAGCTTTTCTGCGGCGGGATTGGAGAATCTCACCCAGATTTAACGGGTGCCTCACGGGCCATGAAAAAATCAGAATATGATCTTTGCAATGAGAATGGCGTTACTGACATTTCTGAGGCTCTGATTGGATTTGATGGATTGTCGATCGCAGTATCACGATCAAGTGAACATGACTGGGACCTAACTCTTGAGGAAATATTTTTGGCTTTGGCTGCAGAAGTTCCTCAGGATGGAAAAATGGTACCAAACTTTTACATGAAGTGGTCTGATATTAACCCTGATTTACCTGACCAGGACATTTTGGCTTATGGTCCCCCTCCAACTTCTGGTACACGTGATGCCTTTGTTGAATTGGCAATGCATGTCGGATGTAAAAAATTACCATATATTGCTGAGAGTGGTATGGGTAAAGACAAGGCCTGGGTCAAAGAAAATTGTAGCAGGATGAGACAGGATGGACCATTTGTCGAGGCTGGTGAGAATGATAATCTTATTGTTCAAAGGCTGAATGCTGATCCTACTTCATTTGGCATTTTCGGTTATTCATTCCTGTTTGAAAACCTGGATACACTTAAGCCTGTAAAGGTTAACGGTGTGGTACCTGATTCAGAATCTATTGGCGATAAATCATATCCGATTTCCAGACCATTGTATTTTTATACAAAGAATGCCCACAGGGGAGTTATACCCAACTTCCAGGAGTTTATTGAAGAATATATGTCTGACGAAGCACTTAGCCCAGGTGGGTACCTTTCTGAAAGAGGACTAGTTACCTTGGGTGATGATGCAAGAATGCGGTTGCAAAATGCAGTCATCAATGGTGAAAACATGGATCCTAAGTAAATCATCCTTTTTCACTAAATATAAAAATGACCGCCCTTGCTTTTGTTTTAGTAATATTCTTTGCTTTTATTGGTTGTTATATCAATCATCGATCAGCAGTTTCGATTAGAAACAGGGGGATCAAGCTGACATCCATATCACTTTATCATGGATTGTTTTCGCTTTTCCTAGTTTTCTTCCCTATTATGCTGTTAATTCTGATTTGGCTTGTACTAAAAGGGACTCTGATAGAATTTTATATTTCGAATACTATTCTTGAGGATTACTTACTAAACTCTAGCAAGGGTGAAATAGATCTAATATTAGCAGAAATTCGATCAATTGCCGGCGGTCGAGTTTTTGGTGAACCAGAAGAGTGGAAGTTGAACGCAGCTGACACCTTGGTCAATCTTCGTGAAAATTCTTCGACCCTTCTTGTTGTGATAGTTTCGGTATTGTCTATAGCCTTAATTGTTTTTGCACGAATTAAGGTTAGCCAGAGATTCAGGGCTAGGCAAAGTGTAGAAAAAATTGTTACCTGGTTAATGATCTCTTGTTCTGTGGTGGCAATATTTACAACCATCGGAATTATTGCTTCACTTTTGGTTGAAACCACCAGGTTTCTTAGTCTAGTTCCTTTTACTGAATTTTTCTTCGGTCTCAATTGGGAGCCCCAGATTCCAATCAGGGAAGACCAGGTTGCTGCTGAAGGAGCATTCGGATGGATACCCGTTTTTGTTGGAACACTTGTAATTACTGGTGTTGCTCTTTTTATTTCCGTTCCCATTGGTTTAATGTCGGCGATTTACCTCAATGAATTTGCCAATTCCAGAATTAGGGCTTTCAGTAAACCGGTACTCGAAATTTTGGCTGGAGTTCCAACCATAGTTTACGGCTTTTTTGCAATATTGGTTGTAACACCCGCCTTTAGGAATTTTGGTGATCTCATAGGAATAGCAGTTTCACCCAATACAGCTTTGGCTGCTGGTGGAGTAATGGGGATTATGCTCATTCCATTCATTTCATCCTTTACCGATGACGCACTTTCTGCTGTTCCCAAATCACTAAAGGATGGTTCACTTGCTTTAGGAGCAACACGTTCGGAAACGATGTTAAAGGTGTTATTCCCAGCAGCAATACCAGGTATAGTAGGTGGTATTTTGCTTGCTGTAAGTAGAGCTATCGGTGAAACAATGATTGTGGTTATGGCAGCCGGATTAATAGCCAAACTCACACTTAACCCACTGGATAGTGTAACGACAGTTACTGTTCAGATTGTAACCTTGCTTATTGGTGATACATCATTTGATAATCCTAAGACCTTGGCAGCCTTTGCACTTGGAATGATGCTGTTTCTGGTTACCTTGATTGTCAATATATTCGCCCTGCGAATTGTACAGAAATACCGTGAAATATATGATTGATAATTCTTGGATAACATAAAGTATTTGAATATTTACAAAATGAATACCATTGAACTTGTAAAGCAATCCCTCCCAAGGAGGAATAGGAACCAGATAGTTTTAAAGGGTTTGGGAATCACAGCAATATTTTTTGCATTCCTAATGCTGTTTATCTTGATTTATTCTTTGGTATCCAGTGGTTACAAGGCTTTAACTCAAACACATATAGAATTCAGCGTTTACGTTGATCCGGATGTTATTAATCCAGAAAAGTTACCTAGAGGTAACTTTAATCGCCTTCTTCAGGATTCCCTTCTTGTATACCATGAAGGGGATATATCCAATGCCGAAAAGAAACAGTTGGCCAGAATTCTGAGTAATGGTGCTCAGTTTGAATTGAGGGACAGGGTTGTTGCAGATCCAAGTCTGATTGCCAGTGATATTACCCTGGTTGTTCCTACCTCCGATCCCTATGATCAATTGAATAAGGAACTCATTGATAGGGAAACTGAAGAAATAAACCGAAGATTAAAAGACAATGAAATACAATGGTTTGATAATCTTCAGGAAAAGGGGCTGATTTCAAAGCCCATCAACTGGGGATTAATTCTAAACGCCGACAGCCGGTTTCCTGAGCTGGCAGGTTTAAAGGGAGCATTGATAGGTTCTTTCTGGGCTCTCCTGGTTTGTTTTCTGATTTCCTTCCCACTTGGAATAGGGGCAGCCATTTACCTGGAAGAATTTGCACCCAAAAATCGATTCAGTAATTTCATAGAAGTCAATATCAACAATCTCGCGGCTGTACCCTCAGTGGTTTTCGGGTTACTGGCACTTGCTGTCTTCATCGGCTGGTTCGGTCTTCCCAGGTCAGCACCATTGGTAGGTGGTATGGCGCTGGCATTAATGACCATGCCAACTATCATTATCGCCACAAGGGCCGCATTGAAAGCTGTACCTCCCAGTATCAGAGAAGCTGCACTTGGGGTAGGGGCTTCAAGGCAACAGGTTGTTTTTGGTCACGTACTTCCCCTAGCCATGCCAGGAATTCTGACCGGGACCATCATAGGTCTTGCGCAGGCTTTGGGAGAAACAGCTCCCTTACTTCTGATCGGTATGAACGCCTTCATTACTTCAGCCCCAGGCACGCCCCTTGATAGCTCAACAGCTCTACCGACACAAATATTCATTTGGTCGGACAGTCCCGAAAGAGGATTTGTGAGTAGGGCCTCAGCAGCCATCCTGGTTTTGCTTGCATTTTTGTTGACTATGAATGCTTTGGCAGTTTTCCTGAGAAACAAATTTGAAAGATCCTGGTAGCCCCTCGTACCTGTATCCATGAATTTGTAACAGTTTTTTCCCCATTGGTGTTGAAATTACCAAGATAAATTCAATATTCAACTGCGAGTTCCCTTGGCTGGTTAAAGAACCTGCTTTTGGATTTTTTACGCATACTAGAGGATTACATTTACCTCTGAAAAATTGAGGATTCCTATGGAAAATTCTGAAACACAAGAAAGCGAAGAAACACAAATATCTTCTGAGGAAGAACAAGTTGAAGATTCTTCCATTGAACAGGAATTGAATGTAAAAAAGGTCATCAATCCGGAAGTTTCAGCTGTTTTTGCCTATAATGGCAAGCAGTTCCCGGTCAAGGTTGGAGAAAAGTGCAGTATTTTGGATCTTGAGGTACCTGAAATCGGGTCTGAACTCACTATTGATAAAGTTTTAATGGGCAACGGATCGGAATCAGTATTGGGTGATCCCTATATTCAAGATGCTAAAATTGTTCTTGAATCCAAGGGCCTAAGAACCAAGAAACTGATTAGTTTCAAGAAAAGACGAAGGAAAAGTTCCTCAAAGACAACCAGAGGTTATCGGCAAAAATCAACGTTGTTCATGACCAAGCGTATTGAAATACCCGGTTTACCAACTTCCTATTTTGAGTGATTTACCTTATCATTGATTGAAAAGTATTAAGAGGATAAAAAATGGCACATAAGAAAGCTGGTGGGTCATCACGAAACGGTCGAGATTCAGCAGGTAGACGTTTGGGTGTAAAAAAGTTTGGTGGCGAGAAGGTTATCCCAGGCAATATACTCGTTCGTCAGCGGGGTAATAAATTCTGGGCTGGTGAGGGTACTGGTACTGGCAAGGATCATACTATTTTTGCTACAGCCGAAGGTAACGTTACGTTCTCAAAAGGTTATAAGGGACGTAGTTTTGTATCCGTATTACAGGACTAAGATACATACTCCTCGACATCATCCAGTTTATCCACAAACACCTCCCAGACCATATTTTTCCCATAACCTGATAGCTTTAGGCTGCATTAAACGTAGCCTGATTATGGGTGTTATTGTTTTATAGAGCAATGCAATTTCTAGATTTGGCAAAGATTAAAGTACGTTCCGGTTCAGGCGGTAATGGAGCTGTTAGTTTCCGCAAGGAAAAATTTATCGAATTCGGTGGACCTGATGGGGGTGATGGAGGAAAGGGCGGTGATGTCATCATCCGAACCCAGGAAAACCTCAACACATTGATTGACTTTGCCTATAAAAGAAATTTCTTTGCAGGTAACGGGAAATCAGGAAGCGGGCGAGAAAGGCACGGTTCAAATGGAAAGGATATTATCCTTGAGGTACCGATCGGAACAGAAATACTGGATGAAACCAAAACAGTATTGCTCTTTGATTTAGTTGGCAAGGACCAGGAAATTACCTTACTGCAAGGTGGTAGTGGTGGTTTTGGTAATTCACACTTTAAATCCTCTACCAATCAAGCTCCGCGTTTCTCCAATCCAGGCATGGAGGGAAAAGAGCTTACAATTTATTTGCGTTTGAAAATCTTTGCAGATGTAGGTCTTGTCGGTTTGCCTAATTCGGGTAAATCAACATTTTTATCTGCAGTATCCAATGCCAAACCCAAAAGTGGTGATTATCCCTTTACCACCCTATATCCAAAATTGGGTCTGGTAAATAGGGAGGATATTGATTTCACCATAGCTGACATTCCAGGAATCATCAAGGGTTCCAGTGAGGGAAAAGGATTAGGTGACAGGTTTTTAGGGCATGTTGAACGGAGTTCCATTCTGTTGCAACTAATTGACGGTACCAGTGAGGATCCGATAAGAGATTTTCGGATAATCGACAACGAATTAAGAAGATATGGGAGTGGCTTACCAGACAAACCCAGGATTGTTGCTATCAATAAAGTTGATCTAATAGACCCGGAAATGGATAATCCCTTTGAGGAATTGCAGGAGGTTGTAAGCCCCCACAAATTATGTACAGTTTCGGCCCTGGAGAAAATTGGACTAGATCAATGTTTGGATTGTTTGGCAAAAACTATCCTTGATCAACAACATAGCATGAGAAAGTTGCAGGAAGAGGCAAGATCCGAATGGACACCCTAAGAACATTTCAGCAAGCTTCCAAAATTATTATTAAAATTGGGTCCTCGCTCCTCATAGACAATGAAAATGGACGGTTGAACACCAAGTGGCTAAAAGCACTTGCTGAAGATATTGATCACCTTAAGCGGCAGGGAAAACAGGTGGTAATTGTTTCTTCAGGCTCAATAGCTCTTGGGAGAAGAATATTGGAGTTTCCGGTAGGGAAGTTGTCTCTTGAGCAAACCCAGGCATCTGCAGCATGTGGCCAAATTAAGTTAGCCCGAATGTATGAAGAAATTTTACAACCATTTGGTCATAAAACGGCACAGGTGCTTTTAACACTGGATGATAATGATAACCGCAAAAGATTTTTGAATGCCAGGGCTACAATGTCAACGTTACTCACGATGGGGGTTATTCCGATCGTTAATGAAAATGATACCATTGCCACAGATGAAATAAGGTTTGGGGATAATGACCGTCTGGCTGCTCAGGTCTCGGTAATGATTGGGGCCGATATTTTGATTCTTTTTTCCGATGTTGATGGGTTATATGACAAGGACCCCCGAAAGCATTCTGGGGCTGTTAGGTTGGAAACCATTTCCTCAATCGATTCCAAGATTTTTGCCATGGCTGGCTCAACTGGAACCAATTTATCCAGTGGTGGGATGAAAACCAAATTAATTGCTGCCCGAACAGCCATGAAGGCCGGATGTGCGATGGTCATTTCTGAGGGAAAGAAACAGAACCCTGTTCAGAATCTGCTGAACGGCGGAAACTGCACCTGGTTTAAACCAGAACATGATCCTCAGGTTGCAAGGAAACACTGGATAGCTTCCATGAAGCCTAGGGGAAGCGTTTATATTGATGACGGGGCTGCTGAAGCTTTGCAACGAGGCAAGTCCCTCCTCCCGGCAGGAGTTCAAAAGGTGATTGGAGAATTTGGCAGAGGTGATGCTGTTGAAATAATATCCCGTAAGGGTAAACGTTTAGGAACAGGATTGATCCGGTATACAAAAACTGAAAGTGAACTGATAATGGGACATAAATCCAGTGAAATAGAGCAAATTCTGGGATTTCCTGGAAGGGCAGCATTAATTCACAGAGATGATATGTCCTGGTAGTATTTTTCGAATAAAATATGGATGGGTTAGATGGATACGAAAGACCTGATTAGGGGCATGGGGCAAAAGGCCAGGGAAGCTGCCGGCTTTCTGGCGGTTGTTTCAAACGATTCAAAAAGTAAGGCTCTGGATAATGCACGGGTAACTATCAACAACAACAGAAATACAATTTTGAAAGCCAATAAGAAAGATATAAAACTTGGTATGAAGAAAGGTCTTTCTTCAGCCATGCTGGATCGCTTGGAATTAAATCATGAACGACTGGATGATCTGGAGAAATCACTTACAAGCATATCACAACAATCTGATCCGGTAGGTAAAACCCTCGCATCCTGGGATCGTCCTACTGGGCTGAAAATAAAAAGAGTTTCGACTCCATTGGGCGTAATCGGAGTAATTTTTGAATCCCGTCCCAATGTTACAATTGACGCCTCAGCCCTATGCTTGAAATCCGGGAATGCTTCTATTTTACGGGGAGGTTCCGACAGTTTTAATACCTCACGGGAACTCCACAGGTGTTTTGTTGAAGGGATTTCACAGGAAGGTTTTCCTATAGCTAGCACCCAATTGGTTCCTACTACAGATAGGTCTGCTGTAAGTGAAATGTTAAAACAAACTGAATTTATTGATGTCATTGTACCTAGAGGGGGTAGAAGTCTAGTGGGTCGAGTCCAGCAAGAGGCCAGGGTTCCTGTTTTTGCTCACCTTGAAGGAATATGTCATGTTTATGTTGATCGTGATGCAGACATAGAAAAAGCCCGAAGGGTTGTAGTTAACGCCAAAACAAGGCGAACTGGAATATGTGGTGCGGCCGAGTGTCTTTTAATTGATGAGAATTTTTCTTTCAAGAATGGAGAAATTCTTTTGAAGGATCTTCTGGCCAAAGGAGTAGAGGTTAGAACGGATAAGAAATACTCAAATGTAAAGGGAACGGTATTTGCTAACAGCGAGGATTACGGGAAGGAGTTCCTTGATAGTATTATTGCTGTCAAAACTGTCAGCGGAGTTAGCGAGGCCATCAAACACATCAAGCGATATGGTTCAGGACATACGGAAGCAATAATTACCGAAAACCACTCTACGGCTGAAGAATTCTTTACTAATCTGGATTCAGCCATTCTGATGAAGAATGCTTCGACTCAATTTGCCGATGGAGGAGAATTTGGGATGGGAGCTGAGATTGGAATAGCAACGGGTAAAATTCACGCACGAGGACCTGTTGGTACAGAACAACTGGTGAGTTTCAAATACTTGGTTGAAGGTGATGGAACAATCCGTCAATGAAAATTATGACGATTTTCTTATGTAGCCTTATGTTTGGTTTGAGGTTTAACTGCCCCAGCTTCTGATTTTTGCACAATCAAAATGAACGAATCTGGATCGGGAGTATCTTCCTATTCCACCTGACTGGCATTTCTCTCCAACTCTGGCAAGAGTATTGGTAGAAACCCCTCGGATTCTAACGTCAGCAGCCATCCCTTGCGTGTGGTAAGAATTCTTTACCACTGTCCTTGGTGAACGCCTTCTCAGCATCTCATTGGTTGCTGTTGTTCTGTAACCACTAAGGAGTTGAATCGGTTCGCTGGTATCTAGAATTTTGTGAACAGCCGACAGGGTATTAATGTTTCTTATATCCATCTTGGCCCACTTGTTCTCTCTCCAATCTCGCATGAATTTGCTAATTTCAAGCAAGGCGTCAGGTATATACTTCCCTTCTACCCAATAAATTATTTTAATATTTTCATTGGTCTGGCCGTTAAACATCTGAATTTGACGATAAATGCCTGCGCCTTTAAGAAATCCTGCTGTATTGGAGTAGACTGGTGCAGCTACTGTACAAAGCAGGGTAGCAGTACTACCACCAAGAACGAACGAACGACGGGTTAAATTGACTTTCATTACTATTCGAGTCGGACTTTCCTTTTATGCTACCATTCCCAAGAAAATGGTGCTAAATTTAGCTTTGTGGTTGAAGAAAAATGACCTTCAAGTCTGTCTGCAGCATTATTTTCTAATTTTATTATCTTATTCAGGAAACAATTTGAGCTATTTTCTTTAAACTCCTAACCAACTCCCTCTGCTTTGTACTATAAGATAAACAAATATCAAATTCACCGCAAGTAGAATCTTTAAAAAAATTTTGAAAGCGTCTTCAAAGGCGAGTTTACCTTGTTTGTAAACAAAAAATTGGGTATATATAGTAGCCAAGATATCATTGGAGCAGTGAATGTTTAGCAAGTTATTGAGATTATTAAAAAATACTCTCCGTAGGACAATTTATAGTAGTTTGGTGATTTTGGTTTCAACCATTCCATCAAAGGGAGGATTGGATTTTACTCTTCCTACACAACAGGAATTGGCACTAATTTCGGAAATTGGACGAGATTCTTCGACCATAAGATTTTATGCTGAAAGAAATTTTGATCCAATCTGGTTAGGTGAAAGTGAAGAAAATCAGGACCGATTAAGGGCTTTGGTTAGAGCAATAAGCAATTTGGAATCACATGGGTTAACCACAGATATATTTGAAACTCAATATGACTGGGAAACCATTTATGATGCCAATAATATTCACCAAATTGCTGAGCAAGAAAGCAAGATTACCAAAATTTTCCTTCGCTATGCCAAAGTCTTAAACTCGGGTTATCTCAAACCTAGTGAGGTATCTGAGGTAATGGATATCGATACCCTTGCACCACTACCTCCATATTATTTACTCAAAGGAATCACTGAAAACGACCCTGAAACCTATCTATTACAGCTGGCACCACAAAATGACGAGTATACTGTCCTAAGGAAAACTCTCTATCAGTTGCAAAAGGAAATTGATGCAGGGGGATGGGGAGAACCTGTACTCTCTTCAGAACTACTTCCGGGTCAAGATGGATCTGAAGTAATCAAACTCCGGAACCGATTGATCAGAATGGGGTATTTACCAAGGAATACTTCTCCAGAATATAATCTGGTTTTGAAGAAAGCAGTTCAACTTTTCCAAATGGACCATGGGTTAGCCCCAACAGGTATTGCCAACTACAATACAATTGAAGCCATAAACATATCTCCGGAGACGAAACTCGAATCGGTGATCGTAGCTCTGGAAAGAAACCGTTGGATGAACAGGTCCCTTGGGCCGTGGTATGTCCTCGTGAACATACCTGAATATAAAGCTCGATTTGTTGATCAAGGCCAAATCAAGTTTGAAACAGGTGTTGTAGTCGGCAAAAACCAGGAAAATCTCCAAACACCAGAATTTTCTGATGAAATGGAATACCTTGTTGTAAATCCTATCTGGCACGTACCAGCTTCAATTATTCTGGAAGAAATTATACCCAGCCTTCGACAGAGTCTTGAATCAGAAGCCCTGATTATTTTTTCTGATATGGAAGGAAATAGAATCGACAGAAGTAACATTGATTTGACCCAGGAATTTACCAAAACAAACCTGAATTTAACCGCAAGGCAATTGCCGGGACCAACAAACCCTCTGGGTGGTGTTAAATTCATGTTTCCGAATCAACACAATATCTATTTACATGATTCACCAATTAGAAACCTTTTTGATCGCGAATACAGGGCGTATAGCCATGGTTGTATCAGGTTAAAAAAAGCACATGATTTTGCCAGGTTTTTACTGTCATTGGAAGGTTTGGATTACGATACCATTGTGTCTAAATCTAAAGAGCTCAAGGGAGAACAACAAGTTCAACTTTCATTAAATATACCTGTACATATAACCTACAGAACTGTCTGGGTTTCTCCTGATGGCCGGGTTAATTTTCGAAAAGATATTTACGAGCGAGACAGGCTGGTCTATCAAACCCTGACAAGGAATCCAATTTTAGATTTGTATAATTTAGAAAACTATTATACGGAATTGGATTTTTGATTCCGGTAAGCCACCTAGAATGGAAATATCTCAAAATGAATTTACAGTTGGTGAAATTGCCTGCGCAATTGGTGCAGAAGCACGTGGGAATACCGATTTAACAGTTTCAGGGGTAGCAAGCCCGAAGACAGCTACTGAAAATGAATTGGCACTTGCGATATCTGACCGTTTTCGCTCTGACCTTGAGTTGGGCAAGGCCCGTGCAGCAGTTCTCGGGCATGAGGATGGGTGGCAAAGTCTAGGTCTAAAGGCAGTCATTATCCTCGAAAATCCACGTCTTGGACTTTCCAAACTAACTAGATATTTCAAGAAACCTTTTACGTTTTCCAAGGATATGCGAAGTCTTTCCCATATTTCCAATAAGGCTGTAATTGGTGAAGGTACAACTATTGGACCATATTCTTACATAGGTCCAGATGTAATTGTTGGAGAGGGCTGCATAATTGGTTCGCATGTCTCCATAGAGAAGGGTACAACCATTGGACAGAATGGGGTAATTTTATCGGGAGTCAGGATTGGTCAAAATATAATAATCGGTAATAATTTTATTTGTCATTTTAATACTGTTATTGGTTGTGATGGTTTTTCCTATGATACCCCCACCGAAGGGGCAGTCGAACAAGTTAAGCAATCCTTGGGTTCCAAGGTAAATAAAACCCAGTCAAAATACACCAAAGTATATTCACTAGGTACTGTACGCATTGGTGATAATGTAGAAATTGGATCCTGTACGGCCATAGACAGAGGGACAATTGATGCGACATCAATTGGAAGCAGGACAAAAATTGATAATCTGGTTCATATAGCCCACAACGTACAGATTGGTGAAGATTGTCTCCTCTGTGGTCAAGTGGGCATAGCTGGATCAACCAAAATTGGAGACAGGGTTGTATTCGCAGGACAAACCGGAGTCAAGGACCATATAAAGGTCGGGAATGATGTTATTGCCGGTGGTGCAACAAAAATTTTCTCCAACGTTACAAACGGAGCAATAATTATGGGATCTCCGGCAGTTGAAATGCAGAAAAACATTGCCACATATAAAGCAATTAGGAAACTACCTAGACTGTTCGAGAGAGTATCCGACTTGGAAAAGAAACTCTCTGATTTGATGTAAGCAGCGTGAATGAGTTTTATCGGGAAGACTACATGGAAAATTCAATTTATTCACAAGTTGTTGAGATAATTGCCGAGCAGGCGATACTAGATGTATCCGATATTACCCCTGAAGCCACTTTGGAAGAATTGGGCCTGGATTCGCTAGGGATTGTTGAATCAATTTTTGCTTTGGAAGAGAATTTTGGTATACAAATCCCCTTCAACTCAAGCAACCCTGAAAGTAACGACCTTGATCTCTCCAGTGTTGGGTCGATTATCCACGAGATAGAAAAGCTGGTTTTAGGTAAAAATAGTTAGTCCTCTATGCCTCGTGTAGCCATTACCGGCCAAGGAACTATGAATCCCTTGGGAAATTCGGTTTTAGAAACCCACGAAGCCTTCAAGAATGGCAAATGTGGCATCTCACAACTTGAAATGCAGGATATTGATAGACTGTCAGTAAAGATTGGCGGGCAGATTAAGGGGTTTAACCCAGAGGAGTATTTCAGCAGGCAGGAAATATCCTTATATGATCGCTTTACTCAGTTTGCTTTATTGGCGGCGAAGGAAGCCTTGAATGTTTCTGGTGTTACTTTTGAGGGAAAACTGTCAGAAAATTCAGGTGTAGTTCTGGGAACAGCAGGTGGTGGTTTAACAACCCAGGACAATAGCTATCGTAGTGTCTACGAGGAAAGAAAAAACCGTGTGCATCCTTTTGTAGTCCCTCGTTTGATGAACAATGCTGCAGCTAGCAATGTTTCAATGACTTATAACTTGCAAGGTCCTACCTTTTCAGTTGCTACAGCTTGTGCTTCCTCCAATCATGCAATTGGAATAGCCTATCAGATGATAAAGAGTGGAATGGCAAAGTGCATGATAGCTGGTGGTAGTGAGTGTATGATTTGCTTTGGTGGACTCAAGGTATGGGAATCTTTAAGAGTTATGTCGCCAGAAAAGTGTCGACCATTTTCAAAAAACCGGAAAGGTATGGTTTTGGGTGAGGGAGCTGCTCTTTTTGTTTTGGAGGACTTGGACGAGGCAAAAAAAAGGGGTGCAGATATTATTGCTGAGATTGTTGGATTCTCTATGACCTCTGATGCCAAGGATATTGTTGCACCTTCTCTGGAGGGACCTGCCAGGGCGATAAGAGGTGCATTGGAGGATGCCCAGATTCGCCCAGAAGAAATTCAGTACATAAATACTCATGGAACGGGGACCACCATTAATGATCGGGTAGAAACTGCCGTAATTCGTGAAGTTTTCAGGGACCACGCCGAAAAATTGATGATTTCCTCAACCAAATCGATGCATGGACATCTCATTGGCAGTACGGGAGCAGTAGAGTTATTAGCCTGTACCATGGCTTTACGGGAAGGAGTAATAGCTCCAACGATAAGCTATGAGGAATTTGACCCGGAATGCGATCTTGATGTTGTACCCAACACAGCACGTAAAACCAAGGTTTCAGCTACTGTTTCCAATGCCTTTGCCTTTGGTGGTTTAAACGCTGTACTAGTACTGAAATCCAGCGATTAGATTCTTATTGAACAAAGTATACTGACTCTAATCATTTGTCCTCTACCAGCAAGAATAGGGGCGACCATGACAATAACTATAGCCCATCACCTGACTTTTGAATGAAGCTATGCATGACGTTTTGCTTTATACAGGGTTTCATGCCGAGACAATATAAATTTCAGGAATTTTAGTAACAAGATGGGTAAGAAATCAGAGGTATTTTGAACTTGGTTGGTGATTTCAATCTATGCTGCCGGTTGCCTGCTGGATTAGCAAGTTTGTCAGTATCAATATTCCTTTACTTCGTATCTGAAGATAACTTTCGAGTCCCACAAGCCAACTGGAGTAAACCGGAATTAAATTTTCCCACTTTTTTTTGAAAATTGCGACACCAATCAAACCTCAATTACGTCTACCAAGTTGAATGACTGTTCTGGTTTATCCACATCTATCATTTCCCCGGGGTTTTTATTTTTATACGTACGACCAATTGATGTATACCATGGTTGGAAGGGAGACGTTATGACTAAATCTTTTGATGCTGGGAAACTTCAAAATTTCCTAGGAAATAAGGGGTGGGTACCAGATCCTTTTTTTAGTGGACGGGAAGAAATTCAGCGCAGGTTAGAAGAAAAAAGCAAAATTATCAGTAAGAACTATCGGAAAAATCCTGGTAGTAAACCTGCAGCCGGTGAGACTCAAGTGATAATGGGACCTCCTGATATTGGAAAAACATCTCTTTTAAGTAAAGTCAGGTTGAATTGTATCAGCGATTTGAATGACCCCTCCAAGAAGCATAAAATTATTCCGGTCATGATAGATGATCCTGGAAGTCTTTCCTTCGAATACCTTCACAACAGAATCAATGACACCATCGTAGAACTTGACAAGGAAATAACTGTTGCCAAAGTTAAGGAATCCATCCAATCATCCTTGGGGGCTATTACATCAGTTTCTGCTTTGGGTGTTGGGGTCGGCATTAGGGAGACTAAAGAAACGAAGCCATTAGTACCTGATAATTACACGGTCCTTTTGATGATTGATGAAATTCAATCAATCCCTCCTGATAAAAGCTCAGAAGTCACAAAAGTTTTACAACGCCTTCATACTGGTAGTAATAGTTACCCCATCCTTCCTGTATTTGCCGGATTATCAAACAGTATAGCAGTACTACAAGAGGTTAACATTTCCAGATTTGGATCAGGTGCAAAACAGTATCTACAGCCATTAAGCTTATCTGAAGTCAAGGAATCTGTAGAAAAATTCATGGAATACTTCCATGTTAAAGCCATTCCAGTTCTAATTTCTAATTGGGGCAACCGTATATTTGATTGGGCAGATGGATGGCCAAAACATGTTGAGAATTCAATGAAGGCTTTGGGCGAGGAATTATTGAACCATAATGGCGACCTTGTAGCTGTAGATACACACAAGGTTAAATTGAGGGCTGCAGAATTTCGTGTAGATTACTATGACACCCGTTTCGGCCCATTTGGTTCTGCTCCCGAGATTATTGGTGAAATTATGGCTGAAATTGGTACTGTTTCAAGGCGTGGAGGAGATATTGGTGCCATCGTAAATAAAAAATGTAAAGAGCCCTATTGGGTTGACAGATTTGTCGATTCTGACCTAAAGAAACTTAACTTTCAATTCCTTCTCCGCTATGGGTTCATTGATAAAGTATCTTCGACTACTAGACTAGGGTTTAGATGCCCGATACCTTCTTTACAATCCTACTCAGTTGCAACGACTGGTTTTGATCTACATTTATCAGCATATGCTGGCAATGAAGCGGATTTAGCAGAAAGTCTTTCTGAAGGGTATGATATTAATGGTGTGGATGGTTGGGGCAGGACCCCACTTCATATAGCAGCGGAGAACAGCTGGGACGGAATAACCCAGATTTTGTTGGATGAGGGTGCCAGTCCACAGATAAGGGACAACAGGAATCGACTTCCTTTGGATTTAGCCAAAACGGGAAGTTACACCCATGAATTGCTCAATAAGGTAACAGACCCAAACCATTCACCTGCCAATACCAGGAATAGTGATGATTATGACAATGACTTCAGCCCATCACCTGGCTTTTGAATGAAGCTATACATGACGCTGTGCTTTGTGTACAGGGTTCGGCCGGTACAATACAGATGTTACAGGAATTTCAATGATGAAATGGGTAGATGAAACCAAGCAATCCCTGATCTTTTAGACTGTCGAATGGTGATAAATATACCCCATTTTGAGGTGAGAACCCTACATCATTGTAGAAGCCATGGAACCTGGTTTAAGTTTTCTATTCCCTGATCAGATCTGGATTCTGAAGAATCTCAAAAGACCGTGTAAAACCACTCAGTGAAATCCTGTAACCCAACGGCTGGTCCGAATTATATGCAAATAGGGTTAATACCATTTCTTGACCATTTCTCATTTCATCCACTTCAGATGCAAAAAAGGCCATTCTGGCTACACAACCATTCTGCAAACAATAGTTTATACGATAATTCCTCTGAGGAAGTATATCGTCAACCTGAAGGAAGATGCCCTGCTCAAGATTCGTTCCCAATGGAGTAACGAGTATAGCGTTAGCACTGATCAAAGGGTTGTCATTGCCAGCTGCAAAAATTTCTATAATTGCCGATTGGGTTTCACCAGTTTCATCATAAATAGGCTGAATCATTGCACATTGAGTGACTTTACTCTCACGCTCGGTAGTACAATTTACCACCCAGTCTCCGACCTCCAAAAATTCGGGTACAACTGAACCTGTTGAAAAATCACCACTACTTTGAGTGGTTTGATCGCCACCTTGTTCAACTTCATTACCCCCATCACTCTCGGATTGGGAATATCCGGGCACTAACCACATACTATTCAGAAAAACTGCAAACAGTACAAACAAGATAGATTTCTTCATAAATTTCATTTTTTTTCCTAGAGAATAATTGTTCCTGAACAACTTCAATAAATAGCTTTAATGATGCTTTGCATGTCCTAAACTAGTTTAAAATCAGGCAAATTCCAATATTACACCCAAACAATTCATAACTGTTTCCCTACAAGATATACCAAGTCGTGCCAAATCAGGTTTCACTTACTTCAGTCATCTTATGAATGCGGATTGTTGTAATTCTGTTCCTGACTCTCTCAACAATCTCGAACTTGTAACCAAACAAAGTGAAATTCTCCCCTTTGACTGGTATATATTTTACCTCATTGATTACTAATCCTGCAAGGGTAACAGCCTGATCGTCAGGAAGATCTAGGTTGAGCATTTTATTGAATTCCCGAACCGGCAGGGAGCCATCAACCAGAAATTTCCCCTGGCCTTCTTCCCTGAAAGGTTTAGATTGCTCCTGATCGTATTCATCTTCAATTTCCCCCACAATTTCTTCTATTATATCTTCCAGTGTTACTAGCCCTTGTAAGGCTCCATACTCATCAACGACCAAGGCAAAGTGAGTTCTTTTTTCCAAAAACTCCCTCATCAAAACACCAAGTGGAGTTGTTTCAATTACAAAATAGGGTTCTTTCAGGTTTGAATACCAAAATTTTCCGGGTGGAGAAGCTGATGCAAAATTTTCATTTTGCCCCCAGTAATTGCGATATAAATCCTTAACATGGGCGATTTTAATTATGTTCTCGGTTTCATCCTTATATACAGGCAAGCGGGAATGTGGCGTTGTCATACATTGAGCCAGAATAACTTCAATCGAGTCATCAGCATTTAATAATTCGATCTCCGATCGGTGCCGCATCACATCCTCAACTGAAAGATTGGAAATATCCAATGCCCCAAGAACCCTCCTTTGATCCTCTTTATCGAACATTCCTGTTGGAATTTCGAGTTCAATTCGTCCGATAATTTCATCCTGTACATCTACAAGACTTTCGGGTTTGAGTTTCAAGAGACCAAGAATTCGAAGGAAAAAATTGACAACAACCTGGATGACAAAAACAATTGGCATAAAAAGAAAAATAAAGGGGGCCATGAACCTTGAAGCTTTTTGTGATGCCTCCTCAGGTCGGGCAATGGAATATGTTTTTGGTAATACTTCAGCAAAAATCAGGATTAGGGTTGTCATTACTATTGTTGTAATCAATACTCCCGAATCACCGAATAACAATGTAAACAAATTAGTTGCCAGAGCGGTGGCCAGAATATTGACAAGATTGTTGCCGACCAAGACACTGCTGATTAATGTTTCTCTGTCATCAGTAATTTCCAAGGCCTTTTGTGCACCTCGAACACCCTTTTCGGCTTGTGTCTTCAACTTTCCCCTGGAGGCTGATGTCAGAGCTGTTTCTGATCCGGAAAACAAACCGGAAAGAATAACCAGAACAATTATGGCTCCGGCATTGAGCCAAACAAATGCCTGGAGATCTATAGTGATATTGGAAAGCATCTAGACCTGTATTATCAAATTATAAAATTCAAAGTATTTCAAAAGAACTGATTTAATTTAGGTTTTGTGGTCTATCAGAAGTTTCAGAAGATTTTGCCAAAGGATGTTTGGTAAGTACGGTATTCTTAAGATTTTCATCAACAACATGGGTATAAATTTCGGTAGTACCAATTCCTTCATGCCCCAATAACTCCTGTATAACTTTTAAATCGGCACCATGGGTTAATAGGTGTGTGGCAAAAGAATGTCTAAAAGTATGTGGAGAAACTTTTTCTGATGGAATTCCTGCTGACCGGGCCAAATCCTTCATCAGGTTAAACACACTAACTCTTGAAAAGTGATTATTACCCTTGTGGGAAGGGAAAAGAAAACGAGACTTGGGAAGTTTCCTTTGTTGTTTCTGTATTTCCTTCCGATTTCTTTCTTTGAGCCAAATACTCAAAGCCTTCTTTGCCTGCTGGGAAAGAGGAACAATTCTTTCCTTGGAACCTTTACCTTGTATCAGTAGAAAATCAGAATTTTCCCTAACAATACTCAAGGGCAATTCTATAAGTTCGGATACTCTCATTCCTGAAGCATACAAAAGTTCAACAATGCATAGATTACGGGCTTTCTCGTAATCGTTACGACCATGTGATCTTGAGGCTTCCAATATCCTCTCTACCTCTTGTTCGGTAAGATTCTTGGGGAGTAATTGTTGTTTCTTGGGGTTCTTCAATTTCTGACCCGGAATATCCTGTCTTACACCTTCATCATGCAAAAAGATAAAAAACTGTTTAATAGCAGATAACTTTCTGGCTTGGGTGGAATTGGTTAATTTCTTTCTGGTAAGATGATTTAGATATTTTGTAATATCATCTGTATTCGCTGTAAGAGGATCTTTTTTTGCTTTCTTCAAATATTCAGTAAAAGACAAGAGATCCCTTGTATAAGCGAGGGAGGTATTTTTTGAAATGGACCGCTCGGCTGTCAGCATTTCAATAAAATTGTTGATGAACTCATCAACGAGTATATTTTTCATTTTCAATAACCAAAATCTGAATTGCTATCTCCCTTGCAGTTTTCTGCAAACCAAGGGAATTAAGTCCGGCAAGAGCTCTCCTAATCTCGTTAGGACTGGTTTGATTTACATCTTGCAGGATGTTTAGGATATCCAGAACAGTTTCACCATACTTACCTTGTTCAATCATTGTGGTAAATTCATCCTCGGAAGCAAGCTCAGTTAACCCTGAAATTATTCCCTGCTGCAAAGGTGTAGAAGGAGTTGCATTGTCTAGATTACCGGTTCTTAGAGAGTATAGGAAATTCTCTTCTCTGTTGGAAGGTGACATTAACTCCATTTCCTCTAGTGGGAAGGAATACAACATTGCCGGTAAATAGTGACTAGGCGAAATTCGACCAAATTCAACAATATGTGTCAATATCCTGGGTACAAAATACTGGGTGAAATTGACGCTTAGACCTTCTTGTTCCATCAACGAATAGCCATTCAAAAATAGTTCCTTTATTTCAATAGTATTTTGTGAGGATAAGGCTTTTTCCAAGCCTTGGATAACTCTAACTCTTTCCCAAACTCCATCTGTTGAAGGAGGTTTCGTTCTGGTATATGCTACCAATAAGGTCTCAAACGGTAGGGAATTGGAGCGAACCAGTTTTTCGAGAGATTCTATCCGTGTTTTCCATTCAGGGCTGTGGTCCTTGAGATGAAAAGCCATAGAAGGTTCAATTTCCTGATGGTAATTGTAAAAACCACTATCCTTCAACATTCTGAAGAGAAGGGGGGTAAGTTGTACGAATTCCTGGTTGGCGATACTTAGAGCCAATTCAGGGAAAAGGAAAATGGTAACGATTTGTTCTTCTTGGGAGGTAAAATCACCAATGGTTTTAGCTGCTTCAAAGACCAATTCAGCGTTTTTCCATTCTCCTAATCTGACATAGCAATAGATTTGATGCGTAAACGATGGGGCATCAATTGCCCCTGATTTAACACCAGAGCAGGGTATATGTTCCGAGTTGGTCAATAAGGCAATATCAAACCTTCGAGTATCTAATTCCTTCCCCCTGCCTCCGGACCTATTCATTAATTCATTGGCTTGTTCTAGCGCTCCAAACTCAATCAATTTATCAACTCTAGTTAAAAAGAGCTTACCTTCACCAGATGAATCCCAGGGAGGTTTAGCTTCAGCAAGCAAAAGGATATAGAATAACTCCAGTGCTGCAGGAACAAGGTTGGTTTCGATATTGGATATTTTGTCTCGAATGGTTTCAATCTGTGAGCCTGCCCAGAGATCATTTGGAAATCCTGATACTCCACTTGGGATTAACCCCACGGCATCAATATTGATTCCTAAAATCGGTTCTGATTTTATTTCAAAAAGAACTTCCTGATCAGCTGAATCTTCCAAGCCTATATTGTCCAGATCTAGAGATAAGGGATCTTCTTCCTGGGCAACAAGATTTATTTCTACAAGGAATAAAAAAGGAATTAGACAAAGAAAGCGGATTTTAGTCAACATTTACTTCAATAGGTACTACTAGGCTTCCCTCAGGTGGGCTTATATTACCTAGGTACGAATACCCGACCAATCCTCCGATAAGTAAAAGTAAAAATAGAAATAGTATAAATATTAATCGTCTAAACAATTTCTCTAATCCTTTGGGTAAAGGGAAAATTCAGAAAAAAGTATCTAAATCATAAAATTGACTATAACAATGTCAGTTGCAGTTTGAAATCAGGAGCAATCTCAGATTTCTTTTTGCCAGTATTTGGAAATGTTGCCAAGCCCTGGCCTATAAAATTATGGTGCTTATATATCTGAAAAGTCAAAATTTTACCCTTATCAATAACACCCCTATGGAGCGATAAATTTTAAACTCCCAAGAATGTCTAAAAACATTCCCCATACCTCACAATAAAACTGCACACAAGCAAGTAGGTGATTAGCCTACTGCCCTCCTATGTCTAATCATGCAAGGAACCCTTACAAATTCCTAATTTCCATGCCGAAATCGGATATAAGGGCGTACGATTACAGGTCTATAATGAAACCTCCGTGTAATGATATTTAAAATTACGTTCCGTTGTGCCTTTCTGGAACAAGTAAAAGTGTACAAAGTGGTTTTAAGAAACAAAATGCCAACAAAAATTGTTCCGTTTCTTCCAGCATGTGTTATAAGAGGATTATTCATAATGACCTCACTTTTAAACAAAAATAAGACACTTTAAACCATGGAGGAGGGGGTGTTGGTCAAGCAAATAAAAGGCAGTTAAACAAACAAAAAAAACAGCAACAATGATCAAATTCCAGATGAAGTACATCAAAGAATAGAGGCTATCGCAATGGCTTTGTTTAGGGAAAAGAGGGTAGAAAAATCGGAGAAAATGGCTAGTCAGGTATATTAGCACCGTATTAATTATAAGATAGACTCGTTGCAATTTCTGCCATAAGAGCGTCAATAAAGCTGTACGGTCACGATACCCATACTCTTGAAGTCTGGAATGGATAAAAGATCTCTTTTGATCTTTCCTTTCGAATCAACAGACAATGGCTGATTAAATCCATGCATTTTGTGGTATGTCCGAATTAGATCGCTGATTATGGTCAATAAAGGATTCAGAGAATATTAGAGAGTGCCTGATTACATTTTCCGGTGATTAGTTATTTGGAGCGCAATTAATGCAAAATCAACATGATGATCGACAAGTTGCAGTTGTTGGGTATGCCTATCAAATGCCGGGCGGAATAAGGAATGACGAGGATTTCTGGAAACTACTTTGTGATCGCTCATATATTCAAAATCCGATCAGGGAAAGATATGGCCGAGGTTATTTACCAATTGGAGGATATTTTGGCCCAACCAGGATGATTTCACACTATGAAGGCCATATTCTGAATGAAGATGAGTGCTTTCTTGACCATAAATTCTTCGGTATCTCTTATAATGAATTCATCAATCTGGATCCTCAGGCCCGTATGCTTCTGACCAAATCATGGGAGGCAATTGAGCATGCCGGTTGGACATTGAATAAATTGCACAATAGCAAGACTGGTGTATTTGTAGGTTCCCAGACGCCAGCTGCAGCCAATTATCGCGAGATGTATGGTGTTTCGGAATATACTGCCCCAGTTGCCAGCCTAGCTATGTTGGCAAATCGTATTTCCTATCATTTCAATCTCATGGGCACATCAATGACATGCTGTACAGCATGCTCGGCCGGATTAAGTGCACTTCACACGGCCTTTAATGCAATTAGAATTGGAGATTGTGACCAAGCTTTGGTTGGTGCTGTGAATTTTCTTGGCATTGGAAGATTGAGTTGCAGTTTCAGTCAGATGGGCATCATTAGTCCCGATGGGGTCTGCCGGTCATTTGACGCCGAAGCCAATGGCTACATGCGATCCGAAGGAGCATTTGTTTATGCCCTGAAACCCCTTTCTGTAGCTGAAAATGACGGTGACAAAATCTATGCTGTTATAGAGTCCACTGCACTGAACACAGCAGGTTCGGCCGATGAGTCTATGGGGTTGGCACCTGGTCGCACGATCACGGCACCGACAATTCATTCCCAGAAAATCCTGATGCATGAGGCTGCAATTCGAGCAGGTCGCAAGCTCGTTGAATTCGATTATATTGAAGCACATGCCACAGGCACAAAAGTTGGTGATGCAATTGAGGGCAATGCAATTGCTGAAGCCTATGGGGGGAGGCAAGCCCGTGATGTTCCCCTACGCGTTTCAAGTGTCAAGAGTAATATTGGACATATGGAAGCCGCTGCATTTCATGGGTCCTTGCTGAAAGTCCTTCTTATGATGAAGCATCGGATTTTTGCACCGACTTCACATAGTTTTGTAATTCGCAATCCTGCCATAAATTTTCATAGCTGTCCTATGGATGTACAGACCGAGTGCGAGGAGTTTCCAGATCGTGGTGTTGTTTTTGGCATTAATTCATTTGGATTTGGTGGAGCGAATGGACATTGTGTCGTAAGCGAATACCGCCCGAAAAAGCCAAGGCATTGGTCAATTCCCCTAGCACCAGCTGATAGTATAATGATACCGGTTTCTGCCCGCAACTCGGAAGCGCTCACTTCGTTAGTAGGATCTTTGAGTAATTCAATTAAAGAATCTTGTCCAGATCTTTACACGCTTGCAGGTAACCTCAGTACACGCCGTACACATTTTGCCTACCGAACTGCTTTTACAGTGAGCAATCGCCAAGAGCTGATTAATGCCCTTGATTCATTTCCAGAAAGTCAACCGAAACAAATGATCGACGAGAACAATGATCGCTTGGTTATGGTTTTTACTGGCCAGGGGACGCAATGGCCAAATTGTGGAAGGGAGCTTTATAATTCAAATCCCGTTTTCAGGCGTGTAATTGATAAAATTGATGAGTTATGGAGAACCCATTCAAGTTTTTCCCTTCGTGATACCCTTTTTAAGGCCAACCAATCACGTTTAGATGAGTGTGAACTGGCCCAACCCGTTACTTTCATGTTGCAATGCTCCATCTTGGAATTGCTCAAGACCTGGGGAGTTTATCCTGACTGTGTCATAGGACACAGCTCTGGTGAGGTAGCAGCTGCTTATGCTAGTGGTGCATTGTCTCTTGAAGATGCAACGCATCTGGTTTATGTGCGTTCCAATTTGCAGCAACGAACAGCCCATTCAGGCCGCTTGTTGGCAATCGGTCTTGACCTTGCAGGCGTAGAAGAGTTGCTTGAAGAGATGGATATTGCTTACAGTAACGAGAAACATGGAACAGTGAAAGTTGAGATCGCATGTGAAAATTCACCTGCTAATACGGTTATCTGTGGTTTGGAATCAAACTTGTGTCCTCTCATGGACGTACTTCACTCACGAAATATCCAGAATGGCCTCTTGCCTGGTAATATTGCATTCCATTCAACGGCAATGGATATAATCAAAAATGATGTGTTGGATCAATTATCGTTTCTTGACAAGCGGACATTCACATTCAATGTACCCATGATATCCTCGGTATCTGGTGAACTGGCCACCATGTTAAACAGTGAATATTGGTGGTCCAACATACGCAAAAAAGTTCGATTTTCTGCCGCTATTGTCTCAGCTGCCGGTATATATGATCCAAGATGTGTACTTGAAATAGCTCCTCATTCGTCACTTCAACCAGTTATATCAGAATGCCTGGGTACTACACGACTTCAGATCGAATCCATTCCTTCATTTGAAAGGGGAAGTGATTCCCGTACTGATTTTGGCCGGATGCTGGGATGTCTCTACATGTCGGGTATAAATCTTGATTTTGATGCACAGTATCCAAGATCAAATCCCATAACAGCACATCTCCCGCCCTATCCGTTGTCGGGTGTCCGATACGTAAATCGTTTCAAAGATGAGGAGTTTACACTTAAACGAGGCCCTTCTGTTGATGGACCACTAGTGGGGCGCCGTATCCAATGTGATTACCCATTGTTTGAGAATTTGTTGTCAAGCAGGAATTTGCCTTGGTTGTTGGGCCACAAAGCCCAAGGTGTTGCAATCATGCCGGCAGCTGGCTATATTGAGATGATTCTTGAATCCATTGAAGGCAAGCCGGCATTCTTTGAGATGGTTGAATTTCTTCAGCCCTGTCCTATCCCTGAAACACCCGTTCGTTTACAAACTCAACTGTTACCAATTGATGAAGTTGATGACGAGTTTGATTTCACAATTTCAAGCAAGTCTTTTGAACCTGATGCCAAAAGTACCGTACATTGCCGAGGTAAGGTTAAATTGATTGACCCTCTACCTCTCAAAGAGACCAAGATGAACCTTGCCGAAGTTGATTTTTCAGAATTCGATTCATGTCCCTACCCTACAGGAGAAGAATTTTATAAACGCTCATCAGCAATCTTGGGGGATGCTTTTGAATATGGTTCGGATTTCCAAAGTATAAAAAAAATCCAGGAAAATAGAAGCAGTGGTGGGTTGATAATAGATATTGATGTAGATAACGATTTCTGGACACTTGGTCGTGAGGAAGGGTTTGTGTTTTCTCCCAACCAGTTAGATGGAGGATTGCAATCCCTACTATACCACCTGATGATTTGTATAGATGTATTCTCAATGCCAAAACGTATGGAGGGAGTTACATTCTTGCACCCTCCTACATCCTCCGAAATGAAATGTGTGATTGATTTACCCTGGGATGTTCAAATCCAAACTGATGCTTTTGGTCATAGGACCGTACCCATGGGTGAAAACTCCAGTGGACGGCTTAGTTTTTACGATGGTACCACAGGCAAACTCACACTGTATATCAATAACTATTATTGTTCCAATACCCATACGCGTCTTTCCGAATTAAAATCGAATAAACATAAACTGGTCTGGCAGAAAAAATTCCTGACGGACATCAAGCAACCCGAGCAAAAGGACGATGGTACGATATCATTCGAATCACTTTATACTGCCATATTGGGAAAAGCCTCTGTACGTAATTGTCGGATTGCTGAATTTGCTGGCCAAAAAAGCCCTGAAGAGACAATATTCAATAAATTTAGGGAGTTTATGAACAAGTTCCAATCCTCCAGTGAATATTGGCTGATCGGAGACAATGAATCATGCACCAACGAGCTGTTCAATGCCTTGCAAAGCAGGAAAATCGTAGTTCGCTTCCAGCATCTTGAGCAGGATAGTAATAACAATATTGATCTTTCCCGGGGGTTGCTGCGTCAGCATGCAGCTGACCTCATTATTGTTGATCTCGAAAAAGTGGGTGTTGAAGCTAATTCATGGCAGTTTTGGGAGAAAATAGCAACGCCTGGAGGTTTGCTTTTGCTGATTAATCCACCTGGTGGTTTTTCTTCTGCCGAAGGATGGACCCGAGTTGGCAAATACAGCAATGCAGTTCTGCTAAGAGCTCCCGAATTGCAATTCTTGAAGGTATCTCTGGACAAAAAACCATCAGTCCATTGGGTTTTTGGCGAATCGGACAGTCTTGCGAGAAATTGGTTGGATATGCTGGTTAGTAGCCGGGCCATGCAATTGGATGTCTTCGATCACGAGGAGAGATTCAAGAATGTTGACTGGTTGTCTGCTCTGGATCTGAATGAAATAGATATTTTTTGTGATAGCAATGCCCATGATCTCACAGGAGCAAAGTTTGTCAGTTGGTTGGTTGATTTCGTCAATGAACTTGTAAAGTATCGAACAGGCAAGGTATCAGAATCATGCCAACTAACCGTTATCACCAGAAAAGCTGCCATGCAGGTTGATGATTTGCGCGGATGTGCAGTTTGGGGTGCAATAAGGAGTATGGCTGCCGAAGTCGTTCCAGAGGCCATGATTGATTTTTGCCTTGTGGATATCGGTGATCCAGAAGATTTGAACTGTCTGGCATGGCTCAAGCGAGTCAATCTCCGTGAACGTGAAGTGGCCATTCGCAACGAGCAGCCATGGGTGCCACGATTTGTTGGTGTCAAGCAGGTTCAGGCATTGGTTCCTGTCAATGAAGATCCTAATTACAGGTTGCTTTTGAAGCAACCCGGCCAGTTAACCGGGTTGCAGTTTCAGACTGTAAAGCACAATAACCCCGGTCCAGATGATCTTGAGATAGAGATCAAGGCCGTGGGACTTAATTTCCGTGATATCATGGTAACCTTGGACATGCTGCCACCAATGGGCTATGAGCGTTCTGCCATTGGGAGAGATATCGGTATGGAAGCGAGTGGCAAGGTCATTGGCAAAGGTGATGATGTTACTGATTTTGATATAGGTGATCCAGTTGTTCTTATGCATAGCGGATGTGTCGGTAATCGTATCATTATCAACAAGAATCATGTTTTTCCCAAACCGGATAATTTAACCATGTATGAAGCAGCAGCATCGCTTTCCGTTTATATCACGGCATATTATGCATTGATACAACTGGCACGAATCCGTAAGGGAATGCGGGTACTTGTACATTCAGCGGGTGGGGGTGTAGGTCAGGCAGCAATGCAATTGGCAAAACATGTTGGTGCAGAAATCTACACGACTGCTGGAACAGAAGAGAAGAGATCAAGACTCATGACAATGGGTGCCAAGGGTGCTTTTGATTCTCACAGTTATGACTGGTATGATTCATTAATGGCTGCCACTAATGGAGAGGGGGTTGATGTCGTCCTCAATTCTCTGGCTGGGCGCCATATAAGACTTTGTCTGCAATCCTTGCGCCCGGGAGGTTGGCATTGTGAAATAGGCAAAGTTGATGTTTATGCAGACAGCAAGCTCGGTATGAGGGTTATTAGAAAAAATTTGCGTTTTATAACTATCGACATGGATCGTCTTATGTTGGATGATCCATTGCTCTCCCGTACCTTGTGCCTATCATGTCTGAACCTACTAGAACAAGGTCATGTCAAACCCTTGCAAATAAATACCTATTCATTTGCGGAGTATGAGAAAGCCATGCGAAAAATGATTTCGGGACAACATCAGGGTAAGTTGTTACTTTTAGCTCCCGACAGGAACGACAAATGTGACCTGGCAGTGAACGATCAAAGGCCATTCCTTGATCCAGAATCAACATATCTGGTTACTGGAGGTATGGGTGGATTTGGTCTGAGCGTTTTGACATACCTTACTCGTGTAGGTGCACGCCACATCACACTCATAGATCGTGATCCTAATCGCCTTCGTGATTTCGAATGGATTTACCACAATTCGAATCTGAAGTACATGGACGAGGAAATTCAAATTGACATTCTACAAGGCGATGTCCAGTCCATGGATGATGTTAAACGCTGCATCAACGAGTGCAAATTGCCAATCAAGGGAATTTTCCATCTGGCAGGGACGCTTGATGATCGTTCCATGTTAGAAATGACAGCAGAATCAGTCGATAAGGTTTTTGCACCAAAGGCTTTGGGAGCACTCAATTTGCACCAGGCAAGTTTACACATTCCACTTGACTATTTCGTAATGCTATCCTCGACATCCTCGACTTTTGGTAATCCAGGACAGGTGAATTACAGTTCAGCAAGTGCTTTTCTGGATGGCCTTGCCTCATTCAGGCGAAACAGAAATTTACCCGCATTTGCATTTAATATGGCAGCTGTTGCGGAAACAGGTATGGCTTCAAGAAATCCACATGTTCTAAGGATTATGAGAGCTGCGGGCACACTACCGGTAAGTTGTGTATTTGCCCTGAATAATTTTGATTATGCACTCAGATGTATGCCAGATAGTGATCATCTCATTACAGCCTTATTCAAGAATGTACCATGGACTTTCAACTCACCTGATTTCATGAGGTTAGGTTATGTGATCTCGAACCAGAGGTTTTTTGAGGATAAAACAGGCAAACAACTGTCGGTTACATCCGTGGTCAACCGAATCATGGAAAAGGTTGCTGAATTGTGCGGACATGACGAAGGGACACCTGATGAACCGTTATCAGTTTACGGCATGAATTCAATTTCTACCGCTGAACTTAGCGCCTTTCTACAGGGAGAATACAACATCCAGGTCAGTGCTCTGGAGTTGATGACCACAGCAACATGTCAATCATTGGCCAGGATCATCGTTTATGGTGAGGAATCATGTTCAGATAAGGTCGATGACATAGAGTTTGCATTACCCTCGGAGGATGATGATAGGGGACAAGTCCAGCGTAACAGAAAACCATCCTTGTTTGCAAGTCCATTGGAAGATCACTTTGATTACGATGATGAATGCATGTCAAAGGATGTTTTGTAAGTTATCAAAGTAAATCCAATTTCCAAACTGTGTATGACTGAAAATCCACATATTGATTCCCTTTCACGTCTTGAATCGGAAAGTATCCAGATTATCAGGGAAACAGTAGCTGGGTTCAGTAATCCGGTAATGCTGTACTCAGTTGGGAAAGATTCATCCGTCTTGCTTCAATTGGCTATTCGGGCCTTTGCACCAGAAAAATTACCATTCCCTTTGCTCCATGTTGATACCGGCTGGAAATTCAGGGAAATAATTGAATTCCGTGACCGTATGGCAAAAAAGCTGGAAATGGATATAATTGTTCATACCAATCAGGATGGCAAGCTAAAGGGAATAAGTCCCTTTAGTCATGGTTCCAAAGAATATACTGATGTGATGAAAACAGTTGCACTTAGACAGGCGCTGGATAAGTACGATTTTGATGTAGCCATCGGAGGCGCCCGTCGGGATGAAGAATGTTCCCGATCCAAAGAACAAGTCTATTCTCTGCGCAAGCATCATCGGTGGTCACCGTCAATTCAAAGACCTGAGCCCTGGAATTTGTGCAATTCCCGTTTATCAAATGGAGAAAGCATGCGTGTCTTTCCACTTTCAGATTGGACCGAGAGCGATATATGGCTTTATATTTTGAGAAACAACATTCCTATTGTCCCCCTTTATTTTGCAGCTTCAAGACCTGTTCTTCGGCGTCAAGGACAACTAATCATGCGAGACGATGATCGTATGAAACTTGAAGATGGTGAGGTATTGGAACATTTGCAAATTCGTTTCCGGACGTTGGGTTGTTGGCCTCTGACAGGCGCAATTTTATCTGATGCAAAGTCAGTAGCTGAAATTATTGCGGAATTGCAAGACACCGGTACCTCAGAACGGGTTGGTCGTCTAAGCGATAGCGATGAAAATTTGGAACAAAAAAAACGTGAGGGATACTTTTGATGGCTAAGTTTGTGAAAGGAACGACAGAAGAGCCTCAAATACGGTTTCCCGGTGAAATGATCCGCCTGGCTTTTTGTGGAGCAAGGAAAAGTGGCAAGTCCACCTTGTTAATGCATCTGATCAATACCACCAAAAGAAAAATACCTGATGGGCTCCATGACAAAACTCATTCAGATTTTCAAACTCCAGATGATCTCAAGTGGCATTATTTTTCAACACCCCGACGCAAATATGTAGTTGCTGATATACCAGGAACGGATAAGCAATTGAACAATTTGGTTACCGCTACTTCCATTGCGGACGTTGCTGTTATTATCACAGACGCCAGCAAGGGTGTCCAGCCTCAAACTAGACGCCAAACCTACCTCGCCAAACTGATGGGTATTCGTAAATTCATCCATGTTGTTACCAAAATGGATCTTTGTAATTTTCAGCAAGAGTACTTTAATACTGCGTGCCAGGATTTAATGAACTTTGCTTCAAGTATTGACCTGTTTGATATCACGGCAATTCCTGTTTCTCCAAAGAGTCAGACGTATCGTTCAATTCTACCGAAAGGCCTTGGTTGGTTTGACGGACCATTACTTTGTGAAACTTTCGAGTCCATAGATACAAATTGTTCAAAATTTTCTGTGTTCCGAATGGCTGTACAACAAGTCTATACATCCAATGAAAATCACAAACTTCTGCGTGGAAATGTGAACTCCGGGATCATATCAGTGGGTAGTGATGTCAGGATTGAACCAGGTGGACAAACATCAAAAATCACGCAGATATTTGGTCCAGGTGGCTCATTGGAGAAGGCTTCCACTGGTCAATCAATCAGTCTTGAACTAGTGGATGATCTAAAGGTGATTCGGGGCACTTTGCTGGGAAATCCATTAAATTCCTCGACAGTTTCCGACCAATTCGCTGCCAAAATCATATGGCTTGATGAATATCCGATGATTATAGGACGGAATTATGAAATCAGAATGCATACAGCCCAAGCTAATGCATGGGTAACTGAGCTTAGTCATATTATTGACCTTGATACGCTTGAGACACATTCAGCAGATGAATTATCCTGCAACCAAGTGGGTTATTGCAATATTTTAACAGATCGAGATCTTGCTTTTGATTCCTACGAAGACAACAGATTCACAGGATCCTTTCTGCTCATTGACAAACAGTCCAATAACACCGCTGGAGCAGGAATCATTAACTGTCCTTTAGTAAAATCAGCGAATCTTACTTGGCAACATATGTCCATAAACAAGAAAGAACGCTCATTGGCCCTAAAACAGAATCCGATGGTTTTTTGGTTTACAGGACTTTCAGGAGCTGGCAAGACAACTGTTGCCGATAGATTAGAAAAAAAACTACATGCGATGGGAATGTATACCTACCTTATTGATGGCGACAATGTCAGACATGGTTTAAACCGCGACCTTGGCTTTACCAAGAGGGATCGTGTTGAGAATGTCAGGCGTGTGGCAGAATTGGCAAGACTGATGGTTGATGCTGGTCTTGTCGTGATTGTGGCTCTCATATCACCTTTCAGGACTGAACGTGAGATGGCACGAGAACTGTTTGAAAGTGGTGAATTTATAGAAATCCATGTAAGCACCCCCCTCCAAGTGTGCCAACAGCGTGATTCTAAAGGTTTATACAAAAAAGCATTAAAAGGAGAACTTCCAGACTTGACGGGTATCGGTTCTTCTTATGAAGAACCTCTAGCCCCTGATATAAAGATTGATTGTACAATGAATGATCCAGACAGTCTTGCTGAACAAATTATTATATTCCTTGAATCAAAAGGACAATAATGGGAACCTCTTTTGGAACTCATGGAATTGAATTAAAAGAGGTTCCCTTAATTGAGGTACCCAAACTACTTTCCGAATGGTAAATTATACCAAATCTTTTTATCTGTTCTCCTAATTTATCCTAACCCTTTCAGTATGAATCTAAAAATAGATGGAGGACATCGAAACCTAACAGTTTATTGGCCTTGGTGGTAGTCCTGGATATAAGCCGATACTGGATGTTGTGGTAGGCGGTGGTCTCTGGCACGGTAGGGATTCTTTCTTTTAGTTGTTTTATACGTAGCATGTTTGCGTGGAATAACACCCGTATAAAATAGCCCTATAATTTGCCACAAAAAACGGATAACCTCAAGCAATCATGGGGTAGGTTTACTCTTGATTCTACAATGGCTCTACTCCTTCCTACCATCAAAAATCATGACCATGGCTGGCATAAGGAAAAGAACATACAAACCCGACATGATAAGACCACCAAGTATACTTGTAGCGAAGGGAACCATATACAAAAGAACATCACTGCGTTCATAAAGCAAGGGGGATAATCCAAGAACCGTTGTCAAGCTAGTGAGAAATACTGGCCTGAACCTCAGGCGTGTAGCAGACACCAATGCAGCTACAGCCGGGAGAGATGGTGACTCTCTTCGTATCAACCCATAACGGTCAAGGAGAACCAGGCCATCGTTTACCACAACACCGGAAGCGGCAATTATACCAAAAACTGACATGAAGGTAAAATTCCAGCCAAGAATCAAATGCGCAAGAACCGCACCTACAAAGGTTAATGGAATACCAGTGGCTGCAATAATCGGCTTCCAATAACTCTGCAGGAAAGTTGCCATCAACAGGTAGATTGCCAACAGGGATAATGGAACGAGTATACTCAATGTTTCCAAGGTATCCCTTTCATCCAGTGCTGCCCCAGCCCGATCAATAATTAGGTCGGGATATTTTTCTGATAATTCCCTGATAATTCCATTTTCAAGTAGATTTCTGGCACTTCGAGGTGTAATTGTTGCCGTATCGGCTTTTGCATGAACGTATACAACCCGGTTACCATCAAGTTGTGTAATCTCTACAAATTCCTGCTTTTCGACAATTCTGGCAATCGCTGACAATGGGGCCTGTCCCGAACCAGGACGGTCCAGACGAATATTGCTTAAATCACTGATACTGCTTCGGCTCTGCACGGGATAATTGACAATAACCTTCACTTGCTCATTTCCACGCTGCAATCTCTGAACCTCAAGACCATAAAGCCTAGCCCGCAATTGTGTGCCAATATTGGCGGGGGTGAATCCTGCAACTTCCCCTTCAGGAGTGATTTGAATTTCAAATTGCCGATTACCCAATTTTATATTGTCCGTGATGTCAAAAATCCCGCTTATGCTTCTCATTTCGGCCTTGATACTTCTTGCAGCATCCTGCATTACCGCAAAATCTTCATGCCTAAGTGAGTATGAAAGGTTGGGTTTGCTCTTTAAAGGTGTTGCATAAAATTCAACATTCTCGATTTGGTCAATTTGGCCTACAAATTGCCGCCAAACCCTTTCAATTTCAAGAATCCCGGCAGAACGGTTTTCCTTGTCAAAAAGTTGTGCATTCACCATGGCAATATTTTCGCCATAGCGATCATGCTCATCGGCTCTAGTTGTTAGAATGGATCCCACAATCGTACTGATTGATTTGATGGCTTTGCCCTCGAATTCATCGTTGACCATTAACGCAGTATCCCGAAAATGTTCGGTGATTCTCTTAGTGACCACGAATGGAGTTCCTGCTGGCATTGTGATCTCGACCCGGATAGTGTTACTTGCACCTTCACGACCATCTCCCAAAACTATGGGAATAGCCTCGAAACGGAGCAACAAAATGCTCCCTACTACTAGGAAAACTGTCAGTAGCAATGAAAGTAAACTATTGCGAACTGCCCATGAGGCAGTTGACAGGACAACGGTATCACGCAACCTGTTCAAATTTTTTCGAACTGTTTTTTGCCAATTGCTGAGTGGTGGTGCACTCCACGGTTTTTTCTTGGCAAGATGAGCTGGTAAAATTAGAAAAGTCTCAAGTAGTGATATTGCCAAAACAATCACAGCAACAATCGGAATCACCTTGACCACCTGCCACAAACCGGTATCGATGAACATGAGGGGTAATAGGGCCAATATTGTCGTGATCGCACCTACAAACAGTGGTCCAAAAACCATACGGGCTCCAGATATCGAAGCTTCAAGTCCTGATACCCTTTCTTTGCGGTGGGCAATAATGCTTTCTCCTACTACTACGGCATCATCAACTACAATGCCTACCAGTAGAAAAAATGCGAACAACGTGCCCTGATTCAATGTAAGGCCAGCAGGGTGAAAGAGAGCAAGGGAACCAATGAATGAAAGGGGAATGCCTAACGTTATCCAGAATGCAGATCGCAAGTCAAAAACAGCAGCAAGGCATACAAAAACGAGGACAGCGCCGATAATGGCGTTATCAATTATACCTCGCAAATTATCGAATGTTTTCGCTGCATCGTCATCCCAGATGACTTGATTGATCCCATCTGAAAGATCATATCCGGAAAGAAACTCCTTTACTGTATTGCTGATCCTCAGTTGAGAATGATTCGATGCCGCATCCACCTGGACAAATACTGCAGGTGCTCCATCAAGTTCAGTTGATACACGTTCATCAACAAAGCCGTCCCTGATTTCAGCGACATCCTCAAGTCTGACAACAGTACCATCAAGCCTCGTGATAAGAGGTATGTTACCGAATTCATCTCCGAACTTTTTTTTGGCAATGATGTTCAAGGAAATATCACCGGCCGAAGAACGAAGATTTCCAAAACTCAAATTTAGTGAATTTGATCTGATTACCTTGGCCAAGTCCCTGATATCAAGACCATGCCGTCTGAGATTTTCCTCATCCAACTCAATACTTATTTCCCTGTCTCTGGTACCGGTAATTCTAACATGGGTTATCCCCGGCAAGGACTGAAGATGGTTTTGTAGTCTTTCAGCCTCTCCACGCAATTTATTCTCGGTTCTGTTTGATGAGTACAGGGCAATGGTCATGACAGGGCTAACATGACGAAAAAGCTCAATTTCTGGCTGATCGGCATTCAATGGCGGGAAACTTTCTAGCGCAGCTACCGCATTCGCTACATCTTCAAGAACATTTTTAGCATCAGTAAATGTTTCTACGGATATCTCGACATATCCTACATTGTCTTTTGCAATGCTTTCGACACGGTCCACACCTTCAATTCCTACAACTGCTTTCTCCAGGAATTGGGTTATGTCTTCAAAAACCTCTTCTGCCGATGATCCTGGTGAGGGAACTGTTATAGAAATTTTACCTGGGCTGATTTCAGGCAAATTCTTCACAGTCAGCTGTGATCCGGCAATAATACCGGCAATAATGAGGAAGGCCATCATTAGATTTGCTGCCACTGAATTGGCAGCAAAATATGCAATCAATCCACCTGTCGGTCGAGCACTACTATTCGCAATATTATTATTCATGCAAATACCCCCCTAATTACCAACGGGAATTGATGTCACAGTCATACCATCATGTGTATTGGCTGGAATATCAATTACGATACCATCGCCGGCATCGAAAGACTTTACCACCAACAAACCATTATTGCGGGCAAGAATCTGGGGTTTGAAAGATTCTAATTGGCCATTACGAACGAGCCAGACTTGACCAAGCGATTTTTCTGATCTTTCGGGGAGTAGAAAAACATTATCTTCGGTTGGTCCAATGATTTCAACCTCTACAAATGTATTGGGTAATGGGTAATCCGAGTGGTTCAATTCAGAATCAAATTTAATGTATACTGTTGCAAGTCTGCTTTTTGGGGCAACTATTGAACTTATACCTGTTACAACACCACTCAACTCTTCTGTTGTAGTCCTTACATTAGCGGAAAGACCAATAATGGGATCCAGTGTTAGAATATCCTGCATTTCGATTGGTACGTCCACGCGGATTGAATCAGGCCTGTATGCCAAACCCAAGATTGATGTGATCCCGGTGGTTTCGGCTGTACCTGCCAATTCTCCAATCTCTACGGATGAGGAAATAACCCTGAAGCTAAATGGAAGGGAGAGTTCGGTTTTAGCTAATTGCAATCGTGCAAGATCCAGTTGAACACTTGCCTGATTTCGCAGGGCCTCTTGTCGACCAAAATCTACTCCAAGACTCTTTTGTTTTTCAAGTTCAATTTCATGAACTGCAAGTTCATATTCTGCACCTTCCATCTCAAGTGCGTAAACCCTTGGGTCAATCTTGATAAATACTTCATTGGCTTCAATTGTACTGCCGGGTTCAAATTTTGGAGAAACCCAAATCACTCGACCCTTTACTTCAGATGTTATGGTAACTCTTTCTTTCAGGTTAATTGTTCCAGTAGTATTAAGCCGGAAATTATAACTTTGACTCTCAGGTTGCATGACAGTGACTATGGGCGATTGCTTCTCCCTAGTAGTTCCATTTTCAACAATTACAACCTGCTCAGGAGCGCGTGCGAAATATATTGCTATAGCAATGATACCAACTATGCCGGCAATCTGGAGATAACCTATCCAATTGCTGCGATTACCTTTTGAGGCTTCTTTTTCCATATGAATAATGCCCTCCTAACCCAAACCCAATATTAATTTACCCAATTGAAAAATGTAATTGTATTTAAGGAAATGACTAATCTTGGTTGTTCTAGAAAGGTCTTTGAGTCTAATCACAATGGAAACAACCCCCTTTGGTTGGCAAATTTCAGGTAGAAATCAAATGCTTTTGAAATATCATCTGATGATATGCCAAAATCAGTAATATCATACTGATGCCTTGATTCTTTCTTTCGTGCACATTCTTGCTTAGTCAGCCAAGTTTGCATATTTGCCAAGGATTGGTCATCCAATTCCCATTCGAAATTGTCATAGATATTGTGTACAGTTTCAATTGGATCCTTGACCAGATCCTGATAATGAATATCCATGAATCGATTATCAAGTTCGGTGGACGATTCCCGCATAGCCATACCCTGGTTGAGCATGTCACTCATAAATGCTAACTGCTCAATGCCGATGTCAATTCGAGATATTTCATCCCCAAAAATGGTACGCATCCTTTCAATAAAACTGAACCAAGAGCCCATGAATGAATCTGGTGCCCGATGGGTCTGGATAAAGACTGCATCCGGGTAAGTTTCAAACAAGATCGCCAATTCCTTAAGATGAAAGGGCATCTTGAGTAGCCAGTAACGTTGATCATGTGGAAATTTCTTTTTGCGTTGCCAACTGAAATGTTGCAGGATACGACGATGATGACGATAGGCTTCCCTTGATCCTGTATTAAGTATCCAGTCAGCATAACCTGGTACTTTATTTACTACTGTAAAAATCCAGCTCGTGAAGGCTAGGTTTAGAAGATAAAAATCCTCTTCTGGCTCATCAGGATTAACGTCATGCAAGCCTGCAAATTTTTCTTGAAGGCCAATCGCTTCGGAAATCGCTTTGAAATTCTTTCTACGGGGATCATGGTTTGTCCATGCAACATCCCCGTAATTCCCATCAAGAAGAACCGGATCATTCATTTCGTAACGAAGTGGGGACCAGAACCTTTGCCCCTTAGACATCAACCTGTGTAAAAGGGTTGTTCCAGTTCTATTGATACCGATGATAAATACCGGTTTTAAGATTTTTTCAGTTTGAATATCAGGAAAGCATTTGAGTTCGTAGGTCAACTCGGCATTTTTCAACAAATTACGTGAGATAATATATGCGTTGCTTGAAAACCTTCGTCTCGACAGTTTTTCCTTGGGAGTTGATTTGAGAGACTTGATATATTGCTGAACTGCATTTTGCATCCATTCTGGAAAAGCGGTTTCATAAGGGATTTGCAGTTTTGTGGTATGTTCTGCAGCTCGTGCAAGTATAGGGCCGGTCTCCAATTCAGGTTCTGGAACTGCCCATGGCCATTGATCCGGATTATTACAAATCCAGTTGTAGGTTTGGTTATGATTGATGACGAGTGGGGGCCAGCGCAAATCAAATCCACAATCTTTTCGAATGAACTTATCACTGATAGGTTGACCAACGTTATTTGAACGATTGTTAAAAATATAGGGTTGTAAATAGTCAAGCAAGGGCCAGTAACTATAAAGCGGTGATTCACTCCCACGGGTTTTACACGCCTGCCTAAACTCTTGGTAAGAAACCTCCCTGAAATTAATACCAAAATCACTGTATTTCAATTCCTCAAATTCTGGATTTGGGTTGCTGCAATGATAAATTGAGTATATTTTCTGCGGATTGAATGAAATCGCAGTACAGATACGGGCAAGTATATCTGCCGGCTCCTTATACATATGTGGTGAAAGACCCTGAGGAATCATTTTCAAATCCAAGGCTGCCCCAAATATACGACAACTGATATCGTAGGCATGATTGTAGCCATTGCTTGCCATATGGGTTTTTGGCAACCGAAAAATTGTTGCCGGCATCGTGCTGTATTGGGCGTATCTGATGGCCTGTTCACTCACGAGCTTGCTCCAGAGATATCCAACGATGTTAATGGGAAACTTTCTCTTCATTTCATCAATATCCGGCATTTGGGTATCTGAAATAAAGTGACTTGAGTATTCCTTGGCAAAACCAAAGAAATATGCCGGAAATACCCCGAGTGTTGACGTGTAGAAAAGATTTTTCAAACGATTTTTCAAACAGAGTTCCAGTATTGATGTCATACTTCTGGTATTGATTTCACGTATTTTATCATATGAAGCAATGAGCGTTACATCTGCGGCAAGATGATAGACAGCATCAATCTGTGAACATAGGTTATCAAAAAGATTCTCGTTAAGCCCGAACTTTTCATGTGTAATATCACCAGATATGGCCTTGATTCGGCCCGAATGATTGTCATCCCAGATATCTGCTTCAATCAAGGCATCTTTAATCCGATTATATGCCATTTCATCATTGTCCGCACGTACAAGGCAATGGACAATGAGATCTTCTTTTTGTTGCAGTAATTCCCTGAGCCAAAAACGGCCGATCAACCCTGTTGCACCGGTTAAAAAAACATTCCTGAATGCGTCTGCACGTATTGCAGCATCTGGTTTCGATCCAACAAGTACCTTGCGGACTGATGCCCTAATCATGTCAAGATCCTGCTTGCATTTAGGCGGAAGTGTACCTTGAAGCTCTGGAATTTTTATGTTCGAATCTTTCTGCATCAGTATACTTTCCTAATGTTAGCATCAAATTTAGGGAATCATTGACTAATGTACCATTATTTGCTGGAACCCACTTTAAACCTTTATTTAAATTCTAAAATGAGTGACCTGAACCGGACTTTTTCATCTTATATTACCTATTCGTCATCTTTTTTTGATAAATATTTCAAAAATTTCTTGATAGAGATAGATTCGGGCTTGAAAGAAAACAAATAACCATAGTTTCGAGATAAGTTACTGGTGCCCAAAAGGCCAAACTAATAAAGCGATTTGAATCATCATTAACAGCAAAACATGGTGCAAAATACATACCAAATTGGGCTTAAAACGCTAATTTTCACATGCACCACATTTGCACATTGAGGAGAGTTTAGTGCAGGTCACAATCATGAAGGAATTATACCCTATTGATGATGTCTTGATGGGCGGCGATTTTCTAATGCAGGTCCATTTCGTCACTGGTTTTACCGAAACCAGAAAAAACAATTCTACTTCCCGGAGATCCAATTGCCTTGGCTCTATGGTATTCACCGCCAGAGACAACATTAAAGCCTTCACCAAGCTCAAATAAAAGCTTTAGAATAACCCGGTTTGAGTTGGCCTTCATCGCATGAAAAACGTTACCGCCAAAAAGACTTGCGGCATTCTTGATCGCAAGAAAATACTCTTCAATTTTATTCGCCGAAAAGACATAAAAGGGGGTTGGCACTTCACGAGCGATTGAGGGGATATCCACACCCGCTACGAAAAGTTTCCTGTCAGTATTTTCGATATGTGTCATATATTGATTTTTAATGTTCTGAATTTCAATTGAGCATTGGAAGTAACTTGAAACTCATGATACCCAAAAATCTGTTAGAAAAAGACTTCTTCAATTGGTTTGTCAGGGAAAGTGCTTTCCTGACCTGCTTCCGGTGCGGGCTTTTCCTTGTAACCACAACTGGTTAATCTCAATCACACTTTTCATTGACTGAGGAACAATTTGGTATAAGTAATTTAGAAATTTGAAAATTTAAAAGAGTGTTTAATATGGAAATGACAGGAAATTCAATTCCGAGATGGGGAATCAACAATGACTATGCCAAGTTGACGGATGTACTTTTGGGAAAACCCGAGTATTACAGATGGGTCGAAGCAGGTCCGCTGATCGGTCGTACCTTAGACAACGCGCATATGACCGGTATTTCGTTCAATCTACAGACTGCAATGAAACAGCATGCAGAAATGGTTTCAATCTACGAAGAAAATGACGTATCCTGTTATTATCTGGACAGTGATGAAGCATTGCACCGTAACTTCTTTGCCCGAGACAGCTCGGCAATGACACCTTGGGGTGCACTTATTTGCCACATGCAACTGAAATGCCGTAGAGCAGATTATGTGACGGCAATAAAATTCTATCAAGATAACAATATTCCAATCTGGAAATACGCTACCGCCGGTCACTTTGAGGGTGGTGATTTCAACATTATAGAACCCGGACGTGTTTTGATCGGTCATTGTGGCGAACGGTCGGAAAAGGAAGGGTCTGAACAGATTGCAAATTTTGTACGTGCCGAGGGCTGGGAAGCTGTAGTTGCCCCGATCAGCCGTGAATTTGTCCATATGGATGGATTAATTGTACCGCTAGGTGAAAAATTGGCAGTTGCCTGTGTAGATGCAATGGAGCCGTGGTTGGTGGATATAGTCAAGGGGTGGGGTATTGAAATCGTTGAGGTCGAGTTCCGCGAGGCAAGAAACCTGGGTGTTAATTTGGTAGCTCTAGGCAATGATAAAATTTTGTCGATGGCCGGTGCCACGGAGCTGAATGCAAAAATGCGTGCATTGGGATTTGAAGTTTATGACCCGGATATGTCAATGTTTACACTTGGTGGCGGTGGCGTTCATTGCCTTTGCCAGGCATTGCATCGCGAGGAGGTATAATAGAACATGTAGAGACGCTATCATATCGGGTAGTGTCGCTCGTATTCTTCAGCAAGTAATACGGACTCGGTTATTGACGGGTAATATTGGAATGGTTAAATCACTTTAGGTCGTGGTGTCCCACCTACCGGGGATTATGGAAAAATATCAGATAAGATTTTCCAGGGAGTGGGTTTTTGAAAGTAAGTCAATTAAGTAAACCGATAGTGCTCGTTGGAATGATGGGAGCAGGTAAAACCTTTATCGGATCAAGGTTGGCCAAGGAATTTGATGTTGATTTCATTGACACCGACCACATTATCGAAAACTCGTCTTCATGCTCGATTTCAGAGATTTTTACTACCCACGGCGAACAATATTTTCGGGATTTGGAGTTCGAGGTCATAAAAACCACACTTGAAAAGAGAGGATGTGTGGTGGCAGTTGGAGGAGGTGCGTATATCTACAGGAGAAATCAAGCGATAATTGATACTATTGGTATTTCGGTTTGGTTAGAGGCAAAAGCTGAAATTCTTTGGAAAAGAACGGCAGGAAAAGGGAATCGTCCATTATTGGAAAAAGATAATTCTTTGTTAAAAATACGAGAGTTACTAGGGAGAAGAGAAAAATACTATCGGAAAGCTGTGCTCAGTTTTCGTACTGATTCCAATGATTCTATTGAAACTCTTGTCTTTCAGATGAGAGATCAAATTTCAAAATATACAACAGCTAAACATTAGAGTAAAAAATGATATACAAGCACAAAAGTGTTGTTGTTGGTCTTGGAGCAAGATCATATAACATAAATATTGGGTACGACCTGCTTGATAATGCAAGTCATTTCATCAAGCCCCTATTACCCCGCTCAAAAGCGGTAATTGTCACTGATCAGTACCTGCTTGAAAATCACTTCAAAAGACTCAGGGATAATCTTACAAAAAGTGACATTCATTGGGATGTGATTGTCCTTAATCGGGGAGAAGGAGCAAAATCCTGGCAACAGCTGGAATTCCTTGTAGAAAAACTTCTTGAGATGAAAGTTGAGCGCAATGACCCTATTATTGGCTTGGGTGGAGGAGTTATTGGTGACATTACGGGCTTTGCTGCTTCAATTGTCAGGCGTGGTGTCCCGTTTATCCAAATGCCAACAACCTTACTGGCCCAGGTTGATAGTTCAGTAGGAGGGAAAACAAGTATTAATTCGAGGCAGGGCAAGAACCTGGTTGGATCTTTTTATCAACCACGGCTGGTTTTATCGGATCTCTCTGTATTGGAAACCCTTTCAGAGAGGGATTTCATTGCTGGGTATGGCGAAGTTCTAAAATATGGCCTTTTAGGAGACAGGATCTTTTTCGAATGGCTGGAAGATAGTGCGGATTTGATCAAAAAACGTAATCAGAATGCCATGAGTATAATTGTGAAAAGATCCTGCGAAATTAAGGCCAGGATTGTTTCCCGCGATGAAAAAGAAAAAGGAGTAAGAGCTCTCTTGAACTTGGGGCATACTTTCGGTCATGCTTTGGAAACGGCAACTGGTTACAGTAATAAATTGTTACATGGAGAAGCTGTGGCAATTGGTTGCAAACTAGCATTCGAACTTTCCTATAGTGCTGGTTTATGTACTCGAGAAGAAATTGACCGAATGACCCGGCACATGGATAAAATGGAGATGTTGCAATCTTTAAACACCCTTGAAGGAGAACTACCAACTACAGATGATTTGATTGAAATCATGTATCAGGACAAAAAATCCCGAGAAGGTGTCCTTAATTTTGTTCTGGTTGAAAGGATTGGGAAAGCCTTTGTAACAAATCAGGTGGATATGAGCATGGTTCGAAAAGTTCTGGAACAGAACTTGCCTCTAGCAAGTTGATATTCAAAAGCCTCTATTGATAGTATAAATTTCCCTAAAAAAAAGTCGCCTAAAAACAGGGAACAATTTATTTATTTGGGTTACAGGAAGCACCACCAAGTACACAGAATTGTGAACAGTACTTATGGTTGAGAAAGACAGATTTTTCTGCTTCCTCAAGTGTTCTTCCCATCTCAAATTCTTTGGCGTATGGCAAAAGCGTGCATGAAACGACTACAGGATGGTCAGAATTTTTTCTTTTAATTACCATCCTTGAGGAGGAACACATAATATCGGTTGGCTTTTTTCCGAGAACCTTCCAACAGGCAGTTGTTATTTCTTGCGCTTCCTTAGTAATATCCATCTCAGGAAACAAAACCAACTGGTTGGGGTCATAAGGATCAATCTTCAAATCATTCTTTGTAATGAAACCCGCAAATCCTTCACGAGATTCAGATTCATTCTCATCCCAATACATCCTACCAGCTATGGCAATCTGAAAATCATTTTGACTCAACCATACAAGACCATCAATTGCCTTTTGAAATGAGCCTTTACCTCTGATGAAGTCATGCTTTTCCTCCTCAAAATGATCAAGGGATACTCTTAACTTTATCTGTTCACTGTAGCTCTTTTTCATCTTTAACAGAGCAGTAGTTATCCTTGAGCGCATCATGGGGCGCATAGCATTGGTTAACACGATAAGCTGATAGCCACGTGAAAGAATTGTTTCCATGATTTCGATTATCTCAAAATTCATAAAGGGTTCACCACCCGTTAACCCGATTGTTTCTACCGGCCACTTTCGAGAATTTATTTGATTCAGGAAGAATAGTACTTCCTTGGCTGAAATATAAACCAGCCGGTCATTTTGAGGGGAACTTTCGATATAACAATTCTTGCAGGTAATATTACATAAAGTCCCCGTGTTAAACCAAAGTGTATCGGGTTTTACCAAAGGGACGAAGGCTCTTTGTGAACCATCAGCAGTTAGGTAGGAATTAGAAAACTTGGAAATCCTGGGTGTTGAAGAGGTATTCAAAACCTCATCAATTGTGAATTCGTTAACATTATCCATAATCCAAACCACTCATCTGGAAAAAGTACAACCTATGATGCCTCAACATCTCCAAAGAAAGTAAGATTTAATACATCTTTATGGTAAATGAAGTGCACTAAACTTTAGTACCAATCCATTAAATATTTTGCCCTCTGATATTTTACCGCTTTTCTATCCTGATTTATTGTTAATTTTTATTGAGTTTGTAGAAAATTACCAAATTAAACCCATCTTTACATTTTCTTGTATCATAAAACACAACAATTTTGAGATTAAGATAACAGGCCTTATACCTTGTACAAAATTATACCAGTAGACCCATTTAACCTAGTCCTGTTCGGTGGAACAGGTGACCTGGCCAGAAGGGAAATCCTACCTGGGCTATATCGAAGGTTTCATGTTGGTCAAATCCCTAAAACGTCAAAAATAATTGCTGTTGCAAGGAAAGAATATAATGAACATGAATTTTCAAATTTTGTTCAAACTGCGGTAAGGGAAAACCTTGACCACAATTTAATAGACCAGGACAACCTTACCCGATTCCTTAAACTGGTTTCCTATAGATCGTTGGACGCCAGCAACAGAGAGAATTGGGAATCATTAAAGCAGTCTCTGGATTTCTCTATGACAACTGCTTTCTATCTTTCAGTTGGGCCAAGTATTTTCAATAATATCGTAAATAACCTGGACCACCATGATTTAATCAGGTCAAATTCCAGAATAGTTGTTGAGAAACCCTTTGGCCATGATTTTGCCTCGGCCAGGGAATTAAATCTCAAGCTAAGCAAGGTATTTAAGGAAGGACAAATATACCGTATAGACCATTACCTTGGTAAGGAGACTGTGCAAAACCTTATGGCCTTGAGGTTTGGGAATGTTCTTTTTGAACCGCTGTGGAATTCACAATACATAGATCACATTCAAATAACTGTGGCTGAAAAAGGAGGTGTTGGGGGAAGGGGAGAATATTACGACAATTCCGGAGCAATGAGAGACATGGTGCAGAACCATTTGATGCAGTTGTTATGTCTTGTTGCCATGGAGCCACCCTCAAAATTTTCACCTGATGCAGTAAGGGATGAAAAGCTTAAGGTAATCAGGTCCCTTGAACCCTTACAACCAAATGACATTGTCCTTGGACAATATGGTTCAAGAGGAAAAGAACCCAGTTATAAAGAAGATGTAAATAATCCAAAGAGTGCGACAGAGAGTTATATCGCCTTGAAATGCAAAATATCGAACTGGCGTTGGGCGAATACCTCATTTTACCTTAGAACTGGCAAAAGACTACGAAAACGGGTTTCCGAGATAGCTGTTGTTTTTAAGAATCTTCCTCATTCCATTTTTGAAGATCACCCACAAATTAAAGGAAATGTCCTGGCTATAAGGCTCCAACCAAATGAGGGAATCAACATGACAGTTACCATTAAGGAGCCTGGACCAGGAGGTATGCGTTTAATTGAAGTTCCCCTGGATATGAGTTTTGCCGAGTCTCTTCATGGAGAAGTAGGTGACCTGACCAATGCCTATGAAAGATTGATAATGGATGTCATTAGGGGTAATCAGACCTTGTTTATGCGAAGTGATGAGGTTGAAGCAGCCTGGAAATGGACTGACGCGGTTATTTCGTGCTGGCAAAACAGTCGGAAATCTCCCCAGATATATGATCCTGATACAAGTGGACCGGAAGAAGCATACATGCTTACCAACAGGGATCAAAGAAGGTGGCGGGAAATAGAATCTTGAATTTAATCAGTTATAAAAATGAACAGGAATGGCGAAGTGGAATTAGCTCTCAAATTACTTGCGAGTTAAAGGTAGAAGCTGAGATAAGTCAACTTCAAACGCTGGTTGTTCCTGGTGGTACAACCCCCGGTCCAATATTTGAGGACCTGTCACGCAGTGAACTGGATTGGTCTAAAATTGTTGTTGTACCTTCTGATGAAAGATGTGTCCCGACCAATACACCGCGATCAAATTTTTTTTTGGTTAGACAAACTCTTTTGACGAACCAGGCAGCCAATGCAAAAGTTTTAGCCTTATTTCATGAGCAATGGGAATCTTCCCACTTCAGGGAAGTAAATAAAAAAATAAGCTCAGTCTTACCTGTATCCGTGTGTCTGTTGGGTATGGGCGAAGACCTCCACACTGCCTCACTATTTCCTAATTCTCCAGATTTGGCTACAGCAATTTCTCCAAATGCACCACACACTATAAGAGTTGATGTGCCTAATCAGCCAGAGGAAAGAATTACTCTATCTTTGAGGGTCCTTCAGGAAGCCAAGCACATCCATGTAATCTTTAAGGGTAAAGCTAAAAAGAGGGCCCTCTTGGACAGATACAATAAGGTACAACCATGTGAGGCTCCTATTTTGTATTTTACTCCCAAAGCAACTTTTCATTACGTGGATTAAGTCTTAATGATTTGGCAGGAATTGAAAAAAAGGAGTAGGGCATCTTCCTCTCGAAGGATTACATCCCTTTTTGAGGATAAAAAGGATCGTCTTTCAAATTTCACGATAGATTTCGATGGTTTGTATTTTGATTACTCCAAGACCAACATTGACTTGCCAACAAAAAATCTTCTAATTCATTTAGCTAGTACCAGAAACGTTGGCCAATATCGCGAGCTCATGTTCACTGGTGAACGAATAAATTTTACCGAAAACAGGCCAGTTCTTCATACTCTTGAACGGGACCTTGTCGGTCCAGATGTCCTACTTGATGGTCAGGCCATAAATAATGTTGTACAAAAGGCAAAGGAAAAGTTCCTTCTTTTTGCTGAAGCCGTCAGATCAGGTCAGGTCCTGACAAGTGATTCATCCAGATTTACAGATGTTATCAACATTGGTATCGGAGGATCTGATCTAGGACCAAAGATGGTTACGAAAGCCCTAACTCCATACGTGGATGGCCCTAGAACCCATTTCCTCTCAAACATTGACGGAGCTCAGACATTTGATCTGACTAGGAATCTGGATCCTTCAAAAACATTGGTCATCATTGCTTCCAAGACCTTTACAACAATCGAAACCATGACAAACGCTATTCAGCTAAAGAATTGGCTTTTGAACTCTGTGGGACCAGTTAAACTTGGTAATCACCTGTGTGCTATTTCCAATGCTGGAGAAAAATGCCTCGACTGGGGTATTAGCAAAGATAGAATATTTACCTTTGGAGAATGGATAGGGGGAAGGTATTCCATTTGGTCGGCTATCGGGCTAAGTGTTGCCATTGCCATTGGTAAACAAAATTTTGAGCATTTGCTTGAAGGTGGAAAAAGCCTGGATTATCATTTTCGGAAAACACCGATACCTAACAATCTTCCCATGATTCTTGCTTTGATTGGCATATGGCACAATCAAGTTTGTGGATATTCCACAAGGGCTGTCATTCCTTATGAAGAAAGAATGGAATTTTTTCCTGACTACCTCCAACAACTTGAAATGGAATCCAATGGCAAGATAACCAAAACTGACCTATCCGAAATAACAATACCATCCGGTCCAGTAATTTGGGGTGGAACCGGAACCAATGGTCAGCATGCATACTTCCAGCACCTTCATCAAAGTAACATTATTACCCCTTGTGAGTTTTTGGTTGGAGCCACGGGACACGAAACTGAACTACAAAAACATCATCATTATTTAGTTGCCAACTGTCTTGCTCAGTCCGAAGCTTTGATGTGCGGTACCGTTTTGGGAGAAGATAGTCAGGGGGACTCTAAACGACCTAACTATCGTAATTTTAAAGGAAATCGTCCTTCTACCACCTTGATGTACAAAATGCTTACCCCCTATGTACTTGGACAATTAATTGCCTTGTATGAGCATCGCGTCTTTGTCGAGGGAGTTATTCTAGGTATAAACAGTTTTGACCAGTGGGGTGTGGAGTTGGGTAAAGGATTGGCGCAACAAATATTTCCCTCAATCAATGACCGAAATCATAATGGAACCGAATTCGGAAAATCTCTTAAGGGATTAATTGACCAAACCCATACCTTTCGTCGCGACTAGGTTGCTATCTTTTTCGTTGCCTTCGTTGTCGTCTTTTTCCAGTTCCAGCTAGATGATTATTGGTTGGTAACTGGACGACCTTGCTTAATTCGGGAAAATCATCCACCGCATGGGGAATAGCGTTGGCATTAACAAAATGTTCTTGAAATTTTGGTTCTACAGCCGTTTCGATTTTTTCAATTTGAAAAACTGTTTCCTCAATTTCTTTTCTTGCCTGCAGGTTGCATAAACCAATTCTGGCGCCTGTACCCGCTGCGTTTCCAGATGAAACAACCTTTTCCAATTCACAATCGGGTATCATTCCCAAAACCATGGCATGTTTGGTTGATATGTGTGATCCAAAGGCACCTGCCAGTACGATTCGGTCAACTTTGGAAGTGCCAAAATTGTCCATGAGCAATTTTGCTCCTGCATAGAGGGCTGATTTGGCAAGTTGAATGGCTCGAACATCATTCTGGGTAACCATAATGGGAGGAGTTCCGGCTTCTGTTTCCTGATAAAGGACATACGAATAGGTCCTGCCATCAGCAACAATCCTGTCTGTATCCAAAGCTTCTGGAGATCCAATAAGACCTGATTGGTCAATTATGCCAGCCATCCGCATTTCGGCAATTGCTTCAATTATCCCGGATCCACAAATTCCATTGACACCTGTGTTCAGTACAACATTATTGAAACCTTCTTCATCTGACCACAAATCGCTGCCGATTACTTTAAAGCGAGGGATCCTTGAATTGGGATCAATGGATACTCTTTCTATCGACCCTGGTGACGCCCTTTGTCCGGAAGAAATTTGTGCACCTTCAAACGCTGGACCCGTGGGTGAAGAGCATGCCAATACCCTGCTTTGATCACCAAAAATGATTTCAGCGTTAGTTCCAACATCAACAATCAGAACCATGTCTTTAGATTTTTGAGGTTCCTCCGTAAGGATAACACCTGCAGCATCAGCTCCCACATGCCCAGCGACGCATGGGAATAAATATACTGGTGTAGAAAATTCCAGTGAAGTCAGATCCAGGTCCGAAGCTATCAGGCTTAAGGACGAAGAAACGGCCAGGGCAAAAGGTGCTTGGCCCAATTCGACCGGGTCAATCCCCAACAACAAATGATGCATGACAGGGTTACAAACAATAACAACATCCAAAATTGAACTTAAAGGGACATTATTGTTGCCTGCTATGGTTTCAAAAACCGAATTTAAACCTTCTCTTGCTGCTTCTGTCAGCTCCCTGTCACCTCCTTGATTCATCATTGAATAGGAAACCCTGCTCATCAAATCTTCGCCAAACCTGATCTGGGGATTCATTATGCCGGCGGAATCCAATACCGAACCGTCTCTAAGGTCACAAAGGTGCACAGCGATTGTAGTTGAACCTAAATCTATCGCCAAACCAAAAATAGGGTCTTCATACAACCCGGCCCAAACCCTGGTTATCTTGTATCCTTCACTTTTATGATCCTGCCATAACGCAAGGGTGATGCCAAAATTTTCTTTCCTTAAAATTTTTTGGAGGGTTCGAAGTTGGCTGATACATATGGTAACATTCTCTATGCCCCATTGTTCCTTCAGTGCCTTCTGTACCCTCTCAAGATCACCCTCTGGTTTATGCATGTCGGGTTGCTGGACTTCAACGAAATATAAGCGGGTAGTGGGATCCATGGTAACTGCCCGTGCATCGGCATCTTTTCGTACAACCTGCTTATGGACCTGTGATTCTGCTGGAACATCAACGATGATATCGCCCAAAATCTGTGCCTGGCATCCTAATCGTCGTCCCTTCTTTAATCCCCGTACCCGGTCGTATCTCTCCTCAATTGAATTCCATTCGGAAAGCGATGCCTCTGATGATTCTATTTGGTATTTAGGAAAGGACCCAAAAGAGGGAGTAATCTGGCACCTGGAACAAATACCTCGTCCACCACAAACACTATCCAGATCAACGCCCAACTTCCGGGCAGCTGCCAAGACAGGTGTCCCAACGGGAAACCTTCCTCTTTTTCCTGAAGGGGAAAAAACTATCAAGGGATCTGGATTATTCACAGTTCCATTCTCGTTTTATTTGGGTTGAAATTGACCCACTGATTATTCTCTTCTCCTTCTTCGTCTTGTACGGACTCGGATAGAGGATGATTCTCGATCGGTGGGGGCGTTGAATTTAATCCATTGCCCACCGTTAGCGTCTCTCCCAGTCAGCAGGTTGGCAGCTCTGATGGCATCCATTTCCAACTGGCGGGTTGGATTCATAATTGCTGATGTCAATCCCGAAGCTATAGCCATCGGTAAGAAGGTTGCATTAATTGAATGTCTGTTTGGAAGCCCAAACGAAATATTTGATGCACCACAAGTTGTATTTACATGCAATTCCTCCTGTAACCTTCGAACCAGCCGGAACACTTGGTTGCCTGCACTTGCCATAGCTCCTATTGGCATTACAAGGGGATCAACAACTATATCGTTGGAAGGTATACCGATATCAGAAGCCCTCTCGACAATTTTCTTGGCTACAGCAAAACGGACATCCGGGTCTGTAGAAATTCCTGTATCGTCATTGGAGATAGCGACAACTGGCACATTATACTTTTTTATCAGTGGCAGGATTTGTTCCAATCTCTCTTCCTCGCCTGTGACGGAATTCACCAGTGGTCTTCCTTCGCAGACCTCCAGCCCTGCTGCCAATGCTTCGGGAACCGAACTGTCGATACATATTGGTACATCTACAAGCCCCTGAACCAACTTTATCAATTTTTTGAGAAGGGGAGGTTCAGTTTCGTTTGGATTTGGGTTGGAATTATAAACAACCCCGGCATTAACATCCAGCATATTAGCACCACATTTAACCTGTTGGATGGCATCCTTTTCAACAGTTGAAAAATCTCCAGCTTCTAATTCTGTTGCCAGGATTTTCCGACCAGTCGGATTAATTCTCTCACCAATAACACAAAATGGTTTATCAAAACCGATTATTGTCGTCCTGGATTTTGATTCTACAATTGTCCTTTGCAACTGACGCCCTCCCAAAACAAAGGTTAATTAATAATTTCCCTTTATCCAATTCGATGTTGCTTGAATACCCCCCAGCGGAAAAAAATGGATACCTTTAATCCGGTTATTGGGCTGTGAAGCCAGAATATCATTTACTTGTCGCAAAACATCTGTTGGTTCGAAAGGTTTTAGCAATTTAGATATATCTCTTGCCCGTTTTTTAAGAATTTTTAGGGAAGGACCAACTCCACAAGCGAGTGAAAATTTAATCAGGGTTTGCAGTTTGGCAGGTCCCGCTACACCTATGAATACGGGGAGATCAATTCCCATCTCATTTATTCGATTGGCCCAATTGATCACTACCCTACCATCAAAAGAAAATTGAGTGACCAGAGCAACCTTGGCATCTGTATGACTGGAATAGTCTTTCTTGCACACCAAGGCCTTGTCAACATTTACTGTACCGCCTTTTGAATCAATATCCGCATTTCCTTCTGGATGGCCAGCAAAATGAAGGTGCTTGAAGCCGTATTTGTCCAGTAATCCTGTTTGCAATAACGCCATTGAACTATCAAAGTCGCCGTAAGTCTCTCTAGCTCCTCCGGCAAGTACCAAGGCAGAATCTACCCCGGCCTCATCACGATATTTTGCAAGGATGGTTTCAAGTTCTTGCCTATTCTTTATAGTTCTCGCAGTAATATGAGGCATGGCTGAGAAACCTTCATTTTTGATTCTTTTGGCTGTATCCAACATATCACTGATTGGTGTTCCCTCAATGTGGGCAATGTAGATTAACGTTTCCTGAGCAAACAATTCATTGAAATTGCTGATCTTTGAGGCTGTTTTGGGCATTACCTCTATGGAATAACCCTGAAGAAGATCACACAATCCGGATTTAAAATATTTAGTCAACTAAATTTATCCTCTTCAAAATTACGCAAATGCAAGAATATTTAATTGGAAGCATCCCAGCCGTTATTTGCAATTAAGGTCTTCAATTTTTTGTTATCAAAGCCATCTTCTATACTATTGGCTACATTCCGGGCAATTTCATCTGGTAATCCTTCCATGATGCCTTTTGACATTTTCCGCCATTCGGCCAGATAGTTATCAGTACCAATCATACCGGTTTTCATGGCACATCGGTCTATCGCCTTTTCAAATCTTTCGGTAAGTTGTACCTTGCTGGCACGCCGTCCTTTTCCCACAATAATCTGGGCGGGAATATCTCTCCAGTAAACAACAACTACTTCAGGCATAAAATCTCCCAGCTATACCAACCACTAAATTGCTACTTTGAAATTAATTGAAACAGATTCCCAATCAAAGTTGTATCAAGTAGAATTTCAATAAGACAAAGAAACAAAAGTGTAAAAAAATGCGTGGCCAAAGAGACCTACATATCAAAGTTAAGACGGCAAAGGGAAGGAAATTAAGTTCAACCCGGTGGTTGGCCAGACAGTTAAACGACCCCTACGTTAAACTAGCTAGGGAAGAGGGCTTGAAATCAAGGGCTGCCTACAAATTAAGTCAGTTGGATGATAAGTTCAGGTTTCTCCAACCGGGAAAAATAATTTTGGACTTGGGTTCTGTCCCCGGCGGCTGGTCCCAGATAGCAGCCTCAAGGACAAATTCAAATAAACTGGATTTGAAACAAAAAGTAGGTAGAGTGATTGCCCTGGATATAAATGAAATGGATCCTATACCTGGAGTAGATTTCATCCAGGCAGATATACTTTCCTTGGATATGGAAAACCTTGAACTCCCTCAGACTAAGTTTGATGTGGTCCTGTCTGATATGGCTGCACCCTCAACTGGGCACAAACAGACAGACCATCTCAGGATTATTTCCTTATGTGAGATGGCCTTCGAAATTGCCAGGGAGTGTCTTACCCAGGAAGGGGTTTTTGTTTCCAAAGTTCTTGAGGGTGGCGCCGGGTCTGAATTGCAGAGGGAACTGAAATCAAACTTTTCTACTGTAAAAACCGTAAAGCCCAGTGCCAGTCGAAAAGATAGTTCCGAAAAGTATATTGTGGCCCTAGGTTTTCGTGGATAAGCCATTTTAGTTAGGGCATGGAAGATCTCTTCAATCGAGTATGTTTTTGGGAATCGGATGGTTTATATCTTATAGTTTTGTACCAACGGTATTATTTGATTATTGATTGAAGGTTCAATGACAAAAAGGATGAATAAATGACACGAATTTCTTCCAGTATGATTGGAGAATATAAAATTACTATATTAAACGATGGTGGAACGGAGTTTGATTTTGACCTTTTTCCAGATACAGAGGAACAGGAATTAAAAAATCTTTTGGGAAACTCTGAGGAGAATAAACTTCCTACCAGATTTAACGTATGTTTAATCGAAACCAGGGATGAAAAAATTCTTGTTGATGCAGGAGTAGGCAATGCCTTTGGCCCCGTAGCCGGCTATTTGCCCGAGGCATTCAAGGAAGTGGGGATTGAACCTGATGAAATCCAAAAACTTGTCGTTTCTCACCTGCATCCTGACCATATATGCGGTTCTTGGGATGAGGAGGGGAATCCTGTTTTCCAAAATGCTGAAGTGATAATGTCAGAGACAGAATACAACTTTTGGACAAATGAAGGTAATTTCAAGTCAGGCGAGGAACCACTGGCATCTTGGTTACCCGTTGCCAAAGACTTTTTGAAAATTTACGGTGACAAAATTAGCACGAAGAATCCATCGGGTGAAATTGTTTCGGGAGTTTCCTTCCATGATTTACCTGGTCATACTCCAGGCCATAGCGGGATTTTGGTAGACTCTGGGGGCAAACAGTTTTTATATTCATCGGATTTGGTAGTAATTGAAGACATTCAACTGCAAATACCAGAGGCACGCTTCGCGTTTGATTTTGACAAGGAGCAGGCAGCAAAAACCAGGGTAACCTGCCTTGATATGTTGGCTACAGACCAAATACTCTTTTCCGGTGGACATATCCATGGACCCAAAATCTGTAATGTAGTATCCTCATCTGGAGGATATAAACTGAATTAACTCAGGTCCACTGAACACCAAAAGCCAAATTGCCTAAGAAAAAAAGGATATATTAATGGAAAAAAATAAAGCACTTGATGCTGCCATAAGCCAAATTGAAAGAAATTTTGGCAAGGGTTCAATCATGAAACTTGGCCAGGATAAAACAACCCAGGAGGTTGAGGCGACCTCGACAGGTTCCCTTGGCTTGGATATTGCGCTTGGTATAGGTGGGTTGCCCAAGGGGAGAATTGTTGAGATCTATGGGCCGGAGGCATCCGGCAAGACCACCCTTACCTTACAGGTAATTGCAGAAGAACAAAAGAAGGGCGGTATAGCTGCTTTTGTGGATGCCGAACATGCACTTGATCCTGTCTATGCCAGAAAACTGGGGGTTGATATTGATGAGTTGTTGATTTCCCAACCCGACACTGGTGAGCAGGCTCTGGAAATAACCGATACCTTAATCCGATCGGGAGCAGTATCAGTCGTTGTTATTGATTCTGTTGCTGCCCTAACTCCCAAGTCAGAGCTGGAAGGGGAAATGGGTGATTCACAGGTAGGTGTACAAGCCCGTTTGATGAGCCAGGCCATGAGAAAATTGACCGGTTCCATAAACCGCTCGAATTGTATGGTTATTTTTATCAATCAGATCAGAATGAAAATTGGTGTTATGTTCGGGTCCCCGGAGACAACGACTGGAGGAAACGCCCTGAAATTCTATTCCTCCGTAAGGCTTGATATCAGGCGGATAGGTGCAATCAAGGTCCGTGATGAGATCGTTGGTAGTTCAACCAGGGTGAAGGTTGTTAAAAACAAACTTGCACCTCCTTTCAAGCAAGTTGAATTTGATATTCTATACGGTGAGGGGATATCAAAGGGCGGCGAAATAATTGATCTGGGTGTCAAACACGATATAGTGGAGAAATCAGGTTCCTGGTATTCCTATAAAGATGAAAGAATGGCTCAGGGTAGGGTAAACGCTATCAACTTCTTAAAAGAGTATCCTGAAATTTCTACCGAGATTGAAAACAAAATCAGGCAGATTTGTGGACTAAATCAGGAAACTGATCAAAGTTAGTTTTTACCAAACAAATACCCCTTAACCGGTTGAGTGTACCTAATTTCTGGAAAACATAGACACATAGGGCATCAAGATAAATCAGATCAACATGGCAAGTTTAAACGACATTCGCACAAAATTTCTGTCCTATTTTGAAAGCACGGGGCATGAAGTTGTTTCCAGTTCCCCGCTGGTCCCAAGAAACGATGCGACTTTGATGTTTACCAATTCGGGAATGGTTCAATTCAAAAATATTTTCACGGGATTGGAAAAAAGGAATTATACCACTGCTGTTACCAGTCAAAAATGCGTTAGGGCAGGGGGAAAACACAATGATCTTGATAATGTAGGATACACAGCCAGACATCATACCTTTTTTGAAATGTTGGGAAACTTTTCGTTTGGTGAGTATTTCAAGGAGCAGGCAATCTTCTACTCCTGGGACTTGATCGTAAGGGAATTGGGTCTGCCCACCGACAGACTCCTATGTACCGTCTATCACGACGATGAGGAGGCTGTTTCATACTGGAGAAAGATAGCGGGATTCAGCGACAACAGGATTATTCGAATAGCAACAGCTGATAACTTCTGGTCAATGGGTAACACGGGACCATGCGGACCATGTTCAGAAATTTTCTATGATTACGGTGAAAACATTCCGGGAGGACCTCCGGGATCACCTGATGAAGATGGTGATAGGTTCGTCGAAATTTGGAATCTGGTCTTCATGCAGTTTGAACGAGATACTGACGGTAATTTATCACCGCTACCCAAACCTTGTATTGATACTGGAATGGGATTGGAAAGAATTGGTTCTGTCCTCCAGGGTAAGACTGACAATTATGAAACGGACCTGTTTAGAAAGCTGATTGAAGCCTCAGCTTCCATTACCTCAACCGATCCTGATGGTAAGGATAATGTCCATCACAGAGTTATAGCAGACCATCTGAGAGCCGTTTCTTTCCTTTTAGCTGAAGGTGTTCTCCCTTCAAATGAGGGTAGGGGGTATGTTCTAAGGAGGATTCTCAGACGTGCGATTCGCCACGTACATTTGCTTGGATACAAGGGGTCATTAATGCATTTACTTGTTCCCTACCTTGTCCAGGAAATGGGATCCGCATTTCCTGAACTCGCTCGATCCCAACTAATGGTTTCAGAAACGATAAAGGGGGAAGAAGAAAGGTTTCAAAAAACTTTGGACCGAGGCTTAAAGTTACTTTCGACCGAACTGACCAATCTTGATGCCGATAAGCCTTTCCCTGGTGAAATTGCATTCAAACTTTATGATACCTATGGCTTTCCTCTTGATCTCACCCAAGATGCACTTCGAGAAAAGGGACTAAAGGTTGATGAAACTGCTTTTGAAAAAGAAATGACCAAGCAGAAGGAGTTGGCAAGGCAAAGTTGGATAGGATCAGGTGAGGTTGGTCAAAATCAACTCTGGTACGAAATATTGGATAAATACGGTGCAACAGAATTTCTTGGCTACGAGATGGATAAGACCGAAGGTCAAATTTTAGCTATTACCGATGGTAAAGAGTTATTATCACAAGCAGGATTGGGTCAAAAAGTACAAGTTATAGCAAACCAAACCCCCTTTTATGCAGAGGCTGGCGGCCAGGTTGGGGATAAAGGCCAAATAAGAACAGATACTGGTGTTGCCCGAGTTTATGATACCAAGAAACACTTGGGTGTCGTTTTTCACTACGTTGAAATTATCAAAGGTGAATTAAGAGCTGCATCCAATTCTGAACTGGAAGTAAATTCTGAACTAAGAAGTCAAATTAAGGGTAACCATTCAGCTACTCACCTGTTGAACGAGGCATTGCGGGAGGTTCTAGGCGACCATGTGGTGCAAAAGGGTTCGTTGAACGATGAAAACCGACTCAGGTTTGATTTTTCTCATAATCATCCCCTCCGGTTGGAGGATTTGTCCAAAATTGAAGAAATTGTAAACCATTACATTTGGCAAAATTCCACCGTTACCACTTCTCTAATGAGTTTGGACGAAGCCCTGGAATTAGGCTCACAAGCCCTTTTTGGCGAGAAATATGATGAGGAGGTAAGGGTTGTTTCAATGGGCATGACCACCAACTCAGGCAAGGGGAGAGATCAATCTACCTTTTCAATTGAATTATGTGGAGGGACCCATGTTGGTTCCACAGGAGAGATAGGACTCTTCGTTACTACAGGAGAATCATCAATATCTGCTGGCGTCCGTAGAATTGAAGCAATTACCGGGCAGACTGCCAGAAAGTATCTAGCCAAGCATGACAGATTGATGGCAGAAATCTCTCTGGGACTGAAAGTACATCCAGACCAGGCCCTAGATCGAATTTTGTTACTCCAAAAAGAGAGAAGTTCACTAAAGAAGGAAAATGAGCGACTAAAAAGAGAACTACTTACCCGAAGTAAAGTGGTTTCTGGAAAGGGAAATATCTGCCCCTCGCAATCGGATGAAAATTATGTACAGCAATATGAAGGTGAAATTACAGATGGAAAAATTGTTACAAAAATTTACACTTCCGTTTCACCAAAAGATTTACCCCTTTTGATGGATGAAGAGAAAAAGAGAGTAGGGCAGGGAATTGTGATTTTATTCACTGTGTTTGAAAACAAAATTTCAGTTGCCGTTGGGGTAACCAAAAAGTTGGAAGAAGAGTATTCAGCAGTTGATATAGTTAGAGGAATTGTTCCACTTCTTGATGGCCAAGGAGGTGGTGGGAGAAAAGATTTTGCGAGGGGCGGAGGCCCTAAAAGCGATAATTTGGAAAAATTATTTCCTGAAATAGAAAAAATAATAAGAGGTTGATATGAAAGGTTATTGGATAGCCCGTGTTGATGTTAGTGATCCTGACAGTTATGGCGAATATGCCAAGATCGCTTCCCAGGCCGTTGAAGAGTATGGGGGAAAATTTCTAGCTAGAGGGGGGCAGTTCCTTTCCAAGGAAGGGGTTAATCGACAACGAAATGTCATCGTTGAATTCCCAAGCTTGGAAGAAGCAAATAATTGTTATAATTCTGCAACTTACAGACGGGCATTAGAAATCGCCAAAAAATCCGCTGTCAGAGAATTTATAATTCTCGAAGGTGTCTAATCAAAATTTTTTGAAGTTTTTAGCAGATTTTTGTTTTGCATTTGACTCACCAGATATGTAATCCTTGGCTGTTAATATTTTAACCAAACTAAGGAGTAGCTAATGAACATAAATGCAAAATCAGTTGCCGTTGCCAGTGCAGTTTGTGCGGCTTTTGTAGCTTATGCAGTACCAGGTGTTGCAGATGAAAAAGAAAAGTGTTACGGTATTTCACTTGCTGGTGAAAATGATTGCGCCGCTGGCCCAGGAACAACTTGTGCCGGATCCTCAACTGTAGATTATCAGGGTAATGCCTGGACTTTGGTACCTACTGGTACTTGTACCACAATGGAACTTCCAGGCGATCGCATGGGATCCCTTGAGGCGTTGGAAAGAGATCTGCCCTCCTAAGTAATTTACTGAGTTACAGGGTTCAGGAATTTCATTTTGTCTACCAAGTTTGATATTGAATCCTGTACACTCCCTCCCAAACCCGGAGTAGGCTTTAAAAGCCAGCATTTTCAGGGAATAGTTCATCAGCCAGGTGATGTTTGCTGGTTTGAGATACATGCAGAAAATTATATGGGCAATGGAGGAAGACCAATTGCTCAACTCAAAAAATTACGTGAGACCTATCCTATTTCCTGTCACGGGGTTGGATTGTCCATTGGAGGGGAGGACCCTCTTGATTTAGAGCATTTACAACGTCTGAAGAAACTTGTTTCATGGCTTCAACCAGCTGTATTTTCTGAACATTTAGCATGGTCTACACATGAAGGAAGTTATTTTAATGACCTACTACCCCTTCCATATAATGACACCACACTTGCAAATGTCTCAGAACATATTGACCAAGTCCAGGAGACCCTGAAAAGACCAATGCTTTTGGAAAATCCTTCCAACTATCTTGAGTTTGAAGAAAGCACCCACAGTGAAATCGACTTTATAAAAGAAATTGCCAAAAGAACCGGCTGCTTTCTACTCCTTGATATCAATAACGTCTATGTCTCATCTAAAAACAGAGATTTTAACCCGTATGATTACCTAGATGATTTTCCGGTGAGTCTCGTTAGGGAAGTACACCTCGGGGGGCATGAATTGGAAAGCGAGGAGTTCGGTCCAAATCTTTTGATTGATAACCACGCTTCGGAGGTTATTGATCCTGTCTGGTTGTTATACGAATATCTGATTAACAAGACCGGTCCTCTCCCAACATTAATTGAATGGGACAACGACATTCCAGACTGGGAAAAACTTTCCTCTGAAGCGTCGAAGGCAAATTCTATCCTTACTGAGTTGTCATCGAAAGCAGCATGAAACCATTTAATGCACGTTTCATCAGGGCGGTCCTTAAACCAGATGAGCCAGTCCCTCCCAGTTTAACAATTCCACATGACAAGATTGAACGACGGTTTTCAGTTTACCGTAACAATGTCGTAGCCAGTTTAATTGAGGGTTTGGAAGTTTCTTTTCCGGTTATAAAGAAACTGGTTGGAGATGAATTCTTTTCTGCCATGGCTGGACTTTATGTCAGAAAATTTCCACCGAGTTCGCCCCTAATGATGTTTTATGGGAAGGACATGCCAGATTTTTTAAGATCTTTTCCCCCTGTCCAGCATCTACCTTATCTTCCAGACATAGCCATTTTGGAAAATAAGATTAGAGAATCATATCACTCCAGTGACCCTGAGCCATTAGGATTTGTCGTTTTAGAAAACCTTCCAATTGAAGAGCAGCTAAGGATAAAATTGATACTTAGCCCCGCTTTAAGTGTTTTATCTTCAGATTTCCCTATAGTAAGTATATGGGAAGCAAATATAAAGGATGGGCCAAATCCAAGGGCAGGGGAAGAGTATGCACTTATTGTACGTCCTGAATTTGATCCTTATCCGACCAAGGTCTCCATGGGAGAATTTCACTTTATCAAACATCTTATGAACGGAGACACTATAAGTAAGGCTTGTGAAAAAACACTATTTCATTCTGAGGAGTTACAATTTGATTTTGCCGAATTGTTCAGATTACTATTGACAACAAATTCTATAAGTAAAGTTGTAAGCTAGCAAGAATTAGGGTAAATGATTAATCCAGTAGACAGAAATTTACTTTGGGTTGCCCCGGAGGGTAGTTAAATGGCACTGGTTAGATTTATTAATTGTGTATTCGCATGGATTGATGAGAAACTTTCGGGTTGGTTTTTATCATCCCTTGCTCGTCTGTATTTTGCTGGTATTCTCCTTGTTTACTATCTCAAATCTGCACTGACGAAATTTGGTGACGGGCTATTTTCCCTGAGCCCAGGTGCTTATGTACAAATTTTTCCCAAGGCCATGGAGCGTGTTGGATACAATGAAGCCGAGTTGGGATTCTTCTATGATCTCGTTGTATTCCTCGGAACTTACACAGAAGTAATTCTTCCATTGCTTATTGTTGTTGGTTTGCTAACAAGATTGGCAGCAGTAGGTATGATTGGTTTTGTCATTGTCCAAAGTATTGTGGATATAACTGGCCACGGATTAACTGGTAAAAGCGTAGGTGGATGGTTTGATGGACCACCTGATGCAATAATATTCGATCAAAGAGCTCTATGGATTTTCTTGCTTATTGTAATTTTTCTTAAGGGTGCTGGCCCGATCTCAGTGGATAGATTATTGATAAAAAGGAATATTCTTCCGGCAAGTTTTTAATAAAATTGACCCTATTGAGGTTTTAGTCCCAATTTCATACATTTCTAGCCACAAAATTATCATCCTGAATGACGCTGGATTCCTATCTAGTTTATGAAGAATTCTTCATAAACAGGATGGTAGACTACCTTGAACCGGCCGAATCTTTGGCCTTGTTGGCAGCACCGGATCTATCCACATGGATAGGTCGGAGAGACTGATGTCTTTTAGTGGTAGCCTTACAAACAGGTCTCAGGGTATCCGAGTTGATTAACCTTGATCTTAAGGATGTCCACATGGATAAAGCATCCGAAGCCTGTGTTCATGTCTATGGCAAGGGACGCAAGAAGAGAAGAGTTCCCCTTTGAGAAGACAGTTTGAAGGTTTTAACTGCTTGGTTAAAGGAACGAGGTGAAGCACGGGACAATGCCTTGCTTATCACCAACCGCTGTTGCCGGTTTAGTCGGGATGGCGTTGCGCGTATTGTCAAGAAATATGCACAAATAGCTGTGATATCCTGCCCTTCAATTGGCGAGAAACGGGTCAGTCCTTATACCTTGCGTCACACCTGTGCGATGGATTTTTTACGTAAAGGTATTGATTGTAGTATTATCGCTCTCTGGCTTGGTCATGAAACGTTGGAGACCACACAACTGTATCTACACGCCGAGATGGGGATCAAGAAAAGAGCGATGGACCAGACCAAACCAGCGGATATTCCCGAAGGAATTTATCGCCCTAAAGATGATATTCTTGTGTTTTTAGAATCTTTATGAAAAAAGTGTTATGCCGACAAACCAAAATAAAAGTTGTTAAAATAAGGCGACTTAAAAAATTTGTCGGAATAACAATCTTATCGGCATTTCCTAGTTTGGCGCTAAACCTCTTTTATTTTGGTGACCTATGAACCATCGATTTTATCAGTTGAAAATCAGCCTACTAGATATTAAGCCTGAGATCTGGCGGAGGTTTATCGTTCCAGATAGTATTTCCTTGGAACAGTTGCACCACGTTGTTCAAATTGTTATGGGGTGGACTGACAGTCATCTGCATGAGTTTATGATTGGAAAAAAAAGTTACAGCATGTTCCCGGATCGGCAATATAAAGTGTTGGACAGCGAAAAATACCGTCTTGGAAATTTGATTAGAAGGAATGGCCGTACCTTTAAATATGTTTATGATATGGGTGATTACTGGTGTCATGAAATTGTTCTTGAGAACAATCAATATTTCTCCTTAGAACAAGATTATGAAATAGTCTGTCTGGAGGGAGAAAGAGCATGTCCACCTGAAGATGTGGGCGGTACCTCCGGTTATGAAGAATTATTAGAAGTTCTCAATGATCCCAATCACGAAGATTATCCACATTTAAGGCAATGGGCTGGTGTAAATTTTGACAGTGAGGAGTTTAACCTTAAGTGGATCAATAGGGATTTGCAAAAATTTCTCTGCTGGATCAGAAAATACCTCTAATCTCTAATTTGGGTAATATCGCTATCATCTGATGGAATATATACTTGGCCCGTGGTGTGGTTTATAATAACCCCTGGCAAGATTTATTTCAGGATAATGCCTTGCCTAGGTTCTCCTCAACCTTATCCAAAAATCCTTCGGTTGTAAGCCAACTTTGGTTTGGTCCAACAAGTAAGGCCAAGTCTTTGGTCATGAAACCACTTTCCACCGTATCAATAACGGTTTTCTCCAGTGTATTGGCAAATTGTTCCAGCTCTGAATTTTCGTCCAATTTGGCCCGATGAAGTAACCCACCGGTCCAGGCAAAGATAGAGGCTATAGAATTCGTCGAAGTGGGTTGACCTGCCTGGTGCTGTCGATAGTGACGGGTGACGGTACCATGTGCAGCTTCAGATTCAACAATCTTTCCATCAGGGGTCATCAACTTGGATGCCATTAACCCAAGTGAGCCATAACCCTGAGCAACTGTATCGGATTGTACATCACCATCGTAATTCTTACAGGCCCAAACAAAGCCACCACTCCATTTGAGTGCTGCAGCCACCATATCATCAATCAATCTATGTTCATAAAAGATATTCGCTTCTTTGAAGCGATCCTTGAATTCCGTTTCATATATTTCCTGAAAAATGTCCTTGAACCGACCGTCATAGACCTTCATGATGGTGTTTTTTGTAGACAAATAAACTGGCCATCCCAGAGACAAACCATAATTCAGTGAGGCCCTGGCAAAATCCCTAATTGATTCATCAAGGTTATACATGCCCATCACAACACCAGAAGAGGGAGAATTATACACTTCCCTTTCAATTACCTGACCATCCTCACCCTCGAACTTCATGGTTATTTTACCTGCCCCAGGGAAACGGAAATCTGTTGCCCTATATTGGTCACCAAACGCATGACGTCCTATAACAATCGGTCTGGTCCAACCTGGTACTAGCCTTGGGATATTTTTACAAATAATCGGACTTCTGAACACAACTCCACCAAGAATGTTCCGTATAGTTCCATTGGGTGACCTGTACATCCGCTTGAGATTAAATTCCTCTACGCGTGCTTCATCGGGTGTAATGGTTGCACATTTAACCCCAACCCCAACCTCTTTTATCTTTTTGGCTGCATCTACAGTGATTCGGTCATCAGTACGGTCTCTCTCCTCAATACCCAAGTCATAATAGATTAAGTCAATATCCAGATAATTCAGAATAAATTTATCCCGGATCTTCTTCCAAATGATCCGGGTCATTTCATCTCCATCAATTTCGACAACAGGGTTGGTAACTTTTATGCGTGACATAACGCCTCCTTTAGCCAATCAGGCAATTTATTAGTTGACTAATCAAAGACCAGTCTTTTGAAAGGGGAAAATGCTATCCAGCCATACCGTTCAAAGCTGCACGAATTCCATTACCGTAATCGGGACTGATTTTGTCATAATGTCCAAGGGCCCGGTCAATAATATCCTGGGGTACCCCGTTCATTGCTTCAGCAGTATTTTTATACAAACGAGCCCTTTGATCGTCATTCATAAGGTTGTGCAAAGCCCTCGGCTGAGAATAATCATCATTACCCTCCCGGTGGTCAAACCTTGACACATCGCCTGAGATTTTCAGAGGTGGTTCCTTGACGTTGCTACTTTCCTGTGGCCCATCAAAGGAATTGGGCTCATAATAAGCATCAACAGCCCCAGTGCTCTGTCCAAAGAAGTTCATCAAACCATCCTTATGGTAGTGGTGAACAGGACATTTGGGTCGATTGACCGGTAGTGCTTCATAATGTGTACCGAGCCGATACCTGTGAGCATCCGCATAGGAAAAAATTCTTGATTGTAAAACCTTGTCAGGGCTGAAGCTGATTCCTGGAACTATATTGGAAGGGCTAAAAGCTGCCTGCTCTATTTCGGCAAAATAATTCTCAGGATTTCGATTTAACTCCATAATACCAACCTCAATAAGTGGATAGTCTCCGTGCGGCCAGACTTTTGTTAAATCGAAGGGATTAAAACTCATATCCTCAATATCATCTTCTTTGATAACTTGAATACACATTCTCCATTTGGGAAACTCGCCTTTCTCAATGGCACCAAACAAAGCTTCCTGATAACCTTCTCTAGTTTTACCAACAACCTCTGCTGCTTCTTCGTTGGTATAGAATTCATGTCCCTGCATGGTTTTGAAATGGAATTTCACCCAAAATCTTTCACCATCATCATTCCAAATACTATAGGTATGAGAACCATATCCATTCATGTGCATCGGGGAAATGGGCAATCCTCGGTCTGACATAAGAATTGTGACCTGATGAAGGGCTTCTGGAGAAAGGGACCAATAATCCCACATTGCAGTCGGAGACCTGAGGTTGGTTTTTGGATGTCTCTTTTGTGTGTGTATAAAATCAGGAAACTTATAGGGGTCTCGCAAAAAGAAGACAGGAGTATTGTTTCCTACCAAATCCCAGTTTCCTTCGTCGGTATAGAATTTAAGGGCAAATCCTCGAACATCCCTCTCATGGTCGGCAGCTCCCAATTCACCTGCTACCGTTGAAAAACGAGCTATCATTTCCGTTTGCTTGCCAACTTCAGAAAATATGGAAGCACGAGAATATTGTGTAACATCATTGGTAATTGTCAGAGTGCCATAGGCTCCCCAACCCTTGGCATGAACAACTCTTTCCGGTATCCGTTCCCTGTTCTGGTGAGCAAGTTTTTCAATGAGTTGATAATCCTGGAGTAATACAGGACCTCTTTCACCCGCAGTAATAGCATTTTGATTATCCGGGACCGGTGCACCAGCTGTTGTTGTTAACGGTTTATTCTGAGCCATTTGAGTGTTCCTCTTGGTTAGAAAAAAATATATAATACTTTAGACAGTGTCTTGATTGAAAAATGGTAAGAATCTTTACCGGATTCAATTGTGTAAAACCAAAAATAGTAGTGATTTAGTATATAATATCAATGACATCATCAGACCTTTCGATTCCTGAGATCAGGCATCCGGAAAAAGCACATAGGAAATCCCATCCAATATTGAGGAAACCAAAGTGGATTCGGGTAAAGGCACCTACTTCGGAGGGTTATAAGAGGACCCGGGATATTCTCCGGGACAATAATCTTGTAACTGTTTGTGAGGAAGCTTCCTGTCCTAATGTCGGTGAATGCTGGAGCAAGAGTCATGCTACCTTCATGATTATGGGGGAAATCTGTACCAGAGGCTGTACATTTTGTAATGTTGCAACAGGAAAACCTGATGAACTGGATCCCTTTGAGCCAGGTAGGGTTTCAAACGCTGTTCACAAGTTAGGACTTAGGCATGTGGTCGTTACAAGTGTAGACCGGGATGATCTGAAGGATGGTGGTGCTGAACATTTCGCTATGACCATTAGGGCTATCAAGCGCAGAAATCCAGAAACAACTGTGGAAATATTAACACCGGATTTCCTTAGATGCGAACCAAGTGCTCTCGAAATGGTGGTAAATGCTCAACCTGATATATTCAATCATAATCTGGAGACAGTACCAGCACTTTATCCCACCGTCCGTCCGGGGGCACGATATTTTCACTCCCTGCAATTACTCTACAGGGTCAAGGAGTTATCACCAAAATTATTTACCAAATCCGGGATAATGGTCGGTTTGGGGGAGGAAAAAAATGAGGTTGTCCAAGTTATGGACGATCTTAGATCAGCCAATGTAGACTTTATAACAATTGGTCAATATCTCCAGCCTACACCCAAGCATCATCCCATTAGGAGATTTATTACTCCTGAGGAATTTAAAAGTTATGAAACAATGGCTTATGGCAAGGGCTTCCTTATGGTCTCCTCAAGCCCTTTGACTAGATCAAGCTACCACGCAGAAGAAGATTTCTTTCGGCTACGAGAGGCCAGATTTAACAAAATCAATGGTTTAGATTAGTAACATATTCCAGTTCTATGAAATTACATTTGATATTTAAAATCAGGTTGACATTAAGTGCCAAAGCATAGTGAAATTAGAAAATTACCCTTTTCTGCCAAGGAAATGTATGACCTTGTTGCCGATATAAAATCCTATCCTGATTTCGTTCCGTGGTGCTCTGGTTCTCGAATTCGTTCAATTCAGGAAGATGGTGATATAATAGTGATTGATGCTGATCTCTTAATCTCGTTCAAGGTATTGCACGAGAAATTTAGATCAAGGGTGGAACTCAATCCAAGTACCAGGAAAATCAACATAAAGTATCTGGAAGGCCCCTTAAAGTATCTGGAAAGCAGGTGGACGTTTGAAGAGGAAGGTTCTGGGTGTATTGTCGAATACCATGTGGATTTTGAGTTCAAGTCAAAAATTTTTCAAAAAATTGCTGGGTTTATCTTTCAGGAAGCATTACAAAAAATAGTGACTTCTTTTGAGGAAAGAGCAAATAAAATTTATCAATGATTGAATTCTGTTTTTAAAGCCGATAATTCCTGAAAATATATCCTTTATAGTGAATTTAAGGAGGTTGTAAAAATGCGGTTAAGTACCAAGGGTAGGTATGCTATGGTTGCAATGACCGCCCTGGCAATGACCAGTAATGATAGCTATACAAACCTGTTAAATATTTCAAAGCAGCAAAAAATCTCAATTACGTATTTGGAACAGCTGTTTATGAAACTCAAGAAGGCTAAGCTTATAACTGCTTCCAGAGGTCCAAGCGGGGGATATAAATTAGCTAAGCCACCTGAACAGATAAGGATTTTGAGGATACTGGAAGCCGTAGATGAACCAATGAATGCCTTGGAAACAGGGGCAGGTGTTTCCGGTGGCAGCTCCGGTACCAAAGCACAATCATTGGCCAATCGGCTATGGGAAGGTCTTTCGGCCCAAGTGTATGTCTATCTTCACGGAATCAGGCTTTCAGATATAATCAACAATGATTTAGCACCTTGTCCTGCGGTACCAGACTTACTAAACATATATGATGCCGATGAAGACAAGGACCTATCTTGATTGGAATGCCACAACTCCGATAAGGAGGGAAGTTCGTCAGGCTGTTGGTGAAGCATTAGATTCTTGGGGCAATCCATCTTCCATTTACCTGGAGGGTAGGGAAGCAAAGGGTCTGATTGAACAAGCAAGAGCAACAATCGGTGAGATATGTGGCTTTCCTCCCGAGGATGTAATCTTCACCTCTGGGGCAACTGAAAGTGCAGCTTTGGCTCTAAAGGGAAAAGATCTTTTTGCCTCTGCAATTGAGCACGATTGTGTTAAATCATGGGCCAATATTTCATTACCTGCTGACAAGAATGGCCGTGTAAAAGTTGATACACCGGAAAAATCCTGTTTACAGATTGCCAATGGCGAAACTGGAGTTATCCAGAAAATTCCAAATAATCTGCAGGTTTCTGATGGAACACAGGCTTTAGGCAAAATCCCAACCAAGGATATCTTCTCAAGAGTTAGGATCGCATTTATTTCTGCCCATAAAATTGGTGGCCTGAAGGGTATTGGTGCCCTTCTTAAGAAACCTGATGCAGAAATTGCACCTCATATCAAGGGAGGAGGACAGGAGTTCGGCTTCAGGTCAGGCACAGAAAATGTAATTGGCATTGCAGGATTTGCCGCTGCCATGATTGCGGCTGATAAGGAATTAAGAGATGGAGAGTGGGAAAGGGTAAAAGAACTTCGGGACCTGTTTGAAAATACCATTCTGGATGAAGTCAAGGATGTCGTTGTTTTTGGTCGGGAAGCCGAACGATTGCCAAACACAAGTTATTTTGCTGCTTCTGGTTGGAAAAGCGAGCATCAAATCATAAATTTAGATTTGTCTGGCTTTGCAGTTTCGGCTGGTTCAGCCTGTTCATCAGGGAAGTTGCGTACAGGCGGTGTCTTGGAAGCAATGGGAATGCCGCCCCACCTGGTTTCTTCGGCTGTAAGGATTTCATTGGGACCTCTTACGGAAAAGGATGAGGTGCTTAACTTTGCTAAACTGTGGATTAAAAAACTAAAGGATTTCAGAAATTAAGTTTTCCGGTTTATTTTTGTTGGTATCAGAATTGAAAGGATAATTTGCATGGAAATGGCAAAAATAAAGGAAGGTGTTGATTTGAATACCTTGGAAACGGTTAAGTCCGTTGGAGGTAAATACAAACATGGCTGGGAAACAGAAATTGAAATGGAGTTTGCCCCCAAGGGTATCAACGAGGATATAGTCCGCTTAATATCAGAAAAAAATAATGAACCTCAATGGATGACCGATTGGCGACTGAACGCCTTCAACAGATGGAAAGAAATGAAGGAGCCCAAATGGGCAATGGTTAACTATCCGGCAATTGATTATCAGAATCAATATTACTATGCCAAGCCGAAAAATATGGTGAAACGTCCAAAGTCGCTAGATGAAGTTGATCCTAGCCTTTTGGAAACTTATAAGAAGTTGGGCATACCCCTAAAGGAGCAAATGATATTAGCCGGGGTTGAAGGGGCAGGTGAAGCGCCTGCTGATGCTAGAAAGGTTGCGGTTGATGCAGTATTTGATTCGGTTTCGGTAGGTACTACATTCCGCAAGGAACTCCAAAAGGCAGGAGTTATTTTCTGCCCGATTTCAGAAGCAATCGAAGAACATCCTGACCTGGTAAAGAAATATCTGGGTTCAGTTGTACCAATTACCGATAACTATTTTGCGACATTAAACTCGGCTGTGTTTTCAGATGGTTCCTTTGTTTATGTTCCACCGGGAGTAAGGTGCCCAATGGAGCTTTCAACCTATTTCAGAATTAATGCTGAAAATACGGGTCAATTCGAAAGAACACTGATCATCGCCGATGAAGGATCCTATGTAAGTTATCTGGAAGGCTGCACAGCACCACAAAGAGATACAACCCAATTACATGCGGCTGTAGTTGAACTCGTTGCCCTTGATGATGCCGAAATCAAATATTCAACCGTTCAAAACTGGTTTCCAGGTGATGAAGAGGGGAATGGCGGTATATATAATTTTGTAACCAAAAGAGCGGATTGCCGCGGTGACCGTTCACATGTAATGTGGACCCAGGTTGAAACTGGTTCAGCAGTAACCTGGAAATACCCATCCTGTATCCTTCGGGGAAAGGAATCACAAGGAGAGTTTTACTCCATTGCAATTACAAACAATCTCCAACAGGCGGATACAGGGACAAAGATGATTCATTTGGGAGCAGGCTCCAAGTCTAGAATCGTTTCCAAGGGGATATCAGCAGGGAAAGCCCAAAATACCTATCGAGGATTGGTTTCAGTACATCCCAGGGCCAGCAACTGCAGAAACTATACCCAATGCGACAGCTTGTTGATTGGAGATGGTTGTGGGGCACACACTGTCCCTTATATTGAGGTCAAGAACAATACTTCCAGGGTTGAACACGAAGCAACCACTTCAAAGGTTGATGAAGACCAGTTATTTTATTGCCGGCAAAGGGGCATTGACGAAGAGGCTGCTGTAGCGCTGGTTGTCAATGGCTTTTGCAAGGAAGTGTTACAATCGCTCCCAATGGAATTTGCCATGGAAGCACAACAATTAGTAGCAATTTCGTTGGAAGGTTCAGTTGGTTAAATCTTGACAGAATAACTCGGAATTACCACTTGAATCGTCAAACTAACGGAATCGAGACTAGACATAATTATCTCATATTTTTGATGTACCTCCATGGCTAATGAAGAAACAGTAATAGATCTTAATACCCTTCAACCCGTTGACTTCACCTCCAAGAAACTGACCAAGTTTGGGGGTAGAGTTGCTGAAATTGGCAACCCTCTCGGCCTGGAAGGTCTGGGTTGCAGATATTTTGTAGTTAAACCGGGAAGAAGAGCTTTTCCATTTCATAATCACCTGGGCAATGATGAGTTGTTTATCATTATGGAGGGGCAGGGCGTTTACCGATATGGCGACAAGACAATGGAAATATCGGCAGGTTCTGTTTGTGGGGCACCCAGGGGTGGTCGAGAAGGGGCACATCAGATAATCAATAGCGGTAATGAAGATTTAAAATACCTGGCCATATCCACTCAAAATGATCCCGATATTTGTGAATATCCCGACAGTGATAAAATTCTGGCATTTGGAATTAAACCAGGTAAGGACTTCTCGTCAGCTTACATGAAATATATTGGCCTGATTGAGAACCAGGTTAACTATTTTCATGGCGAGGAGGATTAGGAACCAAACTCGTCCACAGAGCTTGGCATTAGTCTTTTCCCTACTATAACCATCTTGCGAGCAAAGGAGTAATTTTTGTTAAAAATCGATGACTTACATGTAATTCTGGAAGACGAAAACAAGCCTATTTTGAAGGGAGTCAGCCTTAAGGTCAATCCTGGTGAAGTTCATGCAATTATGGGGCCAAACGGATCTGGAAAATCGACACTATCATATGTTATATCCGGACGAGATGGGTATGAGGTACCACAGGGGTCAATAACCTACAAAAATGAGGACATGCTAGAGCTGGAGCCAGAGGAAAGAGCAGCCAAGGGTATATTTTTAGCCTTTCAGTATCCGGTTGAAATTCCTGGGGTTGGAAATATGACCTTTTTGCGAACTGCCTATAATGCCTTGCAAAAAGCCAGAGACCAGGATGAAATATCAGCTAGTGATTTCCTGAAACTGGTTAGACAAAAAGCTTCAGAACTAAATATAGGTCCCGATCTTCTGAAACGTCCAGTGAATTATGGGTTTTCTGGTGGCGAGAAGAAGAGAAACGAAATTCTTCAGATGGCCGTGTTGGAGCCTTCACTTTGTGTGTTGGATGAAACTGATTCAGGATTGGACATAGATGCAATGAAGCAGGTATCAGAAGGGGTAAACGCCTTGCGAAGCCCGGATCGTGCTATTGTTGTAATTACACATTATCAACGATTATTGAATCACATAAAACCTGATATTGTACATGTAATGGTTGATGGTAAAATTGTTCGATCGGGAGGAGCTGACCTCGCCCTTGATATTGAGGACAATGGGTATTCGAATATTCTCAAGAGTCTGCAATAAGGTTTACTTTGGAACTTGTATTACCCCTAATTCAAATAGAGAAATAACTACTGATTATGATGAGTGAAGATAAAAACGGATACAATTTCCCCCAACGAGGAGATGAATATTGGAAGTTTACCAAACCTGATCAATTCGTAAATATTTCTGAACTGGCAACACAAGCTCAGGAGAAGCAAGAAGCAACCGTTGATAGAAAGCCTTCAAAAAAGAATTTCCTGTCCGATTTGGCAAATATTGAGATTGATCTTGAGCCTGGTGAAATGCTGTTTGATCGTACTGATGATCGAATTATCAATACACTGGAAGCTGGACATATAAGCCAGTATCAAGGGAAATCTTCTTGGGTAAGTGATATTGCAGGGGTTATTGAAGGTAGAATTCAAAAGCCAATACCAAGACCATTCGCAAGATTTTGTATTGAAAATGCCCAGAATGGTTATTGCTTATGGGCCAAGGGTAAAATCTCTCAACCAGTGGTTATGAATTATGGAAGGGGTTTTTCCGGCGGGAACTATTTACTACACAACATAATCAGAGTTTCTCCTGGTGCAAAGATAACCCTGGTTGAAATCAACAATCCCTGGTCAGGTGTTAACCAGGTCAACGAGGTTCATGTGGAACCAACCGGAGAATTCAACCACATCAGGATTGCCTTTGAGAACCCTACCGCCCAAAGCCTTGTACACCAATATGCCAAGGTAGATGAAGCAGCGGTATTAAAGTCCTTTTCGCTCTACGGAAATTCAATCCTGACAAGAAACGAGCACATTATCGAACTTCCAGAAGATAATTCCAATGCTCATGTATCAGGTGTCTTTGTTGGGAGTGGCGATGTTTCTCAGGATGATACGGTATTCATTAGGCATGAGGGGCTTAATGGTACAAGTCGGCAGGTTTTTCGTAAGGTCCTGAACAAGGGAGCGACTGGAATCTTCCAGGGCAAGATTCATGTAAATCCAGGTTCTCAGAAAACAGACGGTTACCAGAAGAGTCAAACCTTGCTTCTTGATGAAAAAAGCCAGTTCCTTGTAAAACCAGAACTGGAAATTTATGCCGATGATGTTTCGTGTTCCCACGGGTCCACCTGTGGCAGTATAGATACCAATGCCCTTTATTATCTCCGGTCCAGAGGAATTTCAAAAGAAGAAGCAATCTCAATGCTATCACTTGGGTTTCTAAAAGAAGTGCTGGATGAAATTGAAAACAAGGAAATCGTGGGGAGGTTGGAGAAGTTGCTGACCAGCTTGGTAAACGATGCCATCTGATGTCGTTAATTCAGGATTCCTTGCTGACATACAGAGCTCCAAAGCTGGCAATTCGTTCGAGGTTGGAATCTTCAAATGAACCGCAGGCACTACTTTATTTAATTCTCGGTTCGATACTTCATTTCTGTGGTTCTGTACCCTCGCTACTTAATTCATCAGGAGAAATTCCGCTAACTATTTTTCTTTCTGCTAATTTCATTGGTGTAGTAATTTTTGCACCACTTCTATTTTATTTTTTTGCAGTTGTAGGTAAATTGGGGGTTACGCTTCTAGGGTGGAGAATTAGTTGGATTCATTCAAGAGTTGCTTTATTTTGGGCTTTTTTTGTTGTGTTCCCTTTTACCTTGATAAGGGGATTAACTACTTATATTCCATTAAATATTGGAGAAATTTTACAACTCGGTTTTTCTTTTCTTATCTTTGCCATATTTCTAACCTATTGGTTCGTAGGACTGCATGAGGCTAAAAAATTAACAGACGACAATGACAGATAGTTATCGGCAATTAATTATAACAACCTTGAGAGATCCCAAGGGAGGGGCTAAGCAGACCCAGCAATTTATACTCCCACTAACCGAATTGTTTATGTTGGCGTCACTTGTTTGTCTAGTGGGTTCGATATTTACTTCCCTACAAATTCAACTCTTTCCAACTGATGATCCATCCACATTTGTCCTTGGCAGGATTTCACCCTTTTCAGTAACGATTTACAGTTTTTTAAGCTTTGCTATTTTAATTTTGGGAACCTTCCTGGTCGGCAAGTTATTTAGAGGGCAGGGATCACTGATAGCCACCCTTTTCAACCTTACACTTATCCAGACCATTATGGTTGGAGTTCAATTATTGAATATTGTTGTCGGAATAATACTTCCGGCATCAATTGCCAATTGGGTTGGAATTGCTGGATTTGCCTACTTTATATTTCTGTTTTGTATCTTTGTTGCAGAATTGCACAAATTCAGATCCCCACTAATGGTCTTTTTAGGTTCCATTGGCTTTTTCCTTATCTTGATATTGGTACTCGGTTCGATAGTAATTTGGTTGATGTCAAGTGTTTAGCAAAAGTGAAATCACAAGGATTAGAAACGATTTTCCTATCCTTGCTACCAAAATTAACAACAACCAGTTGGTTTATCTGGATAACGGTGCTTCAGCCCAAAAACCGCAAAAGGTGATAGATGCCATTGGAAATTTCTACCAAAATGAATATGCCAACGTTCACAGGGGGCTGCATCATTTATCGAATATTGCTACTGAAAAGTATGAGGAGGTTAGAAGCAAGATAGCCCGGTTTATAAATGCCCGTAGTCATAATGAGATTGTTTATACAACTGGATCCACTGAGGGTATAAACCTTGTCGCTTATAGTTGGGCATCGCCCAGGCTTGAGCCCGGTGATGAAATAATACTTTCTGTGCTGGAGCACCATGCCAACATAGTTCCATGGAATTTTTTACGCGAACGCAATGGTGTTGTAATCAAGTGGGTTGAACCGGACGCATATGGGAATTTGGATCCCCAGGATTTTCAGGATAAAATAACCAGCAGGACGAGATTAATCGCTGTTACTCAGGTTTCAAATGTTCTGGGAACAATTGTGGACGTGAAATCAATTATTGAAATTGCTCACAGTTGTGGGGTCCCAGTTTTGATAGATGCTTCACAGTCGGCAGTTCATCAAACCATAGATGTCCAATATCTTGATGCAGATTTTCTGGTCTTTACTGGTCATAAGATTTATGGCCCAACAGCATCTGGTGCCCTTTACGTAAAAGAGGATTTACTCTCCCAGTTCATCCCCTTCAGGGGTGGGGGAATAATGATTGATGAAGTCACCAGGGACAAAATCAGTTATGCACGACCACCCAGGATGCTTGAAGCTGGTACCCCTGCTATAGTACAGATGATCGGTCTGGGTGCTGCTATTGATTATGTATCAGAACTGGGAATGAAAAGTATTCAGTCGCATGAAAATGCTGTGAAAGATTATGCCCTGGAAAGGTTTTCGGAATTGAATTGGCTTGAACTTTCCGGGACTCCAACAGACCAGGCAGCGATATTTTCCTTTACCATAGGAGAGATAGCCCATCCTCATGACCTTTCCACGATTCTGGATCAAAGTGGAATAGCCGTGAGGGCAGGGCATCATTGTGCCCAACCCCTTATGAACTTTCTGGGAGTTAGTGCTACTTGTCGTGCATCCTTCGCCTTATACAACACCAAGGAGGAGGTTGATAAATTGGTCGAAGGACTAATTCTTTGCAGAAAGTTGTTTAACTAAGCGCCTTTCAGGAATCTTATTCTTAATTATCTCAAATTGCCTGATTAAAATGCAAGATCAGCTTAGTTCACTTCAAGAAATAATAAATGGACTACCGATTCCGGTTATTCTTGTTGATAAATCCATGAGGATAATAGCAGCCAATAATGAGGCAACAAATTATTTTAATTCACATTTAGCCGGGAACTCCCTTTACCTACTATTTAGACAGCCTGAAGTTTTAGACAGTATTGATCAGGCCTTTTCAGAGAGAAAGGTCAGGGTCACAGAAATAAATGATACTCGGAACGAATTTGAAACGACTCTCAAACTTATGTTTAATCCTGTCAGCTTGGACGGTTTAGGCAAGCAAGGATTAGTTCTTTCCCTCATCGACGAATCCCTTAGAGGAAATGCTGAGGAAATGAGAAAGGACTTCGTTGCCAATGTCAGCCATGAACTCAAAACTCCTCTTACCGCTTTATCGGGTTTTATCGAAACTCTAAAGAAAGAAAGTTGGGATGACCCGGTGGCTCGCCGAAAATTCCTTGAGATAATTGAAAACGAAGCCTATCGCATGAATAGACTTGTTCGTGATTTATTATCACTTTCGAAGGTTGAAGTTATAGAAGGTACGGTACCTTCTAAAGAAGTAAATTTGGGTGACGTTCTTGATATTGCTAAAAATGCCTTACGGCCTTTATTTCAGGAATATGGAACAGGGATAAATCTAAAGGACATGGATCCTGATCTGGTTATTCGTGGAGATCAGGACCAGTTAATCCAGGTTTTCAATAACCTTCTGGAAAATGCAATTAAATATGGTCCTCCAAATAGCATGATTGATGTCGGGTGTGACCTAGTAAAGGGATATACCGATTCAGATCAGTCATGGGTCAAAGTAAGCATTAAGGATTATGGTAACGGGTTTGATCCAATCCTCATACCCAGACTAACTGAAAGGTTTTACAGGATTGATAAGCATCGATCCCGGGAAGTTGGAGGAACCGGATTAGGGCTTGCCATAGTGAAGCATATACTGAATCGTCATCAGGGAAGATTGGAAATTGATAGCGAAATTGGCAAGGGTAGTGTTTTCTCAGTTATTCTTCCTATACAAGCGCAAGAATAGAAGCTGGAAAATGTCAAATTTCATAAAACTTTCAAGGTACATTGTTGCTTAAATCACTATGATGGATTGCTTATGAGGACAATTTTGAATTGTTAATTGGTAGGGTTGTGACCAGATACAAAATAGTAACCGAGAATGTCAGTGTTTCCTATGCCGGGAAACAAGCACTGTTTGATGTTTCACTTGATATTCAGGACAAGACTGTAACATCTTTGATTGGTCCTTCAGGATGTGGCAAGTCAACTTTTTTAAGGTGTATCAACAGGATGAATGATACCATCCCCCAATGTGAGGTCACTGGTAAAATTGAAATTGATGGTGAGGATATTCACAAGCGGACGGTTGATCCTGTACTTTTGAGAGCCAGGGTTGGTATGGTTTTTCAGAAACCCAATCCATTCCCGAAATCTATATTTGATAATGTAGCCTATGGACCTAGAATCCATGGGTTGGCAAATGACAGGAAGGAACTTGAAGATATAGTCGAGGGATCGCTTGTTAATGCTGCTCTTTGGGATGAGGTAAAAGATCGGTTGAATGAACCCGGTACTGGGCTTTCTGGAGGTCAACAGCAAAGATTATGTATAGCTAGAGCCATAGCCACTCAACCAGAAGTACTTCTTATGGATGAACCTTGTTCTGCATTGGACCCAATCGCTACTTCACAGATTGAAGACTTGATAGATCAGTTAAAGAATGATTATACAGTGGTAATTGTTACCCATTCAATGTCCCAAGCCGCAAGGATTAGCCAAATGACAGCATTTTTTCATCTCGGCTATTTGGTTGAACAAAATGCAACCAATGTAATTTTTACCAATCCATCTGATGAAAAGACAGAAAGTTATATCACCGGAAGAATTGGGTGATTAAGGAGTAATTAATGGAAGCAAAACATATTCATTCTGCCTTTGATGATGAGTTGGAGCAAATTACGGCTCAGCTAATTTCTATGGGAGGTTTAGTTGAAGACGCTATCAGGCTGACCAACAAATCTCTAAAAAAGAAAGATTCCGGAATAGTTAAAAAAGTAATTGATGGCGATGAAAAAATTGATCTCCTTGAAGAAAAAATTACCAATACTGCTTTTGAATTATTGGCACTGAGGCAACCACAGGCAAAAGACCTTCGGACTATTGTAGTAATTATGAAAATTGCAACAAATTTTGAACGAATTGGTGATTATACAAAAAACATTGCCAAAAGAATTAATGCAATCATCAATTTCCAGGGTCAGGAAAAAATTGCAATGGGATCGGTTCGAAGGCTTACTAAAGCTGTTCAAGGACAGTTGAAGGATACTTTGGACTCCTTTATTGAGCAGGATATTGAAAAAGCGGACTTTGTGATTTTGAAGGATGAAGACATTGATCAGATGTACAACGCTCTTTTTCGGGAGCACCTTACACATATGATGGAGGATCCACGTAATATTTCAACCTCAATGCATTTGTTGTTTATTGCTAAGAATCTGGAACGAATTGGTGATCATTTAACTGGTGTTGCGGAGCAGATAATTTTTCTGGTATCGGGTGAATTACCTAAAGACAATCGATCAAAACTGGTTTCCACCGATTTTGAGTATTTGTCAGACAGTTTGGATAATTAGAATGGAAAAGAATTTACCAGTTGTTTTGGTGGCTGAGGATAATCAATCTCACATGGAATTGCTATCCTACAACCTTGAGAGTTCAGGGTTTAAGGTCATAAAGGCAAACAATGGTAGGGATGCCCTTGAACTGACCAAGGACCAAAAACCAGATATAGTTTTGCTCGACTGGATGTTACCCAAGATGTCAGGAATTGAAGTTTGTACCTATTTAAGGGCATCTCGAAATTTTCAAGATATTCCAGTTATAATTGTCTCAGCCAGGGAGGATGAAGAGGACAGAATTCATGGTCTGGAAACCGGTGCTGACGATTATATAGTGAAACCCTTTTCGGTGTCTGAATTGGTTGCCAGGGTGAGGGCGAATTTGAGAAGAACTAGGCCAAGTTCCGTTGGACAAAAACTTGTCTATAAGGATATTGTACTGGATTCTGAACAGTTTAGGGTATACCGAGATGGGAATTTGCTGAAATTAGGCCCCACGGAATTCAACTTATTAGCCACTTTTATTGAAAAACCAGGTAGGGTTTGGTCCAGAGATCAATTACTCGATCGAATATGGGGGAGGGATATATACGTGGAGATACGGACTGTTGATGTACATATTGGACGATTGAGGAAATCCCTGTGTCAATTTGGTGGAGAGGATTATTTAAGAACAGTACGAGGTGCAGGATACGCCTTAGGATAGAAAAGATGTTGATTAGCTACTATCCAAGACTCTCTAGGTGCTGGGTCATTGGTACCTAAATAAAAAGATAAACCAGCTTCAATTGTTAAAGACAATAATTGAGAAAACTTGAGAATACCCTGATTCCTTGGCTGGATTCGATTGATCAAGCAATGTTGCTTCTTTAACTTGATTCTTCTCAACTTGAAATCTACCGGCACGCTGTTCAGGAACATTTCAATTATTGATTGAATAAATTATTTTGTGTTATATATTATGAAATGTACGGCCTCGGATGTCCCTGCTTCTTTAGCATACTACCGAGGTCAAGCTTTTTATAGGGCAGCATACCATTTTTGGAACTTCCTTTATCTCAATTCCTTGAGTTTCCAAACCTTTCATAAACTATGTTTATGAATGTAAGCATGATTGATTTCAGCAAATGGCAGGGAATGTTCGGTAGTGGGAACAATCAACTGGTGGACAAGACAACACCGATGATGATTGCCGTGGCAGCAGTAATTATCCCGATCAGCCAGCGGGTGTTGGTAGTATCCCTTTTGGCATTGTCCTCACGCAAAAGAGCCCAGCCCTTTTCATAGCGTTCGTTCATTGCTTCCATTCGTTCTTCCATGACGGCAACCATTAATCTCAGACTGTTCCAATTTTTCTGCTCAGGCATTCCGGCAATCCTGTAATTCAACAGGTGGTTAATGAATATACCCGTAATGATGTGCTAAATAAAACATCATTGGCTTGGAATTTCTACCTAGCTTCCATTTTTACCTCTTCCTGTTAAAATAACCAATATCATTCTGTTCATTGAAGTTTGTGTTGTATACAATTTAGTTTTGTTTCAAAGTTTAGGGAGAAAATGACGGAAGTAGGGTTTTCACGACGGAAAATTGTTACACCAGCTGAACTGAGAGTGCTGAGCCAAAAATCAGATTTAAGGGGATTTTTGCAATTGGGTTCCCATTTTGGTGCAGTGGTTGTAGCCGGTTATTTACATGCTTTGGCTTTGGGGTCATATTGGGTTCTGATAACCGGGTTTTTACTCGGCGTACTTATCAATTTTCTATATGCCGGCCAACATGAACTTTCTCATTCGACGGTGTTCAAAACCAGGTGGTTAAACGAATTTTTTGGTCGAATCATAGGCTTTATTCAATTGTTTCCCAGGGATTTCGATCAGGTGATGCATTTCGCCCACCACCAATGGACACAAGACTGGGAACGTGATGGGGAATTAATCAGAGAGCCTTACACTCTTAAATCATATCTATTGTGGCTAATTGGAGTAACCTATTGGAGAAACAGGATTTTTGGAATGATCAGGAGAGCACGAGGAATAATTATTGAGCCTTTTATCAGGAAAGAGGAGGAGGGAAAAATTATTATTGAGTCCCGATTGCATTTATTAGGCTATCTGGTCGTGGCACTTGTATCTATTTATCTACAATCTTGGGTAGTGCTTACTTTTTGGATTATACCGTTGTTTATTGCCAGACCAGTTCACCAACTTCAGAATACAATTGAACACCTCGGTTTAAGTCATGAGAACGACATTTTAGAAAATACTAGATCTACACGGACCAATGCATTGTTTCGGTGGCTGTGTTGGCAAATGCCATACCATACTGCCCATCATGCATTTCCCGGAGTTCCGTTTTGGAAACTCAAGAAATTGAATGAGAAAATGGAGCAAAATGTTCCATATGTTCACCGAATGGGTTGGATTGAGTTTCAAATCGAAGTTATTAGAAAACTGGCTACCAAAGGTGAAAATGACTATCCCATGAATGAAGTTTGGATTGTACCAAATCATAATGGTAGAGATTATAAATTTCCAGCAGAGGGATAATCGTGTCTCAAAGCCTTAAGGTTTACACCTCATTGTGGTCCATGATGCCGCATGATGACACCGGAGAGGTGTTGGAGTTGGAGGAAATCAGCGCAATGGTTGCTGAAGCCGGATATGATGGTCTTGCAATAGATTTGGGAGCAGGGGATGTTAAATTGGCTAGAGAGATACTGCCTTTTATCAGAAAATATGACATGACCCCATTAATCGTTGCTTTTCCCAAGACAGTGGAAGCTCTTTCTGATACCCTGAAAATGGCAAAGGATTTTGGTTCACCATTTGTTGATGTGATTGGCCAAGTGATGCCAATCACCGTTGAAGGAATGATTCCTGTTATAAGGACATGGCTTGAAATGGCTGACAGAATTGAAATTCCAATTCAGTTCGAAACCCATAGAAATTGTATTACCAACGATCTATATCCAACCCTAACTCTTTTGGATGCTATACCTGAGATGAATCTTTGTGCAGATCTTTCCCATTACGTGGTAGACAGAGAATTCAGGTTACCTTTAAGCGATAGGGACCAATCAATGATAACACGGATACTCGGCCGGTCACAGAGTTTTCAAGGTAGGGTCGCGAGTCGACAACAGATTCAGCTACAACTGAATTTTCCCCAGCATCAAAAATGGGTTAATCTGTTTAAATACTGGTGGTATGAAGGTTTTAAATCGTGGCAACAGAGAAATAATTCCGGAGAATGCATTTTTCTGTGTGAGTTGGGTCCACCTGAATATGCAATGACTGATGAAAATGGTAAAGAGATGTCAAACCGATGGGAAGAAGCGTTGATGATCAAGGAATGGGTAAGGGGGTTTTGGTCAGAGCTCGAAGAAAGTCAAAAGATATAAATCCATTAGGCCGATAATATATATTATGTTAAATAAACGTATTTCCTTTTGTGGTAGGCACTCTGGAACTTCAAAATGGGTAATTTGAAATGAATTCTATACTTATAATTAATGGTCCAAATCTAAATATGCTGGGATTAAGAGAACAAGATCATTACGGTCCCCTAACTTGGGAACAAGTCAACCAACAATGCAAGGATTTAGCTGAGGAATTGGGGATTTCGATTGAGACCAAACAATCTAACAGCGAAGGAACTGTAGTTGATTTTATCCAGCAGGCACCTGACCAGCACCAGGGAATCATTTTAAATGCGGGAGCATTCACCCATACTTCAATAGCCCTTGTAGATGCTATCCACGCTGTTAAGTTGCCGGTGGTAGAAGTACATATGTCCAATATTTATGCACGTGAAGAATTTAGGAAGCACTCCTACATTTCTCCTGTGGCTATTGGCGGTATTTTTGGATTTGGTCCAGAAAGCTACCTTCTTGCTTTACGAGCTATTGACCAACATTTAAAATCCTAGGTTTCTCGGCCCCATTCAAGATATCAGGGATCTAGAGTGATCCTTGACACATAAAGGACTTACCCAGATTTGTCTTCTCCGACCTGGAATCTTAGAAAACCCTTTATAGAAAGATTTTCATTATCTGCAACTTGTTGAACAGTAAGTTCTGGATTTATAACAAATTTTTGATTAACCAAGGTTTCTTCAGAAAGGAATTTCTTAATACCGCCTTCTACAATTTTGGCAACTATTGCTTCAGGTTTACCTGTATCAAGGGCCTTTTGGGTCAGTACCTGAGTTTCCCTCTCAATTTTGTCCTTAGGCATTTCTTCTGCCGAAAGCGCTAGAGGTCTCGCTGCAGCGACATGCATTGCAATCTGCTTTCCTACATCGGACTCCTGTCCGTCATAAGCAACCAAGACCCCTATTTTACCCATACCTTCCTCTACTGAGGTATGAACATAACTGGCGATGTTGGTACCTTTAATATTTCCGACCCTTCCCAAGGTAATATTTTCTCCAAGTGAAGCAATTTTCTCCGTGATAGCCTCACGAATAGTCTTACCACTGACTTCAGTATCCAATAAATCATCCACATTGCTAGTACCAATCGATTCTCGACGAATAAGATCAACCAATTTTCGAAATTCTATATTCTTGGCTACAAAGTCAGTCTCAGAATTGATTTCGACGACGGCCCCATTTCCATCATTTACATAGACACCAACTAAACCCTCTGCGGTATCTCTTGTCGATTTTTTGGCTGCCTTTGCCATTCCCTTTGATCGTAACCAGTCAATAGATGCTTCGATGTCTGCATTATTTTCTTGCAGGGCATTTTTTGCATCCATAATCCCAGCACCGGTACGTTGCCTTAATTCCTTAACCATAGCTGCTGTGATAGTCATGATGTTCTCCTATTAATCTTGAGTTTGAATTCTTTTCGTTGCCTCTTGGTAGAAGCTGCTGTTAAGGGTAATTTTGATTTAACCGAAGTCTCTGGTGTGGTTTTTCAAAGCGAATAAGGAATACCTAACCTAACTACTTTTCACTGCTTCACTTTTTTCCTCGGAAGCATTAACATCCACCTCAGCATCTTTTTCCTCGGAAGAATTTTCTTCAGGTGATTCCACTACGGCTTCTTCTGCTATTTCCTCAGATGCCGTTTCTTCAGTTACACCTTCATCGGTAGTTTCTTCTTTGCCCTTTTCTTCAACCGGTAGCAGAGAAGTACCATCCTGACCTTCAGGTAGGGCTCCAATATCTACCCCTACTTCTCCCATCTGGGTAGTCATACCATTTATGACAGCTTTTGAAACCAGTTTGCAATACAGGTTTATTGACCGGATGGCATCATCATTACCAGGTATTATGTGTGAAACACCCTGAGGAGAGCAATTGGTATCAACAACAGCTACGATTGGGATTCTCAATTTATTTGCCTCAGCTACAGCAAGACTTTCCTTTTTAACATCGACTACAAAGATGATATCAGGAACATGCTTCATGTTTCTGATACCTCCCAAGGAAGCCTGAAGTTTATCTTGATCCCGTAATAAACCCAAACGTTCCTTTTTGGTTAGACCATCTAATCCTTCATCTATTTTTTCATCAAGCTCTTCAAGTCTGGAAATTGAATTGGATACAGTCTTCCAGTTTGTTAAAGTTCCTCCAAGCCATCGGTGATTGACAAAATGCTGTGCGCTGTCCTTTGCAGCCTTCTCTATAGGTGCCTGTGCTTGTCTCTTGGTTCCAACAAACAGTACACTACCACCTTTGGCAACAGTATCTTCAATAACCTTGAGTGCTTTAATGAGTAACGGAACTGTTTGGGTTAAATCAATGATATGAATGCCACCCTTTTTGCTATGAATATAAGGGGCCATCTGAGGATTCCACCTATGGGTTTGGTGTCCCAGGTGAACTCCAGCTTCTAGTAATGTTCTCAGAGAGAAATCTGGTTTAGCCATATTTATCCTTTCCGGTTTAAACCTCGATAGGGCAAAAAAACAATCAACCGGTGGATCCAAAAGTAATTCCCTTGAACCCAACAACCCTATCTGTGTATTTTCAGGGAGTAGCATATATTGAAAAAATCTATAATTTCAAGAAACAATCCCAAGCTTTATATGACTTATAATATTCAACCAGTACTTTGCTTAGGTTCTTTCCATTGGGATGAGGTAGCTCTTTCCAGAAATTTACTTGCTAAAGGTGATGATTCACCTGGAATGATACACAAAAATCCAGGTGGTGTTTCATTCAACTTGGCAAAAACCATGACAGAATTCGGTATTCCTGTCATTCTTGGTTCCGTCCTGGGTAATGATACCGAAGGTCATGAGCTGTTGGGGATAGCCCAGGGTTTAGGTATCAATTGTGAGTTGGTTTGTACTGCATCCCAAAAAACAGACAAATACATTGCTATTGAAGACTCTGGAGGTTTGGTTGCAGCTATTGCCGATTGTTCCTCTTTGGAAATGAATGAAAAAATGCTCCTGGAAACGTTGAAGGAATGGAAAAAATCAAAGGGAAGTAAAACTGAAATATCCGAACTGGTGATTGATAGTAATCTTTCAAGCAGTTTTATTGATACTCTTCTTAACAATCGTGAATTTAACAATTATCCAATAAATATTGCTTCTGCATCGAACCATAAAATAGAGCGAATTAAGCAGCTTGATTATAAAATGAACTCAACATTATTGTATCTGAATTTTCAGGAGGCAAGAAAGTTACTGGCAACTGATTCCGATGATTGTCATGAACGCCAAAACTATATTCAAGTTCTTCTTCAAAAGTTTGGTCGTGTTATTTTAACTGATGGAGAAAACGAAATTATTGATGCCGATTCGAGGGAAATCTTCAAATTTAAACCCCAAAGCATACGACCAAATAAAATTACTGGCGCAGGGGATTATTTTATGGCTGCGCATAAAGCCTTGGAACTATTGGGGTACTCCAGGATGGCTGCCTTGGAAAAAGCATGTGATTTTGTTCAAAATAAAATAACATGATCCAATGCAATCTTATCTACAAGTTGAATACTCGGAACCGGTCCAGCGGGCATTAAGTGAAAATAAACCAATAGTTGCGCTGGAAACCTCGATTATCTCGCAGGGACTTCCCTACCCTCACAATTATGAAACTGCACAGTCAGTTGAAGAATGTATTAGGCAGAAGGATTGTACCCCCGCAACGATTGGGGTACTGGAAGGAAAAATAAGAATTGGTTTGTCGCCCGAAGAACTATCATTTTTTTCTTCAAATAACGGGATTTACAAACTCAACTCACAAGATATACCTGTTGCAGTTGCCAAAGGTTGGAATGGTGCCACTACCGTTTCTGGAACGCTTACCTGCGCCAGTTTGGCTTCCTTAGAAGTGCTTGCGACGGGAGGAATTGGTGGTATTCATAGAGACTTTTCCTATTCTCATGATGTATCAGGGGATCTTCAACAAATCGCCAACACTCAAGCGATTATCGTTTGCTCAGGAGTGAAGGCTATATTGGATATACCCAGAACATTGGAAATGTTGGAAACCCTGGGTGCCATTGTTGGTACTTATAGGAATAAAGAATTTCCTGCATTTTGGTCAAGAAACTCAGGGAATCAAACCCCTTTGGAACTAAATTCTGTGGATGAAATTGCTTCAATTTTCATTACTAGTAAACAGTTGGGGCAAGAACGAGGATTTCTCGTAGCTAATCCGGTTCCATCTTCCTATGAGATCTCTAGAAACATCATTGAACCCATAATTGAGAATTCCCTGGCTAAAGCCCGGGAACAAAACATTAAAGGGAAAGCTGTTACACCTTATTTGTTAAATTCGATTTGCAATTTGTCATCAGGGAAGTCGATTGAAACCAATATTGAGTTGGTTAAAAGTAATGCGAGACTGGCTGCCCAAATCGCAAAGAAATTAGTTGGTATTGAAAAATAAAAACTGATATTTTGGCTAGGGATTCTGGGAGTTATAAAGTGACAAAACCAAAGGGGAATATCTCTCAACTAAAAAAACGCAGATCAAGCTTTTTTGGACACCTTCGTGCCAATTTTCTGACTGGTTTGGTGATCGTAGCACCTGCAGCCCTGACAATCTACTTTGTCTGGACTGCCATTGGAATAATAGATTCTTGGGTTTTACCCCTTATTCCAGACAGATATATTGAATTGTACTCCCCCGAAGCAAACCTTGGTTTCAGTATCCGAGGCATTGGTTTAGTGATCTTTTTGATCTTTACCCTTTTGGTTGGTTATTTCATGAAAGGGTTGATTGGTAGAACATTGTTGAAATGGGGGGAACAGCTAATTGATCGAACCCCTGTAGTCAGAACTGTTTACAACGCACTTAAGCATATAGCCGAGACAGTAATCAATCAGTCTTCACAATCCTTTGAAAAAGCCTGTCTGATTGAATACCCCAGAAAGGGAATTTGGGCCATAGCATTTATTGCACGCCCTGCAAGGGGAGAAATAAAAGCCAAGTACCAGGGAGATGATAAATTACTCGGCTTATTTGTTCCGACAACGCCAAACCCAACCTCAGGTTTCTTTCTAATGGTTCCAGAATCCGACGTTGTGGTCCTAGACATGACCCTTGAGGATGCAGTAAAATTGGTAATTTCAGCAGGTTTGGTTTACCCAGCGAATTATCAAACCGATACTAGTTCTGAAACCACCATACATCAGGCTGAAAGCCAATCCAGTCGCCATAAATAGGCAATACCTCGGGATAGGTTAATTCCCTTTTATGGGCTATTCTTGAGACATCGGTAAACCAAATCGGAACAACATATCTACCAGCGATCAAGATTCTGTCCAAAGCCCTTACAGCAGCGACAAAATCTTCTCTCTCACGGGCTCTAAGCATACTTGCGATCATTTCCTCGGCAGGTGGGTTATCCATTCCCATCCAGTTTCTGCTTCCAGGGGTATTTATTCCGTCCTTTCCCCAGTACAAATATTGCTCGTTGCCGGGACTAAGAGACATTCCTCTACTATAAAAAGCCATGTCGAAATCATAGGTATTTGTTCGTTCTCTGTACTGAGCACTATCGATTACTGTTATTTTCAGTTCTATGCCTAGTCTCTGCAGGGCCTGAGCATAAATATTAGCAATAGACAAAGCCTCACTTGCACCTTGAACCAAAACCAAATCAATTTCAAATGGGACTCCTGAATTGTTTTTTAGAACACCTTCGTCGTCAACGTTCCATCCAGCCTCGCTAAGCAACTCAGAAGCCTTTCTTATATTCCTCCTGTTCTGTTCATGTCCGTCCGATACGGGTAAGACATAGCCTTCTAGTACCCCAGGTAACAGTTGATCCTGGAATGGCTCAAGCAGTTCCCTGACTTTGCCTGAAGCTGGGCCAGGTCTCATTTCCAGCTCTGAGTTAGAAAAATAGGAGGTTATCCTTGGAGGTTTTCCGCCTTCAAGCGTTTGGTTAATAAATTCATAGTTGAAGGCATGAATGAGAGCATCCCTGACCCGCCAGTCCTTGAATTTATCTTTCCGGGTATTGAGCACAAAACCTCTGATTCCTGAAGGCCTTTCATTTGATATTTCCGATTTGACGACATCACCATCTTTAACAGCAGGGAAGCTATACTGAGTGTCCCATTTCTCGGCGTTATATTCGCGATAGGTTGAAAATTCTCCTGCCTTGAAAGCTTCAAACACCACTCCACCATCGCCGTAATATTCGTAGATGATTTCATCAAAATTGTGCCTTCCCTTGTTAAAGGCCAGGTCCTTACCCCAGTAATCAGGATTTCTGGTGAATTTAAGAAACCTACCTGCTTCGAATTCTGAAAGAATATAAGGTCCGGAACCAACTGGAAGATCAAGAGAACTCTGATCAAACTCTCTTCCTTCCCATTCCGATTTTGGCAATATTGGCCGTAAACCGGCAATCAAGGAAATTTCTCTGTCAATGACATTAAAATCTATCCTGACAGATCTTTCACCGGTTTGAGTAATTGATTCAATTTTATTCCATGCCGTTCGATATCTCGGATGCCCTTTGGTACCCAGGATTTCAAAAGACCAAATTACATCCTCTACTGTAACGGGATTTCCGTTTGAAAATCTGGCTTCCTCCCTGAGTGTAAATTCAACCCAGTCTCTTTCGTCACTTGTTTCTATGGTCTCGGCAAGCAAACCATACAAAGAAAAGGGTTCGTCCCAATTTCTACCCATCAGCGGCTCATAAACAAGAGATCTAATAGCCCAAGGTGCCCTTCCCTTCACGATCCATGGATTCAAGGAATCAAAAGAACCCGCAAAACCATATTCGATGATACCACCCTTGGGGGCGTCTGGGTTGGCATATGGTAGATGGGAATAATCCGGTCCAAGAGCTGGTTCACCGTACATGGCAATACCATGTGATGAATCAGAAAAACTTACCTTCGCTGCCCCTGTCATTGTCAACAAGACAACTCCCAAGGTAAGCAATATTTTTATCCAAAGTTTCTGAGTTTTTTGTAACATATGAGCAACACCAAAAAATAAAATTCATATTACGAGACTAAAAATACATTTTCTAATTGAAATTAACAACGGATAGTATAAATATCTCCTCACTGCTCGACAGGTTTCTTGTCTGTACGAAACCTGCCTCAATGACTTCTTGCCCGCCTTAGTGCGGGCAATTTTTTTACCAAAATACTTCAAATCCGCTTTTTCGCTCTTTTCCATGGCCTTGGTATAGAATTTGCCTTTATAACTTGTCTAGAAAAAAGAATAGAAAACCTATTGTTTGCTATAACGTGTACCGTTCTATCTCTCAATAGCATTGGGCTATATAGAATATTTTTTTGGAGATTTGTACTGATTGACTTTGCTGGTCTGCAAAATTGATTAATCGGGCTTAAATCAATTACAGATTACGAAAGGAATGGAATTAATGGATATGTCAGTAAAAACAGTTTTAGTAACAGGCTCTACATCAGGCGTCGGTTTAGGAATAGCCAATAAATTTGCCTCTTTGGGAGCACAGGTTGTTTTAAACTCGTTTACAAATACGCCTGAAGACCAAGAACTAGCAAAACAAATTAGCAGGAAGTATGGGACAAGTGTTACTTACCGACAGGCCAATCTTGTTAACCCCCAAGAAGCAAGGGGTCTAGTTTTAAACTCACCTGAGATTGATATTCTGGTTAATAATGCCGGTATCCAGTTCGTATCTCCAGTAGAAGAATTACCAGTTGAAAAATGGAATGAAATTATTGCTGTCAATTTGTCGTCTGCTTTTCATACTATCGCTGAGGCAATTCCTCTCATGAAAAAAAAGGGGTGGGGAAGAATTATAAATATCAGTTCAGTGCATGGATTACGTGCTTCTCCATTTAAATCGGCGTATATTGCCGCAAAGCATGGAATAATCGGGTTAACCAAAACAGTTGCACTTGAAACAGCCGAAACACCAATAACCTGTAATGCTATTTGTCCCGGCTATATCATGACGTCTATGATCGAATCACAAATTCCAGAGCAGATGAAAGTCCATAATATGAATAGGGAATCTATTATCAGGGACATAATGTTGGCCCGACAACCATCCAAGGAATTTGTATCTATTGAACAAGTAGCTGATGCAGTAGTGTTCCTATGCTCTAGCAGTGCTGAACAAATAACTGGAACAACCTTATCAATGGATGGCGGTTGGACATCCCTTTAATGCTAGGAAACTAACTTACTGTTTGTTCTTTTCCCACAGCAATTAGGGTTTGGAGAACTTTTAATATTCCAGCAATCCTGGTTTTTTCATCATTCCAGTTTTTTGGGATAAATATTCTGTCTTGATATACTCTTGTGCCTGGACCCTGTGCTTGCAGAAAATGCATAAGCAAGTCAGGATTGTCGAATTCATTATTGTAAAACTTAATTGAGGCACCCTTTTCTCCGCAATCCAGATGGTTTATTCCTGCTTCAATACATAACCCCTTGATTTTCAGCAACACAAAGAAGTTCTTCACCTCTCCGGGCATTGTTCCAAACCTATCGGTAATTTCTTCGGCAACAGAATTTAGATCTTCGTTCTCCATGTCCGAGAGCCTACGATAAATACCTAATCTGGTATCCAAATCCTGAATATAATTCTCCGGAATTCTTGCTTCCATTCCAAGGCTAAGTTTGGGTGAAATTGATACTTTGTACCTTTTCTCTTTTTGTTCCCCTCTTGCCCTTGCCAAATTATCAACAGTATCCTCAAGCATTTTCAAGTAAAGCTCAAACCCCACTTCCTGGATATGACCGGATTGTTGTTCCCCCAGCAGGTTACCAGCTCCTCTATGGTCTAGATCCTGTGCTGCCAGTGAAAACCCAGAACCTAGGGAATTCAGGGAAGAAAAGATACGTAATCTTGAAGAAGCTCCCTCTGTAAGTTTCCTGTTAGGCGGGTATGTTATATAGGCATAAGCTCTGACATTGGAGCGGCCTACCCTACCTCTGATTTGGTAGAGCTGAGCCAATCCAAATTTGTGTGAATCATATATGATAATCGTGTTAGCTGAAGGAATATCCAAGCCGGAAGCCACAATAGTTGTCGAGAGCATGACATCTATCTTGCCAGAATAAAACTGGGACATTTTATTTTCCAGTTCATCAGGCTTCATCTGACCATGGGCCTTTGTAAAAGTAATTTCTGGTACTCTTTCCGTTAAATACTGCTCCAGAGGATTCAGGTCCTTAATTCTTGGCGTTATAAGAAAACTTTGTCCTCCCCGTTGTTTTTCCCGTAATATTGCCTGCCTGACCATCACTGGATCAAATTCCGTTACAAAGGTTTTTATTGCAATCCTATCCAGCGGAGGGGTTCCGATCAGAGAGATATCCTTGGCACCGGAGATTGAAAATTGGAGTGTTCTTGGAATTGGGGTCGCAGTTAAAGTCAGGACATGTACTCCATCCTTTAACTTCTTTAATTTTTCCTTTTGCACAACCCCAAAATTTTGCTCCTCATCAATAATCAATAACCCCAAATCCGAAAATTTAACTTTAGACCCCAACAAAGCATGAGTTCCTATAACGATATCGGTACTCCCGCTTTCAATTTTGGAAAGAATTTCCGGATGAGATTTTTGTGGGACTAGTCTTGACAGATTGGAAATATGCAAGGGAAAACTTTGCAATCTTTCCTGGAACTTGGCCAAATGCTGTCTGACCAGTAGAGTTGTAGGAGCAATAACGGCAACCTGCTTGCCAGACATGGCTGTTACAAACGCTGCTCTAATGGCTACTTCGGTTTTTCCAAAACCCACATCTCCACAAATCAGCCTGTCCATGGGCTTGCCACTTTCAAGATCAAGCAATACATCGGCTATGGCTTTTTCTTGATCCGCAGTTTCCATAAAGGGAAATTTTGCCAAGAGCAAATCCCATTCTTTTGAATCATACTGAAGGACAGGTGCTGTTTCCAACTTCCGCTTGGCTGAGGTCTCGATTAACTCCCCTGCCATCGCCAACAGATTTTTCTTCAGTCTTGCCTTACGCTCCTGCCATGCTGTTCCACCGATGGTGTCCAACTTGGTATCTCTTGAGCCAAGTTTTGACAGCAAATCAATGTTCTCAACAGGTAAATACAGTTTTGTACCTCCGGAATATTCAAGAGCTACACAATCCTGACTTCTACCAGAAGTGGTGATGATTTCTATTCCTAGAAATTTACCTACACCATGGTCTCTATGAACAATCAAATCACCAGGAGATAATCCTCCAAATTCCTTGAGAAAGTTTGTCGGGGATTTCCTTTGAGTATAATGGGCTTTCTTTCGGGGGCCAAAAATATCCTGTTCAGTAATTATGGTTAAATCATCACAGGTAAAACCCCATGACAACTTTAGGACGCCAATCATCAATAAATTATTTGAATCACGACAGTTACTGAAATCACTAACTCTTTCAATTTTGGTAATACCTTCATCCTTAAGGTATTCTTCAAGCCTCTCCAGAGATCCTTCATTCCAACACGCAATTAGGACATTCCGCTTTTTCAGCTCTGTATTGATTAGATTTGGTAAACTCCCAATACTGCTTTTGTTTTGACCTAGTTTTGACCTGGATGGAGTGATGCTTTCCCCCTTACCAGAATAAACGCCCTTTTTGGGAGGTTTTTTAAAGGGAGTAATAATACACCTGTTTTCAGCCTTAATGGTTTTCTTTAGCCCTGCAAAATCTACAAAAAAATTTTCTGGTGGGCAGGGGAAATAATTCTGCTCGAATTGGTTAACCTTTGTACCAAGCCCTTTTCGGGATTCATAAAGCTCGGAAATCAGCTCTAGTCTTGTGGATATTCTTTGCTTTGACTCCTCTTCGATAAAAACAAAGGCTTCAGGAAAATAATCGAAGATCAGTTCCAATTTGTCATAAAAGAATGGCAACCAATGTTCTACGCCTTGATTCAAAATACCAGCAGAAATTGATTGATAGATGGAATGATCATCCTGATCAATGCCAAAATGTGTTCGGAATTTTTTTCTAAATCTTGTAATTGACCCTTCATCCAGGATAACTTCTGATATGGGAAAGAAATCTACCCTCTTCCTTCTAGCGACGGTAATTTGGGTTTCAGGTGAGAATTGCCTGATACCATCAATCGTATCACCGAAAAAATCAATTCTAAAAGGATCACTATAACCGGGAGGATAGACATCTATAATTCCTCCCCTTAAGGCAAACTCGCCTGGTTCCAATACTTTTGAAACATTATTAAATCCCATCAGAGCAAGGTAGTTTTGGAATTTTGTCGGATTTACCGTTTGCTGCAATCCAATTCTTAGATGTGAGTTATGAAAAACATATTGTGGGGGAATTTTCTGGATCGCACTGTTGGCTGTACAAAGAACTACATATCCACCCTTTCTTCTTACGCCTCGTGAAGTACCCAATGTATAAATTCTTTTTGATTTGACCTTCGGATTGGGTGATATTCTACTGTAGGGGGGACAATCCCAAGAGGGAAACTCAACGATCCTGGTATTTGGTGCAAAAAAGCGGAATAGTTCCTTGACTTCTTCCATTCTTCTTTCATCACGGGCAACATGCAATACTGGCCTCTCAGCTTCCTTCATGTATTGAAGCATGAGTCTTACATCCAAACCTTCTGGAGTTTCAGAAAGTATAGATAGGGTTTTTAAAGGTAGGTTTTCCATTGCGTCATTAATGTATGGAATCGAACTCACGAGTAAAACTCACTCTGTAAATTTTTCTTATGGAAATACTCTAGTAGATCTATCAGCAATTAACTTCGGCGATCTTGGCATGTACTGAATAAGGTAAGGTATCACATATCAATAATTTCTCTGTTTCGTTGATAAACTTGATCCTTTTTTGAACTATTGAGAGTATGGGGAGGGCTTTTGTCAAAATAAAGCTGATGGTAAAAACAAAGGATTTTATCCACTTTGAACATGACTAAAAAATAAGTTTACTGAACAGCTTTTTGTGAGAACTCTTCGTTTCTATTTATTCGAATTGAAAAATCCATACCTAATTCAAATGGCATATTCAAGTGGAGAATTTCGCCAGATTCTGTTGACTGACACCGACTCAAACCATGGATTGAATACTTTCAACTGCGAATGAGTTCCCAAATCTTATCCAAACGAAACTCACCAGAATCATTCCGTTCTGAAGAAATTCTAGACTTAATCCTAATCGGACTAGACAATTAATAATCAGGTGGATATCTCTTTATACTCTCCATCAAATGGACAATTGATGAAGGCACTTTTACAGAAATCTGATGGAGGCAATAATTAACCCTTTGGTGGGTGTGGATCCCGTCCATAGGATTCTTTTTCTAGGACTCGCCCATGGATATAGAGTTCAGTGCTCTGATTCCGGGCAATTTTCTGTCCTTCCCTGATAGCGGCCTTCTGCATGTCAAACCTCTTTGTGACCTTGGTTAATCCAGATCTGCGGACCGCCCATTTGCCACCACTTGGAACGACATGTTGGCTTCAATGTATCATTCTTCCTCTGTTAATGTCTGAAGTCAAGACCTAGTACAGGTAACCGATACCTTTTACTCTACTTGCTGATTGAGGTTTTTACTTCAGGTGTAAGGTAAATACCTGAGTTATTTCAGACGAACGTTGCTACCATCACCCACCAACATTAATCTTTTGTCAAACTCTTTTTTCAATCGTTCCTTATGTGGTTTCCATACCTCGCCAGTCTGTTGGTCTCGATCAAATTGAGTGACAATAAGCCAAGGTTCGTACCTAATGGATAGTTTTAATTCGTTCTTGTCAATTCTTTCAATCAAATGCATGACGTTTGAAGAATACTGACCACTATCTTTAACACCATTCAATGCAACGATATTTTCGCACACTTTACGATAGGATTTTGTCAATAAATCCCGATTCTCATTTATCCGTTTTGTATATTTGCGCATTTGGTTGATAATACCCTTTTCCGTATTTTGCATGCGAAGTGCTTGATTTCCAAACAGCTTCACTTCATAAATGGTTATTTCAGCTCCTTCATTACCTTCTTTGATTGCTGCCAGGTCAATAAATGAACCTTTTCCCAGAGCAATTTCAGTATCAATAATATTTGGATTATTCTTAATAATTTTATAGCTTTGGACTTTTTCTTCTGAGGCAAAATGTTTGACAGCCTCCTTCAATGTCTTGATATCATGAAGATCTTTTACCAACAGATTAGGTAGAACATCAGGGTCTTTGACCCCACCGTCATTATTGAATTTGATGTAATGGTCTCCCTCAATTTTTGGTTTCAGGAGATATTTGTAATGTGTAACTCCTGTAAGGCATTTGTGTCGCCTGTTGAAATTCAACTTGATTATACTGCAACCACAGGAATAGAAACTGATACTTTCATTGCGAATTGCCGTAAATATTTCCTTGTCATTGACCAATTCATATAACCAGCTGCTCTTACAATACTCGTTATTAAATTCGTTTATAAATTCATCACTTAATCCTCGCCTAATATCTACCATGAATTATTTTCTCCCATAAACTATCTGACTTCCCACCATTCACCATCCTGATGACATTCAACATTGTGGAAGTGTTTACTGTACTTTTCCGGTTCAAAGGTATGGATGGGAACAAGCCGTTGGGGATTGATTGCTTTTGCAAATCTGATGAGATCTGCTACCGAGGCATGCCCAGATGTATGAATTTGCTTCAATGGAATTTGATTTTTCTCAAACCATTCCAATACCTTGCGAGAACTATCTTTCTCAAGGTATCCATCCCACATGGAATAACTAAGTGCAGTTCCGTCCAGAGAGTTTTCTAATCCCTTGTCTCTCATAAACCCTGGTCTGAAAATCATTACAGAGTTTTTTGCCAGTTTCGGAAGGTCTTCATGAAAAATACGGTTACTTTTATGTTGATCAAGGGTATTGAAAAGTTTCTTGTCTATAATTTGCTTTCGTTGCTGATGAGTAATATATAAACGAACATCTGACCAGCCCGATTGGGCAATGGTATCTCGACCAGTGGCTTTGAGTAGCTCGGCAGTATAAAGATCAATAATGAACAGCCGTTTGGCCTTTTTTGCGGCCTTATAGATGGTTACCAAACGGTCGATATTCTGTGAGGAGGTCCAAACAAGATGCAAACCATCTGTTTCTCTGAAAGCCTTGGAAAAATCATTCTCAAGGTCAGTCTCTGTTTTGAAACCTTCCATGGTTCCAACCCGACCAATTGTTGTTCCCTCCATTAACAGTACATCAATATTGCCCGGGGGTTTTGCCAACAATTTATCAAACAAACTACTCTTGCGACCATGTCCCCTGAAATCACCAGAGTAAAAAACCTGCTTTCCATCTGCTTCTATGAGCAATGCGTAGGCATCAAAAGCACTGTGATCAACAAGATATGGTGTTATACTGAAAGGGCCAATCTTTACCTGCTGGTCATCTTCCAGAAAATTAGGATTTTCGAAGGCAAAACCATTTCGAATGAAAGGAATTGCGGCCTTCATCATATTATGGGCACTCCGGCCTATCCAGACTGGTATATCTTGGCGTATTTTATGTCCCAAACCATAATGGTCCATATGCATATGCGAGATTAAAACACCAAGAAGGCTATCATCTTGTTCTTTGAATCCGGAAACCTTAGGCAATAGACCTTTCAGTGATTGCTCATCATCGGGAGCATCAAGGGGCATTCCAATATCCAGAACTATATGCTTGCCTTGTGCCTCAATTTCGATACAAGATCCACCAATTTCCTTGGTTCCCCGATGGATACAAATTTTCATTTCACAGGCACTTTTATCAGATAATTATTGCCCGCCCAGAAAATACCCTATTTTTGACAAATTACCAAAAATCCAGGCAACAAAACCACTCTCGATTTACCTAAATTGATGAAAACACTCTTAGAGAAATCAGGAGAAGGAAAAATCAAACCTGTGGTGGGTATGAATCAATGTCCAAAAGATTCTTTCTCTAATACTCTACCATATCGATCATGGATATATAGTTCTGTTCTGTTGTTCCGGGCAATCCTCTGTCCTACCTCGATGGCTTCTTTCTTCGTGTCAAACCTCTTTGTGACTTTGGCTGATCCAGTTTTACGAACTGCCCACTGATCACCTCTCTTTACAACATGCTGGCTTTTTGGTGTCATCTTACCCTCTGCGTTAGATTTCTTGAGCCTAAGACATAAATGATAAATGTGCATCTATACATCAGTCAATTACCGGTTATCGTGCTTTAGCATTCGTAACCAAAATTCTGTCAGATTATTCAAATGTTTACCTCAAGGATTGAAATATTTGGTAAAAAATGAGGTTTGAATCTATAACTGGAGAAAATAAAATTTGCCTTAGTCGCAACATTAGATCAAAAATATTATAACATAACAATAATCCAAGCCTTGGATAGGTTATCTTATAGGGGTCTTTAATGATAACTATTTCATATCTTTATGAAATTTTACTTGCCTGAGAACATAAATTGAAAATAGCATCTTCCCGATTTCCGATTTCTCGTCCTCGAAGATTAAGAGGGTCAAAGAATATCAGGAAATTGGTTCAAGAAACCTCACTCTCAGTTTCCGACCTTATTTGGCCGGTCTTCGTTTGTGAGGGAGCACGAAAGAAGGAAAAAATCAATTTGATGCCAGGTGTGTTCAGATTGTCCATTGATGAAGCATTAAAAAAAATTGATCAATATCACAACCTTGGTTTACCAGGGGTTGCCCTTTTCCCTTGTGTACCTGAAGAGGACAAGAGTGCTGATTGTAAAAACGCCTGGGACCCAGGAAATTTGGCAAATAGAGCTACCAGAGCCATAAAGGAAAACTTTCCTGACCTGCTTGTTATGTTGGATGTTGCTCTGGATCCATATAATATATACGGTCAGGATGGTTTGGTTGAGGATGGTATCGTCCTGAATGATGAAACTCTCGATTGTTTGAGCAAACAAGCCCTGAGTCATGCCTTCGCTGGGGCTGATATTCTTGGCCCTTCTGATATGATGGATGGTAGAATTGGTCTAATCCGGAAAAATTTGGAGGATAACAACTTCAAGGAAACAATAATTTTATCCTACTCAGCCAAATACGCTTCCTCTTTTTACAGTGGATTCAGGGACGCCGTAGGTTCAGGTAAATTGTTGAAGGGTGACAAGAAAACCTATCAACTAGACTTTGCCAATACCGACGAAGCCTTGAGAATGGTAAATCGGGATCTGGAAGAAGGGGCAGATATGGTGATGGTTAAGCCAGGTCTACCCTATCTGGATATTTGCAGAAGAGTTAAGGAAAACTTCAATGTGCCAGTTTTTGCCTACCAGGTTTCAGGTGAGTACAGCATGATGCAGAATGCGATTATCCAAGGATTGGCCCCTGAAGAGGATACCATAATTGAAACCATGTATGCCTTCAAAAGAGCTGGTTGTTCCGGTGTTTTGACTTACTTTGCTCCCTTTTTAACAGAATACCTTGCACGTAACAGCAAGTACTGAGGCAAATTTCACTTGAAAAACTCGTTACTGTAGATTACTATCCGTAGAAAATTAAAAAACATTTTACCAAGAATTAACTGAGCAGATCTTGGAGGCAATCGTGACATTAGGATTTGGACGGGTAACTAAGTTGGTATTAGTTACTGGGTTTATTTTGGGCATTGGTACTTTGGGGTTGATAGCCAAAGATAAATTCCTTGAAATAGAAAGGAAGGTCGATTCGTCTCTGCTGTTTCTTCTGGAAGAAGTCCCTAAGACCGAAGATTTAATGGTTAGGGCTAAAGGGATGCTGGTCATACCTGTTGTTACCAAAGCAAGTTTTGTCTTTGGTGGTTCCTATGGCGAAGGTGCTCTTAGAGTCGGTGAAAAAACCCTTGAATACTACTCATCGGCACAATTCAATTACGGACTTCAAGTGGGAGCACAACAATACTCCCACATATTGTTCTTCATGACTGACCACGCACTTGCTAAATTCTATAATTCCGATGGATTTAAACTGGGTGCTAATGCTGAAGCAGCAATTTTGAAGGAAAGTGATTTCGTTGGGGTGGACACCATTAATGTTAATTCCGATGTAATCGGAATTGTTTTTGGACAAAAGGGTTTGATTTTAGGCGCTTCCCTCTCAGGCACCAAGTATACCAGGTTATAAACCCGGCCAATTATATTGTACCATCCAATTTTCTAAGTCTTTGGATTAAGCTTGAGGTGTCCCAACGGGAACCTCCCAGTTTTTGAACGTCCTTATAATATTGATCTATTAATGCTGTCAGGGGGATGCTGGCACCAATTTCATCAGATGTTTGCAGGCAAATCCCTAAATCCTTTCGCATCCAGTCAACAGCAAATCCAAAATCAAATTCTCCGTCAATCATAGTGGAGTATCTGTTTTCCATCTGCCAGGACCCGGCAGCCCCCTTGGAAATTACTTCTACGACCTTTCGACCGTCCAATCCAGCTTTGTCGGCAAAATTCATACCCTCCGAAAGTCCTTGCAAAATACCAGCAATACATATTTGATTAACCATTTTTGTCAACTGGCCTGCCCCACTTGACCCCATCAATTTGCAAACCCGTGCATAACAAGTCATTACATTTTCTGCTTTTTCAAAATCTTTTTGCTCCCCTCCACACATGATAGAAAGGACACCATTTTCGGCTCCTGCTTGTCCACCGGAAACCGGTGCATCTACATATCCAATTCCTTTTTTTTGAAGTATTTGTTGTAATTCGCTGGTTACCCGAGTAGAAACCGTAGTATGATCAACGAAAATCGAACCTGGTTGTAAACCGGCAAAAATTCCGTTTTCGCCAGTACAAACTTCCCTCAAGTCATCATCATTCCCAACACAAGAAAAAACAAATTCCTTGTTTATTGCAGCTTCTCTTGGAGTATTGGCATTTGTACCGGCGTAATCCTTTACCCACTTTTCAGCTTTTACCTGAGTACGGTTATAAACACTCACTTCATGTCCTGCGTTCTTGAGGTGTCCAGCCATAGGATAGCCCATGACTCCTAAACCGATAAATGCAACTTTTGCCATTTATAAATCCTTTCGATTGTTCAAAAAAGTTATTGTGCTACAGAACTAATTTAAATCCCGCTCATTTTCAGTTGGAAAAGTAATCACTCCTACTTTAAATCCAAGCACATAATTCTCACCTTTCAAAGGTAAGTTAAAGGTAGGAATTAATTATGGTTTAATTGTTTGCTATCCTGACAACATTACAATTTTTTACAATTTCAATAATTCAGTTGGAACAATCCTTATCCACTAAATCTGAGATCAAATTAAGGAATACAAAAATCTAAGGTATGCTTTTTCTATTCAGATGGATTTTCCGGATATTAATGATCTTTATATTTCTGGTCATCGTATCCTTGGGAGTTTTTTATTACTTTGCTTACAAATCCCTGCCGAATTATTCAGGAAGCTATAAAGTTCAGGGAATCAGTAATCCCGTAGAGATTGTCAGAGCAGAACATAACATTCCCCATATTTTTGGTACCTCAGATAATGATGTGTTTTTTGCCTTAGGTTATGTACATGCCCAAGACAGGCTTTGGCAAATGATTAACTTACGCCGTGTTGCACAAGGGAGATTATCTGAAATCTATGGTGAAGAAACAGTCGAAATTGATGAGTTAATGCGAAGATTTGACCTTTATGATCTCGCATCAAACTCCCTTCCCTTTCAGGACCAGCAAACACTTGAAGCTCTCCAAGCTTATTCTCATGGGGTAAATACCCAACTCAGCACAGTAAATTCTACCTGGAGAGGCAGAGGGGCACCTGAATTTCTATTATTCAGAACACCCGTCCAACCTTGGACCCCCGTAGACAGTCTTGCCATTATGAACTTACAGGCCGTCAGGTTGGCTTCACATCTCGAAAATGAAATCTTGGGGCAAAGAATTCTTGCCAAGCTAGGTACTGAAAAGCTTAGAACAATTCTACCTGAGGCTTACAACCCAAACCTTGTTTCTTTTGGTACAAAATCACCTCTTTCGGATGATCTAGAAGAAACTGATGTATCCTTGGGAAACAATTCGAGTGGATTGTCAATTGGTGATGTTTTTAGATCTGGAGGTGGCTCCAATGCCTGGATAGTTTCTCCCAATAAAACAGTCAATGGCAAAGCTCTAGTGGCAAGCGACCCCCATTTGGGACTGTCAGTTCCTTCTATTTGGTATTTAGCAAGACTTGAATTGTCAAATGGAGGTGTAATTGGTGCTACTATACCAGGAGTTCCAGCCGTAATTGCAGGAAGATCAGTCAATCTGGCATGGGGTATTACCTATGCAAATATTGATGACCAGGATCTGTATTTCGAAAGATTGGACCCAACCAATGACAATAGATATTTGACCCCTACAGGTTTCAAGAATTTCCGAAACAGATTATCGCACATTGAAGTAAAAGGGGAGAATTTACCTACAACAATCCAATTAAGATGGACTGAAAATGGTCCCGTTATACCAAATAAATTCTACAATTTGAATGCAATTATCCCTGAAGGTCATGTCGCTTCCTTGGCCTGGACGCTTTTTGAACCCAAAAACACATCTCTTTCAGGAGCAATCGGTGTTATGAAAGCACCGACCCTGGATGAAGGGCTGAGACAGGCTGGTAAGGTTCACTCTCCCGGCTTGAACTTTTTTATATCCGACGGTGATGACATTGCATATCAAATGGTTGGAAAGGTGCCTTTGAGGAGTTTATTTCATGAAACCGAGGGACGTTTACCCTCCGCAGGATGGAAATATAGAAATCGATGGATAGGTACAATTCCCTATGAAGAAATGCCCAGGATTATTAATCCCAACAATGGGTATCTAGCCAATACCAACAACAAACCTGCTGATCAGGACTATCCGCATCATATCAGTTATCACTGGGGTGATACAAAAAGGATTAAGCGGCTAAATCATATTTTGAATTCCCGGCCTATACATACCAAACAGAGTACCATTCAGGCTCAAATAGATATTGTCTCGGAAACAGCACGAACCTTGGTACCATTGTTCAGTAGAAGTATGGGACACTTAATTGGTGCCAACCCGGCAGATACACAATCTGAACTAAAAATTAACGCTCTGGGCCTGCTAAATGATTGGATTGGTGATATGGACCAGGATAAAGCCCAACCATTAATATATTCACAGTGGCTGGTTTCTATTTTCAGATTGATCGCACAAGATGAGTTAGGGACTATTTTCGAGGAGTATTCATATCCCGATGCCGATTTTCTGGAAAGGGTATTCAAGGACATAGATGGTGCTTCAGTTTGGTGTGATTTTATACAGACAGAAAGGGTTGAAGATTGTGACTTGATAGCTTCGCTTGCTTTGGAAGATGCCTTAAGGGCGCTTGTTACCGCCTACGGGGAGGATATAGGATTGTGGAAATGGGGTGAAGCCCATCAGATTAATCATAACCATACCCCTTTAGGGGCTGCACCGTTACTATCATGGTTAAACATCAGATATCCGGGATCAGGTGGTGAAGACACCCTAAATCGTACATCCCCAGCCGGCGTGTTACCTGAAATATTTTCCTCTGATCATGGTGCAGGATACAGGGGGGTTTATGATTTCTCCGATTTGGATTCATCAGAATTCATAATTGCAACCGGCCAAAGCGGACATCCCCTTTCACAATATTATGATGACCTCAGTTTCCTTTTTGCTCAGAATAAGTATCTCAGAATGTCCTTGAATCCTGAATTGGCCAGATCCAACTCCATCGGGACCATAATTCTACAACCCTGATTGAGGATTTATTGAATACCCAGGATTTTCTTTCGTGAAAAGGACCAGGTAATTATCAAATGGTCAACCATCAATCCAATGAAGGAAACTATCAATCCCAAAACCAACCCCTTACCCACATCTGTAAAGGAAAGCGCTCGTTGCATTTCCTGACCCAAATCCTGGGTACCAATAAAGGCAGCAATAATTACCATAAACAGGGAAAACATCACTGACTGGTTTACACCAACCATAATTGTTGGTATGGCCAATGGAAGCCTAGCCTTGAGCAGAGTTTGAAGTTTCGTTGCTCCAGACATTTGGGAAGCTTCGATAATTTGGGAATCTACATTCCTTAAGCCCTCAATTGTATAACGGGTCAAGGGCACAGCTGCGAATAATACCACGGCACCAATGACTGCGACATCATTTACGCCGAATAGCATAACAACAGGAATAAGGTAAATAAAGCTGGGGAAGGTTTGAAGTGTGTCACAGATTAGAAGTACGGTTTTTGAAGACCTGTCTCCAAAACTGGCGAATACTCCTAAAGGAAAACCTATCATCGCTGCAATTATAACTGCAACGGTAACAGTATAAACCGTTATCATGGTTCGGTCCCACCAACCGGTCATCGCAATAACAGCAAAAAAGGCTGTACAAATCAATGCCGATTTCCACCCCCCTATCCTAAATCCTATACAGGCAAGGAGGGCAAGAACAGCTGTAAATGGAACCCAAAGATAAAAATTCCTTAAAGGAATCAATACCCATGTGATCAGGAACCATCTTATCCATTGGGTTACCGGATCTAGCGTGATTACCAACCAGTCTACCCCAATCTCTATGGGTTCAGAAATTGAAAGCGCTTGATTACGTTTAACCTCATCCAGTATGGGAATAAATTGTCCTAGAAGGATGAACAGTACGAAAAGGAACAACCAGGAAAAAAGATACTTATGACGTAAAAAAATAGACGTCCCCTTCGGGAAATGTATCGGCTGTCTTTTAGCCCAGGCCTGGGTACACCGATCAAGTGTAATGGCTATCAGGACAATTGAAATGCCAATTTCAACAGACTTTCCGATCTTTAAGGATTGCAATAGTTGTAGAAGTTTCTGACCCAAACCGGGCATTCCAATAAAACTTGCTAATACCACCATTGCCAAGCACTGCATGATGACCTGATTAACCCCGATCAGGATTTCTGTTCGTGCTGATGGAATTCTGACAAATCTTAATAACTGCCATCCGGTTGATCCAGACATTTTTCCTCCCTCAACGACTTCAGGGGGAACACTCCGTAATCCCAACAGAGTCATCCTGATCATAGGGGGAACTGCAAAAATTACTGTTACAATTGCACCTGCCTTGGGACCAACTCCAATAAAAACCACAACAGGAATCATATAAGCAAAGTGTGGCATGGTCTGTGCTACATTCAGGATAGGATTCAGGATCCTTTCAAAAATCCTGCTTCGCCATGCTAACGTACCAAGAATCAATCCGATTAATACTGAAATAGGAGTTGCTACTATGATTACCGAGAGGGTTTCCATTGCCCACTTCCATTGTCCCATTATGGCGATCCATATGAAGGTACCGCCAGAAATCAGCGACAATCTCCATCCACCCAGGCTATAGCCGACAACAAAAGCAGTAGCAGCGATTGCTGACCATGGAATGGGTCCTATTCTAGGCCACCGGTGCTTTCCATAAAGCAGATTGGCAGTAACATCCAACAACCATTCGACTCCACCGGAAATAGCTCTTGAGACATGAATCAACCCAAGGTCATCCCTAATGAAGACAAAAAATGAATTAATCCAATCAGCAAATGGAAAAACCAGAAATTCGGGCGGTCTAGTTAACCCCTCTGGAAATATTCCCTTGGACAGAGCCAGAACAAGGGTTACTGCAAAAAAAATATAGGTCCAAACTTTATTATTAAATCCGAATAATCCTTCGGAAGTTAAATGGGAATTAACCTGCATCATTGGGCCCGATAAGCAACTCTAGAGCTTCTTGTCGGTTTAAGAAACCTAAATTAGCTCCTTTGCTATCTTCCACCGGGAAGAAATCAAAATCTTCATTGACCAGAGTTCTGGCTAGTTCCTGGATAGTCTTGTCTCCAGGTACCGAGAAGTCGGCAATACTGCCTTTTTGGTTCGCTGGAGTTTGGAGCATCCCTTTGGCATGAACAACCCGAGCCTTTTCAATTTCGAGGGTAAATTTTGAAACATATTCTGTTTCGGGCTTTAAAACTATCTGGTCTGGAGTATCACATTGCTCAATAGCTCCATCCTTCATGATGGCGATTCGATCAGCCAACCTGATAGCCTCATCAAAATCATGGGTTATAAATACAATGGTTTTGTTCAGCATTTCCTGGAGGCGTAAAAATTCATCCTGCATTTCACGACGAATAAGTGGGTCCAAGGCAGAAAAAGGTTCATCCAAAAACCAAATATCCGGTTCTATGGCAAGGCTTCGTGCAATACCTACCCGTTGCTGCTGTCCTCCAGAAAGTTCCCTTGGATAATACTCCTCTCTTCCACTAAGCCCTACAAGTTCAATCATTTCAAGAGCTCTTTCACGTCTCTCGTGAACTCCCTGCCCTCTCATTTCCAGAGGAAACGCTACATTCTCCAACACCGTCCGGTGAGGTAATAGCCCAAAATTCTGAAAAACCATGCCCATTTTCTTGCGTCGTAATTGAATGAGCTGGTTCTCGGACATCTTGCCTATGTCCTCGCCATCTACCCATATATTGCCTTTGGTTATATCCAAAAGCCTTGCAAAACAACGAACCAGGGTTGACTTTCCAGATCCCGAAAGCCCCATGATTACAATCATTTCACCTTTGGAAATTTGAAGTGAAACTTGTCTTACGGCTGTGATGTATCCGTCCTTGGCAATCTGCTCATAGGGTGTGTCCTCGGGTATGCTATTCAAATATCCTACTGGATTCTTACCAAAAAGTTTCCAGATATTGTTACATGAAATAACTGGTTTGGAATCTGTCATTTAATACACCCGTACAAAACAAGAACTCTCTGTCTATATTAGACCGATGTGTGGGTATCTACCATAAAATTATCTGGCGCTTCAAACCGGTAAAGTTGATATTAGCAAAAAATCACAAAAGGTTAAATGCAACTTTCAAGTTACTGTATTTGTTATAGTTGTGACAAAAATATATGCCCGGGTCGTATGACCCAGGCATCAGGTTTAAATCCTTACATCAACCAAGGCTTCCAAAGATCTTCGTTTGCAGCCAACCACTCGGTTGCAGCGTCCTCTGGGTCCAGGCCTTCAACATCAACCAATTTGGCCATTTCTGCAATGTGAGAATTGTCAAGATTGATCCTGGTCAAAACCTTGTAAGCATTGGGCCATTTTTCGGGCATTCCATCCCAAGCTGCCTTTTTCAGGTAACCACTGGCTGGATTGCCGCAATCATAGGTTGTTTCCGGGTTAAATCCAACTGCCGGGTCCGTGTCACAACCCTCTTCCCAAGCTGGGAATTCGACAAATTCACCAGGCCAAACTGCATCAACAAAGTTTGGTGTCCAGTTGAAGATTACAGTTGGTCTATTGGCTTTCTCTGCCGCATCCAGTTCAGCCCAAAGTGCTGTTGCTGAACCTGCGTTGACCACAACAAAATCCAACCCCATACCTTCGACTCGTTCAGCATCATGTTTCAACCAGTCGACAGGACCTCCAAGGAACCTTCCCTTGTCTCCAGTCTCAGGTGTAGCAAATAAGGATGCGCACTCGTTCAAAGCTTCCCAGCTAGGCAATCCAGGGCAATGTTCTTTGGTCCAATTAGGATACCACCAGTCTTCTCTGGTATAAGCATCATGATCTCCGGCATCATGAATACCACCTTTTTCAAGAGCGGCGCGGAAGGAATTACCGAAGGCACCTTCCCAGACTTCCAATTCAAGACTGACATCCCCAAGTCGGATAGATTCATAAACAGCCTGACTATCAGTGGTAATGTATTCTACATTATTACCCATTGATTCAAACATTTGACCAACTGCATAACTCATCACAAGCTGGCTTGACCAGTTATGTAAAGGTATAATGATTGGATCTGAGGAATCCTCAGCTTTGGCAACACCTGAAGTACCCAAGGCAAAAGCCCCGACCAAGGTGAACAGTTTTAAAATATTTCGCACTAAAACCTCCATTTAATACACATTCTTCTCAGATACGAGCAAAGACGAATCTGAGATGATTTTTTAATTAACAGGAACACCAGATTGGAATGCCCCTTTGATTGAAATGTTTTTGTTGATTTTTTACTGGGGATACAAGCAGGTATTTGGGGTAAAATTGGGAATGGAATTAACTAAATCGTTTACTGCTATGCCCAGAAATATTTCTTTTAAACCAAAAAAATACCAATTTGGTCACTGAAAAATTTTCCTTGAACAAAGACTCGTATGGATTTTTGGAAAACAGGCTTCTTTAAATTGAGTTGTCAAGCAAATCAGTATCATCTTCAATAATAATATTTTCAGACGGCATGATTGTTGAGATTGCGTGCTTGTAAACCAATTGAACTTGGTGATCTCTTTTTAATAGAAGGCTGTACCGATCAAACCAGGTGACCGTGCCAGACAATTTCACTCCATTCACTAAGAAAATAGTGACTCCAACCTTTTCTTTCCTGACAGTATTTATAAAGGCATCTTGAAGTCGGTTTTGTTGGTTTGCCATAAAACCGAATTCCCTATATTATTTTTTAGTTAATTAACCCTGACCTAAGTATAAATCAAATATAGAGTATTGGCAAGATAATTTTTCAGCGTGGTAAGTAAATATTGTTTTGGATTAGTGCAGTACAACGATTTAATTCCTTTTCCAAGTATCACGACCAAAAAAGAACATGATTAGGACAATTTCCAATCTCCCAACAACCATTCCAATGGAAATCATTACCTTGGAAAGATAATCCAGATCCACAAAACTGAAACTTCCTGCCAGTGCAGCTTCGGCTAGCGGACCAGTAGTCGTTATTGCTGCCAGGGATACCGTCATTGCAGTTTCAAAATCCAAACCGACAGCAACGAGGCAAAGTAGAAGCACAACAACTGTCACAAAAAACATGGCGAATATCAACCAGGCTTCTTCCCACCCTGATTCCAAATTTCTCAAATTCCAGACCTTCTTATGTAAAACAGCTGATGGATACAGGAGATGGAAGATTTCCCTTGCTACATTTTCGAAAAGGATCTTGAGTCTAAAAAGCTTTACACCACCTGAATTTGTTACAACCCCACCTCCAATAATAACCAGTGTCAACAAGACCAGATGGGGGAAACCCTGTAAATTATCCCCTGATGAAGCAAACCAATAAGCACTTTCAAACCCTGTGGTAGTAAGAAAGGAAATGGTTGTAAAAATAACTCCCCAGCAATTTACCAGTATCAGTAATATGCTGTCCTCATTATAGCCTTGGACCAAAGCCTGCCAATCATACAGTAAACTTCCCACCAAAACCAGGGCTAGAATCTTGCAAGCAAGACGGATTTCGGAGTCATTATAAAAATCCCTGAGGCCTGGTTTGTACCACATGTAAAATATCAACAGCCTGGTAATTCCAAACAACAGAAAAAATGCCACGATCATTTCACCCCAGATTCCTGCCTCAAAATCAAAGAACGCCGTGTCTCCTACAATCCCACTTGTTGATAGTGTAGACATGGCAAAAATCAAGGAATTCAAAGCCGAACCACTGAATAAGAGCAAAGCCATAAAAAGAATAAATGTAAGCCCTAGATAATAAGGCAGAAGAATAGAAAATTTCCTGTAGAGTGGTTGTTCCCGGAAAGTAAGCTCCCCCCTGTTTTTTTTAACTGCATCGCCCATACCTGCACCTCGTAATCGATAAAACATATTGAACCCAAAATGCTGAATGATAGTTGCTGCCGTAACCCACATCACAAGTCCTCCCATCCAACCAATCATGGCTCGCCAAAGATGGATTGAAGGTGGGATTTCATTGACATTCTCAATCAGAGTTGCGCCCGTGGTGGTAAAAGATGAAATGGCCTCGAAATATGAATCGAGAACAGTAAAACTATCGATCAAGGTATAAAGGGGAACACCTAAAAGAATTGGAGTAATCAAAAATACACTTGTTAACTCAAGCATATCTTTTATCAGGGAGGGCCTGGAGCCCTGGTTGAGGGTCGCAATAGCAAAGAAAGCCCCGACCAGGGCAACTAGCAGACCTTGGTAGAAAAATACCTGCGACGTATCATGATCATTATTTAGAAGTGCCAAAAATGCGGGCGCAAACATGGCAACCCCAGATATAACAATTGAAAGTGAAATGAAGCTTATTTTGGGTTTAATAAGCATTGATACTAAAGTATTTTGTTACTTTCCTGACATCCTTTGAAAGCATGAATAGGGCTATCTGGTCGCCAACCTGTAACCTGGTCTCGGAACTGAAGGAAATTAGGTGATTGTCCCTTAATATGGCACCAAATTTAACCGGGATCTTGATTTCATTTAGTTTTTTACTCGCAATCTCATGACTCCGTTCGATGAGAACTTCACTTACTTCTCCTTCATCTTCCCCTATCATTTGCACCTGCTTGAAACTTGAGGGTTTTACATTCAAGATAATTGATGACACGGTAGTTGCTTGAGGATTCAGTACGATATCAATTCCAAGAGATTCCCCTAACCTGGATAAACCATAGTCCTTGATCAAACCTATTGTTGTTACGTTTGGGTTAAGCAATTTGGCTTTATAAAGAAGCAATAAATTTGTCTTGTCATACTCAGTGAATGAAATAATCGTATTGGCAGAATGTATTCCTGCTTCTTCAAGAATATCTTCCTCCATTCCATCTCCCTGGAGAACAATTGCCTTGTTTAATTTGCCAGCAACACTTTCCGACTGTTCCTGGTCTCTCTCAATAATTTTTAATGAATAATTCTTGAAATTCTTTTCTACCCTTCTGGCAAAATCCAAACCAATCTTTCCACCTCCAATGACAATGACGCTGTGGAAAGGAGATTTTTCAGCCCCAAAAATTTCCAATGTTCTTTCCAGATCTGTATTGGCAGTTATTAGGTAAACCTTATCACCCTCCAACAATTGATCGTCAGGGCTAGCCAAATGAAGGATATTATCACGTCGATACCCGACGACGAAAGTTCTTAACCCTTCGAATGTTTCAGTAAGTTGTCGAAGAGGGGTATTCAGGACATTGCTCCTATCACTCAGGTTAAGACCTATAACCTGAGCCTTACCGTTGAACAGATCTTGATGAAAAAATAATTGTTTGGACCTAAGCAACCTTTGGGCCGCGTCTGCTACAGCACCTTCTGGATTGATTACAACATCAATAAAGCCGTCATTTTCTTCGCTGACGAATTCATGATAATCAGTATTTCGAATACGGGCAATGGTTTGAATTTCTGGATTCAGTCTGCGGGCAAAGAAAGAACTAAGTACATTGGTTTCATCTGATGGAGTAGCTGAGACAATCAGATCGGAACTTTTTATCCCAGCACGAATTAGATCTTCGCCCTTTGTTCCTTCACCAACGACCCCGATGATGTTCAATTTTTCAGTTATTAAACCAACATGATCTGAATTGCTGTCAAGGACTGTAATTTCACAATCCATCTCTCGAACCAGATAGCGACAAATCTGACTTCCTACCTGACCTGCTCCGACTATAAGAATTTTCATTTTAATTCTGCCTCAGGAATTGAAATGTCCGGTGCTCTTTACTGATGAATTCTAATGAACTAGCTTTCTTCAAATCCAGCCACCCTACTTCCCGATATGTTTTTGGTTACAATACCTAGTGATTTAATTTTCCTATGTAATGCTGCCCTTTCCATACCAATGAATTGAGCTGCTCTAGATATATTACCTCCAAATTGGTTAATTTGGGCAGAAATATATTCCCTTTCAAATTTAATTCTGGCCTCCCTTAATGGCAAATCCAAATATTTCCCAGACATAACTGATGAGGCTTCCAATTCTGTTTCGGATGATGAAGAAACAACTTCATCGACGGTGATAGGGTCTCTGGATTTACCTGTAATCAAAATACTTTCGATCGTGTTTTTTAACTGACGAATATTTCCTGGCCATTCCGAGGCAACAAGGAACGATTCTGCCTCTTTTGATAACTCTCTCAAAGGCCAGCCCTGTGTCTTATGGAACAGGTAAATAAAACTCGCTGATAATTCGGGTATGTCTGACCTGATGGCTTCCAAAGGTGGAACTTCTATCCGGTAGGTCGCCAATCTTTCCAACAGGGAGGGTAATAAATTACCATTTTCAATTTCTTGATCCATATCACTACTCGTTGATGACAGAAATCTAACCTCAACCTTCAAATTTTCAGTTCCCCCTACCCGCACAAGTTGATTCTTTACAATCACACTGATAAGCTTTTGTTGAAGGTCAACTGGCAAGGCACAAATTTCTTTCAGGAACAAGGTTCCTCCATGTGCCAGTTCAATCAGCCCGGGTACCTGTTGTCCATTATCTGAATGGCTCCCGAAAAGTACGGCTTCAATCCTCTCTGGATCAATTGAGGGGATATTTGCTGCAAGAAAAGGTCCCTTGGCGTGCTGGGATTGTGAATGAATGAATCTTGCGGCCGTTTCCTTACCGCTTCCGGGTGGTCCCATCAGAAGGACCCTTGCGTTAAGTTTTGCCTTTTGTTCCAGCCTGTATTTATATTTCTGAAATACATCAGAAGTACCAACCAGTAGTGAGGGGCTAGTTTGCGAAACTCGAAGTACATTTACCTGCCTTCGGAGTAATACCAACTCCATGGCATTCCTGACAACCGACAGCAACCGATCAACCCTGATGGGTTTTTCTATATAATCAAAAGCACCCAACCTCATGGCCTTAACCGCAATTTCTATATTGCCATGAGCCGACATAATAATTATCGGTGTCGCGGCTTCTCCCTTGCGTATGGTTTGTAGAACCTGTAACCCATCCATATGCGGATCTTGTAAACGAATATCCAATAAAACCATGCATGGTCTGATGCGTTGAAATTCTTCCAGGCATTCTGAACCAGAACTGGCTTCTCTAGTCGAATAGCCCTTGTCCCTTAAAATTTCGGCGACTAGGGTACGGATTCTGGAATTATCATCAACAATTAAGATATCATCCATAAATTAAACTCGCTATCCTCAATTTGTTTTATTCTATTGTATCATTTTGGGTAGTCGGATTTGAACCATTGCACCCTGGTGATTGTCGTTTACAAATTGGGGAGATGTTCCCAATTTCAATTCACCTCCATGGCCTTCAATTATTCTCTCGGCGTATGCAAGCCCTAAACCTGTTCCTCCTTCCCTAAAGGTAATGAATGGCTTTTTGAATTCACTGAAATCCAAATTCGGTGGGAATCCAGAACCATTATCCAATATACTCACTAATATCCAATCATCCTCTTCCTCAAGTATTACCTTTATTTTTGGGTCAAAACTCAGGTCAGGAGATTTCTTGATCAGGGATTGAATACCCTCCCGGGAATTCTTTAATAAATTTATCAACATCTGATAGAAAAGTTCCCTATCCAGATTTATTTTCGTATTTTTCAGTGTTGATTCCACACTTATCGCGACTTCTTCCCCCCGGTTTTGCTCAAAGTCAGATGCTGCCTCACAAACAAGAACAATGTCTTCAGGAGCTAGAATGGGGTCAGGGAGTTTGGCGAACTGAGAAAATTCATCTGATATTCTAATCAAGCCATTCATGCAATCATGAATGGTTACAGTATACTTTCCCAGCTGATCCTTTTTTGATTCGTCCAGTTCATTACCAATTTTATATTCCAACTGGGTCAGTGCAAGACTTATAGGTGTCATGGCATTTTTGATTTCGTGGGCTATCTGTTGAGCGACGCTAGACCAAGCCGCCTTGCTCTCGGCAGCCACCAATTCTGTGACATCATCAAACGCTATGACATATCCTTCCAGGTTATTTTGAGGATCTGTTCTTTTGGCAATACGAACAAATAAATGCTCAATCCCGTCCTCTGTGTTTATCTGTATATTCTGCTGAGCCAGTGCCTTATTTGATTGTGACAACTCCATGAGAAGGTTGGCAAAATCTGGAACTACTTCTTGAAGCTTGGCAGAAACAAAAGCGGTGATATCACTTGCATTGTAGAAAGTATAATCCAATCCCAAATGTTGTCCTGCAGCCTTGTTCATAAATACTATGGTTTCATTATCACTTAAACCGATGACTCCCGCAGAGACATTCGATAAAACCCCGCGAAATTCTTTTTCTCTGCTTTCGGCCTTATTCCTGACTGCAATCTCTTCACTAATACTTTTGTCAAGTTTCCTAACCATGTCTTGAAAGACTCGCCCAAATTTGGCGATCTCGTCTTTTCCCTTTACTTCAATCTTTTCCTTGAGATTGCCTTCACCAATCTTTTGCGCAACTTGAGCCAAATCTTTAACCGGTCGACTCATTCTCTCAGCCAGAAGAAAGCCAAATTGAATCATTGCAATGACCAGAACGACGGCACAGATCAGAAATACGACCGAATATTGGAATATTGTTGAACCCAACTCCTGGACCAGATCCTTTGATTTTTCCGGCTGTATAGTCAAAGACTTACGTAATTGAAGAATTGGAGAACTTACATCCGTGGTTGTGTAGAGATACTGATCTACCTTCTGATTCAACCTGATAAGTGCATACAATAAATTGGAGTTAGGGCGTTCAAATACTACACCATAAATTGAATTGTTATTTTCAAGATATCGAATTTTTAGATAGGAATAATCCACATGCTGTTTAAGTTCCTGTCCACATCCTTCAAATTCTTCTAATTGTTCTCCATCAAGGGTGATTTCCTGCATCAGGTCTTTTGGTGGGTTATCAAAATCAAACAGATAGCTTCGAACCCCTCTCACAATTACCTGGCAATTTCCATCAATAATGAATGAAAAACCCACCACTCCAAGCTTTTCGCTCTGAAAATTTTGCATAATCTGCCTTGTGCCACCCAAATCAAGACCGGGGGAGGTCAGAAATTGATTTTCCAGAAATGTAGAAAGTTCAACTGAATAACTTTCCAGTTCTTCAGACTTTTCGTCCACATAAGAATTTGAAGCATGTAATGCTCGGTTAAGCTCGTCTGTTAACTCCTCATACACTCGATCACCCACACCAACATTAAGCCCCAAGCTGGCAACAATAGCGACCAAGACAGTTGGAATTACTGTTACAAATGTAAATACCTTAACAAGTGTAAGGTTTAGTGGCCTCTCGACCTCCGGGTCCCTTCGGTATCCTATGTTCTGTGCAATTTTGTAAAAGAGTGCGGAAACAACCGCGATAACATAGACAAAATCCACCAGGACAATTACTGCCAGCCTTGTGGATATCCCTTGCCCAATATCTTCCCATACAATAACCGTGGCACCTATGATGACAGGGAATAGTGCCAGCAGAATGTAGGAAAACCACTTGCTTGCCAAGGCAAAGAGCAGTTCCAAACCAGTTTTTACTCTCGAAAGAGATAGCAAGTTATTTCACCAAATAATTCAAAGGGATTAGGATACTTAACAATGGTTTAAAAATGATCTCAAATGGGTTTAGGGTTACATTGATCTTTTCATTCGTCTTAATGGAATGAGTTCGGCTTTCATGAAGTCAGGTCAGAAAAATTAATAAATTACATTCAATAAATATGCTGATTGGCTATCATATCTAGGTTGTGGGTAGATAAAAACACCTACTACAATTGTAAAATTCAAGAATCAGTTTGTATCAGTTTACTATTCAAAACGAGTTATCACTTAATGCATAAATGCTCAACTCCATTGTTTGCAAGACTTAGTCACGTTCAATCTGATTTTCTCTTTTTCATCATTTTAGCTATCCAAATTTATATGTAAAACCAAGCCCTTCCAAACAATTTCGAAAAGTTACATACGAGTGATGATTTTTCTGGACCAATCACTACAAGATACCGGGGGATATTGCAGATCCTTAGTACAATCCCGCCGCAAACGTTCATCAGGCCGGACAAGCCGTACGTCAACTTTCTTGGGGTTGAACCCGTTAGGGGTGTAGTTAAAAAGTCTGATGCTAAATCCATAATGAGGATATTTTAAATCATCCTGTTGTAAAGAGTCGGTAAACAATTTGAATAGTTATGAACAAGGAAGATTGGTATTTGGTTTCTGAGCATGAGAAAGTCCTAGTTTCTGGCTGAAACGACTTTGCAGAGCGATTAACAGCATTAGAGCAGTAGCTAAGAAAATTCGAGTAAAATTTTTGAACTGGACGAAAACATCCAAAACGGAGAAAGCCCACCGAGTTGAGTCACTTTCTTCGAATCCTCACTACTAAGAACTGGTAATTGATAGTTATAGGTTTTGAGGCTATCACTGCAAACACACCCCGTGCACCCTCACAGGATGGGGAGGGGTATCGTTGTCCTTATTCCAGCAACAGAGATATCAGTTAAGAAAAGTCATCATAAGTTTCTCAACCCTCTATGAACGTGATACACGGACCTGTTACGGGGGTTATCTTGGCACATGAGTACCTAATATGGAGCGTAAGAGCAGATTTGTGGCCGATATCACTAAGAATCTCTATCAACTGCAACTTGAAACCGAACCCACTGCGAATCCAACAATTGAGGAAGAGGCTAGATGTTTATAAATCTAAATAAATCAAGACAGTTGCCGACTTTCCTGGTACGAGGATCCCTTTGACTTGACACCAAAAACTCCTGACTATTAGGAACCTCTGCTATTTTTCTTCCTAATAGTTCCTGAAGACAAAATGCGTTACTTTCGGAGGCGTTCAGATACCTCAATGGTCAAAGATGTGCGTGAAATCGGCCTATGGCGGTTTTCAGGTCAATCTTGATCAGTTCAGGATGAAACCCAGTATCGCAATACCTCCTAGAATCAGGCTAGCTATGGTTATAACCATTCTTGTTTCCCGCTTGGCCGCCTCGGTATTGATCCGCTCAATAGTAGTGTTGTTTCGTTTAATGTCTGTCCTCATATCCTTCAGGGTACCATCAATATCCGTCCGCATGGTTTTCAATGTACCGACAATATCCGCTCGCAAGGTTTTCAATGAACCGTCAATATTGGCTTCCATGATCTCAAAATCTTTCTTCAGAAGTTCTATTCGCTGTTCAAGTTCTTGATTGTCAGGTTCTTCAGTCATAATAGGATTATATAGATTTGTTTATCTAGCAATCAATTTGTAATTTTTCGTCCCCTTCCTTTTTCTGCCGAAATAATCTCTAGTGGCAGATCAGGAGAATTGCCACTCTCACCCAGCGGGTATTGAAAACAGAAAAGCATAAACTTTGTAGGTGCTGGAATACCTCTAAGAGATTTTATTGCACTTAAATTGAAAATAACGAAGAGACAAATCGGGCAGTTGACGCAAAGGATCAAGTAACGAATGCAAATCCTTGACTGGCCGTTTGGTTGTCTTGCCCATTGGATTGGGTTCCAAAAACAGAGACAACTTGTCCGAGTGTATCAGGCGATGGGTATCACGACGCAAGGGGATAAGCCAGATATATTTACGTTTGTCATGAAATCTGATGTAGCGACCATCGTCCTGGGCATACCCCTTATTCTTGTCAACACAACGCCACCCGGTGGCTTGGTAAATATGCCCTGTATAAAGTTTGCAATCGACAAAGGTTACATCAAAAACCGGGGATGGTCATACGTCCACTCCCATTTGATACTCAGTCGACGAATTATCTTCGCAAGTGTCGAACTAGCCAAATTGGGAAAGATACACGGGCAATCGAGAATCAGAAAACGGGTGTTGTTGCCAACAGGATGAATACATTTTTAAAGCTTGTCTTTCTGACAACCGGGCCAAGCCTCACGAGGTTTACACTTGAAGGCACAAGTCTACCAGCCGGCTAACGCTATCCGGTGGTCTTGTTAAGTGGTGCCTTAGCGCAGACCACAACCGGCAAAGCGTTTGAAGCCAAGGTAATTATGCTTAACCACTGTACAATCCCACCGCAAACGTTTGTCATGCCGGGCAAGCAGTACATCAACTTCCTTGAGGTTGAACCCGATAGGGGTGTAGCTAAAAAGTCTAATGCCAAATCAATAATGTGGACAATTTAAATCATCCGGTTGGATAAAGCCGGTAAAATAAATATGAATAATTCTGAACAGGGAGGAATGGTATTTTGTTTCTGAGCATGAGAAAGTCCTACCATAGTTTACCAAAGGCACTATACATAAGGGTACATCTGTTTTAAAATTTATAGAATTATTCTTTCAAAACTGAACCTTGCCCTGGCATTTCGAAAGATATTTTGATTCCTGATTAACAGCACCAAAAAACTTCTTTTTTGATATAAGCCAAGGGATTCTAGTACAATGGAACCATTCACTTGAGGGTAGTGATTTTTATCCTTCACAGATGGGTTCAACTCTTCGGCAGAGGATCAGGTATATCAGTAAGATAACAATAGGTAATCAATGCATCTTCCTTTGCTGGTTATGTCCAAAAGACAGTTGTGGATGCTATAGTGAGACCGGCCAGTGGGGCCTTACTTCGACCCATTCATCGTTCTTTTCTGTTGGCCAAGCCGGGATAGTTACTGCGAATATTGATACCGAACTCTCCGGCAGTGCCCGAAACTGGAAGGAGGTGGCTAGCGGTATGGTCAGACACATGCCAGGAGTAAGTGAAGTAAAAACTTCATTCTTGCTGTTGCGTCGCCATATTTCACCAATACCATCGACAACATACCATACTTCTTCGACTGTCTGATGATATCCAGCACGTGAAGTCTTGCCGGCCTCTAGTCGGAAATGTGCAGCACTGCTACCTTGTAGAGATGGCATAATCCTTACCTCGGAGCCATCCGGAGCAATGACATCTGCCTTGTCTGGAAGTTGTCTGGTCAAAAAGTTGCGTTCTTGTTTAGCAGGAGGCATTAGCACCCAATGTTTGTAATTACCCTAACAAGAGGGTTTATTCTGAAAACAATTCAATTCACCCATTTAGTAGATATACCCCTAATTCACAAAAGTGTTTAATTGATGTTCCAATAGCACCTCCTTGCAAATAGACAAATTCTAGTGAATTTCTGCTGTGTAAAAATTATCCAATTCAATTCACCTATTTAATGTATTGTGTAACTTCTGATCCCTTGTTTGATGTTAAGTTTCTTTTTAATACAACTTCATGAAACTCAGGGTATAGAATAATTATCGGACGAAATATGAAGGTTGCTTCCATAATTGTAGCGGGTGGTACCGGGACTAGAGCCGGGCTGTTTCCTCCCAAGCAATATCAGCGTATTGGAACTGAAACAGTTTTAGAAAAAACGGTTCAAAAGTTTGTGTCCCATCCTCTTGTCAGTTTATGTGTGGTAGTTATTTCCAGAGAACACAGGGATTATTTTCAGGAAAATGTTGCACCCAAGATTTCTGGTGATTACGAAATATCCTTTGGGGGAAACAGCCGAACGGAATCTGTTTATTGTGGGCTAAAGTTTATAAAGAACAAAGGGATCTCACATGTGTTGATCCACGATGGTGCCCGCCCCTTTGTTTCCAGGAAGTTGCTTTCCAACATGATATCTTCACTGGAAACTCAGGACGGCGTAGTCCCCGTCCTCCCAATATCTGATGCTGTTTGGAAATTTAAGGATAATCATTTGGTTAATCCAATATCGAGGGAACAGTTGAATGCAGCCCAAACCCCTCAAGGTTTCAGTTATTCAAAAATATTGGAGGCCTATGAAAGGAGAGATGGCAATGCTGCAGATTGTGCTGAGATAGCCTTATCCGATAAGTTGGAGGTTGCAACTATCAAAGGTGAAAAAGACAATTTCAAGATAACAACTTCGGAAGATTTGGAGCTTGCACGAATGAAGGAAATGGCAAAGGCAATTGATGTTCGAGTAGGGAATGGTTTGGATGTTCACAGACTGGTTCCAGGTAAATCTATCGTGTTATGCGGTGTTGAAATTCCATTCAACAAAAGACTAGAAGGTCATTCTGATGCGGATGTAGGGTTACATGCCATAACCGATGCCATTTATGGTTCAATAGGAAAAGGTGACATCGGTACTTGGTTCCCTCCCGAGGATATTGCCTGGAAAGATGCCAATTCAAAAATCTTCCTACAACATGCCAAAAGCCAATTGGGCAAAGAAAGCTACTCTATATCCTCAATTGACTGCACCTTTGTTTGCGAGGAGCCCAAAATTAAACCCTATGTCCAGAAAATGCGTACCAGGGTTGCAGAACTCTTGGAAGTAGAGGTAGAAAAAGTCAGCATCAAGGCTACAACATCCGAACTGTTAGGATTCACTGGCAGAAAGGAAGGCATTCTGGCCTCTGCTACGGTTACAATAAATCAATGTTGAATAATTATTCCAGGCAATTTGTAACCCTATTTGGCCTAGGTTATTTTCCCACAGCTCCAGGGACAATTGCTTCTCTTGTGGGTATTGTAGCCGGGGGGTTAATAATTATTTTTCCTTATGGCCACTATGTTTTAGCCCTATTAATAGTTTTGTTCTGGTGGTTGGGTACCAAGTGCCTTACTTCATTATTTGAATCATTTGATTCTAAAGATCCTTCAGAGGTTGTTATTGATGAGGTTGTTGGTCAATGGATAGCCCTCTGGCCATTAATGGTGATAAAAGTTTTGTGGATTATTGGTTATTGGGAATTAGAGTTTGTGCTTGTATTGTTTATCCCGTCCCTTGCTGCTCTATTTTTTTTGTTTCGATTTTTTGACATCACAAAACCCTCTCTTATTGGCTGGATAGATAAACAAGGTACACCCAACAGTATTATTCTGGATGATGTTCTAGCAGGTTTTTTTGCTGGTTTAGTGTTTTTCACTTTAATTTTTCTTGGGTTTTTCCTATCTTTATAATCCGGGTTGGCAATTATTGATTAATTCCAATTCAGATATAGCAATCTATATCTTGGATACTTTGGTTAATACCTATCATTGAAGTGGCGTTTCGTACAAACTCAATACTTCAATCGGCCTTACTCGGAAAGGTTCATAGATATTCGCTTTCGGCCCTATTTGTGGGGTGGTTCATTTTGGATGGCTGATAGTAAGCTTTTCAGTCTAGTTTGGAAGTTTTAGAACCTGGGAAAAGACAACCAATTTATTCGTCAAAATTGAAAGAGCACCGGGGTTTAGGCCCCATTATTTAATTTTTAAGATTGGAGTTAGAAATGGTTGGAGCTGATACAGCCTGGATAATAGTAGCAACTGCTTTGGTGCTACTAATGACCCTTCCAGGATTGGCCCTTTTTTACGGAGGGTTGGTAAGGGCTAGAAATGTATTGAGTGTGTTTACTCAATGCTACGCTATAGCGTGTTTAATGAGTGTATTGTGGCTGGTTGTTGGCTATTCCATAGCCTTTGGTGGAGGAGATTCCATGTTTTGGGGAGGCTTTGGAAGGGTTTTCCTGAATGGCGTTGATGCAGAGACAGTTTCAGGAACTATCCCTGAAGTTTTGTTTTTTGCTTTTCAAATGACCTTCGCCGTAATCACACCCGCACTGATTCTTGGTGCTTATGTTGAACGAATAAATTTCAGTTATGTTTTGGTATTTTCGGGTGCCTGGATGTTGCTGTGCTATGCTCCAATTGCCAATTGGATATGGGGCGGTGGAATGCTTTCCGCGGGTGGAATCTATGGTGAAGTAGGTACCTTTGATTTTGCTGGAGGTTTGGTAGTCCATGAATCGGCAGGTTTAGCTGCACTTGTTATAGCCTTTTTCCTGGGACCACGTAAGGATAAAACCAAACCTCCTCACGGACCTGGCATGGTAATGATGGGGGCTGCCTTACTTTGGGTCGGTTGGTTTGGCTTTAATGGAGGTTCTCAACTTGCCGCCGATGGTGGAGCTGCAATGGCTCTTACAGTTACTCATATTTCTGCCGCAGCTGCCTCCCTAACATGGGTTTTATTGGAAAAAATCAAGTACGGTAAGGCATCTCTGGTAGGTTTGGTGACAGGAACGATTGCAGGTTTAGCTTCAATTACACCAGCTTCAGGCTTTGTTAACCCGGTAGAAGCCTTGATCATTGGTGCCATAGCTGGCGTTTTGTGTCAGGAAGCTGTCAGATTTGTCAAAAATATTGTCAATATTGACGATACACTAGATGTTTTTGCTGTTCACGGTGTCGGCGGGATATTCGGTACACTGATGATTGCCCTTTTTGTTGCAGAGGCCAGTTGGGTCGCTCAAATTGGTTCGGTTTTGATCGTAGGAGTCTTTACCATCGTGGTCACAGCAATAATTGTAAAGGTTGTTGGGCTAGTAATTCCCATGAGAGCCAGTGTTGAAGACGAGGTATCTGGTCTTGACATGGCAGCCCATGGTGAACGTGCTTACGAGTTTAACTCATAACTTGACTTATTCCCCCTGTTATCCACAAGGATTACAGGGGGCTTTAAATCATGGAGTCAGGCATAGAGTCTTTTCGCTTGGTAATAAAGGCATTTAATCCTTCTTCAATGCCTATATCAAGAGGAGGCGTTTGGTACTCCTTCAGCAAATATTCTACCCTTTCATTAGCCAGTGTGTAGGTGTCCTTCGAACCATCCTCAAACCATGTTTCAAACGGTTTGTAATCAAAAAGATCAGTTTTCCAGAAAGCTGATTTGAAATTATCCTGGGTATGTTGACAACCCAAATAATGACCTCCCGGTTGAACCTCTCGTATAGCATCCAAGGCCTGTCCATTTGTTGATACATCAATAGGAGCCGCAAGATTATGTAAAGCTCCCAACTGGTCAGCATCCATTACAAATTTTTCAAAAGAGGAAACCAAGCCACCTTCCAGCCAGCCACATGAATGAAGCATGAAATTGACCCCACCAAAGACACTGGACTGAAGAGTTGAATTGGATTCATACGCAGCTTGGGCATCAGGTAATTTTGAAGCACACAATCCCCCACCTGATCGGAAGGGAATATTGAGCCTTCGTGCTAACTGCCCTGCCCCAAAGAGAATTTTTGAAGCCTCTGGGGTCCCAAAAGTTGGAGCACCAGAGTTCATATCAATGGAGGTTACAAAGGCTCCAAAAATGACGGGGGCACCTTTTCTGATAAGCTGGCTATAACTTATACCAGCATAAACCTCGGCTAATACTTGGGTTAAAGTACCGACGATGGAAACGGGTGCCATCGCCCCTCCAACTATGAAGGGTGAAATCACAGATGCTTGATTGGCCCGAGCGTAAACTTCAAGTGCACCCATCATTAAAGCATCAAAGGTCAAGGGGGAGTTGATATTGATCAAAGAAGTAAGAACGGTATTCTGGTCTACAAAATCCTTCCCAAACAGGATCCTTGTCATTTCCAGGGTATCTTCAGCCCGGGACGGATCAGTTACAGATCCCATAAATGGCTTATCTGAATATTTTATATGGGCAAGTACCATATCCAGGTGCCGCTTATTGACTGGTAAATCAGTAGGTTCACAAACTGTACCACCGGAATGGTGTAGCCATTTTGACATATATCCGAGTTTTACAAACTTTTGGAAATCATCAATAGTGGCATATCTTCTTCCCCCACTTTGTGTCCTTACGAAGGGAGGACCATAGACAGGGGCAAAAACCAGGGTGTTGGGTGAAATTTCAACACTCTTTGAAGGATTTCTGGCATGCTGGATAAATCCTGTGGGAACAGTACTTATTAATTGTTTGGCAAGTCCCTTGGGTATCCTAACTCTTTCGTCCTTGACATCAGCACCTGCCTCTTTCCACAACTCAAGGGCTTGTGGGTTATCCTTAAAGTCAACGCCAATTTCCTCAAGGAGCAGCTCGGCGTTATTATCAATCAAATCCAACGCTTCATCAGAAAAGAGCTCAAGGTTGGGTAAAGTTCTTTCAATAAATTTGGCGGTCTCTATTTTAAGAGTGGTTCTTTCGGCCCGTTTCCTGGCACCACCACCTCTCCTTCTGGCTCTGGTTGCTCTTTCTTCAGCCATATACAGTATATCCAATCCTGTTTAAAATTCCATTTTCTTTACATAAAGCAAATAAATCAGAAAGGTTAACTATTCCACTTACTTACGCCAATTCCATTCATATAATTATCCTGTCTTCCAAATAATACTTTTGAAATACCAAATTAAATTCTGAACAATCCCAAGAGTCTCAAGTGAACGCAAAATTACATGATCTTATCCTGATAATCGACTTTGGCAGTCAGGTAACACAATTGATTGCAAGAAGATTTCGTGAGTTAAACGCCTATTGTGAAATTCATCCCTGCCAGAAAGTTTCTGAGTATTTTATACAGGAAAGAAACCCCAAGGCTATAGTTCTTTCAGGCAGTCCGGGAAGTGTAGTTGATGATAACCCTTTTGCACCTCCAAAAATGATTTATGAACTTGGAATACCGGTCCTGGGTATTTGTTACGGCCAACAGATTATGACAACTCAATTGGGAGGGGTTGTCAAGAAAGGCAATGTACGGGAGTTTGGCAAGGCTACAGTAAATCCTAATTCAGAATATCTGGGAAATCCAATGTTCCGGGGATTGTTTAAGGATAATGAAGAGATTGTCTGGATGTCTCATGGGGATAAAGTTACAGGACTTCCTAGTGGATTTAAACAAATTGGATACTCAAGTAACAGCCCAAATGCAATTATTGCTGATTTCAATAGGCAGTTCTACGGTATCCAGTTTCACCCTGAAGTTTACCACACTGCAAATGGATCAAGGTTTCTAGAAAATTTTGTTAAAATCGCAAGGGTTAGAACAAATTGGACAATGGGAACCTATAAAAATGAAGTCAGTCAACTCATCAAAGATCAAGTTGGTTCAGGCAAAGTGGTTTGTGCAATTTCGGGTGGAGTAGACTCAACTGTAACTGCTGTACTGCTCCATCAGGTAATACCTGATCAACTCACTTGTATTTTTGTTGATCATGGTCTTTTGCGTGAAAATGAAGCTCCACAAGTTGTTTCCATGTTCCGGGAGAATTTTCAGATTCCATTGGTGTTTGTGGACGCTTCTGATCTATTTCTAAAGAAACTCAAAGGAGTAAGTGATCCTGAGCAAAAGAGGAAAATCATTGGTGGTACCTTTATTGAGATTTTTGAACAGGAAGCACAGAAGTTAGAGGGTTATGATTTCCTTGCCCAAGGTACCTTGTATCCAGATATTATTGAATCGATAAGTTTTACGGGAGGACCTAGTGAAACCATCAAATCTCATCATAACGTGGGAGGATTACCTAAAAAACTTGGATTTGAATTGGTTGAGCCCCTTAAAGAGTTGTTCAAGGACGAAGTTAGGGACTTGGGTAAGGACCTGGGTATTCCACAAAATTTTCTTGGTAGACACCCCTTCCCTGGACCTGGGTTGGCAATCAGGTGCATCGGAGACATTACATCAGATAAATTGTCGATATTGAGACAAATTGATCATATTTTTATTGATCAAATTCGAAGTCACGGATTGTACGACAAAATATGGCAAGCTTTCGCAACCTTACTTCCTATAAAAACTGTTGGTGTTATGGGAGATGGGAGAACATATGACTATGTATGTTCGCTTAGGGCGGTTACTAGTGTTGATGGGATGACAGCTCAGTTCTATCCGTTTTTACCCGACTTTTTGTCAGAAACATCTAATCGAATTGTTAATGAAGTAAACGGTGTTAACAGGGTAACTTACGATATAACCTCCAAACCTCCAGGTACAATTGAATGGGAATAAGTACCTTCGTTTCCAGACTACTTAGTTTTATGAATCGCAAGGGGGTATTTGATCAGAAAAGGATTTAATTATTATTTAAAATATCTTATCCCAAAACGAACGTTTCTCCTCTTTGGATTTTACTGATGTTCTTCTATCCTTATCATCCTCCACTTTGTTGTCTTCTTTGGAAAAAGAAATCTTATCCCAAAACGGACGCTTCTCCTTTTCGGATTTTACTGATACTCCTCTATCCTTATCATCCTCCACTTTGTTGTCTTCTTTGGAAAAAGAAATCTTATCCCAAAACGGACGCTTCTTGTCCTTATTAGAAAATTTTTTATTATTCTTTCTTGAATTCCTTATATATTCTTTAGTAAATTTTCTTGCTTTTTTAATATTTCCACTGGAAGAAAATTTTGTGATTTCCAATAACCACTCAGAATAAGCCGTCCACGTATTTTTGTCCCCCGGATCAATTTTCGGGGTATTTAAAAGTAAACTTTTCAGTTCATCATCAAGAACACTCAAATCTGTCCAGCATTCAGTGGATTGTAAATTACTTGTTTCAGATTTTTGGTTAATATAATATTTTAAGCAAGTATGAACATCTTTTAATTCCTGTTTTTTTGCAGCAAATTTTTTGCCAGGGGAAATTATTTGGTAAATTTTCAATCCAAAAGTTAGAAGTCCAATAATCAAAACACCAACTATCAAAATATTCTGATATGTTGATAAGAATTCTTCAATTAAAAGTAGTAAGTGAGAAAGGGTTCTAATCAATTTTTCCACTTCAAATCACCATATTTTCAACACTTGGCGGCCTCAAATACTGTAATCAAAACACTAAAGCTTACAGTTGATATCTGTTGTTAAATAGGACGCCTAGGATAAACTATTTTCGTGGTCTTTTATACACCTCCAGTGGATGAAAGACCAAAATACAAAAAAAGCCACTGATGCAATGAATAAAATCCAAAGGGTTAATCCAGAAAGGTTTGAAATAACTATTCTTATCAAGAATACAATGGGAACATAGACAATTAGTGCACCAATAATTCTACTTATCACACGGGCGATACCGTTTGATATTTGCCCATAATCTACCTCTTTTAAAACTTCTATATGAATCTTTTTAGCAAGTGTTATCCTACTGGAACCGAAAACCATATAGGTCGCCTTATCCATCAAATTCAATTCATGGATTCGACTGTCAACCCTCAATTTGATTTGCTCTAACGCTTCCTCAGTATTGATACGACTGCGTAACTCATTTCGTATAGATTCATTCAATGCAAGCTTCAGAGCAGAGGGTTGAAACTTTGGTTTGCATTTGACCCAATTGTTCCAAAATAATTGTAAGTAATGCTTTATTTCTGGTTTGATACACCACATGGCATATGAATATGCAATCCGATCCATTGTCCTTAATGAGACGAATACAGCAACCCATTTAGCCAAAAAATCATATTGATTTAAAAAAACTAACATTAATAATACACTGACAATCAACCCAAGAATCTCAAATTGAATATTCCTCTCATAATTTTTTAGAATGCTTAATGTCTTCTGGACTGTATTTTTTATTATAACTTCAGCCTCTAACTTAGCTTCCTGTATAGCTTTTTCTTCTTCAGCCTTTACATACCTACGAATAATTTCAAGAGAAGTTGCACCAGCTATACCAGCTATTGCTGGAACTATAATGGGTATAGGCACTAAACTTATCTTTCTTCTAGGCTAATGCCCTCAATTTTTAATCTTCTTGAGCTACAAATCATTCTTAATTTAAAAAATATTCTGCCTGATTTACTCCAAAAATAGCGATTTGATTTGTATTTATCAGGTAGCTATCTCTTTGGTTTTAAAATGGGCTATTAACCTAATTTTTTTCTTTTACTAGGGAATTTATATTTGATTGGTCGTAATTAACAATATAACTAAATGCTACCCTGCGTGATCTATCTTTATCTTCATTTAAATTTTTATCTAAAATCGGTCGTGTTGAGGAAAATCCAACGGCAGTAATTTTTTGTTTAGCCCAATCAAATAGTTGACCTTTTCCCAAAATTTCCAAGCAATAGGATAATACTGCATAAGCTCTTCTCTGACTTAAATCCAAATTTTTTAAATATCTATCTTGGATTGAGGAACTAGTACTCCATTCAGAAGAAGCATGACCTTCAACTCGGATATCCTGTACAGAATGCGGATACTGATTTAATTCATGGATAAATTTGGGGCAAAAATCTGAAAGGAAAGATTTGAACTCAGTTGTAAGTGTTGCACTGCCACTTGAAAAGCTCCTGTCCGAAGGAACTGAAATCACTTTATCAGAACCAATTTCACCTCCGAATTCTCGTACGAGTTCACCAAGTCGTTGGTTAATATTTTTAGCTACCTCAGTAGAAATTAATGTGTTTGAATTTAGTTGCTCGATCACTTGATTTAAATCGTATTCAGAATTCAATAACTTGGTGATTTCATCCCTTCGGTTGATTAACGAAGTAAATTCTTTGGAATCAACCATATCTATTAGCCTATTCCTGACTTCTGGATCCATTTCGACCAACCGGTTATCGAACTCGTTGGATATGTTAAGTCTTTCCTGGAGGTCGTTTCGTGCCATGAATTCTGTTAACCTCCTTCGCTCATTGGAGGGCATTTCTGACAATTGAGATATGGTCCTTATTATCTCTGGTTCTGAATTTAGAGTACGCCATTTTTCTGCATCTTGTTCAATTAGTTCTACCTCGTCCTGACTCTTTTGAATAAAATTGGTTATTTCATCACTTCGATTAATAAATTCTGGTAAATCAGGTGAATCCATCAAATTTTTGAATTCATCCCTAGTTTTAGGATCCATTTCTAGTATTTTTTTTTCGAAATCTTTCGAAATATCAAGTCTTTCGTTCAGATTGTCTCTGGTTACGAAATCTGATAGTGCTTGTTGTTCAGCCAAAGGCATCTTTAAAATAATATCAACTGTTTTTGATAATTCTGGGGTTGATGAAATATCCCGCCATGATTGAGTTTCATCTTGTATCGTTTCCAACTCCTTCTCGACCTCTTCTGCCTGGTTTTTTAACAACAACAGCAATAATAATAGTGCAAAAACCAAAAGGATAAACGTTTCTGCAACGGTAAGCCCCATTATAGAACCACGGCGATAAAATCGTGTATTCTCTGCAATGTTCCGAGGTTTCATTACTGCCCTGATACTGTGGGTAAAATGATATTTGATACTTTAGGAAGTTTTGCTATCTTCTCAAAAAGCTAAACATTCCTGAATTGTCTCTGGTTTCTTGTGATTGAGAAGTTGTGGAGATGTTTTTAGCTAATTCTGTGGTTTGGTTATTTGTTTTGATGGCATCATTGAACTTCTCAATTGTGCCAGCAAGTTTTTTTGCTGAATTTTCAAGGTCACTTATTGTTGGTTTAATACCAATATTTAGTTTGTTGCTGATGTCATCAGCAGCTCGGGCAAAGCCATTACTAAATGCTCTTGAAACAATCTGTTCAAAATTCTCGGAATTAACATCAAGATTCTTACCAAGTTCAGTTACACTACTTTGGTAATTTTGAATTAAGTCCTCGACAATTTTTTGAAGTTTTTCTGTGCTCTGTGCTGTGGAATTAATGAATAATTTAGTAGTGTTATCTAAATCCTCAAATGAAGAAGTAGCTTTGGCTTGGATATCCGAAATTACATTGAAGTTTTTTGTATTAAACTCATCAATTCCACCAGTTAACTTTTTTACAGTTCCCTCAAGTTCTACCAAAGTCGTATCCAACACTTTAAATGAATCCAGAGTTTTATCCTGTATTTCACTAATTTCCTTTAGATTGCTTTTATGAAATTTATCAACACCACCTGACAACTTTATTACTGAATCTCCAAGTTCAGATGTGGTTTCTTCTAATACCCTCAATGAACCAGCGGCTTTTTCCTGAATTTCTGATACAATATTCTGATTGCTTTCCTGAAATTTATCAAGAAGACCAGGCATTTTTTGGACTGACTTCTCAATTTCGGCCATAGCTTTATCTATAAGCATAAATGAACCAGAGGTTTTTTCCTGTATATCAGTGATTATGTTTAAGTTTTTTTCATGCAGATTATCAAATCCTGCTACTAACTTCTGGACAGTATTATCCAATTCATTCAAGGCACGTTGTGTTCCTTTGATGTGCGTTTCGTTAATCTCACCTATGACATCAGTAAACCCCTTTGCCATGCTGTCCTTAATAGTTTTGGTAAAAATATCAGCATTGCTAAGAAGCATATTCTGTTGTTTCTTGATAACCTCCTCTAATTCTTCAACTAATTTTAAAAACTGGGTTGATTGCTGCTTTAAAAATGAATCAGTAGATTCTCGTATCTTCGTATCCCTTTCTATGGTCAATTGTACAGATTCAGTAGTAAATCGCTTTAAACTAGATGTGCTAGTTGACAAGGCATCACGAAATTCTTTTACTGCCCTTTGAACCTCCAACTGATTTTCCCTATCACGTGCGACGATATCTGTTCTTTGTTGAAAAAACCAAAGCCTCAAAGCAATTCCAGCTATGGTTGATGAAAGGGCAACACCGAAACCAGAAATAATTTGAGGAAGTATTATGTTAGTTTGTAAGGATGAGGGGCCAAGTTGGTACAACGTGACCGCCAAACTAATCAAGGTGAATAAAAACCCAAGATAATAACAATTATCACCAACCGTTTCTGGTTCTATTTGGGAACTACTTGTCCACCTAACTAAAATAGCATAGATAACCAACACAAAGATTGCCCAAAGTGGAGAGGATAACGTTGAAATAGGTATATTTAGTACATGCTGATCTATCCATGATGGTGGGGTATAAAAGTTAATTTTTAATACTACTATTCCAACTGCACCTAGGACTATAGAGGCTAGAAGGATAAATCTGTCAGCGTTGTGCGGAACCCTACTACCTATTCTACCGGATGTCAAATTGTGAATGGACATGGAAATAGCTAGATTTTTCCAAGGGTAGCAAGATCTTGTGAGACAGATCTGACTTTATGTGCATCAAAATACCTTACCCAAAAATCTTCAATATCTCTTTCATCTAGAACATCGTATTTTGGAAGAGGGATACGAATTATCTGGACATCAAAATCTTCAAGGATACCTGATAGATTTGTAAACCCTTTTGTTCTTCTAAAATTATCCCAATTTTCTCTTTTAAAAAAACTAAGTGTAGGGCTGTTCTGTACTAAATCCGAGACAAGTACTATTGTTTTTGCATAGTCTTTATGACGAATGCTTGGGTTACTTGCCACCAAAGATGTCATACTCTCAATTATTGGTGAGTTAGGTTGTTCCTCTGCTATCATCATAGCATCAATTTTCTGGTGGAGTGGTATTTCAAATTTTTCTTGATACTTTTCTTCGATCAACATCTTATTTTCATAAAGAGGATTTGCATTCTCTCCAGAAGGAGGTTTGCAAATTGATGCCTTTTCCCCTTGCTCATTTTCCTCAATATGAACTACCCCAACGGTTATTAAAGTACCCTCCTCTAGTTTTTTTATTTGATTTTGAATCTTGAGTTTTAGACGATTAGCTTGTTGGTAAGTCAAGGGGTCCGTTAAATCTAGAACTATAGCAAAATATCCTACTTCTCCTTCTGCTGGGCATAGATTAGCTTCATTAATTTGCGAGTTATTGCTTAACTGAAGGTAAAAATAACCAAGATAAGAGAAAACAGCCAATACAATTACAATTACTGCTACAGAGAGTGTATTTTTTAACCTTCCTTTGGATGATCTTCTATTTTTTCTTCTTGACTTCATAATTATTGAATAATTTACCTTTAGATTTTAAATTGATACCACTTTCAAGTGCCAAATACCCTCCAGATTATCTTCCTAATATAAAACTGAAATTTCTGGTATTTGATGTTCGAAATAAATCCAGATTTATTAAGGCAGATAGTTTTTTGCTTCGGATTAGGAATTATTCTGCTTAAAATATTTATTTGTGAATTTAATCTCTTTATGTGTTTTAACTCCTTGAGATTGAATGGATTCTTCCTCTTCAATTTCACTTGCACCTGGTAAAGTTTTTATCGCTTCACCTAGAAGTGAGTTTATTTCTTTGACCGCTTTAGTCACTTTTCTTTCTATTCGGTCGAGCCCGGTTATCAGTTTGTCTTTGTTAATTTCGTTGGTTTTTGATATTACTATTTCTTCAAATTGAAATTCCTTAGAAAAGTGTTCTGGAGAGGGGGTTGAACGGCTTTCTTTATTGCTTTCTCGATAAACTTGTAATAGCTGATTTACCACATCATCACAGTGACTCAATTGCAACGTGAATTGCGAATCTAGTGAAGTGTTCCCGAATAACCCATCTATTAGATTCTTGGTGTCATCTCTAATTCTTTCTTCAGCTTCTCTTAAATCCTCAACCATTTCATCCTTTTTGTCTGTTAATTCTTTAATCGCATCTTCATATTTATATGTGAAATTGTTCCTGGCTTTATCTAGCTCACGTTCTACATTTCCGTAGCCAGGGTAGGGATCATCGGCATAATAACCCTTTAGTAAAGCAATAACAGAAATTAGACAACCAAAAAGAACTAATACCCATGATTCAAAGTATAAAAGCGCCAAAGGTGCTGTATACATTTGTGTTACAGCATATTCAGCTGCCGCATCCCATTTAAGGTTTGCTTCAATTCCGTCTCGAAAATGAGCAACCCCAAAATTAAATACCAATATGATTACAATCCAACCTAGTAGTAAAATATATCCAAAAATCTTGGTTAACAATTTTATGTGGTTTATAAAACGGCTATAAAAGCCAACTAGACTTGAGAAACCCACATTAGCTACCGAAATGATTAATGCTGCAAATCCACCTCCCAATAAACCAAATTGATTTTTCTGAGCAAAGAGATAGCCGTTTAAAATACTCTCTATAAATACCATGAACAATGCCAACGCAAGCCACCATAAACGGTTAGAACTGTAATGGTGGCATGCCCGGTCTATGTTATGTTGATATCGAAATTTAGATTTCCAATTCGTGCATTCACGTAATCTGACTGTAGATTCTTGGAGTTGTGTCTTAAGATCTTGCGTCACACCCATATATTCACTGGGTGCTTGGGATGCACTTGAATCAATTTCGGTACGAGCAGTAGTTACTCTAATTTGTCTTTCATTGTAAACGGTCTTATGTTCGTTATACACTCTAATGCAGATATCTCGTAAGTTTCTTACAGTGGCAATGATTTCATTTTCAACACTATCAAAGCTTTTACTATCACTTTCTGGAAGATCTTTAATTCCTCTAGTTTTACCTTTATGAACTAGATTAAGTTGCTGTTTGATCCGTTTTGTATCTATTCTCGGAAATATATCTGAAGTTGCGATAAATTGGTTAGTTCCAATTAAACCTTTAATTTTGCTCAACATCTCCGGCTATATACCTCATGAAATTTTTGGAAGAATCTACAAGTTATAAGAATTATTAAAGAAATTAGTAGTGATTAGCCTAAGTAAACTGGAGTTTTGTAACTGCATTAGTGTTTTTCTCCCTCTGGACTAGAGTTCGGCTTATAATCAAAATCTGCCATTGTCAACCATGTTAACGAACCTATTGATCCTCCATCAACCGCTATTGACCTTGGCACCTCGGCAACGGTCTCCAACAACAGGTATACCTCTACCTGATTAGCATCAGGAATAGGTGTTGAAGCAAAAGTTCTACCTCTTGGACAGTATACTCGTTCCTGACAAAAGTTTTCAAGAACTCCAGCAGAGTTCGAAAACTGTTGACATCCAAACCATCTTCACGTGAAAGCCAGTGTTGAATAGGGGTAACTACTCAGGTAGTCTCATTATAGACTAATGAAGGCTTATCTGTTGGGCAAGATTATTTTTGGGACAGTGTTCCATGTTAACTGTCAGGAACAGGTGTTCCAGAATCAAACCGTGCCAACAAATCAGTTGCATCTGTTCCCAGGGCCTCAAGGGCATTCCACCCCTGTGTGTCAATAGCGCTCGAAAAATACTCCACAATTGCGGTTGATGACAAGGCAAAACTGATCGTGGCCACGGATGTGGTTCAGGACGGGAATGACAGCCAACAACTGGAACCGATGATGACGAAGGCTTCGGAATCGGTGGGAAACGAGGGGCGGTTGGCCTGACCGATGTCGGATATGCCAGTGGTGACCAGTTGAAGGGATGCGAGAACAAGGGTATGAAGATGTTTGTTCCCCTGCCTGACAAAGCCATTCGCAAGGGGAAGGATGGTCGTATCGGGACGGAGGAGTTCTGCTATAACAGGGAGACGGACAGTTATATTTGTCCGGCTGGCAAGAGGTTGTTATATGGTGGAAAAACATACATGAACAAGGGCAAGAAATATCTGGTGTACTGCTCGGATGCCAAGGTGTGCGGTTTCTGTCCCCTGGCCTCGCGTTGTCTTCCCCCAAGCGATTACTCACGCCGGGTTACCCGATGGGAGCATGCGGATGTCATAGACCACCATCGCGAGCGGATGGTCGAGGACAAGAGTAGGGTGATGGGCCTTCGCGGTTCCCTGGTCGAGTATCCCTTCGGGACCCTGAAGGTCTGGGCAGGTGTCCACCATTTCCTGATGCGGGGATTGGCCAAGTGCCATGGTGAATTCAACCTGATGGTGCTGTGCTACAATATCAGGCGGGTGTTGAAGGAGATTGGCGTCGAAGACTTTATTGCATATTGTCGGCACCGGAAGGAGGCCCGGGGGATTGGTGTGTGAACTTTTCTAGACAGGAGTGTGATTTTCGTGTTTTTCGGCCAATATTGGCTTTATACTAGGAGATTGTTGCGGGTCATGGAATGTTTTTGATGATGACATGACCTAAGTTGACTTTGACTGGTAAAATGATCCGAATGTTGGTCAAATGGATTGATATTCCGTGATGATGAAAAAAAGTTCCAACAGCTGATTATTCAATTCCTTCACAGTCTCCTTCCACATGTTGTGACAGAACCGTCCGGGATGCGTTGTGCTGAAACGCGGCCACCAGCAACAGATGGGCCAGCCTGTCGAACTTGCGCAGGATTCCCTTGCTAGCCAAGTGTTATTTCTTACAATAAACCGGGGTTACGTGATGATTTATTGTGAGAAATAACACTGACAATTGGAATGGAAAATGTTATGAGACAAAAGCTGCTTGAATTGGTAAATTACATCGCAATATGAGATTTACACCCTTCAAATTTAGGTAACAAACAAAGGTATCAGGTGAGTAAAACAGACTTAACTGCACTAATTACAATTACTGAAGCACAATTGGATTTAATTGAATGGAAAAATTCAGAATTTGGGAAGATTAGCAATCTACTTGAGGTTGAATTCTCTACCCTAATGGAAACAACCGGTAACTTTTTAGATAAACAAACGTTCTGGGATTTAATTACTGGTAATTCCGAAAATGTTTATCGTATTGATGTATTTAATCCTTGGGTAGTAAAACAGGTCGAAACATGCAGAGTTGAAGCCCAAAAAAGCTTTCAAGGGATACTCACTGAATTCAAGAGTATTACCGATAAAGTAAAATATTTTGAAACCAAAAACTTGACTTTTTTAAGGCAAGGGATGAATGAAGAATTAGTTGAGAGTATACCTAATACCCTTACATTTGAAAATCTATCACCTACGTTAGTTTCCATCTTTGATAATTCAGTAATTGGTTTACAAGTAGGAGCGGCTACAAAAAGCACCGATGATAGTAAATTATATAAAACTATCAGAACGTTAGTACTTGGGGCTGAACTAAATCCAAATTCTATTTGTTTGCAAAATCTACTACAAATATCCATAGTCCTTTCTGCAAAAAGTAAACTTGAGGAAAAGTATATTGCCCCTGTTATATAAAATTCCTCAAAAATTGGCATTTGCTGTGAATTCTGGGGATGCAACCCTTATCGGTGCTATCATCAAGGATACTTCAACTGGAAAAATATTGGGTCATGTCCAACAGACATCTGGTTTTTCGAATTTACTTAATCATGGTTTAGGTTTTGCAGGAAACTTTGCATCAGGTGGCTCACTTCTTGATGCAGTTACAATTGTTCAAAATCAACAAATCAAAAGCAGCCTGACTAAATTGGCTACTGAAGTGAATTTGATCCAGCATCTTCAGATCACGAACCTAGCGTTTGGAATCCTAAATTTGGGAGTTTCAATCGCTTCGACGGTTTTGATTCTCAGGAGTCTTGAGAAAATTGATAATCGCTTAGATAAAATTTCTCAACAAATAAAACAGATTACTCAAGAACGTAGAGAAGATGAACTACGTGATTTGATTGCAGAAATTAAGTCTGATAAAAAAAACATTGATATGCATCATGCAAAAGGATCTGATTCCAAAAGTATAGTTTTTAGTCTGACACATAATTTATCAAGAAGTCTTTATAAATTGTTAGAACAATTGGAAAAAGATCTAGTTCAAACACAAGAGTCTTCTGTACCGATTGAGTTTATTCAATATCTTTGGGAGAAGTTAGCTTTAATTTCCCTTTGCCAAGATTCAATAATCAAGGCATATTTTTCAATTGATGAACTTCCTTTTGTAGTAGAGTTTGGGAGTGAACAAAATGCTCGCTTGTTGAACTTGGTTTCAGAAATAAATCCAAACCACATTAGTAGAATTATTGCAGGGAGAAATCCTGATTTTGAATCCCAAAAAATATTACGGAAAAAGGCAAACGAAGAGATTAATGTTTTTACAGATGCGTTGAGGGGTTGTATTTATTCCACGCTTAGCCAAGTGAGTATTGCACAAACTCTTTTGGATCAGAATGCTTCAGGTAACTATTACCTCAGAGAAATTGAAGCGTCAAATTGCAATGAGCCCCTGTTTTTACCTAAAAGGCCATGGGCAATCAATGTAATTTGACCAAGATAATTTAAGAAAAATTAAGAACAAAAGTGCAATGAAATTTAAACTAAATCTTGAGTTGCTTAATGTTTTTTCAACCGATCCCCTTGCAAGCAAAATTTATTTGAATGCAAATTTTAGACTAGAATGACTTAACGGTACAGTGTTGGATAATTCGAAAAAAATTTATTACCTGTTAGAGAATGATGTAGCACATCTAGACTATTTCTCATGGAGAAATTCCGAATTTGAAAGGATTAACTATCAGTTGGAAAAGGAATATAAATTCCTTCAGAATTCAATCCAAGATTATGTAAAAAATCAATCCTCTTTGGAGAATGTCATTACTGGAAAAGATTGCGAGGATTTTTTACCCAAAATTTTGTTACCTTGGACAAAGAAACAAATCGAAAAATGTAAGGGTTTTACAGAGTCAAGTTTTTATGTTTTACATACAAGAATCAAGGCTAATTCCAAGGTTGGAAGTAAGCTTGATTTTCTACCAACAAAATCTATGCCGAATAGGTTAAATGTCGGTTTGATTGGTGAATTACCAGGAACCCTTTCATTTGGTACAATGACAGAGGCCACTTTGAAATGTTTTATAGCCTTAACTAAAACCCTGCCACTAGAGACGGTTAGACCTGATGTTTTAGTGCAAACTGGTTATACGGGCATATTAGAGGAAGAAATTTTAACCATAATTTTTGGGAATCCGCAAAAGGCCGAAAGGGGTTGCTTACTCAATATACTCCAAACTACAATTACCTTATCAGCTGAGAATAAACTCAGGGAGGGAACTAGTTCCTTAGATAATTAGGGTATTTGTTTTTAGGTTTTGCTAACATCTTTCCTATTTTAATCTGAATGAAAAACTACTCAGCTTTGTCACCCTAAAGAGCATACTGCTTCTGTTTTATTAAACGGCTGAATACAGAACGAAAATCAGCATGAGAATTAAATTATCTTTTCGGTGTATATCATCTGGAATATTATTACCTGTGTTTGGAGAATGAATAACTGAGTTACCAGAATTCGCTTTTCATTAACACACAGAATGGTTTCAATAAAATTTTGGTGGATTGAAATTTTACCTTAAGCGTTTTCAGCTAACTTGCTGTCTACAATCCTTACATTTTCATTCACGATTGGATGCTTAATACCTAAGTTTCTGGCAATAGACTGAACAAGCTTGTCTACTCTTTCTATGTATGCTGCACCAGCGTATACAGCCCTTGCTGCTGATGAAGGTTTAAGCAGTGAATTCGCAGCTTTGGCATATTTCTCAAATGGAACTTGATCACTTGTGCTAGCTCCTAAAGTTTGAACGACATGATCAACCCAAGTGTAAATATCCTCAGATAGTGCCAAATCAGAATGGACTGCATCCTTAATTGACCTTGGGCCACCCTCGGTTACTGCCCGGTAATTTCCTGTCAACAACATACTCCACTTAGCCATGGGTATAAAAAGAGATTCATCCACCTTTAACTTTACTGGTATCTCATTCCCTCTAAATCGTGCTCCTGCAATATCTTCTGCTAACTCGTTAAGAATTTCATTATGCCCAGGCTTGGCAAATTTTGCAGCCTTGAAATTAGTAGGCAGGCCTACATGAAGGAAATTCAGTTTTTCTTCTGGTGGTCTGAAGGCCTGTGGGTCTGGGCTACACAGTGTAACATTGTCAGGGTCAAAATCGTCCCAAACCCTGGGTTCGGTATAACATTCTTCCAAGGGCTTGGTATCTAATCCAGGTATTCTTTTTAAATACACCAGGGGTGGCATGTTCATAATCGACAGGCATGGTTTTCCTGAGGAAGCAATTCGTTTAAGGAGATCCCAGACATGAGGTGCTCTGAATTGAGGTTCCTGCATGGCTAATCCAACCATGTCATACTCTTCGGGATCAACATGTTCCGGTGTAATACCTCTTACTGTACCAGGTAACTCTGAAGAGTGAATCAAATCTGGTTCAGATGCTCCACGCCGTGTAATTCTAATAGTCGTACCCTCCTTGTTAATTAGCTCAGCTTCTTCCGGGAGACAAACCAGAGTTGAATTATGTCCAGCCATCAATAATTTTGTTGATAGCAGTGAACCATAGGAAGCTCCTAAAATTAATACGTTAAATGACATTTCTTTCCTTTTTCAAATAAACAACTTCTTAATTTTGCATAACCAACGCATTATTCTTCTTATTGTAGAAATTACCAGCAGCCAAGCAGCCTCCTAATTAAGCCCTCTAAATGGAACTTATCCAAAGTAGCCGTACTTAAACAATCAAAACTTCCTTCAGTTTTGAAAGTAAGCGGATGGATGGGAATCTAATTCAGATCTGGTCTAATGGTGGAAATCGAATTTAGACCTCCATCAACATCTATGCATTGGCCAGTTACAAAGGATGCTTGGTCAGAAGCCAACCATAATACCAGATTGGCAATATCCTTGGGAGTTCCCAATCTCCCAGCCGGATGTCTTAAAATGGCATCTGCTTTGGCAAATTCTGGATTTTCTGCTGTTTCAAATGCTGTTTCAGTCATCTCTGTCCTTATCCAACCTGGGCAAATTGAATTACATCGTATCTTTGGTCCGTGATCAACAGCAATGGCTCTTGTCAAAGAATGAACAAATCCTTTGGAAGCATCATAAAGGGCCATCCCGGGATCGGCCTTCTTGCCAGAAATTGAACCAATATTGATAATTGAACCCCCTCCAACTCTTTCCATTAGAGGTATAAATTCCTTACAGATATTGAAGATACCTTTACAATTGGTCCCAACAACAAGATCCCACTCTTCTTCAGTTGTTTCTACAACTGTTTTTTCCAACTGGATACCTGCATTATTTACGACTAAATTCGCAACCCCAAAATTCCTGTCAATATACCCGCTAAGTTCCCTAACATCATTCGTATTGGAAACATCAGCCCTCTTCCAGTTTAAATCAGGAGGATAATTATCCTGAATTTCATTTCTTCCACAACAAATTACAGTAAAACCATTTTGTGAAAGTGAGAGGGCTATTTCCTTGCCAATGCCCCGGCTTGCACCAGTCACCAATGCTATTGCCTTGTTTTGTATCATTGATCATGCCCACCGTGTGTATTTATCTTCCATTAAAATTAATCCCTAACACTCGTATTTTTAACAATATATTAATATGCGGTCCTTATATTATGTTAATAAACTTTGCACCAGCTATTCGTGATTATTAACATCCCTTACCTCCAACTATATGTATAATCTTTGAAGCAAACACTTTCTAATTATTCACCCACTTCTATGTTTAGAATAAATGACATGGCCAATGAAATGAATTTAGCTTGGCAAGCAACCAATTGGAATTAAAACAATGATTTATAAATTCAGGGAAGACTGGCTCAAGGCCAAAAACAAACGGGTAATGCTTTTTGGCATGTCAGGAGTCGGTAAAACCCATATTTCAAATATCCTACGCAATTCTGGTAATTGGTATCACTACTCCGTAGACTACCGAATTGGAACCAGGTATATGGGTGAACACATTGTTGATAATTTCAAATTGGAGGCAATGAAAAATCTCTTTCTGGCAAATTTGTTGAAATCCGATTCAATCTACATTTGCTCAAACATTTCATTCGATAACCTTGACCCTCTATCAACCTTCTTGGGCAAATTGGGAAATCAAGATCAAGGTGGTTTATCTTTTGAGGAATATGTCAGAAGACAGAATATTCACCAACGGGCAGAAATCAACTCCCTTAAGGACGCAGAGCACTTTATTGACAGGGCTCAAGCTCTGTACGGATATAGTCATTTTATCTGTGATACAGGAGGTTCCATATGTGAAGTCATAGACCCCTTTAATCCTGATGATAAGTTAATGGGTTTTCTTTCCGGTTTAATGTTGCCAGTCTGGATTGAACCCTCCTCAGATTGGAAGGAAAATCTGCTGAAGAGGTTTATCGATTCACCTAAGCCAATGTATTATCGCCCCGATTTCTTGGACCAAAAGGTTTCTGGGCTTGACATAGAATCTCTAAATCCCGATGAATTCAGCAGATCGATGTATCAGGAGCTGATTGAAGAAAGAGGTCCACGATACGAAGCCATGGCCAAGAATTGGGGAATTAAGGTTTCTGTTGAAGATTTGGCAGGAGTTTCCAACGAGGATCAATTTGTAAATCTTATCTCCAAACGACTATAATTTCCCCCTCTTCCGTAATGAGTACAAAAATATGCCAATAGTAATACCTGATAATCTACCTGCCTTCTCGGTTTTAGAAAAGGAAGGTGTACAGGTTATGTCTGAAAGGAAAGCCTTGCGTCAGGACATCAGGGCACTTGAAGTAGGGTTGCTGAACCTGATGCCTAACAAGGTTGATACAGAAACCCAATTCATCAGGTTGATTGGTTCTACCCCACTCCAGATCAATTTTACCCTCATCCGCATGACGGAACATGTTTCAAAATCAACTTCCATGGAGTACCTGGATGAATTCTATGTTACCTACGAAGAAATCAAGAACAGGAAATTTGATGGGTTGATAATCACCGGTGCACCCATAGAACATTTGGAGTATGAAGAAATCTATTACTGGGATGAACTCTGCGAGGTTTTTGATTGGGGTCAATCAAATGTTCATTCCACCTTTGGCATTTGCTGGGGCGGGATGGCCATGATGTATTATCGGTACAATTTACCAAAGGTCCAATTTGATCAGAAATTGTTTGGCTGTTTCCCACTGGATAATCATGAGATTACCTCTCCCTTTCTGAGAGGGTTTTCAGACAATATCTATATCCCTGTGAGTCGGTGGGCAGGTATGGATCAGAATGATATTGATAAATCTGAAGGGCTAAAGACCCTGTTGGGTTCTAATGAAACAGGCCCCTGCCTTATAGAGGATACAAATTATCATTCCCTCTATATTATGAACCATTTTGAATACAGTACCGATACGCTCCTCAATGAGTATAATCGAGATCTAGCTGCCAAGGATGTAGAGATACAGCAACCCAGAAATTATTTCCCCGACGAAAACTCAGATTTGAAGCCAATAAATAAGTGGCGTAGTAATGGGCATTTACTCTACTCGAACTGGGTTAATCATATTTACCAAACAACCGAGTATGACCTTTCAAAAATTGCTAGCAAAAGGGAAATCAGGTAAACTACCAAATACAGGGTTTGATGTTGGATACAAAAATATGGCCAGACAAGATTATCACCACGGTGATCTAAAAAATGCCCTGATAAAGGCTACCTTGGACCTGATTGTAGAATTTGGCCCTCAAACCTTTACCTTGGCAGCAGCAGCGAAAAGGGTTGGTGTATCACCAGCAGCTCCCTACAGGCATTTTAAATCCAAGGAGGAATTACTTCAGGCCGTGGCTCTTGAAGGTTTCAGCAAATTTGCCGACAAGTTAAAGAAAGCCTATCAGAAAAAGATCAATAACCCCCGGGAGGCTCTTAGAGCTACCGGGAAGGCGTATCTGGAATTTGCCAGGGAATTTCCAGGCCATTACATTATTATGTTTGAATCCGGTATTTCTCTAAGGGATAACCCCGAACTTTCGGAACGTGCCATGATGGCCAAGGACGTTTTGCGTAAAGCCATTGAAAGTATTGTTGATCTACCCAAAAAACCTGACCTTCCCTCTGTGTCGTTAATTTGTGATCATATTTGGGCTATGAGCCATGGGGTTGTCGAGCTTTATGGACGTAAATCACTTGGAGCTACAAGTAAAACCAAACCGGAGCAAATACTTGAATCCGGAGTTGGATATTATCTCAGAGGCTTGGGATTATTTTTGTAATGTGCTCTTGAAATAAAAGCGAATGTTAATTACATTTACATTATGGGTAAATAATATTTTATCCGGAGCACATAATTTGGTTTAAAGGATCATGAAATGGACAAAATGAAACAGACTTTGAACAATTCCATTGAATGGATGGACAAGCAGGGAATTCTAGCTTGGATAGCCTTGATGGTAATTTCCTTCGTTGTATTCTGGCCGCTCGGGTTGGTAGTATTATTTTTCTTACTTTGGAGTAATCGTTTTGGTAAAGGTCCTAAAAAAAAATTTGATAGAAGTTTGCCCAAAACCGAAAATTCTGCGTTTGAAGAATACAAGGCCGAAACCCTGAACCGCCTTGCCAAGGAACAAAAGGAATTTGAGGAGTTTCTGGAAAATCTCAAAACTGCCAAGGATCAAAGAGAATTTGATAGTTTCATGGAGCAACGCAAGACCTAGAGTTCCTAGGTCTTGTACCAAACCCTTGTCTATATTTAGGTAATTACTTGCTGAGCATCAGTTCCATAAGACAGGAACCGATCCTTACTTTCCTTGGCTTCTATAGAATTAAAGCGGCGATCACCAATAAATCTATCAATTGTCTTCAAAAAATTGAATTGTAATTGATTTGTTTAATCAAAGCATATCATATTCTGATATGAATGAAGACGATAGAATTTGTGAAGTAGAACGGCAGATTGAGCTATTAAAAAAGGATAACGAGATCATGCAAGCGAATATTGATGCAACGCTTAAATCCATGCAAGCGAATATTGATACAACACTAAACGCCATGAGGGCTGAAGCTTCTAAGCGAGATGCCGAGGCTGCAAAACGTGAAACAAGATTAATTCTGACTATAGTCGGCCTGCTCGTTGCAGGACTAACTATCCAGAGTTTTATCCTTAACTGATCCAGGCAATACTGACCCTGAACAACTAAAATACGGAATAACTGTCAATTACTTTCAGTTAAATTACTCTCTTCGCCCTTAGCTCTTCCTTACCTGCACTGAAATAATTTGGATTATCTTTTCCCAATTAATTCAGTTCGTGAATATTCACTAAAACCATTTTCAACCAAAAAATTATTTCAGTTGATTAGTCAAACAACCGAATGATCATGATTTTGCTGTATATTCTACCCTGCCCTTAACAGCGGCATTTGACCAAAGGAAAAATCAAATCACGGGTATTAGAATATTGTGGTATTAACCAGATGCCCTACCCTACTTCTTCCTCTTCTTGACACATTCCAGGTAATAGTCTGTTGAGGCCAGGGATAGTACAAACAAGACTATGATAAGAAAGGGCAAACCTCCAGAGAAACCTGCAAATCCTGTAATGATACTGTGGGCTAGCCCCAAAATAAATGTTGCAAAAATTGCTGTTGCACCTAATCCGATAATGAGTTTGGTAATATAGTTCATAATCAGGCTACCTCCTCCCTATTCTTCCTCGTCATAATCACCATTACACTGTTGGATGATCCAGTTGGCAGTACGAAACAATCTGTCATCCTCCCAATATTTCCCAATAAGCAACAATCCAAGGGGATTATCTCGTTTATCCCTCAATAAGGGAATTGTGATTTGAGGAAGTCCACAAAACTCTGCAGCTATATTAATTGGAGCGCAAATAGCTTTGGAACTGGACATTTCCATTACAGCAGGCATGATTATACAATCATAATCCAGGAAATACTTTTCAAAATATTTTCCCCCTCGAAGGAAAAAATTCTCTAGGGGATTAAGAGTATTTGCATCAATTGATTTCTTTTCACCCGGCCGGTAAATTTCTTCATAAAGTTCCCTACGAATTGTACCTGCATCAGTAATTTCTCCGTAGATTCCTATTATTTCCATAATTTCATCTGTAAAATCATGAAGTTGAACTGTTTCTACACGTGAGGAACCAATTTGATCTATGACCAAATTAAAATCCTCAATATAATCAGTTTGGTAGTCAATTGCAGCTAGATCAAAACTACTCATTACAGGTTCAACGGGTGGTTTGCTGCGACGAAATTTATCAAGTTGTGGAGGGGGGTAGGGAAGATTTAAATGATCCCGTGAATCATAGCCCGAAATCAAATCCCCAAGAGTAGAGAGATCTTCCAAAAAATTGGCATAGCATCCTATACGGTATAAGGGAGCCAAGTCATCTTTCAGGCCAAATCTGGAAACTATGCCAAACGATGGTACATACCCAAAAATTCCATACCTAGAAGCCATTCCAATAAATACATGCCCCTTTCCAAAGCAAACTGCTGAGCTTAAATGAATATCTATTATAGCCTCAGCTGCATACTGAATATCCCTGGAATTGCCCTCTTCGGACGAAATGATCACAGGAATTGCACCATTGGCAATTAATTGATCCTCCAAGGTAGAGTTATCCTCCACATCTTCTAATCCGTCTAGAGGTACAGTCAAGCCAACAGGAATGCCGTGAAGGTTCCCCAATGGCTTCCCATACAATCTAATTTTATCAAGTAAAATTGCCCGATCTTTATCAACCGTGACCGCATCAAAATCGTCTCCAAGAAATATCCTTTCGACCAATTTCTCGGATGTCAGGTGACCCTTGTCCATACTCTCCAACAAAAATGATGTCGGGTAATATTGCAAATCCTCCTGATGTTTTGTCATGTATTCTCCTACGGTATATATTCACCAAAGAGATAATCCGGGAACCACAAGGCAATCTGGGGGAACTGGTACATTAGTATCATGGCAAAAATAACAATCGCCAAATACGGCAGAATACCCCTGAAAATATCCACAAGTTCAATCTGGGATTTAAGCACTCCCTTAAGATAATACGCGGACATTGCCATCGGGGGAGTAAGGAATGAGGTTTGAAGATTCAAGGCCACCAACATGGCAAAAAAGTAGGGATTGACATTAAATGTATCCAACATGGGGAGAAAGATAGGTACGAAAATGATTAATATTTCGGACCACTCCAGGGGCCATCCAAGAATGAAAATAATTAACTGAACTAGAACAAGAAATTGCCAGGGTTCCAGATTTAAGGCTAAAACCCAATGTTCAATAACATCATGCCCACCGAGATACGAAAAAACCGAAGCAAAAGTCCAAGACCCCACAAAAAGCCAGCAGACCATTGCTGTTGCCTTTGCTGTCAGGAACACACTCTCCTTCAATCTTGACCAGGTTAGAGATTTGTAAAATATGGCCAGTATTAATCCACCCAACGCACCCATTGCTGCAGCTTCAGCTGGGGTTGCCAATCCTCCCAGGATTGAACCAAGTACCAGCAGGATAAGAATTGTTAATGGAACAAAGGAAACAAGCAGTTCCTTAAAAATTTCCCATTGGGGAGGTACCGTTTCCATTTGAGGTTTGGGAGCTATGCTTGGGTTGATTAGTGATCTGGTTAAAACATAGACAATGTACAAACCCGACAACAATAAACCGGGAAATACTGCTGCTGCATATAACCGTAAAGGAGATAGTTCAGCAATGGCTGCATAAACAATCAACATAATCGATGGTGGAATAAGAATCCCCAAGGTTCCTCCAGCACAAATTACACCTGAAGCAAAGGTTTTGTCATACGATGCCTTGGCCATGGCTGGAAAAGCAAGTAATCCCATCAGGGTAACTACTGCACCGACAATACCGGAAGCTGTTGAGAAAATTGTACAAGTGATAAGTGCAGCAATAGCCATTGAACCAGGTAAATGCCTTGCTGCCATTTGAATTGAATAGAAAAGGCGATTGACGATGTTGGCCCTTTCAACAACATATCCCATCATGAGGAAAAGCGGAATTGCTACCAGTGTATCATTTTCCATTACGGAATAGGTATTCTGATTCAGTAGGTAGAAGATTTGATTGTTGAAAATATCGAAGAAACTATCGTATCCACTGTAGTAAGCATAAAATCCAAAACCTACACCCATAGCAATCAGGGTAAAGGCAATAGGGAATCCAAGCAGCACCAAAACGATAAACAGGCACAGCATCAAAATTGCTACTTCAGGGTTCGTCATTTATAAATCCCAATTCCTATTAATTCTGACTGTTGATAATCTACTTGGTAAGTAGGTCTTCCGTTTCATGGACATCTTCAATTCTGGGTAACCATTGACCCGAAAACATCGCTTTCCAACAACGGATTGTTTCTGAAATTCCCTGTAGAATTAACAGAAAGCCCGCTACGGGGATCAAGGTTTTAAAGAAGTAAATCTGTATTCTTGCCGGACTGTTCCAACTGAATTCCTTATACCTCCAGCTGTCTTGCGCGATTTCCCAACCAAACCAAAAGAGAGCCAACATACCTGGAAAGAAAAACAGGATGTAAAGGACGAAATCTATTCTTGCTTGCCATTTGACTGGAAACAATCGGTAAAATACATCGCCTCGGACATGGGCATCCTGGGCCAGGGCATATGGCCCAGCCATCAAAAACAAGGCACCGTACATTTGGACCATCATGTCAAATACCCAAACGGTTGGGCTATCAAAAACATACCTAACGATAACTTCATAGGATACCGACAGGGTCAGTATTAATATGCACCAGCCAAATGCTCGGCCAATCCAGAGGCTAATACCTTCCATAGCATGAATTATACGGTCCAACGCTTCCTCCCATAAAAAAACACGAGGGAAGAATCCTCCCCCGTGTTCAAATCATTTACGAATTAACCACCAAAATAGTGGGCATATGCCAACTTATAATCTGGTTGATTCAAATTCAGATAGTTCATTACCTTCTCAGCATAAGCCTTTTGGCTATCAATAACCTTGGCAAAGAACGCATCCTCGTTACTCAGTCGTTCAATGACAATATCCCAAGCTTCCAGCTGGGCTTGCATGACTGAATCAGGAGTCCTGTAGACGTTCACGCCATAATCCTCCTGCAAGGAAACCAAATCATCGGCGTACTGGGTAGTATTATGCCAATAGAAATTGGAATTCTCAGCTTCTGCTGCGTATCTCAAAATGGCCTGCAATTCAGGAGAAAGTGCGTTGTACTTGTCCTTGTTTACAGTAACCTCGAAAAATTCTTGACTTTGGTGGAATGAAGCCAAATGGTAATGTTTTGATACATCCTGCATACCAAAATCTTTATCTGACGTTGGGTTATTGAACTCAGCAGCATCGATCAGGTTTGATTTCATTGCAGGCTGAATTTCCCCACCAGGCAACTGGACTACACTCATTCCCATTTCCAGGAGAACATCGGCAGCAAGGCCAACAGTACGATACTTCAAACCATCCATTTGGCTGGCATCGGTAATGTGTTCCTTAAACCATCCCAAAGGCTGGGCCGGCATTGGTGAGAAGAAGAAAGAAACCAGATTCAACTGAAGTGTATCCATCAGTTCATTAAATAGTTCCTGACCTCCACCGTAATGTACCCAACCAAGAACTTCCTGACTGGACCAACCAAAACATGGTCCGGTTCCAAAAAGTGAAGCGGTTGGTGATTTTGAATACCAGTAGGCCGGGACATAAAAGGCTGCATCCAGAACTCCACGATGAACAGCATCCTGCATCTGGCTGGTTTTAACTACTGAATTTACAGGCAGTACCTCTATTTGCAGTGCGTCACCTGCCATGTCATTTACACGTTTTACGTAGTTCTGGGTATTTTGATAAAAAATTCCCCCGCCCCAGGCACTCTGTAGTTTTAATACAGTTGTTTGCGCTCTGGCTATAGAAGGAGCAGATAATGCACCTGCAGCTGCGCCTGCAACGGCAGCTCCTCTAATAAAACCTCGGCGATTGATTTTGTCTGACATAGAAAACTCCTCCTATAACTATAATTCAAAAAACTATGAAAGTTATCACTGTTTTAAGTTTTTTGGCCAAAATTACCAACAGGATGTTATCCTGATTAGCTAATAACCGCATTAGAATTGAAATTTAACCCAATTACTTTAAATTAATATTGGTACTTGATTTGAGGATAAGTGACAATGGAAACTGTTGACGACAAAAATGCCGTTCCAATAACTCTTTATAAATGGGCTGGTGCATGGGGACCATTCAAGGTTAAAATTCCGTGCGGTGAATGTACCCTGACCTTGGATATAATCAAGGATACCCTGGAAACCGAGTTAGCCGAGGTGCCGGTAAAATTTGAAGTGCGCGAGTGGTTGTCCGAATGGTGGAAGCCATTACGAACAGGAGGATGGCACGCACCGATAGTTATAGTTGATGGAAAACTGGTCAATCAAGGCAATGCCCTAAACAGAGGGGTGCTTACTGAAGCCGTGATTAACGCTCATGTCAAAAGGACATCCGTTGAAGGTAATCAATTATTTGGCAAGGTAACCTGCCCTCACTGCACCAAAGCAAAAAAACAACTCAGTGAATCCAATATTGACTTTACATATCACGATGTAGTGAAAGAACCTCTGTCCCTATATGAAATGCTGGCAAGGGTTAAGCCGCTCGTGGGACCAAAAACTCCCATAACCGTTCCACAAATTTGGTTGGAAGGGAATTATGTCGGTGGAGCCAATGAGCTTTCAAGCATGTTAAATAAAACCTGAGGTCGTTTTAACCATTTAGGAATTTCCCTGGTCAAATGTGTTCAATAAAAGCCAGCAATACTCCGCACAAACATCAAACATTTTGCCGAGATCAAATAAGGTGATTTAAGTCATGGAACAGCTTAAAAATAGCAAATCAAAATTTCCACGATTAACTGGAGCACAAATGGTTGTTCAAGCCCTGAAGGACCATGGTGTAGATACAGTTTTTGGTTATCCAGGTGGGGCAGTACTACCAATTTACGACGAAATATTTAAGCAAAATGAAATCCGTCATTTTCTGGTGCGACATGAACAAGGTGCAGTTCATGCAGCCGAAGGCTATGCCAGATCAACCGGCAAACCAGGTGTGGTCATGGTTACTTCTGGTCCAGGAGCGACCAATGCGGTAACTGGATTAACCGATGCCTTGATGGATTCAATTCCTGTTGTTGTGATTTCTGGCCAGGTTCCCACCTTCATGATTGGTAATGATGCCTTTCAGGAGGCTGATACAGTTGGGATAACCAGACCCTGCACCAAGCATAATTGGTTAGTCAAGGAAACGGATGACCTCGGTCAGGTTTTTCATGAAGCCTTTCATGTTGCAATGCATGGAAGACCTGGGCCAGTGTTGATTGATATCCCAAAGGATGTTCAGTTTGCAACCGGGAATTACGTTCCGCTGGAATCAGCTTCCAAAAGCAAATACAATCCGAGAACCGTTGGAGACACTGAAGAAATAGAATTTCTGATCAGCTTAATCGAAGCCGCTGAGAGACCAATATTCTATACAGGTGGCGGAGTTATCAATTCCGGTACAGAAGCGTGTCAAACCCTACAACAATTGGTTGATGAGACAGGTTTTCCGGTAACATCCACACTGATGGGATTGGGTGCTTATCCGGCCTCGGGCAAGAATTGGCTTGGAATGCTTGGGATGCACGGTACATATGAGGCAAATATCGCCATGTATGAATGTGATTTGATGATCAATGTTGGTGCAAGATTTGATGACCGGATTACAGGCCGGGTCAGCGATTTCAGCCCCGGTTCTACCAAAGCTCATATTGATATTGACAGATCTTCAATAAACAAGGTTATTCCAACCGAAATACCAATTGTTGGGGATGCTGGTATAGTTTTAAAACAGATTCTTGATTTGTGGAGAGCCCAAGGTAGTAAAACCAACTCGTCGGAGGTTGACAAGTGGTGGAGGAAGATTGAGCATTGGAAAACCAGGGACTGTTTAAGCTATCAGAATTCTGAAACCAGAATCAAACCTCAATATTCCATTCAGAGGCTGGAAGAATTAACCAGAAATTATGATCGCTTTCTGATTACTGATGTAGGCCAACACCAGATGTGGGCTGCACAGTTCATGAAACTGGAGGAACCTAATCGATGGATGACTTCTGGTGGATTGGGAACCATGGGTTATGGTCTCCCAGCTTCAGTCGGTGTTCAGGTTGCCCATCCGGATTCTCTTGTTATCAATGTTTCTGGCGATGCTGGATGGTTAATGAATATGCAGGAAATGGGCACCGCTATACAGTACCAACTTCCTATCAAGCAATTCATTGTCAATAACAAACGGCTTGGCATGGTTCGACAATGGCAACAGATTTTGCACGGTGAAAGATATAGCCATTCCTGGTCTGAGGCACTTCCTGATTTTGTCAAGTTGGCCGAGGCATTCGGTTGCAAGGGACTTGTCGTTTCCAATCCGGCCGATCTCGATGCAGCTATACTTGAGATGATAGCTTTTGATGGCCCGGTAATACTTGATTGTCAAGTCACCGAACATGAAAATTGTTTTCCCATGATTCCTTCTGGAGAACCTCATAACAAGATGATTTTTGAAGAGGATGTCCAAGTTCAGGAAGATCAATTGGTTGGTAAGGAAGGATCCGTCCTTGTTTAGGTTATAGGTAGTACAATGAATTCTCTAAAATTGAAAGATGGGGTTTCCAGAAAATCAGCTTATGATCTGAGAAACCCAAACGAAGATGTACTTGAAGTCCACACCCTGACTGTCCTAGTGGATAACGAAGCTGGCGTACTGGCCCGTGTCATAGGACTGTTTTCCGGCCGCGGTTACAATATCGAAAGTTTGACTGTATCAGAAATTGACCATAAGGGTAAACTTTCTAGAATTACAATCATGACCAAGGGAAAACCTTCTGTGATTGAACAGATTAAAGCTCAATTGGAACGATTGGTTCCGGTTCATGAAGTGCATGATCTTACAACCGAAGGGCCTTCCGTTGAACGGGAGTTGGCTCTATTAAAAGTCAAGGGTGAGGGTAATCATCGAGTTGAAGCACTTCGTTTGGCTGATATATTCAGGGCCAGGGTCGTCGATTCAACTCTTGAAAGTTTTGTCTTTGAATTAACCGGACCAACTGAAAAAATTGATAAGTTTGCAAGCCTTGTGGAACCCCTTGGATTGGTTGAAATCGCACGTACTGGTGTTGTGGGAATATCCCGGGGAGAATATTAGTTTCCATGTACTATTGAATTTATCAATACAGATATAAAGAAAACTTGTTCAATTTCAAACAACGCCCCCACAAGCTAAACTTATTCCCTAATTATTAGGAACAGCCAAGCATCACTCAAACGAATTATGCCTGTAGTCGGGAATTAACTTGTAGTTAATTTTCTGAAAATATTTCTTCCCCAAACTTCTCAAACAACTTTTTATTGATGATTTCAACTTGATCTAGAACCTTGTGGATGTATGGAGAATTTAGTTCAACCCTTTTTACCCAATCACGAAAGGGCATTATGGCAAATGGTATGATCATTGAAACATTTCCAATGCTTTCACGAACTAGCTGGTACCTAGGTGAGAAACCTTGTTCAAGGTTACCTTGTAACGAATAATTCTTTACATTCAACCAAGTGCCATGAACAAAATCAGAAGATGGGCCATAAAAAGCAGTATATAGATCTTCGCTTACAACCTCTTTAAAGACTTGAAAAAATGTCATACCTTGAACACGCCAACCGTTCTGGATTTGTACTTCGAAACTGTCTTTATCCAACCCTTCCGACTTTAGTTTTTTGTTAATTGAACATAAAAGACGTTTACCCGCCTTGCTACGATAATACTCAGACCCAGAAGATGCTTGCTTAAGCATTTTTATGCGATGTTTATATGAACAAAGTCGGTAATCTTCTAGAATTGAATTGCTTGATTGCAAAAGGTAGGTCGCGGTGACGGCCACTTCAATTAGTGACCGTTCTACGATAGGAGCATTCTCTGCACTTTCCTCATTATAAATCCATATAACTAAATTGAGCAATTTCCATGTACTGACTAATAAACCGAGAATTGCTGCATCATCTGATGAAAAACCTGTCGGATTCCTTTCTATATTCCTCATCCGGATGAGGATATCAAGAATTTTTGCAACATCCTCAAAAAAAGTTGAAACCAATGCGTTTTCCCCAGTTTTAGAGGAGAAAAGCCGTTTCAAATAACTGCTATCATATTTAGTGAGTATATCTTGAAACTCTTCACTTACCGAGGATTTTTCTTTGGAACTAGTTTTTGTACCAATAAGGGGGAGTTCGGTACTACCAATTGCCTTACCGTTAAATAGTTCGTCAAATTTATAGAAAATTAAGAAGGAATAGTCCCGAATAAGATTGAATGTCTGATCTATTGAACTGTCAAATAATTGGATACTCTTACACCATAAAACATATGGAGCCATCGTGTATCGGATTAGGGGCAAAATGGAGCGAGCATCGGCATTTTTAAATAATGAATAGGTTAAAAAAGTATTATCTTTTTTTTGAATTAGGTTATTATCAAGGGAATTATTCCACGATCCATGAATTGATTCAGATAAGATACCGTACCCGAGAGTGTATTCCTTTGGATCAACTATCTCGCTGAAGATTTTGAAAATTGACTTGCCCTGAAGTCGCCACCTATTTTGTCTCTGTAAATTAAAACTCTCCATGGATAATCCTTCAAGAGCTAGATCGTCCAGTGCTGACTGAAAAACAAGTACGCCCGCAGGTGTATTAAAATACTCATCACCACTCTCTCGGCGTGCTAATTTACTGTACGTGTGCTTGTACGAACATAGTCGAAAATCTTCAACTGCTTCGTCACCTTTCAGCAACAAATAGGTAGCAATAATGGAAGACTCAATCAAAGGACGAGTAAATACAGAAAAATAATCTCCATTTCCCATCTCATAGAACCTACACACTAGCTTAAACAACTTTTCGATTCGTACTAAGAGACCTATTATAGGTGCTTTGGAAAGTCCGTATCCTATGCTGTTTAGATTTGGACTTTGTCTTAGTGTGACACTACGATAAGTGTGGGTTGTTTCCTTGCAAAGCGTTAATGCGATTTGATTTACGTCATCTAGTGACTGAAGACGGTCAAGAGAATCTCGATCTCCACATTTTTGCAAGATTTTGTCGTATATATACATTTATTGCACTAACCACAAAGTATACCCTTCACATTTCGCTACCTAGGAAATTTCAAATAACTTCCTCATGTTTAATATATTTTACTATCCAACTTCCGTATTCCTAACCAAAATGCCAAGGGCAAATGATGGAACAGGGATTTTAATACCGGCTATTGTTATAGTTTTTAATTACTCGGTACTTGCAAATCAGCTACAACCTGTAGTTGCACCACAAACTGTGCAGACCATACAGGTCCCACTTCTAATCAATGAATAGTTACCACAGGAATTACATACATCACCACTATAATTTGGTGATGTGTTACCCTTTGAAGTCGGTGGACTGGCAAAGTCAGACATGGAAATTACCTCGGCGGAGGCTCTCACAGGTTCACTTGAACCTATTTCCGTTGCATCCATAGATCTGATGTAACCGGCAGAACCTCCTTCATTGACAATCATGGTATCATCAACTGATTCCTGCAAAACACTCTTGACATTAGCCAAGTCTTCCCGTTCCAGATAACTCACTGCAAGTTCCCTGAAAATATAATCCAGAATCGATCGTGAGTTTTTAATCGTAGAGTTACCTATGACCATACCTGCAGGTTCAAATCTTGTTCCCACAAAGGCTTCAACAAACACTTCAAGTGGTACGCCATATTGCAAACCAAGCGATACTGCAATGGCAAAATTATTCATCATGGCACCGAAACTTGCACCTTCTTTATGCATATCAATGAAGATCTCGCCTAGTGCACCATTTTCATACTCACCTGTTCTGAGGTAAACCTTATGTCCGCCAACAGTCGCTTTTTGAGTATATCCCTTTCGCCTGTTGCTAAGTTTCCTCCGTTTACCGACAAGTTTTTCAGAGAGGTTCAGTACACGCGTTGTTTGATCAACACTTTCATCCTTAACCAATTCCAGAATTTCCTCACTGCCTTCCAATATGGTAGACAGAGGTTGGCTAAGTTTGGAACCATCCCGGTAAAGTGCTACAGCCTTCAAACCCAAATTCCATGACAGATCGTAAGCAGACTTACAATCATCAACGGTGGCAGTTGTTGGCATATTGATCGTTTTTGAAATAGCACCGGAAATAAAGCTTTGAGCAGCAGCTACCATTCTTATATGGCTGTTTACGCTTAAGCTTCTGATACCTTTTTTGCCATTGGGATTGGCGCAATCAAAAACCGGGAGATCCTTGTTTTCCAGATGGGGAGCACCCTCCACTGTCTTGGCACCACAAATATATTCATTGGCTTCTTCAATTTGGTTGTGGGTGAACCCCAATGCAGTCAATAAATCAAAACCTTCCTGCTGGATCCTATCAAGTTCAATACCGAGTTCCTTCACACAAAAACCCATGCCAAAGCGTTCAGGAGTAAAAACAAACCGTATATCAACAAAGGAGGAGAGATCCTCTTCAATCTTCTTCAATTCCTCTTTTCGGAATCCCTTGTCATGCAACGTTTCCCGATTGATATGTGGTGCACCTTCCAAGGTTGCTCTTCCAACTGTGTAATCGACAATGTCCTTGATTTGGTATTCGGAATATCCCAGCATTTCGAGTGCCTTGGGTACAGACTGGTTAACGATTTGAAAATAGCCACCACCAGCCAGCGTCTTAATTTTGACCAAGGCAAAATCAGGTTCAATTCCATTGGTATCACAGTCCATAACAAACCCAATTGTACCAGTAGGCGCAATAACTGATACCTGGGCATTTCTGTATCCGTATTTATTCCCCAGGTCCAAGGAAGCATCCCAGGCCTCCTGAGCCTTTTCTACAATTTCTGGATGTGGGCATTCAGTCATCACAAGGGGTACGGGTTTTATCTTTAATCCTTCATAACCGGAAGTGCCTCCATAGGCAGCTCGTCGGTGATTTCTGATAACTCGTAACATTTCTCCAGAATTTTCTTCATAGCCTTCAAAGGCACCTAACTCCATGGCCATTTCGGCTGAAGTTCGATAACTTAAACCAGTCAGAAGTGCTGTAATCGCTCCACAGGTAGCCCTACCCTTAATTGAATCATACGGGATTCCCATATGCATCAGGAGGCCACCCAAATTGGCATAACCCAACCCAAGGGTTCTGAACCTGTAGGAGAGATCAGCAATTATCTTGGACGGAAACTGCGCCATGAAAACGGAAATTTCCAGTACAATTGTAAAGAGCCTGGTTACATGCTCAAACTCTCTGGTATCAAATTGCCCGTTGCGAAAGAATTTCAGTAAATTCAAGGATGCAAGATTACAGGCCGTATCGTCAAGGAACATGTACTCCGAGCATGGATTGGAAGCCCTGATCGGGCCACTGTTTGGACAGGTATGCCAAGAATTGATAGTGTCATGGTATTGAACACCGGGATCGGCACAGGCCCAAGCTGTTTGGCCCACCTGGTTCCAGAGATCAGCAGCTTTTACTTTTCTTGCCACTTCCCCACTGGTTCGATATTTTAATTCCCAGTCCTGATCGTTTCTTACTGCCTCCATGAATCCATCGGTAACCCGGATGGAGTTATTGGAATTCTGACCTGATACCGTTGCGTAACCTTCGGATTGCCAACCTGTATCAATCTCAGCAAAATCAATTGAAGTATAGCCCTGTTTGGCAAACTGAATGATCCTCGCAATGAATCCTTCCGGGACCATAGCTTCCTTGGCTTCAACCATAGCCTTTCGCAGGTCTTTGTTAATCTGTGGGTCGCATGCCTTCAACCGAGGGAGATCGGAAGAGTTGACTGCATCAAAGATTTTATTCAGATTTTTGGAAATAATTCTTGATCCGGCAACCAAGGAAGCAACCTTATGTTCTTCCTTTTCTTTCCAGTTAATGAATTCCTCAATATCCGGGTGATCAATATCACAAATCACCATCTTGGCTGCCCGTCGAGTTGTTCCACCCGATTTAATGGCACCCGCTGCACTGTCCCCGATATTCAGAAAACTCATCAATCCACTGGACTTTCCCCCGCTTTCAAGAGGTTCATTGGCAGCTCTGATATTCGAGAAGTTGGTACCGGTACCAGAACCAAACTTGAAAAGCCTTGCTTCCCGTGACCATAAATCCATTATCCCGCCTTCATTGACAAGATCATCCTCCACTGACTGGATAAAACAGGCATGAGGCTGCGGTCTGTAATAGGAACTATCTGATTTGTTTATATTGCGGGTGGCTTCATCTACATAGTAATGTCCCTGCCCTGCACGTGAAATCCCATAAGCCCAATGAATACCGGTATTGAACCACTGCGGCGAATTGGGTGCTCCTCGCTGGGTCGCGAGGATATACCTCATTTCGTCAAAGAATGCCTGCGCATCTTCCTCCGATGAAAAATAATTGCCTTTCCAGCCCCAATATGTCCAGGCGCCTGCCAATCGGTCAAATACCTGCTTGGCTGATTTTTCAGGTCCATATCTTTCGTCCTCGGGAACTTTTTTCAATCCCTCCGGATCAGCTTCACTCGGCTGGAGAAAATCTGGAATTCCAGGTTCATCTTTTTTACGCAGGCAAAGTGGAACACCCGCCTTGCGGAAATATTTCTCAGCCAGAACATCAACCGCGTTTTGGCTCCAGTTTTTTGGCGCTTCTATTCCTTTAGTTGAAAAGACCGCCTTACCGCTTGGATCTGAAATAAGTGAATTCACTTTTGTAAATTCTATTCCCTGATATGGGCTCGCATTTTTTTCGGTAAAATACCTCGTTATCTTCACCACTTCTAAATCCCCCTCAATTTGGAATTTTTCGCAAAAAAATCCCTTATTTAGTTTTTTTGCCTAGTAATTCTACAATATATAGTGTTCAAATGGAATCGAACAAACCGCATTTTTTGCGCTTTGACTCTATTTTGGCAATTTTTTACTTGGGTAAAGAGGAAAAATTGAGAATCGTCCAATGCTGGTTGAGCAGGTACATTTTTTTCAAATATATTCGGGGTTTGAGTTCAAAAAAACTTTTCCACACATTTGCACCGAAATTAACAATTATATTGCTAAATCTATCTCTAAAGAATCAGTAAATTGATGGTAAATTAAGTGCTGATGCCTCAAATGAATTTTTTAATCTGGAAAAAACGAATCAGAATCGAACTGTTTAGGAACTTAATCAGTTACCTGTCATTGGGTGGTCGGGGTGATTGGATTCGAACCAACGACCTACAGTTCCCAAAACTGTTGCGCTACCAGGCTGCGCTACACCCCGATTATCCTTGGTGTAATTAAAGTTCTAAATTCAAAGATTACAAGCCCATGCTGCCAAATCGGATTTAATTCTGGGATGACGCATAATATCGCCCTCACTGATACCTAGTCTTTTGGCCAATCCTCCATTGATTTCCAGCACAAAGGAAACATTTCTCCCTCCAAAATATGTTGTGGTTGACAATGGTTCTGCCTGGTGGTTGATATCGGTTATGGTACCAGTTTTATCAACAAAAAGCATATCAAGAGGAATTAGGGTGTCTTTCATCCAGAAATTTGCTGGACCTGGTTGTTTGAATACAAATAACATGCCCTGTGATACACCAAGGACCTCCCTTCCCATCAGGCCTTGTTGATGCATTTTTGGTGTATCTGCAATTTCAACCTTGAAGCGAGCCTTGCCCCAGTCCCCCTTTATCTCCACAAGATTGTCACTGCAATCTGCCCCAAGGGTTAAAGGTACAAAACTTGCCATGAAAGCCATGATGAGGATAATCTGAAATTTATATAACATTTGTCGATTTATTATCAGGGATATAGTCGGATTGCTTCCCATTTTGAGTTCTCCCTGCTCCAAACCCACCTTATCCGATCATGGATACGAAACTTGCCCTCACTCCAAAATTCTATTTCGGAAGGAATTATGCGGTATCCACCCCAGAATTCGGGCCTAGGTGGGGAAGTTCCTAACTTCAGCGTAATTTTTGCAACAGATTTCAACAAATGATTTCTGGATGGGAGAATAGCCGATTGTCTTGAGGCCCATGCACCATATCGGCTTTCAAGTGGACGGGAATGAAAATATTCGTCGGATTTTTCTTGCTCCAGAAATTCAGCCCTACCTTTAACCCGAGTCTGTCGCTTTAATGTCCTCCAATGAAGGGAAAATGCCACTTCCGAACAATGAGAGATTTCTTCTCCTTTTTTACTTTTATAATTGGTAAAAAAAATAAATCCCCTTTGATCAATTTCCTTCAACAGGACCATACGGACGTTTGGTTTTCCTTCCTGGTCCGAGGTTGCCAGAGCCATCGCATTATGATCTGGAATTTTTTTTGATTGTGCATAGTCAAGCCAATCCTGCACAAGTGATAAGGGTGTTTCTCCTTCCCCAAGACTAGATTTCATGCATGCATCCCCCATTTTCTGCCAGTTGATACCGACTGGACCTTTAACAATAAAAAGTATTACCCAAATTGCATATAACAATTTAATTTCTAGAATATACTTCTATGAATGATAACCAAAAGTTGGGGTTTAGTTTATGAAATTAATGGACGGTAAACGTGGGCTTATCATGGGAGTGGCCAATGACAAGTCCATCGCTTGGGGTATTGCAAAGGCATGCCATAAGCATGGAGCGTCATTAGCTTTTTCATACCAGAATGAAATCTTCCACAAGCGAGTTGCTCCCTTGGTTGAATCTATAGGTTCCGAGTACATGATACAGTGTGATGTTGCTGACTCCAATTCCTTGGACAATCTATTTGAAGAATTGGAAAAATCCTGGGGTGGATTGGATTTTGTTGTCCATGCAATAGGGTTTTCGGACAAGAACGAATTGCGAGGGAGGTATGTTGATATCTCGCAGGAGAATTTCACTATGTCCATGGACATTTCTGTCTACTCATTTACAGCTGTTGCTAAAAGGGCCGAAAAGCTTATGCCGGAAGGTGGATCCCTCCTTACCATGACCTACTACGGAGCTGAAAAAGTTATGCCCCACTATAATGTGATGGGTGTTGCTAAAGCTGCTTTAGAAGCTTCAGTCCGATATCTGGCAGCTGATTTGGGTGGCAAGCAAATCCGGGTCAATGCAATTTCTGCAGGTACCATAAAAACCTTGGCTGCCTCGGGTATTGGCGATTTCAGGTATATTCTGAAATGGAACGAGTTGAACTCTCCCCTGCAAAGAAATATTACAACCGAAGATGTCGGTAATTCTGCACTTTACCTGCTTTCCGATCTGGGTAAATCAGTCACTGGCGAAATCCTGCACGTCGATTCTGGATATCATGTCGTTGGCATGAAAAGGGTCGACGCCCCTGATATAGACAAAGTTACAGGAAGAAATTAGGTATGAATGTATTACCACACGAAAAGGGATTCCACGTTAGTTGGGATCAGGTTCATAGAGACTCCCGAGCCCTTGCCTGGCGATTGGATAATTTTGAAAAAGAAAAAAGAACTTGGAACGCAATCATCTCGATTACCAGGGGCGGCTTGACTCCAGCCATGATTATTGCACGGGAATTGGATATCAGGACTGTCGATACAATTTCCATCAGATGTTATGAGCACAAAGATATTGGCAAACCCGAAATTCTAAAAATGCCAAACCCTGAAATCCCGAAGGATTCAAAAGACATTTTGGTTATTGATGATTTGGTTGATACCGGAACAACCTTAAAAGTAGTCAGGGAACTATATCCCAAGGCAACCTATTCAACTGTCTATGCTAAGCCAGAGGGCAAACCGCTTGTAGATGTTTATATCACTGAGGTAAGCCAGGACACCTGGATTTATTTTCCATGGGATATGGCCCTGCAATACCAGGTTCCCTATCGTGAGATCAAAGGGTAGTATAATTTAGGGCAATGAGTTTTCGATTGCCCTTGTCAACAAGGGTGTAGTGACTTTTACAATATTAAATTAATACTCCTATCTAAATTTTATGCTTGAACGTTATTCTCTTCCTGAAATAACCAAAATCTGGTCTGATCAATTCAGGTTGGAAACCTGGTTTGATATTGAAGCCCATGCTTGTGATGCCCGGGTCGAATTAGGAGAACTGGACGAGGATTCAGTTAAGGCAATATGGGCAGCAAAACCAAAGTCTTTTGATGTAGCCAGGATCAAGGAAATTGAGGATCAGATCCATCACGAATCGCTTGCTTTCCAAACGTATGTTGAGGAAATCACGAGTACGAGGGGCAAAGGTATCTTTCATAGCGGTTTGACATCTTCTGATGTTTTGGATACCTGCTTTAATGTTCAACTTAAAGAAGCCTCGGAAATTATCATTGCCAAATTAGGTTTGTTGGCAGCTGAATTTAAAAGACTTGCCTTTGAGAACAAATTTACCCCTTGTGTAGGTCGTAGCCATGGCATCCATGGAGAACCAATTACATTCGGTTTAAAAATGCTTCGTGCTTTTGCTGAAACCCATCGCAATATCACCAGGATGGAAAACGCCAGGATGGAAATTTCTGTTGGTATGATATCAGGTGCAATGGGTACCTATGCAACCATTAATCCTGCTGTTGAACAGTATGTATGTTCACAGATGGGTTTGGAGCCTGAAACCATTTCCTCCCAAATCGTTCCAAGGGACCGCCATGCCATGTTTTTTTCAACCCTGGGAGTAGTAGCTGCCTCTCTGGAGAGAATTTCAGTGGAGTTACGTCAATTGCAAATTACCGAAATTGGCGAAATCGAGGAATCCTTCAAAACCAAACAAAAAGGGTCTTCGGCAATGCCGCACAAGAAGAATCCTATCAAGTTGGAAAATGTAACAGGTCTATCGAGGTTAATTCAAACCTACGTATCTGCAGCATTGGGAAACGTATCCCTTTGGCAGGAAAGGGACATGTCCCATTCCTCTGTAGAACGAGCATTGGGTCCAGATACTACAATAACCCTTGATTTCGCTATCCACCGTTTGACAGGTATTTTAAGGGAATTGAAGGTTAAATCCGACCAGATGACCTCAAACCTCGAAAAACTTAGCGGTATTATCCATTCACATAGAATTATGATTGCCTTGACTGATAAAGGAATGCCCAAGGACGAAGCCTATCGGCTGGTTCAGAAAGCATCATTCGAGGGTATTGAAACTAAATCGAATCTTTTGAAGATTTTACTGGAAGATCAGCGGGTTCTCAATTTGATCACTGAAAGTGAACTTTCAGATCTTTTCGACCCAAACTTTTTCCAGAAAGAAATTGATGGCATTTACCGGCGTGTTCTTAAAACCACCAAGGCAGACGATGAGTAAATTCTCCAGCTAATATCAGTTAGTTTCTTCCTGGATTTGATTAGCTGCCTCAATAAGACACTCATCGGCTTTCGCCCGAATATCCTTCTCGCTAGCGACACCGTCCAAATCCTTGCTAACTTTCCTGAAAACATCCTCGAGGCCAGGTTCTTCAAAATCTGATTTGACAACCTCCAAAGCATAGGCTGAAGCATTTTCACCGGACAATCCCAATTTCTCAGCTGCCCACAATCCCAATAGTTTGTTAGCTCTTGCCTGGGCTTTGAATGCCGTCTCTTCATCAAAAGCAAATTTTGATTCAAATGCTTTTTGTCTGTCTTTGAATGTATTCATTAAACAATCTTTCCTGAATTGAATTTTATAAAGCCGAAAGCTCCGCTATGCTGACGTTCTCCTAACACTAAGCAAGGTGAAATTACGTCAAATTTCAATAGGACTCTGAAATAATTTTAGTGTTTAACAAAAATTTTATGAAGGCCTTAGATCTGTGAGCGTGCGTGCAAGATCACCAAATCCGGTAAATCTTCTTTCGTAATCTAGTTCCAGATGATCAGCATATTCTCTTGCCAATTCGGTTAAAGTATCATCTTCAGTTTGAGCCAGATAAACCAGCTTGGTGTAATTACCAAAATATACATCCTTCAACTCTGGATGTTTATCCAGACCAAGAGGTTCAATGATAAAGGATTTGAATTGTCTTACCAGGAAATCGGTCAAATAAAAAGCTGTAATCTCGTTTTCAGCATTTTCGTTAAACTTCTCCACTCCATCATAAAAAGCATAGCAATGAGGCCCAGGAACCATTCCAATTCCAAGTTCATTACACTTCTTTTTTAACAGTCCACCAGTCCCACAATCTGCGTAAACTACAAAAATGTGGTCAAATTCTTTTTTGAATTTGTTAACAGCCTTTTCAACCTCCTGTGGGATTTTATCCGGATACAAATGGAGCTTAGCGGGCAGGCAATGTAGATGAAAATGTTTCCACCCATTAAGCTTGATTAATGCAAGAATTTCGGTGGCTAATGCACCACACGCCAAGAGAAGGATCTCTCCACTTTCAGAGAAATCTAATTGAGACTTTGTTTTCAACATTACATAGGAGGTATGATTGAACTCTTCATTCGACAACATTATCGACCCGTGAATTAAATCTGAAGGGTCGCATAGCGTTTAAATTGAAATCCCCTTTTCTGAAGGTACTTAAGCTGAAGCCATTAATTGGTTATGTTTACGTGCCATAAATTCCTTTGCCGTTTCGACTGCAACTGCTGCATCTCGACAATAGGCATCAGCGCCAATCGCTTTACCAAATTCCTCATTCAAGGGAGCACCTCCAACCAAAACGATTATGTCGTCCCTTAGCCCCAGCTCTTTTAATCTATCAATAACCACCTTCATATAAGGCATTGTTGTGGTCAATAGGGCCGACATACCGAGAATATCAGGCTGTTCTGCATCCATGGCCTCAAGATAATTTTCAACGGGGTTATTGATACCCAAATCAATTACCTCGAAACCAGCACCTTCCAGCATCATTGATACAAGATTCTTGCCAATATCGTGAATGTCTCCCTTAACCGTACCGATCACCATTTTACCCATTCTGGGGGCACCAGTTTCAGCCAGCAAAGGTTTAAGAATTTTCATTCCAGCCTTCATAGCGTTTGCGGAAAGCAGAACTTCCGGAACAAATAATATTCCATCCCGAAAATCGATACCGACTATTCGCATACCCTCCACCAATGCCTCAGTCAAAATTTTGTAGGGCATCCATCCTCGTTCCAACAGAATATTTACACCCTCAATTATCTCCTCGTTCAACCCATCATACAGGTCATCATGCATTTGGGGAACAAGTTCATCATCAGGCAATTCTGATAGAATTATGTCATCTTCTTCATCTGTCACCTTGATTCCTCCCACACCGATGGTTTTTTTCAATCCAAAAAATTGAAATCATCAGAACTACATAAAAAAAATTTATTCAATGTAAACAATAATCAACCACTCTAATATTCTAGATTGTTAAAAAAGTGACATAAATTAATTTTATTGTTTCCTTCTTCTTGAACTTTTCTTAGCCCTTTTCTTTTGTCCAGGATCAAAACTGGGGCTGCCCAGTAGGCTCTTTACCTCTTCATGCGTAGGTTTGGACCCAAGTGGTTTCATTTCCAACTGGTTTTTCATTTTTTCCAAATGCAGTGCAGTTGTTCCACAGCATCCTCCTATGATTTTTGCACCCGCGTTCCTAGCCAATTCGGCATAGATGGCCATAATTTCAGGAGATCCACTATAGTGGATTTCACCACATTTAATTTGAGGTATACCTGCATTCCCCTTCGCAATTACAGGTAATTCAGGATTTAATTCAGCAATTGCCAGGATAGTTAGAACCAGGTCTGAGGAACCAGCTCCACAATTTGCTCCAAAGCCTTCTGGCTTAATGTCCAGGTCCGAAACCAACTCAACCAGGTTCTTTGGTGTAAAACCCATCATGGTATATCCGACGGTATCAAAACTCATAGTTCCACACCAGGGCATGTCAGCCAAATTACATGCTTCGTGGGCTGCAAGGAATTCCTCCTTGTCAGAAATTGTTTCAATCCAAAGAACATCTGCTCCCCCTGACTTCAAACCTTCAGCCTGCTCATGAAAATACTCAACAGCACGGGAAAAGGTAAGAGTTCCCAAGGGCTCCATTAATTCCCCGGTAGGTCCTATAGACCCAGCAATTATTGCAGAAAGATTTTGTTTATTTACAGCCTCAAAAGCTAATGAAGCTGACCTTTCTGCTAATTCAAAACAAATATCTGCCGAACCATGGAGACTTAATCTGGAACGATTACACCCAAAGGAGTTGGTCAAAAATATATCAACACCTGCTCTAAGAAAAGATTCGTAAAGCTCAATAATCTTTTCAGGAAAATCTCTGTTCCATAATTCGGGGGCTTCACCTGATGCCAAACCCATATTGAATAAGTTGGTACCTGTGGCTCCATCAGCCAATAGCCAATCCCGGGTTTTGAGTAACTCTTGAATAGGTGATGCCATTTGCTTCAAAATTCGTATTGATCTATTGATTTACTGATCTTATACGTTGGCATCAGTTGGTATTCGAAGCTAGAATTTCGCATGAGAGATTTTTTATTTTTGTAACCATTGCCACCAAACCATTTGATCTCTGGTGGGAAAGATGATTTTGTAAATCCAGTTTCTGCAGTTCTGAATGGGCATCTATCCGAGACACTTGCTCGATTGTCAAGCCATTAAACAGTTTGGTAAGGATAGCAATCAGTCCCTTGACAATAATGGCATCACTATCTCCCCTGAATTTGAAGATCAAACCCGAGTTTGATGGAATAAAGTCCATTACGAACCACACTTGACTGGCACAACCTTCAACCTTGGTCGTCTTTGTCTTGTATTTTTCCTCCAACCCTGGCATGGATTTTCCAAGATCAATTATGTACCCATAACGATCCTCCCAAGTATCAAGAATTTCAAAATCCTGGATTATCTCTTCAAAAGCTGCAGTTGCCAATTTCCACACACCAAAACAAGTTAAATTTTGTTACCAAACATAGAAAACAACTAGGTCAAATTTATGTGGTTTTCAATTTAAATTTCAGTCATAGAGTACGAAAATAACTGATGAATAATTTCTGACGTGACTCTATCTGGTTTAGTTTTAACTCAGATGAAAATTCAAACAAACTTCCAGGGTGTTAGGGACAACTTGAATCAATGAAATTTGATATGATACGATTTTATACCTATCGTATTGTGCTTGAACTAATTTGATCTTTTTTCCAAATTAGAAACAGATACGTAGGTAGGAGTTTTCATGGTAGACACAACGTCCGAACAAGAAGACCGAGTTGTCTTCCTGTTTATGAAGAATTCTTCATAATCCAGATAAGAAAGTTTTTCTCGGGGGGATTGGCTTTCAGTATTGGAGGGAGGGCGTAGCCCGACCGGAAGGACTGAAAACCTCCAACATCTTCATCAACTGAAGCTTGATAGAAACAATAATGTGTTGAATCCTCTTCAATCAAGTCCTCCTTCCTTCCTAGTATTTAGATTCATACATTTATATGCCTTTCTAAATATCGAAAAGATCGGTCTGTACCGGGATTTAAGACATCCAAAGTAGGTTTGTTTTGTATTGAATGAACCACTAGCATGGAGTGTATCCTAGAATAACAAAATATCGGCATGGGCACAGCAAATGAAGAGATGGTCTGTGTACAACCAAAAATTAAATGCTGTACTTCTATTCAACAATTGCTAATTTTGAATTCTCTATTGTCAGAGCAATTTTCCCTTGGCATAGTTTCAGAGCATTATCTCCGAACAATTTCTTTCGCCAGCCCTTCAGAGGACGTACATTTAGGTTTCCTTGGGCAATTTCCCGTAACTCATCCACTGTAGCAATTAGTTCTTCGGCAACGCCTGATTGTTCCGAAGAATATCTGAGGTAAACCTTCAATAAATCAGTTACCTCCCTACTTGCATTATTAGCACCCTTGGAGTGTTCGATTGGGGATGGATGTTTCGGATTGGAAATGGCATTGCTGATTACTTCCAGCAACTCTGTATTGAATCTGTTATGGATTTTACTACCTACATGGAAAAATCTTCCCTTCTTCAACTCGTCAAAAGTTTTGGGCTTTAAGTAGGCCAGTTCCTTAATGGCTTGATCTGAAAGAATTCTTCTTCGGGGAATATCTCTCTTTTGTGCTTGCACCTCACGAAATTCTGCCAGTGCAAATAATATCGACCAGCCAACACCCGATAAATTCTTGGTTTTGATTTTTTTCCAGGCGGTTTGAGGCTTGTTTGAATTTTTACAGGTATTTACCATTTCCGAAAATAACTCTTCAACCCACCCTAACCTACGGTTTTCCAACAATTTTTTATAGAGATTTGTGTAAACGTCACGAAGATGGGTAACATCTGAAATCGCATAATTCAACTGCTGCTTTGACAAAGGTCTGGTTGACCAGTTGGAAAATTGCTGGGACTTGTCGAGTTTTGCCCTGCAAATATCCTTCACTAAATTTGAATAGGAAATATTGCTACCATAGCCACAAACCATCGCAGCTACCTGGGTATCAAACAGGGGTTCTGGGACTTCGCCGAACAGATGCAAGAAAATTTCCAGATCCTGGTAGGCTGAGTGAAAAACCTTGGTAATATCTGGATTTACAATTAATTCTTTTAGGTGATCCAGTCTTATGTCTGGGCTTAAGGTATCAATTATGTATTCCGTGCACCCTGAATTTTCATCTTCAGGTAAAGCGATCTGGATTAAGCATAGTTTTGGAAAATAGGTTTTTTCGGATATAAACTCTGTGTCCAAGGTAACATAAGTTTGGCTAAGGGCTATGTTGTGTAGGGCCTCTAATTCCTTATTTGTTGTAATAACTTTCATGATCTTATTTTGAAGTATACTTTAAATACAGGTGAATAACATGCGATGCTTGATCCAAAGGGTAAAATCTGCTGAAGTTAAAACTGAAGGGAAACAGGTCAGCGCAATCGGACCGGGATTGTTGGTCTTTGTTTGTGCAACTATTGATGACAACGAACTGATTTCCTCTAAACTTGCAAATAAAATAGCTAACCTCAGAATATTTAGAGACAGCCAAGGTAAAATGAACCATTCCGTTGTAGATGTTGGGGGTGAAATTCTGGTTGTAAGCCAATTTACCCTAGCAGCTGACCTTTCCAGGGGAAACCGGCCTGGTTTTTCATACGCTGCCAAAAATCCACTTGCCGAGGCTTTGTATTTATATTTTATACAGGTTTTGAGGGATAAGGGTATCAACGTCAAAACAGGTACATTCGGGGCTGAAATGGAAGTTTCGCTTGTAAACGATGGCCCTGTCACAATCTGGAATGAACTAAATCCCTAATTCATCTTCCAAATGGCTCCGGCGGCAGGATTCGAACCTGCGACCAATTGATTAACAGTCAACTGCTCTACCACTGAGCTACGCCGGATTAGTTTGCTAAGGTCTAACAAGGGAAATTAGAACCTGTTTTAATTTATTCAATAGATAATTTTTGGTCAATGAAGATTGAGGTCCTATTTTTGGTATACTGTTGTATGTTTGGAACTAGCAGAAAAACTTTATCGGTCATTCGGTATAATTATATTTAAATAACTGTTTCCATGTTAACTTATAGACCCAGGATGAGTTGAAAGTACTTATGAACGAATTGTTTCCAGTTAAAAAGTACATTAAATCTATTTTACCTTTAGGAATATACGGCAGGGTCTATTTGATCCTGTTCTTCCCTGTTGTCCTTGTATTACTAGTTGGTTCTTTTGTCTTCATTCAAAGGCATTTTGATTATGTAACCAGACAAATGATAGCTAATATTAATCCGCATTTCAGCCTAATCATCAGTGAAATAAATGAAACTGGTGGTAAGAGAGAGACGCTAGAGAAGGTATTACCACTATCAAAAAGCCTGTCACTGAATTTTGAATTCCTGGAGGACAATGAAATAATACCCCCAGATCGAAAATTGATCTATGATTTTTCTGGAAGGATAATTATTTCGTCACTAAAGGCCGACTTTCCAGATATTGTGGCGATTGATTTACTTGCCAACGACGGCAAAATCCTGGAAATTTACTTCAGAACAAATTTTGGCAATGCCAAAATTTTGGTATCTCGCCGGGCTTTGTCTCCTTCCAATCCTCATCAATTTCTCATTCTAATTATTTTAACTGCTATTTTAACAACCCTTATAGCCGTATTATTTCTTAAAAATCAGTTACGTCCTATAAAACGGCTTTCAGATGCTGCAGAAGCGTTTGGTAGAGGTCAATATTATCCCCTTAGAGTTTCTGGAGCAACCGAGGTTAAAAGTGCCATTCGTGCATTTTTGACGATGCAAGACAGTATAGAGAGGCAGATAAGCCAAAGGTCTCAAATGCTTGCCAGCATCAGCCATGATTTACGAACGCCCCTGACGAGATTACGGCTTGGTGTTGAGTTTCTGGAAGAAAGCAAATACAAAGACCTGATCATTGATGACATTGAAGTCATGGACAACATGCTAACAGAACTTCTGGAGTTTTCCCGTACGGGAAAATCTGAACCATTGGAGAGTATCGATCCATTTCAACTGGCTGAATCAATTCATGCCAATGCCAGTCGATCAGGGTTGGAAATTGAGCTTAGATTAAATTCAGAAATAAGCGAAAGTCCATCCTTCAGATGCAAACCTTCCGGGATAAGAAGAGCTATTGAAAATCTTATACAAAACGCCGAAAAGTTTTCATCAAAGTGTCTTTTTGCTGTTGATCTAAAACCCGAGTCAATTCAATTCACAATAGAGGATAATGGCCCTGGTATAGACAAGACGAAACAAGAGATGGCAAAAACTGCTTTTGTCAAGTTTGATGAGGCTCGAAACTTGAACCACTTCAAGGGCGTGGGCTTAGGCTTGGCCATAGTTTCAAATATTGCCAGAGATCACGGTGGAGAATTAATTCTTGAAAAAAGCGAAAACTTGGGAGGGTTGAAAGCTGTTCTTTCGCTTCCAAACCTGGATGGTAGGCCTGGAGGGATTCGAACCCCCAACCAAAGCGTTATGAGCGCTCTGCTCTAACCGTTGAGCTACAGGCCTTAACAAATTATAATTTAATTTATTCCCAATTGTCTTCAAGATATATACAGGGGAATCATGTAGAACCCAGTTTTAATTACCCAACTATTTCAATTTCGCTGAAAAAGAAGGAAATTTCAACTTTAGCCGTATCAGGTCCATCTGAACCATGAACGGAGTTTTCAGTCAAGGAAACAGCCAATTCCTTTCTGATGGTCCCTGATTTAGCTTCCACCGGGTTGGTTGCACCCATAACTTCACGGTTCAAGGCTATAGCATCATTACCTTCAAGAACTTGGACAACAACGGGTCCAGAACACATGAAATCACAAAGTTCATCAAAGAAAGGACGTTGTGAGTGAACTGCATAGAATTGTTCTGCCTGTGTACGAGACAAATGAATTCTCTTCTGGGCAATCACTCTTAATCCAGCTGCTTCAAGCATAGATATTATTTTACCACTGATATTCCGTCTTGTGGCATCTGGTTTTATAATAGACAGTGTTCTTTCCACCTCATGTCCCTTTCTTTTTCAAAACGTTGGTACCTGATAACATTTATTTGTATTCTCGGCACTTGACTGGAAATAGGTTTCAGAAATTAAAATTCTACACTAAAATCGAGATATTTAACTGCCTATCATTTCTCTTCTTGGGTTTGGTTGACCTCAGCTTGTAAATTCCACCTGTTTTTCTCCTGGCGAAAAAGTTTCATGTTATGCCCTAATTTGGAAAAAATTTTCCATTTTTCCCTTGAGGCTTCAAGTTCGGTTTTGTCATTCTGGTTAAAGATAACCATTACTCGCTTGAACTTTTCAACCTCATCAGGGTAAATTTCACTATTTCCACTGGCGATCAGTGCATGTGGATTATTGGAATGTACAGTCGTATCAGAAATCAAAACCGGTTGTAATTGGTCGTATTCACTCCCGGCTTTTCCTAGTCCGACAAAACGATTGCCAGGTTGAACCCATAATTGATCATGTATAAAATCTACCTCATCATCCCTTGAGCATAATACAAGTATATTCCACTCCCGGCTTCGTGATTTTTCCAGAAGGTTTAACAGAAGGTTCGTTGGTGGACCATCCGATTGATAAAAATACAGTTCAACCATTTCCTCAAAAGGATTTATCGATCAAATTCACGATTGACCGAACTCCCCATCCAGATGGACCCTTGGGAGAAAATACTCCCTCCTTGGCCGGAAAGGCAACCCCTGCAATATCCAAATGAATCCAGGGCGTATCTTTTTTGACGAAACGTTGTAGGAACTGAGCTGCTGTTATTGCACCTGCATATGGACCGCCAATATTTTTCATGTCGGCCAGTCGAGAATCCAGTTGCTTGTCATAAGATTCATCTAATGGTTGTCTCCAAGCTTTTTCATCTTCAAAATCTGCTGACTTTAGGAAATCCTTGCAAAATTTATCATCGTTGGAAAATAAACCTGCATATTCATGACCCAAGCTAACCACTATCGCACCAGTAAGAGTTGCTAAATTAATCATCCAAGAAGGATTATATTTTTCCTGTACATGCCACAATATGTCAGCGAGTACCAATCTTCCCTCAGCATCCGTATTCAAGACCTCAACAGTATCACCCTTCATGGATTTGACAATATCGCCCGGTCTCTGGGCAGCACTACCCGGCATATTTTCTACCAATCCGACAATGCCAACGACATTGGCCTTTGATTTTTGGAGTGCAACGGATTTCATGACTCCAGAGACGACTCCTGCCCCAGCCATATCCATCGTCATTTTTTCCATACCCTTGGCAGGTTTGAGCGAAATACCTCCTGTGTCAAAGCAAACACCTTTTCCGACCACTGCGACAGGGCTACCCATTCCTCCATTCCATTCCATGATAACCACCTTCGAAGGGCTGGCTGATCCCTCCCCTACTGCAAGAAGAGTATTCATTCCTAGCTGTTTCAGCTCTTTTTCCTCAAGGACCTCAACCTTAACCCCCAACTCTTCAAGGTTACAAAGTTGCTCAGCAAAACTTTCTGTTGTTAGAGAATTGGCAGGTTCGTTTACCAAATTCCTGGTAAAGAAAGTTCCCTTCGCAGAATTCAATAATGGTTCAAACCTCTTTCCAGCAGTGCTCGGACTCTTACATAAAATTGTACAAGAATTTACTTCATCCTTTTCGTGAGATTTTTTAGTTTTGAATTTGTCAAACCTGTATGCCTTGAGTGCCAGGCCCTCAGCAAAGTATTCAGGTTTGGAATGTTCACACACAATCATTAGGTCGTGGTCAAGGGCTAACTCTCCCAATTTAGCGCCAGCCTTTCTCATGGTCTTTTCATCAGTCTCGGATGGAATCTTTTGAATGACCAGTTTTTTAGCTTTATAATCAGAAGGAAAGTCTATGGTTATAAAATCATTTTCAGATAATTTTTGGAATGAATCCGATTGGAGATATCTATTATGGTCAATATCTTGTGAGGAATCCGATTTTTCGATTGATTCCCAAATTTCCCCCTCTGGAGTGGTAAGAATAACAACAACATCCTCAAATAAAAAAATTTGTTGCAGTGTCTTTTGATCTAATCCAGAAAAATCAATTGGGATTGGGTTTTCCATTGGTACCTCAGAAATTTGCTAATTACAGTTTGCATGGATCCGCGTTGACTTTTTGCAGGACCATTAAATTATTAGATCAATCTAAATTAATGTAATTTGATTTAATGCCAATAACTTTATTCCGTTACACATTCATCCGCCTTTGCGTTGGGTTTATTTTCTTTACTGTTATATTTGCCGGTTTGAATTGGGTAAACCTACTGGTTCGTAGTATTGATCTGATTTTGGCTGAAATCCAATACCCAAGCTACCTCCTACAACATTTAATTTTGATGCTTGTTGTTGCTCTGGACCGGGTAATTCCAATCTCAGCATTTCTTGCGACGGTATATGTCGTTATCAAAATGCGGAGCAGTCATGAATTCACCATTCAACAAACCATGGGACTTGGAAAGTTGGGAATCTCATTCCCCATTATCGCCTTCGCATTCACTATTGGATTAATTGAAGTTGCATTGAAATTTGAATTTCGTCCTCTTAGCGACAATAAAATTATTGAAGTTGTATCAGAACTTGAATGGGCCCTGGATAGATATAGAATAAAACCAGGAAGGTTTTTGGATTTTGAAGATGGTCGCACCATTATAACTGAAGGAGTGGGTGAGGAAGGAGAATTAAATGATCTGGTCATACACATTGATTCTCAAGGTGATAACAATTCTAGGTTATGGGTTTCTGCCAAAACTGGCGAAATAAATTATTCGACAGATGAAAAGGAATTTGTTCTCTCTGGAGGACAGATTCTATCCCAAATTCAGGGGGGACAAGAACCTGAAACAGTGATTGTTATCAAATTTCTAGAGAACCTGACGTTTATTGAAGAAAGGATGACCAAATCCTTTTCAGAGAATCTTAGGACAGCAGACATCATTGAGAACTTCATCAGCAATGAAGAATTGAGTCCCTGGATAAAGCAAGAAATTAACGAAAGATTAAATAAGATTTTCTTTTCACTATTTGTTGTATTATGTGGAGGGATTGTCTTTATCATCGGATACAAAAACAGTTGGAACGGTTTTATCACCATTATGATTTCGACACTTCTTGTAATGGGGAGTTATGTCGTTGGAAAACAGTTGGAAGCAGCAGAAAACATCACTAGAACCCTACCCTTAGTACAGTACATTTCAACGATTCCATTGATACTTTTTTTCCTTGGCTGGGCATCTATTGACATACAAAAAGTGTCAAATGTGGAATCAAAGCAAGATTGAATTGTTCTACAGATGCTGGAAAATTGCACATGGGTATTTTCTTTGGATAATACCCACACCGAGAGAAGGAAATTGATTGTTTTCCTTCAGTTTTAGTACCAATAAATTTAATAGGTCAAATATTGTTTATTAATCTTCAGTTAGTGGAGGACTGATGGACACCCAATCAGTTATTAGATCAATCAATTCACTGTCCCCTAAGTCCTTTTCCAGGTAGTCGTCAATCTTCTCTAATGAGTTGCCGGCCTCAAGGAGTTTATCAGAAAGCCATCTTTGGAAACTTTCGTAATCGGCAATCAACTTATCTGCTCCAATAAGTTTGATTTTTCCTAATCCCTTTATCCATTTGCAAACCTCACTAATGGCAATTTCGTATTTACCACGATGAGATTTAATTCGTATCCGGCTAAGTCAGAAAGAGCTATCTTATATCGGTACTTCTGCTCTTCCAAAACCAAAAAAACTGTTTCTTGGAAATGGTTTTCCCTAAACTTCATACATCCAAAATCTAATCCCAACTCAAATGGCATATTCATCCTGTGGTGTTTATATGGATTAGATGATTAACATCGACTCAAATCATGGATTGAATACTTGGAATTGCAGATAAGTTCCATAATCTTTTCCAAGCGAGGTTCACCTGAATTAGTTCATTCCGAAGCTATTCTGGGCTTCAAACCAAATCGGATCAAACAGAAAAGAACAGCGTGAAGTATCGGTCTATATTCATCATCAAATGGACAATTGACGAATACACTCCTGTTGAAATCTGAAGATGGTAAAAATTACTCCTTTGGTGGGTAGGAGTCTCAAGCCCTGACTCGCCCACTACGACCATGGATATATAGTTCGGTGCCTTGTCTCCGAGCGATCCTGCGTCCCTCTTGAATAGCTTCACTTTGTGTATCGAATTTCTTTGTAACTTTTGCCGACCCAGCACGACGAACTGCCCATTTTCCGCCTCTAGGTACGACATGCTGGCCACTAGACCCCATCTTTGGTTTCCACTTTAGATATTTATACCTAAGAAATATAGTCGACTTATAAGCATTCATCAATAACATCTAAATCACAGCCACTGACATCTGTAATCAAGAAAGGAAGAGACCTGACTAATACTAAATAAGCAAGACGATAATGATACAATACAACAATCAGAAGGTCCGTGGATTAAATAAAAAGTTAAATATTACTTTATACAAGCCCCAATTAAATGAGAATAAAATTTGTTGTAATCTGGATAGTTCTGTATCAAAATGGTGCCTTTGTGGGAGTTTAAATGGTTTTGTTTTACGGCTTACCCAAATACTTTACTAGACCCTGTTTCAGAGTATATTTTATGTCAAGGAACTTGGTATTTTTCAACAAGGGATAAATGCATATCGGGTTAAATCTGAAACCTTTACGTCTTGTCAATACCAATTATCATCTCACCAAACCATTGAAATCCGTACTAGTAAATGTACTTCGCTTGAAAATCATAACTATTGTGTTTCCAACAAAAATCATTGCCTTCATAGTAGTCGATGAAGTGAATAAGCTCGTTAAAAAAAGTAATTTGACCTCGGTACACTAGTGAATCGGAAAGCGAGAATTGAGCATGACTTTAAAATCAATTAAATACTGAATGAATGCTTTGAGACAGGTTTTTGTTAATTTATAATCCTAAGTGTTATAATCGTAAAGTCAGTGTAAACCGGGATTAAATATTTGTGACTATACATTGGTATATTGCCAGGAAATTTATTCGATCTCTGCTGATTGTTCTAATTACCTTTTTCTGCCTGGGCTATATCCAGGAATTGGCAACAGGAGCTGGAGCTGCCATAGAAGGAGAAGGTTCGTATTCCATTGATAAATTGCTCTTAATTCTCCTGTTTGTTCCCCAATTTATTTTTGAAAACCTACCGATGGTTTTTCTTTTGGCTGCAATACACTTTTGCTTATTTTTTCTTAGGAGTAGAGAATACCTGGCTGTAAAATCCTTTGGCAGAAGAGGTCAAAACGTAACCCTTCTGGTCATGGTTTTGTCATTTATTTTGGGTTTAGTCTGCCTAGCGTTGATCAATCCCATTGTTGCCTGGACAAATATAGAATCACAATTACTACAATCCGCTAATTCACCCGACTCCAAGGTAGAAATTAATCAGGAAAGATTTTGGTTTCAGATGGAAATCAAAGGGAAGGATGCCATTATCAGAGCCGCTAGATTGGATACTGAGATTGAAAATCAGATTCATTTAGAGGATGTTGAAATCATGCTCAAAGATACGGAAGGTTCCCCCATAGAGAATTATTGCAAAGCCTCTGAAATTTATGTGTTTGACCAATATCTCGAAATTTTTCCTGAAAACCAGTGTAATCTTGTCTCTGAACTTACCCGAAGTACCGATATTGGAGAAAACACTTTAAGGGTTCTAGTTGGTACAGACATTTCCCCAGAAGATTTTACTTCCTTAATTCCACTGGAACAAACAACCGTTTGGTCTAGTGGAAGAATCTCCAATACTTTGGAAAAACTAGGTCTCTTGGCAAGTGCCCATGAACAGAAAGTTTATTTTTTCTCTCTGATTTCCCTACCATTCTTACTATCCTTCATGGTCGGACTTGGGGTGGGCATTTTACCTTTTTTTGAATTTACAGGGCTCTATAAAGGGGCCTTCCTTATTTTCCTATTTGGTCTGGGAGTGTTCTTTCTAGATAAAGTTTTATACTCCTTTGTAGTAAACAAGGACTATCCGTACCAAGTTGCATCCTTGTTCTTTCCATTCCCGGTATTGATGGTAATTTGTATTTTTGTGGGAATTGTACCCCTTCCAAAATTTAAGTTACCCAAATTCGAAAGAAGCATTATACCTTTTACGATTAGGTTGATGGCACTCTATATTTTTAATCTTGTTGTTAACTTCTTTATTTATCCTCAAATCCTGACATCTGAGTACGCAGCCCTGAATTTCTCCCTATTTTCGTCTATACTACTATTTATCTTGATGCCTTATATAGAAAAGCAGGGGAAATACATTCTCAATACCAGGACAGGCTATTGGTCAATCTTCTCTTGGCTTAGAATTTAGGGTAATCAACTGGTTTATTAGTGTTTATCTGGTTCCCAATCTCAAGTGAAAACAAGAACTTAATCTGGAAATTGGACGAATGTTTCTTTCTACCTAGGATTGTTCCTTTTAGACTCAACTATCCAATAATTGAAAGATTTTCAAAGAAAAAACATCTTTCATTCCGTTCGCTATACAGGTTTTTAAATGCTTTTGATAAAAGACAGGCTGTGAATATTAGTTCTTTTCTGAAATTTGTCCTTATTGGTTCCTTATGTATCTTTGGGACCACCCTCCTGGTTTCAGCACAGGAAGAACCTAGAGTTGAAATTTCAGCAGATGAAATAGTCATTGACGGGGACAATAGAGTAAAAGCTTCTGGCAACGTTGAGATAACCTACGGGAACTACGTTATCAGCACTGACAATGTGGAATTTGGTGATAATTATTACACCTTCAATGACCCAATTTACATTGTAGATGATTCAGGGACCGGGATTGTTGCTGATTTTATATCCCTATCGCCTGAGGAACAGCAAGGTGTAATTGAAGGGCTTAGAATCCTTTACCAGAACAGGTTACAAATAACTACTGAGACAGTTAGGCGTGCTAATGGAAGTTTGGTTTTATTCAACAACGTGATTACAACCTGTTCAATTTGTAAAGCCGGGGAAACCCCTCTTTGGTATTTTCAGGCTGATTCAATAACATTGAGGGAGGATGGCGGCAGGGTACACCTCAAAAATGTCAGGTTCAAGGTATGGGATGTAACCATTTTATATTTACCCTGGTTTTCAATTGTTAGCCCTACATCTGGAAGACAAAGCGGTTTTTTGGTACCGGAAGTTCGTTACAACAGTAGCAGAGGATTCGAAGCCAAGATCCCCTATTATCATGTTTTGGATGATCACAGTGATTTAACTCTTTCGTTTGGTCGTACTGCTGCTAACGAAACGGGGGGTAATCTGGAATTTCGAAACAACTCTAAATCAGGTTGGATATTTTTTGAGGCAGCTTATCCATTCAGGGAAAGAAACCTAGGGTTATTTCAACAGGATTTAGTCCTCACGGGAATTCAAAAACCTGATGAGACCTCGCAATTCAGTTTCCTGATTACAGACACAAGTGCAGATAATACGGCCTATCCTTCAGGTCTATTTCCTGAGAATAACAAACTCATTTTACTTGAAGCAAAAAAGACACTGCCGATAGGTGAACTTACCTTTCGTACAATTGATGTTAGTCCATTCACCCCTGGTCCACCACCCGGAACCAATAATCAAGAGGATACAGAAGAGAATGACGACGATGATACAGAGGAAAATAATAAAGAAACTACAAACACCTTTGAAAGATTCATCAGTCTGGGTTTGAAAACGAGGGATTTACTGCCGAGCTCTAGAGCTAGTTTATCCCTTGAATTGAAATTCAACTCTACCTTACAAAATCAGGCAAATATTGTAGAAGATTCTGAAACTGACGATCAAAATCAGGATTCGACTGATGTCGAATCTAATAGATATCATGATTTCAAACATGTATCTTTGCTGGGAAAATTTTCAGATACAAAAATATTCAACTCGGGTATCAAAAGTTCTACCACTTTCTTTTTACTTGGTGAGGCCTACAGGAATGATGCTCCCGAGGCAAGGAAGCGGGCAAATTATGGACGTGCCTTAATGGTAAACAATCTATCCTTCCCCTTGGTCATGACCGGCGGGAAAAACTACCAGACATTTACCCCTTTCATACAAGTGGTATATTCCCAGGATAATAATAAGGACTTGCCGAATAGGCCTGAAGCTTTGCAAGTTATAGACCGTAGCAAATTCCTGTCCAACCATCAGGATATTGTCGAATCCTGGATACGTGATGGTCGAGAAATTAGTCTAGGGGTGAAGTATTTCACGTCATTTCAGGATAACAAGTTCGATTTTGTAATAGGTAAAACCATTTTAAAGCCTGATAGAGATCCCAAAAATAAACCAGAATATGTTCATGGTGGGGACCAGGAAACCCATTATTTTGCTGAAGGTATTCTTGATTTGGGAGGAAATATTGAGTTGACATCCCTATTTGTTGGCGACAATAATTTCAGGGCGGTAAGTAACTATTCCAGATTTGCCTTGATGAATAGCGATTATGAAGCGGGTGTTTCCTATGGGTGGATTAGGGGGGAAGATTATAAGGATAAATCCAAATCAGCAAGTTCATATCTAAAAATTCCGATTTCAGACCAGTGGACAGGTTTTGCCAATTTTGAATATGATTTCTTGGGCGAATCAAAAAGAAAATATGAACTGGGTGCGGTTTATCACCACCAGTGTGTAACTTTCGAAATATCAGCAGAGCGGACACTAAAAACAGATATGACTGATAAATCCAGTCCCGATTATTCCATTGGTGTTTCTTTGGTTGGATTTACCTCTGCAAGTACTTTATCTACTAAAAATTGTAACTAAATTCAGAGTACCATGAAACCTAAACTATTAACTTTTGTCATTTTTGCATTTGTCTTCATTGCAAAGCTAAATATTGCCTACGGGCAAACCAATCTGTTTGCTACAGCCTTTACAGTAAATGGGGCAGCTGTCAGCAATTATGAAATAGATCAAAAAGTTCGATTTCTTCGCTTTTTGGGAGAAAGTGGAGATGTCAAAGGTCTGGCCGAAGAGGAACTCATAAAGGAAAAACTGTACATTCAGGAAACTGATCGAGTTGGGATTGATCTTACCCAACAGCAAATACTCGCGGCAGCTACAGATTATGCCGAAAGCAGGAATAATTCACTCAACGATTTCCTAAACCGAATTGGGAATTCTGGTGTATCCAAAGAATCCTTTTTTAGCTACATAGAAGCACAATTGGCTTGGGCAGAACTAGCCCGTGCAGTTTTTGGTCCAATTATCCGAGACTTACCTACCCCGGATGTAGATGAAAAACTTCTGCTTGAATACAGGACCACAAGAAACATGGCAAACCTACTTGAAATTGTTCTTCGCATTGATGAGAACAATCCTAATCAGGCCCAACAAATAGCACAGGAAATAAATCGCTCCATTCTAACCCCTGAAGATTTTTCAATTACTGCCCGCAATTATTCGGCCTCCTCCACCAGAAATGAAGGAGGTGCGGTAGGATGGTTGAATATTGATAATATCAGTGGAGCATTCAGAAGTGTTATCAACAGAACTCCATCAGGAACTGTATCCGAACCAGTTCAAGTTGACAATCTCTATTACATATTTTTTGTTTTGGGTAAGAGAACTGAAACCTCTGCAACAAGCTTCGTTTCAATAGATTATGCTACTTTAAGGACAGACTCTCTTAGTACAAGTCAGGTATCCAATATTCAGAACACCATCGCTAACCGAAGTCAAACTTGCACCGATTTTTCTGAATATTCGCAGCAATTTGATTCAGATAATTTTACCAGGCAAACAGTTGAAAGGGGTGATTTAGGAGCTTTTGCTGATCCCCTGTCAAAATTGGATAACAATGAAACCACAAGAGTGGATTTAGACGATGGTTCAAGTTTTATCGTCATGTTATGTAAGAGAAACCTTGTTGATGATGATGAAATACGTCAACGGGTATTGAATAATCTTCGAGACAGAAAAATTGATGATATGGCCAGGAACCATTATGCACAACTCAGGGCGGAAGCGATTGTCAGAAGGAAATAACTCCGTCATTGCCCTAACTTCCGGTGAACCCTCTGGTATTGGATTAGAACTCTCAATTAAGGCTTGGAAAAAATTAAGGAAAAGACAGCCTTTTTTTCTTATAGCCGACCGAAATCACTTGGCTGCTTTTGGAAATTCGCATCCGGTAATAGAAATTCAAACTCCCGAAGAATGTTTCCAGGTTTTCGAAAAGGCACTTCCTTTTCTTCACTGTAATTTTCCTTCACAGAATGTACTTGGCGAATACAATCCTGAGAATGCTCAGGGCGTTGTTGGGTCAATCGAGTCTGCTGTTAACTTTGCACTGGCGGGAAGAGTTTCTGGTATCTGTACGAATCCTATCACCAAAGACGTATTTCGTCATGCAGGGAAAAAAGAGTTTTCAGGACACACAGAGTATATTTCAAAACTTTGTGGAGTTGATTTTCCTGTAATGATGCTATCGGGAAAAAAGTTACGAGTAGTACCTGTCACCCGACATATATCACTCAGTTCAGTATCTCAGTGCTTAACCAAAGATTTGTTAAAACAAACTTTAGAAACAAGTTTGGCTGCCATGAGGAATGATTTCGGTTTATCCCACCCACGTGTTGCGGTTTCCGGACTGAACCCTCATGCAGGTGAAGGGGGATCGCTAGGGAGGGAGGAACTGGAAATTATAGAACCCGTAATTAGGAAATTCCAAAATGAGGGTCTGAAGGTTAAGGGGCCCTACTCGGCTGATACCATGTTCCACAAGAACTTCAGAAAAACATATGATTTGGCTGTTGCAATGTTCCATGATCAAGCTTTGATTCCAATTAAAACTCTGGATTTTTACAAGGCTGTAAATGTTACCTTGGGATTACCAATAATACGGACTTCACCTGATCATGGTACTGCTTTTGGTATCGCTGGCAAGGATATAGCCAGGCCTGACAGTTTGATTGAGGCGATACTGCTTGCTAGGAAGATCCATAAAAACAGAAAAAAGAATGTCAAATACTCTTCCCCCTCTTCGTGAGGTGATTAAGGAATTTAAACTATCAGCAAATAAATCCATGGGTCAAAACTATTTACTGGATTTAAACCTCACAGGAAAAATTGCTTCCCAAGCAGGGGATTTGGCAGGTACTACTGTCATAGAAATTGGACCTGGCCCAGGTGGATTAACCAGAAGTTTACTTGATCAAAATCCAAGAAAAGTAATTTCAATCGAAATTGATTCTCGATTTAAACCGGCTTTGAAGCAGATTAGGGATCTGTATGAAGACCGCTTTGAGTTCTATTGTATGGATGGCCTGAAGTTTGATTACTCCACTCTGGAAAACGAACCTTCAAAAATAGTAGCCAATCTCCCATATAACTCAGCTACCAAGTTTTTGGTGCAATGGTTGTTACCAGAAGTGTGGCCACCCTTTTGGTCAGGAATAGTTTTGTTGTTACAAAAGGAAGTAGGAGAAAGAATTATGGCCCGACCCAATTCCAAATCCTATGGTCGATTGTCTGTTCTTTCTCAACTCCGTACAGATGTCAAAATCCTCATGAATATCCCTGCTCAGGCCTTCACCCCAATACCAAAGGTAGATTCAGTTCTAGTTCAGGTCTTGCCTAAACCGTCCCCTCCGCTAGCGAACGACACAATGCCCTTTTTTGAAAGGGTAATTGCCATGGCCTTCAATCAGCGAAGGAAGATGATCAAAACAAGCCTTAAAAAATTAACAGGAAACATTGTTGATTACTTGGTACAAGCCGATATTGATCCCATGTGCAGGCCAGAACAAATTCCTGTAACCAAGTATGTTAAACTTGTTTCAATAATTAAATCCCAAGGTTTAACCCTGGAATAAGATAAGATTTTAATTTATTGAAACCTGTTGAGAAGCATCCGGTTTGGGGGAGGCTTCAGGCTTTTCTTTTTGTTGATTGTTTTTGCCATTTACCATTCGGGTAATATTTTTGGATGATCGTTGCGTTTCAAACTCCCTTTGGGCTTCCAGCAGACGAATATAATGCTCTGCATGTTGTGTGAAGTTTTCCGCTACAATTCTATCTCCTCCAAGTAAGGCATCCCGGGCGTGTGCTTGGTACTTTTCAATAATCTGTAATGAATTTCCCCTGACCTTGCCGTCTGGACCAGAACTCTCAAATACCCTGTTGGTACCGTTTCCTGAATTCCCTTTTCGTCCTTTTCCCCGGGATCGGGTAACTCTAGAATTTCGCATTTTTTTCCATTTCGTCCTCCTAAACTACTATTTAAAATCAAGGTTTAATGTGATATCCGGTTCAAAGGTTGATAAGACCAAATTTCACGGAACCAAACTACCCATTAATTGTTATGCAAGCTAAATTTTATCCTGTTGTATTTCTAAATGAATATTGTTCTGACCACTATTTTTGGATCTACAATTTTCGAAAAACCAGAGCCCTTATCACCCCGCCTAAATCGGGGACATCCTTTTCCAGAAAAAGATCAGTTTGCTCAAATATCCTTTTTACTTGTTGATATTTTCTATAGTCGATTTCAATTATCAAACGGCCGTTGATATTCAAATATTTGCTAACATCAGAAGCTATCTTACGATAGGACTCTAACCCGTCATCTTCAAGTGTAAGTGCAATCTTAGGTTCGAAGCATCTAATTTCGGGCTCAAGTGTCTTATACTCGTCTCTAGTGATATATGGAGGATTAGAAATAATCAAGTCAAATTTGTAATTTATTGCCGAAAACCAACTGGATGTAATCAATTTGCATCTATTGGCGAGACCAAACCTTGCAATATTTGTTCGTGCCACCTTGATACCTTCAATTGAGATGTCAGACCCAATCCCAAAGACATTTGGTTTTTCCCCTAAAATTGAAACAAGTAGACAGCCACTTCCAACCCCCAAATCCAGAAATAAATCAAAATTCTCTTTAAGAGCTTCTTCAATTAAAACTTCCGTTTCAGGGCGAGGATCCAACACCTTGGTATTTACATAAAACAAACGTCCCCAAAACTCCTTTTGGTTAAGGATTTTTGCGACAGGCATTCTTTGCTCTCTAAGTTTGATTGCCGTTTCAAATTGAACCCAAAAATCGGAAGGCATTGCTTCTAAATCATTCTCATCGACGGCAAAGATTCTTTTACCAAGGAAACTCTCGAATAATTTGGTTGTATCATAGCCGGGTTTTTCGACCCCAACCTTCTGCAATCGTTGAGAAGCCATTCTCAGAACATCTGTTAGCATTGGGTCCATCAGGATACAAACTCTGCCAGCTTCGTCGCCTGATCATCCGTAATCAGGAAATCAATAATCTCATCCAATTCTCCCTCGATAACCTTCTCAAGGCTATAAAGTGTTAAATTTACTCTATGATCTGTTACTCTACCCTGGGGAAAGTTATATGTTCTGATTCGTTCGGAGCGATCTCCACTTCCAACCTGCAATTTTCGATCAGCTGCCCTCTCGCTTTGGGCTTTTTCAACTTCCATGTTATAAAGCCTCGAACGAAGGACAGTCATAGCTTTAACCCGATTTACATGCTGAGATTTTTCGGCTGAAACAACAGCTATCCCAGTCGGAATATGGGTAATCCTGACAGCGGAATCAGTTTTATTGACGTGCTGTCCCCCTGCCCCGCTAGCCCGCATTGTATCAATCCTGAGATCTTCGGGAGCAATGTTTATGTCAACCTCTTCTGCTTCGGGGAGTACAGCTACCGTTGCAGCAGAAGTGTGGATTCTTCCGCTTGATTCAGTTTGTGGCACTCTTTGGACCCTGTGTACACCCGATTCATACTTTAATCTGGCATAAACTCCCTTGCCTTCAATGGTAACGGTAATTTCCCTGAATCCACCCAGATCAGATTCGCTGACATCCAAAGGTTCAAATTTCCACTTCATCATTTCTGCATACTTCTCGTACATCCTGTAGAGGACACCACAAAACAGTGCCGCCTCCTCACCCCCAGTACCAGCCCTAATTTCAAGTACTACTGATTTTTCATCATCAGAGTCTTTCGGGATAAGTTCAAGCATAAGGTTATTTTCTGTCATAACCAATTGCTGGTTTAGATGTTCCAATTCTTCCTGAGCCAGTTCCTTCATTTCAGGATCTGAAATCATATCCTCGGCCTCTTGTATTTCCTTAATCAAATTCTTGTATTCTGCAGCTTTCTCGACGATTGGCTTCAGATTGTTGAATTCCCTGGTTAGAACAATCAACTCATCAACATTAGTTTCCTGGATCAGTAGCTCCTGGATCCTGATGAATTTCCCCTCTATACTTTCGAGCTTTTCCAGTGGAACTTTAGATTTTATATCTGATGGGGTCTGCAAATTAATTGAGCTCCTTTTTTCAATTTACGGCTAATTCAATAAACAATGAGCAGTAATGATAATTTCACCGAACCAGATATTGATCTTCTAAGAGTCAAGAAATTGATTTACAGGCAGTCTAGACAACAAAATTAATTTTGGGCTTCTGCTATAGAATTTGCCCGGTCTGTGACCAATGAAACGATATGGTCAATCATCTTTTCATTCGAAATTTTTTCAGTGGTTTTTCCTGCTAAATATACCATCCCTGATCCTTTACCTCCACCGGTATATCCTACATCTGTCATTAATGCCTCGCCAGGACCATTCACAACACACCCAATTATAGACAAGTTTATTGGAGTATTGATGTGGGCTAGCCTCTCTTCAAGTATTTTAACTGTTTCTATTACGTCAAATCCTTGCCTGGCACAACTTGGACAAGCTATGATATTCACTCCTCTTGTTCTTAAACCAAGTGCCTTGAGTATTTCAAATCCGACCTTTACTTCCTTTTCTGGCTCATCGGCCAGGCTAATTCGAATTGTATCGCCTATTCCATCCAACAACAAGCTTCCAATTCCCAAGGCGGATTTAATGGTTCCCGGAAGAAAACTCCCTGCTTCAGTGATCCCAAGATGAATGGGGGCATCTGTTTCCCTAGCCAGACCTTTGTAAGCTGCAATAGCAAGAAAGACATCGGAGGCCTTACAACTGATTTTATAGTTGGAAAAGTTGAGGTCTTCCAAAAGTCGGATGTTGTTCAAACCCGATTCAATCATTGCTTCCGGGCAAGGCTCTCTGTACTTTTCAAGAAGGTTTCTTTCCAAACTACCTGCATTTACCCCAATACGTATGGAACATGAGTTGCTTTGGGCAGATTTTACAACTTCCTTAACCCTATCCTTGGAACCTATATTCCCTGGATTGATCCTCAAGCAGGCCGCACCGGCATCGGCTGCTTCCAAAGCCCTCCTATAGTGAAAATGAATATCTGCAACCAAGGGTACATCGACATTTTTTACTATTTCTGCAAATGCCTTTGATGAAGGCTCGTCAGGCACGGAAACCCTGACTATATCTGCACCTGCTTCTGTACAACGATGGATTTGATCAACTGTCGCCTTAACATCCACAGTGGAGGTGTTGGTCATTGTCTGAACAGAAACATCTGTACCGCCACCAATGGGGACATCTCCAACAAAAATTTTTCTGGACTTTCGGCGAGGAATGTTCCTCCAGGGCCTTATATCGTTTTGAAACACAGTGATTTACAATAAAAATGGGTTAATTGCTGCTTCGTAGGTTGGATTCGACGCTCGAATACTCTGCCGGAACTTGGTTCTCTGATGGAATTAATTCACCTTCGACCAAAGCAAATTTATTTTTTAATTCCTCAGGTTCAAGATATACATTGTCAATTACTTGGGTTCCTTCACCTGACGGCCCATATTGAACTCCACCCACAATAAAGTATAAACTTCCTGAATTACCAGCTCTTAAGATCAGACGCTCACCTGCTTCAGGGACTTCATATTGTTCTCCTGCGACCAAAACTCTTTCAAAGAGAACTCTTCCACTTTCCCCTTTAACCCGAACCCATGATTCTGATGTTGTAACAAGTAGGATTTCATTTGAATTTTCTACCTCGGTATCTATCAAATCAGCTAACAGCAATTCCTCTTCTGGAAGGAACACGGGTACAACCGGATGGCTTTCAGGGTCGTACTTTGCTGTAATTGAACCATGATTTTCCCAATCCAGTATATTATTCAAATTCTCTTCAGTATCCTGTGGAATCAGATCACCAATTTTATCCAACCCCCTTTGATTGATTGCTTGAGGAATAGCCGTAAATGTTACTAGTGTTTCATTGATCTCTTCAGGTAGTATACTGTTATCGCTTTCGGTAATTTGTGTTCCTACCGTCCCGGTCATATTAATTTGATCAGGATTTTCAAAGATCTGAAAATAGAAAGTCCAAACCAGATAACCTCCACTGACTAATAGCAAAGTAACAAAGGAAATCGCTGCCAACCCAATTAATGTAGATTTTTGTAACAACCTTCCCAAGAGGTGCTCAAATAAACTTATGCCCTTTATAGTAGCGGTTTTATATTGATAAAAACTCTGTGTAACATTGAACGATTCAATGGAAATGTCGTTTTCGGCGGCTGATATACTAACATGCCCGGTTTCTTTGCAGAATTTTTTATATGTTTTCTTGGGGTCCCAGCCTAGATATTTTGAATATTGAAGTACATAGCTGCCCACCAGAGATTTATTGGGGAATGCTCCCAGATCTCCATTTTCTATGGCAAAAATTATGTATGGGGCAAGTCCCAGTTCTTTTTGGACGTCCAAAAGAGATTTGCTAAGGGTAGCCCTTTGTCCTCTCATCAAATCACCAAGGGTAGAATCATAATCGTCAAAACTATTGTGACTGGGATATTCAGCCTGGGTAAAACTTTCAGACTCAGACTCTGTTCTTTCTCTTAAGAAGAATTTTCTTTTTCTTTTTTGAAATCTAACCATTTAATATTTCACTCACTACTGTTGAGCGAAAATGAGGAATGATGTCCTTGATGCGCTTTTGTGACATAAATTATAGTTTTTTGTGCGTTAGTTTAAAAGTAAAACAATCATTTATTATTTTTTTGTTTTAAACAGGATTGTTAAAAAAAATTATAATTGACTATTCAGATACAGTTACTCATAAAATTTGATTATTGATTCGATTATGTTGGCTAAATGAACTGGAGGGGAAGAATAACCCAACAACCAATCGGTAATTTCAGGGTCCGTATAATCAAGCAATTTCTCAAAATCACAAATGTCTTTTTTCTCCAAATTACTCAAGTGATTTTTTGCAAAAGAACCTAATAATTCACAATTTTCCTTTGTTCCTCTCAGATGAGCTTTAACCTTTAATTTTTTAATTAACTCCGTCCGATTACTCATTTTCAATCGGTTTTCTTAAATCCCCAACCGAAGTCAAATTCAATTCATTAGTAGATTTTATCTCTTCCATGGAAATCAAGGCCGTTACATTGTAAATTTTTACCTGTCTGATAAGCTCTTGATAAAATTTGTCATAAGCTTTGGCATTTTCCACCCTTACCTTCAAAATATAATCTATGTCACCAGCAAGCCTATGAGCTTCTAACACTTCAGGCCTGTTCCTAATCGCCTTAAGAAAGTGCTTTTGCCACTCTGCCTCGTGTTCGGAGGTTTTGATAAAGACAAAAAAACAGGCTTCAAAGCCTATTTTCTCGAAATCCACATCAACTGTAAATTTCTTAATGATTCCCTTTTCAGCCAATCTTTTCATTCGTAGCCAAACGGGAGTTTTTGATTTGCCTACTGCTTCAGCTATTTGATCCAGGGGCTGGTTCGAATTTTTTTGAAGTTCCATCAGGATCATACGATCAACTTTATCGATTCTTTCCATAACCTACGTTTCCTACATCCCAAACATCAATTTAGGAGATATCCATTTCAAGAGATTGAAGAAACTCATCCCACTCTCTCTTGGACAAACCCGAAGTTTCGAAAGTAATATTTTTTCCCATCATTTTTTGTTTTAACAAGGTAACTTGCTGCTTGGAAAAAGTAATCCCCTGCACCCAATAATCAAAAAAGGCCTGATACGTAATTGGTACCCACTCTTCCACTATTTCAGCAAGTTTTTCTGCATACACCCTAATTTCGTATTGAGCATGAGGATCCATCCTGAGATGTATAAATTTCAGTAAATTAAGTAGATTTACCTTCCAATACCATTGGGTATAGACATTTGTTGGAAGATTTATACGGGCAAGCTCTCGTGAAAGCCCTTCCTGATTTTCTTGTGAAAGCATTTTTTCATAATTCTGATAAGTAGAGTCACTATCCTGCATCAGTATTGCCCGTACCCTCTCACCTTCTTCCAAGGGAAGTGACTCTCCTCTGCCCTGTTTATTTGTCCCTGACTGGGAGGAGAGATTTTCAATTTCCGGAATATAAAACTCATCCTCCAGTTTTGAGTATCGAGCCGAGTACTCATTTACTGAAGCAGTACGGTGTCGAATCCATTGTCTTGCTACAAAAATGGGTAACTTTATATGAAATTTAATCTCACACATCTCAAATGGTGTTGTGTGGTTATGCCGAATCAAATAGCGAATTAACCCTTCATCAGATCGGGCCTTTTTTGTACCTTTCCCATAAGAAACACGGGCTGCCTGAACAACAGAAGAATCATTTCCCATATAATCGACAACCCGGATAAATCCGTGATCCAATATTGGAAAAAGGGTAAAAAGGTTCTTTTCAATACCCGGGCTTATTTCTCGAAGCGATTCCTGAGGAGAGCTTCTTTGTTCTTCGATTTGTTTTTGTATCTCACGCGTTATCATCATTAAATTGTTTTCTGTAAAGTATTGGAATTTTGTCCTGAATTTTTAGGATAGTTCCCCTTAATGCAATTGCAAACGTGTAGGGAAGAAAAGATGGTAAAATATTTACATACGATGATCAGAGTACTGGATCTTGATAGAACAATCAGCTTTTTTAATCTGCTTGGTTTGGTTGAGACAAGAAGACATGTCAATGAATCTGGCCGATTTACACTGGTATTTTTAGCTCCTCCTGACCAACCGGAATGCCCTGTTGAACTTACCTTTAATTGGGATGGTGACGAAGGGTTGCCATCTGACAGTCGGCATTTTGGTCACCTGGCTTACGAAGTTGATAACATTTATGAAGTATGTAGTGATTTGGAAAGAAAAGGAGTAACAATTAACCGACCTCCACGGGACGGTCATATGGCCTTTATTAGAACCCCTGACAACATTTCCATCGAATTGCTTCAAAAAGGTGCCTCGCTACCCCCAGAAGAACCTTGGTCAAGTAGACCGAACATTGGGCATTGGTAATACTCAACCTTTAACTGTTGTAGATATGTATCAATTAGGAGAAGGTTATTGACAATTTGTTTCTTTGGTTTAATTCTTTAGATGTTCCTTTGGAACTATGGCGATAAACGTGCTCGAAATAAACGGATCGGACCCGGGGGCGGTACCCGGCGGCTCCACCAGGTGAAGTATGGGGCCGAAATAGGATCGACGAACGCGTAAAGGGGTTAACTTTCGCCCGGTGGGGTACCGCTGTTATCGGTCCAAATCGCACAATTGCCAATGACAATCGTGCTCCGGTAGCGCTTGCTGCGTGAGCAGTAATCCAAATCGGATCTGACTCTGGGGTTATATAGCACAACCTCAGCGGGGTTCGGCAGGTACCTGGCAACAGAAACCTGCCAGTAAAACAGATAATACATTTTCAGCCGTTCGGTAAAATTTGAATCGATACTCACCTTGAAGAATATCCGTTACCAGGAATTGATGCAAAAAGCGTTATTTGGTGTCTTTAGAGAGGCCTTGGATATTGTTCAAAAGGACGGAATTCCCAGAGTTCCAGGAATAATTATCGATTTCGACGTGACCAATTCAGAAGTAGTTATTTCATCAAGGTTAAAGGAACAATACCTGGAACAAATGACAATTGTCCTGGAACACTGGTTCGAGGATTTAGAAATCAATCCCGAAGGATTTTGGGTTACCTTGAATTTCAGTAACATTCCAGAACGTCTTTATATACCCTTTCAAGCGATTATTTACTTTTTTGATAAGGATGCCAACATTGGATTTGAAATACCGAAATATGGTCAGCACAGCGATGATAACCAGGTATTGCCAAATGAACCTCAAACTGAAAAAAAATCCATTCAATCTACTGATAAGGTAGTCAGTCTGGATGATTTTAGATCAAAATCACATCACTGAAATAAATTTCTATTCCAAAAGGGTTTATACCAATGGCTAACTTCCGTGTTGAATCAGACAGTTTTGGACAACTGAATGTACCCTCAGACAAATATTGGGGGGCACAAACTCAGAGATCCTTAATGAATTTTCCAATTGGGAAAGAAACTCAACCTGCTTCAATCATCCGGGCCTTTGGAATCATTAAGAAATCATGCGCCCAGGCAAACATGAAATTCGGTTTGCTTGAATCAGAAATAGGCAAGGCGATTTGCATTGCGGCTGACAAAGTAATTTCTGGCCAAATTAACGACAATTTTCCCCTGGTGGTTTGGCAAACAGGTTCGGGGACCCAAACCAATATGAACACCAATGAAGTCATAGCCAATCTTGCTATAGAATCACTGGGTGGAGAGATAGGATCTAAATCCCCGATCCATCCCAATGATCATGTAAATATGAGTCAATCTTCCAATGATACATTTCCGACAGCGATGCATGTTGCAACTGCCCTCCTCATTAATAATGAACTTCAGCCATCCTTAAATCTCCTGAACAGGGCGCTCAAAGCAAAATGTGAAGAATTTGAAGGAATAATAAAAATTGGAAGAACCCATACACAGGATGCAACTCCCCTTACCTTGACCCAGGAATTTTCAGGATATCTGCGACAGGTTGAACTATCAGAACTCAGGATTCAAAAAGCTCTGGGAAGTATTTATGAGTTGGCTCAAGGTGGAACAGCTGTAGGCACTGGATTGAATACAATCGAAGGTTGGGACAGGGAAGTTGCAAGGAATATTTCTGAGCAAACCTCTCTCCCTTTTGTAACGGCAAAGAACAAGTTTGAAGCACTGGCCAACCATGATGCTATGGTAGGAATGTCAGGTGCTCTTAGGAGTACAGCCGTCTCACTGTTTAAAATTGCCAATGATATCCGGTTTCTGGCATCTGGCCCCAGAAGTGGTCTGGGGGAACTATTGCTTCCTGAAAATGAACCCGGTTCCTCTATAATGCCTGGCAAGGTAAACCCGACACAAACCGAAGCATTGACTATGGTTTGTGCTCAAGTTATGGGTAATGATGCTGGTGTGGGTTTTGCAGGGAGTCAAGGGCATTTTGAACTCAATGTTTTTAAACCCATGATCGCTTATAATGTTATTCAATCAATTCAGCTTCTATCGGATAGCATATCATCCTTTGTCGAACGTTGTATTACAGGTATCAAGGCCAATGAATCCCGGATTAATTTCTTAATGGAAGAATCTCTCATGCTGGTTACAGCGCTGTCCCCGGTAATCGGCTATGACAAGTCCACAAAGGTTGCCAAATTAGCACATGCCAACGGCTCAACTTTGAAGGCTGCTGCCCTGGAGCTGGGTTTTGTAACCTCAGAAGAATTTGACAGAATAGTCAAACCTGAAAAAATGGTGGGGCCAAATACAAAATAATCCTGTAAAAAGTAACTTGAATCGATTTATTGAGATTTATACACAGTTTTACCTTTTGTAATGAACTTGGAAGAATATATCGAACTTGACAGGCAGTTCATTGAATTGTCAGATAGGGATATAGATCTGGTGGATATAGAAACTAAGATCGCTTCTGGGTATTACAAACTGCCGAAATGGCCTGATCTACTTCAATCTTACCGAGTTGTTTTACTTTCTTCAGCGGGTACAGGCAAAAGTTGGGAGGTTTGCTTTCAGTGCCTTAAACTAATCGAGCAAGGCTATAACGCATTCTACATCCGCTTAGAAGATTTAGCAGAAGGATTTAGCGATACGGTTTTTGAGCAAGGAAATATTCATACTCTTCAGAATGCCATGAAATGTAGAAAAGAGATTTGGCTCTTTCTCGATTCTATTGATGAAGCTCGCCTTAGTGATCCACGAAAATTTGAACTTGCACTTAAGAAACTTCAACCTGAAATCAAAAATCATTTACAAAAAACCCACCTCATTCTAACTAGCAGGGTTGGAGCATGGCGACCAACTGATGATGCAAATCAATTGAATAATTTATTCCCTCACAGGAACGAAGAGGAACAGGGGGGCAATGACAATGCACCTTCATCACCTATAAAATATTATACATTGCGGCCTCTAACTTCTGAGCAAATGGTTCTATATGCTCAGGGTAAACAGGTTGAAAACGCTGAAACAATGATTGATGACATTGTAAGAAAGCAGATGGCTGACTTGGCAGGACGACCTAAAGACTTAGACGATATTGTTTTGTATTGGAAATCAAATGAGCAATTAGGCACACGTCTGGAGATGGTCAAAGACAGTATCAAACGCAAACTTAATGAAAATGATCCTGATCGTTCAGCCCGTGATAGATTGACACTAGAAAAAGCCTATGAAGGTGCAACAAAATTGGCTGCGTCTGTTGTTCTCTCACATCAAGGAAAAATCATCATACCTGGTAATAGGGAGCAACCAATTGATGGGATTATAGTTAACTCAGTCTTAAAAAACTGGTTAACTTCAGAATGTAACACTCTCCTCGGAAGACCAATATTCGAACCGGAAACTTATGGCTTTGTTCGATTTGATCATCGTGATAGTAAAGAATTTTTGGCTGCTGAATGGTTCTTACGGCTGATTAGCATAGGTCAGAGATGGCGTGTAGAAGCACTATTCTTTAAGCAGCATTATGGTGTTGATATAGTGGTCCCCAGTTTAAGGTCTATTTTGCCTTGGATTGCCTTATGCGATCAACAAATTAGAAATCGCCTTATTAAGAATTGGCCCGAAATTTTGCTTGAAGGTGGTGACCCTACTTCCTTGCCTTTTGAAGACCGTAAATCATTACTTACCTTGTTTTGTGACAAGGTAGCAAAAACATTAGGAACTAGCTTCTCCATTGATCAAAATACATTACAAAGACTTGTTTCAAATGACATGTCACAGGTCATTCGCTCGCTGGTAAACGAATATGCTGACCATCATAAGATTACGAGATTACTTATACGCAGCATAGAACTCGGTTTACTAACAGACTTATCAGATATTGCAATCAAAATGGCAGAAGCAGAAAAACAAGAAGAGTATATCCGTCTTGTCGCAATGCGTGCTGTTAATGTAGTGGCACCAGAAGAGAAAATTTATTCGACTGTACAAACTATTTCAAAAAAAAAATGTCTTACCAATCGACGTATGCTAGCCCACTTCATCAACAGTTTCGATCACAAATATATCCCATCCGGTAAGCTAGTGAAACTGATTTGCAATGTTGACCAGCCTATTAAACATAAAGTTGATGGATTAAACCATGCTATACAGACATACATTTCGGTATGTTCTCTTGATGCATTGGAAGAAATTGTTGAAGGGATAGCCCCGTACCTCAAATCTAAACCCTTCATTGAAAGAGGAACTTTTGAAGATGTATCTAAAGATCATGCATGGATGTTAAACTTTGCCATACCTGCATGTGAGCGTTTGGTCAAAGAACGTCATCAAGGAGCCTTCTCAGAAAGTGCATTGAGTATAATCTCATTAGTCCACGTTTCTATTGGTGATGGAATATTAAAAGTTAAAACAAATCTCCCTGCATTAATCTCTCCATGGTCAGAATTAAACGAATCCTTGTTCTGGCATGATGTGGTAGATGTACGTCGTATCATGCAAGAAAAGGATGAATCAAAACTTACCGATTGGAGTCAAGTTAGAAGTTTTAGACCAAATAGGCGTTTTGACAGAGAGGATTTTGATCTTGTTATTAGTTGGATCACAAAAAAACCATTGCAAGACGACAAACTAGTCGCTCTCAGTTTAGCTTTTAACATCTATTGTAAAGCTGGCCGTCAAAGAAAATTACGTGACCAATTATGGAAACGTGTGAAAGGTAATGAAGAGCTTAGCATCGCGTTAAAAAAGTATATGAATCCTCCTCGTCAAACTGCCAAGCAAAAAAAATACCACAAATTGGATGCACGGTTGAAAAGAAAAATGGCTAGGCGTAAGGCCAAGTTAGATGATTTTCATCAAAAATGGAAGAGAATTCTACCAAAGCAACTCGCCAAAATCCGCAATGAAGAAAAGGCAAAAAAAGATTACTTTTGTGTAGAACAAAAGTATCTTTTTGAACGCATGAAGGACAAATGTACAGACCAAAATCTACTTGCACTAACAAATTGGGTTGACTTGATTGAGGAGTTTGGCATAGAGGTAGCCGAAGCTATGCGAGACGGCTTAAAATCCACATGGCGGAACTATAAACCTGGTTTACCATCGGAAGGTACAAAAATTATAAATACCGTGACTGATTTAGAGGTTATGGGTCTTTCTGGATTGGCAATTGAAGCTTCAGAATACCCAGATTGGCCATCAACCTTAAGCACCAAAGATGCTTACCTTGCAGCACGCTACCTTATGAGCGAATTGGTCGGTTTTCCAGAATGGTTTGAAGCCTTCGCTAAACACTTTCCCGAGATTACCCATAAGCAAATTGTTGCTGAGATAGAATGGGAATTGTCAAATAGTACTAGTGACCAAACGCTGCATTATATCTTGTCCGATATATTTTATTATACCCCGTGGTATGAAGTTCAAATAGCACCAGATGTACACCGCTTACTAAACTCAAACGACCCCAGGAATCTCCAGACATTGAAATATGCACTGAATATTTTACTCAGATGTAATACAATCACCGATCAAAAAATTGCAGAACTGGCAATTATAAAAGCAAACATGGAAGCGCTTGATATCAATCAAAAGCCACTTTGGTATGCAGCTTGGGTATCAGTTAAACCGGAATCGGCTATTGTGAACCTGAAGGATTCCCTCCGAACGTTGGATAAAGACAAAACTAAAGATCCTTCAAGTGATTCAATGCAGGATCCAGCCAGTGACTTTGCTATTTCATTTATTAACGCTTTGAACGGAACCCGTTTTGGAGGAGGATTGGGTGTTAGAGAAAATTATTTGAAAGCACAATTCCTTGTAGAGTTGTATGAGTTGATGCATAAGTATATCCGCAAAGAAGAAGATCTAAATCGCTATAATAGCGGTGTGTTTACCCCGACTAGCCGGGACGAAGCACAAGATGGAAGGGAACGTCTCTATAATGCTCTTTGTGACACCCCTGGTATAGAGGCATTTAATGCATTGGTAAATATCGCAGAAAGTGCAGAAGGTGAATACAAAAAAACTTGGCTTTACGATAAGGCTTATACTCGTGCACGAGCTGATGCAGATCAACCATGGAATATCAACCAGATTAATGAATTTGAAGAAACTCTAGAATTAGTACCTACCACACCACGGGAATTATTTGACGTTGCAATTAATTGCCTTCTTGATTTCAAATATGCAAATGAAGAAGGTGACAACAGCCCATCAAACATTCTCAAAAAAGTAGACAATGAAAATGAATTAAGGAATTACCTTGCAGGTGAGCTGGTAAGTAAATCACAAAATCGATTTTCCATTTCACAGGAACATGAATTTCCCAATATGCAAAGAACAGACATCCGTTTCATGCATGCATCTATTTTAGGTATGGTCCCTGTTGAACTCAAGATTGCAAATAAATGGTCGGGAAATAAATTGTTGAGTAAACTTAGAGGTCAACTCTGTCTTGATTACTTATGTGATCCTGCAAATGAGAATGGTATCTATTTATTGATTTACTGTGACAAAACAGAAAAAAACAAATGGAAGGTATCTGGAGAAGAGGTAGATTTTAAGCGGTTGGTTGAATTTTTACAAGAATACGCGAACAATTTGATACAAGAGGATCATGAAATACGTGAAATCGGTGTAACAAATTTACGGGTTATTGGTATAGACCTAACTAAACGTGCTGTTACTCATCAGGGTACTTAGTCTAACTTATAGCACGCCTTGTAATATAATGCGTTAACCAGGGCAGAGACTTTTGTATCACATTAGAATCAACTTATGCATGATAAATGTTTTCAGACAAGTCAGGTACATAATTAGGATTTTTGGGATCCTAATTCGGGTCAAACCCTACCAGAAGGCTGAAAGTAGGCCAAAGCAAACCAATTTTGTATTAACTGAAAACAACACTCTAATTCGAAACTAGACTAGTTGGAGGGCAAAAATGAGGGAAGTGTTACACGTCCAGTGCCAAGTTCTCTAATTAAATACAGGCTTCAGCCGAATCTTACTAACGCTTCAGCTGCCGCGGATTCAAATGTATCGTAAACACCAACAAGTTTCATTTCGTAAAATTACCCATTTTTCAAAAAGGTATTACATATTTGAGTCCGCAGACTACCAGTTTTTACCAGGCCGGCTACGACTCCATCTACCCGGCCTCGTTTTTACAATCGGTATTGAATCAATTCAATGAACACTTAAAAAGAAGTACAACAAATTTTACCTTACATGGTTTGGTAATATTTGCCTCGCAGTTTCATTCAACCTGTCTGTAATACCGTTTGCAAGTAATAAACCCCTTATTTGCTCGGACAAAGTTACCTGCCCTAGCATGTTTTGGCCTTCAGTTAGATTCCCTTGTATTTCAGTAAGGAGGACAGAAACAGCCTCTTCCGCTTCGACTGTTAGTTGTGCCATGATTTGATGTAAATCATTATCGGGATTAAACTCAGGGATTGGAATACAACGCCAGGGTTGCAGATGAAAATTTCGGCCAGATGATTGAGATGCCTTAAACGCTTGTCGTAAGGATGGGGTATTAAGAAGAGCTGTTAGGTAAGCAGCTTCATTTTCTGAATGAAAGGAACAGTAGTACAACGCATTTGGTATTACGAAAGAACGGTAACCAATCCTACAACTGCGCATAATATCACCTGCCAATGGATAAAGTACTGTCTTTAATCTTTGCCTTTTAATAGTCCTTATTAGAGGGAGTTGATTGCTCAAACCTTTTTGGTAATTGATCCGATCCACCAATGTTCCTGGTGTATTCTGCCCCTGTCCCCGAAACTCATCGTATTTAGTATTTAGCATTTCCCATCCTGGTTCTTTAATAGCAGAGTTATGAGACAGCAGCTTCCCATTTTTACTGGTCGGTACTATTACATAATTCGGTTCACCGGGGGCTAATGAAAAGGGCAACATTTTTCTTGATGGCACCATCTCTTTTAACCACTTGGAAGGTAAATGGAATTGCCCCAGTTGTACATTCCCCCATGGTTTTTTGGGAGAAGGTTTCATTCGAATGCTACTATATTTCTCATCATAACACTCTACACTCTCTACCATCGTTAATACATTGGGGGTAAAAGTTGCCCCTTGCCTAAAACCTGAATTTAAATAGTAAGAGGATTCTTGGGGATATGGATTTTCAGTTCTCTCAAATTTTGCATATTGCAAGATGTCCTCCAGAGTTGAATGAGGCTCGGCTTTGTTTTTTGACCATCTTCCTGTCAGTGCGCTACCTTTACCAAGTGAAGATGCCCGAATATCAAATAAAATACATGACCGGTTGGAATCACCCCCTTCAAAAACACGCAACTCTGAAAGATCAATGGACTGCCTGTGAATGCCTTTATTCAATCGCCATGTTCGAAAATTTTCCCATTGACCGGATTTAATTGCCGAGGCCTTGACAACCCAACTCGCAGGATCTAATTTTGGGTTACTCAGATATTTTTCCCGACATTTTTTAACGAACAGTTGGGCAATATCAAATTTTGGTGCATATTTGCCGCCTTGGCGCAATCCGGATTGATTGGCAGCATTCAGAATATTGTCTCGTCTTTCATCGCGTAACCCAGCTATCGGAACCCAGGGAGGATTACTGACAATGCGATCTATCTTGTGTATTCCTAGAGCATAAGGCCCCACTGCATTCACAAAATACCAGTTCCAGACCGAATTTCCTTCTTTCTTAATTATTCTTTTCAAAATGTCATGAGCTTCAACTAGAACTTCTTCGTCATTTTCCACAGCATTAATGATATAAGTAGGTAGTTCTTCTTGCTTCATTGCACTTGCCGTAAATGGCTCGACCAGTTTTGCGAAATTATCCAGGCCGTAAAAACTTTCTCGCAAAACAACTGTTCCGGTTCCACCAGGTGAAGTGATGTGAACTTCACCCTTCTTTGGGGCAAATAAAGACCCGTCGTCAGCGCCTTGTAATTGCAGGGAATCCCCATTATAGATTCGTAGATTTGCTATCCCTGATGGAGGCGGAGTCGGAAGTGCTCTACGAACAGTTGCTCGTGAAAATTCACACGCTACCGGATGTATGTCAATACCATTGATCAAACGCGTAACCACTTCGGTTTGCTCGCCATCTTTAAGTATTAACATCTCCTTATGTGAGAGTAGGTGCCTGGTCGCATGATAAAGAAAGGTACCAGAACCACAGGCGGGATCAAGAACACCTGTTCCATGTATGGGGGTTTTGTTATAATATGAATCTAAAGCTGCCTCTATAGCTGTTTTGCACCAATTATCATCCAGGGTTTCCTTCACCATAAGTTCAGCCAACCAGTCTGGAGTATAGACTTCACCAAAATCCCTCCGGTCTTCAGCTGAAACAAAAGCTTCATAAAGAGGTCGCAAAACATCGCCCTGACGCATCTGCCAGTCATACAGATTTAATTCCTTAAGTAGATCATTGGCCCAATTTTGACCCAGGGTGGATTTTACAATCCAACTAACAAAGCCATCCCCAAGAAGGTCTTCAGCATCAGGTTCACCTTCCCCGTTTGACATTGTCCAGATAACACCACGAGCCAATGCTACGAGAAAAGAATGGGAAACAAAAAGTCTAAATTGAGCAGGTTTCTCAACGGGATACATGCCAGAACTCCGTAACATGTCGCCCCAAAGTTTTCGTTGGGTGATAGTTTCTTTTGCTAATTTATCTGGCAAATTGTCAAATAATTCTCGCAAATTTGAATGGTGATCTTGGAAAAGGTCAACTGGATTGCTAGGTATCCACTGTTTGCCTATCAGTTCACCAGCTAGGATCGGTTCAAGCCATGTGACCAATTCCGTGCCATTTTTGGGTCGATAACTCTCTGTTTCAGGTTGTGCAACTGGTTTATCACGATGCTCATAAGACCAATGATGCCAAACCTTGCCGTCGGTAAGGATTCCAGTCCATCGGCGGTTATTATTTTCGCTTGACTGACTTTTAGTTGCCTTTTCAATTTCAGCCTGAAGGTAATCATCAAGCTGGCGAAAAGGGGATTTACTTTTGCCAGAAGCTTTTTTTGGATTATCCGCCAATCCAGTCCGTTTGACCTCAATAACCATCCTTAATCGCGGGAAATAAATATCCTTAGAGCCGGTGCTCACACGGTGCTCAAGCCGATATTCGGTTATGCCCTTAACCTCAAACAGATAGCAAATTCTATTTCTGATATCCGCTTCACTTGCATCTTTTCCGATCTCTAGGATACGTTCGGCTGCTCTTTCAATTTTTATCATAATTTACGCCTTTATATGTATTTACCTGATAGTGATCTGCGATTGTATTTTTAGTAATTATCCATTCCTATCCTGTTATCGGCATTTTCCCGGTTGGCAATCAACTGGTCTTACGTTTGCCGACCACTATCCTAACGCTGCCCACCATGATGTCAAGGGTGTTGTTGGGACAAAGATTATACCTGGTTACAAATGCATTAACAAACTGCTCTAGATGCTTGGGACTGAAATGGTGAAAGATGCCGTGATAGCCCCTTTTCAGTAAGGACTAGAAAGATTCAATATCGTTGGTATGTGCTATACCCGGACAAACTGGCTGACCGTGAGATGTTTATACGGCAAACCCTGATAGAAGCGGTATTTATCTGAATCGACGGTCGATCTCGGTACTACAGTTTTGGTTACAAACCCCTGCAGATTGTCCTTGCTGGTGGTTGCAACTACTTGACCCCTGATGGTTTTTGTGGTCCGGTTCTTGAGATCAAACACAACTGTCTTGCCACCCCTCCTCGACCAAGATTTTACCTGTCCTTGGCATGGCGGTTTTTCTCCTTGCCACCCATATAGGCCTCATCAACTTCGACAATACCTATCATCAGATCGGTGAGATAATCATCCGGGCAGTCTTGCTGCCGCCAGACCTCGCAAAGACGCTGGTCCAGAAATCAGGTTGATTTCTGGGTAATGTCCAGTTCGCGATGGAAACACATGCTAGAAATACCCTTGAGGGGGGTAGACCACAGATAAATGGCCGGGATTCATTTCTGAAATGGCTGAATGGGACATGACGGTACCGGTCCGAACACTGAAATTGGAACTGCCGTGATCATAATACCACGGTGAACCCTTGCACTGTTGATACTTCTTCTACAGCCCCCGGGTACCGTATTTGGGACAGTTGGTCGCGGTGCCGGTTGGCTCCCTTCGCTGCTTTTCCATCCAAGTTTTGGCCGCCTGCTCGTCGGGGAACATGGACATGAGGTCAAGTAAACTTTGGCCTTCGCAAAAATATTTGCCGGGACCTTGCTGGGGGATGGTTAATCGCCCTTTTAATGTTTATTGCGGTATTAAATGGGGATTTTAGGATACTGATTCAAATACATAACACCTTTCCAAAGTAGTAAATTTCAAGTTCACTATGCATATCCTCGTAAGCCTTAATATCTTCTGTGAGTTTAGCCAATTGATCCCACTTTAAGAATTTCTAGTGGGGGAATTAAAACAAATATTTCCAGTAACGAATGTTATAGGTATTTATTTCATAGCAGGCTTATAAGTTTAGGTTGTATTTATTGCTACTTGTACCAAAATCAAATTTGCAATTTTTAAGCATTTTAAGAAGAGGTTAAATATGGCGGAATTACCTACCACGACCCGAGTGATCATAATTGGAGGCGGTGCAGTTGGAACTTCGGCACTTTACCATTTATGCCGAAGCGGTTGGAATGATGCCCTTCTTCTGGAAAAAAATCAACTTACAGCTGGTTCAACCTGGCATGCAGCAGGGAATGTCCCGACCTTTTCAAGTAGCTGGTCCATTATGAATATACAGAGATATTCTGCTGAACTGTACAGAACACTCGGTGAAGACGTTGACTACCCCATGAATTACCATGTTACAGGTTCAATCAGACTTGCTCACTCCAAAAACCGAATGAAGGAATTTTTTCGAGCTGTCGGGATGGGAAAATACCAGGGAATGGACCTGTCTATCCTAGACCTATACGAAATCAAGGAAAGGTATCCTTTTATTGAGACACATGATCTTGTTGGAGCGTTATACGATCCAAATGATGGTGATATTGACCCTGCACAGTTAACCCAGGCAATGGCCAAGGGAGCTAGAAAACTAGGAGCCAAGATCTTTCAACATACTGAGGTAACAGGTGTTTCCAGAGAAAACAATGAGTGGATTGTACATACCAACAAGGGACAAATCAGGTGTGAAATTGTAGTTAATTCAGCTGGGTATTATTCAGAAAGAGTCGGTGATTTTTTCCTTCCCTTTGGTGGTCGCAAGGTGCCAATGGCAACTATGAGTCACCAATACATTCTTACTGATGAAATACCAGAATTAAAAGAATGGTCACAGCAGGAAGGGAAAAAACTGCCGTTATTACGGGATGTGGATATCTCTTATTACCTCCGTCAGGAAAAGAATGGACTTAATCTTGGTCCCTATGAAAAAAATTGTTGTGCACACTGGGATTCTGAAACTGACCCGTTACCTGAAGATTTCTCCTTTCAATTGTTTGAAAGTGATACTGAGCGTTTGGAATTTTATATTGAAGATGCCTGCAATCGAGTTCCTATTTTAGGACGAGCTGGTATTCAGAATGTCATAAATGGGCCTATTCCATATGCACCGGATGGAAACCCCTTGATTGGACCAATGCCTGGAGTAAGAAATGCCTTCGAGTGTTGTGTATTTACCTTTGGGATTGCCCAAGCTGGTGGAGCAGGAAAAGTTCTGGCAGAGTGGATTACTGAAGGTCAAACCGAGTGGGATATGTGGTCCTGTGATCCTAGAAGATTTACCGATTATACTGATCAGGGTTATTGCCAGGCCAAAGCCAAGGAAGTTTATGGGCACGAGTATGCCATGCACTTCCCCTATCATCAGTGGCCGGCGGCTAGGAGCAAAAAGTTATCACCAATTCACGACAAGATTCTTTCCCTTGGAGGTCAGATGGGGGCTTATAATGGGTGGGAACGGGCTAATTGGTTTGCACAACCAGGAGACGATACTTCGGAAGAAGGAACTTTAACTTGGAGTCGAAATGGACCCTGGGAACCCAGGATTAGAGAGGAATGTGAAAATGTCCATAAAACCGTAGGTGTTCTGGATTTACCAGGTTTTGCAAGATTTAACCTGATCGGTAGAGGTGCCGCAGAGTGGCTGGCTTCGAAAATTGCAGGAAGTTTACCAGGAATAGGTCGAATGAACCTGGGATATTTTCCAACGATTAAGGGACGGGTTTTGACCGAGATGTCCATTCTCAGACATGAAGAAGACTGTTTTACTTTGATTACAGCAGCTACAGCACAGTGGCATGATTTTGAAGTCCTCAATAACGATTTACCTGCAAATCTTGAACTCACAGATATAACCAATCAAAATTCTACCTTGATAGTTTCCGGCCCTAAATCAAGAGAACTTTTTGCAAAAATTTCCAATGCCGATTTGAGTCTGCCTTGGCTAAGCCATCAGTCAGCTGTGGTTGTTGGTAAGCCTGTTTCATTTGTTCGGGTCAGTTTTGCAGGTGAATTGGGGTGGGAAATTCATACAGAAAATGAAAATATTCCCGAAATCTACGATTCATTGTATGAAGAAAATGTTAAACCTTTTGGCATGTATGCTCTCAATTCTCTTAGGATTGAAAAGGGATTCAGAGCCTGGAAAGGAGACCTATCTACTGACTATTCCCTGTTGGAAAGTAGTTTGGACCGATTTATCAAGTTTGATAAACCCCAGGATTTCCAGGGAAAACAAGCCCTTCAGATTGAAAGGCAGGCTGGAAGTAAAAAACGATTTGCAGTCCTGACCGTAGAGCAGGAAGAATATGATACTCCCTATATGTCAACACTCTGGTACAATGGTACTGTTGTAGGTGAAACGACTTCGGGTTCCTGGGGATACAGGGTTAACAAGAATATTGCCCTGGCAATTCTTAAATCTGAACTGGTTAAACCCGGGACAGAACTACAAGTAGAGATATTTGGTGAAATGTACCCAGCCGTAGTGCAGGGTGATAGTGGACTGTTTGATCCTACCCACAACCGTTTGAAAGCCTGAATTCCCCCTATTGGATTATTATTGGAGAAAATAATGCAGAATTCTTCCATACCCGAAAAAGCGAGAGTGGTGATTATTGGTGGCGGGGTTATTGGTTGTTCTGTTGCTTATCATCTTGGAAAGCTGGGATGGCAAAATGTCGTTCTTCTTGAGCGAAAAAAGCTTGCTTGTGGAACAACGTGGCATGCTGCCGGTCTAATAGCCCAGTTAAGGGCAACAGCCAACATGACCAAATTGGCCAAATATTCGCAGGAACTTTATGGTTCGCTAGAGGAAGAAACCGGTATAGCTACAGGGTTTGTCAGAACAGGATCAATTACCGTTGCATTGAATGAAGACCGTAAAGAAGAAATTTATCGTTTAGCCTCGATGGCAAGGGCTTTTGGGGTAGAAATAGAAGAGATTTCTCCAACTGAAGTAAAAACAAAGTATCCACATCTGAACATTCAGGATATTGTTGGAGCGGTTTACTTACCCCTTGATGGCCAGGGAGACCCTTCAAATATTTGTCAGGCTCTTGCAAAAGGGGCCAGGCAACTGGGGGTTAAAGTAATTGAAGGTACCAAGGTTACTGGTTGTACCAGGCAAAGTCGAAGGATTTCTTCTGTTTCTTGGGCAAGTAGTGAAGAAAAAGGAATCATTGACTGTGAATATGTAGTTAATTGTGGAGGTATGTGGGGTAGGGAGATCGGTTTAATGGCAGGTGTTAATGTACCCTTGCATGCATGTGAGCATTTTTATATTGTAACAGAACCTATTGATGGGTTAACACGCCTTCCAGTCCTCAGAGTCCCCGACGAGTACTCCTATTACAAGGAAGATGCAGGGAAATTAATGGTGGGTGCCTTTGAACCCGTAGCCAAACCCTGGGGCATGGATGGAATACCTGAGGATTTTGAATTTGATCAATTACCCGAGGATTTTGATCATTTTGAACCTGTATTGGAAATGGCTATCAACAGAATGCCAATACTGGAAAGTGCCGGGATTCATACATTTTTCAATGGACCGGAAAGTTTTACACCGGATAATGCCTATTACTTGGGTAAGGCACCTGAGTTGGAGAACTATTATGTTGCCTGTGGGTTTAACTCTGTGGGAATCGCATCTGCCGGGGGAGCAGGGTTTGCCTTGGCTCAATGGATGCAGGATGGGGAAAAACCCTTTGACCTAGGGGACGTTGATATTTCCAGGGTTGAACAATTCCAGGGAAACAAAGCCTATCTTCGCCAAAGGGTTTCGGAAGCATTGGGATTACTTTATGCCGATCATTTTCCTTTCCGCCAGAAGGAAACAGCCAGGGGCATTCGAAGAACGCCCTTTCATGACAGATTGGTCGAGAATGGTGCTGTTATGGGTGAAATCTCTGGGTGGGAACGGGCCAACTGGTTTGCCAAGGAAGGTCAGTCTCCTTGCTATGAATACGGTTGGAAAAGACAAAACTGGTTTCAAAACTGGGCTGAAGAGCACTTGGCCATTAGAAACAATATAGGCCTGTACGACATGTCATCCTTTGGGAAGGTACTTGTTCAGGGACCAGATTCCGAGAAGTTTTTAAACTACGTTTGTGGCGCTGATTTGGCAGTACCAAAGGGTAAAATAGTTTATACCCAGTTTCTGAATATCAACGGAGGTATTGAAGCTGATGTTACTGTTACTAGACTTGCCGAGGAAAAATTTCTGGTTGTAACACCAGCGGCAACCAGACTGGCCGACCAATCTCGCCTTGAGTATTTTGCCAAGGATTTCAGTGTTGTCATTACTGATGTAACATCCGGAGAGGGAATTTTGGCTTTAATGGGGCCAAATTCCCGTAAACTGATCGAAAAAATATCACCCAATGATTTTGACAATGATTCCTTCCCATTTGGAACCGCACTGGAAATCGAAATTGGCATGGTACAAGCAAGAGCCCATCGAGTTTCATATGTTGGTGAATTGGGATGGGAAATCTATATCTCCTCAGACATGGCTTCCCATGTCTTTGATACCCTAATTGAAGCCGGAAGTGCCATGGATTTAAAGCTTTGTGGACTACACATGATGGACAGCTGCCGGAGCGAAAAAGGTTATCGTCATTTTGGCCATGATATTACCTCGGAAGATCATGTTTTGGAGGCTGGTTTGGGATTTGCAGTAAAAACCAAAAAGGATGACTTTATAGGAAGAGAAGCAGTAATTAATAAAAAGGAAAAAGGGTTAGACAAAATTCTGCTGCAATTCATGCTTGAAGATCCTGCCCCCCTACTGTACCACAACGAACCGATCGTAAGGGACCAGGAAATAGTCGGATATTTATCTTCGGGCAGTTATGGTCACCATTTGGGAGCTGCCATCGGTATGGGATATGTCCCCGCCAAGGGTGAAACAGTTCAGGATTTGTTAAGTTCCAATTACTGTATTGAAATCGCCGGTGCAAGGTTTACAGCCAAGGCCAGTACTAAATCGTTATTTGATCCTTCTCACTCAAGGATGAAGGTATAACTCTATTTTCCGTATATGTTTAGCTAACCGACGACAGCTAACCAGGGAACATTCTCAAGCAACCAGTAGGCTATAACCGAAAAGCGGTTGGTAAGTAACAAAACACCAACAGATATGAGGATTACCCCAATTATTATTTCTATCAACCTGAAGTGTTTTTTGATTCTATTTGAAAGATCTATAAACCTGTTGATAAAGAAGGCTGCCAACACAAACGGCAAACCCAAACCCAAAGCATAAACTCCCAATAGAAAAGTACCCCTTAAAACAGAACTTTCCTGGGCAGCCAAGGACAAGATAGCCCCAAGTTGAGGACCAATACAGGGAACCCAGCCAAAGGCAAAAGCGAGTCCAAGAACAAATGCACTGAAGGATTTGCCACCTTTATTGTTCAGGTTAAATCTAAATTCCCGATCAAGAATCGGAAGTCTGAAAATACCCAAAAAATGAAGGCCAAAAATAATGATTATTCCTCCAGCAATCCTTCCGAAGAGAATCTGATTTTGCAGGAAAAATTTGCCTAGGGTTGAAACGGTAAAGCCCAAAACCAGAAAAACAAAAGACAGACCAAGGAAGAAAAAAAGAGCAGAATAGACTACCTGATTTCTATTGCCCTTCTGGGAATTCATTTCGGAAAATGAAACACCACTTATAAATGCAAGATAGGGAGGTACCACCGGAAGAACACAGGGCGAGATAAAACTCAACACTCCTGCTGAAAACGCTATCAGGATTGACAGCACTAGGCCTGAATCTAGTATTTCCATTTTCTCCGGGTTTTAAATTTCTTCAAGGAACTGAGTAGTTTTCAACACATTACATATGGAGCAAACTATATCTTTGTCACTTTTTATGGTTAATCTGTAGTTGTTAAATCCTATTTGAAAACGGCAAAAAGAAAAAATAACAATCCTGTTAGTCAGATTTTTCTATTGAATGGAGACCTAGGTAAATCGTGTCAAATTCCAAAACCGGAAAAATCCTGCAACTTGATACAACCGGTCTTCTCTGTCCCCTACCAGTGCTTAAAATCCAAAAAACCATAAAAGGGATGGAACCTGGGGAATTATTGTTAGTTTTGGCGGATGACCCTGTAGCAACAATTGATATCCCGAATTACTGTCGGGAGTCTGGAAATAAACTCGTTAAACAAGAACAAAACGGCTGCAACAAATTTTTAATCCAAAAGATCTAAGGAATAGGCTGTAGCGGATTTGGGGAATTTAGGTGTCACTGTTTTCCAAAAGTACATCTACTGTTGATTTCAATTCACTACGCCTTGTCATGGCTGACTGGTAATTTGCCTTCCAAACAGGACCATACCCACCGATCTGTTGGGGAATTTCGGCCAATTCTAAAACTTCAGGAGAAATTTCGGGACCGTCCAATTGTTTGATTTTAACCAAATCGGAAAGATATTGCTGTAAAAGTTCCCTTTGTAGTTTTCTTTCTTCACCAAAACGGAATGGATCAAGAACTGTCCCTCTAACTCCCTTCATGTAAGACAATAATTTGAAAACATAGATCAACCAACCTCCAAATTGATACTTCTTAGGTCGTGCCCCATTGCGTGATTTGCTAATCATTGGAGGGGCTAGGTGAAACTTCATTTTGAAATCACCCTTGAACTCTTTGCTTACTTTATCCATAGTATCCAAGTGAAGTCGTGCCACTTCGTACTCATCCTTCACGGCAAGTAGTTTATGATAACTTTTGGCCACGGCATCCCTGAGATCGGGATTCTGGAATTGTTGGACCTTGCTGATGAATTCTTTTGCTAAAGAATTTCCCTGAAATTCAATCAGATGCTTCCTTCTGAACTCTATCGGATCAATGTCATTCGATTCAGCTGTGCTGGAATTTTTTGAAGTTAACTTCACAAGAAGGTCATTTTCGGTTGAAGCCCACCTTCCAATTTCAAAAGCCTGGATATTTTCCTCAATGTTCACCCCATTCAACTCAATGGCTCGTACTATGGCTTCCTTTCCCAAGGGGATGGTACCATTTTGCCACGCCATTCCCATTAGAATCATGTTGGAGTAGATCGAGTTTCCCAGCAGTAAATTGGCCAGGCTGTTGGCATTGACAACCTGAACATCTGCAGGTCCTAATTTGGCTACAATCCTTTGAACCAAGCTTTCACCAGGGATGGTAAAGTTGGTATCTCTGGTGAAATCGCCCGTGATGATTTCGAATGTGTTCAGGGTAACCCTGGTTTTGTCTGGTTTCATCAATCGGAGAATATCGGAAACGGCAGTTACAACCAAATCACCACCAATCACACAGTCGGCTTCGTTGTTGGCCACCCTAATTGCAGAAATATCCTCCTTTTTATTGGCAATCCTGCAATGAATGGTAACTGCACCTCCCTTTTGGGCAAGTCCAGCCATTTCAATGACCCCTACCCCTTTATTTTCAAGGTATGATGCCTGTGCCAGGAGAGCACCTATGGTAACCACTCCAGTTCCACCAACACCTGTAATGACAATATTAAATGTTCTATCAATGGAGGGGATATCAGGTAATTCCAAATTCGGAATATCAATATTTTGACTTTTTTCCTTTCGAGGCTCAGCCCCCTCCAAGGTTACAAATGAGGGGCAAAAACCCTTCACGCAACTGAGATCCATATTACAGCTTGATTGGTCAACCGCTCTTTTCCTACCCAGCTCAGTTTCTACTGGTATCAGGGAAATGCAGTTCGATTGAACTCCACAATCTCCGCATCCCTCGCAAATGTCTGTATTGATGTAAACCCTTTCACTGATCTTAGGGAAGGCACCCCTTTTTCTTCTACGCCTTTTTTCAGCAGCACAGGTCTGAACATAAACGATGGCACTTACGCCAGGCAGGTCTCGGAACTCCCTTTGAACTTCCTCAAGTTTTTCCCGGGGATAAAACTTAACCTGATCTGGAATGTTTGTCTTTTCAAATCCCTCTTTTTCATCGTAAACCACAGCAATCTTACCAACCCCAATTGCTACAAGTTCCCTAACAACCTTGTGTGGTGTTAGGTCTCCATCATTAAGTTGGCCACCAGTCATCGCTACAGCATCATTGTAGAGAATTTTATAGGTCATGTTAACGCCGGCTATCACGGCTGCCCGTATAGTTTGTATACCGGAATGATTATATGTTCCATCGCCCATATTTTGGAAGATATGCCTGGTTTTTGAAAAAGGCGCTTCACCTATCCAGTTGGCACCTTCGCCTCCCATATGGGTGAATCCGAAAGTATCACGGTCCATCCATTGAACCATATAGTGGCAACCAATTCCCGCGTAGGCTCTTGATCCCTCAGGTACCTTGGTCGAAGTGTTATGGGGACATCCTGAACAAAAGTACGGGGTTCTTTTTAGTATGTCTGGAGCGTTTTCCTCACGGTTTGAATCCCTCAGCTGGTTTAAGTTTGCCAAAAGTTGTTCAGTTTGAAGTTCCCTGTAACCTAAGACGTCACCGATCCCTATGGCAATTTGTATGGGATTAAGTCCATATTTAGCAGAAAATAATATATCCCCCTTATGATCCCTGTGCCCAAAAACCTGGTAAGATTTTCGCCGGTTAAATAGTATTTCCTTGATTTGAGCTTCAATTAACTTGCGTTTTTCTTCAACAACAATGATTACATCCAAACCCTCAGCCCATTCAAGTAATCCTTTCTGGTCCAATGGCCATGTCAAGCCAATCTTGAAGGTAGTTATTCCCAGCCTTTCAAGTTCCTGATCATTTAACCCCAGAAGGGATAGGGCATGGGCCAAATCAAACCAGTTTTTTCCAGCCGCGGTAATTCCAATTTTGGCACCTTTTTTACCCACGACTCTATGGTTGAGTTTATTCTGATAAGCAAAGGCTTCAGCTGCATACCTTCGATAATCAAGAATTCGTGCTTCCCGCTCGACAGGAGTATCCCAAATACGGATATTCAACCCATCTTCCGGTAGTTCAAATGAGGGAATTTTGTATTCAATCCTAAAGGGGTTACCATCAGCCACTGCAGTGGATTCGATGGTTTCTTTCATACATTTCAAACCAACCCAATTGCCTGAAAATCGCGACAGGGCAATTCCATATACCCCATAATCCAATACTTCCTGAACTCCAGCCGGAGACAAGATGGGCATATAAGCATCTACCAGAGCCATTTCCGATTGATGCAGGGTAGTTGAACTTTCGCCGGTATGATCATCTCCAAGAGCCATCAGAACACCTCCATACTTGGAGGTACCTGCCATATTGGCATGTCTGAGTACATCCCCAGACCGGTCTACACCCGGTCCTTTTCCATACCAAAGACCAAAAACACCATCAAACTTGCCCTCACCACGGAGTTCAGCCTGTTGGGTTCCCCATAGTGCTGTTGCGGCTATATCTTCATTTAACCCTGGATTGAATACTATATCAGATTGATCCAATCTGAATTGTTCCCTGCTCAATTGGAAATCCAAATTACCAAGTGGTGCCCCCCTATAGCCAGACACATACCCCGCAGTATTCAAACCTGCCTTTAAATCCCTCTGTTTTTGGATAAGCAAAAATCGGATTAGTGCCTGGGTTCCATTCAATAAAACCTCATTTTTTGTAAGGTCATACCTGTCCTCCAAAGACGAATTTTGGAAGGTAAGTTTTGTATGTTCAGTATTTCCCATTGGCTAAAATAATCCCAATCCAATAAATCTATCGTTCAAATCAACGACTAGGTAAACAACTTTGAAGGCAATAAACCAAAGGTTACTATAAGCAGATACACTTTTGGTGGAGTTTCAAATTCTATTAACAAATTTGAAAAAACAGTAACCGAAGTTTTACACAGGATACTCTAAAACTGAGGATAAATTAAAAATAATTATTATCATAATTTCTGATTTTACCAAAAAAAATGAGGGTTTTGTATTGAGCAAGAGTCTAAACAGAATATCCCGTTATCTACAGGATAATAAAATTGTTCACGAAATCAGAAAAACAGAAGAGATCGCAAGAACTGCCCAAGAAGCAGCCGACAGGATCGGTTGTCAGCTTAACCAAATTGTTAAATCAATAATATTCTTGGCTCCATCCTCAGGACACCTGATTCTGTTTCTGACGGCTGGTGGCAATTTTGTTGATAATCAGAAAGCGGAAAAATTTCTTGGTTATTCGTTGATGAAGGCTAATGCACAGATGATTAGATCTCGTACGGGGTTTGTCATTGGAGGTGTACCACCCTTTGCTCACAAAGAAAAGATTGAGGTATTTATGGATCCAGAGTTGCTGAATCATGCGGAGGTGTGGGCCGCAGCTGGAACTCCCTTCCATGTTTTCAGTATTTCTTCCTGGGATTTGCAAACAACAACCAAGGCCAAACTTCTTGCTTTTACCTGATAGGATTTAATCATGCAGAAGGTCAGATTTAGATTATTCCAATCAACTTCAACGTTTGAATATCATTTTTACCGTTAGAGACAGACAAATCAAATATCTGAAGAACCTACGGTACGACAGGGAATGTAGAACATATTCTTTGATTATATCTATATTTCAGTGCTATATATACCTTATATTTATATTTTGTAATGTTTCGACCCAAAATTAACTGCTAGATTTCATACAAGTCCAACCATTCCATAAACATCTTAGTCAATTGATCCTAAGGGTTTGATCATAGAATTTTAAATCGTTGATCTAGAATTCTCTTTAAATAATTCTAATTATATGTGCTATGATGTCTAAAAAATCGTATAAATTGAAGTTTTTACTAGAAGAGGTTCCTGCAGGATTTCTAGTGGATTCAAAATGGCTAGTCTCGCATGGATTTTCCTACGGGACTTTTCGTGATTACGTCAAGCGTGGCTGGTTGGAACGTGTACATCGTGGTGTCTTCCGTCGTCCAGTACCAAGAGCTTCAAGAACCAATATTCTTGATTGGAGAACCTGTATACTCTCCTTACAACATATTATGCGCAATGATATTCATGTTGGTGGTTCAGCTGCTCTATCTCTGAGAGGATATAGTCATTATCTTCGTTTTGATGGTAAATTCCCTGTCTGGGTCTATGGTGATAGGATTCCCAACTGGCTTCTAAAAGTGCCTTTGGATAGCCCTATAATACCCCACAGCAAGTCACTATTCGCTGACAAGTCACCTTGTTTCGCCATTAATGAATCCCTTGAAATAAATAATCTTCCATGGGATTGGAAACTTAGGATTTCAGAGCCAGAAAGGGCATTCCTTGAAGCCCTAGATGAATTGCCAGACAATGAAAGTTTTCACATGGTCGACATGATGTTCGAAGGTATGTTAGCTTTACGCCCCAAACTTCTCACCGAACTTCTCCATAATTGCAAGAAAATAAAGGTTAGACGTTTGTTCTTTGTATTTGCAAACAGACATAACCCTCCTTGGTTTAAATGGATCAATCCTGATGATTTTGATCTTGGAAGTGGTGATCGTGCCTTGTATGAAGGTGGGAAACTACACCCACTCTATCGAATCATGGTTCCCGAAGATTTTGCCAAAAAATCTTATGAACAGGAATATCTTGAGTATAACGGTCCAATATAAAGCACAGTTTGAGGTACTTCTGAAAGTACTCCCTTGGGTTGCTAAGGAATCCGTATTTGCTCTCAAGGGAGGCACAGCTATCAATCTGTTCCACCGTGACCTACCTCGTCTCTCTGTTGATATTGACCTTGTATATCTACCCATCAAAGATCGTCGGGAAAGCCTAGCAGAAATAAGTGAGTCTAAAAACCGTATCGCTGCAAGTATCAAACATGCTTTCCCTGGTATAAGTACAAAGAATAACAGTCCAGGCAAGGATTACTTTACTCGATTATATATTGAACTTGGTAACACAAGAATCAAGGTTGAAACTTCGCCTGTTACACGTGGAGTTGTAAACAACACTGAAAATAGAGTTAGTTCTAAATCTGTTAGTAAAAAATACAAGCAAATCGAAATCCAAGTTGTGTCTTTTGAAGATATGTATGCAGGTAAGTTGAATGCAGCTATGGACCGCCAACATCCTCGCGATTTATTTGATGTCAAAATTCTATATGAAAACGAGGGATTGACAGACGATCTATTCCGAACTTTCCTGGTATATGTTGCTTCTTCTCCGCGCCCAATGCATGAAATACTTAATCCCAATCTGGTTGATATTGACAGTAGCTTTGCTCATGAATTCAATGGCATGTCTTTTATTCCTGTAAGTTTGGAAGAACTTCTAAATGTTCGGAAAAGACTTATTCGGGACATTCAATCACGCATTGATAAGAACATAATAAGGTTTTTGGTGGATCTACATGATGGTAAACCCAACTTTAATAACATCAACAAGCCGCAAGCAATGAAACTTCCTGCAGTTCGCTGGAAACTTTTCAATCTGGAAAAGTTGAAGAGGAATAACCCAACAAAGCATGCTGAACAACGATACGCTTTGGAACAACTTCTGTAGTGTACAAAGGTCACCTCTATTAATTAATTCGACCATGTTTTTATAAAATAACCCCCAATTCCTAATATTTTTGTTTGTGCTGTGATTCATTTAATTAGTCCTTTGTTGATGGATACTTGGAAGCTATCACATGGAAAGACGCCACTTGCTGGAAGAGGAGCACAAACACCAAACTTTGAAGGAAATCAACAATTTGCAAAGCATGAAGGAACTGGTTGACTGGGAATCATTCATATCTCTACTTGAAGAGGTCTTTGATCCTACTCCAGTAACCAACGCCAAGCTACTTCGCTTTACTCGTTAGTTTTTTTCTTTGTATTGCCCAAATTTAAGATTGTACCAACCTAATCCTGATATATTCCATCAGACTATCCTCTTGGAACCCACAAAACGATTACCGCCTAAACACTTACTGTTCCATTGTCACCTTCAAAACGGTACTTTGTGGATAATTAGCGTTCACTTCAGGTACCCTTTTAATAAAGGAATTTACCTCTCTGTAAAATATATTCTCCACAGCCATGGGGTGGCCCAAGTTTTAATAACTTTTGCGAATTTTAGTTAGCAATCCAAACACAAAAACAATGATTTGAGGAAACTTCAGTTATTATTGAGGCTCTTCGTTCAAAATGGTGGGAATTTCATCAGTTACCTTGCTTCACAATTACATGTCAAAATCCGGTGATGGGTTGAAATCATTGTCATCTCCCCCGGACCGGATGGTGACTTGCCAGGTACATGGTCCTTGGCAAGGCCGTTGGTTGTCGGGTTGTTCCCTTTTGTATTATCCTTAGGGGATGGATCAAGCATTGCACCTTCCTTGATCATGTACAAAGCAAGTTTGCTCCAGTTGTTTTCGGAAGCTATCTTGAGGGGTGTTCGTCCCCAGGCATCCAAGCCATTTATGTCATACCCCAGATCCAATAATTTCCTGAAAGACTTGATGTCATTGGAATAGGCCAATGTATGAAGGGGTGAACCCGTGGTGGCAGCGGCATATGAATGAAGGGATGGAATCGGACAATGATACAAGGTACCCGGTAGATCATGAATGACATCAATAAACCCATAGCGATGCAGAAAATCAAAATCAAGCCCGTCAATTTTTGGTTTGATTGTATTTGTTGTCCATTGCGGTTTTTCAATTATCCTCCCAATGATTTCCAGGATTTCTTCGCCACTTCTTGGCTTTGGTCCCATTTCGGCCATGATCTCGCCGATTATCTTCCTGACAGTTTCAAACGGTCCAAATCTGGTTTTGTAATAATCCAAACGGTATTGTGTGGCCCGGTCCTTGACCGCAAGGTCATCAACCGCCGAAAGTTTGCCTTGTACTTCCAGCAATGATTCGCCAAGTGCCCTCAAGGTATTTTCAACATGTTTGGGCCACCCATCCACCCATTCACCTATTCGTTCACCCCACTCGGAAGTCAATCCAGGAGTAGACTTGACATTGAAATGGTCAAGGAATTTCCCAAGCGATTTCTTTACCTCTTCTAGGGACAGCGGTTGCAGATGATGTACGGCATCCCTTCCCAAACGATGGCTCACCGCTTCCATAAGCACAGTCTCATTGTTGGACAACCCGGCGAACACCGGGAATACCGGATAACGATTACTTCCAGTATGAAGGCGGTGAATGACCTTGGCCTGGTCAGACTGTTTGTCGGGAGGTATGCTTTGAATCTCATCAATCAGCAAAAGAATGGTGTATTTCTTCGGGAGTACAAGTTTGCCGTCCGAACTGTTATCCCAGCTGACACCAGCCCCAAAGGCTGATACGGAGGATATTTTACGCAAGGCCATGCTGGCTTTCTCCCTGACCCTGGCAATGGTGATCCTTTTGTCAAGTTCACTTATCGTTTCCTGGATTCGTGTACCGAGATAATTAAATGTCAGGTTGGCAGGGTCAGCTATCATGACTGGAATGGTCTTGTAAGCCACCGTTTTATCATTCAGTTGGTCGATGCAGTTCTGCCTGATTTTCTCCAACAGGGAGGTCTTGCCAATACCGGGGGGACCCTGAATGACCTGTGTTTGGCCACCTGCCGGATTGCTGCCGGGATCCTCCAAATATTTTTGGCTGATAAGTTTGCTTTTTTGATCAATCCTGCACTGAAGGTCTTTTCGTCCTGTAAAGAACGGATTGATCATCCGGTCTTCATCAATCAAAAAATCATGTAACCCTTTGGCATCGAAAGATTTGGTCATATAATCGAATCCTTACTCGATAAAGATGTATTATACATGAATTGACCGAATTTGGTGAAAGTAACAACTACTTTGTAAAATTAGATGTGGATAACTTGGACCCGTCCCAACCATCTAAAGTAACTTATGGAGGGAGGTACAAGGAAGGTATTGTATTCCATTGCACCTTCAACAATGCATTTTGATATGAAAAAAACGAAGACCCGTTTTCTGTTTTAATATAACAATACAGGATTAGTTTTTCAGTCTGGAACCATAGATGTATCTCTTGAATATGAGTTTAAAATGATTGTTCATATTCAATGCTCTTGCAACACCCCTAATGATTCACCCACCAAATAGGACGAAGAGCCATTATTGATGTATGATTTCATCACTCTGTGCTGGCAAACTGACGATCATCCCATCTTCTGCAACAGTTATTCTACCGTCAAAGTTTTCCGCCGCATCACCAAGAAACAAGCCGTTGAGAAATCGAAAGGGAACTGCTGGAACAAGATGGTTCAGCACGAGTTCCCTAGCACCCGCTGTCTGGGCGACCATAGCAGCTTCTACAGTGGTTGTATGCAAGTTTGATGCATCATTCAGGGTATCATGGGTATGACCATGGCTGTCTCCCATCACATTCGCTAACAAAACCATCATGCCCGGCGACATTGCTTCGTGGATCAAAAGATCGGTACCTTCAGAATTCTTGATCAGGTTTTCATCATAAACAGTATCACCACTAAATACGACTGAACGATCCTTGTAGTCAAAACGAAAGCCGAAAGCCGGCTCCACAGGGAAGTGATTTACTTCAAAAACGGTGATTTTTAAATCCTCTTCCTCAAGTATGACAGCGCTTTTACCAGCTAGTGTTATGGTAGTTGCTTCGAAACCATAACCATTTGGATCAAGCGTATCCGGTTGATGATCAAGCCTGTATTGCCGATCGGGGCTATACGCTAAATTAAATCCATCAACCATCACTTCCACTCCATCCGGACCTGAAACTTGAAGTGGGGATGTATGTCCACCATCCATCCAATACTGTACCATTAAATCACCCAAACCAACGATATGATCAAGGTGAAGGTGAGTCAGATATACACGTTCAATATCAGTGATTGGAAATTGGTTGAGTAGCAGATTACGAAGACCTCCAGCCGCAATATCAACAATAAATACACGTTCTCCAGCAATTACACCATTGCATGTTCCAGTCCGTGCAGGATCTGGAACAGGAGAGCCTGTTCCACAGAAAAATACATGCAATCCATCGGGTAACTCATCATAAAAGCTACTATTCACAACCGACTGAGCAAAACGAGTGAAAAGGGTTTCGATAATTCGATCCTTAAATAGCCACCCTGCCCCAGCAATAAGTAGTATGACCACCATTAGACCAATCAAAATACGCTTAAATGTCATTTAGGCACTCCTTTGTCGAGTCAATGATATCAATCTTAAAACCCATTATTTGTCCTTGAATAATTCTGATCAGTTCATTTCCTGCCTATTGGGTCACCAAAGTACATCAATTCCCAAACAGCTTTGTCACTGATATATGTATCAATCAGTTTTCCCTTACTGAATACGTCTAGCCTTGCTTCACCTATCATTCGGTAATAGGCACTGTTTAATCCAGTGAAGAGCTTGAACATACCAAGCATGTAACGGTTGTGAATAGCCTTGCTCAACAGGTCCATCGCAGTGATGTTGTGCTTCTTCTTAAGGGTCAGAATATAACTCACGTCATCTTCCAGGTTACCATAGACATATTTCAAATTATCGCTCATGGGCTTACCAAAATCAGTTTGGAGCTTGGGCTGGGATCGGTAACCATCTATCTTCTCTCGATCATCTGCCACTGTTTTACCATCACGAGCGAGGAAAAAATTGAAAGTCGTAACATAACCATATTTCTCATGTGCCACCATGTCAGCTATGACTACCGTGTAGGGACCCAATTCAGTTCGTGCCCAATACCAATGATTACGAACATCCATCATGTTAACATTGCCCCAATTGTGGTCATGATAACATGACCCTTCAAGATTTTCCTCTTGACCTTTATGGGTAATCTTGGCCTTGACATGACCCTGTGGTACAGGAACTAACCAGGCACCGAAGACATCTCTCTTTTCACCGAAGAATTGGTGACCGGTGTCGGCACGCCAACTTTGAGTGGTTCGAGTTACGTCCAGAGTTACATCAATGTTCTCATCTTTCACATGAATTTCGTAATGTTCGAGATTACCACGAAAATAATTGTGAGCTATTTTTACATCGCACTTGTCCTTGGTAGCCGAAAATTCATCTGGACGAAATTTTATATCCCGCTTATATGAAGTTCCATCCGGTCGATCAAACTCAATATTGATCATTGGTGCTAGCCCCTTTCGCATAGGGGCCATTGGTTTGGGAAAGAAGACAATTACCAGAGTTGAACCATCATCCAGGTGAGCATCAAAATACCACCATTCATAGTTTGCCGGACCAGGGTCCGTACGCATTCCATCCTCCCAGACTTCAGGAATATTTCCTACTTTCATACCCAGTCGGGTAAAGTCTTCATCTGATTTTGAAACACCTTCAAAGGGTAGTAATTTTGTTTTTTTCTTCCGCATAATTTGAACCATATCTTCCATTCAAATCAAATGGTAAATAATTGGACTGAGAAAAGAATAGACAGGCAAACCCAGTCTATTTCCCCACCTCATAAAACAGACAACTTTTACTGACATCATTTTATTGTATGAGAAGTTTTAATGTCAGGTTAAATAACTAATAACCGATGCCGGATTTTAAATACATAGTACATTAACTATTTTTGGGTAAGAATACCTTGAATGTGGAAAGACAAATATGGACTACTGGCAAAGACCGAAGTCAGTGGAAACTCTCGATAATTTGAGCCACGGCTTTACTTGGACGATCCTTCACATCTTTATTGTTCTTACCCAAGCTTATCATTGCTTTCTTAAAAACATCAATTTGGTTTTGCTTTTCTGTTGGATTAGAAGCAATTTTCCTCAACTCAATAAATAGATTTTCGGCTGTCAACTTCTTACCCAATAATTCAGGAACACTACGGGTGGAGGTTATTAGGTTCACCAAAGTAACGGTATCAACCAACAGCATGGACCCTATGATTTGACGGGATATCCAGTTAAGGTCATAACCAATAACCATTGGGGTTGAAGTAGCAGCCAATTCAAGTGAAACAGTACCAGAACTAGCCATGGCAAGTTCCGCAAGCGAAAATAGGGAAAACTTAAACCGTTCCCGTCGTTCGGTATCCATTCCCGTTGTATCAAAAAATTTTGTTCCTTCAGGCCAACCAAATGTATCGGTATTCTTCAGTAAATCACTGAATCCACGACTGGGAACCACTACAAATTGATACTCAGGAAATGCTTTTTGAAACATTATGCCAGCCTTTGCAAACACCGGGCCCATTTTGGTTATTTCTGATTTCCTGGAACCAGGCAAGATAAGGAGTGTGGGTTTATCAGGAACTAAACCAAGCTGGGTATTAACGTCAGCTAATTCTTGAGTATCCGGAGATTTGATGGTGGCGATAGGATGCCCAACAAAAGTACAACCGATGCCAGATTTTTGAAGCACCTCATTTTCAAAGGGAAAGAGAGTGAGTATGTGATCAACACATTCCCTGATTTTCTTTACCCTACCTTGCCTCCATGCCCAAACTGTTGGTGAAACATAATGTATAACTGGATTCTTGTATCCACCATCCTTGATTCCCTTGGCAACCCTCAAGGTGAAATCCGGGCTGTCTATGGTTATGACTGCATCAAAAGAATCAATTAAAATGGTATCAACCAACTGCTTTTTTTTTCTCAAAAGGCTTGGTAGGTTGGAAACCACTTCAACAATACCAATGACAGATAATTCTTCATAGGGAAAAGCACTAACCAGACCTTTCCCCATCATTGCCGGTCCACCAACCCCGAAGTACTCAACCTCAGGGTATTCCCTTGATAAACCATCCATTAAGTTGGCACCGAGGTTGTCCCCTGAAGGTTCACCAGCAATTAGGAATATTTTCCTTAGAGATTCCGATTTATGCTTTTTGACCAAATGAATATTCCACCTTGGTTTGCCAATTCTATCACCTTTGGCATGTCAATAATAATCACTTTGCCTGATTCTATGACTAAACCACCCATTCCAATAGCTATAACCTTTTTAACTGTTTGTGGACCAATTGTTGGTAAATCAACTCGTTGGTCCTGATTGGTTTTGGAGGCCTTGATTAATACTCCACTTCTTTCCTCAGGAGAATTTGAGAAAGTAGAATAGATTTCCCCAATTGAATCCAACATCCAGTCAGTCCCAATGGTTTCCACAGCAATACATTGGTTATTTCTTACAACTACCCCCTGTCCTATATCTGCTTCCCCCAGAATTGTTACTATCTTCTCTGCCATACGTGTATCAGATTTATCAGCTGAAGTTGGAATTTGATTTGTTAAAACCCCCTCATGATCTACCAGGTGAGGTATTATTTCTTGTACTCCCCAGATTCTAAATCCAATTTCTTCAATCACCTTCAGAAATTTTGTCAGGATAGAATCATCTCCACCCGACAGAGATAGTTGCTCAGTAATTTCTCCCTTTTGAAAGGAAATGGTTGCTTGCTTTGGCCTATCGACAGCACCGGCCAATACAACATGCCTTGTACCTCCTTCCCAATTGGACTGGAGTATTTGAAAAAAATTCCTTGGAGTAATTTCCGTATACTCAGGTTTCAGATCCTGATTGTCCGAACCTGGTAACAAGATAACTTCGACTTTGTTACCCGAGGAAACAAGTTCATTATATACCAGTCCTGGTAAAGAACCCCTTCCAGCAACTAACAGGAAATACCTTGGTTCTTGAATTTTCATATTGGTGAGTTAGCTTGGATTTAGAAATTCTCTTCCACTATTGAAAAGAGTAAATTCGATTACATCGTTAACCAGGGAGTTGGATGAAAAATTCCTACCTTTAAGTTCCTTGATGGCGTCAGTAAATGATCCCTGAAAATCAACCAGAAATGAGTAGGCATTCCTTAGTTCTTCAATTTTTTCTCTGGATACTCTTCGGCGTCTCAAGCCTACCAGATTTAACCCCCTAAGTGCACCTTCGGGACCATCAACCATCCCATAAGGTATAACGTCCCTTCGAACAAGAGTTACCGCACCGATAAAAGCACCTTTCCCAATTCGAACAAATTGGTGAACTCCACTTAGTCCCCCTACAATTACATTATCCTCCAATATACAGTGTCCTCCCAATGCGACCTGATTGGCGAGAATAACATTGTTTCCAATTCTTACATCATGACCTACGTGAGAACCTGTCATAAACAGGCAATCATCTCCAACCAAGGTTATACCACCACCATGGTCAGTTCCCATGTTGAGTGTAGCACATTCCCTGATTCGATTTCTCTTGCCAATCCTAAGTGTTGTTTTTTCTCCCTTGTATTTCAGGTCCTGTGGAACCTCACCAACACAGGCATATGGAAAGATAGTAGTTTCTTCCCCAACTTCTGTCCTGCCGGTTATGGTTGCATGGGGCTTGACATGAACCTTTTCGTGAAGGACGACTTCAGGACCAACAAAAGCAAATGCCTCAACTGTACAATTGGGTCCGATTTGGGCACCTTCGGAAATACAAGCCAAGGGATGAATGGACATATAATAATTCTTCCCGACCTGCTCAATCTTCCAGCTTTTCCCACAAAGCGGTAATTATGGCTTCTGAAACCAACTCGTCCCCAACCATTGCCTTGCCATCCAGCTTCCAGTACTTTCCCCGTCCCCTAAGTACGGTCATATGCAGTTCCAGAACATCTCCAGGAATGATCATTTTTCTGAACCGGGCATTATCAACTGCCAAAAGGTAAATCCCCAATTTTTTGTCAATCATATCCAACGAAAAATTGACTACTACAGCGGCAGTCTGTGCCATTGCCTCAATGGCTAGCACTCCAGGCATAATAGGCTGGTTGGGAAAATGACCCTGAAAATAGGGTTCGTTACATGTAACATTCTTGATCCCTATTCCACCCTTATTCTTTTGAAGGTTGTTTACCTTATCAATATACAGGAATGGATACCGATGGGGGATCATCCTTTTAATCATAGACAAATCCGCCATAGGAAGCGCTGGATCAATCTTGTTTGGCATAAATACTTTCCATAAAATTGAAAATTACAGATTGTTGAAGTTATTCAGAAATTCCGGTAAATTCCATAGGATTCCGGTACTCGGCTAATCCCGTACCATCACCAAATGTGGCATTTGCCTGTGTCAGTACATAGGGCGTAATATCAAGGGTTTCATCATACCAGATTATATAATCTCTTGGGAGAACCATTCTGGTTCCAAAAATCTGTGCCACTTGGAATATGATCGGCGAAACATAGGCCTGAAATATCTCTCTTTGCTGACTTTCCCATTGGCTTAATGCAATACCCTTACCGTCCTGAAGCTTTCTCCTTGTTTCAACTCTGGTATCAAAATCCACTACAAGCAAATCAAATTCGGATACAGAAAGTGACTTTTTCTTGTCTGCCAAAACCTTTTCTTCTTCTTCAAACACCTCGGTGTAGTAGCTACTCTCGGCTCGAAGAGACAACTGGGCCTCTTGAAATTCACTGGCAACCCTGATTCCGAACTGTGATCTAAGATAAAGGGTGCGATAGTCGACTACGACTACGTCTGGAGTTATCTGTGGATAGAACTGATCGCTAGGGTTATTACTCTGCCCAAATGATGTCGAGGGGATTATAGCTAAAGAAACTAAAACCAGGAATTCAAGAAAGCGATTTTGAATGGCCATTTAGTAATTTGACTGAAGGGTAACTTCAAAGTTCTGTGTGATATCACCGGGATGTTTTTTCACCGGTCGTGAAAAATTAAACCGCAACGGTCCCAGGAAGGTTCTTATGAAAAATGATACCCCGGCAGTTGATCTCAATTTGAAGGAATCATCAACATCACAAACCGCACCTTTATCACCACATTCTAAACCATTTTCATTAGGATCAATAGGTGATACTCTATCATGTGTGTTATCCAAGCCCCAAATTGATCCTACGTCAAAGAAGGTTCCACCTGAAATTCCAAGTTCCTCATCAAAACCTAGTGGGAATCTGCTTTCGAGTCGTAAAGCTGTGTAATAATTCCCACCAAGTGCCCTCTTTTTCACGCCTGATTCTCCAGCAATGGACCTGGGACCAACGCCATAGGGTGCGAACCCTCTAAACAGAGTGGAATTCATTTGAAAACGATCAAAAAGTCTTGAATCTTTGCCACCAAGAGCTTTTACCATGCCACCTTCCAACGTGGCTGTTAAGGTTACGTTATTATCTAGTGCAGTGGTTTGACCACGGATTGTTCCAATGGTTCGCAAAACGTTATGGGAGTTGTTACCAAAATTCAGTGTTTGGCTAAAGGTACCTAATACTCCCCTTCGTGTTGAATACCCAAGTGGAATACTGTTATAACTGTAATTATAGCCTATTCGTATCTGCCTTTCATAGGGAACTACCGATACCAGTTCGCCTGCTTCTCCAGTGTATGGTGTTCCATCTTTGGGATATTCCTTACCAACATCCCGCAATATTATTTGGGAATAATCGTTAATATCGGGATAATCAGTATCAGTAGATGTGGAAGCAGGAGTTCGATTTATAGGTTCGTAATCGAATTTGGAGAAACCAACGTTAAATCCCAGTCGGCTGGATTCACTAATTGGAAAACTGATGCCCGATGAAAGAACAAACTCATCAACAGCGATAATGGCATCGTTCCTGGTTCTACCTCTGGTCCCTAGAGTAAAATTGAAATTGATATCCTGCCCAAATAATTTGGGTTCCCCAAAGGTCACAAAATAGTCAGTCCCACTTGAAGCGGATTCAATTGAAAAACTTAACCTTTGGCCTCGACCCAACAAGTTATTTTCTGTTAATCCGATACTGCCTGATACCCCTGCTGCCTTGGAATAACCCAATCCAAAACTCAAGCTACCCGTATCCTGTTCCTCAACCTGAAGCCTTACAACTGACTGGGTAGGTGAAATCTTTTCTTCTGAAACTTCGACTGAGGAGAAGAATCCGAGTGCCCTTACCCTCTCGGCTGATCTGTTGATTGCTTCGGCATCCAAGGGGTCACCTTCAACCACGGTGAATTCTCTCCTGATAACATTATCCCTGGTAGTGACATTCCCCTCAATTTCAATTCGTTCTACCACAACTTTTGGCCCGTCATCAACGACATAATCAACATCAACAGTTCGATCTTCATTTATCTTGGTTTTGGGGACCACACGGACAAAGGTCATTTCCTTCTCAGAAGCTAGAAATTCCAACCGTTCGCGGCCGGTAATCAGAGTATTGGGTGAGAAAACGTCACCTGTTTCAAACCTTATCTCAGCCAGAAATTCCTCTGTGTCTACTCCTTCAAGATCACTGGAAACGGTAATTTCACCAAAGGTATATTGTTGCCCCTCATTAATTTTGAAATTAATGAAAAAGGCGTCCCTTTCACGAGACAATTCCACGGTGGCCGACTCTATTTCAAAATCAACATACCCGTTATCCAGATAAAAATCCCGCAACAGGGTTTTATCCAACTCCAGCCTATCGGCAACAAATGTATCCCTTTGAATAAAGGTTCGTAATGCTCCCGCTTGCCTTGTAACCAGTTCCCTCCTTAACTTCTCGTCTGAAAACGCCTGATTACCAAGGAAACTAAGGCGTTCAACCTCTACGACCTTACCTTCAGCAATTTCAAAAATCAGGTCAACCCGGTTATCTCTTCGACGAATTATCTTTGGTGTAACTGTTGCTGCAAATCTTCCTCGAGCGAAATAAAGACGGGAGATGGTTTCTGCATCTTCAAAAGCTCTGGAAGGCAAATAGACATGGCGGGATTTAGATGTAATGAATGGTTCAATAACTTCATCTTTGAGTCTTTTATTACCCTCAATACTTATTTCGTTGATAAGTGGGTATTCCTCAACCGTTATCTCCAACAATCTGTTCTTTGGTGTTATGGAAATGTTCTGGAACAATTCTCGGTCAGATAGAGCCTTGAAAGCCTGATTTAGGTCACTACCGGAAACAGTTCCTGATTCTGGTAAGCCCGAAATCCGGATTATGCTGCCATGGTCTATCCTTTGATTTCCCAAAACTTCAATCCGATCGTATGAATAGGTCTGGGAAAAAGCAGTAGACCCCAGAACAGCACTTAATATCAAACTTAAGGCAATTACAAAAATCCTGGAACGAAATTGCAAGGTTTTATCTCCTATCCATGTGCAGTTTAACTTCTTGTGAAACACCATTCCCAATTAGCATTAGGACACATATTTTTAAAGTCCAAATCATCTTACACTTAAAATTAATCCTTTGGGAAATTCTTTCCTTTCAACAGGTAAGATCATTAATTATTGTAAAGGCAAACAAGCTAATTATAAGACCTAGGCCAATAATATAAGTGTAATACCTGAACTTGCCATTGGCTTCTCTACCAGAAAACATCTCATAAATATAAAATACCAAATGTCCACCATCCAACACAGGAATGGGTAATAAGTTGGCAACACCAATTGCTGCGGATAGTATCCCAATGAACAATATAAAAACTAGCGGGCCCTGGCTAGCAGCCGCACCTGAGAATTTTGCTATTCCAATGGGCCCCTGCATATTACAACTACTGATCTCGTTGGTTATCAGTTTTGGTATTGCTTCCAGAGTAGACAAAACTACTGCCAAGGTTCTGAGGGTCCCATGCCAAAGTGCATCAATGGGGCCAGGTGTAAATGTATCGGGTTCCAGTGCAAGTCCCAGACCTATTCCAATCAGTACCCTTTTCTCGAACTCACCATTACCAATTGGAATATCCTGAAACTCACCGGCCAAATTGAAATTGATTTCCTGATTATCCCGATATACGGTAATATCCATCAGTCGGCCTTTGGAATCGGCAACCTCTCTTGCCAGATCAGAGCCACTTCCGATTTCCCTGCCATCTACACTGAGAACAACATCACCTACTCTAAGACCTGCAGCTTCTGCAGGTGATTCCAGATTAATGGAATCAATTATTGGTGGTGTAGGATAGGGTCCAATAACCTCCAGCACCTCATCAAAGCGATTAACTTTGTAATAGAAGTCATCAGTCGGATCAGATTGGTTGCCAAAGTTATAAAGATCAAACAGATCGTTGATTTGAGTACCGTTTATTGACTGGATTTCATCACCGGGTTGTAGTTCAAAATTTTTACCCGGAAGTTTGTATATTGATTTGACGACAATGGGTTCCTTAATAAATCCTTGGAAGGTAACGGCCAATGCAAAAACGATAATCGCCAACAAAAAACTGGCAAGTGGTCCACCAGCAACAGCAAGGAATTTTTTACTTGCCGGAATATTTTGACCTGTACCATGCGAATAACTATCCCTTTCGAATGACTCTTTGGGGCCGGGAAGCGTAAGAAGATTAGGAATTTTTACGTAACCACCAACTAAATACGGAGCAAATCGCCATTCTGTTCCATTTTTATCTGTTATTTGCCAAAGGGGTTTGCCAAAACCGACTGAAAATACTGAAACAGGAAGTCCACAAAGACGTGCAGCAATATAGTGCCCAAACTCGTGGAAGGTGACAACGACTGCAATTACCACCAGGAATGGTACCAAGTCGAAAATAATACTAATTATCAGATCCATACATCACATTCTTAAGCAACATCTGTCAGGTATATACCTTCCTGTCCAGAGTTATGAAATAATAAAAAAAGGATTAAGAAAAATATTAAAACCCCTGCACCGATAAAACTGTCGAATCTATCAAGAAAACCGCCATGACCAGGTAATAAATTTGAGCTGTCCTTTACACCGACTTTCCTTTTGAGAAAGCTGATATACAGATCTCCCAGTTGAGAAAAAATTGAAATCAAAACCGCTGTAATAATAACAATCGGTGAAGGGATTTCGTTTCTCCAAAAGTATACAAACCCAAATAGTATCAATACTGCAAATACCCAACCCCCTATGGTCCCGGACCAGGTCTTTTTCGGGCTAATTTTGGGTAAAATTTTTGGTCCCCCGATCAGTTTCCCAGCAAAATAGCCACCAGCATCAGTACCTACTATAAGAAGTACAATTCCCAGAAATAAAAGGTTTGATTGAAGGTAAGCCAGCATGTACCCCAAAACAGCATGAAATACCCCTGCACCGATAACAACCATATGGATTTTGAACCTGAGTATAAGTCCCAATCCCAAGATAAAGAGAAAGCTTAAATTGATTAGCAGACCATAATCAATTTCATCCTTTAAAAGGTAAAATGCTGAAACAGCCGACACTCCACAGCCATACAAAACAAAACCTGCCCTTTTAGGTTTTGAAAATTTGGAAGAGTGCAACCCACCTAGTTCGAAAAGGAGAACTCCTACCAGAACGACACAAAGAATGAAAAAGGTTATGGGGCCTCCTAAATAGGCGCCCAATGCCACTGCTGCCAAAATCAAAGCGGTAATTACCCTGGTGGGTAAGGATTTGAACTTTGATTCAATCGGGGGTTCAGGAAATTGCCCCAAATCGTCTTTCCTTGATTCCATATCGAATAAGGTGGGATTTGAAATGATCAACTGTAAAATCAGGCCACAAGGTCTCATCAAATGCCAGTTCGGAATAAGCAGCCTGCCAGAGGAAAAAATTTGATAGTCTTGTTTCTCCCGAGGTCCGAATAATTAAATCAGGGTCTGGTAAATTGGATGTGGAGAAAAATCCATCAAGCATTAATTCATCCAATTGATCCGGCTTAATTTTGCCTTCTATAGCCCTTTTGGCAATTGTCTTGGCCATATCAACGATTTCACTCTTGCCACCATAGTTGATGGCTATGGTTAAAACCAAAACCTCGTTGTTTTTGGTGGTATTTTCCAACTGGTTCATTTGCTCAACCAGTGATCTGTCAAAGGCCTGTCTATTGCCAATGAAATTGATTTTAACTCCTTTTTCAATCAGTTCACGAGATTCTGAACCCATGTATTGTCGGAAGAGATTGGTTAGCCCCACGACCTCATCTTCACCTCGCCGCCAGTTTTCTGTTGAAAAAGCGAAGACCGTTAGAAAGGGAATTCCCAGTTCCGGGCAAGATTTTACAATATCACGTAATCTTTCTGCTCCACGGCGATGTCCTTCAACCCTTGGCAACCCCCTTGCCTTGGCCCAGCGGCCATTACCATCCATAACTAGGGCAACGTGGTTAGGGTAATTTGCCAAACCCGAGTTGGTATTAATGATATCTTGATTCGCCAAATTTTAAACTGCCATTATTTCCGATTTTTTGGTTTCCAGAGTTTCGTCTGTTTTTACAATAAATTTGTTCGTCAAATCCTGAATTTCATCTGACCAGAGAACGACCTCATCCTCACTTAACCCATCAGATTTGGCCTTTTTCAGAATATCCATTCCATCCTTCCTGATATTTCGGATAGAGATTCGGGTGCTCTCAGCGTATTGGGAAGCGACCTTGGATAATTCCTTCCTTCGTTCCTCATTAAGCTCGGGTATTGGTAAACGAATTACAGCTCCCTCCACAACAGGGTTAATCCCCAAACCAGAATCCAGAATAGCCTTAACAACATCATTAACTATGGTTTTGTCCCAGACTGAAATAGACAACAGCCTAGGTTCAGGAACATTTATTGATCCGCATTGATTTAGAGGCATCTGAGCACCGTAGGCATTTACAACCAAAGTTTCGACCATTGAAGCTGAAGCTCTTCCAGTCCTAAGTCCCGCAAAATCCTGCCTTAAGGAACTAATGGCACCTTCCATTCTTCTTTCAAAGTCATCAAGATCCAGTTCAAAATCTTCCATGTTCACCCACCATACACATATGTACTTAGCAATTATTTGATTATTGAATAAGTCCCAAGCCCTTTAATAATACCTGCAAAACCTCCCGGTTCCTCCAGAGAAAACACAATTATTGGCAATTTGTTTTCCCTAGCCATTGCTATGGCAGAGGTATCCATGACCCTGAGATCTTTTTGAATCACATCATCGTAAGAGATAGTACTATACCTTTGGGCATCCTGATATTTAACCGGATCCTTGTCGTAAACACCGTTAACCTTTGTTCCTTTGAAGACGGCATCACAATATAATTCACTGGCTCGGAGGGTAGCTGCAGTATCCGTCGTGAAAAAAGGGTTTCCCGTACCGGAAGTAAAGATACAAATTCTTTTTTTCTCCAAGTGTCTTAGTGATCGCCGCTGAATATAAGGCTCACACATTTCGTCCAATCTTATGGCCGATAAAACTCTGGTATGAATATCAAGTTTTTCGAGATGGGTTTGCATGGCCAGGGCATTCATAACAGTTGCCAGCATTCCCATATGATCAGCTGTCGTACGCGGAATTCCCTGCTCGGCAATCTCTAGTCCACGAAATATATTTCCACCACCAATAACCATACATAATTCAGTACCCAGATCATGAACTTTCTTTATTTCACCAGCTACCTTGGCAACAGTTGGAGAATGAATTCCGAACTTCAATGGTCCCATAAGGGCCTCACCTGAAATTTTTAGTAAAATTCGTTTGTAACCAATTTTCGGCAATTTATATCCTCCGGTTTCGGTAAATAATTTGGGGAACCTAGGTAATATACTAGTTTGTAAATTATGATAATCGACTATTATAATCAACCTGTTTGGGTAAGGGATTAACCTTTGATTGAAGAACTTGGAATACACCTGGGCAGACATGAAATAATGTTAATTGCCGGACCCACTGCCTCAGGCAAATCTGGGCTGGCAATAGAAGTCGCGAAAAGGCATGGTGGAATTATTATTAATGCCGATTCCCTTCAGGTTTACGAATGTTGGCGAATTTTAACCTCTCGGCCTACACCCGAAGATGAGCTGGAGATACCTCATTATTTATATGGTCATGTTTCTTGTCACGAACCATATTCCATCAGCAGATGGCTTGAAGAAATCAACCACCTGCTTAACAAGTTCAAGGACGAGTTGAAAATCATCGTTGGTGGTACAGGGATGTATTTCACTGTACTCACTAGTGGTTTTGCTTCGATCCCTGGAATCAAGGATACAATTAAGGAACAAGGATCTAAATTGCTACATGAAGAAGGTATTGAACGATTGCTTGATGATTTGAGAAAAAATGACCCTACAACCTTTGCAAATCTTGATAAACAAAACCCCCGAAGGGTTCAAAGAGCCTGGGAGGTATTCCATTCAACCGGAATTGGTCTAGCAACCTGGTTTCGATATAACCAGGTACCGCTGGTAAGGATTGGTGAAGCAAAGGCTATAGTCCTGGACACTAAAAAGGATAAACTGGAAAAAAATATAAAAAAGAGGCTTGAACTTATGGTAAAGGCGGGTGTTCTTGATGAATGTCGAAATAATTTATCAATTCTCAACAAGAATTGTTCTGCTGCCAAGGCAATAGGCGCAAAAGAACTAATTGACCATCTCAAGGGTAAATCCACCTTGGATGAAGCCAAGTACAAAACAATGGTAGCAACTCGCCAATATGCCAAAAGGCAACGGACCTGGTTTCGAAACAAAATGGAAGGATGGGAGTGGGTAAAAGCTGACTAGGGACCCACTCGGGACTGGGCATGGTAACATTGTTCCTTATGTGAGAGAAGAATTGTAGGATCAAAAAAATCTTAGTGGAAAAGTTACTTTGGTTAAATTAAGAACTCATCCCCTGCCAGTGGATGTTTAGAATTTTTGGCCAAAGAAATTTGTATCATTTGGCGGGTTTTGACTGTTTTTGAACTTTCATCATTCTGCGTCATTATGGATTTAACCTAGTTTTCAGAGACGATTTTTGAAAACAAATTACCCGTCAAATAGGAGTAGATAAATTGGATAAATCTTCAGAGGAATACCAGGAAAGCCTCGAGCTTTGCCGCAGTAGAGGAAAAGGAGTTGAAAGACTCTTGGAAATAATGAAACGATTACGGGACAAGGATAATGGTTGTCCCTGGGACCTGGAGCAAAATTACCACTCCCTGATTTCAAGTGTAATTGAGGAAGCCTATGAGGTAGTTGAAGCAATCGAATCAAACAACGCTGCCCATTTGAAGGAAGAACTTGGTGATTTATTGTTTGGAATAGTCTTTTTGTCCCAGCTCGCGAGTGAAGACAGGGAGTTTAGTTTTTATTCAGTTGTTGAGGATGTATCGGATAAAATGGTTAGAAGACACCCTCACATATTTTCGGATGATGATGGGATAAATACTGTTGAGGATCAGATTATTAACTGGGAAAAGCTAAAGCAACTTGAACGGGAACATAGCAACACCAATAAATCCAATAATTTAAAAAACAGTAGACTTCCTGGCTTGCTTCTGGGCAAAAAATGGTATCAATCAGAGTACCCCAAGATAAATGAGCAGGCGGAATTGAAGGAAAACATTGCGGAGGTCAAAAAAATATTGGGAAAACTCAGCCCTGCAAGTTCCAAGACTGGCAAACATATAAATTTCCTGCTTATGGGAGAAATTCTATATAATATGGTCAAAACCTCCAGATGTATTTCAGTTGACCCGGAAGCAGCCCTGAAGAACGCCATCAAGTCGCGGTCTGAACGTATTGCCTAGGGGAAAAATCAAGGATTGAATCAAATAAGGGAATCCAAATGGAAAACAAACGTAAAATAATTATTGATACGGATCCAGGGCAAGACGACGCAGTTGCCATTCTCCTGGCCTTGGCTAGTGAGGAATTGGAGGTCATGGGTATTACCGCGGTGGCAGGTAATGTACCCCTGGATCTTACAGTTAAAAACAGCCGTATTATTGTAGAGTTATCTGGAAGAACAGACGTTCCTGTATTCTCTGGATGTTCTAAGCCCTTGTCGAGAAAATTGGTTACTGCCGAGGAGGTACATGGCAAAACCGGACTTGATGGAATGGAGTTGTTTGAACCCTCGATTCCATTGGAGGATAAACATGGCGTTGATTTTATCGTTGATATGCTGAAATCAAATAATCCGAATACCATAACTCTTTGCCCACTAGGACCATTGACCAACATTGCCCAAGCCATGATTAAGGCACCTGAAATAATCGAAAGAATTCAGGAAATTGTATTGATGGGTGGAGCCTATTTCGAAGTTGGCAACGTTACACCAGCGGCTGAATTTAACATTTATGTGGATCCTGAAGCAGCGGAGAAAGTTTTTTCTTCTGGTGCACCGATCACTGTGCTTCCCTTGGATGTAACACATCAGGTTTTGACAACAGAAGCAAGAATGGAAGTGATCAGGAGTATAGGTAACCGTACAGGTAGAGAAGTAGCCAACTTAACAACTTTCTTTGAGCGGTTTGATAAGGCAAAATACGGCATGGATGGTGCCCCCTTACATGATCCGTGTGTAATTGCCTATTTGCTGGAGCCAGAGATGTTTGATGGAAGGTATATCAATGTTGAAATTGAAATACAGTCTGAATTGACACGTGGAATGACTGTTGCAGATTGGTGGGATGTAACAGATCGAGATCCCAATGCCCTTTTTATCGGTAAGGTTGATAGTAACAGATTTTTTGAACTACTAACTGAAAAACTTAGCCTCCTGCCTTGATTTCCAAATCTTATAAAAAGCATTTACGCTATGACACTCTTTCCTTTTGAAAACAGCTATTCCTCTCTACCAGAGAGACTTTATGCCAGATTGCCTCCAACACGGGTATCAAGTCCCAAACTGGTAAAAATCAATACTGATTTGGCTAGTGAATTAGGATTGGATACTGCGGAACTTTCAACTGATAGAGCTGTTGAGGTCTTCGCTGGTAATCGTGTCCCGGAAAATTCCAAGCCCATTGCACTTGCTTATGCAGGTCATCAATTCGGTGGGTGGGTACCCTCACTTGGGGACGGTAGAGCAATACTTCTTGGAGAACTCAGAAACAAGTCAGGTGAACTTCATGATTTGCAATTGAAAGGTTCAGGACCTACCCCGTTTTCCAGAAATGGTGATGGCCGAGCATGGCTTGGACCTGTGCTTAGAGAATATATCGTTTCCGAAGCCATCCATTATTTGGGCATTCCTTCAACCAGAACCTTATCTGTCGTTTCTACCGGAGAAAAGGTATTCAGGGAAAGACCTTACCCTGGAGGAATTCTGACCAGGGTTGCCAAAAGCCATATCAGGGTTGGCACCTTCCAATATTTTTATGCTCGAGAAGACCATGAAGCCCTAGAGATATTGGCAACCTATCTAATTGAGCGAAATTATCCAGATCTCATGAAAACTGAAAACCCTTTTCTTTCCTTGCTTAACCGGGTTGTGGAAGGTCAAGCCAAATTAATTGCTAAGTGGATGTCGGCTGGTTTCATTCATGGCGTCATGAACACAGACAATACATCCCTGTCCTGTGAAACAATTGATTTCGGTCCCTGTGCCTTTATGGACCGCTATCAGGCTGCCAAGGTCTTTAGCTCTATTGATATTAACGGGAGATATGCGTACTCCAACCAGCCACTGATAGCACATTGGAATCTGGCACAATTTGCTACAACATTGATTCCTATTCTTAAATTAGACAAGGAAACTGCAGTTAAGGAAGTGACCGATTCCATAAACCAGTTCCCCAAATTCTATCTTGACAACTGGTTATCCAACTTCGGCAGAAAGTTGGGCTTACAAAACCCTACTCCTGATGATTTTGAATTTATTTCCGGATTCCTCAACATACTAGAAAATGCAAGTGCCGACTTTACCTTGACATTCAGAACATTATCAACAACTCCCATTAGCGGGCTTAATCACTCAAATTTTGATGCCTTCACGAACTCACCTGAATTGATCATCAATTGGCTACCATCATGGGTGACAAGGTTGGAGAAGGAAAAGATGAATGAAAAAGACCGACTTGCTTTGATGCAGCAGGTTAATCCTGTTTACATTCCAAGAAATCATCAAATTGAGAAGGCCATAGTTGAAGGCGTTGAAGGAAATTTTGATAGATTCAATTCGATGGTCATGGTTCTGAAAACTCCCTATATCTTTCAACTAGGGTTTGAAGAATTTGAAAAAACACCAGGCGAAGAGGAAATAGTAACCAAAACTTTTTGTGGAACATAACTAGAAATATTGTTTATAATCCGCACTTTATGATTGTTTCGATGGTTATTTTCCAATGAGGTATTTCAAATTTGTATATAATAACCAAGCAATTAAATAAACATCTGAATAATGGTTACAGATTCCAGTAACTTGCCATAACAAAGGTCTAAATAAATTTAGAAAGGTAAAATCTTGTCTTCCCTCCTCCAGCAATGTGAGAAAATAGGAATGAGGCTAACTGACCAAAGAAGAGCCGTTATTTCGGTTTTGGAAAAGGCAAGAGACCACCCCAATATTCAGGACCTATATGACAGAGCAAGTCAAGTTGACCCGAATCTTTCAATTGCGACCGTATACCGCACTGTAAAATTTCTTGAAGAATTAAATATTCTAACCAAGCTGGAATTTGGCGATGGCATTGCTAGGTATGAAATAACAGACAGGGATCATCATGATCACCTTATTGATTTAAAAACCGGGAAAGTCATCGAATTCTATGATGAAGAAATTGAGAAACTCCAGAAGCAACTGGCTGAAAAGCTGGGGTACCGACTGAGAGGACATCGCATGGAATTATATGGTACCCCCTTGGAAGATAAAAATGATGGATAATTTTATTGTTATAGATCGCATACAGGCTCGGGAAATTCTGGATAGCCGCGGGAATCCGACCGTTGAGGTGGAGGTTACCCTTTCAGATGGTTCCATGGGCAGAGTTGCCGTACCTTCCGGAGCATCCACTGGTACACGGGAAGCTCACGAATTGAGGGATGGAGATTCACAAAGATATCTTGGTAAAGGAGTTAGAAAAGCCGTTACCAACGTTGTAACCATCATTGGAGAAGCCCTGGAAGGTGAAAATCCCTATGATCAGGTTTCGCTTGATGAAATACTGATCAAGCTTGATGGAACACCCAATAAATCAAATCTGGGAGCCAACGCCCTGCTCGGGGTGTCACTGTCTGTTGCCAAAGCATCAGCCAAAAGTTTGGAAATGCCCCTTTACAGATATGTCGGTGGTACAAACTCAAAGATTCTTCCTGTACCCATGTTCAATGTTATCAATGGCGGTCAGCATGCCAACAACTCCATTGATTTTCAGGAATTTATGATCATGCCTGTTGGTGCCAGTAGTTTTAAGGAGGCCCTACAGCATGGCACCGAGGTATTTCACAGTTTGAAAAAAATACTGGATAAAGCTGGCCATTCCACTGCGGTAGGTGATGAAGGGGGTTTTGCGCCCAATCTGGATTCATCGGAACAGGCCCTTGACATTTTACTCACAGCAATCGGGGGTACCGGTCTAACTCCAGGCAACGATATTGTCATTGCCCTGGATTGTGCTGCTTCAGAATACTATTCTGACCAGAAGTATCACTTTACAGGTGAAGGAATTATTCGATCACGGGATGAGAATATTTCATATCTTGATAAACTGGTTTCCTCCTATCCGATCTATTCCATTGAAGATGGCTGCAGCGAAGATGATTGGGAAGGATGGCAGGCTCTTACCGAAGTTCTGGGGAATCGCTGCCAGTTGGTTGGAGATGATCTCTTTGTCACCAATACAGAAATTCTTTGGGAGGGTATTGAGAAGAATTGTGCCAATTCCCTCCTCGTCAAGGTAAACCAAATTGGAACACTGACAGAAACTCTTGATGCCATAGACATGGCACATAGAAATGGTTACACAACCATTCTGTCACATAGGTCTGGAGAAACGGAAGATACAACAATTGCCGACTTGGCTGTGGCCGTTAACAGCGGGCAAATCAAGTCTGGTTCCACTTCCAGGTCCGATCGAATAGCAAAGTACAACCAATTGTTGCGGATTGAGGAAGAGTTGGGTGATCAAGCCCAATACCTCGGAAAGAAAGCATTCAGGTTTTAATTCCTGGGGGATAGGAAATTTTTCCACCTACTGTAGGAACATTACATCCTGTTGTACCCGGTGCAGAAGTTGGCAGGTTTCTTACTACCCTTGCCGCTAGAAACCCAAACGCCTGTGCCTCAAGGTATTGAGGTGACAGTCCCAATTCACTTGCAGACTTGATATTCATGGCAGTAAGTTCAGTCAACCTTGTAACAAGATGGCGGTTTTTTGTACCTCCTCCGCACAAAACAATGGTACTAGGAATAGGTCTGGTCTGCCCGAGAATGGCTGCTATTGACCGGGCTGTGCATTCCGTAAGAGTAGCTACCCCATCTTCAAATCCGAATTCCTCCACTTCTTTCAGCAGAAAATTGAAGTCTTGGATATCAAAAGATCTAGGCCCCTGTAAGTGAAGGAAATCATGCTCAAGAAAATCCTTCACCACTTTCAAATCAACTTGACCCTTAGAAGCAAATCCTCCATCACGATCAAATGGCAGGTTTAATTTTACTTGACAGAATTTGTCGACCAGGCTGTTTCCCGGACCAATATCAAATGCGGATAATGCACCTTCTTCCTCTGGCTTTCCCTTTTCGGGGTCAATGATACTGATGTTGGAAATACCACCTATGTTGATGAAGGCACACATCTCTGTCAAGCCAAGGTATTTGGCCAGAGCGAAATGATAAAAAGGTGCCAATGGGGCACCCTCCCCACCATTTACTATATCCTGAGTTCGAAAATCCCAAACAACTGTTTTCCCCAACTGATTGGCTAGGTATTGACCATCACCGGCCTGATGCGTCTTCTGATTCATTGGATCATGGGCCAGTGTCTGCCCATGGAAACCTATTATGGCATCTCGGTGAGTTTCCATTAGCAAGGCAAGATGAGTTTCCTCAATTATACTTTTGGCTTGGTTTACTTCACTCTCATCCGGCCACTTTCCCCTAGCAAGGTGTAATATACTGATTTCATCGGAAGTAAAACTTTTACTTGAGGTTTGTCCGAATTCGAAAATCCTCTGGCCATCGGTCCTGATTTCAGCAATGTCAACCCCATCCATTGAGGTTCCCGACATACAGCCTATAAACCAATTATCTTGAGGGAGTGTCATTTCTAATCTAAAAATTTATGGTTATTGAATTACTTATTTACAAATGAACATTTTGTTGAAAATCTGCAATGACATATCATCCTAAATCCGACTTTTTAAACGCAATTCGCCAACGGGGGTTCTACGAAGATTGTAGCAACTTGGAAGAATTGGACAATTCCTTAATCAAGGGAATTGTACCAGCCTATATCGGTTTTGATGCGACTGCCAAATCACTCCATATTGGTAGCCTTATCCAGATAATGATGTTGCGTTGGCTTCAAAAGACAGGACACAAACCTATCGTATTGATGGGCGGTGGTACCACGAAAGTAGGTGATCCCTCATTCCGGGCCGAAGAGAGACCACTTTTGGAAGAGGATGAAATTGAAGCGAATATTTCAGGTATCAAGGAAGTATTCAGCAAATATATAGCTTTTGGGAACAAGCCGACCGATGCCATCATGGTCAATAACGCTGAGTGGTTGGATAATCTCAACTATATAGATTTTCTAAGGGAGATAGGTAAGTATTTCTCCGTCAACAGAATGTTGTCATTCGAATCGGTCAAGTCCCGCCTGGACAGGGAACAATCACTCTCATTTCTGGAATTCAACTACATGATTTTGCAGGCTTATGATTTTCTTGAACTTGCCAAGAGATATGATTGCCAGATTCAAATGGGTGGTTCCGACCAATGGGGTAATATTCTGAATGGGGTTGATTTAACCCGAAGAGTTCATGGAAAACAGGTATTTGCCCTCACCTCACCTCTTTTGACAACCTCTGATGGGAAAAAGATGGGAAAAACCCAAAGTGGTGCCGTGTGGATGAATTCGGATTTATTCTCACCCTATGACTTTTGGCAATATTGGCGCAATACAACCGATAAGGATGTCGGGAAGTTTCTGAAGCTGTTTACAGAACTAGAAATTTCAGAATGCGAACGGCTCGGTTCGTTGGAGGGTACAGAAATCAATGAGGCCAAGATAATTCTGGCCAACGAGGTAACTTCCCTTGCCCACGGTCGGGACGAGGCCAAAAAGGCTTTGACAACTGCACAGGAGGTGTTTGTTGAAGGAAGCCATAGCCAAGGACTTCCAACCCTGACTATTTCACCCGATACCTTGAATGATGAAGGGTTCCCACTGATACAGGCTTTGGTAAAACTTGGGTTGGCTTCTTCAGGCAAGGAAGCCAGAAGAAATATGTTGGGCAATGGCGTGAGGGTCAATGATGTTGTTGAAACAAATACGGCAAGGTTACTGTCCTTGGAAGAATTAGGAAATGCGGCCAAGATTTCAGTGGGGAAAAAGCGTCATGCCATTGTTCAACTGGAGAAGTAATTCCAAACCAAAGAGTACCACATTGTTTGGTACATTTTGGTTTGATTTTAGAGCAGAAAAATTACGAACTTGGGTTTCAGATCACTAGTTTGACAAAAGCCCCCCTAGGATCCACTCCCCTTCCGGGAAGAAAGCTTCGAAAGCAAAGGCAAACATCAGATCATGTGGAAGGTCCTCACCTGTTTCCTGATCCCTTACCCTGACGGTGCCCACGTTTATTCCTTCACCAACCGAAGGAGTATCCAATGCTGAGACTTGTCCTCCAGTCCAACTTAAAGATATCCCATGCTCATCAATCTTGCCTTCCAAAATTAGTCTTTCAAGTGGCCAAGCCCGATGCCCAACCTTAACTACCCTAGAAAGTGGAGTTAACCCTTCCTGCATGAATTCCTTATTATACAGAAAGGGGCTTACAGCAAGCTCATACCCCTTGTAAGGATTTTGACCGTAGGGACGGGAAAAATTTGGTTCTTCCATGACCAATCCCCCATGGTCTTTGTTTCTGTCCATAAATTCCTGCCAACTTTCAGTCCATCCAGCCAACTGATTCAAAGAGGTTCCTGAATGAATGCCAACTATTCCCTCGCCGAGTGCTTGTTGCCACCAACTTTCAGTTTCCAGGTCATACATGACCATATCTGAATTCCTGAGCAAACCCGATACACCAAAGGTTAGAGTTTCACCGTTTACCTCTCTAGAGAAAAAAATCCCAGAATTACAAAGGGGGCAAAAGGTAACTGCTATAGTTTGATCACCAATTTGATCATTTACAATTTCATGCCAGAGTAGATATCTGATCGGATAAGCCCTGGGCAGTTCATTTTCTAACTCGATGGTCATGACCCCTTCTCTGGGATGTAAGGCAATTTCTTGATCCAAAGTTAAAAAAGTTGGATTGGAGATTGCCGGAATCCCATCTTTGGGTACTCCTCCTGACTGAATTTCATCCAGGGGTACAGTAGCCAGAGCAAAATCAGTATTTGGCCATTGGCTACTAAAAATCCCGGTGTTAGCCTTTACTTGAACTAAGGTTAATGGCAAGACCAAAATCAAGGCAGCAAAAAGGTTGAAACCTAATTCCTTAGATGGAAACCGTATCTTCATTAATCTTCCTTTGATTTTGGGGCATTCAGTTATTTATTGAGTATCCTCAATTTTGGCACTTAGAATATAGTCAGGGTTATCAACCGCCCCGTTGGATCCCTGCCCTCGTTTGATGGCGTCAACAACATCCTGACCAGAAACAACCCGCCCAAATACGGTATATTGGCCATTCAGGAATGGTGCTTCTTCAAACATAATGAAAAATTGTGAATTGGCCGAGTTTGGATTTTGGGCTCTTGCCATTCCCACAACTCCCTTTCGAAATGGCAGAGGTGAAAATTCTGCCTGTAGATTCGGTAAATCGGAACCACCCATCCCAGCCTTCTGTAGGGACCCCTTATCGACACGACCAAACTGAACATCACCTGTTTGTGCCATAAAACCCTCAATTACACGATGAAAGGCAACATTATCGTAGGAACCATTTTTGGCCAATGTTATGATTCTTTCAACATGTAGCGGAGCAACTTCATGCAGAAGTTCAATTTTGATTGTTCCGGTATTTTCTCCGGCTACTTCAAGTATCAGCATATTTCTTTCCTTTTCGGCATTTGCAATTGTGGTTCCCATTAACAGGAAAGATAAAACTAGTAATATTTTTTTCATATACACCTCGTTGCAGGAAATTAAGGTTTTCCTGATAAAATGAAAATCAATTTAAATTGAACTCTGATAGTGATTATTAAACGGGAAGGAAAAGGTCTTTTGGTCAGGTTACAAACTTTTTTTCCAAAGCAGTTTTAACATTAGGTGGAACAAATTCTGAAACATCACCTCCCAAGCGGGCAATCTCCTTAACCAGTTTCGATGCAATTGCCTGTTTTCTGGCATCTGCCATCATGAAAACGGTCTCAATATTTGTTTCCAAAACCCTGTTCATTCCCACCATTTGGAATTCATACTCGAAATCTGAAACAGCTCTTAAACCTCGGATTATAATGCTAGCCCCAACCTCACGGGCACAATCTACCAGTAGGTTTTCAAATGGGTAAACCATGATTTCGAGGTCATTGCTGTCCTGCAATTTCGAAATCTCCTGATTTATCAGATCAACTCTTTCCTGCAAACTAAACAAAGGTTTTTTTTCCTTATTGATGGCTACACCAATAACCAGTTTATCAACCAGAAAAGTTGACCTTCGAAATATGTCCAGATGACCATAAGTTACGGGATCAAATGTCCCAGCATAAAGCCCGATTTTCACAAGATTTTCTTTCTTCAGATATTAAGGAAATAAGAATCAATGGCCGATATATTCTTCCAAAGCCTGCTTTTCCATATCTAGTTCACCCAAGCGGGCCTTGACAACGTCACCTATTGAGATCAATCCCAACATTTTCTGGTCTTCCATAACAGGAATATGTCGGAATCGACCCTGGGTCATCTTGTTCAAAACATCAAAGGCAGTTTCATTGGTACTACATATGACAACTTTTCTGCTCATTAAGTCCTTGACAGACAAATTCAAGGCTTGGGTGCCCTTACTCCCAATTTCCCTTACAATATCACGTTCAGAAATAATGCCAATCAACAAACCTTCTTTATCAAACACTACCAGAGCCCCTATTCTATTTTTGGACAAAAGGCCGGAAGCAGCTAAAATTCCATCATCTGGACCAACGGATATTATTTTTTGACTGCCCTTGCCCTTAAGAATTTGGCTTACAAGCATTGGAGCTATCCTTTCTTTTTGGTTTTAAATTCAAGGAGGAACCTCTTGTTGATTATCCGCATTTTCCAAAAAATTTCACCAAATTTTTCCAATATCATAACCGTGAGACGAATTTCTTCAACACTCTTACTTCGGACAACTTCCTCATTCCACATTTTCCATTTAGAAAAATAGTCGGAATTTCCGTACTCCTGCTGATACAGATTTGGCAAATACAATACACGGCTTCAATCAATCTTATCCACCTGCGACCTTTCCAAAAAAATGCTTTGGATCACAATGAGGCACTTCAATATTTCAAGTATTGATATATTTTAACCTTTGGCAATGCAGGTTCCGGCGTAACTATTTACCTAAACCACAAAACTAATAGAAAAGGGGCTTCAAATGAAAGAACTATACCACTTTATCAATGGCAAAAAAATACAAGGTCAATCCGGACGGTTTGGCGATGTTTATAATCCAGCTACAGGAGAAATACAGGCGAAAGTACCATTTGCCTCAAACGAGGAATTGGATAATGCAGTTCAAGGTGCTGCCCAAGCCCAAAAATCCTGGGCATTAACTAACCCTCAAAAAAGGGGACGGGTGTTAATGGAGTTTGTACGATTGCTTCATAAAAACATGGAGCCATTGGCTGAAGCCCTTTCCAGAGAACATGGAAAGACAATACCTGATGCCCGTGGGGATATTCAAAGAGGCTTGGAAGTCGTGGAATTTTGTATCGGCGCTCCACACCTCCTAAAGGGTGAGTATACTGATAGTGCCGGGGGTGGGATTGACATGTATTCGATGAGGCAACCATTGGGAGTTGTCGCAGGAATTACTCCGTTCAATTTTCCTGCCATGATTCCCATGTGGAAATTTGCCCCTGCTCTTGCCTGTGGTAACGCTTTTATACTAAAACCATCTGAAAGGGATCCTTCCGTACCCCTTATGTTGGCTGAGTTAATGCTTGAAGCTGGTTTACCAGAAGGGGTACTACAGGTCGTCAATGGTGATAAAACCGCTGTCGATGCTATCTTGGATCATCCAGATATCCAGGCCGTGGGTTTTGTCGGTTCCACTCCTATTGCAGAATATATTTATACCCAGGCCAGTAAATCTGGAAAAAGGGTCCAATGCTTTGGAGGAGCGAAAAATCACATGATCGTTATGCCGGATGCGGATCTAGATCAGGCAGCCGATGCCCTGGTGGGTTCTGGATATGGCGCAGCAGGCGAAAGATGTATGGCCATTTCAGTGGCAGTTCCTGTTGGTGGAAGTACAGCTGACAAGCTCATTGAAAAATTGATTCCCAAGATTGAAACCTTGAAAGTAGGGCCGTACACAGCCGGTGAGGACATGGATTTTGGACCTTTGGTAACCAAGGATGCTCAGCAAAGAGTACTAGGGTTGGTTCAATCGGGAGTAGACCAAGGGGCCGAACTTGTTGTTGATGGGAGAGATTTCCAGCTGCAGGGATACGAGGATGGCTTTTTTGTAGGTCCACATTTGTTTGACAAAGTCACAATTGATATGGACATCTATAAGCAGGAAATTTTTGGCCCCGTTTTATCTACAGTCAGAACCAAAACCTACGAAGATGCCCTGAACCTAACCATGGATAATCCATATGGAAACGGGACGGCTATCTTTACCAGAGATGGTGATACAGCCCGTGATTTTGCCAATAAAGTCAACGTCGGAATGGTTGGAATCAATGTGCCTATTCCCGTTCCACTTGCCTACCATACTTTCGGTGGCTGGAAAAAATCCGGTTTTGGCGATTTGAATCAACACGGTCCTGATGCTTTCCGGTTCTATACCAAAACCAAAACGGTAACATCTCGATGGCCAAGTGGAATTAAGGAAGGAGCAATTCTTAACTTCCCAACCATAAACTAGATTGTTCCGGGGGCCATTTATGAGAATTTCGTGTTTCAGTAATTGGTTCATAGAATTATAGCAAGGCATTTTGTAAGATGGATTTCAATCTGACAGAGGAGCAAGAAGCCGTTTATCAAATGGCTCTGGGATTGGGAAAGAAATATATCTCTCCCCACGCTAAAACATGGGAAGATCAGGGAACCATCCCCAAAGATCTATGGCTGACCCTTGGTGAATATGGTCTTGGGGGAATAAATACCGGTATTGACTATGGTGGTTCTTCTCTGAAGCGGTTGGATTCTGTTTTGATTTTTGAGGCCTTGTCAAGGGCTTGCCCGTCCGTGTCAGCATTTCTTTCAATACATAACATGTGCGGGTGGATGATCGAGACTTTTGGTAGTGATGAATTGAAAGAAAAGTATCTTGAGAAAACAAACGAAATGTCTTGCATAATGTCCTATTGCTTGACGGAACCTGGGTCGGGTTCAGACGCTGCTGCCTTGGCTACCAAGGCAGTAAAACTAAATGATCGCTGGGAATTGACAGGTACCAAATCATTTATATCGGGAGGTGGTTATTCCGATGCGTACATAGTCATGTGCAGGATGGAGCAGGATGGGATTTCATCCATAATAGTCGATGATAAGTCCCAGGGATTGTCCTTTGGAGGTTTGGAAGACAAGATGGGATGGCGGGCACAACCGACCAGACAGGTTCAAATGGATAATTGTCAGGTACCTCTGGAAAATCTCCTAGGCCAACCCGGCAGAGGATTTACCTATGCCATGGCAGGTCTTGATGGTGGCAGGTTGAATATAGCTGCCTGTTCTCTGGGGGGCGCACAACAGGCATTTAGCCAGACTCTAACCTATATGAATGAAAGAAAGGCCTTTGGCAAGAGCTTGGATGAGTTTCAGGCCTTGCAGTTTCGAGTTGCCGATATTGAAACTGACCTTCAGGTAGCAAGAAATTTTCTTCGCTTAGCTGCATGGAAAATGGATGAGGACCATGTTGATAAGACTAAATTTTGTGCCATGGCTAAAAGGTACGTCACAGACGTTTGCTGGAAAGTGGCCAATGATTGTCTTCAGCTTCATGGTGGATATGGGTACCTGGCTGAATACGGTATAGAAAAAACTGTCAGAGATCTCAGGGTTCATCAAATTCTTGAGGGAACCAACGAAATAATGAGAAAGGTTATCTTTCGAGAGTTGAAAAAAGAGTGATCTTAGTGAGCGACCTTATAGTCAGAAAACAGGGAAATGCCGGCTGGATTACTTTAAATCGCCCCAAAGCACTGAATGCCCTGACACATGGAATGTGCAAAGGAATTGAAAAGTTTCTGGATCAATGGAAATTTGATGAAACGATAAGGGTTATCATTTTCGATGCAGTTGGTGAGAAAGCCTTTTGTGCAGGAGGTGATATCACTGAAATGTACAAAAGAGGAAAGGCCGGAGACTTTGACTATGGTCATGCATTTTGGCGGGATGAATATCGTCTGAATGCCAAAATCCATAATTACCCCAAGCCAATTGCCAGTTTTTTAAGCGGCTTTACCATGGGAGGGGGCGTAGGGATAGGTTGTCATGGGAAGTATCGGATCGTCGGTGAATCGAGTAAAATTGCAATGCCGGAATGTACCATTGGATTAGTTCCCGATGTTGGTGGCTCCTACATTTTGGCAAATTCTCCCGGTCACTTGGGGGAGTATTTTGGATTGACCGGAACACGTATGGGGCCTTATGATGCCATTCTGATTGGGTTTGCTGACTATTTCATTCCTGAAATATATTGGGAAGAGGTTAAGGAAAAACTGTTTTCAACAGGCAATATAACTTCAATTGACAATTATTTTTCGGAACTGGAACCGAACACTCAACTTCTTGAGGTGCATGATTTGATCGACCGGATTTTCAGTAAGGATGCCATTGGTGAAATAGAGAACACACTTCTGGAATTGGGATCAGATTGGAGCAATGACGTATTAAAAAAGATGTACAGAAATTCTCCTCTTTCCCTGGCCTGTGCTTTAAAGCTGATTAGGAACCAAAGGAATTCAAAAACGATTGAAGAGGCCTTGGACCTGGAATTCAGATTTACCTATCGTTCAGCCCAGTATAGCGATTTCATTGAAGGAATTAGAGCACAGGTTATAGACAAGGATTTCAAACCCAGGTGGAAGCACTCATCGCTAGGTGAGGTTAGTCCAAAAGATGTGGATTTCATGTTTGAACCCCTAGATGAGCAATCACTTAATTGGAAAGGACTACAGTGAATATTGGTTTTATTGGTTTGGGAAACATGGGATTCCCCATGGCACAAAACCTCAACGAAGCTGGCAAGAAAGTATATGGCTTTGATGTTACAGATAAGTACCCAGATGGCGTGATACCTTGCTCTTCTGCTGCTGAAGCTTCAATGGACAAAGATATTGTAATTTCCATGCTTCCAAGTGGGTCTATACTAAATGATGTAGCGAATGAAATCATTCCCGTCATGAAGGAAGGCTCTCTATTTGCCGATTGCTCTACAGTCGAGGTTGATACTGCGATTCAGGTAGCAAAAATGGCGAAGCAGAGAGGTTTGGAATTTATTGATGGCCCTGTTTCAGGTGGAAGCCTTGGTGCCAAAGCCGGAACCTTGACATTTATGGTTGGTGGTGAAGACGTTGCCTTCAAAAGGATCAAACCTCTACTGGAGATTATGGGTGGAAAAATTATCCATTGTGGGCCCTCTGGAACAGGTCAGGCAGCAAAAATATGTAATAACATGATTTTGGGTGCTACCATGATCGTTACCTGTGAAGCATATGGTCTTGCCCAAAAATTAAATCTTGATCATGAAGTTTTATACGAGGTTGTTTCACAATCGTCAGGATTTAGCTGGTCAAATAACGTATACTGCCCTCTACCTGGAATAGGCCCACAATCACCCGCTGATAATAATTATAAACCAGGATTTTCAGCAGCCTTAATGTTAAAGGATTTGCTTTTATCTCAACAGGCTTCGAAAACGGTTGGTTTTGATACTGAGTTGGGAGCAAAAGCAACTGAATTTTACACAAGGTTCTGCGAAGAAGGAAATGGCCATCAAGATTTTTCTTCTGTGATTCTACCTTTACTTTGTAGATAACAATAATGTATCAACAAACCAAACTCTGAGATTTGGAGCTACAAACGTGTAAAATTTGAAGAGAGATTCAGGATTAAAACTCGAAAATGATGGGAGATGATATTAAGAAATTTTTTGGATTGAAGATTTTGTGATTTTGGAATCTGCGTTGTGACCGTAGCTACCGGGACTTTCAAATATCAATTAGGAACCGCTCCTGTAACCGGGTGCGGTTTTTCTTACTCTAAGGTAGAACTGGATACTGCTTTGTCTGGTTCTGTTGCTCAAATTGTGTATGATGTTCAGGGTAATGAGGATTATGAGAAGGAACTTTCTAGTCTTGAGGAAACCGGTTTTGGAAATGAACTAGTTGAAAGTATGTTGGCTGATTCCAAGCAACCAGAAAATTGGCGAGTGGGTGAAGCATTGGCTGAGGCATATTTGGTTCATCAAAAAGATTGTTTTTTCCCTTGGCCGATTAGCCGTGATCATCGCAAGAGAGGTTCAAGCCTGCCTGGGGCAGACCTAGTAGGCTTTCAATCCAACGGTAGTGATAATTATTTTGCATTCGTAGAAGTTAAAACATCAACTGATGGCAATTATCCTCCTAAAGTGATTTACGGCCCTACTGGTTTTCAAAAACAACTTGAGGATCTTAAATCTAAGGTGGAGATAAGGAAAGATTTGGTTGAGTATCTCTACCATCGAGCAAAAAACACACAATGGAAATCCCGTTGGAATTCCGCTGTGAAAAAGTTCCTTCAGAACAAGACAAATGTCCGAATTTTTGGCTTTTTGGTCCGCGATGTTGAACCGAATGAAAAAGATCTAATACTAAACCAACTAAGTAATAACCTATAGGCCAATCCCACTCAAATGGTTTTCCGTCACCCTTTTCCTAGTGGACCGTGGCCCAAGAACGATGTCCAATTGATTTGATGCGTTCGGGCTGTCCCGCAAAGTTTTCCCAAACCGCTGCAACCCTCGTCTTCACGTCTTCGGCGGTTTCGAACACCTGGTTGGCAAAATGGTTGGCCTTGAGGAACTGGAACACGTTTTCCGCCGCGTTCAGTTCCGGTGAATAGGGTGGCAACCTCAGGACCGATACATTGTCCGGGCAAACAAGGTCCTTGGACCGATGCCATCCGGCCCCGTCGAAGATGACCAAGGCATGACGTTCCTTGGGAACCATGGTTCCGATATCCTTCAGATGCCTGTTCATCTCGACGGTATTGGCTCGGTCACAGACATGGCCGATGGCTTCGCCCCTGGCCGGGCAAAGGGCACTGAACAGGTAGCAATACCCATAGCGGTAATCACGTGGTATCCGGGGGCCGGGTTCCCTTGCGGGCCCAGACCCGGCTGAGCATGCCCTTTTGGCCGATGCGTGCCTCGTCTTGGAACCAGACATCAACCTTGGCAGGATCGGTTCCGGCCGGAAGATGGGATGTGGCAATCTTCCCGAAACCGGTACGAAAAGCCTCTTGGGCCTTCCTGTCCGTCTTCGGATGAATGGGACATGGGGAAAGTTTGCGGAAACCCATCTTGCGGATCAAAAGACGGATTCCCTCCCGCGACAGGGTGACTTCAAAAACCCGGGAAATGACGTCCTTCAGCAAGGCCACCGTCCATCCTGACAAACCCTCGGGGGGACCTGTATCAAGCCACCCCTTCAGAATCGACAACTGCCCGTGGTCAAGAATGGATGGACGTCCTTGGCGTGGACGGTCGCAAAGGCCAGCCGGACCGTCCTCGTTATAGCGCAATATCCAGTCCCGCAACGTCTGGAGTCCCACACCGGCCTGATGGGCAATGCTTGTACGGCTTGCAACGCCGGCACAAACACCGGCAATGGCCAAAAGGCGGCGTGAGTGGTTGGCATCCTTGCATTTCAGGGCCATCTGCCTTACTTGATGATGTGTGTAATCGGTATTGGTGATCGCAATCGCTGCGGACATGCTATCCTCCTTTGTAAGAACTTTTTATGATATCCATACAGTAGGTGGAAACAGTACCGATTACATCATCTCAATGGCTGTACTTGATGGCTGTAAATGTGATGGTCCCAGGGCTTCAAACCTGACCGGTGGTTGGTTTGGTGCTATGAGTCATTACTTATTTGTTTTAGTATAAGTAATCTAGTTTCCGGTCTTGCTCAAGATCAGTATCCAGAAATGGTGATCAAATTATTAGCTCTTTATTTACCGCATGACAGTATTGATCAACTGAGCGATAAGGTTGTCTACTTTAGAAATGAGGGTGTTGAATGAACGTAACAGAAGCATCCCTGAAAAGAATAGAACAACACTGGGCTGTTCAGGCTATTGGTAAGGAAGATATCAAACGATCTGTAGAACTGGCCAACCGTCTTCTAGTAGATAAGGCCGTTGGAAATCAGATACATTTTAACTACAAATTCACAGCATTTGATTATGATCTACTAGACAGAGTTGCGATGGCTTACGAGTTAGCAGCCATAGAAGGAATGAATGATTTTCTGCATCAAGTTTCTTCCAACCAAGAACTAAGAGAGCAGTGTGCTTCTGGTGCCTACCGTGCATTTGAAATTCGAAGGCATTTAGACCTCCCTTTGGAACATGAACAAAAGATTTTTTACATTCTACACCTATCTTCTTTGGCTTATTGCGGGGAAAGATGGACAGACCTACGTCGCTGGTACAATGAAAACAATCATATCCTTAAGGTACCATCAGTTGCAAACTCACCCTGGGATGAACGTATGCTCTACCGTCTTTTTGAATGCTGGATACGACTTTTCAGAAAAAAAAGGTGGGATGATCTTGATCGAATCCGTGAGATTATTGCAGGTTTAAGAGAAGATCAGAAGCAATATGAAGTTGGAGTTCTAAACGATTCGAGTAGTGCCACAAACCGTTCAATGGCTTTTCGACTTATAAGTCTTTACCACTGGGCTAGGGCTACAGAGATCTTGGCACAGTATATGTTGCAAGGGGAAACTTCCAATGTAGTCACAATGCTGAACAAACATTTTGAGTTAGCTATCAAAACTGCGGAAGGAGATATACAACTCGAAATATTGTTGCGTTGGTTGCACATTGCTGGCCGTCAAATGATTACTGAATCTATCTGGTGGGTAGCACGTAATATTAACTCTCGAGTTACTAAATTTGTGCGTAATGTAACCAAACAGCAGGCATTGTTCGAATTATTACCTCCACAAAGAACTGCAATTCAGGAAAAAGGGCTTCTTGATCAGGCCGCAACAGCTATTGTCGTTGATATGCCAACCTCGGGTGGAAAAACATTGCTTGCACAATTTAGGATATTACAGGCACTTAATCAATTTGATCAGGATGAAGCGGGTAAGGGTTGGGTGGCTTATGTAGCACCAACTAAAGCGCTAACTAACCAAATTACCCGAAGGCTCAGACACGATTTTGTACCAATCGGAGTGAAAGTTGAACAACTCAATGGAGCGATTGAAATCGATGCTTTTGAAGAAGATATTTTAGATGAAAAAGACAATTCGGATGCTTTCGATGTTTTGGTTGCAACACCGGAAAAACTGCAACTTATCATTCGAAATAAAAAGGTATCTCGTCCCTTAGCCTTGGTTGTCATGGATGAAGCACATAACATTGAGGATGAAACTCGTGGATTGAGAATTGAATTACTACTTGCTACGATCAAGGGCGAATGCAGTGCTGCCAACTTTTTACTATTGATGCCCTTTGTTGACAAACCTGAAATTCTGACACGATGGCTTGCACAGGATATTAACGCCGGACGGTCCATCAGTTTGGGAACTACACCTTGGAAACCCAATGAACGAATTGTAGGTATGTTCCATGCGGTAGCAAACGACTCTATCAATGCAGGTTGGCGTTTGAAATACAAAACACTTACAACTACACCGAAGACGATTCACTTGGAAGGTGAACATCTTCTAGGTGATGTTAAGCCATTGGGTTTACCCAAAAGCAAAGTTCTGAAAAATGGTAAGCAGGTTGGAATAACCTTACAGACTGCAGCAATGGCTAGATTCATGTCTGATCGAGGAACCAGTATTGCAGTTGCAAATAATACAGACTGGGTATGGAACATGGCTCGAAAGATTAGTGAGAATTTACAACCATTAAACCGGATTTCGGATGAAATTAAACTGGTTCAGAAATTCCTACGCTCAGAAATAAGCAGAAATTTTGAACTTATTCATATGCTTGACCGTGGTGTAGGAGTACATCACTCTGGCCTTTCCGATGAAGTCAGAGCACTTATGGAACGGCTTGCTGAGAAGGGAGATCTTCGGGTCCTTTGTGCAACGACTACCATTGCACAGGGTATAAATTTCCCGGTTTCCTCGGTATTTCTTGCATCAAACAAATATCCATATGGAAAAGAAATGTCACCTCGTGAGTTCTGGAATCTTGTGGGGCGTGCAGGCCGAATGAACCACGACAGTTTAGGTGTTGTGGGTCTCGCTGCGGGAACAGAACCTCGGAAAATAAATGAATACGTTTCCCGAACTACCGGAGAACTGGTTTCCCGACTGGTGAAGATGCTTGATGAGCTTGAACAGGTGGGAAAGTTAAATGATTTGGAGACCATTATACAGAACGAACAGTGGGAGGATTTCCGTTGTTATGTAGCACATTTATGGAATGAAAAGAAAAACCTAGAGGCCGTACTTTCTGATACAGAACAACTACTCCGAAGTACACTCGGGTATGGATGGCTAGAAAGCAGACCTGACCAAAAATACAAGGCAGAAAAACTTCTTGAAGTTACTAAATTTTATGCCCGAACTCTCTCAGATAAACCTGGGCATGCGTCACTTGCAGATATGACAGGCTTTTCACCAGAAGGTGTTGGTAGGGCATTGACTGGAATGAATTCGCTGAAAAATAAAATGACTGCTGAAGACTGGAAGCCAGATAGTCTTTTTGGTAGTCATTCCGGTATGGCAGAACTCTATGGAGTCATGTTAAAAATTCCCCAACTTAAGGGTAACCTCGAAGAGATTACAAATCGGGGTCTTGAGCACAACCAGATCGCAAAAATCACAAAAGACTGGGTTACAGGTAAAAGCATTGAAGAAATTGCCTATGATTATTTCAAGGGTGGGGAAAATCAAACCAAGGCTCTAACTGCTGCATGTAAGGCCATATATAGAACTCTTGTGAATAACGGGACTTGGGGAATGTCTGCTTTAAGTCGTTTATCAAATATTGATTTTGAACAACTATCTGATTCTGAGAAGCGACAAATTAATATGATTCCTGCAATGATTTATCATGGTGTAAAGTCAGAAGAAGGGGTTTTGCTTCGTATGAATTCTGTACCGAGAACAATTGCGGAATCTCTAGGAAATTTAATGAAAAGTTCTGAGCTAAAGGAGAAGTTCACTGTTCAGGATGCTCGCATGTTTTTGAAGCAATCTGATATTTCAGCATGGGAAAAGGCAGTCCCTCAAACATCATCTCTTTCTGGAGGAGAATATAAGCAAATTTGGGAGATACTTTCAGGGGAAGAAAGATAAGAACTTACTGATACAAATTCAGAACTTGTAACCAACACACACTGGATATGAAGGCAACAAATTCGTTTATATATAAACCCGATTTAGTTTTTGCATTTCCAAATTTAAAGAATTACAAGATTCGGAACAACTGGAAAAATATCTCCTAGCTGAGATTACCTGACAATTATATTTTGGAGGAATAAATTCTTCGTATTTTTGTTAACTTATCCACAAAAAAACTACCTACATTTTGAAACTCACACCAAAGGTTCTAGATATTTACTTCTAGCCGTACAAGCGCTGAATGGATTGAAATAATTATTATGAAACATTCCGATTTACCTAAATGGTCTAGTGAAACTTCCAAATGGGCAGAGGACTATTATACAAAGTTGGCCAAGCAAGCGGTCCGTTCCCAAGTCAAACCAGGTGAAATAGCAGCTCTTTTGCCGGCCAACCCACCTGAAAATCCCGAGGATATGGAAGTAATTTTCAACGATTTCAAAGAAATCATACCAAAGGGAATGACACATTGGCAGCATCCTCGATTCTTTGCATATTTTGTTTCCAATGCTTCACCGGCATCAATCATAGCTGAACAACTGGTAAACTACATGGCTACCAATTGTATGCTGTGGCAGACTTCACCTGCAGCCACGGAATTGGAGGAAAGGATGATTCAGTGGCTAGGTCAGGCATTTGGTTTACCAGCAAGATTTACAGGTTTAATCCAGGATACAGCCTCTTCCGCGACGTTGGCAGCGGTATTAACCATGAGAGAGAAAGTCCTGAATTGGAAAGGGCTTAATCAGGGGTTAAAGCATTCTCCTCAGTTACGAATTTATGCCTCAAAAGAGAACCATTCCTCTATTGAAAAAGCAGTGAAACTTTCTGGGATTGGTTTTGATAACCTCAGGTTCCCCCGAGCATTGCCAAACAGATCAATGGACCCGGTAAGCCTTCGTGAAATGATAATAGAAGATCTAGATGCTGGATATAAGCCGGCAGGTCTGGTACTTTGTGTCGGAGGTACCGCAACTGGTGCAATTGACAGCCTTGCCGAACCAATACAAATTGCGAAGGAATTTGATCTCTACACGCATGTTGATGCTGCGTGGGCCGGGACAGCCATGTTATGTCCTGAGTTCAGATACTTATGGAAAGGCGTGGAAGGTGCTGATTCGATTGTGGTAAACCCCCATAAATGGCTTGGTATGCAATTGGAATGCTCTATACAGTTTCTCGCTGATCCCTCACTTCAATTAAGAACGGTTGGTCTAAGACCTGACTATCTCAGAACCAAGGGAGAGGACAGTATCTCCAACCTGAGCGAATTGGCGATTACCCTTGGCAGGAGATTTCGGGCTTTAAAAGTTTGGTTTACCTTGAGAGCCTATGGGCTTTCCGGTTTACGTGATTTAATCCGAAACCATGTTAAATGGTCTAATGAGGTGGAGAAGAAGTTCTGTTCAGATAGTGAATTTGATGTTACTTTCAGTTCTCCCCTGGCCTTATTCGGCTTTCGGTTTAAGCCTGAGGGATTTGATTCCGAGAAAGCAACCGAGCAACTTTTTGAAAGGATAAATGCTGATGGGAGAATTTACCTTACCCAAACTAAAATTGATGGTAAAACCACCATAAGATTTACTTGTGGTACCTATTTAACAAAAAGAGAGGATGTCCTGTTGGCTTATGACGTTGCCAAGGAGCTAGGTTGCGAGATAAAAAATGAAATGCCTATCCTGCCATCTTCTCAAAAGTAAGCAAACCATTTTGGTCAACAATAATTGGTGTGTAAATGAAAATAAAGGGATCTGTAATTCTTGTTACCGGAGGAGCTTCAGGCTTAGGAAAAGCAACTATCCTTTCACTATTGAAGGAAGGTGCCAAAGCCATATTGGCGGATTTACCCTCGGATAATGCAAAACGATTGGCAGAAGATACTGGTGCATATTATTCCCCAATTGATGTTACCTCGACTGATGGAGTTGAAGAAGGTTTAAAGGATATCCAGCAGAAGTTAGGCAATGTTCAAATCTGTATAAATTGCGCAGGTATTGCTCCGGCAGCAATGACTTTGGGAAAAGCCGGCCCTCATGATTTTGATGTCTATAAATCAACCCTAGAGGTAAATTTATCAGGAATGTTCAACGTTATAAGGCTAGTCTCTGCCCAGATGGCATCAAACAAGCCAAATGAGGAGGGTGAACGTGGGGTAATTATCAATACCTCTTCTATTGCTTCAACCGATGGGCAAAGAGGACAGGTAGCCTATGCTTCTTCCAAGGCAGGAGTTGCCGGAATGACTCTCCCACTAGCAAGGGATCTGGGAAGATTCGGTATACGTGTTGTTTCGATATGTCCGGGTATTTTTGATACCCCCATGCTAAAGACTGTAAAAGAGGATGTCAGGGAACAACTTTCTGAAAGTATAGTATTCCCCAAGAGATTAGGTCGACCAGAAGAATTTACCCAACTGGTGAATTTCCTAATTGAATGCCCCTATATCAATGGAGAGAATATTCGCTTGGATGGTGGATTACGAATGGTCTAGCAGCCAGAAATCCAGGTTTAACTTCGGCTGCATAACATATTCAATAAGGTATAAGAGTAATCATGACTTTGAATTCAAACCTTGCACAGGTAACAGAAGAAATTACTGTCAGGAGCAGTGATTTACGAAATGCGTACCTTTCAAAAATCGACAGAATGGTGGAGAACAAACCTCATAGGGCGCACTTGTCATGTGGGAATCAGGCACATGCCTATGCTGCAATGGGAAAGGCAAAATCAAACCTGGCCGAGGGAAGAACCCCAAACTTGGGTATTATTACTTCCTATAACGATATGCTTTCAGCTCACCAACCATTTGCTGAGTATCCTGATCTGATAAAGCACGCTGCCAATAGAGTTGGAGCAACTGCCCAAGTGGCAGGGGGAGTTCCAGCCATGTGTGATGGTGTAACTCAAGGACAACCTGGAATGGAATTGTCTCTTTTTTCAAGGGATGTAATTGCTCTCTCCACAGCGGTGGCATTATCACATAATACCTTTGATGCTGTGGCCTATCTGGGGGTATGCGATAAAATTGTTCCCGGATTGGTTATTGCGGCGGCCACTTTTGGACATTTGCCAGGTATATTCATACCAGCCGGCCCCATGATATCTGGCTTGCCCAATGAAGAGAAGGCAATTACCAGACAAAAATACTCCAAGGGCGAAATCACCCGGGAGGATCTCCTTAAATCTGAGATGCAGGCTTACCATGGCCCGGGTACCTGTACTTTTTATGGTACAGCAAATTCCAATCAGATGCTGATGGAATTCATGGGATTACATTTACCCGGTTCCTCGTTTGTTAATCCTGGAACTCCCCTGCGGAAGGCATTGACTGAAGAAGGAACTAAACGGGTATTATCCCTGACATCACTTGGTAATGAATTTACCCCGGTTGGCCACATCCTGGATGAAAAGGCTTTTGTTAATGGCATTGTGGGATTGATGGCCACGGGAGGCTCAACTAACCTGGTAATCCATTTGATTGCTATGGCCAAGGCAGCCGGAATTGTCCTGACTATAGAGGATTTTGACAAAATCTCAGAAATAGTTCCCCTGATGGCGAGGGTATATCCCAACGGCTTGGCTGATGTGAACCAGTTCCATGCTGCTGGAGGGTTGAGTTATATCATTGGGGAACTGCTTACCGAAGGGTTGCTTCATGACGATGTCCGAACCGTCAATGGAAACAACTTAAACAGTTATACATCTGAGCCAATACTTAAAGATGGTGAAATATTATGGAAGCAGGGAACCAAATCTTCACTAAATGAAAAAATTCTTACCTCCCTACAAAACCCCTTCAGCAAGACTGGTGGTTTGAAATATCTAAAGGGTAACCTGGGGGAAGGTATTATGAAAATTTCAGCAGTCGACCCGATTCATCACCTCATCGAAGCCCCGGCGAAAGTATTTACTGATCAGGACGAAGTCAAGAAAGTCTTTAAGGAAGGTCTGATTGAAGAGGATTCAATTATTGTCGTTAGAATGCAGGGACCAAAATCAAATGGCATGCCTGAACTTCATTCCCTAACTCCCTTACTATCAATTCTGCTGGGCCGAGGCTTAAAAATTGCCTTACTAACCGATGGCAGAATGTCAGGTGCTTCAGGTAAGGTTCCTTCAGTAATTCATACTTCACCAGAGGCCCTTGACGGTGGCCCAATTGGCAAAATAAAGGATGGAGATTTGATTAGGCTTGATGCAATCTCAGGTACCATGAATGTACTTGCTGATGGATTTGAGACTAGACCAACCCCAACATATACCCCTCAACAGAGTGAAGGTCTGGGACGGGAATTATTCACAAGTTTTCGCCAAAATATTGGTACTGCCTCAACCGGGGCATCCCTTGTTGTCTAGTGGTTTTTGCGATACAAATCGTTTCTATTATAATGACTTTAAACCCAGTTCTGATTGGCCTTTTCTGAAAGAAAAAGGGAATTAAATGTATGAATTATACCACTAGTGAGAGTTAAAATTAATTTGTAATCAAAGCCATTATCAAATTTAGTTTAGATCCATAAGAATCCCAAAAATTAACCGGAGGAAGAACACCTCAATCTGTTTGACAGCAATTACAATGGAAAGTATATAATTTACTTGGGTAAGAACAATAGGTTTTGGAGGAAACATGAAAAATGAGAACATAAGGAAAAGAGGTCTGCATCGTAGGGCGTTCTTGAAGACGATTGGAGTTAGTAGTACGGTACTTCTGGCCCCAAACTTGATTAGGCCATTAATGGCAATGGATAAGCTCAATGTTGCTGCAATCTATACCCTACCTGTTGAACAGCAATGGATAAGCCGAATCCATAAAGCAGCTGTTTTCCTTCGGGATCAGGGAATGATCAACTATGATTTTTCAGAAAATATTTCGAATACTGATTACGAGCGAGCAATGCGTGAGTTTTCAGAAGGCGATTATGATTTGATAGTAGGAGAGGTTTTTGGCCTGGAACAGGCTTCAAGACAAGTTGCTTTCGATTATCCTGACAAGGCTTACTTAATGGGGTCCAGTTTCCTGCCAGATGATAATTCTCCACAAAATTTTGCTGTTTTCGACAATTACATTCAGGATGCCTCTTACTTGACGGGCATTATTGCCGGAGCTCTTACCAAGAGCAAAATCATAGGTATGGTAGGGGGTTACCCAATCCCGGAGGTCAACCGACTTATGAATGCTTTCAAGGCAGGAGCTCATGAAATGCAGCCTGACATAGAATTTAAGGTTGCCTTTATTGGGTCCTGGTATGACCCACCCAAGGCCAAAGAAACAGCTTTTGCCCAAATTGATGCTGGTGCTGATGTCATGTATGCTGAACGTTTTGGGGTTTCCGATGCAGCTCAGGAGCGGGGCATTCCTGCAATCGGAAACGTAATTGACACTCAACCCGATTACCCCGATACGGTTGTGGCTTCTGCCTTATGGCATTTTGAACCTACTCTGACGGCGGCAGTTGAAGCAGTAAAATCAGGTATCTTTGTAGCAGATAACTACGGGGTTTATTCCTACATGAAGCATGGTGGTTGTTCACTTGCTCCTCTTGGAACCTGGGAAGGAAAAGTTCCCCAGGAAGCTTTGGACCTTGTTGCCCAGCGTGAAAGCGAAATCAAAGCTGGAAGTTATACCGTAACAATTGACGACAACGACCCGACTACAACAGGGTGAACAGTAATGAAACTGAAGGGCAAAGGGATTTAGCCCTTCGCCTTTCTGGAATTACCAAGCGCTTTGGTACCCTTTCAGCAAATGACAATGTAGACCTTTCTCTTCACAAAGGTGAGGTTGTGGCTTTGCTTGGCGAAAACGGAGCCGGTAAGACAACCTTGATGAACATTCTCTTCGGTCATTATCTTGCTGATCAGGGAGAGATAGAAGTGTTTGGAAAATCTATACCAAAAGGTGATCCCAGAGCAGCACTGGATTCAGGAATAGGTATGGTTCACCAACATTTTGCCTTGGTTGAGGAGATGAATGTTCTGGAGAACATAGTCCTCGGAACCGAGAATCTCTTGGCAATTAAATCCCAAAAGAATACTGCCAAGGAAAGAATCAGGGATCTTTCATCTTCCGTAGGTCTGGATGTAAATCCTGATGCGATTGTCGGAAGCCTATCGGTTGGAGAAAAACAAAGGGTGGAGATACTGAAGGCCCTGTACCGAGGAGCTCGAATCCTGATACTAGATGAGCCTACGGCAGTGCTTACTCCCTTTGAAGCAGAGAAACTGTTTGCTACCTTAAAAGTGTTGGTTTCTGAGGGTCTTTCCGCAATATTTATTTCCCATAAACTCAATGAGGCTATGGAAATAAGTGATCGGGTTGTGGTTCTACGCAAGGGGAGGGTTGTCGGAGAAATGATAACGAGAGATTCCAATCCTGAAGAATTAACATCACTTATGGTTGGGGCCGAAATCGAAACTCCAGAGATTTCAGACCCTGTTCTGGGAGAAGTTGCACTAGAGTTAGAAAACATTTCAACCAATATTCCTGAAATGCGGATCAACTTGCGGAAGGTTTCACTGAGTCTGAATTGTGGTGAAATAACGGGTTTGGCAGGTGTATCCGGAAATGGGCAGGCCGCTTTGGCCTCATTAATTTCAGGTACAACCCAAGTCAAGGAGGGAACACTGCGCATTTTTGGGGAAATTCCAGAGCGCTGGTCTCCTAAGGTGGCTGTCACCAAAAGTATAGCCAGAATCCCAGAAGATCGCCTCCATACCGGTATGATCGGAGACATGAGTATCGTTGAAAATGTGATTTCTGAGAAATACTGGACTGATCGATTTAGCCGGTTCGGGTTTTTAACCCGCCAATCATGTGAAGATTTTTCCCAGGAAATCATCAAGAATTACGATGTTAAATGCCCCTCCTTTGAAACACCTGTCAGGCTGCTTTCAGGTGGAAATATCCAAAAACTTATCCTAGGGAGAGTATTGGATGAATTACCTTTGATTATTCTTGCCAATCAGCCAACAAGAGGGCTGGATGTTGGAGCTGTTGCCTATGTACACAGTCAACTGCTGAAGGCTAGAGACCGGGGAGCGGCAATTTTACTTATCTCTGATGATTTGGAAGAAATCCTTCAGATATCCGATTGGATTTCTGTAATTTCAAACGGAAGATTATCAAAAATAACCAGAAGGGGAGAATTAGGTGTCAAGGAACTTGGAGCTTTGATGACAAGGCATGTGGCAAGTACCGAAAGGCACAATGATGCGGCTTGAGCCAAGAACTGAAACAACATTGGTTCGAGCGGTTTTAATGCCTTGTCTAGCCATTTTGGTAACCCTGATTCTGGCTGGCATTCTGGTGATGTTGGCTGATGCTTCACCCCTTCAGGCATTCAGCCTGGTTTTAAAAGGAGCTGCTGGTTCTCAATTTGCTATTCTGGAAACTCTGACCAGGGCCACTCCATTGATATTTACCGGACTTTCTGTAGCCGTTGCTTTTCGAGCCAAACTTTGGAACATTGGTGCAGAGGCTCAACTTTACATTGGTGCGGTTTTATGCGTCATTATTGGTACCCAAACACTTGGGTTACCCCCGGTTATACTTATTGCCCTGATAATGATTGTTTCTATTATCGGGGGTTCGATAATGCTTTACGGCCCTGCCTTACTAAAGACAAGATTTGGAGTTGATGAAGTGGTTACAACCCTTCTTTTAAATTTTATTACCCTTCTTTTTGTATCATTGCTTCTGGAAGGTGTATTAAAGGACCCCATGGGTTTGGGATGGCCCCAAACGGAAACGGTTAACAGTGAAGCGAGGTTACCAAGGCTGGTACAGGGAAAAAGGCTCCATTTCGGTTTTGTAATCGCTCTTTTCAGTTCTATTGCTGTCTGGGTAATTATGACTAGAACGGTACTTGGATACGAAATGCGTGCAGTTGGTCATAATATTGTTGCCGCAAGATTTTCCGGTATCTCCGTCAACAGTGTTCTCCTGAAGACAGCAGTTATTTCAGGAGGATTGGCTGCTTTGGCCGGGTTTTCAGAGGTTGCTGGAACCAAGGGCAACCTGACTTTGGATCTTTCCCCCGGCTTTGGATATACTGGAATTGTTGTAGCAATGCTGGCTTTATTACATCCTATTGGAGTTGTATTTTCAGCTGTTTTCATAGCCGGAGTATTTGTGGGAGCTGATGCTATGGGAAGGGCAACTGGGGTACCCAGTTTCATAGCCGATGTAATTGTTGCGATTTCGCTTATGACCATGGTCGTTGCCATAATGTTAACCAAGTTCAGGGTAAGGTTCGCTTAATATATGGAAGCCTTGGAAATTCTTTTATCGGCAAGTTTTTGGATTGCCACAATCAGAATTGCTTCACCATTGATTTTTGCCACGATGGGAGAGTTGCTCTGCGAACGGGCTGGTGTACTCAATCTGGGTATTGAGGGCATTATGACTGCCGGTGCCTTTGCTGGTTGGTACACTGTTTACGCTGGTGGGGATCTTTGGTTGGGAGTAGCGATAGCAGCCTTAACAGGAATGATGTTTGGGCTTATTCACGGTTTTTTTACTGTTCCTTTAGGCCTGTCACAACATGTAACCGGTATTGGAACGACGTTATTGGCTACCAGTATTACCTACTTTATTTACCGGGTTCTTCTTCCTCAGGAGACATCTCCTCCCAAGATTAACCCGTTTGCCCCCCTGCCGATTCCCTTTCTTTCGGAAATCCCGTTAATAGGTCAGGCTCTATTTGCCCAGACCCCCCTAACTTATCTTGCCTTTATTCTGGTTGGAACAATCGCTTGGATACTGAATAGAACCCCTGCTGGTATAGCTATTCGGGCGGTAGGAGAAAATCCAGCTGCTGTGGAATCTCAGGGAATTAGTGTTACGCTAGTAAGGATGTCTGCTGTTGCGACCGGGTCTGCTTTAATGGCAGTAGGAGGTGCCTTCCTTACCATGTCGGCATTCAACTCATTCTTTTTTGAAATGATTAACGGACGGGGATGGGTTTGCATAGCACTTGTTGTTTTTGGGTCTTGGAAGCCAGGAAAGGCCCTGCTCGGTGCAATTCTCTTTGCGGCTTTTGATGCTTATCAGGTAAGATTGCAATCGGTGGTTGGAAATGTTGTTCCTTACCAGGTATTTCTTATGATGCCGTATGTATTATCCATTCTAGCTTTGATTGTCATGTCCAGGCGGGCCGGTTATCCTAAGGCTCTAATGATTCCCTATCTGAAAGGGGAAAGGTGATTTTAGATCTTATTGTCAGAAGAGTAAACCTACCCTTATAGGAAAATTTCCGATATCGCAATTTCAGGAGATAGAATTGCTGTTATTGAACCCAATATATAGGCTGAATATCTTGAAATAATTTCCTTTGCAGGGTGTCTACTTTCACCCCCATATGTTAATCCGTATTTTCACATGGCTGCGACTCTTTCCCGGGGCATTCCTCGGGTTAACAAATTCGGTACCCTTTTTGAAGGAATGCAACTCAGGAGCAAGTTAAGGGAAATACTCATACTAAAACAACAAAGTAATACCAAATGATCTCGTGGTATCCTGGAAAAGGGGTTATCAAAAGCTTGAAAACATGGTACCAAATGTATGAATCAAACTACTAGGGATAGATTATGACAGACGTTCACACAATCAGTTCAAAGATGATAAATCTGGTGGCCAAGTCAAAGGTTATTCCGATTGTCCAGGTGGAGGAAACCAGGCATGCGGTCCCATTGGCAGAAACCTTATTCAATGCAGGCATTTCAATAATTGAAGTTGTTTTGAGAACACCCAATTCTCTGGAAGCTATTCGGGAAATTGTGAACAATACCTCATGCATGGTTGGGGCAGGCAGCATTGTCACTCTGGCTGATGCAGTCAAAGCCAAGGAAGCCGGAGCTAGTTTTGCTGTATCACCCGGTTCCACATTCGAATTGGTGGATGCCTGTATTGATATGGATTTTCCCTACCTTCCAGGTGCTGTAACTGGTTCCGAAATGATGAAACTGGCTGATAAAGGTATAACCTTTTTAAAATTTTTCCCAGCCGAACCCTCTGGGGGTATCCCTTATCTCAAATCAATTATGGGCCCCCTGCCCCATTTAAGATTTTGCCCAACAGGAGGTGTCGGTGAAAAAAACTTTATCCAATATTTAAACTTGGGAAATATACCGTGTGTTGGGGGTTCCTGGATAGCTCCACCGGAATTGATTAACGAAGCAAAATGGACTGAGGTTTCAGCAAATGCTCAAAGAAGCCTGCAAATGTTGGCAGAAAATGTAAAATAGAGAAGGTATTTTAAGCAGGTTGGTAATTTCCTAATCGGAGAAAACCTGCGAAATTTGGAAAAATCTATATAGTACCAAAACGACGGAATAGTACTTTCTATCCGTATAAAACATACGGAAGTAGCTACCGGGTAATGATATTGTCCTTCTTTATTAACACTATTCATGGAGTGTAAGTTTATTCTCACCGAGATACGATGTTTCTCTTCTCAAACCATTTAACCTGGATGATATGCGCTTTCTAAAACGCAGTTTACTGGGGTTGTTTGTACTTGGCCTCAGCCTGGGATTGCTGGCAGTTGCTGGCGATATGCTCTACACATCGATTCAGGAAAGATTAAACAGGTCACAACCCGAACGCCCACAGAGGGAAAGAGCCTATTCTGCAACTGTAATTGTTGCAGAAAGAACGAATACCCAACCGGTGATAAGCACCTTTGGTGAAATCATAAGTACCCATACACTTGAAATAAGGGCTCCCATTGGTGGTACGATAGTTAGACTTTCCCAGAATTTTGTCGAAGGTGGTAGGGTTTTTGAAGGTGATCTGATTTTGGAAATAGACCCGTCAGATGCACAATCAGCATTGGAATTGGCCATAGCAGACATGAATGATGCCATGGTTGGGTTATCTGATGCCCAAAGGTTACTTGACCTTGCCAAGATCGACCAAGAGGCAGCGGAACAGCAGGTAAGTTTAAGACAACGGGCATTTGACCGTAGTGTGACCCTGTTGGATAGAGGTGTTGGTACAAATACTGACCTGGATAATGCCGAAATTTCCCTTTCGACTGCACTTCAATCGGTTCTGACCAAAAAAAGAGCCGTTGCCCAGGCAGAAACAAGGCTTGAACAGGCAACAACAGCTTTGGCCCGTAGAAAGATAACTGTGTCCGAGGCAGAGAGAAAACTGGCTCAAACCCGACTGTATGCAGAATTTGATGGTATATTCACAGATGTAACTGCCATTGAGGGTGGATTGGTCACTCCAAATGAACGTCTGGCAAGACTGATTGACCCCGAGGCTCTAGAAGTTTCGTTCAGAGTTCCAACCCAGCAATATTCAAATTTACTGGCTGAGGATGGTAAACTGGTGTCTGCAGAAGTAGACATTGTTCTTGCCTTGGGAAACCAATCACTTTCAACTACTGGAGTGATTACACGAGAAAGTCCAGCTGTTGGTGAAGGTCAGACAGGCCGCCTGTTGTTTGCACGTATCGCAAATGATGAATCAACCGTACTTAGACCTGGGGATTTTGTAACTGTTTCCATTCGTGAACCGGAAATGAGAAATGTCTATATATTACCTGCTACAGCCGTAAATTCGTCTTCAGAGATTCTTGCAGTAAACGACCAGAATCGACTTGAAACGATGTCTGTCAGAGTATTGAGGAATCAAGGTGATGAGGTAATTGTTGGCAGTCGGAACTTGAATGGGCGCACCATTATTGCTGAAAGATCACCTGTATTGGGTGAAGGCATCAGAATTCAGGCAAGAAAAATAACCCAGACAGAAGAAGAATCTACGTTTGAAGAACCCACCATGATTGCTCTTTCAGATGAAGAACGGAGCATTCTTGTTCAAAGGGTAGAAGCCAACCAGTTCTTGCCTGATGAAGTGAAGCAAAGAATACTGAAGCGGTTACAGGAAGATGAAGTTCCAAAGGACATGCTGGATAGGCTAAGAGGTGGTGGCTAAAATGCCTGATGAAAGTAACAAGGGGTTAAAAGCATCAATATTGATGTATTTTACACGCCACAAAACTGCTGCCAACCTACTGCTATTAATCATGATTTTAAGTGGTGTAGTAGCTTTTCCCCAAATGCGGGCGCAATTTTTCCCAGATGTGGTCTTTGATAGTGTTTCCGTTTCAGTTCGCTGGGATTCTGCTGGAGCCGAAGATATTGATGCGGCAGTCGTACAGAGAATGGTACCGGTTCTTCAGGAGGTGGAAGGTGTAACTGGTACCCTTGCCACCTCCAGGGAGGGGCAGACCAATATTGTACTTGAGTTTGAACCAGATTGGGATATAGACCGGGCCGTTGATGAAGTAGAAAGTGCTTTGGGAAATGTTAATGAACTGCCGGAAGATGTCGAAGACCCTACAGTTGTCCGCCGAAGTTGGCGAGATCGGGTCACCGATGTCATTATCCATGGTCCCGTATCTGTAGACCTTTTGAGCCGCTTATCTGATGAATTTGTATTCAAACTATTTGAAGGTGGTGTTTCAAAGGTAAATATCAGGGGTGTAGAAGCTCCAAGAACCATTGTTACAGTTCCAGAAGCCAGACTTGTACGGCATAACGTCACACTATCTGAAATAGCCTCTGCTATAGGAGAAGAAGCAAATACCACTCCAACCGGTGAAGTAGGAAATACAGCACGAGTTCGTACTGGAATTGAAATGCGTACTCCCGAAGAAATAGAACAGATATTTGTCCGTACGTATCCAGACGGTTCAAAATTGCTTGTCGGTGACCTGGCACGTGTAACTATTGAAGGAATTGACCGAAGGAGGGCCTATTTCGTTGGAGACAAACCAGCTGTTTCGATCAGCGTTGAGCGTTCAGGTGGTGGTGATGCAATTGAACTTCAGCGGAAAGTGGAGGAAATAGCTGAAGAAATGCGTCTTACCCTCCCAACAGGTGTTGAAATTGATCTGATACGAACAAGGGCCGAAGCGATAACTAACCGGTTGAATCTCCTCTTTAAAAATGGGTTGCTGGGTCTTGCCCTTGTGGTGGGAGCACTGTTCCTGTTTCTTAATGCCAGAACAGCATTTTGGGTGGCAGCTGGAGTACCGACAGCTATGTTCGCTGCAATCGCATTGATGTACGTATTTGGATTTACCCTTAACATGATCTCAATGTTTGCCCTGATAATAACCTTGGGGCTGGTCGTGGATGATGCGATCGTTGTCGGAGAGCATGCTGATTTCAGATACAGGAGACTTGGGGAAACTCCACTCACTGCTGCTGAAAATGCCGCAACTCTTATGGCTGCCCCCATTTTTGCCGCCAGTATTACAACCATCATTGCCTTTTTTGGAATTACTGCAATTGGAGGCAGGTTTGGGTCCCTTCTGATTGATCTGCCTTTCACGGTAATTGTGGTGTTAACGGCGTCCCTGCTTGAGTGCTTTTTTGTACTACCATATCACATGAAAAATGCTCTGACCCATTCACAGCAGAACAGATGGTATGACATGCCAAGTCGTTTGGTTGACAGAGGCTTTCTGTGGTTTCAAGGTGTGATTATCAGACCCTTTATTAAGGGAATTGTCCTAGGCAGGTACGTAGTGATTGCTGCAGCATTTCTATTGTTGGCGTGGCAACTAACCCTGTTTATTGACGGTAAGGTCAACTGGCGGTTTTTCAATGCACCGGAATTAGGCTCAGTCAGCGGAAATTTTGCCATGGCACCTGGTGCAGACAGGTCAGATTCCATGGACATGATGAAGGAGTTGCAGAGGGCAGCTGAAGCAGTAGGACAGAAATATGAGGAAGAACATGGTCAAAATCCCATAACTTTTGCAATTGCGGAAGTAGGTGGTACGACTGGACGAGGATTATTTGGTGCAGACAGCAAGGACAATGACCAACTTGGATCAATTGCAATTGAATTGATTGATGCTGATTTGCGCCCCTATTCTTCTTTTGCGTTTGTCGCTGAACTTCAGGATGAGGTAAGGAGACATCCTCTGCTTGAAACCTTGACGTTTAGAGGTGGTAGGCGAGGACCTGGTGGGGATGCCCTTGATGTCAAATTGTTTGGCAGCGATATTTTTGTTTTGAAAGATGCCGCTGAGAAACTCAAATCAGAGGTCAGTGTCTTTCCTGAGGTATCTGCAGTTGAAGATGATTTGGCTTTTGACAAGGAGGAACTGGTACTTACCCTTACAGCGCAGGGTGAGGCACTTGGTTTTACAATTGATGGGCTGGCCCGAGTATTACGTGATCGTTTGGGAGGAGTCACTGCGGCTACATTCCCGGTTGGCAGCAGATCAGGAGAGATTATTGTCCAGTTGCCCGAGGAAGAAATGACCGCGGATTTTCTGGAAGGTACAATGATCAGGTCGCCGGACAACAACTATATTCTTCTGGCTGATATTGTTCAGATTACAACAAAAATTGGGTTTTCAACTATTCGTCGAGATAACGGAGTACAGGTCGTTTCGGTTACCGGGGATATTTCAGAAGACGATCCAACAAGGGCAGCTGAGATCGTACAAACCCTCAGGAATGAACTATTACCCGGATTGGAAAGAGAATATGGGGTATCATACATCCTGTCTGGTCTTGCCGAACAGGAGCAGGAATTTCTCAATGATGCCAGGCTAGGGTTTTCGTTGGTAATTCTCGGAATTTTTATAACTCTTGTTTGGATATTATCCAGTTGGACAAAGCCGCTGATTGTTATTTTCACTATTCCCTTCGGGCTGGTAGGGGCAATATGGGGCCATTATCTCTGGAATGTACCCCTATCAATGTTTTCAGTCATTGGACTTGTTGGAATGAGTGGCATAATTATCAATGACTCAATAGTACTCATCTCAACCATCAATTTGTATTCGCGGACTCGTGGCATGTTTCAGTCCATTGTTGATGCAACCTGTGATCGTTTTCGACCGGTCATGTTGACAACCTTGACAACGATACTTGGACTATTACCCCTATTGTACGAAACCTCACAACAAGCAAGCTTTCTGAAACCGACTGTAATTACACTAACCTATGGTTTGGGTTTCGGTTTCTTTCTTGTATTGATTTTGGTACCGGCATTACTCTATGTTCACACTGATCTGAGCCGATTATTTGTGGCCCTTAGGCGGAGTCTGTCATCAGGTAATCGAAATCGTGTGGCCCGAATTAGACTGGGATTGACTTCACTGGTTGGTATTTTGGTATTTTCCGCGACTGTAGGTGTTACAATTTTGACCGGGAATTTTCCCCTCTTGTCATTGATACCAAATGAGTGGGAAGGATTGGTAGGAATGATGTCACCAATTATATTGGCCTACGGTTTGTTTGGTGTTGGCTTGGCAGCTATTTGTCTCAGTACCTACATGGTTGGCTTATATATGAACAGAAAGTCGGAGGGAATCGGAAGCCCATAAATTCATTGTGGAGGTTTTGCCCTCCGTTTTATCAGGGAACTCGGCTGAAATTATTCTATGCTTTTTCAGCAATGGGTAACCATGATGACTAAAAAATTTACTGACTTTTCCTACTTTTTTTTTCTCACCAATCAGAATATTATCAAAATTATATGATAATCCTGTAAAAATCGGTTGAATATATGGTCAAACAAATTACCACAGTAGGTTCGAACACATATCAGAAAATCAAACATGATATTATATTCGGTGTGTTGAACCCTGGGTCCAAGTTAAAGCTGGACTCCCTGAAAGAGCGTTACTCGGCTAGTCTTTCCACTTTACGTGAAACATTGAATCGGCTGAGTAGTGAAGGCTTCGTAGAATCCCCTGAGCAGCGTGGGTTTTTTGTTAAGCAAGTTTCACGCGAAGACTTGATTGAAATTGCTGAACTTAGGGTGTTGCTGGAATGCCATGCCATCGAAGAGTCGGTTATTAATGGTGATGCCAATTGGGAGGGCAACCTTGTTGCTGCACATCACAAGCTTCACTTGCTGGAAAAGCGGATGCTCTCGGGAGATTATTCTGAAAGGGAACTCTGGAAACGATATGACTGGGAATTCCACTTGGCATTAATCGAAGCCTGCAATTCAAACAACCTACTGACGTTACATTCAATACTCTATGACAAGTATTTGCGCTACCAGATGCTTATGCTCTCCTATAGGGGAGAATCTGCTGTTGAGGAACACCGGGCGATTTTTGACGCTGCTCTTGAACGTGATTCGACCGGTGCCAAGCGATTCCTTGAAGACCACATACGCAACGGACTTGTACACACTCTTGAGGCCGTTTGATAATTCCTTGTGAGGTGATAAACCTAGTCAGAAAACCGATTGGCTGCAGGGTTTAGGCAGTATTGGCACAGCTTTGGCCAGTGTCAGATTCATTTTCATATAAGTACCAAATCGTGAATTTACGTATTTCGCAATCCTGAAAGTAATAATATTACTGACGCCTACAGAACCAAGTCTGATCATGTTGCCACATGCGAAACAGCCTTATCAGGTGAATATATGTCCAGTATGTTCCAGTGTCCTGTGGTTGGTGTTGGATTGTTGATCATTGGAACGTCAATCACTGTTGGTTTGTTGCTAGAGATTGCTTCCAACAAGACTGGCAGCAATTGCTCAGGTGAAGTTATGTGTATTCCCTCAGCCCCATAGGCCTGTGCAATTTCCGAGTAGTTGGGCCTGGCTCCGGGAAAAGTGGTTCCGTATGTTAGTCCGTAATGCGCTTTCTGGAGACCTGCAATGGTTCCAAAGGCGTTGTTATTCATAACCAACCAGATGATTCCCAGGTTCATTTCAACTGCTGTAGCCAGCATTGAGGGGTTTTGGCCAAATCCACCATCCCCTACCAGACTGATAACCACCCGATCAGGAGCAGCCAGTTTGGCTCCAATAGCTGCGGGCGGCCCGAATCCCATGGTTGCAAAACCACCCGGAGTAAGAATTGTACCGGGTTCCAGAATGTTGAATTGTTGGCCTACACCATTCTTGTTCCACCCCACATCAGTAGTAATTATGGCGTTTTCCGGCAGTGCCCTTCGGGTTTCAGCCAATATCCGTTCCGGCATCATCGGATAGGCGTTGCTTTCCTCCATTTCGCGGTTGTTTTCCTTGTAACTTGCATGAAATTCCGCGATGTCACGTTTCAACCTCTCACGGGGGAAACCATCGGGATGCATTTGTCTGGCGACACGGTTCAAAACTTCCAAAGCCTTCCGAGCATCCGCAATTACACCTATTTCAACAGGATAGTTTCGGCCAATCTCCTGTGGTTCTATATCAATCTGGATAACCTTTGATTCGGGTATGTTGAACGTATAACCCGGATACCATGAGGAACAATCCGCTTCCTTGAAACGGGTGCCAAGGGCGAAGATGCAGTCGGCTTTCAGACAGGAGCGATTGACAAGTTCAGTGCCCCAGAAGCCGGACATTCCCAAGACCAGGGGATGATCATCACGCAACGCACCTTTACCCATGAGCGAATATGCGACAGGCAACCCCAAATGCTCAACAAATTTTTTCAGTTCATCACTGGCCCGTGAAAGCAATATTCCACCGCCAACATAGGCAAGTGGTGACCTAGCCGCGGTCAGTTGCCTGATAATTTGTTCGGCTGTACTGTCATCAATAGAAGGTTTTACCAGTGATCGGGTGTTTTTGGTTACCTTTTCGAAACTTGCTGGAGAAATGGTTTTGGAAAAAATATCCATCGGTACATCAACAAGTACTGGTCCGGGTTGACCACTCTCGGCCAGGTGGAAAGCCTTCTCGAGAATTTCGGCCATCAGATCAGCTCGGTCAACTCGCCAGGCCCTCTTGACAAATGGTCTATAGATCTCCCATTGGGAAGCATCAGCATGCAGGTTAACCTCTTGATGAGGATGTTTTCCGTAATAATGTGTTGGGATATCACCTGCTATAACAACCATCGGTATGCAATCAAGCGCTGCATTAGCAACCCCAGTGGCACAATTGGTTAAGCCTGGTGAAAGATGTGACAGTACGACCGATGCCCTGCCTGACAATCGTGCATATGCATCCGCAGCATGACTTGCGATCTGCTCATGCCGTACTGAGACAAATTCGATTGGGCTATCGGCCATAGCTGCAAGTACTGCTATGTTTGTATGTCCACAGAGACCGAAGACATGTCTTACATCGCGATGAACCAAATAGTCTACAAGATGTTCAGCAACAGTTTTTTCCATCATTTTTCTACCTTTTGTCCAAAAAATTCACCAAAGAGTTCCTGTTCGCTGGGTCGGTCCTCAGGAATGGGTCGACTGACCCAAGTATAGTTCATGAAATGCTTGAGATTAATATTTTCGTTGGTGATATTACCACCCCAAGTCCCGCAACCTAGTGAACTGGTCATTGGCATCCCATTCGTGAAACTTCCAGCATTTGCCTTCGACTGAGGCTGGCATACCATTATACGGCTTACTGGTGCTGTTTTTGCCAAAGCATTGATGTGTTCATCATTATGGCTGTAAATTCCACACGAATGACCCTTACCACCCTTTGCCAGAATTCTCAGCACGGTTGTGAGGGCTTCGTCAAAAGTATCGTAGTGATAAAGAGACATCACCGTGGTCAGCTTTTCACCTGAGAACGGGTGCTCGTTACCAATTTTCCCGTGATTATCAACCATTAGGAATTTGATATGATCTGGAACGGAAAACCCTGCTTCCCGTGCAGTTTGCTGTGGTGGGCATGCGATCGTTGCAAATGTACGGTTGCCATTATGGTCCCACATTGCTTTTTCTAGAAGTGATTTTTCATTCTCATCACACAAATACCCACCCTCGGCTAGAAGAGCCTTAATCATATCTGTGTAGATTGACCGCTGAATTAGGATGTTGCCATCAGCGGAACAACCCGAACCAAAATCCGAAGTTTTTGATACTCGGATATTTGTAGCAGCAATATCCAGATCAGCTGTATCATCTATTACAATAGTTGAATTGCCTGCTCCCACACCATAAGCGGGGCACCCGGAACTGTATGCAGCCCGAACCATAGGTCTGCCACCGGTGGCCATAACAAGGTCACATGTTGCCATCAGGTGTTGTGTAAGGGGAATTGAGGGATTCCGAATTACCTGGAATAAATCCTGGGGAGCGCCAACCGCGTGGCAGGCAGCACGAATCATGTCCACCATTTTACTGGTGGTACCCGCTGTGCGTGGATGCGGTGAGAAAATCACTGCGTCACGAGCTTTCGCTGCAAAAATGGCGGTAACCGGTGGGGTAAGTGCCGGATTTGTCATCGGTATAAGTGATGCAATCACGCCGGCAGGTTTGGCATACTTCACGATTCCTCTGTCCGGGTCCTCTTCTACAATGCCGGTAGATTTCTGGCGCAGTACGTCTCGTAAAATACCCTGAATCTTAAACCGTTTGGCAGGACGCCCCTCCCGGTTGCCAATGCCGCTTTCATCCACCCCCATATGTGCAAGTCGGGTAAAGGTTTCTTCATTACCTGAGTACCACCCGATAGCCTGAACAAGACGATCTAACCTTTCCTGGGGCCAATTTTCGATTTTACCCATGGCTTCACGGGCAACGGATACCATTTCGGCAGTCATCTGCCTGTCGTTTTCATTGAGTTGTCTGCTCATTATGTTCCTTTTCAAACAGGGTCATGGTTCGGGTTTGCATGCGGCGTTGGGATTGAGATTTTCCGAAGGAGTTTTTAGCATGTACCAGGCACCGACGGGCATGTTCTTCGTATCCGAGTTCGGCAAGCCTAGTACGGTTGGGTAATTCGATGGAATAATCCACCTGTGGCATACGCTCAATGATACCACTAAAATCAATCCAGCCTTCTCCTGGATAAAGCCTTGCGTCTCTTGCAAGCTGTATCATGCCTTCCTGGGTATCGGCAATGCCCGGCAGACAATCGGATATGTGAATCATGTGGAAGAGTTCAGATGGGACATGCAGGAGTTCGCCCAGATCAACCCGACTTAGATGCAGGTAAAGCGTGTCGACCAAAATCCCTCCATTTGGCCTGTCTGAAGCACGAACAATATCCAATGCTTCATCAAGAGTTCGCAGGCGGGAAAAGCTGGGAAATTCAAGATCGACTGTCAGCCCGTAGGGCATTGCAAGATCGCAGGTTTTACTGTAGACATCAACAAGGTATTCGCGATCGTCCCGGTTGTTGGTCCAGGCAGACATTATCATATGCTTGGCACCGACTTCACCACCAATCTCAAGTGCCGGTTCAAAACTGTATGGGTCGACATCTTCAGTGATCCTTGCCAACTCAATGTCCAAGACTTGAATGCCAGTAGTTTTCAAGGCTGTCTTGAATGCTTGTACCTGTGCCTTGTCAATGGGAGATTGGGTAAATTCACCAGGGACCCTGATGGGGATGAAACGAGGGCTGACAGCATCGTAACCTGCTCTGGCAGCAATGTATACCAATTCAACCGGAGTTGCTCCAATCAATGTGAGATGGGAAAGTGAATAGATTGGAGTTTTTTGTATCTGGACTTCAGGTTTTGACATGAAACTGAATAAAAATAGCATCGGGTATTATCTATATAATCATATATATAAATAAATACCATATATTTATAAAAAAATATAATTTTTAAATCAAACTTCTATCCAACACCCCCCGTTCTGGTTTGACCTGACAGATGCCTCAATGAATCTTACCCCTTCTGTACCTTCAAAAACTTTTGGATGATTTCCCCAACCATCAGGAATTTTCAAGCCGTCATTCCGGGCAGAAACTGCCATTGCAAATTCCGTATAAAGGTTTGCCCAAGCTTCAATTATACCTTCAGGGAAACCACGACCGGTACGGACCAGGCGTTCGGTTTCCTTGCTTACACCATGACCGTGACCTCGCGTTATGGTCTGGTCTGGTTTGCCAAAAAGATAGAGATTGAGTTGTTCAGAGTTTTCCAAATTCCACTCCACACCGCCTTTGGAACCAAAAATTCGCAAAAGCAATCCACCACGCTTCCCGGGAGCCAGCCGGGTTGCCATTAGCGTACCTGGAACTTTACCTTCAAAGCGTGTAAACATGAACACAGTGTCCTCAAGTTTTTTTGGTGTCCCACAAACATGGAATTCGGCTCTTAGGTCTGTCAACGCCATTCCGGAAACGAAACTGGCCAAATGGGCAGCATGGGTACCGATATCACCGACACAGCTCGTCTGTCCGGATATCTCCGGGTCCAACCTCCACTTAACGTGCGAATTTTCCGCCACATCCTCAGGAATCATCCAATCCTGTAGAAACTCAACATGAATCTGGTTTATCTTTCCAATACCACCCTTTGCCACGATTTCACGTGCCTGCCTGATTATCGGGAAACAAGACATGACATAACCAACTCCGAACACACAGCAACTTTTTTCTGTCAATTTCACCAGGCTTTGTGCCTCTTCAATACTGTTGGTCAGAGGCTTGTCACACAAGACGTTTATTCCTGCATCAAGAAATGCCTTGGCGGCAGGGTAATGCATATTGTTCGGGGTGGTGATCATTACGGCATCCACACCATCAGCGAGGGTGCTTTCGACCCTGGCCATCATCTCAAATGATGAATAGCTGCGTTCCTGGGGTATAAGCCACTCCCTACCTCGTTCCCGAGACCTTGAAGGATCTGAGGAAAGGGCACCTGCTACAATTTCCCACAAACCAGTCATCCTGGCTGCCATGGCCTGTGTTTCCGATATTCTTCCTCCCCCTATTACACCCAGGCGTAAACGACGCTTAAGTTTGGGATAAGGACCACTGAAATCAATCTCTTCAGGTAGTAATTTTTCAGTCATCTCAATCTCCTAATTCTGGAATGTCAGAACCTTCCGGCAGTATTTCCACGGCCAGAAAAATTCCCTCAGAAATGGTTTCGTACTGATGCCAGGGATAGTTTCCTGATGAATCATACATTGGCCTGTGGGTGTTACCAGGAGCCATCAGTTCTTCCATATAAACCGTCGACGGTGAGCATTCCCTACATTGTTGCATCTTTCCGTAACCAACAATCTGTGTATGAACCTCACGAAATCCAGGCACTGGACAAAAGGGATGTTCCTTATGTAAACCGACATTCAGGGGTACCGATGCCGAGTGATAAAATGTAAGACCAAGATTACCAACAAAAACCTTGGACGACATATAATGTTCCACTCCTTTCAGTCTCTTCTCGCCACGTACCCTGTATGCAGTTGGCCAAGTCTGGCGGATTGCTTCACAAAGACTCTTGTCACTCTCATGAGTGTCAAACCGGTCGACGAGAATGGTACGATCAACATCATGCATGGTGATGTTGGTCAAGATAGCCGACTGCAAGTGATCAAGGTGCTGATTTTCGACCCGCACCGGTTTTGCCGAAACATTCAGGACTATGGTAGGGCGCGTAACTTCCAGTGTTTTTTTGCTGCTCACATGTCGTAACCCCAGGAAGGGTTCTGCAATTTCAATGTGCTTGATAGGCATAAATGTTCAATCCAAAGACATAAGATTATTCTGGTTGAAGTTCTCAGGTAGGGGTTCTGGCCTCAGACAGGTGCTTTTGATTTTCTGGTATTTGCCTTCAAGGGTTGCCCGGTTGATCGCATCCATTACTTCGAAAACATGATATGCCAACTCACCGCTGGCACGTACAGGTCGGCCATCTCGTACCGCTATTGCCAGGTCCATCAGACCGATACCTCGACTGTCTCGGTTTATCCCATGGTTGCTTTCAATGATCTCCCACTCATCACGACCTCTGGGGGGAGGCTGATGTGGCCAACGTGTGGTCTCACGGGTTCGTAACCAGATTGGACCGTGGAAAATATTTGCACCATGTACCGGGTTTGGATCAGGAATTGTGATTACACCTTCCTCACCATAAATTTCAAAACGGGGTGCCTCACTGTCCCAAACATCAAAGCTAATTGTCATGGAACCGATTACCCCGCAAGAAAATTCAAGCAGGCTCAGGGAATGTGTATCAACCTCTACATTCATCCATTCTCCGAGACGAGGCCCATTCTCTATCTGTCGTCGATTGAAGGCTCTGTTGCCCATACCAGCAACGCGGGTTATGGGGCCCATACAAAATACCATTGCCGTCAGGTAATAGGGCCCCAAATCCAGCAATGGTCCCCCACCTTTTCCATAATAAAAATCCGGGTTGGGGTGATGGCGTTCGGTACCATGTGTCCCGACGTGTGCCATGACACCTGTGGGACGACCAATAGCACCATCATCAATCAGGCGTCGTACGGTCTGCCAACGACAACCAAGAAAAGTATCGGGTGCATTCCCCAGTTTTAATCCTCTAGCTTTACTCAATTTGAGAAGTTCCTGACCATCCCTTAATTCAGTAACAAACGGTTTCTCAGCATAGACATGTTTTCCGGCATTCAGTGCCCTCCGGGTAATATCGGCATGTGCGGTGGGAACAGTGAGGTTAAGGATACAGTCAATATTCTTGTCCTCAATAACCTCCTCAACCGAGCATGCCCTTGCAATACCGTATTTCGCTGCTTTGGCATGACTCTCATTTATGTCCAGACTGGAACAAGACACAACTTCAATTCCTGGAACACCAGCCAAGGTTTGCAGGTATATGTCACTAATTCGGCCACATCCGATCAACCCGACCATGAAGTCCAAATCTGTACTATTTGTCACTGTTTTTTGCCTCATATAAGGGAAGATATTTGGGGGGCATTGGACCTTTGTTGCGACCTCCCTGTTCCATCTGTTCCCAGGCATGTGCAAGTACACCTACCGACCGTGACAGACAAAATAGTCCCCGTGATAGTGGGGGTGGAAATCCAAGCTCACAGAAGATTACGGCAGTTGCCCCATCAATGTTCATTGCAATGGGGCGACCTATTCGACGGTGAATTTCAGACTGCACGGCTTCACCGATATCAGCAAATAGGCCTGTGACTGTACCTTCTGATGCCGATTGCCGAACAATCTCCATCAATCTTGGGGCACGGGGGTCTACAGGCTTATGAAATCGATGACCAAAGCCGGGGACGATTTTCCCATGTTTATTCTGCCACTCGTCAAGACCGGTCACAATTGCCTCATCAAGACAGGTTTGATTCTTAAACAACCCCGCAATCCGGTAAAAGAGCTCTGCACAAGATTCGCCTGCCCCTCCATGTATATCTCCCAACATGTTTACCGCCGTTGCCATGACATTATTCAAACCCACACCGCATGTTGCAGCCATCCGTGCGGCTGCGATAGAGGGGGCCTGCGGACCATGGTCAACCCCTGCAACAAGTGCAGCTTCAAGCAGGGCGGCCTGTTTGACATCAGGCAGTGAACCCCTCAGCATCATCCATATCATCTGGGAAAAACCAGCGTTACCGATCAAACTTTCGATTGGATGCCCGTGCAGAGCAATGTATCCAGGTTTCATATCAATTATTGAAGTTCGCCACCAGTCCCGGATATCCTCTTCTGCGGTTATTTTATCTTTCATGCAGCAAATCCAATTCGTTTATACCAAGGCCATAAACCATTTGATGGTAACTATTGACCCGGGATATGAAGAGTAACCCCTTCTTGCCGCCCTCATCCGGGGAAGATTCCGAAACATTAATAAAAACATAAACCCTGGGAAGATTTTCGAACACTTTTTAACCTGGTCAATGACTGGTATTTGCAGGTGTTTTCTGTGCTGCCAGCCTTGCCGAAGCATTCCGTGCACCATAGCCTGAGTATCCCCCACATCTTTGCACGATCTCAAAGAAAAATCCCTGAAATATTGGACGACTGTAGATCTGGAAATACTCTCCCCTACCCTGTCGGTCATAAAGGATGTTACAGGTCTTCAAACGATCGACCAGCTTCTTGTCGAGACCAAACTGGGCTTGAATGTGATCATAGTAATTTGACGAGATTTCCAGCCGTCTGAAGTCACACTCATTCAATCGCCTGGAGGTTTCGAAAATATCGTCTGTCAGGAAGGCAATATGTTGAACACCTGCACCATAGCTGTCATTGAGAAACGAAGCCGCAAAGGTACGCCGACCCTCAACTCCGTTCAGGTTCAGCCGGACCTCGCCCTCGGGGCTTTCAATAGCCTGACTGTGAACTATTCCCGACGGATCGGCAACATCAAAAATTGAAGACTTGCTGGTTTCAAAGGTTGAAGTGTAATACAGCAGCCAACTCTGCATTTCCTCATACCGCATGGTTTGTGACACATGATCAACCCGACGGATGCCTGCCGGTTGGATGGTACTGATGTTGGCTACCTCCTCAAATTCGATATCCCATACCCGGTGGAGATTGGAATTCTCATCAATAAAATGTACAATATTACCACCAACTCCCCTTATGGCAGGAATATCCAGCTCACCACTGCCAACCGGTTGCGAAAACCGCGGAGTTCCCAACCCCCCTGCACGGTTTACTGTCTGTGCAGCATTGTCAACTCGAAGACCCAAATCACAGACAGTGGGACCATGTGCAACAAACGCTTCATGTGCATGACCCTTTTTTTCGGTATTCAATATGATGTTGACAGCACCCTGACGCCAGAGTTCAACCGATTTCGAAACATGCTTGCGTTCCATCCTGAAACAGGAAGTGGATAGCAGTTCGATTAACTCTGTGGCACTGTTCCTATCAACCGCGAACTCAATAAATTCGATCCCCGAGGTATAGACACGGGGAGGAAGGTCAGGAATATCGAAATGGAGATCACTATTGTCACGTGAAACGGCATCCAGGAGGTTTACCAGTGAACGATATCCGTCTCGTGCCAGTTTACGAGTACCTGGTCGGGGGCTATCCTCGTTGGCAAGTGCAACAGACCATGCTTCGTCGTAACCATTACTGGCCAGTACCTTGACAAAACCTGTCAAATTCAAAATTCCCTGTCCAGGTAGCAGGTCATTTACATTTCCCCATTTATTGACCTCAGGTCCAATTCTGTATGCATCCGACAATTGAACATGAAATATCCGGTCTGCTGGAATGTGATTCAGTTGGACAGGTTTGGTTCCATCTGCAAGTGATAAACAACTGTTCAGAGTCAATCCCAGATGTGGATTGTTGACATCCCTTACCAGTTTATGTGCGGTATTATCCGATTTTGTATATCCAGCCCACGGCAGGGCCTTGTAGGCCAGACGAATACCACGCTTCCGTGCTCGTTCTGCCGCCTCAGCAAGATCCTCCAATACTGTTGTCTCATCTTCCGGTATTGCATCGGAAGCATCAACCCCAAGCATTGTGATACCAAGTTCGGCCATGAGATCAAACTTGTACTCCAGCCTGTCAAAGGCCTGTGTCCTTCTTTTTCCAGTCCAGCCCTCCAGATTCTGGAATGTCTTTAAGAGGATGATATTGAGATTGAGGTCATCGGCTAGTGTACGCAACGTATCAGGCGAATAACGATACCCTGTAAAATCTGGTTCATGAAGTTCAAAACCGGTGAATCCTGCACTGGCAATATCCCTTAATTTCTCCCCGAGATCACCGGGTATTGAAGCGGTTGATATTGTGAGCATTTTCAGCCCTGATAGCCGAAAACCCTCGGTAACCACAACACCAGATCCGGGACAAGTATCATCAGGAGAAGGGCAAGAATCAGTACTGCAAGAAAGGCCCAAATTTCCCTGATAATTTCCCGTAGAGGTATATCCGATACCGCGTTAATTACAAAAAGCAATATTCCGTATGGAGGTGTAATTAAACCAATCATTGAATTGACAACCACAAGGATACCGAAATGAACCAGATCAATTCCAAGGGCAACGCATGTTGGTATGAAAAGCGGGACAATCACCAGAATTATCGTGGTCGCATCCAGCAGACACCCAAGAAAGAGAATAAGAAGGTTTACTGCAATCAGGAATACGATCGGGTGAATATGGGCGTCTTCCAACATCAAGGAGATGGCCTGGGGTATCTGTTCCTGGATGACAATGAAATTTAGGATGAATGCACCCCCGATTACCACACCTACTGATGCCGATGATCGTGCACTGTCTACAAATACCTGGTAAAGTCTTTTGGCAGATAATGCCCGGTAAAACAACCCGGCTAGAAACAGGGCATAGAATGCAGCCACAGCAGCGGCTTCGGTTGGTGTTGTAACACCCCCATAGATACCATAAAGCAAAATAGCCGGCATAAGGAGTGCAGGAAATGCATTCGCCGTCTTGAGAGGCAGTTCACGTAATGGAATCGGTTCTTCAAGAGCAAACTTGCGTTTACTTGCGATGTAGTAGTTCATGGCCATCAGGACAATTCCCATAATCAATCCTGGAAGGATTCCTGCAAGGAACAACGAACCGATTGAGGCCTTGGAGACAAGCGCATAAAGGACCATGGGAATCGAGGGGGGAATAATTGGTCCGATTGTAGCGGACGCGGCCGTAATGGCAGCTGCATAACCACGGCTGTAACGACCATCCCTAGTCATCATGCCGATAATAATCTTACCAATACCGGCGGCATCGGCAACTGCTGACCCAGACATACCAGAAAAAATCAACGAGGCAACAACGTTTACGTGCCCCAATCCGCCCCTGAATCGTCCCACTGCTGCTACGCAGAAACTCAAAAGACGATCCGTGATGGTACCGGCATTCATAATATTGGCGGCAACTATGAACAGTGGAACCGCCAGCAGAATTGTACTTTTGTAAAATCCCTGAAGTATCTTTTCACCTGCCAAAGCAACATCAAGCCCGGCAAAGCCCAGATATGCTATTGAGCCCAGTAGGATAGAATATCCGATGGGTGTTCCAATGCCCGCAAGTACGAACAGGGTTACAAGACAGATTAGAAGTTCAAAGCTCATTTTTTTGGTCCCCCTCACCTTGATCACCTGCCTCAAGGACAAGCTCAAGTTCGGTCTTGGGTGGTCCTTTTTTCATTATGGTCAGGAATTGCCAAGCGTATCTGAAAATAAGGGCAATCATGAATACGGCGTAGATCGAAAAAACTTCACGCAATGGTATCTTGTTGCCTGTGAAAGGATTTCGTACGGTGGCGGTTTTACGGATCTTCATCCAGTCGATGTATTCCCACGTTGGCAGAAAGGAATAGATCATGAATACCACAATCGCAGCTGCTGCAACCATTGACATGATCTGCCGCACTTTTCGTGGTGAAGACAGGTAAATGATATCAAACCGGACATGGTCCTGTTCTCTTACCACGAAGGCGCAACTGAAAAAAATTACCCACACCCACAGAATTCCAATAAATTCCAGTGTCCAACCAGCAGGTGTGAACAGGTATCGAAGGATAATCTGCAACATGAATACGAGGAAGATTGCCGCCAGCATAGCGGCGGCAATCGCTTCAGTTAAACTAGAGAACCTTTTCGTAAATTTTTCCAATTTGGTTCACCTTTAATTTTAAAATACCCCTGATCAATTGCCAAGAGCGTTGATTGCATCAAGAACACCATCCGGCCAGGATTCAGCGAATTCCGAATCAAGATACTGTGCCTGAACATGGCTGCGGAATGCCTCAAGATCAGGTTCGTAAACATCCAAACCCTGCTCTTCAAGGAATGAAACAAGACTGGCTTCAAGATCCAACTGTTTGTTCCTGCCACTTTCAGCAGCTGCATCAGCTGCCTTTTGCATGGTGGCTTGCTGTTCTGGTGTAAGATTGTCCCAGAATTCCTTGGAAATTGCAATATAGTTGAGGTCAACCAGATGTGATGTCAGAATAATCTGTTTGGTTACCTCGTAGAACTTGGCATCCACAACCGTTGGCAATGGGTTGTCCTGCCCATCAACTGCTCCAGTGGAAAGGGCGGTATAGACTTCTGAAAAAGCCATTGGAGTCGGTGCAGCACCAAGCGCCTTACCCAAAAATTGCCAGGCATCCGTACCAGGCATACGCAGGTTTACACCAGCCAGGTCAGCAGGTGTCATTACAGTCAAGTCGTCCTTGCTGTGGCGAAGGTTTACCTGACGACGTCCGAGATACATCACCGACAGCAACTTGACACCCAGCTCGTCTTCGGTAGTTGCCTTGAACTGATCCATCAAGGGGGCATTGAACACCGCAACCTGATGAGCGGCATCCTGGTGGACATAGCCGGTAGCAAAGATGGAGAATTCAGGGAAAAATTGTGCCAGTTCCTGAGCTGAGGCGATAGACATTTCCAGGTTTCCCCTGGAAATAGCATCCAGTTCGGTACCCTGAGCAAAAATGGTGCTGTTGTAGCTTGGTTTAAAATCAATAAAATCCGCTACCATGGGAGCAAATACCTCCACCATTGCAACTGAGCGCTGATCTGTTTCCGATCCAGATGTGGCCATGCGTAATTCAATCTTGTCAGCAGCCCAACTGCTTCCGGCAAAAACGGTTACGGCAAGGGTAAGGATTACCTTGTGTATAAAGTTGGTTTTCATAATCAATCTCCGTAAAATAAATTATTACACAGATTGATTTATACCATATAAAATATTTATTGCAATATTTTTATTAAAATATCTGATATAATGACAAAAATGGTATAAAATTGTTCGATTTGAACTTTCAGATATTATCTACCGAAACGATGTTGCCATTGATACATGCCTTCTGTATAGCTTCGATAACCTGCAATGTACGCAAACCTTCCCGGCCAGAAACCAACGGGGAGGCTACCCCTCTTATAACGTCTGCAAAATGGGACACCTGATTAACCAGAGGGTCCGATGTCTCTCTGGTCAGAGTTGTTGCCGAGATCGGTGTCCACCAGTCTCTTAGACAATCCTTATGTGTCCAAAGTCGTAATTCTGGCAAAGAAAGTGAACCATGTGATCCTCCAATAAGAATACTACTTTCGTTTGTTGGGGGATAAATTGGATATTCACGTGAAGTCAGTTCCCAGCTCCATGGGGAAACAATACTGTCAGATACAGTAATTGTACCAATCGCACCATTCCTGAAATTCAAAACGGCAGCAGCGACATCTTCATTTTCAAATCCCCGTTCTGAGGGTGTGGATTGACCTTGAACCGTATTGATTTCTCCACAAAGATAACGTATGAGGTCGATATCATGTACGAGGTTGACCGAAATTGGTCCTGCACCGATTTTCTTTCGCCATGGAGCATCTTCAAAATATTTGTCCGGTTTGTAAAACCAGGTGTTCACATGGACGGCACGTATTTTTCCAATTTCTCCCTTGGCAATTACATCCTTGGCCTTGCGAATCAGGGGATTGTATCTCCGATGATGTCCCACCAGCAAACCGACCCCAACCTCTTCGGCTGCCCGAACCAATTTAACCGAATCACTAGACGTTGTTCCCAATGGTTTTTCAACCAAAACGGGACAGCCATGCCCGATACAAATTAGGCCCTGATCAATATGCAATTTTGTTGGAGTCGCTAAAATGACCCCGTCGGGAGATTGTTCAACAAACAGATCCTCCAATGTTTCAAGATACGGTAAATTACGGTCTTGGGCAAAGTTCCGGCCAGCTTCATCGGGATCAACTATGGCACAGAGTGAAACTCCCGGCAGTCGGTTAATCGCATCTGCATGACGTCTGCCAACCAGACCAATTCCTGCTATTGCAATGCGTATATTTTCTGACAAATCTACATTCCTGGTACAAAACTACAACAACCCAAAGCTGATTCAGTTATGGATAGATGCAAAAGTAAACTATTATATATCTGATTTATTACAAAATAACGGATATTACCAGATTTAGCATACATATTTTTTTGTAATTGCACCCGTTACAATCTGGAGACAAAAAACCAAAATACAAATTAAATATTGAAAATTCAGGTTGTTAAAATCCGGTTGCTATCAGGGGTTCTCCGGATCTGGCATCCTGTATCGCTGAAACCAAATGGGCCACGCGGTAATTCTCGCTCGGATGTGTTTGCAGAAAACCAACTGAATATAACCCAAGCCCAACTTGTCTTGCTCTTTCACGAATTGCCCTTACAAGAAAATCTTGCATTTCTTCCGGTCGGTACCCGGCTCTTCGCAAAATATAAATTGCTACACGGTCTGCTTCCTGTTCCATGTCTGGACTATAGGCGGCAGCACCATAATCTGCCCATCTCTGAGTGCTTTGGGGTAATGCCCCGTCAGGTACCAATGCCAGAGCAATACCGTGTCCAATCAGCGCGTTTAGTAGTGTTTTGTCAACATGCACAAGCATCACATGAGCAAATTCGTGAGCCAGTACCGCAACAACCTCATCATCTGAACCGGAATAATGTATCAAACCACCATTAACATGAATTTCGTTGTATTGGTCAGCAGCAGCATTGATTAGTGGATTGTCCTGATGTACATGGATTTGCGCATTTAGTACCAAATTACATTGATATCGCGGCTGTTGCAGTACTTGGCAAACAGCGTACCTGCCAGCCCTTATCCTGGGTGCAACTCTATCTACAGCCACCTGCATATGAAAGGGATGGATGTTCCGTAGCGGTGACAAATAAGTTTCAAGCACAAAACGGGTTGCCTCCCTATGCTGTTCCTGACTGGGTTCATCAATTCAATCACCAGCATGCATCCGGAACTATTGTTCCCGAAAATAAAAATATAAGTTTGGTTAAAGTTTTCACTGATTTTCCTCCCCTGTTCTCATTGCAATATTTTTGATGTTATTCTTTAATTGACCTCCCTGTGGGTTTAATCATGCAACTGACATGACAAAAAACCACAATTATATTTGGTTATTTCTGTTCCTGAATTTCAATTTCAACCGTTCATTCATTTGCTTGTCTGCTTCAACAGTCCCATCATGAAAAGTACCAAACCACTTATCGAAAGGAAATATCCCATCCGAATAATTGACTTCAAAATATTTATGGTGGAGATAATGGGCAAAACAATGGGTATCAATTGCTCCCTTTCCTTCAATGACGATCTTGTCAAATCCGGTATGGTCAGGTCCTGGCGATAAAGCTGCGTGAAATAGCTGGTTTAAAACATGAATTGGATGTGAGGGGATGATCCAGTGGATAAATATACTTGAAAAATAGATCAGGTGCTCGACCGGATGCATTGAAAGACCGGACCACGGGCCAGGATTTGAATTCGCATGGTGAACTTTATGAACTGTTCGATACAGGGGTGGCCAGTGTATAAGTCGATGAATACAGTAGAAGTGAAATTCCCTGATCATGGGTATCAAAAGTAACATTCCAATAAAAAGGATCGGGTTTTCACTGAAACTTAAATGAGGAATATACCCATTTGCCATCATCCAGAAGGTCAGAATTTCATACCCTGACCAGATCGGCAATCCACTGGCAAAACACCATGTCAGATTATCCTTGATTTGACTTCGGAACAAAAAGGCAGACCCATCTGTTTCCAGCCATGATGGATTGTACTTGAATTCCTTTCCTTGACGCTTTTTTACGTAAAGATGAAGATGAAATGCTCCAAACCAGGCAATCATCAAACCGGCATTTCTCAGAATGATCTGTATGATCCAACCAGGTTCAAAGGTTTTCATGGTCTCAAGTGGTGGGGTAAGTATCAGCCAAACTGCCAGGCTGATCAAAAAAAAGATGATATTCCAGGGAAAGAGATATCCTGGATATCCAAATATCCACTTAAACAACCTGACAGGTTTTATTGGCCAAGTGAACAAGGGAGCATATGTTACCTTTTCAAAAGGTCTCCAGTGCCCTCTTCTATCTCTTTGACCAAATTCTTCTTCTGATATTTCAAAATCTTTCACTGCTGAAAATTCTCTACTTAATTTTGGTATTTACAAATGGGAATTCTTTTGGGTCTCAATTGCAAGCTTTTTTTTATTGTAATCACTTTTTTATTAAAACATACTCATCTCCTCATATCAAACGGTCGTATTAGAGTGTCCGGGTTGAGTGTCATTAGACTGCATTTCTCTCTATGCAGGACACCACTTTAACAAAATTGTCAAATTGGGGAAAAATCCCTAATAAGAAAAGTCCTAACGGAAATTATAATTTCTGAAAAAAGTTGGTAATTGATTGTAAATTTTGGTGGTATTTTTGACTTCTGGTTCAGAACAAGAAAAAAACATTAACCCATTGGGAAACTCCACTAGAAGGAAAGTTCTAGGCGATGCCCATGTTGATAGGGCCAACAAAATAACAACAGAATTTGATGCCCCTTTCCAAGAGTTGATTACCAGTGCCGCTTGGGAAAAGGTTTGGTCACGACCACAAATAACTCTTCGGGAGAGATCAATGCTAACTTTGGCCTTGTTGGCTGCCCTTGGTCATGAAGAAGAGTTTGCAATGCATCTGAAAGCAACTGCCAATACTGGTGCTTCCAGGGAGGATATTTCGGAAGTACTGTTGCATGTAGCCATTTATGCAGGAGTCCCTGCTGCCAATTCGGCCTATAAAATAGCCAAAAACACTTTAAAAGAAATGGAAACAGGGAGTTAGCCTTGACCAAGACTATTCCTCCTTCAGGAGGTTTCTTTCCTCGAAACTTTAAGATACATCCTCCTGCTTATGCCCCGGATTATAAAAGTAGCGTTGTCCGGTCGCCCAAACTCGCCCTTATATCCATAGGCAATGGGCTGTCTGAAATCACTGGTCCGGTTTTCGGTCATGAAGACCTCGGTCCCACTGATAATGACCTGATTTTAAACTATTCGGTAAAGGGTGAATCACCCATAGGGGAAAGAATAATTGTCTATGGCAAGCTACTTGATGAACGAGGAAAGGGTGTTGAGGGAGCGTTAATTGAAATTTGGCAAGCCAATTCGGCCGGTCGTTATAGACATCCCAATGACAAGTATTTAGGACCGTTAGATCCTAATTTCGGTGGGTGCGGGAGAACCATTACCGGAGAAGGTGGTAGTTACGAATTCAGGACTATTAAGCCCGGTCCCTACCCTTGGCCCAACGGTATCAATGACTGGCGGCCATCCCACATACATTTTTCCCTTTTTGGACCAGGTTTTGCCCAAAGGCTCATTACCCAGATGTATTTTGAAGGTGATCCGCTGATTGAGATTTGTCCTATTGTAAATACTATCCCTGACAAGGGAGCAATTAACCTTTTGATCGCACGCCTGGATATGGCAAACACGATTCCTATGGATGCACGTGCTTATGAATTTAACATCGTTCTTAGAGGTAGAAGATCTACTCTTTTTGAAAATCGCCCGGAAGGGAATTAGATGACCAGTTCACCACAAATACTCAAGGAACTTCCCTCACAAACCGCCGGACCTTATGTTCATATCGGTTGTGTACCGAAGACAGCTGGTTTGGACTCTATCTATGGTGGGAATCATTTGGGGTCCAAAATGGTTAATGACAAAACCCTGGGGACCAGAATTTCATTTGGTGGGAAAATTTATGATGGTACCGGTACCCCAATCAAGGATGGTATTATCGAAGTTTGGCAACCGGATTCCCAAGGTTATTTCAGCAGTCCGGAAGAAAAACGGGGAAAAGCAGATCCAAATTTTAAAGGCTGGGGAAGGCAACCAACAGACAGATTTACAGGTGAGTTTCATTTTGAAACAATTAAACCCGGTAAAATACCTTATATGTCCACTGATAAGTTTCAGGCACCATTTTTAAGTATTTGGATTGCCGCCAGAGGCGTCAATCTGGGTTTGCATACCAGAATGTATTTTCCCGAAGAGGTTGAAGAAAATGCCCAAGATCCCATATTAAGCCGCCTGGAACACCAAAATAGAACACATACCCTGATTGCAAAGCCCCTGTCTGAAAACAAGTATCATTTTGATATTGTTCTACAAGGTGAAAATGAAACAGTTTTTTTTGACGTTTAAACTCCTCCTTTTCCTATGACAAAATTCCAACCCCTATCGGAAGCCATAGCAGAAAATGTTTTCTCAGGATCCTTTGTTGTCTTTGAGGGTTTTACCCACCTCATTCCTTATGCGGCTGCCCATGAAACAATCCGGTGCGGTATAAAGGATCTGACTCTGGCCAGAATGACTCCTGATGTAATTTATGACCAGATGATCGGCATGGGTATGGTCAAGAAATTAATATTCTCCTACGCTGGTAATCCAGGAGTTGGATTACTTAGACGATTAAGGGATGCAGTAGAAAACGAATGGCCTACACCAATTAAAATTGAAGAACATTCGCATGCTGCAATGGCCAATTCCTATGAAGCTGGTGCCTCGAATTTGCCGCTGGCAATTTTCAGGGGATATCAGGGAGCAGGTTTAAAACATGTCAATTCGAAAATTAAATCCATAGAGTGCCCTTTCACAGGAGAGTCTTTGGCTGCAATCCCTGCCCTTAGACCTGATGTGGCAGTAATTCATGCCCAAAAAGCTGACAGCAGGGGAAACGTGCTGGTGGAGGGAATAATCGGTGTCCAGAAACAGGCCGTTTTGTGTGCGAAAAGAGCAATCGTTACTGTTGAGGAAACAGTACCGGAATTAAATACACATCCCAATGCCTGTATTATTCCTTCCTGGGCAATTACTTCAATTTCGGTAGTACCTGGTGGTGCGCATCCTTCCTACACGCAAGGGTACTATGCAAGGGATAACTCCGCTTATTTGGAATGGGATAAGATAGCAAGTGATAGAAATACCTTTAATGAATGGATGCAATCCAATGTCCTTGAGCAAGGACCAGAAATTTTTCATTCACGAGTTAAGCATTTAAGGGAATAAAATGGAATATTCATCATATGAAATCATGGTTGTTTCGGCCGCCAGATTCCTGAAAAATGATGATGTATGTTTCGTTGGTATTGGTGCTCCCTCAGCAGCTTGTAACCTTGCCAAATTAACCAACGCACCTGATATCACGCTGATTTATGAATCTGGTACCATAGGAACCGCACCTGAGGTTTTACCGTTATCAATTGGAGATGGAGAACTGTGCAGTACTGCCCTTACCACCGTATCGGGTGTAGAAATGTTCAACTATTGGCTTCAGGGAGGTCGGATAACAGTTGGATTTCTTGGGGCAGCCCAATTGGACAGATTTGGTAATATAAATACTACAGTGATTGGAAGTTACGATAAACCGAAAGTCAGGTTACCCGGTGGTGGTGGTGCACCGGAGATTGCTTCCCATTCCCAAAAGGTTTATATCATAATGAAGCAGTCACCGCGAAGTTTTGTTAGCAAGATTGATTTCTTTACCTCTTATGGATTTGGTAGTGGGTACTCAGAGAGAAGTGATAATGGGATAACAACTAAAGGTCCACAATTGCTTGTTACTGACAAAGCCATTTGGAAACCTGACCCAACTTCGAAAGAATTACAGGTTGTAGCCTTGAATCCAGGAGTTACCAAGGAAGAAATGCAGGATAGTGTCGGTTGGCCTATAAACTATGCTGAAAGCCTGGAGGAAAATACCCCACCTACCGAACAGGAGCTTGATGTGTTAAGAGACCTGCAAGAACGAACGAAATTGGCTCATGATAAATCGGGAAGCATCAGTTAGTGGCCGAAGTATTTATTTGTTCCTATTACCGGACACCGATTGGAAGGTTTGGTGGAGGTTTGTCTTCAGTCCGGCCGGACGATCTTTGTGCGATTACACTTAAACAGATTTTGGAGAAAAATCCATCCCTTGATCCCTCACGTATAGATGAAGTTATAATTGGATGTGCTAATCAAGCGGGAGAAGACAATCGAAATGTCGCTCGAATGGCAATCCTACTTGGAGGATACCCCCATACGGTACCTGGTTGTACCATCAACAGGTTGTGTGGTTCCGGAATGGATGCAATTCTTATAGGTGCCAGACAAATCAAGGCAGATGAAGCCGATCTGGTTGTTGCTGGTGGTACAGAAAGTATGTCGCGGGCGCCTTTTGTTTTACCCAAAGCGACGCAAGGCTTTTCTCGAAGCGCAGAAATTTATGATACAACAATCGGGTGGCGGTTTGTCAATCCTGTCATGAAAAAACTTTATGGGACCGATTCAATGCCTGAAACAGCCGAGAATGTTGCGAGTGATTTTGGTATCTCCAGACAGGATCAAGATTTGTTTGCCCTTTGGTCTCAACAAAAAGCCTCGCAATCTGGTAGAAAGGTTTATCTTCAGGAAGAGAAAATTCCTATCTCGGTGCCTCAAAGAAAAGGTGACCCTGTCGTGGTTGTTCAGGATGAACATCCAAGACAGACATCTCTAGAGAAGTTATCCACACTTCCTACTCCATTCCGTGCAAACGGTACGGTAACCGCTGGCAATTCTTCAGGTGTGAATGACGGTGCTGCTGCACTATTGCTTGCTTCTGAAAAAGCAATAAATGAATTTAGTTTAAATCCAATTGCCCGGATTGTGGGAGGCTCTACTGTAGGAGTCAAGCCTAGAATAATGGGGATTGGACCTGCCCATGCGATTAATAAGCTCTGCGAACAAATAAACCTGAACTTGGAAGCGTTTGATGTTATTGAGATCAATGAGGCCTTTGCAAGTCAAAGTTTGGCAACAACGAGGATACTGAACCTTGACGATAATGATGTTAGGGTAAACCCAAATGGGGGTGCGATTGCATACGGCCATCCCCTTGGGATGTCTGGGGCTCGAATAACAGGTCTGGCTGCCTTGGAAATGTTTCACCAAAAGAAGAGAAATGCCCTGGCTGCCATGTGCATAGGTGTAGGCCAAGGCATAGCTGTGGCTCTTACGGCGGTTTAGAATGGTTCATCATCCATATAATCAAGGTTTGTTGAAAGAGTTTCTTGGTGAACCGGAAGCAGAATCTTTGTTTTCAACCGAGAGAATGCTGGACAATTTCAATAAATTTGAAATTGCCTTGACCTGGGCCTTGTACCAGACAGGAAAAATATCAAAGCAAAGCCATGAAAAAATCATTTCTGCTATTTCAGATTACGAACCAGACCTTAAGGAATTGACAAGTGAAACTCGAAAGGATGGTGTTCCAGTCCCCGGATACGTTCGTCAACTGAAGGGAAAGATTGGTGCCCCCTTTGCAACAGATTTTCATTTTGGTACAACAAGCCAGGATCTGATTGATACTTCTCTTGTAATGATACTGTCTGATTTATCTAAAATATATCTTGATGAAATCAAAGCAATACTTGTCTTGCTAAAAACACTTGAAAAAAGATTTGGAGCTAAGCCTTTACAAGGCTATACCCGTATGCAGCCCGCAAAACTCATTTCAGTAAGTGACAGAATAATTTCATGGAGAGAGCCTCTCATGAAATTGAAAACTCATCTAGCTGATGTAGAAAAAAATTGTAGAATACTTCAATTGGCAGGCCCTGTTGGTAATAGGGCCGACTGGGGCAATGAAGCCTTAGAAATCCCAAGGCTGGTAGCTGAGGAACTTGGTTTGGAAATTTCAAAATATGGGTGGCAAACCGATAGAATCATTTTTTGTAGATACTCAGATTGGTGTAGCCACCTTGTAGGTGTATTGGCTAAAATTGGTAAAGATCTTTCCCTGATGGCCCAGATGGAACAGGTTACATTCACGGGAGGTGGAACCTCTTCAGCAATGCCCCACAAATCGAATCCGGTTGAACCTGAACTGTTGGTGACTTTGGGGCATTATGTTCCCTTGCTGGTAGCAGGAATGCACCAGGCACTCATGCATGAGCAGGAAAGATCGGGGTCCATGTGGACTCTTGAATGGATTTCTTTTCCCCAAATCTGTACGCTAACTTCAAAAGGTTTGAAGATTTCAAGAACATTTCTCGAATCAATTACGCATCTAGGCGATTAATGAAAAAAAATTGTGTTTTATATCAAAAACCCCACAGCGCTTTCAAACCTTGACTAACGGTATTTAAAATTGGGTTGATAACTCTGATAACAGTATAAACTGGGTATTTACGCTTTTTTCATACGATACTTAGTTGTCTTAACACTGTGATGTTTAACTGAAGATACCGTATACCCACCCCATGATTAAGCCCACCTGCCCTAATAGCAGGTGGGGTTTGGAGACACTCAATGATAAATTAAGTTAGTCTCAATTAGAGGCCATCCGTGGAATCGGCGGAAGCTGGAGGGGGGTTGTATAGTGTGAAGTCATCGGCATCAAGATTACTTAATGTAACATTTTGAAGAGTTATCACGCCACCACCATGGCTAGAAAGATCCAATACAACGTCCGTACCATCTTGTGTTAATGACAATTGATCAAAACTTGTTATTTCGTTGAATACAGACAAGTTGATCTTGTCTTCATCAAACGTAAAATCTGTGATTTGGTCGTTACCATGACCAGTTGCGAAGACAAAATCATCAGCACCTGCCCCACCAGTCAAAATGTCGACACCTTCACCTCCGATCAGAATGTCCGCACCATCGCCACCAATTAAAGTATCGTCGCCTTCACCACCCATCAATAGGTCGATTCCAGCGTTTCCAGTCAATTTATCGTCGCCTTCACCACCCTTAAGTACGTCACCACTGCTACCACCTGTTATTGTGTCACTACCCTCACCACCAGTTACATAAACAGCACTATCACTGTCGGAGAGATCAATAACATCGTCACCTGAACTTCCCAAATATACCGAATTAACGTCTGGATCCTGAAAAACAGCACTAGGATCAGTTGCAGCTTCACCGGTAGGGAGATCAAACATATCTTCAGTCAAGGTTGATTGATCAACATTATAGAGTGTAATGGTACCACCACCCCATTGCGTGAGATCAATTTGCGTATTTCCATTTTCATCAGACGACATGGCTTTCTGTAATTCTTCCCATGTGATTGTGCCACCCATTGGAGTCAGATCTAAAACGTCATTGCCGGAACCAAAATCAAGGATGAGATCATTGCCATCTCCCTGTCCGTAAACAAACCGATCATCACCAGAACCGCCATGGAGCCAATCATTTCCTTCGCCACCAACGAGGACATCATTACCCCCTCCGCCAAGCAATAAATCATCACCTTCATCACCAAATAGATAATCTGTATTAAGACCACCAATAATGGTATCATTCCCAGTGCCACCACGAGCGTTGAGAAAACCGAATCTTGGACCTATAATGGAATCATTCCCACTTCCGCCCATAACAATATCCCAACCACTTCCAGATGAAACATTCGCTGTATAATCTTCACCACTACCGGTATCAATAATGTTTGTACCACCTGTTTCGAACACGACATCATTACCCCCGCCACTGTCAATTATATCGGAGCCCGGAGTTCCTATACCTAATTGCCCGGTATCTGATCCTATATGAATTGTTGTTGTTGTGGTATTTTCATTTTCGCTGTTAGTTTGTCCATCATTATCTGCCATTGTTCAACCCCTTCATTAAAAGCACTAGCCAAGACTTACCGAATCACGATATATTAACAAAACACACTACAGAAAAAAAGGGTATTTATCAAGAAGTTGTTTCCTGAATAAATTTGTAATGTTGTAAAAAAGTTACATTGTTTTTCCTTACCCACACAAGGAACTGTCTTCAAGTTACATGATATATGCTTACAGTTAGGTGGACTAAATTATTAGCAAAGTGTGTTCTTACCCCAACTCAAAAAAAAAAGGTGAAGTTACAGATGAATTTACTGCAATTTCTTCAAATGTCATGTGTTACATATTTTGGCTAAAATTGTGAAGGGTTGCTAACCCTTTTCATTTCCAAAGTTTATATAGCGAGAATTGTATAGGCGTTCAAAGTAAAGAGTAACCTTGAGATGCATGATTATATCGTGCTTTAGGTAGAAGCCTTGTGTTACGATAAGGATTGTTAAAATCTGGCCGATATAGGTTTATTTGTACATTTCGGGATTGGTTTTGTTTGCTAGGATTCGTTCGACTTTCATATTTTAAATCTCCAACGATTACCTTAAATGTTTGGAGAGACGGGAGTTACTTAATGATAAGGTATGTTTTAGAATAGGCAGCCGTGCTGTGGCTTTCGTTTTAGATGCAACTGAAACTACCCAGTGTCAGGTTTTCGATCTTATTGCCTGTAAACGGATACGTCCTGTTGCCAAATTGGTAAACTTTGCGAGCGCGGAATGTAGCCCTGTGATATCAATGCTATTATAAAACGGATCGGTGGTATGGTCCTCTCAACAAGAACCAAAACAATTGACATATCTCCTGTGTCAAGCGTGTTGGAAGCTACCTGTGCACCCCTTAATTTTATGACAAAACCGGCAAAAACTTATTTCCAAAAGTTTGTGTCCCATGACCCAAATGTACATGATAAGCTAAGCACTAGTTTGTTATTAAAAAAATGGAACAAATTTGAAACATTCCCCGATTAGCGATCTAAAAAATTAAAAACACCTGTTGGGCACTGGTAACTTCGGCACACGAGTGCTATCATTACCAAAACTCAAAACAACCCAACAGGTGAAAGAAAATGGTAAAAAAATCCTTCTCCAATGTCAACGTCAAATTTGTTGCGCAGAACATCACCACTTTTGCCGGAGCGATAACGCTTCTCAAGATTCTTTGCGACCACAAATATCTCCATCATTTACCCCATGAAGATGACCGTTCCCAAGGATGGCTTGATGGTCAGATGGTTTTGGCCGTTATGCTCCTCAATGTCCATGGCTTGGACAGGGTTGCCGATATTGACAAACTGGAGGAAGACAGGGCCCTGTGTACTCTTGTCCGACAGCTTGAACCCCAGCTGTATGGCCGCCGCCGTTCCCGTCTCAATCGTCGTCATCGTGGCGGTCGGGACCGTCTTTTTCCTTCGGCCCGTTCACTTCTTGACTGGCTTTCGCGGTTTCATGACGAGGCCGCCGATGTCGAGCGTCAGTACGGAACCTCCTATATTCCTGAACCGTCCTCCTCCTTTACTCCCTTGCGACATGTGTGGCAGCGTCTTCTTCATGACCTGATCTCATATCTTGATCTCCAGCATTTGACCCTTGATCTTGATGCCACCATCATTGCGTCGGGCAAGGCATCGTGCCTGAGAACCTATCGGGCCGCCACCGGTGAGGTTCCGCATGAGCGTGGTTATCAACCGATCGTTGCCTATTGCAAGGAACTGGGGATGATTATTCATTGTGAGATGCGGGATGGCAATGTCGCCGCCAAGACTGATGTCCAACGTTTTCTTGAGGAGACTCTGGAGCTTTTACCCTCAAGGGTTTCATCGGTGTCGGTACGAATGGATGGTGCCGGTTATCAGATGGATGTAATCAGTTATTGCAATCGTCCCTCTCTCCGACCGTTATCCCTACACCGGTTTGGCAAGATCGGTTTTGTCATTTCGGCTCCCCTTTATCCGGAAGCCAGGGATACTATAGTCAGAACCCCCTCCTCAGCTTGGTCGGAGATGGCCGAGGATTATGGCAAGGGGGCGGAGATCAACCATGTTCCCACGAATGTAGCCAAGATGAAGACCGACGAACGGGTTCGCTATGTGGCCTATCGGCGTCGGGTCGCCGGTTTTGGGGTTGGTGAGAACGAGGTTCCGGTTCATCAGATGGGATGTGGCTCGGCCTATCGTCTTCGTCTGCTGGTTACCAACCATCCGGCACCGGGTGAGCAGTATCCGGCCGATGATGGTTTGGAGGAGATCGGTTTAAGGGGTCTTCTTTCGGCTTCGAATGATCGGTGTGGTCGCAGTGAACACGCCCATGGAGAGATTAAATCCGACTTCGCCGGTGGCATGATGCCTTCCAGTTCATTCGGTTCCAACAGCTGCTGGTTCATGCTGGCCTGCCTGAGTTACAACCTGGTTGCTCATTTTCGTCACCGGGCAACAGAGGGAGGCGACTTGCTACGATGCCGGATGAAGAGGTTGCGGACACTCTTTTTCCACACCAGTGGCAAGCTGGTGAAACACGCCAACAGTTATACCCTGAAGATCACCCGAAACAGGGAGTTGGAAAGGGCTTGGGACAAACTCCACCAGCAGGTCCCCATACCTCCTTAACCAGAGTGGTGATTAAATCCGGCCGGAAACCCCGGGAAGGGGACGGGGGAGGAGTCTGTGAACGTCTTGCAGAAAGCGTAAAAAAGCAGGTTAAGCCCCTTATCCCATCCTTTTGAAGTCCAAAAGGGATGAAAAATCACTTTTTTTATCGTGCGTTTCGAATCAACAGTCGATAATTGATTAAATCTGTATATTGTTTATTAAGTCCGAATTAGATCGCTGATTAAGGACATTATATTCGTTAATGACAATTGGGGTGTAAATGTTTATAAGGGGGGAAAGGTAGCTTAAATTGAAAAATTATGGATATTACAAGATTCACTCCCTATGCATAAAGTAGCAATTTCTGGCAAATAATAGTTAGGTCAAGGTCTCTTAGTGTTTAATTCGCAGTTTGGTTCGCATGAACTTCGAACAGCCCTGAATGAAAGCAGACGGCTTTTTCTGTCCGTCGGATTTTTTAGCATTTTTGTTAATTTACTTATGCTTACGGGCCCCATGTTCATGCTCCAGGTTTATGACCGCGTCCTGACATCACGTTCTGAAGCGACATTAATCACGCTGGTAGTAATAACAGCATTCCTGTTCCTGATGATGGGAATTTTAGATTATGCTCGGGGAAGGGTTATGGCGCGGGCAGGAGCTCGCTTTCAGGCAAAATTGGACGGTAGAGTATTCAAGGCTGTTTTAGCGCGAGCGGTTTCTCCAGCTGAACGTGCGAGACCGGCTACTGGTGTACAGGATTTGGAAATCATTCAACGATTTGCTGCTAGTAATGGCCCATTTGCTTTTTTTGATGCACCTTGGACACCAGTTTTTCTGTGTGCGTTATTCATATTTCACTGGGTATTGGGAGTATTTGCAGTATTTTCAGGTTGTTTACTACTGCTACTGGCATTACTCAATCAGACCCGAACCAGTAAGCTTGAACTGGAGGTGGCTGAAGCAAAGGCTCATTCGTCCCTTTTCATTGAACAGATGCGAGCGGGTAGTGAGACTTTAAAAGGGCTTGGTATGCAGGACGCCGTTGTAGCTGAATCAAGTAACCTGCGTAATGAGATGTTGCGAAGGTCACTTGTAGCATCTGACCGGTCTGGATTTTTTGGTGTAACTACCAAAACACTGAGACTTTTCCTACAATCCATGATGTTAGGACTTGGTGCTGCTTTAGCTATTCAAGGACTCGTAACTTTTGGGGTGATTATTGCAGCATCAATCCTTTTGGGAAGAGCACTTGCACCAATTGACTCGGCTGTTGGGCATTGGCCTTTCTTGCAACGCGTTTTGGCAGCACGCCGCTCCTTGATAAATCTATTGGAGAATACTCCGCCAGACGCTGTTCGTACATCTCTTCCCAACCCCAGTGCCAATCTTGAGGTACTTGGTCTTACTGTTGTTGCCCCAGGTGCAAAAATTCCTGCAGTAAGAGGTGCTTCATTTAATTTGGGCCCAGGGCAAGCAGCTGGTATAGCAGGGGCATCTGCGTCAGGAAAATCAACTCTTGCGCGGGCTTTGGCAGGAATTTACAGACCCATAGGTGGGTCAGTAAGGCTTGATGGTGCTGAACTTGAACAATATGGTCCCACTTTGGGGCGATATGTTGGATACCTACCACAAGAGGTTGTACTTTTTGACGGTTCAGTTGCTCAAAATATATGCCGTCTTTCACCAGAGGCAAAGGATGAAGATATTGTCAAGGCAGCAAAAATTACTGGTTCCCATGAAATGATACTGCAATTACCGGGAGGATATGATTTTCAGGTATCCGCTGGAGGGGCAGCTCTCTCAGGTGGACAGAGGCAAAGGATCGCCTTGGCACGAGCCTTTTATGGTGACCCTGTCATAGTTATTATGGATGAACCTGATTCCAATTTGGATGCCGAGGGTACCATGGCACTGGCACGTGCTATAATCTATCAGAAAAAGCGGGGGGGAGCAGCTGTAGTTATTGCTCATAGACATGGTGCTTTTGCACAATGTGACACAGTATATATTATGCAAGGAGGTCAACCAATCCCAGCTAAGCGGGGCAAGAGGAATAAACCATTACGACAAATCCGTGAGGCTGATCAACAGACTACCGAAAGTACACCAGCTGTACAGGATAAACCGGAGGAACCCAAAAAAGTCATTAAAGCTACTGGTACAGACTCAGCACAATCCAATGGGTCAATTCATCAAATACCCACCATGGAACAGCAGATAGCAGCAGCCATTACACGGATAACAAATTCAAGGCTAAAGAAGGAGGAATTTGAAGGAGCCCAAAGCTTTGCTAAATCGAATAATGGAAGACAGCTTTCAGTTATCCACGGGTCGGGCGGAGAAAAAGATGTCTGAATCCAATAAATACAGTATGCTTTCAGCGAAAAGAGGTCTTGTATTGGGATTTGGGGGCGCCGCTGTATTGATTGGTGGGATAATTAGCTGGAGTGTAATGGCTTCGGTTTCAGGGGCGGTAATTTCATCCGGTTCTGTAAAAGCGGAGGGTAGTAACCAACTCATTGAACATATTGACGGCGGTACAGTGAGTGAAATTCTGGTAAGAGATGGTGACCGGGTAGAGGCAGATCAGTTATTGCTACGTTTTTCCGATAAAGCACTTCGTACTGATGAGGCAATTCTCCTTGGTCAATACTTTGAAATGGCTGCAAGAAGGAATCGCTTGGAAGCGGAGTTTCATGGGGAAAATTCTATAAAATGGGATGAAGACCTGATTGAATTAGCCAAACAACATTCAGACTTAAAAAAAATTATGGAAGGTCAGGAAAGTTTCTTTCGTGCACGAATAGCTGCTCGTGATGGTGAAATCTCAATAATTCAGGAACAAATTGGTCAGGCTCGTAATGAAATTGCCGGCTTGGAATCGCGTACTGAATCTCTACGGCAACAACGTCAACTAGTCGTTCAGGAACTTGAAGCTGAACAAACGTTATATGATCAGGGCTTAACAAGGTTACCACGATTACTTGCAGTTCAGCGCGCGGCCGAAAATTTAGAGGGACTGGTGGCATCCAATAATGCCAGTATTGCAAGTATCCGTGGTAGTATTTCCGAGATGGAGGTACAGGTCCTACTTATCGAACTGCGTCGGATAGAAATAGCAGAGGAAACAGCTACAGAAGTCAGAGCACGGGAAAATCAAATCAAGGAACAATTGGATGCCCTGCAAGAACAGTTAAGCAGGTTGGAAGTTAGGACTCCTGTTGCGGGAGTGGTATTCGGTATGAATATTTTTGCACCCCAAGAGGTAGTATTCCCAGGTGAACCAATGCTGGAAATTGTACCTGAGGATGCAAATCTGATTGTGATTGCACGAGTTCAACTTATTGACGTTGACCAAGTTCATCCCGGCCAAGAGGCGGTCCTTAGATTTTCCGCTTTCCCAGCAAGGGAGACACCGGAATTTAAAGGATATGTCAAACGTGTTTCAGCAGATGCTGTTTTAGATGAAATTACTGGTCAATCCTATTATGAAGTGGAACTTGCCCTTGGCGACCTGATCAAGGGGGATAGTGAAGTTTCTGGAGTACAGGCTTCGGAGTCGAATTCAATAGGTAATTTGGGTAACCTCACAATTACTCCCGGTATGCCAGTTGAGGTGCATATCCGCACAAACGAACGAACTGTGATTAGTTATTTGGTTAAACCTGTTTCGGATTTTTTCTACCGGTCTCTGCGTGAAGAGTGATTTTATGAAAAGTAGATAGGCCATGTTCGCTACAAAAGAAATTACATTAATCAATGATTTACGTGAGATTACGAGCGTTGCAGGACAAATTGATGAATTTTGCGAATCCAACAATCTACCGTCAGAAATCTCATATGCTGTTAATCTGGCAATTGAAGAATTATTGGTAAATACAATTACTTATGCCTACGAAGATGAAAGTTCTCATCGTATTGAAGTGCTTGTAAGATTAGAAAGCAAAACTCTTTTTGTTATAGTTGTTGATGATGGAATTGCGTTTGATCCTACAAAATCAGCTGCTCCAGAAGGTATAATTTCAATTGATGAGCCCGATATCGGAGGCCTGGGTATTCTTCTAATCAACCGCATGATGGATAGTGTAGAGTATCAAAGAAGAGCAGATTGTAATATTATTATACTTTCCAAAAGCACGGAAAATGAAGAGCAAGAAGAACCATCATAAGGGTGCTGTTTGACTCGCTGTTTATTGGGAATCTTTCCAGTCTCTGAAACTTTTAGGAAGTGGTCATTAAGACCATAAAAAGTTGTGGTGTTTCTTGGTGGAGCCGGGGGGAATCGAACCCCCGACCTTGTCATTGCGAACGACACGCTCTCCCGACTGAGCTACGACCCCACTATTTGAATTCTGTTGAACTGATTAGAAATTCCTTGTACAAACCAGATTTCTGTCTCCAAATACATTATCGACCCTGTTAACTGGTGCCCAGTAACGATCAGGTCTAAAAGCGCCAACTGGCAAACAGCCTTCTTTCCGTGAATAAGGTCTGTCCCACTCACCAACCAAATCCTCTAAGGTATGAGGGGCATTGGTCAAAGGATTATTCTCCTTGTCTATTGTACCATCCTTGATTGCCTGGATTTCATCTGCTATCGCCAGCATAGCATTGATAAATCGGTCCAATTCTGCCTTGGGCTCAGATTCTGTGGGTTCGACCATTAAAGTACCTGCCACAGGGAAACTCATGGTGGGAGGATGAAAACCATTGTCAATCAATCTCTTGGCTATATCATCAATGACCAAATCAGTTCCTTCTGTTGAAACCCTGGTATCGACTATGCATTCATGGGCAACCAAACCTTCATTACCGGAGTAGCAAATTTCGTATTTCTCTCGAAGTCTCTTGGTCAGGTAATTGGCATTTAAAATTGCCAGTTTTGTGGCTAAAGCCAAACCCTTCCCGGCCATCAACTTGATAAATGCCCAAGAAATTACTAATACCAGAGCTGATCCATACTTGGTTGCACTTACTGCCCCAGAACCATCACCTTCCAGCGGGTCCCCTGGTAGAAAAGGAATCAAATGTGATTTGACCCCTATAGGGCCTACACCAGGACCACCTCCACCGTGTGGAATACAAAAAGTCTTATGAAGATTTAAATGTGAGACATCAGCACCGATATCACCAGGCCTGAGGATACCAACCATGGCGTTTAAATTTGCACCATCCAGATAAACCTGCCCACCAACATCATGGATTAATTGACAAACCTCCGTTATGGAACCCTCGAATACACCATGGGTTGAAGGATAGGTAACCATGACTGCAGAAATTTTTTCTGCATTTTCCTTCACCAGTAGCTTCATGTGGCTGATGTCAATGGTTCCATCATCGTTAGTATCTATTTCAATTACTTTCATACCTGCTAAAACTGCCGAAGCTGCATTCGTTCCATGAGCCGATTTTGGTATCAGGACAATGTCCCTTTGTCCTTCTCCAATACTGCTGTGAAAGCCTTTGATGGCCATCAGGCCTGCATACTCACCCTGTGCTCCAGAATTTGGCTGGACTGAGAAACCATCGAAACCGGTAATCAAACAGAGCCTTTGACAAAGGTCTTCAATTAATTTTGTGTAGCCTCCCACCTGATCCTCAGGAGCATACGGATGAATATTTGTTAATTGTGGTTGCGTGATCGGAGCCATTTCCGTGGTTGCGTTTAATTTCATGGTACATGAACCTAGGGGAATCATGGTTCTGTCCAGGGCAAGGTCCCTGTCCGCCAATTGACGGATATATCTAGTCATGGCCGCTTCTGAACGATTCATGTTGAAAACCGGATTTTGCATGTATTCAGACGTTCGTTCAAAAGAAGTTGGAATAGCATTCAAACTGACAGGATCAATTGATTGCAGCTCTTCTGAACTAGCTTCTATTCCAAATGAAGAACAGACCCTAAGCAATACATTGGAGTTGGTTGTTTCATCCAGTGATAAACCGATCAGATTATTATCAATTTTCCTGAAATTTATCCCTTCGGTTAAACCCTTTGACAGTACCTTGGAGGAATCCTTGACCTGGACTGAAATCGTATCAAAGAACCCTTCCTGGTTTACCCTGTAACCATTATTCTCAAGCTTTTGCTTCAACCACACCGTTCGGCCATGAATTCCTTGTGCAATTGACTTCAAGCCAATGGGTCCATGAAGTACACCATATAAACTTGCCACAACTGCCGGTAGTACCTGGGCCGTACAAATATTCGAGGTTGCCTTTTGTCTTCTGATATGCTGCTCTCTGGTCTGAAGAGCCAATCTCAAGGCTGGTTTACCACGTGAATCCTGCGATACACCTACAATCCTACCAGGTAACTGGCGAACATATTTCATTGACGTCGAAATAAATGCAGCGTGAGGACCACCAAAACCAAGAGGCATCCCGAAACGCTGAGTTGATCCGATACATATATCGGCTCCAAATGCAGCAGGTTCTTTCAACAGAGTCAATGCCATTAGATCAGTAGCAAAAATTGTAATGGCTTTATTCTGCTTTAACTCAGCCGAGAGTTTCGAAAAATCAGACAAATTGCCGTATGTTCCAGGGTATTGGAATATTGCACCAAATACCTCACTTGGGATTAAGTCCTCAAAAGGGCAGCCTTCAATAATTTCAATACCTAAAGGTTTGGCTCTGGTTTTGATTACTGCCTTGGTTTGGGGGTGACACCAGGTACCAACAAAAAACTTGTTACTTTTTGATCGAGATATCCTGTATGCCATTGCCATTGCCTCTGCACCCGCACTTGCTTCATCCAGTAACGAAGCATTTGCACAGCCTAACCCAGTCAAATCACTAACAATGGTTTGAAAATTTAACAAGACCTCCAATCGACCCTGACTGATCTCTGGTTGATAGGGTGTATAAGCAGTGTACCATGCAGGGTTCTCCAAGATATTCCTAATTAGAACAGGTGGGGTAATCGTCCCGTAGAAGCCCATTCCGATAAGCGAGGTATAAATCTGATTATCTCCAATAAATTTTTGAAGATCTTCAGGTAGCTCAACTTCTGTAAGGGGCTCACCCAACTCAGGAAGGGGATTATTTCCCAAATGAAGATCCCTTAATCTTGAGGGAAGTACAGCATCAATTAAGTGGTCAAGGTTGGAATAACCCACCACCTCCAGCATTTCCGTTATTTCCTTCGCCGAAGGCCCTGCATGGCGTAATTTGGCAAAATTGTAAGGTTCATAAGATTCTTCAGCTATCATGAAATCAATTCCTGATATTCTTTTTCCGACATAAGATTTTCATATTCATCCGGGTCAGCTGCTTCCATTTTAAAAAACCAGCCTTTCTCAAGCGGGTCCTCGTTAACCAAGCCAGGACTTTCATCCAATTCCTCGTTTATTTCAACGATTGTCCCTGTCAGAGGTGAAATTAATTCGGAAGCAGCTTTCACACTCTCAATAACTGCAACATCATCCCCCAGAGAAAATTCTTCACCTTCCTCTGGCAAATCAACGAATACAACATCTCCCAATTCGTCTGCCGCATACTCTGTTATCCCTACAGTGAATAAATCGCCATCCTTGCGAACCCATTCATGATCCTCGGTGTATTTCATTTTTAACCTCCTGAATTATTTACTAAAACTTGTTCCCACGAATCTTCTTAAATGAATATTGATTGGTAATCGTGATCTTCTGCCTTCACAAAAAAGGACTGGGTTTTTTCTTACTTCATCCGCTTTGATATAACCCACGGCTATAGGACCGTTAACTGTTGGTCCAAATCCACCTGAAGTTACTCTTCCAACTTCATCACCCCCAGTTTCATGATTAAATACTTTATTGCCGCCTCTAATGGGTGATCTTCCTTGAGGTTTAAGGCCAACCAACATTTGTTTAACACCTTCCTTAAGCTGGGTAGCCAATATTTCATAGCCGGGAAATCCGCCCTCTTTGATATTACCTGGACGCCTTGATTTGGAAACTGACCACCACAAACCAGCCTCAATTACTGAAGTAGTCTTATCAATATCATTCCCATGGAGACATAATCCCGCCTCTAGTCTTAATGAATCACGGGCAGCGAGACCTATAAATTGAATATCCTCTACTTCCATAAGCCTTTCTGAAAATTCAACTGCTTTATCCGAGGATATGGAAATTTCAAATCCGTCCTCACCGGTATATCCAGACCTTGAAATCCATAATTCACCAAAGTCAGAATCCATTTCTATCACATCTAGAAAGCGTAAATCGTTTATCTCAGGTAAAATTGTGCTGGTTACTTCGGCTGCTTTTGGTCCCTGGATTGCCAGAAGGGCTCTATCTTCAAATTCACCAAGCTCGAATCCCGATCCAATTTGAGATTGAAAATAGTCAATATCTTCTTTTTTGTTAGCTGCATTAACGATAAGGTAGACAAACTCCTTCTTCTTGGTAATCATCAGGTCATCAATAATACCCCCATTCTCAGTAGTGAGAAGAGCGTATTTCTGTCTGCCAAAACCAAGATTATCCAAATCAATCGGAAGCAGGGTTTCCAATTTTTTAACAACATCACTTAACGTATTCTGACCCTTGGGATAGATAGCTAATTGCCCCATATGACTTACATCAAATACTCCAACCCTTGTACGTGTATGGGTATGTTCCTTTATTGTTCCCAAGGGGTACTGGACAGGCATTTCGTACCCTGCAAAAGGCACCATTTTGGCACCCAACCGGTTGTGGAATTCAAATAGAGGGGTTCTTTTCAGTGTCATAAATCGTACCCAAAATAAATCTCCAAACTTTTCCAAAAATCTACGAAAAATAGCTTTGCAGTAAGAAATCAGTTATTAACAAAAATCTAAAAAACAATTTATTAAACAATCGACTTTCAGGAATTTTATTTACTCCTTGCAATTAACGAGTAAAGGAATTTCGTTTTAACAATACGACGGTGAATTGACTTGTAATCAAACCACTTCCTCCACTTTATTCCGCTAGGGATTAACCATGTATTGTATCATGTTACTCCTTATTTTGGTTTTGGAGCTACCCTTAACAGAGCCATCACGGTTTGCATGTCAGGACCGCTGTTCCGACCTGTTATTGCCAGCCTGAGTGGTAAAAACAATTTACCACCCCGTCTGTCAGATTTTGTCTTAAGAATTTTGACCCAATTCCTCCAGGTATTGGTGTCAAAAGGAAACTCAGGGAGAATTGAAAGGGCAAATTCGACAAATTCCCTATCCTCTGGATTTATTGTTGGTTCAATCTCCTGATTTAGTATTTTCCACCAATCCGTGACTTCACCGATGGTCTTGATATTCCCTTTAATGGCATTCCAAAACTCTTCACCTTCCGATTTGGGAATTCCAAATTCCAGAACCCTTTCCTTGATTAACTTGTAAGGAACGGTTCTATAGTAATCAGAAGTTAATCCTATCAATTGTTGTTCATCAAATTTTGTGGGATTGCCGCTGAAGCTTTCCAACGTAAATGTAGCCAATATCTCATCAAGGTTCAATTTTAGGTTGACTGGATTCGAAGAACCCAAAAAAGCAAGCTGCGAGAGAATGGCAGCTGGTTCAATTCCTTTTTCCCTCAGATCTCTAATTGAAAGGTCTCCAAGCCTTTTGGCCAGAGGTTCACCTTTCATTCCCACCAATAAGGAATGATGAAAAAAAGTTGGTGCTGAAGAGCCCAAAGCTTCCATGATTTCAACTTGAGTTGCAGTGTTGGTCAGGTGATCATCCCCCCTGACAACATGAGTTATACCAAAATCCAAATCGTCGACAACCGAAGCAAAAGTGTACAGAAAAAGTCCATCTCCCCTGATCAGGACAGGGTCTGAAACGTTAGCGGTATTGAAGGAAACCATTCCCTGAATACCATCATTCCAGAATACATCCTTTTGCACGAGCTTGAATCTCCAATATCCTTTAGTTTCGTTTCGTTTCGTTCGTTTTGCTTGCTCACTTAATTCTAGAGATTCCCTGTCATAGACCGGAGGTTTACCTTGTTTCAGCTGCAATTTCCTTTTTAAATCCAACTCATCGGGGCTTTCGAAACATTCATAAAGATTACCAGACTCAATTAATTGAGAAGCTTTTTCCTTATACCGGTCGACTCTATCTGATTGCCGCTCTACCTGGTCCCATTCAAGTCCCAACCACTCCAAATCCTGGTATATAGCATCCACGAACTCCTGTTTTGAACGGGTTTGGTCAGTATCATCCAGCCTGAGGATGAACTTGCCACTATCCCTCCTTGCCAATAAATAATTAAACAAAGCAGTTCTAATATTTCCAATATGGAGTATCCCAGTTGGTGATGGTGCGAATCTTGTTATGGTCATTCAAATCCAAACCTTTAAACTGATTTATTGATCGTAAAATCGTCTGCTCTATGTGAGGTGCGTCGTTGACAAAGTTAAGTCTCGGAAACTAATTTACATGATAATTTTTATTTGTTTTTATCTCTCCAATGGTTAACAATGGGATATCTACGGTCCAACCATAGCGCCCTGCCCGTTAGCCTAACGCCGGGAGCAGACTGAAACCTCTTGTATTCTGACCTGTATATCAGCTGTTCAATCTTTTGTACCAATTCCAAATCAAAACCCTTTGCGGCAACCTCTGTCACCGAAAAGTCTTTGTCTATCAGCATTTCCAGTACCTGGTCCAAAATCTCATAGGATGGTAAACTGTCGGTATCCTTTTGATTCTCTCTGAGTTCAGCTGTTGGAGGTTTGGAAATAATTTGCGAAGGTATAACCTCTCCACTAATTCCCTTCATCCAACTTCTAAAGTTGGTATTTCTCCATCGACATAGTTGAATGACCTTCGTTTTGTATAAATCCTTAATCGGGTTATACCCTCCTGCCATATCCCCATAAATTGTTGTATATCCAACAGCGACCTCGGATTTGTTTCCTGTTGTTAGCAAAATTTCGCCAAATTTATTCGAAATTGCCATCAAAAGCATTCCCCGGATTCGTGATTGAATGTTTTCTTCTGTAAGGTCTGGAGGTCTGTCTCCAAAGATTGGTTGCAGGGAATTTAGAACCTGTTCCATGATTGATTCAATTGGAACTTCCTCAATCTTGCAATTCAGGTTTCTTACTAGTTCAAGAGCATCCGTGGTTGATTGGGATGAGGTGAAGGGCGAAGGTAACAATACGCAGCGGGTATTTTCCGGTCCTATGGCGTCTACAGCGATAGTGGCAACCAGGGCACTGTCAATACCACCTGAAAGCCCAAGCACCACTTTTGAAAATCCACTTTTACAAATATAATTTCGTACCCCTTCAACAATAGCTCGATAATCTTGTTCCTCTTCCTTTGGCACCAAAGCAAAATTACTCTCCAATGCCTTCCAACCGGTTGGTGTTTTCCTGAATTCAACGATTTCTACCATTTCATCAAAAAGGGGAAATTGCATAGCAAGCACACCACCTGGGTTAAGAGTAAATGATCCGCCGTCAAATACCTGATCATCCTGACCCCCAACCAGATTGAGATATACTAGGGGAAGCCCGGTTTCGACCACTCTGGCTACCATCTTGTTAAACCTTCTGTCGAGCTTATTCCTTTCATAAGGCGATCCGTTGGGTACAATAAGTAACTCCGCCCCTGATTCCTCAAGTGTTTCACAGACATCCTCAAACCAGGCATCTTCACAAATTGGAGTCCCTACCCGTACGTTGCCAATTCGGTAAGGTCCACTTATAGACCCTGATTTAAATTGTCTGATCTCGTCAAATACTTCGGTATTGGGTAAATGGTGTTTTTGAATTATGGCTTGTATTTTCCCACCTGAAAGAACAAGAAAGCAGTTGTACACATCTTCTTCAATTAACCAAGGACAACCGACACCTATAGTTGCATTGCCTGTATTCCAGGTCACAAGTTCCTTGAGGTGTTCCATACAATCCAACACAAAGGATTTTTTGGTAACCAAATCCTGTACGGGATAACCCGAAAGGAATAATTCAGGAAAAACAATATAGTCAACTTTTTTGTCCTGAAGGGAGTCAACTGTATGCTTAATTTGGTCAACATTCCCTTTCAGGGCACCGACTGTGGGATTTAATTGGGCCAAAGCAACCCGAAATTGTTCAGACAAGAAAAACCTTTCGAAAAAAATTACGCTTACCTAGAAATTAGAATTCAACTTGAGCATTTCAAAACCCAAATTGGTAACGTAAAAAGTCCTCCTGTCATCTTTGGCACATGAACCCTCTTTGATGCACTTGGCCTTACAATCGGAAGTATTCGTGAAAGGTTTCTGATTGGATTGCTTTAATGCTTTAATTATATCCCCCGTTTCCAATCTGTTCATACCATTCTTCTGCAGAAAGGCTGCAATCGCCAAAAATCTGATTTTCTCCGACTTTCCATTGAATGCCTTTAGATACTGGGCAAGATTTTCTTCTTGCTGTGGTCCTTCAGTTATATCAATAGCATCTTTTTCCCTGGGATTGACCTCAGAATCCAGAACCAACAAATTTTCAATTAACTGTTGACCCTTTTCCTCAAGGAACTCTTCTGAGCCAACGAGTTCTATTTTGAAATTCTGCCCTTCGAATCTTATTACTGCCACTTTTCTGTTCCTGAATTAGTTTGCAAATGATAGATAATTAGTTAATTTGATACATTCAATTCATACAACACAATTTTCCAGTCTTATTTATCCATAGGGAATAAAAAATAAAATATTCCAATGAACATAGTTTATATATCATTTTGTATTGAATTATATAATTAATCTCTATTGGTAATTTCGGTTTCTCCATCAATACTAATGACACTCAACCCGGGCTCTAAAATGGCTGTTTGAAATGCGGAGATGGATATGCTTTAATAACAAAATGATTACAATAGACGCCCATTAGAGAATTCCCCAAAAAAGGGCGACCGCCTGTAAATGCTGCTTAAGTAACTCCATGGCATGAATGCGGAGGAATTGAATGGCATCAGAACCTATTCACACTTTTATCACCTGGGAGCTACTGAAGATTTGAGAAATGGTATGGCTGAGGCTTTGGTAGTTGGATGAAGAACTTCATCTTGAATGCTTTTGAAGTGATCCAACACGGTTATTCTTTATGTTGTGTTGTTGATCGCCGGCCACTGCCTTCAACCAATAGTCGGAAACAAGGCTACTCATAAACATATTCGGGTGCAGTCTTGGTAAAAAAAAGAGGATAGGTCACCAGATATATCCTCTCACGCCCTTCCCATCTGACGCTCCTCGCGGAGTAGTGGTCATTTAATATAATTATATTGAACGTCACAACTGACTTTACTCCCCGTAGCTGTGGAATGGTGCTACAGGGCAGTGGTCGCTTGATACCATCCTACCAAACGCCATATCTGGGACCAGATATAGACACTTGAAAAGTGGCTGTAAAGAAAAAAGCACTAAAATAACGAATTGATTTGTCAGAGCAATCTTTCTTTATTATGCAAATATGAAAGATGAACCTGATAGTCGAATTGAACTTCTGAAGAAGGACTTTGAGATCATGCAAGCAAATGTCGATGCAACCTTGGAAAAAATGCGGGCTGAAAATAACGCCTTACGAACAGATATTGAACGGGGGAAGAACGCCCAAATCAAATGGATTGTCGGGGTTGGTTTGGGCCTTGCTGCCCTCTTTCTCGGCGTTGCCGTTTACCTGGGATAAACTGATTTTGATCAAAATCCGGATAATTCCCGATTTACCTCTCTCATTTTCGATTTAACGCACATCTTCGCCCTTTGAGGTATCTGAACACCTCAGAAATCAACCCCTTTTACTTTCCTGGACTGTTAGGAAAAGTTAGCAAAGCTTCTTAATTGCCAGGTGGTTTCGGTGTCAAGTCAAAGGGATCCTTATACCCGGGCGATTTCTCCGAACCTGATTCCTCAATGCGTGGGTCCACAGTGGGACGGGTTTCGGATTGGCTGGATTCAGGTTTAACATTACTCGATGGAGTCACCCAGCTCCAGATTTTTTTCCATAATCGTCAAGTTGTTGCTCTAAGGCGGTTAATCTTGTCATTGAGTCGTTCATGTCGGCGGCGGATTCGTTCAGTTTCAAGCTCTTGATATCTTCTCATAATTGAATTTATATCTAGTGTTTGGTAAATCATAGATGTTACTAAGAATAAAGAGTTATTTTCCCCGAAAGTTAAAATTAGTGGCAGTCTTGAAGCAAAATGCTCTTCATGAAGGAAAATTGATGAATTATTTTATCCGCATCTACATTCTTACCTCCTTCCTACTGATTGTACCCTTTTTTAGTTTTGCACAAACTGACACAAGTCAAGGTAATTATGAAGGTGATTACTTTGACGGTCAAAGGCATGGCAAAGGAATCCTAACACTTGAAAATGGTTATGTCTACGAGGGTGACTGGGTTCAAGGCGAAAGAACCGGAGAAGGTAGGGAAGAATTTGGCAACGGAACCATTTACACGGGTTCCTTTATGAATGGCAAACCTCATGGTAAGGGTGAGGTAATCCTTTCTTCGGGTTATTCCTACAACGGTTTCTGGGAAAATGGCAAAAAACATGGTACGGGTTTTGAAACCTACTCCAAGGGTGGTTCATTTGAGGGTCATTTTGTAGATGACCAAAAATATGGCCAGGGCAGAAGAGTATTTGTGGATGGTCAGGTCATTGAAGGAATATGGGTTGAGGATGTTTTGTCAGGTGAGGCAACGATTTACTACAGCGACGGAACCGTTTTTCAGGGACAGTTTGTGGAAGGTATCCAGGAAGGATTTGGGACTTACAATTCCCCGGACGGTTTTTCCTATTCCGGTGATTGGAAAAATGGTAAAATGTCAGGGGTAGGAGAAATTATCTTTCCTGATGGAAGCAAATATACAGGGGAAGTAGACAACCAACAACCACAAGGCAAAGGAACCATTATTCGATCGGATGGATCTTACTTTGAAGGTAGTTTTGACAATGGCCCTGTTGAAGGAGTTGGAACTATACTGAATGAAGATGGATCTCTGCTTGAGGGTCGTTGGGAGGATGGAGAGTTTATCCAACTTCTTTCAATTACATATACTGACGGAAGTTATTTGAAAGGCAGTTTTTTTGATGGTAATTTAAATGGTAAAGGAACCTACAGCGATGGTAAGGGATTTACCTATTCAGGGGACTGGGTAAATGGAAACATGACCGGTATAGGTAGTATTACCTTCCCAGATAAGTCGACATATCATGGTCAGGTCGTCAATGGTCTTCAGGAGGGTACAGGGACTTTCAATTTTGAAGATATTCTTTATGAAGGCAGCTGGTCTTCAGGAAAAATGCATGGTACCGGAAAGGAAACCTATGCTGATGGTTCTTTTTTTGAAGGCTCTTTTGTTGAGGGAGTCAAACATGGCCCTGGTAAATTGTCATTACCAGATGGAACCGTCTACACAGGAAAATGGGTAGATGGTATTTTCCCCCAATCCCTAACTATCAATTTTGGTAATGGGGTGATTTACCAAGGGGAAGTGGAACAAGGGGAACCTGAAGGGCAAGGATCTATGATCTTCCCAAGTGGTGATGCCTATGTCGGAAACTTTGTCAACGGTCAAATGGAAGGTCAGGGTCAGTATAAAAGCAAAACCGAAGGTTCCAGTTATCAGGGTGAATGGCTTGCTGGTCGTCAAACCGGGCAAGGAAAAAAAACGTTTACGAATGGAACCATTTTTGAAGGAACATTTCTCAATGGAGTATTAAATGGCGAAGGGCGTTTTATCAACACTGATGGTGTTTCGTACCAGGGAACATGGCAGAACGGGATAGTATCAGGAGAGGGTACCTATAATTACTCAGACGGTACAGTTTACATAGGTGAACTGATAAACGGTAGTCCCAACGGGACAGGAAAAATGATCCGAACCAATGGGCAGATCCTGGATGGGAAATGGGATGACGGAAATTTCGTTGAAGGCATGATACAAATTCTGTACGAGAATGGTGATTCCTATAAAGGGGGATTCAAAAATAACAATTTTAACGGTAATGGAACTTTAATCCTTGCCGATGTAAGATCTACCGGGGAATGGAAGGATGGTAACCTTAATGGGTTAGGAGAAATTCACTACCCAGATGGCACAATTATCAAGGGCAATTTTGTCGCAGGTATCCTGTCAGGTTTTGGTACCCAGAGCAATCCAAACGGTTTCTTTTATGAGGGCCATTGGAAAGATGGGGTATTTGAGGGTGAAGGGAAAGCCACCTATGCCGACGGATCAATCTACACAGGTGAATTCCATGATGGCAAACCCCATGGCAAGGGACGTTTGGTTTCTCGGGATGGAGAACAGTTTGACGTTACCTTTTCCCATGGCGAAAATATAGAGAGTATTCCAACTGAAAATTAGTATACCATCTTTCGTTCTTGAAATATCCTGGGAAAAAGGTTAAATGACTGCCATGGAAAATTTGCGGTTGATAACAAATAAGATAGTAGTTGGTTTAGTCCTCCTATTACTAGGAAGCCTCTGAGCGTACCGTTATTGGTGCATCGTTCAGAGGAGAAACCGCACCTAAATTCCAGACAAACAACAGGACTAATCAAATGTTAAAAAATACAAATTACGGGCAAAATCAATTACTTATATTTGATACAACATTGCGGGATGGTGAGCAATCTCCTGGAGCTGCAATGACTCTTGATAATAAAATTGAGATTGCTCAGCAGCTTGATGAAATGGGTGTTGATATTATTGAGGCAGGGTTTCCCATAGCTTCCGAAGGTGATTTCATTGCTGTATCCAAAATTGCTGAAATCATCCAAAACGCCACCGTTTGTGGGCTTGCCCGGTCATCAATTGGAGATATCGATCGCGCTGGAGAAGCGCTCGAAAAAGCAAAGAATGCTCGAATTCACACGTTTATTTCCACCTCTGACCTGCATATGGAGTACAAACTTCAAATGACTCGTGAACAGGTTCTTGAGGCCATTCATAATTCTGTCAGTCGGGCTTTATATCATACTGATGACGTCCAGTGGTCACCGGAAGATGGAACCAGAACTGATCATGATTTTTTGGTTCTCTCGGTAAAAACAGCTCTGGATGCTGGCGCAACAACTATCAATATCCCCGATACAGTCGGTTATACGGCTCCTGGAGAGAGTGCTTATATAATCAAACTGCTCAGGGATAGAATACCGGAAATTAATAATGTAATTATTTCAACGCATTGTCATAACGACCTTGGAATGGCAGTAGCCAATTCATTGGCGGCCGTCGATGCTGGCGCAAGGCAGGTGGAATGCACGATAAATGGCCTTGGCGAGCGTGCCGGGAATGCCGCACTGGAAGAAATTGTAATGGCTACCCGGGTCAGATATGACATCATGCCCTACTCTACCAACATTGACACCACCAAAATTACTCATTTGAGTCGTTTGGTTTCTGATGCAACCGGTTTTCCTATCCAATTCAACAAGGCCATTGTGGGTAAAAATGCCTTCACGCATGAAGCAGGTATCCATCAGGACGGGATGTTGAAACATTCAAGAACATACGAGATTATGAAGCCTGAGGATATTGGTCTGACAGAATCGAGCCTGGTTCTCGGGAAACACTCCGGTCGGGCTGCTGTGAGAAAAAAACTTGAGGATTTGGGCTATGAAATCGGTGATAACCGATTGAGTGATTTCTTTGTGAAATTTAAAAATTTAGCAGACCGTAAAAAAGAAGTTTATGATGACGACCTCATCGCAATGATGCGTGAAACAACAGGTATGGCCGATGATGATTATTTGCGTGTCAAATATCTTAAGGTAATTTGCGGGTCAGATTCTCCCCAATCTGCAGAATTGGTTATGGAAGTCAATGGTAAGGAAATGACATCCAGTGCTCGGGGAGATGGTCCTGTTGATGCTTCATTTAAGGCTGTAACAAATTTGTTTCCACACGAGGCAAGACTTAAACTTTACCAGGTCCAGGCTGTAACCCAGGGTACCGATGCGCAAGCGACAGTTACTGTAAAGCTTGAAGAAAATGGTAGCCTGGTACTTGGTCAATCTGCTGACACTGACACTGTATATGCATCTGTCAAGGCCTATGTATCAGCACTTAACAATCTGTATCGCAGACGTGATGTAAAAACAAGTTGGAAAGAGGGACCGTAACAGTGTTCAAAATCTGATTTTTTTCTGTTAGACACTTTAACCAAGCAAGGCCTTTTACCATCTAACTATTGTTAAAATAATTTATCGTTCTAAAGTTTCAGTTTCTACCAGGGGTTAGGATTGTTGTGAAATTATTCCATCGATTGGCAAATATGTTTTCCCATGACTTGGCTATTGACCTCGGTACTGCGAATACCCTGGTTCATGCCAAGGGTGAAGGTATTGTTGTTGATGAGCCTTCCGTCGTTGCTTATAATTTGACTGATGGCAGACGAAAGGTACTCGCAGTTGGTAATGAAGCCAAACTGATGCAGGGTAGAACTCCCAAATCCATTGAAGTCATTCGTCCACTAAGAAATGGAGTGATTGCCGATTTTCAGGTGGCAGAAGAAATGATCAAATACTTTATTCGAAAAGTTCACCACAGGAAAACATTGGCCAAGCCAAGAATTCTTGTCTGTGTCCCCCATGGTGCCACAGCGGTAGAGAAAAGGGCTATTCGACAATCCGTTCTGTCAGCTGGGGCCAGGACTGCTGGACTGATTCCTGAACCTATTGCTGCCGCTTTAGGAGTAGGAATCAATTACAACACTCCTCATGGTGCAATGATTGTCGATATCGGTGGGGGAACTACTGAAGTTGCAGTACTTTCCTTGGGAGATATTGTATATGCCAACTCCATCAGGATCGGTGGTGATGCCATGGATGATGCTCTGGTTGGATATGTTCTCGAAAATTGTAACATTCATATCGGCTATTCAACAGCCGAAAAAATTAAAAAAACCATTGGTACTGCAAAAACCCCCAATGATGGCGAAGGTAAAACATCAAAATTTTATGGCCGCACCAATGAAGGGGGGCATCCGCAGGAAATCCAGATCAGTCAGCGAATGGTTGCTGATGCCTTACGAAATCCAATCGAGCAAATCAGAAGAGCCGTTGCAGTCGCTCTGCAAATGACCCCGCCTGACCTGTCCAGTGATCTTATTGAAACCGGTATGATAATGACTGGTGGAGGTGCTATGCTTGCAGATTTTGACAAAGTCCTTCGAGACCGTACTCATTTGGCTGTAACCGTTGCTGAAGAACCTCTCAAATGTGTAGCTTTGGGAACAGGTATAGCCTTGAATAGAGAACACACTCTTCACCCATTGATTGATTACCATAGCTAGGCCTAGGTATAAAAGTTGTATTCAGAGGAAAGCAATCTACGTTCCATAGAATTTTATAAGGGGTCAATTAAGAGACTTTTATTTTTAATTACCCTTATCGTCCTCTTCTGTATTTTTCTTTTGTGGAGACTGGAAGGTACTCGTGTAGAGAGTATGAGGGCCTCGGTGGTCGGTTTTTTTGCCCCAGCTATAGAATTTTCATTACGACCATTTGAATATGCACAAAATATTTTCCAAACCTTGGTAATCGCCAGCCAAGACCAGGTTTCCAATGAAACCCTGGCTCAGATACGGAATGATTTGAAACAATGGCAAAATTACGCATATACCCTTGAGGAAGAAAACGCGAAGCTGAAGAAATTGGTTAACTTTTCAGAATCAAATGAATACCAAACCATTTCTGCTGCCTTGCTGGCCGATACCTCTTCACCCTTCAGAAACTCATACTTAATAAGTTCGGGTAGTGAACGTGGAGTCAAAAACGGTTATCCTGCTACAGATGGGCTAGGGTTGGTTGGCAGAATAACCAATACCACCCGAAAAACAGCAAGACTGATTCTGATAACTGATACATCAAGTAGAATTCCGGTTAAAATTATAAATTCGGGTATTAACGGTTTGATTGTTGGAAACAATACACTGAACCCAGAAATTCAATTGCTGAGTAATACCACAAATATTAATCCAGGTGACCGAGTGATAACCTCAGGTGAGGGAGGTATATTTCCACCTGAATTACTTGTTGGAACAGTATCCGAAGGTCCTGACGGAACGCTCGAAATAATAATGGCTGCTGATTATAATAACCTTAAAATGATCAGTATCATTAAATACGAGCCGGAAACTTTGGACGAGTATGATGTGGATATTCTACCTGGTCCCCGACCACAAGATGAACCCTTATAATATTTATGGAACCTCAATTCATAGTCTGGTTTTACCGATTACTTTTTCTTTGCCTGTGTTTTTTGACTTTGGTCATCAATCTAGTGCCAAACGGTTTTACAAACACTTATCTTACCTTCCCTGATATCCTATACTGCCTTGCAGCCAGTTGGATTTTCAGAAAACCCAATTATGTTCCTGCCCCCTTGGTGGTAGGGGTATTTCTCTTTCAGGATATACTTTTTGGGTTGCCTATCGGGTTAGGTACGGCAATTATGTTGGCAATAATTGAATATTTAAGAAGTAGAAACGAATTGATAAGGTACCAGTCATTTTTTATCGAATGGGGAATGGTTTCATTTGGTTACCTGATATTCATTCTTCTTTACCAGCTGGTTTTGATCATTACTTTTTCCCAGCCATCTTCTTTTGGTACTCTGATTTTCCTGTTCCTTGAAACCATCATCATCTACCCTGCTATTGTGTTTGTATCTTCAAACTTATTCAAGGTAAGGAAGGATCAATACCTCTTGGTCGGGGACAATTTTTAGTCATGTTTGGTCTCGACACACCCTTTATCAAAGGGAAAAGGAGGTTAACCCGCAGGGTATTTCTATTGGGTGGTATCCAATTGGCAATAGGTGGAGCCATTGGTTATAGATTGGTTCAACTCCAGGCATTTGATTCTGAAAATTTTCAACAATTGGCAGAGAACAACAGAATTGGTTTTGGACTAACTCCCCCTGAACGTGGCTTGATTGCTGATAGGAATGGCATTCTTCTTGCTGAAAACGAAAAGGAATATTGGGTTACATTTGTACCCGAAGAAACACAAAAAAAGCGTGAGACATTAGAAAAAGTATCTCAAATAATTTACCTGTCTGATGATGAAATAGATAACATTTTACAGAAGATAGACCAGAAACCATCTTTCATTCCTATTTTGCTAAAGGAAGAGGTCACCTGGGAGCAAATAACCGAGCTATCTGTAAATGGGCCGGCTTTACCAGGAATACATACCAAATTCGGATCGGTAAGATCCTATCCTGTAGGGAATTCACTAAGTCACATATTGGGATATGTTGGTTCTCCATCTACAACGGAAATAGAGGAGAACGGGGGTTTTGAATCCCTCCTTAGTCATCCCAATTTCAAGATTGGTAAAATTGGTATTGAAAAATCCTTTGATTTGGACTTGCGAGGGAATCCAGGAAGCAAAAAATATGAAATCAATTCCTCTGGAAGGAAAATCAAGGTCCTTGAAAGCAATAAACCTGTACCAGGCAAAAATATTCAACTTACTATTGATGCCAAACTACAAGATTATACTCAATTGGTTTTTGGTGACGAAGTCGCATCTGCCTTTTTAATGGATTTAGAAAATGGGGATGTTCTTGTTTCTGCTTCCAAGCCAACTTTTGATCCCAATTTATTTGTAGGTGGAATCTCATCTGAAGAATACCAATCATACCTTGATAATGATTTAGCTCCCTTTTTTAATCGTACCCTGGCAGGTCAATATGCACCTGGTTCAACCTTTAAGATGATAACACTGCTGGCAGCACTGGAAAGTGGATTGATTGATGAGAACTTTACTTTCTATTGCAATGGTGCTCATGAAATCAGTGACAGGAAATTCCATTGTTGGTTTTCCGGGGGTCATGGGACCGTAGGAGTAAAAAAGTCCCTCAAGGAATCCTGCGATGTATTTTATTACAGACTGGCAGAAATCATAGGGATCGAAAGAATTGCTCAGATGGCAAGGAAATTTGGCTTTGGAACCAAACCTGACCTTCCTGTAACTGACATTAGTGGCGGATTAATCCCCGACCGTGAATGGAAAAAAACAGAATTAGATGAGAATTGGTTAATTGGCGATACACTGAATGCTGCCATTGGACAAGGTTTTGTTCTAGCTTCAACAGCTCAGTTGGGAGTGATGGTCGCACGATTAATCACCAACAAAATGGTAACACCAAGATTAATCAAATCAATTGACGGTAAAGAAGAGAAAATAAATGAATGGTCCCCCTTGGGTATCTCAGAAAAAAATTTGAACCTGGTTTTGGAGGGAATGAGAGCAGTTTTAAATGAACAGAGGGGTACGGCATATGATTCCCGTACCATTGATAGGGATTTCTTGATTGCCGGTAAAACCGGTACAAGTCAGGTTAGGAAAATTTCGTTGCAAGAACGGGAGAAGGGAGTCTTGAAAAATTTTGAATTACCTTGGGCTCAGAGGGATCATTCAATTTTTTGTTGCTATGGACCTGTACATGAACCCAAATATGTTGCTTCGGTGATTGTTGAACATGGAGGGTCTGGATCGGAGGTTGCTGCTCCAATAGGAAGAGAAATCCTAATGCGTGCCTTTTATAATCAACTACCCCCTTTGAAGGCTTATCCTCCAGAAATAAGATCAGAAATTATTGAAATGCGGTTGAATTTTGGGATTCAACCAGAGCCAAACAGACCTTCGGAAAAAACTCAGGCATGATTTTAGTACCCCTGGAGACTGACCCCAAGTTAACCCTCTTAGGGAAAATATTCCGGATTAACTGGATACTGATTTTTCTTATAATCATCCTTTCCCTGATCGGGTTTATAAATTTGTATTCCGTTGGGGGAGGCTCCTTTTACCCTTGGGTTATCCCTCAGTTGCAGAAATTTGCTTTCGGGTTAGTTCTAATGTTGGGGATTGCCCTGATACCCATTTCATTTTGGAAATCCAGCTCCTACCAAATTTATTTTATTGGCTTAATCCTTCTGATTTTGGTTGAAACCATTGGAGTCAGACTTATGGGAGCACAACGATGGCTAGATTTAGGATTTATCCAAATTCAGCCATCAGAAATCATGAAAGTTGTGATGGTAATGGCTGTTGCCAATTACTATAGCCGAATTGACCCGACAAAGGTTTCCAATCCCCTTTACCTAATTTTTCCACTTGTTTTGATCATGCTTCCCGTCAGTCTGGTTTATTTACAACCGGATCTTGGTACGGCGATATTATTGTTGACTGGTGGTGGAATAATCCTTTTTGTAAGCGGTGTTAGTCTTTATTATTTTCTCGGTGTATTTCTAGTGTTTGTCGGAACGATTGCTGCGGTTCTTACCAGCAGGGGTACCTCTTGGCAACTCTTACAGGATTACCAGTACAGGAGAATTGATACCTTCCTTGACCCCGGTTCTGATCCTCTGGGCAATGGATATCAGATCATTCAATCGACAATAGCCATAGGTTCAGGTGGGCTGACCGGGAAGGGCTTTTTAAACGGGACTCAAACCCAGTTGAATTTTTTCCCCGAGAAACACACGGATTTTATATTCCCTGTACTGGCTGAAGAATTTGGGCTTTTCTGGAGCTTGATCATTCTTATTCTCTTTCTGGGCTTCGTACTCGTTTGCCTTTATGAGGCAATCAAGGTGCATGACCGGTTTTCTTCCTTGCTGATAATAGGATTGTCAGGAACATTCTTTTTATATTTTGCTGTTAATCTGGCGATGGTAACCGGGCTTTTTCCAGTCGTTGGAGTACCTTTACCCCTGGTATCCTACGGTGGTTCAGCCCTTCTCAGTCTAATGATTTCCTTTGGCTTCATTCAAAGTGCGATTATTCATGATGATAAGGAGCAAAAACTTGACACTTAATATTTTGTTTTCGGCCGCAGACAGACATCATGCTGTTTGGATTCCCGCGCTTCAAAAAACCTTTAGCGAATTTGAATTGGATTTTGAATTACTCTTGAAAACCAGGAAACCGGAAGAAATAGATTATCTGGTTCTCTCACCCGATGGTGAAATAAACGATTTTACTCCATTTACCAATTTAAAGGCCATAATGACCTTGTGGGCCGGAGTCGAAAATTTGATTCACAACAAAACCATTAAATGTCCTCTGGTCCGAATGAATGATCCTGGAATGGTTGAGGGGATGTCTGAGTGGGTAACTGGTCAGGTATTAAGACATCATCTCGGTATGGATGTTCATATCAATAATAGTTCTGGCGCCTGGTTAAAAGAAACAAGCCCTCCCCTAGCCCGGTCAAGGGTTGTTGGCTTTCTTGGCCTTGGAGTTTTGGGTTCTGCCTGTTTGCAAGCTGTTAAATCATTAAATTTTCAAGTCATTGGTTGGAGTCGGACACCGAAAGATATTCCGGGCGTAAAAACATTCCATGGGAAGGATGGTCTTGTCCAGGTTCTTGGGACTTCTGATATCATTTCCATAATCTTGCCTTTAACCCGTGATACCATAGATTTCATCAATCGAGATACCTTGAAATCAGTAAAGCCTGGTGCTGTTTTAATCAACTCCGGACGTGGAGGATTAATTGATGAAAACGACCTTTTAGAGGCCTTGGATAATGGTACTGTAAGTCATGCCACTCTGGATGTGTTTAAAACTGAACCCTTACCTGTTAACCATCCGTTTTGGCAACATAAGCAGGTCTCAATTTGGCCTCATATATCTTCTGAAACCAGGCCAGAAACCGCTTCGATCTCAATTGCCAGAAATATAGTCAGAAACAAAAATGGTGAAGCGATGGAAAATATTGTTGACCTGGGGAGAGGCTACTAGCCTTAGTAAATGAAATGATTTAAGCGGGGAAATCTAATGAGAATAGATTTTCTTGCAGTCAAAGTGAATCTCACCTGGTCAGATAAGACTGCAAATTCCACAAGTCTTCAAATAGTCGACCTAGTTACCAGACCAATCGGATTGAATATCCTGTGTCCTGAACAATCAAACCCTCCACTTATATTTATAGAACCCAAAAATACTCAAGGATGGGCTAAACGCTTCCCATGACCCTATTCTAGGGTAAAAAATCAAAGGGCAACAGCAATTCCAGTACCCAATTGTCGACCTGGTAAAGCCTAATGCTTAGTTGGTAAGGTAAGTTCGAAAGACATTAAAGTCCCGCAATGATTTTCAAGATCGGTAAACTACCCGGATTTTTTCAAAAGCACCAAGCTATGCTAATTCAAGATATTGATAATCCCAATGCCAGTTGCTGTATTCAATCCAACTGATTTTAAAATGGTATATTGTGTTTTGTATTCACAACTAAATTAGGCCCAGAAATTTTCCGGCTCAAGATACTTCACGATTCTAGGGTCGGTTCTAATATCACTCATCTGGATTTCATTAAATAATTTAATCCCCTCCAGGGTAGTACATCTAGAAAGAGCAACATAGGTCTGCCCCGGAGCAAATGCTCGCCCCAGACTTAATCCAAGGTTCTCAAAAGTATTACCTTGGCTTTTATGAATCGTAATTGACCAGTACAACCTGAAGGGGTATTGCGTGAATGAACCAACAGGAATGGAAACAATTTTGCCTTCTTCCAAGCCATAGGTATTTACTTCCCAACGCTTTTTCCCAATGCTGATAATTTTCCCGTCACGCAATTTTATTGTTACCAGCTTTTCCACCTGATCATAACCAAGAATAATTCCCAAAGTACCATTAACAAATCGGCTCTCCCGGTCATTGGAGAGCATCATAATCTGACAACCTCGACAAAAACTGAGCTTCTCTGGTGCAGAATACATTTCCTTACTGACCCTTCCCTGAATTTCGGCGATACTCGTGTAAATCTGATTGGTCTGCCCAAGTTGGTTCAAATGCCGTAGGTTTATTTCATCGGCCTGCCGATTTGTACTTGTCAGAATTACAAAATAATCTTCAACTCCGGTACCCTTTCCTTCTTTAAATTCCGCTCTGTTTTCCCTGTTAAACCACTCAAGGTCTTCGGTCTCAACTCTGTTTTCCCTGATTTTGTTGAGGAAATCAATAAACTCCTGATCCTTTTGCCTGAACACTTTGGTCAGTTCAATCCGCAAGAGTTTTATATTCTGCATTACATGAGCATCGAAAAAGAACTCCGTTTCATACAAACTTCCCTCCTGAAAAATATGTCTTTCGGTGTTTGTGACGACTGGAGGTAGTTGATATAGATCTCCAAAAAAAATCATTCGTACACCACCAAATGGTTGGTATCTGTCTCTTCCATATTTACGAAGAACCTTATCGACGCAGTCAAGCAAATCGGCCCTTAACATGGAAATTTCATCAATGATGATGATCTCCAAATTACGAACGATTTTTCTAACTTCCCTATGCAGAAGAGATCTTGTTACATTTTCAGGAGTTACACCAACTTTAAATCTGAAAAACCTATGAATAGTTTGACCACCCACGTTTAGGGCTGCAATTCCTGTAGGTGCAAGAACAACTGAATTGTCAAACTTGTTTTCAAGAAACAATTTCAACAAGGTTGATTTTCCAGTCCCGGCTTTACCGGTTATGAACATGTGATCACTACCATGTTCAAGTAATTCCAGTGCTTCTCTGAATTCCTTAGTTATGGTTATAGTCAATTCAAAACTTTCCTTACCCGGTTGATGACAATTGGCATTAAATTTTACAATATTTGTAGTTGTTCATAACTCGTTACTTAGTATCATGTGTTATAGACAGGTCGTGATATTGTCTTGGGGTAAAACCTTTGGAAGTTAACGGCAAATTGGTTACATTGTACAAAATTGGTAGGAGGTTCAGTACATGAAAGTTTGGAATTTTGTATCACAATATTCTCTTTTGTTGATTTCAGGAGCATTGATTGCCCTGATCTGGGCTAATATTTCGCCTCATTCCTATCATGAATTAGTTGACTTTGTACTGCTGAAGAAAAGTTATATCGGTTATATTCCAGAAGGATCTGAGTATAGGAAACTAACCGTCCATTACCTAATCAACGACATTTTGATGGCATTTTTCTTTGCTGTAGCAGGTAAGGAAGTCTGGGAGGCCGTTGCTTTGAAAAATGGATCTCTCAGGGGCAAAAAATCAGTAACACCTCTCTTTGCTACAGCAGGCGGCATGATTGGTCCGATAGTAGTTTACCTTGGTTTGGCTGCTGTTTTTGGTTCCGAGACATACTCCGCAGTTGCCAACGGCTGGGCAATTCCAACCGCAACAGATATTGCCTTTTCCTATTTGGTAGGAAGAATAATTTTTGGTGCGGGACACCCTGCAGTTCGGTTTTTGTTATTATTGGCAATAGCAGATGATGCCTGTGGACTCTTGATCCTGGCCATATTTTATCCTTCGGGGGAATTGGCGCCCGAATGGTTATTGCTCTCGCTGTTTGCCGCAGTTGGTGTCTATCTGTTGTTTAATTGGCTGCCCCGTTATCTGGAGAAATCAAATGGATCAAATAACTACCCAACTCTGGTGATTAAAAGCCTTTCCTTCTGGCCATACGCTGTCGCGGGGGCGTTATCGTGGTACGGGTTTCAGGAATCCGGACTTCATCCTGCCTTGGGCCTACTACCGGTAATACCAGCTATACCTCATGCCGATACAACATTTGGAATTTTTGCTGATGAAGAGAAGCATCTGACAGATATCCTGAATAAGATTGAGCACAAACTAAAAGTACCTGTTGAATTCATTTTGTTCCTTTTCGGCTTTGCCAATGCAGGTGTGGAGTTTTCTTCCATCGGGATTCCGACGCTATTGGTTCTGGCAGGATTATTGGTGGGAAAGCCAATAGGAATACTGTTTTTTGGATGGTTGGGAGCAGGACCACTTAAATTCGGGATGCCGACAGGAATGAACTTGATTGATATTCTGGTAATTGGATTTATTGCCGGAATTGGGTTTACCGTATCATTGTTTGTTGCCACAGTCGCTTTTGACCAAGGTCCGGTTCAGGACGCAGCAAAAATGGGTGCCCTATTGAGCTTGGGAGGCGGAGTAATTGCCATTTTTGTCGGCAAAATCTTTAAAATCAAGAAACAGGAAATTATTTCCTGAATTTTCCTGAATGAAAGTCTCCTGAATGAAGAAGGTTCAAGTAGGTTGCCTGAGTATTTCGAACAGGTTGCCTTTTGTTCTCATAGCCGGTCCCTGCCAGATTGAAAGTAGAGACCATTCCCTGAAAATTGCTCATTTTATCAGTGAAACCTGTGAGGCTCTGGGTATTGATTTTATTTTCAAGGCATCATTTGACAAGGCAAACAGGACTTCTCTTGCCGGAGAAAGAGGTATTGGCCTAACCCGGGGTCTTGAAATACTTTCTCTGGTGAGAAAAGAAGTTGGATGTCCCGTTTTAACGGATGTTCATGAACCCGGTCAATGTGCAGAAGTTGCCAAACATGTTGATGTTCTTCAGATACCGGCTTTACTGTGTAGGCAAACAGATTTGCTTGTTGCTGCAGGGAAAACAAACAAAGCCGTTAATATGAAAAAAGGACAGTTCCTGGCCCCCTGGGATATACACAATGCCATCGGCAAAATTGAAAGTACCGGAAATAATAATATTCTGCTTTGTGAAAGAGGGACCTCATTTGGTTACAACTGCCTGGTCACAGATATGAGAAGCCTACCGACAATGGCCAAAACAACCTATCCAGTAATTATTGATGCCACACATTCCGTTCAGATACCAGGGGGTATGCGAGAAAGTTCTGGTGGTCAAAGGGAATTTGCACCAGTTATAGCCAGAGCGAGCGTTGCAGTTGGTGTTGCGGGTGTTTTTCTTGAAACCCACGATAATCCAGATTCGGCCCCAAGTGATGGTTTGAACATGATCAAACTGAAGGATTTGAAGGGCATATTAAGCACATTGGTAGATCTGGATAATGTCGCAAAACAGTACCCTATTGAAATTTAATACCCTGGAATGATTTTAAGTCACCAACCTTCTCCTTGTAGCTGGAGCTTTAACGAGGACATCTGGATTTCGCCGAATGGCTTTCGCGAATATGATTGCAGATGGAGATTCCCGGAAGAAATAAACCACTTGGGATTGACCGAAATTGGTAAGGCATTAGGTACCTATATCAATGAATTGGGTAAATCCTCCGACATAATAGTCGGGTGTGATTTTCGATCGTACTCACCTGCCGTTAAAAATGCCCTTAATATTGGACTAATCAGTTCAGGTATGAAAATTTTGGATATAGGCACTGTGATTTCTCCAATGGCCTATTACGCCAGGGTAAAACTCGGAATACCCAATCTGTGTATGATCACAGCCTCACATAACCCCAATGGGTGGACGGGAATCAAGGTAGGGATAGAACATCCATTCACTCTTGCACCCAAGGATATCAGAGCCCTGAAAACGATTGTATTCTCAGGTAAAACCCGAATGAAGGATGGGGGGCAATATAAACAATACACTACCATGGCGAGAGATTACATCCACCATTTGACCAAGGATGTAAAAATTAAACGGAGATTGAGCGTAGTTTGTGCTACCGGAAATGGTACTGCCTCCTATTTCGCTCCTGATCTCCTAAAACGAATGGGCATTGAAGTAATTCCACTTCACACCGAGCCAGATTCCAGTTTTCCAAATTATAATCCCAATCCGGAATCTTTGGTCATGTTGGATGATATGAAGGATACAATCAAAAACACCGGGGCTGATCTTGCCTTTGGGTTTGACGGTGATGGGGACAGATTGGGTGTCGTGGACAATATGGCCGAAGAGATTTACTCAGATAAACTTGGATTGATTATGGCAAGAAGTCTTTCCTCAAAATTTCCTGGGGCAAAATTTGTTGTTGACGTGAAATCTACCGGAACTTTTTCCAGTGATCCGGTGTTGATTGCGAACAAGGCACAAACAGAATACTGCATGACTGGTCACAGTCATATGAAAAGACGGGTAAACGAGGTGGGAGCTGTACTGGGTATCGAGAAGTCTGGCCATTTCTATTTTTCCCCACCAGTAGGTTTTGGATTCGATTGTGCTCTCCAGGCAGCGATTCAAGTTTGTCAATTGCTGGATGAAAACCCCGAGAGTAACCTTTCTGATTTGAATAACGATCTCCCCCTTACCTGGAATTCGCCAACCATGTCTCCCTATTGTGAGGATACTGAAAAGTATGACACCGTAGAAAGAATAACAGCCAAATTACAGGAAATTCATGCAGAAAATGGTTTGGTGGATGGAAAGAAAATTGTTGAAATCATAACACTTAATGGTGCTAGAGTGATGTTAGAAAACAACTCCTGGTTTCTGGTCAGAGCCTCCTCAAACACACCGAATTTGGTGGTTGTATGTGAAAGCACCAAGAGTTCAAACGAGTTGAAGAATATCTTTGATTTTGTAAAAAAAATCCTGAAAACAGAACCCTCTGTAGGTGCATTTGACCAAACAATTGATTAGTTTTTGTATCTTAACTGCTTTATTTTATGAACCAAAAAACTAATTCTACTGACAGTAGTGCTCGGAGGTTTTGTAAAGTACAAGAAATCCAAAGGGATTTCAGTTATGGCTTGAAGATTTGACTAGGGGAATATAACTTTCCCGTTAGTTTGAGATGTTAGCCTAACCAAATTTTTTGGGGTGTAGCCAAGCGGTAAGGCAGCGGGTTTTGATCCCGTCATTCGTAGGTTCGAATCCTACCACCCCAGCCAGTTTCGTTGGTTTTCTAACTGGTCATTTCCGAACTGTTTACCCTCCATAGATTTCCGGAACAAAGGTTTGATAGTCCATAGGTGGCCTGATATAACCTTTCGGTTCAGTTCTTTTCGGTAGCTTAATGGCTTTGGGGGTAAGGTCTTCATAGGGAATCAAGGACAAAAAATGATGTATGCAGTTCAACCTGGCATGCTTCTTGATATCCGCATTGACAACATACCAGGGTGATTGCTTTGTATCCGTATGTGCAAGCATGACATCCTTGGCTCTTGAATACTCCTCCCATTTGGTTCTAGACTCCAAGTCCATGGGGGACAATTTCCACCTTTTGTGGGGCTCTTTTAAGCGACTTTGAAATCTCTTCTCCTGTTCCTCATCAGATATTGAAAACCAATATTTGATCAGGATGATTCCTGACCTGATCAACATCCGTTCGAATTCTGGACATGAACGCAGGAATTCCTGATATTCCTCATTCGTACAAAAATTCATTACCTTTTCCACACCGGCCCTGTTGTACCAACTACGATCAAAAAGAACGATCTCACCAGCTGCGGGGAAATAATCACAATACCTTTGGAAATACCATTGGGTTTTTTCCCTTTCGGTGGGAACTGGTAAAGCAACAACACGTGCCCTGCGAGGATTGAGATGCTGGGTAATTCGCTTTATGACTCCACCCTTGCCGGCAGCATCCCTGCCCTCAAATATCACGACAATCTTGAGCTTCTTGAATTTTACCCATTCGCTAAGCTTTATCAGTTCCAACTGGAGTCGATATAACTCGCTTTCATATTTGGCATTTGAAATTTTTTTTTGCTTTTTATTATTTGAATTGACTGTAAAGTTTTCCATAGCAGTGCTCCTCCAACCCCGTTTAAGGCAAACAACGGTTCACATTTTACGAAAAAAATACGTAATTGTCTTTTCCTTTCTGATTTTTCTGGATCCAAGTATCCATTGTGATGTGTATGCTGTTATGGCAATTGGTTGTCGGAGAATGGAGTAATGACCTCTGACTGGCGGTTGGATCACTTTACCGCCAATACTTCAATTTCAACCTTGAATTCAGGTTTTGAAAATCCTGACACTATTAGAAGTGTAGAAGTAGGAGGAGCCTTAAGATTCCGTATCCACCTGTCCCTGATTTTCATATATGGTTGAAGAAACTTTCGTTTGGAGACGTAGGCAGTGATTTTCACAACATCTGATTTCTTCATACCGCCATCGCTGAGTATTGCTTCAATATTGGCAAAACAATATTCAGTTTGACCTTCTATTGATTTAGGGATTACACCATCCTTGGTAATACCTAACTGGCCAGAAACCAAAAGCTGTGCAGTCGACCCACTTATCCACAATCCATGTGAGTAATCAGCAAACGGGTTAATTATGCTGTTAGGATTAATGCAACTTTTTTCCATTGGAAACTCCTTTTCTTAAATTTCAAACCATTTCTACTTCTATTGAACCAATTGAGCCCCATTCAGCCTTGATTTTTGAACCTTTCTCCACAGGAATGGGTTTTATGGGTGACCCAGTCATAACAAGATCGTTACTGCCCAAATGATCCCCGTTCTTTCCTAATCTGTTCAAGCGGCGATTCAGCCAAAGAACAGAATTGACAGGGTTTCCCAAGACATCAGATACTTTGGCTTTAAGTTCCAAATCATCAACTTTCAGGTGAACTTCAGTATTCACAAAATCAAATTTTTCAGGTGCAAGGCCAGGTTCCGATAACAATATCCTTGAAGCTCCAACATTGTCCGCAACCACATTGGTAATTCCCGAATTCAACCCAACTCTACTTTCAACAAATTCAAGTGCCAAGTAAATTCTGTTAAATTGGTTCCATACATCCTGTACGCTAACCTCGTAACCATTAAACCCGCCAGACACCTCAAAGCAAATTTCTGGTTCAACCAGCAGTGTTGCTGTTCCAAGAACAGGTATTTGATTTTGATTTACCAATTTCATGCTCTTGGTTAAAAAACCGAACTCTGGTTCATTAATTCCCAGTTCGCGTTGGACTATCTTGGAAGTGAAACCTACCTTGTATCCCAATTTCTTGTCTCCATCCTCAAGATAGAGATCAAAGATTTTCCTCCTGATCGATTCACTGTCGGCCAGATTAATCTTAACCTTGTTCCCAGGTGGAGATATTTTGGAACTCTTCAATATGCCATTGGTATAGATCTCCTCTGCAATAAACTGATGAGAATCATTTGTTAGAAAGGGAATCATGGATGGTCTCCAATTTCATCATTAATCATTTTGCACGAACCTAGTAACTCTGATTCATATAACTGGAGGCTTAGTTTATATTGGTATTTTTTCCTGAATAGGTATTTTTTAATTGCAAGTTTCAGTAAACAATTACAAAATTAGTGGGAATTCAAAGTAATTTTGAACTCATATTACCAATATCCAATTAAGGAAAATTCGATGCGATATTTGCGTACTCTAATAATTATCTTACCTTTTATTGTCTCTTCTGTTCATTCTGCGGAACTGGAAAAAGTTTCTTTTGGTACCAACTGGCTTGCCCAAGCCGAGCACGGTGGCTTCTACCAATCTGTTGCTGATGGTACCTATGAGGAATGCGGATTGGACGTGACCATTGTACCTGGTGGTCCACAAGTTAATAATCGCGCCCTGATGCTCGCAGGAAAAATTCAGTTCCACATGGGTGGAGACCTGATCATGGCCTTCAATTCAGTTGAGCAAGGAATTCCAGTGGTATCTGTGGCTGCTATTTTCCAAAAGCATCCACAAGTTATTCTTGCCCATCCTGGAAAAGCTGCAACCTTCGAGGATCTTAAAAATTTAACACTTTTGATCGGTGATAACGGCTTCAGGTCCTATTATCCCTGGATGAAAGCTCAATTTGGCTTCACCGATGAACAACGTATCCCATACACTTTTAATCCCGCTCCATTTCTGGCAGATGAAAACAAGGGGATGCAAGGATATTTGTCCTCTGAACCTTATGTTGTAGAAAAGGAAGGTGGATTTGCACCTGACGTATTTTTGATTGCCGATGCAGGATATTCAACGTATGCAACTACGATTGAAACTATGGCTGATACAATCGCGAACAAGCCTGAAGTTGTTCAGTGCTTTGTTGATGGTTCAATTATAGGATGGTATAACTACCTCTATAACGATCGTTCAGCGGCAGATGAGTTGATCAAGGCTGATAATCCGGAAATGACCGATGACAAGATTGCCTATGCTGTAGGCAAGATGCTGGAACGAGGAATAGTTGATTCTGGGGATGCCCTAGAGATGGGGATAGGCGCTTTAACCGATGAGAAAGCAGAAGATTTTTTCAATAAAATGGTTGAAGCTGGTGTTCTATCTGCGGACATAGAATTCAATAAGGCCTACAATACTCAGTTTGTCAATCAAGGCGTTGGTAAAGACCTCAAATAGTCTTTTCAATATTTTGGTGAAAGGGTATGAATTCATACCCTTTCGTGGACTATTAACATCACAAGTGAAATAAATTGAATAACAGTTCAAGACCCCTCCTTCTGGAATTGAAGAAGGTGGGGAAGACATTCTCTGAAGATATCGTAGCCCTTAAAGATATGGATTTGAGAATCCATTCCGGTGATTTTATAAGCCTGTTGGGACCCTCTGGCTGTGGCAAATCTACTGCACTAAGAATTATTGCCGGTTTAACCACGCCAACATTGGGTAAAGTCGACTGGAAAGTAAATCATGGTAGTGGTTCCATTGGAGTCGTTTTTCAAGAAGCTACTCTGATGCCTTGGGCTACGGTTGAAAAAAATGTTTGGCTTCCCTTTCGTCTCCAGAACAGATCGTTCAGGGAGAAACAGGATGAAATTGAACATAGCCTGGAATTGGTAGGCTTAAAGGAATTTTCCAAAAGTTACCCCCGGGAACTTTCTGGTGGTATGAAAATGAGGGTTTCTATTGCCAGGGCACTTGTGACAGATCCCAAGGTTATTTTAATGGATGAGCCCTTCGCTGCACTTGATGAAATAACCAGATTTAAGTTAAACAATGATTTACTGGCCCTTCGTGAAACGATTGGCTGCACCATAATTTTTGTTACCCATTCGGTCTTTGAAAGTGTCTTTTTATCAGATCGAATAGCTGTCATGGCAGCACGGCCAGGTCGTGTAATTCAGGAGCTGGCCGTTGATGAACCCTATCCTAGAGGTGAAAATTTTCGAACTTCTACAAGTTACAGCATTACTTGTCGAAAAACCTCCGAAGCACTTAAGTTATCTATGGAAAACTAAATGGCAGACACCGATTCCCAAATTGATTCCTTCAACCAGTCAATTGATACAAATTCACCCACTACCAAGATAATTGACAAGAATGAATTACAGAAAAGGAAAAAAGAAAGGGCTGAAAAAATTGGCAAGTGGGTTATGCCATTTATCGTTTTTGTCATAACTGTCTGGTTTTGGGATTATATAGTAACCTCAAACGATATCCCCCACTACATTCTGCCAGGGCCTGGTATGGTTGTTACTACACTTTTCCAGGATTTGGGTATTTTGTTAAGTGCCTTAAAAATCACACTCCAAATTACTCTCATGGCATTGGCTGTAGCTGTAATTGGGGGTGTTGGACTGGCTATCCTGTTTACCCAATCAAAATTTGTTGAAATTTCCTTTTTCCCTTATGCGGTAATTCTTCAGGTTACTCCCATAATTTCCATTGCTCCGTTAATTTTCATTTATGTTGACAATAGAACGGTAGGACTTCTCCTTTGTGCCTGGATCGTTGCCTTCTTTCCTGTTTTGTCGAATACCACCCTTGGTCTGAATTCGGTTGATCACAATCTCAAAGACCTTTTTAAGATCTATGAAGCCAACAGGTGGCAGAAGTTACTGCATCTGCAATTGCCCTCTGCCCTGCCCTATTTTCTGGGTGGGCTTAGAATAGCTGGTGGACTGGCCTTGATTGGTGCAGTTGTAGCAGAATACGTAGCGGGTACAGGAGGGATTGGTTCTGGCTTGGCATATACCATTTTGGAAGCAGGATACAGGCTAAATATTCCAAGAATGTTTGCTGCCTTGCTTTTAATTGCGGGTACAGGAGTTCTCATCTTTGTGCTTCTTTCTTTCCTGTCCCATATTTTATTACATAAATGGCATGAGAGTGCGCTTGAGAAGGAAACCTAGTGGATTTTTTAAAACTCCCAGAGGAAGGTAACTGGACACTCAATAATGTTGGATTGCCAGAATTTTTACCTGATGGGCAGTTAATTTTTAAGAAAGGCTCACTCTCGATTAGTAACGGGATTATCTGTTCTGAAGCCACAACTACGTCAATTGATGGCCAGGCAGGAATAGTGTTCCCACTGTTTGTAGACATGCACACTCATCTTGATAAGGGACATATTTGGCCACGGTCTCCAAATCCAAATGGTACTTTTGAAGGAGCACTTAACACCGTTTTTGAAGATAGAAGAGAGAATTGGAATTCTGAAGATATCAGGAAACGAATGGATTTTGCACTGAGATGCGCTTATGCTCATGGAACAAGGGCAATAAGGACTCATCTGGATTCCGCCTCACCCCAACATAAAATTTCCTGGCCGGTTTACCGTGAGGTTAGAGAGGAATGGAGCAATCGTATTGAACTGCAGGCAGTTACCATTCTTGGAATAGAGATGGTTTCAGATGATCCATCTTTTTTGGAAATAGCTGATATGGCTTCTTCCTGCAATGGATTGCTGGGTTGTGTAACTTATCCCTGCACCGATCTGGTCGAAAGATTAGAAACTTTTTTTCGAATTGCCCAAGAAAGACAAATGGCTGTGGATTTTCATACTGATGAAACCAAGGAAATTTCCTCCAATTCATTAAAGGCAATAGCACGTGTTATTTTGGAAACGGGATTTGATGCCCCGGTAACCGTCGGGCATTGCTGCTCCCTTTCCCAGCAGAACAATGATGAAGTCCAGGAAACTTTAAATCTCGTATCAGAGGCTGGAATCAATGTAGTTTCTCTCCCCTTGTGTAATATGTATCTTCAGGATAGGAAATCTGGTACTACACCAAGATGGCGAGGAGTAACGTTGGTACATGAAATGATACAGAAGGGAATCAATGTTAGTTTTGCATCCGACAATACAAGAGATCCGTTTTATGCTTACGGGGATTTGGACATGGTTGAGGTCATGAGGGAGGCTACCAGGATTTGTCACCTTGACCATTCTCATTTTCCATGGTTTTATTCCTTTAATGAAACACCAGCAAGGGTTTGTGGATTTGAAACCATGCAATTGGAAGTTGGCTGCCCTGCAGATTTTATCCTGTTCAAAGCAAGAAATTTAAGCGAGTTTTTTTCACGACCCCAAATGGACCGAGTTGTTGTACGAAAAGGTAATCAAATTGATCGTACATTACCTGATTATTCTGAACTGGATTTCCTTATGGAGGTTTAATGAACAAGAACTTACAAGCTGCCAAAGATGAATTGATTCAGTTTGAATTGATTGAATCCGGATCTGCCTTATCTGCCAAGAGTAGGGATTTCTTTTGGTATTCCCCTGTGTTAAAAGACAGGCTTGATCATATCGTTGCTGATTTTTCGGTCTCACCCAAGAACCAGGATGAGGTCATACAGATCCTTAAAGTTTGCTATAAATATAATATCCCGATCACTGTCAGAGGATCGGGAACGGGCAATTACGGGCAGGCAATGCCTTTGGCAGGCGGATGTGTAATCCATATGAACCAGATGACAAGGGTAAAGGAGATACACCCGGGAAGGGTCATCGTAGAGCCTGGCTGCTTACTCAAGGATTTGGACTTTGCCTGTAAAGAGGACTCCAGCCAGGAAATCAGAATGTTTTCTTCAACCTGGGCAACAGCTTCTATTGGTGGTTTTATAGCTGGTGGATCTGGAGGTGTAGGGTCCTGTAAATGGGGCCAACTCAGGGATATCGGAAACATAATCCGTATTCGAGTGGTAACCATGGAGGAAAATCCCAGGGTTTTGGATTTTACCGGCGAAGAGATTCCAAGAGTTTCCCATGCCTATGGAACCAATGGTGTCATAACCGAACTGGAAATGCCTTTAGCGCCCGCCTATGAATGGGTTGGTCTTTTCCTTGCTTTCAGCGATTTCATGGAATCGGTCAGATTCTCTGCCGACCTTGCCGATCAGGATGGCATTCTGATCAAACTGGCTACTCCCTGCGAAGCACCAATTCCTCATAGATATTTCCCCCGTATCAAACCATATATTACAGAAGACACCAATTTGGTGGCAATTATGGTTGCCCCCCACGCCATGGATGCTTTTTTAACCTTCACCGCGCGAAATAAAAATGCCGAAATCATATACAGATCCGATAATAACGATTGGCCTCGCAATCCTGGGCCTGTTTTCGAATATGCATGGAATCACACAACCTTGAGGGCCCTGAGAATAGATCCCACGATTACCTATCTACAGGTTCGTTATGGATACCCAAATCATTTCGAATTGATTTCCAAAGTCAGGAAGGAGTTTGGCGAGGAAGTACTTCAACATTTGGAAGTCATTCGGGAAAACGGCAAGGTCATGTACGCGGGATTACCAATCGTTCAATTCACTACTGAAGAGAGACTGGATGAAATTGTCAGGATTCATGAGGAAATGGGATGCATGATCTTCAATCCACACCGATACACACTTGAGGAGGGTGGCAGGCAAACAGTCGATACAAGACAGTTGGATTTTAAAAGGGAAGCCGACCCCAAGGGGCTCCTTAATCCTGGAAAAATGATTGCTTGGGATAACCCTGATTGGAAATACGAAAAAATGTATTCCTATCCTGATATTCAAAGAGCTTGAGATGAAGGCCTTGGTTCTATTTGCTCATCCTGTACCGGAAAGTTTTTCAGCCTCATTGCATGCAGCTGTACTTGAGGAGCTCAATCAAAAGGGCTGGGAAGTTGATGATCTTGATTTGTATAAGGAAGGTTTTGACCCCATCCTTTCAGAGACTGAGCGAAGAAAATACCACGATGAACCTGAAAATATCATACCGGTACAATCCTATGTAGAGAGATTGCAAAGGGCTGAAGCACTTTTTTTGGTTTTTCCTGTTTGGATTTTCGGATTTCCTGCCATCCTGAAAGGTTTCTTTGATCGTGTATGTGTCCCTGGTGTTGCTTTTAATATTGAAGGTGGCAAGCTTTCACCAAACCTTAGAAACATTGATACCCTGGTAGCCGTTACTACATATGGGGGAACAAGGCTTAGAGCATGGCTTGCCGGAGACCCACCGAGAAAAGTAGTGACCCGGTCGGTCAAATTCTATTGCCAGCCAGATACACTCAAATATCTAGCCCTCTATGATATGAATACAGCAGATCAGACCAAAAGGTCCAATTTTCTTTCAACAGTCCGAAACGAAATAAAGAATCTCTGATGAAGGCTTTGGTCGTTTATTGCCACCCAAATCCAACCAGTTTTACCAGTGCTGTAAAAGATCAAATCATGCAAGTTCTTGAAGAGACTTGCTTTGAGACACGCTTGACTGACTTGTATGGGGAAAAATTCAACCCGATAATCAATAAGGAAGAATTGGAGTCATACCTTGATACCGCGTTCAACCAAAAGGGGTTGGAAATCCACATAGAAAATATATTGTGGTGTGATACCCTCATTTTCGTATACCCAACATGGTGGTATGGTTTACCAGCCATGTTGAAGGGATGGTTGGACAGATGCTTTCTTCCCGGGGTTGCCTTTCACATGCCGGATGGAGAAGGAAAAATAAAGCCTGGCCTAAAACATATCAAAAGGCTTGGGCTGTTCACCACTGCAGGTGCAACCCCCTTGGTCACCTTTCTTATGGGAGCACCAGGGAAACGGACAATATTGCGTGCTGTTAAACATCTTTGTAAATGGCCGATAAAAACGGTATTTCTTGCCCATTATTTAATGGATACCTCCACTCCAAAAAGTAGAACCCTTCATCTGAAACGTGTTCGCAGTAAAATGGAGAATTTCCTCTCTTAACCAAAATAAATTATGCTATGGAGAATAAATCATGAGTTTCGAATGGCTCGAAAACAAGGCAACTGATTTTAAAGAAGTAGACCCCACTAAAACCATTGCCGTCCTTCCTACGGCAGCAATAGAACAACATGGTCCTCACCTTCCAGTCGGCACAGATACGATCATTAGCAAGGGGATGCTTGAGGAAGTCAAGAAAATTATTCCAGAAGAACTTGATATAAGAATCCTTCCTATCCAGGCCATCGGTAAGTCCAATGAGCATATTTGGGAATTTGGTACCCTCACTCTTACCGCCGAAACAGCCTTGAAAGCTTGGACTGAAATTGGTGAATCAATTGCCAGAAGTGGAGTAAAAAAGCTCGTAATTGTCAACTCTCACGGAGGAAATCTTGATTTAATTTCAATAGTGGCAAGAGAACTCAGGGTTAAATGTGGAATGTTTGTGGTTAAATGCCAATGGGGTAATTTTGGACAACCAGAAGGCTTATTTTCCGAATATGAAAAACAATATGGAATTCATGGGGGAGAAGGTGAAACCTCAATGGTCTTATATTTTCGCCCGGAATTGGTTGACATGAATAAGGCAATCAAATTTCACTCAACTGCAGAAAATACACCTTTTCCCCCTGTTGGCCCAATCAGTTACGGCTGGGTAGCCAAGGATTTAAATCCCGAAGGAACAGTCGGCGATGCACACCTTGCTACAGCAGAAAAAGGTGAACTTACGGCAAAGTTTCAAGCCAAGAAGTTCTTGGATTTACTTAAAAAGGTTGCAAAAACCAACATTTCCAATTTTGAAATCGAAACATCACCTAACCAGAAATGACATTTTAATTCACAACTAATGACCATGTCGTAAGAATATAATATTGGGCACGTCTATTAATTAATTGACCCATATTTATTTTTCAAATTTGCTCTCAAATCCTGGCAATTTGGTCCTTGTTGTGATTCACTTGCATCAAACAATAAATCATTCCCCTTTTGATGTAAACCAAGAGTTGCCAAATGGAAAAGCGCCATTTTTTTTGAAGCCAGCCCAGCAACGTGAAGCCCTGAAGGAATTCAACAATCTGCAAAGCATGAAGGAACTGATTGACTGGGATCTCTTTACCTCATCCTTGAGGAGATCTTCGGTCCTCCCTGTATTGGTGGTCCGGGGCGAAGGCCCTGGGATTACCTTGTCATCTTCTTTTCCCTTCTGTTGGGGGTGATGAATGGCTTGAGTGATGAACAATTGCAATACATGCTTTTGGACCGGACCTCGTTCAAGCAGTTTGCCAGTCTTGCAAGCCTGGATCAGTTACAAGGGCAAGCGTGGCCACCCGCTGAGTTCCCGTCAGGTTGCCTTGAACCATGGTTATTCAAATGTCCGGTGCCGGGTTGAACATGTCTTTGGGTCGATGAGGAACGAGACGAAGGCCCTTGACTTCAGACATTTAGCCTGATTTTGAAGTTTCAACTCCCCTAATCATGGGGGTTTGTTTTGGCAAAATTAATGTTGTGCCCTCGGTATATATTAATAGAAATATATATTTGCCCAAAACCCTTGTAATCAGAACCACAATACACAACATTACCCCCATGTTCATTCGAAAAAAGAAAATGCCCAACAACACCATCAAGATCCAACTGGCCAAAGGGATCAGAGAGGGCGACAAAGTCAGACAAAAAATCGTGCGCCACGTCGGTACGGCCCATAACGATAACGAACTGGCTCAGTTCATGGGCGTTGCCCAAGCCATCATCACTGATCTCAAAGATCAGTCCCGGGGCTGTCAAAATACCCTTTTTGATCTCAAGGAATACGACGAGCTGTCAATGAAGTCCCGCCAAGCCAAGGAGAACCCGGTCCCCGATCATGTCAAGCTGGGTAAATGCCGGGAAGAAGGTCGGGCCCATGTCGGTGTCCGTGATATCTTTGGCGAGCTTTATCGTTCCCTGGGGTGGTCACATGTCGGTGGTCCTGGTCGCACGGGTGGCAACCGGATGATCAAGGAACTGGTGATGGCCCGGATTGCCCAACCTCTCTCAAAGAGAGCAACCGTGAAGTCGCTGTTTGATCAGAGTGCGGTTTCGCTCAATCTTGATTCGGTTTACCGGAGTATGGATTATCTTGATGAGGAGAAGATAGAAAAGATCTGTTCCCGTTCGATGAAAGCTGCCCAAACGCTATTACCGGAACCGATGACCGCCCTCTTTTATGATACCACAACCCTGTCCTTTGCTAGTGAAGTGGAGGATGGGTTGCGTCGGAAGGGGTTCAGCAAGGATGGCAAGCATCACCGTGTTCAGGTTATGTTGGCCCTGTTGATTACCCCGGAGGGTCTACCGGTTGGGTATGAAGTGTTTCCCGGTAACAGTCATGAAGGTCACACTCTTCTGCAAGCTGTGGATGGGTTGAAGGAGCGTTATCCTGAGGTCGAGTTTACGATTGTTGCGGATGCAGCGATGATCAACAAGGATAATGAGAAGGCCTTACAGGAACGTGGGGTTCCCTATGTTTTGGGAGCCTGTATCAAGAAGTTGCCGTCTGCTCTGACGGAAGAGGTTCTCAAATCGGAGAGGTATCGTTCCTGGGGACGGACGGAGTGTTCCGAGACGATTGCGACGTATCGTTCCATAACCATTGCCAGGAACAAGAGTGTCATGATCCGGAAGAAGACGAAGGTCACGATGGATGAGAGGGGGACCCCGATCAGGAAGGATGGGTATCGTCAATTGATTATGACCTATTCTGAAAAGCGGGCCAGGAAGGACCGTCACCTGCGTGAGGAAAAGGTGGCCAAAATGGCCAGACAGCTTGCCAAGAGCAAGCAACCGGCATCACTGGCGAGTGGTGGCAAGGCGAAATATCTGGACTTTCCGAATGGTCAGGTCAGGATCAGCGAGGAGAAGATTGCCCGGATGTCTGCATGGGACGGGTTGCGTGGGATCATTACCTGGAACTGTCAGAACCAGGACCCCCGGGACCTGATTATCCAATACCGCCAACTGGCCGAGATTGAAGCCTGCTTCAGGGCCAACAAGCATGATCTGAGGATCCGTCCTGTCTTTCACTGGAAAGAGCACCGTGTTCGGTCTCATTTGGCGATTTGTTATATGGCCTTTTGTTGTCTCCAGCATCTTCGTTATGGCTTGATGGTGCGTGGTCATCGGATGAGTCCGAGACGGATCCAGGATGCTCTCCACCGGATGCAGATCAGTATTCTGCACGATACCGGGAGAGGTGGTCTTTATGGTGTTCCGGGCCGTCTTTGTCAGGATGGTCGCAAGATTTGTCAGGTTGTTGGTCTGGAGTGGAACCGTGTTCCGTTTATGATCTCTGAGGGGAAGGCATCTGGTGGCGATGTCCGGTTTGATGTTGCGGCCTGAATTGTTGATTTGAAGAGGAGAGGCGATCGGCAGGATATTGAGACATGGCACACTTGAATTGGGGTGAGGGAAAAGGGAAATGTTGTGCCCTTTTTTGAGAGACGTATCCCCATATCAAGGGAGTTTCCGCTCAAAAATGTCGGAAGTCAAGAATTTGCTCTCAAATCCTGGCAATTTGGTCCTTGTTGTGATTCACTTGCATCAAACAATAAATCATTCCCCTTTTGATGTAAACCAAGAGTTGCCAAATGGAAAAGCGCCATTTTTTTTGAAGCCAGCCCAGCAACGTGAAGCCCTGAAGGAATTCAACAATCTGCAAAGCATGAAGGAACTGATTGACTGGGATCTCTTTACCTCATCCTTGAGGAGATCTTCGGTCCTCCCTGTATTGGTGGTCCGGGGCGAAGGCCCTGGGATTACCTTGTCATCTTCTTTTCCCTTCTGTTGGGGGTGATGAATGGCTTGAGTGATGAACAATTGCAATACATGCTTTTGGACCGGACCTCGTTCAAGCAGTTTGCCAGTCTTGCAAGCCTGGATCAGTTACAAGGGCAAGCGTGGCCACCCGCTGAGTTCCCGTCAGGTTGCCTTGAACCATGGTTATTCAAATGTCCGGTGCCGGGTTGAACATGTCTTTGGGTCGATGAGGAACGAGACGAAGGCCCGTTACATGAATTGTCTGGGGCTACGACGGAGCCGGGTCTGGATTGGCCTGGGCAATTTATGCTACAACCTGAAGAGGTTCACCTACCTGGAACGAGTTGGGGAGGTTTGATGGGGCGAATAATGTCTGAATGGTCAAGAAGAGGGGGGAGGTGTGTGTGATGGCACCAAAAAGGGGTGAATTGGGTCAGGAAATGACCTGTTGGATAGAAAATTTGTTGAAAATCCATGGTTCAAATGTAAATGAAATGAAAAAATCCACTATTGAAAATCAGAGGTTTGAATTAAAAGAGGTTCCCATAAAATATTACCTCCGATTTTTCATTGTTAGAGCCAGGTGATAAACCGCAAGGTCGTTTGTAAAGAACGACAAACATCTGAAACAAATCAACCGATTTGTTGCAGAATCATTTCAATGAACCAGATAACAAATACACCAGGGACCATTCGAGCAGCTGGCTAAACCAGCTGATGCTGGCCCATATCGACGATCCCTCGAAGCTTGATGACACCATGAAATGGCGGGGCAAGGGGTGTTACGGCTATGTGGTCGAGCTCACCGACAGGAAGCTGGACCTGATTGCCCAAAAGGTCTACGGTGATCCGGACCGCTGGCCGGAGCTGGTGAAGCTCAACAAAATTACCAAGGACAATCCCTACCGACGGGGCGACTGTCTGAAGCTGTTCGACGTGGAGTGGTGAGGATTCCCTGAAGCACAAAACCGGAATTTTGGTTTCACTTAATGGTGCAGACAGGAATATTCCTTGCCTTTTCACAATCCGGGCAGAGTGGTTATATTGTATTCAAGCAATGCCGGGCCAAATCCACAAGTTCATCCTGCTCTGACATGTATTGTCTTTCCATTTGAATGCATATGAATCCCAATGTTGGTTCACCCTGATATCGTGAACCGGATTCATAGGTTTGTTTGTGTAATTTCATTATACTCCAACAACAAAATACTTAGGTTTAATTCTCACAACAGACTGTTGTTCTGCTTTGAAAAGATACTATCAACCTTGTAGAAAATTGATAATTCCAAAATAGACCTGATAGGCCTGAAAATTGGAATTCCATTGCTGATACATTAATATTGCATCTAAATTACCAAGACTAAGAATCTATCTTTCAATTAGGGAAATTGATTTCATATTTCGGTAATTTTTACTAAAAATCTTGCGAAGTGTTTACAATATCCTCAGGATAATTCACTGAATATATTTTTGCCGGCTTTTGGGAATGCCTTCCTTTATTCAAGGTACATTGTCAAAATAGCCTGACAAAGGACTCAAGCCAATGAACGAAACCCATTTGTATGACCAGCTCGGCTTCCTGGATCAACCAGATCGAACGCTGGTTTGCCGAGTTGACCAGAAAACAGCTCCAACGGGGAGTGCACCGGTCAGTCGAGGAACTGGAAGAGGCCATCAACGAAATTATTGTGGCACATAACGACAATCCGAAGCCATTTAATGGACGAAATCAGCTGATGACATACTTTCTTCGGTGAAAAGATTCTGCCACAAAATTACACCAACAGAATGAGGCGAACTTTAGATTCAGGACACTAGCGTGTTCTGGCGTAAAACGCTATTCGTCGTTCCAACAGTTCAACCAAGCCTATTATGGTAAATGACATAACGAATACCACTATAATTAGGGCCCAAAAGCGTTCCATTAAAAAATAAGATAGGTAGGTATTAAAGAGCCCTCCAAATCCAATAAGTGCAATTACAATCTGCCCTACGATAACTCCTTTAACAGCCCTAACCACTGAAAGTCGAACACCGGTTATAATTTCTGGCAATGCAGCTGGAATAACTATCCAGATAATGATTTTCCATCGCGAGCAACCGAAATTTCGACCCATTTCTACCAAAGAATCTTTGACATGAGTGATGCCAGCCTGAGTATCAATTATTACTACCCATATGGAAAATAAAATTACCGTTGCGATTACCGTTGCATCGGCAATACCGAATATTGGCATCAACGCAGGAATAACAGCGGTGATCGGCGCAGAAAGAAAAAGGTTAACCCATATCGATAAAATTTTGTCTGCTCGCGTGCTTATTCCCATCAAAACACCAACTGGAATGCCTACCAAAATAGAAAGGCCAATACCAATACCAAAAGTTCTAGCGGTCATTGCAAATGCTTCCCAAAAAGCAGTCTGTTCAAGTAGTTCTGCAAAGGCAAACCAAATTCCTGACAAGGGCGGAAGTAAGGTCATCCAACCCATTTGCCCTATAAACTCCCAAATTCCTGCCCAAAAAATTAGTGACCAAAAAGGGGATGTCCACATAAGTCTTTTAAACGACAACTTACGGTTTGAAGGCTTACTTTTGGCCATATCACTATTCAACATAACTTTTCAGACTGCTCCAAATCTCGTCAACAAGTTCAACATAACGGGGTTGACGCCTGATTAAATCAATTTCAGCAAGGCGATCAATTTCGGGATATACAATCTCTTCAATGGAACCCGGTCGACCCGAAAGAATAACGACCTGATCGGCAAGATAGACAGCTTCTTCAATTGAATGTGTAACGAAAATTACAGTTTTATTCTCTATTTTTAATAGTTCAAGCAAATCTTCTTGAAGCTTTCTTCTCATCTGCTCGTCAACGGCGGAGAAGGGTTCATCCATTAGAAGTATATCAGATTTTACCGTTAGCGCACGAGCAAGTCCAGTCCTTTGACGCATACCTCCCGACAACTGGTGAGGGTACTTATCTTCAAATCCCGAAAGACCTACTTCTTTAATATAGTTTAGCGAGGTTTTTTCTCTTTCTCTTTTTGAAACACCTTGAGCGCGAAGACCAAATGCAACATTCTGTAATACCGTAGCCCACGGGAGAAGAGCAAAATCCTGAAACACAAGCGCCCTATCCGGCCCAGGACCTATAGTTTCTTTGTCCCGGATTTTGACGGTACCGGTGCTAGGTTCAATAAGTCCAGCAATAACCTTAAGCAAGGTAGTTTTACCACACCCGCTTGGACCCAAAATGGCTGTTAACTTACCTGTTGGTACATTGAGTGAAACATTTTCCAGAGCGACAATGGATCCATCGTAAATCACTCCAACATCTTCCGTTTTTAAAATTATATCATCCATCGTGCTCGCCTGTTATCAATGATAGTCAACAAATAATATTCATTCATTTAATATTAATCAGGGCATCTCAGGGATATGAATAAAAAGTGGTTCACTTCATTCATTCTTCTCTGATGGAAAAAGCAAATCTTCGAGTTTACTCATACCTCCCAAAGTTAAACCTGCTACCGCAAGGATTGAAACAATCGTTGCAAACATTTTATCATAATGTGCAATGAATCTGTTGTACGTTATCAGATCACCAATACCTGTTGGAGTTATCAGCAATTCAGCCAAAACAATGCCGATAAATGCCCCTGAAACACCAAGTCTTAGCCCCGCAAAAATCATTTTTTGGGCTGATGGCAGTATCACAAAAAGTATAGTATCAAACCATGAAGCGCGAAAACTTTTTGCCATTTCCAATAATGATGGGCTTGTGGCTTGAATACCCTTATAAGAATTCAGTGCGACGAGTGGCATACCTAAAATAACTATAGCCACCACTTTTGCTGTGTCGCTAATTCCATAAATATAAGTTAACATAGGAATTAGAGCAGAAACAGGGGCGGTTTGGAAAATAATAAGTAAAGGCATAATAAACCATTCGGTGCTCCTTACCAGTCCAATGCTAACGCCTATAATCACGCCTCCAATTATGGTTATGCAAAGTCCTATAAGAAGAGGAGGTAAACTATCTGCATAAGCTGCAGTAAATTCGCCGCTAAATATCATTGATACAAATGCTACTGCGACTTTGCTAAAAGGAGGAAAAGCGATGCTGATGTCAGCTCTACCCGCTAGTTCCCATATCAAAAATACGATCAAAAAAGATAACAAGCGCCATAAGAGAGTGTTCGATTTTGTGCCAAACTTAACCGAGTTAAATGTAGTATTTGTTGGCGTCTGGAAATTGTTATTTGGATCGCTCAAAAAGGTGGCTCCATGCAAAAATAAGCTGTGGTAGCAAACGCCACCACAGCTTGTGTCTTCTAATTAAAAATTTAGTTTAAGGCTGCTCTGGCCTTGTCTAATAGTTCGAAGTTCCAAAAATTGTCTGGGTTAAGGTCGGACAATGGACCTTGAAGTCCCCCTGACGCTGTGAGAAATTCAAAGTCTCCTAGCGCCGCTGGTAGACCACCGCCATCTTCAGCGAACATTCCTTGCTTAACCGCGGTTTCGAAATATGGCGTTATTTCGTCTACCAACTCTTGAGGCAAATCAGGCAGTAGTCCCATTTCTTCACGTAATCTTGCGGGCAGAGTTGGGTCAGCATTAATTTCGCGTGCGGCGCGCATTAGTTCTTCCAAAAGAATTTGTATATCACCAGCGCGGTCACTTAAAAAATCATTACGTGCGAACAAAAGACTATCAGAACCATCAACGTCGCCAAGTGCCAAGATCCCAAATTTCTCTGGGTCCTCTGCAAGAACCAGTCGAGTATTTGTTATATCCAAGAATGTCGCGTCAATTGTGCCTTTCAGTAAAGCTATCGCACGAACTTCGGAGCCGGGGACAAAACTCAATTCAGAAAATTTGATATCGTGAACCTTTTCCATATAGTACGAGATAGCTTCCGTACCTGATCCTCGTGCGTGTATAGTAATTGGCTGTCCGTCTAAATCTTTCCATGATTTGATTTTATTTTTGTTGACAACGCAGAGAAACCCTAGCTTTTTCAGTTGGTAAAAATTCCTGACAGGTGCTTCAGCGCCTAGAGTTTGCAAGGCAGCGTAAGCAGATCCTACACCAACTTCTACTTGCCCATTCAGCACTGCCTGAAAAACAAGATCATCAGACTGAAGTGAAATTGCTTCAGCGTTCACGCCGCGCGCCTTCGCTCTCTCAAAAGCGATCAAGTTTATTAAGCTCTCGCCTGTAATTGTATCAGCTTCGGCAAAAGTAATAACATCATCCGCAAACGCCGCTGAACCAATGACGATAGAGCTGACAATGAGGGCGATCGTCGTTCGGACTTTTCTCAAGTAAACCATTTTTAACTCCCATAAGAGGTCTATTTATTTGTAAACATCCATCAAAAATTCAACACACGACCCCAAAATGCACCGTTTTGATGTTTGAATTGTATCCAACAAGTCATTTAATGTATTCATATTACGTTGTCTTGCATTTTTTTACAATAAAGAAAAATAATTTATGCAAAAAATGAAAAAATATCCATCTTTAACCACTTTGTTCTCTTAATTAATCGAATTAATAAAAGAATTTTAATGCGTACTCCTGGGCAGTTTCGAAACAGCTGGAGCCCATTCAGACAACCATGAAGTTTCTTTTCCAATGGATTTAAAAGCACCCCAAACAGTAAGTACAACACTGTCCAGAACGGGCACGCCAGTTTTTTCCTCAACAATGCGGGCAATGCCCGCCCCCGCTAAGTTGGTACATAAAATAACCACGGCTTCTGCACCCTCGTTTGTAACTTCTTCAACAGCACAAGAAATTTCAATCTCAGAAATTTCCCCAAAACTAAAGTTATCAGTCAAATCAAAATGCCGTTCAGAAACACATTCGAATCCTTCTAATCTAAAATTCGCGATTATCTTTTTTTGTATTGGCCCAACGTATGGTGTAACAAATCCTATATTAGTTACTTTAAGTGCCTTGAGCGCTTCTAAAATTGACAGAGAAGCTGTAACAACCTGGCACCCAGTTCTTTTGTAAATCTCTTCGGCTAGGAAACGATCCCGATCTAAACCCAACCAGGACGCAGACGTTCCATTCCAACCAATTACACTAGGCTTTACATGTGATAATAGGTCAAAGCCTCTGAGTATATTTTCATCCTGAAATTGCGACAAACTTCCAGGATCATCATCTATCCAAAGAACTTCAACTCTGCCAAAATGTATCGATGTATCAGTTTGCGATCTGGCTAGCTCATAACACCAAGGCTCCACTACAGAATTCGAAGATGGTATAAGCATTGCAATACGTATTTTTCGCATATTTCAAACCTAAATAAGTTCAAATAATGTTTATCGTCTCAAAGGAATGGAAAGTGAGGCTATGAAATCTTCTAATTCGTTGCCTATTAGGCGCATATGCGACCGAGCGGCCTCCATAGCTAATTTGTCTTCACCCTCATTAACGGCGTTTAGAATCTCTAAGTGCTCGCTTAGCGTCGCACGCATTCGACCTGGCTGATACGTTACACGCATTCTGTATGGAGACAGTCGACGCCTTAACCTGTGTGCCTGCCCAGCCAAAAATTGTGTATGAGCGGCAGAATATAGTTGATCATGAAATTTCAAATTCACATTATAGAATTCTTTATGATCACCACTTTCAAAGGTACTTTTCAATTGCTCATGGGTAGCAATCAAACCAAGTTTATCATCTTGTGTGGCACGTCGTGCCGCTAATTGGGCGCACATACCCTCCAAAACTGCCATAAGTTCAAACATTTCGATCAGCATCGAAACTGACACTTGTGATACTTCAGCACCTTGCCTACCAGCATTTTCAACTAACCCAATTGCTGTCAATGCGCGAATTGCCTCTCTTACGGGTGTACGAGAAACTCCAAACTTATTTGCTAAAACTGTCTCGTCTAATTTTTCACCAGGTAGTATTATCCCATCGACTATCATCTGCTCAATTTTATTCAGCAAAACTTCTGCGCGGGTACTTTTCCTAACTGCTGACTGCTGAATGTTCATTGGATAATTTTTTGCACTAAAATAATTCATTCTTAGAGAGGATTTTCTTAAAGATACAACATTTACAAAAAAAGGGCTAGCCAAAGATTTATTTAAAGCCTAATAATGAATGCGGATTTTTAAATTTTGTATACAGTAGTGGAGTTTATTTATGGATTTAATGCTAAAGGGGAGTACCGCTTTAATTACCGGCGCGTCAAAGGGAATAGGTGCGGGACTTGCAAAAGTATTAGCAAAAGAGGGTTGTAACTTGCATCTAGCTGCAAGAGACGGTGAAGCAATGCAGACTTTGGCGCGTGATTTAAAAAGTAAATTCGATATTTCTATTCGTGTACACGAAGCAGATCTGAGTAACAGCAAATCAATGCAAAAGCTTGATCAGGCAGCCGGTGATTATGACATTTTATTTAACAACGCTGGAGACATCCCATCTGGCGATATTGAAGAAGTATCCGACGAAGCTATTCGTGAGGGCTTCGATTTAAAGGTATTCGGATATATCACATTGTCGCGATCGTTTTTGATTAGGCGGAAAGGCAGAAGTGGCGTTATTGTAAATGTCATTGGAAATTCTGGAGAGAATTGGGACGCAGCATATTTCGCAGGATCGACCGGGAATGCAGCTTTGATGTCTTTCACTAAGGCTTTGGGTGGAAGAAGTCTAAATGATGGAATCAGGATTGTAGGCGTAAATCCTGGACCGGTTGCGACCGATAGAATGTTGAAAATTATGAAGCGTAAAGCCATTGATATATTAGGCGATGAAGCGCGATGGGAAGAGCTTTATGATCGTTACCCCGGCAAACGTCCTGCAACTGTCAAGGAAGTTGCTGATTTATGTGCTTTTCTTGCATCGCCTTTAGCAGGATACATTACGGGAACAATTGTTACAATTGATGGTGGCATTGCCGCGCGCGGGTCCGTGATTTAAGTTCATTATCCAGGCCCAAAGGGCCGGACGGTTGCAAGCCAAGATGCGCTCCTATACTGATTATGAAGAATTCTTCATAAACAGGAGGATAATCCCAACAAGTTGCGTCAGAAGGACTGTGATGGCCGTTGGGTCAGTAAGAATGGTGTTAGTCGGTTTGGCTACAAGAACCATATAGCAGTTGATGAGGGGACAAAGTTGATTGTCACTTGGGATGTAACACCGGCCAATGTCCATGACAGTCAGGTATTTGAGGTGCTCTTGGGGGTGCGCTCGACAGGCGACCGTCGTATTTGGGCCGACAGTGCCTACCGCTCACAGGAGAGCATTGCGAAAGTGGTTGGGTTGGGATTGTATCCCTGTATCAATCACAAGGCCAGGAGGGGGACACCGTTAAGTGATCACCAGCGTGTTCTGAACAAGGCCTATTCGCGCGTCAGGTGTCGGGTTGAACATGTATTCGGGTCGATCAGGAACGATCTGAAGGGTGGTGGAATGCGGTGCATTGGGCATGGTCGTGCCCGGGTCTGGATTGGGTTGGTCAATCTGTGTTACAATTTGCGGCGTTTCAGTTATCTGGAGAGGGAAGCCGGGGTTGTATAGGGCGAATTATGTCAAGGGAGTCCAAATGAAGGGGAGGTGTGTGCAAGGGTCTGCCAGCGAGTTGAATTTGGCCCTAAAATGACAGGATTGAATAAAATTTTATGAAAAAATCTTCATTTGGGAGATATGAATTTTAAAATTTGTAATTTATAGTTCAGGAGGGACCTCTGAAAATCGTATTATTAGAGGTGCCCTATTGTCACCCTGATTGTACAGAGTTTCCGCCGTTCTATAGGGGTATTTGTAAATTTTGTGATTGAACAATGGTTTCACATAAAATTTTTACTGTAAAAATATTCAAAGCTTCATTTCGACTAATTAATATGGTGAAAAACTATAGTGTGGCATCACTTTTAACTAGTTTAGTTTGTTGTTAGTTTAGTAAAATAAACTTTAGCTTCAGATAAATGAGGGTAGATTGCTAATGAATGTCTTTGCTGTTGGCCTAAATAGTGGTCAGGACAAAGGGATTTCTTTATTACAGAAATATTATCCAAATATCTATAAGTTGGAAGATAATGTAATTTTAGTTGCTTGTAACGAATTGACCAGCGACGTTGTAGATAATGTAGCTTTAACAAAGTCAAAAGAAGACGAAGGTGTAAGAGGGGCTGTATTTAGTTTAAATGGCTTTTATACTGGCTTCGCCAAACCCTCTTTATGGGAATGGCTAGGGGATATTGAGGGCAATTGATGAATGATGATGAATCAAAGGAAAAATATGTTCCTTCCCCAGACAATTATTTTGATCGAGAAGTTAGGGATATACAAGTTGAAATAACCAGGTACGATGAAAGAATAAAAACATTCAAAAAACTATGGTTACAAAAGAGGACTTGGCTAACGAAAAATTAAATACCGTTAATAGGATTATTGGAATACTAACTCCCCTCTTTGCTGCTGTGCTAGGAGCACTAATGACTGTATTAGGTGCATATATTATATCGTTGTTTTAATTCCCTACAAACTCGATTTCCTCGGTATATGGTTCTCTAATCTACAGTCCATTTGTTCAGGTCAGACAGATATATTACAATGGCTTCCAGGTCATCAAATGAAGCATAATTTGAATAGGCTTGAGTAACGAGATACATTGCACTTGTTTCACTTATGGCCCCGGACCATTCATCCAGGCCATTTAAAATTTCTTCTGGGTCCACGCCTGCAATTCTTGGTGCACTTTTTTCGCCTTTCTTGATCGGTGGAGCACCATGAAACTGTTCTTCAGACTTTTCTGCAAACAGAAAATTTCTGGGCGTATGACAACTTCCACAGTGGCCCAACCCATTCACGAGATATGCACCCCTATTCCACTCCTCACTTTTCCCAATGTCGTATTCCAATCCTGGAGTCTCAAGATACAACATTTTCCAGGGTAAATTCAGGAGCGAAAAATTAAATGGAAATATCAGATCATGAGGGGGAGATTTTTCTTCTACCCCTTCAAGACTAAATAAATAAGCCTTAATATCCAGTATATCTTCAAAAGTAACTTTTGAATAGGCAGTGTATGGGAAGGATGGTGAGTAATGCCTCCCCTCAGGCCCTATACCCCTTATCATGGCGTTGATGAAATCCAAGTCACTCCACCCCCCAATACCTGTATTCACATCTGGCGTTATATTTGGTGGATAAAATTTACCAACAGGTGTTTGCAGTGATTCTCCACCTACCAAGCTGTTAAAGTTTGGGGATTCAGGATTGCGGTTCAGGTGACAATCACCACATCCCCCCAAATGAAACAAAACTTCCCCCTGATGGGGATCAGGAATATAGTCAGCCCTTACAGCTATCCTAAAATCCTGTTCAGAAATCTTCGTTGGATAGGAAATCCCAACAAAGATTAATGCAATTAGACACAGGAGAAGAACTACCGTAATGGTAATTCTTTTCATTTTATTTTCTGAATTCCCTATGACAAGCAGAGCAGGTTTGGCCTAGCTGGGAAAATGCCTCTGAAAAATCATCCTCAATTGCTGCTTGACTGAGCAGTTGGCTGGCATTTTGAAAATTGACAACATGATTCCTGAAACTCTCAGCAGTCAAAATTTCCGGTTTTGCGTCTGTGTCACCCTCAAAAGATCCCTCAACCAACAGGAATGGCAACGATAAAGACATGGAATAAATCGCCTGCCCCACACCTTTGGTTAATGATGGGTCAAATTCTGTACTTCCTCTTTGAATAGCTCCGAGGGTTCGCATCTGGGAACCTATGTATTTCATTATCTCCTGACGGGCTTGAATTGCATCCTCAGAAGTATTTGAACCGGAAAAGGCAGAAATGGGTATAAATGCCAGACATAACACAAGAATATAAGTTCTAAATTTCACTAGAGATTTCTCCATATTTATTCTTTTCGACGGGTCAAAATTATAACCCCCAACCTTCTGGAAAGAAAAAGGATAAAATGTTCAATTGTTGCCAGACTTATTAATTTCCTGAATCAATTCCTGCACATGGGGTCCCAATTCATTCACAATTTTGTGTACACCTTCCCTGTTGGGGTGAAGTAAATCATCCTGAAAGTAGATTTCCCTGACCACTTCTCTGGTACCCAATTTATCTATTGGGTCAAATATTCTGGGAAACAGCATAACATCGAATTCCCTAGCAAGATCCTGAAAAATTTGTTCGAATTCCGTCTTATATTCGTAACCGTAGTTTGATGGAGCCTCATGACCGATCAGTAAGGTTGGTAAATTTCTTTTTGTGGCTTCTTCCAGTATTGCCCTTAGATTGCTTCTTGATTCATCTACGTTGATACCACGTAGTAAATCATTTCCTCCCAACAAAACAATAATACCGTCAAAGCCCTCTTCCAATGTCCAATTAATTCGTGCTTTTCCCCCAGCAGTTGTGTCTCCTGAAACACCGGAATTTACCAATTGGACAGTATTGTTTTGCTGCTCAAGCCATTTCTGCATTTGAGCCACCATGCCATCCTCAGGATACAATCCATAACCCTGAACCAGGCTATCTCCAAAAAAACTGATCTTTAATTCTGCGAAGCCATGAGAAGGTATAGTTAGTGGTAACGAAACAATTAGAAGCAACTTGCAGAAAAAGCCTGAAGCCCCATATTTTTTGGAAACTACAGAAGGTGAAAAGAATTTCATGACAAAAAATGTCCTTAAATTAACAAATGTCTATTTGATACTTAAAGGAAATGCAGGACCCGTCAATATAATCAATGGAATAAACCTTACAGTCAACCAGCAGGAAACTTTGGGAATTACTGGCCCCTCCGGTTCAGGCAAATCCTCTCTCTTGATGCTCCTTGCAGGATTGGAAAATATTACCAAGGGTGAAATTATTTCACTTGGTCAATCGATTTCCAATATGAATGAAGATGAGCTTGCACGCTTCCGCAGGTCAAATGTGGGAGTGGTTTTTCAGTCATTTCACTTAATCCCTACACTTACGGCCCTGGAGAATGTAGCAATTCCACTGGAGTTGGCAGGTGATAAAATGGCTTTCAAGCTTGCTGAAGAAGAGTTGGTTTCGGTTGGCTTGAAGGAAAGGTTGAAACATTATCCTTCACAACTTTCCGGGGGTGAACAGCAGAGGGTTGCCTTGGCCAGGGCCAGTGTACCCAGACCCAGTATACTTCTCGCCGATGAGCCTACGGGAAATCTAGATGCTGCCAACAGCGAGAAGGTTGTTGAATTACTATTCAACCTGAATGAAAAAAGAGGTACCACCTTGATCCTGGTTACTCATTCAAGAAATTTGGCTAATCGATGTAGTCGAGTAATCAGTTTACAAGATGGCAAAATAGTCACACCTGTCTGAATCCAAAATGAACGTGATAACATCTCTACGAATTGCCCTTCGAGAATTGAATGGAGGAATTCGAAATTTCCGTATCCTGGTTATTTGTTTAGCCCTTGGTGTTGCTTCAGTAGCTGCTGTTGGTTTGGTTCAATCAGGTATCGAACAGAGCCTGGAGGAACAAGGTGCTAAAATTTTGGGAGGGGATATCGAACTGGAATTCACCTATCGGTATGCGAATCAAAAAGAAAAACAATGGATGGAGGAAAACGCTACAAGAATTTCTGAAATTGTTGAATTTCGTTCGATGGCGGTGGCAAATACGGAAGGGGTTAAGGAACGTGCCCTGACCCAGATCAAGGCTGTCGATGATATTTATCCACTATACGGTGAATTAATCCTAGAGGAAAACATCACCATGGAGGATGCCTTCGTACCGGTTAATGATATTCCCGGTGCCGTCATGAGGAAAGCCCTTGTCGAGCGATTGGGATTGGCCATTGGTTCTGAATTCAGGCTAGGTTTTAACACTTTTATCTTGACTGGTGTGATCCAACAAGAACCCGATGAAACCGGAGGGGATTTTTCGCTTGGCCCAAGAACCATGGTTCTTCTTAAGGATCTGGAGAATTCAGGTTTGATAGATGAAGGGACCTTATTTTCATCAAGATATAGGATGATTGTCCCCAAAAATGATGATATGGAAACCTTGAGGAGTGATGCAGAAACTGTCTTGGGAAACACTTTTTCGTGGAGGGATAAACGAAATGGAGCTCCCGGAATACAGGAAGTTGTCGGTCGGGTTGGCGCCTTCCTTACTTTGGTAGGCTTGGCAGGTCTAGTTGTGGGTGGGATAGGAATCTCACTTACGGTATCAACCTATTTGGAAACCAAAACGAAGGTCATCGCCACCTTAAAAACACTGGGGGCTGATCAGATAACCATATTTTTTATTTATCTCTTCCAGGTCTTGATTTTGATTGTAATTGGTATCTCCTTCGGGTTGATAATTGGAGTTCTTATACCCTTCCTTTTGGAGTCAATTCTAACCGATTTATTGCCAGTACCATTTACCTTTGAGGTCCACTTGGTGGATATTCTTGAATCAGCCTTCTATGGTTTGTTAATTGGCTTGATCTTTTCTATCTGGTCTCTTGCCAAAACCTGTGATATCAAACCGGGGGCACTGTATAGGGAGGCCAACATCAATCCCTGGAAAATTAGGATTATGCCGTATGGGTTGATACTCGTATTTTTAATCGGCGTTTTTATTGTTTCTGCCTCGCTATTGTCAGGTATACCCCGGCTTACCTTATATATCTCTGGTGGCATAGCCGGTACACTCTTTGTATTGGGATTAATCGCCCAAGCGTCAAGATTCCTATCTTTCCAATTAGGTCATTCAAAATTTGTCAGGGGCAAAATTTCCTTGGGGTTAGCACTCAGGTCAATAGGTGAAACAGGCAATGGAGTCATATCGCTTACTTTGGCCTTGGGACTCGGCTTGTCTGTTTTGGCTTCGATTGGGCAGATTTCCAATAATCTGCTTAGAAACATTACCGGAAACATACCTCAAGTCGCACCCACCTTTTTTGTAGTTGATATTCAGAATCAAAATTTAACTCAGTTTCAAGAGTTGGTTCTATCGCATCCAGGAGTTTCAAAAATTGAATCAGCACCCATGCTGAGGGGAATTATTACTGAGGTAAATGGTATCCCTTCGCGTGAAATTGCCGGAGACCATTGGGTTCTGGAGGGTGACCGAGGTATAACCTATTCAAATACAATTCCTGATAATACGGTCATTACAGCAGGTACCTGGTGGGAAGAAGATTATGAAGGACCACCCTTGGTCAGTTTTGCCGAAGAAGAGGGAATTGAACTTGGCCTAAATCTTGGAGACTACATAACCCTGAACATTCTAGGTCGTAATATTGAAGCACAAATTGTGAATTTTCGAAGTGTTGATTTTTCGAGTGTAGGATTGGGATTCATCCTATCAATGAATCCAAGTGCTTTAGCGGGGGCCCCCCACTCTCATATCGCTACCATTTATGCAGAAGATGAAACAGAGGAAGTACTGTTTGAAAGTATAACATCAACCTACCCCAGTATCACGGTTATTTCTGTATCAGAGGGTATAGCCAACGTTTCAAGAATTATTTCCGGACTAGGATCTGCCATAATTTATGCCTCCAGCATAACACTCATTCTAGGGTTTGTAGTATTGCTTGGTGCTTCAGCCAGTTCAGTTGCTTCCAGAGTTTATGAATCAGCCATTTTGAAAGTAATAGGGGCAACTCGCCGAACCCTGATGCTCAGCCTTGCCCTTAGGTCAATTATTTTAGGATTTTCTGCAAGTCTGGTTGCCTTCATTGCTGGCATAGCAGGTGGTTGGGCAGTTATGAATTATGTTTTGCAAGCATCCTTCGAAATTGAACCTCTATCTGGGTTGTTGATTGTATTGGGAGGAGCACTTTTATCTTTAGTGGCCAGTCTATTTTACTTTTCCCAACCCCTTAATTCAAAACCATCAACAATACTTTACAATAGAGATTGACCTTTTGTGATTAATTCCCATTCTGACTATTACCAGTGTCATTAACATTCAACGCATTGGATATTGAAACAGCCAATCAATACCCTGAAAGTATTTGTCAAATTGGTATAGCTCATTTTTATAATGGTTCCATAATTGATACCTGGTCAACCCTGATCAATCCCAAAACTAATTTTCACTACAGGAACATCAGGGTTCATGGGATTAGACCTGAAATGGTAATATACAAACCAAGTTTTATAGAGATACAGGAAGAATTAGTTCAAAGATTAAATGGAACTATGGTGGTCAGTCATACTTCATTTGACCAGGGAGTAATGAACAGGGCCGCAGATTTTTATGACCTTCCTAGGATTAATGCCGTCTGGTTGGACAGTTGTAAAATTGCCAGAAAAGTTTGGTCATCTGAAAGGAAGGGGGCAAGTTTCGGTTTGAAGTCTCTTGCCGATTGGTTAGGAATAAAATTCAACCACCACGATGCCTTGGAAGATGCAATAACAGCTGGTAAGATAACACTCCTTGCATGTCAGTACTCGGGACTAAACCTAGATAAATTTAAATGAAAAATTTTGAATTTGTCTTAACAACAAGGCTTTATGTGGATTTAATGTACTAAGGTTATAATTAAATTGAACGATATAATTCAATGTAGAAAGCCAATATTCCGATTTTTGGATATCCTAAATGGGTTGGTGTTTGTACAACATTAGGTAACAAAGCGGAGATGCTTGAAAGAGCACTGGTTTCCATAGATATTTCTGAAATTAGAGATCAGGTAACCAGGATATTGAAGGGTGGCAAGGAAGCATTTATCCAATGTAAAGAGAAATATGGGTTTGATTAATATGATCAAAGCGGAATTACGGGAAATCATGACATATGGAGAGAGCTCTGGATAAGGAATTGGTTGCATTCTTAAACCTTGAAGGAGGTATGGTAATTCCTGGGGTTGAAAACGATGGGACGATCACAGGATTGAATTTGTCTATACAAATACTTTCCAATAATTTGGGTATTTATGTTCTTCAAGGTTGACCTTCGTACCAATCCAATCAAAGACCAAAAACTTACCAGTGCCCCGTATAGGGGTTAAAACCCCATGCCAAGTCCCACGGTGAAAATTTATACCTTGGTATCGTTCAGTAATAAATGCCCTGGGAAGTCCAGGAGTACCATTTTGGTCTGGTGCTACAACAACTAAAAATGGCTGATTGTCCATCGGGAAAAAGAATTGAGGGCCATGAGGGTGCCTTTCAACAAGATTAAATCTGTAGGGAATGGGTCTTATCTTCGATTCAAAAATACTGATTCCCAACTGCCCTCCTGGGTCATGTTCCATCTTTGCCAGATTATTAAAGCGAAGACAATTCCCCTGATTGATTGATTTGGGTTCTAGGGTACCCAATTGAATAATATCACCGAAGGCACAAAAATCTGCATTACTTATCAAACTGGCTGTAATTTCAATTTCTCTTACCTCCATCAAGACCTCATCAATTTGATTCATTCTGTTAATATCAACTGTATTTCTGCGACAGTCTGAATTACTACAGAAACGAAGTGAACTAAAATTTTGGATGTCGATTTACATTTTTGTAAAGGAGATATCTGAATTGGTCTGGCCCTCCAGCATAGCACGCCTGTGGACAAAATGACCTTAGGGCTAAATAATCCCCAGCTTCGACTTCAATCCAATCATTATTAAGATTATACACTCCTTTACCGTGCAGTATGTAGATCCCGTGTTCCATTGGATGGGTTTCCAAAAATGGAATAGAACCACCTGGCTGAAAGGAAACTATATTAACATGCATATCGTGGGAAATATCCTCAGGATCAACAAACCGCTGGGTAAACCAGGTCCCATTAGAGTTGGCCATAGGTTCTGGAACAATCTCATTCTCATGGAGAATAAAAAAATCAGGAAGAGTTACTCCATCAATGAATTCGTACTTCTTGCGAATCCAGTGAAAATACCCGTCCTGATTACCAACATTCTTCAGGGACCATTCTTCATCAGGCGGTAAATATACATAACTTCCTGGTTCGAGGTCATAAGTTTCATCGTCAAACCTCTGAAGCTCAAATTCCCCTTCGGTAACAAACAAAACAGCTTCACATTCTGAATCAGGTTCAGGGTTTTCACTACCTCCACCTGGTTCAACTTCCATCATGTAATGAGTAAAAGTCTGTATAAATCCCGATTGGGGTTGAGCCAAAATCCATAACCTTGTCTCATCCCAATGAGGAAGGTTGCTTGTAACAATATCTGTCAGTGACCTTGCCGGAATGACCAGATAGGAATTTGTGGACACGGCCCTATCGGTTGTTAACTGTGATTGTGGAGGAAGTCCCCCTTTTGGATTATGATAATCTCCTTTCAAACTATTCTCCCTGACTAAATATGTCCTGGATCCTGTACCAGGCAATTCTTTCTACTTGATGGCAAGCTTCCTCAAATTCTACTTCTCTGGATCGGTTTATCCGTTTCTCAATCTCAAGTAAAATGGTCCTTTTGTCATAATCCTTCACGGCAATAATATACGGGAAACCAAATTTTTTCAGGTACTGCCGATTTAGACCATCAAGTTTTACCCCTTCATTTGCTTCAAGTGCGTCTAACCCTTTGGAACTTTGTTCCTTTTTTGAAGATGATCCCAACCTACCACTTTTTGCGGCCTCCCCTGCAAGTTCAGGATGTTTATTCAAAATTTCAAGTTTGGCATGATCCGAACTTGATCTCAGTATTTGACAAAAAGCATTGTGAATCCCCTCTGGACAATCATATGCCGGTCCCAATTCCAGAGCATAAACCTTTTCTGCTACCCACCGGGAATGCTCAATTATACCCTCAAAAGTATTAATGAACTCTCCCTTTGGGAGCAAGGAGGGTTGAAAATGTTTTGATGGGGGAAAATGCTGAGCCCAATGCCTGGCAATATCAAGTCTTGTTGGTATCCAGACCTTGTCTTTGCTTTTGATGTAATCAATAAAACGAAGCAATCCTGAGGTTCTTCCAGGTCTTCCTGCCAACCGACAATGCAGCCCAACAGACATCATTTTCGGAAAACCCTCTTTTCCTTCATTATATAAAACATCAAAACTGTCCTTGAGGTAGTTATAAAAGTCTCCACCTGTATTGAACCCCTGATTGGTAGCAAACCTCATGTCATTTGAATCAAGAGTATAAGGGAGGATTAACTGGTCTTTTCCATCAATATTAACCCAGTATGGCAAATCATCTGCATAACTGTCAGATAGGTATTCAAATCCTCCCTCTTCTGTCGTCAACATGATGGTGTTCATTGAACATCTTCCGGTATACCATCCGAGGGGTCTACTTCCTACTACTTGTTTATGGAGTGAAATCGCTTCCTCCATATGCGTTTTCTCTTCGGCGATGGAAAAATCCTTGTATTCAATCCACTTTAAACCATGGCTAGCAATTTCCCACTCTGCTTCTTTCATTGAGGCTACTTGCTCAGGAGACCTAGACAATGCAGTTGCCACCCCAAAAACAGTCACCGGAATTTTGGCACCTGTAAATACGCGATATAGTCTCCAATAGCCTGAACGTGATCCATATTCATATATGGATTCCATATTCCAATGCCTTTGCCCAGGCCAGGGCGAGGCACCAATAATTTCTGAAAGGAATGCTTCAGAAGCCTTATCTCCATGGAGAATACAATTCTCTCCACCCTCTTCATAGTTGATTACAAATTGAACAGCAATTCTAGCTGCATCAGGCCAAGCATTTTGGAAACCATTCTTCCCATAACCCAGCATGTCTCTTTGATATCGTACGGTCAATTAATTTCCCTTAGTACCAACTTAGTCATGACATTGCCGACAATCTTAAATCTACATTTTCATTCAAATCTAGGACCCAAGTAAATAACAAATCCGAAATTCATTTATAATACAAATTAGAATTTTATTGGAGTTGTGTGCAGTTAGTAGATATAAAATTGGTTCTGAATTGAAATAACAATTTACATGTTGCCTTGTGATTAAGGGTTAGTTGGACATTTCAGCTCACAAAATATTACTGATTTGAAATTTCGAAATGTTTTTCAGGCCTTCGTAGCATTTTGAAGATCGCGTTTGCTTCATACCTAGAAAATCTAGAATGAATATTGTACGACAATGTACGTAACAAAATGCTAAACTTGAAGCGATTTATGATTGTGAATTTTTAAAGGGATTTCTTATGACAACGGCCGTACCAGGTCCTGTACCTAATGCAAACATACCGCTGGTGGATGGTAGCCGTCTAATTCTTGCACCAAAGGAAATATTTGATCCAGATATATTTTCCTCCTTCCTGATCCCAGGGGAGTATGAACCTGATGAAATCCAGGAAATAAGAAAGAGTCTGATCAAAGCCTTGGCTAGCCAAATTGCGGTAAGTAAGAGCAAGCTCCGGGAGGCAAGCAAGTTTGAGCATTTACTGAATCCCTACTCTGCTCTCCGAACAGTTCGTTCATATTCGTATATCACCGATTGTATAGTCCAGATTGCTCTGGAATTCTCGACCAAGATATTGTTTGGGAAAACGGAAACTCAGGCAAATTTTTCTGTTTTTGGTGTTGGGGGATATGGCCGTGGTGAAATGGCCCCTCATTCAGATGTAGATTTGCTGTTCCTGCTAGATGAAAAAAGTGGTGAGTGGGAAAATAAGGTGATTGAGGGTTCCCTCTACATTTTTTGGGACCTAAACTTAAAAGTCGGGCATTCAGTTAGAACCTTGAAAGAATGTCTCCACTTTGCCAAGGGGGATCTAACCATTAGGACTGCACTCTTGGAGAGTAGATTGGTTTGGGGGCCAAAAGCTTCAGAAGATATGCTCCACGATAAGCTTTGGAATGACTTGTTCAAAGGTTCAGGCCCAGCTTTTGTAGAAGCGAAATTAGGAGAAAGAGAATCTAGATATTCCCGGCATGGGGGTAACAGGTATCTGTTGGAACCCAATGTCAAGGAAGCCAAGGGAGGACTAAGAGACCTGCAAACTCTTTTCTGGATTGTCAAGTATCTGTTCAGGATACAAGACACAAAGGAACTGATTGATCTCGAAGTATTTACCATTGAGGAATTTGAAAAATTTATTAGTGCGGAGTCATTTCTTTGGGCAGTTCGATGTGAATTACATGATTTGGCAAAGAGACCTCAGGATATTTTACATTTTGATGTCCAATTTGAAGTAGCAAAGAATCTTGGTTATAAGGATAGGGATGGACGTCAAGCTGTTGAATTTTTCATGCAGGATTACTTTGGCCATGCAACTGATGTAGGAGATCTTACCAGGATTTTCCTTACCAAGCTTGAAGCCCAGCATGTCAAGCGAGAACCAATTCTCAGAGGTTGGTTAAAGAGAGCTCGGACCAATTTGCATTCACATCTCCCACCAGAGTACAAGGAAGTTAATGGTCGTTTGTCCATTGCCGACCCGGATACATTTCTCAACGACAAGTTGAATATCCTTAGGTTGTTTGAAGTTGGTCTTGATACAGGGCTGTTATTGCATCCGGATTCTATGCGTCTTGTGGCAGCAAATCTGTATCTAATTGATGATGAATTCATAAATGATCCCAGTGCCAACGAAATTTTCCTGGGTATGCTTCTGAATTATGGCAATCCCGAAAGGGTCCTCCGAAGAATGAATGAGGTTGGTGTATTAGGAAGGTTTATCCCGGAATTTGATAGAATTGTGGCCTTGATGCAATACAATTCCTATCATCACTATACAGTTGATGAACACACGATACAATGTGTGGCATTTCTGGCTAAGCTGGAAAAGGGTGAACTCAAAGAGGACCTTCCTATCGCCACCTCTATTCTGGAAAAGGGGGTAAACAGAAAGGTCCTTTATGTGGCTCTTTTATTACATGATATTGGCAAGGGAAGGAATACAGATCATTCTTCAGTCGGGGCCGAATTAGCCAAGACGATATCCCCGAGGCTTGGTTTGGATGAAAGGGAAACAGATTTGGTCGTTTGGTTAGTTAGACAGCATCTTCTAATGTCTGATACTTCCCAGAAAAGGGATATTGGAGATCCCAAAACTGTTATTAATTTTGCCAAGATTGTTGGTAACAGAACCAAGTTGAAGTTATTAACAGTATTAACCGTCTGTGACATTATGGGCGTAGGACCAGGTGTCTGGAATCATTGGAAAGCCCAGATGCTAAGGGATCTTTACAAATTCACTCATTCGGTTTTGACTGATGGTTCAGTGAACTTTTCTTCGTATTTTGATGTGGAAGAATCCAAGAAAATTGTATCAGCCCAACTCGTAGAACTGAAATACGATAATCCAGAGGCAGCAATCAGTCGTCATGGTGATCCTTTTTGGAGGAGTTTGGCTCCTGAAGTACAGATTAAGTTCATTGAATTACTTGATAAGGTCAATGAGGAAGAAACTGCTTTTGATTTCACTAAAGATGAAACAAGGGGTGCTACAAGACTTTGTATGGTCAGGAAGTACTTTCCAGATCTATTTTCTAAATTCGCAGGAATGCTTGCATTGATAAATGTAAATATTGTTGATGCCAAATCATATACTTCTTCAGATGGATATTTAACGAGTGCCTTCTGGTTGCAGGACACAAATGGAAAACCCTACGAGAAAGTTAAGATAAACAGATTGAATGGACAGATTCAAAAATTAACCTCTGATTTTGAATACTTGAGTGAAAAGTTGAATCAACCTAACGCGCTACACAAGCCGACCAGATTAAAACAACCAACTAAATTTTCTGTTCCTACAGAAATTTCTTTTGATAATGACGGATCAGATCTTCACACTATTATTGAAGTCGATACACAAGATAGACCTGGCTTGCTGTATGACCTAGTTCAAACCCTTGATAAAGGGGGGATTACCGTGGTCTCCTCGGTGGTTGCCACATATGGGGCACAAGCAGTAGATGTATTTTATGTTAAGGACCGATCAGGTTTGAAAATCCTTGCCAAAACGAAGCTTGAAAACCTCAAAAAACGCTTGTTGGATGCCATTAACCAAAACAGCGGATAAATCAACCAACCCAAGTCTAATGAATTTTTGATCCCCCGTACATCTCGCCGCAACTCTCTCTGGCAAATTTGATTGAATCTAATGATAACCAAGTAAATTAATACATGCTGAAAGCCACCTGGGTTTGCGTCATTCGTAGCATGGAAAACTAAATCAGTTGTAGCATGGTTCTCAAACTCAAATTACTGCAATAGTAAAAACTCAGGCAGGAAAAATTTCTTGCAAAAGGTGATTAACTTCTTTACTTGTGATCATATAGTCAGCGTCAAAAAATTATTACTCAAATAGATGCTGTGTCACCCTATGAGTTGTCGCACAATGTAGCTTCAAAGTGGTGGTTTATATAACGCGATAAATTGCTAGGTATCTTGTTATGGATTAATATATACTGGCTATCATTATTACCCAACTGCTAAGCATTTACATTAAGATTTAGATATCAAGGAAAGGACATGGTTTCCCAATTACATCTTCCATCGCTTAATATAGCAGGTTTTCGTGGAATACATTCTCTTGATCTTCCACATCTTGGCCAAGTTACGTTATTGGCAGGGAAAAATGGTATTGGCAAGACGACCATACTTGAGGCCATCCGGGTTTATGCTTCCAGAGGTGACATCCGTTTGCTTTCTAATTTCATTGAAGATCGTGAAGAGTTGATACTTGGGAGCGACGAGGATGGAGGCAAAACCCTTATTCCAGATTTTTCATCTTTATTTTATGAGTTTGATCCCAAAATCGAAAACGATCAACCTCCAATAATACGGATAAGTGCTGAGGGAAAACCAGAAGAACTTACCCTCCAACTTGTAGATGATCAGGAACCAGCAACTCTATTCTCTGAAAACATTACCTTCAAGGTCCTCAAAATTACCGTTGGTAGCAATAACCGTACTATTCCAGTTGGTTCAATGTATTATCATGATAGGATTCGATTACGAACACATCGATTGTTTAGAAACGGTAGCAATGCGGAAGCGTGGCTTGATCCAATTAAGCTCGAGTCCCTCGGACCAGGTTTGATCAAGACCGTTGATGTAGCCCGTTTATGGGACTCTGTGGCTTTAACCCACGCTGAAGAATTTGTGACGGAAGCTATACGCCTAGTTATTGGGGATAGTTTAGAACGACTTGCTGTAATCGGTGATCCTTCGATACCGTATCTTAGGAAAGGGCGCCGCGCTGTTGCCAAACTTAAGTCCTCAATGACACCTATTCCATTGAAGCGTTTAGGGGATGGTGCACAACGTTTATTGGGTATTGCTCTTGCGCTTGCGAATTCCCAAAATGGTATTCTTGTCATTGATGAAGTTGAGAATGGTATACACCACTCAATCCAGCACTTACTTTGGCGTATGATTTTTAAAACGGCTGTAGAAAACAATATTCAGGTCATTGCTGCTACCTATAGTAGGGACTGTATATATAACTTTGCTGTAGCCGCAAATGAAACACCAGCAGTTGGAACTTTGTACCGCCTTGAGCATTTTGGAGATGATCTACACGCAGTTCACTATTCTGAAGAAAATCTGATGGTGGCGGCTCAACAAGAGATTGAGGTCCGATGACCGGGATAGGAGTTCACTCGACATTGCTTGTTGAGGGTAGCGATGACAAACATGTGGTTGCTAATCTCCTGCGTATGCATAATTTACATAATATAGTAGATATTAAAAACAAAGAGGGATTCGATCAACTCCGAGATTCGATTTATAATGAAGTTAATGAATCTGGTCGCAAAGCCCTAGGTATTCTTGCGGATGCTAATGGTGAAATTAACGATCGATGGAGATCTATCTACGACCGCCTTGATCAAGCTGGTTGCAAGGTTCCAAAGAAGATATCACCCTCAGGAAGTATTTTCATTGGGCCTCGGGATGTCAGAGTTGGTGTCTGGATTATGCCAGACAATAACCGAAGTGGTGAACTCGAGGACTTCATTCATGATATGATTCCTGCGAATGATCCTGTATTACCACGCGCTAAAATATTCATTGACAATATCCCAGCAGAGGATCGCAAATTCTCGGACTCCAAGATTACTAAAGCCTATGTCCATGCTTGGTTGGCAACCCGCAAGAAGCCCAGACCTATGGGGACTGCGATAGTTGCAAATGATCTTGATCATAACGTTGAAGTTGCCAACTCATTCGTCAGTTGGATACGCAATCTATTTGAATTGTAGGAGCATTGGCAGCTTGCTACTGAATAAGTAGGTGATTAGACTCTGCTTGGGGAAACGTGGCAGTTAAAATAGTTATCAGTTTTCAACAGGTAAAAGTGTTCAAATCTTCGAATTATCTTCTGCTTTTGTTATATGTGAAGGTCATCGGGAATGCTACCGTGATTTGTAAAAATGTTATGCAAATAAAAATAATACCCACCTTTCCAAAACGATCCACATGACCGTTTGAGACGTGAAGAATAAAAAAACAAACACAGGCCATAAACCAATCAATTGGAAAATGGCCAAAAACACCAAAATTGATCCGATTATAACATATTTGTCGCAATACCTTACACCCTGTGAGTTGTAAACTAATTGAACTTTAATCCAAAAATATATATTACCCTTAACCCTAACCGATTAATTGCCTAATGCGATTAATTCCCTATTGGAAAACGAATGGAGAAAGATTATGAAATTTTCAAGCAAGTTGATAGGTGCGTCATTTGCACTTATGATGGGTTTTGGAAGCATCGGGAATTCAGCTGAATGTATTGCCCCGGCAAACCCAGGTGGCGGTTGGGATTTTACCTGCCGTGCCATCGGAAAAATCATGTATGATATTGGTGCGGTGGATGAGCCGATAAAGGTTACCAATATGGCAGGCGGCGGCGGTGGCCTTGCCTATGGCCATGTCGTCAACGAAAGAAATGATGACGGTGATTTGATTGTGGCAGCATCCTCAGCTACTGCAACTCGTCTGGCTCAGAATGCTTATGCAGGTATGACTTCAGACCAGGTTTCCTTCCTTGGTGCAATCGGTGCAGACCCAGGTGTCCTAGTTGTTGCAGCTGATTCACCTTACATGAATCTAATGGATTTGCTCAATGCTGTTAAAGAAGATTCTTCATCTGTTACTTTCGCCGGTGGTTCGGCTACTGGTGGATTTGATCATCTGAAAGTCCTCATGGCCCTGGGCGAAGTTGGATACGATGATGTTTTGTCAGTTAAATATATTGGACTTGATGGTGGTGGAGACGCAATTACCCAAACTATTGGAGGCCATACCCAAGCCATGACGGGAGATATTTCAGAAGTTGTCGGCTTTCTTAAATCCGGTGATGTCCGAGTGGTAGCTGTTTTCACCGATGAAAGGATCCCGGGATTTGAGGATATTCCCACTGCCAAGGAACAGGGCGTTGACCTTGTTGCTGTAAACTGGAGAGGGCTTTATGTACCCAAAGGGATTTCTGACGAAGACTATCAAAAATGGGCTGATGCATTGGCCCAGGTTGCGGCTTCACCTGAATGGGCACAAGCCATGGCCGACCGTGGTCTAGCCCCCTTCACCAAGGTAGGTGATGATTTTCAGGAATACCTCGCTGGTGTCATTGCTGACGTTCAGAAGCTTTCCAAGGAAATTGGAGTTATCCAGTAGTGAAAGCTGATCGCATATTCGGATTGGGCGTCGTTTTTATAGGTGCCTTTTATCTGTATCATGCCTCACTAATTCCCATGGGGTTCCTATCTGACCCCGTGGGATCTCGAACCTTCCCTTACATTATTGGAGGAGTATCCCTGCTCTGTGGAATTTTGATTTTAATTTTCCCCGATACCATTACAGATTGGCCAGAGCTGAAGGTTTATGGGAAAATTGGTATTGCTCTTCTTTCGATGTATCTTTTTGCCATTACCCTGCGTCCTTACGGGTTCATCATTCCTTCTGCAGTCGTAGCCATAATCCTTAGTTATCTGATTTCCCCAAACATCAGGAATGCCATAATTACCGGACTGGGATTATCGATTGGACTATTTCTACTCCTGAATTATGGCCTGGGACTGGGGCTATATGCATTTGGTTAAATCATGGACCTGTTAGCCAATCTTTCGCAAGGGTTTGCGGTTGCCCTTACGTGGTCAACCCTTTTGCTTGCCGTATCCGGTTGTTTTGCCGGTACAATCATTGGATCCCTACCCGGATTGGGGCCCTCCAACGGGGTTGCAATCCTGATTCCGCTGGCCTTTTCCCTAGGGTTGGATGCGACAGAAGTACTGGTATTGATGACTTCTGTCTATTATGGAGCGATGTATGGTGGAAGGATTTCTTCTATCCTATTGAATATACCCGGTGACGAACCTGCACTAATGACAACTCTTGATGGCTATCCCATGGCCAAAAAGGGAAGGGCAGCTGATGCCTTAGTGCTGTCAGGTGTTTCCTCGTTCGTCGGTGCCTTTTTGGCAACCATCGGTCTGATGCTTCTTGCACCATTACTGGCGAGGGTTGCATATCTTTTTGGCCCTTCTGAATATTTCGCCCTGTACCTTTTGGCCTTTTGTACTCTTGGAGGTCTAGCTTCCAGAAACCAGATAAAGGCCGCCCTTGCCTCAGCAGTTGGTTTGGGTATAGCCATGATTGGTTTGGATAACCAAACTGGACTACCACGACTTACTTTTGGTGAACTCGCATTAATGGATGGGGTGGATTTTCTTGTTGCAATCGTAGGTTTGTTTGCCGTTTCGGAAATATTTATTTTTATTGAAAGTCATGGCAAGAACACTGCAATTGGTATCAAGCTTGAAAAAATAACAATACCTGTAAAGGATATAGTTAACAGCGGGTTTACCATGCTGAGAGGAACCTTTATTGGCTTTATCGCCGGTATCCTACCCGGTGCAGGTGCCTCACTCGGCAGTTTCCTGGCCTACATGGGTGAAAAAAGTCTGGCGAAGGACGGTGATACATTTGGAACCGGTAATCCCAAAGGAGTGGCTGCTCCAGAAGCAGGAAATAATGCAGCTGCAGGAGGAGCTTTGATTCCAATGCTAACACTTGGTGTTCCAGGTTCAGGAACAACTGCTGTTCTGCTTGCTGTACTATTGACCTTGAACATTACTCCTGGCCCCTTGCTCTTTGAAGAAAGACCCGAGGTTGTGTGGGGACTTATCGCCTCACTGTTAATCGCCAATTTCGTATTGCTCATTATGAACGTCCCGATGGTTAGGTTGTTTGTCAAGGTACTTTCTGTCCAACCAAATGTACTTTTGCCTGGCATTGCAATGATCGCATTCGGAGGAATATATTCACTTTCTGGAAGCAGCCATGACTTGGTCTTGATGATTATCTTTGGGTTGGTTGGATACTTTTGTAGGAAATTGGGTGTCCCGACTGTCCCCATAATCCTGGGTATTCTCCTTGGAAACAATATGGAAGATAATTTGAGGAGAGCCATGATCATTTCTGAAGGCGACTGGACATATCTTTTCTCATCGGGTATTTCCATAGGATTATGGGTTGCAGCAATTGGAGGATTTGTTGCCCCTCTATTCCTAAGAAATCTCTTAAAGAAACCGTCAAAACCCACAAGTTGAAGACACTACACTTAGGAGTTTAAAGTTTGATTAGAGTACTCGTTCCATCAGGAGTGCTTGGCCTTGAATTTAACAAAGAAGCGCTTCAAAGGGGTTTGAATAACAATCCAGATATAATCGCCATTGATGGTGGATCCACTGACAGTGGCCCTTATTATTTGGGCACTTCCACTTCCAAATATTCCAGGGCAGTTACCCAGGGGGAGTGGGAATATTTACTTGAAGCGAGAGCACAAGCAAACGTCCCTCTGGTTATTGGCTCTTCTGGTACTTGCGGAACAGATCAGACTGTTGATTGGATGGTGGAAATTACTAATAAATTGCTTAAGTCATTTGATCGGAAGTTGCGAATTGGAACTATCAAATCATCCCAATCCAACGAGAAAATCCTGTCTGCATACCACTCCGGCATGCTAATTCCGCTAAAGCATGCTCCCCCAATATCTGAAAACATCATAACTGATTGTACTGGTATTGTTGCCCTAATCGGTGCGGAACAAATACAGTCAGTTCTAGCAAGCAACCCTGATATTGTAATCTCAGGGAGAGCTACTGATACAGCATCCATTGCTGCCCTACCCCTGATGAACGGTATTCCTCCTGGAATCGCCTGGCATGGAGCCAAGGTGGCAGAATGTGGTGCTTTATGCTCAACCCATCCCTTGAGTGGCTGTATTCAGATTGACTTTCATGAAGACTATTTTGAAGTTGAACCTCTGGACCCTGTAGCCCAATGTACTCCTCATTCGGTTTCAGCCCATATGCTCTATGAAAACTACGACCCCTTTATATTGCATGAACCAGGAGGCCACCTTGATGTCTCCAATACCTGCTATGAAGCAATTTCTGATAGAAAAGTCCGGGTAACTGGAGGAAAGTGGGTACCCTCACAAAATTATTGTGTCAAAGTGGAGGGCGTTAGGGTTGCGGGTTATCAGACAACGAGCCTGACGTTAGTACGAAACAGACATTATGTAAGGAACATAAAGACATGGGTTAATTCGTTAAAACAATTTCTGGCAAATTCCATAAGTGAAAAGTTTGAACTGAGAAACAATTCATTTTTTATTGATTTCCGGCTTATAGGATGTGAAGGTACCCTTGGGTCTTTGGAAAATCAGCAATCCGAACCAACCGAGATAGGTGTTTTGAGTATTGTAACCTCTGAAACACAGGAAATGTCAAATGAAATCTCCAAGCATATAAACCCCTATCTACTTCATTTCCCATTGACCGATAACGAGGAACTCCCCACATTCTCTTTCCCTTATTCACCTGCTGAAACTGAAAGGGGGCCGTTGTATGAATTCTGTTTAAACCATGTATTACAACTTGGTGATCCCATGGAAGCTTTCAAAACTGAGGTCTTTGAAACAAGTGGCACTTCTTAAAAATAGAGTCCTAAAGATACGGTCCAAGAATGCTGGACCCTTTACTGTAACGGTGGATATATTTTGCAAAAACCAAGCTGATTTGGAACAAATAAAAAGGTTCCTGAGTACCGAAACACTTACACGAATTTACCAGGTTGAAGAAAAGAAGTTTGAAATTTTTGAGGTACCTAGCCTAAGTGTATTGAAAATTAGTTTCCCAAGAATTCACAGCCAAGGAAGCCGTCTTGACCGTGATATGCATGGGGCGCAGTTTGCTGAACTGTTAAAAGAAACGGAAATACCAGACAATTTCATCATGGATTGAGAAATGAAATTATTTCCTTCTCAAAATCAAAATTAGCACTACTCAACATCGGATTTAAAATAGACTACGGGAAGTACCAAGCATTGACCATTAAAATCAGGGCTATCGTTAACATACGTTGATGCAATTATAGTTGGTATACAGGGTACGATTCTCACTGGTGTAGGGTGGATTTATACCTTCTTATTTACGACCGGTTTTCAACAAATATCTATTCCCTTGCCAGTAAGGATTCGGCCAATTCCTTACCCAATTCCAAATGAGAAGTTATAGGAGCCGATTTCTCTCCCCTTATCAACTCTCCTTTCTTTTCTGAATAAAATTCTCCAATCAGGTTTATTTCTGTGCCATTTATTTGGGCAAGGGCACCGACAGGTAATTCACATGAACCCTCAAGGGTGTTAAGAAAGTATCGTTCCGTGTTTGCCATGATTTGAGTAGGAGCATGGGAAAATTTCTTCAGAATTGTGTTCAGCCAGTGATCCTCGGTTCTGGTTTCCAAACAGATAATCCCTTGAGCTGGAGCCGGGAGGCAGGTTTCAATCGGTATTTCATACCTGGGAATATCCCTAACTTTCATCCTGTTTAAACCGGCAGCAGCTAGAACAATCCCATCTACTTCCCCTGTTTGCCATTTTTTGATTCTGGTATCAATATTACCTCTTATATCCAATACAGAAACTTCTGGGTTCGCATTAATAATTTGCTTTTGCCGTCTGATACTTGAAGTTCCAATGGTCAGGTTCGCCGGAAAAGATTCAATAGTTTCACTACAATTTGCAATTAAAACATCCAGCGGGTTCTCTCGATTCAAATAACCAGCCATGCACAACCCTTCAGGTTGCTCAAAGGGTATATCCTTCATGGAGTGAACTCCTAGATCAATAGTTCCTTCCAGTATTTCCTTTTCTATTTCCTTACAAAAGACCCCCTTCCCTTCCAATTCCCTGAATGGTCTATCGGTAATTCTGTCCCCCAAGGTTTTTATTCTTATAATCTCAACCTGCGGTTCTTCCCAGTCAAGATAATCAAGAAGTATTCCCTTAACCTCTTCGGCTTGAAGCAAGGCAAGTCTGGAACCCCTTGAACCAATTCTAATTTTTGACTTTATCTCATACATGACTTAAATCTGAAGCTGGTTTTATGAAACTGTTTGCACCAAATTGAATCCGAACTCACGAATTTAGTTTTACAATTGCTTTGTCTATTTCGAGTGGTGACATTTTTCAATCGGCAGTTAACAAATCATTTTCAACTAGAAGACAAACTTAGGTACCTTTAGGTTATATGATCAATCCTGACAAACCCATTCTAAGGGTGCTAAATGGTGAAAATCTCAACCCACCACCAGTTTGGTTAATGAGACAGGCCGGTAGATACCTTCCTGAATACAGGTCCCTGCGTAAACAGGCAAGGAATTTTCTCTCCCTCTGTTACAATCCAAAATTGGCAAGCGAAGTCACCCTCCACCCTATCAATAGATTTGGCTTTGATGGAGCCATTCTGTTTGCGGATATTCTTTTATTACCACATGCACTTGGAGTTAATGTAAATTTTGTTGAGGGAATTGGACCTCAGCTAACCCCCACACAGACGCAGGATCAGATTAACAATTTAAAGAATCCACAGGAAATTCATGAAACTTTAGAGCCAGTCTATGAAACAATAAAAAGAGTTTTGATTAATTTACCACCTCACGTTACCCTGATTGGATTTGCGGGTTCACCCTGGACCGTGGCAACTTATCTCATTGCAGGTAGGGGAGAAAAGGGGCAAGTAACTTCAAAAAAATTTATGTTTCAGAAAACAGCCCTTTTTGACCAAATTATCTCCCTTTTGACCGATGCAACTATTGAATACCTTTCAAGGCAAATCGAGGCCGGTGTAGAAGTCATCAAACTTTTCGATAGTTGGGCTGGTTCACTGGAGGGGCATTACTTTGATCAATATGTAACCAACCCAAATAAAAAAATTGTTGCATCTCTAAAGGCCAGATATCCAAGTATTCCAATAATTGCCTTTCCCAAGGGAGCAACCATGAAACTCCCCGGGTTTGTTTCAAAAATGGGACTCGATTGTCTAGCCCTGGATCAGAACGCAAGCTCGAAAAATGTGGATAAAATAACTTCCCTGGTTAATTGTATCCAGGGGAACCTAGATCCCTTAACTCTTCTGGAAGGAGGAAATATTCTGGAGGCTCAAACCATGGATATACTGAATGTATATCATAACCAGCCTCATATATTTAACTTGGGTCATGGTATTTTACCAAATACACCGGTTCAAAATGTTGAAAAAATGTTGAAACTTATCCGGGATTATTAGACAACAATGATCCGTACCGGAGTCAATGCAGTGATTCCCGTTAGCTTTTCCCTTTAAATTACCATTACTTAAACATTGTCCTTACCCAATAGTCGGGGCTATTATAATCTCCAACTGAGACTACCTGAGTAGTTACCAAACACCTGTATAGTTTTGATTTCATTGCTTAATCGTTTCAGATATCATAGTTACCAGCGCCACATCAGCCCTGCCCCTGTACTTCTATCTTCATCCCTGGCCACCGGATCGGTCCAGACATCAATACTCAGTTTCTCCGCATTTGGTGTATCCGGCTCTATCCGATAGCCAACCCGCGCTTCATCAACATCATCAGAGGTGACACAAGGACCGCGGGTCACCGCCAGCAACACCTCCAAAGGGGTGTCCGAATCGGTTTCGGTCTTGATCCGCCACAGCGCCGGCGGCATGCAATGTACTGTGTAGGTGGTGTAGGTACCATCCCTGGCAACGACCATAATATCAACATCACTCGTCTGAGTGACCGCAACAGCTGCTCTTCCTTCTTCCCCGGGATGAGGTTGAATGCCATAAACAGATGTTCTGTGGTCCTTCGGTTGCCGGAAGGAAACCGTCATCACATCCTCTTCATCACAGGGTATGCCGTAATGCAGAATATGTGGATCAAAGGCCGGACGGAGGGTCGGGATTTTCCCCTTCGGTCGTGCCCGGTCACTGTCCATGGTAACCTTGAGATCAAGAAGCATCGGTCCAAGCACCGGATTGGGTAAATGTGCTGTGATGGATTGGTTTTCCTGATGCCTGTCGGTATAGGTTAGATTGGCCCGCACATAATGACCTGCATCAGCAGCGGTGGGAATGTACCGGGGAGCAGTTGTGGTGTTTATGGTCTGCCATTCACCAGGAGCAATCCATCTTTGCCACACAACACTGGCAGGGGAAGCATTCGTCGACAGATCGGGATCCGTGACAACAACCTCCACCGGTTCCCCCACAAGAGGACGGTGCGGGACAATCCGGGCCTGCCCCGGTTCATCACGGTCTTCAACTTCTATGGTTGCGGTAAGACTCCTGTTTCTGGTACTGGTGGAATGAAGAACCAGTTCGTAGCTGTTGTCCTGGTTGGCATCAAGGGGTGTTTCAAAATCAGGGGGTGTGGCAAACCGCAAGGCTCCCGCTTCTACCTTGAAGTGATCAGCATCCGTACCGTCCAGTATCCACTCTTCATTGGAGAGAGTTAAAACCCGTATGTAAGCCCCTTCAATATAGGGAATATTTTGGGCGAAGGAGAGTGACTCGGCAGCCTTTAACGAGGTGTTTGGCCAAACCAGAAAAATAAAGGGAAGTGTTAGCCAGACAATGAGATACGGTAACAACCTCTCATGGTTTCGATTGGGCTTGTATACTTGTGAAAAATCTCTGTTCGTTCTTTCCGAACCATCATCTGTTGTACCTTGGTATCCCAAGGTGTCAAGGAAGGCAGGACCACATGTATATCCCCTTTCGCAAAGGGTAGCTTTAGGAAGTCTAAAAACCAGAGAGGTTCTTGGGTCTGCAACCCCCTTGTCAGTTAGAGATAAGCTCTCATTCGGGATGGGGGGGGGGGAATTAGGATAAATTCAGTGCTTCAAAAGCCCTTGCAGACAGTGTGCAACTGTAATCTTGCCTTGTTTGGACCGGAGTATACATAGGATCAAACGGTACCCTGTTCAGGAGATGTAACTACACCTGAAAACACCACAAATCGTGGAAATTTCGTGGGGGGGGGTATTTGAAAACAAGAGAGAAATAACCTTCTCTACCCTCAAAATATCGTACAATCCTTGATTCATGTTCCTGCTCTATCTCAATTGCAACTGCATCAAAATTTGTTTATTTGGTACCCTGGTGATAAATTAACTCATTAACCGCGGATTATCAACGACAATTTTGAAACCATCATATAACTGCTTTTATTGTGAATTCAACTCAGTTGGTTGAATGTCAGCAATTCCCACTAGGAATTGTAACTTGGCAAGTAGTCATTCCTTACGAGAGTTGCTGCTACATAATGGAAACAGAAGTGTTGTTTTGCAAAATAACTATCACTTCAGTCTGCTTACAAAAGTAAAAAATGTAAACATATACTCCCCCTAAATACGGTGATTTAAATTTCAAGCGGGAAATACTGGAATCAAAGCCATTTAGCTACTGGGGGCAAGCTCATCAATACTGCTTCAGGATCATGTCCTGATTCCAAACCAAATTTTGTTCCCCGGTCATAAATCAAATTAAATTCGGTATAAAGTCCCCTGTAAAGTAATTGTACTTCCCGGTCCTCCTCGGTCCATTGTTCGCCTTGACGCACGGTAACAATCCTTGGATATGCATTTAGAAAAGTTTTTCCAACACCTACAACAAATGCAAAGTCTTTTTCCCAATCACCGGAATCCAGATCATCAAAAAAAATTCCACCTACTCCTCTAGCCCTACCTCTGTGAGGAATATAAAAATACCTGTCTGCCCACTCCTTGAACAACCTGTAGTAGGTTCTGTCATGATCGTCGCAGGTTTTCTTTAAAGCCCGGTGGAAGTTTTCGGTATCTGCAGGATTTTCAATACATGGGTTTAGATCCATTCCGCCACCAAACCAGATTTCCCTTTCAGTTGTAAACATCCTGGTGTTGAAGTGAACAGCTGGGACCTTGGGGTTATTGAGATGAGCTACGAGAGATATCCCACTCGCCCAAAAGCCGAATTTTCCTTCCTCTATGGATTTTCGTTTCCTTAGAACCTCAACCATCGTGGGGGACAAATCACCGTAAACGGTAGATACATTCACACCCACTTTTTCAAAAACCCTTCCAGTAACTAGCTTGGACATCATTCCACCTCCGGCATCACCACCATCGGCCGTTTTTCTGGTAGTTTTTTGTTGCTGAAATTTACCTGGATTAGAGTTGAAAGGAGTAGCAGAAGAAAGCTCCATTTCCAATTCTTCGAACCGCTTACATATCTGGCAGGCCAAGTCAGCAAACCAGTTACTGGCTAACCGTTTTTTCTCGTCAGGTTTGATTTCAGTCATTTTAAACTGGAAAATTATGTCAAAAACGTGAGACCCGGAGTTCCACCTAATACTCCTGTCTTGAATTGAGTGCCGAGGCGATTGTGTTTGAATCAAGATAATCAAGTTCCCCTCCCGATGGTATTCCTCTACCAAGAGTGGTTATTTTTATATCCAGACCCTCCAACTGCTCAACAATAAAATGTGTAGTGGACTGACCGGCCACTGTTGCGTTCATGGCCAGTATCAATTCGGATATATTCTCCTGCTTTACTCTGGCAATCAATTGGGGAATACCCAGTTCATCAGGTCCGACACCTTCAAAAATCGATAAAACTCCACCGAGAACGTGATATTGTCCATGATATGTTTCGGTCTTTTCCAAAGCCCACAAATCAATGACTGATTCCACCACACAAATAACATTTTTCTGACGGTTATCGTCACTGCAAATGTCACATTTCGAGTTGAGTGTTACGTTTCCACAAATTGAGCAATAATCAATTATCTCAGTAAAATTCTCCAGCATTTTTACCAGAGGCTCAAGAAGCTGAGTCCTGTTTTTGATGAGGTGAAGTACAATCCTATTTGAGGATTTCGGACCTAATCCCGGTAACCTTGCGAATTGATCAACCAGGATTTGGATTTCGTTTTTTCTAGCCATCAAATATTAAAATTGAAATCAGAAGGCAATCCCACTTTTTCTGTGACTTTTCTCCTTCTTTCTGCTGATATAATTAATGCCTCAGATTGTACCTTTTTAATGGCTTCAGTAGCAGCCTCAGACAAATTTACCTCGGTATCAGAAATCACTTTGTCCTGATCAATTATCAACTCAGTTATCAATCCGTTGCCATTGCAAAGAACTTTTACTGTTTGACAGGAACTTTCCGCCATAATCACCATTTCCTCAATTTCCTTGTTGGCAAGTAACAATTCACTTTTTAATTCCTTGCCAGCTTTGGCCAGTTCAGCAATTTTCATCGGATTAAATTTACCTGGTAACATATATCATCCTTCTATTGGGCATTTTCTGAAAACATTATGTGTTAACCTATTAGTTTAGCTTCGGGGAAGGCATCAAATACACTGGCGACCAATTTATTGTCTAACAAGCTTTGGGTCTTGGGTTTATCATTCGAATCACCTACTTTCCCTTTGGGTTCGTTGTTTGATTCCTCTTTATCAATTTCATTATCGGTAGATGGCGTTTCCCTGATTAATTGGGATTTACCCTCCTCCTTGTGGAATTCTGACTGGAGAGGAGCCTTAGTTTCCGTTTGCCTATTGTTCAAAGAATTTTGTTCTTCAGTTTGAACAGAATCAATTTGATTACCCTCACCTGATTTAAGCTGCTCGACAATTTCCAAGGGAGTGGGTAGCTGTGCAACGTGAGTTAACCTGATCATGGCCATTTCAGCCGCCATCATATGGTCAGGTGAATAGGACAATTCCTGGATGATTTTCAACAACATTTGCCAGGCACGGTGCAAAACAGGAAATGAAAGTTTTGAACTAAGTTCCAATCCTCGGGTTTTCTCTTCAGGTGACAAAGTTGGATCATCCAATGTTTGTGAATTAACTTTAGCAATGGATAAAAAATGAATTGTTTCAGATAGATCCAGCAAAATGGTTTGAGGATCAGCACCATCATTGTATTGTGCTTTTAATTCCTCCAAGGCACCGGCCACATTACCCTTGAATATCAATTCAACCAAATCCAGAATTCTGCCCTTGTCAACTAGACCCAGCATATCTCTGGTTATCTCCGCAGTAATTTGACCTGATGAAAAGGAAATCGCCTGGTCCAGGAGACTGATTCCATCACGAACCGATCCCTCAGCTGCCCTTACCAACAGTTTCATGGCATCATCATCTACACTAGCACCTTCCTTCTCGGCAACAAATTGAAGATGCTTGGTCATTATCTGGGGTTCAATTCTCCTTAGGTCAAAACGCTGGCACCGTGACAGTATGGTAACTGGAACCATTCGTATTTCGGTTGTTGCAAAAATGAAAACAACATGTTCAGGAGGTTCTTCCAAAGTCTTAAGAAGTGCATTGAATGCACTCTTTGAAAGCATGTGAACTTCATCAATGATATAAACCTTATACCTGGCTGTATTTGGTTTATACTGGACAGTTTCTAGCAATTCCCTGATATCATTGACTCCAGTCCTGGAGGCAGCATCCATCTCAAGAACATCCAAATGGTTGCCATTAGCTATGGCGAGGCAATGGACACATTCATTACAAGGTTCCGTAGTAATCCCACCTTTGCCATCACTGCCAATACAATTCATCCCTTTGGCTAATAAGCGGGCGGTTGTAGTTTTACCTACACCTCTTACCCCGGTTAGTATAAAGGCTTGCGTTATCCTGCCTGATTTGAAAGAATTTTCTATAACCCTTACCAGGGCTTCCTGACCAATCACTTCAGAAAATTTGGTTGGTCGATATTTACGGGCTAATACCTGGTATTTCCCGGAGGAATCACTCATAAGATCCTACATTTAATGGCAAACAAGATGGGTTCTTTATAACCCTGCGATTTATATTACAAAAATCGATTCGAATAAACAAAGCCCCTGAGCAGGATATTTTCCAAATCACATGATTATTTGATTTGAAAATTCAATTAAAGTGAGAGATTGAAATACAACCCGTCCATTGATTACTACGGCTGCTTCCTTTCAGACCTGACCGGGTTTGCAATATGAACGCCCGATTCAACCTCTCAGGGATAAAAATAGTTAACTGTGAAAATTTCTCAAGGATGTGTAGGGGTAAAAATTCCCACACTTGGAATCGGACGCTTGAGCTGCTTGTGTATACAACATAATTATTAAGGGCGCCTCTTTTTTTTACCATTGTTTAGGATTCCCTGATTTCAAAAGGCACTTTTTTAATTTTCTATCCTTTTGACTATGGTTTTTTTGCTAAAATTTTATCAATCCAGTTATTATGTCGCTCAATTAACCTTGATGCCATCATGACATACACCTCTCATTTTATTTGACTATCTCACCATAACGCTCTATAACCCGCTTCAAATAACAAAACCTGGTAATGTTGTTGCAATGATTGCTTAAGCCAACCCAAATTCGGAAGCGGCTGAGCCCCAGAAAAGTCTCTTAATTTGCATTCCTGTCAATCCTGTGTGATCCAACAACACTTCAAACACCTTACTGTTGTGGACATTCGCAGGTTAAACCTCCCAAATGGTTATCAACTTCGTCACCCGATAAACTGCGAGAAAATTCTTGTATCCAAAATGCTTAATACCATGGTTCTTGAAACACCAAGCATCTGTGTCCTTCTGACATAACATGCAAGTGGCCTGATTCATACATTTGGTACCATGTTTTCAAGCTTTTGATAACCTCTTTTCTAAGACGCTATAAGATCATCAGGATTCTTACTCCATTTGAAAGGTTGAGCCTCATTGACATTGTAATGTTCAATATAACTTTCGATAGCCTCCTTGCACGCGTCAACCGAATTGAAGATGGGATTTCTTATCCTCTGTCGAGCAAGCTTGGAGAAAAACCTTTCAACGGTATTCATTCATGACGCTGAAGTCGGTGTAAAGTGGATGGTCCTTGAGCAACTCGTGAACAGTCGCCGACTTGTGTGATGAGACATTATCCAGCACAACATTAACGGGAGTACCGGGCTTGATCCCCTCGGCAACATGATCCAGAAAGGAAATCCTTGGAACGGTGATGCTCAACCATCTTACCTGTGACCTTGCCGGTCGCAATATCAAGGGCCGCCAGCAAAAAGGAGGTACCATTGCACTTGTAATCATGCGTTCGGGGTGTCGCTTGTCCAGGTTTCATCGGCAAGGGGGTCTGGGTTCACTCAATTGCCTGGATACCAGACTTCTCATCCACCGAAAGCACAACTGTCAATAGTGCTCGAAAAATACTCCACAATTACGGTTGAATAATGGGCCACTCCGAAACCAATAAAAGGGGTTGTTTGACTTCCTGTAATGGTTAGTAGGCTTCACCTCCCTTCCTTCTTTTCTTTCGTCCTCTCTCTCCTGGTGGCGGAGGTGGCAACAGGGATTTGTTGGCACTGAACTACTCAGGTAGTCATAAGTAACTCTTAAAAATTTTTTTTCCAGCTCCCTGTTGATAGTCTGGTAGTATATTCCTATTACAGTTTTCAAACCCCAAAACAATGTCGGGCAGAGATAAAATGCCTACATGAGACTGTAAAAGTATTCTAGGCCTAGGGTTGGAAGTCACTTTTAACTGTTATTTGCCTGGCTAGGCGTCCTTCCAAGACATTTATTAGTTGTTTTTGGGATTTTCGTTTACAAAGAATAGTCCAAAGGAGAGTTTTGGTGTATAAATCACCTCTTGAAGAATTCGTTTGAATATTTTCACAGTCTCATAAAGGCATAACTTAGGAGAGCACGACCTCAGGCACTTGAAACTCAAGCAAAAAATCTTTGGAAGTTTCATAACCAAGGGAGGTGCACAGGACCTCACACTCCTGAGAAGTGTGCTTGAAATGGTCAGGAAACAGGGATGAAACGCTCTTGAGACCCTAGGAACTGAAGCAGGTGATTTATTGGCTCGGCTTGATTCCTTGATGCCGTTACCTGAAACCCAACCCAAAAATATTCTTGCCCATCAGATAAGCCTTCATTAATCTACACTGAGACTACCTGAGTAGTTACTCAATTTTTGCAAACAGAAAATATATACAAAATGATTTAACCCAAACTAGGTAAACACCATGGAAGAAATACTAGCCAAAAAAAATACTCAAACGTATACATTTGAGGAACTTTCCCCTACGGCAAGTCGATTTATAAAAAGATATCCTAACCTAGCAACATCAACCTTGGAAAATGTGGCAAGAAAATACCGTAGTTTATTATTTCTTAACGACTTACCTGAAGAGTTAAAACCTTTTTTGAAGAGAAAATCTGGAGAAAGCCTGATAGATGCAACAGAAGTTGCCAAAATTTTGGGTGTTTCCAGATCTACGGTCTATTCTAGAGCAAGAAAGGGCTTATTGCTTTCATGGTATACGACAAAAAAGGAATTGAAGTTTCCTAAGGAACAAATACACAATCACCGTGTAGTCCATGGAATTGACCAAGTGGCTAAAATAATCGGTGACCCAGAGTTAACTTGGGATTTTCTAAATAATAAGACCTCATTTGCAGGTGATTTTGCCCGTCCGATAGACTTGTTAAATGAGGGTCGGATTAAAGAAGTTCTTGGAACTGCAAAGTCATACGGTACTGCCCCCACATGACGACTTGTAAATATAATTCAGATGGAATAAATCGTTTAACTAATCAGCAAAATCTTGAACACAGCTATAGGATATTTCCAACTCGTTTTGAGGATCCATTAGGGATTACACCTGCGGATAATAGATTTTGCACTCAAGATTCTGAGAATAAAATTCTATATGTTGCTAGGTATTTCAGCACAGCTGTTATTGAAGTTGTAATAAGCCATCGTTTTGAATTTAAAGAGACGAGAGAACTTCCCCTTTCTGATTTGTATGAACGATCCTATTCTACTATCTCGTCTGTGCAAGATTCGAACCTATCAATACTGGATCTGAGAAATAATGGTTGTACCATTATTGGCGCTCCAACCGATACTGTACACTCATCGGTCCATAGTGAGGGTCGGCGACTGGGTAATTATATTTACCAACACCACACAAATATTGATGGTATTTTGTTTTCATCACGTTTTGATGAGAAAGAAATGTATGCCATCTTTGATCGTGCAAAATCAAAACTAAAGGCAAGTTTACCTAACCCTCTTTATGAAAAGTTTAGCGAATTAGAAACCATTCTCCAAAACCTTGATATTACAATTTCTTTTGATCAATAGTTGAATTTTGGTTCTTATTAGGGTTCCCCTTATTTAATGATTTTTAGTGATTTCCTCTGATCTTTATACGACAATTTTTAAAACTTTCCACCTTGCTTGTCGCTGGATTCCTAGCTAGTTTGACGCTAAACAGAAGCCAGACCGAAAAAGCGTGAGAAAGTAGAGTCGGGAGGAGACGCGTTCTGATTTAGGTTCGGAGGGTGTCAGTTTGCCGGTGGCTTTCGCCCTATACCGGTGCCTCAATTCCTTACCTTGTCAGCGTTTCCTCGCCCCCGCTCGTCAAACCGAGCGTGCGGATTTCCCGCACTCGGCTTTCCTCTGGAATATCATGCCTTCGCCCACGAAAAGCCCTTGGTCATCGGTGCAAGGCAGACCAACCCATAGTCATTGTACAGTTTGGTATTGGAGACTCGCACATAGTCTCCGGTTCTAACCTTGTGCTTCCGACAGAGCCACCGACGAAGCCGTTTCGTTGCATGAGTGTCAATCGCCTTGTAAGCAGGGCTGACTTGTCCGAGACAATAGTCATTTGACCAGCCGGAAAGCATCCGGTTCAGTCTGAGTACCATATCCTCGGTTTCCATCAGTCCAAATCTTATGGCTGTCTGCTCACTGATCTTACGGCATATACCCTGAACACTCGCTTTACTCGGTCGGGTACCTATATAGATTCCTTTCCCGTTCATACGGTAATTGTGTCCAATACGGTATCCAAGAAACTCAAGAGCCTCATCAGGACACCTCAGGCATCGGGTCTTCTGGTCGTTGACCGGCAACTTGAGATGATCCATGAGTCGTTTGACAGCCAACAACATCTCCGTTGCTGGTGCTTTCCCCAATACACAGAAGTCATCCGCATAATTGACACTCTCCGACCTGAAACGCCGGGCATAGCCCAGCACTTTCCAACCAAGAATGAACCGACGCATATAAAGATTGCTGGCAAGGGGCGAAATCGGGGCACCTTGCGGTGTCCCCTTCCGTTCCTTGCGGGCCCGGTTGGTCAGGCGTTTGCCACCAAAATGTTGATATCAACATTTTGGTGGATATGTTGACAAATTTTTTATGTTGACAAATGACTCGATATCCCCTTCAAAAGGGAGTTTGAGTTTAAATTTGTCAACATAAAACTTGTTACAAGGACATCACAAACGCCAAAATATCATCACCAGGTTGATAGACACCTCCTGGAATATCTTCAGGTCTGGTCTGTTTCATAGCCTTTTTCTTGATCTCCATGTCGGCATGCAGATAGATCTGGGTGGTCTCTATCGATTCATGGCCAAGCCAGAGGGCAATCACCGTACAACTGACCCCACTGCGCAACAAATCCATGGCAGCAGTGTGGCGTAGGGTATGGGGACTGACCCGCTTTTCCCTAAGGGAAGGACAGGAGAGGGCAGCAATGGCAACGTATTTCCGCACGATACGTCCAATACCATCCCGGCTGAACCGGCTCCACCGGTTGGTGACAAACAACGCTTCATCCCTCGCCTTGCCTCGTTCCTGCAACCAGGCAGTCAAGACCTTCACCGAGTCCTCTCTGAGGGGAACTGTTCTTTCCTTTCTTCCCTTACCCCGGGCATGAAGACTGGCATCCCTTGGCTTGACCAGGGAAACATCTCCCAAATCAAGACCAACCAATTCCGAGACCCTGAGACCTGTCTGTAAAGCGACCACTAAAAGACACCGGTCACGACGGCCAATCCATGTGGACAGATCAGGGGCCGCCAACAGAGCCGCCGTTTCTGAAGGCTCAAGATAGTCCACCATCCGTTTCCTTGTACGCTTGGCAGGAATGGCCAATACTCTCTGACACATCACCATCAACTCCGGTTCTCGCCTGCCAATGTAGTCAAACACTCCCTTGATTGCTGCAAGTCGGATGTTGCGGGTCTGGATGCTGTTGTTCCGCTCCTCTTCCAGATGAAGAAGAAACGCCGCAACCAGATCGGCATCAAGATCCTCAACCTTGATATCTGTGAACACCTTGTCCAATTTATCTGTTGTATATTCCAAGAGCAATCGCATGGCATAGCGATAACTGTCTATGGTATGGGGACTGGCATTCATTTCCGCTCTCAACCGAGTGAAGAACGCATCCAGGAGATAGGGAAAAGATTGGGTGACAGATGTCGTCATGATCCCCTCCCATAGCCAATAACTTTCTCACCCTGCCTCATGGTCAGGGTCATGATTTCGGGAACGGCCTCAAGATACCAATAGGTATATTTCGGTTTTTTGTGCCCAAGGAAGGTGGTGAGTTTATGGATCTCATGGTCAGGATTGCGACCGGTACGCAGCCATCCAATAATGGTACGAGTGGCAAAAGTATGGCGGAGATCATGCACACGGGGACCAGTCCCACACCCTCCATTTGTTGGCTTATCGCGCAAACCAATTGCCTGGCCAACACGGGCAAAACATCTTCGGCTGGCGGAGCCATTCAGTCTCCGGCCACTTATCCATGAACGAAACAGGGCCCGTTCAGAAGAAACGCCCAGAACCCTGTTCCGCAGGAGTTGGTATCCAACCAGACGTTCAGCTGTGCAGGGTGTAATCGGTATCACACGTTCACACCCATTTTTGCTATGTCTGACATGAATCACGCACTCGTCAGTAGTCACATCACCGTCATCTAGACCAAGTGCTTCCCCATGACGGAGTCCGGTTACCGCCAAAAGACCAAACAGGGTGGAACAGGTGATACCACGCAAACCGTTTGCTGACGGCAGTTTGGAGGCTTCCCTGACTATTTTGATGATCTCCTCATCGGAATAGATATAAGGTGCCGGTCGCCTGATACGTACTGATATCAACCCGCGTGGGGGAATCTCACACATCGGTTCCAGACTTTGCAACCATCGGGCAAAAACCCGGACATGGGAAAGTCTTTTCGACCAGGCTTGGTGACCCTCGAAACCAGATTCTTCTTTCCAACGCAGGAACAATTCGGTTGTTATATGGCTTTGACCCTCGGAAGTTGCATAAGTCGCAAAGGGTCGCAGGTGTCTGATTGAATCATAAGAAAGGCCAGTTCCAAAAGCTTCTCTCTGAGCCAGATACCTGTCAAGATGTCCGTTCATGGTTGTCATTGAACACCTCCCTCAAGTGGCCAGGTACACGCAAGCGGACGAAGGGCCGTGATGTCGTATCGGGCATAAACAGTCGTCGTCTGCATGCTTCGATGGCGAAGGACATCACTGATTTCAGCAAGCGAATTGCCCTTCTTTAAAAGGGTCATTGCCAGCCCATGACGCAAGGAATGGGTTCGAAACTCGCCACCTGGGGGTGTCACATCAGAACGGTTGTAAGCCCTACGAATTGCCGTACGGAACGATCGCGACGTCGTCAAGGGATTGAATGGAGCCAAAACGGTTACAAAGACATGTCGTGATGATCCCCGCCGACCATGACGAAGCCAGTTCACCAAAGCATCACCAACATCTACCGGAAGAGGCATGTGGCTTTGATCACCCCTCTTGCCACGAATCAGTATCCTGCCTATCAACCAGTCGATATCATCAAGTCGCATGGCAACAACTTCTTCGGCCCGCAACCCCAGACGGGCCATCAGCAACAGAGCCGCATAATCACGCAAGGCAATGGGGGTGTCGCCCCGAATGGCAGCCAACAGTTTTTCCACTGTATCAGTATCAACATGACGGGTTATGTTTTTAGGACGCCTGCCGGCAACTGGCGGAATGGCCAAGCTGAGATCCCTTGATGTCCTGCCACTCCAGAACAGGAACCGCAGGATGTTACGAACATATCTGATTCCCCAGCCATTCCTGCCAGCGTGTTCATCAAGGAAGTCATGGATCATGCCGGGAGTGAGTGATGCCAGTTCCCTTCCGTCGTCAGATATCTTGTCAAAATGGTCCAGGAATAGTCTGAATGCCCTGTGGTGCCTGACAATCCCTGCATCATACAAGCCCCGGTTAGACTTCAACCAGTTATCAAACTCCAGTATCAAGTGGTCCCGAGGCCTACCAACCGATAAATCCTCCGGCGGCTTCGAGATGACCCCCTTGTCGATCAGATCATCGGTGATACGACGGGCAGTCAAGGAAACCCTGTCCATGTAACCGGCACTTATCGTAGGATCACTAGTGGCGAGTTTTTCAAGGAGTTCGGCATCCAGATTATCGGGATCTAGTGCAAGGGCCTCTGCTTGACGACAAAGATGGGCGGCAGTTTGTTCATAGGTTAACATGGTATCTTTGGCGTATCCCTTTTTGGTAAGGGAGTCCAGGAAGTCACCAATGTACTCCTCCAACCAAAAACTGTCTGGTACCGGTATAATGTTGTTTGTACTCATAACTACAACCTCTCATTTTAAGTTTAAAAGAGAGGGTAATATGAGTGTTAACAGTCAAATATGGGAAATATTCTGTCAGTTTTATGTTGACAAATTTAAACTCAAACTCCCTTTTGAAGGGGATATCGAGTCATTTGTCAACATAAAAAATTTGTCAACATATCCACCTTGACCATCTGTTGTTTTTCACAATAATTCAATTCCAATTTTTCACATTATTTCGGCAGTAGTGAAACAAAATTTCTCACGCTATTCCAATTTTTTCACGCTTTTTCGGCCAGGCGCGACCTTTTCCCTTTCCCGGTAGTTTTTGGTGTAGTAGATTGACTTGATGTCCTTCCTTCACCCGTCCCGACAAGCCACCATATTGGGGCGATGGAGGTGGGACACGTTCCACCGGCACTTGTTGTCACAACAACCAGACAGGACCGTGCCGAAGCACATGCTTGATGGTGCACCATTGGTTGGCAGGGAAGGTTTGTCCCGGCCATTCAGCGATAGCCGGGATGATGGCGTTTTGGGGGTGTTACCGGCCGTTGGTGTTGCGAAGATGCTGGAGTTTTTCGTTCCAGTCCTCTCCACCGGTCGGGCGGAGACGCCGGATCCGGAGATGGCATCCCATGAGGCTGGCGGCCGCTTGATCACCGGCGGCATCGGCATCATACCCGCACCAGATGGCATCCACCCCCAGGGCATTGATCCATTGGGGGAGACGGGGTGTCATACCGGCTGTCGAGATCACATGCCGGATGTGGGCCAGTTCCGGCAGGGCGAACACCGACAGGGCATCAATGGCACTTTCGGTCAACAGCGCGGGCCCTTCGCCTCGGCGGGACAGCCAGAACCCGCCAAGGTCCTTCCTTGATCCCCGGGCCATTCCCCTGAAGGAATGGTCCGGGCATGTTCCATGAAGTTCGGCACCAGCCGGTTCACCTTTGGCATTGTCAATAGCGTTCGAAAAATACTCCACAATTGCGGTTGAATAATGGGCCAGTCCCAAACCACAAAAAAGGGTTTGTTTGATGGCCTGGAGTGGTTAGTTGGCTTCACCTCCCTTCCTTTTTTTCTTTCGTCCTCTTTTTCTTGGTGGTGGAGGCGGCAACAGGGATTTATTGGCCCTGATATGATCTGGAACCAGACCCATGTGGTCCCGCAACCGATAACTGTTGCCCGTGATGGTGATCAACCTTCTCTGAAGATGTCGGTTGCATGCCCGGTAACCGTGTTGCATCATAGAGTAAACCATCCACTGGTTTCTTCAGAAACCGATCCCACCAACGCCAGATCGTCGGCTTGAACTTGGGGTCTCGCGCATTGTATCAACCAGACCATGACCAGCAGCCATCGTGGGAATTGTTGTTTTTCAGAATAATCCAATTTCAATTTTTCACATTATTTCGGCAGTAGTGAGACAAAATTTCTCACGCTATTCCAATTTTTTCACGCTTTTTCGGCCTGGCCGCTACATTTTTCCTTTCCCGGTAGTTTTTGATGCAGCAGATTGCCCTGAAGTCCTTTCTTCGCCCGTCCACACCCACCATATTGGTGCGATGGAGGTGGTACAGTTACCACCGGCAATTGTTGTCACACCAACCAGACGGGAACATGCCGAAGCACATGTTTGATGGTGGATCACTTGGCTGCGGGGACGGGTTTGTCCCCACCATTCCGCGCCGGCCGGGATGATGGCGTTATGGGGGTGTTACCAGCAGTTTGTGTTGCGAAGATGCTGGAGTTTTTCGTTCCAGTCCTTTTCACCGGTTGGGCGGAGACGCCGGATCCAGGGATGACGTCCCATCAGGCTGGCGGCCGCTTGATCACCGGCGGCATCGGCATCAAACCCGCACCAGATGACATCCACCCCCAGCGCATTGATCCATTGGGGTAAACGCGGTGTCGTACCGGCCGTCGAGATCACATGCCGGATGTAGGCCAGTTCCGGCAGGGCGAACACCGACAGGGCATCAATGGCACTTTCGGTCAACAGGGCGGGCCCTTCGCCCGGGCGGGACAGCCAGAACCCGCCAAGGGCCTTCCTTGATCCCCGGGACAGTCCCCTGAAGGGATGATCCGGGCATGTTCCATGAAGTTCGGCACCAGCCGGTTCACGTTCGGCATCACGGGTGACAAACACCGCATTGGCCCGCCCGTCGGCCCAGACCAGTCGCCGCTTGTGGCACCAGGCAAGGAGGTCGGGATCAAGGCCACGGTCGCGAACGAGATGGTCGCGGACACGGTCCCAGTTGCGGTATACTGATCCAGGCAACCGCACCATGCCGGCTCCTTTCCTGATCCCGGTCGTCGCCAATCGCTTATTCCGGTTACCGACGGATGGCAGATCACCCGTTGCGGTAGCCATCCTCGCCAGATGTTCAAGGGCGGTGTGGAAGCTGCATCCCTTGCCGTGCATCATCAGGTCGATGGCACCACCTCCGCCGGTTCCGCGGAGATGGTCAAAGAACTTGCAGCCGTTGATGCTGAGGACGGAACCCGGGCGTTTCCAGCGGGAACAATCCGTCGGGTCCTGCCGGTACCCGCAGGTGGTGGCAACCCTGGCGAGATCCAGTTCCCTCAAGCGGTCGGCCCCTTGGGTCCTTTGGTGTCTCATCTGTCCAGCTCGTCAAGGGCCCCTTCCACATGGTGCGACAGAACCGTCCGGGAGGTGTTGTCCTGGAACGCGGCCACCAGTGACAGATGGGCCAGCCTGTCAAGCTTGCGCGGGATGCCCTTGCTGGCCAGGGACAGGGAAGCAATCGCTTCTTTGGCAAACAGGTCGATCTCGCACCCGGCCAGTTGCAACCGGTGAGCGAGGTAGCCACCGACCTCGTCATCGTCCAGGCCACCCAGCCGGCATCGGATGGCAATCCGCTGGGCCAGGGGTTCATGAATCCCCATCCGGAGGATACGCAGGCGCAATTCCGCCAACCCGACCAGCAGGAGGCACAGCCGGTTCTCTGAATCCATCTCGTAGTTGGTCAGGATGCGCAACTCCTCCAGGATGCTGTTGTGCAGGTGGTGGGCCTCGTCAAAGATGAGGACCGGATACTGGCGGCCTTCAACGACCAGACGTGTAACCTCGGCCTGGATACCCCGGAAGGCAGTGGCACGGGTGGTAAAATGACCCAGGCCCATGGCGGCGGCAATGCTGTTGTAACTGTCAAGGACCGTACCGGTCGAAAGGGGGACATAACAGACCCGGTACTGATTGGGATGCAACCCGCTGGCGACTTGCCGGCAGAGCGTGGTCTTGCCACTGCCGGGTTCGGCGGTCAGGAGGCCAATTCCCCGCAGCTCGAAAAGATGCCCGATGCGATGCCGGGCTTCCCTGGCCGCAGTAAAGTCGAACAGTTCGTCCGCCTCGGGGGCGACATTGAAAGGATAGTATTTGAGGGCAAAATGCTGCTTGTACATTATCTGTTCTCCTTCTTGTCGGCATTGGGGCGGAAACGCACGCCCGCACCATCACGCCGGATGGTGCTGTTGGCATGCAGGTCCACCGGTCTGGCCTGGCCGACAAGTTTGTCGCCATCATAAACCAGCAACGGCCGCCCCGGCGGTGCCTTGGGATCGTAGCGCAGGATAACCGACTGATCCGCCAGGCCGGCGGGAACCTCGTAAAGGCAGCCATCAAGCGTGATGGTACGGGCCCTGGAGACCTTGCGCCGGATCTCTTTCATGAACATCAGGTCAAGGTCAACCCCCGGTTCGGGGAACCTGATCATTGCCGAGGTGGCGGCCCAACGGTCCAGTGGGGTCATACCGTCAAGTCCGCGGTGCGGGGTCTGGTGATATTCCTGTTCAATCCAGATCATGGCCCGCCGGTTGAGGGCTCCGAGATCGGGGATGTCCTCGCCGGCAAGCGGGTCCAGCAGTTGGTTACGGGCGTTTCTAAACCATCGCTCTATTTTACCCTTTCCTGTCAATAGCGCTCGAAAAATATCCCATAATTGCGGTTGAATAATGGACCACTCCCAAGCAAAAAAAAGGCCTATTTGATTATCTGTAGTGGTTATTAGTAGGCTTCACCTCCCGTCCTTTTTTTCTTTCGTCCTCTTTTTCCTGGTGGCGGTGGAGGCAACAGGGACTTGTTGGTCCTGATATGATCAGGTACCAGGTCCATGTGTTCGCGCAACCGATAGCTGTTGCCTGTGATGGTAATCACAATTGAATGATGCAAGAGACGATCAAGCAGAGCTGTCGCCATCACCGGATCACCGAACATCTCTCCCCAGTCGGCAAACCCCAGATTGGAGGTGAGAATCATGGCTCCTTTCTCATAACGGGCATTGACCAGTTGGAAAAACAGGCTGGCTCCGCCCGGTGAGATCGGAAGAAAGCCTATTTCGTCTATAATCAGCAACGAAGGATGGAGATAGGACCGCATCTTGACTTGCAGGCGACCGGCCCTTTCGGCCTGGATCAGATTGTCAATCAATTCCGCCAGGGTGATCCGGTAGACACGTTTACCGGCCTTGACAGCAGCAACACCAAGAGCTGTCGCCAAATGGGTCTTGCCGGTCCCCGGTGGACCTAAAAAATGAACCACATCACCACGCTCAATGAAGGACAACTCTGCAAGAGCCATGATCCGTTCCTTGTCCAGAGAAGGCTGAAAGGTAAAATCAAAACTTTCGAGCGTCTTCACCGGCAACAGACGTGATGTCCGCAAGGCAATCGCCACGCGTTTGGTATCACGCTGGGAATATTCTTCCAGCAACAATCGGTCAAGGGCTTCAATCCCTGTAATGTCGCCCTGTTCCAGAGCCTGGGTAATGGAGGACAGAGCTTCAAGGGCATAGGGCATCCTGAGGCCAACCAGAGAGCTGGCTATACGTTCGGAAACAGAACTCATTGGGCACCTCCCGTCTGCGACAATCCTTCGCCAATGGCAGCATAAAGGGCCAGCGACCGGGTCGGAATGCGAAGCGGAACACCTCCATCCTTCACCTTGCTGGTGGCCGATATCCGGCTCAGCTGCTCGGGTGGTGGAGACCGACGATGCAAGGGGTCAAGCCGTCGCTGGTGTTTCCCCTCCAGACGAGGGTGGGTTGCGATCAACTCACCCTTGCTAAAGAGACGCAGGGTCGAGGGGCCAATATGGACATCAACGACCCGCGATGTAGTGGTGGTCGGAACCGAGTAATGGTTGGTGTCAACACTGATCATTCCCTCCCTGTTGACCTTGCGTTCCATCCTTATGGCCTCATCGTATGGATGAGGTGGCAAGGGTATCAGGTGAGGCCGTTCCTTAACCAAATCGTCCGCAACAATCCGTCTGGTGGTTCCATGACGGCGGGTGTTCGCCACTTCCATACACCAGAGGGCGAACTGACGGTTGAGATCATCCATATCGACAAACTCCCGGGCGTAAAAAAAATCTTTGCGGATCATGCTGATTAGGCGCTCGACTTTCCCTTTCGACAAAACATCCAACTGCACCCCATCCGATGAATGGGGATAAGGTTTTTCGTATTACCCACCCCTTTCACCCCCTCTGCGGTCAGGACTATTTTCTTCTTCAGATCTCGTCATGTTGGGGGATTGAACGCGTCCACACTGTTGACGTTGACGGCAGGAGATTCAGTTTTCCCCGCTCCTGGACCAGTCTTGCGAAGGAGACTGCCTTTGTGCGGGTTGGCAAGGGTCGGTCATTCTTCCGGATGGATGACCTGCTGTCCCTGGCGGAATTGATTACCGGTTATGGGAAGGAAGAAGGCGAGGATTAGGGTGGTTGGAGTGTCAAGTAAATTATGCCGTGTATGTAAAAAGAATTACGCCGTGTACGATGTTAGGAAAGGGGGTATGATCACCACTACCCAAGCTCTTGTTTGCCCTATATTCCTAACGATCAGGCCATTACGAAATAAAAACTTGACGGGAATGAATGTAATCGGTAAAATGAAAGGCATAATTACATTAACATTATTTTTGCATGGATACCCAATCGTGGCCAACAATCAACACGACCCAAAAGCCCAGGCCCTCCGCCAGAGAGGATGCCTCAACCAACAACCCGATGCCGTCACCGATGACCTCTTTCATGACAACAAATTCTTTGATCGACGTGATCTGGTCCAGGTCCGATACGAAATGCTCCGCCGGGTCAAGAAAGAGGGGGTGGCCGTTCAAAAGGCCGCGGCCGATTTTGGGGTGTCACGACCCACATGGTATCAGGCCTGGAATGCGTTCCTCCAAGGGGGCTTGCCGGCCCTGGTGCCTTCCCGACCCGGGCCACGGCAAGCCCATAAACTCAAGCCCGATATTGTCGAGGTCCTTCACCAGGCCCGGCATGAGCAACCGGACCTGCGTATCCAGGATCTGGTGGATCTGGTCAACGACCGTTTCGGTATCCGGGTCCATCCCCGCAGCATTGAGCGGGCGCTCCAACGCTCAAAAAAAACAAGTGACCCTCATGACGACAACAACCAGTCCCATCCTGTCCGACAAAGCCTACACCGATGGCTACGAACAATTACGGTGTCATGCCCTTCAACTCGGGGCCGTCGGCCATCGTTATGGATGGATTCTGGTGATCCGTAGCGGTGTTGCTTCATGGTTGGATGCCTTTACCGAGACGCCCGATCCTTCATCCTTGCCAACAAGGGGGGAGATCAAACCACCCGTGATCAACCGGGGCGGTATGGCCGACCGGATTGACATCCTGGCCGCTATGGTCAAGGCCCACTTGGAGGCTGCATGATGCTGAACCACCAGAAGGTGACAACTGGTCACCTGAGCCGCAAGGCCTGTCTCTATGTTCGCCAATCCACCATGCGTCAGGTCATTGAAAACACCGAAAGTACCCACCGGCAATATGCCCTGCGTGAACGGGCCATGGCCCTTGGCTGGCCATCGGAAGGTATCCATGTCATCGACTGTGATCTTGGTCTTTCGGGGGCGGATCGTGACCGGGAAGGGTTCAACCGGCTGGTGGCTGAAGTGAGCATGGGGCGGGTGGGTATTGTCCTTGGTCTGGAAGTCTCACGCCTGGCCCGCAATTCAACCGATTGGCACCGGTTGCTGGAGATATGCGGGCAGACCCGGACGTTGATCCTTGACGAGGATGGTATTTACGATCCCTGCGACTTCAACGATCGGCTTTTGATGGGTCTGAAGGGGACCATGAGTGAGGCCGAACTTCACATGCTGAAAATCCGCCTGCAAGGTGGGTTGATGAACAAGGCCCGGCGGGGAACCTTGAAAATACCACTCCCCGTCGGTTTGGTTTACGATCCCCTGGACCGGATTGTCGTGGACCCTGACAGCCATGTCCGGAACAGCGTACAATTGCTGTTTGACACCTTTCACCGCATCGGTTCGGCCACGGCCACGGTGAAGTTTTTTACCGAGGAGGGGATTGAGTTCCCCAGCTATCCCCGGTTTGGGCCGAACCGGGGGACCCTGTGTTGGCTTCCATTGGTGACCAGCCGGGTCCTGCAAATACTCCATAATCCTCTTTATGCCGGTGCTTTCGCCTACGGGCGTTCCGCTCGCCTACGGACTCCCAACGGTTACATAATCAGGCGACAGAAGCCGAAGGATTGGACAGTGCTGATTCGGGAGGCCCACCCGGGCTTCATCAGTTGGGAACAATATGAAGCCAATCAAGAGCGGTTGCTGGCGAATGCCCGGTCCTATGGGGCTCACCGGCGATGTGCTCCACGCGAGGGTCCGGCCTTGTTGCAAAGTATGGTCGTTTGCGGTTTGTGCGGCAAAAACATGACCGTTCGCTATCATACCCACAACAAGCGGTTGATACCCACCTACGTGTGTCAGAGGGAAGGGATTGAGACGGCAACTCGCATTTGCCAAAGCATACCGGGCAAGGGTATTGATCAAGCGATCGGTGACCTGCTGATTGAATTGATGACCCCTGATTCGCTGGAAGTCGCCCTGCAGGTCCAACAGGAACTCGAAAGGCAGGCTGAGGAGGTGGATGCCTGGCGGTCCCGGAAAGTCCAGTGCGCCCGCGAGGAAGCGGATTTGGCACGTCAGCGGTTTATGCAGACCCATCCTGACAATAGGATTGTTGCCGATGTTCTTGAGGCCGAATGGAATGACAAGCTCAGGAATCTGGATCAAGCCCGACAGGAACTGGAGGACCAACGAAAGCACCAGAGCACCAATCTTGGGGACCTGCAGCGTCAACGTGTCCTGGACCTGGCCACCAACTTCCCACGGCTTTGGAACGATCCTGCCACCCCTGATCGGGAACGCAAGCGTATGGTCCGGTTGATCATTGAGGATGTAACCCTGACCAAGGGGGACACCTTGGTTCTTGGTGTACGCTTTCGTGGTGGGGCCACTCGACAGGTGATGCTTGCACCGGAAAAACAGGCTTGGGAGAAATACAAGACACCCCCTGAGGCGGTCACCGAGATCGACCGGTTGCTGGAGACCCATATAGAGAGGGATATCGCCACGATCCTCAACGATCGTGGGTTCCGGACAGGCCACGGACTTCCATTCAGGAAGACAATTGTCCGAAGGATTCGTCTTGCCTATGGGTTGAAGTCACGCTTTGATCGATTGCGTGCCCGGGGTCTGCTGACCAAGGAGGAATTGGGCCAAAGGTTGAACATCGCTCCCTCATTGGTCAAGAGCTGGCGTCGGAAAGGGTTGTTGGTGGCTCATGCCTACACCGCCAGGAATGATTACCTGTACGAGATTCCGGTCAATCCCCCGGTTAAAAATAGCCATAAATTTGGCCGGAAAACGGCGCCATCCGTCACGAAAACTATTGCAACCTGTCCTTCACCGTGCTAATGAGGTGCAGTATGAAGCATTCCCTTTTGTTTTGGCCCGATAGGGACGACAGGCACGGGGTGTAACCTGATAATGATCAAGCAAACCCAATAAATGCTGATTGTAAATCGGCCGACCATCTTGATCGCTATCAATGACGGCTGTCTTCATGCGATCGTACAAAATAGTCCGGGGAGCACCCCCCAAGGCCTGAAACGCACCATTATGGCCACGCATAACCGTGAGGAGCTTCTGATCCCCACCAAACAGACCCCAAAACCAACGGCTGTAGCCCATGACAAATAGGAACAGGTGGAGCTTGTACGTTGTGCCAGGGTCAGAGGTAAAGACCGTTTGAAACGCAGCAAAGTCAACCTGGGCCTGTTCTCCAGGTGGCGTTTCAAAACGTCGCTCAAAGGCCACCGGCGGAGAGGGACGGATCGTACGAACATACTCAATCAGTATGGTATAGCGCCCCTCATACCCCCGGTCCCTGATCTCACGGTACAAACGTGTACCCGTCAACTGGGGAAAGCCATCAAGACGTCCCCTGATGTATTCCTTATAGGGATCCAGCTTTCCCGGCTTGGTTGAACGCGGCTTGTAGCGTGGAACCTTCAGTCCCCGGTCCAGATATTTGGCAACGGTCTTGCGATCCCTACCCGTCTGACGAGAAATCGCACGATTGGACAATCCCTGTTGTTTTAACTCACTTAATAGCATAATATCCTTCATCTGTAACATGTTACACCTTCCTGCTCGTTTTTTAGTTTGTTCAAGCAGGATACCCTTTCTCCCTGGGGAGGTCTAGACCTCCCCAGGGAGCGGCCCATCTTTCCGGGAATCAGTGGCCCATATTTAAACCGTTACTGTTGGAGTATATTTAAACCGTAACTGACATTTCCGGATGCGTGGTAGGGCCTGGCATGCAGCAAGGCAATGCCGAGGCGGGCACAGACCGTGGCCAGGTGCAGGGAACGGAAGTTGGATCCGTTGTCGGTATAGAGGCGGACGGGCAGTCCCCTGCGGACAATGGCTTCCCTGAGGACATGGAGAAAGTCCGCCGCCTTTTCGGAAAAGGCGAAATGGGCAAAGGGGATGACCCTGGTGGTGTCATCTATGATGGCAATCAAGTAGGTCTTGCGTTTCCGTCCCTGCTGGTCGGGCACCTTCGGCCCGTGCATGACATCGGCCTGCCACAAATCGCAGGCATTGGGATATTCGAAACGCCGCATGTCCTGGTATCGTGCCGGGGCCTCCCTGACCATCAGCCCCTCCCGGGCAAACAGGCGGTAGACGGTTGCCGGCGAGAGTGGGACATCCGGTGACAGTTCACTATCCTTCTTTCCTTTGGCAATGACCTGGCGGACGCTCAAATCGGGATGGTTGCGCTTGATGGCCAGGAGGATCTCGGTCACCTCGACTGACATCCGGCGTGGCTGGACCGGGTCGATGCGCCTCTTCGGCTCGATCCCTGCAAGGCCGTTGAGTTCGTATTTGCGGACCCAGTCCCTGAGTGTTCCAACGGCCACCCGGGTCCGGGTCGTACCTGGAATCCTGTGTTCCTTTGATGCCAGTTCGGCGATGAGTGCCCTCCGTTCGGGTCCCGCTGGACAGGCCCTGATGATCGAAACCAGGCCATAGCGGAACAGGGCAACCTCCTTTTGATGCTGCTTTCTGGATTGGTTCATGGTGTTCTGGCCTCCCTTTTCTGGAAAAAAATGATTATGGCAAGGATTTAGCCCGGATTCTGCCGTCCTGCCATTGGCCATTGTCTGTTGGTGGGTCGGATTGCGACTCAACGGATCGTTTCTTGCGGTAAAATCCGACCGGCCGGGGCAGGGTCTGGAGCCAGGATTCACACTGGATGCGGAGGATAACGAGGATGTGTACCGGTGGTCCCTTGTGGCGAAAGGATGCCAGCGTCGGGTCCACCTCGTAATAAAGCTCGGGAAACAGACCCTTGACGGTTGCCAGCAACAACTGAACCGCACCGATCCGGCGCTGCAACCAGCGCCGTTGTGCTCGTGCAGTGCTACCATGACCGGCCCTGACACGTTGCAGGGACCCGTTGACCGTGCCACACTCCTCGTACGCCAGGACCACAGTCTCAATATCATCCAGGGTGCCCGGACAGCCGGCTGCCATGAAGGTCGGCAGGAGGCTGAAGGTCGTCCGGCAGATCCGGCAATAATAGCGGGCAACTCTCATCCCGTCGGGATACTTCCTTGCATAGGTTCCATGCCGGTGTAGCCGATGGTTACCACCGGGATTGATCGGACAGGTTTTTAACCTTGCATTCTGCCACCCCGATAGTTTAATGTAAGCACTGGTGGAAAGGTGTGTATCGTAGTGGATTTGCATTGTTCCATCCGGTATCGTGTTAGGTTGTGTAATACACAATACCACAAGGGCATCCGGGAAGACAAACCCGGGTGCCCTTCTCTTGACAGGAAGGATGACTGCCCCACCCGTGGGCTTGACTACTTCAAAAAAGGAACTGCTTGGAAAGGAAAGAGGATGATTCTCAAATTAATTCAGTTTATCAGCAAATCGGTGTTGAATTAATTTGATAAAAAACCGGGGTTACGTGACGATTTATTGTGAGAAATAACAGAATAATGTTAACCGCCTGACATGCTTCTGGAGTGTTGTGGGATGGCGTGCAAAACGTTCATTTCGTGTTTTTCCTCAGGGGTAAGAACAATTTGTTCTCTGGTTGATCTAATCGGTCTTGTCTTCCTCAATAAGTTTGTAATTGTTAATAACCTGATGGTAATCGGAAGTATCTAGAGTAAAGAGTTCATATTGGAATCCTTTGTATCGCAATAAACACTAGTTCTGGAATTCAATCAAACTCCAAAATTTGGGACAAGCGCAGTTCGTGATGCCCTTTTGAAGTCGGTTAAAATCTCTAAATTTGCTTCCTTATCCAAAATTAAATGAGATTATAAGTCCCAAAATTTTTTACTTTTCGACTTTTGATCGCAAATTTGTTTTATTTTTGCTACATATTTGAAATTAATCATAAGGTAGTTTTTATTGAAGCTTTGTTTTTTTATCTTCTGATTCATTCTCGGGGGATATTTCCAGAGAATTCTAGATAGCCGGTTCAGTGCTTAACTGAACTTAAAAAAAGAACGGTTTAATGAGGAGTGAGACGATGGTAGAGCATTACACCCTGAACGGTCAAAGTGGTAGAGAATATGGTGGTTCCGGGCAAAGAAATTTCATTGTGACGGGTCAAAACCAACACACGACAATCACGGATTTTGCCCACTATGAAGACACTATTGACCTGACTGACCACGACTTAACTTGGGATGATATCAAGGATAACATTAGATCAGAATGGAGAACTAAATCTGAAAAGGCGGTTATTGTCGTTGACCTTAGAGAATTTGGACTCGGTCAGATAACTATCGAATTCTATTCTATAGCTGGTTATAAGAACCCTGAGGAACTTCCTTATTTCATTAAAAACATGTTTCTTTTTGGCCCAGGGACACGTGGTGACGATAATCTGACAGGAACCTCTGAAGCTGATACAATTCAGGGTCATTTCGGGAATGATACTCTCAGAGGTTTAGGTGGAGATGATCACCTTGATGGTGGCTTGGGTAAGGACAAGATGTATGGTGGCACTGGCGATGACACTATGCATGGCGGCGCTGGTAATGACTACATGGAAGGTGGTGCCGGCGACGATAAGATGTATGGCGGTGCCGGTGATGATGAAATGCATGGCGGTGCTGGTGAGGATACCATGCTTGGCGATGCTGGCAACGACACCATGTATGGCTATTCCGAAAATGACTGGATGGAAGGCATGCGTGGTGATGACATCATGTATGGTGATCTGGGTGACGACACGATGTATGGTGATAGCGTTGGTGGTTCTGGCGATGGCAACGACACGATGTATGGTGGTGGTGGCAACGACAAGATGTATGGTGGCGGTGGCAACGACTATATGAGTGGTGCCCATGGCAATGACTATATGGAAGGTGGTGCTGGCAAGGATGAAATGTGGGGTGGATCCGGCATTGACGAAATGTATGGCGGTGACGGTGATGACACGATGGATGGCGGTTCTGAGAAAGACTATATGTATGGTGGTGACGGCAAGGACACCATGAAAGGTGGTGGTGGCAGCGACGAGATGTATGGTGGTTCTGGCAACGACATCATGGATGGCCAATCAGGTAATGACGTGATGTATGGCGGTGCAGGCAATGACTGGATGGTCGGCGGTTGGGGTAACGACTTTTTGGACGGCGGTGACGGTACGGATATCATCTCTGGTACTCACGGGAAGAACACGATCATTGGTGGTGCGGGCAATGACTGGCTTTTTGGCGGGAGTGGCAATGACACGTTTGTTTTTGGCCCTGGTAGCGGTGTTGACACGGTCTGGCAGTTCAATGGCACGGCGGGCAACACGGACAGGATTGATCTTTCGGGCTATACCGACATAACAGATTTCTCTGATCTTGACATTTCGCAATACACGAACTGGTGGGGCCAGACAATGACTGTGATAAAGCTTGACGAGGAAAATAAGATCTATTAGTACAACTATCAGATGAATGATCTGGATGCGACGGACTTTATCTTCAATGGGGACGAAGACGCCTATTATGGAGGATAACTGAACAACAAACCAGGAACCTAATGTTTCGGTTCCTGGTATTAGGCTACACCTGTGCTGTATAAAATACTCATTTTTGAGTTATTTCCCACCAAGGTAGATTGTCTCGTTGTCTAATCTTTTCACCAGATATCGGTAGCACTTTCGTATTCCCTCAATATCAACCATTTAAATTTGGGGAACAGTTCTTGTGAAGATGGGTACTTCCCCTGCATACATGCTGTTGAAAACTCTGTGGCGTTTGTCTTTCATGGTATTGTACCCAAGGGAGTAATTGTTCACTGAAACTGAATATTATGAGAGTTTTTACCTTCGGAATGGAGGCAGTCGTGGAGGAAACCAAGACCGGCTGACCGAAGACAAGTTTGGTCACCTGCCAAGGAATCTTTATTTGGATGGGTTTGGCCTCCTTAAGTGTCGTCACCTCGAATGTAGGAATTGCGTCACGGAACCGACCTTCGGTCGGCAACCAAATCGGACAAGAGTTTAACGCCTCAATAAGGTATAGGGATATGCAACCCTTTCTTCTCAGCCTAGGACCTTTTGTGACTAGAAAACAACGAGGAGAAAGTAATATTAAGACAAAAAACCGATTGTGAAAAAAGAATTTGCAATTATTGCACTTAAGAGTTCGCTTTTTAGGTAATAATTTTTGTATTTCATTACTACTAAATATTTTGAGTATACTTTCTATGAAACTTGAAGATTATGTTACCTTTGCAGCCCCATCCCAACTTGAGAGAAATATTGAAAAACGTACTGATGCGGATTTTACAGAGAATTCCCTTCATCACAAAGAATCACGTTTGGTACTATTCTGGAAGGGAATGCCCATGGTTGATAACCAGTCAAGCCCTGTTTTCCTGGAACCAAACAGAAAATTAGTAGAATCGTTAAATTCAAAAGTATTTCTAGGAACTTGTGTAGGTATTGATTATTTTGCCGGAGATATCACCAGGGAAAATTCACCACCGCCAAATAACGTTGCGGAAAACAGCCTGTTTGATTCCAAACAGTACCAGCACCCTGATTTTCCGGATTATGGCTTTACAAATCTTAGAATGCTTCTTCCAACCCTCCATAACCCACATATTGCTGAATTAATGGCAACAGGAAAAGCTCTTCTGGGGTGGCATTATGCCCATCGATTTTGTTCTTTTTGCGGTTCCCCTTCAAACGTACATAATGCGGGTTGGTCTCGAATTTGCACTAATTGCGGTACCGAACACTTTCCAAGAAGTGATCCTGTTGTCATAATGTTGATCTTGCGACAAAATCGTTTGCTTTTAGGTAGATCATACCATTGGCCTGAAGGTATGCATTCCCTTTTGGCAGGATTTATGGAACCAGGAGAATCAATTGAAGCTGCAGTGAAAAGGGAAGTTCAAGAGGAAACAGAAATAATCGTGAATAATATCAGTTATGTGTCCTCCCAACCTTGGCCTTTTCCCACATCACTGATGATCGGCTGTAGGGGTGAAGCAATAACTGAAACCATTAACCCGCTGAAAAATGAGATAGAAAATGCCCTATGGCTGGAAAGAGAGGAGGTTATGGATATTTACGGTGGATTGAGAAAGGATATATCCCTACCGCGAAAAGGATCAATTGCTGAATTCATCATCAGAAAATGGTTGGATGGGTCCATAAATTAATTGCAAGCATCTACCTTTGCTCCAAACATGGAATTCAAATAATTTCAACAGATAACAGTTATGTTTTGATCGAAATTAATCCCTATTGAGATGAAAACTGTTGTCTAAATCAGAATTAGCGAAAATCGGACTAACCACTACTGAATTTTCCACGAACCGGGCAGATAACGGTCAGAACTCTCAGCCAAGACTCTTACCTGGGTATTGATTGATGCTAGAACCCACAATCCAAGTAAACAATAAATGGGCAATATCGGAAATCAAAACAGTGTAAGAGGAGAACCTTGAACTTGGCGATTATCAGGTCAATTCTGATCAATTCATTCAGTGTAATTTAGTTAAAATGTTACTCTCTTGAATTTACTTCCAACCTTGCTTTATGGGCTGGGTAAACACCAATTATTTTCAGGTAGTCAGTAAAGAACCTTAGTTCCTCCAAGGCAAGGGAGACTCCCTTATCTTCAGGGTGACCTTCAATTTCTGCAAAAAACTGTGTAGCGTTGAATGACCCTCCAACCATATAACTCTCCAGCTTGACCATGTTGACATTATTGGTCGCAAAACCTCCCATAGCCTTGTAAAGGGCTGCAGGAATATTTCGAACTGCAAAAACAAAGGAAGTCATCATCCTTTCATCACGCCTGTCCCATTTATTTTCTTTTGACATGATGATAAACCGGGTTCGATTTGTATGGTAATCCTCAATATTTTTACGGATTACCTCCAGTTTGGATATTTTACTTGCCAATCTTGATGCCAAAGCAGCGTAAGTTGGATCTTTCCTTTCTGCAACAATCCTTGCTGAACCAGAGGTATCAACCGATGACAGGGGAATTATACCATGTTCCTTCAGGAATTTTTTGCACTGTCCCAACAGAACCGGATGGCTATAAGCATATTTGACTTGTTCCAGGGATGTTCCAGGAAGAACCATCAGATTAATTTCAACCCTGACAAATTCCTCATCATTGATATAAAGTCCCGATTCAGGGAGAAGTTTGTGGATATCAGCAACCCGACCATAAATTGAGTTTTCAACCGGTAGCATTACCTCAGCAGCTGTATTATTAACCACAGCTGATATAGCATCCTCAAATGAAATACAGGGATAATATGCCCAGCCTGGACGTGCCAATCGACAGGCCTGGTGCGAATATGCACCCAATTCTCCCTGGAATGAAATTACTTTTCTCAATTTATCACTCTACTCACAAAATAATCTTGCTTAGAAATTAACCCTAGATATTGCATAATTAGGTGGAGTTACATTACATAGGATTTGAATGAACTATTTCTAAAATTTGGAACATTTCATGTTTGATACAATGACTTCTACCAAAATTGTAGCTGCCCTTTGTGGTGCATTGCTATTTTTTCTTATAGGCAATTGGGCAGCAGAGTCAATTTACCATGTCGAAAGCAAAAACCCTGGGGTAATAGAATTGGTTGCCTTGCAGGAAACAGATGAAAGTGAAGTAGAAGAAACCCCTCAGGTTGATATGGGTGAGATGCTTACCTCAGCAGATGTAACCAAGGGTAAGAGGGTTTTCACTAAATGTCAGGCCTGTCATAAGTTGGAGGATGGACAAAACACAGTTGGACCACATTTGTATCAAATTATTGATAGGGAGGTTGGTATTGTAGATGGTTACAAGTACTCATCAGCCATGGCCGATTTTGAAGGAACGTGGACTATTGAGGAAATAAGCCAGTATTTAATCAATCCCAAGCAATATTTACCCGGTACGAAAATGGTTTTTGCCGGTTTAAGGAAAGATACCGATAGAGCCAACTTGATTGCCTATCTGATTGATGCGGCAAAGTAAAGTTTAAACAACAAGCGAAATTGTACTGAATCTATAATTGGTATTGTTTGATAAAAAATTCTTTACAAAACTGAGGGATGTTCTTCGTTACCTGTAATTAAGGTCCCTAATGATTGTACTGATAACTTAATTTTGATGGGCATTTCCCTCGGGAATAACTACACTTCATAATGTATCAAGAACTTTAAAACGAAGGTCGATAAATGATGAATTACTTAAGTAATGGTATTAGGGTATTTTTGATATCTCTTCTTGTCTCAGTAATGGGTACAACAATTGTTTCCAGTGAACAAGAACAAGAGATTATAGTGGCACATGGGATTTCGAAATTCGGAAATTTAAAGTACTCAGGTGATTTCAAACATTTTGACTATGTAAATCCTTCGGCACCCAAGGGTGGTGAAATTTCCATTTCTACCTGGGGAAGTTTTGATTCAATGAATCCCTATAGCCGAAAAGGAATATCCGGTGCATTATCTTCAATTTTCTTTGAAAGTCTCCTGGTCGGTAATGCTGACGAAGTGAGTGCTGATTATGGATTGGTAGCAGAAACCATAGAATATCCAAAAGACAGAAGTTGGGTTATTTTCAATCTCCGACCTGAAGCCAGGTTTTCGGATGGCTCTGAACTAACTGCAGAGGATATACTTTTCACTTATGAACTTTTTCTCAACGAAGGATTGTCATCATTCAAAGCCGAATTGGGTAAAGCTGTAGCCACGGCAGAAATTCTTTCGCCATATCAAATTAAATTCACGTTCAAAACAGATGGCCGCGCATCATTGGACGATATTTCCTTGGTGGGAGGATTACCCATATTTTCCAAGAAATGGTTTGAGGAGACTGGAGCAAAACTTGATGAATCCAGATTGGAACCAGCGTTGGGATCCGGTCCCTATGTTCTGGATACACTGGATGTTAACAAAAGAGTGGTTTATAAAAGGAATCCTGATTACTGGGGATGGCATGTACCAGCCATGGTAGGACAGAGTAATTTTGACCGGATCAGAATTGAATATTTTGCTGATGCAGAAGCTTCCTTTGAAGGATTTAAGGCAGGAGAAACCACTTTTCGTCCAGAAAGCGTCTCCAAGAACTGGGCAACAAGGTATGATTTTCCTGCAGTCGAAAAGGGATGGGTTGTCAAAAAGGAAATACCAGATGGTAACCTGCCAAATGGCCAGAGTTTTGCCTTTAACCTTCGGAAAGAAAAATTTCAGGATATAAGGGTAAGGGAAGCGATTTCCCTCATGTTTAATTTTGAATGGACCAACGCCACAACATTTCATGATTTGTATGCAAGGATAGATGCCTTCTGGGAAAACAGCCATCTCAAGGCAACAGGATTACCTACATCCGAAGAGTTGATCGTTTTGGAACCATTACGAGATCTTTTGCCTGAAGAAATCTTTACCGAGGAGCCTGTTATTTCTCCAATTTCCAATCCCGAAAGAAGACTAGACCGAAGAAATTTAAGGGCAGCATCCAGATTACTGGATGAAGCCGGTTGGTTTGTCGGGGATGACGGAATGCGAAAAAACGCAGATGGCCAGCAACTTGATATTGAGTTCTTGACCGCCTCAGCTACCTTCGAACGGATAATCCAGCCCTATGTGGAAAATCTCAAGCAACTGGGAGTAAATGCCTATTTAACGAAAATCGATTCTGCCCAACTTAGACAAAGAGAAAAGGATCGTGATTTTGATATCACAACCTCAAGTTTTTCGATCAGTTTTGAACCTGGTGGTTCTTTAAGACAATATCTCGGATCAGAACATGTAGATGGTATTTTCAACGATACCGGACTTTCTAATCCAGCAGTTGACAAGATCATTACGTATATATTGGATGCCCAGACAATTGAGGAACTCGAAAGAGGTGTTATTGCCTTGGACAGGGTTCTAAGGCAGCAGAGAATCGTGGTATTTCATTGGTACCGTGACTTCCATACAGTAGCATATTACGACATGTACGAATATCCTGAAAATATTCCACCATTTTCTTTGGGATTTTTGGATTTTTGGTGGTCCAATGAGGAGAAACGCCAGAATCTGATATCGCAGGGTGCCATTAGCAACTAGCAGGTAAAACTTAAATGGGAGCCTACATCCTAAGGCGCTTGGCCTTAGTTATCCCCACCCTCTTGGGAATCATGATCATCAACTTCACCCTGGTACAATTCGTACCAGGGGGACCGATTGAGCAGATCATTGCTGAAATGGAAGGCGAAGGTGATGTATTCGCCAATTTTGCAGGTACAGGTAATGAGATCGCCAGTGAACAGTTTGGTTCTGATGAAAAATATCTTGGCGCCAGCGGTTTACCGGAAGAGTTTCTGAAAGAACTTGAAATACAGTTCGGATTTGACAAACCTCCTCTGGAGAGGTTCCTAAACATGCTCTGGGACTACATCCGTTTGGATTTTGGCGAGAGTTACTTCAGATCCATTGGGGTTATTGATCTTGTTCTTGAGAAAATGCCAGTTTCCATATCCCTTGGCTTATGGTCAACCTTACTGGCTTATTGGATTTCAATTCCCTTGGGGGTCAGAAAGGCTGTAAGGGATGGCAGTAAATTTGATACCTGGACTTCGGGTGCAGTCATTATTGGATATGCAATCCCCGGTTTTCTCTTTGCCATTCTGCTTCTGGTTGTATTTGCAGGGGGTTCATACTTCAAGATATTTCCCTTGAGAGGATTGGTTTCTGATAATTTTGCCGATCTTTCAATATTTGGTAAAATCCTTGATTATTTCTGGCATATTGCTTTGCCAGTTTTTGCATCCACTATTTCAGCCTTTGCTACACTGACCCTTTTGACCAAGAACACCTTTCTTGAGGAGATTAACAAACAATACGTAATGACGGCCAGGGCCAAAGGATTGGCCGAGCGAAGGGTACTCTATGGTCATATATTCCGCAATGCCATGCTGGTGGTTATCTCCGGTTTTCCAGCTATCTTTGTTGCGGTATTTTTCAGCGGTTCACTCATTATCGAAACCATTTTTTCTTTGGATGGCTTGGGGCGACTGGGTTTTGAAGCAGCTGTGGCCAGAGACTATCCGGTAATTTTTGGCACACTTTTTGTATTTGGATTACTTGGATTAATTGTCGGTATTATCTCCGACCTGACCTATGTCTGGATTGATCCACGGATAGATTTTGAATCAAGAGAAAATTGATGGCTCTTTCACAAATCAATCGGCGAAGGTTAAAGAATTTCAGTTCAAACCGTAGGGCTGTTTGGTCCTTGCGTATCTTTTTGGTGCTCTTTGTCATCTCACTGTTTTCAGAATTCATAGCCAATGAAAAACCAATACTGCTTAGTTATCGGGGAGATTTGTATTTCCCAATTCTGTCTTTTCATTCCGAGAAGGATTTTGGCGGTGAATATTTAACTGAGGCTGTCTACCGTGATATTGAAGTTAAATGTTTAATTCAAACCGGGGGGATACTGGATTGTGTTTATGAACCCGAAGAAATCATGGAGGATGCTCAGGATGGGTTCATCAACGGTGAAGAAATATCAAAGGGATGGATGGTATGGCCACTGATTCCTTTTTCCTATGATACCGTGGATGATTTAGGAAAGCCTGCCCCATCTGCACCGGATTCTGAACACTGGCTGGGAACTGATGATACGGCCAGGGATGTTTTGGCTAGAGTAATTTATGGGTTTCGCCTGTCCATTCTTTTCACTGGTGTGGTAACTCTCCTTACATCAATTATTGGAATTGCTGCTGGTGCAGTGCAGGGGTACTTTGGTGGTTTGATTGATTTGTTTTTTCAGAGGTTGATTGAACTTTGGGGCTCGACACCTTCATTATACATCATCATTATTGTTGCAGCCATCTGGCAAATGGACTTCTGGTTGCTGGTTTTCCTAATGACATTATTTGGCTGGACCAGTTTAGTTGGGGTTGTGAGGGCAGAAAGTTTCAGAGCCAGAAACTTCGAATATGTACGTGCTGCCAAGGCTTTGGGTGTTTCCAATACGGTAATTATGTTCAGGCATCTATTGCCCAATGCAATGGTTGCGTCTGTAACCCTTCTCCCATTTATCATTACCGGAACGATCGGGTCTCTTGCAGCTCTGGATTTTCTGGGTTTTGGCTTACCATCCTCAGCTCCCTCCCTAGGCCAACTTACCCTTCAGGCTAAACAGAATCTACAGGCTCCCTGGCTTGGTTTTACTGCATTCTTCACCTTCGCCATTATGCTTTCCCTGCTGGTTTTCATTTTTGAAGGAGTCAGGGACGCTTTTGACCCAAGGAAAACGTTCCAGTGAACCAGAAACTTTTGGAAACGAAAAACCTTTCAATCACCTTCACACAGGAAGGTCGATTAATTGAAGCTGTTAAAAATGTTTCCTTTGAAATTGGCAAAGGAGAAACTGTAGCCATAGTAGGTGAATCCGGTTCTGGGAAATCAGTTACTGCATTATCAACTGTTGGTCTTCTTCCTGGTAATGCCAGTATCACAGGTTCTGTGAAATTCAAGGAGCAGGAACTTGTTGATGCAGACTTCAACACTCTACAGCAAATCAGGGGAAATGAAATCAGTTTCATTTTTCAAGAACCCATGTCCTCTCTTAACCCTCTGCATACCTTGGAAAAACAGGTAGGTGAGAGCTTGAAGATACACCAAAACCTGGCGGGGGCAGAAGCAAGAAAGAAAGTATTGGAGCTCCTTGAGAAAACCGGAATTGATAACCCTGAATCAAGGTTGAAGTGTCATCCCCACCTGTTTTCAGGCGGCCAGAGACAAAGGATTATGATTGCCATGGCCCTTGCCAACAATCCTTCTCTACTCATTGCTGATGAGCCGACAACAGCACTTGATGTAACTATCCAGGCTCAGATTCTGAAACTACTCTCCGACCTTAAAGAATCAGAAGGGATGGGATTACTGTTCATAACCCATGACCTCAATATAGTAAGGAATATTGCTGATCGGGTCCTCGTCATGAAGGACGGTAACATTGTGGAAAGTGGCAAAAGAAAAAAGGTTTTTGATTCTCCAGAGCATCCGTATACTAAAGCTCTGATGGCTGCGGAACCATCGGGTTCACCCGATCCCATATCCAAGGATCGAAATCCTGTCCTAATGGTCAATAAATTAAAGGTTTGGTTCCCCATAAAGCGTGGCGTCCTGCGCCGAACGGTAGGTCATGTAAAGGCAGTAAATACTGCTGACTTCCAAATTGAGCGCGGAGAAACCCTAGGAATAGTGGGCGAATCGGGATCAGGAAAAACAACCATTGCGCTTGCTATTCTGAAACTTGTTTCTTCCGAAGGATCAATATCCATAAAGGGAAATCAGATCGGTGACTTATCAAGTCGTAACGTCCGGCAGTTTCGAAAAAACATGCAAATTGTATTTCAGGACCCTTATGGGTCACTTTCTCCCAGGATGACAGTTGGACAGATCGTTTCCGAGGGGCTTAAAATTCTTGGATCCCATTCACAGGAAGAAATAAATGACTTAACTTCAAACATACTGGTTGAAGTAGGTCTCACTCCAGAAATGATGGGTAGATACCCGCATGAATTTTCAGGTGGACAGCGACAACGGATTGCGATTGCGAGGGCAATGATTCTCAACCCTGAATTACTGATACTTGATGAACCCACATCAGCCCTTGATAGGACAGTTCAAGCTCAGATCGTTGACTTGTTGTTACAGATGCAACGTGAGAAAAATCTTTCTTATATTTTTATAAGCCATGACCTGAGAATTGTTAAATCATTATCCCACAAGATCTTGGTAATGCATCACGGTGATATTGTCGAAAGCGGATCTGCTGAGGATATATTCAATTCCCCGAAAATGGATTATACCAAATCCCTTATGAAAGCTGCCTATATGAATTAGGTTGACTGGAGGGATTTTGTGATCTATCCCTACCGAATATAAATCACATAGCATTCTGCATTGCGGGTAGCAAGAATTCGGCACACTTTCTCTGCCGACTTCTCGTTCATGCCGATATACTTCAATACTATTCCTCTACCGTTATCAAGAAGAATTTTCTTGGCTGAAAACAATTCTGAAGGTACCATAAACTCCAACCTTCTGGCCCTACTGTTAGCCAGCCCTTTGGAATAATAGGTTCCCAAAACGACACCGGAGTTCTTAGCGTTGAAACTTGTCCCGTTGAGCAAGGTAAGTTCTCTCGGTCGTTGAGAAGGTAAATAACTATCCCACTCTCGCCCATCAACCGATAACGGATCAGATGCTCCTCCCAATTCCAAAATTTCTGATTGTGTCGGTTGATTCAGGCTAGCAAAAATTCCTTCAGTCAAATCAACAATTTTGGGTTCAGCAACTTGTTCCTCCATAAGATCAGGCCTTAATGTTGGTGAAGATACTTCAGCCAAAACTTTCCCATTAAGTGTATATTTTCCGTAAGGGGGTACTTTCGGTTTAACCATCCTAACCTTGGAATCTGCACGTGTAAAACCCAAGTCCATTAGTTTTGCAACCTGTTCGTTTCTTGATGTTGTTGATTTGCCACCAAATACTGTGGTAATAATCCTTACGTTACCCCTGCGTGCTGAAGCTACCAGATTGAACCCTGCTGCCTGGGTATAACCAGTCTTTATACCGTCTGCACCACTGTAGTTGGTTAGAAATCGCCTATTGGTATTGTAGACTGTGGTACCACCGACATCAGTGTATTTCCTGGAAAACAAATTATAATAATCTGGGTAATCGTAAACTATGTGCCGACCAAGAATTGTCATATCCTTGGCTGTGGAATAATGCCCCTCCTGGGTTAATCCATTGGCATTCTTGAAATGGGTATTGTTCATTCCCATTAATTTTGCTGTTCTATTCATTCGGTCGGTGAAGGCTTCCAAGCTTCCCTCGATAGCCTCTGCCAAAGCAGTAGAAGCATCATTTGCAGACCTGACTGCGGCACCCCTAATCAAGTACCTCAAACGTACCCTTGAGCCAGCTTGCAAGTATAATTTTGATGGAGGTTCAGCTGCTGCTCTACGAGAAATCTTGACCCGACTATCCAATGATATTTCACCATTTTCAACCGCCTCAAAGACAACATATAGAGTCATCATCTTGGTAAGGGATGCTGGATGCAAGATTTGATTTGCACTTCTGGAATGGAGGATTTCACCATTTCTGGCATCCATAACCACAGCGGCATAGGGGGCTGCTTTAACCTGAACAAGAATTGATTCAGCGATCAATATTGCCGCAAAAACAGTTATAAAAACCGCACCTACCTTGCACGTAATATATTTCGTAATGTGTCTGCTCATATTTTTTTCTAGCCACTGTTACTTTTTCGTGTGACCTTTTTAGAGGTAGGTCTGTATAACCCTTAATATCATAAATTTCAAGAAAAAATTACCTAAACTTTATTCTGTTAAGCACTTTTGGTAGCTGGGGTAATTCTGAAATCTCAAAAAAATGTTCCGATTCCACCGGCTTTTTTCCTTCGTTGTCATACTCCCAATTAGGTTCATTAGAAACCAGAACACCCCATGACCCCACTTTCATTGATGGAAGAATATCTGAACGCACCGAATTCCCTACCATGACACAGGAGGAATAATCAATCTTGTACTTGTCGAAAATTTCCTTGTAAATTTCAGGGGTTTTTCTGCTTACTATCTCTATGTGATCGAATAAATCTCCCAAGCCTGACTGAGCTATTTTTCTTTCCTGATCAAATAAATCTCCCATGGTTATCATAATCAGAGTATAGTCACCGCTTAATTGTTCAATCAAACTCTTTACACCCGGATACAACTCTAAAGGATATCTTTGAAGTTCTCTCCCCAAATCCAGTATCTGTGAAATAATTCTTGTTGGAACCCTGCCTTGGGTAACTTCGATTGCTGTTTCAATCATCGAAAGCGTAAAACTCTTCACTCCAAAACCGTGGAATTTGATATTTTTCTTTTCAACGTTAAGCAAATGAGAACTGAGATCAGGAGAGGTCGAATATTCCTCTAATAACCTTTTGAAGGTGGTTTCGGTTGTGTTGAAATGTATATTGTTGGACCAAAGAGTATCATCTGCATCAAAGGCTATTGTCGAAATCATTTTTGTCTACACTCTTAAAATATGCTAACCAAAGGTTAGTTAAATTCTTAAAGATATGGGGCAAATATTGAAAGCAAATTACCTGTTTGGATCAGCGGGCAATGAACATTCTTCACCAGCCGATCAAACAACTGCAGTAATTATACCTGAACACAAGGAGGAAATTGAAAAACCTCCCATGTATAAGGTTTTACTTCTAAATGATGACTACACACCGATGGAATTTGTTGTTGCCGTATTACAGGCAGTATTTGCTTTTTCACCGGAGAAAGCATTTGATCTCATGTTGACCGTTCATAACAAGGGAGTCGGTGTTGCAGGTGTTTTTATACACGAGATAGCGGAAACAAAGGCCAATCAGGTTATGCGACTTGCCCAAGAACACGGTCATCCCCTGATGTGTACCATCGAAGAGGATTAGACCCGGTTTTGCTATTCTAAAACAATTTAATTCAAACCCTTTGTCTGGAATTTCGGCCCAATAAGATTTCTCCAGAAACCCTCACCATTTCAGGAACATACTCAAACACCCTAAAATTTCAAAAAGGTTTCTCCTTGATAGATGAAACGAAGGTCAAACTATGGAACCAAGTCCTTTAAACTTTCCTGAATCGGAGTAAGGAATTTGTCATCATTAGGTTGTGGTTCGCTAGATTTTGAACCTCTCTTTTGTTGTGCCTTCTGAATCGCTAAATCCAAGCTAATTTGTTTACACAAACCTAACGCGACTGGATCAACTGGCTGAATATTACTAATGTTCCAATGAGTTCGATCTCGTATTGCCACAATAGTTGTTTTCGTTGTACCAATTAGCTTACAGATTTGGCTATCAGCAATTTCAGGGTGGTTTTTGATCAACCAAAGTATGGCTCTAGGGCGATCTTGCCTTTTGGCAACCGGGGTGTACCTGGTTCCAGTTCTTTTCTTTTCATCCTTGACCATGGGTGGGATCTTTAATTTCAATTCGTAATTTGGATCTGCCTCACCCTTGTCAATTTCTGACTTATCAATTTGATTCCCTGCTATCGGGTCTATTCCTAGAATTCCAACCGCCACGTCTTCGTTGGCAATCCCTTCAATTTCCAATAGATGCATATCGCAAAATTTTGCGATCTGTCCAAAAGTCAGTGATGTGTTTTCAACTAACCATACGGCAGTTGCCTTCGCCATTATTGGTTTCATTACAATTCCATACAAACAAAAAGTCCGGATATTCACCTACAAGCAAAAGATTTCTCTGCTTAAATTCCGGTACTATTAATAAATATTATAGAAAGTAGGTATCTATACTATTTAGATTTCCAAGACAATTTTTCCAATATGCTCTGATGTTTCCATTTTTCTGTGGGCTTCAACTACATCCTCAAGTTTGAAAATGGAATCCATTACCGGTTTTATTCGACCGGTTTCGAAATAAGGAAATACCTTTTCTCTCAATTCCGTTGCTATATTAGCCTTGGCCAATAGAGATTGAGGTCGAAGAGTACTCCCAGTTATCGTCAATCTTCGGACCATAAGTTGAGCAAAATTCAACTCAACCTTAGGTCCCTTCAAAAATGCTATTTGAACTAGCCTTCCGTCGTTGGCTAAAATTTTTACATTTTTTGGTAAATAGTCTCCCCCTACCATATCCAAAATCAGATCGACACCCTTTCCACCCGTATACTCCCTGATTTCCTCAACATAATTCTGATCCTTATAGTTGATAGCAATTTCTGCCCCAAGGTCGGTACACACCTTTGCCTTTTCTGGTGTACCCACAGTAGTAAAAACTCTGGCTCCGAATAATTCTGCCAACTGGATAGCTGTTGTTCCAATACCTGAACTCCCCCCATGAACCAAAAAGGTTTCCCCGGCCTTTAAGCCACCTCGCATAAACACATTACTCCAGACTGTAAAGAAGGTTTCGCATATGGCCGCTGCATGATTGAAATCCATACCATTTGGTACTTGTAGTGCATGGTCCTCGTGAGTTATCGAATATTCGGCATATCCACCCCCTGGAAGGAGAGCACAAACCTTGTCCCCGATTTTCCACCGTGAGACCCTTTCTCCCACAGCAACAATTACTCCGGCACTTTCCAAACCAGGTAAGTCGCTTGCATCTTTAGGTGGATGATAAGACCCCGAGCGTTGCAATATATCGGGTCTGTTTATCCCAGCACTAGCATTCTTAATTAATATTTGATTTCCCTCTGGCTCAGGAATTTCCCTCTGATTCAGTTTTAGAACCTCCGGACCACCAAAACTGGAAATTTCAACAACTCTCATAGTATTTTTCATGAATCACCCCTTATCAGGTACCCATCCTGGATATTTGCTTTTATCAAAATCACTTCTGTAATTCCTTACCGGAATTTTTTCCAGGGTTTTAAAGACAGGTTGGAATATAGGATTGCTCTTGGCATGAGATTTTAATTTTTCAAACTCCATTACATCGGCTATTCTGCGGTTTATAAAATCCCTGGTATCTTCAAAGTCATTGCTCTTGTCACCAATGAAAAACAAAAAGGTTGATGAAATAATTCCTGAAAGAATCATTCTTTTTGTGTACCAGTTATAATCTTCGGAAGTATCCCCCATAAAATTCCAAATTTTGTCAGCTGTACTCCAAACCAATTTGGTTCCAGGAAGAAGATTTACAGGTAACAAAAAAGTCGACAAGGCTTTTTTTAGTAGGATTTGATGTAGCTGATAATCTTCAAAAGCAGATACCCTGATCCAAACCGCTTCAGCAATTTTTTCACTATATCTTAATCCACTAAGATCGGCTGTAGCAAGGGTTTCCAGCATTCTTTTGTCTCCAAATTCATGAAAAAAATTTGCTAGATCACTTTCTCCCTTTGGGAAGATCTTGTAACCGATATCCAAATCAACGTTGGCGTTCCCAACAGCTGTCTCAAAACTTTCTTTAGACCATCCATCGTAGGGAATTAAATGTAAGGCTTGCTTTAAAACCTCTTCCTTAAGTGAATTTAGCTTGGCATCATCAAAATTGTTTCCCATGTTAATTTCCTTATTTTTAACCAAAGTTATTTTATCCCTACTGAGTGTTGTCCACCACGTTATATCTGATCGTTCTAAAAATGTTTACCAATAGGTTCTTTAAAATGAAAAATTTGGATTTATTTTATCTAGTAAAGCAATATTCTTATCTGTATTGATGTACAGTTGGGGGATTTATGCTAGATAAAGGTTTTTTCTCGTTTGAAAGGTGGCTTGGATTTATGCAAGTAATTGTACGTGACAATAATGTTGAACAGGCAATAAGAGTTCTCAAAAAGAAACTTCAAAGAGAAGGTGTGTTTCGAGAAATGAAACTTCGTCAACATTATGAAAAGCCCTCCCAAAGAAAAGCAAGGGAAAAATCAGAAGCGATCAGAAGATCCCGTAAGCTTGCTCGTAAAAGAGCCATGATGGAAGGTAATCTTTAACCAACTGATGGATTGAAATATCCAGAGCCTTTTGCAAGGCGATGTCCAGTCATTTCTTTGGAAACTCTACGGGTGAATTATATGGTAATTTACTGCAAAGGACTCTTTCTTTGTAAACATACGCTTTATAAAGGGACTCATGCGGAGTTAACCGCAGGAAATTTAGTTTACTGTTGAGAACATCTTACGGGGCTCATTTTCCTAAACAATCGGCAACAGTTCCAAAACAATTACTTTTGGTTTTGCTCACTTAACCGTTGAAAATAGCTAGGAAAATCAGGACCAGGATTGCAATAATGATTACATTTCTTGAGAATTTAACAAAGGTTGCAAAATCCTTCTCATTTTGTTTAACATCCATCGAACCATGTTTGTATTCTGACACGTGATTATTCCTTTAATTTTCTGAGTTATTTTCTTTGTTTAAATATTTTCAGGTAAAATTCAATATTGGCTTGTAGGTAGCATATGTAGTTCAATTAAATCGTGTAATTCAACATTTGTGAAATACTTTATGTCCATTTTTGGCATACAATTCCACCTTGCCGAAATAAACATCAAACCATTGATGATAAAATTTTGATGCTTTACAACAGTGTGACTTTTGTATATAAACCCTAAAAGGAATCTTGTCCCTTGAACCCCAAGTGGACAGGGAGAATCCCCACAGTGCCGGCGACTGACTGAGTTTCCTTGATATCAAATGGTGCATGTCAGAGAATCCCTTTAGCCAGAGGTTTTTCCTTGTAAGAAAACGGGAAGGATTATATTCAGTTTCCAGAAGGAGATTGTCAATGCGGAAAAAGAGAAACGGTAACCCAGAAAGGAACAAGCGTTTTAAAAGCATTGTCGAGAATGAGTTGAAGCCAGCCAAAATTATACGCCTGAAATCAGAGAAGGCCGAAGATCATGATGGTGATCCAATCATGCGGATCAAGGTGGTTTACGATTCCGATGACAATCGTTTGGACCCCAACAAAACCTTAGGATTGTCCCGGGTTTTGTGTAACAAATACAGGAAGGACTTTGCGAAAAGATATCCTGTTTTCTACTTCCTGACAAAGGAAGAAGACGCCCTTGCTTCCAGCTGATCTCCTAAACACCGCCCGGGGATTGATCAATCTAAAACAGGACAATCTGGAACAAACAAATCTCAAGAGAGCCCTGAGTACGGCTTATTATGCGATGTTTCATGCACTTTGCAGGAATTGCGCTGACTCTTTCGTTAGGATGAAGGAAACCTGCAGGAGCCAATGTGCATGGGAACATGCCTATCGTGCGTTTAATCATAGACGTGTTAAGGAACGATGCAACAAACCGGAATTCGATAATTCCTTTCCTGTCGGAATCCAGGATTTTGCCCGAAAGTTTGTAGAATTGCAGGAAAAGCGTCACGAGGCTGATTACAAACCTTCATGTACTCTAAACCGTTATGGTGTCTTTTACGACATTGAAAGCGCCGAGATTGCGATCAGGAAGCTGGAAGGTGCAACCATCAAGGACAAAAGGGCTTTTGCAGTATGGACGGCCTTTGGTAAAAGAAAAAATTGATGGAAAGGTTCAAGGCTGATCCCGATGATCCTCAGCGAAACACGAAGCAAAACTGGCCCTAGGCTAAATTCCGCTCTTCATCGACCTGAAGAAGTGACAACCCATCAGGACCTGGGACTGTTTCTTGCTGCCGGAAAAGGTACCTCCCCCGACATCACTTTTTGAAAAGGTTTTTATTCAATCCTGTTCCCCTTTTATTTCTCACAATAAACCGTAACTTAACCCCGTTTTTTTATCAAATTTATTTAAAGCTGATTTACTGATAAATTGAATTAAGGGCACCTCAATTAATTAATCAACCAAAGATTTTTTTCAAATCAGCCCTCAAGAACTGGCATTACATCCTTTTTTGTGATTCACTTGCATCAACCAATAAATCATTCCCCTTTTGATGCAAACCGGGAGTATCCAAATGGAAATGCGTCATTTTTTTGAAGCACGGCAACAGCGTGAAGCCCTGAAGGAGTTCAACAATCTGCAAGTCATGAAGGAACTGGTTGACTGGGACCTCTTTACACCCACCTTGAGGAGATCTTCGGTCCTCCTCTTACCAGTGGTCCGGGACGACGGCCCTGGGATTACCTTGTCATCTTCCGTTCCCTGCTGGTGGAGGTACGTCCGGAGGGTGACCGTTGTGTTTAGGCCGACAGCGCCTAGCGTTCGCAAGACAGTATTGCGAATGTGGTTGGGATGGGAGTGTATCCTCGTTTCAATCACAAGGCGAAAGGGGGGGGGGGACACCGTTGAGTGATCACCAGCGTTCGTAGAACCGTAGCTATTCGCGTGCACGTTGTCGTGTTGAACACGTCTTTGGGTCTCTTCGGAACAATCTGAAGGGTGGTTATGTGCGCTGTATTGGTTATGGCCGTGCGCGGGTTTGGATTGGGTTGGTCACTCTGTGTTACAATCTGAGGCGTTTCAGTTATCTGGCGAGGGACGTTGGTGCTGTGTAGGTTGACTTATGTCAAGAGTTTCCCAAAGAAGGGGGAGGTGAGTGTAAAGGGTCGATTGAGAGGTGACTTTGACCCAAAGGAGACCGGGTTGAGTAAAGATTCATGAAAAACACCTCATTTTGGAGATAGAAAGTTTAGAAATTGTTGCTTAAAGATCAGGGGAAATCTCTGAAAATCGTTAAAATAGAGGTGCCCAATATTGCTAATTTATCATTGATAATCTAAACATTCTTTGAGAAGTTATGTTACCAGCAGCCTCTTTATTTTTACGAAGAGTTTTGTGAGTTTCAACCTTTATCATTTGTTGAAATATACTAGATTGACGCTCTAAATTCAGGGTTACTTTAGCCCAAATGATTTCTAACACTTCGATTTTTCTACTAACTTATTTGCCAGTTGTAAAAGCCACCTCTAGCTTCTTTCCTGTTTATGGTGTCTTCCTTCCACAGGTAATTTAGGTGAGCATACGCTTCAGCAGTTGCCAAACCGAATTCTCTTTCTGGAATCCTCCTACCGAACAAAATATTAAAACAATCCATTACTGTACGCGGCTGCTCTACAAAAGAAGTTAGATTTTCCAAGCAAGATCTATGGTGCTCTATGAGCTGACAGATCCGTTCTTTAACTCCCCTGAATGGAGCCTTGTGGCCAGGAAATACCAAGGTTTCGTTATTGGCGAACTCGTAAAACATATGGCAGGATTCCAACCACTCTTTCAAAGGATTGGCATCTGGTTCAGATGCGTAAACTCCTATATTTGGGGTTATATCAGGTAGAAACTGATCACCTCCTAGACACATACTTCCATCCTCAGACCAAAAGGTTGCATGTGCGGGGGCGTGCCCATTTCCGATTTTTACCCTCCAGTTTCTTTTCCCTATGGATACTAAATCACCCTCAGAAATTCTTGTGTAGCCAAGTGGAATTTTGTGGACAACATCAGCAAAATTAAATGGCCTTGTTTTCTTCCTTTCTTCCAATTTCTCCTTCGTCAATCCTGCTTTCTGAAAGTAGGAAATAGATTCCTGAGTATGTTGGTCCTGTACATCCAGAACCAACATGCGAGCTAGTAGCCAGGAAATCTGGGTTATCTGTATTTCCGAGTTGAATTTTGATCTGAACCAACCTGCCATCCCGATATGATCGGGGTGATAATGGGTTACAATTACTCTGGTTACTGGCTTGGGATTGAGGTGATTACTAATAATGTTCTTCCAGATTTCGACACATCGCTTGGTATAAAAACCTGTATCTATTATCGTCCAGCCATTTTCTTCTTCGAAAGCAAATACATTCACATGATCTAAAGCCATGGGAAGGGGTAACCTGAACCAAAGTATCCCTTCATCAATCTGGACGGGATTATCATCATGGGGCTTTTGGGAATAAGGGAACTCTAGGGTCATAAAATCCTTAAAAGGGTAGTATTCTAATTGAAATTCACTGCATTTAGGTCGATATCTCCACCCACTACTTCATCGCAAAGACTCATGGATTGTGGAAAAATCCTCTTGAAAAAAACCAAAGCCAATGCCTGGATATTCACATTAGGAACAGACTTGAAACTACCCAATATAAGAAAGTATCCTCCCAATAATAACCCCAGTGATCTCAAATAGGCCTGTGCACCTGCAAGCCTGCTTGACTGCTCTGGTTGGTTAACAAGCCAATTTGTAACTTCCTTAATTTTATTACCTGTCTCAATTACTTGAAAAACACCCTTTGAAGCCTGACCGCCCTTTGAAGAAACTATTTCAATGATTTCATCTACCAATGAATGAACAGTTTCGCCATTCTTCCCAATCTTCCTTAAAATGAGGTCATTTGCCTGTATTCCATTGGTACCTTCATAGATGGTCGTTACAATCGAATCCCTTAAATACTGAGAGACACCACTTTCTTCAATATAGCCAATTCCACCGTGAACTCTTATACCAGCTAAAGATACTTCCACCCCAGTTTCAGAGCCAAAAAATTTTGCTATCGGAGTTAATAACCCAGCTCTATCTTTCCACTTTTGATCGCCTGATATTTTTGCCATATCCAGTGAATAGGCACAATAGGAACAAATTGCCCTTGCAATATAAACTTGAGCCTTCATCACTGCCAGTATTCGCTTTATATCCGGATACTGGCTTATTGATTGAGGTTGACCATTTCTCTTTTCAACTCCCTGAATTCTTTCCCTGGCATAATTTTCAGCGGTTTGCAACGCAGCTTCAGCAACGCCAACACCTTGGCACCCTACCCCCAACCTGGCACTGTTCATCATGGCAAACATGGCTTTCAAACCTTCATTGGGTCGACCAATCATTTTTCCCAAGGCTCGTTCAAAACTAACCACAGCAGTTGGGGAGCCATGCAATCCCAATTTATCTTCAAGAGATAGTATTTGGAGTTTGTTCCTTTTTTGGTATTTGTCCTCCCCGCTTGGAAGATATTTTGGCACAAGGAAAAGAGAAAGCCCCCTCGAACCCTTGGGTGAATCGGGTAATCTCGCTAGAACCAGGTGACAAACATTTTCGGAAAAATCTGCATCTGCCCAGCTGATGAAAATTTTCTGCCCTGTTATTTCGTACTCACCTGTATTCAGGAGTTCCGCTTTGGTTCTAATCCCACCTACATCAGTTCCTGCCTGTGGTTCAGTGATGTTCATGGTCCCATACCATTCTCCTGATAGGAGTTTGGGTATGACAAGGGCTTTAATTTCAGCAGAAGCAAAAAGTTCAAGAGCTTCAATTTGCCCCTGTGTGAGGAGAGGGTTCAAGCCCAAAGATATGCAGGCTCCATTAACAAATTCATTCAGGGCATTTTGAACAAGTTTGGGCAATCCCAATCCACCATATTGCTGGTCGGCAGATATACCTACCAAACCTGAATCAGTCAGTGCTTGATAGCCTTCACGGAAACCAGGTGAAGTTATGACCACACCGTTTTCCAATTTGGCCGGATACTGATCTCCTGACTTTTGAAGAGGTGCAATGGTTTCCTCGGTTATTTTTGCCATTGCATCAAGAAAAAAATCTATATCCTCAACTTCAGCATCACCAAAACGACTGTTGTCCAACAGGGATTCCATGTCAAAAATATGGTTGAATAGAAATCTGTATTCTTCTATGGGAGCTTTGAAACTCATGTGAAATGACCTTTAGTCAATGGGTTTTCATTGAGGTATTATGAACCTGAACTAATCTATTGAATTCAAAATTGCCGTAGATTTACGATAATCATTCTATACATACTTAATTCTATATGAACACTCTTCTACTCTCTACAACGAAGAAATCCCTTACTCATGCTTCCGAGATTTTGGCAAAAGGAGGATTGGTAGCTTTCCCAACAGAAACTGTTTATGGTCTAGGGGCAGATGCATATAATGAAAAGGCCGTCAGCAGGGTATTTACGGTTAAAGGGAGGCCGTCGGCAAATCCCTTGATTGTCCACGTAAAGGACCTTGGAATGGCCTCTAGATTGGCCATATTTGATGAAGTTTCCAGTCATCTTGCAAGAGTATTTTGGCCAGGTCCCCTAACTCTAATCCTGCCCAAAAACGAAACTTCGAATATACCTGAAAATGTAACTGCAAATTCTGGATATATTGCCATTCGGGTACCTGCCAACCCGATTATCCAGCAACTTATTGAATTGCTTGGCAAACCGATTGTGGGACCATCAGCTAATACTTCTGGAAAAATGAGTTCGACCTCACCAGCCCATGTTTTATCTGACTTCAACGGTAAAATAGATGCCGTAATCAATGGAGATGATTGCCCAATGGGGCTGGAGTCAACAATTTTGATGTATGAACACCCCAGCCTTCAGATTTTGAGATTGGGTATCATCTCAGAGGAGATGATTTCAACAAAATTATCTGAATTGAAAGTTGAAACTTCCCTTGAAGGCAACAAGGTTCCATCCCCCGGTTCGAAATTTCGTCATTATTCTCCCGACAACCCAATTCGCATCAATTGCCACGAAAAACGAGACGATGAAGTTTTGATCGGGTTTGGTGAAACTATTGAAGCTAATCTTAACCTTTCAGAAAAAGGCGAATTTCAGGAAGCAGCAAAAAATTTATATAAACTGTTAAGGGAAGCTGACCAAATGGTGGAATCCACTGACTTAAAGGGTATTGCTGTAGCACCAGTACCTGACTTAGGACTGGGCAAGTCCATCAATGACAGGTTGGAAAGGGCTTCTAGGGAATATTAAATCTGCAAATCAATTCTGGTTAAGCGGTACCGCCCTTCATTGAAAGTAGACTTGGGTCTATACCCAGGGATTTAATTGCTGAGGTCCATATGTCCTGTGCTGTAGTTTCAAAAACCAAATCCTTGGACCCTTCACCGACGAGCCAAAAATTGGCCCGTAATTCGCGTTCAAGTTGACCTGGGCCCCAACCCGCGTAGCCTAGTGAAAATAGTCGATTGGCAGGACCTTTGCCTTTTGAAATATCTTCTAGGATATGAAGGCTACTGGTAACACAAAAGTGTTCGTCAATTACTTGTGAGGAATCATAATCGGTTATATCACATGAATGTACGATCATTGCCAACTCACTATCAACCGGCCCACCAAGATAAACAGGAATCTGTAAATTGTCCCACACCTCAGTTTTATCCTTATCAATCTGCTTACCAAATTGGATGAAGCCTGCAGGTTTATTGATTACAACACCGATAGCTTTAGTTTCATCATGATCCAATATCAGGATGACACTTTTTCGAAAATTACTATCTCTGAATGACGGCATGGCAATCAACAATTTACCAGTTAAGTAATATGTGGGGCGGTTGCTAGAACCAGAAACTTGGCTCTTCTCCCTCTTTTTACTTTCAAACTTGAATGGAACTTCAAACCTAATCATTGTCAGATAGAATATATTATGAAACGATAAAAACTATGAAAAAAATAAAACTTAGACTTATTATTCAGATTACCTTTATCAGGTTTGTGTACATACTGCTATTGGTTGGTTTTTTTAACCCCTCATTTTCCCAAGCAACTGAAGAATCTCTAGTTGATAAGTTTTTGGTTTCTGCAGGGATACCAGATGATATCTTTACTATAAATACCCTACACGGGTGGAGAGAGCAAAAAAACGGAATTGAGGTTCACTATTTTGGAATTGATATTCAATTACAAGAGGGATGGAAGACTTATTGGCGAAAGACCGGTAATACCGGTTTTCCCATGTCAATAACGTGGGAGGAAAGACTCAACTTTCATAAATCCATAATCCATTGGCCGAACCCGACGATAGTCACCATGGCCGGAGAACCAACCATAGGTTACGCTGACCGAGTCGTTTTTCCACTTGAGATTCATCCTCTGACACCCGGAATTCCGATCAGTGGAGTTGGTACCCTTAACCTTGGGGTCTGCAGGGAGGTTTGTATACCGGTTTTTGAAGTTATTGCCTTAAATTTATTCCCAACCAAAGAAAAAAACTATCCTGAATTGCATACCTCATTGACGAGTAAGCCCCAGACTTTTGTTTCATCATTTCATCCTGATGTTCTAAATTGCAATATTGATAACGAAAGTGTGCCTCCCACAATCTCAACTCGGATAGATTCTTCATTTCTTGATTTAAACCAGCCCTTTCTTGCCATTTATGAAAGTTCTGTTGATCCGGTTTTTTTCTACAAACCTGAGACAGGTTGGGGAAATAATGAGAGCCGGATAATTTATTCCCATTATGAAAGCCTTGATGGTTCCGATATAAAACTTGATCCCTCCAAAATAATGCTGACCATTATATCGGAAGAACACACTTACGAAATTCAGGGGTGTTGATTGTCAGAACGAGACCGGCCAGCAGGTGCTATTTCTTGTGTTCTTCCAATCGTGGCATGATCTCAACCAGATTACAAGGACGATTCCTTAGGTCCAGTTGTGACCTCAATATACCATCCCATGCATCTTTGCAGGCGTTGGGTGAACCCGGTATTGCAAAAAAGTAGGTTCCGGAATATACGCCAGCACAGGCTCTGGACTGAATCGCAGACGCTCCAATTTTATCGTAGGAAACCATGGTAAACAAAGTTGAGAAACCAGTTATCTCCTTTTCATAAATGCTCTTATGTGCTTCAACTGTAACATCTCTACCCGTCAAACCTGTTCCCCCGGTTGATAACACAACATCAACTTCAGGATTATCCGCTAATTCCAAAAGCCTATGCCGGATGACAGACAGGTCGTCAGGGATTACTTCTCGCAACACAACATTGTGACCTTCCTCGCTGGCCCTTTCTTCCAAAACATGGCCAGACTTGTCATCGCTCAGGGACCGTGTATCGGAGATTGTCAAAACAGCAATATTGACCGGTACAAAGGACTGTGTATTTGGGTTATTCATTCCGATCCAGTTCCCCCAATTTTTTCTTTACCGTGAGGACATCCTGCCAAATATTTTTCTTGAATGTTGGATTTCTTAAAAGAAAGGCCGGATGGACAGTCGGCATTACATCCATTTCATCGATCCGTGACCATGTTCCCCGCAATTTGGTTATACCTTGTTTTCTCAATATAGCGCTACAGGCAATATTACCTGTGAGTACCAGAATCTTGGGGTTAATCAACTCTATGTGTTTCCATATAAATGGCCGAAACATTTCTATTTCGGGGCTGGTTGGATTCCGGTTACCTGGTGGTCTCCAGTTTATCGAATTAGTGATATAAAACGAATCTTGAGGTTTGGAATTTAATCTGGAGATACTTACTTCGGAAAAAATTTTATCCAGTAATCGACCCGATTTCCCGACAAATGGTTTGCCCTTGATATCCTCCTCATTACCTGGTGCTTCACCAACAATCATTAACCACGCATCAGGATTACCATCAGAAAAAACCAGATTCCTGGAAGTTTTTCGATAGGGGCAATGGTGAAATTCCAACAAGGCCTCTCTTAAATCTTCAAGAGATGTTACTTTGGAAACTAGTCTGGTGGCATCATCTACCGCTTCATTCAGATTTGAGGTCTCTTGTGGTGTATCTACAGCTGGAAGAAGGCTGCTGGGCGATTTTACCTTTTCCTCGGAAGGTTCCTTCAAGGTATCTCTTTCTTCAACTGTATTGTCTTGCTGAAAATGATTCACAGGCTGTTCGCCCATCGTCTCATCTATCCCCATTTCAATTTGCCAGTTAAGGATTTCTACTTTGTCCTGAATACACATTATTTTCTTGGTTAACCCAGATTCTGTTTATATCTTGCATTCAGAATTTTTTCTGAAAAACAATTTTAACTACCAATTTTCTTCCGAAAATCTTAAATCAGATTTTAGCAATTTTCTTCCAGTTGGATAGTAACCTTGAAGGAATGATATTATCAAACACCTCTTAGGAATAGAAAACCTTTCCATTCAGGAAATTGACACCATTCTTGAACGAGCCAATGATTTTGTGAATCTTAATCGCCAATCGGTCAAACAGTCAAGGGAACTGGAAGGCAAGACCCAAATCAACATTTTTTTCGAAAACTCCACTCGGACTCAGGCAAGTTTTGAACTTGCGGGAAAGAGGCTTGGTGCAGATGTTATGAACCTGGGAGTTGATAAAAGCTCAGTTGGTAAAGGTGAAACGTTGATTGACACAGCCTTGACACTCAATGCCATGCAACCCGATATCCTGGTCATCCGCCACCCTAGTTCTGGGGCTGCCAATCTGTTGGCAGATAAAGTGCACTGTTCAGTAATTAACGCCGGAGATGGCACCCATGAACATCCCACCCAAGCCCTTCTGGATGCTTTGACCATCCAACGAACAAAAAAGACTCTTTCCGGGCTAAAGATTGCTATTTGTGGGGATATCAAACATTCTCGAGTTGCCAGGTCAAATATTCAATTGTTGGGAAAAAAGGGGAATTTCATTAGGTTGATTGGCCCCAGAACGTTGATGCCAGCCCAATTTGAGGAATTGGGGGTAGAAATTTACCATGATTTGGAACAGGGCTTGAGAAATGTGGATGTCGTCATGATGCTTCGCTTGCAAAAAGAAAGAATGGCTGGCGCACTTATCCCATCGGTCAGGGAATATTATAAAACTTACGGATTGACTTTCGAGAAATTGGAATCAGCCAAAAAGGATGCCATTGTTATGCACCCAGGACCAATGAATCGGGGAACTGAAATTGATGGCAACCTAGCCGATGATATTAACCACTCAGTAATTCAAAATCAGGTTGAGTTTGGTGTTGCCACCAGGATGGCGGTAATGTGTCTTCTTTGTCAAAATACCTAATAAATAATTGAGGTTGAGGAGTGCAGATATTTCGAAATGCCAAAATTGTTGACCCAGAAAATGGGAAGACTTTTTCAGGTGAAGTAGCCGTTTCCGACGCCCACATTATTGCTGTTAGCGAAAACAAGATTCCACAACCTGAATTTTGTTCGGTGATTGATTGCAAGGGGTACTACCTGGCACCGGGAATAGTTGATTTTGGTGTGAAGATAGGTGAACCTGGCGAGCGACATAAAGAAAGCTTCCGAACTGCAGGATTTGCAGCTGCCAAGGGTGGAATTACCTCCATGATAACCAGACCGGATACCTCACCTCCGATTGATAACCCGGAAACCCTTGAGTTTTTCACTAGAAGGGCGAAATCAGCAACCGATATACCTATTTATCCCATGGCCACTTTGACCAAACAAAGGTTGGGAGAACAAATGACTGAGGTATCCCTGCTCCTGGATGCCGGTGCAGTTGGCTTTACTGACTGTGATTCCTTTATAACAAGTTCAAGAGTCATGGCCAACTGTCTGGAATATTGCACACAAAATACCGCCCTTGTCATAGGTCATCCACAGGACCCATGGTTATCCAGGGGAACCTCAGCAACCTCTGGCAAATTTGCCACTATCAAGGGTCTTTCAGGTGTATCTACAATTGCTGAAAGGATAGGACTTGAAAGAGATTTATCCCTTGTTGAAATGACCAAGGCAAACTATCATGCCGATCAGGTAACAACCCGTACCGGGATACAGGTTATGGAACAATCTCTGCAAAAGGGACATAATGTTTCAGCCGGGATTTCCATTCATCATCTTACACTTAATGATTTGGATGTAGGGGATTATCGAACCTTCTTTAAGATAAAGCCTCCATTACGTACTGAAGAGGATCGACAATTCGCAATTGAGGGCTTGAAAAGGGGAGTTATTTCGATTGTCTGTTCAATGCATACCCCCCAGGATGAAGAATCAAAACGGAAACCCTTTGACAAGGCGGCTAGTGGCGCTGTGGGACTTCAAACACTTCTCCCTGCTTTCCTGCGTTTGTATCATTCTGGAGATCTTGACCTTCCACTAATTTTTAAAGTTCTATCCACCAACCCTTCAAAAAGATTTAACTTGAACTCAGGGAGGATGGCCAAGGGTTATCAGGCTGATTTTGTTTTGTTTGACCCGGACTATCCCTTTATTCTGGACCGAACAACCTTGGCTTCAAAGTCAAAAAATACACCTTTTGATGGACAATCACTCCAGGGAAGAGTTTTAAAGACCATCGTAGGTGGAAAAATCGTTTACAGTATGGAAAAAGATGCCTGAACTAAAAAATCTATCCACAGAAATATTTCTGCTTCTTACCTTACTCTCGTATTTACTCGGATCAGTATCCTTTGGCCTTCTACTCGCCAGATTATTCCAACTTGGCAACTTACGGGAAATCGGATCGGGTAACATAGGGACGACCAATGTACTGAGAACCGGCAATTACTTGGCTGCAGGACTTACTCTCCTACTGGATTTTACCAAGGGGTTGATACCAGTAATAACCGCAGTTTATATCCTTACCGACCTGGTTCAAATACAAATTGTGGCACTTGCCTCATTTATGGGTCATCTTTATCCTGTCTGGCACCGTTTCCAAGGAGGTAAGGGAGTTGCAACTTTCTATGGAATTGTTTTTGGTATCTCATTTCCCTGTGGACTAATTTGTGCCTTGGTGTGGGTAATCTGTGCCCTAATAACCAGGATTGCATCCGTATCTGCTCTGGTTTCCGTGTGGGCTTTCCCCATTGGTCTATTTATGTTTGGATTTTCTGACTACCTGTATCTATCAGGTATTATCATTGTTTTGGTTTGGTTTAGGCATCGTTCAAACCTGAAACGGCTACTTAAGGGCAAGGAATCCAAAATCAAGTTCTGAAAATGGCTTACCTCAATAACTGCATTCCTCGTAAATAGGATTTAATTTACCTTCCCATATTCCGTTGTATTTCTTGAGCAATTCATCTGCTGGAGTCTTTTTGGTTTCCAAACTATCCCAAAGAGCGTTAAGGAAATGCCTTTCATCCACAAGCTGCTGATTGGAGGAAAATTTACCTCTCGCCTTCAAACCCTTATCGGCAATACCGAGAGATTTACGTGCCACATCCAAAATCTTGATATTGCCAACCTTTCCCTCAAAACCAAATCTGGAACTTGCAATCCTCAATTCTTCGCGGGTTTCGTTATCAAGTGATTTTACTATATCCCATACCTCATCTAAAGCGTTCTGATCATAAAGTAACCCGACCCAAAAAGCTGGAAGGGCACATAACCTTCCCCAAGTGCCACCATCGGCACCTCTCATTTCTATAAATCTTTTGATTCTGGCTTCAGGGAAAATTGTGGTCAGATGATCAGCCCAATCAGAATCCAGAGGCAGTTCACCTGGAAGTATGGGCAATTTTCCCTTCAGAAAATCTCGAAACGACAAGCCTCTTGCGTCAAGATATTGGTTATCCCGGAAAACAAAATACATGGGTACATCCAAGGCATATTCCGCCCATGCCTCAAAACCAAAACCTTCATCAAAGACAAAGGGTAGCATGCCCGTTCTATCTGGGTCCAAATCTCTCCATATGCGACTTCGCCAACTCAAATGGTTGGTGAATTTACCTTCAAAAAAGGGTGAATTCGCAAAAAAGGCGGTTGCAATTGGTTGGAGTGACAAAGCAACTCTGAGTTTCTTTACCATATCTCGTTCAGAGCTGAAATCAAGATTAACCTGGACGGTACATGTCCTGTACATCATTTGAACGCCCAATTTACCAACTTTTTTCATGTAGTCTGTCATGAGTTGGTATCTGCCCTTAGGCAAGACGGGCATTTGTTCATGTGACCATTCAGGTGCTGCACCGATGCCCAAAAAACCTGCACCGATTCGATTACCGACCGTACGAACCTCATGCAAATGGTTGTTTACTTCATCGCAGGTCTCATGGAGTGTCTCCAAGGGAGCACCGGAAAGCTCAATTTGACCACCCGGTTCTAATGAAATATTTGCACCCTCCTTGTTCAACCCGATAAGGTTTTCCCCTTCATAAACTGGTTGCCAGGCAAACTCATCCCTTAATCCTTCCAACACCGAAATGATTGAACAATCACCCCGATACGGTAGTGGGTTTCTGTTTTCCAGAATAAATCCGAATTTTTCATGTTCAGTACCAATCCGCCATTGGTTTTTGGGTTTGCATCCTAACTCTAGATACTCAACAAGATCATGATAACTTTCAATTACCTTGTTGCCTTGTTGGGGAATGGACATTTAATTTAAGCTTCCGAAATGAATAACATGGGATGTAAATACAAAAACACCTGTCCTTTGTTAGAGTTACCTAAAGGATTTTTTGAGAAATCAAAATTTTGTGTGAATTTCATTACGGTATTTTTGATCATCTGATTTGGTATCGGTACTCAATTCCCAAAATTCCAATGAATCAATGAAAAAGCTGCCACTGCAGCTGTTTCGGCTCTCAATGTTCTTTTTCCCAAGGAAAATTGGCATGATGTGCTAAGGGAACCAATTAATTCCCTTTCGCCAAGTGAAAAACCTCCCTCAGGACCAATCAGAATGGCCAATTTCCTTGATTTCAACTCAACCGAAGGTAATTCTCTTCTGAAGTTGGCTGTTTCATCACAATAGATTAATACCCTGTCATCAGGCCAGTCGTTCAGGACCTCTGACAATGGTTTAAGTGGTTCAACCGTCGGAATAGTGAGACCTCCACATTGTTCAGTAGCTTCCATCGAAATGGTTTGGAGTCTTTTGGTTGAAATTCTTTTATTTTGGGTAAATTCAGTTACTACGGGCACTATTCTGGAAACACCGATCTCGGTCACCTTTTCAACAGCAAAATCCAGACGGGATTTCTTAAGTGGTGCAAAAAGGTACCAAAAATCAGGAGGCTCATTTTGCCTCACCGTCTGTTCCACGCAATGGATGACAATCTTTTTAGTTTTTATATCCTTAACTTTTCCCTTCCATTCACCCTGAACACCATTAAAAAGGGAAACTGACTGACTTGGTCTAATACGTAAAACGTTTCTGAGATAATGAAACTGTTGTCCGGTTATTTCAATATTTATCCCAGGGGAAAGGGAAGAATCGATAAATAATCTGGCCCTGTTTTTTCGGTACGACATAACATTTAAATTTAGGATTGAGAAAAAAAATTGCCACTAGACATGTACGAAAATGATCGAGTGTCGGATGCTCCAGCCAATAACTGGGTCTATAAATTTTCACCAAGTTGGGCTCTTCCTTATTTACAGATTGCCAGGTGGGACCGCCCTATTGGTACATGGTTGCTGTTAATTCCGTGCTGGTGGGGGTTATTGCTGGCAACTACCTACACCAGGCAATTTTCATTTTATGACCTTTGGTTATTTGGGGCTTTTGGCATTGGGGCTTTTCTTATGCGCGGTGCAGGATGTACCTGGAATGATCTCATGGATCACAAAATGGATGCAAAGGTGGAAAGAACCAAATCAAGACCCCTGCCCTCAGGTAGATTATCTCGTACACATGCCTTTTATTGGCTATTTGTACAATCCGGTTTGGCAGCGTTTATACTTTTAACTTTCAACCCCTTTTCAATATTCCTAGGCTTGCTATCCATTTTACCTGCAACGATCTATCCATTTGCCAAGAGGTTTACATGGTGGCCCCAGTTTTTCTTGGGCTTGGCCTTTAACTGGGGGGCTTTGTTGGGTTGGTCAGCACATACTGGGTTCTTGGAACTACCTCCCCTTATTTTATATGTCTCTGGAATTTTCTGGACCTTGTTTTATGATACTATTTATTCCCATCAAGATACATCGGACGACAAACTGACAGGGATAAAATCAACAGGATTGTTATTTGGTAAAAAAACCAAGGATTGGTTAGTATATTTCCTGATCGGGGCACTTATGTGCCTGGCTGGTGCATTTGGAATTGTGCTGGTTTCTGAAGGTTGGTCTATCAGGATAATTCTTGGGATAATTACATTACTCTTCTTTGGGCTTCATTTAAGGTGGCAGATCAAGAGATTGGTGTTAGATTCACCGGATGTTTGTTTAATTCTATTCCGTTCAAATAGGGATGCAGGATTGATTATTGTTGTTGGCTTGTTAGTAACCACTTTTGTATGAAAAGAAATACTCTCTTCCCGTCAGGTTTGGATCTGAAAAAAATTTCCAATAGTTGGGTATTACAAAATCCAAGCAGATATCTTTCATTCCTCCTTGTATTTGTCATGGTGATAATTTCCGGGCTGACCTACCTTTCGGTATCGTATATTGAAAATAAAACGCTGTCCAAATTTCAGAATATCACTAGCGATTTTTCTTTTGACTGGTTGAGTGTCAAACCGAATGGAACAAAGGTAGAACTATCAGGCAATGCTCCGGACCAAATCGAATATCTCGGAGTTATCTCGATGGTTAATCTTAATTTTGATCCGAATGGGATTATCAACAATATTCGTGAATCCCAAAAATCCTATGCTCCCAAGCAATCTTTGGACCTTCAACTGTATTCCAAAAATGACGCTGTTTTTATATTCGGTTCGTTTGCTAACCTTGATCAAAGACTTGCTACACTTGAACAGTTGCAGGTAAACCACCCCTTGAAAGCCATTAACGATTTCAGCACCCTAAAGCCGGATAATGCTATAACCGATGCAGGTTTGGCAGTCAAATTTGGGACTGGAGTGTTAAATGAAATTCAGGAAGGGGTAGTAACTATATCCGGTCAAACCGTCAGTGTAACTTCCCATACGGATTCACAAGACCAGATCGAATCACTTTCGAACCGGTTGAGAAATGATAAACCTAATGCCGTCGAGTTGGAGCTAAATCTTTCTTATCCCATTCCGCTAGTCAATCCTTATAGGTTTGGTATCTTTCTTGATGGAAAGAACTCTCGCATGGAAATCTGCCATGTTGAGGATGTGGAAGGTAAGGACAGAATAATTACAAGGGTTAATAGTATCATTCCAAATAAGGAATTTTCTTGCCAAATTGCACTTGGATCCCCTTCTTCAGGTTGGGTTGATTTAATCGATCAATTACTGGCACAACTGGCAAATGCCGAAAATACCCATTTAAGGATATCAGATTTTTCGGTCATCATTTTAACCGAGAATGAATTCTCAGAGAAAGAAGTCCTTGCCTTGCAAGAACTCTTTGACAACTCACCAGGTAATGAATTTAGTGTTCAAATCCTGAGTAATACAGCAAACTCTGCCCTTCTGAACCCGAATTACCTCAGAATTTCAAAAGATTTAGACAACAGGATTTTTGTCTTTGGCACAATTCAAAACGATTCCATCAAATCTCTCATGCTGGAAATTATATCTGCCTATTTCGTTCTAGATGAAATCAACGACTTTACTCTGATTGATGAGGAAGCCGACTTTTTGGAACTGGATTTATTTACAAAGGGGGTAAAGTCATTAGCACTCCTGGATACAGGAGAATTGGTTATACCGGAGAAGGGAATTTATCTTTCAGGGAACGTTTCGTCCACCGAAAAACAAGAAACATTAAATCGGTATTTAACTGCTGAATTTAATCAGGGGGATTATGTCTCAACTGTTGAGATCGACGAGGATATCATTCTCGCAACACTTCTTACAGCCGAGCAATGCAATAATGGTATTGAAGATGTTTTGTCAGGCAAGAAAATCACCTTTGATTCAGGTTCCATAGAAATTAACAAGCAAACGAGTGGTATTATTTCTGAACTCGCTGGTGTTTTGCTTGAGTGTAGCCATTTATCCTGGGAAATCGGCGGGCATACAGATAGTCAGGGTCAAGAGAAAATGAATCTTGAACTGAGTACCAAACGGGCTGAGGCTGTGCTCCATGCTCTTGAACTGGAGGGAGTGCCAAGTGAGAATTTTATAGCAAAAGGTTATGGTGAAAGTTTACCGATTGCCAGCAACCGAACATCAGTTGGGAGAGAAAAAAACCGGAGAATTGTTATCCAACTCCTTGCAAAGGAGCAGGTAAATTAGAAGGACAATACTATATATTGTTTCCCTACAAGGAAGGGGAAAACGAACAGAAATTAATAATGGAACGATTTGAATTGATAATAATTTTATCTCTATTGGCCGGACTTATGTTCTTTTTGGGTTGGTTTGGATCTCTAATTTATTCCTATTTTTTTGGCAAAAAGACGGAACAACAAAATCTCGTCAGGGAGTTGTATCAAAAACTATCTCAAGCCCAACATCGAAACGATGATTTGTTGGAAAATCATAATTTGCAAGAACAAAAATGGCTGGCAGAAATAGAAGGGTTGAAAAGGGAGAACAATGAATTTCTCAATACCCATAGATTCTATCAGGACAGAATCTACGATCTGGAGCAAAAACTAAAGAATGAAGGTTCCTGAGAAGGAAAAGATATCATTGGAGACGAAGTCCATCATTTTAAGAGAAACCTGAGAGGATCCCTTTCAGAACAATCAATGGTTTTGGAATTTAAAGGAGGAAGATATGAAACTTTACAAACTCCAAAGCTCTTTCAAAAGAGATTTTTTACCATTTATATACCGTTTTATAGCAATCTTCCTTCTGTCTTTGGGTATTTCTCAACCGTTAAATGCCGATGAAAATAAGGATACAATTATAACCTCTCATGGAATTTCTGTATTCGACAATCTCAAATATCCTGAAAATTTCCAACATTTGTACCACGTGTATCCCGAAGCTCCTAAAGGGGGAAACTTGTCAGTATGGGGATTTGGGACATTTGACAGTTTAAACCCCTTTATCGTCAAGGGTAACCCGATACATGATTATTACATGCGCATAACCTTTGATACGTTGATGGCTAAAACTGATGACGAACCAGATTCAAGATATGGTTTGATAGCGGAATCAATAACTTATCCTGTCCCAAGCAGAAGCTGGGTAATTTTTGATCTTCGGGAAGAAGCTCGGTTTTCAGATGGAAGCCCAGTCACTGCTGATGATATAGTTTTTTCCTTCGAAATGCTTAAAACTCAGGGTTCACCACACTACCGGCTAAATTATGAAAACATAGAAAAAGCCCAAGCCCTCACCAATTCAAGGGTCAAGTTCACTTTCAAGGAAGGTAGCCAAACCAGAAACCTGCCTGTGGTAGCTGGATCAATACCTGTTTTTTCAAAAGCACATTTTGATGATAGGGACTTTAGCGAATCTTCAATAGATCCTATACTGGCCTCAGGTCCATACGTTGTCGAGAGAATTGAACCAGGGCAATTTGCCCTTTTTCGACGAAATGAAGATTATTGGGCAGCTGATTTGCCGATCAATAAGGGAAAGTACAACTTCGATACAATAAAAGTAGTCTATTATACAGACTACACTACGGCATTTGAGGGCTTTAAGGGAGGCGACTATGATTTCAGGGAAGAGTATTACTCCAAACTCTGGACAACCGGGTACAATTTCCCTGAAATCGAAAATGGCAAGATTACAAGAGAACTAATTCCAGATGGCCTGCCTTCCGGAGCTCAGGGTTATTGGTTTAATCTACGACGAGAGAAATTTTCAGATCCTCGGGTTCGTGAGGCCATTGCCATGGCATTTAACTTTGAGTGGTCAAATAAAACCCTATTTTACGATGCTTACAAGCGTACGGATAGTTTTTGGGAGAATTCTTTCCTGCAGGCTACAGGGTTACCTTCTGAAGAGGAACTTGAGCTTTTGAATCCCCTTCGAGGACAACTTCCCGATGAAGTTTTTACGGACAACGCGTTTACACCCCCTCAAGCTGATGCCGATAGGCTAGCTGATCGAAAGATTTTACGAACAGCAGGCCAATTGCTTGATGAGGCAGGTTGGGTTCTGATGGATGGTTTCAGGCAAAACTCCAATGGAGAGCGGCTTGAGATCACATTTTTATCAGAAGGTGAATCTTCGGCCCGGATCATCACTCCTTTTATTGAAAATTTAAAGACTCTCGGTATTGAAGCTTCGATACATTCACCAGATGCGGCTCAAGTTTCTCTCCTTGAGAAAACGTTTGATTTTGACATAACTTCCCGTCGGTACAGTTTTTCACTTACACCAGGTCCATCAATAAGGTCAGTTTTTGGATCGGCAAGTGCAAATTTGGAAGGAAGCAGAAATGTTTCTGGAGTCGCAAACCCTGCCATAGATTCACTGATTGATGCAATTGAGAATTCAACAACCAGAGATGAGTTGACAATTGCAGTCCAGGCTTTGGACAGGGCATTGAGGGCGATGCATATTTGGGTTCCAGCGTGGTATTCAGGTATTCATCGTGTTGCCTATAGGAATTTCTATTCTCACCCGGAGAATTTGCCTCCATACGCTTTGGGTGAAATGTCGCTCTGGTGGTATGACGAGGAAAAGGCCAAAGAATACAACAAAACCGAATAGCTTTACGCTTCAATCCATCATGTATCAATGATCAAGCAGAAAGTTATAATCTAGCCAACCTAATTTATAATCTGTATAAATATTGAAAAATAGGACTCTTTTTTGCCTCAACATTCTTTTCAACAGAACAAATTACCCGTAAATCCAAAAGTACTTATTTGGGCTAGAAATCGTGCCGGTTATGATATTGAAAGAGTAGCACAAAAATTAAATGTTAATTCCGAAAGGATTGAAGAATGGGAGTCTGGTTGTTCCTCCCCCACACCAAAGCAAGGTCGTAAACTAGCTGAATTTTATGGTCGGCCATTTCTGGAATTTTTTTTCTTAGATATCCCACATGTAGCCGAGCCACAACTTGTACCAGATTTCAGGTTTTACAAAGATAGGCCCAAGCAAGGAGATAGTCGTAACCTCCGGGATATCCTTTCATGGGCTGAAGAAAAGCGTTTAAACGCACTTGATCTCCTAGAAGAACTAGATGAGGCCCCTCCCCCATTCCCACCTGAACTAAAATTTACTGTAAATGATGACCCAGATACAACTGCCGATACTGCAAGACATTTTCTTCAATATACTGCTGGGCAATTTATGTCTAAACCTTCTGATGAAAACAAGACAACAAAACTCATAAGGAGTAAACTTGAACAGTCTGGAATCCTTGTACTCAAACAAAACGAAATAACCAAGTTGGGTATACGGGGTATCTGTTTGTGTATAAAACCACTGCCTGTTATAGTTTTTGGGAAAGAACCACCTAGTGCTCAATCTTTTACTCTTTTACATGAATTTGCTCATATTCTTATAGGGAAAAGTGCGATTAGTGGGAAACCATTTCTCATCGCTAGAAATGAACAAGGGCAGTCAAAAAAAATTGAACAATGGTGCAATAATTTTGCTGCTTCCTTTCTGATTCCCCGCTCCATACTAGAAGAAAAAGTGGCCTGTCCAGATTATCCAGCCAAAGATTTCGATCGTGACCGGCTATCTAGCCTCGCTAAGGAGTTTGCAGTGAGTACACATGCAATGCTCATTCAATTAGTTAATTTAGGATATGTTGAAAGTAACTTTTATTGGTCCACCATGTGGCCTGAATTCAAAAAGCTGGAAGCAAGTTATAAGATCATTGCACGTCCAAAGTATTACGGACAACGATTCGTGAATAGTCATGGTGATTTCTACACAGGATTAGTCCTTGAAGCTTTGGGACATGGCCTCATAACGAATCATAATGCCGCTGAATTTCTAGGTATTAAAAAACTGAGTCATCTCAAAAATATAAGTGAAACATTCAGGGTTTAAATGCAGTTATTTACGAAATACTGCCTGGACACATCTGGAATATCCACCCCTCTTAATGACCACCCTGAAGACATCTTCGAGTCTCTTTGGCGAATAATCATCGAAAAAATTAACTCAGGATTATTCTGTTGGAATGTAGAAATTGGCGAAGAACTAGAATTGATCGATGGTCCTGTTGGAGAGGCTTTGAGGAAAAGTGGAAATCACTGCTGTTTGGAAATTGGAGATAATAAATGGCCTTGGAGAAACTACCTTGAGACTATCGAAAGTTGGCGTATAGATTATAGGGATTACATTTCTGAATATAACAGTAAGCGACGAAACACCATTAGCCTCAATGACCTTTCAATCGTTGCTTTGGGAAAAACATTGTCATTACCTGTCATAAGCATGGAAAAAAGCAATCAGGGACAATCTAGTACAAAAAAACTACGCATCCCTGACCTGTGTGCAAAGGAAAATGTCCGCCATTATGATTTCAAAGGGTTTTTATCTGCCGAGCGAATTAAAATTTAAGTAGTCCAGCGACACAATCGTCTTCTTAAGTCTGTACTTCAAATAAATACTCATTCAAAATAGGTCCATTCATTGTCTAGGGAATAAGATTTGAAATTAAATCTCCTTATCTACTTCCATCTTTCTAAGGACAATTCATCTAATTCCTTGCTTTGAACCCATTCTTCACCTTTGTGTGACACCTCTTTTTTCCAAAAGGGTGCTCTGGATTTCAAATAGTCCATGAGGAAATCAGCTGCCTCGAATGCCTCCTTCCGGTGTTTGGAAGACGTGGCAACCAGGACAATTTCATCTCCAGGTTTTAGTTTGCCAAATCTGTGCATAACCAGACAATCTATCAGGTTCCACCTATTTATAGCCTCATCAGCGATTTTCCTGATAGCCTTCTCTGTCATGCCTGGATAATGCTCAATAAGCATGTAGCTGAGGGGGGTATCAAGTTCACTTCGAACCTTGCCTGTAAAACTAACAATTGCACCGGTTTCCTGGTTTTGGGTAGAAAAACTTGCCAATTCCTCGGTTAAATGAATTGGTGCTTCCTGAACTGAAATCTTCATATCATCCCCCAGTCATTGGTGGGAAGAAAGCAATCTCACTGGCATTTGAAATATCAGAATCAAGATTACCCAACTCCTGATCAACAGCTACACAAACTGTCGAGGGTTGGGAAAAAGCCAAATTATACCTTTCATCCCTAGACTTAAGTTCCCCTATCAGTTCATTGACCCTGGAAGCATCAGTTTCTATTGTTTCCTTGGAAACTCCAATCCGTTCCCTAATCCATGAAAAATACAATACCTTAACCATCATCCAAATTTCCCATTAAACCGAGGGCTGTTTTGAAATACTCCCACCCAGTGTAAATAGTATGAATTGCTGACAACCAAATAAGTACTATACACATGGCTTCAATCAGGGATTCTTCTGTACCCCAAGCTGGCATCATCAGGTAGGTTGCAAAGATTCCACTACTTTCCACGATTATTCCCGAAAAAAAGACTAATGAAATTGTAAGCATTTGGAGAGTGGTTTTTAGTTTCGCAATAAATGTTACCCTCAACTTTAGGCTTCTGGAGGCAAGATATTCCCGCAAACCGGAGATGAATAACTCTCTAAATATTATTAACCCGATAGGAAGTATAATCCATGAATTAAGCTCGTATAAGGAAAGGATGACCATCCATGCAATGATGACAAGAATTTTATCCGCAATTGAATCGAGTACTTTCCCCAATTCCGATACCAGATTAAATTTTCTAGCTATATAGCCATCAACAAAATCTGTTATAGAAGCACATACAAATATTCCAAAAGCAAACATGTCCGCCACTGGTCGAGGAAGGAGCAGGAAGCCCAAAAGAATGAGAAAACCTGCAAATAATCGACTGATACTTAAGAGAGTTGGGAACGTAATTGTCATGAGATACCAAATTCTTTGTTATTATTCTGATTCGTGATAGTAGGCATAAATTTTCTTGGCCAGGCTCACTGAAATACCACGAACAGCTTTCAAATCATCCACACCTGCTCTTTTTATTTCCTTGGCCGAGCCGAAATGATTTAATAATGCATGCTTTCTACTAGCCCCAATGCCTGGAACAGCGTCTAGGGAAGAACTTCTGATTGTTTTTCTTCTGGCTGCTCTATGAGTACCAATCGCGAACCTATGTGCTTCATCCCGAATCCTTTGAACAAAAAACAGTACTGAATCATCTTTCTCTAGCCTTATCCTGGTTGAATCTGCGAGATGTATGGTTTCAATATCATGTTTTCGATTAGGTCCTTTGGAAACACTGATAACAGAGATTTCATCAAGGCCAAAATTGTCCAGGATTTCCTTTGCTGCCGATAACTGACCTTGCCCGCCATCAACAATTATTAGGTCAGGCCACAACAAGCTGTTTTTCTCTGGGTCCTCTTCAATTAATCTTTGGAATCTACGGGTGAATACCTCCCGCATCATTCCATAGTCATCACCTGGAGATAATTGGTCATTTTTTATTTTGTACTTTCGGTAGGAAGATTTGAGAAAACCTTCCTTCCCTACACTTATCATGGTTCCGTACTGATTTGATCCCTGGATATGGGAATTATCATAAACTTCAATGATGTCAGGTATATGAACTAAACCAATTCTTCTGGCAAGACTTTCAAATAACAGTTTCTGGCTTGCAACTTCAGACATTTTCCGATTCAGGGATTCTTTTGCGTTTCTTACAGCATTTTCGATCAAAAGTGCCCTTTCCCCTCTTTTGGGAATGGTGAGTTTTACTTTCTTGCCTCTACGTTGACTCAGAACAGCTGCCATCGGATTGAAATCTTCGATGGGATGGGACAATAAAATCTCCTTGGGGGGATGCTTGTTTGAGTAAAATTGACCAAGAAAGGCCTTAAGGATTTCATCTTCCTCGGCTCCCTCTCCTGTATTCGGAAAAAAGGATTTATTACCCCAATTTTGGTGTGACCTAATAAAAAAAACCTGGATGCAAGCTCTGCCGTTTTCTACATATAAACCCACCACATCTGCTTCAGAAATTGTCTGCGGATTTATCCCCTGTACTGACTGAATCTGGGTCAAAGCCTGTATTCTATCTCTTAGGGCAGCAGCTTTTTCAAATTCCAATGACTTCGCAGCCATTTCCATTTGTGAGGCTAGATTTCGTTGTATCTTGGAGGTTTTCCCCAGCAAAAAACTTTGTGCATCATTTACCAGATCAGCATAGTTTTGTTCTTCAATTAGTCCTACACAAGGAGCTGAACACCTTTTGATCTGGTATTGTAAACAAGGCCTGGTTCGATTGTTAAAGATAGAATCCGAACAATTCCTGATCAGAAAAACCTTTTGTAATTGATTGATCGTTCTGTTTACCGCAGCAGCGGAAGCAAATGGACCATAGTGTTTACCGGTTTGCTCTCTTTTCCCCCTATGTTTCCTTATCTGGGGGAATGGATGATTCGTTGATAGATAAATTGTTGGAAAACTTTTATCGTCCCTCAGGAGTACGTTGAAAAAGGGTTTTAGTTGCTTGATTAGATTTTGTTCAAGGAGGAGAGCTTCGGTTTCAGTTTTTGTAGTTAAAAACATCATGGATGTAGTTGATGATACCATTCTTTCAATTCTACTACCCTGAGCCTTGGGATTGAGATAGCTCTTTACCCTATTCCTGAGATTCTTAGCTTTACCTACATATAAGACTTCACCCTTTAACCCCAGCATTCTGTAAACTCCGGGGCTGCCATCCAGCATATTTACGTAATGCCGAATACATTCGACGCCCCTCAATCCAATTTGATAATCGGCCTCACTAGCCATAAATCCAATCCCAAAAAAACCTTGGCATCACTAAATTGTGAAACAGAGAATAACTTAACCCCAATAATTTAACATTGTACTGAACGAACAATACAAACCAAAGTTTAGACGATTGGTTCATATGACCATTATGTTGTAACAAAATTATTTTACCCGATTACAGTTCGTGAACTGATTCAGAATAAAATTTGCCAGCACGCGAAATGGGAAGCCTTCAAGCATTGGAGAAAGGTTCTTGACTTCCGACATTTTTGAGCGGAAACTCCCTTGATATGGGGATTCGTCTCTCAAAAAAGGGCACAACATTTCCCTTTTCCCTCACCCCAATTCAAGCCTGCCATGTCTCAATATCCTGCCGATCGCCTCTCCTCTTCAAATCAACAATTCAGGCCGCAACATCAAACCGGACATCGCCACCAGATGCCTTCCCCTCAGAGATCATAAACGGAACACGGTTCCACTCCAGACCAACAACCTGACAAATCTTGCGACCATCCTGACATAAACGGCCCGGAACACCATAAAGACCACCTCTCCCGGTATCGTGCAGAATACTGATCTGCATCCGGTGGAGAGCATCCTGGATCCGTCTCGGACTCATCCGATGACCACGCACCATCAAGCCATAACGAAGATGCTGGAGACAACAAAAGGCCATATAACAAATCGCCAAATGAGACCGAACACGGTGCTCTTTCCAGTGAAAGACAGGACGGATCCTCAGATCATGCTTGTTGGCCCTGAAGCAGGCTTCAATCTCGGCCAGTTGGCGGTATTGGATAATCAGGTCCCGGGGGTCCTGGTCCCGACAGTTCCAGGTAATGATCCCACGCAACCCGTCCCATGCAGCCATCCGGGCAATCTTCTCCTCGCTGATCCTGACCTGACCATTCGGAAAGTCCAGATATTTCGCCTTGCCACCACTCGCCAGCGATGCCGGTTGCTTGCTCTTGGCAAGCTGTCTGGCCATTTTGGCCACCTTTTCCTCACGCAGGTGACGGTCCTTCCTGGCCCGCTTTTCAGAATAGGTCATAATCAATTGACGATACCCATCCTTCCTGATCGGGGTCCCCCTCTCATCCATCGTGACCTTCGTCTTCTTCCGGCTCATGACACTCTTGTTCCTGGCAATGGTTATGGAACGATACGTCGCAATCGTCTCGGAACACTCCGTCCGTCCCCAGGAACGATACCTCTCCGATTTGAGAACCTCTTCCGTCAGAGCAGACGGCAACTTCTTGATACAGGCTCCCAAAACATAGGGAACCCCACGTTCCTGTAAGGCCTTCTCATTATCCTTGTTGATCATCGCTGCATCCGCAACAATCGTAAACTCGACCTCAGGATAACGCTCCTTCAACCCATCCACAGCTTGCAGAAGAGTGTGACCTTCATGACTGTTACCGGGAAACACTTCATACCCAACCGGTAGACCCTCCGGGGTAATCAACAGGGCCAACATAACCTGAACACGGTGATGCTTACCATCCTTGCTGAACCCCTTCCGACGCAACCCATCCTCCACGTCACTGGCAAAGGACAGGGGTGTGGTATCATAAAAGAGGGCGGTCATCGGTCCCGGTAATAGCGTTTGGGCAGCTTTCATCGAACGGGAACAGATCTTTTCTATCTTCTCCTCATCAAGATAATCCATACTCCGGTAAACCGAATCAAGATTGAGCGAAACCGCACTCTGATCAAACAGCGACTTCACGGTGGCTCTTTTTGAGAGAGGTTGGGCAATCCGGGCCATCACCAGTTCCTTGATCATCCGGTTGCCACCCGTGCGACCGGGACCACCGACATGCGTCCACCCCAGGGAACGATAAAGCTCGCCAAAGATATCACGGACACCGACATGGGCCCGACCTTCTTCCCGGCATTTACCCAGCTTGACATGATCGGGGACCGGGTTCTCCTTGGCCTTGTGGGACTTCATTGAGAGTTCGTCATATTCCTTGAGGTCAAAAAGGGTATTTTGACAGCCCCGGGACTGATCTTTGAGATCAGTGATGATGGCTTGGGCAACGCCCATGAACTGAGCCAGTTCGTTATCGTTATGGGCCGTACCGACGTGGCGCACGATTTTTTGTCTGACTTTGTCGCCCTCTCTGATCCCTTTGGCCAGTTGGATCTTGATGGTGTTGTTGGGCATTTTCTTTTTTCGAATGAACATGGGGGTAATGTTGTGTATTGTGGTTCTGATTACAAGGGTTTTGGGCAAATATATATTTCTATTAATATATACCGAGGGCACAACATTAATTTTGCCAAAATAAACCCCCATGAACAGGGGGTTTGAAAATTCAAAATCAGGCTAAATGTCTGAAGTCAAGAGCACGCGAAATGGGAAGCCTTCAAGCATTGGAGAAAGGTTCATTAATCCAAATTCGCTTTGCGCAGAATTATTTATTAATGACTAGGTGATTAATGGAAGTAAGATAAAATTGCTATTGTTTGCCAGTGGAGTAGGAAATTAATAATCTTCACCCCAAAATTTTGGATTCCAAGTTAGATGTTGTCCACTGTCTGTACAAATCAACTGACCGGTTACCGAAGGAGAATCAATAAAATAATTTAGAGCTGCCACAATATCCTGTGGATTGGACCCCCTCCTCAATATCGTATTATACCTTTGGTTGACAAAATGTTCCTCTGTTTGAAAATCAGTTTTAATGGTAGGACCAGGTCCAATTGCATTGACCCGAATTCCTGGTGCCAATGCAATAGCTGCTGTTTGTGTAAATGACCAAAGTGCCATTTTGGCGAGTGTATAGGTGGCAAAATGTGAGGTAGGCTTAAGCACTCTCTGATCTACCATATTGACAATTAGGCCCTGAGCAATTGGTTCTCCCTTTTGATCAATTTTCTCTTCAGGCACCTGTCGGGCAAAGGCTTGTGTTAAAAAGAAAGGCGCTCTTAAATTTGATGAAAAATGATGGTCCCAATTTTCTATTGTGGCCGATTCAATTGAATCATTCAAAAAGATTGAGGCGTTGTTAATTAACAGGTTCAAGGGGCTTTCAAGGCTATCCCGGGCCTGATCAAGTAAAGTAATAGTTTCTTCATGATCCAGTAAATCTGCTTTCAATAACACAACCTTAACACCAAAGGTTGACAAGATTTCAGCTAACGATTCTGCATCCTTCCTCGAATTATTATAATGAACAGCTATATCAAAGCCTCTTTCAGCCAGTGCTAATGCCATTTCCCTGCCCAATCTCTTGGCTCCTCCAGTGATCAGGGCTGACTGATTGAGTGTTGAACTATCCATAATAAGCCATGTTGAATTTTTTGATAATACCCACCAAACTTTTCTAGAATCTCTGTTCCCTGGCTAATGCAAATAACAGCATTGAAATTACCGTGAAATATTCAGTTATCAAATCTTGATTGCCAAAAGAGTAATTCAAGTCAGGATTTTGAGTTATGGTCCTAACTTAAAGTTCAGCTGGAAATTAGATCATTATGATATCCGAAAGAGCGATTAAATTGAAATCCTTGACAACCCAACTGAACTCCAGGAAGGCCTTACCACCTAGGTCGAAATATTATCCGTCAAAATTACACATCTCGTAGGTCAAATTACACTGAAACCTATAGATTGAACTTCTCCCAAAGAGAATTTTCTTTAACCTTATCCATAAAGGAACCAATGACTTGTGCTCCAAGTGAAGATAAAAACTTCTTTTTCTTGGCATAGGAATTGAATTTAATTTTATCTCCAAATTTTTCTTTCATCACTGGAACCATATGACCTATCTGGTCAACCAATCCTATCTCTATGGCCTTTCTTCCAGTCCAGAACCTTCCCGTAAAGGCCAGTTCCTCCTGAACCTTGTCCTTTCTTCGTTCTGTTACATAGGTAATAAAATTCTGGTGAATCTCATGCTGAATTTCCTTTAGTTTTTCTACATCTTCAGGATCTTCAGGTAGGAAGGGGTCCAGGATACTCTTATCTTCGCCAGAAGTATGTACCCTTCTTTCAATACCCATTTTGTTCAATAGGTCCTGAAAGCCAAAAGAAGAGGATATAACACCAATTGAACCCACTATGGAATTTTCATCGGCATATATCTCGTCTCCAATCGCAGCCAACCAATACCCTCCAGAAGCAGCAACATCCTCCACGAAGGTATAAACCGGCACTTCCTTTTCCTTGGAAAGCCGAATTATTCTGCTGGCAATCAGTGAACTTTGAACGGGAGAACCACCAGGTGAGTTGATTATCAAAGCTACCCCAACCGGTTTTCCTCTGGTAAAGGCTTTTTCAATAAAAGGCGCAACACTTTCGTCGCTCAGTTGGGATTGTCTCATTCTCCCACCTGAAAGTATAACTCCCTCAAGTCTGATCACAGAAACCACTGGTCTGGATTTCCTAAAGGGCAATTTTATTCTTTTAGAGGTCTTTTTTGAGGCGGTTTTTTCTTTTGATTTTCTAAAAGGCAGTTTCATAATCACCAAAACTAGGAGGAATTAAACTTTAAACAAGTATCAGTAAATAAAATACAGGTAATTTGATTTTGATTTCAGCTACTGTTTTAGGCCCCTGATTTTTGGAAATTCAAGAAATCCCCATGGGCTGGAAAATTCTCCAACCTCTACTTCAATAATAACTGGTCCATCATGGTTGATCGCCTGTCTTAATTCTTTTTTCAAATCCTCTGGAGAATTTGCCCTTAGGCCCTGAACACCAAAAGCCTCAGCGTATTTGACAAAATCAGGGCTGGTAAGGTCGGTAGCGATCATTCGACCACCATAAACATCTCGCTGAAAATGCCTGATATTACCGTAAGCATTATCTTTGAAAATGATCGTTGTCAGTGGAATTTTGTATTGAACTGCCGTTGCCAACTCGCTCAGACCAAACAATGCCCCTCCATCACCGGAAATGGCAACTACAGGTACATCCCTTCTTGCATGTGCTATACCCAGGGCGGTGGGGAAGCCATATCCCAGTGTGCCTTGGTAGCCAGTAGAAATATACGTTCTGGGAAGATATGCTTGATAGGCAAAACGCGAAACATAACCTACTTGGGTCAGTTCATCCACAAAGATGCCCTCCCTAGGCAATTCACCTCTTATTGCTTCCAGATAGGCCATCTGAAGTCCGAGCTTCTGATTGATTTCTTTCATTCTTCGACCGGAAATATCCCTTACCTTTTTTACCCAATCAGTTCGCTTGACCTCACGGCCCTCCAAGGCACTGATTAATTCTGGCAAGGCATCGGCTAAATCTGCATGGATTGCAACATCTGTCCTTGCACTTCTGTTTAGTTGGGTCTCATCAATATCAATGTGGATAACCTTCAAATTATCGTCCTGACCCCAATCTAAAACCTGGGTCTGCAGCCTTGTTCCTAGACCCAAAACAACATCAACATCCGGCCAAAGGTCATGTCCCATTGGCAAATTTATTTTCAGAGGATGACTGGCTGAAACCACACCCTGACCGGTTCGATATGATAGCACCGGTGCTGAAAGCATCTCCATCAATCTTTTTACAAGATTACTGTGATTTTGAGCACCGCTTCCAACTACAATCATTGGTGCCTTGGCCCTGGTTAATATTTCTTTGGCTATCGAGATTTTTTCTGAATCTACAACCAGTGGTTGAGGTTTAATGGAAGATATTTCACCATCCTCCACCCGCCTGCCCCAAACATTAACAGGGATTTCTACACCTGAAGGTTGAGGTCTTCCTGTTGTTATGGAATTGACAGCCTTTTCCAACACTTCCCGTGCATTGTTTCCACCGGTTATACGATCAGAAAATTTGGTAAGACTCGTTAATATCCCCAACTGATTTGGAATTTCATGTAACAACCCATGCCCCTTATCAATTGCTTCCAGAGGAATCTGTCCGATAATACCGAGAACTGGAGCATTTATCGCAAATGCAGTACATAATGCCGCTGTAGTATTCAGGAATCCAGGCCCAGGAACAACACTGAAAGCCTGAATTTCACCAGTTGCCAAGGCTGCCCCAGTAGCCATATAGGCAGCTCCTTGTTCATGACGAGTTACGATAGGTGTGATCTCATCAGGAAAATCATAAAGGGTATTGAACAGAGGGTCGTTCTGGACACCTGGTAAACAATAAAGCTGATCAATACTGTTTTTGATCAGCGATTGGACAACGATTTGGGCTACAGTTTTTGTCATTTTCATCCTACATAATCATTCAAAATTTTTTACAATTTTCGTCGACAAATAAAGTGTACTACATCAGTTGAATTGGTAGCAAAACCTGCGGCACTTGCTGCAAGATAGTAATTCCACATACGATAAAAACGCTCATCAAATCCAAGTTTAGCGATCTGATCCCAGCGTTTATTAAATTGTTCTCGCCAGAGACGCAAAGTATGCGAGTAGCTAGCAGAAAAACACTTTTCATCAACGATTTGAAGATTTGCCGCTTGTGCCTGACGACGCAAAACAGACGGGCTTAATAGCATTCCTCCTGGAAAAATATGCTTCTGCATGAAATCTATGTTTTTTCGATATTTTGGGAAAATACTGTCAGGAACTGTAATTGCTTGTAAAACAGCGTTGCGCCCACGCCGAAGCCTATTACGAAGAGTAGAAAAGTAATGTGGCCAGTACTTCTCGCCAACAGCTTCAATCATTTCTATTGAGGCAATACCGTCGTAAACTCCCTGTTCATCTCGATAATCACGTAGGCAAATATTTGATCGTTCGGCTAGCCCAGCCTCAAAAAGGCGTTTTTGGGCATAATCCTTTTGTGCACGCGATAAGGTAATACCTGTAACCTTTAGACCTCGCTCTCGAATTGCATACTCAGCAAATCCACCCCAGCCACAGCCAATTTCAAGAATCTCCTCTCCACTTGAGACTGCAAGCTGATCACAGATCGTTGAATATTTGTTTTGTTGTGCCGAAGACAAATCAGATGTCGAATCTTGAAAAATCGCTGATGAATAGGTCATTGTCTGATCAAGCCAAAGACTGTAGAACTCATTTCCCAAATCATAGTGATGAGCAATATTACGTTTTGATCCCAGTCGGCTGTTACGATTCATGAAATGACGTAACTTCTCCTTTAACCGATTTAAACTACCACCAGAGAAATGCTGTGTCATATTTTCATTATTCAGCATAATCACATCTAAAAGATTTTGTAGATCAGGTGTTTTCCACCATCCATCCATATACATTTCTCCAAAACCTACACTGCCTTCAAAAAAGAGGCGAGGATAAACTCTTGGAGTTAAAATTTGAATCTGGCCAAAAGGACCGGGTTCTGTCCCATTTATTGAAAATTTAGTTTCATCAGGAAACCAGATTTCAATTGACCCCTTTTCAATACATTTCAAAGCCGTTGTCAAAATGTGGGACTGAAACGGTCGGGTCAAGTTGATCTCAAAACGAGACCTTTTAGCGTTAATAGAATTTTGCACGTATAGCCGCCTATTTACCTTTAAACAATGCAATTAATGTGAAATATAATGAACGTGGCAAGGTAGCTAATATTTTGAGTAGAGCAACCATTAAAAAGGGAAAAGCAATTTCAAATCGTTCCTTGGTCATTCCCTTTACTATTTGATCTGCCGCTTTTTCTGCTGACATTATAAATGGCATAAAAAAATTGTTTTTTTGGGTCAGACGTGTTGCGACAAATCCAGGATTGCAAATCTGTACTAAAATACCTGAACCTTGCAGGTCACAACGTAAATTTTCCGCAAGGTGAATTAAAGCTGCTTTTGTGCTTCCATATCCCCATGCATTGGGTAGCCCTAGATAACCTGAAACTGACCCAAACAACACAATATGGCCATTACCCTGGTTTAAAAATCTTGCAATACAGGGTTCTAAAACTCGCAATGCACCAGTGAGATTCACATCAACAATTTTTTCTAACTTTTTGATGTCTGAATTGCGTGCTGTCATCGGTTCATACGTACCTGCACAATAAATGAGGCCATCAATTTCTCCTATTGCCTGAACAGCATTTTTAACCTCTGTGAGAACAGTCACATCGCACTTCACAGACGAATGCTCTCCCTTTGCTGTTTGCACCGGAGCCATATCATTTAGTGTCTGTTCAAGGGCCATTGGATCACGCCCTGATATCACAACTGCCACCCCTTGAAGTGCAAGCTTTAAGGCTAACTGCCTGCCAATGCCGGCGCTTGCCCCAACCAACCAAAAGCGTTTACCTGCAAGTTTTGTCATCCTCAGTCCACTTTTTCAGGCTTGCTATTAGCTAAATTATATTTGTAAAAAAAAGCAACAATCTCACCAACTTTAAGACCAAATTTTGTCATACGAGCACGATTGATAAGAGTACCATCATCAAGTAGGTATAGCCAATCTTCCATATGAACAGTTATTTTTCTTTGCTTTCGGAACACATTTAACCTGTAAGACATCACCGCTGTATTACCTGATTGAATGCCATGTGCATGACCTTCAACATCCTCCGCAGTTGCAGAAAACGTGCCATTATCATTCACTTCCAGACTCCAGCACCGATGACCAATTTCACCGTCATGAAAACGAAAATCTTCGTCAAGTGTACCCTTATTGCCAGACCATTTTCCAACCATTGAAAGCGTGAAACGTCGTGTGATCATCCCAGAAATTCCAAAAAAGACTCCTGATGCTTGTAGAGGACCCACCAAATACTCCCGCAGATCGAGAATCGGTTTTTCAGACGAGTAGGTTTGTATGTTTCTTGAACCGAAATCAAATAGTGCATTCGATCCAGGAATATGTCTAAATTTCATCCTTCAACTCCAATTTTATTCACATATTTCCAAAACACTAGGATGGCAATCAATTTTAATCCACAAGGTACCAGAGCATATGCAACAGCAAGCGCTCTTAGTCCTCCTTGATCAGTTGAACCCGGCTCATATCCCAAAAATGCCAATAGCGGCAAAACAATACCCGCAGCAATCGCCAAGGCAGATTTGTGCAGAAATGTCCAAATAGAGAAAATCTGCCCACCTCCACCTTTAATTCGACTCGCAAGTATGGCTGGTGTAAGTGTCATGTCTGCTCCCAGAGTCGCACCCGAAGCAACAACAATGACATAAAATGCTAAAGTATCACCAGGGTCAAGGAACCAAGTCCAAATAAAAGCCGGAATTGATAAAGCCATCCCTGCTAGTAGAACAACCTTGCGACCATAATGATTGGCCAAACGTGCCCAAAATACGGCTGCAATTGCCGCTGCACCAAAAAACAGAATTAACAAAAATCCTGCATGTGATTCTGCATTGAGTAGATCTGTGACAAAAAACAAAAAAAGTGTTGATGTAACACTGGTGGATAAGGCATTAACAAAACTAAAAGCAAGAATGGGTTTTACCCCTTCTACCCCGAGTGAATCTGAAAATCTTTTGCGGGGAAAAGATTGACCTGATGCAATCCATTTTCGGTGCATAACAACGAGCACAAGCAGGACAAATATAAAGAGAAATATACTGTAGACTGTGTAACTCGTTGATTTGCTTATAAATGTTGCAAGAAGCGCTGGTGTCGAAGCTGCCAAACAAACACCCACTAATCCACCAGCTTCCCGCCAGAGTGAAACTTGTGTATAACCCCCACCAGCCTTTTCAGTTTGTGCCAAGCCATGGTCATAAAGTGCAATTTGCAAGGAACTGAAACCACTAAAAGCTATAAAAAGACCAAGAACCAAACGCGGCAAAGGTTCTCCCCATTCAGGCGGTGCAAAAAGTACCAAAACACCGATTGCCAATGCTGTTCCCGAAATCATTGTCCAAATTTTGCGATGTTTCTTCCAACGGTCGGCAAGTAGCCCTATAATCGGATCTTGAAAACTGTCAACGCCACGAGCCCACAATAAAACTGCACCAAGAATAGCAAGATTGATGCCCATTTCCTCAGCATAAAATCGTGGTAAGTGGATGTACAAAGGCAAACCAGCAAAAGCGAGTACGGCCGCCATAGCAGCAGGAGGAAGCATTTCAGTGCGGGGAAACAACTAAATTACCCTGCTATAAATTAAGGTACACTGAAAACCAATTAAGATAAGAACCAAAAAACTGACTTCAGTTAAAATGAGCGAAGGATTGTAATTGAACAAGGACCTTAAAATACCCTTATTGCTAAAGTCAAAAAAAGCACATGGGGATTGACCGCTAAACGGTAGTTTTAAACCGTCTTCATCAGCAATGATAAAAGATCGAGATTTTCTCATTTTGTGAAACTTTTAACAGGCGGTTCTGGACGGGGATGGTAACGAATGCCTTTTAACCATAATCGTAAAGCTTGCCAGTGAATAAGTACTGTTGTTCGAGCAGCGCCAAAAGGCCTGCGCAACAAGGCAAGAACAATTTGACGATCTGTGAAAGGGAGGCGATTTCCTACAATTGCAGTTTTTAACCCACCTCCTTTTCCGTCATCGTAATTAATCCAAACTGCTAAACGTGAATCTTCAATCAAAAATCGAAAGCTATAATGACCCACGACATCAAAAAACGGAGAGACATGAAACTTTTTGCTTACTGTTGTCCATGAATTCCTCTCTATTTCGCCTCTATCCTGCCCTGTACAAAGATAGATATGTCGATCTCCAAAGGTATTATGAACTTCTGCTAATACTCCACATAATTTTCCGGGGGAATTAAAAATAAACCAGAAACTCACAGGATTAAATGTATAACCCCAATAGCGGGGATGAGTCAGCAACAGAATCTGATCAATATCTTCTATATCAGATTCATGTATAAGTTTTCGTACCTCATCAATGGTGCTATGACCTCTCAAACTGTGATCCCTAGGGTGTAACGAAACAAAATTGGGACGACCGTAGGAAAACAGATATGGATTCCCGTTGTTATTTAGCGCAGTTTCATCAAGCAAAAGATAGTCAATTCGATAAGTAAATTTGTTTTCTACTGGCACGTGGCGGGAATGGCTAACCCTCGCTTTCACAACAGAGGATTTAGTTAATTCCATGGCGGCTTCACCCCAAATTGCTGTGCGACAGAAACTGCACTTGCTAAACCGTCTTCATGAAAACCCATGCCCATCCATGCGCCACAATACCAAGACTGATCCTTGCCTTGAATTGTATCTATTTCTTTTTGTGCTTTAAGTGTTTCAGAATCGTATCGAGGATGTTCAAACGAGTGTTCAACCAGAACAGATTTCTTATCCAGTTTTGAGGATGGATTAAGGGTTACGAACAAAGGGGTATCGTGAGGTAATCCTTGAAGTGAGTTCATCCAGTAAGTTACTGAAGCTTGCTTTTCTGTGCTGCTCTCATCGGCCAAATATACCCAACTTGACCAGCAAGCTCTACGCTTAGGCATAAAACTAACGTCAGTATGGAGAATAACCCTGTTTTGTTGATAAGCTATATTTCCAAGTATTTGACGCTCAGTTTCTGAACCATCATTCAACATTTGCAAGACTTTATTCGTATGAGAGGCAAATATCACGCAATCAAAAATTTCTACTTGCTGACCAGATGCTTTGATACGGACAGATTCCTTTTCACGCGTGACTGCTACTACTGGGGTTTTTAAACGGACCTCTGCCTTCATAGTCTCCGCTATTTTTTCGACATAATTCTGAGACCCTCCTGTTACCGTCCACCACTGATATTGGCCAGAAAATGATAAGAGCCCATGGTTCGCAAAAAACTGAACGAGGGCATGAGCAGGAAACTTCAACATTTCCGATCTAGAAGTCGACCATATAGCCCCACCCATAGGAAGCAAATAATAACTCACAAACCATTGGCCAAACTTGCGTTGCTGTATTAATTCTTCGACCGACATTTGCGGTTGCTCTAAAACATCTTTCTGAGCAGTGTTAAAAAACAAATAAATGTCTCTATACATTCGCCAAAATTTGGGTTTAAATATATTAAGCGGCTGGGCTAAAAAAGCTTTTAGATTTCTGGATCCATATTCGAATTGTCCCGAATTGACTGAAACCGCGAACGACATATCGCTTTTTTGAATCCTCACTCCAAGTTCTTTAAACAAGTTGCAAAGATTGGGATAATTAATCTCGTTGAATACAATAAAGCCGATATCAACTGGTACTTTTCCATGGGTAGTATTGGCCATTACTGTTCGTGCGTGCCCGCCAAGACGATTACTTGCTTCAAACAAGACAACATCGTATTTTTTCGAAAGTAGCCATGCGACTCCAAGTCCTGATATACCTGAACCGATTATGGCAACTCTATCTCCCGGCTTCGGTTTAATTTTATGACCTCTCTCCATGTTTATTAGTACGCTATTGGAATGCTTCTGGATCACAAAAAACTGATCCAACAACAAAAAAGGTTCGTATAACAAACGGATATGAAAAAAGCTGCAAAAATTATTAGTTTAAATCCTGAACAATACACAGACCATTCCCCAAAGGATTTATCTAAAATGAATAAGTCACCTGATCAAATATCCAGACTAATGTCTGATTATTTGGTGGCAGTAGCAGAGCATCAAGATCAAGAAGCCTTTGCCAAAATTTTTAACTATTATGGACCCCCTGTTCGGTTATATTTACTGCGTAATGGTGTTGATATCTCTAAAGTTGATGATATCGTTCAAGAAACATTTGCGGCTGTTTGGACTAAATCTAGTCAATATGACTGCAATCGAGCAACAGCCTCAACCTGGATATTTACCATTGCCCGCAATAAGCGTATTGATGCCTTCCGGAGGGAAAGCCGTCCTGAATTCAATCCAAATGATCCGGCGTTTCAACCAAGCTTTTTTGAGAGCGGAGAACAGGCGATGACACTACAGGAACGGGCAGGAGTCATAAGAGAAGCTCTTACACAACTTAGTCCTGAACAACGGGAAGTATTACAATTATCGCTTTTTGAAGGTCAGTCCTACACCACAATAGCAATCCGGCTTGGGATTCCACTTGGAACTGTTAAGTCTCGCGCTCGTCTTGCTATTGGAAAACTTCGATTAGCACTTGGAGGCCAAAGAGAGGATTTATAATGTCAATTCAACATCATATTCATGGAGATCTTTTGTTGGCTTATTGTGCTGCAACACTTGATGAAGGGACATCAATTTTGGTTGCTACACATCTTGCCCTTTGTTCAGATTGTCGAAACGATGCTGAAATTGTTGAAACCCTCGGAGGTATATTTTTAGAAAATGCCACCACTAATCAAAAACAGGAAAAACGTGACCAAAAGATTTTTGCGTCAATTATAAAAAGTCATCAGTCCACTGCTAGCAAATCATCAGAGTCTTCTCTAGATTCATTTGTTTTTCCAGAGCCATTGAGAAGTTACCTTGGCGGCGACCCGGATGAACTTGATTGGCAACCAGTGGGTGGGGGGATCCGCCAATTTTTAATTAAAACCTATGATTCCCAAACAACAGCGCGCTTGCTCATGATACCAGCAGGTAAAAGGGTTCCTGACCACGGACATCAAGGTTTCGAGGCAACACTTGTTTTGAGCGGTTCTTTTTATGATCGAGACTCTTGGTATCGCAGAGGTGATGTTTCTATTGCCGATTCAACTGTTATTCATCACCCAGTGGCAGGACCAGAAGAGGATTGTATCTGTCTTGCAGTTACAGATGCCAAACTAAAATTCAGAAGTCCACTTCCCAGATTATTTCAAAAATTCCACGGTATTTGACTGAGAACGATATGTGAAAAACACCATCTTTTCTCCTAACAGTTAATAGATTAAACTCCCAATTTGCTTCCAAATGCCAATCATATTAAGCGGTGTGGAAGAGATTTAGTACGATAATTTTGGGGGAAACGATGTGACAAAGCAGAGGTCAATTTTTGACACAGCAACTGTCTCATAAGTGGTGATTTTGGAACCATAATAATCATAAGTGCTATGAATGAATTAAGAGCACCTCTATTGATTAATTGAGCCATATTTTTTTATAAACTACCCGCAAGCCCCTTACATTTTTGTTTTTTTGTGATTCACTTGAAGTCAACACTCAATTATTCCCTTTTTGATGTAAACCCGGGAGATCTGAAATGGAAAGACACCACTTGCTGGAAGAAGAGCACCAACACCAAGCGTTGAAGGAATTCAGCAATCATGCAAAGCATGAAGGAACTGGTTGACTGGGAGTTGCCATTAATCGTTGAATTAATACCCCAATAGCAACGGTTGAAATTTGAGCCACTGGGTTCAGGGAAGATGGATAGGGTTCTGGTGGCTACTACCTAGATAGGGAATTGCCTGTTGACAGATGAAGAGGGCGAAAAATAAGCCGATAGTACCAGCGAGGGGAAATGAGGACTGTGTTGTTACATGTTAAGGGACAACATGAACAGGTCAGTGGAACAGACCAGAAAAGAGGGCGCGTAGTGCCATTCGTCAAATGGTCAATCTTCATGATACGGGAGTTCAAGACCTCAAACTGTCACAGTCAGGAAAACTAAAAATATCTAATATAAAAAAGTAACAACCAAACTAACTTAAGTGAGTGTCTATGAAGATTGGTTGCGGGGGCAGGATTTGAACCTGCGGCCTTCAGGTTATGAGCCTGATGAGCTACCAGACTGCTCCACCCCGCGTCAAACAAAACAAACTACAATCTCTTGAAATGTAAAAGCAACAAACATGTTTTCTTTAAGGTTGGCAGCGACCTACTCTCCCACGCCTTAAGACGCAGTACAATCGGCGCAACGGTGCTTAACCGAGGAGTTCGGAATGGAATCTGGTGTTTCACTCGTGCTATGACCACCAAACCAAAAGAAAACACTTATCCAAGTTAGCCCAGCTTTTTCTGGATCATAATCAAGCCAAACGGACTATTAGTACCGATCAGCTGAATGCATTGCTGCACTTACACCTCCGGCCTATCATGTGGTAGTCTCCCACCGTCCTTCAGGGAAACCTTGTTTTGAGGGTGGCTTCCCGCTTAGATGCTTTCAGCGGTTATCCGTTCCGCACATAGCTACTCTGCACTGCGGCTGGCGCCACAACAGATCCACCAGTGGTGCGTCCATCCCGGTCCTCTCGTACTAGGGACAGCTCCTCTCAAGTTTCCTACACCCACGGCAGATAGGGACCGAACTGTCTCACGACGTTCTAAACCCAGCTCACGTACCTCTTTAAATGGCGAACAGCCATACCCTTGGAACCTGCTCCAGCCCCAGGATGAGATGAGCCGACATCGAGGTGCCAAACGGTGCCGTCGATATGAACTCTTGGGCACCATTAGCCTGTTATCCCCGGAGTACCTTTTATCCGTTGAGCGATGGCCCTTCCACTCGGAACCACCGGATCACTATGGCCGACTTTCGTCTCTGCTCGACTTGTCAGTCTCGCAGTCAAGCGGGCTTTTGCCATTGCACTCTACGAGCGATTTCCGACCGCTCTGAGCCCACCTTCGCACACCTCCGTTACTCTTTAGGAGGTGACCGCCCCAGTCAAACTACCCACCACGCACGGTCCCGGGTCCGGATAACGGACCGCGGTTAGACAACAAGAATGTCAAGGGTGGTATCTCAAGGGTGGCTCCGACAAAACTTGCGTCTTGTCTTCAATGCCTACCACCTATCCTGCACATCACAAGCCTGATGCCAATGCGAAGCTATAGTAAAGGTTCACGGGGTCTTTCCGTCTAACCGCGGGAAGCCTGCATCTTGACAGGCAATTCAATTTCGCTGAGTCCACGT
>CBDCSF010000013.1:602500-3148999 GCA_965221445.1 Paracoccaceae bacterium
TTTCTGCCAAATCCATTCCCTCGTAAAGATGGGCGACATGTTCCTCGTAACCGTTAAACATTAGGGTTGGTACTTTCTTGGCAAACAATCCAGTCCCGATTACTCTTTCGGAAGCCTGGGACCAACGCGGATGGCTTACATTCGGATTAACATTGGAATAGAAACCGTATTCACGTGGTGCCTGATCCCACCAGCTTGTCAGGGGCATTTCTTCAGTGAACGTTATTTTTACAATGGATTTGATTGATTTAAAACCATACTTCCAGGGTACCACCAATCTAATTGGTGCCCCATTCTGATTGGGAAGTACCTCGCCGTAAAGCCCAACACTAAGGATGGTGAGGGGATTCATGGCCTCATCCAGACGCAATCCTTCCCGGTAGGGCCAGTCCAAAATACCTGATCTCTGACCGACCATTTCCTCTGGACGGTGCAAGGTTTCAAATGCAACAAAGTTTGCATTACCAGATGGTTGGCTGTCTTCAATAAGTTTACGCAACTCGAAACCTATCCAGGGTACAACCATGGACCAGGCTTCAACACATCGCAGTCGGTAAATTCTTTCCTCAATAGGATATTTTTCTATCAGTTCCTGCACGCTATATGCATTCGGGTTATCACACAAACCATCAACAGTAACTGTCCAGGGATCGGTTGTCAGCATATGGGCATTCTTAGCTGGATCGCCCTTTCTTGTCCCAAACTCGTAAAAGTTATTATAGGTTGTTATATCCTCAAAGGAATTTGGTTCCTGATCAGTTGAGTATTGGCTCATCGGTGCAGAAAAACTTTTTGCCATAGCCCTAGTAGCGTAAGAACCCATCATCAAGGCACCCGATCCACCAACTATCAGTTTCCTTCGGTTTAACCAATAGGATTTTGGTGTTACATCAGAATATGAATACTCGGAACTAAATTTAACCATAATTACAAACTCCCAAAATATTTCCCTTAATATACTTTTCCTTGAGTTGAGGTGTATTCAGTTTGTTCAAAGATGTGTTACATTATAAATTTAGTGAAATGTAACCTCGCTTTCTTCTTCTTTCTCAACTGAAACTCCATTAATCACAACTCCTAATAGGTTATCATAAGAAATTTCTACAACACTACCTTCCCCAATGGATCCATCAAGCAGGGCCTCAGCAAGTTTATTCTGGAGATGTTTTTGAATAACCCGTTTCAAGGGTCTCGCACCGTAAACAGGATCATATCCCTTTTTAGCCAACCAGGTTTTGAACTCTCTTGTTGATTGCATGTTGATTTTCCTGTCCTTAAGCCTCTCTTCTAGACTTTTAAGCTGGATTTCAACTATTTGCACCATATCTTCTCGGGTTAGTTTGTCAAAAAGTATGATCTCATCCAGACGGTTAATAAATTCTGGCCGCAAATTTCTTCGGACAGCATTCATCGCGATTTCTTCAGCTTCTTGTCGTAAATGATTTGCATCAAGTTCTGAAAGCTCTTCCGTACCCAGATTGGATGTAAATACAATCAGGGATTGTTTGAAATCAACTCTCCTTCCTTGACCATCTGTTAGTATTCCATCATCAAGTACTTGGAGGAAAATATTGAAAACTTCCGGATGGGCCTTCTCAATTTCATCAAACAAAATCACTTGATATGGTCTTCTCCGGACTGCCTCCGTCAGGGTTCCCCCTTCCTCATAGCCTATATAGCCTGGAGGGGAACCAATCAGTCTTGCTACAGAATGCTTCTCCATATATTCGGACATATCGACTCTAACCATTGCCGATTCGTGATCAAAAATAAACTCTGCAAGAGCTTTGGATAACTCGGTTTTTCCTACCCCTGTCGGTCCTAAAAACAAAAATGATCCTATTGGACGATTGGGATCACTTAACCCAGAACGTGACCTCCTAACTGAATTGGATACTTCCTTTACAGCCCTCTGTTGAGAAACAATTCTTTTACCAAGTTCGCTTTCCATTCTGAGAAGTTTATCCTTTTCTCCCTCAAGCATTTTGGCAACAGGGATCCCTGTCCATTTTTCAACAACAAGTGCTACTCTTTCCGTGGATACTTTTTCCTCAAGGTATTTGGTTTCATAGTTATCACTAATTTCTTTTTGTTCTTTCTCTAGTCGTGGTATAATTCCATAACTTAGTTCTCCTGCTCGAGCGAGATCCCCTTCCCTTTTAACCCTTTCCAATTCAATCCTCGCTTCATCGAGCTCTTCCTTGATTTGTCTTGCCTTGGATAGCTTGTCTCTCTCCAGTTGCCATTTGGTAGAGAGAACCGAAGATTTATCTATCAGCTCAATTAACTCCTGTTGAAGAACGGCCAACCTATCTTTGGAACTGTTGTCTTCTTCCTTTTTTAAGGCCTCAACCTCAATTTGTTTTTGAAGTATTTCTCGATCCAGATTATCAAGCTCCTCGGGTTTTGAATCTATTTCCATCCTCATTCTGCTGGCTGCTTCATCAATTAAATCAATTGCCTTGTCGGGGAGATTCCTGTCAGTGATGTATCTGTTGGAAAGCATAGCAGCCGACACTAGAGCGCTGTCCGATATTCCGACACCATGATGAAGCTCATACTTTTCCTTTATACCCCTCAGGATAGAAATTGTATCTTCAACCGTGGGTTCTTTGATGAATACTGTCTGGAACCGACGAGTCAATGCTGCGTCCTTTTCAACATGTTTTCTGAATTCGTTCAGGGTGGTGGCTCCGACACAATGAAGTTCTCCCCTTGCCAGGGCTGGCTTCATGAGGTTCGAAGCATCAACAGACCCTTCGGCTTTCCCGGCTCCAACGAGGGTATGTAATTCATCTACAAAAAGGATAATCTCCGAGGCCACATCAGTAATTTCCCTCAAAACAGCTTTCATCCTTTCCTCGAATTCGCCCCTAACCCCGGTACCTGCAACTAGGGAACCGATGTCCAAGGCTAACAAACGTTTGTTCCGTAGGCTTTCAGGTACATCACCTTTTATTATTCTGAGGGCCAATCCTTCAACAATAGCGGTTTTTCCAACACCTGGATTACCGATAAGTACCGGATTGTTTTTTGTCCTTCTGCTTAAAACCTGCATGGTTCTTCGGATTTCTTCATCTCTACCTATGATTGGATCAATCTTTCCTTTTCTAGCCCTTTCGGTCAAATCCAGACAATATTTCTCCAGGGCCTCAAAATTCTTTTCTTCGGTCGGACTATCAACAGTTCTCCCTTTACGTATTTTTTCAATTTCAAGTTTTAGTTTCTCTGAAGTTATTCCGGCCTGCTTTAAGAGTTTTCTTGCCGAGGAAGGTTCACTCGCAACTGCCAAAAACAAAATGTCCAAAGCAATGTACGTATCTCGAAATTGTTCAGCTAGCTTTTCTGCTCTAGCCAAAATTTTTGAGCCCTCATTTCCAAAGTTAGGGCCCACACCAAATACTTTGGGTATGGATTTGATTTCCCTTGTACATAACTCCTTTAAGGTATCATGATTTCCACCAACTCGTTCGATTAGATTCTTCGCATGTCCTTGAGGTTCATTTAACAGACCTTCCAGCAGATGAAGTGAATCAACAAACTGATGATTTGATACTTTGGCGATTTGAACTGCGTTCTGAATCGCTTTATAAGTTCCCTGGCTTAGGTTATTTCCATCCATTGGCGATTCCTCCAAGTAAATTTGTTGATCAATTTTAATGGAAAGGGGGTATAAAAAATGTTGGAGGTCAAATCATTTTTTCAAGACCCCTCCATTACTTAACGGTTCAAAACACCTAAAATATTAAAGCTCAAGTACCATTCACAAATCTCTGCCAAATCACCCACATAGTCCAATTTATTATTGAACCATGAACCCTTCGATGGAATACGATTTAGTACGAAAGAACCTAGCGGTTGGGAAAGTATATTACCCACCCAAGCAAATGGCGTGAGCTTAATTTCGCTTCCGTTCAACAGTTTTTGGACGTTCAGGGAGGGTAAGATCAGTTACTTTTTTTTCTCTTTGGGCCACAATTTTTCCATGGGAGACCACCAATAATCTGTCTGCCCTTAAACGAATGGCTTCAACTGGATCAGAAGCGTCCAGAATAACAAAACTGGCTCTCTTACCCGGTTCCAGCCCATAATCCTCTAGTTCCATAATATCCGCATTTACACTGGTTACCATTTCATAACATTTTTGCATGTCAGATTGACTTGTCATGTGTGCAACATGGATACCCATATATGCCACATCCAACATATCTGCTGAACCGAGCGAATACCATGGATCCAGTACACAATCCTGTCCCCAGCCGACACGTATGCCACAATTCAACATTTCCGGGACACGAGTGAGCCCTCTTCTTTTTGGGTAAGTGTCGTGACGTCCCTGGACAACTATGTTTATAAGCGGATTTGAGATAACAGAAACCCCTGCCTCAGCAATTAATGGAAGTAATTTCGAAACATAGTAATTGTCCATGGAGTGCATCGAAGTGAGGTGAGACCCGGCAACTCTTCCACCAAGTCCAAGTTTTTGTGTTTCAAAGGCAAGTTGTTCAATGTGTCTGGAATTGGGATCATCGGTCTCATCACAATGCATATCTACAGGTAATCCCCTCTCGGCAGCTATTCCACATAATTCAGAAACCGATTGCCTGCCTTCTTCCATGGTTCGTTCGAAATGAGGAATTCCACCAACTACATCTACCCCCAAATCCAAGGCTCTGATGGTGTTTTCCTTGGCGTTTTTTGATCTATAAAACCCATCTTGTGGAAAAGCAACCAGCTGTAAATCCAAATAGGGTGAAACTTCTTTTTGTACTTCCTTTAATGCTTCAACCGCCAACAACCGATCATCACAAACATCAACGTGAGTCCTTATGGCCAGCAAACCCATGGAAACAGCCCAGTCACAATATTTCAGGGCCCTTTCCTTTACTGCCTCATGGGTAAGAATCTCCTTTAATTCTCCCCAAAGCTCAATCCCTTCAAGCAGAGTACCAGATTTATTAACACGTGGAATCCCTTGAGAAAGTGTCGCATCCATGTGGAAATGAGGATCAACAAATGGTGGAGAAAGCATACATCCTTCAAAAGAAAAAGTGTTATGTGCCTGAGCCTCAATATTGGGCTCTATAGCTGCTATTTTTGATCCTGAAATGGCAACATCCGAACTTGTGCCATTGGGAAGCTTTGCTCCTTTGATTATAAGGTCAAATATCATTGTCTACCTTTCTCTATTTTAATATCACCCAAGGTTTTTCTGCCGTCTGTGTTCGAGATTTAAAACAAGTTCGTGATTAAGATTGGAAACAAAAAAATAAAAGTGGAATCCCATTTAACTGAAAAATCTGCAAAAATCTCTAAATGCTACCGACAAACTGTTCAAATGAAACCTAGGCGTTACCATTATAGTGTTGGCCATTTAAACCCCATTTTTGGTATATTCCAACTTTGAAAAAATCACAGACGAATAAATATTCAATTAAACTTCGACCAAAATTATTTTAGTGAAATGGATAACCGTATCATTTTAGCACTTGATTATACTCATCCCGATGAGGCCAGGAAAATGGTAGAGATGCTTGGCCCTGCTATCGGGTTTTACAAAGTCGGTCAAATAATGCTGGCCAACGGAGGCTTGGAATTTTGTAAAGAGTTAAAGGATAAATTTGGAAAAAGGGTTTTTCTTGATCTCAAGTTGTTTGATATCCGAAATACTGTGGAAAAATCTGTTAGGGCCCTAACTGAATTTGAATTTGACCTACTAACCGTTCATGGCGACCCCCATGTGGTTGAAGCTGCCGTCAAGGGGCGAGGAGATTCGTCAACAAAAGTGTTGGCAATTACTATACTGACTTCTCTTGATCGGATGGACCTAGACAATGCCCTGTATAAAAAAGGTAAGATGGAAAACCTAGTCAAGCAAAGGGCAAAAATTGCCTTCAAAGCAGGTGCTGATGGAGTTGTTTCTTCTCCTCGTGAAGTAAAACTAATTCGAGGTTTGAAAGTTGGAGCTTCCAAACTGATTGTAACGCCGGGTATCAGACCGGAAAAGGCTGAAAAGAATGACCAGAAAAGGACATTAAGCCCGAGGGAAGCCATTCAGAATGGTTCGGATTATTTGGTCATTGGAAGGGCTATTACACGATCACCTAACCCACTGTCTTGCGTAGAGGATATAATCAAAACCCTACCTTAAAATTATGGAGTTTACCAACAATGGGAGCCTTGTGTCGGAATTGTGAACTTATGTTCGAAGGGGGTAATATTTGTCCAAACTGCAGGTCTCCGAAAATTGTATCGCATTCTGAAATTTCTACACTTAACATTGCTCATGTTGATTGTGATGCCTTCTTTTCATCCGTTGAAAAAAGAGATTTCCCCGAATTGAGGCATAAACCGGTTATAATCGGAGGGGGAAGCAGGGGCGTAGTTTCAACAGCCTGTTACATCGCTAGAATCAAGGGCGTTCATTCTGCCATGCCTATGTATCAAGCCATAAAAATCTGTCCAGAAGCAGTAATTGTCCGTCCCCGGATGGGGGTATATACCGAAGTTTCTAAACAAATCGTAGCACTGATGAAAAATTTAACCCCTCAAGTTGAAACAATTTCCGTTGACGAAGCGTTTCTGGATTTTTCAGGGACCCAACTACTTCACAAATCATCGCCTGCACAGCTATTGGTAAAATTGGTTAATCAGATAGAAAATCAAATAGGTATCACCTGCTCTGTAGGTCTTTCCATCAACAAATTTTTGGCCAAGATAGCTTCCGATCTGGAAAAACCAAAGGGATTTTCGCTTATAGGATCGAAAGATATTAATGATGTTCTTGGGAGCAAGCCACTTGCCATAATTCCAGGTGTTGGTAAAGCTTTTCAGAACAGGCTAGATAAGGAAGGTTTGTACACATTTGATGACTTGCAGAAATTAAGCAAGCATGAACTCGAGGACAGATTTGGAAAATTTGGTACCAGATTATGGCATCTGGCCAGAGGTGAAGATAAACGGACCACGAGAGTAAAAAGGAGGGTCAAAAGCATTTCCAATGAAAACACCTTCAGCAAGGACATTTCGGATTATAAAAAATTGGAAGGGTATGCTTGGCGGTTAACAGAGAAAGTTACAGACAGAGCAAAAAATAAAGGTTTGAACGGAAATACAGTCACTCTGAAATTGAAACAGCACAATCACAAGATCCACACCAGACAAGCCTCACTAAAATTCCCAACTAATTTATCAACCCAGATATTCCCTGTTGTCCAATCTCTTCTTAAGCCCATGGTTTACTTGGCACCTTTCAGGTTGTTGGGTATTGGTCTCAGTGGTTTGGAGAGTGAAACCAAATCGCAATCAATTAACCAGACATTAGAATTAGATCCTGAAACAATTTCACACACTCGGGTTGAGGGAATATCTGATGAATTGCGAAAGAAATTTGGACCAAAAGCTTTACGGAAGGGAATATCTCTGAATTAAGGAAAAGAATTCAGAATTATCAACTAGTTGATCCTCTGACCTTCCTGGCTGAAAACATGTACATGCTTCGGGGCATATGAAAATACGGCAGTACTACCTTCCTCACTGGAAATTGATTCGATTTGTCGAAACCGAAGACCATAAAGATTGGCTGTAGAAAGGGTTACGATTGTGTCCGTACCGGTGAATTCACATGCTGAAATTGTACCTCTGATACAATTTGACCCAGCCTCAGGTTTTGCATCAGTCGGCCTGAGACCTATAGTTACCGGTGTACCTTTAGGACCGATATTACATTCGGTCTCCAGAATAAATTCTCCAACCTGTACTGAATTATTACCAAGTGAAATACCTGGTACAAGGTTCATTTTGGGGTGCCCTACAAAACTAGCGACAAAAGTGTTGACAGGTGCGTTGAACACTTCAAAGGGAGTACCGACTTGCTGCACACTACCTTCATTCAAGACAACAATTCTGTCTGCCATTGTCATTGCTTCATGTTGATCATGAGTAACATAAATTGTTGCTTTCCCTACCCTGCGATGGAGTGCAATCAAGTGATAACGCATTGTATCTCGCAACTGAGCATCCAAGTTGGAAAGCGGTTCATCCATTACAAATACCTCTGGATTTCGTACTATTGCACGGGCAAGAGCAACTCTTTGTCGTTGGCCACCTGATAAAGCTTCCGGCCGTTTATCAAGTTGATCAATGATCTCTACCAATTCTGCTGCTTTATGGACCTTTACCTCTATCTCTGCTCTGTTCCCCGATGACCCTTTTCTGGATTTGAGTGGGTATGCTATGTTCTGGGCTACGGTCATGTGGGGATAAAGTGCATAGTTCTGAAAGACCATGGCAACGTTTCGATCTCTTGGAAGCAAGTAGTTTACAAGGGAATCGTTGACGAATATTTCACCAGTGGATGGATCTTCTATTCCTGCCAGCAACTTGAGTATAGTACTCTTTCCACAACCAGAGGGTCCAAGCAAAACTAAAAATTCGCGCTGGGGAATACGTAAGTCTAGTTTCCTTATGGCTACAAAGTTGCCATAAACCTTGCTAACAGACCGAAACTCGATTGCAGTATCTGACATAATCAACCCTTCAGTGCGCTGGATAGGCTTTGTGCCATGAAGAACCTTTGTAGGGCAAGAAACAATAACGTGATCGGTATGGTCGCCAGTAATGAAGCAGCCGAAATAAGCCCCCAATCAATAACGAAATTCGATTTCAAGCTGGAAATCCCCACGGTTAGAACCTGTTTGGACTCCGTCTGTATTGCCACCAGAGGCCACAGGAAGTTTGTATATTGCAGCATAAATGTGAATATTGCATGAACAACAAGACCAGAGCTTATCAAAGGCAAAATCATCTGGGTAAAAATTCTCAATTCACTTGCACCGTCCAACCTGGCTGAATGAATTAGGTCATCGGGCAGAGACACGATAAAACTTCGTAGCAGAAAAATACCAAGTGGGTTTGCCAATGCTGGCAATATGAGCGCCCAGTAGGTATTCAACAGTCCCATATCTCGAACTATAAAAAATAGTGGAATGATTAGTGCAGCGACAGGTATGGCTACTGCCATCAACAGGGTCGAGGTTATTAATTGTTTACCAATGAACTGTAGTTTTGCAAGCGAATATGCCGCCATGGCATCAATCACGAGTTTCAGAATGGTTATTGTAAGACCAATAAAAAAGGTATTCAATGTCCAATTGAGGAATGAAGTTTCCTGAAGTAATTTTGCATAATTTCCCCAGAAAATCTGGTCAGGTATCCAATCTGGTGGATAATTGAATAGTGAACGCGTATCCTTGATCGAAGTAGACAAAATATACAAAAAAGGAACAATTGACACGACAGCCGCAATCAGCAATACACCGTAAGAAACTGTGACCATTGGGATTGTTGGCTGTAACGAAACAGCGTTTCTCTTTCTGCCCAGAAGTCTCCACATCAGTCCCGGTCCGTAAATGCATAAGATTGTAAAGCTGTAAGAATCAGAACAACAAGAACCAAAACAAACGAAAGCGTTGCACCGTATCCGGGCTCATTAAATGTGAACAGACTTCGGTATATGTACCATGTAGTCGAAGCGGTTGAGTGGAACGGACCCCCATCCGTAAGAATAAATATAGAATCAAAAACCTGTAGATTGACTATTGTTGCAAATATCACCGAAAAGAAGAAAGTTGGTTTTAGTAAGGGCAACGTAAGCTGAATGAAGCGTCGAAATGGTCCCGCCCCATCAAGTTCAGCTGCATGATACAAATCACGGGGTAAATTCTGTATCCCAGCCAAAAACAATAGTGTCCAGAATCCCATACCCTTCCATACCTCTACCATTGCTATGGTTGGCATGGCAAGGGTTTCATTGCCAAGAAAATTAACAGGCTGGCCTGTGATTGTTCGCATTATGATATTTAGAACACCAAAATCCTGGTGTAGTACGAAGGTAAACATGAGTGCAGCAATTAAGATTGGCTGCAATGTCGGATAGTAAATGATAGTTTTGAAAGTTGTTTGACCGATTCTTATTGAGTTCAGTGCTAAAGCGAACAGCATCGCCACCATAAAAACTGCAGGAATTGCAATTAGACAATAGCGAATAGTGTTCCAGATAGTTTTCAGAACCAGGGGATCAGCAAAGGTTTTTTCCCAATTATTTGTCCCTACAAAAACAGGCGGTGACATTATTCCACCAGTATGAAATGTTTGGATAAAAAGGGTGAATCCTGGCCAAACCAGAAATATCCCGAAAAAGATCAAAGCGGGGGTAAGAAACAAATACGCCGTCAAGTTACGGCGAAACAAGTATCTCCGGCGTAATCGCCTATGATTTATAATTTGAACCCTTTTATTTTTACAACTCTTTGGGGCCTCCTTGGAAGAGACCCCAAAATCTGAATTTTTAACCGATAATGTCATCCGTTATAGCACACATGCGTTCAATGGCTTCTTGACCAGTCATTTCGCCTCTATATGCCTGCTCGGCAACAGGCCATATCGACTGAAGAATTTTCAGTATTTGTGGATGTGGTTGAATGCCCTGAACACGGGGAACAAATTCTTGCTGAACCTTCCGCATTGCTGCATTGTCAGCAAACATGTCAGAAATTATATCCTCGCGAACAACCTGTAAATTTACCTGCTCAGCAAAACGACCGACCTGAGGTCCAGATGCCCAGTGTTTGATAAATTCCCAAGCGGCATCCTGGTTGGGGCTTGCACTTGCAATACTTAATATTCCAAAATTTCCCATGACCGTTTGACCTTGTTCTCCGGGTGGAGCATAAGCCACATCCCAGTCGAAACCGGGTGGGTTTGCATTCAAATCCCCAATTTGGGGTGTTTCACCATGATAAATTGCTAGCTTACCTCCCTTGAAGAGATCAAACTGTTCTTGCGTTGACATTGCACCAACCGGGGGTGTAACTCCAGCTGCGTGCATATCAATCAGAAACTGGGTCGCTTCCTCTGCACCCCAAAGACCACAACCGGACCAATCGTCATTCAATAGGTCTGCGCCAGCGTTATGCACGTAAGGCAACCAGTCCCAAAAGGCAAAATCACCAGTCCTTGTTCGTACCGAAAACCCATAGACACCATCACCTGTTGTCTTCGTGGCTGCATCCATCATGTCCGCGTATGAATTATTCCATGTGTCCAATACTCCTGCTTCAGCAAGCAGGTCCTTATTAATGAAAATGTTGTATACCGCACCGAGAACAGGGACTCCCCATGTACCTTCATCCTGTTGTGCGAGATTCCACGCAAATTCGGGAATTAATCCCCTTTCATCAGCCCATTCTTCCGAATTTACTAAATCTGTCATATCCAGAAGTGCACCCTGTTGAGCATAATTCGGGTAAATAAGATCCACCAAATAAAGTACATCAGCTGGATTGCCACTGGCAAATCCCGCTGTAAGTTCAGCATTCATATTGGCCCAATCGTAAGTGGTGAACGTAACATTAACTTCAGGTTGAACGGCTTTGAAATCCTCAATAATCATCGCCTCAAACCTGGCTTCATCGGCAGAGTGAGGGCCTTTAATCATGGTAATGTCTCCGGATACATCACCACTACCAAATACCGGTGTTAGCCCAAACCCCATTCCTAATGCCGCCGCAACTGTCAACGCACTAGCGGTAATCATTGAACATAAACTATTTCTTAGGTTCATCGTTTCCTCCTATCTCACAGATGTTCATATACAATCTATTTGTAACTTTATTACATATATTTTTAAAGTTCAATAAAAAATGTAACTTTATTACATTGATAGTTTGGTTCCATCTGGGTGATTGGAATCATTTTCTGGACGTTATATTGTTAAGACAGCACCTAAGCCTGATTACGCCGATGGTCCGACTGTGTATTTCTAGATTGACGTTCAATATCATTTCCAGAAAATGCAAGGCAAATTTATACATTTTTTCATGCAATCGATTTTGAACAGTTGGAATTAGCGTGACAAATTACCCGAAAATTCTGAATAAAGTCTACTTTAACTTCATTCCGTTTATCATCAACTATTTCCTAACCGTCATGAAAATACTGATTTACCAAAGGTAAAGACTCAAATCGCATTATCCTTCATTGCTTCGTAAATATACTGCAGGTTATGTTTGCGAAGAAATCCCCAACTATAAAAACTTATACCATTGACTCCCTGCCCTTTGAGAAAGGAAACAACGGATTTAACTTCGCTAGCTGAATTCAGGTCAGGCGCGGATGGTCTGATGATGCACCTAAGTCCCTCTGCGGTACCAACACGCCGATGGACATCTATAAAATCCGCAATTGCTCGATGTGAATTTGGTTCGTAGAGGCAAATTTCCAGGTGGCCTGCAGTGGTTCTAAGATCCGCCAAATTGCTCCCTTCATACCATGCATTTGCTGTTGGCCGACCCACAGATGGGATGACGGCAACGGATACGTTGCTTGCGACAGTTTCCCTTATTTCACTAACCAGGGAGGTTACCACTTGACATCTCCAGCTCAGGAAGGCCATCAATTCTCTTTCGGTGGCGACATCGGCTAGCCAAAAGCTTTCAGCCATGTCTTCAGGATAATCGATTTCTTTGTCCAGGTAATCTTTTACCCATCTCCTAACCTGAGCTTGCAAGTTGGAAGCATCGATTCCATTTTCAGCAGCCCCCATGATACAATGTTTGCAGAAGCATAACCCCAGCAGGTTTTCGAGCCACTTGTTGGATTGGACCAAATTGAATTCATGATGAAACCCATGGACAAATGGTGTAAATCCTGGTGATTCGATGGAAATTCCAACAATCGGGTAGTTGGTTGTTACATCGGTAGCAAGACTTACAGCATATTCCCTGGCATGTGGCGATGAAGGACAAAGATTGTAAATATATTTATCACCAAAGGCGTTAGTGACACAATCATCCAGGTTTCTTTCGCCTTGCTTGGTGTTGTGAAGAAGTACAAGCCAGACATTAACTGCAATTTCTGACCTCCGGACCAAATCGCTCAAGATATCCCTGCTACCAAGAGTTGAATTTGGAATTGGTTTGATTTTACCGTAGCATGATGGATCATGGCGAAAATACACCGTTCCATCCTCAGGGAATATAACTGGTGATGAAGAACGCGGGCGTAGGAACTTCCCGGCGTGGTAACTTCCGGCGATAGTAACTGTATTAAGACCTAGGTCCCTAAATTCCTTGATCGAAGTATCAATACCATGTTCGCAGAAATCCCAAGAATGCGTGTAAATCGATTTCCATTGAAACATTGAACAATCTCCGTAATCTCTAAACCACCCCTCTCAGCTTAATAAATATGCAAATAAGCTGGTAAGTATTTGATACAACGCCTGATAGTGCTTCTCGAAATAATTCCGTTACATTTTGCATCACAACTTGTGTGGATTCCTTATTAGGGGCCAAAGTGGTCTGTTCAGGTTACGATAGCCATTTGTTGTTGGATCATTTGGATACAAACCATCAATACCAACATAAAGAATTTTCGAAGCAATCTCTGAAAATGCATCTTGGAAATGATTCGTGGATTTCACTACAAGCATGGCTTTTTCGGTTGGGTTTATTCCGAAATTTGAGAAAACATCCGGGTTGAAAACCTGACTACGTACAGTGTTTAGAATGACATCTATACCACCGACCTTGATCCAGACACTATCACCAAGTGATACCACACTATCGCCAAAGCTTTGACATGCATCAACAATGATTCGACAAACCGTTATTTTGGCGTCAATTGGTTCACCTCCTGCTTGTGAAATTTTACCACCAAATCGTAGATGAAGTTCGGTATTTTCACCAGCTGACATGCATGTACGAACTGCTATTGGGTCCCATATAGTAGCTAGCGCAGCATTTCGTACCTTTCGTTTGATCATCTCTTGTAATATTATGGTTGAATCACCAGGTACACCACCCCCAGGATTATCCCAAACATCCGCGATTACTACAGGGCCATCGAATTTTTCTTGAGCCATGTCTATTGCTTCACTTGGTGAAATCATTGCAGGTCGAGTCTTCCCCCTTTTTGAGAACAACTCCAGCCCTAGATTTTGTGCCAATGTTTCTCCCTCATGCCTTGCATTATCAGTAATCACCAAGGTCTTGGAACCCAGGTCTGGTACATCACCAGCCATAAATCCATGGATGATCGAAACAGAGAGAATATTGCCGGTTCCCTCCAATTCTTTTACCTTGTCGACGAAACTGCGCATTGGTTCTTGACTTGTGGGAAATATATCAATGAACCTACAATCAAATGTCGAGATTATCGGTTTAATTTTTCTGTTAGCAGTACGATTTGCAAGATCAATCAGATTTTCTGCTGTCTCAACGAAGTCGATATGTGGAAACTCCTTAAAGGCGGTAATCAGATTTGAATTTTCTACCAATTTGTCAGTCAGGTGACAGTGTGGATCTAGGGTTACTCCTACAACTGCTTCCGAACCAACAGTCCCACGAACAGCTTCAACCAATTCCCCTTCACAGTCATGACATTCTTGGGATACCATGGCCCCATGAAGACCAAGAAGGACTATGTCAATGGGCCCGGCATTTTTTAGTTCTTCCAATAGTTGGTCACGAAGACATTCCCAGGTATTCTGGTTGACTATACCACCAGGTTCTGCCCAGGTTGCAGTACCTTCAATCAAAGCCCATCCATACTTATTTGCCCTTGCCCGGGCAACGGGATAGATTGCACTGCAAAGTGTAGGTGTTGAGGGATGCTTGCCAGGGAGTGCATAGAAACTATCTTTGAAATCACGCAAATCCGTTCGCAATGGAGAAAAAGTATTGGTTTCCGTTGCAATTGACCCCAGGAAAACACGTTTCTGTGCCATCATGTTATCCTGCGAATATTGTGAAATTTGGTGGTCAAGAGCATACAGAAGTATGAAATTAGATAACTTTTACAGGTTTCATTATTTTTCCTTTGATCATTACCATCTCCCATTTGCTAGATTTTAATTACCGAAAGGCATACCAATTGAATAACATCAAATTAACCTCACTGCATTGTACCAACGATAATATCAGCAATTATCGGGGGAAAGCTGAACGAGGTAATTTGCTTAACATCGACAAAATGGAAATAATTCCAGATGTATGGAAAGAAATGGAAAATCAACAAAACAATATCTTTTTCTGAAACTCATGATTTTCACCTATCTCATAATAAATTTTTCTAATCTTCTAAAGTGTAAGTATATTACATAAAATATTGTCTTTCCATAGTTTATGTAAGTAAGTTACGTATTTTATCGTACAACTGCATGATGATGTTACTTTTAAATTTTTAAAAAGTATCCTCGAAGCAAACTTAGCTCATTTAAGTACGTGCACGTGTGAGTATATAACGTGGAAGCATCAGTTTGTAGATCCTGTATGATGTTGACTAGTTGAAGCGATTGTATTAACTAGTGTAAGAAACTTACACATAAATAGGTCTACACTATAATGAGGAGCGGTATTACTCTTTTTGATTTGGCTGATAATGCATCAAGTGATGTTTTATTTGTTTCAAGCCAGGTCCCGGTGTTGGATGGTGAGATTGTAATTAGTAAAATTGGATTGCAAACCGAACAGGTCGTAAAGGACATTGTTAAAATTCTTCGTTCTGCCAGTTGTAGACTAGAGCTTGATGTGAAGGTAAATGCCTGGTTAGACGGACTGATTTCTCCAGCTTTAATATCGTGTTTTAACGTCATTTCGGCAAACAACTCCCAATCAGTACGTTACACACTCGTATCCCTACTCATTCGATACAAAGGCCGAAATGGACCTAATCGTCTATAAATCTTAATGGGAGGTAATGAAGACTGTGGCCAAGATTATCGACATAATTTCCCAAATGCGTAAATTGGATGGCAAATTCCCTAAACGGGAGCAAAGAGTTGCCAATTTTGTACTTTCCAATCTTGAGCATGCTGCCCATCTAAAGCAGAATGAAATTGCTGAAGCTGCCGATGTTTCAGTTGCTACGGTAAATCGATTTTGCCAAACCGTAGGCTGTGATGGCTTCCGAGACTTTAACATAAGGTTGGCTCAGAGTGTAACCATAAGCCTGCAATATCTCGGGGGACCAAGCAGTACAGATTCAGAATCTGAACAAATCGTAATGCAGGTCTTCGGTTCACTTGTTGACACTCTCAATCTGGTGCGTACACAGCTTGACGGAGATACCTTGCAAAAGGCTGTCTCATTGCTAACAGATGCCAAGCGAATTTCATTCATAGGAGTCGGTGGTGGTTCAGCTAATGTTGCCCGCGAAGGTGCAAATAGGTTCTTTAGATTAGGCAAACCTACTGAGGCACATGCAGATGGTTATTTCCAAAGAATGTTAGCCTCTACTCTATCGGAAGGAGACGTTATATTTGCCATTTCTGCCAGTGGTCAACCCGCAGAACTTGTAGACAGTGTTGCCATAGCTCGCCAGTATGGTGCGAAATCAATCAGCTTGACCAAGCCGAATACTCCTCTTGCCAATTCAACAGATGTATCTATCAAGATTGATATTCCCGAAGACCAGGATATCTACAAACCTTCTGCTTCACGGCTGGTTTTCATAGCGATTATTGATGTACTAGCTGCAGGTACAGCTCGCAAACACCCAGTAGAAATAAAGGAATACATGCGCCGTATTCGTACCTCAATGGTTGCGATCTCAGAGGATACAAGCCACAATCCTATTGGTGACTGAACTTGATATACTCTATTTTCAAAATAGGTTGTCTTACGTCACTGCAATTTCAAACAATATACTGATGGTTTTTAAACAATCATCATCCAACAGGCTCATCAATTCTGTTAATTTGCCGTAATGCCAGATTACGAAATGGTCCATCCACTGCGAGTAACTCCTCGTATTTTCCAACCTGTACCACCTTGACCAGCTTCCAACACATAAATTCTTGACTTCAGACATTTAGCCTGATTTTGAAGTCAAGAGAACGTATGGGACTGTTATAAATCATAAAATTGGTGCTACCGACAACAATAAAACGCCTATTTGACTTGTTTAAAAATTTTTAAATATCCCTTCAAGTCCCTGGTTGGGGTTATTTGAGACATGAATTTTTCAAAATACGAATTTTTGATGGCGAAAATCTCCTTAATTTTCTGGATCTCCTGATCTTTGCTCTCGAACCCAAATTCTTCAACTGAAGCCAATTCCTCCAGAAAGTCAGTTGTACCCTTGCTTATTGCTTTAAAGTTGCAATCGGGATTCTCTTTCAAATATGCAGCAAATTCCTGTGCCGTTTTTTTTGTATCGTAGGTGTCCAGATTTATGAACAAATAGGATATTCCAGCTTCTACAAACTTCTGACTGTAGCCCCATTGGTTTACAAAATAATCGACTATTTTGTCGAATTCCAAATTGTTTATCATACCATCCTTTTTGGCAACCTTTAGAGAAAGGATTGCTAAAAGGTCAAAAATTCCAACTGCCAGGATATCCAGCGGAGTATTCAGGTATTTGGGGATAGATAATATTCTTTCTTCTGAGAAGGACCGTAGATATCCTCGTAACAACCTCCATCCTACTCCCGAAACAACTCCTGCTGCAATAATTACAGTCAGGGGAGTTGCAGCTGTACCTATGCCTAACAAACCCAGTATGCCTGTCGTTCCGAAAAATCCTTTGGACCCCAGTACTCCAGCGATACCAGCGCCGGAGATACCGGCACCCGCACTATCCCAAACATCTTCTACTAGGGTCTTAATACGCAGGGAGGTAAATGCTTTTTCACCAATCTCCAGCCGGGCTTTGAATTTTAGCGAATCCTGAAGTGGAGATTCTATTTTAAGTTCTGAGAACTTTTGATGCCATTCTCTCTGGTCAATGGTTTCCGGAAAAACCTTTGGTTCGTTCCTGCCAGCTTTCTTGGATCGCTTGGTTCTGGATTTAAATAGTGCTTGAGATTTACTCTTCAAATATGAATGTAATTTATTCAGATTTTTCTTGGGTTTGAACGTAATAGGCAAAGATATATTCCATTAACTTGGGCGGTAAAATCACTTCACATAAAAATTTAAGGAACCATTTGGTCAAGAAATATTGAATCTTTAACCCTCAATCCTTATATTCGCCAAGCCCAATTAAATAAATTTATTTTGAACTGGGCGCGTAGCTCAGTGGTAGAGCACTACGTTGACATCGTAGGGGTCACTGGTTCGAACCCAGTCGCGCCCACCAGATGGAACAAACGAAAAGAGAGAAAAAATGAAGGTCAAAAATTCACTCCGGTCCTTGAAAGCCCGACACCAACAATGTCGCGTGGTGAGAAGAAAAGGCAGAGTATATGTGATCAACAAGCATCAGCGCAGGTTTAAGGCTCGTCAGGGTTAACGCTCCCTTTGTTTTATTCAAAGTCCCTTTGATCATCAATTACCTTACCATCGTTGGGCAAAGTCCCCTTCTCCACTAATTCAATTTCTACCCTTAAGTTCAGGATTTCTCTGAAAGATTTTTGAAACTTTTCTACTTCTTTGCTTTCAGTTTCCAGCTGTACGAGTAACCGATCGGTTTCATTTTCCCTGCTTACAATTGCCCTCGATTTTGAGACTTCCTTGTTTCTCCCGAGAAATTCCTCCATCTGTTCTGGTCTGACAAACATCCCCTTTACTTTGGTCGTCTGGTCTGCCCTACCCTTCCACCCGGAAATCCTTAAGTTGGTTCTTCCACAAGCACTTTGCCCTTTCATGAAGGATGAGAGGTCTCCCGTAGCAAATCGGATTAGGGGAAAATCGGAATTAAAGACCGTAACCAGAACCTCTCCAATGTTCCCAAACTCAATTTGAGATCCGGAACCCGACCTCACAATCTCGACAATCACATCCTCATCAATTATCATTCCTTCATCAGGTATGGTTTCGTAGGCTATATTACCTGCCTCGGCAGTTGCATAATTTTGCAGACAGGAAATACCCCTGTCGTTGTACTCTTTTCTAAGAGATGGAAACAAGGGACCACCCCCTACCCCGGCCTTGGTCAACTTGGGAAGATCAATCCCCATTTCATGCGCCTTATCCAGGATTATTTTCAAATAATCCGGTGTACCTGCATAGGAGGTTACTCCGGCATTTTTGGCGATTTGAACCTGAAGTTCGGTATTTCCAGTTCCTGCAGGTACGATGGTTGCTCCCAAGGCTTTGGCCCCGCTTTCAAAGATATGGCCAGCTGGGGTCAAATGATAGGAAAAACAGTTCTGAACAATATCTTTTTTGTTTATCCCACAAGCATTTAGGAATCTTGCTATTCTCCACCAGTCCGGTTTGGTACTTCCTGGTTCGTATATTGGTCCAGGGGACTGAAAGATATAATCCAATTCGTTGGGCTCCAAGGTCGTAAACCCACCATAGGGAAGATTGGCTGTTTGGAATATTTTAAGGTCGGATTTTCGTAATACAGGAAGCTTTTCCAAATCGGTAGTCGATTTGATTTCATTCAAATCCAGATCTTGGTATAACTCTGCATAACCCGATGATTTTGAAGCGGCCAATTTTACCAGTGCTGGTAAGGCCTTGTTATAATCATCTGCCCTTTGATCCGGCGATCTTGTTTCCTTTTTGTCGAAAAATTTCAAATCTCTTCTCCCAAAACAATGATTTGTTTACCTTTCTGAGGCAATCTCTTGATCTCTCCTCTTACCTCAAGTTCAAGTTTTACAGTGGTAGTATACCATCCCAAAGAACCCAAATCTTTCAATTCCTCTGGACTTAGGCGTTCCCTGACATTATCCTTCAACTCCGAAAAGGGTATTTGGGTTTCCTTCAAAATGGCCAAAATGGCCGTTCGAATACAATCAAACTTCCACTTTGAAATTCTGGTAGCTCCTTCTTTCCCCGGGCTTGGAGTTCTACAAGCGATACGGTCGGTATGATTTATCCCAACCACCTTTTTCGTCTTCGGTAACTTCTTGTATCCCGGAATGATTTTCTTCCAGCTTCAGACATCCCCAGATAAAATTCCTTGATATCCGGATTCTCCCTTAGATCCTGAGCCGGACCGTCCATGACTATACGGCCTGATTCAAGGATATAACCATAGTTTGAATACCTTAGAGCCATATTGGTATTTTGTTCAGCCAGGAGAAAACTAACCTTTTCCTTTTCATTCAAATTCTTGACAATTTCAAATATCTCTTCAACCAATTGGGGAGCCAACCCCATGGAAGGTTCATCCAAAAGGATGGTCTCCGGTTTGGACATCAGTGCCCTACCAATTGCACACATTTGTTGTTCACCCCCGGACGTGTATCCGGCTTGGGATTTTCTTCTTTCCTTCAATTTTGGAAAGTAGTCATAGACTTTTTCAAGATCACCCTTGATGTCAGAATTTCTGATATTACGGGTGAAGGCCCCTGTCAAAAGGTTCTCTTCTATAGTCAAGTGCTCGAAACAATGCCTTCCCTCCATCACCTGAATTACCCCTCTTCGAACCAACTCAGAAGGGGTAAGATCCTGAACTATGCTACCGCGGTAGGTGATGGTACCCTTGGTTACTTCTCCCCTTTCGGAGCGCAACAAATTTGAGACTGCTTTCAGGGTAGTGGTTTTACCTGCTCCATTTCCTCCCAGGAGAGCGACAATACCTCTTTCGGGTACCGAAAGACTTACACCTTTCAAGACCAAAATAACCCTGTTGTAGATAACTTCTACGTTATTGACAACAAGAAGCATACTCTCCGATTTTTGTTCTTTGTTCATGGAAATATAATTTTTTAGGGAATTACCTGGGCCATGGAAATGGCCCAGGTACAGAAATTAATCAACACCTGGGAGAGATGTTGTTTTCCTGAGCATATTGTGTGGAATCTTCGATGATCAGTTCATTGATCACTTCCTTGTCAGAGCTGATCAAATCCGTGATGATATTCCACTCCTTAGCCTCAGCATCCCACTGTTGAACCATGGCCAGTCCGTCACCACCATGATTACCACAGGACACTTCAAAGGGAGGGGCAAATCCGGGTAATCCCCAGGAAGCCATTGTTTCATCAGTTATGACCAGACTTTCCAACCCATCTCTCATCATGGGAGGAGTAATGTCAGAAACTCCATGCATTGCCTGAGCTGTCTTGATGGCTTCAGCAAGTAAGGCGGAATTGTAGATTGCACGATTATAAAGTACAGTCCCTATGCTCGAACCATCACCTGCTTCCAGACCCTTATCATATACGTATTGCTGCAGGTCCTCATAAAGGGGGTAATCGGTACCTACCCCATGAAGGGCAAGCGCCTTGTAATTGTGGGCTCTTTCTCCCACCGGTACAACATCATTTTCTGAACCTGACCACCAAATACCTATGAAATTCTCCATCGGGAAACGAATATTTGCGGCTTCCTGAATTGCCACGGCATTCATTACACCCCAACCCCACATTAGGACGTAATCCATTTTTCCCCTTCTGATCTCCAACCATTGTGATTTTTGCTCAAGACCGGGATGGTCAACTGGAATCAAGGTTAGTTCATAATCATGCTTTTCGGAAAGCTTTTCCAAAGTTTTGATGGGTTCCTTTCCGTACGCCGAGTTGTGATAAACAAGAGCAATTTTCTTGCCTGCAATATCGCCGCCATTTTCGTCAAGGATATGGTTGATTGCTATGGAAGCACCATCCCAGTAATTTGCCGGGAAGTTAAATATCCACTCGAAAATACTACCGTTTTTGGCCGATGTCCGACCGTATCCCATGGTATGTAAAGGGATTTGATCAACCGAAGCCTTGGGAATAAGCTGATATGTTATTCCGGTCGAGAGAGGAACATAAACGAGTGATCCCTCTCCCTTTGTAGATTCGTAGCATTCAACTCCCTTCTGGGTATTGTACCCGGTCTCACATTCAATTACTCTGACCATTTCTCCTCCAATACCCCCATCACGTTCATTAAGCATTGTGAAGTAATCAAAGAAACCGTCAGCTGTGGGAATGCCGCCAGCAGCGTAAGGTCCTGTTCTATAACTTAGCCAGGGAAGCACCAAATCTGCCAAAGCTGGTGGAGCAACTAACGATAGTATGGTTGCCAAACTAATTGCTAATTTTTTTACCTTCATTTTTTCCTCCAAATTTAGGTACAAGTTAAACTAAACAACTCAACTAATGCGGATAGGGCCAAAGCCGGAGTTTTTGCTTTAATAATCGCCATAACTGAGCCAATCCATGCGGTTCAAATATTAAGAATACAATAATTAGGACACCAACTGAAATAAATTCTAAATGGGTTGCCAGGGCAGCATCCCATTCCCACCATCCAACCAGGATGTTTTTAAGCAAAACAGGAAACAAAACCATAAAGGCTGCACCAATAAATGATCCGAAAATCGAACCCAACCCCCCAATAATTATCATGAACAAAACCAAGAAGGATTGATTGATTCCAAATGCTTCCGTTGCTTCAACAGCACCCAGATATACTGAAAAAAACAATGCACCCGCAATACCAATGTAAAAGGACGAAATGGCAAATGCAGAAAGCTTGGCCTTCAATAAATTAACCCCGATAATTTCAGCTGCAATATCCATATCCCTGGTTGCCATCCAACTTCTGCCCAAACTTCCCCGTGTTAGATTCCTGGCACCCCATGCCAGGCCAAAAGCAAAAATGAGGCAAATCATGTACTGGGCCCAGGGTTGAACATTAGGTCCTGTAACCAGAATTCCGAAGATAGACCTTTCAGGTGTAGAGATTTGGCCAGATGCAGAATAATTATAAAACCAGGGAACCCTGTTGAAAAGCCAGACAAGAAAAAACTGTGATGCAAGGGTGGCTACTGCCAAGTAAAAACCCTTGATCCTTAATGATGGAATACCAAACAAAATTCCAACGCCGGCTGTTATCAAACCGGAAAGAATGATACAGAAAATAATATTTAAATCAGGAAAACTGGTCATCAACTTGTAGCAGGAATATGCTCCGACAGCCATGAAGCCACCAGTGCCAAGAGAAATCTGACCACATTGTCCGGTTAATATATTCAGCCCAAGTGCGGCTATTGCCCACACCAAAAACGGTACAAATACGGCACTCGCCCAGTAATCATTAATCAGTAATGGAATAAGGGCAAAAGCGATGATGAGGACGAAAAAATAACCGTATCTGTCTAATCCAATGCCGAAGGTCTGACTATCCTGTGGATAAGAAGTATTGTATTCTCCTACTTCACGGTAAAACACGGTTATACCCTCTCAATGATCTTTTCCCCAAACAAACCCTGGGGTCTGAATAAGAGAAATACCAAGGCAACAACATAGGCAAACCAGTTTTCGGTTGCTCCACCAATCATGGGACCAATCATGAAATCAAAGAGTTTTTCTCCAACTCCTATCAACAGTCCACCAACAATCGCACCTGGAATAGAGGTTAATCCTCCCAGCATCAGGACTGGCAAGGCCTTCAAGGCAACCAGTGAAAGGGAAAACTGTACTCCTGACCTTGAACCCCAGAAAATACCAGCGATAAGTGCAACCAAACCGGCTATACTCCACACGATTACCCAAATCCTTCGCAGGGATATGCCAACCGAAAGCGCCGCCTGATGGTCGTCGGCAACAGCCCTCAAGGCTCTTCCGGTTTTGGAATATTGTGAAAATATGGTCAAACCGATAACGAGCAAGGCCGCGACGATGGACGCCGTTATATCCAGCCGGTCGATAAAAAAACCGTAGCCAAACCAATCATATGTGGTGCTTTCGACAGTTTCGGAAATTCCCATTGGAATTCCAATATCCAATTTTTTTACATCGGCTCCCCACATCAGGTCTCCAAATCCCTCCAAAAAATATGCCAAGCCTATGGTGGCCATGAAGAGAATAACAGGATTTTGATTAACCAGATGCTTCAGTATCAACCTCTCCACCAACCAGGCAAGTAAAAGCATAGAGACCAAAGTCAGTAAGAGAGCCAGAAAGGTGGGCATATTCCAACCGAACCCATGTATTGAGGTTCCAAGTAGGTTATTTATCAAATGCTCAAAAGGAACAATTCCCTGTTGCAATCCAACCAGCGTTAGGGCAGCAAACAAAACCATTACACCTTGGGCATAATTGAATACCCCTGATGCCTTAAAGATCAATACAAATCCCAATGCAACCAATGCATATAAGATTCCGGTCATGAACCCATTCAGGGAAACTTCCAAGGCAAATAGTAGGGTCTGCATACTAATTCCTAATTTTAATGAGATACGCCCAAATAGGCATCAATTACATTTTGGTCATCGCGTATTTCATCAGGTAAACCATCTGCTATTTTCTCACCGTGATCAATGACAACAACCCTGTCGGCTAAATCCATAACAACTCCCATATCATGTTCGATCAGGGCAATTGTGGTACCTAATTCTTCATTTACATCAATGATAAACCGGCACATATCCTCCTTCTCTTCGTTGTTCATACCTGCCATTGGTTCATCCAGCAAAAGAAGTTTGGGTTCCGCGGCTAGAGCCCTTCCCAACTCGACTCTCTTTTGAAGGCCATAAGGTAACATACCAACTGGAGTTTTCCTGATTGCCTGGATTTCAAGAAAATCAATAATTCTCTCTACGATCAACCTGTTTTCGGTTTCTTCCCGTTCGGCCTTTCCCCACCAAAGCAATTGGGAAGGTATACCTGATTTCATATAGATCATTCGCCCGGTCATCATATTGTCAAGAACAGTCATCCCTTCAAATAAGGCAATATTTTGAAAAGTCCTCGCGATCCTTTGGTATGCAATCTGGTGAGGTTTCAAATGGGGTCTGAGTTTGCCTTGAAACCAGATTTCTCCCTCTTGGGGTGTGTAAAACCCGTTGATGACATTCAGCATTGATGACTTGCCGGCTCCATTAGGTCCGATAATCGCCCTGATTTCACCCTGTTTAATATTGAAGGAGACATCAGATAGGGCCTTCACTCCGCCAAAACGAAGTGTGACATTAACAATATCCATCAACATATCGTCTTTATTGGCCACTTCTTTCACCACTGAAAACGATAGTTCTTAAATATCACAAATTTTTAGAGTGGCGGAAATAGATCCCTTTCGTCCATCCTCGTAAGTTACCTCGGATGTGGTATCAATTTCCATACTCCCATTATAAAGAGCATTTACCAAGTCGCTATATTTGTCTTCTATCACTCTTCTCCTAACCTTCCTCGTTCGGGTTAATTCACCATCATCCGCATCAAGCTCTTTGTGCAATACCAGAAATCTTTTAATCATACATCCAGAAAGATTTTCATCCTTGGCAAGATCTTCGTTAACCTGTTTAATATAATCACTTATAATCTGGTAAACTTCAGGGTGACCTGCCAATTCTTGATAAGAGCTGTATACAACATTGTTTCTTTCAGCCCAATTGCCTACCGATACCAAATCAATGTTTACGATTGCGGTACAGTAGTCTCTATCATTTCCAAAAACGACCGCTTCCAACACATCAGGAAAGAACTTCAGTTTATTTTCAACATATTTCGGGGCAAACAGTTTCCCATTTGCCATTTTTCCAACATCCTTGGCCCGGTCAATTATTTTAAGATGGCCATTTAACTCATCAATAAAACCTGCATCACCTGTAGCAACCCATCCCTCCTTATCCTTGGTTGATTGGGTAGATTCCGGATTCTTGAAGTATTCAATAAATGTCCCTGGTGACCTATAAAAAATTTCCCCCCGATCATCTATTCTAATTTCGACACCAGGACATGGTACCCCAACTGTATCTGCTTCAACTTCGCCATCCGGTTGGATGGTTATGAAGACCGATGCCTCGGTCTGACCGTAAAGTTGTTTCAAATTAATTCCAATGGATCGATAAAAGTCAAAGATTTCTGGGCCAATTGCTTCCCCTGCTGTATATCCCACTCTGACTCTAGATAATCCCAAAACATTTCTAAGTGGACCGTAAACCAGGATTTCTCCAATACGATAAAGCAATAAATCAGGTAGGGATATCTTTCCTCCTGTCATGATAGGAACACCCACTTTACGAGCATGACCCATAAAATAGTTGAACATACCACGTTTTATTCTTCCTGCGTCCTCAATTCGAATCATGCAGGTAGTAAGAAGTGATTCAAACACTCTAGGTGGTGCAAAAAAATAGCTGGGGCCAATTTCCCGCAAATCATGCATCATGGTTTGGGAAGATTCTGGACAATTTACGCAAAAACCTGACCAATATGCTTGCCCGATAGAAAATATGAAATCTCCGACCCAAGCCATCGGAAGGTAGGCCAGAACAGTTTCTTTCTGGGAAAGTGAATCAAATTCCGAAGAAGCCTTTGAGGCCGCTATAATATTCTCGTGACTTAGAACAACACCCTTGGGATTACCCGTAGTCCCAGAGGTATAGAGCATAACACAAATTTTTTCTGGCCTAAGGTTTTCTTGCCTGGATGCCAGCTCTTTTCTATACTTGGTTCTGTTTTCATCAAGTGCTTCATGAATAGACGCAAAAGAGTGTAATCTCGAATGGTCATAACTTCTCAACCCCCTGGGATCAAGGTAAATAATCTGTTGAAGGGATTTACACTTATCCTGCTGATCCAGAATTTTGTCAACCTGTTCCTGATCCCCTGCCACGGCAAGAACCGCTTCACAATGTCCCAATACATATCCGATTTCATCACCGACGGCATCCTGATAAATCGGAACCGGAACCGCTCCTATTCTTTGTGCCGCTACCATTGACCAGTACAATTTTGGCCGATTTCGACCAAGTACCGCAATATGATCTCCTTCCTTGATACCGAGCGAAAGGTAGCCAAGGGCAATTTCTTCAACCTGAGCCTTAACTTCATTCCAGGTCCAGCCTTGCCAAATACCAAATTCTTTTTCTCTATTGGCAATCTGATAACCGAAATTCTTCGCATTCCGATCAAGTAGGTCAGGTATAGTAAGATGTATTTGATCTACCATTATTGATTAGTCTTTGGAATAAATGATCAAGAGATTAAGCCAGAATTCTATTTCTTAGGTCTCAAGTAATTCAGGAACTTCTATTTTTGCCGCCGAGAATTTGAACTCAGGGATTTTCCCATAAGGATCAATAGCTGGATTGGTTAGAATGTTTCCAGCTGCTTCCACAAAGGCAAATGGAACAAAAACTGAATTAACGGGGATGTTACGGTCTTCTCTAGCCATGATTTCAATTTTTCCCCTTCTGGTTGTGAGTTGAATTCGGTCCCCGGCCCTTGCTCCGATGGACCTGAGTGTTTTAGGATGGATTGAGCAAACCGCCTCTGGTTCCATAGCATCCAGTACTCTGGACCGCCTAGTCATCGATCCCGTATGCCAATGCTCCAATTGTCTTCCGGTAATCAAAATCATTGGAAAATCATTGTCTGGTAACTCATCAGGTGGAATAATGCTTGCGGGTGTAAAACTTGCCAGACCATCATTCGTTGGAAATCCATCCCCAAAGACAATGGTTTGACCAGGATCTTCCAAGCCGGTACAAGGGTAGGTTACGGAATTCTCTTCTTCCAACCTTTGCCACGTAATATTGTTCAAAGATTGCATGGTCAGTTTCATTTCGGCAAAGATTTCAGAAGGGTGGGTATAGTTCCAGTTCAAACCCATTTTTTTGCCGATTTGGTTAGTAATCCACCAATCCTCCCTAGCATCGCCGGGTGGCTCTACTGCCTTCCTGCCCATCTGAACTTGTCGGTTCGTATTGGTAACCGTTCCGTTTTTCTCGGCAAAAGCTGAAGCTGGTAATATGACATCCGCATAATTTGCAGTTTCGGTGAGAAAGATATCCTGTACAACTAGAAAATCTAATTTTTCAAGCGCGTGGCGAGCATGAACAACATCTGGGTCTGACATCGCTGGATTCTCTCCAAGAATGTACATTCCCTTAATATTCCCTTCGTGGATTGCTTCAATAATTTCGGTGACCGTTAGTCCAGGTTTTGAAGAGAAATCATCAGAGTTCCATACGTCTCGGAACTTTGATCTTACCTTATCATCTCCAACCCCTTGATAATCCGGAAGGAACATGGGTATCAAACCTGCATCAGATGCGCCTTGAACATTGTTCTGCCCACGTAGGGGATGTAACCCGGTTCCTGGCTTTCCGACATGTCCACACATCAGGGCAAGGGAAATTAAACACCGGGAATTATCCGTTCCATGAATATGTTGCGAAACACCCATACCCCAGAAAATCATTCCGGCCTTTCCCCTGGCAAAAACCCGTGCCACCTCTCGTAGGGTTTCGGCATCAATTTTACATATATCCTGCATTTTCTCCGGCGAGAAATCAGACAGGTGTTCTTTCAGGGCATCCCAATTTTTGGTGAATTTGCTAATGTATTCGGAGTCATACAAATCCTCCTCCAAAATTGTATGCATTATTGCATTCAGCATTGAAACATCTGTACCAGGTTGGAAATTAAGGTTATATTCCGCATAGCGCCTCAACTCACTTCCCCTTGGATCCATGAGAATGAGAGTTCCTCCACGCTTGGCAAACTGTTTAAAGTAAGTAGCTGCGACAGGATGGTTTTCGATAGGATTTGCACCGATTATTATCGCAACATCGGCATTTTCAATTTCATTAAAAGTTGCAGTAACAGCACCTGAGCCAATATTTTCAATTAAAGCCGAAACTGATGAGGCATGACAAAGTCTGGTACAATGATCAACATTGTTGTGACCAAATCCCTGTCGAATGAGTTTTTGAAACAAATACGCCTCTTCATTTGTACATTTTGCCGATCCAAACCCGGCAACAGCTTGACCGCCAAACTGTTCATTCAAGTTGACAAAATTACCGGCGGTTAGATCCAGAGCTTCCTCCCAAGAAGCCTCCCTAAAAAAATCGGCAAAATTGCCCGGATCGACATTTAGGCCCTTTGGGGGTGCATTCTTTCTTCTGATTAATGGTTTTGTTAATCTATGAGAATGAGAAATATAATCAAAACCGAACCTTCCCTTGATACACAATCTTTGTTCATTAGCCGGACCCAAATATCCATCAACATATTTGATTTGATTATTGTTAACCTTGAGAGATACCTGACATCCTACGCCACAAAACGGACATACACTGGTTACCTCTTTCTGGTAATCCCTGCTGTCGCCAATTTCCCTATCATCAAGAACCGTAGCAGGCATTAATGCGCCCGTGGGGCAAGCTTGTACACATTCACCACAGGCAACACAAGTTGAATTCCCCATGGGATCAGCAAAATCAAATACAATCTGGGAAGTACGCCCTCGACCAGCCATCCCAATTACATCATTAACCTGTACTTCCCTACAAGCTCTCGCACATAGACCGCAATGAATACAGGCATCCAAATTTACACGCATAGCAGAGTGGGACCCATCAGTTGGAACAAGCAATTCAGATTCAATTTGAGGAAATCTTGAAGCGGTAATTCCCTGAATGTCAGCTGTCTCAAACAAGTGAGAGGATATATCGTGGGCAACTTCCTGACTAGGTTGATCTGCCAAAAGAAGTTCCATAACCATTTTCCGAGCTCGGACAGATCTGGGATTGGCTGATTTAACCACCATGTTTTCTGTTGGTTTCCTGATACAGGAAGCAGCCAAGGTTCGTTCGCCCTCAATTTCCACCATACAGGCTCTACAGTTTCCATCAGGTCGGTATCCAATTTCACCTGAATGGCAAAGGTGAGGTATTTCATTACCATTTCGGAATGCAACATCCCAAATGGTTTCACCTGCTTGGGCTACACTATCCTTGCCGTCCAAGTTGAATTTTACTGCTTTTGCCATCCATACTCCCACAAAATTTCAAACAACAAAAAAGTAGGTACAAAATTAATTAAGTTACTGAGCAGACCTTTTTACTAACATATCAAAATTAAACAAATTGTTTAGTTTACCAATACACCTTGTAAGGAATTGACATTGGCATCGATTATTTTCATGGTACCAACTCTCCCGATCCATTCCTGAGACACTTGACCGAAGACAACCTGAAAATGCTCACTTTTACCTACTAACTGACCCTCAAATCGACCTTCCTTCTCAAACAGGACCTGGCAATTTTTACCCAAAGATCTTTTTTGACCCATAAATTGATATTCCGACAGCAAATTCTGCAATCTATTTAACCGTTCGGCTTGCGTTTCTGGATCCACCTGCACTCTCTCAGCCGCTGGTGTGCCAGGCCTGGGTGAATATTTAAAGGAAAACGATTTGATAAAACCTACTTGCTCAACAATATCAAGGGTTTGTTGAAAATCTTCCTCTGTTTCACCTGGAAACCCAACTATGAAATCACCAGAAATTGCAATGTCAGGTCGGTGGTTTCGAAGCAGAGAAATGATTTCCACATACTCCTTCCGGGTATGCTTCCTGTTCATTAATTTCAGGATCCTGTCTGACCCTGATTGAATCGGTAAATGAAGGTATGGCATCAATTTTGGGCAATCCCTAAATGCCGTGATCAAGTCCAATGTCATCTCATTTGGATGGGAGGTTACAAATCTAATCCTATCCAACTTTTGCAATTCGGAAAGCTTCCAGATTAGATCTGCCAAACTCCAACTTCGGTTGTCCTTTCCTAATCCATGGTAGGCATTTACATTCTGGCCAAGTAAAACAATTTCTCTAGCCCCACTCTTGACAAGATCTTTTGCTTCATCAATAATTTCCGAAACTGGTCTGCTGTATTCCTGTCCTCGTGTATATGGTACGACACAAAATGTACAAAACTTGTCACACCCCTCCTGAACAGTCAAAAAAGAGGACACCTTTTGGGTGCCTGTATTTCCCTTGGGGAGCCAATCAAATTTACCACTCTGATCAAGGTCAAGTGCAACAGGTTTTTTCTCTGAATTTTTAATCAAATCCGGTAGCTTGTGATAAGCTTGGGGACCAACTAAAATATCCACCATCGGTTGTCGTTTGATAATTTCCTCGCCTTCGGCTTGCGCAACACATCCTGCAACGGTAATTTTCAGGTCAGGATTTTTTTGCTTGAGGGGTTTGAGCCTTCCAACTTCGGAATAGATCTTTTCAGTGGCCTTTTCCCTGATATGACATGTGTTGAGAATGATTAAGTCTGCATCGTCCTCACGGTGCGTGGTTGTGTATCCCATAGGTAAAAGAGCTTCGGTCATACGCTCACTGTCATACACATTCATCTGACAACCAAAGCTTTTGATATATACCTGTTTGTCCTTTTTGGATTTGCTCAGCATAGGTCGGATTGATTTTTCCTTGGACGGCCCAAAAACTACTTCGTTCCTTCAGGAATTAATCCTTTGGGAAAATACTTCAACACAACGAGTAAAATTAACCCCATGGTTAATAGTCTCATATGAGCTGCATTCCTGACCAAGTGTTGCCTTAAAGAGCTTTGTTCATCCATTCCCGAGGTGAACAGCTCCATTAGCCACAAACCTACCGGCTCGGCCTCAATCCAAACAAACCAAATTAAAAACCCTCCAAGTATTGAGCCCCAATTGTTTCCTGAACCTCCCACAATCACCATGACCCAGATCAGAAAAGTAAATCTAAGCGGTTGATAACTTGTAGGAGTAAATTGCCCGTCCAAGGTTGTCAGCATTGCCCCACCTATACCCACTACCATGGATCCAAGGACAAAGACCTGAAGCTTCCTGGACACGATATCCTTACCCATTGCATGGGCTGAGGTTTCGTTGTCTCGGATTGCCCTCATCATTCTACCCCATGGGGATTGCAAGGCCAGTTCAAAAAGGATCAGTAAAAATAGCAAACACCCAAAAAATAAAAGTGAGTAGCTGATTTTAACCCACAAACTGGATAGTGTAACCAGGTCTGCTCCCAGTTTTTCCGATAGATTTATAAACCAACCAGATACCTGCAAATCCCTTTCGTAAGCGACCGGTCTGGGAAGCCCGATAACATTTTTTACTCCTCTGGCAAGCCAATCCTCATTTTTGATAATCAGGATCAGTATTTCTGAAATTCCAAGAGTTGCTATGGCAAGATAATCAGAGCGCAACCCCAAGGTTATCTTACCAATAAGCCATGCTGCACAACCTGCCACCATACCTCCTATCAACCAGGAAAGCAGGATTGGAAGTCCCAATCCTCCAAGGAAACCAGTCAAGGCAGGATCAATCGATTCGACGGCACTAGTACCAGGGATATAAAAATACCTTGCGGAAAAATAGGTTAATATTACCAGTAGGGCAGTGAGGTAATTTGCTGGTTTTCGGGATAGTTTATGCCGGGCAAGAAAAATGAGACCTGCGCCTACAAGGGTTATACCACCTGAAAGCAGTATTTTTGTCCCTCCAGCTTGCCAAGCTTCCTGTACCGGAGAAGTAGAAACAATAACTGCTGACAATCCCCCCAGAGCCGCAAAACCCATAATACCGACATTAAATAACCCGACATATCCCCATTGAATGTTAACTCCCAGAGCCATTACTGCTGATATCAGGCACAAATTAAGGATTTGGAACATCAAATTCCAACTTTGGTAAAATCCGACTATCAACAGCAGAAGGGCCATGACCCCAAAGGAAAAAACCCTTCTATTTTCATGAAAAATTCTCATGCCGATTTGCCCGCAAATATACCCGAGGGCCTGATTAATAGGACTATGACCAAAATGAGGAAGCTGACTGCAAACTTATATTCAGTCCCAAGGAGTTGTACCAGGGTCGTCGGTTCCAGTTCATCAGGTAGGAGATAAACAAAGAACCGTTTATAGGCATAAGTTATGGCTATTTCCGAAAAGGCAACAATAAACCCACCAACAAACGCCCCAAATGGGTTTCCTAACCCTCCCACAATTGCGGATGCAAATATTGGTAACAGGAGTTGAAAATAAACCGAGGGTTTAAAGCTCTTGTCAAGACCATAAAGTACCCCGGCAATAGTTGCCAGGGCCGTTGCAAGTACCCAAGTATAAACAACAACTTTATCTGGGTTGATACCAGAAAGTTGGGCGAGGTCCCGGTTATCAGAATACGCACGCAAAGATTTTCCGGTTCTGGTTTTATGGAGAAACCAGAATAGACTTATGACCAGAATAGCAGTAACACTCACACTCATGAGCTGGCTGACCTTTATCGATAACCCTTCCGATAATCCAAAATATTCCTTGAATTCCCTTGCTTTGAGAATAAACCTGGCACCATCTGCAAAAGACTGGTCTTCAGGACCGATTATTAATCGCAATAGGCCCTGCAACACAAACATCACTCCGACAGATGCAATGACGAACATGACTGGTGGTGCGTTGACATGCCTGAAATGTGAATATACAACCCGGTCAATACCTAAAACCAAGACTGCCGTAATTGCTACCCCTATGGGAATTACTAATAGTGCTGTTGGAAGGGGATAAATGGATACACCAAATGATTGAACCCACCAGGTCATAAGGATGGTAACCATTGTTCCGAAGGCCATGGTATCCCCGTGGGCAAAATTGGAAAACCTTAAAATCCCATAAACAAGCGTGACGCCCAATGCCCCCAGACCCAGCTGACTACCATAGGTTATACCAGGAACAATGACAAAATTGGCTACTAAGGTTAAAGCATTTACAAGTTCAATCAATTGCAGTTACCCACCCAAAAACGATCTACGAACCTGATCATTTGACAAAAGACTATCACCAGAATCTGTAAACCTGTTTTTGCCTTGTACCAAAACAAATCCAACATCAGCTATTTCAAGCGCCTGTCTGGCATTCTGTTCACAAATCATTACAGCAATTCCAGAATTTGCCACCTTCACAATCATATCAAAAAGGTTATCCATAACTATGGGAGATACACCAGCAGATGGCTCATCCAACAAAAGCATTTTAGGTTTTGTCATCAGGGCACGTCCTACAGCAAGTTGTTGCCGTTGACCACCGGAAAGATTCCCGGCTTTTTTTCTTCGAAAATCTCCCAGGACTGGAAAAAGATCAAACACTTCCTCCATGGACTGGTCAATACCATTGTTTCTCAGGAAGGCACCCATTTCCAGATTTTCTTCCACCGTCAAACTGGGAAAGACATTTTCAATCTGGGGTACAAAAGCCATGCCTTCGGCGACCTTATCCTGAGGAGTTAGTTGAGAAATGTCCTTACCGTCAAGTACAACACTTCCACGTGACAATTTTACCAGCCCCAAAATAGCTTTCATAGCCGTTGATTTACCAGCTCCATTTGGTCCGACAATGGCCGAAACCTTCCCCAGGTCGGCATGTAAATTGCAATCGGTAATAATGTTACTGCCACCATAGCCTGCTGTTAGACTTGTACAATCAAGGTAGGCCATTACAGAATCGTCTTTGCCTTCGACCTAGCCCCTAGGTAGGCATGTATTACATCTTCATTATTCGTAACTTCAGCCATCGAACCCTGAGCAAGAATTCTTCCTTCGGCCATGCAAATAACCGGACCACACAATGACCCGATGAAATCCATGTCATGTTCGATCAGGCAGAAGGTGTAATTATACTCCTGGTTCAGGGTCAAAATGGCTTTAGTAATTTTTTTCAAAAGAGTTCTGTTGACCCCTGCCCCAACCTCATCCAGAAAGACAATCCTGGAATCAACCATCATTGTTCGGCCTAATTCAAGAAGTTTTTTCTGCCCTCCCGAAAGATTACCTGCTGGTATATCGGCCACTTCTTCCAATTCGAGAAACTCGAGAACCCTCTTGGCCCTGGACTTTATTTTCTTTTCCTGCTCAAATATTTTTTTTCTGGCCAACCAGGTCTGGGTGAATTTTTCACCCAATTGATTACCGGGAACCACCATAAGATTTTCCCAAACGGTTAGGGAAGAAAATTCATGGGCTTTTTGAAAGGTTCTCAATACCCCTTCCGCAAATAATTTATGAGGGGGAAAGCCAGTTATATCCTTGTTGTTCAGAAAAACCTTTCCCGCGGTGGGGGAGTAGAATCCGTTGATGGTATTAAACAAGGTCGTCTTGCCAGCCCCATTGGGACCGATTAATCCTGTGATGGACCCTAATTCAATACCAAAAGTAACATTATCTACAGCAGCAAATTCTCCGAATTTCTTACTGAGATTTTGGACAGATAAAACCAAGTGAAATACCTGAGTGAAGAGGCAGGTATCAACCCTGCCTCTTCACTATCCTATTTAAAATTATCTGAATGAGACCGTTTCCCAAGCTCCGTTTCTTACTTCGAATTCACGATAATTCCCGGCCGATTCACCTGGCCCAATGAGTTCAACCGAACTGGCACCGACGTAATCAATTTCGCCACCATCTGCAAGAATTTCCAAGGCCTTGGCCAACTCACCTGGGTAAATCTTTTCACCTGGCGCATTGGCAACATCCATGACCTTCTCTTTCAACATACCACTTTCAGAAGATCCTGCCGCTTGCATGGCTAGAAGGATCAAGGCAGCTGCATCGTAGGCTTCGCCGATAAACGGACCTTCACCATTTAGACCCGAAGAGGCAACCAATTCAGCGAAGGTTGCTAGGCCAGCGCTGTCTGTACCCGGGGCCTGTCCAAATGACCCATCCAGTTCGTTCCCGAAATCTTCAAGTAGACCATCACCATACATGCCGTCGGGAAAAACAAAGGTATCAAAAGAACCAGCGTCTATCGAACCTCGAACGATGGACTTGCCACCTTCACCTATGTAACCGGCCACAACCATTAAGTCCCCACCAGCAGAAGCAAGCGCCGCTACTTCAGCACTATAATCGCCCTTTCCAACCTCATGAGGGGCATTAATGGTGATTTCACCTCCCATTCCTTCAAAGGCAGCTGCAAAACTGTCGGAGAGCCCTTTACCGTAATCGTTATTAATGAAAGTAACAGCAACTGAATCAAACCCTCTCTCTGTGATTATTTCCGCCATAAGTTGACCTTGCCTGGCATCTGATGGAGCAGTACGAAAAAACAAACCATCATCTTCAACTGTTGTAAATCCTGGAGAGGTGGAAGCAGGTGAGATCATGACAATTCCGTTGGGTAAAGCAACATTTTGTAATACTGCACCAGTAGTCCCTGAACAGTCAGAGCCCATAATCGCACTAACCTTGTCGACGGTAACAAGCCTTTCGGCTGCAGCAGTAGCAGCACCAGCATCAACACAAGTTGCATCAGCTCTGACTGGTGTGACCGTTTTTCCTCCTAAAAAGATACCTGACTCACTCACTTCAGAAACAGCAAATTCAGCACCATCTGCCATTGGAGCTACCAATTCCTCAATTGGTCCTGTAAAGGATAAAAGGATCCCAATTTTTACATCATCTGCTTTGGCCTGAACGGTCAATGACAGTGTTGCTACCAATGCTATAAAATAAATTTTCTTCATCATAAATTCCCAAATTGTTTAAGATTTTCCAATCATTTCTGAAGCACTTAAATATAATAAAAGAACGACTTTTTCAAAATAAACATCATTGAAAACGCATGACATTTGATTTTATTGTGGATAACCAGAATTCACCCAATTTTAATTACAAAAACGTACAACCTAACATTCTAGGTAAGGGTGGAATTGCTCCTGCAACATCTCAAGATAACAATTTTCGAAAGCCAACTCAAACCCATAATCCCTCTTAACAAACAAGGTCTTCAACCCAAGGGCCTCCGCAAAACAAGAACTTGAACCCACCAAGCTTTCCAAATCCATTGAGGTAATTGAAGCAAGATATTCATTTACTTCAACTCCCCTAAATTCCAAAAAAAAGTAAATATCAGATACAAGTGATTGTGTGATGAGCCCTTTCTGTTCAATTTGAATTAGGGAATTTTGCCAGAAATTCTCATCAGCTAATTTTGTACGAAAAAGAAAGTTTCTGTTACCTACCCAATAAACCTCATCACCATTTTTTTCTGTTCGGGTATTTGGAGTTTCAGGAATTGGGGGAAAATTGAGTACTTCCAGTTTCTCCAATTCATCCCTTGTGCATTTGATATCAAATAAGGCAAATGGGTCCAACAAGGTCAATTTCATAGACATTTTATCCTTCAGCTTCTCAATTCATTCCCTTCAGGATCATAAAAACATGGGTGAACTACTTGCCCTTCCTCGATCCCCTTCAAATTTCTAACCCGTACATTTTTACCGAACCTTTTTCGACCTTCATCCAACAAAGCCAGGGCAACATACCTGTTATTGATTTCACTCCAGACTGATGCAGTTACATGACCCTCAACAAATTTCTTGTCTTTGGGAGATACCAAGGGGGCTCCTTCTGCAAACTGGGTTGCTTGATTATCCGAAACCAATCCAACAAGTTCCTTTCTCGGCAAGGAAGAGGACCGATTTATCTCAACTGCCCTTTTACCAATAAAATCTTTTTTTCGGGAACCCATAACCCAGCCAACCCCTAGATCAATAGGATCTATTTTTCCATCGACCTCATGGCCAAGGGATATAAAACCTTTTTCCACTCTGAGGACATGATTGGTTTCAGAGCCGATTGGTGTAATTCCGTATTTGTCTCCATGTTGAATTAAAAGATCCCATAATTCCTTGAGATCCCGTGGTCGTACATTAATCTCAAATGACAATTCCCCTGTAAAACTTACTCTGGCTATGCGAACCGGTATGCCACTGAGCATACCATCCCTAATACCCATGAAAGGGAAAGCATCGGTAGAAAGATCAATGTCGGTTTGAAATTCTTGTAGAAAAATTCTCGCTTTTGGTCCGCAAACTGTAGCATTCATCCACTGAAGAGTTAAATTCGTAATGGTTACATCAAAATGGGAGAAATCATATCTTTGATGCTTTTCCAAGTGTTGATGAACCAAGTCAGCGTTTCCCGTTGATACGGAAACAAGATACCAGTTTTCTCCCAAACAAAAACAGACACCGTCATCCAGAATAAACCCCTCTTCCGTTAACATCATTCCGTACCTTCCCATACCTACAGGTATGTTATGGACTGGGATTGTGTAAATCAGGTCTAAAAAGTTGGCAGCATCATTTCCCTTGACTTCAAAAGTACCTAGGGGAGAACCATCGTAAATAGCCAAACCCTTTCTAACGGCCATGGCTTCCCGGTTAATTGCTTCCTGCATCGATTCTCCTTTCAAAAGGTAATAACCAGGACGTTTCCAATTAGCCCCAGCTTCATACAGGACAGCACCGTTTTCCCTGTTCCATTGAGTTATCGGTGTTGTTTTATACGGTTTTACAAATTTTCCTTCGGGGCTTCCAAGAGCACCAAAGGGAACTGGAGAAACAGGAGACCTGTACTTGATCAAGCCAACTTCACCCATGGGTTTACCTGTAACATTAGAAATAATCCCGGCAGCATTTACATTCCCTGTTTTGCCTTGGTCCAATCCCATACCCAGGGTTGTGTAGCGTTTTACAAGTTCAATATCGTCATAACCTTCCCTTAAAGCCAATTTGATGTCAGCGAGGGTTACGTCATTCAACATATCCACAAAGGATTTTGATCCAATTTCAGTTCTGCTTGGTACCCAGTGAGGAATTATTGAAAAATCGCTTTCTTGAGAAATGAATTGAGGTATTGATGGTGGTTCTGATTTGAGCCTCAAGGCTACTGTCAATTCGGTCACCTTTTTGATCGTGTCAGTTACGTTCTCCTGAAAATTAAACTTACCTGAAACTGAACCTAGGGCAATAATCTGCTGGCAGGCATTGGTTGGTACAAAGGTAGCTATATCCTTTGAATAGGAGTAGGCTCCCCCTGCCTGGTTCCATAATTGCAGATTTGGATTCCAGCCTCCGGAAACAGCCAGTAAATCACAACCAAAATTAACGGTTTTTCCACCGGTTAAGGGCGAGGCAACAACTCCCTTGATTTTACTCCTACCAATTGTTTTTCGAATTTCATAACCTGAGAATACCTGGATGCTTTGTGGCAAATCATGATAATCCTTATAACCTTCTTCACGTGTGTCGATGATTGCAACAATCGTTTTCCCTTCCTTCAGGAGAGAGTTTGCCAATGTTTTTATGCTGTTATTATTGGTATAAAGAACAATTCTTTTACCGGGGATCACCGAGTATTTTCTGATATAGTTCAGTAATCCCGAAGCAAGCATAATTCCCGGTCGATCATTATCCGGAAAAACCAAACCCCTTTCGGTACAGCCTGTTGTTAAAATTACATTTTCAGATCTGATTCTCCATTCCAGCTCAAACTTTTCTTTTTCATTGGTCTGGTGAGCCAATACAAAGTTTTGTTCTCGATAACCCCAAGCCAGGGTTTGGGTGAGGACCCTTGCATTCGGGTACCTTTTCAGTTGTCCCTTCAGGGAATTAATCCATTGTTCCCGAGATTCATTTTCTGACCGGGGGATAGACCAATTACTACCAAGTTCCTTGTGATAATCAACCAGTATTACCCTTTTACCGGTTTTGGCAGTCATCAAAGCTGCAATTAAACCAGCCATTCCGCCGCCGATTATCAAGAATTCACAATGTATATCTCGAGATTCGTAAGATTTGGAATCGGTTTCACTCTCGGGTACATCAGCCAAACCTGCCATTTTTCTGATAAATGGTTCATAGGTTTTCCAACGCGGAAGGAGGAATGTCTTGTAGTAAAATCCGGATGGGATGATCGGAGAAACCAATTGCAATAGCTGGGCAAAGTCATAAGCAGGGTTCGGCCAGCAATTTATACTCTTGACCTTCAACCCTTCGGTGATTGAAAACATGGTGGCGGGAACGCTGGCTGACCCATTCTCTCCAAGTACTTCTACAAAGGTTCCGGGCTCCTCTAAACCAGCTGAAAAAATTCCCCTTGGGCGATGATATTTGAAACTTCTTCCTGTGATATTTATCCCATTGGATAAAAGTGCTGACGCAATTGTGTCTCCCTGGTAGCCATCAATTGCCTTGCCATTAAACGTAAATCTAATAACTGCATCGCGATCAATTATACCGCCTGTAGGTAAACGATAATTATTTTCCATCCAGACCTGTGGTTTCTTTTATTACATGGGTTCTGGTATCCCTGACAACCATCAACCACTCTCCGCACCCCCTGCGATGACACCAAAATTCTCTGGTTTCACCTTCAGGATTTTCAGGAACAATAAGATTGTCAAGAAACTCAGGAGTTGGCAGCGTATTGATATTGTACGGCCGTCTTACTCTATAAGGCCCACCATAATCAAATTCTCTCTCATCTCTAGGCCCACAAAACGGACATTCTATTCTCAACATATCTTAAACTCTTGTGGTCGTACCTGGTTCCAGAATATAATCAAGGGTTTTAAAGCGGTCCAGGGTAAACGATCTTGTTAGCCGATGAGGAGCACTTGTTGCAATCAGATGAGCAAATGTCAATCCACCGGCAGGAATGGCCTTATATCCTCCCCACCATCCAGCAGTAATAAACAGGCCTGGTATTTCGGTTTTGGAAATAATCGGAGAAGCGTCTGGAGCTATATCTACCGTGCCCCCCCACTGCCTTAACAATTTTAGTTTCCTGAATGATGGAAACAATTCAAGCATGGCAGCTACAGTCCGCTCAAAAACCAACTGATTGGTTCCCCTTCGAAAAGATTGCCCTGGATCCGGTGCACCTCCAATGACAAGCTCTCCTTTGGCAGTCTGAGACAGATAAACACCTAAATCTGGACAGTTGACAACTACATCAATCATTGGCTTAACAGGTTCTGAAACAAAGGCCGACAGATTGAATGATCTCAGAGGAAGCCTTAATCCTATTGTTTCAGTTAATTGTGTTGTATGTCCTGAAACAGCAACTGCGACCTTCTCAGCCATAACATTACCCTTTGTGGTAGCAACCCCTTTGATGGAACCATCCTTGTTTGTTAGTAGGAAATTTACCTTCGTATTCTGATGGATTTCAACTCCAAATGCATCGGCTGCTCTGGCATAACCCCAAGCTACTGCATCATGTCGGTTTACTGCCCCTTCGGGATGTACCATTCCGGCTATTATTGGTAGCCGAGATTCTTTACCACCACCGGTCAGGGAAGGAATTCTCTTTCGGATTTCAGATACACTTATGGGTTCGTAGGTTGACCCAAATATATCCATGGTATACATTTTTCTGGTGATTTCCCTGAGTTTGGGATAGGTCTGGATAATGTCTATCATGGACCTCCTGGAGTGCATGAGGTTGAAGTTGAGCTCCTGAGAGAGCCCTTCATACATCTCGACAGATTTTACAAAAAACGGAATACTCTCCTGCCTGAGATAATTGGACCTGATTGTAACCGTGTTTCGAGCAACATTACCACCACCAAGCCATCCCCGTTCAAGAACAGCAATTTTTGTAATATCATGGTTTTTAGCTAGGTAATAGGCCGTTGCAAGACCGTGCCCACCTCCCCCGATTATGATTGCATCATAACTTTTTTTCAGCTCACAACTGCTCCATGCGGGGGTCCAATTCCTATGGTTGGTGAGGGAGTTACGAACTAGCGAAAAAAGTGAATATTTTTGCAAACCGAAAACCAAATACTTGAAATCATAACTACTAAACTGACAATCTATTCCTCAGGTTATTCAATGCCCTACCCTTAATGCTTTTCTTGTGTGTAATACCCAATTACATCACCTTCAGTTGTTACTCCAAGGCCATTAAGTAACCTGTTGACATAACAAAAATAACCAACAATCTGGTTGGCTTCCAAAATCTCTCCATCAGTCCAACCTGCGTGCCTTAATTTTGTAACATCCTCCTTATTCATAGAACTAGGATTGAGGGTTAATTTTTCAGCATAATGCAGGATATCCAACTCCCTTCCCTCAAAAGCCAATCCAGGATTTCTCGACACAAGGGCTTCCTTTACCAATTTACTTCGTTCCTTTGAATCAATCAGTACTTCGGCGTTATTCCAATGGTTGGCGAAAGAATATTCACAACCATTAAGGAATGAAACATAAGTTCCCAAGGTTTCCTGCAACCATAAGGGAATAGTATTCATTTCATCATGCAGAACCGCCTTGTATAGCTTGAGATGCCCTTTCATGGTGTGAGGTCTAAGCGAGTGAACTCTCATCACATTATCAACGGTACCATGTGGGGTTCTGGCTATCTCCAGGATTTCCAATAATGCGCTATCCGCCTCATTGTCCTGTATCATTCTTATCCAGGCTGACATATAATTTTCCACAAACTGAATTCTGTAAGAAACCAGTTTCTTACAGGTTATGATTAAACTAGCAGGCTTTTTTCAAAAATCGAATAGGTTGGGCAATTTACAATCTTATGATTGTTGATTTCAAAATTCATTCACCCCTGATAGTATTTGATTTTTGTAATTGTACTAACTTCAAACGTATGTGTTCAGCGACAAAGGCAAGATCCATCTCGGCCAGATGGGTACCTTTCTGTTTCCCTGGTTGATTCAACAATAATCTGTATACACTTCAGCATATCAACCATTTCACTCCTGTCCAACTTGATCTCCAGAGAAGGTCCCTCTTAATTGTCCTCATTGTGAATATCAATAGAGTATTTATTCGGGGGATTGGTTTCTATCTTTCCAATGCCTCCTTAATCAGGCCGGAACTGATCAATTCTCTGAAATCCATTGATCCCCCTTCCGCCATAATTTACTATCAACCAGGAATTCCTTCAGGTTCTGAATTGACGCTACTTCCATGATCTTAATATTCTTCTATAGAAGTACTATTCAACTTTGATATTCTTCAACTACCGAACTATCAATACATGTCGTTTATCACGCTCACGATTGTCAGGACTTACATTTTTATCGGATCTATATTACAAGGCGGATATAGTCATTGAAAATAAAAATTGGGCAATTCCGAGGTGTTTAGATATCTTGAGGGATGAAGATGTGTGTTAAATCGAAAATGACGAAGAGGTAAATCGGGTTTTTGGTGCTTTTCAAATTGTTCTAACTTTATCGGAATCTAATCCTAGTCATGAGGCCTGGATGAGAAGCCCTACTGCCCCGATAATTATGATAACGGCAGCAACCACAGCCCCAATCGTCCATTGAATCTGAACTTTTTGTCCGCGCTCAATATCTGTTCTCATGGCGTTCAGGGTGGAATCAATCCTTGATTCATGGGTGTTCATTTTTCCTCCAAAACGGCGAACTTTTTTTCCAGTCCGTGAAAGTCATGTTCTGTAGCCATATAAGTGTGATATAGCAGGGCTGACCCGGAAAATCAAATGAGCCTGACATTTTTCTGCACAGCTGGTGTCATCAGTCTGCAGGCTCGTCATGATAGCTGATCTGGCCTTGGCCCTGGGTTTGGAAAAACTTTCACTCGAAGGGGGGTTGCTTCTGTTCCGGCTGGTCTTACCAAGAAGATCTCCAAGCTCACTGATGGGGGCCTCCAAACGGATATTCACGGCTCTCAATTCTGCATTCTCTGTTTGCAATCGGATATTCTTTTACACCAGAAGATTGATCTTGCGGGTGGCTTGAGAAAGTTTCTACTCTAATTGTCTAACCTGTCCGTCCAATTTGCCGATAAGGTCAATCAGAACGGTAACATCAGTTGCCAATTTGATGCTGAAAATGTCTGTCACAAACACTGTCTTTACTGACTGCATGATATTGATTTACGGCTCAGTATCAGTTATAGGAAAATTCAGCCAGTCTGGCAACAGACAGTAGGACAAAAAATGTTTAAGGGATATCAGTGACTACCTGAATAGTTACCTTCTAACAAAGCATTCTCAGTTATAAGAATCTTACCGTAAAGACCAAATTTCATACTTCACACATGATTAAAGATCCAGAAATTTTGGTTATAGGCGGGGGAAATGCTGGATTATGTTCTGCTTTGGCAGCTAGGGAACACACTTCCCGGAGAATCGTTGTCGTTGAAGTAGCACCCAAAGTTCTTCGGGGAGGAAACAGCAGACATACTCGCAATTTTCGCTGCAAGCATACAAAGAAACTCGGCCAACTATCCGGAGTATATGATGAAGACGAATTTCTGGAAGATTTACTGGAAGTAACACAGGGAAGCACGGACCTGGAACTAGCCAAGATGACCATCAGACAGTCTGAGGATTGTTATAGTTGGATGCAGTCAAATGGAGTTTACTTTCAGCCATCATTGAAAGGCACACTTTCACTTGGCCGAACCAATGCCTTTTTTTTAGGAGGAGGTAAAGCATTACTAAATGCCTATTATAATCGGGCAAAAAGTTTGGGAATCGAATTTCTTTACGAAACCAAAGCCATACACCTAAGGCTGGGATACAACAAGATTGAGCAAGTGGATTTACAAAATTCTAAGGGTGTCTTTTCTGTTTATCCCAAATCCATAATTGTAGGTTCGGGTGGATTTGAAGCCAATCTCGATTGGTTAGAAAAAGCTTGGGGGCCTCAAGCAAGGAACTTTCTTGTGAGAGGGACACCTTATAATCGTGGTGAAGTTTTAAGAGATTTATTGCAGCAGGGCTTACCCTCGGTTGGTGACCCAACCCAGTGCCATGCAGTAGCAATTGATGGAAACGCACCAAAGTTTGATGGAGGGATAGTTACTCGAATCGATTGTGTACCCTTTTCCATCGTTGTCAATAGTAAGGGAGAAAGGTTTTACGATGAGGGTGAAGATCTTTGGCCAAAGAGATATGCAATATGGGGGAGATTGATTGCCAATCAACCAGACCAGGTAGGATATGCTATTATTGATTCCACGAGTAAAGGTCTTTTCATGCCAACTGTGTCTCCACCTTTTAAAGCTGACACTATTGAGGAAATTGCCACTTATTTTGATCTTCCCAAAGAAGAATTGATAAGGACTGTTGAATCTTTCAACAATAGTTGCCAGCCAGGTAAGTTTAACCCAGATGAATTGGATCAGCTATCCACAAAAGATTTGGTACCAAAAAAATCCAATTGGGCCAGACCAATTGAGAAACCTCCATTTTACGGATATGTGCTGCGGCCTGGAGTTACCTTTACATATTTGGGATTAAAAATTAACCAGCAGAGTCAGGTTCTTGGCAAAGAAGGACCAGTAACCAACCTGTGGGCTGCAGGCGAAATAATGGCTGGATCAATCCTCGGGCAAGGTTATCTTGCAGGTTTCGGAATGACAATTGGTACAGTGTTTGGAAGAATTGCTGGAAGGGAAGCTGGTAAGTATGTCCACTGAATACTGGAAAGAAGCCCAACGACAGTTGGAAATTTGCAATGCCTGTCGATATTGTGAAGGGTTCTGTTCAGTGTTCCCCTCGATTTCCAGAAATCAAACATTTACAGAAGGAACAATCTACCAACTTGCTAACCTTTGTCATGATTGTCGGGGGTGTTACTATTCATGTCAATATACTGAACCTCATGAATTCAATTTGAATATTCCAGAGGTAATGTCCGAAGTACGTTATGAAACTTGGAAGATGCACAGTTGGCCAAGGGGATTTTCTACCGTTTACGATCGTTCGGGTGTCCTAGTCGCAGGAATTCTGACCTTATCCATAGCCTTGATATTCTATTTTTCCCAATACCTTCGTCCTGAGAGTGGAGATGGGTTTTATGCCTTCTTATCCCACGGAATGATGCTTGCAATATTTATACCCTCCTTCATTGGTCCTTTAGTTATTGTCTATCTTTCCATCCAAAAGTATTGGAAAGCAATTGGAGGGGGCAAGGTCCATATGATGGATATTTATTCCACCTTGAAATCAATTGCTGAAATGCGAAACCTTGCTGGAGGTCATGGGGATGGATGTAATTTTGAAAATAAGGATAAATATACCAACACCAGAAAATGGTTTCACCAAGCCACCTTACTTGGTTTCTTGATGTGCTTTGCCTCTACATGCAGTGGGACAGTTCTCCATTACGGATTTGGACTGGAGGCTCCTTATGATTTGTTTTCTTTGCCCAAGCTATTTGGTGTTCCAGGTGGTTTCATTCTATGCCTTGGAACCGGAGGATTAGCTTGGCTGAAATTCAAGGCTGATGCCCAATTGGGTCGAAAATCTGCCTGGGGAGGTGAAATGGCTTTTGTTCTGCTATTGTTCTTTGTAAGTGCATCAGGGTTGTTGCTTTATGCATTCACAAATTCTTCTGCTGTTGGGATATTACTACCCATTCATCTTGGCTCGGTACTTTGTTTCTTTCTGTTAATCCCCTATACGAAAATGGTACATGGGTTTTATAGAATGGCAGCGTTAATCAAGGATTGTTCAGAAATTCGGCAAACCACCAATTAAGGACACAAGCCAATTTCTCTTCCGGGATGATCAATAAGTTGTTTAATATCAGGATATTGATCTAGTATTTCGTTTACTCCTGGTAATTTTTGAGGGTTGAATTTACCGTTAGACCATATTTCAATCCCGTCTACAGAGATGGTTGGATCAACTACATTCCATGCAATTTCTCCTGGAGGTTGATTCCCACAGGTATGGAAATGTAATAATCTTGGGTTTCCAAAACTTGTACTACACCAGACCGAAGGATTGACCTTAAAACTTTCTGTATAGATATTTCCTGGGTGAATTCCGGCATGCCAGGAAAAAACCCTGTTTCTGTCCAACCCAAATCTCTCTGAAACATAATCGTAATGGTTATTAGCCTTTTCCACATCAGAGGGCTTCCCTTCAAACCCTAACAAACGCTCCCCCTCAAAGAAAACAAACAGAGTTTCATCCAATTCCAGAAAGTAATTTGGATAAAAGTTACAACACGTACCCACCAGGAAACCGGGAACAGCCAGTTTCCCCTTGAAACTGTTGGATGATATGGGTGAAAATACCATCATTGGGTAACGAGTTACGTGAACTTCCCCCTCCTTACCCATTAGCAAATCACCCGACCCTGAAAAACTCGTTCCTCTGGGACAGGTAACCTTAATTTCTTTGGCCATGGACATATAACCGTCCAGGTGGGATTCCAGTTTACAAAACCCCTCAAAGTCCACACTGCCAAAACCTGACACCAACCTGGGTGTGGTAGAGGCATAATTCATAATTGTCTTTGAACAATTAGGGAAATCCTGAAACCTCAGCTGGTCCAATAATCTGGCAAACGAAACAACAATATCCACTTTCTCCATCAGCTGTACAATTGAGGGGCTGATGGTTGGTTTCTCAGGACAAAATGGAATCTCAATTACTTCAGGATTCGCACCGAGCTTTTTACAATATTTGCATGCGTGGGAAACAATATTTAAATCACAAAATCCATATTCTTCTTCTTCGTGAACAATCAATACCTTGGTGTCTTCTTCAATTTTTGCACATTTAACCAATAAGTTATGCAATCCTATGTCAATATCATTCATGTCAAAAAGCCGAAAATTGGCCAAATAAATTCTGCTAATTGAAATCAAGTACCAAAAATTATTAATAATTAAAAACAACTAGTTTGCTTGTCGTTTAGAGGAAAAGTTTTTGTATAAGTTCTCATCTCAGGTTTCAGATTCCCCACGGATAAAAGAAGAATTAGGAAAAAGATAAATGGCTGAAGAGGTTCTTACTCCGATTACTCAGGCCATGAAGGATGGGGTACTTACACGAAAGGAATTAAAGGATTTGATGACTAGGTCCAATAAGGACGGGTTGATTCACTTTTTAATCTTTATCCTTAGTTATTGCATATCTGGTACTCTGATCTGGTTTTCCCTCGGTACCCCTTGGGTAGTACCAGCCATGTTCATTCATGGAATTATTTTGGTACACCATTTTTCACTTCAGCACGAGTGCTGCCATTACACCCCGTTTAAAACCAGGTGGCTAAATGAGATCATCGGCAATTACTGTGGTTTCGTTTTAGTTATTCCCAATAAATTTTTTAGATACGAACACTGCAATCATCATACCTATACGCAAATACTGGGGAAAGACCCAGAACTCATTGAACTCCCGATTTCAGTGTGGAAATACCTGTGGTATGTTTCTTCCATCCCTTATTGGAAATCCAAGTTCGGCGAGTTATTCCGACATTCTTTAGGTAGTATTTCAGAGGTAGAGAAGGAATTCATCCCCCCTGAAGAACATTCTGCTGTAATACTGGAAGCCAGACTCTATACCTTGGGTTATATCGTTATTCTACTCGCCAGTTGGTTTTTGGGATGGTGGGGTATAATTTGGTTCTGGTGGCTGCCTGTCTTTATCGGTGAGCCTGTGATGAGGGCCATCAGAATGGCGGAACATGTCGGCAGACCCAACATAACCGATATGAAAGAAAATACCCGCACAAGCCTGGTTTCACTGCCCATGAGATTTTTGTGTTGGAATATGAATTATCATGCCGAACATCATTATGCTTCCTCAATACCATTTCATGCACTGCCAAAACTTCACACTAAACTCGAAGGGTTTGTTCATGTAGAGAAAAGAGGGTATTGGGGGGCTCATGTGGATATAATTTCTCAAATCATTGGGGTTAAACCCAGATCAGATAGGCAAGAGAGCCATAAATAGTAATGAAAGAAAAGTTTTGGCAGGATTTACTTCCAATCTCTGACTTGGAAAAAAATGATGTTACACCGGCAAAATTCGGGTCACTGGATATGGCTGTTTATGACACAGTTGATGGGATTTTTGTCAGCTTGGCGAAGTGTACGCATCAAGGTGCAAATCTCTGCTATGGGTATTTTGATGGTAAAACAATTGAATGCCCCCTTCACCAGGGCCTTTTTGATACGCGGACAGGAGAACCGATAGCCAGCCCAGCAACAAAAAAACTAATCATGGTGGAAGCCAGAATTCATGGTGATATGGTGCAAATACATAGATAAAATAATTGTTTGGATTACGGGTAATTGAAGCAGGGATGGTTAATTCCAGATCATAAACTTTCTCTAAAATTTGGCTTTTCTGTTAGCTTTATCGGGAATACTCACCATTTATAGACAAAGCCCTAACTTATTAGGTGAAATTAAGTTTTGAACAGGAATAATATAAAATTCTAACATATTTAATTTGTGGTGGTGGATTTCTATCGAAATTGATAACAAGCATAGGGCAACATGGGCGAATTCCCGGCTTGGTAGGTTCTAAATTAGATTCGAGAATAATGTTTAACAATGAAGTCAGGGTTTTGGTTTGAAGGTGGATAATCAGATTCAAAAAAGATTGGTTAAGGCTGATCAAAAATCTGAATTGATAACATTGATATTAAACCTTTCTGCTGAGGTAGAATCGCAACACCTAAGCAAACTTCTTTCTACCCTACACAATATAGGAGAGATAAATCTTTTATCATCAGAAAATATAAATTCTGTTTCTAATCTTGAAAACAACAACTTTTGGATGATTGTGGACCCTTTGATTCTTTCAATACCTAATTTGAAAAGTAGTTATAAAAAAGTTCAGATTTTTGTTGAAGCCCTCGTAAATAAGGCTGGTAAAGATTTAACCGCCAATATGCCCTATCAATCCTTCATAGAATGGTGCAAATTAAATCCAGATGAAGCAAAAAAAATTATTTTAGCAGCTAAAGAACACGATACAGATAGTATGCGTTCAGCTGTATATGCTATTCATGGCCTTGGAGAATTCCAGAATGTCGTTGCATTTTTGAACCACAAGGAACCAAATCTTCGGGAAATTGGATTTAACGCTTTAGGATTTTGGGATAATATTTCAGATGTAGATACTCAAATTGGTTTAGACCATTGCTTAACTGCAATCCAGGATGGAGAGGGAAAAGCGGTACGAAAAGTTGCAATAGAAGCTGCTTTCCGCCTTTGGGATAAGGATAGTAGAACAAGTACATCACTTCAGGACGAATTCATTGACTGTTTGCTTAAAGAATCGGACGATAGTGATTTGGTACAATTATGTGCCTTGCTCTTTTACTGCCCGAAAGCTTCATCAGCACAAACAATCAGAAAAATCCTTCAAGCATCAAAACAGATTTGTACCAATTTTGAATCTGCAGTACTCTGGATTGATAAAGCGCTCACGTGGAGAGATGAGCGATGGTTGTTTCCAGCTATAGTTGATTTTTTTGAAAGCTTCATTCCTAAATTTGACCGCCCCCCGACATGCGATCAACTCCACAACTTTTGTAAGTGGACAATGATGGATTCTGAGTGCAGTTCTTTCTTGTTCTCGCGTTGGTTAAATGAAGGTGATACAAAGCTTTGTGAATTTCTTGCTGAAATTGTTGAATTGGAGTTCGAAAATAACGCAGTTATAACTCTTCAAAAAAATGATCTTCCCAATAAAGGTGATGATCAAATCTTTCTTGCTAAAAAATGCATCGGGTTTCTTTGGTTTTATCCAATTACAGCCGCTTCTATACTTCTATGTCTTATTAAGTATGGAAACAAAGATGTACGTGAATATACAGAAGAATTATTATGGTTTCCTCTTTTGTTGAGCTATCCAGGCGAATTCAAAACATACTTGGAGGAGCAGAAAAGAAACAGATCAAAAAGGATCAAAACAGCCATTAAAAATCTTTTGGATAGACATTCGGCATATTCGAAAGAGTTAGAACAAGCCCAGGTAATTAATGAACTTGAACCTTCGGATATGGCGAAGCGAGCAGTGGCCTTAAAGGATATTCAGAGGAATTACAAGATCCAAAAAGACGGCCTAGAGAGATCTGCATTTAATCCCGCGTTTTCTCAGAAATCCACGCTACTCTATGGAAATAAATGCTTTAATATGGTTACCGGTATTAAAGGGAAGAAGTACCCCGATATAAGCTCGTTGAGAGAAATTTCCACTAGTTTTGAATTACCTAAACTATTCGTGTTTGATCCAGCGGGTTTAAACCGATTAGTAGTAGTCTCTAGAGCAGAACAAAAATAAATTATGAGAATTATATTAAAAGAATACCTCGCGTCACTCAAAGAGCGGGATGAACTAGATAAGGCCGTACTACCAAACCTTCTATCCCAGATGGGTCTGAAAGTAAATGAAACACCGATGAAAGGTAATAGGCAGTATGGCGTTGATATTGCAGCGATAGGTAAATTGAAAGGTGATAATCGTCACTACTTATATCTTTTCTGTGTAAAAGCAGGGGATGTGGGTCGCATAGAATGGGGAACAGGAACTCAATCCATTCGGACTCAACTACTGGAGATTATGGATGATTATCTACAAATTTGTATCCCTAGCGAATACAAAAACCTACAAGTAAAGATCTGCCTGTGTTTGGGAGGTGAACTTAAGCAAAACGTTAAAATTAATTGGTCAAATTTCACTAATAAATTTACTTCAGATGAAATTCAGTTTGAGCTTTGGAATGGAGATGTTCTGGCTGAGTACATGGAGAAATCGTTGTTGGCACGTGAATTACTGGGTGTTGATTCAAGGAGTAAATTTCTGAAAGCCTTGGCGATGGTTAATGAACCTGAAGTATGTTACAACCACACTTACAATTTATTGAACACTTTGATTCCAGAAAAAATTCAGAAAGATAATGATCGTCTCTTAAAACTCAGACAGTCCTACATTTGTTTGCATGCTATTTGTGCTTGGGCAATTGATGCAAAAAACCTTGATGTGGTTTATAGGATTTCGGAACTTGGTTTACTGTTTTGTTGGGATGCCATAAGGCATCTGAAACCCGAGACAAAGCCTACAAAGAATCAAAAGATAGACTTATACTACGGGATTTTGTGGCAGTATGTATTGCTGTATTTGTCAAATTCTGAATTATACTTTGAAAAGGTGGTTTATCCACATGCAGACAAGTTGCACGCTCTTTCAGCATCTGTAAAATCTAAAGAGCCTATTGATGTAAACCTCGCCATGTTTGATCTTTTGGGCCGTATGGCTGTTAGAGCACTTTGGACAGTTATTCTTGGAAAGGCAAATTCAGATAGAAACCCTGAATATTCTGAAACACTTCTAAATCAAACGACCAAGATTGTTGATAAACTCGTAAACCTGATCAACAATAATCCCACCCTACATTCACCCTTTAAAGACGATCACATGATTGATATCGCATTGGTGATGTATCTGGCACAACAAACTGGATCTGTGGAACGCTTCCTTCCCTGGTTACATTCTTTGGCTGAAATAACAACATTTGAATTATTTACAAACTCGAAATATCCAACCTGTTTCAAGGATTACAATAAGCTCCTTGTTCACCCCTTGAAAAATGATCAACAGTATCGGAATGAAGCTTGCGCAGGAAGTATTTTATACCCTTACCTATTTTTCTGGTTGCTAAACGGAGCATCAAACATCCAGATTGATCATTTTACAGATTGTTTAGGCGCCAAAATTCCAAATTGTACACATCAAGCATGGTTTCCAGATAAAAAAACTGATCAAATGATTTGGCGAGGTGAAATCGACCACGGTATTGCAGTTATTAACCTTTCTCCAAGAATAGGGAAAGAAAACTTTGTTAAAAACCTTAATGATTCGATCAAACATTGCAGGGAAATTGAGGACATTTCGGCCATACAGAGGCGTTTGATTCCTCTCTTACTGAGTGCTTGTCGTCACTATCGAGTGCCAGTACCACCAAGACTTTGGATTGCAAATCAACTAATTACAACACACTAATCTTCACTAACACATGTCTTTAGTTGATTAGCACATATTTGAAAACTACCTTCACAGATAATGACACGCTCCATCAATTATATTGATACTTGATTAACCATCAGGTCTTTCAACACACTACTCTTTCCTTTATTGTTTAATTTGATCGTTGATTTGAACTTTATTCACACTTGAAAATATTCCAAAACTTGGTCAAAATAATTGGCGAGCCTAAACTTTTACAGAAATTACTGAACTAAGGAAAGTATATGTTTTTATTCAATGCTTGGTATGTGGCTGGATGGAGCAAGGATTTCACCCAAGAATTAAAAGCTGAGAGTTACCTTGGTAAAAATATAGTTTTTTTTCGAAGAAAGGACGGCTCTCCGGTTGCCCTCGAAAATGCTTGCCCCCACAGGAAACTTCCACTTTCAATGGGTAAAATCGTTGATGACAACATTGAATGTGGATACCATGGCTTGACTTTTAATGGTTCTGGCAAATGTGTATTTGCTCCAACCCAACCAGAGAGCATACCCCCAAAGGCAAGAGTAAAATCCTACCCTGTCGTTGATCGATACAGGTTGTTGTGGATTTGGATGGGCAATCCAGATTTGGCTGATCCAGATAAAATCTTTTCTGTTGAAAATTACGAGAGCCCATTGTGGGGCTATACCAATGGTGGAGTCCTGGATATTGATTGTAGTTATCTTTGGATCGCGGACAATTTGTTAGACCCTAGTCATGTTGCCTGGGTTCATGCAACAACCTTTGCAGGTGCAGGAACAGAGGACCAGCCACTGGAAGTAGAAAAAACAACTAACGGTGTAATTGTTTCCAGGTGGATAAGTGGTAAACTACCTTCTCCCTATTATGCAAAGCTGGTAAAATTTGGAGGCCCTTGTGACCGACTTCAACACTATGAAATGTGCTTTCCGGCAATAGGTGTAAACAAATCAATCTATACACCTGTTGGGACGGGTGGAAAAGGTTCTACGCCAGTTGCGGAAACACTCATAAATATTTCTTATAATTTCATGACACCAATTTCGGAAGGAAAAACACGTTATTTCTGGTTTCAGCACCGTAATACGGAACCACATAACGATGAATTATCGGAACAGATGAATGAGGGGGCATACTTCGCTTTTGTCGAAGATCGGGATATTCTGGTGGCAGTTCACGAAGGAATGTCAAACATGACAACCCCCAATATTGATCTTGGATTAGACATAGGTGCGAAACTATTTCGTAAAACGCTCTTCAAGCTTATTGAAAAGGAGCAGAGTATCAATACCTAGAATATCTTAGATTTGTCGATTTTCAAAAGCCAATTTTCTAGATTAAACCAAATAATGGATACCGATGTTGGCATTCAAAGATCTGTTTTAACAGCAAATTTGAATTGGAAAAAGAGATATTCTAATACCAATGGATGTTTCTGCATATGGCGAACATGTGTCATTAGTTATTTGGTTTGTTATCACTTTTCGGATCGTGCTTTTTGAATCAACCATCTATATTTGGATTTAACCCGCTGATTACGGAATCTTGATCAAGTGCACATCATCCTATTGTTGTATCAAATGGTACTGGAATAATTGATCAAAGAAATTCTGAATATACTTCGAAAGTACCATTCCTCACCATTAAAGAAATATTGAGGGCACGTCTATTAAATAATTTTTTCATTTTTTTATCAATTTAGCCTCCCAAGCCCTGGAACTATTGGTGGTTTTGTGATTCTTATTTACCCTACATTAATTTTTCTTTTTTGTGATCTTAAATTTGAGGAATCCAAATGGAGAAAAGACACTTGCTAGAGGTTGAACAACAACGAGAAGCTCTTGCCGAGTTCAATGATTTGGATCGGATGAAAGAGATTGTTGATTGGGACCGCTTTACCCCTATTCTGGAGGAGGCCTTTGGTCCTCCCAGGATATCGGGTCGTGGTCGTCGATCCTGGGATTATCTGGTTATCTTTCGTTGTCTTCTGTTGGGGATCATGAATGGCCTGAGTGATGCCCGCCTGCAATTCCTGCTTTTGGACCGCACCACGTTCAAGCAGTTTGTAGGTCTTCGGAGCGTTGATCAGGCGCCGGGCCAGAAAACCCTATGGAAGTACCGTGATATGCTTGAGAAGGCGGGTTGTATTGAGGAGTTGGTTACGGTTTTCAAGGAGCAGTTGGAGGCTCATGGTTATGAGTTGCAGACAGGCACGATTGTTGATTTATCTTTGATCCAGTGCACTCGTCGACGCAACACTAGGGAAGAGAATGCCTTGGTCAAGGGTGTGAAGTTCCTGCTGATTGGGAGGAGAACCCTGCGAAGTTGTGTCAGAAGGATGTTGATGCTCGTTGGGTCAAGAAGAACGGTGTGAGTTACTTTGGCTATAAGAACCACATTGCAGTTGACCGGGCGACCAAGTTCATCACAAATTGGTCAGTAACCTCGGCGAATGTCCAGACAGCCAGGTGTTTGAAGTGTTGTTGGATACGCATCCGCCGAACGGTCATGAAGTTTACGCTGACAGTGCGTACCGCTCGGAGGAAGGTATCGCAAGCTTGGTAGCGAAGAAGTTCAAGCCCCGAATTATTCACAAGGCCAAACGAGGGAAGCCTTAGAATTCCCGCCAGAAGATCTTGAACCATGGATATTCCAAGGTTTATTGTCGTGTTGAGCATGTTCTTTGGATTGATCAGGAATGACATGTCCAACCGGTATTTATTGTGTATAGGTCAGGGCCCGTGCACGTGTTCGTATAGGCTTGACCAATTTGTGTTATAATACTAAACCAACTAAGTAATAACCTATAGGCCAATCCCACTCAAATGGTTTTCCGTCACCCTTTTCCTAGTGGACCGTGGCCCAAAGGGAATGCTTCATACTGCACCTCATTAGCACGGTGAAGGACAGGTTGCAATAGTTTTCGTGACGGATGGCGCAGTTTTCCGGCCAAATTTATGGCTATTTTTAACCGGGGGATTGACCGGAATCTCGTACAGGTAATCATTCCTGGCGGTGTAGGCATGAGCCACCAACAACCCTTTCCGACGCCAGCTCTTGACCAATGAGGGAGCGATGTTCAACCTTTGGCCCAATTCCTCCTTGGTCAGCAGACCCCGGGCACGCAATCGATCAAAGCGTGACTTCAACCCATAGGCAAGACGAATCCTTCGGACAATTGTCTTCCTGAATGGAAGTCCGTGGCCTGTCCGGAACCCACGATCGTTGAGGATCGTGGCGATATCCCTCTCTATATGGGTCTCCAGCAACCGGTCGATCTCGGTGACCGCCTCAGGGGGTGTCTTGTATTTCTCCCAAGCCTGTTTTTCCGGTGCAAGCATCACCTGTCGAGTGGCCCCACCACGAAAGCGTACACCAAGAACCAAGGTGTCCCCCTTGGTCAGGGTTACATCCTCAATGATCAACCGGACCATACGCTTGCGTTCCCGATCAGGGGTGGCAGGATCGTTCCAAAGCCGTGGGAAGTTGGTGGCCAGGTCTAGGACACGTTGACGCTGCAGGTCCCCAAGATTGGTGCTCTGGTGCTTTCGTTGGTCCTCCAGTTCCTGTCGGGCTTGATCCAGATTCCTGAGCTTGTCATTCCATTCGGCCTCAAGAACATCGGCAACAATCCTATTGTCAGGATGGGTCTGCATAAACCGCTGACGTGCCAAATCCGCTTCCTCGCGGGCGCACTGGACTTTCCGGGACCGCCAGGCATCCACCTCCTCAGCCTGCCTTTCGAGCTCCTGTTGGACCTGCAGGGCGACTTCCAGCGAATCAGGGGTCATCAATTCAACCAGCAGGTCACCGATCGCTTGATCAATACCCTTGCCCGGTATGCTTTGGCAAATGCGAGTTGCCGTCTCAATCCCTTCCCTCTGACACACGTAGGTGGGTATCAACCGCTTGTTGTGGGTATGATAGCGAACGGTCATGTTTTTGCCGCACAAACCGCAAACGACCATACTTTGCAACAAGGCCGGACCCTCGCGTGGAGCACATCGCCGGTGAGCCCCATAGGACCGGGCATTCGCCAGCAACCGCTCTTGATTGGCTTCATATTGTTCCCAACTGATGAAGCCCGGGTGGGCCTCCCGAATCAGCACTGTCCAATCCTTCGGCTTCTGTCGCCTGATTATGTAACCGTTGGGAGTCCGTAGGCGAGCGGAACGCCCGTAGGCGAAAGCACCGGCATAAAGAGGATTATGGAGTATTTGCAGGACCCGGCTGGTCACCAATGGAAGCCAACACAGGGTCCCCCGGTTCGGCCCAAACCGGGGATAGCTGGGGAACTCAATCCCCTCCTCGGTAAAAAACTTCACCGTGGCCGTGGCCGAACCGATGCGGTGAAAGGTGTCAAACAGCAATTGTACGCTGTTCCGGACATGGCTGTCAGGGTCCACGACAATCCGGTCCAGGGGATCGTAAACCAAACCGACGGGGAGTGGTATTTTCAAGGTTCCCCGCCGGGCCTTGTTCATCAACCCACCTTGCAGGCGGATTTTCAGCATGTGAAGTTCGGCCTCACTCATGGTCCCCTTCAGACCCATCAAAAGCCGATCGTTGAAGTCGCAGGGATCGTAAATACCATCCTCGTCAAGGATCAACGTCCGGGTCTGCCCGCATATCTCCAGCAACCGATGCCAGTCGGTCGAATTGCGGGCCAGGCGCGAGACTTCCAGACCAAGGACAATACCCACCCGCCCCATGCTCACTTCAGCCACCAGACGGTTGAACCCTTCCCGGTCACGATCCGCCCCCGAAAGACCAAGATCACAGTCGATGACATGGATACCTTCCGATGGCCAGCCAAGGGCCATGGCCCGTTCACGCAGGGCATATTGCCGTTGGGTACTTTCGGTGTTTTCAATGACCTGGCGCATGGTCGATTGGCGAACATAGAGACAGGCCTTGCGGCTCAGATGACCGGTTGTCACCTTCTGGTGGTTCAGCATCATGCCGCCTCCAGGTGGGCCTTGACCATGGCGGCCAGGATGTCAATCCGGTCGGCCGTACCGCCCCGGTTGATCACGGGTGGTTTGATCTCCCCCCTTGTTGGCAAGGATGAAGGATCAGGCGGCTCAGTAAAGGCATCCAACCATGAAGCAACACCACTACGGATCACCAGAATCCATCCATAACGATGGCCGATGGTCCCGGGTTGAAGGGCATGACACCGTAATTGTTCGTAGCCATCGGTGTAGGCTTTTTCGGACAGGATGGGACTGGTTGTTGTCGTCATGAGGGTCACTTGTTTTTTTTTGAGCGTTGGAGCGCCCGCTCAATGCTGCGGGGATGGACCCGGATACCGAAACGGTCGTTGACCAGATCCACCAGATCCTGGATACGCAGGTCCGGTTGCTCATGCCGGGCCCGGCGAAGGACCTCGACAATATCGGGCTTGAGTTTATGGGCTTGCCGTGGCCCGGGTCGGGAAGGCACCAGGGCCGGCAAGCCCCCTTGGAGGAACGCATTCCAGGCCTGATACCATGTGGGTCGTGACACCCCAAAATCGGCCGCGGCCTTTTGAACGGCCACCCCCTCTTTCTTGACCCGGCGGAGCATTTCGTATCGGACCTGGACCAGATCACGTCGATCAAAGAATTTGTTGTCATGAAAGAGGTCATCGGTGACGGCATCGGGTTGTTGGTTGAGGCATCCTCTCTGGCGGAGGGCCTGGGCTTTTGGGTCGTGTTGATTGTTGGCCATGATTGGGTATCCATGCAAAAATAATGTTAATGTAATTATGCCTTTCATTTTACCGATTACATTCATTCCCGTCAAGTTTTTATTTCGTAATGGCCTGATCGTTAGGAATATAGGGCAAACAAGAGCTTGGGTAGTGGTGATCATACCCCCTTTCCTAACATCGTACACGGCGTAATTCTTTTTACATACACGGCATAATTTACTTGACACTCCAACCACCCTAATCCTCGCCTTCTTCCTTCCCATAACCGGTAATCAATTCCGCCAGGGACAGCAGGTCATCCATCCGGAAGAATGACCGACCCTTGCCAACCCGCACAAAAGCAGTCTCCTTCGCAAGACTGGTCCAGGAGCGGGGAAAACTGAATCTCCTGCCGTCACCGTCAACAGTGTGGACGCGTTCAATCCCCCAGCATGGCGTGATCTGAAGAAGAAAATAGTCCTGACCGCAGAGGGGGTGAAAGGGGTGGGTAATACGAAAAACCTTATCCCCATTCATCGGATGGGGTGCAGTTGGATGTTTTGTCGAAAGGGAAAGTCGAGCGCCTAATCAGCATGATCCGCAAAGATTTTTTTTACGCCCGGGAGTTTGTCGATATGGATGATCTCAACCGTCAGTTCGCCCTCTGGTGTATGGAAGTGGCGAACACCCGCCGTCATGGAACCACCAGACGGATTGTTGCGGACGATTTGGTTAAGGAACGGCCTCACCTGATACCCTTGCCACCTCATCCATACGATGAGGCCATAAGGATGGAACGCAAGGTCAACAGGGAGGGAATGATCAGTGTTGACACCAACCATTACTCGGTTCCGACCACCACTACATCGCGGGTCGTTGATGTCCATATTGGCCCCTCGACCCTGCGTCTCTTTAGCAAGGGTGAGTTGATCGCAACCCACCCTCGTCTGGAGGGGAAACACCAGCGACGGCTTGACCCCTTGCATCGTCGGTCTCCACCACCCGAGCAGCTGAGCCGGATATCGGCCACCAGCAAGGTGAAGGATGGAGGTGTTCCGCTTCGCATTCCGACCCGGTCGCTGGCCCTTTATGCTGCCATTGGCGAAGGATTGTCGCAGACGGGAGGTGCCCAATGAGTTCTGTTTCCGAACGTATAGCCAGCTCTCTGGTTGGCCTCAGGATGCCCTATGCCCTTGAAGCTCTGTCCTCCATTACCCAGGCTCTGGAACAGGGCGACATTACAGGGATTGAAGCCCTTGACCGATTGTTGCTGGAAGAATATTCCCAGCGTGATACCAAACGCGTGGCGATTGCCTTGCGGACATCACGTCTGTTGCCGGTGAAGACGCTCGAAAGTTTTGATTTTACCTTTCAGCCTTCTCTGGACAAGGAACGGATCATGGCTCTTGCAGAGTTGTCCTTCATTGAGCGTGGTGATGTGGTTCATTTTTTAGGTCCACCGGGGACCGGCAAGACCCATTTGGCGACAGCTCTTGGTGTTGCTGCTGTCAAGGCCGGTAAACGTGTCTACCGGATCACCCTGGCGGAATTGATTGACAATCTGATCCAGGCCGAAAGGGCCGGTCGCCTGCAAGTCAAGATGCGGTCCTATCTCCATCCTTCGTTGCTGATTATAGACGAAATAGGCTTTCTTCCGATCTCACCGGGCGGAGCCAGCCTGTTTTTCCAACTGGTCAATGCCCGTTATGAGAAAGGAGCCATGATTCTCACCTCCAATCTGGGGTTTGCCGACTGGGGAGAGATGTTCGGTGATCCGGTGATGGCGACAGCTCTGCTTGATCGTCTCTTGCATCATTCAATTGTGATTACCATCACAGGCAACAGCTATCGGTTGCGCGAACACATGGACCTGGTACCTGATCATATCAGGACCAACAAGTCCCTGTTGCCTCCACCGCCACCAGGAAAAAGAGGACGAAAGAAAAAAAAGACGGGAGGTGAAGCCTACTAATAACCACTACAGGTAATCAAATAGGCCTTTTTTTTGCTTGGGAGTGGTCCATTATTCAACCGCAATTATGGGATATTTTTCGAGCGCTATTGACACTGTCGGTGTTCGCCCTGCCGGAACTGGCCTACATCCGGCATGTGATCTCGACGGCCGGTACGACACCGCGTTTACCCCAATGGATCAATGCGCTGGGGGTGGATGCCATCTGGTGCGGGTTTGATGCCGATGCCGCCGGTGATCAAGCGGCCGCCAGCCTGATGGGACGTCATCCCTGGATCCGGCGTCTCCGCCCAACCGGTGAAAAGGACTGGAACGAAAAACTCCAGCATCTTCGCAACACAAACTGCTGGTAACACCCCCATAACGCCATCATCCCGGCCGGCGCGGAATGGTGGGGACAAACCCGTCCCCGCAGCCAAGTGATCCACCATCAAACATGTGCTTCGGCATGTTCCCGTCTGGTTGGTGTGACAACAATTGCCGGTGGTAACTGTACCACCTCCATCGCACCAATATGGTGGGTGTGGACGGGCGAAGAAAGGACTTCAGGGCAATCTGCTGCATCAAAAACTACCGGGAAAGGAAAAATGTAGCGGCCAGGCCGAAAAAGCGTGAAAAAATTGGAATAGCGTGAGAAATTTTGTCTCACTACTGCCGAAATAATGTGAAAAATTGAAATTGGATTATTCTGAAAAACAACACCCGCAACGTCTGGAGTCCCACACCGGCCTGATGGGCAATGCTTGTACGGCTTGCAACGCCGGCACAAACACCGGCAATGGCCAAAAGGCGGCGTGAGTGGTTGGCATCCTTGCATTTCAGGGCCATCTGCCTTACTTGATGATGTGTGTAATCGGTATTGGTGATCGCAATCGCTGCGGACATGCTATCCTCCTTTGTAAGAACTTTTTATGATATCCATACAGTAGGTGGAAACAGTACCGATTACATCATCTCAATGGCTGTACTTGATGGCTGTAAATGTGATGGTCCCAGGGCTTCAAACCTGACCGGTGGTTGGTTTGGTGCTATGAGTCATTACTTATTTGTTTTAGTATAACATCAGGCGTTTCAGTTATCTGAAACGGGCTGAGGAAACTGTTTTGGCTTAGTACAAGGGATAATTGTGTCTAGAGGTTCCAAACTGGGGAAGAGGTGTGTGTAGTGATCATCAATCAGGTCATTTTTAGCGAAATATTTGTCTGTTTTTGGACAATTTTGCAAAAAAGAAACGGACCGAAATAAATAATGAAAAAAATGCCGATAAAAATTCAGGGGGATCTCAGATTTTGGATAAAATAGAGGTGCCCTTGAGTGATTAGTAATTCCAAGCGTTGTTTTCATAGATTTCCTCAAAATCGGCACGAATTACCTCTGAACCTAACTTCTCAAGAAACAAACGCTCATTATTTTCAGATTGTACAAACCATGTTTTCTTAAAATATTGGGGATTGTACCTATGCAGAAAAGCACGTTCAAGAAAGAGCCATCTAAGAAAGGTTTCGTCTTTATTAAAACCAAATCCAATCATTATGATCGGACAAAAAAAGAAAATTTGTAACCAGGTTCGTTTTCCCTCCCAAGCTTCGTACATCGTATATAAACCAGTATTTTGTGTATATATAAAATTCTCCCTAACATTCCGGACCGAACCCATATAGTGCCGCAATCCAGCGCGGATACTTTTACGTAAGCGAATAGTTCCATGTGCGTGCCAAATCGCGAAACTAGTTCTAGGGTCTTCAATTTTCTGTGTTGAGAAATAGGAATCCCAAGGAAAAACAGGACGATGACGGTTCCCATGTTTGTAAAATTCTGCCTTAATCGCACAAGAAAGGTTTTCGTCATAATTTACAGTAATGATCGGCATCTTGTTTCTCTCAGCCCACTTCACAATTCTTTTGTGATGATCGGAAGGTTGCCAAGACCTCAACACATCACAAATTCTGATCTGTAAGTCCTCTCGAGACCTTTCTTTCAGATTGGAAGGGCTTTGGATATTACTCGTATGGTGATCAATTATGTCGTATTTTTCGGTGTTTGATAAATCTCTAGCTTCCATCATCCTTTTAGTTAGATCACAATCAGGAGAGAGATCACCAAGTAGATCTTCCCAAGAGGGGTGACTTTTATTATTATGTCGGTTTATTCCATTACTAATCAGAAGTACAGGTTTTTCGTCATTAAGTATTCGCTCTAATTCATTATAGCTCTTCACAGTACGAATCCTCTAGTGAAATACTTTGTGTTTTTGACTATATAGCTTGTTATGAAAAATAGTTGTAGAGCTTTAACATTAAGGGATAATTCGTGTAATTGGAATAAAAATGACCCACCTCTTAGTGGTCAAAATAACGCTTCTAAATTTCAATAGATCTAAGTAAATGGAAAAACTAAATTCCCATAATTAATTGGACAGAGGGTTTTCTACTTGAAAGGTACAGTATATTTAAGAAATTAAGATGAAGGTTAAATAATTGAATGCAGTATAGTTTCATGTGAAGTAATAATGGGAATCCAACCCAAAATTATTAGGATTGAATAACGCTTTAGTTTCACTTCATTGGAGGACGGATTTGAAATGAAAATTGGACTATCTAGCATAAAACCCATCAAATAGTTGAAAAATGGAGGCAAAACAGCAAACTTGAAAATTTAGTTTGTTTTTCTACACCTTTTACCGTTTCGTCCCCTGATGAATTTAAGAAGAAATAATATGTCACTAGATATTCCAGTACAAAACACCCCGAACACACTTTTATCCGCCCGTGAAAGCCATTTTCATGCTGATTTTGAGAGAAGAAAAGCAAGAGGGTATTCGGAATTTGAAACTTACAAAGATAAACCCTTAAAAAATTTCACAAAAAACGGATATTCGAGATTCTATAATCAAAAAAACTTAAAACCATTACAAACTGATGATCAAGGTATTTTAATCCCTTCTCAACAAGTAAAGCCAAATTTAAATTCACATGAAAGAGAGTTGGATTATTATAATGATAAATTTAAGGAACTTATGAGTTGGGCCGGAAAACCAAACTGGGATAACGAAGGTGCCGATCGTGTTGAAATAAAAACATATAAATTTGCTATGAAAATTGTCGGCAAAATAATTAAGAAGGTTACTTACAACCCAGAAATAGCTCCAGATCCAGATGGTAGAATTGATTTCAATTGGCATCTTGACGACGGAACAATGTTTACAATTAGTGTAGGAAATAAGAGAGATTTAGTTATTTCGGGTTTGAGATATGGGAAATCAGAATTATCTGGTATGCAGGTATGGGAAATTGAAGGCAAAAACTATTCACTGCTTGAGTGTGGTCTGGATTGGTTCAACGAAGTACAGGGTGAATGACAAAAAAACGGGGGAATTTATTTGCCAGATTTGTCGTTGATAACAGTAAAATTAATGAGAAAAGGGTTCATTTTACAGCATTTCAACCACCAAGGAATTTGGAACTATCTGTCCATACGATTGATAGTTTGGACCACAAAGCAATTGTTGATATTGGACAATATGTTGCTGAAAAGAGAGAAAAAAATCTAAAAGGGTGGGCAAGGACCAAAAGATCAACAATATATGAGGTGGAATTAGAAGTAGTAATTGACAATAAACCTATACTTGGTCATGCCAAAATAATTGGTTGGCCGGATGATGTACAAACTCGGAAAAATAAGATGAAACATTTGGCTGCAAGGAGCCAACCCGTTTTGAAATTAGATTAAACCCCAGATTTATTTCTCTTAATCATAATAATCACAGATCAATGATGATGGTTTCACCCTTTGAAGCTGCCCTTGAACAGCACAGGAGCATTTTTTCATTCCTTTCCTTCTCGGATAAGACATAGTCCCTGTGATCAACATTTCCTTCAAGGAAGTTCACATGGCAGACACCACAAATACCATCTGAACATTTTGTATCAACAATAATCCCCTTTTTTGCCAAAGCTTCCAGAGCACTCTCTTCCGACGATACTGGAACAATCATTGACCGTCTAGCCAGATTAAGCTTAAAGGGATGGTCTTCTCTCTCCGGTGGTTCAGGAACCACAAAAAACTCTTGGGCAAAACTATCTTCGGGCCATCCCTTTTGTGTTGCTTCACCGGTCACAGCACTCATATACCGTTCACTTCCACATACATAAAGCCGGAACCCCTGTTGATAAGAAGGAATGATTTTGTCCAACTGAATTCGTGCCTTTAGATCGGAAAAGTAATATTGCACGGATGTTGCCCATTCCACCTGTTTCAACTCATGGGAAAACGCATATTTTTCATGGCTTCTTGTACTGTAATGTAATTTGAATGATTTACCCAAGCGATTTAATTCATGAGCCATGGCAATTAAGGGAGTAACACCAATTCCACCGGCCATCAGGAAATAGTGGTGACCATTATGATCAAGTTGAAAATGGTTTCTCGGAAGTGAAATATGGGTCTTTCGACCCTCTCTGAAAATCCGGTACATGAGGTTGGATCCACCCCTACCCTCGGCTTCATTTTGTACGCCCAGAACATACTTGGAATTATCCTCTGGGTCTCCTGCCAACGAAAACTGTCTTTGAAATTCGGGAGCAATGACCACATCAACGTGTGATCCGGCAGTAAACTCTGGAAGATCACCTCCATCCCTTCTGGTCAACTCGACCTTGAACTGTTCCTCGGAATAATCCTCTCTTGCGTTCACCTTTACCTGAATTACAGGTGGATCTCCATCCATGGTTGGTGGTTGAGGTACCAAATCCTGGGTATCGCCTTTTTCCAAACGTTTCCGGTATTCCTCGGGTGTCAGGAGTTGTTTATACCTCAGTATACCATCTTCCCGGTTCAGGGGATGGACTATGGGATATGGTTGGGGCATTTCATCTGCAGGATAAACGGCCAGGGTCTGATCTTCATATTTCAAGTCCAGATCCTTATTTAATCCTCTTTCATTTGTCGCCTTGGCCATGATGTATTGCCCAGTTTCACGATCAAGTTCAATATCCCACCACCATTTCTTGATCGGGTTTATATCCCCCCTCCCCACATAATCGTCCAGCTTGGCCAAGGGCTTGGCGAGTAGGGGTATATTTGTAGCAGCCCATCTGAAGGGAGCTTCAGCAAAAAGCCCCTCAAGATTCCAAGGACAGGTTTTCATGCATCGACCGCACATTCCACCTGCAGAATTGGTTAACCTATATCTGGTACATTTTTCGGCATCAGATTTCCATATTTCATACCCATTGTACATAAGTTTTGGCCCTGCAGTAATGGCTCCTGAAGGACATTCTCTTGCACATTTGTTACAGGATTCACAAAACCTCTGAAGGCCAAAATCTATTGGTTTGTCATGTATCATCGGCATTGAAGTTGTCACTGCTCCAGCTTTTAGCCTCGGCCCTAAAAAGGGGTTTAAAATGACTTCCCCGATTCGACTTACTTCTCCCAATCCCGAAAGCAGTAATAATGGTGGTTGCATGACCTCGCTATCCAATACCGAATGAACCCTGGCTGAATACCCAAGCCTCCGGATTTGTTCAGCAATTACCCCACCTATCAAGGAAAACCTTAGGTACGCCCGCATGGATTGAGCGACAGAAATCCAATCATCTCCCGATGCACCTTCCATAGTGTCATAGCCTTGATCGAATAGCATAGAGATGGCATTTTGATGGTAGGGTTTGAGCTCATTTCCACCAGAATCATGAGAGTAATAGGCCCAATCAGGTGCCCGAGACAATCCAACTGCATCTGTTGACAAGTAATAGCAGGCTGCCTTGATGTTGTCAGCATTTACCTCGGGTCTTTTGGTGTTTCCACTGACAGGACCTCTTTCTTCTCCAAATTGAAGTAACAATAGTGCACCCAAAGCCCTTCTGGCACATGCTCCAATCGGACTTTTCATAACGTAGAAACCGCCTTTGGCAGCTTCTTGCACTGATTTACCCATATCACCAAACAATGCCCTGGCAAAAAAATCGGCTCTTTTGGGAAACCTTGGTACCCTGTCTTCATCGATTAGGGTCGTCGGGTCCTCAACTCTCTTTAAATTCTCAAAAGGGTGTGGACCAAGTCTAAATTCCCTATCCCTGTAAGGTAAAGCTGTGCCCTTGCTTTTCCCGGTACCAACCCCTAGTTTCCATGCTAGTTTGCTACTTTGTTCTACCTGACCATTGTCATTATCACAAAGGGGAGAATCGGGATGAAGTTCCAAATCCGTGGTTACCGCTGCAAGGCCAAATTTGTCATCTACAAACGGGCTGACTAATTTGCCATTCCTGGCAATACAGAGTCCCGAAGAGACTGCTAACCTGTTTAGATCAACCTCAGTAGTAGTTAAAGTGTGACTGCGTGCTGAATACCCAAGCAAACGAAGATAATTGGCTAAAACAACAGAAACATTAGCCGTTAATAAGGCACCTCTTTCCCTTTGAGTTCCTATAATCCAATCTGTTCCCCTTTCTTTCGGTGTCGGTTCACGCGTATACTCAATCAGGAATACCAACGCAAATTTGTGGTTGGTTATATCTTCGTATTGTTTTTTTGTTGCCTCAAGAATATCAGCATAAATCGCATCAACACCGGCGGCATAGGTAGTTGGCTGGCCTTCCTCCAATTCTGTACGGATTCCAGCAATCATGGGATTCCTGATGGGAACTGCCAGGTGGTGTGAACTATTTAGTTGGGTTATACCGACCATTGAGGCATCAAAATAATAGCTGGCAGCTTTAAAATGGTTTGATCTTTCCATGAGATCTTCTGGAATCTCTGCTTTACCAGCATTAATGCTTCCATCCCTGACCGTGTCCATCAGGGCCAAAAATCTGGCCATAGCATGGGAAATAGATTCTGGATTTTTGGAATTGAATTCGAGAGGAGACATCTCGGGAACCAATGATAGATCTGGCTCAGTGTTTGTTCGTTTTAACGTCTCCAAGGGGAAGGGCCCCAAATGGAATGGTCTATTTCGGTTAGAGAACAACCTCATACGTAGTAAATACCTTTGATGCTTTAATCATGTATTACGCTAGATTCACCTTATCAGATCAACAGTCTCGTTAAAATCAATTCCAAGAGAAATACTCCTTTTGCTCAGGTCATTGTACTGTTCATGAAAATTTTTTGAATTGTTTGACCGATTTGTAAATAATGTTGGATATCTAGCTTGATTTTTTTCTTAATATAATGTTCACAATGCGCCAATCGACAAAGGTTGCAAATATACCCAAACCCAGAGATCCAAGGTATGGATAATTTTCTTTTCCAGGCTACGATTTATCTTGCCGCAGCAGTAATTGCTGTACCTTTGGCAAAGAGATGGGGATTGGGGTCTGTTCTAGGGTACCTTATTGCCGGAATAATTATCGGCCAGATTAATCTCCTACTGGGCTCAAGTTTCTCGGACTTGCATGGAATAGCCGAATTTGGAATCATCATGCTTCTTTTTGTCATTGGATTGGAACTCGAACCCAAACAACTGTGGCAGTTACGAACGAAACTCCTCGGACTCGGCGGATTACAGATTGCACTAACCACTGTTGCATTGGCTCTGGCCTGTAAATTATTGGGGTACGGTACAGGTACAAGCATTGCGATCGGTCTGGCTTTTTCACTTTCATCGACTGCAATGGTGCTTCAAACCTTATCGGAGAAGGGTTTAACCCAGACTGAAGGAGGTCGATCTACCCTCTCAGTTCTTCTTACACAGGATGTCGCTTTTATTCCGATGTTAATCGTTATTCCCCTGCTGGCAACCAATCCCAAAATTATCGTCAATACTGATTTACACAGTCCCCATCCTCCAGCAGGTGAAGAAGGATTAGAAATTGCAATGACCCTGATTGAACAGCTTCCACCATGGGGAAGTGCAGGAATCACTTTGATCTCCATAGTTTTGGTTATTGCATTTGGGTATTTCGTTGTGAGACCGATGTTTCACTACATCAACTCATCAGGGTTAATCGAAATATCCACAGCAGCAACATTGTTTGTTGTGGTATTTGCTTCCCTGCTGATGACCCTTGTTGGTTTTTCTCCGGCTTTGGGTACCTTTTTGGCAGGTGTCGTTTTAGCTACCTCCGAATTTCGTCATGAAATGAGATCCCACATTGAACCCTTCAAAGGGTTGTTTCTTGGATTGTTCTTTATCACCGTCGGATCGGGGATCAACTTCCTAACTCTTTACCAAAACCTGTTTTTAATCCTGGTTTTGACCTTTGGGCTTATAGCTATCAAGGTAGGGATCCTCTACGCTGTTTCCCTGATTTTCAAAATTCGAGGCCGGGATAAATGGTTATTTGTGCTTGGGTTAGCACAAGGGGGTGAATTCGCATTTATCCTATTGCAGTTCATGGCCCAGACCGAAGTTATAGTTCGAAGCGAAGAAAATATTTTCACATTGGTTGTAACCATGTCGATGGTTCTTACCCCCGCCTTGTTTATTGCTTATGAATATATCGCCAGGAAAAAAGGGATAGAAGGCGATCCTCTCGCAGACGAAATTCCTGAACAGGGTGAAATCATCATTGCCGGCGTGGGAAGATTTGGTGAAATTGTCAACGATATGGTTGCTGCCAATGGATATAAAACCACCGTATTGGATAGTAATTACCAAGTCATTAAACTGATGCGAGCCCTTGGCTATAAGGCCTTTCTAGGAGATCCTACCAGACCTGAACTAATCGAATCAGCCGGTTTGGCAAATGCAGAAGTTCTGGTTGTTGCAATAGATAAAAAGGAAAACATTACCGAAATTGTTCAATATGCAAGAAGAAAACGACCTGAGCTGTTTATAATAGCGAGAGCAATAGACCGTCAGCATGTTTTTGAGCTGTACCAAGCAGGTGCAAGTCAAATTGTTAGGGAGACATTTGATAGTTCTCTAAGGGCTGGGAGATATGTGTTACAAAAAATGGGTATTCCCGAAGATGAAGCTCATATCCGAACTCGGGGATTCTTCAAATTCAATCGAAGAGCAACCAGGGAATTGGCGGCAGTCTGGGACCCAGATATTCCGATTGATAAAAATCAAGCATTCCTAAACAAGATAAGAGATTTAAACAGGTCAATTGATTCCTCAATAGGTATTCCGAAGGAAGACTTGCCCGTGAGTGAGAAAGCAATCGTTCAGGAGGAAAAGGAAACACAGTCTGAAAGTGATGAGATCCAGGAAACTGTGGATGAATCAATTAAAACACTTGAAGAAACTGAAACGACGCCAATAAAGGGCGAGGTGATTGATAAGGATGAATTTCCAAAATCAGGTTAGGTAAGCCTGAAATCAGGTTCACTTCTTGTTTGCCACCATTGCTTCGGAAAAAGTAGCCATCCCTCCATAACATTTTACTGCTGCTCTGAGTATATGTGCTGCAACACCTGCCCCTGACGCTTCCCCAAGCCTCATATCAAGTTCCAACAACGGTTTAAGGTTCAATTCGTTCAATAACTTCTTGTGAGCTTGCTCCGCAGAGCAATGACCAGCAATGACATGATCTAATAATCGTGGGTCAATTTTGAATAATACTGCGGCGACTGAGGTACAAATAAATCCATCCAAAATAACCGGTATGGATTTAAGTCGTGCACTGAATATAGATCCTGCCAAAGCAGCCATTTCTCTACCCCCCAGGCATCTAAGGATCTCAAATGGAGAATCAAAAACCTCTCCATGACGATTTAAACCTTCCCTAATCACCATGGTCTTCTGCTTTAGTTGAGGCTCATTAATTCCTGTACCCTTGCCTACCCAATTTTCGGCTGTACCGTCAAATAGTGCTGCTGCAACGGCAGCCGCAGAGGTCGTATTACCAATACCCATCTCTCCGGGTATAAACAGGTCACAACCTTCGTGAATGGAATCAAACCCAATAAAAAAGGCTTTGGCAAATTCATCCCGATTCATGGCTTCGTCACTGGTAAAATCCTTGGTAGGTTTATCCAATGCAATTGGGATGATTTTCAGTGTCGAAGGAAGAAGGTTTGCAAGTTGATTTATGGCTGCACCTCCATGCTCAAAGTTGGCAACCATCTGTTTGGTAACTTCAATGGGAAACGCCGAAACGCCATTACGTGCAACTCCATGGTTACCAGCGAAAATAGCAATCAGGATGGAATCAATGTCCTTTTTATGAGCCCCCTTCCAGCCGGCATACCAAATGGCAAGTTCTTCTAACCTCCCCAATGAACCTGAAGGTTTGGTTAATTCCATATTCCTTTGTTCTGCTTCACGTGTGTAAATTGAATTTGGCTGTGGAAGAGATGCCACAGATTCCTGAATAAATTGTTCATGGTTACGCCTGCTCGGATGTCTAGATAAATCCACATTCATGTGTTAGTTACTCTACTGGTTGGATTAAATTGTGAATAAAAAAAATTAATTTCTTTTGATTTATTCTCTATAATGAATGTACTTCTACTTCCCAAAACTATTTTTACTGATCTTACGACATCGCTTGGTCTCTTCACAAGAATCCCGGTAAATCCAAAAAAGCAATCAGTTAATCTTGGAAAAACGGTATGGGCATGGCCAATTGTTGGTGGACTTATCGGGCTAATTATCGGGGTTTGTGCTGAAATACTAAATTCCCTGGCAACGCCACCAGAAATTTCATCCCTGATCATCCTTTCGCTCCTGATTTTAATTACAGGAGGATTTCATGAAGATGGGTTGGCTGATACCTTTGATGGGATTTGGGGTGGGAATACTCCAGAAAAACGACTTGAAATAATGAACGACAGCAGGGTTGGGGCATTTGGTGTCCTAGCACTGGTAATTTCCATATTGTTCAGGTGGGTGCTTCTGAAATTTCTCTTTGAAAGCGGCTTTCTTGTAGCCCCCCTGATTGTGGTTTGTGTCATCTCCAGGGCAGCAGTTGTACCCTTCATGATTATCCTTCCAAGCGCCAAAAATAAAGGCTTGTCATCAGATATCGGACAAATCCCCTTATGGTCGGTTGGAATTTGTGCTCTGATTTCCCTCGTACCAATTTACTTTTTTCTCGGGCCGATTGGATTTATACCTGTTACGATTGGATTGTTGATAACATACCCTGTTTATTTTTATGCCAAAAGACTATTGCAGGGCCAGACAGGTGATATACTCGGTACAATCCAACAATTTACAGAAATTGGAACAATGCTAGCAATGGTCTTGTATTTTACGGGATGAAGGAAGTAAAACAGATAGGGTAGAAATACATTTCGATCAAAAATGAGTTTATTTTGAGGAAAGAAAATGAACCAAAGTCCACCCAATATTGTATTGATAATGGCCGATCAGTTGGCTCCACAATTTACCGGTACTTATGGCCACCCTTTTGTTAAGACACCCCATATGGATGCCCTATCCGCTAGGGGAGCACAATTTGATTGGGCATATTGCAATTCTCCTCTTTGTGCACCATCCAGATTTAGTTTTATGGCAGGTCAGCTGGTTACGAATATTGCAGCCTATGACAATGCCAGTGAATTTCCTTCCTCAATACTTACCTTTTCTCATTACCTGAGGGTTATGGGATATAAAACCTGTCTTGCCGGTAAAATGCATTTTGTTGGTCCAGACCAACTACATGGTTTTGAAGAGCGGGTAACAACCGATATCTATCCATCTAATTTTGCCTGGACGCCAAATTGGGAACTTCCTGATGAGCGAATAGATCGTTGGTATCATAACATGGATTCTGTTTTTGAGGCGGGGTGTGCTGCATCAACATTTCAGATCGAATATGATGAGGAGGTATCCTTCAGCACTAGAAAAAAATTAATGGAATTTGCCCAAGACAAGGACAGGCCTTTCTGTTTGGTGGCAAGTTTTATTCATCCACACGATCCCTATGTCGCAACTCAAGAGTGGTGGAATCTTTATCGTGATGTTGAAATCGACCTTCCAAAGAACATTCTCGCATACGACCAACTGGATCCTTTTTCACAAAGAATAATGAAGGGAATCGAATCCAATAACCCCGAAATTACCGAAGAAGTAATCAAGAACGCCCGAAGGGGGTACTATGCCAACATGTCTTATTTTGACAGTCAAATTGGCATGATAACCCGAACCCTTCAGGAAACTGAACAACATGATAACACTATTATTATCCTCACTGCGGATCACGGTGAAATGCTTGGCGAAAGGGGGTTGTGGTATAAAATGAACTTCTTTGAACCCTCAGGACGTATTCCTATGATAATGGCTGGACCTGGAATTGCCAATCGAAGGGTAAAAAGTATTTGTTCTCTTGTAGATGTACTTCCAACCCTAATAGACATTGGTGTTAAGGGTGGAATGGAACCGCCTGAATTTGTACAACCCATTGATGGTCGTTCTTTGTTACCCATGGCCATGGGTGATTTTGAGGATGGCGGTGAAGCTATCGGTGAATATTGTGCCGAACTCACGCCTAGTCCGGTATTTATGATTAGGCGGGGAGATTACAAATTCATTTGTTCTGAGGGAGATCCTCCCTTACTCTACAACCTGGAATCGGATCCTGAAGAACTTGATAACCTGGTAGGAAAACAAGAATATGCCTCTCTTCTGGAGGCATTTGAGAAGGAAGCATCTGCCCGTTGGGATATTGATAAGATAAAGGTTGACATCATTGCCAAGCAGAAACAAAGACATACACTCTTTAAGGCCCTTGAAAAGGGGACGGTAACCCATTGGGATTATAACCCCCCAAGAGATGCTAGCACCGAATATGTCAGAACCCATATGGATTGGAAATTTGCAACTGAAAGGACCAGAGTTCCCCCCTTTAAGCAAAGCTCCTAAGAGATAGCTTTATTTTTTGATAAAGGGCAATCCACAATTACAGAACACATCCATTATACCCTAAAAGACGGTGAACTGGACATGAAATCATTTTGTCGGTATTTCCGACGAACTGGTAAGGACGTCAAGAATTATAATGTTCTACGATATAATTTGGATATGATTTTGGCAGTAGGTTTCCGTGTTCGCTCTGCCGAGGTTATCCAATTCCGACGCTGGGTCAATACAATATTAAAGGAAGGTATCTATACGCTTGACGCTTTATAATTTTAAGTTTCTTCAGGGTTAGTCAGTGCAGCTTCGGAGAAAATATTGGTATTTACTTGCAGTTTGGGTCGTCAAGCGTATAACCCGCTATTTTAATGTGATAAAGCGCATAAGACCTGCTTGATCCGAGGTATAGAACCCTAGCAAGAGTTGGCACTTAATGCTGCCAGAACTTCAATATTATCGGGGTGAATCATCCATGCGATCATTATTCTGTTGATCCTTTAACGTGTAATTACCAAAGCGATTGAAATAAAACCCTTAGCCAAAGCGTTTTATGGGAAGCTATGAGGTTTTTTTGATTAGCACGCAGCACAAGAAATATGCTATTCATCAGATATAAACGTTATTCGAAAAGTACCTGAAATAAATCAAAGTTGCTTGTTACAAATATAATATAACAGGAGAGGACATTTGAAATGCCCGTAAAAGTTCCCAGAGTCATTCTTGACGATCCGAATGTGGAACCAACAGATGAAGAGTTGGAACTATTGATGCTATCTTTTCAGGAAACAGTGATCCGGAAAAGAAAATTAGCAGAAGAAAAACTTAGAAAAGAGCTGATTGAAGATTTGGAAAAGGTTGGAAATAATAATATTATCGGAACTGTCAGCAGTAAATGAAAAGATTGCTTGATGCAAAACCCGTACTAATCGTGATTGCTGGTCCAAATGGTTCAGGCAAGACAACCTTTACGCACCAAATTCTCAACCACGAGTGGTTTCGGGATTGCATCCTGATAAACCCTGATGAAATCGCATTAAATGAATTTGGTGATTGGAACTCACCAGATGCAATATTGAAAGCAGCTCAACTTGCTGATAAGATTCGAGAAAAACATTTGCAATCAAGTAAGTCTCTTGCATTTGAAACGGTTTTTTCTTCACCACTCAAGGTCGATTACGTACAACGTGCAATCAGTGCCGGTTTTTTTGTTCGTCTGTTTTTCCTAGGGACTGATTCACCCACGATAAACATGAACCGTGTAGGGTTTCGTATAACCCAAGGAGGTCATGCAGTGCCCTTTGACAAGATTATTTCCCAATACAATAAATCCCTGACAAATCTAAAGCGTTCCCTGAACTTGGTTCAAAGAGGATATATCTATGATAACTCTATTGACAATGAATTTCCAAAATTACAATTCAGAACTGAATCAGGTTTAATCAAAAAGATTTATTACACGGATCATGAATGGGCATGTCTTATACGAAAAGGTGTTTCAACCACCTGGAGTGAAGAATAAAGTGTTTATTGTTAATTTTTTCCAATTTATACTTGAACCACTTTAAAATCATTGATAGTCACTCTTTTAGTTCTGGTACCATTACCCACTTTCGATGCATGATTGATGTTATCGGTATGGGATCATCCGTGAACTTCTTCCATGCTCTTCGGACATTGACCTTTACGTCTTCCAAGTTCTCAAACACTTGATTGGCATGATAAGTGGACTTCAGATAATTATACACATTCTCCATTGGATTGAGTTCGGGGGAAATAGGGAGGCAGGTGAAAGAGAGTGAGATTGGGCAGAGCGTTCAAATCCTTGGATCGGTGCCATGTTACCCGGTCCAGGATAACAACGGCATGATAAACTTCTGCACCTTGGTACCGATGGAACCCAAGTGCCGGTTCATCTCAACAGTATTGGATCTCGCACACAGGTGGGCAACACCCTGATGATACGCGGAACAAATCGCCGAAAACAGGACACAGGACTTGAAACGACAGTCTCGCATTTTCCTCGGCCGCGTGCCTTTGGGAGCCCATATATGGCGTAATATACCCATCTGGCCCAGTCGGGCTTCATCCTGAAACCAGAATTCCAGCTTTGTCAAGGCAACTTTTGGGCCAACCTTGCGACGCACCAGGTCCGGAAAGTTGCGACGAAACGCCTCCTGAGCCCTCCAGGTCAGCCTTCGGATGAAGGGAACGAGGTGATATCCAGGCAAGCCCCAAGCGGTGCAACATCTTGCGAATACCTTCCCAGGAATACTGAATGCCAAACAGATCCTCAATCATAACAACAATTTCACAAACCCGATACCTTGACGGCGACACCGCTCCTATGTCAGGACCTACCACAACGGTGGCAACCAACTCCCTGATATCCTCTTCCGATAACCGGTGACGCCTGCCACCTTGAAGACAAGGACGCGAACCCTCAATACCAGCCATGTTATACATGACGATCCAGGCACGTAATGTCTGTGCTTAAACACCTTGGGACCGTGCCGCTTCAGTACACGACATACCGGATAATGCCATGGAAATGCCGTGCACTTTGCAACTTGTCTAATTCTTCGGTTGTGAGGTAGTGCTTGTTGATAGCTATGGCCTTCATGGGTACTGCTCCCTTCGCATTGATTTTGCATTATGAGTAAACCAATATAGGGATATTTGAGCACTACTACACTTGGGTATTTGTCCTTAAGCCATGGTTTTTGGAAGTGGTTGGGGTTATTAATCAGGCATGCATCAAAGTGGACATGTCGTTCGGGAAATTAAAATTGGCAATCGATTATTTTAAAGTGGTTCTGGTATTAGCTAATATGGGATTAACCTTGTTTATTGGAGTTATCGTAAGAAAGAGATATCGGCACAGCCAAAATTATCTGAAGAATGATGAAATTGAAGACCTAAACAGGATAGCAACTATGTATTTGGATTATGCCGAGGATCAGGCCAAAAACAGGTAAGCAGTCAGCATGAACGAGTGTGCAAAGAAACTGGATACACTTTTGGATTTCAATGAAAGAGATTTTCTACCCATGCTGGCAAATTAACAATGAATGAGGCACAAAACCTTGCTACAGATCGGTACTACGAATTTGATACAAAGAGAAAAAAGCCGAATTCATGGCCGCGGATGAAGAGAACATCAAAGAACTCCAAATCCTGAGAAAAATTTGAAAATAGCGGTGAAAGATGGCATAGGATAAATAAAGTACTGGAGTATGGAAATTTATAGTGCTTATATACCTATCAAGCCATTTTGTTCTATTTCCCCTTGAATAGGGCTCTACACAATAACAATCGGTGTATCCATAGAATAACCGAACACATCCTTGTGGGAACAACACAGGGAGGATGTACCAGCTTAAAATCATTCTCTGTGCGTAAGTTTTTTCTACCAAAATGGCTAGATAGGTGTATAAGCACCAAATTAATCTACTTCAGCTTCCTTCACCAGGTTCTTCAGAGAAATACTTTTCTAGCTTACCATCTTCGAATTCGTGGCTTTCAGCATCGGGAGGGGCATCCTTCTTTTCCAAAATTACCGGCCAGATTTCGGAGTATTTTCGGTTGAATTCAACCCATTCTTCCATGTCCGGTTCAGTATCTGGCCTTATTGCGTCTACAGGGCATTCTGGTTCGCAAACTCCACAGTCAATACATTCATCCGGATGAATGACCAACATGTTTTCACCCTCGTAAAAACAGTCTACGGGACACACTTCAACACAGTCGGTGTATTTACAAGCAATGCAACTATCAATTACAACGTACGTCATATTTGTCCAGGGAAAAGAGCCAAAGTCTATGGCTAGGTATTTATATTTTGACCTCTTTCAACCTGTAAGCAGAAGATAAAAAGCAAATTTCAAAAATATAAATCTGGTAAAACAAAAACAGGGTTTGTTTAAAGATTTTATAATTTATCCCTAATCTCCAGCAATGCAGCGAAGGGATGATTTGGATCATGTTTTCGTTTGTATGGCTTGTTACTTTTTGACCTTTGAGAAACATTACCCTTTTTATCCACAGGTTTAAATTTCTTTACGAATTTTTTCCTTGTACCCCCGTCTCGCTCGGATTTGTAAGGCTCTCTTCTTTGCGTCTGATTGTTTGTTCCCCTTTTTGTGAATTTCTTTTTCGGGGGGCCAGTCCTCTTGGGTATCCACTTATAGGTATACACTACCTCTTTAACCACATCACCCTCCTGAGTAGATTCAGTATCACCTTCGGCTTGACTATCTCCAGACACTGACAGTGATGTCTCTTCCTTATCGGCTATATTTGATTTTTCTTCCTTACTACATTCTTTCTCTTGGTTTTCCATCGTGGTTTGTTCTAGAGTAGTTTCAGAAACTTGTGTGTTTAATTCCTTATCTTTTTCCCCTGACTCTGAACCATTTGCTTGATTATCGGTTTTTTCATCCGGTTGTGAACCAGGGGGGGTATCCAGAGCTGGAGGGTTCAATGGTTTCTGACTTTCCTCAACGATAACCTTGTAACCCAAACCTTTCATAAATTCTGAAAACATTTCACGAGACAACCCGGTAATTGAAAGCATCTCTGCTGATGGACCAAATCCTTTTTTACCATCTTCAACCCTGATCAGGTTCATTAGTCGTTCTAGAATATCTACCCTAATTGCTACATTACCGATTTTGAAGAATCCACATTTGGGATAATACCCCTCAGGACCCTGTGGTAATTGCGTCAATGAAGTAAGGCCAAAAGGCGGTGGGGGTGGAAATTCAGTAAAGCCTTTCTGTAGAGACCAAAGGATTAACCTTAACCGTGTCGGATAAGGTTTAATCGAAGTTAATTCATAAACCGAAAACTGTCCGAACTTAACACCGAAAGCCCGCAAGAATCCTCTTTTTTCCTGGTCAAGGCTTGTTACTTCTTTGATCACTGAATCTCTTCTAAGGATTCCAAATTCATCAACAATTCGTTGGGCAAATCCCCTCACTTCACCCTCAAGGGACTGATCGTTTCTTAACTTATGCAAGTTTTCGAGATCCTCTTTGATCCTTTGATCCACGTAGGAATCAAGCCTTGATTGGACTTTTTCACTAACCTTTTCACCAGCTACCTTATCTACAAAAACCTTTATCCTGGGACTGTACGGATCATCTCCTTTCACTAGTTTCCCAACTGCATGGGATCCCCACATTATCCCACCCTGCTCCGTAATATCGAATTCCTGGTTTGGTGCTTTGACTATCTTATTCGCAAGTAGAGTAAATTGAGGTCCAACTATTTTATTGGTAACTTCCTTCAAGACTTTTTCTTCGTCAGGTGTAGAGCCAAGGTTTCGAAAAAATCGAAATCCTTCAAGCCTGCCTATACTTTGGCCCTCAATCTCAATTTGACCATCTTCAGTAATTTCCGGCACTAATTGCTCCTTTTTGCTAAGTTTTCTTATTAATACACTAACTTTCATATCAATAAACCTATTGGTTAGTTTACGATGTAAAGAGTCAGATAGTCGATCCTCAACCCCACGGGTTCTTTCACGCCAGTATTTTGTATCTTCTACCCAGTTGGGTTTTTGAGCTATATATGTCCAAATTCGTATTGAGGCGAGATTTGCTGAAAGGCTATCGATACCACCTTCGTTTTTGTCAATTCTATCCAGTTGTTGATTAAACCAGTCCTCTGGTATGAAATTCCCATCTCGTAGATACCAATAAATTTTTGTCACCAAGCCGGAGTGGTTGTTTACCCCTGAATTCCTAAAGTCAGGTATTTGGCATACTTCCCAGAGCAATTTAACCTCCGAAAGGTTAAGTGGTGCCTTTAGGATTGAATCATCATTCATTAATTCCTTCAAAACCAGAATATCGGTGGCTTCCTTGGTTAAGATAAGTGATGGATTTTTACTCGGTATGGAAAGTGACTTCAAAAGGGTTTGAAGTGACCTGAAGTCTAGGTTTGTATTCCTCCACTGGATTTTCTTGATTGGATTGTATCTGTTGCTTTCTATATCCTGCACAATAGTGAAGGGAATTTCCTCACACCCTTTAACGATACCAAAGGTTCCAGGTTTCTTGTATCTTCCTGCCCGGCCAGCAATTTGCCCGGTTTCCATTGGTGTAAGCCCTCTAAATCGTCGACCATCAAACTTGCTGATCCTGCTAAATGCGATATGGTCAATTTCCAGATTTAATCCCATGCCGATGGCATCCGTTGCCACCAGATAATTAACATCGCCATTTTGATAGATATCAACCTGTGCATTTCTGGTTCTTGGACTCAAGCCTCCTGTAACTACTGCTGCACCACCTTTTAGCCTCCTGATCATTTCCGCATTGGAATAAACATCCTCAAGGGAAAAACCGACAATGGCAGTTCTTGGATCCAACCGGGAAATATCTTTCTTTCCGGTATATGTAAGGGTTGAAAACCTATCCCTTCTTTCAAAGGATACGTTATTGAGGAGATTTGAAATAACCTGCTTGATGTTTTCAGAACCAAGAAAAAGAGTTTCTTTCTGACCTCTGGCATGCAATAACCTATCAGTAAAGATATGTCCCCTTTCCAGATCTGAGCATAACTGAATTTCATCAACAGCCAAAAAATCTGCACCGAGCCTTGTCGGCATTGCTTCAGTCGTACAAACCCAATAACAAGCTCTGTTGGGCACAATCCTCTCTTCCCCAGTAATCAGGGCCACCTGGGAAGGACCAACACGTTTAACAACCTTATCGAAAACCTCCCTGGCAAGCAGTCTGAGTGGCAATCCTATAACCCCAGTCTTGTGAGTTAACATTTTTTCAATGGCAAAATGAGTCTTGCCGGTATTGGTTGAACCCAATATTGCATTGACGTGGGTTTTGTGTGAATAATTTTGCATGGTGGTCCGAGAGCTGGAAGCTTTGAAATAAGTTAAATTGAATTTTCTAGAAGTTCTTTTCGTAACCTATCTATTGCTCCCTTAATTCCAAATCTATTAGGAGACAATCGAAAAACTGCTTCATACGCTTCCAGAGCCTTTAGTTTCTGCCCTGTATTTTCATAGATCAATGCCAAGCCATTTAGTGCCCCAAAATGTCTGGGATTTAGCTCCAAAGTTTTTTGTATATCTAGGATTGAGGAGTCGTAATTCAACATGAGATAGTGGAGTGTGGCCCGAATATTCCATCCCTCAGCAAATCCAGGAGCATCGGAAATTATATAGTTCAATATTTTAAGGGACGTGTTGTAATCACCTCTGTTCATAAAAACTATCGACTGGTCAAGGAGTTTGTTGATTTCGGAAGAACCAGAATCCATCCAATAGGATAAAATCTCTCTTTCTATCGACTTGGTCTCTTGGGAGGTACTGGATTGAAGTTCCTCAAACAATTTGTTTGTTCTTACTTCATTTCCTGTTAAAGATGTAGGCAATACTAATGTGGAAAGAATCCCAAGCAGAAACAATAACTTTGTCAATTTCATGGGGCTTCCTCAGCCAAGGTGTAAATTGGATTTGTTTAACAGAATTCAAGGATAATTTCAATGGATAACAAAGCAGCAGTTGTAGTGGAACTCGAAAAGCTGGATTTGGGTTTGGTTAGCCAAAAGGTTAAGTTTGAGGTAACGGATATTGGGTGTTTTGTATTCAAGGGCCAAGAAGTTATCGTCAGTGATGAGAACCGTGAATGTACCCTGATAGCAACACTCAACACCTTTAAAGGTCTGTTGAGGGGAAGCCTCAACCCAACAACTATTTACATGAATGGTGAATTAAAGGTGAAAGGAGACCTTTCCATTGCCATGAAATTGGGGAAATATTTGGGGAATGTAAAAAGGTTCTAATTCGGATTACAGGTATTTAAGATGAGTATCTTGAACTAAATTCATGGAAAAAGCCCCTCTCTACAAGGATATAATTTCAGACCCATGTGATGCTCAAGCTTTCTGGCTTCGGACAGAGGATGGGATCAGGATTAGAATTGCCATTTGGTCTGGGGGGAACAAGGGTACGGTATTTATCCTCACAGGTAGAACCGAGTACATAGAAAAATATGCTTCTATCGCCAATTTGCTCTATCAAGGGGGTTATTCAGTTGTTACCCATGACTGGCGAGGACAAGGTCTATCTGATAGGCTACTCGCCAACCCGAACATAGGGTATATTGGCAAATTTTCCGATTACCAAATGGACATGAACGTCGTTATTGAGACTTCGAAAGTTCTTAAACTGCCTCAACCTTTTTTTCTGCTTTCCCATTCAATGGGCGGTTGTATCGGTTTACGAACGATACATCAAACTCAGGACTTTAAATCAGCCGTCTTCACGGGCCCAATGTGGAAATTGCATGGTAAAATTCGAATGCTGTTGGCAAAATATATCTCTGCTTTGGCCATATCGCTTGGGTTTGATAAAAAATTGATTCTGGGTGCTGAAGAAAGAAATTATCTGTATCTGTCCACACCGGAAAAAAATAGTCTTACATCAGACCCCGATATATTTCTATTTTTGAAAAACCAGATTGACAGTTACCCTGAGTTGAATGTAGGTGGCCCCTCTTGGAGGTGGCTAAAGGAGGCTATTAAAGAAAATGACTTCATGCTGTCCCAATCTTATCCCGAGACTCCTTCCTTGGTCATTCTAGGGTCTGATGAAACACTTGTTGATGTGAATGAAATTCTTTCCTATTGCCGAAATTGGCCCCAGATACAATTGGACATCATCCCTAACACCAAGCATGAGGTTCTGATGGAATCCGAACGCTACCGAGACTTGGCCATGGAAAAAATTCTTTCCTTTTATCAATCCTAATTCCTCCAATTAGCAAACAAAAAGGACGAAGAGCCAAATAATTATTCAATTACATGCCAATGCCGGTATATATGGTTTTCGGTACTATTGTAGTAAACATCTCAAGTTATTATTACTTGGCGAGTATATCCCTTTTTCTGCTGGCTAATCGTGGTGGTTATAAATAACTGGCAAAAGAATTTGAAATACTTTGATTGTTATTCCAACCATTCAATTTGAGACATATCATGAAGGCAATGCAATTATTTGAACTGGGCCAAAATCTGCAGGCTGTTGATGTTCCAGTACCTGTTCCACAAAAGTTGGAGTTGCAAATAAAGGTAAGGGCAGTCGGTATAAATTTTGCCGATATCCTGATTTGTGAAGGCAAGTACCAGGAAAGACCCGAACTACCCTTTTCACCTGGAATGGAAGTATGTGGATATGTCACTGGTCTAGGTCCAGAAAGCCAGGGATTTGAAGTAGGCGACCGGGTGGTTGGATTTGGAAGCTATGGGGGATTGGCCGAGTATACCACCTTACCCCAGAACCATTGTCTTGTAATTTCTGAAACAATGACCGAAGATGAGGCAGCTGGTTTTTTGGTTGCCTATGGAACATCTCACCTTGCCCTTTCTCACCGTGCGGGGTTAACTTCCAATGAAACACTACTGGTTTTGGGTGCTTCAGGAGGTGTCGGAAGAACTGCCGTTGAAATAGGTCACCTTTTGGGAGCCAAGGTCATTGCGGCAGCAAGCGATGATTCGAAATTGCTGGAAGCCAAAAGGTCTGGTGCTGATCATTTGATAAATACCAATACAGATGACTTAGTAACCAAGGTAAAATCGCTTGGTGGTGCTGATGTGGTTTATGATCCCGTAGGCGGTGAATTATTCAAGCAAGCTTTAAGGGTTACCAACCCTGAAGGAAGAATAATACCAATCGGTTTTGCTTCGGGTGATATTCCTTCAATACCTGCCAATATACTGCTAGTGAAGAACTTTACAGTTATCGGTTGTTATTGGGGCGGGTACATGAGGTTTAACCCTGGTGTGATCAAGTCAGGTTTGGAAGAATTGTTCGGATGGTTTGAACGGGGAATGATAAAACCGGTGGTAAGGGATATTTTTCCGCTTGTGGAGGCAAATTTGGCTCTAGAGAAGCTCAAATCGAGGAAGGCAATAGGCAAGGTAGTTGTAAAGGTCCCAAGGTAGCTTTTGGGTAATATTTCTTCAGGACCAAATTTTTGGATTCACAGATTTTTGTCCCATAAACTCACATTAATCGATTGGATTGGAGGGATATTCATCCGATTCATTCTTGAAATTTCCCAACGGAAATACAAAATAATGATTAGTAATTTACATCAGTAAAATTGGTAAGAGGAACATTATGGATCGGTTTCAAGTTGTTAACCCAGTCGGAACTACACAGGCACAAATTGACGAGGGTTTAAGAGCCCATATGAATAAGGTCTATGCCTATATGGCAGGGGCCATGTTGATTACTGGAGCGGTTGCCTTTCTGTCCAGTACAAGTACAGCCTTAATGCAACTCATCTATGCCACTCCCCTGCAGTGGGTTGTTATGTTGGCACCCTTGGGAGTAGTTTTTCTACTCAGTGCAAGGATTAACAAAATGTCAGCTTCAGCAGCACAAACGACATTCTGGATATTTTCGGGATTGATGGGACTTTCCATATCCTACATTTTTCTGGTCTATACAGGGTTTTCGATTGCCCAGACCTTCCTGGTCACAGCGATTGCATTCGCCAGTCTCAGCATTTGGGGCTATACCACCAAGAAGGATATAAGCGGTTGGGGATCTTTCCTGATTATGGGTGTGATTGGTATCATTGTCGCGGCCATAGTAAATCTATTTTTAAATCTCCCGGGGTTAAGTTTTGCGATTTCTGTCGTTGGTGTTTTGATCTTTGCCGGACTTACGGCCTACGATACCCAAAGGATTAAGAATGATTATCTCCAGTTTGCCACCCATGGTAATGAGATGTGGTTGCAGAAATCTGCAATAATGGGATCATTGAGTCTGTATCTTAATTTCCTGAACATGTTTCTGCTCTTGCTTCACCTCTTTGGTCAAAGGGAATAAACTGATTATAAACCCCAATAAAACAATTTAATTTTGCTCAGGCCCCGTCCGAATCGGGGCCTGAGTTTTTGAGAGGTCTTTTCTCACTTTGATGTGTAGCCAAACAGGATTATCAATCAGGTTACAACCAATTTTTACCACGGAGTAAGGTAATGGAAAAATTTACAAACCGTAAGGATCAAAACCGAAATAGGGTTGATGGTAAGGATTTGGGTGAAAAAAATAACGACCAGCCAAAAAATATTCGATCAATATCTTCAACTTCAGCCCTGATTATTGATGAAATCGTGGCGAAACATAAAACCGCTCTGGAGATATTGTCCGATCGTTAGACAACATTATCGTGTCACTTGGGACGACGCGATATTGGGTCATGAAAAAGCACTTCTGTTTGGGGGTGCATCTGGAACCCTGAATCAAAATTCCATCCGTTCAGCCTTGGATCGTCCGTATAATGGATATTTTCCTGATATCCACCGGAAGGCTGCTGCACTTCTTCACTCGATAGTTTCAAATCACGGATTTGCAGACGCAAACAAACGAACAGGATTTATTCTGATGAAATTGTTAATCATCAGAAGTGGTTACGAACTTGATGTGAATGATTTGGAGGTCGCTGATACCATAGTCAGTGTTGCTAGTGGTAATACCACTTTCGAAGACTTGGCAAAGTGGTTTCAAAGCAATCTGGTTCTGGTCTGAAAGCAGATTTGAACAAAACCTTTAATCACCGGGTTAAAACACCCTGATTAAGCATTGTTCTGTATGTTGGCCTGTTTTGGGGAAGTGGTCTCAGTTCAAGGCAGGGATCATTCCAGTTGTTTATATCAGTCAACGGGTTCTGTCTGTAGAATCCTTGAACAGTTAAAACAGAGTCGGGAACGTCACGTCCTTACCGAATAAGACTAACAAAAAAAATTAGGTTTAAAGCCACAGGGAAAAAAGTGGTGGACGAGGTTATTTTATCTTGCCCTCTTTGTATTCGACATGTTTCCGTGCGACGGGGTCATATTTCTTTACTCGCATCTTTTCGGTCATGGTACGGGCATTTTTCTTGGTTACATAAAAATGGCCGGTATCAGCAGTAGAATTTAGTCTAATTTTAATTGTCGCAGGCTTGGCCATCTGAACCTCATTCTTCCCGATTTATCTGTTTGGTCTATCCATGTGGTAGATGGCATAGATTTAGGTTATTAATTTCCCCATTCAACAGGTCTTTAGTATAAAACGCGGAAAACCTATAAGCCGGATTCTGTTCCGAGTTCTCACTCTTCGATAGCCATTCATCTAATACAAGGGTTACCCCTTGTCTTTTGCTGCCTACCATAACTGCAAGGTCAAAGCAACCCAGCCATATCAGCTTACAGTTCTACTTGGCATTGCTCCTGGTGGGGCTTGCCATACCATTTTTGTTACCAAAAATGTGGGGGTCTCTTACACCTCCGTTTCACCCTTACCCATATGCCCATCGGGCACTTCAGGCGGTCTATTCTCTGTGGCGCTTTCCCTTGGGTTACCCCAGCCGGGAGTTACCCGGCACCATGCTTTGTGGAGTCCGGACTTTCCTCATGAAATTTTCATGCAACTATCCAGTTTTCCGCATCTTTAAAATATAACTCAAAATTGCAGATTTCAATTCAGAACCTGTTGATTTAAAATCGACCACTAAACGACAGAAAACAGTCTAGGGTATTCTCTACCCAATAAACAACATTCCAAGCGAAAAACCTGATACTGGATGACGACAAAGGTAAACAGTTAGGTATTAATGGAGGACCTAGTTAGAATAGGGAAATCTAAAGGCTATTTGATTTTACTCCATGGTGTTATTTCTCACAATAAACCGTCACGTAACCCCGGTTTTTTATCAAATTAATTCAACGCCGATTTGCTGATAAATTGAATTAATTTGAGAATCATACTCTTTCCTTTCCAAGTAGTCTCTTTTTGAAGTAGCCAAGACCGGGCGGGGGCAGTCATCCTTCCTGTCACGAGGAGGACATCCGGAATTCATTTGGCAAGGTAAACCCATAAATATCAAGACCATGGATTTATTGAATTCAGGGCTTATTCCCTGCCCAGCAACAGGAAACAGTCCCCGGTCCTAATGGCCTGTCCTTTCTTCATGTTATTGAGTTCCCGGATCTCCCGCTAGTGATTGCGGTCACCGAGGTGGCTGGCGCTTAGGTCGGAAAAGCGCCTGTTCCCGACATGGTATTTATTGATTTCAGGAAATGGCAGGGAATGTTTGGTAGTGGGAACAATCAACTGGTGGACAGGACAACACCGATGATGATTGCCGTGGCAGCAGTAATTATCCCGATCAGCCAGCGAGTGTTGGTAGTATCCCGTTTGGCATTATCATCACGCAAAAGGGCCCAGCCCTTGTCATAGCGTTCGTTCATTGTTTCCATTCGTTTTGTATACTACTATGTGTACTTCTGGCGATCCTCCCTACTTCTCAGCCATTCAGGCCTGTTCCTTTCAAATTCTTCATCCTTGGTTCGTTTCTTCATGGTAATCCAGACAGCAAAGGCTTTCCTGTCTTTAACCTCGGAATTCATCAAATTGTCTATCATGGCTTCTGTATCATCAATTACCTTGAGCACTTCCAGACGGGTAAAGCTAATCGCTGGATCGTAATCTGCCTCATGGCGCAATTCCTGTACCCTCACGAAATGTATGGCGAAGTTCCTTATGGTTTCGGGAAAATCTTCCATAACCTTATCCTTGCACTGGTTCTTGGCATAACCATGCTCAACCGCCCGATAGGCTTGGTTCCAGGCACGGCGACTCCTATCGAGAGTTCCTTCTGGACCGACAAGAGAATCGGCACTATTTCTGCAGAGGGCATGGAACATCGCATAATAGGCAGTACTCATTGCCCTCTTCAGGTGCACCTGCCGGGGGTGATCCCGGTTGACCAATTACCGGGCAATTTCAATGAGGTCAACCGGTCGCAAGACCTACTTCCTCGGGAATCATGAAAGATAGAATGGGAAACCGGTCCAAGCCATTGGTTATCTGCTTGATTTGAGTACGAAGGGGACCAACTACGGCTGCAACCTTGTCCGGATCAAGGCGGTTGTCTTTTGCTTCATAAACCACCCAAATGCGTAGGATGGGATCTCCGTCCTGATCTTCTGCTTCCTCGGAATGCAATTCGACAATTCTGGTCTCAGTTCCAAATTCATCCTCCAAAATCTTTTTCAGGGCCTCATTCCTTAATTTCAGGGCCTCAGCGTCCTTTTTCTGCATTGTCCATCTCCTTGTCTGAATCCTGAATATAGGAAACCGATCAATTCCTGGCAAGGAAAAACCACCTGCTTCAGGGATTCCCTCACATTTTCCATTTAACGTCTAACATGGGTGTTCTAGGGACAATAATCCTTTTCCATCCGATTGGCCGGCCATCAGGGCATTCCAGGTATCGGTGAAACCAGCAGACCAGTTCCTCATATCTGGATCTTACATTGGCGACACTGACAAAAATGCTTACAATTTCCTCGTTGTCAGCAATGAGCACATAATGGGGATCACGGCATTTATCTACCAGCTTTAATACCAGGTACAATGCTGTTCGCTTGTTGCCATCAACGAAACCATGGCTGGTTATGATTCCATGTACCAAGGCTGCAGCTTTATGGTATATCGAATGGTGATAACCATGGTAAGGACGTGCAAGGGCCGTTCGTTCCAGTTATGCCTTTATGAGACTGTGAAAGTATTCAAGCGAATTCTTCAAAAGGTGATTTATACACCAAGAAACGCTCCTTTGGACTATTTTTTGTAAACGAAAATCCCAAAAACAACTAATAAATGTCTTGGAAGGGCACCTAGCCAGGCAAATAACAGTTAAAAGTGACTTCCTGCCTTAGGCACTGGAATACTTTCACAGTCTCTTATCGGCATAACTGGAACGAACATCTCCAGTACCTTCGCAACACAAACTGCTTGTAACACCCCCAAACGCCATCATCCCGGCTGGCACGGAATGGCAGGGACAAACCGTCCCTGCCGACAAGTGGGACACCATCAAGCATGTGCTTCGGCATGGTCCTGTCTGGGTGTTGTGACACCAAGTGCCGGTGGAAAGTGTACCACCTCCATCGCACCAATATGGTGGAGTGTCGGGACGGGCGAAGGAAGGACATCAAGCCAATCTGCTGCACCAAAAACGACCGGGAAAGGGAAAATGTCGTAGCAAGGCCGAAAAAGCATGAAAAAATTGGAATAGCGTGAGAAAATTTGTCTCACTACTGCCGAAATAATGTGAAAAATTGGAATTGGATTATTGTGATAAACAACACACGGTTGAATTAACCAGATCCCTTAAACAACCCATATCCTGCTCATTCAATCTACCTTTTGCCCAAGGTCTAAATCGGGCCCTGAAACTCTCAAGTAAAGAAATAAGTGATTCTCCACTGGATGATGATATTGGTGCCGAATACCCAAATTTTTTGGCAAGAGAAACAAATTCGTCTATGTCAACAGGTTCTGAAAATTCCGAATTCGGCCAAATGGTAAGTTCGTTCAGGGACAACCCCCTCCAATCAAATTTGTGACCAGGATCGAATTTCCTTCCTACAGCCATATCTGAATGCCCGATGATATTGTGATTGGGAATTTTCCATTTACACATCAATTGCGATAGAATTTCCTCCAACGAGTAAATTTGTGGTAGAGGAAACGGATGGTTTCCTTTATTGGCAAGTTCAATGCCAATAGATCTCGAATTAATATCCTCTAACCCCTGCCATTCTCCTGCACCTGCATGCCAAGCCCTCATTTCTTCCTTGACCAATTGAAAGATTTTGCCTTTTTCAGAAATCAAATAATGGCATGAAACTTCGTGCATGGGGGAGCACAATCTCTCGATGGCCAACTCACATGTGGCCATTGCAGTATAATGAATTACTATAAAACGAGGCTTGAGATTATTTCTTCTGGTACTGTAATTTGGAGAGGGTCGCCAAACTGGTTTGTAATCTATCGAACCGCTCATTGAAGAATGAGGCGATATTTTTCTGGATTCCAGGAACAGGCAAAACCATCACCATCGGGATCCAAATTCAAATCATCTTCATCAGGTCCACCGGCATCAAGAAATGCTTGCTGTGCTGCCTCACTGTCAGGATATAAATCACACCTTTCCAAATAACTTTCCCGATTGAAAAACAGGGTGTTTCTTCGGAACAAAACAGTACCAGGAGTATGTTTGGTACTCAAGGCGAAGGAAACTACATCCGACTGACCTTCTTTATCCGGATGATCAATCGGGTCATATATAACCAGCTTTTCCTCGTTTTCCTTAATCCTCTGAATGTCGGATTCTATCGACTCTCTCTGGACTACAGCAGCAAAATCCTGTTCATCAGAAACAACTCGGCCATACTCATCAAATTCCCTTGGTTTTGGGGTAAGCACAACTTCGACAGTACCAGTAGATGCTTCATCACTTTGTTCTACAGCGGTTTCCTGTTCACTGATTTCCTCCTCGCTTACAGCCAACCCATCTTGTACTTCTACTTCTGGAGCCGTTTCTGAAGCTATCAGATCATCTTCTGATGTGGATTCTTCATCGGTTGTAGCAATATTTTCTTCAACTGAGTCAGACCCCGTTATTAATTCAGATTCATCACCTTCCACCTGATCCTGTGGGTTGGTTGCTGTATCTGCTTCTTGTTCTCCGGGATTCAGAATTTCTGCTATCTCATTGACAATTTTCTGAGAAATTTCTTCTGAAACTCCATCTTCATTTAACTCCTTTGTTGGGAGTGATGGTACTGGTTCAACTGGTGGTTCCTCTTGCGGAAGTTCTTCCGTACAGGAAATCAATATGAAGGTTAAAGAAAAAATGCCCAAAAACCTTGTGGCAAAACCATTCATGCGTTGATCCTCCTCATTTCCACCATCTTTTAGGTTTAAAGTTAAATTGAACATTACTTTCAATTGATTGGGCAAGGTTTAAGAGATCCCCCTCACCCCAAGGTTTACCAATTAACTGCAATCCAAGTGGAAGTCCCATTGAATCCAATCGCACCGGGATCGAAATACCAGGAAGACCAGCTAAATTAACTGTTACTGTGAACACATCATTTAGGTACATTTTGATGGGATCATCGTCACTGATTTCGCCAAGTGCAAAGGCAGAGCTAGGTGTTGTTGGAGTAAGTATTGCATCCACCCCAGAATTAAACACTTTCTCAAAATCGTTTTTGATTAAAGTCCTAGTTTTTTGAGCTCTTAGATAATATGCCTCATAAAATCCCTGGGAAAGTACATAGGTCCCTATCATTACCCGCCTTTTTACTTCAGGTCCAAATCCTTCACCCCTGGTCCTCTTGTACATGTCAACAATATTGGTATTGGAATCCATTGAAGCCCTGTAGCCATATCTGACTCCATCATACCTGGCAAGATTTGAGGATGCTTCTGCTGGTGCAATTACATAATAGGTAGGTAAAGCGTATTTTGTATGGGGTAATGAAATATCAACAATTGTTGCACCCGCATCCTTAAGAATTGCTTTCCCTTCTTCCCAAATTGCTTCAATTTCTTCAGGCATTCCTTCCAACCGATATTCTTTTGGAATACCGATTTTCTTCCCACGAATATCACCTGTAAGAAAACTGCTGTATTGGGGTACAGCCCCATCATAACTGGTTGAATCCTTTGGATCATATCCGGCAATTACTTCCAGAATCATGGCGATATCTTCAACAGATCGTGCAAATGGACCAGCTTGGTCAAGCGATGAAGCAAAGGCGACAATGCCCCATCTGGAACATCTTCCGTACGTTGGCTTCAAACCAACAATTCCAGTAAAGGCAGCAGGTTGTCTTATTGAACCACCAGTATCAGTTCCCAATGCACCGAGACATAAGTCCGCAGCCACGGCTGCCGCAGAACCACCTGATGATCCTCCTGCCGTTAAAGGTTTTTCAGAGTCATTTTTTTGCCAGGGGCTGGTTACAGGGTTATAAACGGTATGTTCCGTAGAAGAACCCATGGCAAATTCATCCATATTGAGCTTGCCAAGGAAAACGGAACCCGCATCCTTTAGTTTCTGTGTAACTGTAGATTCGTACTCCGGCTTGAATCCCTCCAGAATTTTTGATGCTGCTTGGGTCGGTGTGTTCTGAACACAAAAAAGGTCTTTTATACCAATTGGAATACCACAAAGAGGTGAATTTCTACCTTTGGAGATAATTTCATCAGCCACTTTGGCCTGCTCTATAACAAGATTTGGGTCAAACCAACTGAAGGCATTCAACTCCCTGGCTTCTTCTATTTCATTCAGGCAGGATTGAGATAATTCAACCGACGTAATTTCACCCTTGTTTAATAGCGTGCTTGCCTCGGAAATTGTCAGGGCAGACAGTCTCATTTATTCAACCACCTTGGGGACAGAAAAAAATCCCTGCTCAGGTAAGGGTGCATTCGATAAAACCTGATTTTTGTCTCCCCCAGTTGAAACGATATCACTCCGGAGTTTGAGTTTCATGGGAGTAACTGATGTCATTGGTTCAACACCATCAATGTCGACTTCCTTAAGTTGTTCCATAAATTCCAATATTACGGAAAGTTCCCTTGCTATATCCGGAAGTTCGTCCTCTTCTACGTGAATTCGGGCCAAGTGAGCAACCTTCCTGGCCTCATCTAAACTCAGTCCCATAATTTCTACTCGTCCAATTCGTTCACTTTTTTATCAAGAAGTATCTGATTATTGATAATCAGTATCATCCAGGAAAGCATCAATGCATTCAAAACATGCCATAACCAATGTGTACCCAATGGATTAGATTCACAATAGGGTAAATCAATAATTCTGAACCCAATTGAGATAGATAGGATTACAGCGCCGATTAACAACTTTATACCCAAATCTTTGTTTGATTTAAGTAACCAGAAACCATAAATAAATATTATTGAAGCTATACTGGCATAAGTAGAAGAGCTACCTATAAAGGGAAATAGGTACTCAATCGCCATTCCCAATGGGACCAGGAGTAAAAAGACACCTACGGTTAAAAGGACCGAATATACCGACTTCAGATACAGGAAATACTTATTTGCACCGTAAATATAGATTACGACAAAAACGGCAATGAAGAAAACATCAGCAATCGCACCCCAAACCGTAGCAAAAGTATGTAACAATCCCGATCCAATACCTATCAGCGCCAAAACTATTGTCAGGATAATGGCAATAACTGGAGGGTTTCTGCCCTTTATAAAATACCAAACCAGAAAAGCAGCGAAGATAAAGGCAAGATTGGTTAGGGCATTCAAGGGTTCATTCATCAAGCCAGGTGCGATTCTTTCACAATAACCATCAACAAAGGTGTTTAAACTGTCCATAATTCTCCAACCTGCTCCTTTTATCTTGCTTGATCATTTATCCCGCTTGTCCGAAAAGAATTTTCTTAGTAGTTCTCTACTTTCGGTGGCCATCAAACCGCCATAGATTTCAGGCTTGTGATGTGTCTGGGGTAGGGAAAATATTCTGGCACCATTTTCCACACCACCGGATTTTTTGTCAAATGCACCAAAATACAGTTTTGAAATCCTTGCTAAGGCAATCGCACTGGCACACATTGAACAGGGTTCCAAGGTAACATAGATTGAACAGCCAACCAATTTATCTGTACCCAATATATTACCTGCTTGTCTGATTGCCAGAATCTCTGCATGTGCTGTAGGGTCGTTTAATTCCCTTACCTTGTTATATGTTTTGGCCAAAACCTGCCTTTCATTGGTTATAATTACTGCACCTACAGGAACCTCACCATGGCGAAAGGCCAACTCGGCAGCTTCCAATGCTTCCTTCATGTAAGATTGAAACAATTGCAAAACTCCTAATCTATACTGATATTGGAATAGGAAAGGATTATACCTTTTCCAAGCTTAAAGGAATATATCAATGCGAATTGCCAAATATTTGGCAGGGGCAGGAATTGCATCCCGTCGAGAAAGTGAAAAATTAATCCTTGAGGGAAGGGTTAAGTTGAATGGGAAAGTAGTCTCAAATCTTGCCCTGCAAATATCTCCCGGAGACCATGTAGTGTTTGATAACAGACTGGTACCCAAAATTCAGAGGCCCAGAATTTGGAAATATTATAAACCCAATGGAGTAATTACCTCCACAAAGGATGAAAAAAATCGCCCTACGGTATTTGCCAACCTACCCCCGAATTTGCCTAAGGTAATCTCCGTTGGAAGACTAGACATTAATTCCGAGGGATTACTACTCCTTACAAACAATGGTGATTTGAAAAGATTTCTTGAACTTCCTTCCAATGGTTTTGAAAGAACCTACCGCGTTAGAGTTCTTGGCAGACCAACCGAGCAAAGATTGAAGCCACTTGTACAAGGAGTTTCTATTGGCAAGGATAAATTTGCCCCGATGACCATATCCATTGACTCGATCAATAAAGCCAATTCCTGGTTGACTATTACCCTTAAGGAGGGAAAAAATAGGGAAATCCGACGAACTTTGAAGTACGTAGGTCTGGAGGTTAACCGGTTACTTCGAATCTCCTACGGACCAATAAGTCTGACCCCGCTAAGAAAAAACGAAGTTCAGGAAATAAACTTCAAATCCTTAGCCGAAGATTTACTGCGACTTGGCTTTAACGAGTCTGACTTCCCGTTTGAGATACCAACCAAAACGCACAAACCAAAATTACCCAAAAATCCAGTGCTTAAAACGAGAAAAAAACCGAAAAGAAAATAATTTTCAACTAAAGTTATACCCATAAATTCATCAGGTAACCAATTGTTTGGATTGATATCGGTTAAGTTTCCACGGTTTGTATTCAAGGGCCATTTCCAAAACCTCTACAGCTCTCTTTATGTCCACTCCATTGTTATAAAGTGGCGCAATTCCGAATCGTAAATAATCAGGCTCCCGGAAATCACAAATTACCGAATTTTCAATCAGAAAACTGACTATTGAATAACCCTCAGGATGTTTCAAAGCCACATGGCTTCCTCTTTCATCTGGATTTTCGGGTGACATCACTTTGAATTCCGTGCAGTTTGATTTAATCCCCTCAATAAATAACTCAGACAATTCCTTGGACCTGACATACACTTGTTCAACCGAAATATCGTCCCAAATACCCAGAGCAAAATTCAATACTGAAAGCCCCACAACTGGAGGAGTACCTACTATCAGTCTGTGAATGTTCGGGGCGGGATTATAGTCTAGAGAAAAATGAAAGGGATGAGCGTGTCCAAGCCAACCTGTAATCGGGGGTTGTACTTGGGATATAAGGGGTGGTGAAACGTAAATAAAAGCTGGTGCTCCAGGGCCACCATTTAAATATTTGTAAGTACAACCGACAGCAAAATCAGCACCAATGTCCTGAATATTAACAGGGACTGCACCTACTGAATGGGCAAGGTCCCAGATTGTGATTATACCCCGAGATTTTGCCGCTTCGGTTAGTTCTGCCATATCAAGACGGGCACCAGTCTTGTAATCAACCTCTGTGAGAAGCAATACGGCTATCTTGTCATTCAATTCCTCCGGTATATTCTGAGTTTCTACCACCTTAACTTCATAATCCTGGCTCAGGAAGGATGCCAATCCTTGAGCTATGTAGACATCCGATGGGAAGTTACTCTTATCTGTCAGGATAATTTTCCGACGAGGATTCAGCTTTAATGCTGCCCCCAAAGCCTGAAATATTTTTATGGATAAGGTATCTCCCATAACAGTGGTACCTTCAGGAGCTCCAATGAGTCCACCAATTTTATTTCCTATTGTGGTGGATAATTCCATCCAACCAGCATTGTTCCATCCGCCAATGATCATTTCTCCCCATTCGGCAGTAAGTTGGGAGGTGAGATTTACTGGAAGTTTCTTGGGTAACGGACCAAGGGAATTCCCACAAAGGTAGGTTAAATTCTCTGGAAGATGAAAAAAATCTTTACTGCTTTGAAAATCAACCATACTGGAAAACTAACGGGTCAGAAATGGGAAATGGATGGTGCCTAGGGGCGGAATCGAACCACCGACACGAGGATTTTCAGTCCACTGCTCTACCCCTGAGCTACCTAGGCATCCTACAAATCAGATCTTGTAAACTAATAACGCGATATTGTCCATAGAGGAGCAACCAAATTTTGGCTACCTATCTGAAGGTGAGGGTACATTTATTGCTTCATTCTCACTTTCCAAGTCTTTATCTGTTGATAAAACATATTTTCCATCTAGCCAATTACCAAGATCTATGTCTGCGCATCTTTTGGAACAAAAAGGTTGGTATTCAGGGATGGATTGCTTTTGACAAATGGGGCAGTTCATAATTCCAATATCTCATTAACCGGGATTCGATCCCTTTTTCTTTGTAGTTCGTAATTACCTGACTTGGTCCAGCCTATCAATTTGGTAGGAACGTAATCCCTTTTAAACTCTTGAGCCAAGGATTTTTCTACTTCACACTTGTCCGACTGGTTCAAGGAGGGGAAGTCAATTATAACTTTACCCCCAAAACCACGAATTCTCAACTCTCTTGGAATAACCTTAGCTGCAACTAAGGATACCCTTTTGCTGGGGACCTTGGATTTTGTACCCCCGCTGTTGACATCAATTACGATCATTGCATGAGTCTTTTCGATATAAAGAGAGGCATTATTCTCAAGTTGGACTTTTTCTCGGACACTATCAATTATCAGGTCCCATAAGCCATACTTATCAATCTCATCCCCAATATCCTGAATATTGAATTTATCATCAGGCAGCCAGTCTCTTTCAGCTCTTTCATGAATTGATGGCCCCCTAAATACAAGAGTGGGTTTGTCTGGTTTACCAAAATGTGCTGTATTCCTGTAGGTGGTCAATAAATTCTCAATCTCAGTCTTGATTTGGTGATCGCGCTCCTTCTGGTAGAAAGTTCGAACAATCAATCCTATATTTTCTTTTTCCAAAATGTCTTTTGTGACAATTGCCCCAACCTGCGAATATATATCCTTTCTCCTTTTGGGGTCCCCAATAGCTTTCGAAATGTTAACTCCAGGGACACCCGGAGTTAAAATTATACCCCTCCCCTTTATGGTTATTTTTGATTGAAGTGGAATTTGTTTGTCGGGTTGTGGATAACTGCTAACTTGGACAAGAGTCATATCTCCTTCTCTTAATGGTCGAGAATTCCTGACAAATCCAATCCTGTTCTCTGGAAGTGAGATAAAATACCCGCCCGAACCTGCCAAAGCCTTTTGAACTTTACCCCAAAAAATGGTTTCAGGAACAAAAATTTCGTTTTTGGAATCACAAAGAAATAAATCTATCAGTTGACCGTTCCTTACCCAGGCAGATAACATTATGCCCTCCTTATTCCGGGCATGGTAAAGATAATCAGCCATTTTGGGGTTTGGCCTTTAACCCAAAGGCAATCAAAAGGTTTCTTGTTTCGTACAGGGGAAGCCCCACGACATTGGAATAAGAGCCACGAATCCATGGAATAAATTGCTCCGCGTCCCCCTGAATTCCGTAACCCCCGGCTTTTCCTTGCCACTCACCTGAAGCAATATAATCCTCAATTTCATGAGCGGTCAAATTTTTCATCTTGACGACAGTTTCCACTACCTTGTAACTGGACTTGTGAGCATTTCTGACTACAATCCCGGTAATTACCTTATGCCGCCTTCCTGAAAGCAGTTTAAGAATATCTACAGCATGATTCTTGGAAGCTGGTTTGCCAATAATTCTCCTCCCCACCGAGACAATCGTGTCAGCCGCCAGTAAAACATCCTTCTCCTCTAGACTAAAGCACCTTGATTTGGCATCTGCCATACGCAGAACAAAATGTCTAGGCAACTCTCCTTGCCGGAATATCTCGTCGATATTCGGACATTTTACCCTATCTGGGGGAAAACCCAACTTGTTTAAAAGCGTTAATCGACGTGGGCTGGCTGAAGCCAGTATTAAACGCTTCTTTCTATTTGAAACGGTAGTTGATCCTGCCTTTGGTGAGATCATAGGGAGTCATCTCGACCTGAACCTTATCACCTGCAAGGACCCTGATCCGGTTTTTTCTCATTTTTCCAGCTGTATGGGCGATAATCTTGTGCCCATTATCCAATTCTACCCTGAAGGTTGCATTAGGTAATAACTCCGTAACAACCCCTGGAAACTCCAACATTTCTTCCTTTGGCATTTAACCTCATTTTATTAATCAAAAAATCTCCCTAAATGGAACCATGTGATAATACCGATCTTTGGGTTTGAATCAAGTCAAATTCAGTTTGCGATTTTGCCTGTCTTGGGTTTTATACCGTTATCTAAACAAACCTTGATTAATTCAGAACAAATCCCAAGATTGTCATGCCTTAAACAACTAAGCCTATCATATGGTCAGCATCATTCCTGTTTACGGCTTGGTAACTTACTTATCGTGTTAGGCAAAATCGTTTGGCACTCGCTGGATATCTTGCCCACAGATCTTTCAGAGCTCAGCCAATATTAGCTTCCGTAAACTTAAAATTCATCTTCAGAAGTTCAATTCGATTTTTAAGTTCTCAATTGTCAGGACGTTCACTCATGACCGGATCCTTATAGAAAGGATCTGGTAAATCAATTTGAACCCAACAAATATCCTTCCAATTAATCAGATTGAAAACCTCCGCTCAATCTGGTTGTATATCTGATCCCTTGTTGTACGATAATATTCAAGTTTCTGATTTCTTCTTTCTCCCATACCAGAGGGATCCAGGGTAGGCCAATATTCTACTTCGAGGGCCATGTAACGGGTTTTTTCCAAAGCCAGCCTTTGAGCAGCAGGAGTCAGTGCAACGATAAGTTCAAAACTTGCCATATTATCTCCCCAATCCTCCATTTGTTCCATGGATCGAGATCGGTGATTACCAAGTTCAACACCAATTTCCTGGCAGACCGCTATTGCGAAACCATCAATTTCCTGATCACCAAGTACGCCAGCTGATTGAACGTATATCCTTGTCCCAAAGAGTTTTTTCATGATACCTTCGGCCATCGGTGATCTAATTGAGTTTTGGTCACAACAAAAAAGAACTGAGGATGGTAAATCAGCTACCATCCCTACCACCCTCTATTACCTTTGGGCCTGAAGTACACAAACCAGTGTAAAAAGCCTGCGTGAGGTGTCTCTATCCACTTTTGCCTTTCCTTCTAGCCTGTCCCGTAGCAATGCGGCTCCCTCATTATGAACACCTCTCCTGGCCATGTCGATGGTTTCAATCCTTGCCCTTGAATGCTGCCGAACAGCATCAAAGTAAAGATCACATATCTTGAAATATGCCTTGATCGTTTCTTTCAGAGGGGCCAGCGACAAATGAAACTCCGTAATTGGATTACCCTCTTCTGAACAGATTTTGAAAACAACCCTTCCATTTTGATCACCGACGAAGAGATGGTAAGGGCCGATAGGAGGAGTTAGATTGCCTCTCTTCTCTATCATGAAGGAATTATTTTCCAACAAATCAAATATGGCAACTTTTCTTTCCTGCTCAATTTCGGGGGAAACCATAGGGAGGTTGGAACTATCTATCTCAATCTTGGAGAGGTAATTCCCATCAGTCATCGGAAATCCCTTCAATTACTTTCTTTCTAATCCTTATGGAGTTCGCATGGCCATCAAGTTGTTCGTTTACTGCCATATTTTCTGCTATTGATCCTAATTTACCAAATGCCCTTTTCGAAAATCCCAATACAGTACTTCTTTTCATAAAATCCCAAACCGAGAGACCTGAAAAAAATCTGGCAGTCCCCGAGGTCGGTAACACATGGTTAGGCCCACCAATGTAATCCCCCAAAACCTCTGGTGTCCAGCTACCTAAAAAGACCGATCCGGCATTAGTGACCTTATTTAGATAAATTTCTGGCTCAGGCAAATTTATCTGCAGGTGTTCTGGGGCAATTTCATTGGCAATTTCAAATCCCTGCTCAATATTGTCTACAATCACACCAGCCCCATACGAGTTCCAACTTTGGAGGATAATGTCTTTTCTGGAAAGTAGTATTGCCTGTCTATCTACTTCAGAAAATACCCTTGAAACAAAAGACTCACAGTTCGAAATCAAAATTGCCCTTGAAAGAGGGTCATGTTCAGCCTGGGCAATTAAATCAGAGGCAATCCATGCAGGACAAGAACTGTTATCACTGATTACAACGACTTCTGTTGGCCCCGCAACCATATCGATTCCTACCTGACCGAATACCTGTCTCTTCGCTTCACTAACATAACTATTACCAGGACCAACGATTTTGTCTACGGCTTCGACAGATTCGGTTCCGTAAGCCAGTGAAGCTATTGCCTGGGCGCCACCAACCCTGTAGATACTGTCCACAGATACTATTTTGGATGCATAAAGCAAATGGGGATCTAAAGCATTGGATGGTGGAACAGTTAAGGAAATGGAATTTACACCTGCTATTTTAGCTGGAACCCCCATCATAAGAACAGAAGAAGGATATGTAGCAGTGCCCCCCGGGACATAAAGGCCACAGGATTGAATTGGTTGCCAAATCCATCCAAGAGTTACATCTTCCTCATCCTCCCAGATCAAGTTTTCTGGTAACTGTTTTTCATGGAATTTCCATAAACGCTCAAATGACGCCTTGATTACATCTTTTTGACGATCTCCCAACTGAATTATCGAATTATCGATTTCTTCTTCACTAACCCTAATTTTCCCAGCATTCAGTTCTACACCATCAAATTCACTTGTATAGTCTATCAAGGCTTGATCCTTTTCGGCTATAATCCTTGCTATTATGTCATTTACAACTTCTCGGGTTGAATGGGAGAGTGACACATTACCCTTTAAAAACTCCTTAAATTCTGCATACTGGTTTGGTTGGTTTGGGTAAAAATATCGAGCCACTTGATTACTCCGGATGGGATGGTAATTTTTTTGAGGGAGCCAGATAGGGTCTTGTTACATCAGTCAGATAAATATTGATGCATTCTACAGTGGCATGTATATCCCAATGTCCTGCCAATCTGCATGAAAGTCTCCCTGCACCATCCTCATCCGGTTTAAATTCAATAACCAAAAGGGACAAGGGAATACTTGATCCCTTTTCTTCAGGTAGGAAAAAGCCTAGTTCCATTACATCCCTGATTATAAGCAGAGACCTAACTCTCTCAACGGAATTTTTCGTATCAACAATATCCCTCGCGAGCTCCCAACGAACCCTGTTTAGAAGTATGGCAACTTCCCTCTTTTCCTTATCATAGCTTATATCCTGTCGCAGGAAGACAGCATCTTGCAGGTGGGATGATATTACAGTCAGATCTTCTAGATCCTCGGCCCTTATCTTCAAGGGTTCGTTATATAAGGTTTCTTCGTATTGGGCATCACTCTTGTTCATGATTTTACTCTTTTAATTTGTGCTCCACATTGTGCTAATTTTTTTTCTAAATCTTCATAACCACGATCCAAATGATATACCCTATTTATCGTGGATTTTCCTCTTGCAGCAAGCCCTGCAATCACCAAAGCCACAGATGCTCTTAAATCCGTAGCCATAACTGGTGCACCAATTAGATGATCTACTCCCTCAACGATAGCCCGGGTACCTTCCAATTTTATTCTTGCTCCCATACGTACGAGTTCCGGTACGTGCATGAATCTATTTTCGAAAATTCTCTCATCAATTTCACTAACCCCGTTAGCCAGGGTTAAAGTTGCCATTATCTGGGCTTGCAGATCAGTCGGAAACCCTGGGAACGGTTCAGTTGCCAATCTAACAGGCTGAAGTTGAAGACCTGTGCAATCAACCATCAATCCCTCGGAAGTACTTTCATATTGTACACCCATTTCCTCAACTTTATTCATAAATTCCCGATTTGGAATTTCCTGCCCACCAACCAGTACAATTTTTCCTTTGGTAATTACTCCAGCCAATAGGTAAGTACCAAATTCTATCCGGTCTGGTAGAACATCATGGATAGTTCCGCTTAAACTTTTTTTTCCTTCTATTTCGATTGTTGAGGTGTCCTTACCTGATATTTTGGCACCCATTTTTTCCAGACAATCAATCAAGTCCCCAATTTCAGGCTCTCTTGCCGCATTTCTTATGGTCGTTTTCCCTTTAGCGAGACTTGCTGCCATGATTGTATTCTCGGTTGCACCAACTGATTTGAATGGGAAGTCAATTTCAGCCCCTATAAGTCCTTTGGGGGCAGATGCGACCACATAGCCGTTCTCCAATTCAAGCTCCGCACCAAGTTTTCTAAGTGCTTCCAAATGTAAATCAACTGCTCGTGCACCAATAGCACACCCCCCGGGGAGGGAAACCTTCGCAAACCGTTCACGAGCCAATAAAGGTCCAAGAACAAGAAACGAAGCCCGCATCTTCCTGACAATGTTATAATCGGCTTTGCAGTTTCCTATATTTTTCGCATCCAGACTAATTATCCTTTTCTCTTTGTTGTTCTCCACCCCAACTCCCAAGGTCCCTAGGAGTAACGACATCGTAGCAATATCCGAAAGATTGGGGGCATTGGTAAGATGCAAGGGGGAATCTGTCAGAATTGCTGAAGCCATTAAGGCAAGGCATGAATTTTTTGCTCCTGAAATTTCCACCTTCCCTGTTAATGGAAACCCACCTTCGATAATTATTGAATCCATCTGACTGCTCTGTTCATTCTATCCCTCATTTTTGTTTTACTTTATTCACCTTTTTCCCTTTTCGCCTCAAAAGATTTTTACGCAAAGCTGATTTCAACCTATCCTTACGCTTAAATTCTTGCTTCGACGCACTGGTCGAGGTGTTACTATTGCTGATTTTTTGCATTGTTCACCATGATCTAAAATGTCCTAGCAATAATTACTTCTCATAACCGTTATTGACAACATACCGTATCTCAAAAAAAGGGTGATATATAATTAAAGTTTTCCCTATCAAATTTAAGATTAAACCGCACCATATCATGGGGTAACTGTATTAATTGATTAGTGTTATTGCAGTCCTTCAATTTCTTCTGCTGGAGCAACAATCTTGGTAAGAAGGACAATGTCGTACTCTAGCCGCCATTGATACTGTACTCCATCCATCAAACGGTTGATCGGTAGAATTCTCAACCCACCAGGTTCATACTCATCAGGTGATTTAACAGTCTCGGATGCAGATAAATTGGTTGGACAGAATGCAAGGTCATCATCAACAATAACCAAAAGCGTAAGTTCCTCCCACAAGGTGCAGTATCTCAATCCAGTGAGATCCTTCATCTTCATATCCGAAGCGTTATTGCACTCGTCCAGAACCCGGCAAGTGTCGTATTTCAGGACCCTGATGTTGATCAAGTCTATTTGGGCTTTTGGAAACAAAGCCCAAGAAATCGAACACTAGAGATAACCTTCCTGTTTCTGGTGGGTGGTTCCGATACCTTTGTCCCTTCTCCAGTATACTTCACAATAACAACAGCTTTTACTGTAGTTTCAGATACAATAAACCTGATTCTGTGCGACGGTATTACGGGTTTCTACCAATTGACTACAACCTAAAATGATACGGATGCGGTGATTGTCCTTTTGACCTAGGGAACTATCACCCTAAAGAATGTCAGAATGAATGCCCTGGATGCATAGGATTTTTTATACTGTGAACCTCCAACAGCTGAGAGCGAACATGGCCAATCTGGATATCAGACAGTCCTACAGGGAATACTGACAATGACGGAGCAGATCAGTAATCGTGTCGAAGGACCTGTGAGCGGTTGATAAAAGTCCTGGCATGGACACATGCCGAAGGAGAACGCTTCGGGACACGATAAGACCGCTCTTTTGGGTATTAGAAAGTTATTTATTGCTTTAGTAAATAGTCGTCTTTTACTAATTTGGCAAAAACTTGTGCACAGGGGTTTGCGAAAATAGTTTTCTACAATGGTGTCCCCCCCCTGTTTATAGGGAAATTAAATTTTTGTGGGAATTACTATATAGGTGGCATACACACTTGTAATCAAACGAATATTTTATAGTTTTATTAGGAAATATCTATTTTTATGTGAACTGTAATTCCTTTAAAAATAAAGGGGTGTGTTTTTACTATTGCGGTATATTTTGCTATAAAACAGCCCGAATTTGGTATTTTTGACCTTTTCCGGTTTGATTCGTTCATCTTCCATTTCAATTTTGTTCGTTTTCCGTTCCCAAGGGGCAAGAGCGTGCAGGATCATGTCTTTTCGGGGAAGGATCGGGAACACTACAACCATAATTTTTACCCAAATGAAGGAGAATTCCCGATGACTGAGAACATAGCCCATGAAGATGATTTTGACAAGGGATCAATTACGTTGGAGTTGCCAGGGGCATTGCATGAAGCCTTTTCCGAACTTGCCGGTTTTTGCGGGGATCTTCTGGAGACCGATCACCCGGGTGCCGATTTTGCCGTGGTTGAGGAGAAGGCACATGACACCCTCCGCGATTTTGGCAGCACCCTGATGGCGAAGGTTGCCGAGAACCGCGATGACGGTGCCCGTACAATTGAGCGTGATAACAAGTCGTGGTATTGTCTTCCCCCTTCCAGGGGAACGTTCCACTGTCTTTTTGGCAAAGTGGAGTACGACCGTTCCCTGTACCGGAACAGTACGGTCAGGAACTCAATTTGTCCCGTTGATGAAGGTCTTGGGTTGCTGGCTGGAAGGATGACTGTTCCTTCCGGCAAGTTGGCGACCCGTCTGGTTGCGGAGATGCCGATCAGGAATGCCAAGGACATTTTTGACGGGTTCGTTGGCGGATCCCCTGCGGTCTCCACCTGGCAGAAACTGTCGCGGATGGTTGACTGGTCCTGGCGGAATGTATCCGGGAAGGCGCTTGCGGATATCCGTTGCAATGAGGACATTCCCGAGGGTGCGGCCAGTGTTGTTCTGTCCCTTGATGGTGTTTATGTCCTTCTTCGTCCCGGTGAACGCCCGATTGGCATCACCGGGGATGATGATGGGTGCAAGGGCAACTGGCGGGAGGCTTCGTGCGGGACGGTTACCTTTCTTGACAGCAAGGGGGAACCCCTGCATACGATCAGTTCGGGCTGGATGCCGGAACATCTGAAGGAGACCTTGAAGAAATGGCTGTCGGATGAGTTCGAAGCGATCATGAAGAAGCGTCCTGACCTGATCAGTGTTGGTGCCGCGGATGGTGCGAAGGACAACTGGACCTTTTTGTCGGGCCAGGAGGTCAATGAGGAGATAGTCGACTTCTACCATGCGACGATGTATCTGTCGGAAGCATCGGCACATGCGTCATCAAAGGAAGTTTGGTATGGGAAGTGGCGTTCCATTCTTCTGGAGGAGGACAATGGTGTTGACCGTGTTCTCGGGGCCATCCGGGGTCTGCGGAACCGGGCTCAAGACGATGCATCAAGGGAGGAATTAAGTGGGATTTACAATTACTTCAACGAGCGCCGTGGCCGGATGCAGTATGCTGATTTGAAACGGCGCGGTTTGCCGATTGGGTCGGGTCATGTGGAGGCAGCCAACAAAACGCACGTCGCGGCGAGGATGAAGAGGTCGGGAATGCGTTGGAGCATGGCGGGTGGTCAGGCCATACTGGGCATTCGCTCATTGATCAAGTCGGGTCGTTTTGACAAATCCTGGGAATATATTGTAGAAGAACTGAAGAAGAGAGATCCTGCCAATGACAATTGGAATCCGTGGAAGGAAAAAAAGAAGGCAGCTTGATCTAATAATGAACCGCAATACAAGAATCACACCCAAATAAAGAGGTGCCAAATGAACAATACAGAATTAACACAACCTTTAGGATGGGATGATTGTCAGGATCTGTTGGAAAACACTGAGGAGATTGGTAATGCGCTTGAACAAGTAGCAGTACTTGATTTCGAAATGTTAAAGAATAAACTTGGAAAGGAGAAGGGTTGGTCTACTGAATATCTAAATGAGGTAGAGGATCTTTACAGACGTTTTCTCGCACTTAATTTGGTTTACCGAAATGAAAAAATTTGCCCTACTGGTCCAATTGACGATTTTTGGCATGCACATATTCTAGATACCATTGCTTACGAAAGGGATTGCAAACAAGTATTCGGAAAATACTTGCATCATTTTCCCTATTTCGGGATGCGAGGTTCAGCTGATAGAGAAGACCTTGAGAGAACCTTTGAAAAGAGCAGATCATTGTTTATAAAACATTTTGGTATAGATCCTTGTAGTGGGGAAGCACAAGCAAGAGGCTGCTCCCCTCAAAACTGCCCATAGTTTATCAAAATATGATATTGTATGGCACATTTATCGTTGGTTAGGAAAGATGTCTCACTTGAAAAAGCGAATGAAATTTTTTGGCGGAGTTTATTAGATCACATCCGTAGGGAGCTTCAGGGTAGACCAGTGGAAACCATACTTGATGTAGGCTGTAATGAAGGAGGTTTACTAGAAAAGTTTGCTTCTGCTTTTCATCCCTATCAGTTGATAGGGATTGAACCAAATTTTGAACACCGAGAAAGAACTAATATCCGATTAAAATCCATAAATTCAATTTTTCAAGTCCTACCACCTGAAAGATGGATTGAGGTTAAAGATCGAAGTGTTGATCTTTTGACTTGTCATGAGGTACTACATTTAGTTGAGGATTTAACGAAGTTATTTGCCAATTTTGAACGTGTACTACTTGAACATGGAACTGCTTACGTTGTAACAGGGTGTCATACAGAAAATCCTTTATGGGCAAATTGGAGTCAGCAATTAAGAAATTCGGGTCAGAATATATTTGATCGCTCTCCTTTTGATATAATCCGCTTAGCATTTGATGCTGGACTACAATGTGAACTCCGACCACTCCGGAGGGATGGTTGGATAATTTACAATCCAGAAAGCTCTTCTTTCAAATATCCTTCAATTGGTACTCTTCTTGATCACCAATATCGAAATAAATTGCTTTTTAGACTTAGCAGACTCAGATGAATAATTTTCAACTAAATTATATTGAGGTTCCTTCTATCCTCAAAACACTAATTAGTAAGATTTGTTCTGACCATAAATTAACAGGGCTAGAGGAGTTAGTTACTTCAAATAAAGTTGAAAAACTGTCTATTTTTAATGATGAAAATTGGTTGTTATTTCGAGACACAGTTAATCAAATTTACAACAAACATAATTTTGCTGTAATTAAAGGATTTGGTGCAGATCATAATGGGGCATCTCTATTATTTGCTGCATTGACAATAGGGGAATCATTGAGATGTTACAGAGGCAATAAAGTAATTAAGCATTTCAAAATGTCCCCTTGGACTAGAGAGTTAGCTCACACCCTGAAAGCAGGGGAATTTCATACCGACCTTAACACTGAAAAAAATCCTCCTGAGATTACTGCCATCCAATGCTTGGAGCCTGACCCCGGAAGTCCCAACTATGGGATTTTATACGTAGCTAACCTTCCTGAATTAATTCGTGAAATTAAACAAAATCAGAATCAAAAAATCCTTCAATTCCTAACAGATGAGATTGTTACAATGTTGAGTGAAAGGTCTTCATCTAGTTGGACTGGAAACTTGGTTGATGATTACATGATAAGATACCATCCTGAAACTCTTCGGGCAGCTAATAGAATGATAGGTAAAACAACTCATGATCTAGAACAAATTATTGAAGCGATAGAATCATCAGCACGATCCGTATCCGTACCCATTGCCTTGAACCTTGGAGACTTAGTTTTGATCTCAAACCGAAGAGCTTTGCATCGTCGTGGTAAAAGTTCTGTATTATTTGAGAAATACCCGACTGAGTTTCAGTCAAGACGAATTGCAATTCTTCATGCTTCAAAAGAACGGAAAATAACTTGAGCAAAGCAATTGAGATTGTCGGGGCAAATACAAACAACCTAAAATCTATAGATGTCACCTTACCTTCAAAAGCAACAATGGTCATTGGGGTATCGGGATCTGGTAAGAGTTCGTTATTGTCCAATACTATAGCAGCCGAAGCAAATTTGCGCATGCATAGATATTTGAACTTTCAGCAACCTCATATGGGTAATAAAGATGTAATTGCATATATAGGCGAATTACCAACTTGTGTTCATTTTACTCAATCTGCCTTTAGAGCTTCAAGTAGAACTACCATCGGCACTTCAACTGGAATTCTATCCCTGCTAAGAAGATTTTTTTTAAAACATGCTATCCCATGGTCTGAAGAAATCAAGTCAGAAGTCCCCAAACCATCAGTCGATAGCTATGCAGGATGGTTAACTTCACACTATAAAGGAGCTTTGACTGTTTGGGTTGTTACAGATAGGTGGCAACGTACTGATGGAGTACGTTCTGTGAACGAATTAAAAAAAAATGGTATAAATTTTGCTGTAATTCGTAGTGAGTACGACACCCTTATCAACAGTAATAATGATAATTTAGTTGACCTAACCAACTTTCAGCCATTGTCCGTGGGTCCACTAAGGCTTATTGAGGCCAAGATTGGCCGGATAAACTTACCTGATGATATATCAGAACTTAAGAAAATTCTTCAGATTTCCTTTGGTATCCGGGGAGATGTAATTGTTGAATTGGAAAATCAAATAGGTCTTCCAAGTCATTTTATAAATGAGCGGGGAGCATTAATTGATAGTGCTTTTCATTGGGTTCACCCTGATGTTTTACAGCCTTTTCTAGTTCCTTCAAATGCTCTGTTATCGTTCAATTCTCCCTCAAGTCATAATAGTGGAGCTTGTCCCGCTTGCCATGGTTTAGGTGTATTAATAAATGTGGATATTGAAAAATTAGTTATAAATCCAAATAAAAGTATGCACGGTGGGTGTTTTTCACTTTGGACGGAAAAAAATTATAAAAATATAAATATACAACACAAAACCATTGAAGGTATGCGAGGACTTCAAGGATTTTGTCCAGATACACCATGGAAACACCTAAGTAAAAGGGCTAAAGAATTAATACTTTACGGCTCTGGTGAAAATGTTTTTTATGATGTAGACCCTCATTCAAAAAGACGACTCGGTAAAGAAAGAGGTTTCAGTGGTTTTATTGAATTAATTAAACGGCGTCATGGTATGCCAGGCTCTCCTACAACATTAAAAGAACTTGTCAAAGAGGTACAGTGTAATGCTTGTAAGGGAACAAGGTGGTCGAGAGAAGCACGAGCTTTATTATTGGGGCAATGGGGGATTCATGATATCCTAAAACTTACCTTTAATGAGCTAGTAGATCTTACTAAGGTGAACGGGCCTATGGATAAATCTATAGGTGAAGTTGCCCCCGCACTTGTCAACAGTTTATTCCATACAGCTACGGCCTTTGTTGAAGCAGGTCTTGGTCATCTATCTGGTGAAAGAGGGATGTCAACATTAAGTGAGGGTGAAAGTCGTCGTTCCAGACTTGCCACAATTTTAAAAAGTGGTGGTGAGGGTTTAGCACTTCTACTAGATGAACCGGCACGAGGGTTGCATGAAGAAGATATTTATCACCTTTCTAACGCACTATTGAAACTAAAGAGAAAGCACACATTAATATTCAATGATCATAAGGTTTCTCTTGCAAAAGTCGCCGATCAAGTATTAGAGATCGGACCAAGTGCTGGATATAATGGTGGTCAAGTAGTTTTTCAGGGCTCATCACAGCACATATCAAAAATTACATCCCAAATAGAAATTAGCCGCAAGCAACTACCAGTTAATTCTTTTGACGACTGGCTAACTATATCTGGGGCTTGTATACACACAATTTCAGATATCACATTTAAATTTCCATTAGAAAAACTTATTACTATTACCGGTGTTTCAGGGTCAGGAAAATCCAGCTTGATTAATGGAATAGTTATACCCGCTTTGTCAAAAGCTTTATCAAATAGTTTCAATGATGAAGAACAAAATTACACTCGGGGAACTTGGGATGGGGTGTCTGGTTATCAACAAATTTCAAATGTATTAGTTTTAAACCCAAGACCAGCTAGTAGACAAAGAAGAAGTACTTTGGTTACTTTTCTCAAATTAGCAAATCAATTACGCAAGATCTTTGCAGATTTGCCTGATGCAAAGAGCTCGGGGCTAAGACCTACCGATTTTGGATTGAATGCAGGCAATGGGCGTTGTACATCTTGTCATGGATTAGGAGAAAGAAAGGAAAATGGAATTTGGATAACCTGTTCATTTTGTGGAGGTAGTGGATATAACAAAAAAATTATGGACATCAAAATTGATGGTCAGAGCATTACAGAAATCCTAGAACTACCAATTAGCGTACTCGTAGATCACCCAATATCTATAAATGCAGGCTGGACTAAATTATTACAACAAGTTATTGCGTTAGATCTAGGGTATTTAACACTTGGGCGTCGGGTTGACCAGCTAAGTGGTGGCGAACATCAACGTATACGTATAGCCCAAACGTTAGCTAAAAAAAATGTTAAAGGTTTACTTATCGTGTTAGATGAACCATCGGCAGGACTGCATCCCAACGATGTAAAAAGATTATTAAAGTCAATTGATCATATAGTTTCCGAAGGTAAAAATACAGTACTATTGATTGAACATAATATAGATCTTATTCGTGCATCTGATTGGATTATTGATATGGGTCCAAAAGGTGGTCCAAAAGGTGGTAAGATTGTTGGAGAAGGTACACCTGAAGATATATCAAAACTTAATACACCTACAGGACTTGCCTTGGCAGGAAAAATTTCAAAAACAACCGAACCTTTTAATTATAACGACAAGTTAAATTCAAAAAACAAAATAAATGATCCTGTAAAGTTTACTCAAGATGCTACTCGTTGGTTACGAAGATTAGTTGGAGAAGATGTAGCACCAACAGAAAAAGATAATTTTGATTTTAATAAACTTTCTGTCCCATATAATCACAAAGTTGATGATATACGTGCTCTAGAGATTGCATACTTAGATTTCGAAATAGGACGATTTATCTTGGACCGCGCGGATAATACCCCTAATGATATTTCAAAAATAGCTAATCTTTGGTTGAAACATCCAGAAGCAAGAATACAAATAAATCCCTACATGGAAGAAATTGTTGTCTGGGGAGATAGAATCCCAAAAAGTAATAAACAATTTACTAAAAAAAGATTGTCGCAATTTAATCTAGAATTTGGTTCTGAATTATTGAATTCTAATTTGGTTAATCAATTACGTGTGTCTGGTAAAAGATTTGAACCCATTTCAGGTCAGTTGGATGAAAGGATTCGTCTAGTTAGAGATGCCCTTGATTTAGGAGGTGGTTTCGTTGAACTTGCGATAGATCAAAGACATAAATTAGGACAAATATGGACACGTTTCTCAGACTTGGATTCTATTATTCCAACTGTAGCACCGACTTTTATGAATTCTGCAGATTTTTCACGTAAAAATGGTACTGGAGGATGCCCTTGCTGTAAGGGTAATGGTATTGTACAAACAATACCAGAAAGGTTTTTTATTGACAATTCGGATACTGAACCAACAGATGAATATTTTCTTACTTCAGAGTGTCATGAAATACTTAAAGGCATTAGGAGAAACAATCTTATCCCCTTTTTCAAAAAGATGATCTCGGAGGGATTGTGGCAAGAAAACAAAAAATATTCCCAACTGAATCCAAAAGAAAAAGCAATCTTGTTGTACGGCTTTTGGTGTAGACCGGGGCATGGTAGTTTTCTCAAAAAACCTATATCAAATCGTGAAGAAGTACGGTCTTGGTTGCGTTGGGATGGTTTGATACCATTAATTAACATGGAATTGGATCGTTCAAAGAATTTAATTTGGCAGAACCAAGTAAAGGAATCACAACAGCAAATAATCTGTCCTAATTGCAGTGGAACGGGTTTAAAGCATTATTTTCGTGCAGTAAGATTTGGTCAACAATCTTTTTTTGATTTGATTCTCAATGGAACTGTTGAAGAATTTATTCAGGAAATGAAAAAAATAGAACCACAAAATACAAGAAAATTAAAAATGAAAGAACGCATCCTGTATTGCCTAGAACCATTGGAAATAAATTTACCAAAAGTAAAACTAAACGAACCAGTTTCTGATCTTAATCAGATTAAACAGGTGTATAAAAGAGTCGTTAGCAGTATGACACGGCTTAATTTGGTTGAATAAGTTCATGAGTTATGAATTATTCGGACGATTTGCTGACCTCTATGACTGGCACACTCCTCCACATCATTATCAGAATGACCATTCTTTCGTATTAGGACGGTTAAGAGATTTTCATCGTATTCTTGATATAGGTTGTGGAACAGGTGTTTTTCTAAAAAAAGCCATTGATTTAGGATTTGATGCATATGGCATTGATGCATCTAAAGAAATGGTGAATATAGCCAAAGAGCGGGTTGGAAACCATCGGGTTAGAACATTATGGATGCAAAACCTAGGTAATGCAGAAACCTTTGATGGAATCGTATCTTTGTGTTGGTCTTTCAACTACGCTAGGTCATTTATGGAGGCACATAAAATTCTGGAAAATTGTTTTAACTCCTTAAATCCGGGTGGAATGTTAATTCTACAGGTTGCACATGCTCCCAATGCAACTGGGAAACTAAATGAAGATCGAGAGAAGGGACCAATGGGTGATGAAAACGATATAGTTTTTTTGTACCGATTTAGCCAAATCAGAGGGCAACCGAATAGCATGTCTGCCCAGTATGTATATGGCTGTAAGAGTAGGGAGGAACTTATTTTTGAAGAGCACATTCTACCTGTTGCGAATGTTGAAAATATTGCATTGCTTGCATCAAAGGTTGGATTTAAGGATATTGAACTATTGGATTCATGTTTTGAAGAACAGTTTAGTAAATCATTTAATGTGTTTCTTATCGCTAGAAGACCTTAGAACTATTAAATCAATATCAATGTTGCCTGTACAAGGACAACCAGACCAAAACGACTTGTTCTTATGAGACTAAGCCGAACCACATCCTCGCATGACCTAACATAGTAACGGTTTATTTTTATTCTCTTACTGGTTACGGTCGTGAATAATTCGAATATTTCCTTTTAACGAAATCAAAAAAAACATCCAAAACTAAAAGGCTTACTATCCTATTCAGGTACCAATAGCCTTACAAATGCTAATAACCTCCTTGCTGGTGGGCAGAATAGATTCTGTTAAACAACTCATCAAATGATGGTTGTTACACAGTCGGAAAACTTATGGATCTAGTCATTATGGCAAAAACATTGAATGAAAAGATTTGCAAAATTAATAAACATAATATAATCCTACTGGTGTATGGAGCCTTAAATTGGTGGAATATTTACCCCCAAGCTAGTCAATATAGAGCAATAAAATTCCATTGAGACCGATCACAATACCAACAATGACACCTTTCTATAAGGTCAAAACTTGTAATCAAACAGCCCAAAATAGTTTCGAGGTTTTCGTTCAAATCAAGGAAAGAAGATTGTATATCCAAGTATGTAATCCCAATAATTATTCTTGATGGTGGAGGGTATTCTGATGGTGCTAGAGATTGGTTAATAAGTCAAGCCGGAAAGAACAATCTGAAATATGTTTTCAATCAAGGGGAGTTTGTTAGGTTTGCAAAAAAGGCACTTTAAGGATCGTCAAGCGTATAAACCCCTTACAAAAATACCATCCAAGAATTTTTGAAACTCAGTTTAAATTACAAAATTCTTTTCTACTTGTTTCTGATATTGTTGTGGTTTAGAACGAGAATGTTTTCTTTTCAAACCAATGCCGCAGTAGCTCAGTGGTAGAGCGCATCCTTGGTAAGGCTGAGGTCGGGAGTTCAATCCTCCCCTGCGGCACCATGAATTTCTTATCAATTTTCTTTATCCGATTTTGAAAATTGCCAGGCCAAGGGATATTCGTTTAGGATGCCCTGCACCCTTTCCTTTTGTTCTTCATCCCAATCACCATCAATATTTGAAACAAGTCCTTTCTTGGGAATTTCTGCAGTTGATATATCTACTTTAAGTCCTTCCTGTTTAAACCGCTGACTTAAAACCCTGTTTATTGCCCTTATTCTTAAATCCGGTTTGAAAACTTTTCCAACAGCTGTTTTAGGAAGAGCTTCCAAAACTTCTACACTTACGGGAACTGCCAATTTATTGGTAATATTCTCTTTGGAGAATTGTAATAATTCATCTGGACTAACAGTGGCGCTCTCAATTAATTCAACATAGACACAGGGCACCTCACCAAGTTTAGTATCGGGTTGACCGATGGCACCTACAAAGGCAACTGAATCATGCCCGGCAAGAGTTTCTTCAATTATCGCAGGATCAATATTATGTCCCCCACGAATAATCTGATCCTTTGCCCTCCCGGTTATCCAAACATACCCATCTTCATCAATTTTCCCCAAATCACCGGTACGCAACCATTTATCCTCGGCGTATAATCCTTTGTTCTTATCACTGTCTGTATAGGTATTTCCAACAAATACGCCTGGTGCAGAGATACAAATTTCGCCGATTTCATTTGTTTTACACTCGCTGATGATTTGGCCCTGATCATCACAATCCAGAATCCTGACATTCGTATAAGGGAAAGGTAATCCCACGGAACCGATTTTCTTGACTCCATCGGGTGGGTTGACCGAAGCAATACAGGTTGTTTCCGTAAGACCATACCCTTCCATGATATTCACACCTGTGGTTCTCTCAAATTTATTGAAAAGTTCAATTGGAAGTGGAGCAGACCCACAAATAGCTGACCGGAGGGAGGAAATATCTGACTTGATTGGTTTTTGCATCAAAACTGATAATGCAGTCGGAACGGTAATCATAAAGGTTACCTGCCATCTTTCCACCAAGTCCCAGAACAAATCAAATACCTTGTCGCCTCGATAACCGGCCGGAGTGGGAAATACAGTATGAGCGCCTGTTCTAATACCGGACATAAGAATGGGATAAGCTGCAAAAACATGGAATAGAGGCAAGGGACATATCACGACTTCATCAGAAGAAATCCCTATCATCTTGCCACACCATCCGTTATAGATCATACCGGATTGCTTATGCTGGGCTAGTTTAGGAAGTCCTGTCGTACCACCAGTATGAAATAAAGCTGCAACCCTATCTTCAGTTGAATCCTCAAAATCTAAACCTTCTCCATTCTGCCCGCTTATTCCCTGATAAAAACTGTGAATTGTGACTCCACTTGGATAACTGGTTTTTGGTCTCAATAATCCTGCTATCCAGGCTTTCGGTGGCTTTAGATAACGGACCAGATCAATTTCAACAATATGCTTGATATTGGGACATTCGGCAACTGCTTCATGAGCGAGCTGGGCAACATTGGTTTTAGGAAAAGATTTCAGGGTTACCAAAACTTTTGCGTTAGAAGAATTTAAAATTCCAGCAATTTGCTCGGCACTTAACAGGGGATTAATCGGATTAACCTTGCCTGCAATCATACCACCCAATAGGGTAAAAATTGTTTCATTGCTGTTGGGGAGTAAAAACGCAACCACATCATCCTTACCGATTCCAAGGGAATGGAAAAAATTAGCTGTCTGGCATACCCTTCGAAATACATCATTCCAGGTCAAGGTTTCTGCGTGTGACTTAGGGTCGGCTAAAATCTGAAACGAAACAGCCGGCTTGGTACCGTACTTTTCCCGAGTTTTGTTCAAGGCCTCATAGATGGTTGCAGGGTTTTCAACCTCCTCCCATGTTGTTGCTTGCTCAATGGATTTTTTTCCTTCAAGGTCGGTAAACACTGTCGCCTCCAATCATTGAATACTTTGGTATTTTCAGTTTTGTGTTCCTATACTGATCCGATTTTAGCATATTGACTTCCACAATTCTAAATATTGTTTTCTCTCTAAACTTCACCTGTTAAACAAACTGGAGTTCTGCCAGTTTGGAATATAATCCACCTTCCGAAACTAATTGATTATGGGTGCCCTCGGCTACAATTCTTCCCTTGTCAAATACCAGTATTCGATCCGCCATTCTTACTGTAGCCAATCTATGGGCAATCACGATTGTCGTTGCTTGGTTGGTCATGTCACTCAAGGCTTTTTGAACTGCAACTTCACTTGCGGAATCCAGCGATGACGTAGCTTCATCAAGTAATAGAACCGGAGATGATCTCAATATTGCCCTGGAAATTGCTATCCTTTGTTTTTGCCCTCCAGATAACAACATCCCCCTTTCCCCCAAAAGGGTATCGTAACCTTCTGGGAACTCATTCAAAAATTCATCTGCTACACCCGAAATCGCTGCTTGTTTTACCTCCTCATCGGTAGCGGTTGGCCTACCAAACCGAATATTCTCTCTTGCTGTATCAGAAAAAACCACAGGGTCCTGGGGTACTAAAGCCAGACAATTACGCAGATTCTTCTTTGTGATCTTTTTGATATCCATGTCATCAATAAGGATCTTCCCCTCCTGTGGATCAAAAAAACGGAGCAATAGTTGGAAAGTAGAGGTTTTACCGGCTCCCGAAGGGCCAACAATGGCTACAGTCTCTCTTGGCCTGACAGTAAATGAAACGTTATCCAAGACCGATATCTCTGGCCGATTCTGGTATTGAAAACTAACATTTCGAAATTCGATTTTACCTGCTATCGGCATCGACAAGGTTATCGGGTTGGGTGGATCCTCAACCGTATCCCTTACCTCCAGAATTTCAAAGATCCTTTCCGTAGCACCGGCTGCCCTTACCAACTCTCCCCAAACTTCCGACAGGGCTGTTACTGATCCTCCAACCATTATAGCATAGATAACAAATTGGGTTAATTCGCCCGGGGTGATTACCCCGCTTAACATATCCCTGGTACCAATATAAATCACGATCCCTACTGCCGTAAAGGAAAGGGAAATGATCAACATTGTCATCAACCCTCGAATAAATATTCGCCGGTTGGCAGATTCGATATACCGGTCGGTTATTTTGAAAAAGGTCTGAATGCTTAACTCTTCGTGATTATTGGCCTGGATGGCATTGGTTGCATTAAGTGCTTCGGATACATTCCCCGAACCCTCTGCTATTCTGTCCTGATTTTCCTTGGTCAGGTTCCTGAGTTGTCTGGTTAGAACCAAAACGGGTATTAGAACAAAGGGAACCAAGACAATTGTAATCAGGGTTAGTTTGAAACTTGTAACAAGCATCAGAACCAAACCTCCACTTAATAGAAGTGTGCTTCTGAGGGATACCGAAACTGAAGAACTGATTACGGTTAGAACAAGGGTGGTATCGGTGTTAAGTCTGGATAGAATTTCACCGGTCATCAGGTTTTCATAAAACTGTTGACTCATTTTTATGGTATGTGAAAATACCTCCTTCCGAATATCAGCTACTACCCGCTCACCAAGTCTTGTAACCAAAGCATATCTGAGTGCAGAACCCATACCAAAGAGCAGTGTCGCAACGAATGCAAGAAACCCAATCTGGTTAATGCGGTCTAAATCTGCCGTAGCAAATCCATCAATGAACTGCCTGATAAAAATGGGGAGAATTAGGGTTATCGTTGCTGTTATGACCAGAATTATCAGGGTGAGGATCCCCTGAAGCCGGTATGGAACCAAAAACTGGAACAGCTTTGACAGTGGTTTTACTGAACGATCGGAATTCTTGGATATTGCTCGTTACCATATTAGGTGATTTGGAGCGGGTGATGGGAATCGAACCCACGTATTCAGCTTGGAAGGCTGCTGCTCTACCATTGAGCTACACCCGCATAAAATCAGCCAGAAAAAAATTCTTCTAATCCCAATTTAAGCTGATGTTTTCGTCTTTGAGCTACACCCGCTTAAGTTCCAGAAAATTTAGGATCATTATCCTGAATTTCAACCGCAATAATAATCCTGCACTGATTTTTTCCTGTTTGCCTGGAATGCCTAAACCTCCCTTCTTAGGGATTTCAGTAAACTGTGTATTTCCTTTGCTTCGTCCAAACCTTCCTCAAGAGCAAGGATGTACCCCTGAGTAAGGAAAAAACACCCTTCATCTATCTTTTCGAGAGACAATAGCCTTTTCCCCCATTCCAGATACAGTAAGGCCAGTTCATCGTATTTTTCTTTACAAAACAGGTCCAGTACGAGCTGATTGTATTTCTCAAAATCCGGGTCAGACAAACGGTACTAATCCTTCATGAAAAAACTGGTTTCCAGACCCGGTCAGGTATTTCCATATCGACTGGCATGCAGATTGTCACCAACCCATTTATGGAACACATGTGTGGGGCTGTCCATTACGGGAGAAAATTTCCCGCCATCGAAAAAGATGCCATACCTGCCTTTTTGCATTCCTTCCACTACGAATAAATCTTCCTCCAGTACCCCTCTCCACTGTACAGAATTTTTCTTGATCAGTTCTTTGAGGTCAGGCCTGGTCTCTGGATCAAAGCTGTAAAAGATCTCGTTTCGCTCAATGGTTCGACCTGGACCTTGAGGAAGCAGTATGATGGCATATCCATGATCCCTTTGGGTTGCCAACATAACGTTGGGAAACAAAACAATATACTCTGCACCGCTATCCCAGAACTCACTTAAATTGTCGAAATCCGGAAATCTTTCACCCTGATCACCTACAATTTGCCTGTAAACCAAAGTACCCTGGCCTGAAAAATGACCTGGTTCTTCTATATGGTAGTGATCCTCCAATCTCGAATAGCTGTTCAAACCAGGGTGGATCCACGGCAAGTGATAACTTTCGCAATAATTCTCCACCGCCAATTTCCAGTTACAGGCCACATCAAAATTAAAGGCCGAAACTGGGCCGCCGTGATACATGGGCTGCTCGTGCTCATGCCATCTCTTAAGAAGTTTTGAAGCATACTCCCTGAATGGAGGTGCCTTGCCGGACACATTGACAAAGACGATATCTCTCCATACAAATGAGGTTATTTTGAATAAACCAAGGTCATCTCTGACGATATGTTCATCAATGTTCATCCCCGGGCCCCCAACGTGCGGAGTTGCTCTCAATGAACCATCCAGATTATAGCTCCAACTATGATACGGACATCGGATGGTACCTCTTAAATTGCAATTTTTTTCGACCAAAATCATGCCACGGTGACGACAGGTATTTTGGAAAACCTTAATTTTACCCTCATGATTTCTAACCATCAGCAAGGGTAAACCAGCAAAATTTACAGGGGAAACATCACCAGGATTGGGAATATCCGAACCTAATCCGATGCCAGCCCAGTTATTAAATAGCAGGACTTCCCTTTCCTCTTCATAGGTGGCTTGATCTACGTAATGGTTATTGGGCAAACCTTTTGCACCTTCAACGCCCTGTCGAACAAGTTGTAGATCCCGATCAGCTTCTACATCCATAATCCCCTCCATTTCTCCCAAGAAATATCAAATTTATAATCTGATGAAGTTCAACAAATCGTAAGAATTTCATTACGCAATAATCCTTGGATTTCAATACTGAAAACTTTGGTTCAACTACACTTTATGACCTGAATAATACCTTCTTTGATTTAATTTCTTCAATATTTTTTGTTCCTATTTGACCCATGTTGGATTTCATATCCTCTGCAAGAATATGAATGAGGTGTTCCACTCCTCTTTCCTGCATGGCACTCACGGCATAATGGAAAGCACGACCCAGAAATACAAAATCTGCACCCGAAGCAAGTGCTCTAATAATATCAAGACCCCCCTTGATACCAGAATCGTAGATGATGGGGTAATCCCTACCTAAGCTTTCCCTTACCTTGGGTAATTGTTCAATTGGTGCAGGTCCACCCTCAAACTGTCTACCTGAATGGTTGGATACCCAAATACCATCAACTCCCAATTGTTTCAATCTCACGGCATCTTCGGGTATCATGACCCCCTTTACCAATAGATCGCCCTTCCATTCCTCCCTGATGTGGTTCATTGTAGGCCAATCCATATTTCCCCGGTAAAGGGAACCAGCAGTTGTGCTACCATCTTTATCTTTTTTGTCACCTTTGTCATAACTTTCCAGGAGTTTCAATCTTGGCATGCCTTCCCGCATTCGGGCCAAACTCCAATGTGGACATTTTACTGCTGAAACAATATGGGACAGAGTTATTTTGGGTGGATAAACAAGCCCTGCCCTTCTTTGTCTCTCTCTTCTGGATTGCTCGGGGACATCCACAGTAACAACCAACTTATCAAATCCGGCATCACGAACTCGATTTAGAATGTCTCTTCTGACCTCTCCACTATATGGTACATAAAGTTGAAACCATCCATGACTGCCAATCATGGAGGACACATCTTCTGGCAAGGCTGCAGCTACGGTTGAAAGGCAAAATGGAATATTTGCTGTACGGGCCATGCTAGCAAGGATTTTTTCAGCCCCTGGCCATATCAACCCTGACATGCCAACAGGTGCAATACCAATCGGAATAGGGTAGGTTTTTCCCATAAATTTTTGTGACAGATCATAGTCGATTTGACCATGTAGAATTTCTGGCATAAACCTAATCTGATCCAGCCGGTATCGGTTCTCTCTAACTCCATATTCGCTACCCGTACCACTATCAAGATACTCAAAAGCAAATTTTGGTATTTTTCTTTTGGCCAATTTCCGGAGGTCTGCAATAGAAGGAAATTTGATGTCGAGATTGTTCAATACGACTCCATTTATTTCTGGTAATTTTCTACCACGTGGCTATTATTAATATCTGGTGAAACCTGTGAGTTCCTTTTGCTAATATAATATCTCATTCTGGTTTAGGCTTACCATTGCTGGAATTAGAAAAAATTTCAATATCCATCCTCGAATTATTTCCTGCTGAGTTCTCGCGGGATTTTTCGCACAAGATGACTGAGTGGGGAATATTCCCCTTCACCTCCACAAAAATGCCCCACAAGAACCTCACGACCCAGTTAGGAAAAATTTCATTGGATAATCCATTGGGGCTACCTTCGGGATTGGATAAAAATGGAACTTCAATAAAAGGATTGTTTAAGACGGGTATTTCCTTCCTGGAAGTAGGTACGGTAACTCCCTATCCACAAGTAGGAAACAACAAACCAAGACTTTTCAGAATATCTTCCTCACATGAACTTATCAACAGGCTTGGATTAAATAATCACGGGGCTAAAGCCATAGGTAAAAGACTTCAACAGTGGTCAAGCATGGGAATTATTGGTCTAAGTATTGGTTACAACAGAAATTCCAAAGATCCAATTCAAGACTTCCTCACTGTAATCTCAATTTGTGGATCCCATGCAGATTACTTTGCTTTGAATATTTCTTGCCCGAACATCAATGTACATTTGGACTTGAGCACGCCAGAAAACTTATCCACTTTGTTGAACAGAATTACCCAAACGCAAAGAGAATTGGGATTGGACAAGCCTGTTTATTTGAAACTATCACCCGACTATGATCGAAATCAACTGAAAGAAATTATCTCGGTTTCTCTCCAAGATGGTGTTGACGGTTTTATCGCAACCAATTCTACCACATCCAGACCGACTTCATCCAATCCAATTTATCAGGAAAAGGGCGGCCTGACTGGCCCATTCCTATTTAGTATTTCTACCAGAGTCTTGGCCCAGGTTTACTCACTGACAGAAGGGAAAGTACCCTTAATTGGAGTAGGGGGGATTTCTTCTGCAGTGGATGCCTATACCAAAATTAAAGCTGGGGCTTCAGCCCTTCAACTCTATACCGCCCTCTGTTATCAGGGCACAGGAGTAATCAAAGAGATAGGTATGGGACTAAGCCACCTGCTGGAAAATGATGGGTATTCGAATGTAATTGAGGCTGTGGGTACTGACCACCTGAAGTGGTTAGACTAAACCCTTTCCTCATTATCCATTCTTTCCAGCTCAGGATATTTTAAAGCAAGGGTAATTGCCCGAAATATGAACAGGATATAGAGTGAAACCCACAATCCTGTATTCCCCAATATGGGAACCGTTATAGCCAGGGTAATGAGATAGGAAATGAACGAGACAATCATGCCATTTCTCATTTCCTTCGTTTTGGTTGCCCCGATAAATATACCATCAAGAAACCACGACGGACCACCAATAATTGGCACGAAAACCACCCACCACAGGTATTTTATTGCTTCAGTACGAACCATTGGTTCGGTAGTCATAATTGAAATAATTATGGGACCCAATAAGGCAAAAACCAAGGTAACTAAGCAGGCTGTTATCATACCCCAAACACTGGTGAGGAAGGATGACTTGCGAATTGCAGCCTGATTCCCTGCGCCAATTGACTGGCCAACCAGTGCTTCTGAGGAAAAGGCAAACCCATCAAGAGCAAATGCTGTTAAGAACAGAAATTGCAGGAGTATCTGATTGGCCGCAAGCGTAATATCACCAAAGTCAGAGGAAATAAACAAAAAGGAAACAAGAGCAATTCCCAAAAATAATGATCTGATAAGGATATCGGTATTAACCGAAACCATCCTCCTCATTTTGGGTTGATCGAATATCTTATTGAACTCGGTCCAGAACCTAATCCACAATGCTTCCTTGCAAAGATAAAGGCCTAACGCCAGGGCAAACCACTCTGCAATCAAAGTAGCAAACGCAACTCCTTCTACACCATAACCCAGTCCTAAAACAAAAAGAATATCAAGAATGACATTCAATCCATTCATGGCTAACTGAAGAACCAGCACTGATCGGGTTCGTTCCAATGCTATCAACCATCCGGTAATGCCGTAGATTGCTATTGCTGCCGGGGCCGAAAAAATTCTAATCCTTACATATTTTTCGGTAAGATGTTCAACTTCTGGAGAGGCGGGTACAATTTTTATAGCCAAGCTCAAGATTTGATAATGAAGGATAACCACCAATATTCCAAGGGCGATGCCGATAAACAATGACCTGAAGATAATCATTGATAACTCATAGTCATCCCCCTTTCCTCTTTCCTGGCTAGCCAAACCGGAAGTACCCATCCGGAGAAACCCAAATAGACCATATATCGTTGTTAGGATTATGGAACCCAAGCCTACAGCACCAATGGGAGCAGCTTCACCCAATTGTCCGATAACCCCGGTATCGACAGCGCCCAGAATGGGAACTGTCGCATTTGATAACAAAATGGGAATTGCTATTTTGAGAATTCGTCGGTGGGTAATTTCACCCACAGAATGATTAGCCATTGTCTAAATCAGGAGAAAATGACCAGTACCCTGAGCGAATAACCTGGTTCTTTCTTCCTGCCAAGATTCTACCTGAACGGAGGCATATCTTCGCCCCATCCGATTGATCTTGGCTCTAGCAAATGAATCCTTGGGGGTTCCTCCGCGAAGGTAGTCAACGGAAAAAGATATGGTTTTTGGTAATACAATTTCTCTCGGGCCCGTAGGTATGGTTTCAGTATTTTTTCCCAAAGCCAGTCTCTTTAGGCATAGATCGACTTTAGCAGTTATTTCCAATAGGGATGCTGTTACCCCACCATGAAGGGCGGGGACATCAGGATTACCGATAAAGTGTTTCCTAAAAGGAAGTCTTACAGTTAACTCATCACCGCGTAAATCCAATCGGATCCCTAAAAATCTCAAATAGGGAATACCTTCAATTACTCTTAAATTAAGTACTTGATCCCTGGAATCTTCTGTAATCAGCTGGTTCATAAGTTTAATTCAATGTAAATGTTGCGTGGGCTGTTGCTACCGGCCTGCTTTTGTCCTCATCAAAGGCTACAACCCTTACAAAGGCTACGGTTCTGGTTACATTATAACAATCTGCCTCTGCTGTAATTTTCTGCCCTGGATTGGCTGGGCGCATATAGTCGACTTTCAAGTTCAAAGTTGCCATAGAGGTGTTAACGTCTGGATGAGTCAAAACTGCCAAGCCACAACAGGTATCCATTAATGCTGTAACCGCGCCACCGTCGATGACCCCAGTCGCCGGATTGCCAATTATCAATAAATCATACGGAACCGACATAACCGCCCTGCTCTCCCCAATTTCATCGACTCTCATGTTCAATGCCTTGGAGAAAGGAAGCCTTTTGATGAACTTGTTGGCATCCGTCAAATCTGATGGAATTTGAAACATCCTACAGATGTAAGGCAGTTTTTCTTTTTTATTAGAGATTACTTGATAAATTGGGATCAGTTCTTTAAATTGTCTTGTTGATAATGATTCTCAATTGCAAGTACAATGAATTTTACAAGACAAACACATTACACAAACACATTTTCATTTGGTAAGGCAGTAAAGAACACATTTCCTAGGGGGGGCAGACGACCTCTTGTTGCCTTGTTGCTGATTGTATTAGCTCTATGGCCGGGCACCTTGGGTCAATTAACCCGGGAAATGATTGTTGATGCTTATACCCAGGTAAGTGTTTTTGTGGCAGCAACCCTGCTCTTGATTTATGGGGCTGAACGTATCTTTCATTTCAATATTGGCGAGGTATTGAAGCGATCTAAAAATTTCGAAATTCCCCTCGCTGCTCTCTTGGGGGCAACACCTGGTTGTGGTGGCGCTGTTGTTGTTGTAGCTGCTTACTCTTCTGGTCATACCAGTTTTGGTGCGGTTGTTGCCACTTTAACAGCCACCATGGGGGACGCAGCATTTCTTTTGATCGCAACTCGACCCGACGCGGCAGCGGTAGTTCTACCTCTCGCTTTCATTGTTGCCACACTTTTTGGTTGGATGATTGATAGGTGGGGACCTGATTTTCGAACTCAAGCCAGTAGTAAAAATTCTGATTTGATTCCTCGGATTGGAAAAACCCAATGGCCACATTTGATTTACCTGGTGTGTATTTTTCCAGGTTTGATTTTGGGCGTTTGTCAATTATTGCAAGTTGATATTTATAATACCTTTGGGACCTTACCTTTGGTTGTTTCCTTATTAGGTACAATTGTAGGCTTATACATTTGGACTTTTTCCCCGGTAAAGGCCATGTCCAACCCAAACGATACTCCGATCACTCGAATGGCTGTGGAAACCAGTTTTATTTCTATATGGGTAATCGGTGCTTATCTTCTTTACGAATATATGGTTGCATTCACTCCCCTGGATTTAAATGAGATCTTTCAAATTGTTACTCCTTTACTTCCGTTGGCAGGAGTAATTATAGGTTTTATACCGGGTTGTGGACCACAGGTTCTGGTAACTGCTCTTTATATCAATGGTCTCCTTCCTTTTGCAGCCTTACTGGGAAATGCCATTTCCAACGATGGTGATGCCCTCTTTCCGGCAATTGCCATTAATCCAAAGGTTGCTTTTTGGGCCACCTTGATTTCCGCCATTCCAGCCTTAATACTGGCTTACGGGTTTTACTTTCTTTTGCCCAACTTTTTGAATTAAAGACTCAATAATTCCCTGTTCTAAAGGGGCCATCTAAACTTTTTGAATGACATTATCTTCGGCGGCATCCACACCAACAAGTCGCATGTTGATTGAGGTCCCTCAAGAGTGGTCAAGTGAAAGTGTTTTCTGATCGTCAAACCAGGATTCTCAACTGTAAGGAACTTCCGGACCAATAGTACACAATAGTTATCTCTTGGTATAGCTAATTGCGTTCTCAGATTACGTCAATCAATTCATTCTTAATTTAACCTTGATTTTGGGTATAGGGCTTATCTGTGGTTTTTTTAAATCCATACGCTTTTATCATTATTATTTACAATTTGTAAAATGAGGTCTTCTAGGAATTGTGCGTACCTAAAGCTTGATGACTTCAGACTCTGGGACCCATCTGGAATGAATTTTTTTCTGGCCGATTTGCCAAGCTTTGGCAAACCTGTGAACACCATCCAGAATCATGACCTTGTCCAAGTTTTGAAATATCTCAAGGGGATAATCTAGGTTAGCTTTAACAATCCTCTCGTACTCCTTGTGGTATTTGGTTGATTTCTCGAGAACCTGCCTAGGAGTAATTGAATAGGGTATACCCTTGTTGTCTGGCCAAATGGGAACATCAAGATGCCAGAACAGAACATTCATTCTGATTTCAACTACTGGCAAATCAAGCAACCACAGTTTAGTCACATCCCAGTCTATGGAATACCAATACTTTTCAACAATTTCAGGCTTTTTCATAATCATTTATAAAGGCCCTCTATCTACCAATTACCCAGAAATTAATTATTCATAAGTGAATAAATTCATAAAAAGAGTATACCAATGTCAAATTTACCCAAAATAGCGTTCATAGGTGCAGGTTCGACTGTTTTCCTGAAAAATCTCATCGGGGATGTCCTGATGAGGGAAAAGTTGCAAAACTCACATATAGCACTGATGGATATTGACCCCTCACGGCTTGACGATGCTTTCCACCTGACCAGTAAAATTATTTCAACCTTAAATATTTCAGCAACTGTATCCAAGCACTTGGACCAAAGAGAAGCACTAGATGGTGCAGATTTCGTCATTGTAGCTTTTCAGATTGGTGGTTATGAACCCTGTACGGTCAATGATTTTGCTATACCCAAGAAATATGGCCTGCGACAAACCATAGGTGATACGCTGGGCATCGGCGGCATTATGCGAGGTATTAGAACCGTTCCTCATCTTCTGGGCATCTGCAGGGATATGACCGAACTATGTCCACAGGCAATCATGTTACAATACGTCAATCCCATGGTTATAAATTGTTGGGCCTTATCAGCCCTCTATCCAAAAATAAGTGTTGTAGGATTATGCCATTCAGTTCAGGGTACAGCCAAAGACCTGGCTGATGACTTGGACATACCTATGGATTCAATCCGTTTCAAATGTGCTGGTATAAATCATATGGCTTTCTATCTGAGTTTTGAGGAAGCACTGCAAGATGGGACCTATAGGGATCTTTATCCTTCTTTGATGTCAGGTTATGAAAAGGGAGAGATTCCCAAGCCCAATTCATGGAATCCTCGCTGCCCGAATATCGTTCGATATGAAATGATGAAGCGTCTGGGTTATTTCGTAACAGAAAGCTCAGAACATTTTGCGGAATATGTTCCCTGGTTTATCAAGGAAGATAGAACCGACCTAATTGAAAAATTTCAAATTCCACTCGATGAGTATCTGGTCAGGTGTGAAGAGCAAATTGACAAGTGGAAAACCCAGTCAGAATCCTATCGTAACAACAATCCGATAGAACTTGACCCCAGCCATGAATACGCCTCTGATATAATCAATTCGGTGTGGAACGGTGATTCTTCGGTTATTTATGGCAATGTTCCGAATAACAATCTAATTACCAATTTGCCAGAACACTGTGTCGTAGAAGTTCCCTGCTTGATTGATCGGAATGGCATACAGCCTGTCCAGATAGGAGAATTACCTGTTCAACTCGCTTCACTGGTCAGGACTAATCTCAATGTTCAGGAATTAACCGTCAAGGCCATAGTGGATGAAAACAGAGAACACATATATCATGCAGCTATGATGGACCCCCACACAGCAGCAGAACTTGACCTACAACAAATATGGGATATGGTGGATGAGCTAATTAAAGTTCATGGGGACTGGATGCCAGACTGGGTTAGGAACTAGAAGCTCTATTCAGGGAGGTTTTATCGCAAATGTCCAAACCGAAGATCATCATAGTAGGTGGTGGGACTGCCGGCTGGATGGCTGCTTTATACCTTGAGAAAACCTTCATCAATTTGGGTAAGACTGCTGACATTACGGTTATCGAATCAAGCAAGATTCCAAATATTGGGGTGGGCGAAGGTACAACGGCAGTTTTTTGGAGCCTTTTGAATTTTCTGGGGATTGATGAATTTGAATTTGTCAAAGAAACAAAAGCTACCTATAAATTTGGTATCAGACATAAAAACTGGCAAACCAAAGGGGTATATTACGATGGTCCGATAGATTTGCCACACTTAGTGCCAGAGCTTGAAAATTTGGGCAGAGAACAGTTCTGGTTTTATCAGGAATGCTTGGCAACCAAAAAACCAATTACAGATATTCACCTATTTTCATATCTAATGGAGAAAGCAAGGGCACCGTATACAACCAAGGATGATTCAATAACTCCCCTTTCAAATTATATTCACGCCTATCACTTTGACCAAGCCAAGGTCGGAGCTTACTTTCGCAAGAAAAGGATTCAGGTAAAACATTTGGATGGTATTGTAAAAGGTGCTGAGCTAAACAGTCATACTGGTGCAATAGACAAAGTCATTTTGGATGATGGATCTCGAATCTATGGTGATTTATTTGTGGATTGTTCCGGGTTTCGACGTATACTAATTTCCAATACCCTAGGAGGGGAGTGGGTAGATAAATCAGAATCTCTACCTGTAAACAGGGCCCTACCCTTCTGGATGGAATTTGAGGAGGATGAGGATGTTCTCCCCTTTACTCTGGCAGAAGCACTGGATTGTGGTTGGATGTGGACCATTCCAACCCAGGAAAGAAAAGGCTGTGGTTATGTTTATTCGGATAAGTTCATTGATCCTGAAGATGCCATGTTGGAAGTTGAAAACTATCTTGGCAAATCAATAGAACCAAGAAATGATATTAGATTTACATCAGGTTTCCTGAAAGATTCTTGTATCAAAAACTGCCTTTCCCTTGGCCTAAGCCAATGCTTTTTTGAACCCTTGGAAGCAACTTCAATCCATTCAACCATCTTGCAACTCATTCAATTTGTTGAAAAGAGCCTTTTCGAGGTCTTGGAGGGTAATTTTGAAAATAACAACAATTACAATCATTCGGTTTATGGGCAAAATGAAGACATCCTTAATTTTATCAATCTTCATTACTCAGGTGGAAGGCAAGATACCCCTTTTTGGAAGTATGTGCAGAGCGAGTGTCTGACTCCCCATGTCAGTAAACTGCTTCAGAGTATCCGCAAAAGAACACCAAAAGCCAAGGATTTTTCTAATGAACAAGATCACATGCCCAGTATTGATGGTGCACTATACTTCCCCATACTTGATGGTTTAGGGAAATTAAACCCTTCTGTTGCCAGACGTGAGCTGTCTTTACGTCCTAAACAAAGAAAAATAATCAGGCAAATCCTCAGGAAATATACCAAGCGCTTTCAGGAAGTTTCCGAAGTTGCAACTGGTCATAGGTCTTTTCTGGAAAATTTGAATCAAATTTCTTAACAATTATCAGAAGATAAACATGAATTTTTTGATTTAAACGGCATTATGAGAAACCTCATTCCATTTAACGATAGCTGGCAATTTTTTGCTAAATTCAACCCCGAATTAATCCATACATCCAGTCAGGGCAAGACAATTCGGTTACCCCACAATGCTGTAGAATTACCCTATAATTATTTTGATGAAACTTCATGGCACCAGCGTTATTGCTATCAAAAAGTCTTTACCCATGATGGTGAAAACAACCAGCAAGTCAATTCTATTGTATTTGATGGAGCAATGGCCAACTCCCAAGTTTACCTTAATGGGATCCATTTAACATCACATCCAGATGGTTATACCCCTTTTGAAATTCCCTTGAATTCAGCCTTGGAGGTTGGAGATAATCTTCTGACTGTCGTATTGGATGGAAGTGAAAATCCCGAGATACCGCCCTTCGGTGGTTTGATTGATTATTTAACCTATGCTGGAATTTATCGTGATGTTTGGTTTAAATCCGTACCAAGGGTTTCTATAGGGGAAATCAAGGCTGATACCCTGAAGGTTCTTGATCAGCAAAAAGCTTTAAGAATTTGGTGCAATTTGCACGGGAACCTGGAATCTGTATCTTCGGTCAAGATAACTCATAAACTCAGAAATAATGAGGGGCAATTGATTGCCGAGACTAGTTCGGAAGTCGCCGGTACTGAAACAACATTGCTGATGGATGGTTTGGAGGGTATTGAATTATGGGATATTGACAATCCCAATCTTTATGAACTGACCACCCACCTTGAAGCAGAAACCATTGAAGATATGGTTAAAACGGCCATTGGGTTTCGTACAGCAGAATTTACTTCAAAAGGATTTTTTCTAAATGGAAAACATTTGAAGGTTCTAGGTCTTAACCGCCACCAATCATATCCCTATGAAGGGTATGCCATGGGGCGAAGGGCACAGGAAAAAGATGTAGAAATACTGAAGTATGATTTGGGATGTAATTTGGTAAGAACTTCTCATTATCCCCAATCACCATGGTTTATAGATCATTGTGACAGAATTGGCTTGTTGGTGTTTGAGGAAATTCCGGGTTGGCAACATATCGGTGGTAACACTTGGAAAAAAAGAGCAATCGACAATGTAGAAAGTATGATCAGAAGGGACTGGAATCACCCCTCCATTATTCTATGGGGTGTTCGTATCAATGAGTCTCATGATGATCATGATTTCTATGTTGAAACCAACTCTCTGGCAAGAAAACTGGATCCTACCCGCCAGACCGGTGGTGTGAGGTATATAACTGATAGTGAATTTCTTGAAGATGTTTATACCATGAATGACTTTATTCAGGGTAATGAAGAGCTACCGGGGGTAAACCATCCAAGGATACCCCTAAGAAAGCAGCGGGAGGTTACAGGTCTAAGCAAATCTGTTCCCTACATGGTTACAGAATTCAACGGACATACCTTCCCGACCAAAAGAACAGATCATGAACAACGCCAGGCTGAGCATGTGATCCGGTATCTGAATATCCTTGATAAGACTTACGGTGACGAGGAAATTTCAGGGTGTATAGGATGGTGTTATGCCGACTACAATACCCATAAGGATTTTGGTGCTGGGGACCGTATTTGCCATCATGGAGTGATGGATATGTTCAGAAATCCCAAATTTGCATCATATGTTTACTCAAGTCAAAAATCACCCCTTACTCAACCCGTTCTGAAACCAGTAACCTATTGGGCTAGGGGGGAAAGAAATATTGGTGGAGTTCTGCCATTGATTATCCTGACCAATTGCGACTATGTCGAATTGAGTTATGGAACAAATCTTTCCGCTATTGAATATCCCAGAAAGGAGCTCTACCCCAATCTCCCACATGCACCTGTAATCTTTGATCATAAATCCTTTGGGAAAGAGGAAATGGGACATTGGAAAAAGGATTGGGAGGATGTTACGTTCAAGGGCTTTGTTGGGAATAATGAAGTCATCTCCCTTTCCATGGTCGGTAATCCGGTTGCAGAAAAAATGGAAATTCTTCCTGACTGGAGATGGTTAAGGTCGGACGAAAATGACGAAACCCGCCTGGTTGTCAAGGCTTTGGATCAGGTTGGAAACGTATTACCCTATTTTGATGATCCCTTGACAATTTATGTATCGGATAATGGGCAATTAATTGGTCCAAGCATGATAAATTTTCGGGGAGGTATTGCTTCATTTTGGGTTAGGTCAACAAAATCGAGGGGTCAAATCAAAGTAAAAATTGAAACACCAAGATTCCCGGAGACATCCTGCCTCTTACATGTCGTTTAATAAGTTTAAGAATCTGGATAGGAGAATAGAGTGGATATTGAGGCTATGCCATGTTCTGAAATGGAGCGGTATCTTTTTGATCTCAATGGGTATTTCATCATTAAGGGTGCATTAACCCCCGGGGAGGTCAAAGCTTGTAATAATATCCTGGATGATTTACAGGATCTGCAAGTAAATGAATGGAGAGGGAATGTACATGGACATTCATTCACTGGTAATCATGAGGGATTGAACCTTCAGCAGATTTACGAGGCTGGAGAACCCTTCGAACGGTTAATTAACCATCCCTCATGGATAAAGAAAGTTATCCACTTTATCGGAACTGACACCGCAAATTTTGATGGGTATCATGGACCGTGTTTTATTGATGAAAATTTTGCTTCAATCAGGGGGCCAGGTGAGGCTATAGGTCTTCATTCAGGAGGTCAGGACAGGGTTACCCGATGTCAGTTCGTCTACCATGAGGGAAAGTTCCATTGTGGCCAGGTAAATGTCTTGGTTGCCTATACAAAAATTGGCCATGGTGATGGTGCTACAATGGTTATCCCTGGGAGTCACAAATCAAACATAAAACACCCTCAATTCTCTGAAGCGGCCATGGCTGAACATGCAACATCAGTGGATGGTGTAGTGGGTGCTGTTGAGGTATTTATGGAACCGGGTGATGCACTCGTTTTTGTGGATGCCATCATGCACGGGTCAGCGAAAAGGGTAAACTCTGGACAACGGCGGATTTCTGTATACCGCTACGGACCATCCTGGGGGTTTTTCAGGCATAATTATCGTCCTAGTGATAAACTCCTTGCACGACTAACCCCATTCCAAAAGAATATCGTGATGCCTCATCAACCACCTATTAGTGGGAACTAATTCTATACATGAGATACCCTAATAAATCATGCGTTAACACTATGTAAGAAAGGGATTTGCATTGGGATCCTATTTTTTCATGAATAACCCCAGTCTTTCGAAGGGTAATGTAGGGCCCAAACATAAGCAACCTCTTGACTTACTACATTCTTTTTACGAGATGCTACCCACTAGAAAAAACTACTTTATACGGTGTTAGTTAGTGCTGAAAAAAATTACTGAATATCTACAAGAAATGAGGATAACTCACGTAAATTTTCTTACGCATGACAACTCCGTTTTAAGGGAATTTAACCACAACAATACATCATAGGTTTAAGGGGGTTGTAGTAAATACCGTTAAATCATCAAGGTCAACCAATTGATGGGAATTCAAGAAGTTGCATAAAAAATAGGCTAGTCATCTGATTAACTCCCGAATCGGTTAAATAAACAGCAATGGCATGATTGACCTCACTGTGGAGCTGTTTCTCACATCAACTTACCCAAATATGACTTTGGAATCTTAACTCTCAATCTGAACAGTCTAATGTAATTGTTCGAACCAAGAGCACCTATAAGATTACTTCTTCACCTTAACGTCAAAGACCTATTAACCAGGAACCTGATGTACGGTTCCCGGTTTGTTGATGAGTTAACCTCCGTAATAGGCGTCCTCGTCTCCATTGAAGATAAAGTCCGTCGCATCCAGATCATTCATCTGATAGTTGTACAAATAGATCTTATTTTCCTCGTCAAGCTTTATCACAGTCATTGTCCGGCCCCACCAGTTCGTGTATTACGAAATGTCAAGATCAGAGAAATCCGTTATGTCGGTATAGCCCGAAAGATCAATCCTGTCCGTGTTGCCCGCCGTGTCATTGAACTTCCAGATCGTGTCAACACCACTGCCAGGGCCAAAAACAAACGTGTCATTGCCACTCCCGCCAAAAAGCCAGTCATTGCCCGCACCACCAATGATCGTGTTCGTCCCGTGAGTGCCAGAGATGATATCTATACCGTCACCGCCGTCCAAAAAGTCGTTACCCCAACCGCCGACCATCCAGTCATTGCCTGCACCGCCATACATCACGTCATTACCTGATTGGCCATCCATTGGGCTATGCCGATTTCGGCATAGAGTTGATGACCGCATGTTGAGCTGGAGTTCAGAATGGGCTTGTAGCAAATGCAATCCGGAGTACAGTTCATAACTCTTCAATCCATATGAAAAAATTTGGAATGTGTCTAAGGACTATTTCAATAAGGGTGGTAAGCTTGTTCACCTTTCCTTTCCTTCTTGTTCTGGAAAAGCAGGGCTTAATTCATTGAAAACCCTGATGACACTTTTTCCATCCCCTGTCAATTCTTTGCCACAAGCTTGTTTAACTGCCTCGTAATTTTCGAAAGGTAATTGGTAGAACCATTCGGGTAAGGATAGTACATCCAATGAAATTGCAAGACCCTTCATTTCTGGTTCATTATTGATTAGATGTATGCTTTCCCTTGCTTGTTTTAAGCTATCAGGGACTTTTCTATGTAGTCCATGATGATCGGTATAATATTTTTCTGGGGCGACAACCTGCAGTACTATATTTGTGGCTGACATCAGTTTATCGTCAACAAAATTAAGTTTGTCATTATGCCTTCGACAATAAAGATAAATTGCTCCATAACGGAGAATCTGTCGCACTGCCGCTATGGGATTCTTGCTGTTCCATTTTAATTCTATAAAACACCATCTCTGTTTCTCTGGCTCCCATCGGACGAGATCTATACACATGCCTTTGTAGTTTTCCGGTCCACATATCCCAGAGGCAACTGGACATTGATTGTACCAATCATTCATATGACCATTTTGGGCCAGCAAAGCAACCGATCTCTCAAGTAATATTTCTGTGGAGCAATTATTCTCGCACATTCCCAGTGTTCGACGGAGTTTCCACAATTTTTTCGATTTCGACCATGGAATTGGACAATTTTCCTGTATTTGATCAAGAATGGCACCTATATCATCTTTCCCACAAATGCCATCTAGTGGTCTTACCATCGTTTTATCCTTAATTTAGGGAATTCTTATGGACCATAATTGCAAGTTTTTTTATTGTAATCACTTTTTTATTAAAACATACTCATCTCCTCATTTCAAACATTTGAATTTCTGGATTAACCCTGCTATATTAATCCGATATGAATGCAGAGCCTGACAATCGCGAGCTTGATAAAAGAATTGAGCTTCTAAGGAAGGATTATGAGATCATGAAAACCGATATAAATGGAACCCTGAAGGAAATACAGGCCGATGCCGCCAAGCGGGAAATAAGACTAATTCTGACCATGGTCGGGCTGGTCGTTGGCGGTATCGCAATCCTGGGGTTCATCCTGAACTGATCAGGTTTGGTCAGAAAACCGTTAAATAGCCGATTTACCTCTCTCATTTTCGATTTAATTTGCCACTGGTTCTAAACCTAATTATTTTCTTCAGGTATCGTCTTCCCTCTTCGGTTATTCTTATAACCTGTTCTCCATCCCAATAGGCCAGGCCTATTTCTACCAGCGCTTGTGCATTGTTGCTTACATAATGCTTTCCGGCTGGTCAAATTACTATTGTCTCGGACAAGTCAGCCCTGCTTACAGGGCGATTGACACTCATACGACAAGACGGCTCCGTCGGTGGCTCTGTCGGAAGCACAAGGTCAGAACTGGAGAATATGTGCGAGTCACCGACATCAAACTGTATAACGAGTACGGTTTGGTTTGCCTTGCTCCAAAGACGAAGGGCTTTTCGTGGGCGAAGGCATGATATTCCAGAGGAAAGACGAGTGCGGGAAATCCGCACGCTCGGTTTGACGAGCGGGGGTGAGGAAACGTTGACAAGGTAAGGAATTGAGGCACCGGCATAGGGCGAAAGCCACCGGCAAACTGACACCCTCCGTACCTAAATCAGAACGCGTCTCCCCCCGACTCTACTGAATAGTTACAACAATTTAATCTAGAAGTATGATGATTTAACTGATTTAACTTAAATTGAATCTAGTTTTGACCAGCGGAAATAGAACATCGTGTATCTTTTCCACCAAACAATCTTTTGGGCATATTCCTTCCTTCCAATTGCATGGCAGACTTCGTTGTAGCAATCAGCTTCTACAGCCCAAAAAATTGGGGGTTCGTCCTTCTCAATGGTAAGTCGTCTTTTTTTCCACTTTTTCAGATTTTCAGCAGATGGTTCGGCTGTTCGAATGGAAATTACCAAATCACTGAATTTGTTATGCAGTCTTTTATGCCTGTCTGCCTTGAACCCCGGAGAATAAACAAGATTAATGGCTGCCAATACTGCAGCACCAGCACCAAACGAGGGGTGTGATTCTTGTATTGCGGTTCATTATTAGATCAAGCTGCCTTCTTTTTTTCCTTCCACGGATTCCAATTGTCATTGGCAGGATCTCTCTTCTTCAGTTCTTCTACAATATATTCCCAGGATTTGTCAAAACGACCCGACTTGATCAATGAGCGAATGCCCAGTATGGCCTGACCACCCGCCATGCTCCAACGCATTCCCGACCTCTTCATCCTCGCCGCGACGTGCGTTTTGTTGGCTGCCTCCACATGACCCGACCCAATCGGCAAACCGCGCCGTTTCAAATCAGCATACTGCATCCGGCCACGGCGCTCGTTGAAGTAATTGTAAATCCCACTTAATTCCTCCCTTGATGCATCGTCTTGAGCCCGGTTCCGCAGACCCCGGATGGCCCCGAGAACACGGTCAACACCATTGTCCTCCTCCAGAAGAATGGAACGCCACTTCCCATACCAAACTTCCTTTGATGACGCATGTGCCGATGCTTCCGACAGATACATCGTCGCATGGTAGAAGTCGACTATCTCCTCATTGACCTCCTGGCCCGACAAAAAGGTCCAGTTGTCCTTCAAATGTTGATATCAACATTTGAAGGATTATGTTGACAAATTTTTTATGTTGACAAATGACTCGATATCCCCTTCAAAAGGGGTTTTGAGTTTAAATTTGTCAACATAAAACTGGTTACAAGGACATTACAAACGCCAAAATATCATCAGCAGGTTGATAGACACCTCCTGGTATATCTTCAGGTTTGGTCTGCTCCATGGCCTTTTTCTTGATCTCCATGTCAGCATGCAGATAGATCTGGGTGGTCTCTATTGTTTCATGACCAAGCCAGAGGGCAATCACCGTACAGCTGACCCCACTGCGCAACAAATCCATGGCAGCAGTATGGCGAAGGGTATGGGGACTGACCCGCTTTTCCCTAAGGGAAGGGCAGGAGAGGGCAGCAATAGCAACATATTTCCGCACGATACGTCCTATTCCGTCCCGACTGAACCTACTGCGACGGTTCGTGACAAACAACGCTTCATCCCCGGTCTTGCCCCGTTCCTGCAACCAGGTGGTCAAGACCTCCACCGAGTCCTCTCTGAGGGGAACCGTTCTTTCCTTTCTTCCCTTTCCCCGGGCATGAAGACTGGCATCCCCTAGCTTGACCAAGGATACATCTCCCAGATCAAGACCAACCAACTCCGAGACTCTGAGGCCAGTCTGCAGGGCGACCAGTAACAGACACCGGTCACGCCGGCCAATCCATGTGGACAGATCAGGAACTGCCAACAGGGCTGCAGTTTCTGAAGGCTCAAGATAGTCCATCATCCGGTGCTTTGTACGCTTGGCGGGAATGGCCAACACTCTCTGACAGGTCAGCATCAACTCCGGTTCCCGGCTACCGATGTAGTCAAACACACCCTTGATCGCTGCAAGACGGATGTTGCGGGTTTGGATGCTGTTGTTTCGCTCCTCTTCCAAATGAAGAAGAAACGCCGCAACCAGATCGGCATCAAGATCCTCAACCATGATATCGGTGAACACCTTGTCCAACCTGTCCAAGGCAAATTTCAGCAACAATCGCATGGCATAGCGATAACTGTCGATGGTATGGGGACTGGCATTCATTTCCGTCCGCAACCGAGTGAAGAAACCGCCCAGAAGAATGGGGAATGATTGGGTAACAGATGTCGTCATGATCCCCTCCCATAGCCAATTACAGTCTCGGCCTGTCGCATGGTCAGGGTCATGATCTCGGGCACGGCCTCAAGATACCAGTAGGTATCACAAGTTTGTTTGTGCCCGAGGAAAGTGGTGAGTTTATAGATCTCATGGTCGGGATTGCGACCGGTACGCAGCCATCCAATAATGGTACGAGTGGCAAAAGTGTGACGGAGATCATGCAAACGGGGGCCAATCCCATGCTTGCGGCTTGATTGCTTCTCGCGCAAACCAATTGCCTGACTAAGCCGGGCAAAGTTTCTTCGGCTGCTTGTCCCCTTCAATCTCCCACCATTTGTCCAGGAACGGAAAAAGGCCCGCTCAGAAGAAACGCCCCAAACCCTGTTCCGCAGGATGAGATAGTCTCGTAACCGTTCGGCCGTACAGGAACTAATCGGTATCACACGTTCACGGCCATTTTTACAGTGTCTGACATGAATCACACACTCATCAGTATCCATATCACCATCATCAAGACCTAGTGCCTCACCATGACGAAGTCCGGTTACCGCCAATAAACCAAACAGGGTAGAACAGGTGGGGCCTCGCATGCCGTTCTCCGAGGGCAGTTTGGAGGCTTCCCTGACTATTTTGATGATCTCTTCATCAGAATAGATATAAGGTGCCGGTCGCCTGATGCATCCTGATACAAGCCTTTTTGGTGGAATTTCACATACCGGTTCCAGACTTTGCAACCAGCGGGCAAAAACCCGGACATGGGCAAGTCGACTTGACCAGGTTGATTGACACGCAGGAGCAGTCTGCTCTTGCCAGCGTTGGCACAATGTGGTCGTTATATGGCTTTGACCCTCGGCTGTTGCAAAAGCGGCAAAGTTTCCCAGATCCCTGACTGGACCACGTGATAGACCTGTACCAAAGGCTTCTCTCTGAGCCAGATACCGGGCAAGATGTTCGTTCATGGTTGTCATTGAACGCCTCCGTCAAAAGGCCAGGAACCAGCAAGTGGACGAAGGGCCGTGATGTCATGTCGGGCGTAAACAGTCGTCGTCTGCATGCTTCGATGGCGAAGAACATCACTGATTTCGGCAAGGGAATTGCCCTTCTCCAAAAGGGTCATAGCCAGCCCATGACGCAAGGAATGGGTTCGAAACTCCCCTCCTGGTGGTGTCAGACCAGTACATCTATAGGCCCGACGAAGTGCCAAGTAAATTATTTTTGAAGATGCAAATGATCGGAATGGAGGTCTAACGGATACAAAGACATGTCGCCATGACCCCCGCCGACCATGACGGAGCCAGTTCACCAAAGCATCGCCGGCATCAACCGGAAGGGGCATGTGGCTTTGATCACCCCTCTTGCCACGAATAAGTATCCTGCCTATCGACCAGTCGATATCTTCAAGTCGCATGGCAACAACTTCTTCGGCCCGCAAACCCAGACGTGACATCAGCAACAGAGCCGCATAATCACGCAAGGCAAGGGGAGTGTCGCCCCGAATGGCGGCCAACAGTTTTTCAACTGTATCAGTATCAACATGACGGGGTATGTTTTTATGACGCCTGCCGGCAATGGGTGGTATGGCCAAGCTGAGATCTCTTGATATCCTGCTACTCCAGAACAGGAACCGCAGGATGTTACGAACATAAGTAACTCTCCAGCCATTCCTGCCGGCGTGGTCATCTAGGAAGCCATGTATCATGCCCGGGGTAAGTGATACCAGATCATCCACACAACAAAAATTGTTGCAACAGTTTTCCAGAAAAAGACGGAAAACCTTGAGATTAACGGCTGTTGTCGTCTCAGCCAATCCTTGGTTTTGACCGAGCCAGGCATCAAATTCGTTTATCAATTGTTCCCGAGGATCATCAACCGGTAAATCTACCGGTGGCTTCGAGACTAGACCCTTGTCGATTAGATAATCAGTGATATGACGGGCAACCAAGGAAAGCATGTATTCCATACTACTGCTACCGGTACAAGGGCAGGTGGCAACAAGTTCATTGAAGAGTTCGGCATCCAGACCCTCGGGATCTATCCCCAGAGTCTCGGCATGACAACAAATTCTGTCAGCAATATGTTTAATCCCTTTTATGGTACCTTCGGTATATCCCTTTTGGCCAAGGGAGTTCAGAAAGTCACTGATATGGATCTTCAGCCAAAAGCTATCCGGTACCGGTATAATTTTGTACGCACTCATAAATACAACCTCTCATTTTAAGTTCAAAAGAGAGGATTATATGAGGATAAACAGTCAGATAGGGTGGTTACTCTGCCAGTTTTATGTTGACAAATTTAAACTCAAAACCCCTTTTGAAGGGGATATCGAGTCATTTGTCAACATAAAAAATTTGTCAACATAATCCTTCGCACCATCCGCGGCACCAACACTGATCAGGTCAGGACGCTTCTTCATGATCGCTTCGAACTCATCCGACAGCCATTTCTTCAAGGTCTCCTTCAGATGTTCCGGCATCCAGCCCGAACTGATCGTATGCAGGGGTTCCCCCTTGCTGTCAAGAAAGGTAACCGTCCCGCACGAAGCCTCCCGCCAGTTGCCCTTGCACCCATCATCATCCCCGGTGATGCCAATCGGGCGTTCACCGGGACGAAGAAGGACATAAACACCATCAAGGGACAGAACAACACTGGCCGCACCCTCGGGAATGTCCTCATTGCAACGGATATCCGCAAGCGCCTTCCCGGATACATTCCGCCAGGACCAGTCAACCATCCGCGACAGTTTCTGCCAGGTGGAGACCGCAGGGGATCCGCCAACGAACCCGTCAAAAATGTCCTTGGCATTCCTGATCGGCATCTCCGCAACCAGACGGGTCGCCAACTTGCCGGAAGGAACAGTCATCCTTCCAGCCAGCAACCCAAGACCTTCATCAACGGGACAAATTGAGTTCCTGACCGTACTGTTCCGGTACAGGGAACGGTCGTACTCCACTTTGCCAAAAAGACAGTGGAACGTTCCCCTGGAAGGGGGAAGACAATACCACGACTTGTTATCACGCTCAATTGTACGGGCACCGTCATCGCGGTTCTCGGCAACCTTCGCCATCAGGGTGCTGCCAAAATCGCGGAGGGTGTCATGTGCCTTCTCCTCAACCACGGCAAAATCGGCACCCGGGTGATCGGTCTCCAGAAGATCCCCGCAAAAACCGGCAAGTTCGGAAAAGGCTTCATGCAATGCCCCTGGCAACTCCAACGTAATTGATCCCTTGTCAAAATCATCTTCATGGGCTATGTTCTCAGTCATCGGGAATTCTCCTTCATTTGGGTAAAAATTATGGTTGTAGTGTTCCCGATCCTTCCCCGAAAAGACATGATCCTGCACGCTCTTGCCCCTTGGGAAAAGAAAACGAACAAAATTGAAATGGAAGATGAACGAATCAAACCGGAAAAGGTCAAAAATACCAAATTCGGGCTGTTTTATAGCAAAATATACCGCAATAGTAAAAACACACCCAAATATACAAAAACCTTTCCCTTTTGGGGATAGAAAATTTAAAAATTGTCATTTAGCGATTGGGGGGAATCTTTAAAAATCGTTAAAATAGAGGTGCCCTTTCACTCTCTCTTTCCTGATGGCGGTGGTGACAACTGAGACTTGTTTGTCCTCACATGATCAAGTACCAGATCCAGGATGGCCACAAGATCTATCAGGTTGTTGCTCTGGAATTGAGCCGTGTTCCGGCTATGACCTCTGCGAGGAAGGAACCAGACGGAGATGTCGGGTTTGATTTTGTGGCCTGAACTGTTGATGTGAAAAGGAGAGGCGTTCGGCAGGTTATTGAGACATAGCAAGCTTGAATTGAGGTAAGGTAAAGGTTGTGCCCTTATTTAAGAGATGAATCCGCATGTCAAGGGAGTTTCCGCCCAAAAATGTCTGAAGTCAAGAATTAGGATAACACCTTTAATTTTCCTTATCTATGACAATTCTGTTTTAAGAGAATATAACAACAACAATATCTCAATGGTTTAAGGCAGTTCTAATAAACATCGCCTGATTTTCATGTTCAATCAATTGATGGAATTCAAGAAGCAGTGTAGTAAAATTGGTTAGTTATTTGGACGACCTCCGAACCGGTTAAAATAAACAGCAATGGCATGATCAAGCTCATTATGAAGCTGTTTCCCGTGTCGACTTGCCCAAATCAGACTTTGGAGTCTTAACTCTCGGTTGGAAAAGTCAACTGTACCTGTCCGTAAGAGATAAATCGCTATATCAAAATTTTTGTTCTTGATGGCCTCTATAAGAGCATTGTTCCTGCCTGTCTTGTCAGAAATATTCACATTCGCACCAAAGCTTACAAGATAACGAGCTATATGGGCATGCCCTTTAACTGCTGCCTGCATCAAAGCAGTTCGACCATAATAATCTGCCTTGAGATCCACCAAAATCATTGGATGTCGTAAAAGACTTTCTACGACATCAAAGTTCCCGCTCGTGACAGCCAACATAAGGGGTGTAGACTGCCATTTATTCTTAGAGTTTACATCTATGTCAGGGTGCTCAAGCAGTTGCCTTACCAAACTGCGGTTTTGTTCCTGAACGGCCAAGTGTAATGCGGTCCAGCCATCAGCATCAACGGCGTTAACATTAATGTTAGGATGTTCAAGAAGTATCCTGGTTAATCCCCGGTTCTGTTCTTTGACGGCAATGTGAAGTATCGTCCAGCCATCAACATCAGCGGTATTGACATCAGTATTGTCAATAAGTGATGTCACAGCCCGAACGTCACCAGCCATGGCAGCCTGAATCAACTGTTCTTCACCACTGGAATATTCTTGTTTGCTCACGACCCAACAAATCCTCTCAAAATCAAACCTTAATTACCAACATCACCCATGTACTCAATGTAGTGAATTATTTCTCCTACGCCTCTGCCAAACTTCAGTTGTCCAAACACATACGGTCTTCCGGCACGTACCCTCTCTGTATCACGTTTCATTACTTCAAGATTAGCACCCACATGCGGAGCCAGATCAGTCTTGTTGATGACCAGAATATCGGAACGAGTAATTGCCGGCCCTCCCTTGCGTGGAATTTCCTCACCAGCAGCAACATCAATGACATAAATTGTCATATCAGCAAGTTCTGGAGAAAATGTAGCTGACAGGTTGTCACCCCCAGACTCAATCAAAACCATTTCAAGATCAGGATGCATCTTGTTAAGCTCATCTATTGCAGCAATATTGATCGATGCATCCTCACGGATTGCTGTATGTGGGCAACCTCCTGTCTCAACTCCCAAGATACGATTCGAGGATAATACCTGAAGACGCATTAGGGCTTCTGCGTCCTCTTTAGTGTAAATATCATTGGTTACAACGGCCATGGAAATCTTCTTCTGAAGTGCTTTGCACAAAGCAGCAGCAAGTGTGGTTTTTCCAGCACCGACCGGTCCTCCAATACCGATACGAAGTGGACCATTAGGGCTTTTCATGTTCTAAATATCCTTGTGTTCTGGGTTTCATGAAGCATAGATGAGATATCTGTCATAAAGGCAACCGAAGAAAGTTTTGATAGATCACCATCACAGGTGCTTTTGGCAACTTCTGGGCATTTCAGAGTTAATCGCCTTAGAATCGCTTGTCCTTGCAACTGTCCTACAGAAAGAAGTCGCTGACCTGTGGCAACCAGATTGGATAAAAATGCCTGGAGATAAAGAATCTGGGTAACGGTTAGGGGTAGCATTTTTTCTGCTGCTGCGGTACCAAGAGCAACAGGAAAAGTTAACTCATCTGCTACAATATCCCAGACTGAAATAGCCTTGTTGAATGCCTGGCCCTGTGTCTCGGCCTCCAACTTCCTTTCGGAGGTTGCTGCAAAGGCACATGCTATTCCATTGATTTCGAGAAGTCTTTCCCGTGTCCCTGCTTTATAGGAAGCCGCAAGCAGCAGGGAATCAGCCCTGCCTGAACCAAAAAGCAGTATATCCTCAAGCCAACTTTCAAGATCAGTTCCATCTTTGATCCAGCCTTGTCCAACTGCACCTTCGAGACCATGGCTATAGGCAAAGCTTCCAACTGGAAAAGCCGGTGAAAGCCATTGCGTCAGGGTCAGTAACTGGATATCAGTGAGCATGGGTTCGAGTGTTTCCATAAGCACCAACTTCTGGTATAAAGGGTTCATTCACTGCCGTGACAATTGCACCAAGCTTTTGCAACATATCCCCCATCACGTGATTATTTTGGATTAACAGTCGTTCAGACTCAATCTGACATGGTGTATGACGATTGCCAATATGCCATGCGAGTCTGACCAAATCTCCTTTCACTTCCAATAAATCTTCGTTCGCTGGAACAACCCCAACCAAGCGGCCGTCCTCCAGAACAAAAGCATCATGGTGACCCAGTGAAGTCGTCTTGGCTAAATCCACTAGAAACCGTAAGCCATTTGCTGAAGTCAGTACTTTTCGGCGAAGAAACCTTTCCTGATAGTCCATGATGACAATATCATCGGTTTTATGTGCATTTTTAATATTTCTGCTGACAATAAGAGGCATCATAAATTCCTCAAAACAGGAAATATCTTTGAGCCAAAGGTAGAACTTCGGCGGGTTGGCAGGTCAAAAGTTCACCGTCTGCCCTTACCTCGTAGGTTTCAGAATCCACCTCTATCTCCGGTGTCGTATTATTCAGGGGTAGATCCTTCTTGCCAATATCGCGTGTGTTCGTAACAGCTAGAGTTTCCTTAGCTAATCCAAGCTGAGTACCAATTCCGGTGTCTTGAGCTGCCGCACTGACAAACGTCACCGCCGAGGCCTCGACACTTTTGCCGTAGGCACCAAACATGGGACGTGAGTAAACGGGTTGAGGTGTTGGAATGGAAGCGTTGGGATCACCCATCTGAGCCATGGTGATCGTTCCACCGATAAGCACTAAGTCTGGCTTTACACCGAAGAATGCAGGATCCCAAAGAACAAGGTCTGCACGCTTTCCCTCTGCTATTGATCCGATTTCATGAGCGATTCCATGGGCAATGGCTGGATTGATTGTATATTTCGCGATGTAGCGACGTACACGGAAGTTATCGTTGTCACCATTTTCATCTGACAGTCGTCCCCTTTGCTTTTTCATCTTGTCGGCTGTTTGCCAGGTCCGAATTAGGACCTCCCCTACTCGCCCCATGGCTTGACTATCAGATGCGATGATCGAAAACGCACCCATATCATGAAGTATGTCCTCTGCTGCAATTGTTTCACGTCTAATGCGACTTTCTGCAAATGCTACATCTTCCGGTATGGATTTATCGAGGTGATGACAGACCAGAAGCATATCAAGATGTTCCTCCACGGTGTTGACGGTGAACGGTCGTGTCGGATTGGTTGATGAAGGCAAGACGTTATTCTCCCCACAAATCTTTATTATATCTGGAGCATGTCCACCCCCTGCCCCTTCAGTATGAAAAGCATGGATCGTACGTCCCTTCATTGCTTTGAGAGTATTCTCTACGAAACCACTTTCATTGAGTGTATCGGTATGGATCATCACCTGCACATCCATCTGATCAGCTACGTTTAAACAACAATCAATGGTTCCCGGTGTAGTCCCCCAATCCTCATGTAATTTCAAAGCACAAGCTCCCCCGTTAACCTGTTCTTTCAGAGCGTCAGGTAGAGAGGCATTACCTTTACCGGCAAATGCGAGATTCATGGGGAAAGCATCCGCAGCTTGTAGCATCCGCCCGATATGCCAGGTTCCTGGTGTACAAGTAGTGGCAAGTGTACCCTGGGCTGGTCCTGTACCCCCACCAAGCATAGTTGTCAATCCTGAATGCAACGCGTCCTCAATTTGCTGCGGACAAATGAAATGGATATGACTGTCAAAACCGCCAGCTGTCAGAATCTTGCCTTCACCTGCAATAGCTTCTGTACCTGGTCCTATTATGATATCCACACCCGGTTGAGTATCGGGATTTCCTGCCTTGCCAATTTTGGATATTCGACCATCCCTTAAACCTACGTCTGCCTTGTAAATACCAGTATAGTCAACGATAAGAGCATTGGTTATAACCGTATCCACCGTACCTTCGGTGCGTGTAATCTGGGATTGCCCCATACCATCTCGAATGACCTTACCACCACCAAATTTGACTTCTTCCCCATAAATCGTGTGATCCTTCTCGACTTCAATAATTAAATCTGTGTCAGCAAGCCTTACCTTGTCTCCGATGGTGGGGCCAAACATGGCAACATAGTCTTGGCGCGAGATTTTCGTTGGCATTAGAGATCTCCCATGACCTTTTGGTTGAAACCAAACACTTTCCTTTTACCACCAAGAGGAATAAGTTGTACTTCCCGGCGTTGACCAGGTTCAAAGCGTACCGCTGTACCTGCTGCGATATCAAGTCGCATTCCCCGTGCTAACTTTCGTTCAAATTCCAAGGCTGAGTTAACCTCTCCGAAGTGGTAATGTGAACCCACCTGTACTGGTCGATCGCCAGTATTGGCAACCGTCACTTTGATTGCTTTCCTATCGTCGTTGAGTGTGATTTCTTCGGAACCGATAAACATTTCTCCGGGAATCATGGGCCCACCTTTCTTTTACCTGCATGATCCATTGATAAATTTGGTTGTAAAAAAGACAAATAACCTCCTTAGCGAATGGGATTGTGAACGGTTACCAACTTCGTTCCATCGGGAAAAGTGGCTTCGACCTGAACTTCCTGGATCATCTCTGCTATCCCATTCATGCACTGATTTCTAGTTATCACATCTGCCCCTGCCTCCATAAGATCAGCAACTGAACGGCCATCACGTGCCCCTTCCACCACAGCATCGGTGATCAGGGCAATAGCTTCTGGATGATTCAGTTTCACACCACGTGCCAATCTCTTGCGAGCAATTTCGGCTGCCATGGCAATGTAAAGTTTTTCTTTTTCACGTGGAGTAAGTTTCATGTCACAACATCCAGCATTTGGGGATAATCCCATCATTCAGGTGTTTTATTAATGGAACAACATTTGACCTCATTTCCTTGCTGTCCTTACCAAGGAGTCGTATAACCATTACATTTTCATGGATTAGGCTGGCTCCAGCATAATTCGGTAGCATTTGGCGTAATATGTTTATTTGTTGTTCAACATCAGGAGCAACATAAACCAAAGAGGCGATTGCACCTGCTCCATCGGCAATACCAGGACGATCAAGTTGGGCCTGTACATTTGATAATAATCTGCTCCGATCAACATAAATTGGAATTCCAGACCGTCTGATTTCAACACAGTCTAAAACTGAGGCATAGTTTAATACCTCACCCATTTCAAACCGACCGAATATCAGTTGCTCAACCATCAGCAATTCTGCTCTTTCATGTAAATCGATTTTCAGAGACCGATCCACTGAACATCCATCAAAGAGAATCGTCTCCTGAGGCAACCAATTAATACGTGCCCCTTCTCCTGCTTCCAAGTTTGTTTCGATTCGCCCTATTTCTCCTGGTAAAGCACGATATATTCGTTCTGCAGCCTGAGTGGTAAGGGTCAGTGTCGTATTCGTTTCAGTTCTTGCAGAAAACGAAAAATGATCACCTCCGGTTACACCTCCGGCACAATTTAACAGAACTGCTTCCAATGAACTATTCCTGCTACGGGGAAAAAGGCATTTTAGTAATCCTGACTGTCGTAGTTTCCTCAATACGGTTTGGCCATCTCTCAATTTGATAACAAGTTCAACTTCCCCCTTGGCTCGTTCCAAAATAGATTCAACATGTACGGAATTCTGAAGGTTTCTCGTACCATCTACAATGCAGGTATTCACTGAATATTCCTGTAGTCTCCAGGAAAGCTAAAGTACAATTTCTTCATATTCCCGCGTGTTCAAATTTGTAATCTTAAAACGGTACCGTAGGCAATTAGGGAAAGTTCAAATCACCCAAAAGACTGTATACTTCAGGCCCAATTGCTTACAGAATCATACATCAGGGGTGTATAAATCTTGCCCCTTTGGCAACAGTTATAGAAACAACCTTATGTTGAATCTATGCTGTTGTATTTTAGATATAATTTAGTGACTTGCCATCAGCGAATAACAGTACCTTGGAAGGGTCTGCCAAAAGGCTTACATTTGTTCCGCTTAATCCAGAATGAATGCCGTTAAGTTTAGCAATTACCCCTTCTTTTTCACCATCGGTTTTTTCGAAATAAAGTAAGGTTATTTCACCCAGAGCCTCGGTGATATCAACCCTACCAGTAAAGACACCATCCTCATTCGTGGTGGATAAATCTTCAGGTCTAATTCCTACATTCACCTCCCGGTTCATGAATTCACCAGTAGTCGAAATACTGGATTTGGTGATTCCACCAGAGTGTAATTTAACCGTGGTTTCTTCACCTGTTTCTGTTATCACACCAGGAAATAAATTCATGGCTGGTGAACCAATGAACTGGGCTACAAACTCATTACAGGGATTTTCATAAAGTACCAATGGAGGGCCCACCTGCTCAATTGTACGTCCGTGGAGAACAACTATTCTGGAAGCCAAAGTCATGGCCTCAACCTGATCATGCGTTACATATATCATGGTAGTATCAGGCATATCCTGCTTGAGTTTGGCAATTTCAATACGTGTGGCAACCCTCAAAGCTGCATCCAGGTTTGAAAGGGGTTCGTCAAAAAGGAATACCTTAGGATTTCGTACAATCGCACGACCAATAGCTACTCTTTGCCTTTGACCACCTGACAAGGCCTTTGGTAGACGGTCCAGATATTCCTCAAGTTGTAAAATATTGGCTGCGTTTTCGACACTGGCTTTGATTTCATCCTTTGGTCGTTTTGCCAATTTGAGAGAAAACTCCATATTTTCGCGAACAGTCATGTGGGGATAAAGGGCATAGGATTGAAAAACCATGGCAATCCTCCTCTGGGCAGGAGGAACGTCATTCATCAGCTCACCTTCTATGAACAGGTTGCCAGTGGTTATCTTTTCAAGCCCTGCAATCATCCTCAATAATGTCGATTTACCACAACCGGATGGTCCGACAAATACTATGAATTCCCCTTTTTCTACTTCAAGATTGATGTCATGAAGAACTTCAACATCTCCATAACTCTTTCCTACATCTTCAATTAATAATTCAGCCAATTTATTTTCCTTTACACCAATACAATTGCGAAACTTGAGCCTTCAAGGACAATACCCGTTTCATTTTCACCCGCTTTAGGTTCTCCCATTACAATCGTACCAACTCCACCAGACAAACTTAACTCTTGAGACGATTTACTGAAATTGAAAATACAGTGAATATTCTCACCATCAAAAATTCTTTTGAAATGAATTATCTCATCCGTAAATGAAATATCCTTGATTGAGCCATGCCTCAAAGCTGGGAACTTCTTTCTGAGCAGATTAATCTTTCTGTAATGATTTAATAATGAATTTTCGTCCTTTTCTTGTATATTTACGCTATTCTTGAGATGTTCCTCGGGAATCGGTAGCCAGGGAACAGAATTCGAAAATCCTCCAAATGGAGCACTTTCTTCCCAAACCATTGGGGTTCTACAACCATCTCTTCCCTTGAATTCAGGCCAAAATTCTTTTCCATAAGGATCTCGTATCCGGTGATGATCAATTGCGGCTTCAGACAAACCCAATTCTTCACCCTGATAAATACAAACCGACCCACGAAGACACATTATCAGAGTCGATATCAGCTTGAGCTCCTCAATACCCAGGGACCATCTTGAAGCAACACGTTCCACATCGTGATTTGAAATGGCCCAGGTTGACCAACTTTCAGGATTGTCTTTTTCAAATTTGAGGAGAATATTCCCAATTATTTCGGGAGTTATTTCGGACCCGGAAAGAAACTCAAATGAGTAGCATGAGTGAAGGCGTTTATTCCCTTTTGTATATTGACCTACAATCTCCTGTCCCCTTTGGGATTCACCAACTTCCCCCAAAGAAGTTCTTTCGGAATAGTTGTTCATCCTTTTTCTGAATCGCTCAAGAAACTTCAAATTTTCCGGTCTGTTTTTGTCATAGACATGGAACTGATGATTATAGGGATTTACCATCGGGGCTGTGGAACTGTTCCGTAGTTTTTCCTCCAATGGAGGATTGTAACGAAGCCTTTGGTCACAGAAATAGAAATTAACCGTGTCCAGACGAAAACCGTCAACTCCCTTTGCCAGCCAGAAATCTACCAGATCCAGTAATTCCTTTTGAACTTCCTTGTTATGAAAGTTTAGATCTGGTTGTGAGGCCAGAAAATTGTGCAGATAATACTGGCTTCTTTCCCCACACCATTGCCAAGCCGTGCCACCAAAAATGGAAAGCCAATTGTTCGGAACTGTTCCATCCGGTTTTGGGTTGGCCCATACATACCAGTTACTTTTGGAATTATTCCGTGATACCCTGCTTTCCTGGAACCAGGGATGCTTGTCTGAAGTATGACTAATTACCAAATCAATCAAAACCTTGAGTCCAATTTCATGAGCTTTATTCAACAATTCTTCAAAATCAGCCAAAGTTCCAAATTCAGCAGCTACTGCCCGGTAGTCGGAAACATCATAGCCACCATCCTTCATAGGTGATTTGAAGAAGGGCGAGATCCAGATCGCATCAACCCCCAAACTTGATACGTAGGGTAGTTTTTGAATTATACCCTGCAGATCGCCAGTACCATCATTGTTGGAATCATAAAATGAACGTGGATAAACTTGATAGTAAACAGCTCCCTTCCACCATTCCTCAGATGATTCTACAATTTCTTCTCTAAGCTCACTTTCTGTCTCGATGTCCAAAAGAACTAACCTCCCTTAACAGAACCTGCCAACAAACCTCGGACCAGGTATTTTTGTAATAGAAAGAAAACCAAAATCGGGACGGCAATGGAAACAAAAGCTGAAGTTGCCAAAATTTCCCAATCTCCCCCTCTTGATCCGAGGAGTTCTCTAAGTCGCCCGGTCATAACCAATTGATCTTCGTTATTGCCGAGAAAGACTGTGGCAACCAACAGATCATTCCAAACCCAAAGAAATTGAAAAATAGCAAAACTTGCCAAGGCAGGGAAAGAAAGTTGCAAGATAATTTTTCGGAAAATATCAAAATCTGTTGCTCCGTCCACCCGGGCTGATTCAATGATTTCCTTTGGTAAACCCGCTATATAATTTCGCAATAGGAATATCGCCAAAGGTAACCCAAAACCGGTATGTGCCAACCATATGCCTATGTATTCCTTTCCTATTCCCAGTGAATTATGAAGCCGTAGTAAGGGAATAAATGTCAATTGCAATGGAACCACCAGTAAACCAACAACACAGGCTATGAGGATATACTTGCCTGGAAATTCCATCCAGGCCAAAGCGTATGCTGCAAATGCAGCAATAAGAATCGGTATAATTGTAGCTGGAATTGTTACTGAAAAGGTATTTAAAAATGATTGCCCCAACCCCTCGGAAAAAATTACTTTTTCATAGTTCTCCAAGGTCATCTTGGGCGGTTGCAAAGTGGTTGCAAAAATCCTTACTCCCCTGTTCCCAGAGTGGGGTTCTGGAGATATTATTCGATAATTCCCATCGGAATCGACGAACATCGTGCGATTCTTAGACATTTCCCCAATATCATTCGGCTGATACTTTCCAGGGTCCCTGGAACTTGTTCCAAAAGCAATGACCTCACCTTCCACTTCTTCGAAAATATTTCCTTCTATAACAAATTCCCCGTTAATCTCTGTCTGGCTGTCCGGAGGAAGTGAACGAAAAATCAAGTTCTGCTCCTGTTGAAATGGTGCTTTCCACCAACCGGTGTAGGAAATCTGATCACGATCCCGGAATGATGAAACCAGAAGGCCTGTTGTGGGAATGATCCACAATAGAACCAACACTGCCACTGAAATATTTACCACCCATCTCAGGGCCGGGCTATGGCCAGCAATGTTTTCCACTAGTTTATTTCCTTTTTGGCATTTCGGATATTCCATATCATGATGGGAATCACGAGGACCATAATCACCAACGCTACGGTAGAAGCTCTACCGGAATCATTTCCCCTGAACATCCAGTCAAACATAAGGTTTGCCAGCACTTGGGTTCCCCACTGGCCATTGGTCATGGCCAGAACAATATCGAAAACCTTTAAAACCAAGATGGTAATTGTTGTCCAGACCACTGCAATTGTACCCATAATTTGTGGCACCATAATCCTGAAAAAGATTTGCAAGGGAGTTGCTCCATCAATAACAGCAGCTTCAATGGTTTCCTCCGGAATCCCTTTAAGCGCCGCAGAAAGAATAACCATGGCGAACCCGGTCTGGATCCAGATCAAAACGACCATCAGTAGAAAATTATTGCCAGGGATTAAAGTTATCCAGGCTCTTGGTTCTACCCCAATGACTTCTACCAAGGCATTAAGCAGGCCGATCTCAGGAACACCCTCACCTCTAAAGTCGTAAATAAACTTCCAGATAACAGCCGCACCGATGAAGGATATAGCCATGGGCATAAATATTAGTGATTGGGCTAACTTGCCCCAAGCAATTCGGTCCGTCAGGGCAGCGGCTAGCAATCCAAATCCGGTTGATGCAGCAGGTACCACGATCAACCAAAGCAAATTGTTACGGAGTGATTCCTGAAATTTGGAATCCCCGACAAGCCAGAAAAAATTATCGAGTCCAACAAATTCCTGAGCATTGGAGTTATGCAGGGCCAACCAAACTGAATTGATGACTGGATAAACCAGATAAATACTTAAGAGAATAATGGCAGGGCCCATAAACAACCAGGGTCTAATTGTGAGCGTTAGGTTTATGTTTCTTCCTGCGTTTGTACCCTTGCTGGGTAATATGAGGTCGAGGGCAAGGTTGGAAAAGTAGAAGTAAGCTATACACCCAGCAACACCAATCAGGATTGTACCTAAAGCGAAAAGTACCTGTTCCATTCCTTGCCCTCAACCAAATTCTAAAATAAAGATACCCTAAGGATTAAAGAGCATCCCAGGTGGCTTGGATTTCATCAGCGACTTCTTGAGCTGATTTTCCACCGACATAATCGACCATTCCTGTCCAGAATACACCGGCACCAATTGGACCAGGCATTAGGTCAGAACCATCAAACCTGAAGGTAGTTGCACCGAGCAGAATTTCGTTAAGATTACGAAGTGTTGAGTCGGTGTATACATCGGGATTAACACCTTTGTGTGGTGTCAAAAATCCGCTCTGCGCCATCCAGATTTCATGTGCTATGGGTGTGCTCAGGAAGTCAATGAAGGCTCTAGTTCCCGGAGAATCACTTGTAATGGCAAAAAGCGTTCCGCCACCCAAGACCGGTGTTCCAAGATCCATACTTTCAAAAGCTGGAAAGTAGAAAAAATCAGCATCCACTCCGACTTCTGTACCCTCTGGAAAGAAAGCCGGGATAAAGGATGCCTGGCGATGCATGTAACATTGTGGAGGTGAAGTAAACATACCCTTTGGACTATCCCTGAAATCAGTTGAAGCTACGGCGCCTACACCACCTGAAACATAATCCTCAATACGGGCAAAGGCACCAAACTCATCAATGGTACTGACCACAATAGGATCATTGAATTTCATGGAATTATCTACCCAAGCATCATAAACTTCTGGGGCCTGCGTTCTCAGCATCAGATCTTCAACCCAGTCAGTTGCCGGCCATCCGGTAGCACCACCTGAACCAAGTCCAATACACCAGGGAGTTTCACCATCAGCTACCATTTGGTCAGCGAGGGCCTTGAGCTCTTCCATGGTAGTTGGAACTTCGTAACCTGCATCCTCGAAATTCTCAGGCACATACCAAACCAAGGACTTCACATCAACCTTGTAAAAGAAACCATAGAGTTGGTCGTTGCCATTCTCATCTGCATATGTTCCGAGATCTACCCAAGACTGACCAGCAGCGTAATTTTCCTTAACCCAATCTCCGACAGCTGGATCCAATGGAGCAAGAAGGCCTTTAGAAGCCAAGTCTGCTGCCAAACCCGGTTGTGGGAAAACAGCAATATTAGGCGGTGATCCAGCTTCGGTATCAATAACAATTTGCTGTTCAAAAGAATCAGAACCAGAATATTCAACATTAGCACCTGTAGCAGCTTCAAAATAGGCAATTACACTATCTACAAATACCTTATCTTGATTAAGCCAGGGACCGAAAACCGATACAGTTTCACCAGAAAGATCCTGCTCTGCAAACTCGTGATAGCTATCCCAGTTAAAATTCCCTTCCCCAACGGGAAACATCAAATCTTGTGCAGAACTACCAACTACAGCCAGTCCTGAGCAGATAATACTGGCCAAAAATGTTTTAATTAATCGCATATATCCTCCCTATCGTTTACAATTAGTCAAAGCGTTTGAATATTTTTCAAAGCAATTTAAAATCATATTAACATTTATTTTTTAAAATTCAAAAAAAAATTATTGGGAAATGACCTTAAAACAACTTGCACAGCATCTCGGAATTTCTCAAAGTACTGTGAGCAGGGCTCTAAACGGCTTTCCAGAAGTCAATGAAAGAACAAGACAAAAAGTTATAGAAGCCGCAAAAAAATTAAATTACCGACCTAATCCGATTGCAACCAGGTTAGCCACAGGAAAAACCTGGTCCATTGGCCACGTCATACCTGTTTCCGCAAACCATGAAATGGTGAATCCAATTTTTTCCGATTTTCTGGCAGGAGCTGGTGAGGCTTATTCCAAAGCGGGATACCATATGAATCTTTCTGTTGTCAAAGATGAGGATGTAGCTTCAGCTTACAAGGACATGTCAGAGCAGGGGATTGTCGATGGAATTCTGGTACAGGCACCAAGATTCAAGGATTTTCGTATTTCCATTCTTCAGCAACTTGGTATTCCCTTCCTGGTTCACGGACGTGTTTCTACTGCTGATGAAGAATACTCATGGCTGGATATTGATAATTCCAGAGCTTTTCAAAAGGCAACCCAATACCTTATCGATTTGGGACACACCGACATTGCTCTTATTAACGGGCTTGAAACAATGGATTTTGCATATCGTAGGCGAGCTGGATTTGAAAATACACTTGCCAAGAATGGTTTGTTTCCCAAAACTGGTTATCTGAAATCCAATGAAATGACTGAACCATATGGTTATGAATCGGTCCACGAAATCATGAGGTTGCCTCACCCTCCTACAGCATTTGTGGTGTCCTCCATGATAATTGCAATTGGTGTTAGAAGAGCTCTGCTTGAACTAGGTCTAAAATTAGGCACAGATATCTCCATTATCATATTTGATGATAAGCTTTCATATTTAAGTAATGAAGGGGAGACCCCCGCCTTCACAGCCCTGACATCCTCAGTCAGAAAGGCAGGAGTACGATGTGCAGAAATGCTCATTTCCTTGGTGCAGGGTAAGATGAGCAATCCCTATAACGAACTCTGGGAATCAGAATTGATCATAGGCGAAACAACAGGTCCTCCAAAAGGATACAAAGGGAAAATTCCACCAAAATACCTGAACCCTTATCCTACTCTTGGTTTCTATCGTTCAGATTTCCCCAAAAACTTTATCTTTGGTACAGCCTCCTCAAGTTACCAAATTGAAGGTCATAAATTTGGTGGAGCGGGAAAGACGCACTGGGATACATTTGCTTCAACACCTGGAAATGTAAACAACATGGAAAATGGTGATATAGCCTGCGATCACTTCCACCGATATAAGGACGACTTCAAACTTGTATCATCTATGGGTTTGGATGCTTGGCGGTTTTCTACCTCATGGGCCAGAATCTTCCCGGAGAATATGACTATCCCGAATCAGCAAGGGTTGGATTTCTATGATCGTCTAGTGGATGAAATGTTGGCTTGCGGTTTGAAGCCGTTTCTCACTCTGCACCACTGGGAATTGCCATCCTACCTTTCCGACTTGGGTGGCTGGACCAATCGGGACATAGCATCATGGTTTGGACAGTTCACTACGACAGTAGGTAAATTAATCGGAGACAGGGTAATTTCTGTTGCTCCCATTAATGAACCCTGGTGTGTTGCCTGGTTGGGCCATTTCACGGGTGATCATGCACCGGGATTAAGAGATATCAGGGCTACGACTAGAGCGATGCACCATGTTCTACTAGCGCATGGAACCGCTGTCCAAGCACTTAGAACCCTAGGTATTGATAATGTCGGATTGGTAGTTAATTTCGAATATTCCCAACCGGGTGACAACTCCGAGGCTTCCAAAATTAAAGCCAAGTTGTACGATGCCATTTATAACAGATGGTTCATTGGCGGCGTACAAAAACAGAAATATCCAGCAGAGGCTCTGCACTACCTTCAAGAGCATCTGCCTCAAAACTGGGAAGAAGATTTTACCATAATCGGAGAGCCAGTTGATTGGATCGGAATAAATTATTACACCCGAAAGTTAATTGGTAAAGGACAAGATACTTTTCCCGGTTGGAAAGAAATGGATGGGAACCTTCCCAGGACTGGAATGGGGTGGGAAATATATCCGGAGGGACTAGGTCATTTCCTGAGATGGGTAGCCGAAGACTATGCAAATGGCTTGCCCATTTATGTAACAGAGAATGGCATGGCTGATAATTCAAACGAGTATTCTGAAGTAATAAACGATAGCACGAGGCAGAAATACCTCAGAGAACATATAAAGGTAGTGAAGGAAGTGATATCAGAAGGAATAGACGTCAGGGGTTATTTTATCTGGTCTCTATTGGACAACTATGAGTGGGCATTGGGGTATGGTAAAAGATTCGGGTTGGTTCATATTGATTATAATACGATGGTAAGAACACCAAAATCCACATGTGAAGCCCTGAGAAATTCCCTGACAAGCCTCAAAAACGAGTTAAAATCTTAAATATACATTCCCATTAGAACCCCTCCCCCTTACTCTGTCGTTTGTTGAAAGCAGTAACAAAAATGTCTATGGTTACAACTCATGTCTAAAAATCATCAAAATCTTAACCCAGGAAATTCCGAAGTTAATGATGATGGCACTTCAGGTTTGTTTTCAAACTACGAAATTAATCCCCGTTTTTATGACGAAATGTTTGATGCAAAGGGAAAACCTCGAGAACATTGCCGCATTCTTTGGGAAGTCCTGAATTCCATGTCGATTGAGCAAATCATTGAAATGCAGGAACAGGCTGAACGGTCATTCTTGCGCGACGGGATTACTTTTTCTGTCTACGGTGAGGAAGGTGCACAGGAAAGAATAATTCCAATTGATTTTTTACCACGCCTGATTGACAGAGTTGAATGGGATTTTCTAGAAAAGGGTCTTACCCAGAGACTGAAGGCACTTAACAGTTTTTTGGTAGATATATATACCGATGCCAAGATACTTTCCGATGGGGTCATTCCGGTAGACCTTGTTTACGGTTGCCCACATTACAGAATTGAAATGGCTGGAGTCACACTCCCCCATGACGTTCATGTTTCAATTTGTGGGTCAGACCTGGTTCGTGACAATGAAGGCTATAAGGTTCTTGAGGACAACCTTCGGTCACCATCCGGGGTTTCATATATGCTAGCAAATCGCCAGGCTGTGAGGTCAAGTTTACGTACATTGTACCGAAGTTGTTCAGTTCTTTCTATCGGGCATTATACCAATTTGCTTTACCAGTCCCTTGCCGAAATTGCTCCAAAGGGGGTCGCAGATCCCTGTATTGTTCTGTTGACACCGGGAGTGTACAATTCAGCATATTACGAGCATATGTTTCTGGCCCGTGATATGGGAATAGAATTGGTTCAGGGAAATGATTTGCTGGTCAATAACGGCTTTGTATATATGCGTACAACACAAGGCCTCAGGCGGGTTGACGTAATCTATCGACGCTTGGATGATAATTTTATAGACCCGCTAGTATTTCGTGCAGATTCACAATTGGGAGTTCCTGGGTTGTTTCATGCCTTCAGGCTTGGCAACGTCGCTATTGCCAATGCTCCAGGTACTGGTGTTGCAGACGATAAGGCTGTCTACTACTACGTACCAGACATGATCCGCTACTACCTTGCTGAGGAACCCATCATTCCCAACGTCGAGACCCATCTCTGTAGAGAACCCGAGGGGTTAGAATACACTTTGGATAACCTGGATAGGCTGGTTGTAAAGCAGGTTGGAGAATCTGGTGGTTATGGTATGTTGGTTGGCCCCCATGCAAGCGAAAAGGAACGTCGTGAGTATGTTCAGGAAATCCTGACCAACCCTAGTAATTTCATTTCCCAACCCACGCTTGATATTTCCCGTTCACCCAGTCTTGGTGAGAACGGAACGATACCCTGCCATGTGGATTTACGACCGTTCATACTACAAGGGAAGGAAACAAGAATTGTTCCTGGTGCATTCGGTCGGGTTGCCCTCCGACCCGGTTCGTTGGTTGTCAATACAAGTCAAGGTGGTGGAGGTAAGGATGTTTGGGTCCTGGAGAGTTAATCTTGCTATCAACTGACGCACAAAATCTCTATTGGATGAGCCGGTATCTTGAACGGGCAGGTCATATCAGTCGATTGCTGGTTACACAATTCGATTTGATTCATGATCGGCCCACAGGTGACATAGAGCATGGTTGGCGGCGAATTTATAACTCACTCGGTCGTAAACCAGCAGGTGCAAACCTGATGCCAATTCAGGATGATGACTTCGTAATGCTTCTTGATGCCTACACCCTTGTGGATGACCTTACCTTTGAACCTGAAAATCCGGATGCAATTGTGGGTCTGTTCGGCAAGGCACGTGAAAATGCTCGCCAGATTCGCAATATTCTCAGTCATGAAATCTGGTCAACACTAAACGTCTCCTTCCTTGAAATGAACAAGACAAGGCTTCAGGATATATGGGGTGATCACCCACGAGATTATTTTATTAGATCTTCTGTAGCTGTAAGGACTTTCTGTGGTATTGCCGATGCTACGATGTATAGGGATCACGGATGGCATTTCTTTCGACTTGGCCAACAAGTAGAACGTATTCAACTAACCTGTGCCTTACTAGATGCACATGTACGACTATTCCCTACCGATGACTACCATTGGGATTTACATTGGGGTGGTTTGCTGGAAATTTGCGTTGCACGTGGCACATTTCGTCGTCTCCATTCCGTTGATTATCTTCCCGATAGGGTGATAGATTTTCTTGTCGGTGATACCGGGTTGGCCAATTCAATCAGTCATGGTTTAAGTCAAATTCAGAAAACTCTTGAGATTATTTCGGGCAGTACAGATACCGGGCAAAAAAGCGAGGCGGAGTGGCACATCGGCAAGACCCGTGCCCTTATTGATTACGTTTGGCCTGTCCGTGACAAAGATGACGCCTCAATGTTGAAAATACTTGAGCAAATCAATTCTGGAGTGCTTGAAATCGACAACCTGATCCACAAGGCCTATTTTAACTACCCAATCCAGAACACACCAACATTATGAAAAAAGTTACCCCAAAACGTTATTCCATCCAGCATGATTCATTTTTTGAATATGATGAACCAGTGAGCAACAAAATCATGCTTGTTCGTTTGCAGCCACGTAAAGACCGAGGCCAGTACCTCCGGTCATTTTCACTCACTACAGAACCTGTAGCCAATCCGGTTGCTTGTTTAGATAGCTTTGGAAATATGTGTCACACGATCAGTATTCATGGTGAAACCAGAAAGACACATGTAAGGTCCATCTCTCTGGTCAATACAGCCGAGGGTCTTGATCTAGACAGATTAACCTCATTATCATGGGATGAACTCCGAAATCAGTCGAAAAGTACGAAACTCTGGCATTATCTAGCCCCAAGCCAGCTCGTCTATCCAGGTGATCCTTTGGAGAAATTCATTAAGAAGCATGGCTTCAAGATGGAGTCGGATCCTTTAAATACGTTAAGGACACTCTGTTCTGAATTACACAAACGTCTGGAATATGAACCAGGTAGCACAACAGTAGAATCACCACTTGAGGATTTTCTGGAACATGGCAAAGGTGTTTGTCAGGATTACACCCATGCTATGATGGCTCTGGGCCGTAACTGGGGGATACCCTGCCGTTATGTATCTGGTTATTTGTATATCGAATCAACTTCCCAGAAACACAGTCGGGAAGTGGCAAGCCATGCTTGGCCCGAATTCTGGTTACCCGGACCGGGCTGGATCGGGCTGGATCCCACTAACAATTCTGTCGTTGATCATCGATTTGTAAGGGTTGCACAAGGACGGGATTATTCTGATGTCGCCCCAACTAGAGGTGTAATTTATGGCGGAGGTAACATGTCGATTTCGGTAAAGGTAACCATGACACCTTCAGAACCTGATCCCCATTCGGAAACCGGACCAGGAGATGACCAGAACCATTTGCAGATGGGATCACTCCCTTGGAATAGTTCAAATTACAACGCCGATCCATCTGAAAAACATGACGCAATTCAATAAGGCCGAATCCTATATTATCGTACTTCAATCAGGTCAAAATTAGTCTACTATCTTCTTATCCCTGTACATGACCTTGGTTTATCTCCCTTGATATATTCCTGAATTTCTTCATCGTTAAAGAAAAAGCTTTCAGCATCATAATTTCCCCAACTCACAAATTCATCTCGATTTTTTCTTCATCTCTTGTATGGGTTTTGAGTAGGAGGTACAAAAAGGGAAATATCCAACATGAAAATTTCCTTTGTATCCCTAGAGTTGGGCGTATGGCCTCCTGATCTCGCTCCTGACCAATCACTGCAACCTATTAAACACAATACCCTGATGCAATGGTAGCCAAATAGGCAGACATAGTAGAAACGGCAACAGCTTCGGTTGTGGGATCATATGGAATTGATCCCGATCAATCAGGTCTCAAAAGCTACCGCTCCCTCCACCGCTACCAGGTCAAAAAGGGCGTTAGAGAAAAAAGGAAAGGAGGTGATGGTGAGTACTAACCGTTCCAGATAAGTAAAGTAACCATTTTTTTGCTTTGCAATATACCATTATTCAATCGGAATAATGGGGTATATTTAAATCTGTATTGACAGGGGTAGGTGATTCAGATTCTTCATTCATGTTTTTCCTAATGACTTTCTCTCAAAACCGGTCTTGTATCCTTACCCAGTAGGAAGTCCATATCTGCCCCCTGATTAGCCTGCAAGACATGATCGACATAAAGTTTGGCGTACCCACGATGATAGCGGGATTCTTCAGGTTTCCAACCCTTTCTTCTCCGATTTAACTCTTCTTCTGAAACAAGCAAGTCGAGGATTCCTTTCTCAACATCCATTCGAATTCGGTCGCCTGTTTGAACCAGTGAAAGTGGACCACCAACCTGGGATTCAGGTGCGGTATGCAAGACCACGGTGCCGAATGCTGTACCTGACATTCTGGCATCAGAAATCCTGACCATATCTCTTATACCCTTTTCAGCCAACGCTTTGGGGATAGGCATATTACCTACCTCAGGCATACCCGGATAACCCTTGGGACCACATCCCTTTAGAACAAGAATGGTATTTTCATCTACAGGTAAGGTTGGATCATCAATTAACTCCTTAAGATGTTCTATGTTTTCAAAGACAAACGCTGGAGCTTCATGCACCAATAATTCAGGTGTTGCTGCTGATGGCTTGATTATAGCTCCATCTGGAGCAAGAGTACCCCTCAGAACCTTTATGCCGGCACTTTGCTTGAGAGGTTTTTCGTAGGGAAAAATGACATCCCGATTATAGCATTCAGCACCTTCATAATAATGCTTAATATCTTTATTGAGAACAGTATGGGCAGGACGTAAATGGGACTGTATCTCAGCTAAAACAGCGGGCAGCCCCCCGGCATAGCAAAAGTCTTCCATCAGGTACTTTCCAGATGGCATACAATTGACCAGGAGAGGTATTTCTGATCCCAGCTCAAAATCTTCAAGTGCAAGCTCAATTCCCATTCGGCCAGCTATAGCCAGCAAATGTACGACAGCATTGGTGGAACCGCCTATGGCAGCATTTGTAATAATGGCATTTTCAAAACTCTCTCTGGTAAGTATTTTTGAAAGTTTCAAATCCTCCTTGACCATATCTACAATTGTTTTTCCTGAAATATGGGCCAGAGCAGTCCTTCTGGCATCTACTGCCGGCAAAGCTGCATTGGTTGGCAAACTAAGACCCAGGGCCTCCATTAAGCTTGCCATGGTTGAAGCTGTGCCCATTGTCATACAGACACCAGCTGAACGGCTGTTTCCTGCTTCAGCAGCAAAAAAATCATTAAGGGACATTTTGCCTGCTCTGACATCCTCTGAAAACTTCCAAACATGAGTTCCGGACCCAATATCCTTTCCTCGGAATTTCCCATTTAACATCGGACCTGCAGAAACGACTATTGTTGGCAAATCGACTGAGGCAGCACCCATCACCTGGCCAGGAGTTGTTTTATCACAGCCCCCAAGTAAAACGACACCATCCATTCCATAACCACGGATACATTCCTCAACATCCATTGACAGGAGATTTCTAAAAAGCATTGCTGTTGGTCGGATCTGGGTTTCGCCAAGAGAGGTCACTGGAAACTCGACTGGAAATCCACCAGATTCCCACACACCCCTTTTTACTGCCTCAGCCAGTATTCTTAATCCCGAATTACAGGGGGTGAGCTCAGACCATGTGTTGCAAATTCCAATTATTGGTCTTCCATCAAAGACATGAGCCGGGAAACCCTGATTTTTCATCCAACTCCGATGAACAAACCCATCCTTGTCCTGCTTACCATACCATTCTTGGCTTCGAAGTTTTTTCTTCATGAATTTCTCCTGAACTGCCTTAGTTTTGTCCTAACACTAAGAATCATTTGTACAACTTACATTTAATTGCGGAAGCGGCTGGGAAAGTAGGTCAAATTAACAGCGAACAAGCCAGGAAAGATCTATCGAACCCTGGCCTCAGTTGTTCGGTCAAACAGATAAAGTGCTTGTTCATCAAAGACAATATTTACGGGAGTTTGGGGGGCCATGGTCCCTTCTCCCTTTGTTTCAACTACAATTTTTTCCTTTGTTGGAGGTAGGAGATAATCATAGGTAACCCCACCCAATTTTTCAGATAATTCCGTAACGATATTGGATTCACCCGGTTCTATAGAAAGATCTTGGGGGCGTAATCCAACCCATACTGGTGTACCGCCCTCTGGAAGAGTTGCTTTTGTGTTATAAATCTGGCTTCCAAGCGCATCTATCTGGATACCCCCCTCTTTAATTGTACCTTCCAGGAAGTTCATGCCTGGAGAACCAATAAATCCGGCAACGAATTTGTTTGAAGGGTTATTGTACAATTCCATCGGTGTCCCGACCTGTTCTATGATTCCGTCTCTCAGAACGACAATTTTATCAGCCAATGTCATTGCTTCTACCTGATCATGGGTAACGTAGATCATGGTTACATCCATTTCATTGTGTAGCCGGGCAATTTCCACACGCATCTCGACTCTTAGTTCAGCATCAAGATTTGACAATGGCTCATCAAAGAGAAAAACCTCAGGGCCTCGTACTATCGCCCTGCCAATAGCCACTCTTTGCCTCTGCCCTCCTGAAAGGGCTTTTGGTTTTCTATCCAGATAATCAGTAAGTTTCAGAATTTCGGCAGCATTCTTGACCTTTTCATCAATCTCAGCCTTTGGAACCTTGTTCATTTTGAGACCAAAACCCAGGTTTTGTTCAACAGTCATGTGAGGGTAAAGTGCATAGGTCTGAAAAACCATTGCAATACCCCGGTCTGCTGGATCAGTGTTGGTTACGTCTCTCGACCCAATATGGATATTACCTCTTGTTGTTTCTTCCAATCCTGCGATCATCCTCAGCAAGGTTGATTTGCCACATCCAGACGGTCCAACAAACACACAGAATTCACCTTCGCTGATTTCCAGGTCTATCCCATGGATAACTTCAACATCACCATAGTTTTTATAAACTGACTTTAAACTTACTCCTGACATAGAAACTTTCCTAATGATCTACCGTAGAATCTGCTTTTGTTAAATTATGTATTCCGACATTCATCTATCAATTTTCTACAAAAAATACTACTGCCCTCAAACCCAAACATCTTCATAAAAATTCATTTCAAAATCTAACTTCTGACGCGGGTGTGATTTTTATATGGTGCATCACTTTTTTCCAAATGGCTGATCAATTAGGAATATCATGTGATGGAGGTTTAGTTGAGACTAATGACTTGCTGCATTTTGATGAAAAAATGGCAGCGGTTTGATTATTTACCATATTTGGAGCTGGATCATGGAATTTTATGCTTGATGAGATAGAGCGTGCCCAAAACACAATTATACGACTGAGGCAAAAGGAACACTCCATGTATCATTTTTCGTAATTTATTAGCCATAATTCCCATGCCTTCCATTTCCACTTTTGAACCTCTCACAATTGATTGGAACTAATGAACCCTCTTCAGTTTTTTTCACTCATAAGTGGCCTACCCAATTTTTACTGCCATTTTAATCATTTCTAAAGGCGTTTCCTTATTTATTCTTTCCAAGGCAAACTCTTGTAGAAACGATTAACCCTTTTATAGCAATGGTTGAATTCAGGTAAATTCCCAATTTCTAACTCTATATTATCCCACTCAAAACCTGCTCGCTCTATAATATCCGTGTCTTCAAGCGAGTCTTTGTTGGGAACAATATTACGCGTTTCACATTTACTGACAAACGTATTTAGAATCTCTCCCTTTTGATTGTTGTCAAAATCATATCTTTCCAATAAAAAATTAAGATCAAAAACATCTTGATGGCGTCTTCTTCTTCGAATAGTTCGTTGAAGAATTGCGCGGTATTTCTCAGAAATTAAATCAATTAAACTATATGAGGGAATCTCAATATTATCACCGATATTGATTATGTCTATATACCGTGGTTCCTTTTCATTGAATGAAAGATCTATTTCAATCTTGACCTGTGGCCCATTCCGTTTAGTGGTAAATTTATTCACAAATTTCAGTGATGGCCAACTGGCTTCTTCAAGTGGGTTGTCGAGAATCCTACCCTCTATTTTCTTGGGGTTTATATTTATTTCTTCGATCACAAATCTACAACCTATATAACCTAGGTTAGCAACCACTCCAGGAAAAATATTGTTTAATTTATCCTTTATCTTTGAGTCTATTCCTTTACTAGGTTCGAATCCAGCTGTTAGGTCTATATCCATAGTCCTCCGTGGGCTGTTGTAAACTAATCCCATCAAAAGCCCACCCTTGAGGTACATTGTATATTGTGGATGGATGGCCGCAATCGCCGCAAGAAAAATATGAGTTGCTTGGCTATGAGAGTAAAGCTCGGAATTGTGACTATTGCTTTCTACCCAAGCAGAAATATCAATAAATATGGGTGAATTAAGCATTCAGTGAAATCTTCCAATCTTCTGACCACTCAGGTATGTAAGGTTTTTGTGGATCTAAAACTCTACTTCCTCCTCTTTGGGCACATGCTCGCCATGTATTAACCCTCACATCATCTACATCAAGCCTCTCTTGAATTATGTATCCTGCACGGCATTTGACAATTGAGCTCGCAGTCTCAATGGACTGTATTATGCTATCCAAATACTTGATGGCATGTTCGTCCCAAATCTCAAGAACATGTGCCATCCCTCCACAAAGATCAGGATTCATCAACATGTCGAGAAAGGTTTGGCCGATCGTAGATACTCTAACAAAACCGTTACGTCCCTTTATTGAAACACCAGAATTCCGACTTTTTCGAATTTTTATCAATCGTCGACGTACGTATTTTGGATGAGAAATATTACCAAGTTTAAATGGACCTATTTGGGGATTAGATGGTCGAAAATCCCAGGGAATATCCTTGATCTCTCTTTCCATAATATTTCTAATTTTATTACTGACTGTTTTATTGTCAGGGCGGGTAATGATAAGTTCAAGGGGTTGACGGTCCGTAAGTCTCCATTTTTGCATGGCAGACAGGTGAGAAATGTGACAAAACTGATCAATCAAACATACGATATCCTCTGCCGGTTGGTCTGAAACAATCAATACTCTGAAATGAGATTTATAATCTCTGTCAAATGTAACAATATTGTTCTTTTCTAAAGTAGCATAAATTTTGTGAATGTTTCTCGGTGGAGGTACATTCGCCTCCCTCACAAGGTAAAACGTTTTTATTAACCTAAATAAATCCCACGCAGTTAGAACAGGTATCTGTTTTTCTTCAAGATGTTCTGCCACTTGAGCTGGTACGCCCCATAAACTACGAAATTTACTCCTAAACAACATAATTAATTCTTATATTTTCCTATGTTACTATATATTATATAATACTTAGGATTATATAATATATATTTAATTTGATTAATAATACTTATGTATATGTCCTTAGGACATATACATAAGTATAGACATCCTGTCAAGTCTTATTTTTTCTTTGTTTGTTGATTTTTTGCAAAATACAAATTTTAGTGTAGAGGATGAACCTTAAGGACCAACGAATGCGAAACCCGATCATTTGTATTTTCATTCTTTATTACTACTTTGTGGTAATGTTTATTTTTTAAAGAAAATACTGAGGAGGAGAAATGAAAATGAACTTAAAACAGCTTTTCGGCACCATGGCCTTGATTGTCTTTGGGGGATCGGTTTCTGCAAGTGAATTGGTTATCAATACGGATACTTCAGACCCAGCACCGAAAAAGGCTTTTGAGGATCTGATTGAAGGCTTCAAGGTAGAAAATCCTGACATTGAAGTTACTTGGAACCTTTTTGACCACGAAGGATACAAAACATCCATCAGAAACTTTCTGACAGCAGACGCACCTGATGTCGCCAACTGGTATGCTGGAAACCGTATGTTGCCATATGTCAATGCCGGACTTTTTGAACCTGTCGATGATGTTTGGGAAGCTGAGGGGCTCAATGAGTCATTAAAATCAGCTCTACCATCTATGACCATTGATGGACAGATCTGGGGTGTTCCCTATACCTACTATCAATGGGGTGTATACTATCGTAAGGACATTTTCGAAGACTTGGGTATCGCTGTCCCAACCAATTGGGATGAATTCAAGCAAGCCGGAGCTACCCTGATTGAGAATGGAGTTACTCCAATCACGATAGGAACCAAGTATCTCTGGACCGCAGCTGGTGTCTTTGACTACATCAATCTCAGAACCAATGGATATGATTTCCATATGGCTCTGACCCAAGGTCAAATCCCTTGGACAGATGATCGTGTACGTGCCACTATGGAAAACTGGCAAGAAATTGTGGAAGCTGGTTTCTTCTTGGAAAACCATGCCGCCTACACGTGGCAAGAAGCTTTGGCACCTATGGTCAACGGTGAAGCTGCAATGTACGTCATGGGCAATTTCTCAGTTGCACCTCTACGTGAGGCAGGCTTGTCAGATGATCAGCTTGGATTTTTCCAGTTTCCAATGATAACTGCTGGTATTCCGGTAGCTGAGGAAGCTCCCACGGATACAGTCCATATTCCTGCTAATGCCCAAAATAAGGAAAATGCTCGCAAATTCCTTGCCTACATAGCACGGGCTGATGTTCAAACTCAGATCAATGCAACTTTGGGACAGCTCCCAATCAATTCCGGTTCGGAAGTCGCTGATGACAAGTTTCTGGAAGCAGGCTTCTCAATGCTTTCCGCTGCGGATGGTGGGATAGCCCAGTTCTTTGACCGTGATGCACCAGCTGAAATGGCTGAAGCTGGTATGCAAGGATTCCAGGAGTTCATGGTCAAGCCTGACAGGCTCGACGCCATCTTGGAGCGATTGGAGAAAGTCCGACAAAGGGTTTACCAATAATTAAAAACCGAACACTACAGCTTCGGCTGTAGTGTTCTTTCCTCGATCTTAAGGATTCATAAATGCGGCTGTTTAGCCTTTCCCAAAGAACATTGGCTCCCTGGTTGTTTCTTGCCCCAGGGGTATTTGTTTTTCTGATTTATGTGATCCTGCCAATCTTTCAGTCAATCAATATTTCGTTCTACGAGTGGGATGGTCTCGGGGAAAGAACATATATTGGTTTGCAAAATTATGTCGAACTTGCTGACGACGAAGCCTTCTATACGTCACTTAAGAACAATGTGATATGGCTGGTTCTGTACTTGCTTGCCATACCTGCAGGGTTATTCATTGCCTTGTTTCTGAACCAGAATGTATGGGGTATCAGGCTCTATAAGTCACTTTTCTTTTTTCCTTTTGTTATTAGCCAGGTCGTTGTCGGTTTGGTATTCAGTTGGTTTTATGATCCAACCAACGGCCTGATGAATATTCTACTAAACGGGTTGGGCTTTGATTCGATTCCAGTACTGGCCGATGAAAGGTATGTAACCTACGGGATTATTGTTGCTGGTCTCTGGCCCCAAACAGCTTACTGCATGATTTTGTATCTAACGGGATTAAACGCGGTGAACCCCGAACAGATAGAAGCAGGTCGCCTTGACAATGCCAAGGGATGGAAAATGCTATGGTATGTTGTGTTGCCACAATTAAAACCAGCAACGTTCATATCTATTGTTGTAACCGTTATCGGCGCCCTACGGTCTTTTGACCTGGTCTCTATTATGACCAAAGGTGGACCCTGGGGTTCAAGCAGGGTATTAGGCTATTACATGTATGAGAAAGCCTTTTCGGAGTATGGCTTTCGCATGGGTTATGGTGCAGCGATAGCTGTTGTTCTGTTCTTGATCATGATCGTGTACATAAGCTACTTCCTCTACAGGATGTATCAAGACGAGAAGGGGTACTAGGATGTTTCCTGCCCCCATTGAAAGAAGAGCACTGCCCTTGCAGTGGATATACAAGGTAGCTCTACCGATTGCGCTCATACTTTGGCTGTTGCCTCTCATAGCTGTATTTCTGACCTCCATCCGCTCAGCAGGAGATATAACTGCTGGCAATTACTGGGGATGGCCAACCTCTATCAACTTCGTAGCCAACTACACCTCGATATTCGAAAATACACCTCTTGGGAAATACCTGTTCAACAGTTTCAGGGTAGCAATACCGACTGTTATTGGAGCAGTCGCCCTTTCATGTATGACTGGATTTGCCTTGGCTGTCTATCAGTTTCGGTCCAATTTGCTGATATTTTTTATGTTCATAGCTGGAAACTTCGTACCTTTTCAAATCCTGATGGTTCCAGTACGTGATCTCACGTTACAATTAGGGATTTATAATACTGCTACAGGATTAGCTATGTTTCACATAGCTTTCCAGACAGGTTTCTGTACACTTTTTATGAGGAATTTCATCAAGGCCCTTCCCAGGGAACTCATTGAAGCAGCCCGGGTTGAGGGAGTATCTGAAATCCGAATTTTCTGGTTTGTCGTTTTACCCCTGATGAAACCTGCTATAGCTGCATTAAGTGTCTTGATCTTCACTTTTATCTGGAATGATTATTTCTGGGCTACTGTCCTGACGCAGGGAGTGGATTCACAACCTATTACTGCCGGTCTTTACTCGCTCAATGGTCAGTGGATTGCTGCCTGGCACCTTGTATCAGCAGGTTCAATCGTGGCGGCCATACCACCTGTAGCCATGTTCTTTCTTATGCAAAAACATTTTATTGCCGGTTTAACGCTGGGTGCTGTGAAATAGAAAGCGATCACTTCATCATGAAATATACGCTGGAAATTGAAATTAACAAACCCCGGGAAGAGGTCGCAAGGTTAATTCAAGATCGAGAAAATTTTGTGCAATGGCAACCTCAATTGAAAAGCTCTGAATTATTGGGGGGAACCTTGGGTGAAGAAGGCAGTACTTACAGAATAGTAGTATCCATGGGTAAAAAGACTATGGAAATGACCGAAACCCTGATGGTTAATGATTGCCCTGATCATTACCAGATAAAGTATGATGCATCAGGCAATATCAATATAATTGATCTCTGGTTTCATGAACTCTCTCCCGCCAAGACAAAACTGGTTGCTCAATCCTACTTTCACTGCAAGGGATGGGTCATGAAATTAATGTCCCATTTAATGCCCGGAGCATTTAAAAAGCAAACTAGAAAATACATGAACGATTTCAAATCATTTGTCGAAAGCCAATAACTCTCATAAATCTTTGAACACCAATTTTCCGATAAATCTTGATGACCTTGAAAGGTACTATCGACTACATCATAAGGAGGATAACTTTCTTGATAATTTGCTTGAGTTGGTTTCCGAGGTTGAGTTTGAAAAAGCCAATACCTGGTTACTCAAGCGGTTTATGGAAAAAGGAAACAACCCTCCTCCCAATTTACAGGCAAGAATACTCGACCTGCTTCCAACTGTGACCAACTGGGAGGCAAAATTACATCTTCTGCAAATTCTCCCCTATCTCGCAATCCCTAAATCAAGGGCTCCTGATATTAAAACAATCCTGCTTAAATTAGTTGAGGATAAAAATAAATTTATCAGAGCTTGGGCTTATAACGGGCTATACCATCTTCAAGCATGTCATCCAGGATACAAATCTGAGGTCATTAATCTTCTCAATCAGGTATACCCAAATGAAGCCCCTTCTGTTAAAGCCAGAATCAGAAACATAATGGGAAAAACGAATGGCTAAACTGATTAAGGAACCATATTGGTGGGAAAGTGCCGGGAAGCCACCATCAGTTGAAGAAACTGTCCTCCCAGAAGAAGTAGATGTTGTCGTAGTTGGAGCAGGTTTAACTGGATTAACAGCATCTCTGTTTCTTGCCAAAGCAAATAAAAGAGTTTTGGTTCTGGATAAAACGACACCCTGCCTAGGGGCAAGTTCGAGAAACGGAGGGATGATTGGAGGAGGACATAGAGTTTCAGTTGACCTCTTGATCGAAAAATACGGAAAAGAGCTCTCCACTCGATTACTCCAGGAAATGCACATAGAATCAACAGTATTTGCCAAGAATCTCATGACAACTGAAGAAATAGATTGTGATTTCCAGGAGACAGGAAGGTTTCAGGCCTTCTGGCAAAAATCCGACTATGAACTAAATGCACGTAAGTTGGACCAGCTAAAGAGATTGATACCTGTTGAGGCCGAATTGGTTTCCTCAAATGACCAGAAGGATGAAGTTGCTAGCAATGCTTACCATGGTGGAATATCCTACCATCTTCACGGGGGAATCAACCCGGCCAAGTGGGTTTATGGCATCAAAAACAGTGCCTTGAGGCATGGGGTTACCATTCAGGGGGATACCCCTGTCGAAGAGTTACATTTTGAATCAAGTAGGCATTTGATTAAAACCCCAAGAGGTACAATCAAAGCACAAGAAGTGCTTATGGCGACGAATGGTTATACCCCAAGGAATTTTGGTCAACTGAGTAAACGAATCTTCCCAATACCCAGTTTTATTATCGTCACAGAAACGCTTGGAGAAAACCGGGTAAGAGACCTGTTTCCTAGCCTGAAAATGATAGTTGAAACCCGTGAAAGACATTGTTATTTTCGCCCTTCCCCAGATAGAAAAAGAATCGTATTTGGCGGTAGGGCAGCAATGTTCAAACCACCAGACAGGTTTTTTGAATCACAACTGAGAATGTTACTTGGAGGTATTTTTCCTGAACTCAGGAATGTCGGCATTACCCATGCATGGTGGGGTAATACAGGTTTTACCTTTGAGATGCTTCCTCATGTGGGTAAGTTAAACCATGTCTGGCATGCCATGGGCTACTGTGGTAACGGAAATGGTATGGCACCTTGGTTGGGATATAAAGTAGCCAATCGTATTTTGGGAAACCCAGAAGGCGAAACGGCTTTCGCCGAAATAGAAATGCCAACAAAATGGTACTATAACGGAGTTCCCTGGTTCTTACCACTTGCTGATGTAGGTTTCAGATTTAGGGATATTTATTCCAATTTGCAGAAATAAACTCCTTGTGCCGACTTAATCCGGCTGATATTTCCAGCATGTAGTCAAATGATCATCTACCATGCCGACAGCTTGCATATAGGCATAGATTATGGTTGACCCTACAAAACTCATCCCCCTTTTCTTCAAGTCCCTGGATAATTCATCACTAACTTTCGTGGTTACCGGCACCTCTTCAAATTGTTTCCAGTTGTTCTTGATTGGACCATCAACGAAACCCCATAGATACTCATTAAAAGAACCGAACTCACTTATGATGGCCAGGGTGACCTTAGCGTTTTTTCTTGCTGAATAAATTTTTAATCTGTTCCTGATAATCCTCGGGTCTGATCTTAATGCTTCAAGATAGTCGTCGCTTAGGTTGGCCACTCTTTCAATATCAAAATCAAAAAAAACCTGCTGGTACCCCCCTCTCCTTCTGAGAATGGTTTCCCAACTTAGCCCGGCTTGGGCACCCTCAAGGATTAACATTTCAAACAATTTTGTATCATCATGTACCGGAATACCCCATTCATTGTCATGATAATCAGCATAAAACTCCTTACCGATACCATTTCCAAAACAACGAGGTAAAATGTCCTTTTCCACATCAGGTGATGGTTTTATTATTTCTCTCAAATCCAATTTAATCCTCTTAAAATTACCAACACTTCAACTACCCATTATTACTTTCTTACTGATACTCTATGAGCTATGGGTTATGGGCTTGTGTTTTTCTGTAAAAAATTTATGTTGAAGCATTTATGTCGTATAGATTTTTCTGTTAAGTCCACAATGATAGTATATTTTCGGATTTTGTGAGTTTTGTTCATTATTGTGAACCTTCAAGAGATTTCTTCAATGAAAGAAAGCTATTTCATTAAATTATGACCAATTACCCAAATTCATTTGATCTCGACGGATTGATAGAATGCGCGAAGGGAAATTTATTTGGGCATGGGAATGCCCAACTTCCCCTTCCCCCAATGCTAATGTTCGAACGAATAACTGAAGTCTCAAGTGATGGTGGACTATACGGTAAGGGTCATGCGATAGCTGAATTGGACATCCGACCTGATTTATGGTTTTTTGATTGTCACTTTGTTGGTGATCCGGTTATGCCGGGATGTCTCGGTCTGGATGCATTGTGGCAATTGACTGGATTTAATCTTGGTTGGCGTGGATTCCCCGGCCGCGGGCGGGCCTTGGGAGTTGGTGAAGTAAAATTCACAGACATGGTAACCCCCGATTGTAAACTCTTGACTTTTTGTGTTGACTTTACTCGGGTGATAGACCGTAAATTGAAACTTGGTATCTCAAATGGCAGGATGTTAGCTGATGGCAAGGAATTTTATCGAACCACCGGGATGAAGGTGGGCTTGTTCACAACAGATTAGCGAATTATAGAAACGGGTGTCCATGCGAAGAGTAGTTGTAACAGGAATGGGGATCATATCTCCAATTGGTAACAACCTTAAGGAAGTTACTGATTCTTTGCGGGTGGGAAAATCTGGTATTGTATTCGCCGAGGAATATGCCGAAAATGGCTTCCGTAGCCAAATCCATGGCAATATCAAGTTAAATCTTGCGGACCATATTAGCAAAAGACAACTCCGTTTTATGGGTCCTGGGGCTTCCTATAATTACCTTGCTATGGAGCAGGCAATTCTAGATTCCGGACTTAAGGAAGATGAGGTATCTAATGAGATGACCGGTCTCGTCATGGGTTCTGGAGGACCATCGACCTCAAACTTCCATATTGCACACAATATTGTAGCTGAAAGGAAAAGCCCCCGAAGAATTGGCCCCTTTATGGTAACAAGATGCATGTCATCCACTAATTCAGCCTGTTTAGCTACACCTTTTAAAATAAAGGGTGTAAACTATTCGATCTCTTCAGCCTGTGCCACCTCAGCTCATTGTATAGGAAACGGCTTTGAGCAGATCAGGTTTGGATTGCAGGATATTGTTTTTGCAGGTGGAGGTGAAGAGCTTGATTGGACCCTTTCTTGTTTATTTGACGCTATGGGTGCTTTGAGTTCCAAATATAACGATACCCCTGAAACCGCTTCCAGGCCTTTTGATGCAACCAGAGATGGTTTCGTAATCGCAGGTGGAGCTGGTGTCCTTGTTTTGGAAGAATTTGAAAGAGCTAAGGCTAGAGGTGCAAAAATTTATGCTGAATTGCTGGGATATGGTGCAACCTCTGATGGCTACGACATGGTAGCCCCTTCCGGTGAGGGTGGATTGAGATCAATGAAACTTGCCCTAAACAACCTTGATGGTCGCAAGGTTGATTACATCAATGCTCATGGAACTTCGACACCCGCAGGTGATGTAGTTGAGATTGAGGCCGTAAGAAAATTGTTTGAACCTTCAGAATTCCCTCATTTGAGTTCTACCAAATCCCTTACTGGACATTCGCTTGGAGCTACTGGAGTGCATGAAGCTATTTACTCGTTGATTATGCTTTCTGAACGATTTGTTTCTGCTTCGGCCAATGTTAATGAACTTGACCCTGGAATTAACGAGGGAGAAATTACAACTTCTCTTGTTGAAAATGCAGATCTCAATGTTGTCATGTCAAACAGTTTTGGATTCGGAGGAACCAACTCCACCCTAACCTTTGGACGAGTATTGGATTAATTCACCATGACTCGTATTCTTGAAAACAAAAAAGGATTGGTAATTGGGGTTGCCAATGAAAGGTCAATTGCTTGGGGAATAGCCAGGGAAATGCACCGGGAAGGTGCAGCAATTGCCCTTAACTACCAAAAGGAACAACTTGGGAAAAGGGTAATCCCCCTAGGTGAGCAGATTGAATCTGAAATTATTGTTGAGGCCGATGTATTGGATTCTGATTCTCTAGATAACCTGTTCAATGAAATAGAACAAACCTGGGGGAGCCTGGATTTTCTTGTTCACGCGATTGCATTTTCGGATAAATCCGAACTTACCGGGAATTTTATCAACACCTCCAAGGAAAATTTTCTCCTCTCACTCAATATCTCCTGTTACTCCCTGATTGACCTGTCCCGTAGATCGGTACCTTTCATGAAATCAGGTGGGTCAATAATTACCCTTACCTTCATCGGTTCCAACAGGGTTACCCCAAACTACAATGTCATGGGAGTCGCCAAGGCAGCCCTGGAATCTACGGTAAAATACTTAGCCAATGATCTCGGAAAGGATGGTATAAGGGTAAATGCGATCAGTCCCGGTCCTATGAAAACCTTGGCTGGTGCTGCCATCGGGTCAGCCAGAAAGACATTTCGATACACCGAAGCCAACGCACCGCTAGGTGCCAATTCCTCACTGGAGCACGTTGGCGGTACGGCCGTTTATTTGGCGTCTGATTATGGTGCCTCTACAACTGGCGAAGTTATCAGAGTAGATGGCGGATTTCATATTCTTGGGATGCCCCAATCTGAAAACCTGTAATAGTCCTGATTATTGTGGTTCCACCAAACCAACGACCGCTCTAGCAGCATCAACAACTATGGCGATGGTTCCCATATTTTCCACAAAAAAAGGCTCTCTCATTACGGCACCACCATTGGATTTTACTTTCTCCAAAGCAATCTCCATATTGGAAATTGTCAGATAAACAAACCAGTTAGGTGGAATTTGGTCACCACCTTCTATATCTGCTGTATTCATAAATCCTGCTACAGGTACACCATTATTTAGAAACAGGGTGTATTTGTGATCTGGCATATCCTGACTTGACCACCCCATCACCTCCGCATAGAATTTCTTGGCGGCATCCAGGTCGCTAGCGTTAAGCTCATTCCAACAAATATTACCAGGCTGGGGTCTAAAATTTTCTGACATAATCCTATCTCCAATGTAAAATCAAACCCAATATTGCATCCTAAAACTAAAATCAAACGGGATTTTTTTCCATAAAATTGATAATTTGACTGATTCTCAGTAAGCAAAATTGGGAATAATATAACAATTCATTCTGAAATGTGATCAACCCTATTCCAACTCGAAAAATTACTCCTTTTGTTGAAATTTACATTGAATTTATCTCAATAACGATACTGTTTTGTAGAAATTTTGAGGTTTTTTTCCTCTGTTGGCTAACCAGTACCCCGTGATGCGTTTCCCCTTGATAAGGGATTTTACGTACATTTTATGGATCAGTTAAAAAAATATTTTTCTATTTTTCTATTTTTTTCTTGATTTTTTAATTTTTTTTGTTCACCATTATGTTCAATTTAGTCATATTACCTGAAAAAGGGAGAAAGTTAAGGAGATCGAAGCCTATAGAGACATAGATTAGCATACGAAATCGAAGGAAGGGTTTGTGTCCGAGCGAACCTCCAACATCCGACCAAGGGGAACATGTTTCTCGGATCGCTTTTTGTGTTCGGCGTTGGTAGGAAAGAGGTGTTTTTTTACTCCACTTGCCCCCCGGTTTCAGACATTCAGGATTAATCCTAGCGCATTTTTTTTCTCAATGTTGGCATTGGGAGTGGTGTTTTGTTGTCTATCAAGAATTTACCTTCTCTACTCCAGTTTAATTTTACCACGTTCTTACCTGGTAAAGTTCCTATTGACACTGTTGTCGTTAGGTGCCCTTTCCCATTTCCTTATAAATCAGGCATTTTACCTTAAGCATTGGAGTAAATTAAGGTCACTAACAGGCCGTAGCGATTTAAACTCTGAACCTGAGAGAACTTCGAATTTTCTTGTAAATTCGACACTTTCGATTAACCATTTATATCGTTCTACCTTAGCAATATTGGCACTAATATGCATCGTATTAGCGGCCATGCTTCCAGGGAAAATCCATGCGCAGGAAAAGATTCTTGTGCCTTACGGTTGGGAATTGATTCCATCGGGTTTAAGCGTATCCGATGAATTTCGCCTTATATTTGTATCATCTGGACAAAGAAACGCCGTAGATAAAAATATCAGGACTTATAACGAGTTTATACAAAATCAAGTAAACGCTGGTCATGACGCTTTAAAACCATATGCATCAAAGTTTAAGGTTCTAGGGTCAACTAGCTCGACGAGTGCCAAACAAAATACCGGTACAACTAACAACGCCGAAATTCCAATTTACTGGGTAAATGGAGCTAAGGTCGCTGACAATTACAATGACCTCTATGATGGTTCGTGGGATAGTAAAGAAGCCAGAAACCAGAAAGGAAACACTTTCAGTACTTCACTCATTAGTGTTGCAACAGGAACAACATCAAATGGTGAAAAGGACGGTAAGTTTGTAATTGGTGGAGATAGGGGATCTGTAACCACTGGATACCCTATTAAATCGAGTCGTTCTAATCCTAATCCTATAAAAGAAAGACAATTTATAAGAAATACACCACATCGATACTATGGTCTTTCCCCTATCTTTAAGGTCATGGGTACGGTTTATATTGAGAGTTATTCTTCTAGGAAGGAAGGGATTCCGATCAATATAAGTGCATTTGCTGAGCCTGTTCCAACAGCTAGTAAAAAACTTACTATCCAGTATAGCATTAAAGATGACCCCACTTCAAACTTTCTATCAGAAGAACAGGAAGGCACTAAGACCTACGCAATGTATAGATCCCCTGATACATTACCCCGTATTAATACCCAAATTGATCGCTACCATGATGTAGATGGGGAAATAACCATAGAAATTACCAAGCTCCCGGATGGTTATATAGTAAAACCCGGCAAGGAAGGGCCTTTAAAACAAGTGATAAAAAATGACCCTGAACAAACCTACCCATTCCTCTCAATTAACAAAAGCACAGACAGCATTATAGAAGGAGAAACAGCTACCTTCAATTTGGAACTAGATAAAAAATGGATTTATAATAAACCGCTTGAGGTAGATGTATTATTATCAGGGGTTGGCCTCTTTGAATCAGGGTCTGAGAATATTCGAAAAGTTACCTTTAATAAGGAACAAATTACAGCTACCCTAGATGTGAAAACCCGAGTGGATGCTACGAACGATAATGCTGGAAGAATTATTGCTACAGTAGTTCAAACCACCCCAAGAATAAGAGGTATTTCAAAAAAACGGGCAGAAATAAATATCACTAATGAAGCAGACCTAACCGGATTATATACAACGTTGAAAAAATATCGTGGTATAGAAGATAAGCAAGGAAAAGCAGTAGGTGCAGGCATTGAACTGAAATTAAATCAACCTCTTAAACAAAATGGTTCTATTACGATTGAGATTATTAATGATGAATTGAATTTAGATCCAAAATTCAAGGCAAAATCTAATATTGACTTCAAAAACAATTATCCAAGCCCGACTAAGGTAATTTGGTATTCAGGAAATAAGTCTTTTCGAATTAATATACCTATTTATGATGACGATATACATGAGTATAACGAAATTATAGGAGTTAAACTTACCAATCCAGAAGGGTTTGTGCTTGATAGTGATGGTGCCGAGGAACTCACCGTATTGTTATCAATTTATGACGATGCAGATATTCCAGTACTGTCTGTAGAATCACCAACAGAGGAAGAGGGAAATAATGCTCTTGACAGTGGCCTAGAGGTAAGTGAACTAAATTACAAACTTACACTTAGTAACGAAAGTATGAAAACTGCCCGTATTCACAAGAGGCAGACATTAAAGGGTTCGGCAAATAAGGGAGGTCAACAAGATACTGAACCGGTAAAGAGTGAATGGATTGAGATACCTTCAGGTACTACTACCAAATCTGTCCCGATTAAGATAGCTGGGGATACTATAGAGGAACCTGATGAAACGCTTGTAATTCGCTTTAGCCGATTTCAAAATACCCAAATTGCTGGTGGTAGCCGCAGTATTGAAATTACCGGAACTATAACCAACGATGATGCAAGCCAACCTAAGCCTAAACCATTTATTCGCTTTATTGATGCTGCACCTGTAAATGAGGGTGATGATGTAATTTTTGAAGCAATCCTTGTTGATGGAGCCACCCCCCCGAAGAAAGTTGTGGCTGAGGAGGATTGCGTATTTTTCTGGTCGACTAGTAATGATAATCCAGAAACCGCAATAGCAGGGGAAGATTATGTAGGAAAACAATTAACAGCAGCAAACATTGCTACAGGAAGTTCAAGCGTTAACTTTGCAGTAAAAACAAAAACAGACAATCTAGTTGAAGGTGAGGAATTTTTCAGGGTTCTTGGTTTCAGTCCCGAAGAAGGATTAGAATGTTCATTTGGTGGCGGTACCTATCAGCAGGCTAAGGGCACAATTACTGACAACCCAATAGTCTCAATCATGAATGCAAAGAAAACGACCGAAGGACAAACCATGCTATTTCCAGTAGAGTTGAGCATTGCAGGTTCCAGTGATGTGACATTAACCTGGAAGACTTTGGATGGCACAGCTATAGCTGGCCAAGACTACGTTGCAAAGGCAAACCAAACATTAATCATTCCCAAGGGTGAAACCAAGGGTACCTTGCACGTACCATTAATGGAGGATACCGTTGACGAACATGACGAAGAATTTTCTGTAGTGTTAGAAAATGCGGTTAATGGCCTTTTAGATATTTCCCGGGCAACAGGACTCATTCGTGATAATGATTCTCGTCCAGATATAAAAATTGGGGATGTACAAATAAATGAGGGAGATACTGCTACCCTGAGGATCATGCTTTCTTCCACTTCTGAAAAGGAAATTGCCATTAGCTGGTCAACTCAGGATGGAACAGCCATTTCAGGCTCAGATTACAAAAAAAATCGTCAGTCATTGACAATTCCACCAGGTGATACCCACGCAGATATCTCAGTTAAAACATTGAATGATGAACAAGACGAAAATGAAGAAACTTTCCGTGTCTTACTATTTCATTCCCCTGAAGGAAAGCGTCAGATCGGGACCGCTACGGTGACTATAGTAGATAACGATGAAACGCTGATAAATATAACAGATGCACAGGCTAATGAAACTTCTGGCGGAAGTACAGCAACCTTTAAGGTTACTCTTTCCACACCGCGAAAAACTCCAGTGACCGTAGACTGGAAGGCCGAGAATGGAGATGGAGAACATCCAGCGATTAGCGGTAAACACCCTTATGGCGAAGACGATTTTGAAGCAAAATCCAATGAAACCTTGACGTTCGCACCTGGAGAAACAGAAAAGTTCATTTCTATCACCATCAATAATGATGATACAGCTGAACACGATGAGACTTTTCAAGTTGTCCTGGAAAACCCCTCCGGTGCTATAATTGAACGAGGAACTGCCTATGGTCGGATTGTTGATGATGATAAAATTTACTATTGGGTTGCTAATGAAAATACTGAAGTAAGGGAAGGGGAGAGCATAGTTGTACGGGTACGACGGAATAAAACCTCAACCAAAGTCCACTCTTTCAGATTTTGTCTGAAGGGTATAAACGGTAATATTAATGGGACAGACAAGGATGGTGGCACTGCAGTTATTTCCAATAATTCTACTAATCCGACTAGCAATTCAGATACGTTTAAATCCAAGGATGATGTTAGAATATATGGTCAACATAACAACACTAACGACTGCATAATTGGATATACGAATGACCCTTTCTATACTATTAAATTTAATGAAGATGATCTTGAGAAAAGCGTTCGTTTATACACCATTCAGGACAACCGTGTTGAAGAAGACGAAACCTTTACTTTTGCTACTGGAACGGCAACTAATTTTAACAACGATGATAAAGTATTAACACCGCAACGTGGCAATCTAAAAGTATTCACCATCATTGATGATGATGTCGCAAGAATTAAGGTAGTACCACGTAATGATGTAGTTTGGGAAGGTGAAAAGGCTGTATACGACCTTAAATTTGATGATGAAAAATTAGAAATGGGGGTGACCGGTACGGTTGATTATTTCACTACTGATGGAACTGCAACTGGTGGTAGTGATACGAAACAGCATGATTACAAGCCTGAGCGAAAGACCCTAACCCTACAATCACCTGATACACATGGCGTAATTGGAACCATTGAAATCCAAACGCATGATGAAGAAATTTCCTATTCCGCTTACGAAGCAGACGAAACCTTTACTATAACGCTTGATAATCCTACCCCTTCCGGACAATTAGAATTACCGGTAAGTGGCGGACATGTTCTGGAAGTAACCATTCAGGACGACGATTTGACCACAATTAATGTTGATAATGCTGTGGTAGACGAAGGGGATGATGCTTTGGTCTGGTTTCGATTGACCGAGCTACGTAAAAAAGATGCGGTAGTAACTTGGGAGACTGCGACAATTAAAAAAGGTGGAACACCTCTCAAGGATTTAACCTCGGTATCTGGCGGTAAAGCCACCATTCCTGCAGGACAAGCTGGTGTGCAAGTCAAAGTGCCAACGGTTGAAAATGAAATACCTGAATTAGATAGAGATTTCAAGGTAAGGGTTACTCATGTAGCATTACCTAATTTCAGTTTTGGAACTGAGGGAATTGTTACCATACGAGATGATGATTCAAACTCTCTTATAATCACTGGATTCGAAAATTACAGTGTAGAGGAAAATGACAATAGTTGGACATCATCTACACCATCATTAACACCAACAAGTAAACCACACGGGGATGTAACCTGGACTCTTGAGGGAAGGGATTCCTCACACTTTCGAATAGATTCCGATAAGGGTACACTGGAATTCCCTAAGGCAAAAAACTTTGAAGATCCTCAGGACAGTGATAAGAATAATATCTATGAGGTTACCGTTCGAGCTACTGACGAAGATGGAAACACTGGTACACAAGATGTTGCCCTTACGATAACCGATGTTACAACCGCGCGTATAAGAGCTCCTCCACCCCAAGACCTACATGAAAACGAAAAAAAATTGGAAGCATTTAGTATTGAACGTGTTGATTCAGGCAACACACCAGTCACTTATAGATGGGAGATTCTACCAGATACTACTGGTACAAACCCAGCCATATTACCGGATGATTTGTCCGAAGTAATTCATCTAGGTGAAAACCTTGACGGTAATATTAAAACCAAAAGCCATCCCATTTTTATTGTCAATGATACAATTGATGAAAACCCTGAAACATTTATCGTACGCTTAAGCAATCTCAGCGACGGTGAAACTGACGACGCCCTTTTTGTTGATAAAGATGGTCATGTTATCAAATCCGGTGTTATAGACCTGATTTTAACCATTATTGATGACGATCCAACAGAGGTTAAACTTTCCATTCATCCTGATACTGACGATATTTCTGAAAATAGCGGAACCAAAAACATCTTAGTAAAACTGGGGCGGAAGTTACAGCCAGGTGAATCCCTCACTACTCCCCTAAGTTTCGGTGGTACAGCCACTTTTGGTACTGATTATATTCTCAATACACCGGAAGTTATCCCCACAAATGTGGAATTTGCGAACTTATCAAGCGCGGATCCCATGAAAGATCCACCAGAGATAACATTTGAAGGTTCACAGTTTGGTCCGAATTCAGCTACTTTACTTCTTACAGCTGTACATGACAATCTTGACGAAGGGATAAAAGAAACTGTTGAACTTAGCTTAGGAGAAATAAACAACGCAAAACTCCATGATGTCCATGATAGAGGTACCACTAAAAAAGGTAGCCCAAGCTTTGGTATCACCGATGATGACACACGAGGAGTGTCAGTTGATGACACCTCCCTGAGTGTTGACGAGCAAGATGATCTGGAGACCAAGAGCAATCGTGAGGATCAGGTTACCTACACAGTGGTCCTGACCAGTGAACCGACCGATGATGTGACCATTGATCTTGGGATTCCTGTTGGTGCACCCTTCGCCGTTGATACTACCAGTCTTGTCTTTACTCCCATGACCTGGAATGTGGCCCAGACGGTTACCGTGACAGCCGAGAATGACGATATTGACAATAAGGATGATGATAGAGTCGCCAGCATCACCCATACGCTTAAGGCTGGTGATTCTGATTATGGCGGTGTGTCGGTCGCATCGGTCGAGGTAACGGTAGAAGATGAAGACACCAGGGGGGTTACAGTTACCGGTACTTCCCTGAGGGTTGCCGAGCAGGATGATGCAGATACCAAGAGCAACCGTGAGGATCAGGCGACCTACACGGTGGTCCTGACCAGTGAACCGACGGCCACTGTTGTCATTGCCATTACAGCACCCGACGGGGTTGCGGTTGACCACAACAGTCTGACCTTTACCACGACCGACTGGAACACGGCACAGACGGTTACCGTGACGGCCGAGAATGACGATATTGACAATAAGGATGACGCCCGCAGTGTTGACATCAGCCACACTGTTGATGCGGGAACATCCGACTATACGGATGTGACAGCTGACAAGGTTGCAGTGACCATCACCGATGATGACGGGGCACCTTCGGGTATTACCCTGACCACCGATACACCGAGCATAGCCGAGGATGCGGCGACGAAGACTGTCCTGGTGACCGCCACGGTGAATGGAACGACCACCTACGCCGAGGACAAGACGGTCAGTGTCGTCGTTGGCACCAAAGACGACAGTGCCATATCAGGGACGGACTATACGAGGGTTGTGACGTTTGACATTACGATACCGGCCGGGTCGCGAAGTGCCGGCAAGACCTTCAGCCTTGATCCGACCGATGACACGCTGGATGAAGACACCGAGACCATCAGTGTTGAGGGAACATCTGATTCACTCTCCATCACCAAGGCGACAATCAGTCTGACCGATGATGATGACGAACCGGTTTTAACGATTGATGGGCCGAGTGTTGAAGAAGGCGACAGTGGGTCGAAGACCCTGACCTTCACGATTACCCTGACACCGGCGAGTGGCAAGGAGGTTTCGGTTGACTATGCGGATACCACAGATGGCACCGCAACCTCGGCTACGGATTATAAGAAGATCGACCCGAAGACGATAAAGTTTGAGGCCGGGGACACGTCCAAGACAGTGAATGTGGCGATCACCGGTGATGAGCTTGATGAATCAAATGAGACGATCATTCTCCGTTTGTCCTCACCCGACAATGCCACCTTCCCCAAGAAGGATGATGGCACGGCCCAGACCACACTGGATGGGGAAGGCACGATTACCGATGACGATGAGGCCCCGACGGTATCGGTTGCCAATGCGTCGGCTGTCAACGAGGGTAATGATCCAGCTACCACGGTGAACATGGAATTTACCGTCACCCTGTCGGCGGCCAGTGGCCAGGACATTACAGTTCCCTATACGCTGGGCGGTTCAGCGACGACCGGTTCGGACTATGAGGATCCTGATCCGAAGTCGATCATGATTGCGGCGGGGTCAACCGGTGGCACGATTGTGATTGCGGTGAAGGGTGATGTGATTGACGAGGCCAACGAGACGATTGAGGTTACTCTTTCCGGGCCGACCAATGCAACGGTATCCACCGCCGAGGGAGCGGGCGAGGCAACGGGTACGATTACTGATGATGAAGCAACGCCCACAGCCACGCTGGTCCTGACGCCGGGGAACATAGCTGAATCAGGGGTCTCCAATGCGAGTACGATAACCGCCACCCTGTCCGGAGCCTCGGACGAGGCGGTGACCCTGACGGTCGGAGCCAGTGCGGTGGCACCGGCGGTGGCGGGCGACTTTACCCTGACCAGCAACACGAAGTTGACGATTGCCGCCGGGTCCAAAACAAGTACCGGTGTGGTTACACTCACGGCAGTTGACAACAAGGTGGATGCGGCCAACAAGAGTGTTACCGTATCAGCGACGGCCAGTGGTGGTCATGGCGTGGCCAATCCGGCCAACCAGACCCTGACCATCACCGATGATGACACCAGGGGGGTTACAGTTACCGGTACTTCCCTGAGGGTTGACGAGCAGGATGATGCAGATACCAAGAGCAACCGTGAGGATCAGGCGACCTACACGGTGGTCCTGACCAGTGAACCGACGGCCACTGTTGTCATTGCCATTACAGCACCCGACGGGGTTGCGGTTGACCACAACAGCCTGACCTTTACCACGACCGACTGGAACACGGCACAGACGGTTACCGTGACGGCCGAGAATGACGATATTGACAATACGGGCGACGCCCGCAGTGTTGACATTACCCACACTGTTGATGCGGGAACATCCGACTATAAGGGTGTGACAGCTGACAAGGTTGCAGTGACCATCACCGATGATGACGGGGCTCCTTCGGGTATTACCCTGACCACGGATACACCGAGCATAGCCGAGGATGCGGCGACGAAGACTGTCCTGGTGACCGCCACGGTGAATGGAACGACCACCTACGCCGAGGACAAGACAGTCAGTGTCGTCGTTGGCACCAAAGATGACAGTGCCATATCAGGGACGGACTATGCGTCAGTGACAGACTTTGAGATTACGATACCGGCCGGGTCGCGAAGTGCCGGCAAGACCTTCAGCCTTGATCCGACCGATGACACGCTGGATGAAGACACCGAGACCATCAGTGTTGAGGGAACATCTGATTCACTCTCCATTACCAAGGCAACGATCAACTTGACCGATGATGATGACGAACCGGTTTTAACGATTGATGGGCCGAGTGTTGAAGAAGGCGACAGCGGGTCAAAGACCCTGACCTTCACGATCACCCTGACACCGGCGAGTGGCAAGGAGGTTTCGGTTGACTATGCGGATACCACAGATGGCACCGCAACCTCGGCTACGGATTATAAGAAGATCGCCCCGGATACGATAAAGTTTGAGGCCGGGGACACGTCCAAGACAGTGAATGTGGCGATCACCGGTGATGAGCTTGATGAACCAAATGAGACGATCATTCTCCGTTTGTCCTCACCCGACAATGCCACCTTCCCCAAGAAGGATGATGGCACGGCCCAGACCACACTGGATGGGGAAGGCACGATTACCGATGACGATGAGGCCCCGACGGTATCGGTTGCCAATGCGTCGGCTGTCAACGAGGGTAATGATCCAGCTACCACGGTGAACATGGAATTTACCGTCACCCTGTCGGCGGCCAGTGGCCAGGACATTACAGTTCCCTATACGCTGGGCGGTTCAGCGACGACCGGTTCGGACTATGAGGATCCTGATCCGAAGTCGATCATGATTGCGGCGGGGTCAACCGGTGGCACGATTGTGATTGCGGTGAAGGGTGATGTGATTGACGAGGCCAACGAGACGATTGAGGTTACTCTTTCCGGGCCGACCAATGCAACGGTATCCACCGCCGAGGGAGCGGGCGAGGCAACGGGTACGATTACTGATGATGAAGCAACGCCCACAGCCACGCTGGTCCTGACGCCGGTGAACATAGCTGAATCAGGGGTCTCCAATGCGAGTACGATAACCGCCACCCTGTCCGGAGCCTCGGACGAGGCGGTGACCCTGACGGTCGGAGCCAGTGCGGTGGCACCGGCGGTGGCGGGCGACTTTACCCTGACCAGCAACACGAAGTTGACGATTGCCGCCGGGTCCAAAACAAGTACCGGTGTGGTTACACTCACGGCAGTTGACAACAAGGTGGATGCGGCCAACAAGAGTGTTACCGTATCAGCGACGGCCAGTGGTGGTCATGGTGTGGCCAATCCGGCCAACCAGACCCTGACCATCACCGATGATGACACCAGGGGGGTTACAGTTACCGGTACTTCCCTGAGGGTTGACGAGCAGGATGATGCAGATACCAAGAGCAACCGTGAGGATCAGGCGACCTACACGGTGGTCCTGACCAGTGAACCGACGGCCACTGTTGTCATTGCCATTACAGCACCCGACGGGGTTGCGGTTGACCACAACAGCCTGACCTTTACCACGACCGACTGGAACACGGCACAGACGGTTACCGTGACGGCCGAGAATGACGATATTGACAATAAGGATGATGCCCGCAGTGTTGACATCGCCCACACTGTTGATGCGGGAACATCCGACTATAAGGGTGTGACAGCTGACAAGGTTGCAGTGACCATCACCGATGATGATGGGGCCCCTTCGGGTATTACCCTGACCACGGACACACCGAGCATAGCCGAGGATGCGGCGACGAAGACTGTCCTGGTGACCGCCACGGTGAATGGAACGACCACCTACGCCGAGGACAAGACAGTCAGTGTCGTCGTTGGCAACGACGACGACAGTGCCATATCAGGGACGGACTATGCGTCGGTGACAGACTTTGAGATTACGATACCGGCCGGGTCGCGAAGTGCCGGCAAGACCTTCAGCCTTGATCCGACCGATGACACGCTGGATGAAGACACCGAGACCATCAGTGTTGAGGGAACATCTGATTCACTCTCCATTACCAAGGCAACGATCAACTTGACCGATGATGATGACGAACCGGTTTTAACGATTGATGGGTCGAGTGTTGAAGAAGGCGACAGCGGGTCGAAGACCCTGACCTTCACGATCACCCTGACACCGGCGAGTGGCAAGGAGGTTTCGGTTGACTATGCGGATACCACAGATGGCACCGCAACCTCGGCTACGGATTATAAGAAGATCGCCCCGGATACGATAAAGTTTGAGGCCGGGGACACGTCCAAGACAGTGAATGTGGCGATCACCGGTGATGAGCTTGATGAACCAAATGAGACGATCATTCTCCGTTTGTCCTCACCCGACAATGCCACCTTCCCCAAGAAGGATGATGGCACGGCCCAGACCACACTGGATGGGGAAGGCACGATTACCGATGACGATGAGGCCCCGACGGTATCGGTTGCCAATGCGTCGGCTGTCAACGAGGGTAATGATCCAGCTACCACGGTGAACATGGAATTTACCGTCACCCTGTCGGCGGCCAGTGGCCAGGACATTACAGTTCCCTATACGCTGGGCGGTTCAGCGACGACCGGTTCGGACTATGAGGATCCTGATCCGAAGTCGATCATGATTGCGGCGGGATCAACCCGTGGCACGATTGTGATTGCGGTGAAGGGTGATGTGATTGACGAGGCCAACGAGACGATTGAGGTTACTCTTTCCGGGCCGACCAATGCAACGGTATCCACCGCCGAGGGAGCGGGCGAGGCAACGGGTACGATTACTGATGATGAAGCAACGCCCACAGCCACGCTGGTCCTGACGCCGGGGAACATAGCTGAATCAGGGGCCTCCAATGCGAGTACGATAACCGCCACCCTGTCCGGAGCCTCGGACGAGGCGGTGACCCTGACGGTCGGAGCCAGTGCGGTGGCACCGGCGGTGGCGGGCGACTTTACCCTGACCAGCAACACGAAGTTGACGATTGCCGCCGGGTCCAAAACAAGTACCGGTGTGGTTACACTCACGGCAGTTGACAACAAGGTGGATGCGGCCAACAAGAGTGTTACCGTATCAGCGACGGCCAGTGGTGGTCATGGTGTGGCCAATCCGGCCAACCAGACCCTGACCATCACCGATGATGATGGGGCTCCTTCGGGTATAAGGTTGGCGGTTGACAAAGCCAGTGTTGCCGAGAGTGCTGATGAGACAGCAATTGTCATAACAGCCAGTGTTATCGGGGACACCACCTACAGTTCAAGCAAAGACCTGACCATCACCGTTGGCGGGGGTACCAGCACGGCGACCTCGGGGACCGACTATACCCGGGTGGACAGCATCACCTTGACCCTTCCGGCTGGAGCAGCGAGTGTTACAAAGTCGTTTGATCTGGAACCGCTTGATGACGATATTGATGAAGCGAACGAAACCATTATCGTGGCCGGCAGTTCAACGGGGCTTAGTATCAGCAGTGCAACCATTACGCTGACCGATGATGACACGAAGGGGATTACGGTTACCGGTACTTCCCTGAGGGTTGCCGAGACTGATGATGCCGAGACCGCAGACCGAGAAGAGAATCAGGCGACCTACACGGTGGTCCTGACCAGTGAACCGACGGCCACTGTTGTCATTGCCATTACAGCACCTGACGGGGTCTCGGTTGACCATAACAGCCTGACCTTTACCACGACCGACTGGAACACGGCACAGACGGTTACCGTGACGGCCGAGAATGACGATATTGACAATAAGGATGATGCCCGCAGTGTTGACATCGCCCACACTGTTGATGCGGGAGCATCCGACTATACGGATGTGACAGCTGACAAGGTTGCAGTGACCATCACCGATGATGATGGTCCGCCCACCGGTATTACCCTGACCACGGACACACCGAGCATAGCCGAGGATGCGGCGACGAAGACTGTCCTGGTGACCGCCACGGTGAATGGAACGACCACCTACGCCGAGGACAAGACAGTCAGTGTCGTCGTTGGCAACGACGACGACAGTGCCATATCAGGGACGGACTATGCGTCGGTGACAGACTTTGAGATTACGATACCGGCCGGGTCGCGAAGTGCCGGCAAGACCTTCAGCCTTGATCCGACCGATGACACGCTGGATGAAGACACCGAGACCATCAGTGTTGAGGGAACATCTGATTCACTCTCCATTACCAAGGCAACGATCAACTTGACCGATGATGATGACGAACCGGTTTTAACGATTGATGGGTCGAGTGTTGAAGAAGGCGACAGCGGGTCGAAGACCCTGACCTTCACGATTACCCTGACACCGGCGAGTGGCAAGGAGGTTTCGGTTGACTATGCGGATACCACAGATGGCACCGCAACCTCGGCTACGGATTATAAGAAGATCGCCCCGGATACGATAAAGTTTGAGGCCGGGGACACGTCCAAGACAGTGAATGTGGCGATCACCGGTGATGAGCTTGATGAACCAAATGAGACAATCATTCTCCGTTTGTCCTCACCCGACAATGCCACCTTCCCCAAGAAGGATGATGGCACGGCCCAGACCACACTGGATGGGGAAGGCACGATTACCGATGACGATGAGGCCCCGACGGTATCGGTTGCCAATGCGTCGGCTGTCAACGAGGGTAATGATCCAGCTACCACGGTGAACATGGAATTTACCGTCACCCTGTCGGCGGCCAGTGGCCAGGACATTACAGTTCCCTATACGCTGGGCGGTTCAGCGACGACCGGTTCGGACTATGAGGATCCTGATCCGAAGTCGATCATGATTGAGAAGGGATCAACCCGTGGCACGATTGTGATTGCGGTGAAGGGTGATGTGATTGACGAGGCCAACGAGACGATTGAGGTTACTCTTTCCGGGCCGACCAAGGCAAAGGTATCCACCGCCGAGGGAGCGGGCGAGGCAACGGGTACGATTACTGATGATGAAGCAACGCCCACAGCCACGCTGGTCCTGACGCCGGGGAACATAGCTGAATCAGGGGCCTCCAATGCGAGTACGATAACCGCCACCCTGTCCGGAGCCTCGGACGAGGCGGTGACCCTGACGGTCGGAGCCAGTGCGGTGGCACCGGCGGTGGCGGGCGACTTTACCCTGACCAGCAACACGAAGTTGACGATTGCCGCCGGGTCCAAAACAAGTACCGGTGTGGTTACACTCACGGCAGTTGACAACAAGGTGGATGCGGCCAACAAGAGTGTTACCGTATCAGCGACGGCCAGTGGTGGTCATGGTGTGGCCAATCCGGCCAACCAGACCCTGACCATCACCGATGATGATGGGGCTCCTTCGGGTATAAGGTTGGCGGTTGACAAAGCCAGTGTTGCCGAGAGTGCTGATGAGACAGCAATTGTCATAACAGCCAGTGTTATCGGGGACACCACCTACAGTTCAAGCAAAGACCTGACCATCACCGTTGGCGGGGGTACCAGCACGGCGACCTCGGGGACCGACTATACCCGGGTGGACAGCATCACCTTGACCCTTCCGGCTGGAGCAGCGAGTGTTACAAAGTCGTTTGATCTGGAACCGCTTGATGACGATATTGATGAAGCGAACGAAACCATTATCGTGGCCGGCAGTTCAACGGGGCTTAGTATCAGCAGTGCAACCATTACGCTGACCGATGATGACACGAAGGGGATTACGGTTACCGGTACTTCCCTGAGGGTTGCCGAGACTGATGATGCCGAGACCGCAGACCGAGAAGAGAATCAGGCGACCTACACGGTGGTCCTGACCAGTGAACCGACGGCCACTGTTGTCATTGCCATTACAGCACCTGACGGGGTCTCGGTTGACCATAACAGCCTGACCTTTACCACGACCGACTGGAACACGGCACAGACGGTTACCGTGACGGCCGAGAATGACGATATTGACAATAAGGATGATGCCCGCAGTGTTGACATCGCCCACACTGTTGATGCGGGAGCATCCGACTATACGGATGTGACAGCTGACAAGGTTGCAGTGACCATCACCGATGATGATGGTCCGCCCACCGGTATTACCCTGACCACGGACACACCGAGCATAGCCGAGGATGCGGCGACGAAGACTGTCCTGGTGACCGCCACGGTGAATGGAACGACCACCTACGCCGAGGACAAGACAGTCAGTGTCGTCGTTGGCACCAAAGATGACAGTGCCATATCAGGGACGGACTATGCGTCGGTGACAGACTTTGAGATTACGATACCGGCCGGGTCGCGAAGTGCCGGCAAGACCTTCAGCCTTGATCCGACCGATGACACGCTGGATGAAGACACCGAGACCATCAGTGTTGAGGGAACATCTGATTCACTCTCCATTACCAAGGCAACGATCAACTTGACCGATGATGATGACGAACCGGTTTTAACGATTGATGGGTCGAGTGTTGAAGAAGGCGACAGCGGGTCAAAGACCCTGACCTTCACGATTACCCTGACACCGGCGAGTGGCAAGGAGGTTTCGGTTGACTATGCGGATACCACAGATGGCACCGCAACCTCGGCTACGGATTATAAGAAGATCGCCCCGGATACGATAAAGTTTGAGGCCGGGGACACGTCCAAGACAGTGAATGTGGCGATCACCGGTGATGAGCTTGATGAACCAAATGAGACGATCATTCTCCGTTTGTCCTCACCCGACAATGCCACCTTCCCCAAGAAGGATGATGGCACGGCCCAGACCACACTGGATGGGGAAGGCACGATTACCGATGACGATGAGGCCCCGACGGTATCGGTTGCCAATGCGTCGGCTGTCAACGAGGGTAATGATCCAGCTACCACGGTGAACATGGAATTTACCGTCACCCTGTCGGCGGCCAGTGGCCAGGACATTACAGTTCCCTATACGCTGGGCGGTTCAGCGACGACCGGTTCGGACTATGAGGATCCTGATCCGAAGTCGATCATGATTGCGGCGGGGTCAACCGGTGGCACGATTGTGATTGCGGTGAAGGGTGATGTGATTGACGAGGCCAACGAGACGATTGAGGTTACTCTTTCCGGGCCGACCAATGCAACGGTATCCACCGCCGAGGGAGCGGGCGAGGCAACGGGTACGATTACTGATGATGAAGCAACGCCCACAGCCACGCTGGTCCTGACGCCGGGGAACATAGCTGAATCAGGGGTCTCCAATGCGAGTACGATAACCGCCACCCTGTCCGGAGCCTCGGACGAGGCGGTGACCCTGACGGTCGGAGCCAGTGCGGTGGCACCGGCGGTGGCGGGCGACTTTACCCTGACCAGCAACACGAAGTTGACGATTGCCGCCGGGTCCAAAACAAGTACCGGTGTGGTTACACTCACGGCAGTTGACAACAAGGTGGATGCGGCCAACAAGAGTGTTACCGTATCAGCGACGGCCAGTGGTGGTCATGGTGTGGCCAATCCGGCCAACCAGACCCTGACCATCACCGATGATGATGGGGCTCCTTCGGGTATAAGGTTGGCGGTTGACAAAGCCAGTGTTGCCGAGAGTGCTGATGAGACAGCAATTGTCATAACAGCCAGTGTTATCGGGGACACCACCTACAGTTCAAGCAAAGACCTGACCATCACCGTTGGCGGGGGTACCAGCACGGCGACCTCGGGGACCGACTATACCCGGGTGGACAGCATCACCTTGACCCTTCCGGCTGGAGCAGCGAGTGTTACAAAGTCGTTTGATCTGGAACCGCTTGATGACGATATTGATGAAGCGAACGAAACCATTATCGTGGCCGGCAGTTCAACGGGGCTTAGTATCAGCAGTGCAACCATTACGCTGACCGATGATGACACGAAGGGGATTACGGTTACCGGTACTTCCCTGAGGGTTGCCGAGACTGATGATGCCGAGACCGCAGACCGAGAAGAGAATCAGGCGACCTACACGGTGGTCCTGACCAGTGAACCGACGGCCACTGTTGTCATTGCCATTACAGCACCTGACGGGGTCTCGGTTGACCATAACAGCCTGACCTTTACCACGACCGACTGGAACACGGCACAGACGGTTACCGTGACGGCCGAGAATGACGATATTGACAATAAGGATGATGCCCGCAGTGTTGACATCGCCCATACTGTTGATGCGGGAGCATCCGACTATACGGATGTGACAGCTGACAAGGTTGCAGTGACCATCACCGATGATGATGGTCCGCCCACCGGTATTACCCTGACCACGGACACACCGAGCATAGCCGAGGATGCGGCGACGAAGACTGTCCTGGTGACCGCCACGGTGAATGGAACGACCACCTACGCCGAGGACAAGACAGTCAGTGTCGTCGTTGGCACCAAAGATGACAGTGCCATATCAGGGACGGACTATGCGTCGGTGACAGACTTTGAGATTACGATACCGGCCGGGTCGCGAAGTGCCGGCAAGACCTTCAGCCTTGATCCGACCGATGACACGCTGGATGAAGACACCGAGACCATCAGTGTTGAGGGAACATCTGATTCACTCTCCATTACCAAGGCAACGATCAACTTGACCGATGATGATGACGAACCGGTTTTAACGATTGATGGGTCGAGTGTTGAAGAAGGCGACAGCGGGTCGAAGACCCTGACCTTCACGATTACCCTGACACCGGCGAGTGGCAAGGAGGTTTCGGTTGACTATGCGGATACCACAGATGGCACCGCAACCTCGGCTACGGATTATAAGAAGATCGCCCCGGATACGATAAAGTTTGAGGCCGGGGACACGTCCAAGACAGTGAATGTGGCGATCACCGGTGATGAGCTTGATGAACCAAATGAGACAATCATTCTCCGTTTGTCCTCACCCGACAATGCCACCTTCCCCAAGAAGGATGATGGCACGGCCCAGACCACACTGGATGGGGAAGGCACGATTACCGATGACGATGATATAACAGAAAGTATCAGTATTGTTACATTAAAATTATCCCCAGCGAGTATCACTGAAAACGGAGGTCAAACAATAGTGACCGCAAGCCTGGATAAAGCTGTAAATCAGGATGTATCCCTTACGGTGACAACTAAGCCATCCTCACCTGCAACGGCCAATGACTATACACTGAGTCAAAATAAAACCTTGATAATAAAAACTGGTTCAACTGAAAGTGCAGGTACAGTTACTATTACTGCAAATAACAACTCCGTAGATAATCCCAACAAAACAATTACAGTTTCTGCATCAGCTACAGGTGGAGGTGTGGCAAATCCTGGAGACAAGACACTAACCATAACTGATGATGACAACCCACCGACTGGAGCTACTTTGAGTTTGTCCCCCAATACTGTCAAGGAGGATGCTGGTGCCACCGTTATCACAGTAACTGCTACAGTTAATGGGGCGGCCAAATTTGATGCGACAGATATTACCATCTCAGTGGATGCAGGGACCGCTCAAACAGATGACTTTGAAGCTGTTCAAGACTTCACGCTGACCATTCCATCCGGTGCAAGCTCAGCCCAAGGCCAATTCACCTTCACTCCTGTCAAGGATATGGTCGATGAAAAGGAAGAAACCGTTATTGTCTCCGGAACCACAACTATTGATGGTTATACAGTTACTTCGGCCAATCTGCATCTGCACAACTACATACCGCCAGCAACCACTCTGACCCTTGAAGTTTCACCGACAAGTGTAAACGAAAATGGCGGAGCCCAGACGGTTACGGTAACAGCAAAATTCAATGAGGGTACAAGGGGGGATGCAACATCGGTAAACGTAAGTATTGCTGGCCATACGGCCACTGACACTGTCGATTTTGAAGCGATACCTTCATTTACTTTAACCATTCCCCCTCACCAAACCCAGACAAGTCAGAATATAACCTTCACTCCGGTTAACGATACCATGTCTGAAGGTAATGAAACAGTATCTGTTGTGGGAACGACAACGGCTACAGGATTGACCATAACCAATACGGAATTCACAATTACCGATGATGACAATCAACCGAGTGGTATTACCCTTGCGGTTGATACCGATAGCAAGACTGATGGTAGTCAGGATATAGTCAGCGAAGATGCAGGGGCAACACAAGTTAGTATAACTGCCAATGTGAAAGGTGGAACAACCTTTGCAACAGATGTGACTGTAAGTGTCAATATTGGCAGTGATACAGCCATAGCGGGTACGGATTTCGTTATAGTCCCTCCATTTGATATTGTTATTGAGGCTGGTACTTTAAGCAAGACAGATAGTTTTACCTTAACACCTACGAACGATACACTGGTTGAGGACAATGAATCTATTTCTGTCACTGGTACAGTTAGTGGAGCAAATGACCTAAGTGTTTCTGGAACCAACATCACAATTATTGATGACGATGAACCCCCTGCTCCGGCAATTTCAATTGATGACGCATCTGCAAATGAAAGTGAACAGGAAATACGATTCACTGTAAGGCTTGCCGAGTCCGCGTCCAGAGAAATATATTTTAACTACCAAACACGCGAATCAACACCGGTATCTGCTCGTCAAAATGTGGATTACCTGGGATTGAGCGGAAGGGATAGTTTCAAACCAGGTGAAACCGAAATGGAACTTGTAGTAGAAATCTATGATGATTTACTTCAGGAGGATGAAGAAACCTTTGAGATGGTTATTACCGGGGAGGTAATTGATGATGGCATAGGGATAGGCACCATAAGGAACATGGATTCGCAGCCACCCGAATGGTTGTCCAGATTTGGACGTACAGTTGCCGAGCAAAATGTAGATGCAATAAGAAATCGCTTTACCGCCGAACGTATCCCAGGCCTTGTCGGGGAATTTGTAGGACAAGGAATTAGTCGTACAAACATTGGTGATAATCTTTCGACCGATCAAATCAAACAGAACAACGAACTATCAGATGATAATCTAGATTTCCCTGCTTCATTACCTGTAAGAAGCGTCGGCAGCAGTTACGTACCAGAATTCAGTGAACCGTTTGATCCACCCGAAAGCAGGGAAGTTACAGATGAAGAAATTTTACTTGGTACATCCTTTAATGTAACAAAATTAAACAATAATGGCCTATCTTTCGGTGTCTGGGGACGGACAGCAAAATCAGGTTACAGTGGTGGAGAGGGTGAACAAAGCGTTGAAGGTGATGTAACCAGCTTAATGTTTGGTGCAGACTGGAAAAGAAATGATACTCTTTTTGGCTTGATGGTCTCAAGGAGCAGTGGAAAAGGAATCTATGGCTCTTCTGTTAGAGGTAAAATCAAAGCCAAACTTACCAGTTTTGTACCGTATGTCAGCCATCAGTTTAACAATGATCTGTCTGTCTGGGGAGCTGTAGGAATTGGTCATGGAAAAATGGAATTATCCTCACACTTTGGGGATAATATTAGTACCGATATGGACTGGCGTATGGTAGCTGCAGGAGCCGAAGGTACGCTTGTACCTGAGGAAATAAATAACGGAATTGGTTTAAACTGGTACACGGATGCACTTTGGGTTAGCACTGGAACAGATGAGGTTCCTGGTGGTCTATCAGCATCATCAAAAGAAAACACACGCTTCCGCCTTGGGTTAAATGCTTCATGGGACCACACGTTGGATTCTGGTGTTAGTTTGAGACCAAACCTTGAAGTTGGAATTCGATATGATGGAGGTGATGCCGAAACTGGTTATGGCCTGGAAGTCGGTGCCGGAGTCGAATGGACAAATTCTGAAACTGGCCTCTCGGTATCAGTGGAGGGTCGGACATTAGCTTTACATGAAGATGGTAATTTTGAGGATTGGGGGTTAGGACTTGGTATCCAGTATGACCCAAATCCAAAAACCAAGGAAGGTTTCTCAGCCCAATTTGGATATGGTCTGGGAGGCAATTCATCAGGAGGTCAACAAGCTCTGAACGGACCCGACACCTTCCCCGGCCTTGAGGAAACTGAAAGTGAAGGAACCTGGTCACTTGAGACTGCTTACGGTATTACCCGAGGTGGTGGAATGGTAGGGTCTCCTTACGCGGCTATTTCGGGAGGATCTTCGGAAAGCATTAGTAAATCAACCCTTGGCTATCGGATTGAACCTGATACAGAACATGCAACAAACATTAACATTGATTTTTGGACAAATCCAAATGCCAAATTAGAGGAGACTAGCACAGGTGTCGGATTGACATGGCAGTGGTAACAGGCGATCACCAACCACTGTCCCGACACCTGTGTTAGTCCCCTATTAGTTGTTGTCGGTAGATACCATGTTTGAAACTCCCCGTAACGATGGGTGGCTCCCTGGGAGGTCTAGACCTTCCTAGGGAGGAAGAGTATCCTGCTGGAAAACAATAAATTTAGCAGGAAGATGAAACTTGTTACGAGTGAAAGACTTTATAGTATTTAACGTGTTTAAGCAAACGGGATTGCCTAACTAACGTGCCAATCATTCTTTAAATTTATACCTGTCCTATTTCCTGGAGAGATGGCCATTGATTGATTTCCAAGTCAGTTTTTATTTCCCCAGTGGTCAGGTTCAGGTGTTAATCACTGAGTGTACTGCCCAGCAAACTGAGAGATGTCTCTCTATACCTTAGGTAAATTGAGGGGTGTAGAAGTTGTATTCGTTGTGAAGTAAATTAAGTGTTGAATAAAAGAATTTTCAAAAAAATACAAAATCCTATTTCTCGTGTATCCAAGCGTGACAATCAAATCAAATTAGGAATAGGTTAGACGGAAAATGTACTTGATTTCGAGACCACCTAGTTCATAAAGTCTATTGGGGGAGAGACTTTATTGATTTCTCTCATAATCGCTATTAACCTTAGTTTGTAACAATTTTTATAGTATATATTTTGCAATGCCACAAGAAACAGTAACCGCAGATCAATTGAATTCAAAAGATTCTGATCTTAAGAAGTACCTCAAACCATCAATATTTAGCGCTATACCTCACTACTTGCCATTAGGTATTTTTCCTCTGATTTATCTTGCTGCAATCTATGGAGGGTGGTGGTTACTACCTGCATTTGTCTTTATGAGTGTGAGTGATTTTTTTGATAAATTGCTTGGCGTTGACGGCAAAAGTCTGGATCCTTACAACACGACAGAGAAAGGTTTGATCTGGCATAATCTTCCGGTTTGGGTCTGGGCATTCTTGTGGCCAGTAACCCTGATATTCTGTATGTGGCAGATATTAATTGCCGGTCAACTGGCAATCTGGGAGAATATCATCCTGGCAATAATATTAACCATGGAAGCACAAGCCGTATTTGTGATCGGCCACGAATTGATCCACCGGAGAGTCCCATGGGAAAGACGCCTTGGAGAGTTTTTACTAGCCTCTGCCTCATATCCTACATATGCCACTGAACATGTTTATATCCATCATGCCAAGGTCGGTACACCCTATGACGTGGGTTCGGCTCCTAAGGGGGAAAGTTTCTGGAGTTACCTTCCTAAAGAACTTATCAGTAACATCACCAATTCCTGGGCATTGGACAAAGACCGGCTTGCTCGAAGAGGACTTCCTGTATGGCATTACTCTAATCCATTCTGGCGCTATGGTGCAGGTCTACTTTTTTGGCATGGTATGGCATATTTGATGGGCGGTATTTGGGCCATACCAATATTCGCCTTTTTGGGTTTTGGTTGCGTCTTTTCGATGAAACTCAGCAACTACCTTCAACATTATGGATTGCGTCGGGTTCTTCTTCCCAGTGGCCGATGGGAAAAAGTTGCACCACGCCATTCATGGAGCGCTGACTTCAAGTTCAGCAATTGGATGTTTTTCAACATGCAAAGACATGCCGATCATCATGCAACAGCCTCACGTCATTACCCTTTACTTCAAGTAAGAGGCCCTGAAGAATCTCCTGAACTACCAGGTACTTACGCGGATATGATGAAAATTCTTTTGAGGCCTAAAAAGTGGTTTGAAAAAATGGATCCGCTGATTGATCAATGGCGTGAACATTTTTATCCTGATATGGATGATTGGAGTGCCTACGACAGCCCGGTAGCAATGTCAAGGCCAGATGATTTTCCTGCCTTGGTTGAAATTTTCGGCGCTTCGCCAAGGCTTGCCAAGTGGACTGAAAGCCATCCCAAATTACTTGACAGTCTGAAGGTAAAAGAATTTATTGACCTTGACCTGCCCAAGGGCTTTGATGCTGATCCTGAAGTCAATTCGTTTGTCCGCAAAGGATTGGCAAGAGTTTACTGGACGTATGAAATGAACGTTCAGGAAATGAAGGAACGCATTGGAGAGTGGCCAGCTGCTGATGCTAATGAAACTGCACTTATCGTCCAGGGTTGGTCAAATGAGAAAGCATTTCAAATAGGTATGCACGTCGTACGGGGTAATTTGACACCGCTGGAAGCTTCCGTTGCATATTCAAATTTGGCTGAGGCCACGGTATCAATCGTACTTGAAGGGGTAATTGCAGATTTTGAGGAACGAATTGGACCTTTACCAGTTTCAATTGCAGCAATTTTTATGAACGATCTGGCGACAAAGCAGGCACAACCTGGATCGAAACTTGATCTCCTGTTTGTTCATGACAGTACGACGGATGGGATGAGTGTCCGTGTAAACCGCCGGTTTAAAGAGGTGCTAACAGAACTTGCATCTGAAAGTCTTATTTTCTCTCCCCTTACGGAGAATTCCGAATCGATCAAATATATACCACTAGTTGAACTGGAACAATTCTGCACTAACAATAAGGATCAGGCAATATCAGTACTCACCAAGTCGCGTTGTATATATAAAAACGGAGCAAAAGATATGGAAAAGATGTTCATTGATGAACGTCTTAAACTCGTTGCAGACGGGACGATGGTGGAATCCCTCTTGGATCACTTGTACAATTATGAAAGTGAAAACGACAAATCCTCAATTAATATTGCTTTAGATAGTGCCTTGTTTGGTATAGACAGAGCTACACGTTTTCTACAACTCAAAAAAGCGGATGAAGTCCTTTTTGATGAAGCATTTGCAACCGAAAATCTTCTTGTAAACCTAGGTTATGAAAAACTGTCCAGGGTTATATTAGCTTGGAGGGAATGGCATGGAGCTGTGTCTCATGTTGGTGATGATGTGGAAAACTATTCATCAAGTGTAAAATCACATGTGGCAGAAACTTGTGGATTAAAGGATTTTGAGGATTTCAAAAACAAAATTGGTCAAGAATCATCTGCCACTGCAGAGCACATCAAATCCTTATTCCAGAAATAATGACAATCCAAGAAGCTTGGGTAGGAATATCTGAGTTTCCAGAGTAAAAAGAATCACTTGCAAAACATACTGACAAAATCAACTCAGGCAGATAGAGGGTTTATCAACCTACCTGTTCTTACACCGCACTTGCAGTTCCGAATACTTGAAAATCAGCAGGTGTTATTGATTTCGGAATTCTTCAATACTCTGATTAAAGGTGCAATTTACTGCAATATCCTTCCGCTTCTTGATGGAACTAATACCCTTGATCAGGTCATAAAGGAAATTGAAGGAAAGCACTCTACATCAGACATCCTTGGAACAATATATTCACTATCCTCCCGGGGTTACATTGTTTCTGGAGAGCATGGATTTGACCAAAGTTGTGCTGCATATTGGTCAACTCTTGGAGTCACTCCTCGTTGGGCTGAGTACCAACTCAAGAATTTGGGTATTGCAATTGTGGGAAGTGATACTCAATTGGCTCCACATCTCAAGAATAGTGGTGCAAAAATTGAACCTGAGAAGGCCAAGCTTACCGTTGTTGTCTGCAACAGCTACCTTGAACCACATTTAAAGGATTTAAACAATCGTTTTCTCAAGCAGAAGTCACCATGGGTGTTGGTACGACCTTTCGGCATAGAGACAATGCTCGGTCCGGTTTTTTGCTCTGATGGAAACAGTGCATGTTGGGAGTGCCTTGCCACACGGCTTCGTTGCCACCAGGAAGTACACGAATTTCTGAGAAATTCCAGGGGTGAGAGCGAAACCTTCAAACCCAACCCGGTCAACAACAATTTGATTGATGCAATTTATAGTTTGATTACTACTGAAATCCTAAAATGGATTGTGCTGCAAGATGATGCAGATATCAACAATCATGTACTAACTTTCAATACAGGTAAATTTGAAACTTCCAAGCATAAAGTCTTGCGCAGGCCCCAATGTTTTTCCTGTGGTGATGGAGCATTATACAATCCAAACCGCCGCCCTGTTCCATTGCAATTGACTTCTAATTTTACTACCAACCTAGTCGGTACAGGTACAAGAACAGTTCCACCAGAAGTTACCCTGGCCAAATATAAACATCTTGTTAGTCCGGTAAGCGGTGTTGCCACATGGTTATCACGAACGACTGAAGAAACAGACCCATGGCTACATGTCTGTTGGGCCGGCAGTAACCATGGATTGAAAATCAACAGTTTGAATTCGCTTCGTCGAAGTCTTCGAAGTAAAAGTGCTGGTAAGGGGAGTAATCGTACACAATCTGAGGTCAGTGCACTCTGTGAGGCAGTTGAACGCTATTCAGGATGTTGTTTGGGTGATGAAATTCGGATAAGCAAAAGTTTCGAGGAATTTACCACCGAAGACAATGCCATCCATCCCAATGATGTTCAGCTATTCAGTGAGTATCAACTTGATAATGCGGCAAAAATAAACGCTTTGGGACATCCATATAACAAGGTACCGCACCGATTAGATCCTAATCTTGAACTTGATTGGACACCGGTTTGGTCATTTACACAAAAACGACATCAATACCTTCCAACCTCAATGCTCTATATTATGCCTTCTGAATCCCGTAAGAGTTCGGACCTGATAGCAGACACGAATGGCTGTGCAGCTGGCAATACCTTGGAGGAAGCAATTTTACAGGGCTTTTTTGAGTTGGTAGAGCGTGATTCTTTTGCAATCTGGTGGTACAATCAACTTCAAATGCCTTCAGTTGATCTTGAAACTTTTGATGACCAATACCTCAATCAAGCCAAGAAATATTATAAAACTTACGAACGGGAATTATGGGTGCTTGATATCACCTCTGATATCAACATTCCAACTTACGTAGCCGTTTCTTACCGGCCTGGAGGCCAATCTGAAGACATAATTTATGGTGCTGGGACCCATCCTGATCCAAGAACTGCCGTTTTGCGAGCAATCTGTGAGTTGAATCAATGTCTGACTTGGTTACCGGGGCCTGGTAAAAATGATGGACGGCCATCAATTGACGACCCGATGGTCCTTGCCTGGTGGAAAAACAGTCGACTTAAGGATTGTTCATGGCTGGTACCGGCAAATGGCGATTCTATTCCCGGTGGAACAGCATCCAGAGACAGTTGGAATTTCCGTGATTTGAAGGAACAGGTAGAGCATTGTCAAGCCTTGGTAGAAGCCAAGGGGATGGAATTTCTGGTACTGGACCAAACCCGCCCTGATATTGGTTTGAATGTAGTAAGAGTCATTGTTCCTGGCATGAGACATTTTTGGCCGAGATTGGCACCTGGACGCCTATATGAAGTTGCCGTTAATTTGGGGTACCGGCAATTCCCCCTTAAGGAATCGGAAATGAACAAAGTACCGGTAATTGCTTAAAAGTTTTGTTATGAATTTTGAAAAAACATTACTTCAAACCCAAAATAGGCTGTCAAATGAAGGCAGTAACATGGGTAACTTACTTGAAATGTCTAAAAAGTGGACTCCTGAGACACTTATTGGAGAAGATGAATGGAAGAAAATATTGGGGCGTGCCAGGAATCTACCCATTTCGATGGGAGCATTCCCTTTCGGATTTGAATTTCCATTACATTCCAGTAGCCCAGGAGCAGATTTTGGCGTTTCCCTGACTGGAGGTACTCCTACTAGTAACATATTTTGTGGTAGAGCCAAATCTGGAACAGACAAACTCGCTGAAGCACTTGCAAAACTTTTCGAGAGAATGGATTGCGAAGACTCTAAACTACCGAGCATTGTGGGCCAAAAGGTAATGCTGGAATTTGACATAGGTTCTGCCAAAAAAGCAATTCCCGAACTTCCTGGTTTTTTTCTACGTCCGGGTAGTATTCCAATCATTGGCGGTGAGGGACAATTCAACGATATCTTAACTGTTACTGATGCTCTGTTTTCCAGTGTTGGTTGGGAATTGGATCTGGCAGAAAAAAGAAAATTGGAACAGATTTACCGGTCCCAACCAAATGGTACTCGAATGGATTCATTTGGAATTTTTCCATCTCGCTCCCGTGGTATCAGACTTGCTGTAATGGGAATAAATTCCTCCTCAGAACTTAACTCATTCCTCCGGAACATTGATTGGCCAGGCAATTCCTCCACTGTTCAAGGTGTTGTGAAAGACCTTCAAGAGCATGCAAATATAGTACAAAACGGGGTTAATCTTGATGTTCAAGGTGAAAATTTGGGATCTGTTCTTGGCCTTACTGCCATGGTAAAGAAGAGATACACAAACGACCCACGTTATTGGCTTGATGATACCGATTTGTGGTATCCATTCCTGGATGTCTTGAGTCAGGTGGACATTGTAATCCAGGGGAAACTCTCTGCATTAAAGGGTTGGACAGCCAAACCAGAACTATTTTACGGTAAGACTGGACGTTTTGTTGTACTTCGTGGGATACACCACGTGAAAATGGTTTTTTCCGATGGAGTACTGAGCAAGGTAAAAGCGTACGTTTTTATGGTACTCACATCAGTGGATTGATCTTTATAAATATTTTAATGCATTATTGAAAAATGGGATTTGAGAATAACACCCGATAGTATCAGACCTAAGACTGTACTGCTCAAATCGTCCCATTGTCCGGCCCTAGTCAAAATCAACCCAACCAGTTGACTTTCAAGGGAAAGCCAACTAGCGTAAGAATAATCGTGTGTAAAGAGTGATTGTCTATACAGGTATACCTGTTTAAATTACCAGCAACAACACAAACCGGCTGATACAGCTTCCAGTTGCTCCTCTGAAATATTGGGGTCAGGAGGAAGCGCGATGTGGACAGTCTGCATGTCACTTTCATGAACATGGACTGCCATAGATTCAGGCATTGTTATACCTAATTCCTTTGCAATCGTACCCTTTGGCTCTGCCAAGAGCTGTTTGCGAAAAGTGTCATCAATAGCAGATTTGTCAACAATCTGTTTCAGCATTTCTTCACCACTACGCATAAGCTTCTCCTTAACAATAAAGTTTAGTTCGTTGGTTGTTATACTAATACAAGACCAAGTGATTTTCAATATTTTTTCTTCAAGAAACTCTTTTGTTTCAAACAATTAAAGATAGTTTTTTGATTGGCATTTCAAACAAAATCATTGGTCTTTCTGTCTTTATGATATAGTTGACATGGCTTGTAATGACCAAACTGCTGGATCATCATTTACAAGAGTTGCATGAATATCGATTAGTTGATTAAATGATGATTGGTACAATATTTTAATGCCTTCATTTTAACACTTAATAGAATAAAATATGTTCGGTTCGGAGACTGAAAATTTAAATAAAATAGCAGTTGTTGGTAGAGGTACAGCTGGTTCGCTGGCTGCGGCATGCGTTTCAAAACTTGGAGCAAACTCTGATATCGAACTGCATCATATTTATGATTCAGAAATTCCAGTCATAGGGGTCGGTGAAGGTGGTTGGCCAGCATTGGTCACCCAATTGCAGGAATTAACAGAGATTCCTCATGAAACCATCCAAAAGAGATTGAAAGCAACGAGAAAGTACGGTGTGGCATTTGAGGGGTGGGGTAATCTGAATAAGAATTTTGTACACTATTTTACACCTCAACAGGTTGGATACTCATACCATCTGTCGGCAGATTTGATTACCGACCTGCTTAAGGAAGCCACAAAAGCTACCCGCATAGATGCCAAGGTAACCAACATTATCAAATCGGACGGTTGTGCAAAAATTGAATTTAAAGACCGACCGGCTGAACACTATGACCTGGTTTTCGATGCCCGAGGATTTCCAGCAGAAATCAATAAAAAACACCACATTGAAATTCCATTCATTCCAACCAATACCGCCATTATTCGCCGATGTCCTTCAATCATAGATCATTCTGCTGATGGACCATATTTAGTTCCAACCTACACCCGTTCAGTTGCCCGTCCGCATGGATGGGTGTTTGTTATTCCACTTATGACACACACTTCCTACGGATATATTTTCAACAGTCATTGTTCTGATTTGGAAGACATTGAGTCAGATTTCGATGAATTGCTTGCTCAGGATGGAGTTTCTGATTTCGAGCACAGAGCGGTTATACCCTTTCCCAATTTTGTTCATCGTCAAATGTATGAGGGAACAATTTCCAGAATAGGAAATGCTGCCGCATTTATGGAACCACTTGAAGCCACAGCTATTGTATCCGCACAGCTCCAGATTGGTATGGTACTTAGAATTCGCCAAAATCGTTCGGTTGAATACCTTCATCAAGATATAGAAATGGTCAATAATTTTCTGATCAACAGCATGCTTGGATTTGGTCTATTCGTTGGGTGGCATTACAGTTGTGGTTCAAAATATAACAGTGAATTTTGGCGATTCGCAAGGGAAAAGGCTTGGCCACAACATCGCTCCGCACACTATCAGGAATTGGGAAATTACAACGCCCTGAAAAAGTTTGAAAGTAAGCTGGATATGTTAAAAAAGCCAGTGATTGAAAAGACCGATATAGATCGCCAGACTATACTGCCAATCACCAGCTTTGCCCAGATTTCACATGGTTTAGGTTGTTATCCCATACAATAATTTTGTAAAAACAAGAATGTATGGGTCCAACTAAATACCCATCTTTGGATTTGAAAATTGGCCCAATTGTATGAAGTCAAATCCATCAATTTTGGTTGGTTTATTCCGTTTTTTTGTGCGTATTGACCATTGCTGTTGAAATCATATAGACTAGTCAAGTGGGGTAAATTTGAAATAATGAACTATATAACAGATTCGTTATACCTTAAAATTAAACTGGAATGGAGGAGTTGTGTTTGGCAATTTAAACTCCTTTCATGATACCGTAGCTGAGTCAAAAGCTGAACGTGAACGACAAGACAGGTTACTAACAATTTCCACACCTCGTGAGCGTCTACTCATTTACATCACAGTAGTTGTTTTCCTTGCTTCGGGAGTATGGCTGTTAGCAGGTGAAGTAAAACAAAACCTCTCAGTCAATGGCGTGTTAACCGTAATTGAGACACCATCGGATGATGACAATCAAATGTTGGAGGTATTTATATGGCTAAACACAGACGATGCATCACGGATTACGATTGGCAACCCTGTGAAGCTGGGATTCAGCTCTGAAGCAGGAGATTTCATCCCCATTGAAGGAGCAATCGTTACATTGAACCCGACCCTTCCCAATGAACAAATAAGATTAATTTCCGAGCTGACCGATGGTTCCCTTTATCAGGTGGGGATTTCACCTGTTGGCAATAGTGATATTGCTTCTATGTTGAACAAGAAATGTCTGGTGGAAATCCAATTAGGTTCAGTGACACCATTTCAGTATTTTCTTTTGGGTTAATTGTGTGGTTCAATCTAAACTAACCCATTGGGCTAAAAAGATAATTGGCTCAAAGTCAGAAAAAAGTAAACGGGTCAAAACACCAATACTTTTGCAGATGCATGCCTCAGAATGTGGAGCGGCATGTCTTGGAATAGTGTTGGGCTATTTTGGACTTTGGATCCCTCTTACGATTTTACGTGACAGGTGTGAAGTAAGCAGGGATGGTAGTAGTGCAGCGAGTATTTTGCGGGCTGCCAAGAGTTTTGGCATCGGCTGTAGGGGACTTGGAGTGGGAGTTGAAATGCTGCCCTTGCTAAAATTTCCCGTTATCCTGTTCTGGCAATACAGCCATTTTGTTGTATTGGAGGGTTTTGATGAGCAGAGTTACTACATTAATGACCCTGCTACAGGTAAGAGAAGAATTCCCAAAGAAGAGTTCCGCAAGTGGTATAGCGGTGTCGCACTGCAATTTGAAGTAGGAGAAGATTTCAAACCAGAAGGTAAGAGGACAAACCTCTTCAATAGGTTGCAAAGCCTTCTTGAAGGTACCATCACTGATTTGATTGGGATTGTAACCTGTGCAGTTTTGATTGCCTTGCTGTTACTCCTGATACCATCTTCACTCAAAATTTTTATTGATAATATACTCAATGGCCAGAATAGCTGGTGGCTGGTTGTAGTTACCTTATTGCTTGGTGGTGGACTTGCTTACTATCTTAGTCTTCTCAAACACCGAATACTACACCGGATATCAGTTAGAATCTCGGTCATCAGTTTTGATCGAGGGGTTACACGATTACTGCGGTTACCAATTGAGTTTTTCAATCGCAGATTGTCTGGTGATATCATGAACCGTGTATCATCAAATGATCGAATAGGCAAAAGTCTCACAGAAGACTATATCTCACTGATTATCGAAATAACAATAGCAGCAGTAATGCTAATCGCCATGTTTGTTCTTGAAGTATGGCTAGCCTTGATCGTGGTATTTCTTGCCCTCCTGCACGGCATCTTTACAAATTCCCTTAATTCACTCAGAGGTACCCAGAGTGAGGTTTTGAGTCGGGAACAAGGTATGCTCCTGGGGTTGGGAATGCAATTGCTGAGCCACGTAGACAATCTACGCATAACTGGTTCAGATGACAGATATTTTGCTCGCTGGGCTGGCCAACAGGCAATAGAATTGAAAGCTCGGCAACAGTTCACAGAATTCATCCAAATCAACAGCGCAATACCTATCCTGTTTGCAGCACTTAGAAACGCCGCGATAATTTATATAGGTGGTACCATGGTTATTGCAGGAGAAATCACCCTTGGTACATTTGCAGGTTTTTATCTATTGGCAGAAATGTTCATGGCTCCAATAGGAAAATTAATTTATTCCCTGGAAAAACGTACCGAACTGGAAACCGATATTCAAAGATTGGAAGATATATCAAATACTCCGGTTGATACTTCCTGCAAGACTACCGACACCGGATCAGACTCAATTGTTACTTTCAAGGGAAGCTTACAACTGGCGGGTAGGCTGGAGTTAAAAAACATCACTTTTGGGTTTAACAAGAATCGCCGCCCCCTGATCAAAGATTTCAACCTTGAAGTCAAGCCCGGTCAACGTGTTGCGCTTGTCGGTCCCAGCGGGTCTGGAAAATCCACAATCGCTCGTATTGTTTCCGGAATAGTTCAACCCTGGGGGGGAGAAATTTTGTTTGATAACCATACAAGGGCTGATATTCCTGTGGAAGTTTTGCGGCGATCCCTGTCCATGGTAGATCAGGAGGTTGTGCTCTTCCCTGCAACTGTTCGGGATAATATTACACTATGGAATCCTGAGGTTCCGGATGATATTATTTTCTCAGCTGCACGGGATGCTTGTATTCATGACGAGATTCTTCTTAGGCCTCTTGGCTATTCCACGATGGTCCAGGAAGGTGGGACAAATTTCAGTGGGGGGCAACGACAAAGAATTGAAATTGCCAGAGCCCTTGTTGGTAATCCAGCCATGCTGATATTAGATGAAGCCACAAGTGCACTGGACCCAATCGCTGAGGAGCAGATTGACCATGCCCTGCGTCGTCGAGGTGTTACTTGCCTAATCATTGCCCATAGGCTTAGTACAGTACGTGATTGCGATTTGATCGTTGTTCTGGATAAGGGCGAAGAAATAATGCGTGGGACACATCAGGAATTAATTTCTGATGAAAATGGCGAATACTACAAACTGGTAAAGTCGGAATGATGAAGCAAACCGAATCCATTTATCAATCGCTATTCAGCCTTGCTGCCAATTATGGGCAAGCGGTTCCCTGTGCAGGCAATCTACCTCAAACCCTTGATGATCCAAATATGGTTTGGTTCATTGAGAGTGGGAGTGTTAATTTGTTTCTTGTCGAAATCAGCAACGGGGCAGAACAATCGCTCCGTCAGCATATCATGTATTGTGAAGCAGGGCAAATTTTACCTGGTATCATCAAGGACAACAACCAAGAAGCTGAAGATTCAAAATTTATTATCATTGCACGAGGGGTTACTGGTACAGTTCTCAGACGCATGCCTATATCCCGTCTGAATCAAATAGACCCTTCCCTCGTCGCTGAGCACATAGACAGTTGGGTACTTTCTTTTTCGAAGATACTAGCCCGTTTTGTAACTCATATGCCGCGTCCGACAATGTTGGCTAAACCTGGAACAGTTCAAAATCTGACAACGGGTACCTTTTCAGTACGCAACAGGGTTGTTTGGATTTCGGATATACCCGAAGGTAAGAGTTTTTTCATGGGGGTTGTCGATGGTTTTGATGTTTCCATTTCCCAAGGTTCTTCAATGGTCCCCTTGACTTGGACAAGTTGGCTTACGGTTTTGGAAGACACAACAGTTAAGTGCAAATCAACCGAAGAGGTTATCAAGCAGGGTTTGTTGGTCCCGGCCCTGACGGAGTTTCATTTAGTCGCTTTTGCTTTAGAACACCTGAACCGCAAATTGGCATTAGTTGATGATACCAATCTGGAACGTGTTAGAAAAGCAAGCCGAACCACTGCTGAACGGGTATATAGGGACCGCTTATACAACATCTACGACATGCCGGTCGAGCAAGACAGCAGTATTGATAATTCAACCTTGTTTGATGCTTTACGAATTGTCGGTAAATTTGAAAAAATTGTGTTCCAGTTTCCACAAAGAACAGGCCCCTCAAGCCAAAGGGTTGATCTGATTGATATTCTAGATTCTTCAGGAGTACGTTCTCGTTGTGTCCGCCTTGGGAATGATGATCAATGGTGGAATAGTGACGGAAGCTCAATTCTTGCTTTTCTAAAGGAAAATAATCAACCTGTTGTACTCATACCAGGTATATTTGGACGCTATTGGATGGTTGATCCAATTAAGAAAACAAAAACCAGGGTTAATGCTCAACTGGCATCTTCATTGCATTTAGATGCCTGGATGTTTTACCCACCATTTCCTAAAGATGAGGTTGTTCTTGCCGATTTATTTCGGATGATTCGACATCAAAGTTCAGGTAACATTATTAAATTGATACTCACAGGTCTGCCTGGAGGTCTATTACAAATAGTTCCAGCCTTGGCCTTGGGTTTTGTGGCAAATATTGTCACCATCCCAGGAAATGAAGATAAACTGTTTACTGTTAGTTTGGCTGTTGTTATTTGCGGTCTTCTCGGGGTCCTCTTATTTATACTGCAGAACAAATCGCTGATGCATCTTAAAGACCGAGCTACCACCAAGATAGAAGCTGCTTTCTGGGACCGAATTACGCGTCTTCCAACACAAGTGTTAAAATTGCGGCCAACCAGCGAAATAGCTCAATCAGGTATGACTTTTCAGCAAATTCGAAATGGAGGAAAACTAACCTTCGTTGAAAGTTTATTGTCACTGATATTTATGACTCCCATATTAATCTATATCTGTTTCATTGATGTTGGCCTTGGACTTGTTACTCTTGCTTTTTGTACGACTTCACTTACTCTGACCGGTCTTGTCGGAATGATCCAAATAGAACCTCGTGGTAAAGTAATACGTGCTACACAAAGGGTATCGAGCAGACTGTTTCAAATCATTGAAGGCATTGTTAAACTTCGGATTGAACGGGCTGAAGGGTCGGCTTATGCAATTTGGGCGGGGGATTACAGGAAACAGAAACGTGCTGAGGTTGAACTTGATGCCCTTGAGAGACATTCACGTGCCTTGAGCACAACGCTTCCCTTTCTGGCAGCGGCAGTTCTTTTTTTTACAGTAGCTATTGATAATTCTCGTGAGACACCTGTTGGGGATTTTTTAGTTGTCTACATTGTATTCCTAACTTTTCTAACAGCTGCAACTCGGTTTGGTGAATCCATTGGTACCCTGGCACTCGGACTGAAAGCTATGAGTGAGTTGAAACCCTTACTTCAGGCTAAAACTGAAGCAACAGTTGCAGGAGAATCTGTTGAGTACCTGAACGGTGATGTCCTCTTTGATCGTGTATCATTCCGCTATGATGATGATGGACCCTTAATACTGGACGATGTTACAATTCATGCACGTCCGGGTGAATTTGTTGCTATTGCAGGTGAGTCTGGTGCTGGCAAAAGCACCCTCTTCCAGCTGGCTCTGGGTGTAGTTCAGCCTGCATCAGGTGCAATTCTTTATGATGGGCATGATTTGAGACATCTCAACCTGAAGCAACTTCGAAGAAAAATCGGCTCCGTACCGCAATCAATCCGGCTTCATCCTCAGGATATCTGGGATAATATTGAACTTAGCCAAGAGGATACTACGACCGAAATGGTCTGGGATGCTGCCAGGTCTGCCAAAATTGAGGATCAGATTAAAGCAATGCCGATGGGGTTGATGACTTTGGTTGGTACAAGTGGTTCTGTCCTGTCGGGAGGCGAAAGTCAACGAATAGCTCTCGCACGCTCTCTTTTGGGAAATCCTCGGGTAATGCTGCTTGATGAAGCCACAAATTGGCTTGATAACACCAATCAAGCCGAAGTAATGCAGAATTTATCATCACTGATATCTACCAGAATTGTTATTGCACACCGACTTTCAACCTTGGAAAAAGCTGATCGGATTTACGTTCTAAAGTCAGGGAAGGTAGTACAAACGGGTAATTTTGAGGACCTAAAGGAAACCGAAGGGTTCTTCAGGGATCTAATCACCCGACAAAAGACATGAATATGTCAGGTACATTCGCATGAAATCCGCCAAGATTCCTACCCAGCCAAAAAATACACCTTCCAGAGGAACCCTAAAGAAACTACACAATCTTATCACCATTTCTGAAAAAGATGAGGTCTTGCGATCACAATTGGTAGCCGACCCAAAGGGAACAATTGAGCAGAGGTTGCATATTCGTTTACCTGAAGATCATGACATTATTACACATGAAAGATCAAAAGAAGTAACCCATTTGGTTCTTCCTCCAAAAAGCGAAACAACCGAAGAGGAAAGAGAGGCGGCCAGAACAGGTAGAGCATCTCTTGAGTACCTCAGAAGAACAATGTCCGATCCGGCACCAGATCGTCGCCCTGAAAAGACAAAGCTCACGGATGTTTGGAAGAAGCCGATTTCCGTAAAGTCCCTGATAAAAAAAATTAACTATAGTATTGACCAGGGGTTGGCCTTTATTGAATCAACCCTTACAAATAACGGTGCTTGGCATTGTATCCGATATAATATTGCAGACCCGGAAATTCCCAGGCATTATGAACGACCACCATTTGTGTCTGCCTATTGTACGTTGGCATTGGAAAGCTGTAGTCACTCCAAGGCGCAGAGAATTTGTTCCCTAGCGAGAAAATATATTGTTGATACCATGGAATTTCCTGGCTTATGGAGGTATTACCGACACCTGCCACAGGATCTGGACAGTACAACCCTCTGCTCACTTGTCATAAGTGATCATCCCTGGATTGCCATGGGACAAAATCTGTCGAGAATTCTGTCTAATCCGGATGAACAAGGCTGTTTCAATACGTGGTTCCTTTCCCCTGATGAACCAGATGTGGTTCTACCATTTCGGATGGAAGCCGATCCGGTGGTGAATGCTAATGTTATTTCACTCTTGGGAAATTGTCAGGAAACCAAGGGGATTCAAAAATGGTTGGAGTCATTGCTCAAAGAAAAAAAATTGGATGATTCCTCCAAATGGTACCCTGACAATATTGCTATTTGTTATGGTATCGCCAGAGCAGTAAACCGTACCCAACCGGCGCTTGATCATTTTCGACCGCTATTGGCTGATTATGTTATGGAATCTCAAGACAAGGATGAGGTTTTTGGTAACGTTTTACAGACAGCTCAAGCAATTACCACACTATACGCCATTGGTCACCTGAATAAGATTGACCTCAAGCGATGTGCAGAATTCATATTAGGATCACAGCACACCGATGGGAGTTGGCCGGAATTACTTGCTTTTGGCGATCAAAAATTGATGTGGGGGATGAATGGGCAAATCGGACATGCTTCGGAATCAATGACTTCTGCTTTCTGTATCGAGGCCCTGGTCAATCTGTTGGATGGTTTAATGAAATAGCTCGTCAGAAATTTTGATATTTTTGACTCCCAATATTCAGAATCAAACGCAATCCTTCTCTTCGTTCATTTCTGAAGATCAGTATCCCTAATTACTGTCAAAAAACAAACCCTGATCACCTTGGTTTGTTGCGGAACACACACTCCAAATTCCCAAAGGCCAATTTTGGTAATGAAACGTTAGTGGTCGGATTTGATTGACAGGAAATTTGGAGTGCTACTAATTTTTACAACAGAGTCTAAACAATGACCCCATCAAAAGAGTTCTCACCGGAATAACTGCACAACATGTGACATCTGGAAATTTTTACGGAAAAATCTTGACAATAGCCGAAATTACGGGAAACCAAAGTTTATAATTTCCATTGTTTTTCAAAAGGGAATAGAGAAATGACAGGTTCGCTGACAAACGAAGATGTAACAAGGTATCAGCAAGATGGATTCCTAAAACCGATTGTGGCCTTTTCGAACAAAGAGGCTGTGGAAATACGGCAAGGAATAGAGGCAATTGAGAGAGATTATACAAGCAAAGAACTTCCACTCGATTTAACCCATTATTTTCGTGTTAATGGCGAACTGGTTATTCCCCTTCTGGCAAATATCGCGCGGGCCAAGCCTATTCTGGACGCAATAGAGAGTATCCTGGGGCCCAATCTGATGGTATGGTCCTGCGAACTATTTATCAAGGAACCACAATCGAAGAAAATAGTTTCTTGGCATCAGGATTTGACCTATTGGGGGATGGGGGGATCAGACCACCAAGCCTCTGCCTGGATTGCGATATCCGATGTAACCGAGGCCTCGGGGTGCATGCGGTTTGTACCAGGATCACATAAGCAAAAGCTTGTTCCTCATAATGATACATTCAGTGAGGACAACCTCTTGTCAAGAGGGCAGGAAATTGCCGTAGAAGTTGACGAAAATGATGCCGTACTAAATATTTTGAAGCCAGGGGAGATGTCTATTCACCATGGGCGGATGTTTCATGCTTCCGGACCGAATTTTTCAAAAGACCGGCGGATTGCAATCGTAATCCGTTACGTAACACCAGAGCTAGTACGTGATGCATCAGGTTATGATTATGCCATGCTGGTGCGTGGAATAGATGCATTCAAAAACTGGATAAATATTGCACCCCCTTCAACCCTATTCGGCCGGGGTGAATTGGAACTTTATGATAAAGTGCTGAAATACAAGGAATCCGTACTAAGTGCCGGTGCAGAGCAGGAATCAAGAATGTATAATTCATGATTTTCAAAAAAATAAAGTATTGGGTACGACCGGAGGATATCAACCCGAATCAATCCCTAATTTTGGTAGGAATCAATTAATCATCAAGGAGTTTTGTTTAAGTCAGTGCGTATTCGAAATATTCGGTACCAAATAGGCAGTACCTCAGGGCGATCGCTTTTAAAATATTTATTTCCTACGTTGGTGATTTACTCCCATACTGTCTCAAAAATAACAACACAAACTTGAGGCAAAAAGACACAGAATTATTCCCATCTTTTCGAAGGGGATTACCAATCCCCGACGTAGCTAACGCACCCTGCAACAATCTTCATGAGATGCTGATGATTGCCCTATTGACCGTAATTTCGGGTGGCAAAACCTGTACCGACATGGCCAGTATGGCCAAGAAAAGGAAGATTTTCTTCGTGGGTTTATGACCCTTAAACATGGCATCCCTAGCCATAATGCCTTTTCTGATCTCTTCAATTGTTTAGATCCACAGGAATTTGGCCGAACCCTGACCCGTTTGGCGGGGCTACTACCCAAAAAAGGGGTGTTTTAAAAGCGATTGCCCTGGGGGTTCTGCTTGACCAGGTGTAAGTAGTTTGCTATTCCACTAGAATGGATGAAAATATCGTTTCTAAAACATTAACGGAGTTCCCTGTTCGTCAACGACAAACAGGCCTTGATCGAACCTTACAAGTACTTGATGCGTTGACTGAACATGAAAAACCGATGTCGGCCTACAGAATAGCAAGAGCAATTGGAGCCCCTTCATCTACAATCTACAGGACTGTAGAAGAGATGCTTAAGCATGGGCTTCTTTCTCGATCTTCCAAGAGAGATCTTTGGCTTGGACCAAGGCTGATGCGATACGGTTTGCTCTACCGAATTAAACTCGACTTTTTTTCCGAAGCACGAAAAGAAATGGAACACCTATGGCAGAAAACAGGTGAAACCATTCAAATTTGTGGCCGTGATGAAGGTATGATGGTTGTCCTTGCTATGATAGAAGGTAAAGGTCACTTTCGTGTCACTTCAAACGTTGGAACCCGAGTTCCACTCAATTGGACGGCATCAGGAAAACTCCTCCTTGGGCACCTTCCAGAACAACAGGCCCGAGAACTTTTTTTATCTTATGCTCAACCATCCCCCACTGGACGAGCTGAAACTGATCCAGATCTTCTTTCGAAGCAAGCAAAGGCTGATTTTGCAGCCGGACTATCGATTCAGAAATCGGACTCTGAGTATTCTGTTGCGTGTATCGCAGCCCCAATTCGAGATAGAGACAATACCTGTCGGGCAACAATCTCCATTGTACTTTCTGAAAAACAGCTTGACGAAAAGGAAACAAAGTTGACAGCAGCCGTGCGTGAATCCGCAGCGGCAATTGAAGAACGCATTATATACTGATTTAATCTTGTGTGTTACTGCTCCTGCTTGAGAGCAAAGATTCCATCCATTTCAACCGTTATGTTATTGGGCAAAGAACTGACCCCAAATGATGTTCTGGCATGAATACCCCCTTCACCAAATACCTCCTTCATGAGTTCAGAAGCCCCATCAATCACAAATGAATGTCGTTCAAAATCTGGTGATGCATTCACAAGCCCTTGTAGTTTAATCACCCGTTCAACCTGTCCAAGATCACCAATTACCAAGCGTAATGCTGAAAGAATATTTAGTCCGACAAGCCGTGCATGCATGCGAGCTGTCTCGGCAGTTATATTCACTCCAACCTTACCTCGCTCAAGATAACCATCAGGATGGATTGGCCCTTGTCCGGAAACCCATGCCAAGCCACCATGTAAAATTACGTTGTGAAAACAACCAATTGGTTCAGGTGGCGCTTTTGGAAGAAATTTGTCAATATTTAAATGATCAACTTTAAATGTACTGTTTATGCTCATGAAATCTCCGATAATCTTAAACAGGCAGACTTGTGCCTTTTGTCAAGTTTCACAAGAGTTGGAATGGTTTCTGCACAAGAATCGAGCGCAAACCTGCATCGTGTACGGAAAACACAGCCAGTGGGCGGATTCAGTGGTGATGGAATATCCCCTTGAAGAAGTTCCCGTTCACGATTTAACCCGGGTTTTGGCTCAGGAATTGCTGAAAGCAGGGAACGAGTATAAGGATGGGAAGGTGAAGAGTAAACATCCTGAGAGGGGCCTATTTCAACAATCCGCCCGAGATACATGACTGCAACCCAATCACATAGATATTCAACAACAGAAAGGTCATGAGCTATAAATAGCATTGTCAATCCTCGTTGATCGCGAATGTCAAGAAGCAAGTTTAAAATCTGAGCCTGAATAGACACATCAAGAGCAGAAACACTTTCATCCGCAACAATGAATTCTGGGTCAAGCGCAAGTGCTCTGGCAATGCCAATGCGCTGTCTTTGACCACCAGAAAATTCGTGAGGGAATCTACGCATGTCCTCAGGTTGGAGCCCTACTTCCTCAAGAAGTGCTTCAACTTTTTCTGTTCTTTCCTTTCGGGAACCAACTCCATGTGCTATCAAGCCCTCAGATATTATTTCTTTAACACGCAAGCGTGGGTTAAGGGAGGCGACCGGGTCCTGAAAGATAATCTGCATTCGCCGCCGTAAAGCCCGTAAACTAGTTGGATCAAGGGAGTTCATGTCATTGCCATCAAAAACTATAGCCCCTGAAGTTGGTTCAACAAGCCTCAGTAGCGTCCGTCCAAGGGTAGTTTTTCCAGAACCTGATTCGCCAACCAAACCAACGATGTCCCCTTTTGGAATATCAAGATACACATCTTGAACAGCAAATACAGGTCCCTTTTCACTCTGAAACACTTTTGAAAGTCCACGAATAGAAACAAGCGATTCAGTCATTTGAGAACACCTGTTCTTTAAGGATACATCGTGAATAGTTCCCTAACTTATATTTTCGAAGAGGTATTTGATTTTCTGTGCAAACTTGAGTAGCGAAACGGCACCTTGGGGCAAAACTGCACCCAACAGGCAAAGCATTTAATGAAGGAACGCTTCCAGGAATAGGAATTAGCCGACCAACCTGTGTTTTGCCATATCGTGGAATCGACGTAAGCAAACCTCGGGTGTAGGGATGACAAGGCATTGAAAATAACTGTTCTGTAGTTGCCCGCTCAACGACCTGTCCAGCATACATTACAGCCACATCATCGGCCATTTCAGCGACAACACCAAGATCATGAGTTATAAACAATATGGACATTCCAAATTCAGTCTGAAGCCGTCGCATAAGATCAAGAATTTGAGCCTGAATTGTAACATCCAATGCTGTTGTTGGTTCATCGGCAATAAGTAAAGTTGGATTGCATATCAAAGCCTGTGCGATCATCGCACGTTGACGCATACCACCGGATAATTCATGAGGCCAAGAATGATATCGTTGTTTGGCGGCTGGAATTTCGACAAGTTCTAGCATTTCAATTACACGCTTTTTACGAGTTACTGAATCAATATTCTCATGAAGCAGCAACATTTCACCAATCTGATCACCAATGGAGTAAAGAGGATTAAGTGACGACATTGGCTCCTGGAATATCATTGCTATCTGGGAACCACGCAATTGCCGAACTTCTTCTGAATTAAGCCTGTTTATATCAACCGGTTCCTGATATTTATCGGGCCAAAATCTCATTTTTTTTGCTGTAGTTACAGCATTGGTGGGGAGAAGGTCCATTAATGCAAGTGAAGTTACAGATTTGCCTGAACCACTCTCGCCAACCAATGCAAGTGTTTTGCCTCTTCGCACGCTAAAACTTACATCTCGTAACGCTGTAACAGAAGAGTGTCGATCTTTGAATAAAACCTCCAAGCCTTCGACTTGTAGTATTGTCGTCTTTGTCATTAGGTGAAATGTCCAGCTAGTGAAGGCAGGGGAAATTTTACCGGCAAATGAGAATCACCTATGATTGTTGCGATGGGAACAAAATTGCTTGACAGTTTTAATAATTTCCCCATGGAATCACTGACTTCCAAATTGCTATCAATTATCTTGAACAGTGTAAAATCGGCACGGCTACCAAGTTGTGCTCCTTCGCGGGCTGGTAATTCAAGAACCGATCTGGGATGTTCTGTCACAGCAGTAATACAATCTTCCAAATCCATACCTAGTGCGTAAAGTTTTGAAATTGTCAGTGCCAAGTCGTGCACCGGACCATGTATGTTTCTACAATGAAGATCGGTAGAAATGCTAAAAGGTAGAAAACCACGATTCAAGGCATCGCGAGCAACCCCAAAATCAAATGATGCCTGCCCATGACCAATATCCATTCTTATACCTTGCTCGGCTGCCTCATAGACTATTCGCCAGATTGTGTTTGTATCTGTAATGGAACCTGCAGGTTTGCCATTGAAACAGTGAGTGACAATATCTCCTTGTGTCAGTAGAGGAAGTATTTCATCCAATAAAGGAGGAGGTTCGCCCACATGGACCATAAGTGGTAAGTTGCTTATTTCAGCGACTCGCTTGGCAATTCTAATGGGACCAATACCCCAGTTTCCAACAATAACACCACTTGCTCGAACCTTTATTCCACAGATGATATCACGGTTTGCCTCAATCACCTTGAGGGTACGGTCGATGTCAATTGACCTGAGATCAATCAATTCCGGAAGCCTGTTACATGCAACAAGGCCGATTGATCCAATGTTGATGAAGGCTCGTATTGTTTCTTCCGCTGAATCAATGACATACTCACGCAAGCCATGGAAATTGGCTTCACCAGCCGAACCAGCATCTGCAAGTGCTGTAACACCGTAGTTTCGACCAGCATCAACTGACCGTACAGATATATCTGTACCGCCATACCAGATGTGAACATGAAGGTCACACCAACCAGGAGACAAATATGATCCTTCAGCGTTTATTGTCGTAGCTCCTTTTATGGGAAAATCCACTACCTTGCCTTCATCATTGATATGAATCTCTGTAGGAGTGTTATCCAATCCAATCGGAACAAAATTTGTCAGTCTAAGAGCCATCTTACATTTGCCTTGCAATTCTAGGGTCAAGGGCATCTCTGAGTCCATCACCGACAAGTTGGAGACTGAGTACTGAAAATGAGATCGCCAAACCCGGGAATAAAATCAAATAGGGTGCTTGATCAATGTATTGACGTCCTTCGTTGATCATAATTCCCCAAGTAGGAGTTGAGGGATCAACTCCTACGCCAAGAAAAGAGAGTCCTGCTTCGGCAAGCATGGCATAGACAAATATGAATGTGGCCTGCACGATGATGGGGGACAGAATATTTAAAAGAACATGCCTTGTAAGTACATACACGATAGAAGAGCCTAGCGAACGGGCGGCTTCAACATAGGGGAGTTCTCGAATAACGAGAGTTGAAGCTCTTACTATACGGGCAATTCGTGGAGTATAAACAATGGATAGGGCTATGATGACATTAATCATCGAACCACCTAGAATTGCCACCAGGGAAATTGCCAGCAATATATCGGGGAAGGCCATCATCGCATCAATTATTCTGGAAATGAGTCCATCGAGATTTCGAAAAAAACCGGCCATCAAACCAATAAGAACTCCAAGGATGGAAGATGATAAAGCAACACCAGCTCCTATCATTAATGATACTCGGCCAGCGTAAAGGAGTCTTGACAAGACATCCCGACCAAATGCATCAGACCCGAGGAAAAAACTATCTCCAGGTGGAGTCAACCGTTGTCTTACTGACATCAGATATGGATCTGTTGGTGCAATAATTGGTGCCAAGAATACTAGGATAAGAACAAGCACAAAAAAAAGAAGAGCCAAGGCTGACGAGCGACGTTCCAGTACAAGTGAAAACACCTTCCGTTCGGCATATAGTCCCTGTCCCTCCATCAGTATTGAACCCTTTTATCAACAAGTAGGTAAAGAAGGTCGGTTACAAGATTTATAATAACATACGTAACAGCAACAACAATCAATGTGCCCTGTATAACAGGATAGTCTCGCCTCAAAACAGCATTGACTACGAGATTACCCATCCCCGGAATATTGAAAACCCGCTCTGTCACTACCGCACCCGATACCAGGAGTGCAAAAGTTAGGCCAATAACGGTAATAATTGGTATTCCTGCATTACGGAGTCCATGACGAAGTACAACACGTGGTTCCCGCATACCTTTTGAGCGGGCTGTACGAATGTAATCCTCACTTAAAACATCCAGCATTGAGGCGCGGGTAAATCTTAGTATTAGAGCAGAATTGACAACTCCAAGCACCAAAGCAGGAAGTACAAGGTACACCATGCGGTCTATAAAAACCGTATCAGGGCCTCCATAGCCTGAAGCAGGAAACCATCCATATTCTGTAGCAAGCCATCGTTGTGCCATAAGTCCAGTCCAAAAACTGGGTATTGAAGCAGCCAACATCGCAATAGAAATGACTGATTGATCAAAAAAACTGCCGCGCCTATATGCGGCATAAATTCCGATTGGAACAGCAACAACAAGCGCTATGATTAACGAGAATAATGAAAGAAAAACTGTGGGTTCGGCACGAGATTTCAGCACTCGAGTCACTGGCTGGTTAAAAAAGATGGACTGCCCAAGATCTCCTTTTACCGCACTAACAATAAATGAAGCATACTGTATTATGATGGGTTGGTCCAAACCAAGTCGTGACCGTAATTCCTCGGCTTGTTCTGGGGTGGCATCCGGACCAAGCATTAAAGCTGCCGGATCACCGGGAGCAAGCCTTACAATAAAAAAGGCAATGGTCAGCACAATCAAGACTACCATACCCATACCGAAAAGGCGTCTGATAAGGTATCGCTTAATCTAAAGTACTCCGCATTTGATTTTTTTTGGGCGGCCACCAGGGGACAGCCGCCCAATTTTGAATACAACTATTGAACTGATGCATTCCAGAAGAATGGCCATGGATTAGCTGGTACACCTTCCAAACCTTTACGTTGACCCATCAATGCATTAAATCCACCAATCTTTATAAACCCAACATCTTCAAAGTTCAATCTTTGCAATTCAGAAAAAAGCATTTGACGCTTTGCTAGATCTGTCTCGGACGTGAATTGAGCAAGGATAGCCTCTTTCTCTGCGTTCCCCCAACCGGTACGGGCTGTAACAGACCAGAGGCTGGTCAGAGCTGGTTCCGGTAGGAATGGTGAGTGCGTAATATAGACGTCCCACAATGCAGGATCATTGCGCCTCTGTCCAAGGGTTGCCCAGTCAACAACATCCATCTGAACAGTAAATCCAGAAGCCTCTAGGGCAACTTTGGCTACCTCCGCCATCTTGAAATGAAATTCATACTGGCGAGATGTCAAAATCCGAAGGGGTGTGCCATCATAACCGGCTGCTTCAAGATGCGAACGTGCTGTAGCTGGATCGTTCTGATTGTAATACTCAACACCAGCATCATTATTCCAAACCCAACCATCAGGATATAGTGAAGCATCAACCAAAAAGAACTCTTCACTTCCTAGTGCTGCGTAAAGCATATCATCAATTGGAAGTGCTGCCTGTAGTGCAAGCCGCAGATTTTTATCGGTCAATAACCCCGCCTTGTGATTGATAGCCCAAATCGGCCAGCCAAACGGTTTAAGCAGTACCGGCTCAGCAACATCACTATCCGCCACTCGCTCAAGTGACTCTGCTGGTAGGGCATCTGCAAAATCGAATTGACCTGAAACCAACCCCTCAACTCGGGTGTTTGGATCTGCTACTGGAATAATACGGATTTCATCGGGAATTTGCTGTCGAGCACCAGCATGCCCATTGGAAGGCTCAGAACGACTTACATAATCATCAAATCGTACAAGCTGCAAATATTGATCTGGTACATGTTCACCGATAGTGTAAGGTCCTGTACCAATGATGTTATCAATGGATTCAGAAATTATTTCTTCAGGATAAATCACGGCCGCCGAGTTGGAAAATGCCAACAAGGATAAAAGCGGTGAGTATGGAACATTCATTGTTATTGTTACTTCCAGCGGTCCTGTGGCTTCAATTGAGGCAACGCGATCAGCCATTCCACGACCTCGCGGTGCGACCTCCAACCAACGGTTCAACGAGGCAACAACATCACCTGAATCCATATCCGAGCCATCGTGAAAAGTGATACCATCCCGAATTTCTATTCGGTATTCAGTTCCACCATTTGAAATTTCGGGCAAATCGACTGCCAGCAATGGAGCTACGTTCCATGAACTGTCAAATGTATACAAAGTTTCGACAAAGTGTTGTGTGACCTGACTCACGATATCTTTTGTTGAAATCATCGCATCGAAAGTGTCAGCCTCACCGATTAAAGCGACAGTAATTGTTGACTTCGTGAAAGCCGGGGACCACGGGATAGCAAGTAAAACCGACACTAAAAGTGCCTTTTTTGTAAAACGGGCTAACTGTTTCATCATAACCTCCATTATAAAGTAATTCATATCTTAATAAGGGAAATATATCATTGATTAATTTACCTGTCAACACAAATTCATGTACCCATGCCTACTCACGAATCGTACGAAAAACCTCGCTAGGTCAAAGGGTTTTTGATCTTAGCTCTCCAGGATATTACTCTGCACCAATAGTTTTCGAAACAAAACAATATCGTGGAGTGTAAAACCAATTTGTCCCTAAATTTAAAGTTGAAAGTAAAAGATTTTTTGGTACCATGATTTCTGCCCGATGGGTTAATTTCTAGTTTAATGTTTCTACGCCCAATCAGGGTGGATAATACTCTGCCGGGTCTTGTCTTTTATCTTATATCTTGGATAGGTTACCAAATGGCTCAACAAGATTTTGCATGGCATAAGAAATATAATCTCAAACCCTTGATTAATGTTTCAGGAACCATGACAAGCCTGGGAGCATCTATTGCTTCTACTCCAATCGTAAATGCAACAGCTGAAGCTATGAGTCATTTTGTTTCAATACATGAAGCGCAGGCTTTGGCGAGTACAGCAATTGAGCACGCGACTGGTGCAGAAGCAGGATTTCTTACTGCATCAGCTAGTGCTGGGATATCACTTTCAATTGCAGCTTGTATGACTGGAGTTGACCCAAGTCGGGTAGAAGCACTCCCGATTGATTCAGGACCATGTAATGAAATTGTTATACAAGCTGGACATCTTTGTGGTTATGGTGCCCCAATAGAACAGGCTATAACTCTTACAGGAGCTAAGGTAAAGTCGGTTGGGCAATCGACACTCTGTATGGACCATCAAATCAAAGGAGGCATGACATCGTCAACTGCCGCTGGCCTGTTTGTTGTTTCACATCATACTGTTCACTATGGTCAATGCCCCCTTCAAAGGTTTATTCAATTGTGTCATGATTCAGGTGTTCCAGTAATTGTTGATGCGGCTTCCGAATATGACTTGCGGGGTTTTATTGAGGCTGGAGCTGACATTGTTGTTTACTCTGGCCATAAATTTCTTGGAGGACCAACATCTGGAATAGTTGCTGGTAAGCGTGATCTAATTCGTGCAGCATATCTTCAAAACATCGGCATTGGACGAGGAATGAAAATCGGAAAAGAAAGCATTTTCGGTACTATTGAAGCTTTGGGAGAGTGGGAAAAACAAGATCATGAAACCATTCGTGCACAGGAAAACGAGATCTTGGAACATTGGTTGGATGCGGTCTCAGGTTTTCCTGGAGTCTTGGCTCGGGTAGTCCCTGACTCTACGGGCAATCCACTTGAGCGATTGCAGATTGAGATTGATGAAGCCACTTTTGGTGCAAACGCAATTGCTGTTGCTCGTTCCCTGTCCGAACTTGAACCTGCCATAATGGTAAGAAATCATGAAGTTGAACTTGGATATTTCCAGCTTGACCCTTGTAATTTAAAACCGGGACAGGTAGAAATTGTGCAAGAAGCTCTTCAAAAGGTACTTTCAAAACCCGGTTATCTTAAAAATTCTCCTGAGGATTTGGATATTGTTCGTAATGGTGGTGTAAATGCCTATTTAGAATGGGGATTGTGACCTTCTTTATTTCTTGTGGGTGAATTACAAAATCATATAACTTCTACACCACTGCCAATACCAAAAATATATTGGAATTGCACATTCGAAAAATCGTAATAACCCTATGTATCAACTTCTCGGTTGAATAAAGACAACAGTACTCTCTTTTTGCTTTACCAATTGAGGGGGTACTATTGTGTACTGCTATGTGTGGGCAGAATTTACCCAGTTTAGACTCAATCTTATATAAAAGTTAATTCCTCAAAGGTTCCTTCCATGGCAATTGCTTTTAAAACACCCCTTTTTTAGGTAGTAGTCCGGCCAAACTGATTAATTTCAACGCATAATTGTGATTCCATCCAGCTTTTTTCAGTCTCCCCCGAATAGATTTTGTCTTCTTGTCTTCGGCCATCCGAGCCAGATTGAGAGCCAACCTTCGCATAACCGCTAAATTCTCCGGCCCAGGACCTATTCGGTTGCGGAGGTAATCCTCATTCATCGTGACATCCAAAACCCAATGAAGCGAATTCTCAATGGTCCAATGCGATCATTTGCCGGCGTAACTGTTCAGGCGTCAGTTTCTTGTTCATCATAAAATAGCGGGTCTCCATACTCTACTTACCCCGAATCTCCCGTGTTGCTGTAACCGATCCAATCACTGCCAGAGACGACCAGTCATGCTCGTGCAAACAGTCACTGTCATGCCAAACCGATGCGGTGCGGGTTTCTATCCGGCCATGCCCCTTATCAACATCAGGATGCGAGACCTGAAGGGACGCCGCCTGATTAGAATCCTCCAAGTACAGTTTAACATCTACATAAAGTGTTTTCTAGTTGCCCTTGAGAGCACATATATAGGTCCCACCTGCATCGGCCACAGCCCGTGCCGTTTCGCGTTGTGTATGCATCGCATCTAACGTCGGGGTTCGCCCCTGGATATCAAGCAGATCAAGTAAGGCCGGAAGGGCTGTGATTTCGTTTGATTTACCATCGACTTTCGCTTGAGCCAAGACCAATTTTGTCCCGGTTGCAAAGGCATGAACCAGATGCAAGGGGTGGCGATCTGTTTGCATCGGAAAAAGAATGACGTAAAGCTTTGCCATTAATAGCAATAACATCCTCAACCATATCGGGAAACCGATCCTTGATAACTTCAGCCCAGTCAACCGAGAGACGGGTCAGGGTCCGGCCAAATTCCTGTGGATCTAAACAAGTGAAGAGATCAGAAAAGGCATCATGGCTGGGGATGCCATGTTTAAGGGTCATAAACCCACGAAGAAAATCTTCCTTTTCTTGGCCATACTGGCCATGCCGGTATAGGTTTTGCCGCCCGAAATTACGGTCAATAGGGCAATAATCAGCATCTCATGAAGAGTGTAGCGGGTTGCGTTACTACATCGGGGATCGGTAATCCCCTCGAAAATATGGGAATAATTCTGTATCTTTTTGCCTCAAGTTTGTGTTGTTATTTTTGGGACAGTATGGGAGTAAATCACCAACGTAGGAAATAAATATTTTAAAAGCGATTGCCTTGGCAGAACCTAGAATTGGGGTTGAATTTCCGAAGGAAAATTGTAAACACTAAAAATGTTCCAAGTGCGATTGGCAATTTCTTCGTTGCCAACCATTGGTATACAGGGTTTTTCCAAAATCTGGTATTTTAACATTGCTGAAAGTTTCACTTAAATACTAATATACCACGTAATTCAGGATGGCCACAAAAATCTATAAGGGAATTGCTGAAAGGACGCCCGAAGCAGTTCTGGACTTCTGGCTAGGTCCTCTTCAAAATGCCAATGACGCATCACGTAAAAATTGGCAATATGGTATGTTGAGGTGGCGTATTGGACCATTTGCAAGAAGTTACGAGGATCCAAGCATTCATCTTGTTCAACGCCAGTGGTGTGAGCAAATTCATCGTGAAAGACAAGAAAAGTTCTTCAGTGATTCCATTTGGGATACACCAAGAGGTCTGTTGGCTAAATTGATTGTTCTTGATCAGTTTCCACGAACGGTTTATCGCGGTACAGCATTGGCCTATGAGAATGATGAACTCACAGCAACCATGTCCAGGCAAGTATGCCAGAATGACCAGGAATTCGAACATTACAACGTCATTGAACGGTTATGGATTTACCTCCCTTTATGTCATGTGGAGGATATGAAGCTCCAACAACTTCTCATTGAGAAACTTTCCCGCTGGAGTGCAGATCTCATCTCAGAAGTACCTCCTGACAAACAAAGGATCAACCAGTTCGTCAGCTGGTATTTGCTCAGGGCAGTGATTGAGCATTCAGAAACCCTCCTGCTTTTCGACCGTTTCCCACATCGTAATGGAATACTTCAACGTCCCCACCGAGGAGGTGAACACCGTTATCTTACAGACCCCTTACGGCCATTGTGGAGTTTTACCCAACCTCCAAACCCTGTTTACTTCGCCTTACTCGCTGCACTTTTCAGAATGGGTGAGGGACTTGAAGAAAACCTTATTTCGCGTGAGGCCTTGGTCAGTTTGCTTGAAATAGCCGGAGTTCCACCGGAAGACCAAACTTCTCCAATGACTGTATTTGATCTCATAGATCGTAATAGGGTCCCATTTCCCCTCTTATACCGGCACCTTTACCTGCCAGAACATTCCAAAACGTTGGATAGGCTGAAAAGGGTTCCTTTGGTTGTAGACCTGACAGATGCCGTGAAAAAACTCATCTTGAAAAAAGGGGAAAAGACCTGGCCTCCTAGAAGTGCCAAACACTCAGTAAATCCCGCACTTGATGTCGTGGCACTAAACACGCTGATTTGTGGTGACAGAATTTCGGAAAGATTAGAGGATGTTATTCCTGACGGCAGTGGAATTACTGCACTTGGTTCTACTCAGGAACCTGAACGTGAGCTAAACATGATAGTACGAAATGACTTCAGTGAAACTGTTCGAGTTGCGGAGTATATTGACGAATTTGCTGACCGGCACGGTTTTCCACAGCATGAACGTTTTCAGGTACAACTGATAATCGAAGAAATACTCATTCATATCATAGAGAAAAGTCTAGATAGCAACCGCCCAATAATGTTTCAAATAAATATGGACGAAGATAACCGGAATCTTTCTATCAAAGTGGTAGATCATGGAAGTGAGCTTGAATTCAATACGTTACTTTTTCAACCAAGTCCTGATACAATTGAAGAAGAAAGTGTTGTGGAAAATGTTGGTTTGCACCTTGTTAGGACCTACGTTGATAAAACACAGTACAGGCGAGAGGATGAGGTAAATTATCTGAACATGAAAAAGCGGATTAGCATCTGAGTGAACCAGGGGTCTTAACTGGTAAATAGGTTTTTCATTTCCCTTTAAAATTTGTGCTTCCCCTGATTACTTTAAAAGCTCGCGTGGTATTGAGTTGCTTGGAGATTTACGTGATCTTTCAAAGGTGGCTTTAATTTGAAGGCACCTGGACCCCGGGAAAAATTGAATATTCTTACCAGTCGAAAGTAATCGGGATTTTCTTCAGATACCTCCAATTCATTTCGAGTAATCCAAAAAGGTGTTCTTTTTGAACCGTTGGTCGTTTTGACTTCCATCCATCTTGCTTCCCCAGTGACGGTAAAAGACAAAATGTCATAACCTGCCCCGTCTCCATCTTCTTTGGATACCCACCTTACACTTTCAGCAAGATCTTTTCGCCCAACACTGGATAATCTGTTTCTCTCTGAGTTATAAAAGTATTTTTCTCCTGCTTCTCCTAACTCCCTAGCACGTGCATCACGTGCTGCAGGATCAAATTTTCTGAGAACTCGCTGAATCTTGGGACCTACCCGCTTTGGTAATTTGTATATTTCTGGAGGATCATCGAACTTTATTCGATCGTTGTATACCACCCCATTTCCTGGCTGGGTGGACTGATACCAAATCCTACTGTCACTCAACTGATTTTCCAATATCTCAAAAAGTCTTGTTTGATAATTAGCAGCCGGCTTGTATCCCTGAATGAAAGGTAGTCCCAACCTATCCATAACGGCACTTATGTTTTGGTGTTTATATTCTATTGATCCTTTGGTACGTTCCAAATGTCTTTGAAGTTCTCGGTTTCGATCTGCCTTATTGAATTCCTTCCCGGATAGCTCCAAATTCAACATTTCAAGGTAATCTCTGACGATCATTTCGATCTCATTGTCTTTCCAAACCCGGTTTCGAATATTCATAAGACTTCCATAACCTTTACGAGAAACATGACGTTTATTATTACCTTTAATCTAAGTTAAACCTGTTCACATGGTAGGTCAAATCATTACCTTTTAACTATAACTTAAACTCAAAACATTTGGTATGAACGAAAAGGTAAAAATTTAATCAAAAACCTTCTGGGATTGATGGGATAATGACGATGTATACCCAATCTTCTCTAATGATGTAATTATTTGTATTTTTTTAGCTCATGTTTTAAGTTGCGAACGGCCTGTTAACCTGGCCAATTCCTTGGTTAATACATTTTGAAGGGATTTTTGAATGCCAATAAAGGTTTGTGCTTTTGATGCCTATGGAACACTATTTGACCTGTCCTCAGCAGCTCGTATTGCCCTTGAGGATTTTGACAAAAGAGCGGGAGAGAAAATTAGCCATACGGTTGCTGAGAATTGGCGATTGAAACAACTTCAATATACCTGGATTAGGGCTATTACGGGCGAACATGCAGACTTTTGGGCGGTAACCTGCGAGAGTTTGGATTGGGCTCTGGAAAAATCAAACCTTCATAATGATGGACAATTAAGAACTCGACTTCTTGACCTCTACAAAGAATTAGAAGTTTATCCAGAAGTACGAAAAATTTTGGCCGAACTGAAAGCCTCGTCAATCCCGTCAGTAATTTTATCAAATGGATCACCCGGAATGTTGCAATCCGCCGTAAATGCTTCCGGTATAGGAACCTATTTGGAGGCTCTACTGAGTGTGGAGGACGTAGGCGTATTCAAACCTTCACCAAAGGTATATGAAATGGTGCTGAACAGGTATAACTGTCAGCATGATGAAGTATTGTTTGTTTCTTCAAACGGATGGGATGCGGCGGCGGCCAAAGGTTTTGGGTTCCTAGTCGCTTGGGCTAATCGTGCCAATGACCCAGTCGATCGCTTTCCCTGGACACCTGATTTCACCTTGTCTTCCTTGGTCAAAATCCCCACCTTGGCAAAAAAATTATGACATCATTCTATCAATCTGATGACGGGCTAAGGTTGGCCTACAAGATTAAGGGCAACAAGAACGGTTCACCAGTACTTTGCCTACCAGGAGTGTCGCGTAACTCTTCCGATTTTGATTATCTTGCCCAAAACACCAAGGAGTTTGCTTTAATCTGTCCCGACTACAGGGGTCGTGGTTTATCCGAATGGGACAGTAATCCTGAAAACTACAATGTCCTGGTGGAAGCTAGAGACGTTATTAAAGTTTTGGATATTCTGGAAATAACCTCAATTCCGATTATCGGAACTTCGCGGGGAGGGATGATTGCCGTCGTCATGGCCAACCTTGTACCAAAGAGAGTAAAAGGTGTCGTATTCAATGATATAGGCCCTGTAATTGAGAGAACCGGTTTAGACAGAATTATGGAATACATCGGCCGAAATCCGTCTGCTAAGATGATTTCTGAAGCAGCCGAGAATCTGGAAAAATTTGCCGAAGGATTTAAAAACATCCCCCCAAAGAGATGGTTTGAGGAGGCCGAAAAACATTATTTGGAAACCTCTGATGGATTAAAAATCAACTACGATCCAAAATTACGAATTGGGTTCAAGCAATACCTTAAAACAGGAAAGTTGGAATTGTGGTCGGAGTTCGATGTTCTAAAATCCCTCCCTTTTGGGGTACTCAGGGGAACAAACTCTGATCTGTTATCACGAAAAACAGTTCAAAAAATGCAGGAATTGTACCCTCATGGTAAATTTACAGAGGTTCCTGACAGGGGACATATACCCTTTCTTGACGAAAGGGAAAGTCTGGATTTGATTCACTCTTTCCTTAATTCCCTACTTGTAAAGTAATCAATTCAGGATCTTAATTCCTGATTCTTCGGGTCATATGGACTATCATTTGTTACAATCGCATCCCATAATTCATTGAGGATTTTTACCTTTAATTTTGTACCTGGTACTGTAAACTCTGGTTTGGTGTAACCTAGACCAATTGATCGATTGAACTGAACTGACCAACCTCCTGAAGTAAGCCTCCCCACAACCTTTCCATCAAGATACAGCGCTTCCCGTCCCCAGGGAATTGTATCGTCAGGACCATCAATTAGAAGTGTTACACATTTAGATCTAACCCCCAAGTGCATCATCTTTTCTTTGCCATAGAAATCCTTTGAGAAATCAACAAATCGTTCCAGCCCACCTTCAAGAGGTGTTGCATCGCGCCCCAATTCATTCCCAAAGGCCTTATAGCTCTTTTCCAACCTTAGCCAATTTTGAGCTCTTGCCCCAAATAACTTCATTCCATGTTTTTTGCCGGCCGTCTCCAATAAATCAAAGAGATAATTCTGCATTTCTATCGGGTGATGCAGTTCCCATCCAAGAGATCCGGTGTAAGATACACGCAGAGCTCTTACCGGGCACATCCCAAGTTCAATATCACGATAGGTCAACCAGGGAAATCTTTCATTCCCCAAAACTGTCTCTGGTTCAGCATCTCTTACAATTTCTGCCAGAACATTTCTTGAATCAGGACCTGCAATTACAAACACACCCCATTGGTTGGTAATGTCATGGATATCTACATGATCATATTCATCCTCCCATTTCTGGGCAGCACGTCGTAAATAATCACCATCATACGCAGCCCAGGCCCCAGCCGATATCAGATAATACTCTTCCGCACCCATGCGGACTATTGTATATTCTGTTCTTGTCGTACCTGTCTCAGTAAGGGCATATGTCAAGTTAACGCGCCCTACATTTGGAAGTTTGTTACAAGTGAACCAATCCAGAAACTTCGTGGCACTAGATCCTCTTACCAAATGCTTGGCAAACGCCGAAGCATCAAAAAGCCCAACCTGGTTTCGAACAGCTTTAGCCTCTTCAATTGCATAGGGCACCCACCCACCCTTCCGGAAGGAACGGGATGCCTTATCATCAAATTCCGGTGTTGCGAAATAATTAGGCCGTTCCCAACCATTGACCTGACCAAATTGAGCTCCTCTTGAGTTCAAGCGATCATAACAGGGAGTTGTTCTTAATGGCCGACAGGCCTCCCGTTCCTCGTCAGGATGGTGAAGTATGTAAACATGTTCGTAACACTCCTCGTTTTTCCTCATGGAGTATTCAGTTGTAATCCAGTCGCCATATCGCTTTGGATCCAGCGAGGCCATATCAATTTCTGCTTCACCCTCGACGATCATTTGAGCAAGGTAATATCCTGTACCACCAGCCGCTGTTATTCCGAAGGAGAAACCCTCTGCCAACCACATGTTCCTTAACCCCGGAGCAGGTCCCACAAGTGGATTTCCATCAGGCGTATAACAAATAGGTCCGTTAAAATCATCCTTCAATCCAACTGATTCTGTTGTTGGAATGCGATGGATCATGGACTCATATTCAACTTCGATTCTATCAAGATCAAGTTCAAACAAATCTGCTCTGAAACTCTCTGGAACGGTATACTCAAATCGTGCCGGAGCGCCCATTTCATAGGGTCCAAGAATCCAACCTCCACGTTCCTCTCTTACATACCATTTTGCATCCGCATCTCTGAGTACCGGATGTTCGGGATTAGACTTTCTCCACTCTACTAGTTTGGGATCAGGTTCGGTAACGATATATTGGTGCTCTACCGGTATGGCAGGAATTTTTATTCCTAATTGCCTAGCTGTATATTGGGCATAATTACCTGTAGCCGTTATAACATGATCGGCCCTGACCCGGAACCTGTCTTCAGACCTAACCAGGTTGCCGCCCCTCTCCTCAAGAATAGATCCTTGTACCAACCAATCCCCACCGGTCCAGGTGTAGGAATCAACCTGGTGTTTGGTTTGTATAGAAACTCCCAGTATCCGTGCACCCTTGGCCATTGCCTGCGTTACATCAGCGGGATTTATATAACCGTCTGTAGGATGATAAAGAGCGCCTTTCAAATCTTCGGTTCTGACCAGTGGATATCTCTCCTTGATCTGCTGTGGCGTTAGCCATTCATAAGGTATCCCAACAGTTTCGGCTGTTGAAGCGTAGAGCATAAACTCGTCCATCCTGTCCTGGGATTGAGCCATTCGAAGATTCCCAACCACTGAAAAACCGGGATTTAATCCGGTTTCAGCTTCAAGTTCCTTATAGAATTTTACCGAGTAATCATGGATATGACTGGTTGCATAACTCATATTGAATAAAGGAAGAAGTCCTGCAGCATGCCAGGTGGAGCCAGCGGTTAATGCATCCCGCTCCAAAAGAAGAACATCCTCCCAGCCAGCCTTGGCAAGATGATAGGCGATTGCAGTACCTACAGCACCTCCTCCAACAACTAATGCCCTAACATGTGACTTCATGAATATCTCCTTCCTAGTCTCAAGTGTATTTTCCTGACCGTGTAAATATCATATACCACCCTCTCAAGAAACTTCTGACCCTTAAATTGGCAAATATAACTCGTTTTGTGGAAAACTCTTAACCTTGTTTGCGGATATATAAACCTCAATCATGGTAATTTGGCAGCCCAAATTACAACCTGAAAAATACAATTCATAGAGATAAAAATAGACAATATTTACTAGGTGACAAAGTTTTTATTTTTGAGTTGTTGCAATCTTTTGTATATGCCAAATGAAGCAAAGAGAACTCTATCATGTATGCCTCACCGAGACAGAGTTTGCTACAAGAACACAATAAAAAACATCGTATATTTTTGCACTTACTACCTACCACTCCCCGATACTGATACAATACCTCTTTGGTTGAAGTAATATCAGATACTTTAAACTGGGTTCAGCTTTAGAAGGCCTTCTTTAGTTACAGACACAGGAATCGGGTCGCTAATCTCACCAATAAATCGGTTTTTATTATCCTGATCATGGAAGCCAAGAAAAAAGTATTGTCCGCCCCACTTAGTAATTTTTCCTGAATACCTCCGACATGGGTCATGGCCATCCAAAAATTTTCCAGGGGCAATTTTCCAAGGTCCTTTTGGATTTTTACTGATCAGGTAATGAGTACCTGAAACACCAGATTGCCTGTTAGCTTTTTTATACTCTTCAGACCAATGAACTTTCATTGTTGTGAATAAACAATACCAATTGCCACTTATTTCCAAAACCTGGGGTACTTCAAGCTGGCCAAAACCTCCCGCAAAGGCAGGTGGTAAATTTTCCCATTCATACAAATCCTTTGATTTTGCCAAACCAATAGCACCCCCTTCATTAGGCTCCTTTGTTCCAGGTACCCTCGCCGTGTAATACATAAGCCACCCTTCTTCACGAGGGTTTTTGATTACATATGGATCTCGCATCGCTCTATCATGCCACCAACCAGGTGTATATTCCTCATAATGGCAAGGGTCTATATCAAGCACCAGTCCATTATCTACCCTATTCCAATTATGTAAATTCTTGCTAATTGCATGACCGATCCTTTGCTTCTTACCATTCTCCTCTTTGGAGGTACCTGTATAAAAAAGATGCCAATCGGTACCTTCCCTTATTACTGAGCCTGTCCATGTTGTATAATCATCCCACGATGGACTGATGGATGGCTCAAAGCATTGCCCTAAATCTTCCCAATCGAACAAATTTCTTGAAACTGCATGGCCAATAGAAACATTCCAGTGACGGAGATCTGGATCGACCAAAGATTTCGGAGCCATGAGATAAAACATATGCCAAGTATCCTTTTCCTCGGCAAACCAGAAATCCCAGACCCACTTATCCGTTATTGCAAACATTTCTTCTCCCTTCAATGCAGAATGATGCAGATTTTTCTTACGAGATACTAATTCCCAAACTGGTTTCAATCAGTTATACGAATCATGAGTAAATTCTTGAGCAAATGACTTCTAAAGTCAGTGAAAAATTACCAACCATTTCTTGTAGTGGGTAACCTTCGACTCGGGATTTGTTAGGTGCTTGTATCCTTAAGATTTAAGCATTATGATTTTCCCTTAAAAAAAAATTAATGGAGGATTTTATGAAAAAATTAGTCGTATTAAAGGCCTTTGCGAGTTTTTTGATACTCACAAGCAGTAGTGTTTTCGCTCAAACACAGCTTTCCATGTGGTATCATGGCGCTGGTAATCATGTTGAGGGCGAAATAGTCCAGCAAATCATTGCAGATTTCAATGCAAGTCAGAGCGATTGGGAAGTTACACTGGAATCTTTTCCACAAGAATCTTACAACGATTCAGTAACAGCTGCAGCATTGGCAGGAAATTTACCTGATATCATTGATGTTGATGGCCCGATTTTGCCTAATTGGGCTTGGGCTGGTTACATGGCTCCGCTCAGTATTGATGAATCTAAGTTGGACGGGTTCCTACCTGGATCTCTAGGAAGGTGGAATGGAGAATTGTATGCCGTAGGACTTTGGGACGCTGCATGTGCAATTTTTGCCAGGAAATCAGTCTTGGAAGCCAATGGTATAAGAATCCCAACATTGGATAACCCATGGAATCAAGAGGAATTTGATGCAGCTTTGGTATCACTTCAAAATTCAGGTGATTTTGAATATGCACTTGATTTGGGAATGGCCTGGACAGGTGAATGGTATCCCTATGCATTCGGACCGTTCCTGCAAAGTTTTGGTGGTGACATCATCAATGTTGAAACCAATATGGCCAACGATTCTCTAAACGGGGATGCCGGTTTGGCCTTTGGCGAATTTTGGCAATCACTTTTTGCCAGGAATCTGGTGCCAGGTACCAGCCAGGATGGAGCTGACCGAGAAACCGGCTTCATTGATGGACGTTATGCTCTCCAGTGGAATGGCAACTGGGCAGCCTTACCAGCACTAGATGCTTACGGGGATGATATGCTCTTTCTTCCAGCACCAGATTTCGGTACCGGTCCCAAAATTGGTGCCGCCAGTTGGCAATTTGGTATTTCAGCCACTTCCGATCATAAGGATGGAGCAAGTGCATTCATCGAATTTGCTATTCAGGACAAATACCTTTCGGCCTTCTCAAAGGGAATTGGGTTAATTCCCCCAACAGCAGAAGCTTCGGCAATGACTCCTAACTATTCCTCTGGAGGCCCACTGGAAGTCTTTTACGGTCTTTCCAACGCCCAAGCGACTTTAAGGGCTGTTACACCTGCCTATGTTGTCGGTGGAAAGGTTTTTGAAAAAGCCATGGCCGATATTGCCAATGGTGCTGATGTAGCAGATACTCTTGATGCAGCAGCTGATGAAATTGATGCCGACATTGAACAAAACAACGGGTATCAATAAATCACAACAAATTCATTGAACTGGTGGGGTTGATATTTCGGTCCCACCAGGTAACAGGGACATGGTTACCAGTTAGTGTCTACCAATAAACTCTTGGCAACCAGACGGCAAAATGTTGCCGGCTGGTCTATGGCTTTACCCGCCTGCCTACTGGTATTTACCTTCTTGATTCTACCCTTTTTTATGGCCTTTGGCCTATCCCTAACCAACCAGAGGTTGATTTCCCCTAATCCCACAGAATTTGTAGGGCTTGATAATTTCAAGAAAATGCTTGGTGTAGGTTTTTTGGTGTTGGAACCGGAGGTTGATGACACAGGGGATATCAAGACCGATCAGGATGGTACTCCTGTTTATCCCAGAGTTAGAAATTATACCCGAGATAACGAGGATTTTCCTCAATATTATAGAAAAAGGGAATGGTTTCGGGTAGGTATTCCCGATGACAAAATGCTGGTAGTGTTATCGCAGGATGTCGTTTTTCTTAAAGCTCTCTATAACACCATGCTGTTTGCCCTGATCGTATGTCCTATTCAAGCAGGGTTTGCCTTGTGTCTGGCTTTGTTGATTAACCAACCACTGCGTGGAATTAACATTTTCCGTACCATTTATTTTGCTCCCGTGGTTATATCCATGGTGGTGGTCTCAATGCTTTGGAGATTCATCTATGACGGCCAGAATGGGTTGCTGAATGCCTTGCTTCAGATGTTCAGTCTTGGATTGTTTCAGCCTGTCGATTGGCTTGGGAACACAAGCACTGCTCTTCCGGCAATCATGGCCATGTCAATATGGCAGGGTGTTGGATTTCATATGGTTATTTGGCTGTCTGGTTTACAGACGATACCCATTTCCCATTACGAAGTTGCCAGAATTGAAGGAGCCACCAGATGGCAAACTTTCAGATATGTCACCTGGCCCAGCCTGAGAAACACCGCAATTCTGGTCATGGTTATCATAACAATGCAGGCTTTTACCCTGTATCCACAGGTCCAGGTAATGACCAGAGGTGGGCCATTGGATTCTACCCAAAGCCTTGTCTTCCAGACAGTAATCAGGGGATATGAAAAGCAGGATATTTCCGGTGGTTCGGCAATCTCGGTTCTGCTTTTTCTTTTGGTTTTATCCATTTCTCTTCTTCAAAGATATTTAACAAGGGAGAGGAATTAATGCCTGCGCATAGAATTGTTGGATTGTGCTTGAGGTACCTGTTACTGATTTGGATAGCCATGGTGTTTATTTTTCCAATTCTATTCATGGTGGTTTCATCACTTAAACCTGATTTGCAGCTTTTGAGCGACAGCTCTTCGCTACGAGCATTCTTACCGGTTGGAGACATATCATTTGACAACTATTCGAGTGCTTTTGACCGGGCCCCTATATTCTTTTTCATTTTCAATTCGGTGTTAATTACAGCAATCACCATTGTTTTTTCCCTGTTTCTCTGTTCTCTGTCAGCTTTTTCCTTTGTTTTTCTAAAGTGGAGAGGACAGGCTGTTATTTTCTCAATAATTCTGGCTACTTTCATTGTGCCCTTTGAGACCATCGCAATTCCCCTCCTGCTCATTGTAAACAATCTCCCCTGGATAGGTTGGGAGGGCTTGCAAACATCCTGGATTAACAGCTATCATGTCCAGATCATCCCCTTTATAGCGGATGCCTTGACAATCTTCCTCTTCGTACAGTATTTCCGTGATCTTCCAAAGGATCTGGTAGAAGCTTCAAGAATTGATGGCGCCACCTGGTTTCAGGTTTACCGGAGGGTGATAATACCACTTTCTGGTCCAATAGTCGCAACCGCGGCCATTCTAAAATTCCTGATGATGTACAATAATCAACTTCTTTGGCCCATTATGGTTGTTCAAGAGGAAACCTATCGACCGGTCATGTTGGGGTTACAGTATTTCTTTCAACTCAATACCCAGTGGGGGGAAATTATGGCTTATCTGACCATAATTACCATACCGGTTTTATTGTTCTACCTGGCATTACAAAAGGCCTTTATCGCTTCAATAGCCAGTACCGGGATAAAAGGATAAGAAGAAATGGGACAAGTTTCACTTAAATCACTTAATAAAAAGTTTGGGGATGTTGAGATTATCCCAGACTTGAATCTAGAGGTTCCTGAAGGTTCCTTCACAGTATTGGTAGGACCATCTGGATGTGGGAAATCAACAATCCTTAGGCTGATTGCCGGGCTAGAAGAAGTTACTGATGGTGAGATAATTATTGATGAAAGGGATGTAACCTATCTTGAACCATCAAAGCGCAAAATTGCCATGGTTTTTCAAAGTTATGCTCTTTATCCCCACATGACGGTGGCAGAAAATATTGGGTTTGGATTAACCTTGGCCAAACTACCCAAGAAAGATATTCAGAAAAGAGTTCTTGATGCAGCAAAAATCTTGCAGCTTGAGGAACTGTTGCAAAGAAAGCCCAAACAGCTTTCTGGAGGACAGAGACAACGAGTGGCAATTGGCAGGGCCATAACACGCAACCCCAAGGTATTCCTGTTTGATGAACCCCTTTCCAACCTAGATGCTTCGCTAAGGGGACAGATGCGGGTAGAATTAACTGAATTGCACGCTAAGATCAAAGCCACCATGATCTATGTAACACATGATCAGGTTGAGGCCATGACCATGGCTGATCAAATCGTTGTTTTGAACCAAGGGGAAATTGAGCAAGTTGGCAGTCCAATGGAACTTTATGATAATCCTCAAAGTCTCTTTGTTGCCAGGTTTATAGGATCACCCAAAATGAACATTATGGAAGGTGAAGTGGCTTCAAAATACTTTTGTCAGAAACTTGGTGTTCGTCCAGAACATATGGTGATTTCGGGTGAAGAAGGACTATTAAATGGCCACATTAGACACATGGAAAAACTAGGTGCTGATACTTTGGTCTATTCTGAAATACCTGGATATGACACCATTACAACAAGAGTTGTAGGGAAGTTGGAAATGAATATCGGCGATCCGATTTGTTTGCGTTTTGAGGACAAACATATCCACAGATTTAGCAACGGAAATAGAATAAGCACTCGAATCTGAGTGGGTTTTATTCGAATTTCTTAATTCTAAATATTCAGAACATTACTTCCGTAAAAGATAGCAACAATTGCTTGTATTAATTTTCATCAGGTGACAAAATTATGACTCCAAATCCCCTCCTTCAACAATGGGATACCCCCTTTCGACTCCCACCATTCGATTTAATTGAGGACGATCACTTCAGGGATGCCCTGGATCATGTATTGGAAAACACACTTGCCGAAATAAACAAGATTGCAGACAGTAATCAAGCTCCAACTTTTGAAAATACCATTGAAGCGATGGAAAGCGCCGAAAAACAATTGAATGCTGTCGACGGGGTCTTCTTCAATCTGCTCGGATCATGTAGCAATGAGTTTCGTAGACAACTTGAAACAGAATTTTCTCCAAAATTTGCAAAATTCTCTTCTGATATCAGTTTGAACAGCAACCTGTTTCAAAGGATAGACCAACTTTGGCAAAGCAGAAACGATATTGGGTTAAGCCCTGAACAGCTCAGGGTTTTGGAATTATATCATCGGGGCTTCACTCGTTCCGGATGTGCCCTCCAGGAGAAGGATAAGGAAAGGTTACGATTTCTTAAGGAACAGCTCGCTTCCCTGACAACGAGTTTCTCTCAGAAAATTCTTGCGGAAGAAAATGAATGGTATCTAGAGATTCCTGAGGATAAACTTGATGGCCTACCCGAATTCCTGATTGAGGGTATGAAAAATGCAGCCAGGGAAAGAGAACTTGAAGGGTTTGTTGTAACCCTGAATCGCTCACTTATCGTTCCATTTCTCCAATACTCTTCCCGAAGAGGCCTGAGGAAAACTGCCTATAATGCCTGGGTCGGTCGAGGGAATAACCCTAATGAAAACAATACCAGAGATATTATTGATAAGATACTAAAGTATCGATTTGAGTTGGGTAAATTACTGGGGTTCAACAATTATTCCGAATTCAAGCTTGACGTTGAAATGGCAAAATCACCGGATCAGGTACGAAATTTACTTGAGCAGGTCTGGCAACCTGCCAGAGAACAGGCAATTGCTGATAGGGCGAAACTTCAAACGATGCTCCGGGAGGAAGGTATTAATGACGACCTGAAGCCTTGGGACTGGCGATATTATTCTGAAAAACGTCGTATGGCAGAGTACGACTACAATGAGGCACTGGTAAAGAAATATTTTCAATTGGACTTGATGCTTGAAGCCGTATTTTATTGCGCCAACAAACTATTCGGATTGACTTTCAGGCAAATTGATGTTCCTTTGTATCATCCTGACTGCAGGGCTTGGGAAGTGAGTAGGAATGATCATCATCTGGCGGTTTTCATAGGAGATTATTTTGCCCGCCCTGGCAAGAGGTCCGGTGCTTGGTGCTCAGCTTTCAGGTCCCAGAGGAATTTTGGCGATCGTGTTAGACCAATTACAGTCAACGTTTGCAATTTTGTGAAACCTGAGGATGGTGAACCCTGCCTATTGTCATTCGATGATACCCGTACATTATTTCACGAATTCGGTCACGCCTTGCACTCAATGTTATCTGAGGTGACGTATGAGAGTATATCCGGGACCTCTGTTGCGAGAGATTTTGTAGAACTGCCAAGTCAACTGTTTGAACATTGGATGGAACTTCCAGAAGTCTTAACCAGGTTTGCCCTGCATGCTGAAACCCAAGAACCCATCCCGGCTTCCCTATTGGAAAAAATCCTGGAGGCCAGGAATTTTGATATGGGTTTTGCTACAGTAGAATACCTTGCGAGCGCTTTCGTTGATCTGGAACTGCACGATAACAGTCCACCGGCCAATACGCTTGAGAAAGCAGAGGAAATCCTACAGAACATCGAACTTCTGCCTGAAATCAAGATGCGCCATGGAACCAGTAATTTTTCACATGTGTTTGCTACCGATGGATATTCTTCTGGATATTACAGTTACATGTGGTCTGAGGTCATGGATGCTGATGCCTATGAATGTTTCCTTGAAAAAGGTGGGCCTTTCAATCAAGCAACAGCAAAACGTCTGGAAAAGCATATTTTGTCTGCTGGAGGCTCAAAGGAGCCAGAAGAACTCTATCTCGCATTTAGAGGGAAATTACCAACTCCTGATGCCCTGCTCAAAAAAAGAGGTTTTTTGAGCGGATAGTGTGGGTAACTTTTCCAGCAATTTATTCAATGATTTCCTTTGGATCTACTCCCCAAAGATTGGTTTTTTGTACCCAACCTTTAAATCCATTTGATTCTATTTTGCACCAGTTCAATTCACACCTCAGAAGATCACCTATAACCCTTTCTTCTGCCAGGGCCAATACCTTGGAATTTTCTTCGGGAAGAGCCTTAAAGGGTGTATTATCTTTTGTTGTCAAAACTGTTCTTTTCCCGGTCAAAAGGGAAGAAAACATCCAACCACCTGCTCCATCCAGGGTTTCAACCAGACGCCATGCCCCATCTTCATCAAGCACTCGGAAGGGTATTCCTGGCTTGGTAAATTCCCAATTTACGGCATAATTTACATGACTTCCTTTTCTGGCAAATCCACGAGATGTTTTCATTGAAACATATCTGGGTATAGGTAAGCCAGTAACCTCACCGACTTTAGTTTGATTATCTACAGTCTCTAGTTCTCTAGAAAAAGAACTACTTGTGATTACAAACATAAATATTGCACAAAATACAAAATTTATTTTTAACTTCATTCTTTTATCGCAATGATTGGCAAAAAGATTAGAATTTATAACTATTCATAACAAAGGGTATTTACCTACAGTTATATAATTTTTTGAAATGAAATTTTCCATGTTGGACTAACCAATGGCTAAATCTAAATTGAACGTTGTTATCACCAGAAAACTACCCGATATCGTGGAAACACGGATGTCAGAATTATTCAATGTCAAAGTGCGTGATGATGATAATCCGATGACAAGAAATGAATTGGCCGCAGCTATGGCCTGGTGCGATGTACTTGTACCCACCATTACCGATACGATTGACCAGTCCCTGCTTGCTCATGCCGGAGAGTCTCTTGGTTTGATAGCAAATTATGGTGCAGGTTTCGATAACGTGGATATTCATACGGCAAGGCTTAGGAATATTCTGGTTTCGAATACTCCGGGTGTAAATTCGGATGATACAGCTGATATGGCCATTTGCCTGATGTTGGCCGTCACTAGGAGATTGCGGGAAGGTTTCAGGCAAATGCAGAAGGGGGAATGGCAAGGATGGGCACCAACAGCATTAATGGGAACCAGGCTGGGAGGAAAAAGATTAGGCATTCTTGGGTTGGGTCGAATTGGGACCGCTGTGGCCCGACGAGCAAAAGTGTTTGGGATGCAGATTCATTACCACAATAGAAAAAGAGTCCATAAGGATCTGGAACAGGAACTTGAAGCAACCTATTGGGAAAGCTTGGATCAAATGGTAAGTCGAATGGACATTATTTCGATCAATTGTCCCCATACCCCCTCAACTTTTCATCTGATGAATTCTCGCCGCCTGAAACTCATGAAGAAGAATTCCATTATCGTCAATACTTCAAGGGGGGAAGTAATAGATCAAAATGCTCTTACCAGAATGATTCGCAAGGGTGCGATTGCCGGTGCAGGTTTGGATGTGTTTGAAAAAGGGAACGAAATCAACCCGAGATTAATGAATCTGGATAACGTCGTATTGTTACCTCATATAGGCTCTGCTACTCTTGAAGGACGAATAGAAATGGGTGAAAAAGTACTTATCAACATAAAAACATTTGAAGATGGGCATAGACCTCCAGACCTTGTTGTTCCAAGCATGATGTGACCTGGAGAATTTAAACTGTTCCAACTCCACATACAGGGCAATCTTTCCTTGCAACGGTATTGATAATCCTGCATTCTGTATAAAGTGCATCCCAAATTAACAGCCTATTCTCCAGGGTTTCTCCAACCTTGGTAATGAGTTTTATTGCCTCCGTTGCCATAATCGTACCGATAATGCCCGGTAAAGATCCCACTACTCCAAATTCCGAACAAGTTTGTGCCATTTCACCTGTAGGCTCTGCTGGAAAAATACATTCATAGCAGGGCTTCCCCCTGAAGACTGAAACCTGCCCTTCCCATTGACTTATCGCCCCAAAGACCAAGGGTATGTTGTTTTGCATGCAGGTACGGTTAACAATTTTTCTAACTTTAAAGCTATCCGTTCCATCAACAACCACATCACAATTTTTGACCAGTGAGACTGCATTTGCTTCATTCAGGGGAAAATCATGTATTGAAATTTCTGTATTAGGATTTTGCTTCAAGAGATTAGCTTTGACACTTTCTACCTTGGACAATCCCAAATCGGCGTCATTAAAAATAACCTGCCTTTGAAGATTTGGTAAATTTACCTTGTCAAAATCCACAACCTTGATTTCACCGACCCCAGCTGCATTCAGATACTGCAAGACTGGTGAACCCAACCCCCCTGCACCAACAACCAGTACAGTAGAGTTCTTCAGTCTGTTCTGACCTGACCCACCGATTTCCTTTAGTACAATATGCCTTGCATATCGCTGCAATTCCGTTGGCGATATTGTTTTATTGAAAGATGCTTTCTTTGACATAATGTCCAAATACAAATTTCTGAATTGGCTAATATCATTTCAATTTCACATTAAACGATGCTTGGTATTTATTTCAGAACAGTTTCAAGGAACAATTTTTGTTTCAGTGTAGGGATTTTCGAACAACGAAACACCATTTTCTGTACTAATCCATGAATCATGTTGAGATTACTTTGGTACAATATTTCAATATTAGCCCACCTATCGTGGATCACAAAATAACTAATAATAACAACATCAACATCTTGGTGTTATAAGCATATGTCACTCCCCAAAATAACTACTCAATTATTCTGAAAAAACACAAATTGTTTTTTCATTTAGTTTTGGAACATAATCAATATTTTTTGTGATTACCTTTTCCTAACCAGCTTATATCATTGCTTCCTTCTCTATGAACCTCTCTCAAAAAACAAAATCATCGGTACGTTTGTTAGATAATACTCCGAACCGTGCATTAAAAGCAGCCGGTTGATAGTGTTGTACTGTAGACCGCCGATGGGCCAAAGGCAGGTTGTTCTCACTTCTGGAACGTAATTTCCAGACTTTTTTGCAGAGTCAACCATTGATGCATGAATCTGATTGAATTTAGAATTTATATGTTCCTCAAAATTCATCTTTGGACCTTTCGTCGGAAACTTGACAAGGTAGTTGAAAATTTTTTTCATAAGGTCAGGATATCCTCGGAATACTCCTTGTTCTTCAAACTCAATGATATCATTGACATCACATGGAAATACAAATTCTGTATCCTCAATGCTTTTTCGTAGCCGATTAAGCGGTGAAGGACTCTGTTTAATATTTCTAGTATCTTCTTGCAACTCTTGCCAGCGATATTTGCTATCAGTCGCAATGCACGCCCCTGTAGCTTGCGCTAGAAACATCGTGATCTCAAAATTTGGTGCCATTGTGAAATTTACTAGTTGTTCAACATCTTTCCCGCTATCATGTAAATCTGATTGTAAAACAGCAAGTGGATTTTGCTCTCGAGAGATTTCAATTTGCCTGAGTAAAGACTTCTTCGAATTTTCATCTAAATCAGGTGAACCCTCTAGAAACTTTTTCTGAAGTGTGGTAACAGGCGATTGTAGTATCATATCTTTCTCAAAATTCTCTAACCCGGCTTCCTTCCTTGGATCAATTTTCCTTCCATTTTGCCTAGACTTGGCCAGCTCCAATACCTTTTTTTGTAAGTGATGATTGAAGATACAGGGATCGGGAAATAGCGTGACGAGACCGTGCTCGACAAGCGGCATGACCCTAATGAAGGATAAGACAGACTTCAAGAACTCAAACCGATATTGACTTGGATGTTCGAGTGGACTAAACTTCTTTTGGACGTTTCCTGGATGGACAAAGGGATGCTCAATCAAAAGTTCCTTAAAGTAGAGTGATAGACCGAGTGCGCAATTCGAAATGTGATCGGGATGCAAAATCCCGGTATACACGGCACGGGCTGTACCATCGGGCTTCGGTAACATCTCCAACAAGTTTGTCTCCCGAGGCCACAAATCATTATGGAGACCGTATACGGCTCTTATCTTCTCATCTGTCAATCTGCGGCGGACGGCGGTCCAATCGTTAACCTCAGTGATCTCAAGAATTTTGATCAGCCCATCAAATAGCAACAAATTTCGTTCTCGGATTCCCAGTTCTGTCCATGTTGGGCGGAGTTCAACCCGTTTGTCCCTACAGCAATCTCCAAACGTACGGCCTGACCCACAACCACAAAGACCACGTGCGTTTAGCTTCTCAGATGGCGATTTCTTCAGGAAATCATGTTCTGCTGGTTCGGTACGCCCAAAAGCATCTTGATAGTAAACTTTTCCACTTTCGAATTTTGCAAACATTTCGCCACCGAATGGCCAAAGACCGTCTTGGAGTGGCAAAAATACGTTGCTTAATTCATCCCAAGATTGATGTGACCATTTCTCCGGGTAAAGCCATTCCTTTCTTCCAGCCGCAATAAATCTCTTTGAACGCAACTTGAGTACAAGGTTGAACGATGTGACCTCTTCGTTTGTTAGTTTTCGCGAACGGATAAAAGTATCAGTACGTACTAGTGAATTTCGGTATTTGCCGGCGAATGTTCGTTTTTCAAGACGATCCGTGGAATGGTCCTCGGCATACTCAAGATTGGTTAAGATTAGGCAAAAATCCCGATTCAAAGGAAAAATGGTTTGCGACCCCTTCAGTGTAATTGGAGGATCATTCGGATATACATTTAGCGGATCTTCGGGCTTTATTGCAGAATTGTATACTGTAACCGGATGATCACTCACAATGAATTTAACTTCGGCATCCTCTGCTGACACGATCTCTCGTACTCCTTCCGCCCAGATTGTACAATTTATATTCCTAATGTGTTGCATTTCGTACAGGAGCTCGTTTTGCGGCAAATTCGGGTATTTAGCACGTAACCAGTCGAGACCTTTTGGAGTACGTATTTTCTGAGTGTCTATAAATTTGAAAAATGACTCAAAATGCCTGCACCATTCACTGACATCGTTTTTTATAAATGCACGAACAGCCGTCGAACCCCTAGTGTCAATGTCACCAAATAACCTACGCTCAATCTCGTCATTGATTGAATTTATGAAAAATGTGGAATAAAGATCCCGTTGGCAAAAAGCACGTGAAGATGGACAATCAACAAATATTGATTTCTTATTTACAATTCTACCATCCTTCAGAGTTATTTGGTCCGGGTTCTTATCAAGATAATAATAGTGGTTTCTTTCAGGTTCAAAAAAGCCCTTCTGATACCACTGAGGAACGTAATGGTTGTTTCGAGACTTATTTGAATTTGACATAAATATATCGGTCTGATTTTCTGAATGATGAATAAAAAATACTACCCAACAAGTGAAAGTAAGAGCTAAAAATCTCTTGTAAATGTCAAAACCAAATTTGTCCAACAGGACATCAAGAAATTTGCTGGAACCACAACTCCAACTCTTTTCAAATTTCATCCTTGATGACAATATTTTTATCGCCTTCCGGACATGTATGACCATTCACTGAGCTAGCTTAATAGCCAAATGGGTTTAGTCTTTATGATAAATAAAACTATGGGCTAGATCAGGTTTCTGATATAAATAAGCTTGGGAAGAACAATACCTTTCGAAGTACCAATCAACTTCAAAATCGTTTATGTTTTTGTACAGAATAAATCGTGTTTTTGTGTGTGTTTATCGCCATGCTGAAACGAAAATAGGCCATTAAAACTGTTCCTAAATAAATACGAAGTATCGAATATATTTAAATTGAAATGGTATAGAGTTGACACTCAATTATGTTCAGTTTTGTAATTTTCTAACAAGTCACAGGGGTATTTTGTATTTTTTGAACCCTGGTGTACTTTACGAAATTCTACAGTTTCCCAGTTGAGCCGAACCCACCTTCACTTCTTTCAGTAGGGGATAGCTCAGTTGTTTCCACTATAGATACCGGTTCCACTTTAGCGACAATTAGTTGAGCAATTCTTTCACCGTGAACAACCCGGAACTCTTTCTGTCCAAGATTAATCAGGATTATTCCAACCTCCCCTCTGTAGTCACTGTCAATTGTTCCAGGTGAGTTCAAAATAGAAATTCCATGTTTTAGGGCTAATCCTGATCTGGGTCGTATCTGCCCCTCAAAATCCTGGGGAATACCAATTATCAGTCCTGTCGGAACCAATATTCTTTCTCCTGGCTTGAGAACCATACCATTGGCACGAAATTCCTTTGCCAGATTGGCTCTAAGGTCCAATCCTGCCGAGTCTGGAGTTGCCTTTGTAGGTATAGCAACGGAAGGGTCACTATCTACTACCCTAACTAGGGTTAAAGTAACCAAGTCAGGAACCCTCCTGGTTCAGATAAGTAACAATCTTGTCAGCCAGCCTCTCACCAACCTCTTTTTTGGACATTTTGGGCCAATTTTCTTTACCAGTACGGCCAAGGAAAAGAATTTCATTGAAGTCACCCCCCATTACATCGGTTCCCTCTCCAATGTCATTTCCTAAAATCCAATCACACCCCTTCTTGTCCAGTTTTTGGCTGGCATTGTCCATTAAATCATTAGTTTCAGCAGCGAATCCCACAACCAATTTCGGTCTGTTTCTTTCTCTCTTCGAGATGGTTTGAAGGATGTCAGGGTTCTGTACAAAAGCAAGGTTCAGCCTCTGCGATTGACCTTCCTTTTTTAGTTTGTGTTCAGAATATTCAGAAATTTTCCAATCTGAAACCGCAGCTGCTGAAACAAAAACATCCGCAGGCAGAGACCTCGTAACAACATCCAGCATCTCCTCCGCCGAATTTACCTCGATAATTTCTATCCCCGCATGAGGTAATGAACCACTAGGACCGGTGATAAATACAACTTCAAATCCCTTTTCGAAAAGTGAACTGGCAATTTCGCTTCCTTGCTTCCCCGAAGACAGATTGGATATGTATCTTACAGGATCTATTGCTTCTCTTGTTGGACCTGATGTAACTATGGCCCTGAATTTCCTCTTGGTGGAGGGCTTAAAAATTTTTTCTACCTCGGCAACCATATCTAGAGGTTCAAGCATCCTCCCCATGCCATATTCACCACACGCCATTGATCCTTGGGTGGGACCGATAAATGTATAGCCATAGGATTTGAGTGTTTTGACATTCGCTTGGGTAGCCCTGTTTTCCCACATTCTGACGTTCATGGCAGGTGCAAATACCACCTTGCTGGTGGTTGCCAAAATTATGGCTGATGCCAAATCATTCGCCAAGCCGTTGGCTGCTTTGGCTAAAAAATCGGCCGTTGCTGGTGCGACGATAACCAAATCTGCCCACCTGGCTAATTCTATATGGCTAAAATGTGCTTCATTTTCAGGGTCAAATAGGTCAGTAGGCACGCTGTTTCCCGTAATTGAGGCAACTGAAAGTGAGGTTATAAATTGTTCTCCAGCTTTGGTAAGAAGCCCTCTTACTTCAAAGTTCTTCTCCTTCAACTTTCGTATAAAATCCAAAGATTTATAGGAAGCAATCCCACCTCCTACGATCAACAGGATCTTTTTCTGATTAGTCATTCCAATCCTTTTACCCGATTGTGATGAATATGAATTTATATATTTTTGTATTAAATGTTAAGGTTGGTTTTGTATGAACGGTACCTGGTTTAAGTTGGATGTCTTTGTACTTTATATAAAATTCAGGTTAACTCTATTGACTATAAATTTGCCCATACCCTAATGAATTGTATTGCATTAAATTGATTTGCTTGCTTGTGGTAATATCAGAATGAGTGGCTGGAGAATACCTGAAAGAGGGTCTGTAGACCATAAATCACCACTTACTTTCCAGTTTGATGGTAAAGTCTATTCAGGATTTAAAGGGGATACAGTTGCCTCAGCCTTGTTGGCATCTGGAGAAAAACTCTTTGGCAGGAGTTTTAAACTACATCGACCCAGGGGTATCTGGGGTATGGGAAATGAAGAACCAAATATTTTCCTTGATGTTACCCACAATGGTAAAACCACACCAAACCTTAGGGCAACTTTAGTTCCGCTCGAAAACGACCTGTCTCTAAAATCTTCAAACTCCTGGCCGAAAGCCCAGAAGGATTGGCTGGCCACTTTGGATTTACTGCGAAAATTTATCCCTTCAGGCTTTTACTACAAAACCTTTATCTATCCCAATTGGCTGTTTTGGGAACCACTAATCAGACGATTGGCAGGAATAGGACACCTCGATCCGGAAAATTATCCAACTTCCCTGCCGGTAAAAATAACTTATCATTGCCCATTGCTGATTGTTGGAGGAGGACCAGCCGGGTTGGCCGCAGCTGAGGCAGCAGCTGATGATGGGATTCCTTTATGGTTGATTGATGACGGGGACGAATTGGGAGGGTCCTTACACTGGAGAGGAAATTCACCGTTTGAAATGCCATGGCAAGATTGGACCGCCAAGGTCAAGGCAAAGGTTTTGTCCGCAGGTGGAAGAATTCTGAGCAACACCGTTGTTTGGGGAGTTTTTGATCATCAGCACTATGCCGCCTGGGAAAATAGGCCTGAGGGCCCAGATCGATTGTGGCGAATTCAGGCTGAAAAGGTTATATTGGCCACCGGCGCTATAGAACGTCCTTTATGGTTTGTGAATAACGATTTGCCGGGGATTATTTCTGCCGAAGCAGCGTACCATTACCTCGAAAGGTTTGGAGTTGTTGTAGGTAAAAATATTGCCATCGCAACAGGTAATAATGCTTCCTATATCCTAGCTCAGAAGTTGATTGAAACTGGATGTAAGGTAACAATAATTGACGCTAGAAAGGACACCCAAGAGCAACTACCTGATGGAGTTCGGTTACTGTTAAATGAGCAGGTAATCAAAGCTCATGGTTCAAAACATCTTGAAGCTATTACAACAACCAACAATAAATTTGATGTTGATGCATTACTCGTATCCGGTGGATTTACACCCTCTGTTCATCTGTGGATGCAGGCAGGTGGAAAATTACAATGGGATAATGTTTCCGATTCCCTAATACCCAATAATAACCTGCCTCATATCAAAACGGTTGGAGCCGCCAATGGAAACTTCGACTTCATGGATGTATTGGCTGAGGGATATCAGGCCGGAGGCGGAAAAGATATTGAAAAATTGCTTCCGGGAGAAAAAAAATCCGAATCCCATTTCCCCTTTCGGCCAAATCAATCGAAATCAAATCGTATATGGATTGATTATTTTAATGACGTTACCCTGGCTGAAATTCAAACCGTTTATGACGAGGGATATTCCGAAGTTGAACACTTGAAAAGGTATACGACTCTTGGTATGGCTGTTGATCAGGGCAAAACCTCCAATCTTGCCGGGATATTCGCTTTATCTCAACTTTCAGGAGAATCTGTTGAATCAATTGGAACAACAACTTTTCGCCCTCCTTACGTTCCAGTACCGCTCAGTATAATTTCAGGTCAAAGATACGGGGATAAATTCAACCCACTGAAGAGACTGGAACTGGAACCTTTTCATAGAGGTATAGGAGCCAATTTTAGAGAATATGGTGGCTGGTTGCGACCTTCAAAATATATTGAGGGAGACGAAATAGTAGCTACCAGAATGGAGGCTCAAATTGCTCGGGAAAAAGTTGCCTTGTTTGATGCTTCTCCTCTGGGAAAAATAGAAGTCATCGGTCCTAATGCCGGAAAGTTACTTGATTATTGTTTCTATATCCGGGTTTCGAATTTGAAGCCTGGAAAAATCCGGTATAACTTCATGCTTACCGAGAGTGGCATCATATTGGATGATGGAATAGTTCTGAAACTGGACGAAAACCGGTACATAGTTTCAGCATCAAGTTCACATGTGGATGCCATCAAACTTAATCTGGAAGAGGCCAGGCAGGACAGGTTTCTGGATTCCGCATTGGCTATCCATGATACTACTCTGAATTGGTCAACAATAACAGTGGCCGGGCCCCTTGCTTCAGAAGTACTGAAATCTGCAACTTTCGTGGATTTTGCCCTGATCAATACTCTACCGCATATGTCGGTGGGTGAAATTCGTATCGACAATGTTGATATCAGAATAGCACGGGTGAGTTTTACGGGAGAGAAATCATTTGAAATTTCGGTCCCTTCTGGTCAGGTGACAAATTTTCTGGAGCAAATTTATCCGGTTGTCAAAAAACTGGAAGGGGCGTTCATCGGAGTGGAAGCAACTTCTCTGTTAAGGGCAGAAAAGGGATATATACTTGTCGGCAAGGACACCGATGGTTTAACCATGCCACAGGATTTAGGGATTACCGGTCCGCTGAATACCCGAAAAGACGAATTCTTGGGAAAAAGATCACTTTTTTCAATAGAAGGTAAAAGGTCTGACCGAAGGCAATTGGTTGGAATAAGGGTTGGTTCTGATCAGCCAGTACTGCCAACTGGTGCCCATCTTATACCTGCGACGGGGCCGAAAAGATCCATAGGATTCATTACATCAAGTTATTTCAGCCCCAATCTGAACCGGCCTATTGCACTTGCTCTTTGCGAGAATGGGTTAAATAGCATGGGAGAAGATATCGGTGTATTCAATAACGACAAGGTGGTTAAAGCCGAGATCTGTCCACCATGCTTTTTTGACTTAAAAGGGGAACGTTTAAGTGGATGAAAAGCAGTGGAAATGGCTGGAACTAAGGGAAGGGAAGGTTTTCTCCAGAGAAGGATTTGAACTATGTCTGATGCCCCTAAGAGGAAATCTCCTTGTGTCAGGTGATGTCAGTAAGGCATTTAAATATCTTGATCTTGATGTTCCCATTCTAGGGATGGAAGGACTTGCTAAGGATAATTTTGCCCTTGCAATTGGGAGAAACAAGGTATTGGTGTCTACTCAACATCAAATGCTTGTACGGAACGGCTGGTACGAGGAAGGATTCATGATTTCCTCAGCTGATTTTCAGTGGAAACTTTTATCTCTCAATGGTCCCGCTACCAGAATGATATTGGCTCAAAGCATACAGCATGATCTGTCTTCCCCTTCCTGTATCACCATGGTTTTTGGAAAGGTATCACTCGTAGTTAAATCCGAATCTGGCTACTTGCTTTTCGTGGAAGCTCCCTACCTGCAGTATTTCATGTTTTGTTTGGAATCATGTGCCATTATATAGTCAGGAGTTTAATGTAGATTTAGATCAACCCCATGAAATTTTAGTCCATTCAAATTCTCGCCTTCAGGTATGCGAAGGTTGTTTTTGATAAGGTGCGGAGCAATATCGTTTGCTTCAGCTACAAATTCTTCATATGATTCTGCTTCAAGAAACAAACCCGGAATATCTTTACTACTTCCAGACCAAATTTTGTCTTGGGGATCATATTTTACATCAATTGTATAAATTTGTAGATGATTTGCTTTGAACATAGGATTCACCGTCTTTCATATTTTGTGAAATACCGATACTGATGTTTTGTTTGGTAAATTTGCCTTTAAACCCTAATTAATAATTATTCGGAGTTATTATTGCCATGCTGATGATACTTTGAAAAATAAACACCTATTGTCCTTTATACCTTTATATTAAAACCACTTAATTCTTGAGGGGTACATTCAATTGGAAAATTATTTGTGGGAAATTTGAAGAATAGAGAATTTATATCTGTAATCCCAAATAAAGATCAGGAACTCGTTTTACGATTTTGGGCATTTTACCGTTTTAATTATCTTGATCCAAAAAAGAACTTGCACCTTTCTTGGATAGAGCTATGGAGGAGATAAGTTCAGGGAGCGATGACTATATAACAGATTTCAAGGAAAGGTACTCACTCGCAATAAATCGTTGTTATAAATTGCTGGGAGATACCGGTTTTGCAAAAAAAACTTATCTGCTCCTCATTCTAAAAATTCGACATTGTTTGAAGTATGGATGGTGATTATGGCTAGGTTAACAGAATCTGAATTTAACCAATTACTCAGGAAAGACCAAACCTTTCATGGGAAGGTTAGGGAACTAATGGAAGGTGGGGAATTCATAAATACCATTACCTACTCAACACAAAAAAAGACCATGTGGAAATTCGCTACAATAAGGTCAAAAGTTTGATTACTGAGGTGCAAAATGATTGATTTTATCAATATCAAAAATTTTAAGTCACTTCTTGACAATAGTTTCCCACTTGGCCCCCTAAATTTGTTTTCTGGTCTAAATGGAATGGGAAAATCAACTCTTATTCAATGTTTGTTACTACTTCGTCAATCTAATGAAAAAAACTGGCTGAAAACTAGGGGATTACTGTTAAATGACGAAAATCATATAGAACTTGGAACTGGTAAGGATGTTTTCTCTAGCTTTGCAGTTCAAGATAAAATCAATTTTACTATCGAATGGAGTGACCACTCTAAACCGACAACGTTTGAATTTGATTATAAACCTGATTCTGATCTTTTACCCCACTCTGGGACAGGACCTGATGAACAATTTGAAGATCTCAGTTTGTTTTATTCAAATTTCCAATATCTTTGCGCAGAAAGACTTGGTCCGCAAAGTATACACAAGATGTCAGAATTCCATGTGAGAGAATTGAAATCTCTAGGTAAACGTGGTGAATATACAGCACATTACATTGCAACTCATGGTGATAAATATCTTAATATAATAGAACTTTAACATCCTAATGCAGTTTCAAATTCATTGCTTTCAAATATTGAGGCATGGATATCAGAAATAACCCCAGGGATAAAAGTTAAAGCTGCTATAGAATTTCAGACAAACACCGTAAGGTTAGGTTACTCCTTCATTCAAGGCAATTTACCTACCCAGGAGTTTAAGCCTCAAAACGTGGGATTTGGACTAAGTTACGTGCTACCTGTAGTGACTTGCCTCTAAGGGGAACCTAATTGTTCTTTAAAACCCTGAATCACACTTGCACCAAGGAGCACATTCTCTCATAGGCAAATTATGTGTAATCGCTGCTAAGCGTGGTGTTCAACTAATAATCGAATCTTACTCAGATCATTTTCTGAATGGGATTCGAATAAAGGTTAAACAAAAATTCAAATGGTGGTAACCCACTATATTTGGTGAGGGGCCTTATAAATCAACCCAATATTAAATTTTGAAAAAAAACTGAATTCCCTCATCCCGTTTGTTACGTTCTCGGCAATACTTGTATCTGTCTGGCACGAGTGGGTTTTTTACCTGTGGTTTGCCTCGAGTTTCGTGGATCTGCCACAACCGGTTGACTACTTAAGTTCGGCCTTGCGGTGGTTACCAAATATACTAGTCATAGTAGTGGCTGCTTCAATGGGGGTCTTATGGGGAGAGAAGATAAGTTTATGGATAGAGAAAACCCTTATAACATGGAGAAGTCCTTCAAAATATTCTTCATTAAAAATAGAAACAAAGACCCTTCTTTTAGTTGGAGGTGTGCCTTTAACCATCTTGTTTTACCTTCTTAGTCACTATAGGTGGACAGTGTTAGCGCCCTTAATCGTTATGATTGCTTGGTTTCTGGTTACAGACATCATTGAAAATAGGTTTGATCCCAAGAAATTCCGCCTTTTAGTTAATTTTGGCGTGGTGGTTACATTGGTATTGTTATGGGTAGCTTACATCGCAGTGGACAATGCTGAGAGGATACTACGCTTTGACGAAGGTGAGTATTCGTTAATCTTGGAAGATGGCGATGCTATCAACAATGCTGTGCTGGTTCGTAATTTGTCTGCAGGTATATTGGTTGCATTACCCGATGACAGAAGCATCAGATTTATACAGTGGCCTGAGATCAGATCGGTTAATGTGATTAGGGAAGAGCTAATTCAAGAAAATAGATTGTGTGAATGGACAGGATATACCTGTTATTCAGAAACCATGAACGTGTCACATACTTCTGAGTAGTTAATACAAATTACGAATTGATTTGCCATATAAAGAAATCTATTTTATCCTGTTATGACTGAAGAGCTTGACAATCGAGCCCTACATCCTTGGACCCGGGGATGGGGGAGAGGGGTCGGGTTCCTTGTCCTTGATTTGTTGTCGATCAATTTCATCCAGCAATCGTGAAGTTGCTTCATGCAATACCGGAATATCCTTGATAATGCTTTGCCAGACAATATCCAGGTTGACTGCATGATATTGGTGTACGATTTTATTTCTCATACCCCTGATCTGGTGAAAACCAGGTATTCTTGGAACAAGCTCCGGGTTGTGGTCCCTGATCTTGTTCAGGGCTTCGGCGATTCTTTCAATATTTCGTTCCACCGCATCCTGATCCCAGCCGGATGCGAGCCAATCAGATTTTTGTAAATGGGCCGTATTATCCATGATCCGCTGACAATCGGTTACAATGTCCTGAAGCAATATCCGGGGTTCACTCCTCAAAGACCACCTCCCGTTCCTCGTTGATGACTTCCTTCAGGTAGGGGTTCCGGATCCATTTTTCCTCCACAAGGTCCACTTCCCTGGACATGGCTGAACTCAGGTCATCAATCGTTCCCAGATAGCGTTCTAGGGTTACCGGTTTTTTTTCGGAATTGAACTCCACCAGGAAATCAACATCACTATTGTCCGGATCGAAATCGGTTCCACGGGCAGCGGAGCCGAACACCTCCAGGCGTTCAACCCGATGTCTGCGGCAGATGGCCGCGATCTCCTCCTTTTTGTCTGCAATCAACTGGTGCATTTTTTGTATCCTTCCCGATGGTCCTGATTATAATGGTCGGAGAGTGGTTTGGCAATGATTATTTCATTTGAGACCTCGAGCACCGCTTTGAACTTCTGAAGAAGGATTATGAAATCATGGAAGTGAATATTGATGGCACCTTGAAAACCATGCGGACGGATATAGACGGAACTCTGAAGGACATGCGGATGGATATTGAACGGATGAATACCGAAGCTATCAAGCGTGAAAAAACAATGATCATTACCATAGCCGGATTGTTTGGTCTAAGTATAGCTATTCTCGGTCTGATTCTCAGTTTGGTCTTGCCCTCTAACTGATTCATACAATCTTATATTGAACTCGGGCAAAAAGTCCAGATTCAATGGACGATTGGGGCAGTCGGTCTTCTCACCCAGACCTCCTGACCAGGATCAAATACTGATCAGGTTTAACCTGAAAACCACCTAAAGCCCGATTTACCTCTCTCTCATTTTCGATTTAACGGACATCTTTTCCCTTCGAGGTACCTGAACACCTCTGAAATGCGACCTTTTTGATATTCACGGACTGTTAGGGAAAAGAAAAGAACTGAACAATCTACCAGTATTGCAACAGAAAGGCGTGCAACTCCGGATTGGCATTTTAACCATTGGCTGTGAGAGTGAGTGCAGTAGATCCCGTTTTATCCTTCATGTCCGGATCTGCCCCATGCTCCAGCAAGAGGTGGATTATTGTTTTCATCGGTGGTTTGACAATAGCTGAAATAAGAGGGGTGAGGTGGTATTCACTTTCGCCGGCAACATTGGGATCAGCACCCCCTTCAAGGAGGATTTTCACGATGGCCTTGTTTTCTACAAGCACGGCGTTGTAAAGGAGTGTCCTGTTTTCATAATCGACACGAATATTTGGATCAGCTCCCCCATCAAGGAGAATTTGAACCATCGTGGGACTTTCGGCCAAAATAGCCGTAAGAAGTGGGACCCGACCAGAATAAGTACTTCCCTTATACTGTCGTATATTGGAATCAGCTCCATTGGCCAACAAAAGCTTGACCATTTCAAAATCCCTTTTCCAGACCGCCCGATGCAGGGGAGCAAAACTTTCAATATCGGTAACGGGAGGAACAATATCCGGATCAGCCCCATTCTCCAGCAACATCCTGACCAGTGGTCTGTAACCGATTTCAACCGCCTTGTGCAGAGCCGTCGATCCCACCCAATCCCTGTTGTAACTCCTGGTCGGACCAACCGGTATATTCGGATCGGCCCCACGTTCCGGCATGATGCTGATCAGCCGCATGGCACTTTTCGTATCCTTGTGCAACCGATAATCCACCATGACTGTCAGGGGTGTATGTCCATAACGTGTACTGACCTGATTGAGATCGGCTCCATTCTCTATCACCCGCATCAACTGCTATTCACTGGCTTTGCCAACATAATCACGATTAAGCAGCAGATTGACCTGCGCATTGGCCACTCCGGACAGAAACAGAAAGGACAGAAAGGAATATTTCATTCTTGATGCCAATATGTTCATGTCGGTAGCTTTATTTCAATAATGGGGTACATTTATGATTAAAATGGGCCTTTACCATGTGGATTTCTAGGGCCACTAGGTCGTTCGTTTCTAGGACCGATTGAATCTCTGTTATGTCCATCGTTTGCCCCGGCATCAGGTGCAGCCGGATGACCCCTTGGCGGATCACCTCCTCCACTGGATGGAGGCGGTCTGTTGTTATTGTTATTATTATTGTTGTTGTTTCCCCCATTGCCACTGGTGCTGATCTTACAGCAATTACCACCGGTCTTTGCCCAACTGTTGATCCACGGATCCTCACTCTCCCTCACGTCAGGCTTGTGCGGGACCGGATTGGCATATTCCCTCATGACATACTCCCGCGTTCGTTTGAACGTCTGTGTACCGGTATAGCCCGTGCCACAACTTTCCTCCTTCGTTTCCGTTTCCGTATAGGTATATAACCCATAACAGGCGTCATGACAATCAGGAACTGCACCCCCGACATTGGTCTCTCCGCCATTGCGTTGTCTCACCTTGAGACAGCTTGCCGGGTCAACCCGCCAGGGGGTATGGGCCACATTAACGTCATCAACCCGATTAAGAACGCTTGGCCAGCGGGTGGTCACGGTCGTTTTTACCCGGCCTTCCTTTCGTGTTCCCATACTGTATCCGTCACCATGGACGGAACTGCAGACAATGTTTCTGGTCTCCCCCACGTCATTCCGTTCGTAAATCGGAACTTCAAAGGGATTCTCCTTCGTGTCCGTTCCCCAGTCACCACAGGGAATGACCTCCCTCAGAATGCCGGTCTCCACCACGTCTATCTCAGTCGGTACATTGGCATCCTGTTGCTCGGTCCAGCCGACCTCGACAATGCGCAGACCCTGCCTGGTGGTGCCACCGTCATCAATCCAGCGTCAGCTTTCCGCTATAAAGCGGGACCCCGTTCTGGGCGGTCGGCAGTTACTGTGCTGTTCCAGCCAGCCGGTATCAAAGACACCCGAACCGGGTGGTGTTTCGGGAGCCGGAGGTGGTCCCGAGGGACCGGTATAGAAACCTGAAGGCGGGACTTCATCAAACCCCGTACGGATGGTGGTGACGGTTCTTTGAAAATGCACCCCTGAACCGACTTGCCCTGACGGGCAGGCCCGAATGTCAGTCTCCCGATTCCGTTCAACCCGTCGCTCGGCCACCGGAATACGGGGACGAATTCCCATCCCGATGGTGTCGGTATCAAGCATGGCATGACAGTCATCCAGACCACTTGGGACGGGTATACCCGTCGGCATGCTGAAACGGGGATCAGGCGGAGTATCAATCCAGAACATCATAACGTCCTGGGGAATAATACGCTTGGTGCCATCCCGGGCGAGAGCTGCCCTCCGGACATCTTCCGGGGAGGCAATGTTCCTGAGTTTGGCAGGAGGATCGTACCAGACAATAAGCCAGTCATCACCGACGTGATCTGGATTACCGGCATTGCAGAGCCCGACCTTCAGACCGGAGGCGATGGCGGCCGTCCGCAAATCACCGAATTGGGTATGAACCTCACGAGAGGTGCGGTGATGGTCCACCATGGCCTGATCCCTGGTGATCCTGAAGTCGGAGGCCAGCGTGAGGAGAACATGACGCATGCGACCGGCGATCTCGGCCTGTGATGTCCTCGAATCCCGTCGTTCCTCAAGCGTGAGTTGTTCACCACCGATTGTCTGGGCCGGAACCGGACCGGTCAGCAGAATCAGCACGAACGGCAGGAGCCAAAGTCCCACCTTTTTTCGCCATGTTTCCACCAGGTCCAACCTGCCAATATACTTCACAATTTTCATGTCCCTTGCCTACTACGGAATACCCTCTTTTCATATTGACACATTCGGAAAAATATGCATGAACTAAATGTGTATGCTCATGATTTTCTGGACTGGAAGGGGTGAAAGCGCTGGTGGAGCGGGGGCAAAGTGAAGAGTAGAGGATATCGGAACCAGCAACGGTTCATTACCGATATCTACTTCCATTTGGGTGGTCTGAACCTATATCTTGATGGAGTCAAAAGATGATTTTACCCACCATAAAAGGGGAAGACCCAATTTTCTTTTTACAAAGAGATATTCATAAATCAGTTCATACATCTGAAGTGATTTATCCAAATATTGATGAACAGGGTCGAATCGATAAGTGGCCTGATGGTTTTTTTGACCACTGGAATAAGGATCTGGATCAACTTATATGAACAATGGAATTGTTCTGAATCACCTTTCTTTACCGTTTGAAAGTAAAGCAGAAGTAAGTGAGGGGATATTGACGTTTTGTCAGGTTCTTCTTACCTGTAGAAATGCAGGTTTAAGAATTCTACGAGTAGATGAATACCAAAATAAATCTCTGATGGGGTTACAACTTTCAAAAGGGTATTTTGTAGGTCATTGGTATGAATTTGCAAAAGGAAAACCAGAGTTAAGGGATTGGCTTACAATACTCCAAACAGTTGAAACTCAACAACCTTTATTTGAACCAGTTGATCTCGCCGATATTGATCATGCGATAGAGGTTGGTTTAAAGGGGAATCCAAACGGAATGGAAATTCTTTTAGCTGCTTATTATTTCAACATTTTCCTCGCCAGCTTCACTGCTTTGGAACTTTGGACCAAACCACAGATTTGTGTATGGGTTCACACATTGGATAGTGAAATTGAAGAAAGTGAAGGTAAAATTCCTAACCTTTGTAACGACTATAGTATTGAATTCCACAGACAAGAATTAAAAAAAAGACGCAATGAATTGATTAGTTCTGCAAAAGATATTTGGGACAATAGATTTGAATTATTCCCTCATTTGTATTTTCTACCTGAGAAATTTGGTTCTGAATTACAAACTTGGTCAGCACCAATGGAAATATTAAATAAAGCAAGAGATTCTTTAAATGTTTTGGAAACCTTTTGTACAAAATGGCAAGCAGGTGAATATGAAGGTTACAGGCATCAACACTTGAAAATTTTAGGGCTTGCTGCATAAGTAAGTGGAGAATCTTCAACTGTAGCCAACAATCCAAAACTCAATAAACTCCGTCATTTTTACCTTGATGATGGTAGATTGGTTTATATTGAGAATCACATAAAATTACCATTTGGTTACCCTATGTATTTATATCCAGACCACAAAAAGAAAATGATTTATGTGGCCTATATTGGTCCCCGCTTGCCGTTATAACCGATGATAATACAATCGGTTCTTACTTTGTTGACCAATCACCTTGCGGTATAATCTCTATTCCTTTCATGTTACACCATTGAGTTGTAGGATATAATGGAATGATTAAACTTGCTGATTTTCCGAAACTAACCTTGGTAACTGGTGGTTTATCCTCTGGGAAATCCCTCTGGGCTGAAGGTTTTGTCAATGCGTCCAACAAAAATAAAGTATATTTGGCTACCGCCGAACCGTTTGATGATGAACTTGATGAAAAAATCAAACTTCATAAGTCAAGAAGGGGTAAAGATTGGCAACTCCTTGAGGAACCTTTTACAGATGGTTCAGTATTTTCAGAGATTGGTGAAGGTGACATCATCCTGATGGAATGCCTTTCTACCTGGTTGGGAAATCTACTTTATAAGAAAGTAAACCTTGAAGATCATGTCTGTAGATTTCTTGAAAACCTAGCCAAATCCAAAGCTGATATTGTGATTGTTTCGGTAGAATCGGGCTTGGGTATTATTCCAACTGATCCTGCATCCCGATCCTTTGTGAGAGCACTCGGTAACTTAAACCAAACAATAGCAAGAGATTCTGAACTTGTTATTCTTGTAACTGCTGGAATCCCCTTGGTAATCAAGGGAAATATCCCACAATGACCAGGAGTTTATTCTGGATTCGCCATGCAGCAACATATGCAAGAGGCTTGAATGGTTGGACTGATGTTGATGTTGATCTATCAGATCAAGAAAACCTTTCCTGGTTGAATGCTTCCATACCCGGGGATGCTTTGGTTATCTCTTCGGATTTGCAAAGGGCACGACTTACAGCTGATGCTGTTCAGGGCTCAAGAACCAGATTACCAGATGAGAAAAATTTAAGGGAATTGAATTTCGGGGAATGGGAAGGTAAAACCCCGGAAGAGGCTGCTGAAATAGATAAGGTATTGTCAATTGAATTCTGGGAAAAGCCAGGAGACATAAAAGCCCCCGGGGGAGAAAGTTGGAATGATCTCTGCCACAGGGTAAGCAAGGTTGTGGATAATCTCTCTCGCAACTATCCAAACAACAATTTAGTCTTTGTGGCTCATTACGCTGTCATATTAACCCAGATACAAAGGGTTCTTGGGGTTTCTTCCATTCAGGTTTTGCATCGAAAAATCCGAAATCTGTCTCTTACAAAATTTACTCAAGGGGACAAACTACTGGAATTGGAGTTCAGTAACAAGCTCTCTAGTTGAGCCCTTGGAAGGTAGAACTGTCTGGAAGATCAGAGTTTATCCACAATCGTATCCCAGATCAGACCGGCGACATTCACACCATCGAATCTTTCCAATTCAACGATACCTGTTGGTGAGGTAATATTTATTTCGGTTAATTTACTTCCGATAATATCAATACCGGCAAAAATTAATCCGTTATCGGACAAGGTTTTCTGAATTCTGGAACAGATCCTGTAGTCCCCTTCGGTAAGTCCAATTTTGGTTGCTGTCCCTCCAACATGAAGATTAGATCGGGTTTCACCTTTTTGCGGTATTCGATTTATAGCTCCAACCGGCTTGCCATCAACCAGAATGACCCTCTTGTCACCCTCAGTTATTTCGGGAATATACTCCTGAACAATTATTGGTTCTCGACTACTTTGGAAAAACATTTCACAAAGGGAATTCAAATTGCCATCATCGGCTCCAATTTTGAATATGCCGGCACCCCCATTACCAAAAAGGGGTTTGATGATAACATCTCCATGAATCTCCCGGAACTTTCTTACCTCCTGAATATTTCTGGTTATCAAAGTTGTCGGAATGAGGTCAGGAAAATTCAGAACGATAAGTTTTTCTGGATAGTTTCTGACCCAGAAGGGATTGTTCACGACTAAAGTTTCTTCACTGACTAGTTCCAAAATATGGGTTGTTGTTATGTAAGACATATCAAATGGTGGGTCCTGTCGGAGCCAAACTACGTCAAGATCTTTTAGATTGATTTCTACTTTTTGGCCCAATCTGAAGTAATCAGTGCTGTCCCTACTGACTTCCAAAGAATGTCCTTCAGCAATCACCCTACCCTCAAGGTAATACAAATCGGAAGGAAGATAATAAAACAATTCATACCCTCGTTCCTGAGCTTCAACTGCCAGTCTGAAAGTACTGTCACCCTGAATATCTATTGACCCTAATTGATCCATTTGAAAGGCAACTTTAATCGTCATTTACTAGGTCCATTGATCTGAAGTGTAAACTTTGGTTAGGAATTAACTTTATATCTAGATTCTACAATAACTACTTTCACTCGTCTGCAGAAAGTTTAAGGGCTAAACTATAGGTTTCTTTCCTACTTAGATTCAAAATACCAGAAACTTCTGAAACTGCATCCTTAAGGCTTTTGGTCTTTAAAACTTCCGTAAGAATTTTGGTAATGTCATCCTCCGTTGGCTCCAGACTCTTCACTCTCTCAATTACAATTACAATTTCTCCCTTGACCATTTCATTTGTATAAAACTCATTAAGTTCACCAAGGGTTCCTCTTCTGACCTCTTCAAATTTTTTTGTCAATTCACGACAAATTGAGGCGTTTCGTTCCTTACCCAATACTTCTTGCATATCCCCAAGAGAGTTCCTTAACCTATTGGGCGATTCAAATACAATTAAGGTCGCTTGCACATATTTGAATTCCTCAAGAACTTTTCTCCTTAAACCACTGGCTTGAGGCAGAAACCCCAGATAGATAAACCTGTCAGGGTCTCTACCTGAAACGGTAAGTGCCGCGAGGGGTGCGGATGGTCCCGGAATTGGTATAACTGTAATCCCCCTTGCTATCGCACCCTTGACCAACTTGTAACCGGGATCGGAAATTAAGGGAGTACCCGCCTCTGAAACCAAGGCAACACTTTTACCATTTTCCAGCATTCTCAGGATTGCTTCAATTCGCTTTGGCTTGCTAAAATCATGATAGGAACCGATTTTCTCGGCAGACCTGGTAATTCCGTGGATCTTAAGTAACCTTCTCAAAGTGCGAGTATCTTCAGCAATCAGCTCCTGGGCATCGCGAACAACATCAAGAGCTCTGAGAGTTATATCTCGGGCGTTGCCGATTGGGGTTGAAACCAGATATAATCCGCTTTCCAAACTGTTCATAAGAGTGACCTGAAATTGAAGTTGGATTTGAATTCCTTTTGCGAAACAAGTGTACACATACCTGTCGAAAATATAGGGGTTTATATACATTGTTAACATTAATTCTGCTTTATACGGTTGTTATTTTACGCAGACATACTACGTATAAAACAACTACAAGAAAGAACCCCACCCATGCCAGAAACTACCGTCTACCGCAACATACAGTATCGGCTTATACCTAGGACTACCACCAAGGCCGATAAACTGTTAGGTTTGGCTGGGGCCTGTCGATATGTATGGAATACCATATTGGAGCAACAGAATGACCTGCACCGGGAAGCCAAGGAGCAGGGAAAGAAGCCACGCTATCCATCCTTCTTTTCTCTGGGCAAGGCCTTTACTGTCTTGCGGTCGGAAACACCATGGCTTACGGATTATGCGTACAATATTGTCCGTTATACCCTGAATTACCAGTCTGAAGCGTGGAAGGCGTATTTCAGGGGTAAAAGGCATCATCCCCGTTTTCATTGTCGTCATCGCAAGTCTCCGTCCTTCACCATTCCTGAAAACGTCAGAATAACAGAGAATGCCTTGTATATACCCAAGGTCGGTTGGGTTGGATTAAGGAGGAAGGGTGGCAATCCTTATCCTGAGGGAGTAGCCAAGAAGGTTGTTGTTTCCAAGAAGGTCGGTAAATGGTATGCGACTGTCTGTTATGAAGTTGTCTGTGAGGAACAGGAGGATAATGGAGTTGTTGCCGGTCTTGATCTCAATGTCGGTCAAATTGCCTATGCGGATACCACTGGGGTAAGAGCCATTGTTCCCTCTGCTGATACCTCCCTGCTTGAGAGGAAGATCAAGCGCAAGCAACGCCGGATGGCAGGACAGAAGAGAGGGTCAAACCGTCGCAGGAAGACCCGGCAGTCGATACAGAGATTACAACGTCAGAAGGCGAGTAGAAGGAACAACCACTGGCATCAGGTCAGTCGGTTGCTTGTTGCTCATGCCTCGAGGATTGTGCTGGAGGATCTCAATGTTGAGGGGATGACCAAATCGGCGAAGGGAACGGTTGAGAACCCTGGTACGAATGTGAAGGCCAAGTCGGGATTGAATCGTGAGATACTGAATACTGCTTGGGCTCTTCTCCATGTCATGCTGGAGTATAAGGCTTTAGAGGTTGTTTATGTCAATCCGGCCTATACCAGTCAGGAGTGTTATTGTTGCGGGCATCGGGCGAAGGATAATCGTCGTGGCCGTGAGTTCAAGTGCATGGTTTGTGGCCATGTGGATCATGCGGACCTGAATGCGGCTCGCAACATACTGGCCTCCGGGATTGGGGCTACTGCACGGCGAGGGGCGTTCGGATTACCGACCCTTATGACCCGTGAAATTGATACCGGGAAACAATTATGTTATCAAGGTATATAATTCCCAAAATATAAAGTTATGCAGGTAGTATTGAACAGTACATCGCTATGGTCTTCCAAGGTTTAAATCGGCTCATTTTTACCTAAATTATAAGTGTGAATTGTTAACAACCAATTTTCCCCTCCGAGAGGACTTTCTTTAAATTCTCAATTGAAACAAAAAAAGTGCTGAAATTAATCACAAGCCAGCGGATTACTTTTTCGCTTTTATTGCTTGCCACTACCTTAATGGGTTGTGTTGCTCCAGAGGAACCTTCTGACCCTATTCCCCCTTCTGTAGTAGAGAGCTCGACAAACAAGATTGCATTATTAATCCCCATAACTTCTGAAGAATCCGGGGTTGGCGAACTTGCCCAGGATCTTGAAAAAAGTGCAAAACTTGCATTAACACAAATTCAACCTTCACCGCTAGAACTAACGATTTACGATACTGAAGGAACCCCCATGGGTGCCTTCCAGGCCGCGAGTAGAGCCATAGGTGAAGGTAACAATATAATTCTTGGACCCCTGTTCTCAGAATCAACAAGGGCCATTGCCCCCTTGGTCAACATAAGTGGTGTCCCAGTGTTTAGTTTTTCAAATGATACCAGAGTAGCTGGTGGAAATATATTCATTTTGGGACAATCCTTTGAGAATTCTGCCAGCAGAATGGTGCAATATGTTATAGATGAAGGCAAGCTAGACGGTATGATTGTCAGTTCAGATTCTCATTCCGAAACCAGAGCCAGAGAAGCTCTGGAAGAAGCAACATCACGTGCAGGGTTTAATATAATCCATTCGATCAATTACGAACTTTCGCAGCCAGGCAGTTTGGAAGCAGTTGAACAAATTGTGCGTGCGACAGAAACGCATGTACCAGACGTCATTTTCTTAACGGGGAATACAGCTGGAGCAGTTACCCTCATCGCCGAATTGCTAGAAGAGCGTGATTTTCCCCAGGATGTAATTCTTGTTGGTATAGAAAGGTGGGATATTCCAATAGTAGCTTTGTCAGTCAAAGGTTTGCAGGGGACTATTTTCCCTATACCCGATCCTAACCAAAGCATTATATTCAGTAATAATTACCAATATGAGTACGATGACGTTCCACATCCGTTGGCTGGTTTGCCGTACGATGGAATAATTGCCATTGATCAATTATTAACCCGAAACAATTCAGGAACTATTACACGAAGGACTATTCTACAGGGTGGTGAGTTTTTTGGATCCACAGGACCTTTCAGGTTTAACGAAAGGGGAGAAATCGAGAGATCATTGGCCGTCGCGAAGATAGAAAATCAACGCACAATTGTTGTGGATAAAGCTCCCAGGAGTCTTTTGAGTACCCCTTCGGCAAATCAAGAAAATTAACTCTACTTTATACCTGAGGTATTACCAAGCTCAAATCCAATTTATTAAATCGCATGTCTCAGTTTTGATACTGGCAATAATCTTCTTGGTTTGATTCTTAGTTTCAAACCAGGTAATCACCCCAATGCTTTGAATCCTATATACTTCCAATTAATATTGTTTTACTCAGGCAAAGTTATTTGGATTGTTAATGGCTAAACCCTTCAAACTGTTGAAAAATTTCTTCACGGTTGGTTTTTGGACACTTGTAAGTCGAATCCTTGGTTTTATCAGGGATGTTCTATTTGCTGCCTTTTTGGGCTCTGGCCCATTGGCTGAGGCCTTTCTAATCGCCTTTACTCTTCCCAACATGTTTCGGAGGATTTTTGCAGAAGGTGCCTTCAACCTTGCTTTTGTACCCATGTTTTCAAAGAAACTTGATAAGCAGGCAGAAGCAAGGGATTTTGCAGAAAATGCCTTTTCGGTTCTGATTGTCTTCCTTATAATACTCGTCATTCTGGCACAATTGATTATGCCATTTCTGGTTTTAGCCATGGCCAGTGGATTTTCCGGTGATGAAAGGTTCAATCTGGCAGTGCTTTTTGGCCGGATTGCCTTTCCCTACGTGTTATTCATATCTGCAGCCGCAGTGTTTTCTGGGCTGTTAAATTCATTGGGTCGTTTTCTTGCGGCAGCTGCTGCACCTGTACTCCTGAATGTATTGTTTATCATGAGTTTGTTCGGTTCATATTGGCTTGGGTGGGATATTGGTTTGACACTTGCCTGGACCGTGCCCATAGCTGGCATTGCACAATTGGCTTTGGTTTGGGTTGTTGCTTCGAAAGCTGGTTTTAACCTTCGGATCAAATTTCCAAGAATATCCCCTGAAATAAAAAAACTTCTTATTATCGCTGCACCTGCTGCCCTAACCGGAGGGGTTGTTCAGGTCAACCTTATTATTGGCAGACAGGTTGCGAGTTTTACCGAAGGTGCTGTAGCATGGTTAAACTATGCTGACCGGTTGTACCAATTGCCCTTGGGGGTGGTTGGAATTGCCGTAGGTATAGTATTGCTCCCGGAATTATCAAGGAAACTTGCGGGAGGAGATCACGAAGGGGGTAATTATGCATTTAACAGGGCAACCGAAGCTGCCATGGCACTGACCATCCCTGCCACAGTTGCCCTGATTACGATTGCCTACCCCATTATAAGTATATTATTTGAAAGGGGTGCCTTTACTCAAAATGATACCCAATTCACTTCCCAGGCACTGATCATCTACGCCTTTGGGTTACCAGCCTTTGTCCTTCAAAAAGTTTACCAGCCAATCTATTTTGCCAGAGAAAATACCAAAACTCCATTTAATTTCGCCTTGATATCCATGCTGATCAATGCTGTAGTAGCAATTGGACTGGTTTCTACTCTTGGATATTTGGCAGCAGCCCTGGGGACAACCCTGGCAGGCTGGTCAATGCTTATTCTATTGGTTATCGGTACTCGCAAGTATTCTGACGCAGGAAGGTTTGATAGCCAACTTAGGAAAGCCTTATCCAAAATAATCTTTGCATCCATTGTAATGGGGGGCGGATTGATTCTAGGCGATTATTTATTGGGAAGCTGGCTTTACCAACCAGGAATAAGGTATGTCAGTCTAACCCTTTTGATTTTAGGAGGTATGCTTGTCTACGGCTTGTCTCACCTTCTTTTGGGTACCTGGAAATGGAACAAGTTGAAAGGACTAATGCAAAAACAACAATGAAATTCAGGAAATTAATTTGTTGATTAGTCTTTTGAAAATACCCACAGTATGCATAAAGCCGAACTGTAACAGGGGGAAAAGTATGAATCCTGTAACAAACCCGATTAAGTCAGCCAACCAATAGTTTGGACCCCCAAAAACCAATTGGAAACCGATTTGTGCGCTCAACAAAAAAATCGGTACAGGTAAAAACCCTGCCAAGTCATTTTTTCCTTCAAGATATTGAAGCACCAGGATGAAAACAAACCCACCGACAAAACCAAAAAAGCCTGGAGAAGATCCAACAAGGGGAAAAGTTTCATTAAGGAAAAAGCTATAACCCAAGGCCCCAAAAAAAGTGGAGACAAGGTAAAAGGTGATTATCTGCAAATCATTTACAAATCGGGCAAGAAGATTTCCAAAAGCCAGGGTGAAGACCACACTGATAATGGAAGATACAAAGTTGAAATGTATAAACGAATAGGCGAATAAGCGTAAGCTTTCCTTGTTAATTAGATTAAATGTGGAAACCTGGGCGGAAAAAATTGGATCCCAAAAACCAAAATCCCTTATGGCTATCAGCCTTAATTCGTCTCCTGAAAAACCAAAAATGCTAGCACTCTCACTCAGACTAAAAAGGAACTCAAACCCTCCTATCATGGCGGCCAAGACGACAATGCTTTTTGGAAGTTTTTGGAACATCGTAATTCTATCCTGCGATCAAGTCTTTAAACTGGACGAATTCAAAATTAATATTAGCAAATAATCAAACATTACATTTATTCCTTTGAGAGTTTAATGAACAACATATCTGACAAAAAACGAGTTTTTTCAGGAATACAACCTAGTGGACAGTTAACCATAGCCAATTACCTAGGTGCCTTGAAGCATTTTGTACAACTCCAGAAAGCCGGAACGGAATGTATTTATTGTGTCGTTGATCTGCATGCGATAACAGTTTGGCAAGATCCAAAGGAACTCAGGAATGCTATAAGACACGCAGCCGCATGTTTTATAGCTTCAGGAATAAATGTTGAAAAATCAATACTTTTCAACCAAAGCCTTGTCTCTGCACATACAGAACTCGCGTGGATATTCAATTGCGTAGCCCGTATGGGTTGGATGAACAGAATGACTCAATTCAAGGAAAAAGCAGGATCCAACAGGGAAAATTCATCTGTTGGACTTTTTGCCTATCCGACTCTGATGGCCGCCGATATTCTTGTATACCATGCCACGCATGTACCTGTTGGCGACGATCAAAAGCAGCATCTCGAATTAACCAGAGATATTGCCATTAAATTTAACAATGATTTCGGTATTGATTACTTCCCTGTAATTGAACCGGTAATTGAAGGAATTGCTACCAGAATAATGAGTCTTCGGGATGGCACCAAGAAAATGTCAAAATCAGATCGCTCCGATTTAAGCCGAATTAACCTGACTGATGACAAGGATTTGATTGTAAAAAAAATCAGGAAAGCCAAGACTGACCAATATCCACTTCCTGGATCCAGAGAAGAACTTGAAAATAGACCTGAAGCCAAAAATTTGGTGAATATTTACGCAGCGCTTTCTGGAACTCCACTTGATACAGTCTTGACTCAGTTTGAAGGAAAAATGTTTTCCGACTTCAAGCCACAATTGTCCGAAGTTGCCGTGGAGACTATTTCCCCAATTACTACCGAAGTAAACAGGCTGATGAGTGATGGAAAGGAACTGGATCAGTTACTGGAGGCTGGTGCAGACCGAGCAAGGAAAATTGCTGACCCGATCGTAAGCAGGGCATATGAAATAGTGGGATTAAAAAATTGAAAAGGAATGTGATATGGTAGCCGGAACCAACATAAAAACCTACTTCGAAGGAAAGTGGCATGAAGAAAATACCATGGTCATGCGTGCTGCAGATCATGGTGCCTGGTTGGGGTCCAATGTCTTTGATGGTGCCCGATATGCATTTGGTATAGCACCGGATCTGGATTTTCATTGCCAGCGGGTTAACAATTCCGCAGTTGCATTAGGTATAACTCCTACCAAGTCCCCGGAAGAGATTCATGAGATTGCCATTGAAGGCCTAAAGCTTTATCCACAAGATGCCGCAGTTTACATCAGGCCGATGTACTGGGCTATCGACGGCGGTCATATGGCTGTTATACCCAAGGAAGGTTCAACAGGATTTTGTCTTTGCCTTGAAGAAATCCCCATGCCACCTGACGAAGCAACCCTATCTTTAACGACCACCCAGTTTCATCGCCCCATACTGGCGACTGCCCTTGTTAATGCCAAGGCAGGTTGCCTTTATCCGAATAACGGCAGAATGCTTAGGGAAGCTATTAACAAGGGTTTTGATAATGCTCTTGTTGCAGATGCCATGGGAAATGTTGCCGAAACTGCTACTTCCAATATTTTTATGGTTAAGGATGGAGTTATTCAAACACCAATTGAAAATGGAACTTTCCTGGCTGGTATTACAAGACAAAGGGTCATTTCTCTTCTAAGTGAAGCAGGTTACACCGTCAAGGAATCCGTATTGACTTTTGAGAACTTCCATAACGCTGATGAAGTATTTACTACCGGAAATATGGCCAAGGTTGTTCCGGTTACACGCTTTGATGATACCAACTACCAAGCTGGCCCCGTAGCAAGGAAAGCCAAAAAGTTATACTGGGATTGGGCTCATAAGGATTGTAACAAGATTCCGTGAAAACCATAATAACAAAAACAGGTCAGCCTATTATTGGGAGTTTTTTTCCTCAACAACCTCTTGGAATTTAGTAAAAAACTTGTCAGCCAATTTTTTGGCTACCCCTCCAATTAGCCTCGAGCCGAGCTGGGCAATTTTCCCTCCAATTTTTGCTTCAACATCATATTCCAGCAGGGTACCTGAATCCGTATCTGTAAGTCTGACCCTAGCCAACCCACTTCCCATGCCAGCAGCACCAGCCTTTGCCTCGCCCTTAAGGGTATAGCTATTCTCGGGATTGATATCCTCCAAATCAACCCTACCCTTGAAGGTCGCCTTGACCGGGCCAATTTTCTGGGTTACCTTGATCGCGTAACCCTCTTCAATGCTTCCGGTAAATTCCTGACATCCAGGAATACTTTCCAGTAGGACCTCAGGATCGTTTAAACCTTCCCAGACCTGCGTCCTTGGTACTGCAATTTCCCTTTCACCCTTAAGTTCCATCCAAAACTCCCAAAAACAAGTTTTATTTCCAGTAAACATTATACTGGGAGTATATTCCTCACCGAAAATCAAAAATTTCTTTCATTGTCAAATGGATATGTACTGTTTGGAAAGCAAGTCTTTTATACAATCCAAAACGCACCCATGATTAAGATTGGTAAATCCTTTTTTGATTTGATTTAATCGGTTCAACTACGGGTTTATTTTTAATTTTGTGGTGCTGAAATCTTGTGCCAAGTGCAGATTGTTTTACCTCTCATCACTTGAAAAATGCCCTCTCAGTACCTATATGTTAAGTTATCCAAGGACATGCACAAAACTTTTCCAAAGTGGTTAAAGTTCGGTATTGGGACTATTACGCCCTAATCAGGGAGTCGGCTGGAATACAAACCAAATGAACAGCAGAATTTCTGCTGTTAATTGAACTATTGAAGTTCTCCCTAAAGCCTAAGCAGAAAGAAGAGTTTTTTGTTGTTGGTCGTAATGCCAGGAACACTAATCCAAACTGCAGGTTATCTTCAAAGATGGCCGAATCCGCCTGCCGTGGTGGTCAAAATACAAAGGAGGTGTCGAATGTAGTATCCAAAGTAATCCAACAATTCTTTCACAAACAATCGAAAAGGAATTCCGATGAACAAATTAAATCAAATGATAACCATCAATGACAATGAAGCAGAAAATACCTTGGTAACTTTTTTACTTGATCAGTCTGGTTCAATGGGAATGCTTCAAGAGACTACGATTGAAGCATATAACGAATACGTGGGTACATTGCGTGAGGAAGAAGCTAATATTCGGTTTACCTTAATAACGTTTTCAAGTATGTCGAAATTAAACTTGGATATCAAGCATATGGCTGAACCCATGGCCAATATACCTGACATGAGCCCTGTTGATTTTAAACCAGGTGGTATGACACCGCTTTACGATGCAGTGGCTATGACTATTGAAGCGGTAGAAAAATCTGTCGAGGGCAAAGAAAACATAAGGGTGGTTGTAGCCATCCAGACTGATGGTTATGAAAACTCATCTCGTAAAACCAACTTGGAAAAAATCAGGAGCCTGATTTCCAATAAAAAAGCCTTGGGATGGGAATTCATCTTTATGGGATGTGATATGGATGCCTACAGACAAGGTGAAAATATGGGATTCAAAAAGGAGCAGATTTTGTCCTACCAAAGAGGAAGACCTGAAACCAAAGCCGCGTTTAGAGCTGTAGCTGAAAATACCAGAGAATATGCACACAGACGTAGGAGCGATATGTTCTTCTCAACTCTACAGAAGGAAGAAGCTGGCGACAATGAGTTGAACCGTAGAAGATACGGGTATAAAGCGCGAACTTCCAAGGCAAGGCCTAACAAAACATATTCAGATAATGGAAGTTGCCGTCCTTCCACTAAAGACATCGATAGAGAACTTGTTCTCGAGATACCGGAATCATTCTAAATATACCCTAACTATACCAAAGAAACCCGGCTCCATCAAGCCGGGTTTTTGTTCCATAATCAGCGAGCTAGTTCGGACTTAATACAAAATTTACGGATTTAATCAATTATCGACTATTGATTCGAAATACACGATCAAAAAAAGTGATTTTTCATTTTTTTTGGACGTCAATTGTATGGAAATTGTGTCTCTTCAGCATTTTCATGCTCCCGGCAATACGTTCACAGATACCTTCCCTGTCCCCTTGCCGAGGCTTCAAGCCATATTTGGTCAGCACTTTGGTCAAAGGGGTATGGGGACCTGTCGGTGGAGCTTGTTCCAGGCTCTCTCCAACGTCCTGCTCTGGGTAATGTTCAGGGTATGGCCGTCGGCATGTTTAACCAACTTGCCACTGGTGTGGAAAAAATGGTTCGCAACCTCTTCATTTGACAGTACACCCAGTCACCTCCCTCCGTTACCCGGTGCCGAAAGTGGACAACCAGATTGTAACTCAGAGGGTGAGGGGAATAGACGTTTCCGACCACCACGATGACGGTGGTCAAGACTGGAACGGCGTCGGCCATACAGTTTTGGTTCAAGCTGTCGGACAAGGGTACAGAGGGCCTTGTCTTCCTCCAGCTTGTCAACATCGGCTACCCTATCCAGGCCATGACATTAAGAAGCATGACAGCCAAAACCATCTGGCCATCAAGCCAACCTTGGGAACGCTCATCCTCACCGGGTAGATGACGAAGATATTTGTTGTCGCGAATAATCTTGAGCAGCGTTATCGCACCAGCAAAACCGGTGATGTTTTGCGAGGCAAACTTGACGTTGACATGGGGAGAGATTTGCTTAATGTATTCCTTGTCATTTAAACACCTGTTGGGTTAAAGTTGATTTTGGTAATGATAGCACTCAAGTGCCGGAGTTACCAGTGCCTGACAGGTGTTTTTTAATTTTTTTGCTCGCTAATCAGGGACTAAAAAATTCGGGAATCCTTGTCCTCAGGTCACCATTTTGATAAACCATTGGAGTTTCAATGACCCGGATTTTGGTTATTAGTGAAAAATCGCCTATTTTATGGCAAGCACTATTTAAACGGAAAGTGACAATTGGGTTGAAATCTTGAGGGATCTACCGATTATCGATGGCCTCCAATATGGCAACTGGTCAGAGAAAATCTTTCGGCAAATGCACGAAGGTCATGTCATTGCCGTGCATGTCACCATCTGCTATCACGAAAATTTTCGTGAAACAGTGGCGAATATCGGCACTTGGAACCGGCGATTCGCACAGTTTCCTGATCTGATCTCTCCTGTGGGATCAGCGGCGGACATTGATGAGGCTATTGCTGGGAAACGTACGGCGATAATATTCGGCAGCCAGAACTGCTCGGTCATCGAGGACAGCATCGATCTTGTGCAGATTTGCCGGGATCTCGGAATCTGTTTCATGCAACTAACCTACAACAACCAGAGCCTGCTCGCAGGGGGATGTCTTGAGACATGTGACACTGGCATCACTCGGATGGGTCGGGAGGTGATTCGCGAAATGAATCGCGTCGGGATGGTGGTCGACATGAGTCATTCCGGGCAACACTCAACATTGCAGGCAATCGAATTGTCGGATCGGCCAATTGCGGTCACCCATGCAAATCCGTTCAGCTGGCATCCGGTACCCCGGAACAAGTCCATCACGGTGATGAAGGAGTTGGCCGACAGCGGAGGCTTGTTAGGACTCTCGCTTTACCCACATCATCTGAAAAACGGGGCGAGATGCACACTTGCGGATTTCTGTGGTATGATTGCCGAAACGGTTGATATCATGGGAATCAATCATGTCGGATTCGGTAGCGACCTGTGTCAGGACCAGCCCGACAGTGTGGTTGCCTGGATGCGTAACGGTCGATGGACCCGCATGGACAAGGGTAGCGCGGCTACATTTCCCGATCAGCCTGCATGGTTCAGGAACAACAGGGCATTCGGAGGCATACTCGAGGGGCTTCGAGACTTGGGATTTACCCGGGACGAGCTGGAAAAAATTGCCCACGGCAATTGGCTACGATTCTTCAGGGACTCGTTCGGAGCTATGAGGTCGTGATGGACTGCCAATCCGGTGTACACACATCTGTTCCACTGCGAGCACCCGGCCAGGTTATGCAGCTGGAACGCATGGGATCGTCATTCCAGACCCGCCTGAGTTTCATGCGCCAACTGGTTCGCCGCATGCGCAGGGAAAACTGGCAATTCAAGCGGTTACGTTTTGATCTCGATGCGAAAGGGTGCGGTGTTGCTGTTTATGCCTGCCATGGACCTGACAGATCGTATTCACTCGTTGCATTCATGCATGACATCAGCCCCGAGCAACGCACCGACCGTGTGATCGCTGATGCTTGGGATGCCACGTTCTCCCTCTATGATGGTGTGCCGGATGATGCTGATATTGAGCGGTTGCGCTCCCAGACTCCTTACCAGGAGGCAGGCCGGTTCACTGCCAGCGAACTCACGCTTGCTCGGGCTAACAAGAGCATGCGGCTCTTCGAGCATGTTGTCGAGCGGCTGGCATCTGGCAACCAGCCTGACCTGAGCAACCTAAACAGGGTTGGATACCTGATGCGAACCACGGCCGTGTATGGAAGCGGGAAGTTCGGTTGTGCCGACCGAGAAAAACTGGCGGGCCGACCCGAGATGCAAGGTCCATTTCAGGCCGAATTGCTTACAGTTTATCTTGTCAGATGGCTGAGCATGGACCTAGTCAACCACGTGGCACGTGAAAGGGGGAAAGCGAGATCTGTACTACTTGATGCCCGGTATGCACGCTATCTCGGTATCGGCAATGCCACGGGACTTGGAATGGTACCTTTTCTCACGAAGTACCCAACACTGATCAACAATTGGGTTCTGGCCCGGGAAACTGCACTGGCAAGGGTAAGGTCGGTGCCAATGGCAGACCAGATTCAGATTGGGGACTTTCTCATGCTTTTAGATCGGGCCCGCCATTTCGTCGAAGAATGGGATGTGGATGATGAGACCCAGAAAGCCAGGATAATGCAGCTGCGCCTGGATCTTGATCAACTGAAGAAGTCGTGTTCGAAGGGACATGATCAGCCTTATGCTTGGGACAAGATCTACCGTTACACTGAGGAAACACTGTCTGTAGAAGCCCAGGAATTCGTCGTGTCGCTACTGCTTGAGCAACACGGCGAGATTGTGGACGAACTTGCCGGTCGGATGAGTGCCCGGGAGCCACCGCGACTTGATCCTGCCATGTCATTGGGAAGTTTGCTGGACATCATCGAGGCAAACTATGACTGGGTGATTTCCACAGATTTTTCTGATCCGGCTGCACTGAAGCGGTTCTGGTATTACTCCGAGGAAAAACTTGAACCCCGTGTCGGGGACCGCCAGACTGAACACGGTTCCGAATTCGAGATGCCCATCGGCATCGCAAGGGATGTCAACCGGCTCAGGAACGATCTGCATCGTTGTGACAGATCGCTCAGGGTTGCGGATTTTCTTCTCACGGCACCCGAATATCGTCCTGTTGTGTGGCGCGTGCAACTAGCTCCTCATTATCCCTATGGCGAGATTCGTGACAATCTTCTTGGGGAGGGGCAGCGTCCGCTTGATATACTTCGCTTCAAATTGGCGTTCTTCGGTGTCGCCAAGTTCGACCCCAAATCCGACCTCTGGACTAGGGTCAACATGTATCAGGGCGCGCCCCTGCCATACGAGCTCGCAAGCTGGACCGGACCGGAATGGGTCTTTCCTTCCCTACCCGCAAATCGGATCGATGAGACGATCCAATGAACGTGACGTCAACTCCTCTGTCGCTCAACGAGATCAGGTTCTATTTTACTCGGGCTGCGGTTGGCGCCGGTACGCCCTTCGGAATCGGTGAGGTATTTACCGCGGCATCGATGCACCTGGCCTTCCTTGGCATTGATCCGGCAAGGGCAGCTGCTTCGGCATTGAGTAGCCTGATGACCGGGCAAAGTGGTGCATCGCTTGCACTTCGAGATGATGACAATATCATTCATATCGAAAGCCGTAGACCTCTGGCGGTTTCGGCACTCTATGCTGGACCTGTAGTTGCAGACCGGCTGTTTATCGAGGCAGGATACGGTTCAGAGAGACGCTTCCAGATCCATAGTGTGGATCAACCACTGGTCGTAGCGGGTGCGATCGCGGCAACAGGCATTGAAAATGCAAGAATCGTCGTCTCGTGGACAAACGGATGCGGAAGTCCATCACGGATGGACCTCAAAGGTGACATTGCATCTCTGACCGGCATGAAGGAAAGTGTTGAACACCCATCCGGACCGGCATCGGTCGATTTATTGCTGACCAGCTCGGATTCAGGCAGACCGCTCACAACTGGCCTGACAAGGAGCATTGTACAGGGCAGGTCGCGGGCAATTCAGCATGGTGTGGAAATGGACAGCTTGTCCAGGGCGACCATCATGACGTTCTTCAACCGCTGTCTCGTTCCCACGTCGCTGTCACGTGTGACAGACGCGGGTACAGGGGCCGAAGATTCTGATTGAAACCAGCCAGCCCGTAGGAATCCAGTTTGTCCTGCCTTGGTGCCCGTCGCTTCTATTGGGGTTTTCAGTCCGTTCTCCAATTATTTGGTTATCGTCTGGTGATGATGACAGGTGTGACGGGAAATGTCCCTTAGGGACAATCCCTGTCGTTTTAATTCGGTAAATGTCATAATATCCTTCATTGTTAACATGTTGACAACCTTTCCTGCTCGAAATTTACTTTATCAAGCAGGATATCTTTTCCCCCTGGGGAGGTCTAGATCTCCCCTGGGGCACCTCTCTGGGGGATAGGACCCTTTTTCAACCGTTTCTTTTGGGATATAATATATATGTTGACATCAACATTAAATATACAACCGGTAGTGACAAATGGTAAGTGCCGCGACGTACCAGGCTAATTTAAGGCTCGTCCTCAATTCAGAGTTTTCGGGCGCTCGCCTCGGAAGCGACACGTGGGACCAGTGCCCTTACCAGGTTGGTCATCTCAAGTACGCCAACGTATGCACCATCACGCGTAACAATATAGGAATGTGACGTGTCGCCACCCGATCGTGTGATCACGTCTTCCAACGTGTCGTTGTAGTCGACCTCGCCATGTGCATCTGCTGGTGGGGTGTCACCCACAAGCGCAGACATGACCGAACGAACCTTGAGCACCCGGGCCCGGTTGATGTCGCTGACGAAATCCTCGATGTAGGGGGCACACGGGTTCAGCAGTATATGCTGTGGTTCGTCCTGCTGGACGATATAACCATCCTTGAGGATCACCAGCCGATCAGCGAGTTTGAGTGCTTCATCCAGGTCATGGGTAATGAAAACAATGGTCTTGTGCAAATCATCCTGCAATTGCAGCAGGAGATCCTGCATGTCTGTACGAATGAGCGGATCAAGTGCAGAGAATGCCTCGTCCATCAACATGATGGGCGAGTTCGATGTCAACGCACGGGCGATGCCGACACGCTGTTGCATACCGCCGGACAGTTGGTGAGGATAGTGATTTTCGAAACCGCTGAGACCGACTACCCCAAGCCACTTTTCTGCTTCAGCCAGGTATTCATTTTTACTGAAACCGCGAACCTGAAGTGTTGTGCCTGCGTTTTCGGCAACCGTGCGGTGGGGCAGAAGAGCGAATTTCTGAAAAACCATTGACATGGATTCACGACGTAGCTTGCGTAACTGGTGCTCATCGTAGGTAAGCACGTTATTACCGTCTACTTTCACCTGACCCGAGGTCGGTTCGATAAGTCGGTTGAGGTGGCGAATAAGTGTGCTCTTGCCTGAGCCGGACAGGCCCATGATAACCGTGATTTCACCTTCGTGCATGTCGATGTTTATGTCCTGCAGACCAAGCACGTGTCCATGTTGCTCAAGCAGGTCGACCTTGCCGACACCGTCCAACACGTGTTTCAGTGCATTTTCCGGATCGAGACCAAATATCTTGTAGAGTTCACGGATTGCGATTTTGACTGTACCGGTCATACCTGATCTACTCACCTAGCGTTTCTGGGCGGAGTTTACGCGATCAAGTGCTGCCTTGGTGACCCTGTCTAGAATGATCGCCAAAAGCACGATGCCAAGGCCTGAGATCAGGCCGACGCCCAGCTCTAGGTTCCTTATTCCACGCAGGACAAGGACACCAAGGCCCGGTGCCGACACCAGCGATGCGATCACGACCATGGCTAGACTCATCATGATGGTCTGGTTGATGCCGGCCATGATGTTTGGCAGTGCAAGCGGAATCTGGACTCCGATCAGCTTTTGCCTTTCGGTCATACCAAAAGAATCTGCGGCCTCAATAACGTCCTTGTCAACCAGGCGGATGCCCAGATCAGTCAATCGAATAACCGGCACGATTGCATAAAGGATTATCGCTATGCCGTATAGTTTTGGCTCTGTAACGGAAAACAAGAAGATCAGTGGTATCAGGTAAACGAATGGTGGCAGAGTCTGAAGCATGTCTAGGATCGGAATTGTTATTTGCTGCATCCTGTCGCTGCGTGACATGGCAATTCCTATGGGTACGCCAAAGAGGACACAGAGGCAGGCACACACGAATATGATTGAAAGCGTCTGCATTGAGTGGCTGTAGTGGTCGATGAATGCCAGGAAAGCTAGGCAGATGGTCACGAAGCCAACTATTCGAAGTGACTTGGTTGCCAAGTAAACCACGATCATGAGTATCGGAAACATAATCCACCAAGGCACGGTCTCAAAAATCAGGAGTGTATATTCAAGCAACCAGCTCAGCGGTTGGGTTATAGGGTCGAGCACAAAGCGTAAAACATCCTTGATGGCAAGAAAGCCCTCCTCTACTCCTTTTGTCATTGCGCGCGATTGGACGATTCGACTGCATGACTCGTTCAGTGCATCAAGTGACGGAAATGGTATATCCAGAAGGGAAGATTCCTTGCTGGAATCCCCCTTTGCCAGCAGATCGGCCATCGAAAGAGGGCCTTTTTCGGTCTTGTCTGCATCGCACCAACTTCGTAGACCAAGCCCGTCAAAGATGAAATCGTAGGTTGCCATAAACGGTTATCTGTCTCCAATGTCCGTAAGCCGGGCGGTTCCGGCCCACGGACAGTCAGTTGAATTACCCAAGTCCTGGTTCAACAATTGATAAACCATTTTTCATGTGCAGAACTCAGTTGATGAATTGTGACAGTTTCTCCCGCGCGGCATCATTGACCCATTGGGACCAGACATCTGACTGAGTTGTGAGGAAATAGACGGCCGCTTCCTCTGCTGAGGCACTATTCTCCTCCTGCCAGGCGAGAACTGAACTCAGGAGTCCAATTTCGAAACTTATGTTGCTCATCAATTCGGCGACATCAGGATTGTTTTCGGTCAATGCCGCGGTAGCAACTGTCAAAACGGGTGCCGGTGGGAAATCAGAGACGCTTGGATTTTCATTATCCTTGTTCTGGTTGGCAGTATGAACATCCGTGTCAATGTCGCCAATTCTGACCTTTACCATCTGGTATTTTCCCAGCACCGCTGTCGGTCCCCAGTAATAACCGAACCAGGGTGCATTTTCCTCGTAAGCGGCTGCGAGGGATGTAGCCAGAGTTTCTCCGGAACCATGATTGAAGACCTCTAGGCCAGCTCCCTCAACATCAAGTGCCTTTATGAGATTGTCATTGACGATCCTGCAACCCCAGCCATCGGGACAGTTGTTGAATCTTCCACCAACAAGATCAGGGTTTGCCATGATGCCTTCAATCGTTGTCAATTCTGGATTTGATTCAGCAAGATAGGCAGGTATCCACCAACCTTCCACACCACCGGGATCAAAAACGTCAGCAAGACGCATGACCCTTCCTTCAGCTTCCAATTCTGCATAAACGGCACCGGTGGAGTTTAGCCACAGCTCGGTCACGATATCCGGTTCACCGTTTTCAGCCAGCGATGCAACCGAAGTGGTGGTAGCCGATGGAACCTTCTCGACCGTACAGCCATATCCCTGCTCCATGAGGAACTTGGAAACCTCGGTGATGATCTGTGATGATGCCCAATTCATTTCGGTGATTGATACTTCACCGCAATCTGCTGAAGCCGTACCTGGAATCGCGAGACATAAACCGGCAATAAGGGCAAAAGCACCCTTGAGAACATTTCTTTTCATAATCACTCCCTTTATTGTAAAAATCCCTATAAGGCCTGATCTTGAATTGTTGTAATTAAAGCCCATAAGAGTTGCATTAATATAACTACCCTTCGATCCTCCGAATTCGAGAAAAACCCACCCATGTCCGGCTATTTCTAATATTTTAGCTATTCCGATTACCGGCCATGATCTTCTTAAATTTCACCATAACAGGTGAGCAGGTAATTGTAAAGGGTATATCTTGAATCCATAATCAGCGAGCTCGTTCGGACTTAATACAAAATTGGATCTTCCCCTGTTTTGCTCGCTAATCAGGGTTGTTGAACATCAACTCTTCTTAACCGTAGTCTTGAAAAATGTCCCAGATGTCATTCGTTCTCATGTCAGATAATTTGATTGAGTACCTTCAAACGTGATCCCTGACGACATTGATCTTTATGTTGTGTTCCAATAGTGCTTTTGCTGCGACAACGACCTGGTTAAAGCCGCAGGTAGAATCAAGTGCTTGTAAAACGATCTCTTCACGTGATCCACTGAAACCACGTTCCACAATACTGATTTGTGTCATTTCTGGACTTTGCTCCATTAATGTAAAGGTAACATTGGTAAAATGGGAACCATATCCCCACTCGAAATTGATTAGAGAAGGCTCCTTAATCGATTTTATTCGAACCTCAATTTCAAAAGCATCTGATCGATCCCCAACATACCAAATGACAGTATCACCTTCACATAGACCCTGATCTTTTCGTGTGAACCAAAATTTACTCATTACTCCAGGATCAATAAATGCGTTGAACACTTCAACACATGGTCTGCGGATAAGGATTTGTGCCTTGGCAGTGATTTCTTTGGTTGACATGGAATTATCCTCATCCTCCTATAAAATTTCGAAGTCGCCCAAATCCAAAAGAACTCTAATGTTTCCAAAACCGAGTTGGTAATTAACTCTTTGGGAAGCAAACATTGGGGTGCAGATTAGATCAAAAAATCGAAAATACTTTGGTTTCTAAATAATGATAATTAGTATAATCCACGCAACAATATTGAAGGTCAGATAAAATAAGGCTTTATGTAATGAGGGGTTTGTAGGAAATATAATAATAATTGATATGATTTCCTGATTATTATCAATATTATCGCAAAAAAGTATTACAATTAAATTAAATCCTATTGGTAATCCATAAAATCAAAAAATACTTACTGTTGATCTAAATTAACATGGGAGCATAAAATGAAATTATTTAGAATATTTTCCCTGACAGTTTTTGCAATGACCGCAGGGTCATTGTCAGCTGGTGAGTTGACAATCGCTACCGTCAATAACGGCCATATGATTGAGATGCAGAAACTGACAGGACATTTTGAGGAAGCAAACCCTGGAATTACCGTTAATTGGGTAACTCTTGAAGAGGGGGTTTTACGCCAAAGAGTAACCACCGACATTACTACCAAGGGTGGACAATTTGATGTCATGACCATCGGTATGTACGAAGCCCCAATTTGGGGAAGCAGAGGTTGGCTTGAAGAATTGACCTTCGACGCATCATATGATGTTGATGATATCCTTCCTGCCATGAGAGGCGGTTTGTCTCATGAAGGTAAACTGTATGCCGCACCATTCTATGGTGAAAGTTCCATGGTCATGTATCGTAAGGATTTGGTAGATGCCGCTGGTATGACAATTCCTGATAACCCCACCTGGGGACATATCCAGGACGTAGCAGCTGCAATTACCGATAAAGATAATGGCGTTTATGGGATTTGTCTCAGGGGTAAGCCTGGTTGGGGCGATAACACAGCTTACATCACAACTATGGCCAACTCTTTCGGAGCCCGTTGGTTTGATGAAAATTGGAAACCTCAACTGGATAGTGCAGCTTGGAGACACGCCATAGATTTCTATCTCAACTTGATGAACAATTATGGACCTCCGGGTTCAAGTGCCAACAGTTTCAACGAAATTCTGGCTTTGTTCAATGAAGGTAAATGTGGTATGTGGATTGATGCCACAATTGCTGCTTCCTTCATTTCTGACCCGCGTCAATCAAAAGTTGCTGACCAAGTTGCTTTCGCACAAGCACCTGTCGCAGTCACCAATCGTGGTGCAAATTGGCTTTGGGCTTGGGCCTTGGCTGTTCCTGCCGGAACCAAACAGGCTGATGATGCCAAGAAGTTTATTCAGTGGGCAACTTCCAAGGAGTATATTCAATTGGTAGCCGAAACAAATGGCTGGGCCTCTGTACCCACTGGAACTCGCCAGAGCACCTACGATAACCCAAATTTCCAAAGTGCTGCTATCTTTGCTGATGCCGAGTTGAAAGCCATTCTTTCAGCTAACCCTTCCAACAGTACCCAGGACCCGACTCCTTATACAGGTGTCCAGTTTGCTGCCATTCCGGAATTCCAAGCTATTGGTATCGCCGTTGGCCAGCAATTCAGCGCTGCTTTGGCTGGTGACATTACTGCTGAGGAAGCACTAGAGAACGCTCAGGAAGCTGCCGACCGAGAAATGTCGAAAGCTGGCTACTATTAATGAAGCCATTCACTGCAATACAATTGTAGAGAAAACTGAATTAAACGATGAATAGCAGGACTATCGCCTTTTTACAGGCACCTAGTATAGTCCTGCTTTTCCTTTGGATGATCGTACCGCTGAGTATGACCATCTATTTTTCTACCATCCGATTTAACCTCCTATACCCGGAAAGAACAGGGTTTATTGGGTTATCGAATTATGAATTCTTCATAACTGACCCGGGCTTTGTATCATCTGTAATCAATACCCTGGTTTTGGTACTGTCTGTACTAATCATCACTGTTGTTATTGGGTTGGCACTGGCTGTTCTGGTAAACTTTCCTTTCCGAGGAAGAGGTATCGTAAGGGTACTCCTTATTTCTCCTTTCTTTATCATGCCTACAGTGAACGCACTTCTTTGGAAAAACATGTTCATGAATCCTGTTTATGGGCTATTTTCTGTAGTTTTTACTTTTTTGGGTCTCGAACCTCTTGATTGGCTGGCAAATTTCCCTCTAGGATCAATCGTCATAATGCTTAGTTGGCAATGGATTCCCTTCGCCTTTCTGATTTTCATGACCTCCTTGCAATCTCAGGATCCGGAGCACTTGGAAGCCGCTGACCTTGATGGCGCCAATGCCTGGCAAAAATTCAGGTATATGACGGTTCCTCATCTGGGTAGGGCTATTGCTGTTGTTATCATGATCCAGACCATTTTTCATCTTGCGGTTTTTGCAGAGATATTTGTAACAACCGGTGGAGGTCCGGGATTCAACAGTACCAACATGGCCTTCCTGATATTTTCCCAGGCTCTGTTACAGTTTGATGCTGGTGTGGCGTCGGCAGGAGGTGTATTTGCAATCATACTTGCCAATATCGTAGCCATCTTCCTGATCCGTCTGGTCGGTAAAACCCTTGTGGTCTAGAAACAATGGCATTAACTCAGATTCAGAAACATTATCTCAGGATACTACTTTCCTGGGTTGCAGCCAGTATTATGTTTTTTCCTATTTTCTGGCTTGTTTTAACCGGCTTCAAAACAGAATTGCAGGCCATTTCGGTCCCCCCACTGCTGTTTTTTGAACCAACCTTGGAGAATTTTTTCCTTGTTCAGGAAAGAAGCGATTACTTCTCCTACGCCTTTAATTCAGTCATAACCTCCTTCGGAGCAACTTTATTGGCTTTGTTTGTTGCTGTACCGGGAGCATATGCTATGGCCTTCTGGCCTAGTCGATTTACCAAGGATATCCTTCTATGGATGCTTTCCACCAAAATGTTGCCCGCAGTTGGGGTGCTTATGCCGATTTACCTGCTTGTTCAAAAAGCCGGACTATTGGATACCCGTATTTCACTGGTCGTTATTTTTGCCATGATTAATCTACCAATCATCATCTGGATGCTGTTCAGTTATTTCAAGGAAATACCCCGTGAAATTCTGGAATCAGCCCGAATGGACGGAGCAACAACGGTTCAAGAAATTACCCGGGTGTTACTTCCCCTAACCAAGGGTGGAATACTTTCCACCGCCCTTTTGAGTATAGTACTTTGCTGGAATGAAGCCTTTTGGTCCATAACACTGACTGCTTCAGATGCAGGTACGCTCACAGCCCTCGTGGCTTCCTATTCCAGCCCTGAAGGTTTATTCTGGGCCAAGCTTTCTGCCGTATCAACCCTGGCCTGTGCACCCATAGTTGTATTCGGCTGGTTCTGCCAAAAACAGTTGGTCCAGGGATTGACATTTGGGGCCGTAAAATGAACTCATCCCCTGGAGCCAACATTTCCCTGGGTGGCAAAAAAGCTTTTGTCACCGGTGCCTCTGGAGGTATCGGATCAAGTGTTTGTAAAAATTTCATAATGTCGGGCGCGGAAATATTGGCCACTGACCTGGAGACAAGTCCTGCTCTTCAAACCCTGCTTGATACTTACCCCCACCAAATTCAGTTTAGTGCTTTTGATTTGGCAACCAGTCAGGGTTTGAAGGGATGTTGCAGGGAAATTGAAGCCTTTGAACCTGAAATCTTTTTCAACAACGCTGCCGTCTTTGATATGGAATTGGTTTTGGAAGCTGATCTGAGCCAATTTGACAAAATATTTACCGTCAATGTCAGGTCCATGTATAAAATCATGCAGGTAGTTGCGAAAACTCTTGTTGCCCGTGGTAAAGAAGGACGTATTATTAATCTTGCCAGCCAGGCTGGACGTCGGGGGGAGGCCTTGGTTGCCCATTACTGCGCCTCCAAGGCGGCAGTTTTCAGTTATACACAATCAGCTGGTCTTGCGCTGGCAAGAAAGGGAATCCGGGTTAATGCACTTTTGCCCGGTGTTGTAGATACACCGATCTGGGAACAAGTTGATTCTCTCTTTGCCAAATTCGAAAATCGGACAATTGGTGAAAGGAAGCTATTGGTTGGTCAGGACGTACCCATGGGGAGGATGGGAATCCCTGAGGATGTAGCCAGGGTTGCTCTGTTCCTGGCTTCTGACCTTTCTGCATATATTACCTGCCAAACCATCAATGTGGATGGTGGCAAAGTTATGAATTAACCGTCATGTCCATAATAAGCCCAGAAATTGAAATAGTAGACCGGTCTCTGAGCAGCATCAGGTACCTTGAACATGGATGGCCAACTGACTTGTGTCGCTGGCATTCTCATGAGGAATACGAACTTCACCTGATTGTTGATACCCGGGGAAAGGCTTTTGTGGGAGATCATATAGGTACTTTTCAACCTGGTTCCCTCTTTTTGACTGGTCCGCTATTGCCCCACAACTGGGTAACTGATGATAATCTCTATGAACCTGTAGAATTGCGAGACAAGTTAATCCAGTTCAATCAAAATAGCATTGAAGCTGCCAAGTCAGCCTATCCCGAGTTTCGGGAATTGGAAGTATTACTTTCCAAGGCTGAAAGCGGAGTTGAATTTCTCGAATTCAAATTGGAGGAATCGCTTAGACGATTTGAAGAAATCAATAAGGCAAAGGGGTTGAAGCAAATAATTTTGAGCCTGGACTTCCTTCTTTGTTTGAGTAAGTGGGGAAACAGTCAGATTCTCTCGGCTTCACACCTTACCAACAATAGGTGGGCAAAAAACTATACAAATATCACAAGAGTAATTGAATACATAGTTGTCAACTACAAGGAGGACCTTAAATTATCACAATTGGCTGATATGGCCTGTATGAGCCAGAGTGCCTTTTCCAGGCATTTTTTCAACATTTCCGGAAATCATTATTCTGATTTTCTTAACCGGATTCGAATAGGACAGGCCTGTGCCAAGTTGTATGAGACAAACGAACATATATCTACGATCTGCTTTGATGTAGGATTCAGAAATGTGGCAAATTTCAATCGCCAGTTTTTAAGAATCAAAGGGGTCCAGCCAAGAGTTTTTCGAAACGAGGCAAGAAAAGAATTAGCCAAATAAGCACTATAAGAACATCACATGTATAAACAAAATTTTCGAGCAGAAGATTCGGGTTTTAGCCAAACGAATTACGACAGAAGCAAGACTTCCATAGGTGTTGTTCATATCGGAGTTGGGTCTTTTCATCGGGCTCATCAGGCCGTGTACCTGGATAACTTCATGTGCCAAAGTGGGCAATTGGAATGGGCAATTGCAGGGGTTAATCTTAGGAAAGAAACATCACAGGATTTAATTAGACTAAGAGAGCGCAAAGGTGAGTATTTTCTTAAAACGCTTGCCTCCAATTCAGATTCACAGTACCAATTGGTACGTTCTCACAAATCCTTTTATGACTGGATAGAAGACCCTAAGAGTGCGGAGGAAATGATCTCTCAACCGGGCGTCAAGATACTTTCTCTCACCGTCACAGAAAGCGGGTATTACCTAGGTGAGGATGGTCATTTGGACCTGGAGAACATCCACATCAAAAATGAATTAAGTGGTACCACTACCAGTACCATTTATGGTTACCTTAGGAAGGCCTTATCCAAAAGAAAAGAACTATGCAACAAACCGTTGACTGTATTATGCTGCGACAATTTAAGAGACAATGGCAATCTGCTTAGGACGAATCTCGAATTGTATCTTGAGGCTCTGGGTGATCGGGAACTTAAGACCTGGCTTCAGGATAATATTTCTTTTCCCAGTTCAATGGTTGATAGAATAACTCCGCGGCCAAACCACGTATATTCCGTTGAGGTTGAGAAAAGATTTGGAATCAGGAACGATTTTACCATTCATGCTGAAGATTTTATCCAATGGGTGATTACAGATGATTTCAGAGGTGAAAGGCCTGAACTGGAGATTGCAGGTGTCTCCTTGGTCAAGGATGTTTCTCCCTATGAAGAGGCCAAAATCAGAATATTGAATGGGGGACACCTTGGTTTGGCTTATTTAGGTGCCCTCAAAGGATTTGATACTTATGACAAGGCGATAATGGATCCAGAATTAAGTTCATTTTTTGACCTGCTTGAGGAAACCGAGATTGTACCTACCCTAGACAAAAATGGACCTGTTGACTTGAAGGCTTATACTCAATCTATCAAGACCAGGTTTCAAAACTGGCAAATTGCAGACGGATTGCCACGCATTGCCATGGATGGTTTCAGTAAATTCAGACTTTTCCTACTTCCAACCCTGGAAGGTTGCTTTAACAAGGGAATTATTCCGAAACAAACCATTAAATCCGTAGCTAGTTGGTATGTGTTGATGAAAAAGATTTTGGATGGTTCTTCACGATTTGACTACCAGGACCCATATTTTTCTACATTGGAGCCTTACTTGCAAACTGGCAAAGAATTTGCGTTTGCTAAAATTCCAGAAATCTGGTGTGACCTACCACAAAAGTATCCGCAGTTTCCCCAATTGGTTACCACCGAAATTAAACGACTTCAGCAAAGGTTTAATCAATAATTCTTCCTGTTAAATCATCGTGAAGTTATTACCAGGTTATGCTAGTGATTTTGAATCATCAATTCTGAGTTAAAAACTAGCCCACATTAATGTTACAAATTAAAAGGAAAAGAGAAAACCGACCTATGACCTTGACGAAATTAAGAGAGAGGTTTCAAAGTTGGATATTACAAATTCTGCAATTTCCGGTGCGGTAGCAATGGGTATGAATCTTTCAGACATACGTGAGGTAATCTGTAATCTAACACGCCAAGATTTCTATAAATCAATGACAGACTACTATGACCATAAAGTCTGGAGAATTTGATATCTATATGAAATTCGTCAAGAATGATGAATCCAAGTATGTTTGTGTATCGTTCAAGGAGAAATAACCATGGCTCATTACCTGAAAGAATGTATTCACCCTTAAACCCAACAAAAGTTGGTGCGTGGTGAACGTACTATGACACTCAGATACAAGGGGATGGAGGAGACAATTAATATGCCCGGATGGTATGCTCCTGACGACCCTTCCAGTGAAAGTGGTTTGCATGATGCAAAGGACATGCGTGTTTCTGACCGAGCACTTAACAAAATGTAGGCAAAAGAGAAAGGATTGTATGGCCCCGAGGACATTCGCCGTATTAGGAAAAACCGTCTTGGTCTATCCAAAAGTGAAGCGGACTTGGTAATTAGGGATGAGTCCAACACCTTTCACAAATACGAGACTGGTGAAGTATTGATCAGCAATGGAATTCACAGTTTATTAAAACTTCTTGCCAATGATCCATCACGTTTGAATGAGATCATGGATAAACAAACCAAAGAACAGCACGAGACTTCACCTGTTTAACCGTTAAAGTCAGAAGTAAATTACCCGATCTTCTCTGTTGGATTGCTCGGCGGCCGAAGAAAACCTGAGTATCTCCCTTGCTTCTTGTGGAGTTAGGATTGGTTCACCTCCGTGAAGTAATTTATTGATAAAATCCCTTGTCGAAAGAATGAAACTTTGTTCCCAACCGGTGGGTATGTCGTTAAACTCCGAAAATTTATCCCCGGCATAAAGGACAACCGGTGGTGTACTACCCAAACGTCCATGGCCACCATTTACCCAGATGATACCTTTCTCCCCGGTTATTTCTACCCGATCATCCTGGGCATAATAGACCGTATCTATTTTGAGTTGTGGAGAGTAAACAATTTCCAGATTTCCAACCTTATTTCCAGGAAATAGAAACGAAATCATGGCAGGGGCATCAAATATGAACCCGTCATCCCTTCGTACTTCCTTTATGAAGGAATGTACCGCTTCTGGATTCCCCATGAACGACCAGGCAAGTGCAAATTTGTGATGCCCATCATCAAACACCAATGGCCCCCCACCGGACCTTTCTACCTTTTGTCTCCATTCCTGAGCACCCTTGGGTACCTCCCATTCAGTATTACTAAATCCGGCATTGCTTTTTATTCTTATTGATATAGGCTCTCCTATGCTACCAATAGCAATAAGATCCCTTGCTTTGATAATTGGGGGATAAAAAAGAAAATTTTCAAATACCTTAAATGGACGGTCGTAATTTTCCACTGCCTCGACAAGCTTATCGGCTTCTTCCAAATTACTGCACATGGGTTTCTGCAAGGATACAATCTTACCGGCCTCCATGGCCTTCAGGGACGCTTCTAGATGGAAATCGTGGGGAAGCAAGATTTCAACGAGATCAATATCTGGATCATTGAAAAATGTATCCATGTCATCCGTTATGGATACATCTTCCAAGCCCCAATGCGCAGCTTTTTTTCTGGCCATGTCCTGATTAAGGTCGCAAAGACCCCTTATCTCTGTCGCATCATTGGCAATATATTCAATAACATGTAGATCTGATATTCTGCCTGTCCCCAAGATCCCTACCCCAATAGGCAATTTCTTCATTCTTTACTCCTAATCCTTGATCTGTAAACCCTGATTAACCTATTCATCATAAATTGATTTTGCACAAAAAGTTTCAAATAATTTGTTTTTTCATTTGTGTTTGGATTTTTTCGTTGTAGTATTTTATTTCCGTTTCGGGATAGAGTGTATCCAAGAAGGAGTATGACTAATGACACGCTTTTTAACTTTGAAATTTGGTAAGATATTTCTGGTTTCCTGTTTAGCTGTATTTGGCTTCACTACCGCCTCAAATTCTGATGAGGTTACCATATCACATTATTTTTCCGATGAATTCGGTAAGGAGAATATGGGTAAGGTGTTTAGTAGGTTTGAAGAAGCAACAGGCTATCAGATGAAGGAAAGCCCTGTTGGGCATGAAGACTTTAAAACAGATATTCTGGTTCGTGGAGCAAGTGACAGTTTGCCGGATGTCTTCAGCTATTGGGCTGGGGCCAGAGTCCAATTTGTCGTCGATTCAGGCGATCTTTCACCTATTGATAGCATGTGGGCCAATAACGGTTTGGACGATGTGGTAGCCAAAGCCGTCGCTGATAGCGCTACACTGTATAATGGAAACAGGTATTTGATTCCCATGCAGTATCATTATGCCGGGATGTTTTATAACAAAAAGGTAATGGCTGATGCAGGAATAACTGAAATGCCAACTGATTGGGAAGGTTTCATCGCCTTGTGTGAAAAACTGAAAGGAATGGGGATTGCACCTATTGCCTTGGGTTCAAAAAACAGGTGGCCTGCCCAATTCTGGTTTGATTATCTCATTCTCAACACGGCTGGTCCTGAAGTCAGGGCTGCTGTAATGGATGGTTCTGCAGCTTACGACAGTGATGAAGTAATGGCTGCCGTAGGAATTTGGATGGATCTGGTAAACAATGGTTATTTTGCTGCCAACTCCAATGCCGATACCTGGACCGATGCTTCGGACAAGGTAGCCAATGGTGAAGCAGCTATGACCCTAATGGGAACATGGATTACCGGTTATTGGAATGGGAACGGTCTGGCACCAGGTGAAGATTATGATTTCTTCCCCTTCCCAACTATTAATGCTGATGCTCCAGTTTCCGTTGTAGGCCCCATTGATGGATTGGTGATTTCAGCCAACGTCCAGAATGTTGAAGGTGCTGAGGCATTCCTCTCATTCTTTGTTTCTGATGTAGATAACCAAATCGAATGGACAAAAGCAGTTGGAGCTGTTTCAGCCAATGTAAATGTTGATCCCAGCGTATATAATGACTTGATACAAAGGGTAATTTCTACAGTTGGCGGAGCGAGTAACTTTGCGTTCAACTATGATTTGGCTACCCCACCACCGGTCGCTGAAGTGGGACTATCAATGTTCCAGGAACTAATGGAAAACCCAGCTGATTATGGAGAAATCCTGGCACGAGCTCAGGACAGTGCACAGAGCGCTTTTGCTCAATAATCTTAAATTCAATTCAGTTCCCGGAGGTAGCTTTGGGAACTGAATATTGATTTAAACTGTGGAGAAATCTAACTGGGTGTGGCGGGTTGTCTTTTTGGCAGCCCCTGTTGCCGTTTTCACATTATTGGTCTTATGGCCCCTATTCAGTTCATTTTTCTACAGTTTTACAAATTGGAACGGCTTCAATCCGAACTATAAGTTCGTCGGATTTGACAATTATGCCAAGATTTTTACCGACCGTCTGTTCCTGAATGCCATAATCAATACCTTTATCTGGATGGTAGCGGCTATCCTGCTCCCTACCTTACTGGGATTCGGTTTTGCTTTGTTAATAGACAGTAAAGTACCTGGTGGCAAGATTTTCAAGTCAATATTTTACCTTCCCATATGTTTATCTGCAGTTGTGGTTGGACAGATTTGGACTTGGATTTATCAACCTGATTGGGGGTTGCTGAATACCATGATCAATGTCTTTCTCAGTGAATCGATGAACTATCCCTGGTTGGCCAAACCAGATACCTCGCTAGGTTCAGTAATCGTAGCCTGGTCATGGCAACAAACCGGTTTATCGATGGTTATTTATCTGGCGGGTTTAACGTCCATCCCCGAAGACCTCCTTGAGGTTTGCGAGATTGAGGGTGCAAACACCTGGCAAAAAATTCGAATGGTTCTGGTTCCTCTTTTAACCCCGGCAACCGTAGTCGTGATTGCCCTTAGCGTGATTAATTCACTGAAAGGCTTTGACATTCTTTATATCATGACAGGTGGGGGACCTTTCCATAGTTCTGATACCTTGGCTATGCATATGTATAACGAATCTTTCAAGAAGTATCTGATGGGTTATGGAAGTGCTATTTCGGTGGTCTTGTTTCTATTGGCCTTAATCATTATCCGGATTTATTTTCGTGAATTGAAAAGAATTGACGAAATTTATGGCTGATCAGGCTACAACACTACAAGTATCCCGCGAATTCAATCCGTGGCCTGTTGTGGTCTTTATTTCTCTCTTGGTGTTGGCAGTTTTATTTTTGGCCCCCACAATCGGTGTTCTGCTTTCTTCAGTCAAAACGACCAAGGAGATATCTGAAGGAGGGTTATGGAATATCCCTACAAGTCTCTTTTTGGGAAATTTTACCGAAGTGTTGGGAAATCCCGCAGTACACAGATATTTTCTTAATACCCTGCTTGTAACAGTTCCAGCTACAATTGCTTCTATTGCATTGGGAGTATTAGGTGGATACGTCTTCTCAAAGCTTCCATTTTGGGGTAGCAATCTTCTTTTCCTAGTTATTATTTCGGGAATGTTTTTTCCGCCCCAGGTCATTCTCATACCACTATTCCAATTTTTTAACTCTCTAGGTCTTATTGATACCCTTTGGCCAATCATCTTTATACACACAGCTTTGGGAATTCCGATTTGCACTCTCCTGATGAGGAACTTTTTTGCTACTGTCCCCAATACCCTGAGGGAAGCAGCCATTCTGGAAGGAGCAAACGAATTTCAAATTCTGACACGAGTAGCTTTACCACTTAGTCTGCCGGCACTTGCTGTACTTGCTACCTTACAATTTACCTGGATCTGGAATGATTTTCTTTGGCCCCTGATCTTTACCCAATCGGATGAAAAAAGAACCATCATGGTCGGTATCGTAAATTTAAAGGGTCAATACTCAGTTGCGTGGGGGGTTCAGGGAGCCTTGTCGCTGGTCGCAAGTCTTCCAACTTTAATTGTTTTCCTTTTCTTTCAAAGGTACTTTATCAAAGGAATGACCATGGGAGCAGTAAAGGGTTAGTTTATGGCTAATTTAATTCTCAGAAATGTTTCAAAATCCTTCGGTAATACAAAGGTAATTAATTCCGTCAACCTGGAGATTGCGCATGGTGAGTTCGTGGTGTTTGTGGGCCCATCAGGCTGTGGAAAATCCACTTTATTACGACTGATCACAGGCTTGGAGAGTGTTTCTGAGGGGCAGATCATTATTGAGGACCAAGATGTTACGCTTATGAAACCTTCCAAAAGGGAGGTCGCCATGGTTTTCCAATCATATGCACTTTTTCCTCATCTGACCGTCTTTGAAAATATTGGTTTTGGTTTGAAACTATCCAAAGTTTCCAAGGAAGAAATTGCAATCAGAGTTCAGGAAGTGGCCAAAATTTTAAGGATTGAAAATCTGCTTACAAGGAAGCCACGACAGTTGTCTGGTGGTCAGCGACAGAGAGTAGCCATTGGCAGGTCCATTATTCGTGATCCAAAGGTATTTTTATTTGATGAACCGCTTTCAAATCTGGATGCTGCCTTAAGAGTGGTAATGAGGATAGAAATTAACCGCCTGCATCAAAGAATGGGTGCGACGATGATTTATGTAACTCATGACCAGACCGAAGCCATGACTCTGGCTGACAGGATAGTTGTTTTAAATGAAGGTAGGATTGAGCAGGTCGGATCTCCATTGGAACTCTATGAAAGACCTGTTAACAAGTTTGTTTCTGGATTTATTGGTTCACCAGCCATGAATTTTATTGCTGGAACTGTCGGAGGTGAAGAAGGTAAACACGTGGTTAGTTTAGGACACTTTAGCTTTGATGTGTCGAATCCAAATTTTGAATCCGAAATGGAAATTGAGATTGGAATTCGGCCTGAGCACATTGAAGTAGTTTCACCTTCACAATGTCATTTGACAGCAAAGGTCGAAATAATTGAGAAACTGGGGGCTGAATCAATGTTATACCTCAAAACGGAAGCCTCCGAAACTCTTTTAACCGTCCGTGCAGATCCAAAAATCCCTGTAAACCTGGGTGATAAGGTTGGGTTGAAATTTCCAGATCAATATCTCCATTTCTTTGATAGAAACGGCAAATTAGTTTAGGGCCTGAATAATTAGGCCGTTCTGTGTACTTAATTTTTAGCAACATTTAATTTGAAAGAACGATTTTGGGTAAGCAAGGCAAGATAGGATTAGCGAATAATTTGACTCATTACGGCGATCCGGATTTTTCAGTATATCTTCGAAAATCCTTTGCTGCCTCAATGGGTTATTCCCGGGATATGCTTGATCGAAAAATAGTCGGGATCGCCTATACAGGTTCAGGTTTCAACAACTGCCATAGACATTTCCCTGAACTTCTCGAAGCAGTAAAGCGAGGTGTTATTGCAAATGGTGCTCTTCCTTTGGAATTTCCTACAATCTCGCTTGGTGAAGTTTTTCTGAATCCGACCAGTCTCAAATTCCGTAATCTCATGGCATTGGACACCGAAACAATGATTAAGGCTCAGCCTATGGATGCGGTTGTACTCATGGGTGGATGTGATAAAACCGTTCCAGCACAACTGATGGGTGCTGTATCGGCAAATATACCTGCCATTCAGCTAATCGGTGGGCCCATGATGACTTCGAAATACAAAGGTGAGCGTCTTGGGGCTTGTACAGACTGTCGGAGATTTTGGACCAAGTTTCGGTCGGGAACTGTGTCCAAGCAGGAAATCCAAGAGATTGAAGGAAGGTTGGCTACAACTGCCGGAACCTGCCCCATCATGGGTACAGCTTCTACCATGGCCTGTATTGCTGAAGGTTTGGGGCTGGCGCTTCCTGGAAGTGCAACAATACCAGCTGTCAATTCAGATCGCTTAAGGGCAGCTGAACTTACCGGAAAAACGGCTGCTGATCTGGCTTGGACACCTATCTTCCCAAGTGAGATAATTACTTTGGAATCCATAGAAAATGCTTTCCGTGTAATTCTGGCCTTGGGTGGTTCAACCAACGCTATAATCCATATGACAGCGATCGCAGGCAGAGCTGGGATAAATTTTTCATTGCACAGGTTCAACGAACTATCGGATACTACCCCTGTATTGGTTAATCTTAAGCCGGTAGGAGATCATTATATGGAAGATCTCTTTTATGCCGGTGGGCTGGGTGCTGTCCTCAGAGAACTAAAACCATTACTGCATCTTGATTGTCTCACCATTACCGGAGAAACCCTGGGAGAACGTCTATCAAATAATTTCGGTTTTATTGACAGATCGGTTGTTGCCACTCTGGAAGATCCTATTGACCAAGAAGGAGGGTTGATATCACTTTTTGGTTCATTGGCACCAAAGGGTGCAATTTTGAAAAGATCTTCTGCTACCAGTGATTTATTTGAAAGGGTTGGTAAAGCGGTTGTATTTGAATCTCTTGAAGATTTATCAAAGCGAATTGATGATCCTGACCTTGATGTATCTCCAGAAGATTTCCTGATTTTAAAAAATGCAGGTCCGGCAAGTCCATCGGGAATGCCGGAGGCTGGATACCTGCCCTTGCCAAAGAAGATTCTTGCACAGGGAGTAAAGGATATGGTTCGTATTTCGGATGCAAGGATGTCGGGCTCAGCATTTGGGACTGTCATTCTTCATGTCACTCCAGAGGCTGCAATTGGTGGTCCTCTTTCTTTGGTTCAAAATGGTGATCTCATAAAGCTTTCCGTTTCAGAGAAAAAATTGGATCTTCTGGTCCCTGAGAAGGAATTGACGTTAAGAAAAGAGAAATTCCTTTTATCTAAGCCTAGCGGTGTAAATTTACGGGGATACGAAAAACTATATAAGGAACAAATTCTACAGGCTGATAAAGGGTGTGACTTTGAGTTTTTGCTTCCGCTTGATTAACGATGTTCTGCATTTGTTTCCTTGCCTTGTAAGGAAGAAGTATTATATTTTAAGTATACCTAAAATCTCGATACTGGTCCTATTCAATGTTCATACAAACTGAAGCAACTCCAAATCCTGCAACCCTCAAGTTTTATCCTGGAGAAGATGTTTTACCCAATGGGGCAGAAGACTTTCCTGACGTAGATTCAACAGAAAGTTCCAGTTTGGCTCGCAAGCTCTTCGGAATCAGGGGAGTTAAAAGGGTTTTCTTCGGGAGCGATTTTATCTCCATCTCCAAGGGGGATACCTTTCATTGGGAACATATCAAACCGGCCATACTTGGCACAATAATGGAACATTTCCAGGCAGGTTTTCCTGTCATGGAATATTCACAGGAGGACTGTACAGCTGGGGAAGACCCGGATTCGCCTGATGCGCCTATCATCAAGCAGATCAAGGAGTTACTTGATACTAGGGTAAGACCAGCGGTGGCCCAAGATGGTGGAGATATTACGTTTTATGGTTTTGAACGAGGAGTCGTCTATCTTCACATGAAAGGCGCATGTGCAGGTTGTCCCTCTTCAACCATAACCCTGAAAATGGGTATCGAAAACCTTCTTAGGCATTATATTCCAGAAGTCGTTGAAGTTCGACCAGTCATGTAAAAACGATCTCGTTATCGGGATCGATACCTCCGGGACCTTTGTTAGGTTATCCATACTGCAAGGAAATTCACTGGTAATCCAGAGGGATGAACTCAAACAAAGTGGGGTTGACCGGTTATTCCCATTAATCCATGAGATGTTTCAAGAGAAAAATCTATCATGGGACATGATGAAGGGTATAGGTGTTTGTATCGGTCCAGGTAATTTCAATGGCATCCGGGTAGGGGTATCAGCAGCAAGAGGGTTGTCCTTGTCTCTTGGCATTCCTGCTATAGGAATTAACAAATTTGATGCTTTTGCCTTGGGTAATTCCGAACCACTAGTTGTTTCCGTAAAATCCGTTAAGGACAATATTTTTTGTAGAATTGGTTCAACTGGTCAACCCTTTGTAGTAGATATCAACAATCTTAGACTGTCCAATGTAGATAATTACTCAGTCGTAGGCTTTGAGGCTGAAAGGATCAGTAAACAATTTGGAATTAATTTTCTTGCTCAAAAATATAATTCTTCTCATGCTGTTGCCTTAATTTCCTCGAAACAGCGGGGGAAACATCATTCTCCACCAAAACCCTATTATGTCAGTTCTCCACGGATAGATCCTAATGCAGAATACTTAACCAAATTTAGTTTTCAGTAGAGCGTCAACTAGGATAATAATTTTTGGTGTAAACATCTTGAACATCAGAAGTATAATTTAGCATTTTTTGCATAAATAATTTATTTTTCATAGAAAATAGCAATAATTAAATTTTTTTTTGAATCTATTTTATATTTACTGGTTTATATTTATGTATTTTTGTAAGATTTTTTATATATTTATATATTTGTATATAAATTTATATTATTTTTCTTTTTTTCATAAGAAATAAACGTATTTCGAAATCTGATTGTTTTTTTTATAATTTCATATCGTCCCAAACAGTTGTCAATCTCTCCAATGTATCAACACAAGTACCCATCCAATCTACAGCATTACTTTAGAGATTTTCAATCTTTGGATGAAGGGTTGGAATTTGCAGGTTATTCCGCTCTGATTACAAAATATGGCCTGTCTGTACCTTCTCCCGACTACTTATGCGCAATCAATACAAAACACAGTAGGCAGGATTATGGTCGCTGGCGTTTATTCACACCCCGTCACAAGCCGAAAGACTCTTTATATGGGCATCTCATTTTCGCGTTAAAATACGAAGGAATTGACCTCGCAGTACTAAATATGCTGTTCAAATTAATTGAACCCATTGAAATCGAAGACATAGTAAGATCAGACCCAACAGGTTCATTTAGTCGCCGTATATGGTTCCTGTACGAATGGCTCATGTATACTAGGTTAGAATTGGAGGACACAAAAAAAGGCAACTACATTCCACTCATTAATGAAAAGTTACAGTATCCTGGTCCTACCCGTATTTCCAAAAGACATAGAGTCCGAAATAACCTACCTGGAAATCAGGCATTTTGTCCAATTATCAGACGCACGGTCAAAATTGATAAATTCATCTCTATGAATTTATCACAATCAATTAATGAACATATCGGAACAACTCACAGTGATCTTTTGAGAAGAGCGGCTGCATTTTTGCTTACCAAAGATTCAAAGGCTTCCTTCACCATTGAAGGTGAAGCCTCACCGTTAATGCGCATAGAACAGTGGGGGCAAATTCTTGGGGAAGCAGGCCAACGAACATTAACCATAGAGGAACTAGAATACCTCCAATCAGTTGTCATCGGTGATCATCGTTTTATTAATTTGGGATGCCGCATTGATGACGGATTTATTGGCGACCATGATCAGGTTTTAAGAACGCCCATACCCGTGCATATTTCTGCAAGACATGAAGACCTGAATTCACTTTTATCTGGTTTACTTGAAACCAACAAATTACTTAAAGATAGCAGTTATGATGCAGTTCTAGCTGCTACAGCCATCGCCTTTGGGTTTGTGTTTATTCATCCATTTGAAGATGGCAACGGCAGAATTCATCGATACCTTTTTCACCATGTTCTGGTCGAAAAAGGCTTCATCACAGAGGGTTGGATGTTTCCTGTTTCAGCAGTTATACTTGATCGAATTTTGGACTACCAGAAAGCATTGGAGCACTTTTCAAAACCTAGGCTTAAATTTATCAACTGGCGATCAACTGAACTAGGTAATGTTGAGGTATTGAACGAAACTATTACCCTGTACCGTTATTTTGATGCGACTCGGCAAGCTGAATTTTTCTTTGAATGTGTCGAAGAAACCATCATCAAAACTCTCCCAAAGGAAATCGAATATCTCAGGAAAAACAGTTTACTTGTAGATTTTATTAAACACGAGATTGAAATGCCGGACAAACTCATCGGGTTATTGATACATTTTTTAAATCAAAATAACGGAAAATTGTCTAAACGCGCTCGTAGTAAAGAATTTGCAAAACTTACAAAAAATGAAATTTTTTTGTTTGAAACCAAGTACAAGGAAATCTTTAACCCTTGATTTTTATTTGGAGTGAATCTGATTGTTGCAAAAATCAACGTCCTACCAATCATTAAATTGCATCAAGCGGGGAACCAAACATAAATTTGAACCCTATTCTCTTTGCAAAAAAAAATTAGGGAATTATGATTTGGCCAGATTAGCTAAATGTTGATTTCATTATTTAGGAGAAATGAAATGAAAATTATCAAGGGAACTATCGCAACTTTGCTTGCCCTAACTTTCATGGGGGTAAATCTGTTTGCCGAACCCGCAATTGTTTTTGATATAGGGGGAAAGTTCGATAAATCCTTCAACGAAAGTGCTTGGAGCGGCGCCGAACAATGGAAAAGCGAAACAGGGGGTTCGTATAGAGAAATTGAAATTCAATCAGAGGCTCAACGAGAACAGGCCCTCCGTAGATTGGCTGAAGGGGGGAGTAATCCCATTGTTATGACCGGCTTTGCCTTTGGAAGTGTACTTGACAACGTGGCTCCTGACTTTCCAGATACCAATTTTGCCATCATCGACTTTGTGGTTGATCACCCCAATGTTAAATCCATCGTATTCAAGGAGCATGAGGGATCGTACTTGGTTGGACTTATCGCAGGAATGACCACAGCTTCAAATACAGTTGGTTTTGTTGGAGGAATGGATATTCCCCTAATTCGAAGATTCGGATGTGGTTATGTTCAGGGTGTTAAGGCAGCAAATCCAGACATCAATGTAATCCAGAATATGACTGGTAATGATCCTTCTGCCTGGAACGACCCCGTCAAGGGAGGCGAATTGACTAAAGCCCAGATAGCTTCTGGTGCTGATGTCGTTTATCATGCAGCTGGGGGTACCGGTGTTGGTGTTCTGCAAGCAGCAGCGGATGCCGGAATTCTTGGTATTGGCGTGGATGCCAACCAAAATCATCTGCATCCAGGTTCCGTTTTAACTTCCATGTTGAAAAGGGTTGATGTTGCTGTCTACAATTCCTTTTCAGAAGGTATGGATTTAGCCACCGGTGTAGTGGTTCTTGGCCTGAAGGAAGATGGTGTCGGTTATGCAATGGATGAGAATAACCAAGACCTGATTTCAGCTGAAGTCCTCGAAAAGGTAGAAGCTACCAAAGCAGCAATTATCAATGGTGATGTCGTTGTACACGACTATACCATGGATGACAGTTGTCCAGCGAGCTAAAAACATTTTTTGAGTTTTTGCGATGAATACAAAGGTGCAGCACGAAAGTGCTGCATCCATGATTGAGCTCAGGGGAATTTCGAAATCCTTTGGCCCCGTTCAGGCAAATAAGAATATCAACCTGAGTGTAAATAAAGGATCAATCCACGGAATTGTCGGGGAGAATGGAGCTGGCAAATCGACGTTGATGTCAATCCTCTATGGATTTTACAAATCTGATTCGGGCGAAATATATATCAATGGAGAACTCACCAACATTACCGATAGCCATGTTGCAATCGAAGCCGGCATCGGGATGGTTCACCAACACTTTAAGTTGGTTGAGAATTTTACTGTCCTCGAAAATGTAATACTTGGTACTGAAAAAAACTTTTTTATAACTCCGGCCTTGAACAATGCCAGGGTGCTTCTTTCGGACCTGGCCGCCACCTATTCTCTTGATGTTGATCCTGATGCCCTGATAGAAGATTTATCAGTAGGGCATCAACAGCGTGTCGAGATCCTAAAAGCTCTTTATCGACAAGCCGACATTCTTATTCTCGACGAACCGACAGGTGTCTTGACACCCGCAGAAGCCGACCACCTCTTCAGCATTCTAAAAAACCTTACCAAAGAGGGTAAAACAATAATACTGATTACCCACAAGTTAAAGGAAATTATGGCAGTAACCGACACAGTAAGTGTCATGCGACGAGGGGAAATGACTGCCACCCTAAAGACAAGTGAAACAAATCCACAGGAACTTGCTGAGTTGATGGTTGGCCGGTCTGTTTTACTAAGGGTTGAAAAGGAAGCAGCTGAGGTTGGAGAAAAATCCTTAGAAGTTGAGAACCTGAGTGTTACTGACAAAAGGGGCGTTACAACCCTGAAAGGTGTATCATTTCACGTGAGGAAAGGAGAAATCCTGGGAATTGCAGGTGTCGCTGGAAATGGTCAAACTGAGCTTCTGGAAGCCTTGGGGGGTATTACAGCTGCAACGGGGAGCATGAAAATAGAGGGTAAAGAAATCCCCCTTCATGGTGAAGGATCTGATGCAAGGTCAAAACGTAATTACGGTGTTTCGCATGTACCTGAAGATCGACAGAAATTGGGCCTAATCCTGGATTTCTTTGCTTGGGAAAATATTGCTTTTGGGTACCATCATAAGAATGAATTTAACAAGAACAGGTTCCTGATGGATAATCGAAAAATTCGTGAAATTGCCCGTCATGAGATGAATAAGTTTGATATTCGTCCTCCCTCCCCGAGAAACAAGGCAAAAAACTTTTCTGGAGGCAATCAGCAAAAAATTGTTTTGGCACGGGAATTGGAGCAGAACCCAAAGGTGCTGATTGTAGGCCAACCGACTAGGGGGGTTGATATCGGTGCGATTGAGTTTATCCACCAACAGATTATTAATCTTCGAAACAAGGGGGTGGCCATACTCCTGGTTAGTGTCGAGTTGGATGAAATTTTCTCGCTCTCCGATAGGGTTGCTGTTCTTTTTGACGGCAAAATTATCGGCGAACGGATCACAGAAAAAACCAATGAATCAGAACTTGGATTGCTCATGGCAGGAATAGAAGACGATGCTGAAGGGCAACCTCTTGTGGCAGGGGCCACGATCTGATGAAGAATTTACCAAAATGGGTGGATCTTGTCCTGATCCCATTTATAAACCTGATGCTTGCCTTCATGATATCGGGATTGGTAGTAGTTTATATTGGTGAGAACCCCTTCCGTGCGATGCAAATTATCATCAATGGTTCACTTGGTTCAACTTATGGGCTGGGCTATACATTGTATTATGCCACGAATTTCATATTCACCGGGCTGGCTGTTGCTGTAGCCTTCCATGCAAGGATGTTTAATATCGGTGGTGAGGGTCAAGCCATGGTCGGCGGTCTGGGTACCGCTCTTGTTTGCCTATATATTGATTGGCCTCATTGGACACTGGCTTTCCCGGTAGCCATTTTGGCTGCTGCAGTATTTGGGGCTGCCTGGTCAGCAATTCCGGCATATCTACAAGCCAAACGAGGAAGCCATATCGTTATCACAACCATTATGTTTAACTTTATTGCTTATTCCCTTATGGTATATCTACTTGTCCATGTACTTAAACCCAAGGGGCAAATGGCCCCAGAATCAGCTGGATTTGTTGAGGGTTCAAATTTACCCTCTGCCCATGACATATTTGCCTGGTTTGGAATGGCCTTTCCCAAATCACCACCCTTGAACATCACTTTTCTCATTGCTTTACTGGCTTGCTTTCTGATTTGGCTATTTATCTGGAGAACCCGAATGGGGTATGCCATACGTGCCTTTGGGTGGAGTGAAACTGCGGCTGTTTATGCTGGTATTTCACCCTTCAAGATTATTATGGTTTCCATGTTGGTATCCGGAAGTCTTGCCGGAATGATGTCCATTAATTCGGTAATGGGAGAAGCTGAAAGACTCCTGATAGATTCAGTACAGGGGGCAGGTTTTGTTGGTATCGCCGCGGCCCTAATGGGAAGATCTCACCCCTTCGGTGTATTTCTGGCTGCAGTATTGTTTGGAGTTCTTTACCAAGGTGGGGCAGAACTTGAATTCGAAATGCCGGCTGTATCACGGGAAATGATTGTTGTAATTCAGGCTTTGGTTATACTTTTTACTGGTGCCCTGGAAAATCTGGTCAGGGTTCCCATTGGGAAAATATTCATGAAAATCAACGTGAAGCAAAACTGATGGATTATCTCACAGTCATTCAGATTCTTGATTCCATGCTCCGGTTATCGGCTCCCTTGATATTTGCATGTCTTGCGGGATTATTTTCGGAAAGATCAGGGATTTTTGACATAGGCCTCGAAGGTAAAATGCTGGCTTCGGCTTTCTTTTCAGCAGCCGTTGCTGCAGCAACAGGATCCGTTTGGCTTGGATTAATGGCCGGTTTGACAGCTTCCATGATTTTGGCAGCCATTCATGGATTTGCTTCAATCACCTTCCAGGGTAATCAGTTGATTTCAGGAGTTGCCATAAACTTTCTTGCGTCTGGTATGACTGCCTTGATTGGACAGAATTGGTTCCGTCTGGGTGGAAGAACCCCTTCCCTTTCGGGTGATGGCAGGTTTCTTCCCATTGATCTTCCTTTTGCTGAATCAATAGGCAAAATTCCAATTCTCGGACCGATCTACAGCGAACTTCTTTCAGGACATACAATCTTGGTTTATGTTGCCCTACTGGCGGTTCCCGTAACCTGGTGGCTATTATTCAAAACCAGATTTGGTTTAAGACTAAGAGCCGTAGGTGAAAATCCTGAAGCTGTTGATACCGGTGGTGTTTCAGTTTCATTTTTAAGGTACCGAGCTGTTTTGATATGTGGCCTGCTTTGTGGATTGGGAGGTGCATATCTCGCAACGGGCATGGCAGCTGGATTCATCCGGGATATGACAGCCGGTAAGGGATTTATTGCTTTGGCTGCGCTAATATTTGCCAAATGGCGCCCCGGTTACGCTCTTTATGCATGTTTGTTGTTCGGTCTCCTGGAAGCCATTGCTATAAGGTACCAAAATATCACAATTGAGGGCTTTGGTACCGTACCCGTTCAATTCATGCAGGCACTACCCTATATTCTGACCATAGTCATTCTGGCCGGCCTGGTTGGTAAAGCCATACCACCAAAAGCTGGTGGCGAACCTTACGTCAAGGAAAGATGACGAAATTCCATTTTTCACTGAATTACGGTTGTTTTGTGTATGACCAACCTAGCTGAAGTTCCCAAAAAGAAAAATTTTATCAATGGTGAATGGTGTCCCCCAGCAGAAGGAAAGTACATTGAAACCCGTTGCCCTTCAACAGGCAAGCCCCTGGCCTTACTTCCGGCTTCAAACAATAAGGATGTAGACAAAGCCGTTGGGGCAGCACGCCACGCTTTTGAGTCTGGTCAATGGTCAGAGTTGAACCCCGTTCAAAGAGGCCGATTGCTTGCCAGATTGGGCAAGGCAATTGAGGAAAACATAAAAAATTTGGCTGAATTGGAAGCCGAAGATACCGGTAAACCTCTGAAACAAGCAACAGCCGATATTGTCGCAACTGCCAGATATTTTGAATTTTACAGTGGCGCAGCTGATAAATTCGGTGGAGAAACCATCCCCTACCTGAACGATTACCAAGTTCAATTGTTAAGAGAACCATTGGGGGTAACAGGCCATATCATTCCCTGGAACTATCCTGCCCAAATGTTTGGAAGAACTTTGGCTCCGGCACTTGTTATGGGGAACAGTGTCGTGTTCAAGCCTGCAGAAGATGCTTGCCTGACACCAATTGCCTTGACCAGACTTGCCCAAGAAATTGGGTTACCAGATGGATCAATTAATTTGGTAACAGGTATTGGTGAAGAGGCCGGTGCAGCACTGGCTTCTCATCCCGGGATCAATTTCCTTTCCTTTACAGGCTCTCCCGAGGTTGGTTCATCTGTCCAGGCTCAGGCCTCCATGAACCATATTTCCTGTACCTTGGAACTAGGTGGAAAATCTCCTCAGATAGTTTTCAACGATGCTGACCTTCAGATGGCTTTACCGATCATTGTTAATGCCATTATTCAGAATGCCGGCCAAACCTGTTCCGCAGGTTCAAGAATTCTAATACAGGAAGATATTTACGAGGACGTTATCGCAAAATTACAAACCCGCTTTTCAAAACTTGTGGCTGGTCCACACGATCAGAATTTTGATCTTGGTCCCCTGATTTCAAGCAAGCAAAAAAAGCGTGTTACAGAATATCTACAAACAGTCGACAAGAAGCTGATTCTTGCCCAAGGAACAATTTCATCCTCGGCATCTACGGAGGGTTACTTCTATCCTCCTACCCTAATTGGCCCTATCAATTCTGATAATATTTTGGCTCGGGAAGAAATATTCGGACCGGTTTTGGTGTGCATTAAGTTCAAGGATGAGGCCGAGGCAATATCAATAGCGAATGGCACCAGATATGGTCTTATCTCAGGTGTGTGGACACGTGAAGGAAGCAGGCAATTACGATTGGCCAAAAAACTAAATTGTGGACAAGTATTTATTAATTGCTATGGGGCCGGTGGTGGGGTGGAATTGCCATTTGGAGGAACCAAAATGAGTGGTCACGGCAGAGAAAAAGGGTTGGAGGCTTTAAAGGAGTTTTCCCAGATTAAAACAGTTGTACAATATCATGGAGATTAAACAGAATGCGACTAAAGGATAAAACATCATTAATTACCGGTGCAGCCTCCGGGTTTGGTAAGGCGATTGCACTATTATTTGCCAGGGAAGGCTCCGATGTAATTCTAACAGACATCAACGAGGAGGGACTGATTCAAACTCGTCAAGAAATTGAAAATCTGGGAGCAGACGTAAATGTTGAAATCTATAGGAATGATGTAAGCAATTTCGAAGATGTACAAGAATTAATTCATACCATCTATTCCAAAGGAACGGTAATCAATATCCTGATAAACAACGCAGGGTGGAGTCATCCAAATAGACCCTTGCTGGAAGTGGACAAGGAAACGTTTAGAAAGGTATATGAAATCAATGTCTTTTCGATTTACAACTTTACCCAGGCCATAGTACCCTATTGGCGAAATCAAGGTGGAGGAACCATGATCAATATAAGTTCCACGGCAGGACTTCGTCCCCGTCCAGGATTAACATGGTATAATTCAACCAAAGGAGCCGTCAATATCATGACCAAATCACTAGCCGTGGAATTGGCATCAGACAATATTCGGGTTTGTGGGATTGCTCCTGTGATCGGAGAAACTCCCTTGTTGGAAACATTTATGGGGGTTCCCGATACCCCTGAAAACAGAAAAAAGTTTTTGGATTCTATTCCGTTGGGACGCTTTAGTACTCCTTCGGATATTGCTTCAGCAGCATTGTATCTTTCCTCTGAGGAAGCAAATTTTATAACCGGGGCCATTCTTGAAGTTGATGGAGGTCGTTGCATTTAAACTTGGTGTAAACTATGCAGAAATTTTCACAATCCCCTCTTGAAGGCCCCTTTGTCCAATACCCCTATTCCTTTTATGAAAAAATCAGTGTTGGGGGAGACCTGATATTTTGGGAGGATTATGATCTGGTCTTTGCGATATCACACCGTGCGGTCAACTATTTTCTTCGTGACCGAAAATGGGGAAGAGAAGTACCAGAAGAAAAGAAGTGTCCCTATTCGGACCATTTGGCACCATTTCTTAAAATGGAGGAAAATTCCCTGCTTGAAATGGATCCCCCGAGACATACGAAATTAAGAAAGCTGGTTGCGAAAGCATTTACCACCAGTAGCATTGCCAAGCTAGAACCAGAAATCGAACAGATAGTACGAGATATTCTGGTCAATTTGACTCATGATGAAATTGAATTACAAAAGAATTTCTCGGAAAAAGTACCAGTCCTAGTGATTGCCAAACTGCTTGGCGTAGACGCATCCATGGCCAGTCAGCTTCTCAAATGGTCACATGACATAGTTGCCATGTATCAGGCCAACAGGGATTTGGAAAAGGAAATTCAGGCTGGCAAAGCGTCGGCTGAATTTACTGAGTACATGATCTCAATTATCAATTACAGAAAGACCCATCCTGGACAGGATCTCATTTCCGGGTTGTTGGAAGCGGAAATAGACGGTGAAAAGCTTACCATGGATGAAATGGTCTCAACATGTATTCTTTTGCTGAATGCTGGACACGAGGCAACTGCCTTTGCCCTTGGAAATGGAATAAAAACCATAATTGAGGAAGATATCGCCATTCCAAAACTGGCTAATCCTGAATTTGTTCCTAAAGTTGTCGAAGAAATACTCCGTTTTGATCCCCCGCTGCATATCTTTGAGAGGTATGCCAAGGAGGATGTGGACATCTTTGATTATTCATTCAAAAAGGGACAGGAGGTAGGTTTGTTGCTTGCAGCCGCAAACAGGGATCCAAAAGCTTTTCTGAACCCCAACCATTTTGATCCTGACCGTGAAACACCTGGGCATGTATCGCTGGGTGCTGGCGTTCATTTCTGTGTTGGTGCCCCATTGGCTCGAATGGAAATGAGAATCGCCTTGAAGGAACTATTCACTCATTTTCCAAACCTTAAACTGACAAGAAAACCTGTCTATTCCGACCGATACCACTTTCACGGATTTAATGAACTCTGGGGTGCCCCATAAGCACTAATCATTTTTTGTCCGTCTGACCCCAAAGACCGGAGTTCGTTACTTCAAGGAAAAAAAGATTTTCTGTTCTCCACCGTAATCACTTTCCTTGACCATGTGTATTAAACCGAAACAAATCAATCCTACAATTGCTGCAAACAAAAATGGTGCTCCTGGCATATAGATAGGGAATTCTGGATCAACAAACATGTAGAATATTCCAGTCATAATCAGAGGTGAGAGAATAAATGCCAGTGATGTTAAACTCGTAAATAGACCCTGAAGTTCTCCCTGTTGGTTGGGGGCTGCAATTCTGGACATAATTCCCTGCAAAGCAGGAATTCCAACTGCCCCGAGGGCACCGAAAGGAATGAGAATAAACGCATAGATTTCTTCTTTGATTATCCCATAGCCAATAAAACCGATTATCTCAAAAAAGAAACCAAATATCACAGTCTGTTTTTCAGTCAGATACTTCAGGATAAACCTGATAAACCACCCTTGGACAAAAGCAAGCATCACGCCATAACAAGCGAGGGAAACCCCAATCAGGGTTGGGCCCCAACCAAATCTTTCTATTCCATAGAATGACCAAATTGCTGGATAGACTGCAAAGGCAATTTGAATAAGAAAAAAAATCAGAAGGAGTAATTTTAGTCCCGGCAATTTACCAATGTGATACAAACTGCCTATAGGATTAGCCCTCCGCCATTCAAAAGATCTTCTGATTTCGTCTGTTACTGTTTCAGGAAGAACAAAATAACCTAGAACAAAATTGGCGAAGGCAATTATTGCAGCCACAAAGAAAGGTGTCCTTGTCCCAAATTCGGCAAAAAAGGCACCAAAAAGTGGACCAAGTACAAAACCTACACCAAAACACGCACCAATCAATCCAAAGTTTTTCGCTTTATCCTCAGATTTCGAAATATCGGCTATGTAGGCACCCACTGTAGCTGGTGTAGATGCTGTGATGCCACCGACAACCCTTCCTATGAACAGCAATACCATAACATGTGCCACCCCCATGATAACGTAATCCAAAGCCATAAAAAGAAGAGAAATCAACAGCACAGGGCGTCGACCATATCGGTCCGATAAATTACCGACAGTTGGTCCACAAAGGAATTGCATAAACGAGAAAGAAGCTGCCAGAACTCCTCCCCACAGTGCAGCATCAGCGATTGAAGCACCCCCAACTTCCTTAATCAAATCCGGCATTACAGGAATAATGATTCCTATGCCAATTGCATCAATAGCAACCGTTACGAGTACAAAAACCAAGGGAAGGTTCTTAAACATTGATCTATCCAAAAACACCGGATACCAAAGGCCACAAACAGGGAATATCAAAATCCTGGAAGGTTGGCGGAGGTAACAAATAACTCTCAGATTGACTCAAATCCAAGAGTGTCGAGAGAGGTAACTAAAGGATTTTAAAGCCCCTTTCAAGCAGAAAGGAAAAAATCAATTCCCTGTATTCCACTGGTTGTTCTATACACGGCAAATGACCAGAACCACTGAGAGTTTTACAGGTTGCATTCGGTAATCCCTTTGTACCCTCAATAACCTGCTCCGGTGGGATCGCACCATCCTCAGAACCACTAATGACCAGGGTATCTACTTTAACTTCAGCCAATCGCCCCCTCAGGTCGGTTTTCTTAAGTACCTCACAACAATCCAAATAGCCTTTTTGAGGTGTTCGGATAAGCATATTTTTCCAAGCCATCAGTTCCTTGGGATAATTATTTCTGAATTCTTTTGAAAACCATTTCTCCAGAATGGAATCCCCGACCTCTTCAAGACCAACCTTTTTGATATAATTTATCCTTCCATCCCAAAAAGCTGCGTTCCTTAGCTTGGCCGATGAGTTTGAAAAAATAAAGGCCTTGACAAGATCTGGTCGGTCCAATACTACCTTTAATCCGATCAACCCCCCTATTGACACGCCTACAAAAACACAATCCCTGATTTCTTTATCATCCAATATTTTGATAATGTCAGAAGCAAGTTCATCAATGCCAAACCTGTTGGCCGAAACATCACTTAGGCCATGACCTCTCTTGTCAAATCTGATTATTCGGTAACCCGAAGGAAAATTTTGTAAAAACTTGTCCCAAATTCTAAAATCGGTACCAAGAGAATTGGCCAGAACAAATACTGGTCCTTCCTTATCACCTTCATCTGAGACGTGTATTCCTTGGCCATCAATGATATTTACTTCCATTACTCAACTCATGGGAATAATCGTTATAAGTGACCTGCCCGAAGAATATTTGTGGTTTGGTGACCCCTCGAGGACTCGAACCCCGAACCTGCAGATTAGAAGTCAGCCGCTCTATCCAGTTGAGCTAAGGGGCCAATACAAACTTTCCGACCGGTAGCGATCATTTTTTTATGGTAATGGCGGCCCCTAGAGGACTCGAACCCCTAACCTACTGATTCGAAGTCAGCCACTCTATCCAGTTGAGCTAAGGGGCCTCCACTATAGAAATAATAGATTTAGATGTGGAATTGCAAGGTTGAAACCCATCCACTTGAATTTTTTTCCTTCAGAAAGCCAGGAATCAGGAACATTTACGTAACATATCAAGATTTTGAAATCCCTCCTAGATGTTAACTTGTTCGAAGTCTCTGGTTTAAAGGAATTTCGTTAATTGGTAGATGAACAATTGCTGAAAAGGCCGCTACTCCTACCCCAATCCACCAAACCATATCATAATTACCCGTGCGGTCATAAAGGAAACCACCCAGCCAGACCCCCAAGAAACCGCCAAGTTGATGAGAGAAGAAAATAATCCCGTACAGAGTTGCCATATATCGCAAACCATATATATGTGCGATCAAACCGCTGGTTAAGGGAACTGTTGCCAACCACAATAAACCCATTACCAGTGAAAACCAAATAATGTTGAAGGGAGTAACTGGTAACATCAGAAAAATTACAGTCGAAACCGCCCTAAGGGTGTAAATTATCGTCAAGACCATCTTTCTGGAAAAATGTGTCCCAAGCCAACCGGCGGATATTGTTCCTACTATATTTGCCAATCCTATCAGTGAAATTGAAACTGCCCCCAAGGCAGATGTTGATGAAATTCCTAAACCAGAAATAAATCCACCCTGATTGATTGGTTCGCTGAATTCCGTTACAAATGCCGGGAAGTGTGCTGTAATCAGGGCTAACTGGTATCCACAAGAAAAAAAACCAACAAAAATAAGGGTAAAGGAAGGATCACCAAATGCTTTTTTTAGGATTCCAGTTATTGTTTCTTCCAACTCCACAGGTGAAGCCTTATATCCACCCTTGAATACCGGAAGGGTGACCATAACCGCCATAATTGCAGCAGCAAAAACAAGGAATACTGTTTGCCAGGGCATAAATCCCAAAAGGTACTCAGCAAATGGGGGGCCAATTACTTGACCCCCAGAACCTGCTGCAGTGGCAATTCCGAGTGCCATAGAACGATGTTCATCAGAACTTGCCCTTCCAATTACAGCAAGAATCACTCCAAAACCTGTCCCAGCAATACCCAAACCAACTGCAAACTCCAGTGCTTGATGTGCTTCGGGCGTAGTAGCTATGCTGGATAGAATCAACCCGATTGCATAGATTACTGCACCTGCAAATATGGCAATTCTATCTCCGATTTTTTCGGCGAGTGCACCAAAGAAGGGTTGGCCTATTCCCCAAGCAAGATTTTGTATAGCTATGGCAAAGGAAAATTCTGTTCGAAGCCATCCAAATTCCTCAGCAATGGGAATTTGAAAAACTCCGAATGTCGCCCTTATCGCAAAACTGACACAAATTATTAAACAGCCACAGATAAGTATTGGGGTAATCAGACTGCTGTTTTCGACTTTGTTCCCAGTACTCATAAGTATCCAGACTTATTTCAGCTTGTCAGTTATGGTAGGATTAATTGATTACTGAACAATTGGTTTGTGTTCAGTGGGTCCAGGTATCTCTGCGTTCAAAGGCAAAGTTTTCGGCATAGCCTCTGGGTCTAATTACGGGTTTTCTTTTCTTTGGAGTACGTACGCTGTAGGAAAGGTTCTTCTTGATGGCGTATTCAATGGCTTCTTCTTTCGAATTGAAATCCAATTTTACCTGAGACTGGGTATCAGAAGAACTTGTCCATCCCATTAAAGGGTCTTTCTTACGAGGAGAACTCTGGGTATATTCCAAAACCCATTTGTTGGTTCCGGCAGTTCCTGACTGCATTACTGACCTGGAAGGCTGGTAAATTAGTACATCCATCCTCAAATCTCACAAATAAAATATTATAAACCCAAATCTTAACCATTACTTAAACTAAATCAAGAATTGAGAGGTTCAATATGTACACCAAATCACCCCTATTTTTTTTTGTTCCAAATGAATTCATTTCCCTTGTTTGTTTGACAACTCTAGAATCCATTCTTTAACTCCTTAAATTTTGGACATCCTATGTCAGCCGAAATCTTTAGCCTTGCTCAAAATCCATTCCGTCAAAGAGAAAAACTAGAGGGGGGGAAACCATTTATCCTTCATACCGATTTCAAACCGGCAGGCGATCAACCCCAGGCTATTCGGGAATTAACCAAAAATATCAGTGATGGAGAGGTAAGCCAGGTACTTTTAGGTGCCACTGGGACAGGTAAAACCTTTACTATGGTAAAGGTCATTGAAAAACTGCAAAGACCTGCCATTGTGATTGCTCCCAATAAAACCCTGGCTGCTCAGCTTTACGGTGAGTTCAAATCCTTCTTTCCTGAAAATTCAGTTGAGTATTTTGTCAGCTACTATGACTACTACCAGCCGGAAGCCTATGTCCCAAGAACTGATACCTACGTAGAAAAAGAAGCCCAGATCAATGAACATATTGATCGTATGCGGCACTCTGCCACTCGAGCTCTGCTTGAAAAGGATGATGTTGTAATTGTGGCCTCTGTTTCCTGCATTTATGGAATTGGCTCCTTCGAAAGCTATAGCGACATGTCCATCGACCTTATTTCGGGGCATGAGTATGATCAAAGGAAAGTTATAAATAATCTTGTCGAACAACAGTATCGGCGCAATGATTCTTTTTTTCAAAGGGGGTGCTTTAGAGTCAGGGGGGATATCCTTGAGATATGGCCAGCCCATTATGAAGACAGGGCCTGGAGACTGTCGTTCTTTGGTGACGAAGTTGAAGCCATACAGGAATTTGACCCCTTGACAGGCGAGGTATTTGATAATCTGGATCAGATAAGGATTTACGCCAACTCACATTATGTAACTCCTCGTCCTACCATTCTCCAGGCCATCGAAAATATCAAACTTGAATTAAGACATCGATTGGCAGATTTGACAGAGGCTGGAAAATTACTGGAAGCCCAAAGGTTGGAACAGCGAACAAATTTTGATCTGGAAATGCTTTTGGCTGCCGGAGTCTGCAAGGGGATCGAAAACTACTCAAGATACCTTACAGGTAGAAGACCCGGTGAGCCACCCCCTACTCTCTTGGAATATCTTCCAGAGAGAGCTATCATGTTCATTGATGAATCCCATGTGACTGTTTCTCAGCTGGGAGGGATGTATAAGGGCGATTATAGAAGAAAATCCACCCTTTCAGACCATGGCTTTCGATTGCCTTCCTGTATTGACAACAGACCTCTAAAATTTGAGGAGTGGGAAACCTACCGACCTCAGACAGTATTTGTCTCCGCTACCCCCGGAGACTGGGAACTTGAGAAAACAGAAGGTGTTGTCGTTGAACAAATTGTACGGCCAACCGGATTATTGGACCCTGAAATCGTTGTCAGACCGGTTACCCATCAGGTTGATGAACTTCTTGAAGAAATCAGGGCCGTTACTCTCAAGGGGCTACGGGTTCTCGTTACAACCCTCACCAAGAGAATGGCAGAAGACCTTACCGAGTATCTACATGAACAGGGTATTAGGGTCAGATACCTGCATTCAGATGTTGAAACTCTTGAAAGGATAGAAATTATCAGAGACCTTCGGCTAGGTACCTTTGATGTCTTGGTTGGTATCAACCTCCTTAGAGAGGGGCTTGATATTCCTGAATGTGGGCTAGTTGCCATCCTTGATGCCGACAAGGAGGGATTTTTGAGATCAGAAAGATCATTGATTCAGACTATAGGCCGTGCCTCCAGAAATGCTGAGGGCAAGGTAATCATGTTCGCTGACAAAATTACCAGATCAATGGAAGCAGCGATAACTGAAACGGACCGAAGAAGGGAAAAGCAGAAGAAGTATAATGAAGAGCACGGTATTGTAGCCCAAACCGTACAGAAAAATATTTCCGATGCCTTCGCTGGTGTTTACTCTTCCGATACTGATACAAATCGTATTACGGCAGACTTGGAAACTCATAAAATTGGGGCCAACCTGCAAGCCCATCTGGAAGAATTACGGAAAAAAATGTACAGGGCAGCTGAAGACCTTGAATTTGAGGAAGCGGCCAGAATACGGGATGAAATCAAGCGCCTGGAAACGGTTGAACTGGTGTTGGCAGATGATCCATTGGCCAGACAAAGTAAGGTCGAAGCCATGGTTTCGGAAGCTATTGAAGCCCGAGGAAGATCGAAATCAGGGAAACCTGGTACTCGAAAATTTAAAAACCCCCTTAAATAGCTGGAAACTACCTACTTCGGTTGCTTTTATGAATCCTCTAACCTCCGACTTATCAGTTGAGCCGTTTTCTCGGGACCAAAGAGAGATATAAAACTTCCGAATCGGGGACCCTGACTGGTTCCGAAAAGAGTTTCATAGAGCACTGAAAACCAATTTCTCAAGGGTTCGAACTGGTGTTTTTTGCCAATTGAGTAAACCAGGGATTGATACTCTTCACTTTCTTCACCACCCTGCCAATCCAGAAGGTTGTCTCGTAACTCAATCAGAGCTTCTTTTTCCTTTTCATTGGGCTTTCTGAATACTCTTGCGGGGGCTACTCTTTCCTTAAAGAAACGAATGGCTCCAGCCAGGTTTCGGTGAAGTTCCGGGTTGTCTGAGAGCGTGGCATCTTGGGAATATTTCTGAATAAGTCCCCAGACAACTTCTTCCTCAAAAGTGCCAGCTGCACCTACCAGATTTAAAAGCATCGAATATGAAATATCAACTTTTGTCTTGGGTGGATTACCTGAGTACACGTGCCAGGCTGGATTGTTAAGTTGGTCGATTCTATTTTGAGAAGGGTAACTTTCAAGGAACTTTTGTAGGTCATCAACCGTTCTGGGTACGGCATCAAACGTTAATCTTTTTGCTGTTTTGGGTTTCTGAAACATAAACAACCCCAGAGAATCAGGGGAAGAATAATCTATCCAGTTTTCCATGGAAATACCTTCGCTTCCACTTGATTTGGATATTTTTCCACCCTTTTCATCCAGAAACAGTTCATAAAACATCTCCAAAGGCGGTGCTTTGCCAAAAACCCGACAAAGTTTGCGGGCCAATTCAGCGGAAGGAATTAAATCCTTGCCATACATTTCATAGTCAACTTCCAATTGAGCCCACCGCATGGCCCAATCAGGTTTCCATTGCATTTTGACATTGCCACCTGTTACCGGATGTTCAATAATCTCTCCGTCCGGTTCCTGATAAAGAATCGTACCCTTGGGAACATTCCTATCCAGAACCGGAACTTGCATAACCTTACCGGTGACAGGGCTGATGGGAAGAAAAGGTGAATAGCTCTTGTCCCTGCCCTTCGCTACACCCCCAAGAGAGGGAAGCATTATGTCCATCAATTGATCATATCTTTCCAGGGCAAGGAGGAGCATTTCGTCGAATTTTCCCTCCCTGTAGTATTGGGTTGAGGAAATAAACTCGTACTCAAAGCCGAAACTATCCAGAAAATTTCGCAATTTCCGGTTATTGTAATGGGCAAAACTCTTGCACTCACCAAAAGGATCCCTGACACCTGTCAGGGGCAATCCCAAATCTTCCTCTAATCTTTCCCTATTTGGAACATTCAAAGGCACTTTTCTGAAGCCATCCAGATCATCCGAAAAACATATAAGCTTTGTTGGAATATCAGATATTTCTTGGAAGGCTTTCCGAACCATGGTAGTTCGTGCTACTTCTCCGAAGGTTCCAATATGGGGTAAACCGGAGGGTCCATAACCGGTTTGAAACAATACATGCCCCTTGGTAGGAGTTTTGTTATTGATTTTTTTCAAAAGCTTCTTTGCCTCAACAAAGGGCCAAGCTTTCAATTGATCCAATTCTTCTGATGTAAAACCCATCTATTGTCCCAGCTATTTGCAATAATTTCCCAGGATTTGGGAAATCAACTTAAGAAGTTAACGAATTCCATAGTGGTTTCCTAAAACCAAAGCTAAAATAATGTATTTCAGATAAAAAATAAGAACCTAGCACCCAAGGAGGGTTCCCTTCCTTCTCCAATCCAATTACGATTTGTCTTCTAACCTGTCCATTCAGCAATTTGATGATCGGAACGAATGGCAAGACGTCTCTTCTGGAGACCATCAAAAATATTATCTAGTTCTATCTTCTCTGAGAACAGAGGGAGTGATGCCTTCGCTTCCATCAGGAATCTCTTTTCAACAAATTCATTTTCTGACCATGCCCTATCCCACCATTCAAGGATACGCTCTGAACTGCGATCCAGAATTTCGGCAGAAGGTAAAAAGTCTCTTTTTTTGCGGTTAATGGTTGGGTTGGTAGGTAAAAGGTTCCATAAGTCGGCACAAGGCCAAGCTGCCCACGAAAGGCAATGGTCAATATCAAAGTTGGATTCCCTAAGTCGTTTCCCACTCCAAATACAATGAATGGGCTTTGATCGCATCAGCTGTAATGTACGGTCACGAACAAAACTGACATCTCGACTCGGGTCATGCCATTGCATAGCCCTGTAAATAAGTGTCGGATCAATTTCCCTGCCCTGGCTGGTAGCATATTTTTCCATCAACCTTATCCATTCTGCAACCAGGGAAGGCTCAATCCAGGCATCAAAACGTACCATGGTACGCCAAATATTCACAGGTATCCACATGGAACCAAAAGAAGATAGATATTCCTCATCAATAATTAATTGGTTTGCTATATTTGGTGCTCTCCCCCTGATTACAGGAAATATTGGTTCTTCTGAGCCAGGGTATGTCGTGTAGAACGCAGGATTTTTAATAATTGTAGCAACAGCATTTCTTAACGACTTGTGAACCGCAAAGGCATGATCATCAGCAAATCGAGCTCCAACACGAAAATCTACAGATGCAAGTTGGGACACTATATCCCATGTATCACTTTTGATAAATCCCAACCCACCAGTACCTTTATTGCGAGGATTTTGAGGTAAATCAGAATTTATGAGTGGGTGATAAAGTCTTAACCAATTCAAGGCAATAAGCCCTAGGGGAATTGAAACCTCACTATCAGAATTGTGATGGGCCATACCTTGTGCTCCATCTGCTGCTCTGGCAATAGAACGCAATAATCCTAGTTTGTAGGTTGATGATTTGGCATCATTCAGAACAACATGGCGGAGTATTGGAAGAGCATCTGTACCATCATCATGCAATCGTAAAACAATTTGTACCCAGGAAAGTCCCTGTCGTCCCCAGGCATCTGGTTGGTTTTCCTGGCAAACAACTGACATGCCATTTGATTGTGCAAATACAGTAATTTCCTCTGATGAAACAGGAAACATGGATCTCTTCGAATCAGGAGGCCCCATGCGAAGACTGATGAATAGTTTGCCACCGGGTTTAAGGAGTCCTACCAATTGACGGAAGGCCCGATCTCTATTTTTTAGAGAAACATGCATCCATACGGCAGAAACAAATATGGCATCGAATGTCGTACCTACCTTATAAACCTTCTTCAAACCAGGTAGACTATCATCAAGCCATTGAACCTGTGATTCCGGATGGCGTTTCAGACCGAATGTACGCATAGTTTCAGAAGGTTCTACAGCAAGTACTGTATGCCCCATGCTGGCAAACCAATTAGCATCACGGCCAGTACCTGCTCCTATATCAAGAATTGTAGCGGGGGCTTTAGGTAACTGATGGTATATTGGTGCAAATACTTCTCCGGGAGATATTGATTCGTAGTGCTCGGCCAATGAACGACCGGATTCCCCTTCGTAAGCCTTTATTCTCATTTATAAAACAGGCTTCTCACCTTCCTGTTAATTGTTGATTTTCCACAATCCCTTTTCTCGGTATTGAGAGGAAGAAATATTGATTTTCGGGATTTTAATCAATGTCCATACAGGTGGATCGACCAAGGTAATATTACCGGCCATTCTGGAGGGTAGATAATTTTTGGAATAAGCGTTCGCAGCCTTGGAAGTCAAACCTGGTAAATCACAATTTGATCTAGATAAAACCACAATAGGAATATTTTCAAAAATCCAATTCCATCTTTTCCAGAGATTGATCTGAATAAGGTTGTCAGACCCCATCAGCCAGATGAAGCGATGATTCCGATGGTTTTTCTTTAGCATTCTGATCGTTTCACAAGTATGAATTATTCCATGAATATATTCAAAGTCTGATACCTTGACTTTTGGATTTCTGAGTATGGAGTGGGCTTTTATACCTCTCTCCGAGTAAGATGCTGGTTTTTCATTCTTGAGAGGATTTCCCGGACTGATAATCCACCAGACCTCATCCAAGCCAAACAGTTTGAGTGCAAAGTCGGTTATATGAATATGCCCCTGGTGAGGAGGATCAAAGGACCCGCCAAGCAACCCGACCAACCTTGATTTTGAAACTGACATTGGTAATTTAATTGAAGTTTCTTCTACATCGTTCCTACCGCAGATATCTACTGCTTTTGAAGAACTATAAAAATTTCCTTGTTAAATCCATAGGAGTGAGTAAAGGGATATATTCCTATCATTCAATATTATTTCCAGTAATAGTCAAGGTAATTGGAAACCTGAAGATTCATCTGATCCACCCATAATTATACGGTTTTTCAATGTCGAAATACGAATATGTCTTTCATATGGAGGGGGTTTCAAAAACCTATCCAGGTGGAAAAAAATGCTTCGAAAATATTAACTTATCATTCCTTCCGGGGGTGAAAATTGGTGTTGTGGGAGTAAATGGGTCTGGCAAATCAACTTTAATGAAAATTATGGCTGGTATCGAAACAGAATTTGGTGGTGAAGCATGGGCTGCCAAGGGAGTTACCGTAGGATATCTGCCACAGGAACCGCAATTGGACCCAGATCTCAATGTCAGAGAAAACGTCATGCTAGGGGTTAAAGAAAAGAAAGACTTGTTGGATCGATTCAACGAACTAGCCATGAACTATTCGGAGGAAACAGCTGATGAAATGGCCTCCCTTCAAGACAAAATAGATTCTGAGAATCTTTGGGATCTGGATACTCAAATCGACCAGGCTATGGACGCAATAAGGTGTCCTGAGGATGACGCACAAGTTTCATCTCTATCCGGTGGAGAACGCCGAAGGGTTGCCTTGTGTCGCTTGCTGCTTGAATCACCTGAAATCCTTCTTCTGGATGAACCAACCAACCATCTTGATGCCGAAACCGTAGCCTGGCTTCAACAATATCTTATTGATTACAAGGGAACCTGCCTGATTGTGACACATGACCGTTATTTTCTTGATGAAATAACAGGTTGGATACTGGAGTTGGACCGGGGAAGAGGAATTCCATATAAAGGTAATTATTCCAGCTGGCTGGAACAAAAAGCCAAGCGGTTGGAACATGAAGAAAGACAAGAAAAATCGAAACAAAGAACTCTGAGCAGAGAATTGGAATGGATAAGATCCGGTGTACAGGCAAGGCGTACAAAACAAAAGGCCAGGATAAATGCATACAATGATTTGATTTCACAAACTGAACGGGAAAAAATCAGGAGTTCCCAAATGGTCATTCCAAATGGACCCCGATTGAGTGCCAACGTCATCAAGGTTGAAGGGTTGAAGAAATCCCTTGGTGGCAATTTACTGTTTGAAGATGTCACTTTTGCGATTCCGCCTGGAGGGATAGTAGGTGTCATTGGCCCGAATGGTGCAGGTAAAACAACCCTGTTTCGAATAATTACTGAAAGTGAAAATCTTGATGAAGGAACTATTAAGGTAGGAGAAGGAACTGTCTTGTCTTATGTTGATCAGAACAGGGATAATCTGAATCCAAAGAACACAGTCTGGGAAGAAATTTCCGGTGGTGCAGATATCATTGAATTGGGAAATGCCGAGGTTAATTCACGAGCCTATTGTTCGACATTTAATTTCAAGGGTACGGACCAGCAGAAGAAAACAGGTCTCCTATCGGGTGGCGAAAGAAACAGGGTTCATTTGGCCAAACTGTTGAAGGAAGGTGGCAACCTTCTCTTACTTGATGAGCCAACCAATGACCTGGATGTGGAAACCTTAAGAGCCTTGGAAGAAGCATTGGAGGAATTTGCAGGAAGTGCCATGATCATTTCTCATGATCGTTTCTTTTTGGACAGGCTGTGTACTCACATTCTTGCTTTTGAGGGTGAAGGTCATGTTGAGTGGTTTGAAGGCAACTTTGAATCCTATATTGAAGACAAAACCCGCCGCTTGGGACCAGATTCAATCATTCCTAAACGAATCAAATACAAAAAGTTTGTAAGGTAAGCAGTTAAAGACCCAACCAGCCTTGGTTATCAACTTATAACCAAAGAATGGGGATTTCTTCATTCCGGTTCGAATCCAGTAGCTGAATTGTTCTCTGTAAGTGCTGATTCAGAGAGAATTTGATATCAGAATACCGGCCAGCGACAATTGGGAACCAAATCAATATTTAGCATTGGTAGCTTATAGTGATTAATTATTCACAATATGAGATTCACTCCCATCAAGCGGGAACTGATGATCCGCCTGGCTTAGCCAGGCGGAAACATGATCCTTATTCTTACTTCCTGATGCCCAGCCTCTGGATCAGCCTGTTAGACGGATCTTTCCAGAGCAATTTATTGTCATGTTAGTCCCTCCTGTAAGTGGTGGGCAAATCCAGTTCCCAATACATGGTAAAGGTGTTTCTGTTGTCCGAGCAGAAGGAATCAATGTCATTATCTGTCCAGGGGGATACAACCAGCAGGGAATCGGTATTTGCCGAGCCGTTTGCCAGCTCAGGAATCACGGCCCCGTCGGCTTCTGCCTTGTTGGCTCCGATGGCCTCTCTGATGACGTCATATTGGCGATCTCCAAGAACAGCGAGACAGATATTCTTGGGAGTGTTCTTGAAACCGACGGCAATCATCTGGTCATTCAGTTTGCGGGGAATAATGGCCTCATTATAATAACCGTTAATTACACCTGATGAAGTAAGTAAACCATCCTCGTCAAGCAATGGGTGAGTGTGTGGGCGAAATATCTCCCTCATTTTGGATGTCAGATAATCGCGGAGATCATCGGGTCCGGTGCTGATCCTGTCGATTTCACCCAACGTCGCCTGCCACAATTTCGCGATATAGACAAATTCCGACACTAGATAAACAGTGTTTTGTTCACGCTCCCGGCGTTCCTGAAACAGCAGGAGGGTTGCTATGAGGATGGCAAGGACCATAATGCCACTCGCAAAGACAGTAAATACTCCTGTCATCCATTCTTTCAGATTTTCTGATCGTTCACTTTTAATTAAGGTAATAAAATTTCTGATGTTCATCTTCAACTCCCAAATCAAATAAACAAAAGAGCGATCACCATTATTTCTCTGGTGCAAATAACCGACTTTTATCATTGAATTCATAACAGTGACATAAAGAATTTTCATCTCTTTAAAAAATTTCATTTTGAGTGTCTCATTGCAGAGATTTTATGACAAGTTTGTATCCTTATTTTCCCTGCTCTCCCCTTACCGGAATGTCTATTAATAAAGAAAATATAGCTGGACGAGCAGCTTTTCGTTTGGCCGTTCTTTTTTTGTTTTGTGGACTCTTTTCACAAAAAACAAATTGCTTGCAGACCAGCATTGGTAGTAGATTTGGTGGGAGTGAAAATAATAAGGACACCATCTGATGTTGACCCTGGTTAACTGCGACAATTTCTATGCTAGCTGCGAGTGGGATTTTTGCCGTATTGGAGAAAACTTCCCATAGCAGTTCTCTCCAATCAATGACGGCTGCCTCATTGCCCATTCGGATGAAGTCAAGGATCTTGGTTACAAACTGGGAGCCTCCTATTTCAAAGTTGGAAAGAAGCCGGCCAGTGGTGGCGTGATTGGCCAGAGCAGAAATTATGCCCTTTATTGTGATCTTTCCAAGCGGGTCATGGGATGTCTCAAGGAACTGGCTCCGATTGTTACGGTCTAGAGCATTGATCCCTTTTAGGACCCAAGAATTTTTGAAGAGATATAAACCAGAAAATCTCAACCACTTATAAAGTTGAAAAATTCTTCACTTTTTTATTCCATGATGCTATAGTGTGCAAATACGATTGTTCATTCAGGAAGAATTTCAGAACCTCAACATGGAATAAAAAGCCTTCTTCTTTTGGGATACTGAGATTAACATAGAAAGGATTTAAAGATGGCAACCGTTAGGATTGGCACTTCCGGCACTGACGTTATCAATGGTAGTGACGGAGAAGATAGAATCTATGGGCTTGGTGGAAATGATTCGCTCCGCGGATGGGGTGGGGCTGATACTTTTGTTTTCGCGCCTGGACATGGTAACGATTACATACTCGACTTCGAAGTAGGCGTTGACACCGTCGATCTTTCAGGCTTCGTGCTTTCCCATGCAGTTACTTGGGATGATTTAAAGGCCAAAATGACTGAGAAATCAGGCAATTTGTGGGGCGACAATTATGTTGAAATTGATTTGACCGAATGGGGCGGCGGCAAAATATATCTTTACCATATAAAATTGGATCAACTTGATGAATCTATGTTCATAATGCCCTCTTCCATTCTTGAAGGTGGTGATGGCGATGATACACTTATTGGTGCAAACGGCGTCGATTTTATTACCGGCGGTGACGGCGATGATATTATTGATGGACATGGTGGTAATGATATGCTTTCTGGTAATCAAGGCGTTGACGTAATTTCAGGCCATGATGGCTCTGACACCATACGCGGTGGTCAAGGTGATGATGTCATTATTGGTGGTCGAGGTGATGATCATCTCTATGGTAATGGTCAAAGCGATGGCGAAGGGAGTGACAAGGATACGTTTGTTTATACACAGGGTGATGGCCATGACACCATTTATGATTTTACGAGTGGTGAGGATAAGATTGATCTCACTGCTTTTGATCGTGCTGGTGGTTTAGCGAATCTTGATCTCCGTCAGGATGGCGATAATGTTATCATCGACATGACTAAATTTGGCGGTGGTACGATCACCTTATCCAACGTCAAGGTGGCGGATTTGGACGAGGACGATTTTATTTTCCGTAAAAGCGCGACCTTTGAAGGGACGGACGCGTTTGACATTCTTGTTGGGACAGCTGGTAGTGATATTATCAAGGGTCATGGCAATATTGACTTTATCATGGGTGGCCAGGGTGATGACCGTATTGAAGGTGGTTCTGGAAACGATTTTCTGTATGGGGATGGGATTTCTGATGATGGGACTGGTTCGGACAGGGATACGTTTGTTTACACCCCTGGAGGAGGCTATGACACGATCGTTGACTTTACCGATGGTGAAGACAAGATTGATGTTACTTCGTTTAATGGGATTGCAGGGATGGATGACATTGAGGCTCGCCAAGATGGAAACAATGTTGTGATTGATTTCACGGACCAAGGTGCAGGTACAGTCACCTTGATGAATTTCACGCTCAGTGACCTTGATGCCAATGATTTTCTCTTTTAAGTTGTTAATTCAATCATCAATTGTATACAAAGTCCATTAAAATATTTATGTGATTGCGAAATACCGTCCTGCTATCAGGAATGGTTGGGTTGATGCCTCAACGGTCGGGGGCAACACCTGTCCCTTCCGATTGGCAGAAAGTAAGGGATTTATACAATCCTTCGGGTGATCTTATTCAAACCTGACGATACCTAGGAGGGTAATATTGTCATGTTTATCACGAGTGAGGAGGATTTCAAAACCAGTGAACTTTCTTGGCTTGTTTTACTGTCCGCAGAGTGATTTTCCGTTAGGTTTTTTGTGTCTTCGTTTTGCTCATTTCAGTCACAGAAAACAAAAAACTTTTGGTCAACCCTGCTCACTTGCCTGTCTTTCGTAAAGACCCAACCTCCTTTATTCTTTCCCCGACTGATGGTATGAATCTTGCTTTAAGATTGTTTTTCATCTACCTTTGTCTGGAAGATAACCATTGCACGGACACAGAAATCGACAGGCATCAAATTAACGAACGACCGTTTATGGGACAAAAAAACCTACATTTTTACTCGCTGAAGGCATCCCCGAAACCGACTCATATACTAATTCCCTTAATTTGGGTGAATTCTAGCTAACGGAACAGTTAGTTATTTTGGAACGGTTTAGATCAAGTCAACAAAAAATCATTTAATTACATTTGAAGTTTTAGTTAGTAAATATCGGTTTACTTTTAGCATAATCCGATTTTTCGAAGATCTACAGCAAACATCGGAATGTGCCTCTTTAAACAAATTCCCCAATCTTATAAAACAACACCAAATCAAACATATTGGAAGGGTCTCAAAACATACTTTTTAAAGATCCATTAGAAGGCCACCTTCCATTGAACACTGCCTTGGATTTAACCTGTAGGACACCCAGTCACTGAAGCAAATACTTTGCTCAATTTTCCCCATTTTACCCTGGACAAATTGGGATCAACAATTCCTGCAATTTTAAATCATTCCTCCCTGAAAAAAAATATTGACAAGTTTAGGAGTAGCAAATTAATATGTTCGGTAAGTGAACGAACTAAATAGGGTTTAGCGTGGTTCAACAATCAATGATTTCTAGACGCATGTCGCAGAGTGCTGTTATTCAGGCGATTGCAAGTTATGCTCCCATATCGCGGGCTACAGTTGCAAAGATGACCGGATTGTCAAAACAGACAGTGTCAGAAATTGTTGCCAATCTTGAGGAAAAAGGATGGTTGGAGGCAGTCGGTCAGACAGAAGGCCATATAGGAAGACGGGCTGTAGTTTATGAAATTTCGCCAACCGCAGCGACAATTATCAGTATTGATCTTGGTGGTACAAAGATTCGTGTTGCACTTTGTGATGTGACCGGTAATGTTCTCTCAGAGCATACTGAACTGACACATGCACAGGGTGGTATGCATGTTGTTAAACAAATCGTGGATATGGTTAATACAACCCTGTCCAACCCACAAGAATCTTGTGTTGAACCACATTTGGCTGTCATTGGGGTACCAGGAGCTCCTGATCCAAAGAGCGGCATTATCCGCCTTGCACCAAACATCGTTGGTATTGATCAACTCGATATTGCCACATTGCTTCGTGACCGATTAGGGGTTGAGGTACTGATCGAAAATGATGTGAACCTTGCTGCTCTTGGTGAACATTGGCTAGGTAATTTCAACGACGATGATAACCTTGCCTTCATATCGATTGGTACGGGCATTGGTGCTGGTATTGTGGTCGGTGGTAAATTGTTGCGTGGAAGTTTCGGTGCAGCAGGCGAAATTGGTTATCTTCCATTCGGTGCTGATCCGTTTGAGGCAGAAAGTTTGAAAACCGGGGCACTGGAAAGGGTTGCTGCAAAAAGTGCAATCACGGGTCTTTATCACAAATTTTCGGGTAAAAAGACTGATGTTCCGACTGTCATCAATGCAGCCTCAAATGGAGATATTTCCGCAATCAGAACACTTGATGAAATTGCTAGACAGATCGCTCGTGCTACATCTGCTATTGTTTCGGTTGTTGATCCAAAGGTCGTTGTAATTGGGGGATCAATAGGTTCTCGTGATGAACTGTTTGAGCGTATCGTTGAGCTGGTAAATCGCTGCTATCCACGAAAAATTGAAATTAGAAAAACCCAACTCGGAGACTATGCTGCCTTAGCTGGTGGTGCTTCAGTTGCCTTGTCACACCTTCATATTTCAGTCTTCGCTGAAGGTCAAGAAGGCCCAAAAATATCCGTGCCCCCTCCTGCAATTGAGAACTTCATAGCGTTGGCATCGTGAACTTGACTGAGATCAATGCGAGGCTTAATGCTTATCAGGATGATGCTGCGGACATTGCACTCCTCAAGGATGCAATTTCATTTAACAGCATTACAGGCAATGAAACACCATTTGCCCGGTTTATAGAGTCGCATTTGAAAACTTTGGACCTTGATACACATCGCAGTGAATTTAAAAGGGGGCGTGAAAATATATGGGGCAGTACACGGGGAACGAATACTGATTCCAGTCTCATGTTCGTGGGTCATTCAGATGTGGTCCACACTCAGGGTTGGTCTGAGCATTGGCAGGATGACCCTCGTGCTGATGCTTTTGCTGCAATAGAGAAAGATGGTTTTATCTGGGGCCGAGGATCAACAGATTTGAAGGGGGGAATCTGCGCTGCTATTGCTGCGCTGAGGCTATTGAAGAAGTCCGGCTATGAGCTTAAAGGTAAGCTTTCGGTTGCCGTAGTTGGCGATGAAGAAAGTGGTGAAACTGGAACAGGTGTAAGTGCTGGTGCAAAGGATCTTGCCGCACGAGTAAAAACGGGTGAAATTGATAAACCCGAATTCACAATCTATGTTGAACCCACAAATCTCGCAATCTATACCGCCCAAATTGGTTTCTTCATTGCTGAAATAACTATTACCGGTAAAACAGCCTGAGCACGGTGTTGATGCTGTCAAAGCCACTCATGAAATTTTGTCTCGAATCTGGGAACATGATGACATTATTGGTTCAGGTCCGGCACATGATCTGGTTGGGCACTCGTCAATTCTTGTTACAAGCATCAAAGGTGGTGGTTACATTGCCGTTCCCGGTCAATGCAAATTATCCCTAATTCGCAAACTCCGCCCTGGTGAAGATATTGATGAGGCTGTAGCAGAATTTGAAAAGTCCCTATCAACAACTACACTGACCGCTGGAATTTCAATTGCCATTTCATATCCAGCCGGACGGGATCATACTAAAGGTGGTTCCCCTGTCGAGATCGACAGGGAACTTCCTCATGTCATAAAACTCAGGAACTGTATCAGAGAAATCTGTCCAGATATGGGGCACATTGGGGGTGCACCATACTGGTCGGAAATGCCGTTTTTTACAAATGTAATTGGTTGCCCGGCAGTCTATTGCGCACCAGGCAATATTGCTTTTGCCCATACCTATGAGGAGCGAATTGAGATCAAGGAATATCTTTCTGCCGTAAGGGCGTATGCTCTTTTTGCAGCTGATTTCTGCGGTCTCAAGAAATCCTCTCACCCTCTAACAAAAGGAGAAAATGATGAATAATTTCATGAAGTTTTTGACTGTTCTTTTCTTATCCTGCGCGATTGCTGGCATTGGTACTGCTCAGACCATCGGACCAGGTGGAGAGTCAGCAACCCCATCATCCACAATTGTCGTTCCTGACGAGAAGATTGCTACCGTATCAGCAGCAGGTTACTCTGCTGCTCTCCTGTGGCATGATCAGTCTGATTTTGTAAATGCTGTAACCGCAGGTGCCAGTGATGAGTTTGCACGGCTTGGAATTGAAGTAGTTGCAATAACAAGTGCCGGATTCGATGCAGCCAAGCAGCGTAGTGATATCGAAACCGCTCTTGCCAAGGAACCAAGCATTATCCTTTCGTTGCCGCTTGATCCAGTTACGTCAGCAGCGGCATTTGAAGAAGCTAAAGACACCGGTGTTGCACTGACCTTCCTCTCGAATTTACCTGCTGGTTACATCCACCCTCAAGATTATGCAGCAATTGTAACTGATGATCTGTTTCAAATGGGCAAGCAAGCAGCAGATGCACTGGCAGATGCCATGGGAGGCAAGGGAACTGTTGGCTGGATTTATCATGATGCAACATATTACGTGACAAACCAACGTGACAACGCATTCAAGACAACAATCGAAAACGACTATCCTAATATTTCGATCGTAGCAGAGCAGGGAATTAGTGATCCAGCACGGGCAGAAGAAATCGCTAATGCCATGCTTCTCAAAAATCCAGATCTCGGTGGAGTATATGTAACCTGGGCTGGACCTGCTGAAGGTGTGCTGGCAGTGCTTCGTGCCAATGGCAATACCAATACTAAAATTGTCACACTTGATTTATCTGAACCGATTGCACTGGATATGGTTCGTGGTGGCAATGTCGTTGCAATTGTCGCTGATGAAGTTTACGAACTTGGCCGGGCCATGGCCGCATCCGCTGTCCTTGATCTTCTGGGTGAGGATGTTCCCCCATTCATTGTTGCTCCGGCGATTACCGTGACGGCTGACAATGTTGTTGCAGGCTGGAAACAATCCCTTAATATTGACCCACCTGAAAGCTTAAGTTCCTCGAACTGAGTATCACTAAAATAATGCGGATCGCTGTGGCGGTTCGCATTCAGACCGAAAAGACAGAGATCAATGTTACTGACACTGTCACGATTGAAGCAACTTGATTGGCAGCGAAGTATTATTTATTTCGGGTTCCTTGGTATCTTTCTGTTCTTTGCGGCAACACTTCACGATGATGGGTTTCTAACCTCAAGAAATCTGACCAATATTGTTCTACAGACCGCCCCGGCAACAATAATGGCAATTGGCCTGGTTTTTGCCCTTTCCGCTGGGGAGATTGATCTCAGTTTTGGATCCATAGTTGCTGTATCGGCACTTTCCGCTGCCGTGACAATGCAACATTATCCCATGATCGTGGGTATTCTAACTGGCCTTGGAGCTGGAATTTGCATTGGTGCGTTCAATGGTGCTTTAGTTGCATATTTGAGACTGCCCTCCTTTCTGGTAACACTTGCAACGATGGGCCTGTTTGCGGGTATCGCACGGTCGATGACGGATCTACGTTCAATCCCGGTTCTCAATGAATCCTTTACAGGGATCTTTGGGTCGGGAAAACTCTTTATGATTCCGTCACTCGTGATTTGGACTGTTATTGCTGTCGTCATTGGCCATGTAGTCTATCGAAATACACGTTTCGGTGCACACGTTCTGGCCGTAGGTGATAATTCTCATGCTGCACAGGTTTCGGGTATAAAAGTTGCACGCATTCGTCTCTATGTGCTGACCCTTTGTGGTGCTACAGCCGGTTTGGCTGGACTTCTCTATGCCGGTCGTCTGCAGGCAGCAAAATATACCTTGGGAGAAAGTGATCTGATGACGGTCATTGCCGCTGTTATAGTAGGTGGTACAGCGCTAAATGGTGGTAAAGGCTCAGTCATCGGTGCATTGCTAGGATCTTTGCTCATGGGAATGTTGAATAATGGATTGATCCTTATGGGTCTGAAGGTTTCAGATCAGATGATAGTTCGTGGGCTGATTATCCTTATTGCAGTTGCTATCTCGTTACGCAAAACAAATCTTTAGGAGAGGTAAATCCCATGTTTCTCAAGACACTCCTTCGCCGCAATCCAGTTTTTGTTGAGACGGTAATTACCCTCCATCAAGATGGCAAAATTCCTGCCAATACCTATGTTCTTGACCTTGATGCCATTGAACACAATGCTTGCATTTTTCAGGGGGAAGCATCAAAATACAATCTGAAAACCTTCGCAATGACAAAACAGGTTGGTCGTCACTCAGGCTTTTGTCATGCTGTGATGCGTGGCGGGATCAAGCGTTCAGTTGCTGTCGATATGGCCTGCGCAATCGCCTGTGATCGCAGTGGTTTGAAAACTGGTCATCTCGGTCATTTGGTGCAGATACCCAAAAGTGAAACAAGTTATGCTGCCCGACAGCTTAAACCAGATTATTGGACTGTATTTTCACATGAAAAAGCTCGTGAGGCAGCTTATGCTTCTACACAATGTGGCAGGGAACAAAATCTGATGGCCAGAATACAGACTGAAGGAGATATTTTTTACCACGGGCATGAAGGTGGCTTCAATGCAAATGACATAGTCAGGGTAGCTGATTTCTTAGATTCATTGGACGGTGCGCGATTTGCTGGAATCACAACATTTCCAGCGTTACTTTACGATCATAAGACCCGAAAGATCCATCCGACTCCAAATTTGACAACACTAAACCGTGCAGCAGAAGCTCTTGTAAGTGCCGGACGCAACGATATCGAAATCAATGCTCCGGGTACAACATCCTCAATTGTACTTGCATCTCTTGCTGAATCTGGCACCACACAAGTTGAACCTGGCAATGGTTTGCATGGTACAACACCACTTCATGCCGTTGAAGATTTACCTGAAGATCCTGCTGTCCTTTACCTGACAGAAGTTTCTCACATTCATGGAGACAAGGCCTATTGTTTCGGTGGTGGGCTCTACATAGACCCCGTCTTTCCAGACTATCAAGTCCAAGCGGTTGTCGCTTCAGAACCAACCCATAGCCACAAAGCGCTCAGGAATGTTGATATTCCTGAACCCTCTGCAATCGACTATTATGGCATGATTGAGGCTTCAGGTTCTCAAAAGCCATGCATTGGTGACTCAGTTGTTTTTGGATTTCGTGGTCAGGCATTTGTAACCAGGGCATTGGTGGCTGGAGTATCAGGTATAAAAGCAGGTGAACCACATGTTACATCTATCGAAAATGGCTTTGGTGATCCGGTGGATTGGGTAAAATCATGAAGCCGGTTCTTGAACTTTCTAATATCCACAAAGTGTTTGGTGGAGTTACGGCGGTTCAAGATTTTTCTTTGGACCTCTATTCAGGTGAAATCGTTGCCTTGGTTGGTGACAACGGTGCAGGAAAGTCTACACTTGTCAAGCTGATCTCGGGAGTGCATCGTCCCACGGCAGGTGAAATTCATCTAGATGGTGAATCTGTTGCATTTACCGATGCCAGTTCGGCAAGAGGTCGGGGTATTGAAGTCGTATATCAGGATCTTGCTCTGGCCAATGAGCAGGAAGTATACATGAACATGTTTCTTGGCCGGGAATTGACAAAGCGACCATTTGGATTGCTTGATAAAGTACGAATGCAGAAAGAGTGTCAGTCGCTGGTTGAAGATCTTGATATCCGTATCCCTTCTGTACGTTCCAAGATTCGAGATCTCAGTGGCGGTCAACGACAGGGCATTGCAATCGCTCGGGCAACTCATTGGGCACGTAAACTGATCCTCTTGGATGAACCAACCGCAGCACTTGGTGTTGCAGAAACTGCCAAGGTTGAAGCCTTGATGAAATCGCTTAAAGATCTCAATCTGGCCATATTGTTGATTAGCCACAGCCTGGATCAAGTATTTAGACTTTCAGATCGGATCTGTGTGTTACGGTGCGGAGAGCAGATAAACATTAGAAAAACATCGGTAACTAGCAGAAATGAAATCGTTTCGATGATCACTGGGCTAGCCAAATGACTGACCATCAATCTTCATTGATGGCATCAGAGATATCTGAAATACCTGGGATGCTTTCCAGGCAGATTGATCAAGTTGAAGACTATATCAAAGTCGGTCGGGAACTTAGGGACAATGGTATTCGGGGGATTGTTACATGTGCACGCGGAACATCTGATCACGCAGCTACCCATTTCAAATATCTGATGGAAACCCGGACAGGCATACCTGTTGCCTCAATCGGGCCCTCGGTTGCTTCAATATATCGTTCGGAACTACAGCTGGGTGGTTTTGCTTCGATCACCTTTTCACAATCCGGTCAGAGCCCCGACCTCACTTTGCTACAGGATGTTTTCAAGGCTGGTGGTGCAAAAACAATCGCCATTTTGAATACCACAAGTAGCCCGCTAGCCTACAACGCCGACAAGGTACTTCCAGTACTCGCAGGTCCTGAATGTGCTGTGGCCGCTACCAAATCATTCATCGGAATGCTCTTTGCATCTGTTGCGATCGTGGCAGGTTATACTGATGATTACGAACTTCATGCTGCTTTTGATGCCCTACCTGATCTTGCTGCACAGGCTCTGGAATCTGATTGGTCTGAAATGGCTTTACCACTCGTCAGATCTGGATCTTTGTATTGTGTGAGTCGAGGACCTGGCCTTGCAATTGCCTCTGAAGCCTCTCTCAAATTCAAGGAAACATGCAGGTTACATGCTGAAGCCTACTCATCAGCAGAAATACATCATGGCCCGATTAGCATCGTAAATGAGGGCTTTGCAGCTTTGTTCTTTTGTACACAAGGAAATGCTGAAGATTCAATAAAAAAAGCAATAAATGCCCTGGAAAAACGAGGTGCTCGTATTTTCTTTTCGGATACCCAAATACCAAAGAATAAACATAAAAAACTGTTATCCCATCATTTCGTTTTCGACCCGATTCTTGAAGCCATTGCTTTTTACAAATTTGTGGAAAAACTGGCCTGCGATCTCGGCGAAAATCCCGATGCACCAAGCGGTTTAAACAAAATCACTACAACAGTTTGAAACAACATCTGAGTCGAATAGCAAGAGCTCTGCACTCAAAATATCTATTTCACCCTCGATGTTTAGCCATTTTCACCAAATAACATTTAGCAAACAGCTGATTTAGGCTTGGTACATTCTCCTTTTCCTTTGCCTAGTCTCAATCGTAGCCTCTTCGCTACCATCGTGAAAGGAACCAAACCACTTGTCCCATGGCATCTCTAAAGTACCATAATTACATTCAAAGTACCGATGATGAAGTTGGTGGAAAAAATCTGCTAACTGGATTTGTTTTTTGTCTTTGTAGACCAAACTCTCAAATCCAGAATGATTAGCTACCGCACCTATTGTCTGGTAGTAGGCATGGAACAAAATGTGGATTGGGTGAGAAGGTACTATAAAATGAATCAGGAAATTCGTAAAAAAAAGTGAATGTTCAATCGGGTGCATCGAAATACCAGACCAGGGACCAACATTTACATTCCGATGATGAAGCGAATGGGCAATTTTATAAAGGGGTGGCCAATGCAGAAACCGGTGAATCCAGTAAAAATGAAAGGAAGACCAAATGGGAATCAGAAAAAACAACAGGATGAACCAGATTAATGGTAGTAGAGAGCCCCATACACCACTCGAAAAATCAAATACTGAGGCTAGTCCATTCGCCGCTGCATAGTAAACCAGACATTGATAAAAGGTCCAGATGGAAACCCCACTCACCAAAGTCCAGAACATGTTATCATGTACTTGGCTTCGGAAGGTAAATATACCGTTATCTTTGGCCAAATCCCGTGGATCAAATTTTAACTTGTTACCCTGATTTCTAAGTGTGTACAGATAAAAATGCAGGGAACCGGCAAACACGGACATTATAATGATGTTGGTTAACCAGACATTGAAAATCCAACCAAACTGTAAAACGACCATTTCATCAATTGAGGGATGAATAAAAATATAGACGAAAATAGCTATTATGATTTGAATGGCTATCTGGCTAAATGCAAACCAGTTTTTGGCAAACCAACTGAATATCAGTCGAGGGCTTGGTGGCCAGTTGAAAAGAGGATTGCTTTGTATGGGCAAGGCAGGTTGGTGATTCCAGTCCTTGCTATTGGAGGAGTTAGTGATCGATCTCTCAGTCATTTAAAACTTCCTTTAGGATTTAAGTTGCGTAATCGGGTTCCTCTCTATCAAGGATAATTTTTATCTCTTCAAAATGCTTCAGTCCCAATCCTGGATAGTTTTCAACCTCCGAGGCAACTTTTTCGGCTATCCTGTCAGACATTACCCTTAAGGGTTTACCAGTTTGTAAGGCTCTGATGTAATTTCCTGCGGCTCTTTCAAAAAGATAGACACGATCAAAAGTATCAGCAACTGTCTGCCCGATAACCAATAATCCGTGGTTACCCATGACCATAACCTGTTTTTTGGGATCCGAAAACAGGGTAGCGCATCTGTTCCCTTCTTCCTCAAAAGCCAAACCGCCATAATCTTCATCGATTACAACTCTGTTGAAAAACATTGCGGCATTCTGGTCTACTGGCGGTAGCGTACTATCCTCAAGACTGGCAAGGACTGTAGAATAAATTGGATGTAGATGGATAGCACAACGTGCATGAGGACATAACCTATGAAGTGCACCATGTAAGCCCCAGGCAGTTGGATCGGGACAATCCGGTCTATTCATGGTTTCCGGATCATTAACGTCAACAAGCAATAGATTTGAAGCCCTGATATTAGAAAAATGGACTTGGTTGGGATTGATCAGAAACTTAGTCCCCTCCTCATTAACAGCAAGGGAAAAATGATTGGCTACTGCCTCATGAAAATTCATTTTTACTGACCATCGGAAAGCAGCAGCAAGATCTACTCTTTCCTCCCAATGGTTGTCTTCAGCCTGGTTTATCTCATGTTGAGAAAAATCTGTTTCCAGCATTTTGTTTTTTCTCCCTAGCAGCTTTGAAATCGTAAAAATTATTGGAAGTTAAAAATTACAATTTCTTCTAGGAAAGATTAATTTAAAAAATAAATATTTTTACAATCTTTTTTTGTTAGGTGAGGCCTCTTTATTGTAAACCTCGACATGCTTAACAAGTTTTATAACAATAGTTTTCCCGGAACTGAGGTAACATATCAACCTGCTTACGGCAGGTAGCAAAATATTTGTTTTTGTTTTAATTCTTCTGATTGAATAATGGAGTCGGATTTTGGATAAGATTGGAGTAATGATTTGCGGGCATGGATCCCGTTCAGATGAAGCCGTGGAAGAGTTTGCCACTGCAGCAAGACAAATCCCCAAATATCTTCCCGAGGATTGGGAATTGGAATATGGCTATCTGGAGTTTGCCAACCCGGTCATAAGGAGTGGGTTGGATAAGTTACGGGAAAAGGGATGCACAAGAATACTTGCCATCCCAGGAATGCTGTTTGCTGCCATGCATGTAAAGAATGACCTTCCTTCCGTGCTAAACAGTTATTCCCAGGAACATTCCATACCAATTCAATTTGGTAGGGAATTGGGAATTGATCCCAAACTTTTGGATGCCTCTGCCCAAAGAATCCGGGAAGCATTGGAAAAGGACAATGAAAGCAATTCCATACCCTTATCCGAAACCTGTCTGGTCGTTATTGGCAGAGGGGCCTCTGACCCAGATGCCAACTCTAATGTTTCAAAAGTTGCCCGATTACTGCAGGAAGGTTTAGGCTTTGGCTGGTGTGAAGTAGGTTATTCAGGAGTAACCTTCCCTTTGGTTGAACCTTGCCTGGATCATGTTACCAAGTTGGGGTATCGGAAAGTGGTTGTTTTTCCTTATTTCCTGTTTGGTGGCATATTGATTGATCGGATTTATGGTTTTACCGATCTTGTTGCACAAAGGAATCCTGATATACAGTTCCTCAAAGCACCTTATCTTAATGACAACCCTTTGGTTCTGGAAGTGTTTGCTGATAGGGCAAAAGATGTCCTCGGTGGTAATACGGCAATGAACTGCTCACTGTGCAAATACCGTACCAAGGTTTTGGGATTTGAGGATGAGGTTGGGATGAAACAGGAAAGTCACCACCACCATGTTGAAGGACAAGGTGCCTCTGCCCCGGGATCCAACGTCCAAAATTGTCAACTCTGTGAAGATTTTTGCACAGGCGCTTGTCGGTTGCAACATTTCCACAATCATGATAGCAATCACCACCATCACGACCATCATCACGACCATCATCATGATCATCATCACCATCCTTACCCTCATAGCCAACACCCGTTGGGACCCGAAAGTGTCAGAAAATACCTCAAGGATTGATGTTTAGCTACGAAAAAGACCCCGAGCAGATCTATCGGAAGAGTTTCGAAATCATCCGAAATGAAATTGATATTGAAACCTATCCCAAGGGAATCAGAGAAGTTGTTGTTCGTATAATCCACTCCTGTGGAATGATTGATATCGCCAAGGATATTCACTATTCGTCTAATTTTCTGAATTCTGGACTTGATGCACTTGCAGCGGGGAAACCAATTTTCTGTGACAGTTTTATGACTTCCAACGGAATAATCCGAAAAAATTTGCCAACGAATAACGAGATTATTGTCACCTTGAACAAAGTTCAATCGGAACAGAAAACATCTCCCAAAACAACCAGATCAGCGGCTTCAATTGATCAGTGGTTCCCTTTATGTGATGGGTCTTTGGCAGTTATTGGAAACGCTCCAACAGCTCTCTTTCGATTGCTGGAACTGGTTCATTCCCGCAAAATCAAACCCGCTTTGGTTATTGGTGTTCCAGTTGGTTTTGTAGGTGCTCAGGAAAGTAAATCTGAATTAATCAATTCTGAGTTAGGGATTGAGTATATTACAATTTCCGGCAGGAGGGGTGGTTCGGCCATGGCTGCCTCAATCATTAATGCCATGGCACTCATTTTGAAGCAACAAAATTGCTAACTTTCGATGGCTAATTTTGTAAAAAATTTAATGCCATGGCTTCACGTCATTGGAGTTGGAGAATCGGGTTTAAACAGTCTCAATCCGGAAGCGTTAGAGATTTTGAAACGTTCAGAAATCATAATCGGTGGTGAAAGACACCATAAACTTACCAGTGGTTTCAAGGCCAGGAGGATAAAATGGCCATCCCCCTTTTCTACCATGGTCGGTAAGATAGGGGAATATAGAAACAAAAATGTAGCAATCCTGGTTACAGGAGATCCTCTTTGGTACTCTGCAGGAGCTTTATTGGCAAGAGAATGGCCGAATGAGGAAATCAGATTTTATCCACAACTGTCTGCTTTTCAATTGGCCTGTTCCCGGATGGGTTGGAGTATCCCCGATGTTGACAAGTTAACTGTTCATGGCAGACCTGTGGAACAAATCATCCCATGGTTTTCACCAAATAACAAACTTGTTGTCCTGACTGCAAATGCACAAAGTCCCACCATAATAGCGAACCTCCTTGTGGAAAAGGGATATGGTTTGAGTAAAATGACCGTTCTGGGAGAAATGGGTGGTCCGCAGGAATCAAAAATTCAAGGTGAAGCAGATACCTGGGAACAGACTGCAAATAAAAATACCATACCCGAGTTTCATACCCTTTGTATTGAATGTATCCCTTCTGGAAAGGATGCAATCCATCCACAACCACCCGGATTACCTGACAATGCTTTTATTTCAGATGGGAACTTTACCAAGAAGGAGGTAAGATCGCTAACGGTAAGCTCATTAAATCCGGGTAAGAACAAAATTCTTTGGGACCTTGGCTGTGGCAGTGGATCAGTGGGGATTGAATGGTTGCAATTGTCCTTCAACGGCAAGGTTTTTGGTGTGGAAAAAAATCTCAAGCGGTGCAAAACGGCAAAAAATAATGCCCTGCAATTGGGGACTCCTCGATTTTCAACCATTTGTGGTTTATCCCAAGATAATATCAACTCTTTGCCAGACCCTGATTCTGTATTCATCGGTGGAGGGTTGACCGTGGGTCTGGTAGAACAAATACTGAAAAGGCTTAAACCCTACGGATGTTTAGTGGCTAATACTGTAACACTGGAGTCGGAAGCCGTCCTAGTTGATTTACAGAAGAAATTTGGTGGCGAACTAACCAGAATTGCTATTTCCAGAAGCAGAACTATTGGGAAGCTTACGACCTGGGATCAATTATTACCGGTTACGCAATGGAAAGTACAAAGGTGACAGGAAAAATAATTGGGATTGGTGTAGGCCCAGGAGATCCCGAACTGATTACCCTTAAGGCTCTGAAAGCAATCAAGGCTGGGAAGATTATTGCTTATCCTTCAACTGAAACAGAGGAAAGTTATGCACGCAGTATCGTGAAGGATTATTTTTCAGAAAATGTACTTGAAATACCCATCAAAATCCCGATGGTTGAAAGTCGGTTTCCAAGCCAACTCATTTACAATACCGCCTCTGATGAAATATCCGCCCACCTGAAAAAGGGTGAAGATGTTATAATCCTATGCCAAGGAGATCCGTTTTTCTATGGATCTTTCATGTACCTATTTTCAAGGTTTGCAGGTAAATTTCCCATTGAAATCATTCCCGGAATTTCTTCCCTCAATGCCTGCTCTGCCGTCTCCCAAAGACCGCTATGTTCACGTTTGGAATCACTTTCGGTAATTCCAGGGGGAATGAATGATGAGGAATTCCTGAAACAACTTGAGAAAGAAGGGGCATTTGCCATTATGAAAGTCGGCAAACATCTGAACAGGATTAAAGGACTTCTGGACCGAAAAGGGATGGGTGGCAGGGCTGTTTACGTATCCCACGCCACTCTTCCAAACCAAAAGGTATTCCCCTTATCGAAAGCACCGGAAATTGCCCCTTACTTTTCTATGATACTTGTACCCAGCAAAGATGAATATGTCATCCATAACACCTAAAATCTTTACGTTTACCAATGGTGGCCAACTCATTGGACAAAAGATTGCAGATCTGCTGGGATGTGAGTTGGTTTCCCCAACCAATGTCCCCAGCAGGAAAATTACTGCTAAAATAGGGGAAGCCTTCATTGGGGGCATTCCCATCATAGGCGTATGTTCAACAGGTATATTAATTAGAACCTTAAGCCCTTTAATCAGAAGTAAACAAAGTGAACCCCCAGTTATTGCTGTTTCTGAAGATGGGCAATTCGTCATTCCACTCCTTGGTGGACATTATAATGCCAATAAATTGGCAGTTAAAATAGGGAAACATCTAAACTCCAGACCCGCTTTCACGACTGGGAGCTATGTAACCCTTGGGTTATCACTAAGTGAACCGCCGGATGATTGGACTCTAGCAAATCCCGTTGATGTCAAGGGAATTACTGCAAGAATTTTACGTGGAGATAAGGTTGAAATCCTTGGTCAAGCTGATTGGATAGCCCCCTTAGGTACTCAAGATAATATACTGATCAGAGAAACAACCGATAGCAACCGGATAGTAATAAAAGCACAGGGTTTGCCTTCTCTGGTTTATCAAAGAAAAGAATATGCATTGGGAGTTGGTTGTATCAGAAACTGTTCTCCTGAAGATTTAATCGGTTTTGTAAACAAATCCCTTTCTGAATATGGGATAAGCCCCGGAAGTGTTGAAGGAGTTTACTCCATTGACCTCAAATCCGATGAACCAGCTATTCACCAATTGGCTGAAAACCTTGGAGTGCCCGCCAGGTTTTTTTCACCGGACACGCTTGAAAATCAATACTCAAAATTGAAAAACCCTTCTGAGGAGGTTTTTCGGGAAGTTGGGTGTCATGGGGTATGTGAAGGTGCTTGCTTGACTAGAGCAGGACAGGATGGAAGATTGGTAATTGAGAAAATAAAATCCACCACTGCAACAATGGCTTTGGCTCAACTGGGGAGTATATCTACAAATACTGGAACTCCACGTGGTCAACTCTCAGTCGTTGGTATCGGACCAGGTAATATCACTTCTCGAACACCGGAAGTAACCGGTGTTCTATCAGAAGCAAGTGTGATAGTGGGATATAAGGGATACCTATCCCTCCTGGATCCTTTACCAAAGAACAGGGAAATTGTTGCCTTTGAGCTTGGTGAAGAGGAAAAAAGGTGTCGGTTTGCCCTTGAAGCAGCTGGATCAGGAAAACAGGTTGTCCTCGTTTGTTCCGGCGACAGCAATATCTTTGCCATGAACTCTCTCGTCATGGAACTGCTGGATTTACCTGAAGCCAAGGGCGGGGTATCACCAAAGGCGAAAAGAGCACTTGTTCAGTGCTTCCCAGGAATCACTGCCATGCAGGCTGCATCAGCCAAGGGCGGTGGTTTGATTGGTCATGACTTTTGTGCGATATCCCTTTCCAATCTGCTGACTGATGATGAAACCATTCTTTCTAGAGTGACTAGAGCAGCTCAGGGAGATTTCGTTATTTCATTTTATAATCCGGCATCAAGCAAAAGAAGAAGCCTGCTGGATCAAGCCCTCCAGATCATTAGACAATACCGATCGGATAGCACCCCAGTTCTGATCGCAAGAAACGTAGGAAGGGATGGAGAAAGGTTTGCTCTTAAAAACCTCGCATCTTTCAATACTACTGAGGTTGATATGCTAACAGTTTTGATAATTGGAAACAGCCAGTCTAAAACCTTTCATACCAACTCAATATTGAATGGAATTGAAGGTCAATGGGTCTATACTCCGCGGGGATACGATAAGAAATTTCAACCCAATAATTTGATTGATAAGGGGTAAAAAAATGACCGTCTATTTTATAGGAGCAGGACCCGGCGCCCCCGACCTGATAACCGTAAAGGGCCAGAGGATTATTTCTCATAGTCCGGTCTGTATCTATGCAGGTTCACTTGTTCCTGAGGATGTAATTGCCTCTGCTCCTGATAACGCTCTGGTGATTGATTCAGCCCCCCTTCATCTTGATGAAATAATGGACATAATCACAATGGCCCATCATGAAGGGAAGGATGTTGCAAGAGTTCATTCCGGTGACCCATCCATCTATGGTGCCATTGCCGAACAAATTGAGCGTTTGAAAGAATTTGATATTCCTTATCAGATTGTTCCAGGGGTACCTGCCTTTGCAGCTGCAGCAGCTGCTTTTGGTCAAGAATTGACGATCCCGAAAATTTCCCAAACACTTATTCTTACCAGAACCTCAATGAAATCGACCGATATGCCCGAGGAGGAGGATTTGGCCATATTGGGAACCTCCAAAGCCACCTTGATTATCCACCTCTCGGTTAGAAATTCACTTGCTATTCAAAGGAAACTCATACCCCACTATGGTGAAAACTGTCCTGTCATCATTGCATACAGAGTTGGATGGCCGGACCAGAAAATTATTCGCACTGACCTGAACTCTTTACGGTATGAAATTCGAGCATCCAAGCTCACTAGAACAGTTTTAATTTTCGTTGGAAATTCTCTAAACCCCAAGATCATAGAGGAAAGCGCCCTATACGATAAAAATCATACTCATATCCTGAGATATAAAAAACCGTCCCAGACAAATCATTCCTGATCGGCGCAGATCAAATGATGATATGAACCAAACACGTTACCTTCTATAAGTCCTGCATCAGACAGCTTATTCTCAAATGAATCCTCCACCTGAAACAGATTCCTACTCCCACTTGATGACACAAGATTGGAGTAATGAAATTCATGCCCCACAAACCTGCCCGTGAAGTGGGGATTGGGGAGTACCTTAAATTTTCGGTAACCAAGATGCAAGGTAGGTTTGCAAAAGGAAGTTACGTGGTGAAGGAAGCCCAACATCTGATGAGATTTTCCTTGAGAATCCTCAATTGCATCACCAAGAACCATAAATCCACCACATTCACCGTAGATCAGGGCATTCCTGTCTTTGGCGTTGTTCATACCTGCAAAAAATTGGGTATTGCTAACCAATTGTGGCAAGTGAAGTTCGGGGTATCCTCCTGGTAGAAAAACCGCATCCGCTTCGTTATCTGGTCCCTCATTGGCAAGAGGAGAAAAGGGAAGAATATTTGCCCCTTTTTCTTGCCAGTAGTTGATCAAATGAGTGTATAGGAAAGTAAAGGCTTTATCCTGGGCTATTGCTATATTTTGACCTAATGGTTCAATTCCGATTGGAGGTACCTTTTCGCTATTATTGCTAACTTCTGTTGCCTCATTCAGTATTGTATCAACCTGAACTGTTTGTTCTATCTGTTCACTAATCGTTTCAATAAAATCTTCTATCTCATTATTCTCCAATGGGAGTACCAATCCTAGATGACGTTCGGGAATTTTGAATGCGGATTTATTGGGTATCCATCCCAATAAATTTACATCATGTCGTTTCAAACTTTCCTTGGCACCTGATAGGTGTTTTGATGATCCAATTTTATTAAGGATAACTCCCAAGAGATTGATCTCAGGTCTGGCCTTCATCAATCCCAGTGGTGTCAAGGCAACCGAGTGGAATTGTTTACTGGCATCAACCACCAGAATTACAGGTAGAGAAAGGATTTCTGTCAGGTCAGCAACACAGCCCTTACCCCCCTTACCTCCTCCATCAAGAATGCCCATGGCTCCCTCCACAAGCAAAAAGTCTTCTGAATCTGAAGAATGTTCCTTGTAAGGGACATTCACCAAAGATTTGATTAATCCTTGTTTCATCGCCCAGCTATCAAGATTTATAGACGGTTTCCCACAGGCCACCCGATGAAACAATGGATCAATGTAATCAGGTCCGGATTTTGCTGGATAAGCGGTATGTTTTCTCTTGTGAAGTGCTCGGAGTAATCCCAAGGTAAATAAGGTTTTTCCAGCTCCGGAAGTTGGAGCAGAGACGATAACTCCCTTAATCAGAAATCTCCTCCTGAATCTTCCAGGATTCCCTGTCGCTGATATGGCCAAACAGATTCAATCCGGTTTCCAAGCTCGGACTAAGAACCTTGCTGAGGATTCTGTGAAAAGACACATTACTACCAATGCAAATAATAGCCGGTGCTTTCAAACCTTTGCATTGAACATCCTCTACGACCTTGGACAATGTGGTTTCCAATACAATTTGATCCTTGAGGGTAGCGTTGGATACAACTGCAACGGGCTCACTAGGATCCCTGCCGAAATCCAAAAGCTTAGCAACAATTTGAGGAAGATTTTTCATGGCCATGTAAATGACCAAGACCTGAGCCCCCTTGGCACATAATTCCCAGTTGATGGCACTAGGTGTTTCTCCGAATTGATCATGGCCGGTAAGAAACGTAATACTTTGGTTTGTCTCCCGGTAGGTAAGCGGTATCCCGGCATAAGCCATAGCTCCAACACCAGCTGTTATGCCAGGGGTTATTCTAATGGGAATGTTCTCCCTGGCTAGAAATAGGGCTTCATCTCCACCTCGTGCAAAAATAAACGGGTCTCCACCCTTAAGGCGAACAACTCTTTTGCCTATTTTGGAATACTCAACCAGCTTTAGCGAAATATCTTTTTGGTTGAATGAAGGCTTTCCCCCCCTTTTTCCTGAAAATATCTTCTCTGCATCATACCGGCAAAAGCCGAGAATATTTTGATTTACCAGAGCATCGTAGATAATAACATCTGCTTGTTGCAATGCATAGATAGCATGGAGTGTCAATAATCCAGGGTCCCCGGGACCAGCCCCTACCAGCCAAACCAACCCCTTGGGAAAAGAAGGAAACTCAATCCCTGATTTCTTAATTATGTCCTGAAAATTATACATAATTTGGAATTTGCTCTGGATTTAATTTTGTAATGTCCTGATTATCATAATACCAATAATGGCTATGAGTAACGGGTCCGTTTAATCAGGTGATAGAAGGATTTACCTGTGTAATTTACCATGACCACTCCTCATGATCAAAGCAATTGGCAAGATCATCATCAATCAACATTTCCTGCTTATCCGGTACCACATTAGCAAAGGCTTCTTCCCAACCCTTTCCAGCTATTTCTTTCTTGGAAATCATGATTTTGTCTCCCTTGATTTCCAAAAAGACCTCCTTGTCAATTTTGCATATTTTCAAAATATTATCAGGTATGATGATACCTTTTGAATTACCAATTGCTTTCAAGGTTGTTTTCATTATGGGTTCCTCAACAGTGTGGTCCTACACTAATATGTAGACATCCATGCACCAAGAAAAGTGTTTTGATGTGAATACTATAAGACTTACATTAGAATTTGTAACATTTCCAAATTTGATCAACGATTTATTGATATCCCATCATGTACACTAATGTAATGAGTATGATTGATAATTTATTTTCTGTCCCACTTTTAAATGAAAAAAACTAGCTTAAGAACAGGATATACGACAGGAGCTTGTGCAACTGCTACAGCTGTCTCTGCTTTTTGTGCACTCATAACTGGACGTTGGATGGATCCTATTCCCATACAACTTCCCAAGGGTGTGATTGCTACTTTCAGTCTGTGTAAAATGGAAATTAACACCAATTGGGCTATGGCCGGAACAGTTAAGGATGCAGGGGATGATCCTGATGTAACCCATGGGGCGTTGATCAAATCAAAGGTTTGGTTTAACCCCTCTAACAAAGGAATTCAATTCCAGGCAGGGCAAGGAGTTGGGACGGTCACCAAACCCGGACTTCCTATTGGTGTAGGTGAACCCGCGATCAATCCAGTACCGAGAAAAATGATTACCGAAGGAATCAACCACCTTGCCAGTGAATACAATGTTGAACCCAATGTGGTAGTAGAAATATCTGTCGAAAATGGTGAGGAGCTCGCACTCCAGACATGGAACCCCAGGTTGGGTATAATTGGAGGTATCTCTATTTTGGGAACTACGGGAATTGTCCGGCCATACTCATGCTCAGCCTGGATTGCGTCCATCCATATGGGTATAGACGTAGCAAGAGCTAACGGGGCAACCCATGTGGTTGGCTCCACGGGTTCGGTTTCTGAGATGACAGCCCAAAGACATTTTCAATTACCGGATTGGGCCATGCTGGATATGGGAGACTTCGTTGGTGGATTGTTGAAATACCTACGCAAAAATCCCATTAAAAATTTGACGGTAGCGGGAGGTTTTGGAAAAATGTCCAAACTTGCCAATGGAGCTACTGATCTCCACTCCAAACGATCACAGGTTAACTTCAATTTTATAAGGAAAGTTGCTGCGGAATTTGATCCTACAATTTCCCGACAAACCCTGAACGCAATCAGGAATGCCAACACAGCCAATCAGGTTTTGGACATTTATGGTGAAGGAATTGCCATACCTATCGCTTTAAGGGCAAGAAGAGTAGTTCAGGAAAAATTAAAACACCCCGACATTAACGTTGATGTGATAATTGTAAACAGGGATGGGAAGATAATTGTCTCAACCCATTTACCAAAATAGGAAGATTTGATACTCAATGAAGGTATTGATTTTGGCAGGAACTGAAGAAGCTCGTAAGCTCTGCCATAAATTAAAGGAAATCAGTGACTTGGAGGTCGTTGCGTCCCTATTTCATGAAACTCTCAAGTCTGATTATCCGGTACCAGTCAAAACTGGTGGTTTCGGTGGTGCCAAGGGCTTGGTCAATTATATACGAGCTGAAAACATAAAGTTACTCATTGATGCTACCCACCCTTTCTCCCAAAAAATCAATTCCAATGCCCTCGGCGCTGCCAGAATTACCGGTACTGAATATATCCGTTTAATAAGACAAAAATGGGTTGCAGGTCCTAATGATAATTGGCAGGAATTTCCTACCATAAGCCAGGCTTGTGAGTGTATTCCTTACCATTCAAGAATATTTGCGGCACTCGGAGGAAAAAATATCGTTAAAGTAATTGACGAAATGCAAACTGAATTAAGCCAATCCAAAATTTATTTGAGGGTAATGGATTACCCCACCTTTAAACTCCCACCAAATTGGGTTTTGTTGGAGTATCACCCTCCAATCACTTTGGCGAGTGAAATGGATTTACTGATCAAAAACAAAATTACTCACATATTGTGTCGTAACTCTGGTGGTAAAGTCAGTAAACTTAAACTGAACGCTGCTGCTGAATTGGGTTTGGATGTCTTGATGGTTGCAAGACCTAGCCCATCTGAAAGTGATAATTTTTTTTCCACATACACAACAGTTGAGGAACTCATCCAATCTAGATTTGAATATCGTGAATACTTATTTGAACCTCACTGAATGAATTATTTAACTTCACTATTTTTCGAAAGGCACCAATGGCAAAAATTCCAACCACGATTATTACCGGTTTCCTTGGTGCAGGGAAAACCACCCTGATTCGTAACTTGCTTGAACAGTCCGAAGGCAAGCAAATTGCTTTGATAATAAATGAATTCGGAGATCTGGGGATTGATGGGGAAATTCTAAATCATTGTGGCATCAAGGATTGTGATGAAAGTGGAATTATTGAACTTTCCAACGGGTGTATCTGCTGTACGGTTGCCGAGGATTTTACACCTGCAATGGAACAGTTGATTAATAGTATCCCCCAACCTGACCACATAATTATTGAAACTTCCGGGCTTGCTCTACCCCAACCCTTGATCCGGGCATTCAACTGGCCTGAAATTAGATCAAAGGTTTCTGTTGACGGCGTTATAGTGGTTGTTGATGGACCCGCGGTATTATCAGGACAATTTGTCGCCGACAGGGAAGCGGTAGAAAAGCAACGGTTGGAGGATGAAAATCTAAGTCACGAAACTCCCCTGTCAGAACTTTTTGAAGACCAGTTGGTTTGTGCCGATCTTGTGGTTGTTAACAAGACAGACTTGATTTCCAAGGATCAGGTGGAAAACCTGCTAACTGAAATTACCAAGGCTTCCAGGGATGGCACCATAGCCATAAAATCCCAAATGGGCCGCGTCGACCCCAAGATCATTCTGGGATTGGGAATAGGTTCCGAACAGGACATTGATACTAGGCACGAAATCCACCATTCACATGGCGAGGATGGTGATGAAGACCATGATCATAACGACTTTGAGAGTCTTGTCTTGACATTACCACCAATTACCAATCAGGAGGATTTCAAGAATAACTTACAAGCAGTCATCATTGAGCATAACCTATTGCGCGTAAAGGGATTTGGCACCGTTGAGGGGTCACCCATGCGAATGGTTATTCAGGCAGTAGGTCCCAGAATAGACAGTTATTTTGATCGCCAACTCAAAGAGAACGAACCGAATGAAACAAGATTGGTGGTAATAGGAGAAACAGGAATTAATCAAGTTGAACTGTTTAAAAAGCTGGGTTGCGTCACCGTTTGATTGAATGCATTTACTTTCTACCACTTCCGGCCAGATAACAGATGGTAATGAACCCGTTGACCCAGATCATCTTCCGGCAGACCTGATATTCCTCTCAACGGCAGATACCGATCTTGCCATCCTAACCCAAGCTAGCAGGAAATATAAGGAAAATCCCGATTTTATACGATTAGGTCAACTTGCCTGGCTTACCCATCCCTATTCTGTTGATCTGTACCTGGAAAAAACAGCTACAAAATCGAAACTGGTTATTATCCGAGCCTTGGGTGGTGCTTCCTATTGGCAATACTGTTTGGAACAATTTTCAATCCGGCTAAAGGATACCGGCTCTCGATTTGTTGTTTTACCTGGCGATGACAAGCCTGATTCAGAATTATTGTCCTTATCCAACATATCGAAAAACCATTGGGAGAATCTTTTTGGGTATCTGTTGGAAGGAGGTTTGAAAAATGCTGACAATTTCCTAAAATACTGCCGTCACCTCCTATACCATGATCCTATCCCGCCCTTACCTTCACCGGAGTTAAAAAACGGGATTTACTATCCTCACACAGATTATTTGGGGATAGAGGATCTCAAGCAAATCTGGTATCCTGACTGGCCACTTGCGGCAATAGTATTTTATCGAGCTCTATATATTAACGGTAATACCGAACCAGTTGAGAAATTGGTTTCTGGTCTAAAGGAACGAAAGATAAATGCTCTCCCGATCTTTGTATCTTCTCTTAAAGATAGGGTATCGATAGCTTTTTGTGAGGATCTTTTCCACAAGTCTCGACCTGATATTGTCCTCAACTTAACGGGATTTGCACTGGGGACCATATCCAAAGGGACTGATTGGGAACCTACAGTACTGGATAAAATCAACAAACCTGTACTTCAGGTGGTCTTAGGGTCTGCCGATAAAGCATCCTGGCAGAAAAATACTTTTGGGCTACCTCCCAGAGATATTGCTATGTTTGTCTCACTCCCGGAAATTGATGGAAGGGTCCTAACCAGAGCTATAGCATTCAAGACACAATCCACAACAAACCCATCCACCCAATATTCTGTCAATCTCCATCAAGTAACTTCCGATCGACTGGATTTTGTTTCAGAATTAACCCGAAATTGGATTAACCTCGGTAAAATCAATTCCAATGATAAAAAGCTGGCAATAATTTTGGCCAACTATCCCAACAAGGATGGTCGCTTAGCCAATGGCGTTGGTTTGGACACACCCGAATCTGCTACTACTATCCTTGACAACCTAGATGAGGCAGGGTACGAGATAACCAACTACCCCAGAACTTCTGCAGAACTTATGAACTTACTTTTGGAGGGAACCACTAATAATCTGAACAAGATCACTGTGGATAAAAAATCACCCCGATTATCTTCCCCTGATTACAACCTTTATTGGCAGCAATTATCACCAAAGATACAAGGTGAAGTACTTGATCGGTGGGGGTCTATAGAAGAAGACCCATTTATGGTCGACTCTGAATTTGTTTTACCTCTCCACAAATTTGGTAATGTGGTCTTGGGAATTCAGCCGGCAAGGGGATATAATATAGATCCCAAGGATACCTACCATAGCCCCGATCTTGTTCCACCGCATAACTATTTTGCATTTTATTTCTGGATACGAAAAGAATTTGGAGCTCATGCAATTATCCACCTTGGCAAGCATGGGAATCTTGAATGGCTCCCAGGCAAGGCACTAGCCTTGTCAGAAAACTGCTATTCTGAAGCTGCCCTTGGCCCCACCCCCCATTTTTACCCATTCATAATAAATGATCCAGGCGAAGGGACCCAGGCAAAAAGAAGAGCACAGGCAGTAATTGTTGATCATTTGACTCCTCCTCTAACACGGGCTGAATCTTATGGTGTTTACCGCGACTTGGAAATTTTGGTAGATGAATATTACGAGGCATTGGGCCTAGATATAAAAAGGACGAAGTTTCTGGAAAGGCAAATTCTTGAAACCATGTCCAGAAGCAACCTTGAAGATGATATTGGGATAACATCTCCTGATGATACTTCAAGTAAATTGCAAAAACTTGATGCATATCTTTGTGAATTAAAAGAGCGTCAGATCCGGGATGGGTTGCATATTTTTGGTAGGTCACCACAAGGTTTGCAGAAACGTGATTTAATCGCTTCTCTTCTAAGAGTACCCAGACATAAGGGTGATGATCAGGATTCCTCCTATCTTAGGAGCCTTGTCAGAGATTTTGGTTTCTCGGATGAATTTGATCCCCTGGATTGTGACCTTTCGGAAAAATGGCAAGGCAGAAAGCCTTCTCAACTTGTCAAACTCTCCCTAGATCCATGGCGTACCAATGGTGATACAGTCGAACGTCTTGAACTGTTCTTTCTGAAAATGCTTGAGGAGAATATAGAACCCGGAGAACATTCACAAAAGGTACTTTCCTATGCCGAGAATACGGTCCGACCCCTTCTGGAATCTTGTGGGAAACTGGAAACCGAAGGATTAATACGGTCTCTGAACGGTGAATTTTTATGCCCCGGACCCTCCGGCGCCCCTTCAAGAGGGAGGGTTGATATTCTTCCGACTGGTCGAAACTTTTATTCAGTCGACAGTAGATCCATTCCAACCCGAGCAGCTTGGACCCTTGGGTGGAAATCAGCCAATTTGCTGATTGAAAGATACGTCCAAGAAAAGGGAGACTGGCCCAGAAAAATGGCTCTTACTGCCTGGGGGACATCAAATATGAGAACAGGTGGGGATGATATTGCTCAAGCCTTGGCATTGATGGGGGTGTCGCCCCAATGGGATGATAACAGTGGGCGGGTGATCGGTTTTGAAATCCTTCCCTATACGATTCTGGGAAGACCAAGGGTTGATGTAACACTAAGGGTTTCGGGATTTTTCCGCGATGCCTTTCCTTCCCAAATTGACCTCGTGGCAACAGCTGCAAGAGCGGTCATGAAACTGGATGAACCAGAATTTTATAACCCGGCAGCAAGCTGCTATAAGCGAGATACTGATAATATAGGAGAAATCAGGGCCGGCTTTCGTGTTTTCGGCTCCATGCCAGGATCCTATGGAGCTGGCTTACAATCCCTGATAGATGAACAACTCTGGAATAATCGTGATGATTTGGGACAGGCCTATCTGGAATGGGGAAGTTTCCCTCTTGGAATCGAGGCAGATGGGAAAAAGGATCTGGAAACCTTCTCCCTGAGATTGGGTCAAATTGATACGGTTGTACAAAACCAGGATAATTATGAACACGATGTTCTGGACAGCGATGATTATTATCAGTTTGAAGGTGGAATATCGGCAGCCATCGAAAAAATCAGGGGCACCAAACCAACAGTCTTTCATAACGATCACTCCCGTCCGGAAAGACCGGTAATCCGAACCCTTGAAGAAGAAATTGGACGAGTTGTTCGTTCAAGATCGGTAAATCCAAAATGGATTGAAGGTGTAAAAAGGCATGGGTATAAGGGCGCTTTTGAAATAGCGGCTACCGTTGATTATCTTTTTGCATTCGCAGCAACTACCGGTGCTGCCAAGTCACATCATTTTGATCTTGCCTATACCGCCTATCTTGAGGATGATGAAACCAGAAAATTTATTGAAGAAAACAACCCTGATGCATTAAGGGAAATTGCCGAAAGGTTTCTGGAGGCCATTGAAAGAAATCTCTGGAAACCAAAATTGAATTCCACAAGGAATTTACTGTTGGACATTTTAAGCGTATACTCTGCTAAGGAGGAAACCGATGAGCACTGAGGATTTTGAAAGACATAAAGTAAAGATGGCCAAGAAGAAGGTTGTCCGTGATAAGATCATGGCGACCAAAACCGAAGCGAAAGGCTTGGTTATAGTTCACACTGGCAAAGGTAAGGGGAAGTCATCTGCTGCCTTCGGTATGATATTCAGATGTATTGCTCATAGGATCCCATGTGCAGTTGTACAATATATCAAGGGAGGAATGTCAACAGGTGAAAGAAACTTGATCCAGGAAAATTTTTTGGAACAGTGTAAATTTTTTACCATGGGTGAGGGCTTTACCTGGGAAACCCAGGATAAGGAGCGGGATATCCTGATGACCCAACGTGCTTGGGAACTATCGAAGCAGTTGATTGAAAATCCTGAAATTAAAATGGTTCTACTGGATGAGATTAACATTTCAATCCGATACGGATATCTATCCATAGAGGAAGTAGTTGACTTCCTATCCCAGAATAAACCTGCAGACACACATGTAGTCCTGACTGGAAGAAATGCCAATGAAAAGCTGATCGAGATTGCTGATCTCGTTACCGAAATGGAAATGATCAAGCACCCTTTTCGATCAGGTGTTAAGGCCCAGAAGGGAATAGAGTTCTGAACTCCTAATCAGTCAGATTCTTACCATGTCTCACAACGCCATCATGATCCAGGGAACAGGATCAAATGTTGGTAAATCCTTACTTGTAGCCAGCCTTTGTCGAGCATATAGAAACAGAGGATACAAGGTGGCTCCTTTCAAGCCCCAAAATATGTCAAATAATTCGTCGGTAACCAGGGAGGGTTTGGAAATTGGGAGAGCCCAATCACTGCAGGCTTTGGCATGTAAAATTGATCCTACGATTCACATGAACCCGGTTTTGCTTAAGCCTGAATCAAATCGCAAGTCCCAAATAATTGTCCAGGGAAGAGTACATTCAACCATAGATTCCAGAGATTACCTGGACCTCAAACCTACCCTGATGAAACCTGTTATGGATAGTTTCCGAAAGTTGGGCAAAATATATGATATGATCATTGTTGAGGGGGCTGGTAGCCCTGCTGAAATCAACCTTCGAAAAGGCGATATAGCCAATATGGGGTTTGCAAGAAATTCCAATACCCCTGTTGTACTGATAGGTGATATTGATCGGGGAGGTGTTATAGCTCAGCTGGTGGGAACTGAAAATGTCCTCTCCAGAGAAGATAGAGATATGATAAAAGGATTTATCATAAACAAGTTCAGGGGAACAACCGGGTTATTTGAGGATGGATACGGATATATTGAAAAAGAAACTGGTTGGGACGGTTTAGGAATACTACCCTGGACAGAAACTGCGAACCATTTACCTTCAGAAGATTCCCTTTCACTGACAACATCAGAACCCGGTAAAAAAGGGAACTTGGTAGTTTACTATCTTGCCTTGGATAAGATTGCCAATTTCGATGATCTTGACCCACTGAAAAATCACCCGGATATAGTTGTCAGACCAGTCAAACCCGGCGCATCCCTGCCAGTTCATGCCGACCTGGTCATAATACCTGGTAGTAAGTCTACAAGAAGCGATATTGAATTCATCCGTAAGCAAGGATGGGATCATGATCTCATATCATATTACCGTCGAGGAGGCAGGATACTTGGATTATGTGGAGGTTATCAGATTCTTGGTACCCAAATTCATGACCCAAAGGGTATTGAAGGTAACCCTGGTTCACTCCCGGGCCTCGGTTTGCTGGACGTTTCGACAATAATGGAGGATGAGAAAAATGTTGGGGTTACTCAAGCCAAATGGAGAGGTAATCGCTTTCAAGCGTATGAAATTCACAAGGGGCGTACTTACGGACCAGATTGTGACCGTTACTTTGCCCTGACAGAATTAGAGGAAGAGTGGATTGGTGAAGGGGCTACATCACCAGATGGCAGGGTTCAGGGCACCTATCTTCATGGGTTGTTTATCGACAATAAATTTCGTACCAATTACTTGGCTTCAATCAAGGAAGGCCTCTCTGACTACAACTATAACCTTCTGGTTGACAATACACTTGACCAGATGGCCACCCATGCCGAGGCCCATCTCGATCTGGATCGTATACTTGAGTTGATGAAATACTAATTAATTCAGGCAACGGCACGGGACAGTGCACATTGTGACCACAATACCGAAAGTGCTTTTACCAAATAATCAATATCCTTTTCACTATGAAGTGCTGAAGGGGTAATTCTCAACCTTTCAGTACCTTTGGGTACTGTCGGATAATTTATGGGTTGTACATAAATGCCAAAATCCTCCAAAAGAAGATCTGCAATCATTTTACACTTATCCGGGTCTTTAATCATGACGGGTACAATATGTCCAGGATTGTCAATGTGAGGAACACCCTCTTTATCAAGCCTTGATCGAAGCATCTTCACCATGTTTGCCTGGCGGGTTCGCTCAATCTGACTTTCCTTTAAATGCCTGACCGAAACAAGTGCACCGGCTAATATTGCAGGCGGAAGTGCTGTGGTGAAAATAAAACCACTTGCAAAGGATCTGATAAAATCCACACTCTCCCTGGAACCGGCAATATACCCCCCTATAAGACCGAATGCTTTACCCAAAGTTCCTTGAATAATGGAAACCTGGTCCATAACACCAACCTGTTCAGCTATACCACCACCTCGGGGTCCATATATTCCAACTGCATGAACTTCATCAAGATAAGTCAGCGCTCCATGTTTTCTTGCCACTTCACAAACTTCACCAACCGGTGCAATGTCGCCATCCATGGAATGTATGGATTCGAAGGCAACCACTTTCATTGTCGACGAGTCATAGGCAGATAGTTTTTTGTCCAGATCCTCAACACGGTTCCGTTTCCAGATTTCTTTTTTTACCCTGGAATGCCTTATTCCCTCAATCATGGAGGCATGGTTCTTCTCATCAGAAAATATGACAGCATTGGGCAACCGGGAACCAAGTGTTGAAAGGGAAGCCCAGTTGGCAACGTATCCCGAGGTAAATAGAAGTGCCGCTTCCTTGTTATGAAGATCTGCTAATTCCTGCTCCAGAAGCTCGTGATAGTGGGTTGTTCCCGAGATATTTCTTGTCCCACCAGCTCCTGCCCCACTATCCCAAGCGGCGTCGCACATAGCCTGTATAACTTCCGTATTTTGTCCCATACCCAAATAATCATTTGAGCACCAAACAGACACATCTCGTGTTCCATCCTGGGTATGATTTCTTGCTCTTGGAAAATGCCCCCGATATCTTTCAATTTCGGCAAAGATCCGGTAATTTCCTTCAGACTTGAGGGTATCAAGCTGTTCTTGGAATTGTTTGTTAAATTTGTGATCCAAAACTTTTCCCTTTAGTCCCATGTGATGTCAGCACCTTAACCACTTTACGATAATTCTCAAATAGTATTGCTAGTTTCTGATTAACCTTTAAATTTTTAAATTGGGCAGAAAATCTATTTACTTTTTCTCAAGGAGTTTGAATACCTTCTCGATTTAGTGCAATTGAGTAAATGGAATTAGTAGCTGTAATGTAAAGGGTTTGTTTGGCCCTGCCTCCAAAACAGACATTTGAAACGACCTCAGGGATATAAATTTTGCCCAAAAGTTTGAATTCCGGGGAAATACAATGAACGCCATCTCTTGCAGACGTCCAAATATTACCTTCCGAATCAAGCCGAAAACCATCAGGTACTCCTGCATCAATTGACAGATATTCATAGCTTTTGGATATATTGTGGTCTTCAAGCAGCTCAAACTTGTACAATCCCGTTTTAGCCTGAGGATCATGCCTTTTCCCTGTTTCAGAAACATAGAGAAAATCTTCTTCAGGGCTGAAGGCCAATCCGTTGGGGCAATCCAAAACGGTACTTACACATTCCAGGGAATCATCGGAAGGATTATAACAATAGACACTTCCCGGTAATTCCGGTTCAGCCTTATGACCTTCATAACTGGTTATAATGCCGTAATAGGGATCAGTAAACCAGATGGTTCCATCCGACTTGACAACTACATCATTGGGAGAATTGAGATTTTTACCTTTATATTCATTGGCAAGTGTATTGATCGTTCCGTCATGCTCCATCCGTGTTATACTTCTGGAACCATGCTCACAGGAGATCAATCGCCCCAGGAGATCCCGATAATGCCCATTGGCAAAATTTGAGGGGGATAGAAAAATGGATAATCCAATTTCGTTACTCCACCGATAAACCTTGTTATTCGGTATATCTGAAAACAGTAGAAAACCAGAATCGCCCATCCATACCGGCCCTTCTGCCCAATCAAAACCGGTAGCCAATTTTTTCAGTTTAACATTTGAAAGAAGATACGTTCTAAAAATATCATCCAGAATTTTATACTCAGGATTAATGCGTTCCATGGTCATTGCTTTTCTTTTTCACCCTTCGGGAAGTAATTCACAATTCAAAAGTTCAACTTGAGGGGGTGTCAGAATCTTGGTCTAGCTCGGTACTTTCGTCATCTGTTTCCAGGAAGAAACCACTTGCATCCTCGGGAATGTTGATGGTGAATTCCGTGAACTTCCCTTGCTCCGATGTTACGGTCAGCGATCCACCGTGCTCCCTGATTATATCATTTGACATTGCCAGTCCGAGACCTGTTCCTTCATCAGTTGGTTTGGTTGTAAAGAAGGGATTGAAAATCTTTTCCTTAATGTCATCGGGTATACCATTGCCATTGTCCCGAATGGCAATTTCAATAGTTGAACCTTCACGTTTGGTTTTTATCCTGAGTTCCGGCTCATAATCGGTCTTCCCTTCATTTTCCTCCAGTTTAATGCGCTTCTCATGAGTTGCATAACAGGCATTCGTAACAATATTCAAAACCACCCTACCCAGATCCTGCGGTACCACAATAGCGTCACCAACGGTAGGATCAAACTCGGTTGTAGTATGCAAACGAAAACCCTCAGTTGTAGCACGTGAACTGTGGTAGGCTAGTTTGGCATGCTCATCAACCAAAGGATTAATGGGTACTTTTTGTGCCTGAGCTTCCCCTCTACCCATACTTAACATATCATGAACGATCCGGTCGGCACGTGTACCGTGACCATGAATTCGCTGCAAGTTCTCCTTTAGAATGGCTGCGAGGTCCTTGATTTCCTCAATGAGTTCGTCCTTATCCTCAATTTCGGTAGCATCTTCCATTTCCTCTAGTAATTCGAGGGATGATTCCGAGAAATTCTTGACGAAATTCAATGGGTTTTTGATTTCATGGGCTACTCCAGCAGTCAATTCTCCCAAAGCCGCAAGTTTTTCTCTCATTACAATTTGATTTTGAGCTTGTTTGAGTTCATCAAGAACTTTCTCCAACTCCTGATTTTTGCTTACAACTTCCTCTGCCAACTCCTCCACCAAATTCAACCTTTGGACTTCTAGGGAGTTTTTACGGAATACTTCCAAGGCTTTTGCCATTTCTGCAATTTCATCTTTTCCCCTGACTAAAACTTCCTGTTCAAGGTCTCCCTTGGCCATGGTTCGCATTCTTACTGATAACTCTTCCAAGCGGTTTAGAATGTGTTTACCGACAAACAACCAGGCTATCAGAAAAGCCAATATCACACTTGCAAAAACCAGAATCAAAAGAAGTCTGTTAGCTGCTGATACAGTTGCATTTGCTTCCCCAATGGCTTCATTTGCCTGCATGTTGCTATTGCTTACTATTTCCTCAACCTGATTAACCAACTCCGTTGAAATAATTCGATTTTGTTGAAGCAATTCAACCTGTCTTGACTGGATATTTATTTCTTCTATGCGCAAATCAAAGCCATTGCCTTCTCCCATGCCATAGAGATTCAACGCTTCGAATAAAGGGAGTGTGTCCGCAAGCACACTGACTCTGTCAATTTCCATTAGGCTCCTTTGAATACCGTCATATGAAGATTCGAATTGATCACGTAATACGTCAACCAAGGCTGCATCATTTACGGTTGCTGTCGAAGCTAGAAGTTGAATGGCAATATTTACTTCCTTCTCAAGATCAGACAAATGGCGAAATAAATTAATTTCCTTTTCAGAACGGTGGATTTCCAGTTCATCAACACCCTTATCCAGACTTTCATATCCGGTCATGACATAGAAAAACTGACTGTCAATCAGTGGGAGAAGATCTGTTCGAATGGTTTGCTCAAGGCGGTTTACCGAGATATTAAATCTTTCCGATTTGTCTCGGAGAAGGAAATATTCCTTTCGAAGTGACTCAATTTCCTCAATATTGTGAGTTAAATCTTCGGCACTCTGGGTAAGCGCGTCCTCGAAATCCCTGCTATCTTCAATTTTCAAAAGATCGTTCAGGGTATTTTCAAATTCCTTTCGATAGGTATCAATTTCTGCTGATACATTGGCCAATTCGATTTCATTGGGTACAGTTGTCAATCTGGGGGCGGCTGCTACCAAGGCTGAATTAGTCCTTGCCAGACCAAACGCTGATACCATTTCAGGCAAGCTAACGTTGTTCACCCTTTGTTGGGTTTCACCCACACGTTCAAATGATTGCCAGGAAACAATTACTGTAATTATGGTAATCAGGACGGTAACGAAAATCGCAGCATACAACTGGGTAGACAGTTTGTTTGTGATTCTTGCCAATCCTGAAGGCATTGCTAATTACCCTGGGGATTATCCAATAAAGATCGAACGGGAACAAACCCAACCTGAGGTACAAATTGGGTTAAAAACACTTCATCGGAACCTTGATTATCAAATTCCCCAAAATAAAAATCCATATCCCCCACTGTTATTTCATTTGACTGATCGAATTGGTTCAAAAAACATTCCCTATCAAGGTCACGACCACACCGTTCCAAAGCTTCAATAGTTACCCTTGCTGCCAGATAGCCTTCAAATGATCCAAATCCAAAACTTTCACCCGGATGGAATGTTGATATAGCATCACGATAATCCATTGCCACCTCAGAATCGGTTGCCAGGAAATTTGGAACAACTTGGGTCATGAATACATCAGGGAATTCATTCTCACCAAGTGAAGAGGCCAAGGCGTTGCTTCCAACAAACGAAATAGTCATGAATACCGGATTGAAACCCACCTTGTGTGCCCATTTGATAGCAGTGGCCACCGGGTCGTATGCTCCAACGACAATGATCGCTTCCGGCTCCTTGATGAGAAGGTCGTAGAGTGCTGTCTTTACAGCAGTGGTATTTCTGGGATATACACTTCTACCCACCAAATCCAAGCCGTAAATCTTCATGGCATTCATTGCACCGTTGTATCCAACCCGCCCAAAGGAATCGTTCTGATATAGGACCGCTATCCTGGAAATCCTCCGGTCTTGGGTTAACCTCTCAATCATTTCATTTATTTCCTGTTGATAGGAGGCACGTATATTTATGACCGTACTATAAGTTTCACTGTCTCTCAGAAACCCTGCGCCGGTAAATGGTGCGATAAATGGTACTCCAGCTTCTTCACTTATGGGAACAACGGCTCGTGAGGTGGGAGTACCTACTTCACCAATAATTGCAAAAACTTCCTGATTCTCAATGAGCTCTCTAGTGTTGGATACGGCTCTATCCGGTTCGTAAACATCATCCAGATAGATCAAATGAACTTCCCTTCCATGAACTCCCCCACTTGAATTCACTTCCTCAAACGCAGCCTGGATACCAAGTCTCATAGCCTTTCCCAACTCACCAGCCGGTCCAGAAAACGCTGCCGATTGACCGAAGGTGATTCGGGCTTCATCAATTCCCATATCTTCCTGGGAATTTAAAGGTACTCCAAAAACCCCTCCCACCATCGCCAAGAGGCTAAATAAAGTCAGTTTTACTTGATGCTTCTGCATTCGCTTCGGATGCCCTTTATTCCATCCCTGTACTTTTTCCTTAAATCCTACCATTCCAGTCTAAAACTCTGTCTTTAAACCGGCCCATCATAATGGAGAGAGATACATGTAATGTCATCAGTCTGTGGAACGCCTGCAGAAAATTCACTAACCGAATTAACAATAGCCTGGTTAAAATACTCTAAATTTAAATCCCTATTGTCTTTGGCCGCTTGCTTTAATCCGTCATTACCGAACAATTCATCCCTGTCATTCATGGCTTCAGTAATACCGTCAGTGTAAAACACAACCCGTTCATTTCTCTTTAGTACATAATTCTGAGTTTGAAATTCAATATCACCAAACATTCCCAAGGCAACACCACTTTCTGTGGAAAGGAACATGGAACTGCCATCCGGTTTTACCACCAATGGAGGATTATGCCCCCCGTTAGAAAAGGTGATTCGACCTGCATTAGGATCGACAATACAGTAAAAGACAGTTACAAACATCCCTGATTCATTATCATCAATCAGTAGTCTGTTAACCTCATTCAGTACTTCCGCGGGGTCCTTGTTTCCTATAGCTGAACCTTTCATCAAGGTCCGACTTGACATCATAAACATTGCTGCTGGAACACCTTTATCAGAAACATCAGCAATTACAATACCGAACTTCCCGTCCCCACAATTAATTATATCAAAAAAATCCCCACCTACGTTTCTAGCTGGCAACATCGTTCCTGCAAGTTTGAAATTAGAGCCAGTGGGAAAAATCCTTGGTAAAATCGATTGCTGCATTTTATCGGCAATCTTTAACTCATTCCTGATTGAGGTCAGTTTATCTCTTGCTGCTAATGCGTCCCTCCACAGCTCAAGGTGCCTGGCTGTTCTTTCTATGGTGGTTTTCAAATCAGAAAAATCTATGGGTTTGGTTACAAAGTCAAAAGCGCCTCGATTCATGGCCAACCGGATGTTTTTCATATCCCCGTAAGCTGAAACAATGACTGATCTGATATTGGGATTTACACTTGGGATTTGTTCCAGAAGGGTAAGCCCATCCATTTTGGGCATGTTTATATCAGAAAGGACAATATCAATTTCTTCATCGGTATTAAGCTGATCCAGAGCTTCGATACCATTCCCTGCGAAAGCAAATTCATAAGTATTGTTTCTGATTTCCCTCCGCATCCTCTGGAGGACCAAGGGTTCCAAGTCAGGTTCATCATCAACAACTAAAATCTTATGAGGTCTTGACATGCAAAGCTATACCCTAATCCTAATATTGTTTACTCTTTAATTCAAATATAGACGATCGACTGGCTACAATTCATAAATTGAAAACCATGCGACTGATAATAATTGTTTGTTTATACGAAATTTCCGTACCATAAAACAGGTTTTCGAACAAATTTTAGGTTTGTCATTATGTTTGATTATACACTCTACAGTTTTGATCAGAATTCAAATGTAAGATAGAACGAAGTCTATATACAATTGAGCGAATCTGAAATTCATTACCATTTTGGAGAAAAGTATGAGTTTGAATTTAACTGATTATACCGTGTTATCTTTCGATTGTTATGGAACCCTAATAGATTGGGAAGCTGGAATAGTAGAAAACCTGAAACCTCTTACCGATAAGTTAGGATCGGTTGCAGAGGAGGATAAAATTCTTGAAACGCATGCAATTTACGAGGCAAGGGTTCAAGCGAAATTTCCCTCCATGAAATATTCTCAACTTTTGGCAGAAGTCTATAAGCAAATTGCAGCAGAATGGGGTATAGCGATAAATGCTGAAGATAGTGTGGTTTATGGAAATTCTGTTGGGGCCTGGCCTGTCTTTGGAGATTCGGTACGTTCCCTGAAAATACTAAAGGAGCATTTTCAACTGGCTATTCTTTCCAATGTGGATAACTCAAGTTTCAGCAAATCCAATAAAAGATTGGAAGTTGAATTTGATTATATCTTTACTGCTGAAGATGTGGGTTCCTATAAACCAAACCCAAGGAATTTTGAATTTATGCTTCAGAACCTTTCTGCCAAAGGTATTTCCAGGCATCAGGTTCTTCATGTGGCAGAAAGTCTGTTTCATGACCATGTTCCGGCAAACCAATTTGAGATAGATAATTGCTGGATATATCGAAGACACCAGAAAGAAGGATTTGGCGCTACAAAAACACCCGAAAAGATGCCAGCTTTTAAATTCCAGTTCAATAGCCTGGAAGATTTTGCTGAAGCTGTACAAGAATAATTGATCCAAATCTTGAATCAAAAAACTAATTCAATTTTTTGTTATTTTTGTTTACTATTCATCATTGGATCTTCGCTTAGAAGAAGTAATTGATTTTTTTTAGAAGTCACCTGGTGGTTGTTATCCAGATTTTTTTGAGTGAAAAACCAGGGGAATATTGTTTGCATTTCTGTTGTTATGAACAATCGCCAGAAATATACTCTGCAATTGGTTTCCCCATGAAAATATGAGCAATAAAGGGGAAAATTATGGGGAATAATTTAGATGCACTGACTACGATTTTTACCGAGTTTTATTACTGGTTGACCGTAGCTCTAATGTTTTTGATCCACGTAGGTTTCTGCATGTATGAGGTCGGAGCGAGTAGACGGCGTAATCACATGCACACCCTACTGAAAAATTCAATGTTGATACCACTGGTTACAATTACCTTCTTTTTCTTTGGTTGGTGGATTTATTGGGCTTTACCGAATGGTCCATTTATTACCGGTGGAATAGAATGGGAAGCGGCTAATGCAAATGCACCAATTTCCGATATTATGGCAACAAACCTTAGTGATCGGATAACCGGTGTGTTCTGGGCAGCGTTTCTGCTCTTTTCATGGACTGCAGCATCCATTGTGTCTGGATCGGTGATTGAGAGGATTAACTCTGGAGCATTTTGGATACTTGCCGTTTTAATTGGATCAGGTGCCTGGATAATTGATGCCTCTTGGGGCTGGCATTATGGAGGCTGGATGGTTCAGATACTTGGTTACCACGATGCCTATGCAAGTGGAGTAATTCACGCCATTGCTGGTGGATTTGCCCTCGGGGTACTGGTTGTACTTGGACCAAGACTTGGGAAATTTGCAGCTGACGGCAAGCCAAGAGATATACTACCACACAACCCATGGCTGGTTTGTGTTGGTCTGTTTCTGATTTATACAGGATTTTGGGGCTTCTATGTCGCTTGTAATGTTCCGTTGATTTCACCAGAAGGTATCGGGGGAGAAATTGTAGGTGAAACCTGGACTGCAACAACAATCTATCTAACACCAACAACACTAGGTGCCATTACCTTTAACTTCCTGATGTCTCTATCGGGAGGTATGATGATGGGGTATTTTGTTTCCAAGGGCAATGCTTTCTGGACCTATTCTGGTGGATTAGCTGGAATTATTACAGCCTCTGCCGGTAATGACCTTTATCATCCGATTCAGGCGATGATTATAGGTGGTGTAGGAACTTACCTTGCCTATAAATTGCATTTCTGGGTTGAGAACAAGTTCAAGATTGATGATGCCGTCGGGGCTGTTGCTGTCCATGGTTATGCTGGTTTCATTGGATTGGTAATTTGCGGCTTTGTTCTGTGGGGACATCCAAGTTCACCATACGAGGGTTATGCAACCATCAATCCATTGGGCAACTTCATAGGAGCTATCATCATGTTTGGTGTATTGGGTTTCTTACCGGGATATATAGCTTCCAAGATTCTTCATGCCTTTGGATTGTTACGAATTCCAAAGGAAGTTGAATTGATGGGACTGGATTTTGGAACAGCTGTTGAAGAGGAAGCAGCAACTAGGGAAGTCCGTGAAGCCGAAATCGCCATGGCTAATGGCAAGTAGTAATCGAAAGGAGTAAATTATGACTACAACTGGAGTATCATCTTGGGCAGTAGACCTAGCTGAAGTTGGGGCAATTTACCCCTTTCAGGGGATGGAAATTGTTCTGCTGATCATTGCCCTGGTTTTCTGGATTTGGTGGCACATCACCACCTTCCGTATGGAATTTAATCGTCAAGACGAAAAAATCAGAAAATACGGTAATTCGGAAAGTATAACCAAAGCAATTGAAGACGACTAAGGGTCTTTAGAGATTGAAAAGCAGGGGACTTTCGGCCCCCTGCTTTTTTTTGTATCAAGGTATAATAAATTAACCGGAAAAAAGTCTGATTAGTGTGGATTCGTCCCTTCTTGACCAAGGATTAACGGTTTTCCTTCAGGATCAAACCTCACACCTGAAAAACCGACCTTCTCGTTTGGATATCCCATTTGGTTTGATAGTATTCGAGTGTTACCAACCCACTGGTCATCGCACTCATGGGTGTGCCCATAGATCCACAGGGCTGGTTGAAAGGCTTCAATTAGCGGGATCATATCAAGCGAGTTGAAGGCGTGTCTCAGGGGACTTTTTCCATACCGGGTCCTGGGATTGATAACCGGTGCGTGGTGTGATATGACCACACGCGGGCCAGATAGGTCCTCTTCAAACCAGGCAATCAACTTATCAGCATACGCTGTGTGGAGTTCCAAAGTGTAATCAGGAGTGAGTCTAATGTTTTCGGACTCCATAATCAGATAAAAATCATTCATTTGATGTCGTGCATTCATCATATGTATGGCATTACCACCACAAAAATCAGTCCACATGGTACCACCAAAAAAGTGGACATCATTCATGGAAACTGCCTCATCCTGCAGGAATATAACCTGCGGGTACTTTACCAACCAATTTTTGAATCTCTCAGCCTCTTTTCTCATTGGGGTTCTTGTGTAGAATTCGTGATTACCAGCCACATAAAGAACAGGTTTTTTCCAATGAGATAAAATTCTTTCCAAAGGCTTTGTATCACTGAAAACAATAATATCGCCTGCCAAAACCATTAGATCTGCATCACTGGAGGAAGGTGGCAAAAAATCTGCACCGAATTCCAGGTGCAAATCACTGTAGGTTATGATCTTCATTGTTACCTCATCGCCATAAAGCGCTGAAGGGAAGCAAATAAATGTCCTTATCAAAAGGAATTACACGTGGGGTATTGCATAATACGATACCACAATGAAAATCTTTACCCGCATGCTGTTGCAGCTCCTTGATACCAGCAAGGTCCTTGGGGGAAACATTTTCTGCATTCTTGACTTCTATGGCTACCAGTTTATTGTTTTTCTCCATTACAAAATCAACCTCACGTCCGTCATTTGTGCGATAGAAACTCAAATTCACCATAGCTCCAGACATTTGATTGGCTTTCATCAACTCCGTAAACACATAGTTTTCCAGAACACGTCCAAATATATGCGGTTTCTCTCTCAGCAGATTATCAGGTGTATGACCTATCAAGTGGCAAAGTAGCATAGTATCATGAAAAAATACCTTGGGCGTTCTAGTCAAGCGTTTGATTTGAGACCTGTACCAAGGTTTCATGGCGTGAGTTACGAAAGTATCATTCAATAGTCCCCGATATTTTCGAATTGTAATTGAAGTCAATCCCACTTCACTACATATGTTTGCGTCATTCACCAAACTACCTACACGAGCTGCCAGGGAAAGTAATAATGTCGGCATGAATGCTGCCTTTTCCATATTATAAATATAACGAGGATCTTCGAACGTAATCTTCTGAACATAGTTATTGAACCAGGTGGCTCTCATTTTATCATTCCAGTTATTTATTTCAGGATAACTGGCTAGACGAATTGCTTTTGTAAGCGGTGTCTTATCCGGTTTGACATCCGTAAAATCCTTGTAAAAACAACGGTCTATAAAATTTTGTGTTGTACCTAGAATTTCGCTATAGCTTAAAGGAAGAAGGGTCAAAGTGCCATTCTCCCTACCATAGAATTTGCCAGTTCAGGTACCGCAGCTAAATTGGCTGATCCATTAAGCAGGTAATTACCATTTCTAGTTGTTTCAGCTAGCAACCCTTCCTGACGATGTTCATCAACAATTTTCTTCAATGGACGAAAAACTTCAGGTACAAGCTGTACTTCATCAATTATCAAGGGAGTTCCAAAATCCTTGATATAACCGAATGGATTTTGCTTAGCTGCTGCTCGTTCCAACACATCATCAAATGTTATGAATTGAGCATTGATTTCCTTCTCCAATAACACTTTAACCAAGGTAGTTTTTCCTGCTTGCCTCGGGCCATTAATGTAAACTACCGGAAAAGATCCCAGCATATCAAGAATCAAGGGTTTTATAGTACGCTTTATGACATCCATGATCGCTTTTTACCTTTCTATTCTTCTCAGTAACTAAATTACTTTCGATAATCGAAAAGGTAATTTAAAATGTTCATAGTTCTCCAGTAGTAAAACTCAAACCCCTAGTGATCGAAATTAACAATCAGCAGACTGAAATTGACTTAAGCCCTGCTGTAATCTGTAGGATTTGAATGCTCTTGTTTTTTTGAATGTCAGAACTTGTATAATGACTCAGTAGGTTGGGTAGAAGAGGTTGTGATGACAATAGAAATTCAAGCCAAGATAAATAATGTACCTGTTGAAAAAATCTGGGAAATGTACACAAACCCAAAACATATCGTGAACTGGAATTTTGCGTCTGATGGGTGGGAATGTCCACATGCCGAAAATAACCTTGTCACTGGGGGACGATTTAGTTACCGCATGGCGGCGAAAGATAATAGTATGGAATTTGACTTTGAAGGTAAATTCACCGCAATTGAACAGTATACCCTGCTTGCCTACTCATTATTTGATGATCGTAGGGTTCAGGTGCACTTTTCCTTGATTAACGATACCTCGACCAAAGTAACAGTCACCTTTGATCCAGATACAAATCATGATGAAGAGTATCAGAAAATGGGATGGCAAAGCATCCTGAACAATTTCAAAGAGTATGCCGAGTCCAATCACGGAGTTTAATAAACCAAAACTACTCACATCTGGAAGTAATGTCCTTAACCTGTAATGACTAAACTTGTGCTTTGGATAAAGTTTCTTCCGCTCAAAAAAATTACCCAACGACTTGAATACTCATATCAAGCCAAATGGTTTCTCCTTTGTAGATTTTTTTCATGCCGGCAAAGCCGTTCCACCTTTGATCATGCATTGCATTTGTAACGTGATTAACAGGCTCAATACAGATCGCATTCAAATCCCTGTTAATATAGACGTGGAGATTGTTGGAATTTGATAACATTTCTACCTTTAAATCCAAATTTTCAAGTGTCAGTTCGGCCCTTCCATCCCACCTACCGAAGCATGAATCAATTCCATTATTGTGATCTGCACTCAGTGAAACCTCCCTCTTGTCCAATTTTTTGTAAGAAGTCGGAATATTTTTATCAGTCTCAAACTTGCCTTCTGCTTCAAATTTCAAATGAGCATCACCTTCCGTCAGATTGAACCAGGGATGAAAGCCCAAACCTGCCAGAATCCAATCAAACTGGTTGTTGTAATATCCAAGCCGGGACAAGACACCCTTGTGGTCTGAAACTTCAAATTTTTGAATACCGATACCGATACACTTTCCTCCAATAGGTTTAAGGTGAGTTGAAATTATGCAGGTATTATTCGTTACTTTTTCTGGTTTCCATCTTTCTGACAAACCCAAACCATGGATAGAACAAGATTCCTCTGTCCAGTTCTTGGGAATGGTTATGGGGCCTTCGCTTGTTAAAATAACCGGTGGGAACAGTCTGTTACAAAAAGGTAACATGACAAAACTACCATATAACGGGACTCCGTCCTGTTCACGATTTCCTAACGGTCTTGGTTTAAATATATCAAAATCTCTACCTTCTCTTGAATAAGTTAGTTTTTCAAGTCTTCCTCCCTCCTCGGGGTTGACTAGAACCAGATATTTTTCTGATACAATCTCTAGAACCATATTCCTTTTCTCAATGATAGTTTGAATTTGAAGAATACTCTGATGTTACCTACTTTGAGTCAAACTAGGAAACTCATTGTCGTTAAAACAACAATGATTATAATTTTTGATTTTATACTGATTATTAGTCTGAGAACTTCACTCTAACATAAGGTACATTATGACCGACAGTATCCCTATAAGTAAAGTTAAATACTATTGCCTTGAAGGCCGAAATGTTTTTATTTCTGGAGGTGCAACAGGGATCGGCAAATCCCTGGTCGAGGATTTTGCCAACCAGGGATCTGTTGTTGGGTTTGTGGATATCGCTGAAAAGGAGGGACAAACCCTGGCCGGTGAACTCAATGATAGTGGTTGCCGAGTTGAGTTTACCCATTGTGATATTACCGAAACAAGTAATTACCAGGCAGTGATTCAGGATTTTATCGACCGCAATGGCCCTTGTAAGGCTTTGCTGAATAATGCTGCAAACGACACCAGACATGAATGGTCTGATGTCACTCCAGAGCAATTTAACTCCATAATCTCTGTCAACCTCAAGCACAGCTTTTTTGCAATCCAAACAGTACTGCCTGGCATGATAGAATCTGGTGGTGGTTCGATTATTAATTTTGGTTCTTCAAGCTGGTATGTCGGTTCTCAAAACCTCCCCATCTATGGCACTTCAAAGGCAGGTGTCCATGGAATGACCAGGTGCTTTGCAACTGATTTGGGTAAGTACAACATTAGGGTCAATACGATTGTGCCCGGTTGGATTATGACCGAAAGACAATTGGACCTTTGGGTTGATGAAAAGGCCAACGAGACTCTGGACCAAAACCAGCGATTGGCTGGTCGGGTTTTACCAGAGGATGTCTCAGCCTTGTCCCTTTTTCTAGCCTCCGATCAATCTAGAATGTGCTCAGCACAGAACTTTATTGTCGATGCCGGGTGGATCTAGACAAAAATTGGTCAGGCAGACCTAATAGTAAACGCCACTTATTCATTGCTGAAATTCTATCCCTTCAGTCGTAGTTACCTTTAACGCGTTTCTTTTCTGGATCAAAATGAGGGAAAGGAACAACTGTTGACTTCAGTCTTTTCTGTTGTCCATCCAATTGCCCCACCTCAAGCTCAGTGCCCAATTCTGAATGAGCTATATCAATCCTGGCCAGAGCTATGGTTTTCCCTAAAATAGGAGATTTCATTGCTGATGTAATTTCGCCGACCTGGGCTTTTCCAACCCTTACACAATCGCCATTTGAAGGTACCAATCCGGCTTCAATATCTAATCCCACAAGTTTTCGAACCGGATGTTCCTTTCTTCTTTCCAAAGCCTTCCTACCCATAAAGTCATCCTTTTGGGTTTTTAGGGGAACAGTAAATCCAATTCCAGCTTCAAAAGGATCAGTTTGATCAGAAAATTCATACCCGGCGAAAATCAAACCAGCTTCAATCCGTAACAAATCCAGGGCTTCCAAGCCAAGAGGTATAATATCGAATTCCTCTCCTGCCTCCCAGACAGCATCAAACACTTCCGTGGCATCATTTGGATGACAAAATATCTCATACCCTAATTCACCCGAGTAACCAGTTCTGCTTACAACACAAGCTACACCTTTAGGACCACCAATTCGGGCGATGGTGAACCTGAACCACTCCAGTTCTTCAATGGTCGATTCCACAGGAGGAGTCCAGAATATCTTTTTCAAAACATCTCTCGATTTAGGACCTTGAACCGCGAGGTTATGTAATTGATCTGTGGAGTTTCTTACCCAGGCATTTAAACCTTTTTCCTCCGCTTGTTTCTGAAGCCATAACCCGGAATCATCATTACCTCCAACCCATCGGAAATTGGTATCCTGCAAACGAAAGACAGTTCCATCATCAATCATCCCACCGTGCTCATAGCACATTGCAGTATAAACGACCTGCCTAGTGGATAGTTTTTTGATATCACGAGTTACACAATACTGTACCAGCTGTTCTGCATCTGGACCTGTGATCTCGTACTTTCTCAGCGGAGACAGATCAGTCACGATAACTTTTTCGCGGCATCCCCAATACTCACTGATTGCACCATGATTGCTCATGGTATTGGCAAGCCAATAGCCGCTATATTCAACAAAATCACGTGTGTGTTTAGCGAAACTGTCGTAAAAACCGGTTTTCTTTGTTTCCATCACATCTCCCTCCTGTGTTTTTCTGAAACCTACCGAAGCTTTAAAAGCTTTATCCTGACTATAGGTCCTTACCTGTATATCAGTGGGATTCCATCCATTGGCTGAGTCAACATCACAGGGACAACCTGTTGAAACACAAACCAGATCAGTCAGGGCTTTAAGCAAAACAAAATCGCCTGGTCGGGACCATGGATCATCCATCAAAATGGCATGATTGTCGTCCAGACCAGTATTAAAAAAGAAATTAATTGCCGGCCAACCCTCACGCTGCCGGATTTCATAATGAGCTAATTCTCGTGACATGTTTTCTGAACAATTCTTATGTCCAGGATAACCCATATCCTCATAGTATTTGGCCGTACAAGCCAATCCAAAGGCATCATGACGACCACATGTATCCTGTACTATCTGTACCAGAGGATCAAAATCTACATTGAAGAATTTCGAGTAAAGGCCAGGGGTAGGGTAAATGGTACCCCCAAGGCTTCTGGTGGCTGTGGGATCAATTTCCCTTTCCAAACCCTTATCCAGGTCTCTCATTGAAAAGGCCTGGAAATCAGAACATTCCCGACCCTGGACATCAAGAATCTGAATGTATTCTCCAGCCTTGACCTCATACACAAATGCCTCCCCAGGCAACACATTACTGTCTACAATTGGGTCAGCAAGTGGAGGTGGTGCTTTCACCTGATCTAATTCACCAACAGGATTGGCTCTCCTTACATAAAGGGCAATTTCAGTAAGGGTACCTTGCTCCCAGGGTATCATGGGTGAACCCGGTAGGGATACAATCAGGATACCGGTCTGTGAGGAAAAAAAAGTATCCAGTTGACCAGGAGAAGTACCTAGCCCATGTAGACAAACCGCATCACCCTCCTCAATATTTATTCCCTTTTTTTGCAGTTTTTCAACTGGAAATTCATGACCATGGAAAGGATGGGTTATTAACCTGATTATTCCTTCTGGTTTTCCTGATCCCTTAGCACCCAGATAACCGGCATCTGATTTTCCCTCAAGATCAAATATAACCATCTCAACAGATTGGTTACCCTCCAGGTTTAAAATACCGACTTCATCACCCTCAAAAATGGGAATCGCGCGACTGCCCCCTCCGGGAATTACGTATCTCTCTGTTCCCGGAAGTAATATTGGTCTTCCAGGTTCAATAATTCCGCCCCGTTCAAAGGGAACTTCATATCTGGCTCTGCCTTTTTTGGTTACTGGTATAGATGCTTCCATTCAACTACTTTCATGAATTTCCTCTGATCTACCCCAATCAGGTGTAAATCCAACTACCTTTATGTTAGGAGAAAGATTAGGATTGAACAATAAGTTATGCCAGTATGTCGCTTGCCAGTAATAGTCACTGGTCGAATACAACGTCATCTTGCAAGCCAAAGTGTAGCTCTTGTTAAATGCCTCAAAACGTAACAAACAGGAATCGGATTTAACCAAATTCCTATATCTTTCCGAGTTTACATCAAATGTTGCCGTAAGTGTATCGGAAAACCTTTCAAACTGTTGAAAATATCTTTCCGAAAAAAATTTTATAGCCTTTTCTCTAACCTGAAAAGGATCATTGGTAGATTTAGCCATATGATGCATTTCGGGTGTTACGGAATGTTGAAGGTTACGACAAAGTACTGTGATTATATAAAATGATTCCCAATACCCAGATTCTGATTGGACAAGAGGAATTATTGAATTGTCAGGTTTGCCTTCATTCTCACGAACAAGAATTTGCCTTAAGCGACACTGCCATTTCAGGAATTCGTCTCTTAAAGATACTTTTTTTGGGGTGTTTTCCTTGGTTGGGAAAAAATAACTCATTTACCGGAATTAACCACTTCGTTGATTTCATAATCCCTGTCATGGCTGAGGCTAGGTATTTTTTGCCTGATTTCACCCACTTTTTCAATATCCAAATCCACAGTTATCAAACCTGGTTTATCTCCGCCATCTGCCAATACCGTCCCCCATGGATCAATGATCAGGGAATGACCATAAGAACATCCACCACCGGGTATATCTCCCACTGCACAGGGCGAAATTACAAAAGCGCCATTCTCGATGGCCCTGGACCGGTTAAGTACATGCCAATGAGCTTCTCCAGTGGTTTTGATGAAGGCTGCTGGAACGGTAAGTATACCGGCTCCTTTTTGAGCTAAATCCCTATAGAGTTGGGGAAATCTCAGATCATAACAAACTGATAGCCCAAGAGGGCCAATACAGGTTTCAGCAATCACCCCACGATCACCTGGCTTAACTACAGCACTTTCCCTGTATTCAAGTGTTTCTGATAGTTTAATGTCAAAAAGATGAATCTTGTCGTATCGCGCTACAATCTCACCAAGATTGTTGATAACAAATGACCTGTTCCAGAAATGGTCTTTGGTTCCTTCAACGGCAATTGAACCGCAAAGGATCCATACCTTTTCCCTTTTTGCCAGTTCCAATAGCTTTTGGAGAATGGGATGGTTGGCTTCTGTCTCTACAGGTGGAGAAAGAAGTCCGTTTTCACTCCTCAACCCACCACAATATTCGGGTAGAAATATAAACCCTGCCCCTGAATCCACAGCTGAACTGAAATGGGGAAGAAACTCTGCTTCTGCTTCCTCGAAGCTTGCCCTCGGGGCCAACTGTAGACAGGCGACCTTGGTCATTTTCAGAATTTCATATATGCCTTTCTAAGCAAAACCAGTGGATGACGGTCCGACATCTGGAATTTTACCAACAATTCCCGAGCAATCATGTCCCGGTCCTGTTGGTTGTCAGGCAATTGAATTGTATCAGGAACCCTGACCCAACCGTTAATATTGCGATCAAATACCGCGGGCTTGCCATCTTCATAACCCATGTGGACATCTTCTAGCCAATTAAGATCGTCCCATCCCATTACTTCCATGTATTCTTTCAGAAATGGTGTCAGTCGATCATAATCAGGAACCAGATTAACATCGTAACGATAGCCAATATGTTGACCAATTTCTACTTCTCGTTCCGAACCCAGCCCATCCTTGTCCTTTATGAACTGATCTATATCGGATATCTCCGAACCTCTGTACTTAGTTCCAGCCATCTGATTACTCCCTACAAATGGTGATAGTCTTCTATTCCGACAGTATGGTTAGTTCCGGCCAGCGGAACTCCAGCCATAGCCGAAGCTTCCATGGTCAAGGCAGCCAGGTCTTCTACCTCAAGCGAATGAATATTCGTCTTGCCACATGCACGTGCAAAAAGCTGTGCCTCAATGGTCAAGGTGTGTAGAAAATTGTATACCCTTTCTGCTGCCTCATCAGGATCAAGTCGGGATCTCAGAGCAGGATCCTGGGTAGCCACACCAACCGGACATCTTCCGGTATGACAATGGTAGCAATAACCTGGTTCCACTCCCATCTCTTCCGGAAAATTAGCTTCCGGAATATCTTTATTGCAATTCAGGGCCATCATTACCGAGTGCCCCAAGGCAATGGCATCTGCTCCCAGTGCAAGCGCCTTGGCTACATCTGCACCATTCCTTATTCCCCCTGCATAAACAAGGCTTATTTTTCCTTTCATACCGAGATCATCAATGGCCTTTCTGGCTTGACGTATGGCTGCCATTCCGGGAACACCTGTTTCCTCTGTGGCCAAATGGGGTCCAGCACCGGTTCCCCCTTCCATACCATCAATATAAATGGAATCTGGATCACATTTTACTGCCATTCGCACATCATCATATACCCGTGCAGCACCAAGTTTCAATTGGATCGGAATCTGCCAATCCGTAGCTTCCCTTATTTCCTGTATTTTCAGGGCCAAATCATCGGGCCCCAACCAATCAGGGTGTCGGGCGGGTGATCTTTGGTCAATACCAGCCGGTAGGGATCTCATTTCCGCAACCTGGTCGGTTACCTTCTGTCCCATGAGATGTCCTCCCAAGCCAACTTTACACCCCTGACCGATAAAAAACTCACAGCCATCAGCCAGCACAAGATGATGAGGATTAAAACCATACCGGGATTGAATGCACTGGTAAAACCACTTGGAAGAATATCTTCGCTCATCAGGGATCATACCACCTTCACCTGAACAGGTTGCTGTCCCAGCCATTGTGGCTCCACGTGCCAGTGCGGTTTTTGCCTCATAGGAAAGAGCACCAAAACTCATCCCGGTGACATATACCGGGATATCAAGCTCAAGGGGGTGCTTGGCTCTTGGACCAATTATGGTCTTGGTATCACATTTTTCCCGATATCCCTCAATAACAAACCTTGTCAGGGTTCCCGGCAGGAAGGTTAAGTCATCCCAGTGGGGTATTTTCTTGAAAAGAGAAAAACCACGCATCCGATAACGACCCAACTCTGACTTGACATGAATGTCATCAATGACATGAGGGGGGAAAATAAATGATTTCCCGAGATTATATCGGTCCCGTTGCATGGGTTGCTTCTGACTGTCCTCAGATTTTAACATTCGAGTAATCTCCTAATGAATTTATAGAATCAATTTCTTCTCGGTGGGTTCCAGATTATCGTAGTTCCACAGCTGTTTACCGGCGACAATCTTGGTGAAATGGTCAACTCCCTGTTCTGGTACCATACCGTAAAGAGCGAGCTTTCTTTTCAACCAGCTTTTATCAAAATCGGTTAATTCTGCAGGAACGGCATCAACTCCACAACTCCGAATCTTGCCGCCGATGTAGATTGTTCCGTCATACATGGAATCGCCGAGGTTTTTCCCGGCATTCCCACAAACAATCATGCGTCCCCGTTGCATCATGAATCCCGATAGTGCACCGGTATCACCTCCAACAATGATTGTTCCACCTTTCATATCAATACCTGTTCTGGATCCAACGGAACCTTTACAGACAAGATCTCCACCCCGAATGGCGGCACCAAAAGTTGAACCGGCATTCTTTTCTATTACGATTGATCCTGACATCATGTTTTCACCGCAGGACCAACCAACCCTACCGTTAATTCTGACATTTGGACCGTCATTCAAGCCAACTCCGAAATAACCAAGCGATCCTTCAAAGATAAGGTTCAGTCGACTCAGGATACCAACCCCCAGACCATGCATACCTCGAGGATTCTTGATGACTATCGAACCATATCCTTCTGCCATAAGGTCTCTGATCTTGGTGTTCACCTCGGTTGTAGTCTGATTATCCGCATCAATTTCAGTCCGCTTGTTATAATCCACCTCTGGTGCCCAGGGATAAACGAATCTATGAGCTTCATCGGGATCAAACTCTATTGCCATTGACCTACCGGTCAACTGCTCGGTGGTCATTCCCAGGGCTTTGACTCTATCCTCCTGAGTCAACTCCCTCAATTCAGAATCACTTAGGTGTGCCATACACGTACCTCCTCGTCATAGGGATCGTAGGTATCAATTTCTTGGGGAAGAATTGATCGGATTGCAACCTCTTCCGAAGCCATAGCAATCAAATTATCACTCTCATACAGTACCAGAGGTTTGGCAGCCATGGTATCCTTGGCCATCCCAAGCTCATCTCTGGTTGCTACCAGATAAGTAAAGACACCATCTATTTCATGGATAGATTTGGTCAGGCTTTCTTCCAGGGTTTCCCCATTGGTTAAATTGTGAGCAGTATAAACAGCAAGAAGTTCGGAATCGCAGTTGGACATGAACCTGTGTCCCATTCTCTCCATTTCCCTTCTCATTATCCAATAATTGGTAATCTGGCCGTTATGAACAACGGAAATGTCATTATAGGGGAAGGCCCAGTATGGATGGGCAGACCTTATATCTACATCCGATTCAGTTGCCATCCTGGTATGCCCAATTGCATGGGTACCATGGAATGATTTCAGACTATAATCTGAAGCTACTTCGCTGGCATCTCCCAAATCCTTTACAAGTTCCAACCTTCTGCCAAGGGAAAGGATTTCTACACCTTCCAATTCTTCTATGGTTTCAGCCATTTCGGTTGGTTTGTCCTTGATTGACAAGGCAAATCTCAAAGCATAATCGGTAGCCTGGTCCTTGGATATTATGGTAGCGTGCTCTTTAATGATGTTTTCCACTTCACCAATACGATCACGGATTTGGCTTTTTATTTTGCTTCCCTTATCCATATCTTCTCGTTCGGCAACCTTAACTCGCATAATCAGGTCACCTTCTCCCACATCGCCGTAGATGGCATAGCCCGTTGAATCTGGACCTCTATGCTTCAGGGCCTGGAGCATATCGGTCATTTCAGAACCAACACCAGAGGATTTCCCTCGATGAATTATCCCTGCAATTCCACACATTTCACTTACTCCCAATAAAGTTTCGAGAACGTCAGGGCATTTATGCACACCCTGACCATTTGCTTAGATTTTATGGTAAACAATCGATGTATTCTTCCTGATCCCAATCCGAGACCGTATGCATAAATCGTTCCCACTCATCAGTTTTGTATTCGTGATACAAACGATACATTTCACCAGGCATTCCACCTTGAATGACCTCATCATTTGCCAGTGCGTCTAGAGCTTCCCCTAATGACATTGGCAGTTTACGGACATCCTTACCGGCTTTTATTGCCTCATAAATGTTTCTTTCTTCGGGTTGGCCCGGATCCAGGTTATTTTCAATACCGTCCTGGACAGCAGCCAGAATAACTGATCCCATAAGGTAAGGATTTACCATCGAATCAACGGACCTGTATTCAAACCTTCCCGGTGCAGAAACCCTCAAACCGGTTGTCCTGTTTTGAAAACCCCAATCGGCAAAGACCGGCGCCCAGAATCCTGTATCCCAAAGTCGGCGATACGAATTGACCGTTGAAGACCCAACCGCTGTTAAAGCTCTGAGGTGTTTGACAATTCCTCCTATGGACTTCAATCCAACTTCACCAGGCAGACGAGGATTGTCTGAATCAGGCATAAAGGTATTTTCTCCACCCGTCGTATACATATAATTTTCTTTCATACCCGGGAGGTTATCGGGATCATTACCCACCCTCTTGAAAGTTTGATTACCACCTCTCCAAAGCGAAAGATTATGGTGACAACCGGAAGCCGAAACACCCATGAAGGGTTTGGACATGAAACAGGCAATGAGATTTTGTTCCCTTGCAACCTGGGCACAAATTTGTCGATAGGTCGTCAAACGATCAGCGTTTTTCAAAACATCATCAAACTCCCAGTTGAGTTCCAGTTGTCCTGGAGCGTCCTCATGATCCCCCTGAATCATGTCGAGGCCCATTTTTCTGGCATACTCAATCACTTTCATATAAACCGGTCGCAGGGATTCAAACTGATCAATGTGGTAGCAGAAGGGCTTCGAAAAACCTCCTGCAGGCTTTCCATCTTCTCCTCTTTTCAACCACATCATTTCCGGCTCGGTACCCATCCTTAATTGCAAACCATGCTTGTTTTGAAATTCATCATGAAGGCGACGCAGGTTTCCTCTACAATCGGCTGTCAGGTATCCACCTGGATTTTCTGGTTCTTCCCTGTTTCGAAATAAAGTACAGTAAAATCGAGCAATCTTGGGTTCCCAAGGCAATTGCATCATGGTTTCAGGTTCTGGAATGCCGACCAACTCAGCTGCTTCCGGGCCATAACCAAGGTAATCACCATGACGATTTGTAAACAGGTTTACGGTTGCCCCGTAAACCAGTTGGAAGCCTTTTTCAGAAATACGTTCCCAATGGTCAGCTGGAATGCCCTTCCCCATGATCTTTCCGGTGACTGAGACAAACTGCAGGTAAATATATTCAACACCCAAGGCATCAATTTTTTCCCTGACCTCCTTGACCATTTCAGCCCGGCCAGGGGCATTTACAAATTTTTCAATTTCCATTTCTGGCATATGACCTCCTAAATTACTTTACTAACTCCATGGATAAGGGCTGTTTGACACTGGATGCAATTCCCCAGTTTCAAATCGAGAAAACCTGAAAGGTTCCAGCAATTCCTGTTTTTCACCCAAAACTTCATCGGCCACAAGGTGACCAACACCAAGCATTTTCCAACCATGATTGGAATCTGCAATAATAAACACGTTTTCATTAAATTTATCAAATACCGGAAAACTATCTGGAGTAAAACACCCAATTCCACCAGATGGTTCTCTATGATACTTGGGCATGGTTCCTTCAAATCTCTTGTGGCAATGGGCCAATGCAGACACCCACATATGAGCAAATTCCTGACTTGAAACAAATTCAGGGCTGGAGGGGCCATATGGATCTATCGCCACCTCATCCACGGGTGTACTCACCTTATAGGGAGATGCTCCACCCTGGACACCACCGAAGTGCCAATCAGGCTTATAATATATCCCCCACATCTCTTCCGTAATTATTGAACCATCCACATCCGAATACAAGGGAGCATCTGTATCCACATGGATAACCGGTGGCATCTTACCGTCATCGGTCAGCAACATTTCTGGTGGTACTGTCAGGACACCCTCTTCAAGTTGCCAATATCGCCACATGTCAACATTCTCATGAACATCTCCTTCAAGATCCTTCACAGTAATTTGTTTGGGAAGACCCAACATTGACCAGAAATCTCTAACCCATGGACCGGCTCCAATTATCACCTGTTCACAAGTTATTTCTCCCTTATCTGTTTCAACTGCTGAGACTGCATTGGAAGCCGAATCAAGGTTAAACCCCATAACTTCGATTCCTGATATGATTCTAACGCCAAGTTTCTCCACTTTCGAGGCCAAACCATACATGGCTTTGGTGTTGTTCGAATACCCTCCCCTTTTTTCGTGAAGGACAGAAGTAATGTTTTGGGCCTGCCAATCCTCGAACATACCCCTCATGTAATTTGTAGAAGCATTTGCACCTTCAATGAAAACACTTTCGTATCCAATCTCTTTTTGCTGCTCGTAAATCGTTTGTACATCCTCTCTCATGGCTTCGGAGGAAATCTGCATATAACCGACCGGATGGTAGCTAAGACCTTCCGGGTCAGATTCCCATACATCAACTGAATGGGACATGAGTCTACGCATTGCAGGTTGAAAATAATTGTTTCTTACTACCCCACAGGCGATTCCTGAGGCTCCTGAAGCAATTCCAGACTTATCCAGAACAACAATTCTGTCTTCAACCTTTTCTCCTTGATCAATCAGTCTTTGAGCCAATCTCCAGGAAGTAGACAATCCGTGAATCCCGGCACCAATAATTACATAATCTGCATGTTCTGGAACGGCCATTTATACACCTCAAAAATTCAAATATTCATTCCGTTCAAAATACCTGTGTCGAATAATTCAAGATGAACCAATTTTCTACGATTTAAAACCAAAAAAAAGCCATTTCTTGAAAAAGATTGCTCATTGGTATATTATTGGTTTGTTGTGTTGGATTTTTTTATGGAAAAGCGAAAGTCATTTTCTGATATTGCGGCTCATTTGAGAAGCGAAATTTATACCGGAAGTTATAAAATGAACGACCGGTTACCTCCTGAAAGGGAGTTGGCAGAGCGAATAAAGGCTTCCCGAGGAACTGTTAGAAAGGCTCTAGAGCAACTTGAAAATGAAGGGCTGGTAAGAATCGTCAACAACAGTGGCACGTATGTAAGATTCAACAATAAGAATATTCGCCAACCAATTTTCGAATCAGCCCGTCCCTTGGAATTAATGGATGCAAGGTTTGCTTTTGAACCCCACATTTGTAGATTGTCCGTATTAAACGCCCGTCCAATTGATATTCTCGAATTATCAACTCTTCAGGACGCCATGGAAACTAAAGTGGAGGATGCCGTAGCGTTTGCCAATTTGGATACCCAATTTCATATGAAACTGGTTGCAACAACCGGTAATCCCTTACTCGAATGGATAGCCATGCAAATAAATTCTGTTCGAGGGAACCAATCCTGGACCAGAATGAGAAAACTCACACTTGAGCCCAATATTATATACAAATACAACCTCCAGCACAGACAAATTCTGGATGCGATTAAATTCAGGGAACCGGAACTTGCTGCCGAAAGGATGAAAGAACACCTGGAAACAGCAAGACTTTCCTTAACAAGGGCCTCTGCGACGTAAGGAATTTTCATATACTAATTGTTTTCTGAAGGACTAACTTGTAATTTTAGTTTTCTATCAGGTCCAAAGGGGCTTTCAGGGAGAATTTCTGAATTGATTTTCTCTCACAAGAGGGAATACCACGAGTATTTACCGTCAAACTAGTTAGCCCAAGTTTAGCGTGCACCTTTCCATGGCGCACGTTAAAGTTGGGTTAAGAAGCTAAAAGGTCAAAAATCCATGCAAATTGGAAATCACATGCAAAAATCAAGCAAATTCAATCTTGGATCTTCTCCTGTTTTGGTGCAGAAGCATTGACGTTACAACAACCATCAAGGACAATTCCAGAAATAGTTTCGGCAGCAGCATCAAAATCCTTACGTAACAATTTTTGCTTACGGATGATGCCAGCAGCAAGGGATCCGTAATCAGCATAGAACTGGGTTGCAGACCACAGAATGATGAAGAAATGGTAAGGATCGACAGGTGATAATTTTCCCTCATCTACCCACTGTTTTACAACATCAGCTCTTAAATCTGTTACCTCTTTTATGTGCCTACGATGCCTTTTTTTAAGGAATTTTGCTCCCCGTAAAATTTCACTTGCAAAAAAGCGTGATTCAACAGGATGTTTGCGTGAATATTCCAGTTTCGTTCGAATGTAATCTTTAATAGCTTCCCTAGGTACCCTATCAGACCGGATATGATCGAATGCCTGATCCCAACCCTTGATGACTTGTTCAATCAGAGCAGTATAGATTCCTTCCTTTGATGAGAAATAATAGTAGAGGTTGGGTCTAGGAAGCTCACAATATTCAGCGATTTCGCTCAGGCGAGTTCCATCAAACCCCTTAGTTGCAAACAGATATACTGCTGCCTTCAGAATCCTGGCCTTGTTTTCTGAACGGATCCTTGCTTCTTGGGGTTCCTCTATATTTCTTAGTACTGGCTGCTTCATACTTGTAATTATTATATGGTTTTAATGATTGTTAATAAGATACCCAAATAGAAAGTATGGAGTGATTCCTTAACCCTGGACATGACATTCGAAAATTTGATAACGCTTAAATTAATTTGAAGAATATCATGAGTAGAAAATACCTTATTGATACATCTGCCAAGGTCAAGTACACGCTGCATCCGGCAAATGATTTATTTATGGACCCCTGTAATTGCCACATGCCTTATTACACATTTGCTGGAGTTCCTTGGTTCTGAAACGCAAGTCTAAATTTGGTACTCAGGGTATTTTCCGGAATCTGATGAGGTTTTTTCCTGACCATTTATATCTCCAAACAAGGTTTTGGAAATAACTTGGGTAGAGCATTGGGGGCAATCAATCCGAGTTTATAATCTCCTCTACCCGATTGAAGATAGCCACAAATAAAGCATCAATTTTTCTCGACAGCACCCAATTTTGCTGATGTTGATATCCGGGATGAGGTATATCAGCATGATATTTATGCGATTAACAGCCTCACTTTCAACTGTGATCAAACCAGGTCGAGCTAAAAAATCAATCACTAAAAGTATGGGGTGTGATTCTTGTATTGCGGTTCATTATTAGATCAAGCTGCCTTCTTTTTTTCCTTCCACGGATTCCAATTGTCATTGGCAGGATCTCTCTTCTTCAGTTCTTCTACAATATATTCCCAGGATTTGTCAAAACGACCCGACTTGATCAATGAGCGAATGCCCAGTATGGCCTGACCACCCGCCATGCTCCAACGCATTCCCGACCTCTTCATCCTCGCCGCGACGTGCGTTTTGTTGGCTGCCTCCACATGACCCGACCCAATCGGCAAACCGCGCCGTTTCAAATCAGCATACTGCATCCGGCCACGGCGCTCGTTGAAGTAATTGTAAATCCCACTTAATTCCTCCCTTGATGCATCGTCTTGAGCCCGGTTCCGCAGACCCCGGATGGCCCCGAGAACACGGTCAACACCATTGTCCTCCTCCAGAAGAATGGAACGCCACTTCCCATACCAAACTTCCTTTGATGACGCATGTGCCGATGCTTCCGACAGATACATCGTCGCATGGTAGAAGTCGACTATCTCCTCATTGACCTCCTGGCCCGACAAAAAGGTCCAGTTGTCCTTCGCACCATCCGCGGCACCAACACTGATCAGGTCAGGACGCTTCTTCATGATCGCTTCGAACTCATCCGACAGCCATTTCTTCAAGGTCTCCTTCAGATGTTCCGGCATCCAGCCCGAACTGATCGTATGCAGGGGTTCCCCCTTGCTGTCAAGAAAGGTAACCGTCCCGCACGAAGCCTCCCGCCAGTTGCCCTTGCACCCATCATCATCCCCGGTGATGCCAATCGGGCGTTCACCGGGACGAAGAAGGACATAAACACCATCAAGGGACAGAACAACACTGGCCGCACCCTCGGGAATGTCCTCATTGCAACGGATATCCGCAAGCGCCTTCCCGGATACATTCCGCCAGGACCAGTCAACCATCCGCGACAGTTTCTGCCAGGTGGAGACCGCAGGGGATCCGCCAACGAACCCGTCAAAAATGTCCTTGGCATTCCTGATCGGCATCTCCGCAACCAGACGGGTCGCCAACTTGCCGGAAGGAACAGTCATCCTTCCAGCCAGTAACCCAAGACCTTCATCAACGGGACAAATTGAGTTCTTGACCGTACTGTTCCGGTACAGGGAACGGTCGTACTCCACTTTGCCAAAAAGACAGTGGAACGTTCCCCTGGAAGGGGGAAGACAATACCACGACTTGTTATCACGCTCAATTGTACGGGCACCGTCATCGCGGTTCTCGGCAACCTTCGCCATCAGGGTGCTGCCAAAATCGCGGAGGGTGTCATGTGCCTTCTCCTCAACCACGGCAAAATCGGCACCCGGGTGATCGGTCTCCAGAAGATCCCCGCAAAAACCGGCAAGTTCGGAAAAGGCTTCATGCAATGCCCCTGGCAACTCCAACGTAATTGATCCCTTGTCAAAATCATCTTCATGGGCTATGTTCTCAGTCATCGGGAATTCTCCTTCATTTGGGTAAAAATTATGGTTGTAGTGTTCCCGATCCTTCCCCGAAAAGACATGATCCTGCACGCTCTTGCCCCTTGGGAAAAGAAAACGAACAAAATTGAAATGGAAGATGAACGAATCAAACCGGAAAAGGTCAAAAATACCAAATTCGGGCTGTTTTATAGCAAAATATACCGCAATAGTAAAAACACACCCAAAGTATGGGTTTTCCTCACAAAAAAAATAAAAACTTGACATTAATGTCAAATTATGAAAATTGAATTCACGATTGATTAAGGAGATATGGTTTGCTGCTTTTGAGAAATGCATTGCAAGAAACCCTTGAGGGTTGGCAAGAGGATATCAATCCAGAATGGCGAATTATAACTGACAGAGTGAAACTGGGTTTTGAAGATGTATCAGCTGACCTGTTGATTGAACCTTGGGAGCCCATTTTCCCATCAAGAAAAGGTCGGAGTTTTCCAGGAGAATCAGAGGGAACACATATATTTCGTGCCTTTGATGGGATTTGCCCGGAAGATGTTCGCTGTGTACTGCTTGGGCAGGACCCCTATCCCTGCCCTGCCTTCTCAACGGGTCGTGCTTTTGAAGCTGGCAATACCAGGAACTGGTGTGAACTTGATAAAATGTTCTCCAAAAGTGTTCGTGCCTTCCTGTTGCAGATTGCTTCAACGCGTTTCAATCGACCCGAACTTGCTTCGGATTTCATGAAATGGCCACAACTTCTTAATGAAATCGAAAACGGAGAAGTAGACTTGGGTACCCCTTGGTTGATTGCTGATCGATGGGTCAAGTCAGGTGTACTGTTGCTAAATTCTTCTCTAACACTTAGCCGCTTCAAGGTTAATGTTGATCCACACCAATCCCATGGACATTTTCCCCTTTGGCGTCCACTAATGCTGGCAGTTCTACAACATTTGGCATCAGTTAACGACTCATTTACAATTATAACATTAGGGGATTCAGCTGCAAGAATTACAAAACAGGCCGATTTAAGGGAGAAAAGTGGGATTCAAATCATCAAACGCCCACATCCAGCATTTTTCAAAGAATTTCTAGCTTGCGATAACCCTTTCATGCTCTGCAACAAGCATTTGCAGAAATCCGGTTTTACCCCCATTGATTGGTAGTTAAAGTGTCTAAGACTGGACATGATTATATCATTGTTGGAGCTGGATCAGCAGGATGTGTCGTTGCCAATCGATTGACTCAGAATCCTGATTGCTCTGTACTTCTGATAGAAGCAGGTGGTCCTGATAGGAATCCACTTGTACGACTGCCCATGATGATGGGAAAGCTCTTTAATTCAGGAATTTACAATTGGGCTTATTATACAGAACCGGTGGAATACCTTAATGATCGGTCGCTCTTCTGGCCAAGAGGAAAAGTACTTGGAGGTAGTTCAACCATTAATGGCATGATCTATATTCGTGGTAACAGCCATGATTTTGACCGTTGGGCACAATCTGGATTGCCTAGATGGTCCTATGAAAATGTTCTCAAATCCTACATTCGTTCGGAAAATCATTGCCAGCGTCAAGACAATTTCCATGGTAAGGATGGTGAATTGGCAGTCTGCCGGGCAAGGGGGAGTAATGAGTTATTCGACATCTTTATTGAAGCAGGTCGCCAAGCGGGTTTTCCAGTCAATGATGATTTCAATGGAGAAGATCAAGTAGGATTTGGTCGATTTGATTTCACAATCAAAAATGGAAAACGTTGTTCTACCGCTACAGCTTTCCTGAAACCAATAATGCATCGTTCAAACTTATCCATAATGTCAAATACCCATGTCAACAGGGTAGTGATCAAGAAGGGCCGTGCCACAGGTATTGAAATCATGCACGGTTCGAACATTGATGTACTTCCAGTCAACAAGGAAATCATCATTTGTGCAGGTACAGTAAATTCACCGCAAATTCTTATGCTATCTGGTGTAGGACCTGAAGATGAAATGCAAAAGCATGGAATCAAAGTTGTACACCCTTTAGAGGGTGTTGGCAAGAACTTGCAGGATCATGTGGATTGCGTACTGGCTTATGAATGCACGAAACCGATAACTCTATTTAATGCCCTAAGAGCAGATCGGCTTGCCTGGTCAGTGATTAACGGTATTGTGGCAGGGAAGGGAACGGCAACTACCTTTCCGTATGAGGCAGGGGCATTTGTAAAGAGCACCGAAAATCTAGTTGCACCAGATATACAATTGCATTTCATGCCGGCCCTCGAAAAGACTGCTAATCTGCATTTTCCAAGTTTGTTCAAAAGCAAGTCAAAGGAGATTGATCATGGCTTCTCCATTAGAGTAGGTCCTATAAATCCTGATAGTAGAGGATCAATCAAACTCAGGTCAACAAATCCGAAAGAACAGCCAGCTATACATCCGAACTATCTAGCCAGCAAGTCTGACCGGGATAAAATTCTTGCCGGAATTCGAATTGTAAGAGACGTTATCGGTCAGGGTTGTTTTGATGACTATCGGGGTAAGGAATTATCACCTGGATCCGACATTAGATCGGATGATGAATTGCTCTTATGGCTACGATCAGCTGCTATGACAACATTTCATCCAGTAGGTACTTGTCGAATGGGGAACGATTCAATGGCAGTTGTTGACGAAGAATTGCGAGTTCACGGCTTATCGGGCCTAAGGATTGCAGATGCTTCTGTGATGCCAGTAATCACAAGTGGAAATACGAATGCACCATCAATCATGATCGGCGAGCAGTTAGCTACCTTCATGACCGGGAATTAATAACAGGATATTAATCAGTAAGGAATAATATGATCATTGAGCATAGAACATACACCTTCAGACCAGGAACAGTCGAAGGTTGGTTGGAAAAGTACAAAAACGAGGGGCTGCCCATCCAAAAAAGGCATCTGAACAGATTTATTGGCTTGTATGTATCCGAAATAGGAAACCTTCATCGGACTGTCCTAATCTGGTCATATGACAATCTTGCCGACCGAGAAAGCAGACGGAAGTCAATGTACGAGGATCCTGAATGGACGGCATTCATTAACTCGGTCTGGCAGTTGAACGCAATCCAGAATCAGGATGTAATGATCATGAATCCGGCGGAGTTCTCACCAACCCCATGATTCACTTTATCCAAAGTGGATCATTTTACTAAATGCGGTGTTTTTACCGCTTAACCTGAAGAAAAGGAGAAGAAAATGAATAGTTTTAAAACTTCAAAGATTGATAGACGATTGTTTATCACTACTGCGACTGGTGCGACCCTTTTTTCTGGTGTCGGAGGAATGAATCAACTCTTAGCAAGTACCGAACTGGAACTTGTTGCCTTGGTACATACCCAAGCAGCTGGAGACAGCGGGCCCATTGATTCAATGATTGCCAAGTTAAATCAACTTTCTGATGAAAATGAATTTGAAAAAAGGGCAATCTATGCACAGGATGCAGCTACATTCGAGACAGTGTTTCGGACTCTTGGGGATGCAGGTACTTCGATAATCGTTTCAACATTCCCGGTAATATCAGAATCGGTCAAAGCTGTAGCGCCTGAATATCCAAACACCAAATGGATACAACTGTTTGGAGACCCAGTTGATCCCCCAATTCAGAATCTTGTAACTGTATCGTATAACTATTATCTCGGGTGCTATCTTTCAGGTGTGTTCGCCGCAAAAGTTAGTAAAACCGGTAAGATCGGTTTCATTGGTGGTATTAGTATCCCTCCAATTAATGCCGATTTCAATGCGCTCAAGGCTGGTGTGCATTCTGTCAATCCTGATGCAGAGGTCAAGGCAGCTTTTGCAGGGTCTTTCCAGGATCCAGCCAAGGGATATGAAATCGCTACCCAGATGTATCTAGATGGAATTGATTACATCCAGACAGATGCAGCTGCGACTGATGGTGGTATTATCCAGGCGGCTAATGAGACCCCTGGAAGGATGGTAAGTGCCCTTTCTCCTGCCCAGTACCCATTGGGTCCAGCTTCCGTTATTGGTATTGTAAATCTTGATTTCGGACAGTCGCTTTACAATGAGGTCAGTTCTGCCCTGAATCCAGGGTGGTCTGGTGGAACGCATGTGTCTACTGGCATCGGAACCGGGGTTATTGAATTTGAGCGATCTCCGTTGTTCATGGAACAGGGTCAAACAGAAATCGTCCAAGCATCCGATCAGGCTTGGTCAGATATCATGACAGCAAGAGAAGGCATAATTGACGGAACCATTAACGTACCTTTCATCACATCAATTTGAGTTATATAATCGAAATTCAGATTTCAAAATTGTGACGGAAGTACACAAAGATATTCCAGCGATTAGTTGTCGAGATGTAAGTGTTTCATTTGGTGAAGTATCTGCACTCTCGGATATTTCAATCGATTTACCATTGGGTGGTATCCATGCTGTAGTAGGGCAAAACGGTGCCGGTAAAACGACTTTTGCAAGGGTTGTCACCGGTATCGTAAAGCCCGATTCTGGATCACTATTGATCAATGGCAAGAAGATTGTATTGGGTAGCGTAGCATCGTCCCGTTCAACTGGTATTGAACTTGTCCACCAGAGTTTTGCCTTACCACCTTCATTTACGGTGGCAGAAGCTCTGGAATATGGTTCCGGTGGGGGTGTTGGGTTCTTCAAAAAGGGAGATTTAAATAATCGCTGGAGACGACATCTAGAAGCATTGGAGATGGATATTGACCCACGACACCTTATCCAAGATTTGCCAATCGAACTACAACAGGCTGTAGAGATTGCTCGTGCACTTTCCTCAAATGCCAACATACTGATTTTGGACGAACCCACGGCAGTACTTTCTCCATCTGGCATAGCAGGTCTTTTTAAACGCCTCAGGAGGCTAAGGGATACGGGAGTAACAATTGTTCTTGTTTTGCACAAGATCAGGGAGATTTGGGAAATTGCCGATACAATTACAGTCCTAAGAAAAGGTAAATTAATTGATGGGCCAATGGAATTGGGCAGGACAAAACCTGAGAGTTTAACACCTATGATCATGGGGGCAAAAGGCTTTAAGGAAAACATTAGCAGAATATCAGATGAGAATTCTGAAAATAAAGTATTGGATCAAAAGGCTATTTCTACACTGCCGAAAAACAAAAAGCATGCTCTGGAAATTGATGGTGTAAGTACAGAAACGACGGATCATGAAGTAAGTCTGGAGAACATGTCAATTAAGGTCTATCAGGATGAAATCGTCGGGATTGCAGGTGTTGAAGGAAATGGGCAAGTAACACTATTACGGGTTTTGGCTGGACTTTCAGATATATCAAAGGGAAAAATCAAAATTTGTGGGCAGGAAGCTACCCATCTCAACCTGTCCAAAAGACGTTTGCTTGGATTAAGAGTTATTCCCTTTGATCGTAACATGGAAGGGCTAAGTTTGACCAGTGAATTGTGGGAAAATTGGGTGGCCAGTGAATTGGCTGTAAACCCACTAATCAGGTGGATCAACCCAATGAAAATCAAAGAACGATGTAAGATTTCCATGTCAGAGTGGGATGTGGCTTATAATTCCCCCGAACAGAAAGCATCAGATCTTTCGGGTGGAAATTGTCAGAAGCTTATTCTTTCACGGGAACTCAATGATGAAGCCGGAATGATTGTTGCAGCTCAACCCACAAGAGGATTAGACATCGGGGCCACAAATTTTGTATGGACCACCTTGGAAAGTGCAAGGTCACGAGGGTGTGGTGTACTTCTTATCTCATCCGACCTAGACGAGTTATTCAAAATTAGCGATCGAATTCTGGTCATGTTGTCTGGGAGTATCATCAGAGAGCTTAATCCACCCTACGATCTGGAAAAAGCAGGGCGGGCAATGGTAGGTGAGTCAGGGTGAATGGAAAAATCGAAATAATCATAAGGCCATTGGCGTTCATATTGTTGGCCACCATCCTTTGCGGGATCATTTTTGAAATAGCAGGCTTTTCAGCAATTCTGATGTTCAACAGTATTTTAGACGGTGCCTTTCTAGGTAGCAGATCCTTGGAGAAAAGCTTACGATGGGCTTTGCCGCTATTTATTACTGCTGTTGGTGTTGGTATTTCATTCCGTTGCGGCTTCTTCAACATTGGGGCACAGGGCCAATTCTACATGGGCTCAGTTTGTGCTGTTTATGTTACAGAGTACATGTCAGGGGCAAATGCAGTAATTGTAATCCCTCTTGGAATGATTGCTGGAATGACCGGAGGGGCTCTTTGGTCACTTTGGCCAGGATATTTAAAAATTCGATACGGGGTTGATGAAGTCATTACAACCCTGATGAGTAATTTTATAGCCGGATTGATACTGGTTTATGTAACATCCGGTCCACTGAAGGACCAGTCTGGGTCTGGCCAGCAGGCGTCAACAAAAATTTTACCATCTGAATTGAGAATTAGTGATGCCAGTGGTGTGTCGCTAACCATAATCTTAATTACAATAGGCGTGGGGATAACTGGCTGGTTGCTTGTCAATCGGACTTCCTTCGGAACATTATCAAGCCTTGCTGGCCGAAATCCTACCATGCTAAAATACCAAGGTGGAAAAATCTGGCAGCTGGGACTAGCAAGTTTCATTATCAGTGGAATGCTTGCTGGTCTCTCAGGATCAATCGAGTTGTTTGGACCAAGTGGGCGGGTAGTGAGCGGTTTTCTTCCAACGCATGGTTTCACGGCGATATTGGTTGCTTTGGTTGCCTCTTACGCCGTTATTGGTACAGCGTTTTCTGCTTTGTTCTTTGGAGGACTATTTTCTGCAGCAATTTTCTTGCCAATTCTTACGAGCCTACCTACTTCAGCCATAGATCTATTTAATGCTATCATTGCCTTGTTGATAACAGCAAGAATTACCCTAGGAAAAAACTTTCTACGCAATCGCTGGGGTCACTCCCATGATTGAATTTCATGAATTCTTAGTTGCGATACTTCGGTCAGGAACACCACTGATATATGCGGCTTTGGCTGGTGTAATTGTCCATCGGTCAGGAATATGGCATCTTGGATTGGAAGGAATCATGATCATAGGGGCATGTGTTACAATTATCGGTATAGTACTAACCAATTCATTTCTTGTTGCCATACTGTCAGCAATAATAATTTGCATTATCGTTTCCATACTTCAGTGGTTCGTGATTGATAAATTAAAGGCCAATCAGATAATCGTTGGTCTTGGTATTACTGGCATAGGCATAGGTGGGACAGCATTTGCAGTTGAATCTATCTTTGGCAGTTTGGCAGCAATCAGTGCACCTTTTGGAATACCAAGGATTGGCGATACGTTTGGACCTTATTCTGGTTTGTCAGTACTGGTTTTTATAATGCCATTTGCAGTTTTTTCTCTGTGGGTATTGTTATTAAGATCACGTTTTGGATTGAGACTTGCTGCTGCCGGAGAACATCCGTTTGCAGCTCGAAGTGTTGGTGCCAACCCATCGATTATGCGATTAATTGCATTTTGCGTTGGTGGATTATTCTGTGCCTTAGCAGGTGCAGAACTTGCTGCGGGCAGTTTGCAGATATTTGCACAGAATATGGTTGCAGGAAGAGGATTCATGGGTTTTGCAGCAGTTATATTTGGTGGTGGTCACCCAGTTGGAAGTGCTTTTGCTGCAATGTTCTTCAGCATAGTATCGGTTGTTGGAATTCGAATGCAGATTCACTTGGGCAACTTTGTTTCACATGATCTTTTGCTTTGCCTTCCTTATATAGCCACTGTGTTAGGAATTTGGATTACCGCGCGAGCAAAAGGGAGAACAAATTCAGCAACACAACCTTCAGAATTGCGGGAACAATAACCAAGATCCGAGCATAATTGATACAGTCAAAAAACTGTTAAATTTCTCGATTATCTCACTAAAATTTAATTAGATAGTAACCATAATCAAAGTGGGTGGCTGCCTGTTCCTCGTCGCATGGATTTTGGAATATATCCAAAATTGCATCTAGTATAACTTCCAGTCCAATACTTTTTAACAGCAACTGGTTACGTACTCTTTCAGCTCGTTGGACTTTCACAGCTGTGGAATGGAGTTTTTTTCAAATTAGGGCCCTAAACACTTCACTTGCCCTTTTGTGTTTATAGCGAATTGTACAAAACGAGCGTTAGAATTCCTAATGGCAAAGAAGACAGAAATAAATTAACCTTAAATAGTAAGTTGAATGAAGGAGAATCTTGTACAAGCAAATCTATCGCTAACAAGAGTTTCTGAAACAAGGTCTAATTCATTCTGCATTCATAAAAATATAACTTTGTTGGGATAATCTATGGACAAAAAGTTGTTGGTGATTGGATTTTTGGTCGCCGTGGTGTGCATGGTAGGAGACCTGCAGGCTAGTTCGACTTGTGGTGATTGGTTGAGTAGCGATTATTTCAAAACTGCCTCTCCAAATGAAATTAACCAATGTCTTGATGACCAGAACAGCCTTCTAGTATCGAAAACTGAGGGTGGCTTGACTGCTCTCCACTTTGCTGCGGCAAATAGCCCATCTCCTGAAGTAATCAATCTTCTGATTGGTGCTGGGGCTAGTATGGAAATAAAAAGTAGCGAAGGATTTACACCTTTACATATAGCCGCAGCTCATAATACCAACCCAGAAATCACACGGACCTTGCTTGATGCGGGTGCAAATATCGAATCCAAGGCTGAATTGGGGTTGACGCCCTTGCACTCAGCGGCCGCCTATAACACGAATCATGAGATAATCGAAATAATGCTTGAAGCAGGTGCTGCGATCGATTCCAAAATTGTATTGATTGGCTGGACACCTCTACACGCGGCAGCAGCATATAACGGTAATCCAAAAGTCATAGATGCCTTACTTGATGCAGGAGCAAATCCCAAAGAACCTGATACCCAAGACAGAACTCCTTTAGATTTGTTATTGGAGAATAATATCCTACCACCCGACAGCGGTATTTATGTGAGACTTTCAGAAGGACAGTAGAAGGTCAGCTATTTTGAGGCTGCATGTAACCAGTTGATGTAAACCCGCTCGGCCATTGTTTCAAAATTACTCATTTCCTTGTTACAATCACCCCTCAGCCGGGAAACACCACCCTGTCCAAAAACCTTGTCCAAGGCCGATTCATACGCTGGAATTTCTGCCCAATTATCTACGGTATTTGCCTCTACCTCCAAATGAAATTGAACTGAAAACGCTCGAGTAAACCAATTCATTGCCTGAATTTTACACAAAGGTGAACTTGCGAGACAAACTGCGCCCTCCGGCATTCTTTTTACTTCAGCCCCATGCCACTGCAAACAGTTGAATGTCTCCGGGATACCGTCGAAAAAAATACTTTCACCACCAGCCTCTGTTAGGTCAACTTCCATGACTCCTACTTCAGAGTTTTCTGCTTTTCCACATTTACCCCCAAGAGCCTCGGCCAGGAGTTGGTGTCCCAGACATAAGCCCAAAAAGGGTAAACCTCTTTCCTTGACAGCCTCTCTGATAAATTCCTTTTCAGGTTTCAACCACGGATGAATATCTTCTTCCCAAACATCCATTGGTCCCCCCAGGACCCAGAGGGCATCATAACCATCAAGACTCGGTAAACGCTCACCTTCATCCAGCTCAACTGGATCCCAGGTATGTCCATCCTCCTTCAACATTTTCCTAAACGAACCAGGGTGTTCGACTTTAGCATGCTGAAGTACCAAAATATGCATATTCAAGGCTCCTTCAAAACGAATCAATAAAGCTTTGGATTTGTTTTACACATCCAAAGCGTTTGCCTTTTCCCATTCGGAAAAATATCTCATATACTCATCCCATTCCTCTCCTTTGAGTTTGGAATAAGCTTTCTGGAATTCTTCCCCAAAGTAATTTCCAATAAATTCAGAACTTTCAAATAGCCTGAGAGAATCAAGCATGTTTAAGGGCAATTTTGGAGCATTTTTTACCTTGTACCCCTCAGCGTACATATCCAAATCAATCCTCTCACCTGGGTTGGTTTCTTGTTCAATACCATCTAGGGCCGAGGCGATCATTGCCGCTTGTAACAGGTACGGGTTAGATGCTCCATCTGCCAATCGAACTTCAACCCTGTTATCTCCGGGAATCCTGATCATATGTGTTCGGTTATTCCCACCATAGGTTACTGTATTGGGTGACCAAGTGGCTCCTGAAGTTGTTCTCGGTGCATTTATTCGCTTGTAGGAATTAACGACAGGGTTTGTTACAAGAGCCAAACTTTTCGAGTTCTCCAGCAAACCGCCAATCACATTGTAAGCCAGTTTTGAAAGACCCAGCTCACCATCTCCACTCATTAAATTCATACCACTCTGGTCGTCCCAAATTGAAAGATGAACATGACACCCGTTCCCCGTCAGATTTGCCATGGGTTTGGGCATAAAGGTGGCCTTGAACCCATGGTTTTCAGCCAGTGATTTAACCATGAATTTGAAAAAGGTATGTCGATCGGCTGTTGTCAGCGGATCTGAAAACCCCCAATTCATCTCAAACTGGCCGTTTGCATCCTCATGATCATTTTGGTAGGGTTCCCACCCCATGGCGATCATGGCATCACTGATTTCAGAAATCAGTTCATATCTTCGCATGAGTGCCTGCTGGTCATAGCAAGGCTTGCTTCTTGTGTCTGAAGCGTCTGAAAGTTCATCGCCTGATGGAGAAAGTAAAAAGAACTCGGGTTCTACGCCAGTCATTACCTTGAAGCCCTTTTCCTTTGCCTTCAAGATTAATCTTTTCAATACCAATCTGGGTGCATGGTCGACAGGTTGATCCTCCATGTGAAGATCGCTTGGTATCCAAGCAACTTCAGGTTTCCATGGTAGGGGGTACACATTATCAGAAGGCATGGCCAACATATCTGGATAGGCTGGAGTCATATCCAAATGCGCAGCAAATCCGGCAAAACCAGCACCTTCTTCTCTCATATCATCAATTGCCGTTGCAGGCACGAGCTTCGATCGGACAACACCAAACAGGTCCGTAAAACTCACCAGATAATACCTAATACCCTCTTCAGTCATTTTTCCTCCAAATGTTATGACGAGATAAGAATAATGAACCCGATTATACGGATTCTCACTCCACCCGTGATTTTATCTCCCAAAAAGTACTTGTCATTTCCAAAAATGATAAATTGTCACGACAATACCAGCTTTTTTAACTAATTCCATTTGTACGGTCAAAATTTCAGGTTAGGGTTTCGCTCTTTTCTATAGGCTGAAGGGGGTGATCCAAACTGTTCCTTGAAGGATCTCGAAAATTGAACGGGTGAGGAAAACCCTGTGGCCTGCAATATTTCGTTATTGGTAAGAGAAGAACTTTCAATCAACTTCTTGGCTACGTCTAGCCTTGCTTGGCGGCAAAACTTCATTACCGAAGTACCAATTTCCCTTTGAAATAATCTGTTTAGATGCCGTGAACTCATTCCTACCAATCTGGCAATTTGTTCCAAGGTCAATGGATCCGCAATATGGTTTTCGATCAGTTCAATGGAACTCAATATAGCTCTTACCTGTGTACCAAACCTTTCTTCGAGTCCCGACCTTTGAGCTTCACCTGGCTTGCGAACATCAGTATGGATAAACCAATCTGATACATCGCGGGCAAATTTTGCTCCAAACTCCTTTGCAATCAACAAATGCATCAGATCCAACGGTGCAGTACCTCCTGAGCAGGTAATTCTGTTGCGATCAATAACAAAAAGTGACTTTTCCAATATCAGTTCCGGATACATTTGCTCAAGCAGAGAAGCGTGCTCCCAATGGACAGTCATTCGAAAATCCCTCATTAAACCGGCTTTTGTAAGGATAACCGGGCCACCAGAAATACCTCCGACCACTGTTTCGGTTTTAGTTAACTCGTTTAACCAATCAAAAAGATCCGGTTCATCAATGCTGAAGGGATCGCCACCAGCTACCAGAAAAAGAAAATTCAAACCTTCAACATCTTGAAAAGATTGTGTAGAGACACCCGCACCAGATGAACTCATTACATGAGAATTTCGTACTGAAAAATGCCGGATATCAAATAAATTATTTCCCGAAAGTAGATTGCCCGCCCGCAACGGCTCAATAGCACTGGAATAGGACAATAAGGGAAAACCATCAATCAGTAAAAAACCAATTTTAATTTGATTTGAAGTCAAATCCCTATGTCCTTTTTTGTTAAGTTTTTGTCCTGTTTGTTTATATACTTTACGTTTCAATATACCTATTATCAACCATTGCTAACAAATTGGTAATGAAATGAAATATTCAGTCTGGAATATACTTAGACAAGGCCTGAAGGGTAATAAGGATTGGCCTGTAATGTGGCGTGAACCTGAGCCACAGCAGGAATATGATGTTATTATCATTGGAGCTGGCCATGGAATGGCAGCTGCCTACTACCTAGCCAAGGAATTTGGGGTCAGAAAAGTAGCTGTACTGGAAAAGGGCTGGCTTGGCTCAGGCAACACCGGACGTAATACCACCATCATCAGATCAAATTATCTTCTGCCAGGTAATGAACCTTTCTATGAATTCTCAATGAAGTTGTGGGAGGGTCTGGAACAGGATTTTAATTACAATGCCATGGTTTCTCAACGAGGAATCCTTAATCTATTTCACTCCGACCCCCAGAGGGATGCTTTCGCTAGAAGAGGCAACTCAATGCTCCTTGCAGGAGCAGATGCCGTTTTGCTTGATGAGGATCTCATCCGGAAAATGTGCCCCTTCCTGGATTATGACAATGCCCGTTTCCCTGTAAAGGGAGCTCTTTGGCAACCAAGAGGAGGCACGGTACGACATGATGCCGTGGTCTGGGGATACGCCAGAGGGGCTGATCGTCTGGGCGTCGATATAATTCAAAACTGTGAGGTAACCGGTTTTGATATTCAGGATGGTATCTGTCGAGGTGTTGAAACAACCAAGGGGGCCATCAAGGCCAAAAAGGTCGGTGTAAGTGTCGCTGGTTCCTCCAGCAAGGTAATGGCTCAGGCAGGAATGCGTTTGCCAATTGAATCCCATGTTCTCCAGGCATTTGTATCAGAAGGGCTGAAGCCTTGTCTGCCTGGTGTCATTACCTTTGGAGCAGGCCATTTTTATGTTAGTCAGTCGGATAAAGGAGGTCTGGTTTTCGGGGGTGACCTTGATGGTTACAATTCCTATGCCCAAAGGGGTAACCTTCCAACCGTCGAAGATGTCTGTGAAGGTGGTATGGCTATCATGCCCATGATAGGCAAGGCCAGACTGTTAAGGATGTGGGGTGGGCTCATGGACATGTCCATGGACGGTTCTCCTATCATAGATAAAACCCACATTTCGGGTCTATATTTCAATGGCGGATGGTGTTATGGGGGATTCAAGGCCACACCGGCTTCAGGATACTGCATGGCCCATTTACTTGCCAGGAATGAACCACACCCCACTGCAACCGCATTTCGTTTTGACCGCTTTAGTAAGGGTCTGATGATTGATGAGAAGGGGGTTGGAGCACAACCCAATCTTCATTAGGATTTGCATAGTCATGATTATTGATCATCCATTGTTGGGGCCAAGAGATGCGGCGGAATTCGTTTATCTGGGCGATGCCAGTCTGATCAATAGGCCTGACTGGGACGATCCGGAAGCTGACAAGGACTTTTATGAATATCTCTATCTTAGAGACAACCCAGAAGGGATACATCGTGAACTTTGGTATCACGAGCAGGGGGACAGGTCCTGGTTGGTGATAACCAGAAATACCCTTACCCACGAAATCCTTGAAGTCGAACTTGCCAGGGAGATTGCCCTAAAAATGGGGCGTTAAGGATTATGTTTTCCAGATTACCAACGGGCGGGCTGATTGATAGGGAACACTCCCTTACCTTTACCTTTAATGGGAAACAAAGGTCTGGATTCAAAGGTGATACCCTTGCTTCGGGATTACTAGCCAACAACCAATTGTTTATAGCCCGTTCCTTCAAGTATCATCGACCCAGAGGCATCTTTTCAGCTGGTTCGGAAGAACCCAATGGCATGGTTCAGCTTGGACGGAAGAATTTTTCGGAACCCAATACCAAAGCAACCAGCATTGAGTTGTATGACAACCTCAATGCCAAAAGTCAGAACTATAAGCTGTCTTTGCATCATGATCTACTTGGAATCAACGACTTCTTTTCCCCCTTTCTTTCGGCGGGGTTTTATTACAAGACCTTCATGTGGCCCAAGTTGTTTTGGGAAAAATTTTATGAACCAGTCATTAGGAATTCGGCAGGATTGGGAAAACTGTCAGGTTATCCCGACCCAGATACCTATGACAAGGGGTTTCTCCATTGCGATATTCTTATTGTTGGAGGTGGGCCGAGTGGATTGGTAGCTGCATTGACGGCAGGACGGGCTGGTGCAAGAGTCATATTGGCAGATGAGGATTTTCGTCTTGGAGGTAGATTAAATTCCGACAAGGAAGAGATCAATAATAGTTCAGGTGGGGAATGGGTTGAGCGAACTCTGGCGGAATTAAAGTCTTTGGAAAATGTACGCCTGATGCCAAGGACTGTGATTTTTGGTAATTATGATCACGGGATTTTCGGAGCTTTGGAACAAAGACCCGAAGCCTTGCCAGGTGTGAATAAAAAGCCCAAATCGGTTCTTTGGCGAATTTATTCCAAGCGATCAATCATTTGTACGGGGGCAACCGAGAGGTCCATCGGCTTTGGCAATAATGACAGACCGGGAATCCTTTTGGCAGGTGCAATGAGGACTTACCTTAATCGTTTTGCCGTAAAACCTGGAGAACATGTAGCCGTATTTACCAATAATGATTCCGGTTATAAAACGGCAAATGATCTGGCTGACCTGGATATTGCAGTTTCTGTTATTGATACACGAGCAGACCGAGATAAAAACAAGGGGAACAAATTTCTGGACTTTGTAGCGGGTGGAAAACTTGTAAATGTTCAAGGCAAAAAAGCGATAACATCATTAACTACGGCTGATGGCAAGAGCATAAAGGTTGATTCGTTGGCTGTTGCCGGTGGATGGAATCCCAATGTACATCTTACTTGCCATAAAAGAACCAAACCAGTCTGGAATGATAAAATTTTTGCCTTCGTTCCTGGTAAAAACCTAACCGATGGTATGAGGGTTGCTGGTTCTGTTTCGGGTTTGTTTGACCTCTCCTCAACCTTGAGCTCAGGAGTAGTCGAAGCCAGCGAAGCACTTGTGGAACTTGGATTTCAAGCCAGTCCCGAGATCACCTTTGAAACATCCGAGGAACCGACAGAATTATCACCCTTCTGGTATGTAAAAGAATCAGAGGCAAGGAGCTGGATCGATCTACAGAATGATGTCACCACCAAAGATATTTCACAAGCCTATGATGAGGGCTTTAGTGATGTAGAGCACCTCAAAAGGTATACCACCCTGGGTATGGCTACTGATCAGGGCAGAACCTCGAATGTTTCAGCTTTGGCCATCATGGCAGAATACACAGGCAAATCCATCTCTGAAACAGGAACGACAATTTTTCGCCCACCTTATACGCCAGTTCCCATTGGCGCATTTGCAGGCCGTTCACGTGGGAAACATTTCCGTCCAACAAGGTTGACACCAAGTCATAGATGGGCCCAGGAACAGGGAGCCGTATTTGTAGAAACCGGGAATTGGCTTCGGGCCCAGTGGTTTCCCAAAGAAGGTGAAAAACATTGGCGTGAAAGTGTTGACCGTGAAGTGTTGGCTACAAGAGAATCTGTGGGGGTTTGTGATGTATCCACACTTGGAAAAATTGATTGCCAAGGTAAGGATACAGCTGAATTTCTGAACCGTGTTTATGCCAATGCCTTCCTGAAACTGCCTGTGGGCAAGGTCCGCTATGGATTGATGATGCGGGAGGATGGAATTGTCTATGACGATGGTACAGTGGCTAGATTGGATGAAACTCACTACGTTATCACGACAACTACTGCCAATGCTGTTTTGGTTTTCCGGCAACTTGAGTTTGCCCGACAATGCTTATGGCCACAACTTGATGTGCATTTAATTTCAACCACCGACGGCTGGGCTCAATTTTCTGTAGCCGGACCCAATTCTAGAAAATTACTTGGTAGAATCGTTGATGATTATGACCTTTCGAATGAGTCATTCCCCTTCATGGCTTGCGCTAACCTGACAGTTTGTGGTGGGAGGCGAGCGAGGTTGTTTAGGATATCCTTTTCAGGGGAGCTTGCCTATGAAATTGCCGTACCTTCCCGGTATGGAAATTCCATGATGGAAGTATTGATGGAGGCTGGCAAGGACTTAAATGTCACCCCTTACGGAACTGAGGCGCTGGGCGTCATGCGAATTGAAAAGGGGCATTTTGCAGGAAATGAACTACCCGGTCAGACTACTGCTTTCAACCTTGGGTTAGAAAAAATGGTTTCAAAGAAAAAGGACTCCATTGGCAACAAACTGTCAGAGAGACCTGGTTTGAATCAGACCGATGCTCTCCGATTTGTGGGTTTTATACCTGTGGATAGGAAGAAAGAGTTTAATGCTGGATCCCACTTTATATCCAAGGGTAAAAACAAAAACCTATTTAATGATGAAGGCTGGATGACCTCAGTCGCCTATTCCCCCACCTTGGGTCATACCATAGGTTTAGGCTTTATCAAGGATGGTTTGAACAGAATTGGTGAAACCGTGGATGCTGTCGACCCTCTTCGCGGCAAAAATACTGAAGTGGAAATCTGTTCCCCTCATTTCTATGACCCTGACGGGAGTAGACAACGTGGCTGATCTCAATCTAAAACCATTCCCATTCCTCTGGGGCAGGGAACGCTATTTTGGCAAGAATTACCAAGATATAGTTTTTGACCAATCAATCGTTTCAATAGCAATTCAAAGAGGTAAGGAAGATCTTTTCAAGAACGATTTCAACAATGCTTTTGGGACCCCCCTTCCCGAACCTGGAACGTTTGTTTACTCCAGCGATGACAGGATTTTGTTTTTATGGATGAGCCCCGATCAGATTTTTGCCCTTTTTAAAAGGGAGGGGCTCTACCCTGAGTTGAAAATTCAGGAACATTTGGGAGAAGTTGGGTATCTCTCTGATCAAACTGATAATTGGTGCCAAATCAGATTGACAGGTCCGCAGTTAATCCAGGTTTTCGAAAGAATTTGCCCCCTCGATTTGGATTTAGAGCAATTTCCAGTTGGTAGTTGCGCAAGAACGACCATGGAACACCTGAGTTCGGTAATTGTCCGAGAATCAGAGGAGAGTTTCTTGCTTTTGTCACCCAGTTCGTCTTCTGAATCATTCCTTGAAGCAATAGAACAATCCTTTATCAACATTGGTGATTTTTAGTAAGATACAGTTCTTGAGGCTTTGAATAACTCTGGTTTAGGATTGCCAGAATTTCAGTGTAAGGATTACATAAACAGCCAATAACTCCAAACGACCGGTTGCCATGGTAATCGCAAGAATAAGTTTGGCCGGATCACTCAGGTTTTGATAATTCCCTGTAGGTCCTATAATTTCGCCCAATCCCGGACCAATATTTGCCAGAGCTGCAGCACTTCCCGAAATGGAAGTGATGAAATCCAATCCAGTCATCGCTAGCAGGAGCGCCGATATCAGTAGAGTAAACAGGAACATTACAGTAAAGATAACGATCGAAATCATGATCTCGTTTGGAATGTTTTTTCCCTGATATTTTGGCTTGATTATGGCATGTGGTGAATAGATTTTTTTGACTTGGGCAATAATTCCGGCAAGTAAGACCTGATATCTGAATACCTTGACCGAACAACTTGTTGACCCGGCACATCCACCAATCAGGCCAATCAAAAAGAATATTGCAACTGGGAAACTGCCCCATGCATTATAATCGGAACTTACATAGCCAGTACCAGTCATTATGGATATACTATTAAAAAGAGCCTTTCTTATGGCTAATTCTGAACCCTGTCCATTTACAAGTATTTGCCACAAGGTAAGAGCTACACCTACACAGAACACTATAAGGAAAAACCCCTGAACCTGCCTGTCGAGAAACACTGATTTCCCAGCATCCTGAAAAAGGGTTAGATACCTTATGAACGGCAGTGCAGCCAAGACCATAAATATGATTGCAACGTATTCTGCTCTATATCCAAGTTCCTGAAAAGAGCTGTCATAATTACCAAATCCCCCTGTTGCAACTGTAGTCATTGAATGCACCAGTGAATCGAAAAATGATAGTCCGGCAAAGTTGTAGGAAAAAAAACAAAGCAGTGAAACGGTCAGGTAAATTATTGAAATACCCCTGGCAGTTGAAATGGCTTGGGGAATTACGGTAGTAATTGTTTCATAATTACTTTTCATAAAATACTGCATCCCACCGATGCGTAATCTCGGGAAAACCGTCATCGCAATAATGATAATCAGGATACCACCTATCCATTGCAGAATACCTCGCCATATCAGATAACCTTCCGGTAAACTCTCAATATTTGTAAATACTGTTGCACCTGTTGTTGTGAGTCCAGATACAGCTTCAAAATAGGCATCAATTATGCGGAAATTTGGTTCTCCTAAGAAAAATGGTACTCCAGCAAAGACTGGAATGACAGTATACAAACATATCGTAATCAGGATGGTTTCTCTTTGGCTTGTACCTTGTGTTGTCAAACTGGTGGACGAGGTTGCAAGAACCAGTACCAATCCTATAAAAACTGTAAAGGCTGAGGAGATTGCAAAAGTTGTCCAATGACCATTTCTGAAAATGACATCAGCCATCATTGGAATTAACATTGATAACCCCAAACCAATGATTAGCCACCCAAGAACGTACCCAATCGGTCGAGAATCAATCATGAGAAACCGTTTTACACAATGTTATATCACTAGAAATCGTAGCACTTAAATTTTATGGGTTAAATCAACAGGACAACTTCCAAAAAAGAAATTGCCCGGATTATAAATTTAGTATGATTTTACATTTGAACTATATTAAGAAAATTACCAATTACTTCAAAAAACAATAGTCCTCTTACTGATCGTCAATATTTTCCGTGAAAGAAAAAAAACTTTTTGATTATGAATGTGTTGTGAAAAATCGAAAAAGATTTGACCCGAACAACACGTCCAGCCTATTTTTTCATAATCAGGTGATTGAGGAGGTAGGGGAAAGGATAGCGGAAATCAATGACAACCCAAGTAATTTTGCAATAGTTACTGGATTTTCTGAATTGTGGAGAAAGAGCTACCCGGATGCAGACGTTATATCAGATTCGAAAAACCTGAGATTCCCGCTTGATAAATATGATTTGATCCTTCATAGCCTTAGTTTACATTGGTCAAACGATCCAGTAGGACAACTAATCCAGTGTCAAAAATCCTGCAAATCTGGAGGGATGGTATTAGCTGTTTTATTTGGCGGACAAACACTTATAGAATTGAGGACTGCGCTCATTACCGGAGAAACAAGATTAAAGAGTGGTGCTTCACCACGGATAGCACCAATGGGTGAAATAATGGATTTGGGAAATCTAATGACTAGAACAAACTTTAAGAACCCGATTTCTGATCGTATGGAGTTCATCTTGGAGTACAATTCATTGAATGAGTTGATGTTACACTTGCGAAAAATGGGTGAAGCAAATCCCCTGACCAATAGAAGAAAAAACTTTACTGGCCGGAGAATCTTCCAAGAGGCAGAAAAATACTATCGTGAAAAATTTTCACTCCCTTCCGGCAAAATTTATGCAACTTTTGAGTTGATCTTCCTAACTGGTTGGAAACCCGAAAGTACCTATAATCAATTTACCTAATCATTACTTATGAGAACTTGAAATGCCAAACCCGAATAACAGTCGGAGTTTTCTACCTGATGGACATCCTAAAATAAAGTATGGCAAAACCGGAATATTGCTTTCAAATCTGGGGACACCTGATGGTTTTGATTACTTCTCAATGCGGAAATACTTGAACGAATTTCTTTCCGACAAGAGAGTAATTGATTACCCCTGGTGGAAATGGCAACCAATATTGCAATTGATAGTCCTCACAAAAAGACCTTTCACGTCAGGTAAAAACTATCAAAAAATTTGGAACCATGATCTCAACGAAAGTCCCTTATTGACAATAACTCGGAGTCTCACTGATAAGATAAGATCAAGGTTAGCTACTGAACTTGGGCCTGATTACCTTATCGATTTTGCCATGCGATATGGCACTCCTTCCATTGAAGAAAAACTAAATGAATTACTTGATCAGGGGTGCAACAGAATTGTGTTTTTTCCACTCTATCCTCAATATTCTGCTACTACAACGGCAACAGCCTGTGATGCTTTGTATGGCGCTCTCAAAAAGGTGAAGTGGCAACCCAGTATTCGAATCATTGAACCCTATTTTGAAAATGAAAGTTATATTACGGCATTGGCAAAGTCGATTGAATCAAATTATCAACAATTGTCATTTAAACCTGATGTTCTCATTGCCTCCTATCATGGATTACCACGGAGATATCTAATTGAGGGTGATCCCTATCATTGCCATTGTCAAAAAACCACAAGGTTGTTGGTAGAGCATTTGGGAAACGGCTTTAACCCAGTAATTACAACGTTTCAATCTGTCTTCGGTAAAGAAGTATGGGTGCAACCATATACCGTTAATGAAGTTGAGCGACTAGCCCGTGAGGGCGTAAAAAATTTAGTCGTTATATGTCCTGGATTTTCATCGGATTGTATTGAAACCCTTGAAGAAATCCAGATGGAGGTTAGAGAAGAGTTTGAAACCTCTGGGGGTGAAAATTTTGCCTATATTCCGTGTTTAAATGACTCTGACAACCATTGTGATTTATTGTACCGGATAATACTGGAAAACCTGGGTGGTTGGGTGAATTAGCTGGTGGTATTTTCGTTGCCATCCATTCGATAATTTTGAAGTATTTGATTTGATTTCGGATATTTGAATTACCAATCACCAATTTTCTGGTTTAAACTCTGTTCATCCCCGTGTGTACGGGGAACATGCTTGCCTGGAATTTTTCTTCATAAATAAATCCGGTTCATCCCCGTGTGTACGGGGAACATGCTTGCCTGGAATTTTTCTTCATAAATAAATCCGGTTCATCCCCGTGTGCACGGGGAACATATAGAAGATCCGTCTGGACATAGAAAACAATACGGTTCATCCCCGTGTGTACGGGGAACATTTGATCACGTTTCCAGGGTGGCGTGGTGCCGCCGGTTCATCCCCGTGTGTACGGGGAACATTATATAAGTACCAGCAACAATAGGCCATTTTGCGGTTCATCCCCGTGTGTACGGGGAACATTACACTAGGTAAAAAAATCAGGGTTTTTAAATCGGTTCATCCCCGTGTGTACGGGGAACATCGAGGTGATTGATTCCACTACATTAATTAATACGGTTCATCCCCGTGTGTACGGGGAACATATCAGCTCAAACCCGTTAAAAACACCGAGTTACGGTTCATCCCCGTGTGTACGGGGAACATCCAACAACCGACAATTCAAGTGCTTATTGGTTCGGTTCATCCCCGTGTGTACGGGGAACATTATTTCTATCAGAAAAACTATCAACCTATAACCGGTTCATCCCCGTGTGTACGGGGAACATCCAATCCCACCAAACGAATCGTGGTGATGGTACGGTTCATCCCCGTGTGTACGGGGAACATGCAGAGATTTACCGCATTAATTGCTTTTATAATGGTTCATCCCCGTGTGTACGGGGAACATGAATAAATGCATTAAGAACATCATTAATTAAGCGGTTCATCCCCGTGTGTACGGGGAACATATAAGGATTGCCGTTATGTTCAACGACTGTACCGGTTCATCCCCGTGTGTACGGGGAACATCAGATGGTTCAGAAACTAAAGTTGAATTGCATCGGTTCATCCCCGTGTGTACGGGGAACATGAAGAACAGACATTAACCGATAACGACCTTGACGGTTCATCCCCGTGTGTACGGGGAACATATCAGCTCAAACCCACTAAAAACACCGAATTACGGTTCATCCCCGTGTGTACGGGGAACATTTAACAAAATATTTTACCCCCTCCTGAATAACCGGTTCATCCCCGTGTGTACGGGGAACATGAAAGCCAAAAACAGGAGTAAGAAAATGAGAACGGTTCATCCCCGTGTGTACGGGGAACATCGTTAATCCCATTAATCGGAACTTTGGATTGTCGGTTCATCCCCGTGTGTACGGGGAACATTAATGGACTGGTTATTCCTAACCTGTTTTTAGCGGTTCATCCCCGTGTGTACGGGGAACATCCATTATTTACCGCCTGGGCAGTCTGCAACTGCGGTTCATCCCCGTGTGTACGGGGAACATTAATTCAGTGCGCAAAGCATCTATATCCACATCGGTTCATCCCCGTGTGTACAGGGAACATATATGATCCACCTGAAGAAATCTGGTTAATGCCGGTTCATCCCCGTGTGTACGGGGAACATGCAATCCCTTCCGTTGGTGCACCTGCCAAATCCGGTTCATCCCCGTGTGTACGGGGAACATGCCTTGGAGTCTGCCACGCCTTCTGATGCAAACGGTTCATCCCCGTGTGTACGGGGAACATATAGAAGGGGCCGAATAGGATTTAGTCTTTGCCGGTTCATCCCCGTGTGTACGGGGAACATTATGCACAAGCCAAACCCTTCGCAATGCAATCCGGTTCATCCCCGTGTGTACGGGGAACATGTCGCATTGAGTTTTTCCCCTTCACGCCATTTCGGTTCATCCCCGTGTGTACGGGGAACATATAGCCGATTTAACGGGATAGAGATTGTCGAACGGTTCATCCCCGTGTGTACGGGGAACATTATCCCTTCAGATACCCGCACAAATAGCTTATCGGTTCATCCCCGTGTGTACGGGGAACATTCCCCGCACTTTCCAGTTTATCAAGGATCTTCCGGTTCATCCCCGTGTGTACGGGGAACATTTTTTATATCTTTGAAAATGCTCATTTTACACCGGTTCATCCCCGTGTGTACGGGGAACATCAAATTCAATATTAATGTTTATTGCAGCTTGTCGGTTCATCCCCGTGTGTACGGGGAACATTAAAATACATTCGAATGATGCGATCCTACATTCGGTTCATCCCCGTGTGTACGGGGAACATATTGGAAAATCTGGCTTGCGTGGCACTAGTACCGGTTCATCCCCGTGTGTACGGGGAACATAATCCTGCTATTGCTAGAGCTTTAGGATTCAACGGTTCATCCCCGTGTGTACGGGGAACATCAATTCCTTAACGACCTTGACAATCAAGAGACCGGTTCATCCCCGTGTGTACGGGGAACATGATGCCCATGGCAGTCCTTACTGCTGCTTGCTCGGTTCATCCCCGTGTGTACGGGGAACATAAGGGCAGTTCCGTTCCTCCGAACAATCTTGCCGGTTCATCCCCGTGTGTACGGGGAACATCCATTCATTAGCAACGTCTTCATTAGAATACTCGGTTCATCCCCGTGTGTACGGGGAACATCCATTCATTAGCAACGTCTTCATTAGAATACTCGGTTCATCCCCGTGTGTACGGGGAACATATCTAGACAATAAATATCGTAAATATTTTGTCCGGTTCATCCCCGTGTGTACGGGGAACATAGCATTTCTGCATAAACAATTTGGTTCCCAGCCGGTTCATCCCCGTGTGTACGGGGAACATACACCGAACTACTGAATACCTGGATTAACAAACGGTTCATCCCCGTGTGTACGGGGAACATCATTTGAAATTCCCAACGATTCCGTCGTGCCACGGTTCATCCCCGTGTGTACGGGGAACATAGGAATTACCAGTCAGCCTGATATTCATAATTCGGTTCATCCCCGTGTGTACGGGGAACATTTCCGTAATTAGTGATTCCGTCTCTTGAAATTCGGTTCATCCCCGTGTGTACGGGGAACATAAATAATTCCAGAAAAAAAATTAAAAAAACACGGTTCATCCCCGTGTGTACGGGGAACATGTCTTTGATAATTTGGCTCAATTGCCCTCAGGAGGTTCATCCCCGTGTGTACGGGGAACATGATTCTGCTCAATCGGCAGCTGGATTTGCTACCGGTTCATCCCCGTGTGTACGGGGAACATAAGGTGGTTTATCTCACGATGGTTCCCCAACCCGGTTCATCCCCGTGTGTACGGGGAACATAAGAACATCATTAATCAGTGTTCTAGCAAATGCGGTTCATCCCCGTGTGTACGGGGAACATCAGTCGTCGCCAATAAGGTGCCTTTAATAAACCGGTTCATCCCCGTGTGTACGGGGAACATTCCAAGTCGGCATTGATCTTGTCAATTGCTTCCGGTTCATCCCCGTGTGTACGGGGAACATAAGATCAACCTCGGATTGGATGATTTCAAATGCGGTTCATCCCCGTGTGTACGGGGAACATTTTTTACTCCTTAAATGAAAAAGTTAATGTTGCGGTTCATCCCCGTGTGTACGGGGAACATAATGTCTACGACAGAACTTGCTTATGTTAAAGCGGTTCATCCCCGTGTGTACGGGGAACATCTAACTATAACCTAACTACTACTTAACTATGACGGTTCATCCCCGTGTGTACGGGGAACATGGAACTCTGGGAACTTGGCTCGAAAAACAGTCCGGTTCATCCCCGTGTGTACGGGGAACATGTAAGCGAGGTAGGGGGGGGGTATTTGCGAGAAAGGTTCATCCCCGTGTGTACGGGGAACATAATCCTGCTATTGCTATCGTTTTAGGATTTAACGGTTCATCCCCGTGTGTACGGGGAACATCACACCTGGTTATATCCGAATTAGAGTACTGTCGGTTCATCCCCGTGTGTACGGGGAACATAGCTTGTTGGTGGCAATATAACACTCGGTGCCCGGTTCATCCCCGTGTGTACGGGGAACATACCCGAACCGGTATCTTCATAAATATATTCCTCGGTTCATCCCCGTGTGTACGGGGAACATTGATCCTTGGAATTCAACAGATATCTGGCCGCCGGTTCATCCCCGTGTGTACGGGGAACATGTGGTCAAACGAAGGGGATCTGGTTTACGACCCGGTTCATCCCCGTGTGTACGGGGAACATTTGTAAAGTATCTGCCTGCAACGTTCGTTTGGCGGTTCATCCCCGTGTGTACGGGGAACATTTTTGCTATGAAAGTCGGTCAATCTATGGGAACGGTTCATCCCCGTGTGTACGGGGAACATATAATAGAATATGAGGTATTTTTTCCCTGTTTCGGTTCATCCCCGTGTGTACGGGGAACATTCCAGATCATTATGAATATATGGGAGGTAATGCGGTTCATCCCCGTGTGTACGGGGAACATATTCGTACCGCCCGAAGGAAGTTGTACCCTGTTGGTTCATCCCCGTGTGTACGGGGAACATAGCCGGGGATCGCTTCCTGCAGGAATCCGAACCGGTTCATCCCCGTGTGTACGGGGAACATGTAGGCACACTTAAAGCCGTAGATTGACCATTCGGTTCATCCCCGTGTGTACGGGGAACATAGCTCGAAAAACAGTCCTTAATGTGGGTATATCGGTTCATCCCCGTGTGTACGGGGAACATTCAACAATACCAGGAATCGCCGTATGAATATCCGGTTCATCCCCGTGTGTACGGGGAACATGACAAAACTATGTTCATTTTCAGGGTGCGAACCGGTTCATCCCCGTGTGTACGGGGAACATTGCCACCTTGAATACATATATTTCTGTTCGTATGGTTCATCCCCGTGTGTACGGGGAACATAAATGAATATGCTTATTGGTTGAAAGTTCAGGCGGTTCATCCCCGTGTGTACGGGGAACATCTCACAAGGATTCTCCACCTGTCGTCACGTAACGGTTCATCCCCGTGTGTACGGGGAACATAGATACCGCCTTTAATTGAATTGCTGTTTCATCGGTTCATCCCCGTGTGTACGGGGAACATTTGCTATCAAGACTTTTGGGAATTATTCAAATCGGTTCATCCCCGTGTGTACGGGGAACATTGTGCTAGGGGGTAGTTCCAACATTTTCCGTCCGGTTCATCCCCGTGTGTACGGGGAACATCCGAATTCTCTTCGTTGATCTTCTGTAAATCCCGGTTCATCCCCGTGTGTACGGGGAACATATTCGATCTTGGTAAAAATTCCAGCCAAACAGCGGTTCATCCCCGTGTGTACGGGGAACATAACCAGGTGTGAATTAGAGTGAGTGTATTAGCCGGTTCATCCCCGTGTGTACGGGGAACATGTATTTCTGCATATTCAGGACTGATCTCAATACGGTTCATCCCCGTGTGTACGGGGAACATCTATTAACATTTTTTCTAATGAATCAACCCTCCGGTTCATCCCCGTGTGTACGGGGAACATAGTAGAGGATGTAGAGATACTTCGACTGACGACGGTTCATCCCCGTGTGTACGGGGAACATAACTCTGTTCGATAGATAAAATCGTCCGGATTCGGTTCATCCCCGTGTGTACGGGGAACATGACATGGAGCAACTGACCGAGGTGGTCAATACCGGTTCATCCCCGTGTGTACGGGGAACATAAGATTAACGGCATCCTGCAAAGCCCTAATAACGGTTCATCCCCGTGTGTACGGGGAACATGGCTGTGTATCTTCCCTGCAAAGATTTCTGGGCGGTTCATCCCCGTGTGTACGGGGAACATCACCTACAACCTCATCAGGAGACTCCTTGCCTCGGTTCATCCCCGTGTGTACGGGGAACATCAAAGTATCTTGACATATTGGCTACCTGTAGTCGGTTCATCCCCGTGTGTACGGGGAACATTGGTGGATCAATTTTATTGTATGCTGTTTTAACGGTTCATCCCCGTGTGTACGGGGAACATCTTTTTTTTATCTAATTTTTTTTAAAAAAATACGGTTCATCCCCGTGTGTACGGGGAACATAATATATTACTAGTTATATGCAGTTAGGACAGCGGTTCATCCCCGTGTGTACGGGGAACATTTGGGTTGTCGTTGATCTCATTGTCTTTACTCCGGTTCATCCCCGTGTGTACGGGGAACATAGGATTATTGAAGTTTTAATAAAAACCGATGCCGGTTCATCCCCGTGTGTACGGGGAACATAATTGGATTACTTTGGCAATTGGTTTTATTGTCGGTTCATCCCCGTGTGTACGGGGAACATACCATAAAAATACATATCCAAATGCCTGGTATCGGTTCATCCCCGTGTGTACGGGGAACATCATGTATTAATGCCAATAACATGATTGCTTACCGGTTCATCCCCGTGTGTACGGGGAACATCGTTATTTAACTGCTACAATTTTGAATTCCGGCGGTTCATCCCCGTGTGTACGGGGAACATAATTTCCTCGTATTCAAAAAATTTTTCCACCGCGGTTCATCCCCGTGTGTACGGGGAACATGAATCCTAAAACAGTAGCAATAGCAGGGTTTACGGTTCATCCCCGTGTGTACGGGGAACATTAGCAGCCGTTATTTTCGTTATATTTAGTAACCGGTTCATCCCCGTGTGTACGGGGAACATCTGGAGGCTAGCTTTAATTCGTCTTTTCCTATCGGTTCATCCCCGTGTGTACGGGGAACATACTTACTGTAACCTGCGTATTTATAAAGATAAAATTTTCATTGTAAAATGTACCAGATTATTATGCTTCAAAAAAACATGACAAAACATAATTCCATTTTACTCTTCTTGAGGAAGAAAACTGACTAATTTAAGACCATCAAAATCTACAGGTATACGCCTATTGTCTCCAGCCGTTTTGAAATCAAAACCTTGGTCGGTTCGGACGGACCAAGCCATTACAGCATCTCCTGTTTCAATTAGATCTTCTACATCCTTCCAAATACGGTCCCTTACTTTTCGGGAATAATGACCAATATATACCCCTGCTCGTATTTCTAAAAGCCAAACAGCAAGTCGGCCTCTGAGACGAGGCGGGGCATTATTAACCACGATGACCAGCATCAAACCCATCAGTATCCGTTACAAACGCTGGACCTTGTGCCTCGGGGGGAGGTTTCGGTATTGGTAGATCGCCCGCTTTAAGTACCTCTTCAATTTGAGGTATAATCTTAGTTAACAAACCTGTTTGACGAAAACTATCCCTACAAGCCATTCGAACGGCTCGTTCAACAGGTAAATCAAGCCCTTTTCTTTGGGCAAGACCTGCGATCCTAAATGCTTCAGGTACAACGGTTTTCATTTTCCAAAGATCTGCAACATCATAAACAAAAGAAAGAGGTTTCCCTGTGTGAAGAAAACCAATTGCAGGTGCATATCCAGCTGCAAGTACCGCTGCCTCAGTTAAACCGTATAAACATGCTGTGGCTGAAGATAAACACCTATTAGGTAAATCTCCAGTACCCCAATCCTTGGGATTGTAATCTCTTCTTCTCCATTTTACGTTATTGTGTTCGGCTAATAATTTATAATGCTCTCGGACTCTTGCACCCTCTATTCCTCGTAATTGCTCAATCGAACGTCTAGATGGGGCAGGCTCATTAAACCGTACCCGATACATCTCCTTAACAACCCTCAATCTCGCTGTTTCATCTAAAGCTAGGGAAGCTTGCCATAACAACTTATCTGAGCGAGCACCACCTGGTTGTCCTGAAGCATACATTCTTACGCCTGCTTCTCCAATCCACACTATAAGTGTACCTACCCTTCCTGCTAGAGAAACTGCTGCATGCGATATTCTTGCTCCGGGTTCTAACATCAAACAAGCAACCCCGCCAACAGGAACATGCGTTCGATTCCCTTTAGCATCAATAGCTACGAAGGCTCCATCTTTTACATCTATTTGAGCTCTTTCAACAAATACTAGTGACGCACGTTCCTTCAGGGGAATTGGTTTAGGTGGTTTGGCACCTGGTAAGAGCATCTATGCTCTTTTTATCAACATCAAACCACAACCAAATGCTTTGGCACGACCAAAACCATTACTAAGTGCAGTTATAAATTGTTCTGGATCAGCAACCGTAAGAATCCCGGTTATCTCCAAAATTCCAAAGGTTACCCGGTTTTTTCTTCCACGTAAAAACTGTCGAACAAAATAATCATTGCATATTAGTCTATTGGAAACAAAGCCTGCCGTTTTCCCTCTATTCTCCATCCAATCAACTGCCACTTTTGATGCAACTTCCATACGCATTTCTGACCTTATCACAGGTTTACCAAGTTCATTTTCCTTTTTTAATTTATAAAGCTGGTCCATAACTAGATCGACTCTTTGACGACGTTTTAATCCTCTTTGTTCCTTTGGTATGGATTTATCTTTTGTAGCATTCAATCGTAATGTATAAGCAAGTTTATTGCTTGGTTTGAGTAAAGGTGTAAATTCCGTTGTTGAAATAGGATGGAATAAACCTGGGTTCTTTGGCTCCCTTCTTGAAAGGATATAAAAGCTACCATTACTCTCTACTCTCCAAAGAAAATCCCTTTTTTTATCTTCACCAGGAAAAAGAGTCCACATGAGCCGATGATGTGTATCTAACGCCTTATTTGGATCTTCAGGATTTAGTAAGGAATTAAGGGCTGATGTGGGTGCCTTCTTGTTCAAGAAAGCACGGCTCAAATATAAACTTCTTTTTTGGTTATTTATCAAAATACCATCGCTCTCTTTGTTCAAAATGCCATAGTATCCTGTCAATTGGCTCTGAAGGAACAAGTTCCTTTCGATTAGGCTCACCACCAGGAAACGGGTCACTTATTATGGGAAATAGTTCAGTTGAGGGTTCCTTATCTGATCTCTGTACTCCGTGCAAAGATTCGATTGGATTATGTGCAATTACGATTTTAGGATCCATAGGTGCTGCCAATGGGCAAGATTTTCTCCCCACATAAAGGATATATTTAGGAAAATTCAGAGCATGGGCCAAATCTGGTAAGGCCCAAAAACCACTACTACTCCAAACAGCAATAGAAAAAGCGATATCCGTGCGGTAGTCTCGTTTAGTGATAGTAGTTTTTGCTTTATTACCTATCCTTTTAATAGCTTCCTTTCGTGAATTTGGATTTCGTACAGTGGATGGGATTGACTGAACGGTATGAAAATCCCTAAACGAACTACCTTCTGCCAAAGCCCGTACTGCAAATTTATAATCCAATAAATTTTTCTGAAGCTCCAAATCTGTTCGACAAACCCCCAAGGCAGCTCCAAGAAGACCAATAATTGTAGATCTTAAGGGAAAAATATCTGTATTTCGCTTTTCGTGTCCAGAATAACCCCCAAAAGACCCCATCGGGGCGATCAGGCAAAAAACGAGATATTCATTCATTCGCAACCTGCCCAGAAACAAAAGATTTCACCTCTCGGATACTACCTATACCCTTTTCAATATTTAACACTTCACTGGAGTCGTACAATGAACCATAAGCATTATCGAATTTCTCAGCATATTCTTCTAACCTTTGTATGGAGCTTCCCATCAAATTATGGCCATTTACCGGTTCCAGGAAAGCCGACGCAAGGCTCCTAGGTTGAGCGTCTCCAGCTTCTGCCCGAATATAACTCGCTCTAGTCTGATGTCCATAACTATTTCTCTTTCCAGAAGGAGTAGAAATGGCAAGTGCTTCTGAAAGTGAAGAAACAGCACGTGAGGCTAGTTGATTATCTCCATCCAGATTATGAACTAAAAGTTCCAAATTTACACATGCATATAGATAATAGACGCCCGACCCAAAACCAGCTTCTCCTACAAATCCAGCACCAGAATCTTCGGCTGGATTTTTTAAATCATCAACTGCTGTGAAATAGTCATCCTCAGTGACAGCTTTATGGGTTGTTATGGCATGTGAAATTTGAACTGCTGCTTCACGGTTAAACGCTGGGTCATCTGCCAACATTCTCCCAAACATGGCGATATCCACAGCCCCATCCGCGGGTTTTAAAATTCTCTTAGTTATTTCTTTTTCATCAAATTTTTCTCCATCTAATATCTTACTGGCCAAGTCAAAAGCTGCCAATTTTTCATCGGGGGAGATAAATGCCAATTGTCGGGTCCTAATATGAGATGAGTCCTTTTTGTTAGCTTCTTCATCAATTTTTCCAAAAACACCCGAAACAGTCTTGGCAGTTTTTATTGCAGCATTTTCATCGTATCCTTTGGATTTCAAATACACCAGAACCAGATCTCCTATTTGGCGTGTTCGTTCTCCTATCTGACCTTTCAGTTCATCTCTCATTACATCAGACAAGCGAGTTGCACGTTTAAGAGATTGAGAAGAAATCCTCAAACGTTGTACTCCACCATAAACGGCAGTTTTAGGTCGACCTTGGTCATCTCTGTTTGGATTGGATGGTGGATAGGTTGTTAAATAATGTAACTGTACAAACCGTTTCACTTATTATTCTCCTTGTCTTCTAATTCTATCATCGCCGATGCACCAAAATACTGGAAACACCATTCAATTCTTGTACGTTCTCCCCAATAAAACAAATCACTTGCGAGCATTCCCACATTTACAGAGTTGTGCCTGACCAGAGCAAGACTTCTTCTGAGGGGTAGGATGAGTTCTCTTTGGTCTGTAGTTCTGATTAGGGTTTGAAATCTCTGTTCAGAAAGTGTTCTTGGTGCGTCCTTACTTGGTCGACAGCCGAACAATTCAGCAAGTTTATTGCTTTTTATATTGCTTTCATTTACGTGTGAGATACCGATAGCTACAAGTGCTAGCTTATCAGAATTAACCCCTTTGAAACCCGCTAAATTCAACCTCTGTCCTAAATCGTGAACACTTTCAATAAGCAAGGCATCCATTGGTTCCATACATCTACGTAACCTAGCCCTGTTATGCCTTGCAAGACCATCATCTCTACCTAAGGTAGCATACCACCATTTAACACAAACAGAGGCTACCGAATTTGGAGTGTCCATTTACTAACCTTCCTTCTCTCTAACCTCTAGACCAAGTGTTTTCCAAATTTTCTTATGACTAGAAAACTTATCAACCAAAAATTTTCTTTGGTTTATAATCTTTTCTATATCCCGAAGGGACATTTCAGACATAGAACTGCGAGTAAAATCATCAAACATTCTTAGTACGGTTTCTCTAAGAATTTTCAACCACTCTTCTTCAGGTGGAAATTTCTGTTTTTGATTGCCTACTATTGAACTGATAACCCTTACGAATTCACTCTCAGTTTTCGAATAAAATTCATCTTTAACGCTATCAATCATTCCACCCTGGATATTCATAGATTTTTTTAAGGCACTTGCCAACGAAGAAGCAGAAATATTAGCACTTTCCACTAAATTACCTACTCGGGTTTCTTCAACTTCATTATCACTCCCAAATGTTGGGTATGCATGAACACAAAAATCTAATGGGGTCATATTGCTCATCGACCAACCCCCAACGAGCACCTCCGCATCTGATGGAGGACTTGAGGAATGATATCTGTGAACTGTACCAGAAGCAATCTGATCTTCATTCGTAACCTGTTGAATAGTTAAACCTAGCCAGTTTTGATAACTAACCTTTCCTGGCTTAGGATGAGAGGGTAATTGTTCTAATCCAGGTCTTCTCCTGTAATAGGGGGAAAGAAAATGGTTCCAATTCGCGTAATTCGTTCCATACTTTTTTTGGACACATCCAACTATTTTATTTTCTTTCTCAATCAATCTCAATCTTCGGGGCATACCAAAAAACATCTCTGCCTTGTGTGAAATATCAGGGGTAACAATTTGATTTTTTTCTGAAGTTCTCGTTGGGCGGAGCCACGGCAGTGCTTCACTTGCTTTATTTGCAGGAAGTGGTTCACCATCGGGTACATTCAATAAAATAGTTCTCCAAAGATGGTACTTCTTTTTCTCAATCGGTTGTAAAATCGTCACCATCGGCCCACCACCCCGCATAGAGGTTCTATTTCCTGCTCCTCCTGCAGGAGCGAAAGCCTGTAAGGTATAAAGTGCCATGGCAGCAAATGGCAACGAAAGTTCGTCATATCTATCCCTATGGACCATTAAATCCGAATTGTGTTTTCTTGTCTGTTGACCAGCAGAATCTATAAACAGCATTTCTGTTGACTTAATATTGCTCTCTTCAACTCCTAACTCAAATTGTTCCTGATCCTGAAGAAAACGAGGGCCATCTCCTGTTAATTCAAAAAATTCGGCAAAAGGTTCAAGAGACTTTTCTAAGCGTTCTTGATCAGGTTTTTTGTATCGTTCGTTCCAATCTCTTTCACTTCTGACTGGATCTGTTAAATAAACTAGACCAACCAAAAACTCCAAACAAGCTAAATTAAAATCTGGTCGGGGCCAGCAAAGTTGTTCAACATCCTCTTCGCAAATTTGGCTTGGTCGAATATTTTTTCTCTGATTATTCCAAATTACTGGAATCCACCGATCAGTTATTAAATTTAGGGACATTATGGTTCGATAAGTCGGGTTATTTTATTAATACCAATTTTTTGATCAAGGCTATTCTAATGGATTCGTTTCAAATTCCAACCCAAGTTTTGAACTATATTTCAATCCATCACAAATGTATCCATCCTCTTCAACTGGGCACAAAATGAAATGCTTTCTCTTTGCTTGAGACCATAGCTTTTTAACTTCGTGAATGTCATCTCTGGATTGATCTGGAAGGTTGTTTCTATAGTAATTCAATCTCCGCTTAGAACAACTCACTTCCGAGAGTGCCCAAGCCCTAGCTTCAGAATTATCATTGCACCAAGGCAAGAGTCCAGATGATTCTCGTTTAGCCAAAACCAAAGTCGAAGTTTCTTCACCGAGGCGGGTAGGGAATTTTTCATCACTCCATACTTTATCCCCGGTACCCATCAAATAACCATCCATTACTATAACAACATTATTTTGAGCTTGGGCAAATTCTGCCATGTGCTTACCTATATTTTCAAAATCACCTTTAATTAATGGTTGAGGAACTTCTAATGCCTGATCACCATGAACAAAATTAATTATTTCTCGCAAATTATCAGGAGATTTTATTTCTCCCAAACTGAATAATATTTTTGCAGTACGCCATAAATCGCCAATGTCATAAACCCAAGCTCCACCATCCAATACGTTATGCAACCACTGATCATCCCTAACCGATTCGGGGTCAGGTGATAAGACTGTCAAATTGGGTCCGGGGACTGGACGCAGTGTCTCAGGACGTATGTCCATATGGCGCCACAATCGACCTGCTCTTTGAATTAAAGCACCTATTGGTGCGAGATCCGAAATCATTACATCAAAATCAAGGTCCAGTGATGCTTCAATGACTTGAGTGGCAATGACTATTTCTCTTGATCTATTTTTCCCTTTTCTACCAAATTGATTGATTAACCCTTCTTCAATCTTCAACCGATCTCCCAAGGCAAATCTTGCATGTAACAATTTTGGGTCATAACCTTTGGATATAAATTCCTTTGTCGTTGAAATTGCTTCATCCACCGAATTCCTAATCCACACACAAGTGGCACCACTTTCAACGCCCTTAATTATTCGTGAGTCTGCATCTTTAGTATCAGTTGCGCGATCAACTATTATTGATCTACAACTAGTTTCAACAGGCTCTACCGGCTGGGTCGACACTGATGAACCAACAAATGCTAGTCCTGGGTAATAGGAATAATCTAAATTTGTAGTTTTCATTCCCCTTCCCTTGCAATAGGCATCTGCATATGCCTGTCTCATGGGAATAGGTAAAGTTGCTGTCATGATAATGGCGGAACCTCCATTCATACCATGCATTCTCAGGAGTGTTTCCAGTTGTCTTTGCATATAGGGATCATAGGCATGTGCTTCATCAACAATCAGGATTCTGTTTGTCAAACCATACAATCTTAAGGTTGCAAATTTTGTTGGAAGGATACCAAAAAGAGCCTGGTCTATAGTTCCAACACCTACATGAGCCAATAAGGAACGGCGACGATCATCTGCCAACCATAATGTGCAATTTGCTTCGGCTGTAGTATCATTTTCAATTCCAACAAGATTCCTATAACCTTCGTGGAGGTGAGATCGACCATGTACAAGGGAGAGTGTTGGAACTTTAGAAAATATCCGTGAGATAATTTTCTTCATACGACTGAACATTGCATTTGCTGTTGCCATAGTCGGTAAAGCAAAATACAACCCATTAGCTTTTTTGTCCATGAGCATTCTATGAGCAAGGATTATTGCTGCCTCAGTTTTTCCCGAGCCAGTAGAATCCTCCATAAATGCCAAAAAAGGTTCATCTGGTAATGTTGCCGTTTCGACTGCCAGTTGCATAGGTCGCAAATTATTCAAACCAACCAGTTGTTTACCATTTTTTGAAATGTCAGCTAATACTGGATCAAGACCAGCTTTCTTTACAGCCTGCACTGCGCACTCATGAGACTTTTTCCAATATTTCTTTGGTTTAATTTGGTCTAATTGCGGTTTAAACCATTCTTCATTTGACCCGATCCAATCTGCTGCTACAACAAGCCCTGATAAGACCCAGGAAATTTTTTTTGCTGTATCTTCATCTAAACCCTCCAACGAAGCATCTGGAAAGATCTCTAGTAAGCATCGCGTCCAATCTTTGGCAAATTCTATTCCCAAACCACCGATTGCATTTTTGCGTCTTCTTATTTCAAGCCGATTATTGTTTCTCTCTGGTCCACCATGGTGTCCAGATACCGCTGCATAAAGAATTCCTAGAGAGTACTTATCACACTTAAAGGCTGGTTCAAGTATTTCATCATTCAAGCAGTGTTTTAATAGAACATCTGAAAGTTGCCAATGAAAGTAATTTACTGGGCAACCCTTAATCCTTTTAAGGAATTCATTTGAAATTTTCCCAACATCATGAAGGGCTATCAAAATCAAAAGGGCATTTCGTTCGGATTCTGTGGTACATTTGAATAAGTGATGTTCCTTTAATAATAGTTCTGCACAAGCAGCCACATCAAGCATATGCCAAATAGCCAGATGCCCGTTTGATTTTCCGGGCCATTCTTCAGCCCTTTTCATTATTCTTGAGGTTGAAATTTTAGGACGGTTATTCATAGAAATGATTTACCATTCTTCTTTATAACTAAGGGTATTCAAGCACCAAGGTAATGCTTTCAACTACAACTTTAGCTAATTTTCGAATTTTGCCTAACAAGTATTTCTTAAATGTATCAAACTAGGTACGCTTGACAGCGGAAACCAGTTCCTCAATCAAGTCGTCGGTATTTTCCAATCCAACAGAAACTCTTACCAGACCATCAGAAATTCCCAAGCTACTACGCTGTTCCTCAGATAACCTCTGATGGGTAGTTGTAGCAGGATGGGTTACCAGGCTTTTGGCGTCACCAAAGTTATTGGAAATCCTCACAATCTCCAGATTATTCATGAACCTGAATGACGCTTCCTTACTTCCCTCAAATTCTAAGGCAAAGACAGTACCACCCTTTGACATCAATCCTTTGGCGAGGGGATATTGTGGGTGACTGGGCAAATGTGGATAAATCACTTTCGAAAGTTTATCAAGCCCTTCCAATTCACGACAGATTTTCAGTGCTGAATTGGCTTGGTAGTTTGTTCGTAGTTCCAGGGTTTCAAGTCCCTTGATCATAATCCAAGCATTGAAAGGGCTAATTGCACCTCCCGTGTGCTTTAGATATGATTCAAACGGTCCCCGAATATATTCCTTTGATCCTATTACTATTCCACCAAGGGACCTGCCCTGGCCATCAATATGCTTGGTGGCTGAATAGACAACTATATCTGCACCAGATTCTCCGGCTCTTAAAAACTGAGGAGATGCCAGAGCGTTATCAGCAATTAGGATTGCTCCATACTTTTTAGCAAGTTTACTGACAAAGTCTAAATCAATGACCTCCAGGGTCGGATTGGAAACAGTTTCGATAAAAATAGCTTTGGTGTCTTCATTGACTTTACTTACCCATTGTTCACTATCGGTTCCATCAACGAATTCGACCTTAACACCAAATCTTGGCAGAACATTTTCTAGAATGAAAAGACAGGAACCAAACAAGGCACGTGAGGAAACCACAGTGTCCCCGGCGGAAAGAGTTGAACAAAGTGCACCATTTACTCCAGCCATACCAGAAGCAGTAGCAAATGCATCTTCATGCCCTTCAATCATCGCCATGCGGTTTTCAAATATCCGGACAGTTGGGTTGCCGTACCTAGAGTAAATAAACTCGTTTTCCCCAGCCTCAATAAACCGTTCTTCGGCTTGCTCTGGACTGTCGTAAACAAAACCTTGTGTCAGGTATATTGCTTCAGATGTTTCACCAAACTGACTACGCATAGTACCACCATGAACAGCCATGGTTTGTTTCTTTAAGGATCTTTTCGTCATTGATATAATCGGGTTTGAATTCGTACTAAGGGAGATAATATAGTAGGTAAATAATTTATTTCATTTCCCATTAAACAAAATTCATTAATTATCCCGACTCTAGATACTTCTATTTCAAAATCACTAATTCCTGATCAACATCCGAGGACTAAATGACCAAAACCATTGAATTATTCTACTGGCCGACACCTAACGGGTGGAAAATCACTATTGCTTTGGAGGAGTTAGGTCTGCCATATAACGTTAATTTGATCAATATTGGACAGGGAGATCAGTTTGAACCGTCATTTCTTAAAATAGCTCCCAACAATAGAATGCCTGCGATTATTGATCCTGAAGGACCAGATGGTAAGGAAATTAGTATTTTCGAATCCGGTGCCATTCTACAATACCTCGGAAGAAAGCATAAGCGTTTTATTGGGAGTAACGAGAGGGAACGAGTCGAAATAGAGCAGTGGTTGATGTGGCAAATGGGTGGAGTTGGTCCTATGGCCGGACAAGCCCATCATTTTATAAAATATGCCCCAACCATGGATCCACCCCAGGATTTGCCCTATCCGAAAACACGGTATAGAAATGAGGTTTGCCGTCTATATGGGGTACTAGACCGACGACTCGCAGACCGTGAATATGTTGCCGGTGACTATTCAATAGCAGACATGGCCATTTGGCCTTGGGCATCCCTTTGGGAGGGTCAGGAGCAGGATATCTCTTCATTTCCCAACATGGCCAAATGGCTTGAAAGAGTTGGAGCACGTAAGGCAGTGATAGCCGGAAGAGCTGTAGCATCCGAGTTAAGGTCAAATATACAGGACGATAAAAAAGCCCAGAAGATTCTTTTCAAGCAGAAATAATCTACCTGAACAACCTAAAACATTTTCTGAATTGTTGGGTATATACTTCTTGTTTACTAATCTTTTTCAAGCACTTCCATGTCAAGGTATTTTCTAAGAAAATACATCTGACTGCCAAAGAAGGCCAAACTCAAGCCTGTCAGGCCGAAAGTTTTAAATGTTACCCACGCATCTGTCGACATAAAGCGCCAAATGCCCTCGTTGGCAACAGCTAGAAAAAGAAAAAACAACGTGGTTCTTTGAGTAAGTACTTGCCACCCCTTATCATTCAGCGGCAAAGCCTGTCCCATTAATGACTGAAGGTAGGATTTTTTCTGAAGGAGCCCAAATCCCAATGTCAACGTAAACAGCAAATAGATTATAGTTGGTTTCATTTTGATGAAGCGTTCATCGTTTAAAAAGACGGTTAATCCCCCAAAAACAATGACAAGCACCACAGTTACAATCTGCATTCTGGAAAGTTCGCCGGTCAGTTTCCAAAGTAAAAATGTACTACCAATAAGAATGGGTACAAATATAGCAGTAATCATTATGAAACCATCATACTCAGTGTTTCCGATCAAAATGGATTCATCTCGCAATAAAAAGTACCCTACAAAAAAGAGGATTAAGGGGCCTATTTCCAAAATAGCCTTCAAACCTGAAATGTTTTTTTTCTCGGTCATAACCTTTTCAAATCTAACTTTTGTAATTCTATTTCTTTGACTTCCAATCCTTCAATCCTAAGCCCTTGGCCAATCCTGTTAAGCTTAAACCAGATGACTACACTTAGTGCTTAAACCCTTAAATAATAACTTCGTAAGGATTTAAAACCGCTAGGTTGGATTTCAAAACTGAACAACTTTCCTTAATTTGGTTAGGATCTCCTGTTTTGCCTTAACCAATATTGATCAAGCTACTAATCCAATAGCTTACGATCAAGCTTACCCACGATATGTGACAAGAGCCGGTAGTTATGCCTCTCATGGCGAATTCGACCTGCAACAATGGCAGGATGAACTTCAGCTTCCCTTGCAAGAGACCTAACATTCTTTTCATTTGGACTTAGTTGTACGGGATGGTTTTTCCAGATCCTGGCAGGTATCAAGGCTTCTGTTGCCCATTCATCGGCTTCACGTTCAAGTTTTCCACTATCCTCCTGATTCAACCCCCTAAGTTCATGGTCATCAATAAAGACCTCTCCATTTCCATCGGTTAAATGACATCCAAGGTGTGCGAGTTCGTGTAAAAGACAAAACCAAAAATTATCAAGTCGATCATACCTGATGGTCATTCCAACCACTGGAACCTTATCGACAGTCCAAAGTGCTGCACCGTCCAAATAAGTCTTCGGTAAATGTTTTTCTGCTACTAGGGAGATACCATGCTTTGCAAGTTTTTCTTTAGCTAACTTTGGACCGTTATCAAAGCGGCTTAACTTGGCCAAATCACGTAGAAACGCAGGAACGATGGTACCTTGCTTGTAGATTCCCTCAAGATTTGTTTGACGAGCTTTGCAAAGAATATAGATGCACCAGGCTAGCAAGGCATGTTCGTCGGTTTTTGTGTTTACACGCATTCCATTACTCTGACGGAAAAGTGTCTTTGGAAGTGTCTTCCAACCACCTGCACGGTTGATAAGACCCCGTATGTTCTCCTCAATTTTTTCTTTTAAATCTGGTGTCTTTTTTATCCAACCTCTTCTTCCCATTTCATTGATTGGGAAACGGTCGAATTCAATCCCTGAAGGAATTTCAGATAGTTCCCCTCCCCCACTTATTAATACATCTGCTGGAATGTTGAGATGTTCGTGTAAAGCACGGATCATCTTCAGGGTAAGTTCTCTTTTGCCATTTAATACTTCAGAAACTTTAGAACGACTCCCGATCAACGGGATAAGGTCCCTCTGTGTCATACCAGACTGTTCCATTCGAAATTTAATCGCTCCAATGGGGGTAGGTTTGTCCATTGGGTAATGCTTATCTTCATAATGCTCAATAAGTGCTGCTAAAATTTCAAATTCATCTTCCTCTTCAGGTGTGAGATCCGAATCCATAAGCAATTCAATACGTCCAAGTGCATCAGTATGTTCCTGTTCAGTACGTATAGGTCTTATTCCATTTTGGGCCATTACTAAATCTCCTCAGCGTTGATTTTATCATACTCCTTATGAGTTCCAATAAACCGAATGTAGCCACTTCTCATTTTGTAATTAAATTCTACTATCAGTCTGTACTTGTTTCCACCAATGTTGAATACCACTCGATTATTTTTGAGAATGCTTGCGTGATTGTATAATTCTCTTACGTCACTAGTATGATATTTCAATTATAATTGTTCCCATTTTGGGAACAATTATAATTTTACCAGAATATCTAACATAGTGAACAATAGCAAATTCACTTGGACAGATGAAAAAAGGAGTGTCGTTTGAGTTAAGGAAAATTTCTTAATGATTATTTTCCAAACCTGTTAAAACACTGGCAAACTGCTCGGGATCAAAGGGAGACAAATCATCAATACCTTCGCCAAGCCCGATGGCGTGTATGGGTAGTCCGAACTTGGCAGCAAGGGCTACCAGTATCCCACCCTTGGCAGTACCATCCAACTTGGTCATAATCAGTCCAGAAATATCAACCATCTGTTTAAAAACCTCGACTTGGGATAGAGCGTTTTGACCTGTGGTAGCGTCAAGAACAAGCAGGGTGTTGTGGGGAGCTTCGCCATCGATTTTCCTGATCACCCTGACAATTTTTGCCAACTCTTCCATCAGATCCTTCCGGTTTTGTAATCTTCCAGCCGTATCTATAATGAGTAAATCCTTCCCTTCTTCCTTGGCAAGTTTATATGCTTGATAGGCAAGGGCCGCTGGATCGGAATTGGTTGAAGCCTTGAGGACAGGGACCCCTACCCTTTCACCCCAAATTTCAAGTTGCTGTACTGCTGCTGCCCGAAAGGTATCACAAGCGGCAATAACAATATCCTTGCCGGCTTCTTTAAACTGACTGGAGAGTTTGCCAATGGTGGTTGTTTTGCCAGACCCATTGACTCCGGCAACCAAAATGACTTGTGGCTTAGCTGAAAACAAAGGGATGGGCTTGGCAACTGGTTCCAGGATATTGGAGATTTCGTTGGATAACATGGTTTTCAGTTGCAAGGTAGACAGTTTTCGTCCCATGTGGCTTTGGGCGATATTGGAAGAAATACGTATTGATGTGTCGTATCCCATATCGGAAACAATCAACAGTTCTTCCAAGCTCTCAAGCATCTGGTCATCAAGACGTCTACTGGAAACACCAGTGGAACCACCACCCAGCATTTTCTCCAGCAAACCCGATTTCTTCTTTTCCTCAACCTCCGCATCTAAAGGATTGCTGATGTCAAAGGTGGATGTCTCTCCGTCACCCTCCTCAATCAAATCTTCCAAACCCTGTTCCAATTTGGAGGTCGATTTGGTTAATCTGGATTTTAATTTCGAGAAAAAGGACATTTGGATTCCAATAACCTAGAAGATATTCAATCTCATAACAAATTCCTGCAAAACCCCATGGAAAGGTTGGGTAAAATGATAATCAACATAAAATAGTTGATTTAGGAAACCTCTTCAGGAAAATGTTTCATTGTCAACAGGATTGGATTGGGTGCTGCCTGACCCAAACCGCAGATAGATGCATCGGCCATGACCTCGCATAATTCTTCCAACAAAGGCATATCCCACTTATTCACCTGCATTAATTTGACCGCTTTTTCACAACCAACCCGGCAGGGAGTACATTGCCCACAACTTTCATCCTCAAAAAACCTGAGCATATTCAGGGCAGCATCCCTAGCCTTATCTTCCTGAGATAGGACAACTACAGCCGCTGATCCAATAAAGGTCCCGTATGGTTGTAAGGTATCAAAATCCAGTGGAATATCTGATAATGTGGCTGGCAGAACACCTGAAGATGGTCCTCCAGGTTGATAGGCCTTGAATTCATGGCCATCAGCCATTCCTCCTGATGCCTCAATGATATCGGTTATGGTTGATCCGGCCGGTAAGATATATACCCCTGGACTGGCTACACGACCTGATACTGAATAGCTTCTTAGCCCTTTTCGCCCATTCCTTTCGACAGAAGTGAAAATCTCTGGTCCCTGTTGGCAAATCCTCTGGACCCAATAAAGAGTTTCCACATTATGGACCAGTGTCGGCTTGTTAAATAATCCAACTTGTGCAACATATGGAGGACGATGTCTGGGGAGACCTCTTTTGCCCTCAATACTTTCGATCATGGCACTTTCTTCGCCACAGATATAAGCCCCTGCACCTCTGCGAAGCTCGATATACCCTTCCTTTACAATCCCACTTTCTTCCAGTTTGCTTATTTCCGCTAATAATATCTCTCTGGAAGCCGGATATTCATCACGCAGGTAAATATAGATCTTCTCAGCCTCAACAACCCAGGCCGCAATGAGCATACCTTCCAGAAAGTGGTGGGGATATTTTTCAAGGTAATACCTGTCCTTGAAGGTTCCTGGTTCTCCCTCATCAGCATTTACAGCCATAAGGCGGGGTTTATTTTCCTTCCTCACAAATGACCACTTCCTACCCGATGGAAACCCGGCACCACCAAACCCCCTAAGACCTGATTCTAATACAATCTCTTCGACTTCATCTCTGGAAAGGGATCCCTCAAGATAGGATTTCAAGGTCTGATATCCGCCTTCGTTCAAATAACTATCCAGATCTGGATAATCTGGAATCTCAGGATGAAAATCCTGGCTTTGCATGACCATATTTGTTTTTTCAACAGTAGCATGATCAATATGCTTGTGCCCCACTTCAAGTACTGGGGCGGTGTCACATCGCCCCATACACGGGGCCCTAATTACTCTAACCTTGCTGGGATCCGTGCCGTTTTTCAGATTCTGCATCAGCACTTGTGCGCCAGCCAATTCGCATGAGAGTGAATCACAAACTCTCACCGTGATTTTCGGAGGAGGATTCTCACCTTCCTTGACAATATCCAGATGTGCATAAAAGGTGGCAACTTCATAAACCTCAACCTGAGCTAGTTTCATTATCGATGCCAAGGCCCTCAGATGTGCTGCCGACAGGTACCCAAAACGATCCTGGATTTTATGGAGATACTCAATGAGCAAGGATCTCTCTAATGGAACTGATCCAAGCAACTCTTCGATTTCATTCAGAGCCTTGTCTGTAACCTGGCGACCTTTGGGGGTTTTTCTCCCCTTTCCCTTGCCGGTTTTCCAGACACCCTTAGTTTGTTTTGCCATAATATTACCGAAACAAATTACTAAACGGTCATCTATCCTGATTAATCAAAATAAATATTTGTCTATGGATTAATCTTAATTCGCCCATCACGCCACTCAACCTCGACTTCCTTTTTGGCTTCAAACATTTCCCGACTGGTTACTGGTACATGGTCTTGTCTGATGACGACATAACCCCGGTTTAAGGTATTCTTGTACCCGATTCCGTCAATAATCCGCTGCAATGACTTGATGTTAAGTTTCTTGTTCTTCATATAGGATTTTATGTGCTTTTCCAACAATGATCCTGTGGCTTCTAATTGTTCACCAGATGTAAGAACTCTATCGGTTAATTTTGTTGCTGAAAGTCCCTTGCACAAGGATTGGAATTTATAGTTTGATTCAAACAAAATTCTGGGAACAGATAATTTTGAACTACACTCAGATAAACTTGTTGCCTTCCTTTGAAGATTTATTCTCAATGCCCTGGGGAGTCTCGAATACAATCCATCCAATTGCTGATCACGGAACTGGAACAGGTTTTCCTTAATGGGCAATCTTTTTGAAACATCTGAAATTCTCTGGTTTTTATTTTGAAGCGTAATTCGTGCACCTTCAAATATTCTGTCTTTCAGAGTGAAAATCCCGTTCTCCAATTCCTCCCTGACCCTGACGGCAAATTCTGCTGCAGCCGTTGGTGTTGGAGCTCTTTTATTGGCTGCCAAATCAATAAGAGTATGATCTGTTTCATGCCCTACTGCAGAAATAATTGGTATTTCGCTAAGGGATACTTCTCGGACAACATTTTCATCATTGAAACCCACTAAATCTGAAAATGACCCACCACCACGCGCGACAATAATCAGGTCTGGTCTTGGGATTTCACCTGAAGGAGACAATTCATTAAATCCCCTTATAGCCCGTACAACTTCAGGAGGGCAGTTATCTCCCTGAACAGCAACGGGCCAAACAATTACCCGGCGTGGAAATCTTTCATCCAGCCGATGAAGTATATCCCTGATAACGGATCCTGTAGGTGAGGTTACAACTCCTATAGTCTCGGGAAACTCGGGCAGATCTTCCTCTTTTTGTAAGGAAAATACTCCTTCCTGAACCAATTGCTTTCTCAATTCCTCAATTTGAGCTAGAATGGCCCCTTCTCCAGCAAAATCAAGATCGTTAACAATAATCTGATAACGTGAAGACCCCGAGTAGGTAGTTACCTTGCCCAGAGCACTGATTTCGCTTCCCTCCTTGAGAATATCTCCTAACCTGTTGCCAAGCCGCCGAGCGGTTGAGGACCACATTATAGCGGATAATGCGTGCCTTTCTTCTTTCAGTGTGAAATACAAATGACCTCTCGGTGAACGTGACAGGTCTGAAACTTCCCCTCGGACTCTGACAACCGGGAATCCTCTTTCCATTGTCTGGTTTATTGCCCTGGAAATTTCAGCTACAGTATATTCCCGGACCTTAAACTCTTCCGCTTGATTATTTCCCCTGCTTTCGGTCCAATTTTGCATAACTTATCTAGTGGTTGTGTAGGCTCTGGGATATTGCTAGATCTAATCTAGATTTGCTTTTCCGGCATTCTGACAATCAAACCATCAAAATCCGGGGTTACCCGCAACTGGCAGGTTAATCTGGATTTGACAGGATCTGGATCCCAGGCAAAATCAAGCATATCTTCTTCCATAGCTTCTTTTTCTGGCAACTTGTCTACCCATTCATCGTCAACATAAACGTGACAGGTGGAACAGGCACAGGCACCACCGCAGTCAGCCTCAATTCCAGGAATGTTATTGTCCCTGGCCCCTTCCATGACAGTCAAACCATCCTTTACGTCTATAACGTGGGGTTTCCCATTATACTCAATATAGGTAATTCTTGCCATAAAGCCTCAATTAGAAAAATGGAATACTAAACGAAATTTCTAGCCTGTAGATGGTACTTATTTGACAAAGTTTCCAGATCTTCAACTCAACATTAAGCACTCAATAACCAATCTGGTATTTAATCGCAACGCAATATGCGTTGACAACACTGGAGAGGATTTAAACAACTTGAACCATTAGTGATCGGAATTGACCAAACTTTCTGTAAAAGAAACAATTTAAATAATTTGATTCATCTATAAAATAGCCCTTCAGTTTAAATTTAGAAATTCAAGGAGAAATAAATATGCGAACCCTATTACTAATCACAGTTGGTATGTTTGGTGGATTTTGGCTTTGTACAGCTTCCTACGCCGCTGATGAAGAATTGGTTATTCTAGACTGGTCGGCTTACAATGACCCCGGGTTCTATCAAGGATACATAGAAAAACATGGGGACGAACCTACTTTTTCCTTTTTCGGAGAGGAAGAGGAAGCTTTTCAAAAATTGAGAGTTGGGTTTGGGGCGGATATTTCCCATCCATGCTCACAGTCAGTTTCAAAATGGCATGAAGCAGGATTGCTTGACCCTTTACAAACAGACAGGATTGAACGGTGGGATCAGGTCAATGGACCCATGAAGGAAGCCTTCAAAATTGATGGGGAGTATTATCTTCTACCTGCCGACTGGGGAACAACTGCATTAGCTTACCGTACCGATTTGGTACCGGCGGAAGATGTTCAAAGCCTTCAAGTATTTGTTGATCCAAAATATGCTGGCAAAGTATCAATTGGCGATAATGTTGATGATGCCTATGCCCTAGCTTACTTGGCTACTGGTGTTTCAGATTGGTCAACCGTTTCCCAGGAAGATTTGGAAAGAGCGTCAGCCTGGTTGAGGGAAGCTCATAAAAATGTCAGGGATTACTGGGTCGATGGTGCCGGTCTTTCCCAACTCATGGCAAGTGGAGAAGTGGTAATCTCTTGGGCTTGGAATGAAACCCCTGTTGTCATGCAGGCAGAAGGTCACCCTGTTGTTATGAATAGATCCACTGTCGAGGGATCGTCAACTTGGTTTTGTGGTTATGTGGATATAGCCAACGGACCAAATGATGACTCCAAGGTTTACGATTTCTTTAATGCATGGTTTGAACCGCGTTCAGTAGAATACATTGTTAATGAATGGGGCTATGGTCATGGCAATCAGGCCGAAATGGAAAGGCTTGGACCGAATATCCTGGAAGAAATGGGATTGGGAGAGATTGATGTGCCGATCCTCGCCCAAAAACCAATGGATCAATCAATCCGAGAACAAATGATTGCCGAATTTGAATTGATTAAGGCAGGTTTTTAACACCTCCTTATTTTACCGGAAGCTTATTCTTGCTTCCGGTATACAAATTTAAAATTATGCAAATTCTATTGTTTGGATAGTATTTACCTACAAAGAATGAAGCATCGGATACCCAGCAATTGATATGATCTTCACATTTTTCCGGAAAATCAGGGGAAGTTCGGGTTTAATACTGGTTAGCCCTCCTTTTTTCTATGCTCTATTGCTTCTTGCGTTCCCGCTAATGGGCGTCTTGGCATTGAGTTTCTGGACCCAGGATTACCTTGACCTTCATAGAGATTTTACATTATCGAATTACAAGGAAGCCTGGAAAGGTACAATTTATCAGGTATTAATGATGAGATCTTTGAAGGTCTCAATTCTGGTTACCTTGTTCACCGTAGTTCTGGCTTTTCCGGTTGCCTATTATATTTCCTTTTACGTTGCTCCAAAGAAAAAACCTCTCTGGATATTTCTCATTACGATTCCATTCTGGACAAGTTATCTTATCAGAATTTTCCTGTGGAAAGTTATCCTTGGTTTCAATGGTGTAATTAATGGATCCCTGCTGGGGATAGGATTTATTGATGAACCTCTAAAGTTTCTGCTATTTAATCAAGGGGCTATTGTCATCACCCTTAGTCATGCGTGGATTCCTTTTGCCATACTACCCATTTACGTGGCTCTTGAAAAAATTGACCGCTCCCTGTTGGAAGCTGCAGAAGATCTTGGTGATGGTCCGTTCAGAAGATTCCTCCGAGTAACTTTACCTTTGGCCATGCCAGGAATAATTGCTGCTACACTTATCGTGTTCATTCCAACCATTGGGGATTATGTAACACCAAAATTGGTTGGAGGTCCGAACGGGTTGCTTATTGCCAATATGATCGAGGTTCAATTCAAAAAGGCAAACAATGCCCCTTTGGGCGCAGCATTGGCCTTATCCGCCATGTTTATTGTTTCGGCCATTGCGTTGGTGTTCCTGTGGTTTAATAGAAAGTATCTGAAACAGGAGCAATGATGAGTCGTTCAAATAACTCCAGGCTTCTCGTGGTCTATGTAGGAATTTTTCTTGTATTCCTTTATGCCCCGGCTTTACTTCTTCCAATTTTTTCCTTCAATGACGGTACGATTGTAGCATTCCCGCTCGGTGGTTTCACTTTTGCCTGGTTCGTCGAAGTTTTTCAGACTCCACCCTTGTTAGCAGCCGCTTTGAATAGCCTCTTGGTAGCAGTTATCACCTCAATCTTTGCTACATTATTTGGGATCTTTGCTGCCAGAGCTTCAACCCGATACAACTTTCCAGGAAAGCGCGGTATCATGGGGCTGATTATGGTTCCTATGGTCTTACCAGAAATAATTATCGGAGTTGCCCTTCTGGTTGTCATCCTGCAATTGGGATTTAATCTTTCCCTTGCAACAATTATCCTGGGGCACATTTTGCTGTGCCTCCCCTTCTGTACGGCAATTCTCAGTGCCGGATTCCAGGGACTGGACAAGAGTTTGGAGGAGGTATCACAGGATTTGGGGAGAGGTCGGCTGGAAACCTTCTGGTATATAACACTCCCCCTAGTAATGCCTGCAATCATATCCAGTCTCCTCATTTCCTTCACCATATCACTTGATGAATTTATCATCGCATTCTTTTTATCAGGGACCGAAGCTACCTTACCAGTTTACATTTGGGGGCAATTACGCTTTCCAACAAAAGTACCAATTATTCTGGCCTTGGGGACAGTTTTGCTGATGGTATCCATTACCCTACTGATTGTAGCTGAGTATTTTCGCCGAATCGGAGCGAGAAAAGCCGGGACCGAAGTCAAGGGAGGTCTATTTTGAACCAGGGTTCTACTTCTACAGAAGACATGCCTATCATCAGGCTAGAGGGCATAAAGAAAAACTATGGAATTATTGAGGCCATAAAATCGGTTTCCATCAATATATTTCCAGGTGAGTTCTTAACCCTATTAGGTCCTTCCGGATGTGGCAAAACAACACTTCTAAGAGTAATTGCCGGTTTTGAAAACCCTGATTTGGGTATGGTTGAAATTGACGGTAAAAGTATGGAAGGGATTCCGGCCAATCAAAGACCAACAAATATGGTATTTCAAAGCTATGCAGTATTCCCTCACATGACCGTGGGTGAAAATGTAGCTTACGGTTTGAAAGCAAGAAAAACAGACAAGCAAACGATTTCAGTTGAAGTCGACAAGGCACTCGCAATGGTGGGTATGGAGGGTTTTAACGATCGCCCTTCAACAGCCCTTTCCGGTGGCCAAAAACAAAGAGTTGCCCTAGCCAGAGCTTTGATCCTGAAACCAAAGGTCTTACTACTTGATGAACCCCTTTCGGCCTTGGATAAAAGGCTCCGGGAACAGATGCAATCCGAGCTCAGACAATTACAACGATCAGTTGGAATTACATTTATTTTGGTTACTCATGATCAGGAAGAAGCCTTGACCATGTCAGATCGTATTGCTGTCATGTTTGATGGGAATATTGCTCAATTGGCTTCCCCACAGAAATTATATCAAAGACCAACTGATATCCAGGTTGCCAAGTTTGTAGGAACCATGAACTTCCTGGAACTGGATCTCGTCGTTCAGGAAGGGAATGACCTCATTGTTGAGATAGAGGGACTTGGCAAAACCTCTCTGTCGATGGACCAGGCTCCCTCAGGTTATGGAAGAAATTCAAAGGCAGGAATCAGACCTGAAATGTTCACAATTGTCACTAATGAAAACCAGCTTATGGCCAAGATAGCCAAGGGCAAAATAGTAGATACACAGTACTTTGGTGACATGACCTATTTCGATGCCAATTTGGAGGGTACTGAAAAAATCGTAACCATTTCCATGCGAAATTCAGACATTTCCTACGAGATAGGGAATGGTGAGGATGTAGATATAGGTTGGAATCAAAATTCCATTCTCATCCTCGGCTAGCACTTTATCAGTTTCCACAAACATCTGATGGTTATTGCGATTAAACAGGCCAGGCAGATTTAACTAGCGATCTCTTGTAAAATCGCCATCACTGGATTTCTGAACGTCCATACCATCGTGAAGAAAATCTTACATCACCCGCGAAACTCATAATGTAGGTGGTTTCTTACAAGAGTATTTTAGTTCATCTTCCAAATATCTGCAGAAGGTGAAGATTTGCCCCGTCAAACAGTTCTTACAAATAAACGCTGGGGACCCTTCCAAACTGATCAGTCAAAATAAAGATGATTTATATTGATAGCCCCAATTACTGTATAAATTCCTTGTTTTAATTGCTTCTTCCACAAGCGAATGTAAATGATTACTTATCCAACTGTAGCGATCTTTACTGGTACTCCCGTTTGGGGCCACACATTTGACTATAGATGACATTTTTGAACTACCTAAAATAGATTCACCTACATTATGGATTTCAAAAGGATTTCTACCCTTAGCAGAGGTAGATCCAGTTAAGTCTTTTAGTCCATGGATAAAAATACCAATCAATCCCTTCCCCCTCTTCCAAGACGCTTCAATCTCGTAATTTACCCACTCACGGCTGGCAGTCTGTTCGCCCACCAGGACAACAGTACATGACCTTCCTTTCAATTGATCATCTATCCAATTCTTTATCGCCGTTCTACCACCTCTTTTTACTTTTTCCCAATCATTTGGCGAAATGGTTTTATCATCTTCCAAGGCCTGTATATTCCGTACTTGGAAAGTCCTATGAATGTCATTATCGTAGTGAAAACTGTAGAAAACTCGACGTCTCATTTTTTGATCTTCATAAATAGTTTTATTGATTTAATCAGAAAAGGCCGACCAGAACTTAGCTTATTGTTATTTAAATAAAATCGAGACTGTGAAAGTATTCAAACGAATTCTTCAAAAGGTGATTTATACACCAAGAAACGCTCCTTTGGACTATTTTTAGTAAACGAAAATCCCAAAAACAACAAATAAATGTCTTGGAAGGACGCCTAGCCAGGCAAATAACAATTAAAAGTGACTTCCTGCATTAGGCACTAGAATACTTTCACAGTCTCAATCGTTTTGCATTGATAAGAACACTATCGGCAATTTAGTTCAGGTTCAAACTTGTAGAAACAAACTTCCTATAATAAGAGTTTTTGGAAGAGGGTTGCGTAAGTCAGTTCCGATTTTAGTTCTAAAATATTAAAGTTATAATCTTCATACAGTTTTAGCGAAGCAGCACCGGTTGATGCAACAGGTAAAAGTTTTACGTCAGGCTGAAGTTCACGGAAAAGTTTGAATTCTTCAATCACCCCTTCCATACCCCCAATGAATACAGCGCTTGTGTAACCTTTCTCCAAAATCATTTCACGTCTCATCTTCAATAGACTATGTTCTCTGTCGTTGTCAACACCATCAACTAAAACGGGTGTGTTTTTACTATTGCGGTATATTTTGCTATAAAACAGCCCGAATTTGGTATTTTTGACCTTTTCCGGTTTGATTCGTTCATCTTCCATTTCAATTTTGTTCGTTTTCCGTTCCCAAGGGGCAAGAGCGTGCAGGATCATGTCTTTTCGGGGAAGGATCGGGAACACTACAACCATAATTTTTACCCAAATGAAGGAGAATTCCCGATGACTGAGAACATAGCCCATGAAGATGATTTTGACAAGGGATCAATTACGTTGGAGTTGCCAGGGGCATTGCATGAAGCCTTTTCCGAACTTGCCGGTTTTTGCGGGGATCTTCTGGAGACCGATCACCCGGGTGCCGATTTTGCCGTGGTTGAGGAGAAGGCACATGACACCCTCCGCGATTTTGGCAGCACCCTGATGGCGAAGGTTGCCGAGAACCGCGATGACGGTGCCCGTACAATTGAGCGTGATAACAAGTCGTGGTATTGTCTTCCCCCTTCCAGGGGAACGTTCCACTGTCTTTTTGGCAAAGTGGAGTACGACCGTTCCCTGTACCGGAACAGTACGGTCAAGAACTCAATTTGTCCCGTTGATGAAGGTCTTGGGTTACTGGCTGGAAGGATGACTGTTCCTTCCGGCAAGTTGGCGACCCGTCTGGTTGCGGAGATGCCGATCAGGAATGCCAAGGACATTTTTGACGGGTTCGTTGGCGGATCCCCTGCGGTCTCCACCTGGCAGAAACTGTCGCGGATGGTTGACTGGTCCTGGCGGAATGTATCCGGGAAGGCGCTTGCGGATATCCGTTGCAATGAGGACATTCCCGAGGGTGCGGCCAGTGTTGTTCTGTCCCTTGATGGTGTTTATGTCCTTCTTCGTCCCGGTGAACGCCCGATTGGCATCACCGGGGATGATGATGGGTGCAAGGGCAACTGGCGGGAGGCTTCGTGCGGGACGGTTACCTTTCTTGACAGCAAGGGGGAACCCCTGCATACGATCAGTTCGGGCTGGATGCCGGAACATCTGAAGGAGACCTTGAAGAAATGGCTGTCGGATGAGTTCGAAGCGATCATGAAGAAGCGTCCTGACCTGATCAGTGTTGGTGCCGCGGATGGTGCGAAGGACAACTGGACCTTTTTGTCGGGCCAGGAGGTCAATGAGGAGATAGTCGACTTCTACCATGCGACGATGTATCTGTCGGAAGCATCGGCACATGCGTCATCAAAGGAAGTTTGGTATGGGAAGTGGCGTTCCATTCTTCTGGAGGAGGACAATGGTGTTGACCGTGTTCTCGGGGCCATCCGGGGTCTGCGGAACCGGGCTCAAGACGATGCATCAAGGGAGGAATTAAGTGGGATTTACAATTACTTCAACGAGCGCCGTGGCCGGATGCAGTATGCTGATTTGAAACGGCGCGGTTTGCCGATTGGGTCGGGTCATGTGGAGGCAGCCAACAAAACGCACGTCGCGGCGAGGATGAAGAGGTCGGGAATGCGTTGGAGCATGGCGGGTGGTCAGGCCATACTGGGCATTCGCTCATTGATCAAGTCGGGTCGTTTTGACAAATCCTGGGAATATATTGTAGAAGAACTGAAGAAGAGAGATCCTGCCAATGACAATTGGAATCCGTGGAAGGAAAAAAAGAAGGCAGCTTGATCTAATAATGAACCGCAATACAAGAATCACACCCACTAAAACAATATGTTTAAATTCTTCGTTTTCAGGTGGGAATATTTCCCCAAAGTAACTGCTTTGATAAAGTTTTATATGTTCACCTAGAGATACGCCTGCTTCCTGAAGGAGTATACTAATTAACGGTGTTATTGCGGGATGTCCCCCGAACACCATGGTACCATTTCTTTCAAGTAGTACGAACACTAATGCTTTGATCGCTTCGCGGATAGCTATTACATCAACCGTTTTCAGAAAAACCGGATCCCGATTGGGTAATGGAACACTTGCTGAAAGAAATACCTTCATTTAGAGGCTTCCTCTGCAAGCTCTTTAAAGACGCTATGAACACTGTAAGTTTTCAATGGTAGGCTTGCGTTCAACCAACTAAAATGTTCAATTGTACTTTTTTGCAATCCGTGGCTGTCGTATATGGCCCATATATTACCTAGTGAAGATTCTAGATCAGTAATGTCTTGATACACCTCGTGAAGACGTTGAGAAGAAGGAACGCCAACAAGGGGCATGACATACCCTTTGTTTTTTCTACCCTGAAAAACAACATGTTTGGAGGGTTGAACATTAACATCAATTCCAAGCCGTTTTGCTTCATCGCAAAACGTGGACACAAGAGAACGATGACGTCCAGCGAGGGCTCGAGCCCGTAATGACTCAACTTCAATTGTAATCTTCTCGAGAGTTATTGTACTAAACTTAGCTTTATCACCAGTTTCCTGGCCATTAAAATCTTCACAACAAAGCTGCATGAAATTACTCAATGAAGCTTCACTAGGTATTGTTCTGCCCGGCCAAAGCAGGTGGAGAATCTGAACACCAGTAGCATTAGCTCGAGCAAATTCTTCCTTTGTCCAACGGCTTTCAAAGAAATTTGGTGTATCCAGGAGTACAACTACATCGCTATCTGCTAACCTGTGCCACAAAATAGATTGAAAGTCTTCCCCAGAAGGGACGCCATGCGTATCCAAGAAAACATCAAACTTCCGTTTGTCCAGTTCTTCGTAGAGTTGAAGCGCTATCAGTCGAGCGTCATCACGTTTATAGCTGATAAACAAACGACGGTCTTTACGCAATAGGAGAAAGTTCTCAAGTATCGTTCCAACATCCCTTTCAAAGGCCTGGTCCATATAATCTAGTTGAATGCCATTAATATGTTTGATCAGCGGATGAACTAAAGTAGAAAACTTTGATAGATCTTCTACAATGGGAAGTAAAACTATAGAATCTGCAAGGATATCCTGAAGAAGATCGGTGTCTTCGCTTTGGGCTTTTTCGTGGCCAAAATACATGACTGCAAACGGAGCTCTCCGTTCCCGTTTGAAAATTTCTTCTCCATAGAGCAAATGAAAGTCGCCTGATTGGTATCCCAGATCGTTGAATCGCCGTTCAAATGTAATCTCCAGCTGGTCCTTGGAACGATGGTAATCACCCATTAGGCCGATTTGATATTGAAAACTAGACAAACTCAACCTTCAGATGTCTTTACGAATTTTAATTGCTTCTTCAATCCAATCCGACAAGTTGTCTTTAATATAATTATACACACTCTTACTTGATGAATAAGGGGTATAATAGGCTTTTACAACTGACGAGAGTTTTTTCGTTCCGTTGTTTATAGTAAATTCAGAAAATGGGTTTTTACCTTTTGTGGTTTGGTTGCCGTGTTTATCTTTTAACCCATGAATGTAAATCCCTACCAATCCTTTTTTGTCATTCCAAGCCTTTTTAATTTCGTATTTTATCCACTTCCTTCCACTTGTACTTTTTCCAATCAATACGACAGCACATGACCTTCCAAAAATTTGCTTATCAATCCATTCCTTGATAGCTTTATCACCACTTTTTGTGACTTTCTCCCAGTCGTTGTCTGAGGCAGGTTCGTTACCTTCCAGAACCCCCATATTCCTCACTTCAGACGCCCGCCAACTATCAAGCTTGTAATGAAAACTATAGAACACTTTTCTCTTAGTCATAATTTATCATTTAACCTCTGATGGAACTTATAGGAAAAAGTATATAAAATATTCATACAAAAACAAATTCAAAAACCACCCCGCATGGTCGTAGACTTTACTGATTGACGCTCTATAAAATGGGACCGAAGCCCCACTCTTGTAATTCAAAATCAATTTTCCAACTGTATTTGAACCTTGATCAGGACACCTTCCCTATCAACAAAGAAAGAAACCTCCTTGTCATTATTCTGCCTGGCTTCATTAACAAATTTACGAATATCCTTGGCTGTAATAACTATTTCGGAATTGACCATTTCAACCTGATCAAATTTTTTGATCCCGGCTATTGCCGCAGGTGAACCCTCTTCAACTGCAACTACAACTGTACCAGGGTTAGTAAAGTTATACTCTTCATCTGGAGAAGAAGTATACCCAAACTTCATACCTAAAATTGTATCTTCCCCATCAGATTCTTCCTGAGACATAATTTGACCCGGGCTTTGAGGCCGGTCTCCAAGAGCAACTCTCAAGCTCAGGGATTCATCCCCCCGTAAAATTTCAAGAATAACTTCCTTACCCGGTTCCATACCCCCGACAAAGGAAACAAATTCCCTAATATCAGCAATCTCATTACCATCAACGGAAACGATCAAATCTCCTGGTAATACTCCTGCCTTCCTTGCAGGACCATCTTTGAAAACTCCATCAACAAGTATTCGTTCGTTGTTTTCAGGATCTGTCGATGTTGAGATGTAAACACCCAACCAACCCCGACTGACTTTTCCTTTTTCAAGTATCTCATCGACAACTCGTGATGCTACCGCAGAGGACATGGAAAATCCTACCCCTATCGACCCCCTGCTAAACCCACTTGTCTTGATCGCTGTATTTACCCCAATGACTTCACCCTGAAGATTGATTAATGGTCCACCAGAATTGCCAAGATTTATAGAAGCGTCTGTTTGGAAAAAATCATCATAGGGTCCATTCAAGGTTCGAAATTTTGCGGAAATTATACCCTTTGATGCCGAAATCCCAACTCCTAGTGGATTACCTATTGCTAAAACCGGATCCCCCACTCTTACCACATTACTATCCCCAAATTTTATAAATTCGAAATCTTTGTCATCAAGTATCTGCAAGACTGATATATCTGTTTCAGGATCACTACCTATTACTTCGGCTTCGTACACCGTATCCCCATCTGCCATCCTGACTTTAACGTCTCTTGCATTTTGAATAACATGATAGTTGGTTACCAACTTCCCGTCTTCAGAAATAATGAACCCTGATCCATAACCAACTCTTGGTGTCGAAACCGGTAGATTATTAAAATCCTCTTTTTCGATCGTTCCTCCCTGGTTTTGATTATTGAATTCCTGATCAAAAAATCTTCGGAAAAAATCGTACATAAACGGATGATTCCTAAACTGATCCATCCATTGCTCTGGATTTCCCTCAGGTTGATTGAAGTTCTGGTTTTGTGTACCTGTCATTACCTCCAGGGAAACAACGGCAGGTAATACCTTTTCAACCAGTGAACTAAAATCCTCATGTGATTGACCCGGTCCACTCAGGAACATAAAAATACAGATAAAGGAAGCCACTCCTGTTATCACTGGCCGTATCAAGGGCAATTCAAACAAATTACGTTTCATTTTTACTCCAAATGTATTGATCATTTTCACCACCAAAACAAAGTCTCTTCAAATCTATGCTGGGAATGTCGATTTAATTGTCATATTTCCATTCTGAAAATTGAAAAAATCAAATCTGTCTTTTCCCGAAAAATGTATTTCCCAAATCTGATATTGAGAAATAACGAACTTCTGGAAATAAAATTTAATGTGGATTCACCCAAAGTGAATTCAAAAATTGGTTACATTCTTGTTAGGCTCTAATCAAACTTGATACCCACACGACCAGAACACCGAGACCAAAAATACAAAGTCCAATCGTCTTACGTTTCTCTACCGGCATACTGGCCAGTATCTTCAACGCGTCCTCCAACCTTTTTGGAATTAGGGCTAGTACCAATCCTTCAAGAACTGCCACCAGCCCCAAGGCAAGAATTATATCATCAATCACTTTCTTGTGTAGATCCTTTGAAGTAGTTAAAAAACTCACCCTCTGGATCAATTAACAAAGTGGTATTTTCAGGTAGGAAAGAACGTTCGTAGGCACTCAGGGTTCGGTAGAACTGGAAAAATTCTGGATCCTGGTTAAAGGCATCAGCATAAATCCTGTTTCTCTCGGCATCCGCTTTACCTCTTGTAATCTCGGCTTCCTTCTGGGCTTCGGAAACAATTTCTACCTGTGTTCTATCAGCCTGTGCTCGAACCTTCTGGGCAGCTTCATCACCTCTTGCTATTTCGTCGGCTGCTTCCCTTTCCCTTTCGGCTCTCATCCTGGCGAAGGTAGCTTCAAGGTTTTGTGAAGGTAAATCAGTTCTTTTCAATCTGACATCGACGATTTCAAGTCCGAGATTGGACGCTTCAATCTTGGCTGTATCCCTTATTCTGGACGTCAATCCTGCTCTGTCAGCGGAAAGAATAGTACCAGATGTAACAGATCCCAGTATCTCTCTCGTTGCAGCATTGAGAACGTTTCTCAATCTGCTTTCTGCCGATCCCTCGATACCTACTGCTTCCCTGAATTGTACTACATCTGCGATCCTGTAACGGGCAAAGGCATCAACGACTAGACGTCGATCATCAAGTGGAGTAACTTCCAGTGATTGTGTTTCAAGGGAAAGTATTCTGTCATCGTAGCGAACGACTTCCTGAATTAGAGGTATCTTAAAGGCCAATCCTGGTGTTTCCTTGACCTGTTTTACCTGTCCAAATTGTAACACAAGGGCCTTTTCTCTCTCATCAACAATGAAAAGGGCTGAAAGGGCCGCAACAACGATCAGTGCCAGAGCACCTATGGCTAAAGTCATTTTGTTCATTGGTCCTGCTCCTGGTCTTGTTGTGGGATGGTTATGTTGTTCACTAACTCATCAAGAGATAGAATGGGCAGAAAATTGGAATTGCCGTCCATAATTAACTTGCCAACCGAACCATAGATCTTTTCAGTGGTTTCGATATGTAATCTTTGACGGGTTACTTCCGGTGCTTTCTGGTATTCTTCCAGAACGGCAAGAAAACGGCTGGCATCACCTTCTGCCTGGTTGACCACTTGGGCCCGATAACCTTCTGCTTCCTCCAGCAACTGGGCTGCTTCACCTCTGGCGCTGGCCAATACCCGGTTTGCGTAGGCATCTGCCTGTTTTTCCAACCGGTCCCTTTCCTGTTCAGCTGCCTGAACTTCCCGAAAACTGTTGATGACAGCACCTGGCGGGTCCGCCTTGTCAAAGTTAACACGCACCACATTCATTCCGGAATCATAATTGTCCAAATTTGTTTGAATCAATTCACTGAGATTTGCTGCAACAACACCCCTGTCTCTATTCAGAATTGGTGCCAATTCGGATCTGGCCATAATTTCCCGCATGGCCGACTCGGCTACAGCAGTGATTGTTTCCTCTTGATCCCTGAGGTTAAACAGGAACTTGGCGGGATCGGAAATATTCCATACTACCTGGAATCCAACATCAACGATATTTTCATCCCCTGTAAGCATCAACCCTGCATCTGACCGAGCACCTTCTCTGGATCCTATTTCAACGGTTCTTTCCCGTGTCACCTCGACTATTTCACGTGTTACCAGAGGCCACGGTGCAAAATTAAGCCCAGGATTTCCGGTTGATGAATAAGCTCCAAGGAACAATTCCACTGATCTTTGTTCTGGTTTGACCGAATAGAAGGAATTATATCCCCAAAATCCTATTATGGCCAAAACGGCAATAAAATAAAAACTCTTGGGTATTTTATTCCGGTCACCACCAGGTCGACCACCGCCACCCCTGTCTTTAAAGACACCTTTCAAGCGATCCCGCCCCAAATTGATCAAATCATCGACTTCAGGCATATTGGGACCCTTTTGGTTTCCGTTTCCCCAAGGTCCATTCGAGTTGTTTGTCATTTCAATATAAACTCCCAATCCGTTAGGGCTACCGTCTGGCAACCCGTAACTAAACTTGTTGTTTTCAGGTCAAATTTCAAGAACTCTCTATTGGATTATGCAAGGTGACCAACTCTTCAGCAGCAGTTGGATGAACCGCACAGGTTCGATCAAAATCTTCTTTTGTGGCACCCATCTTAACGGCAATTCCAACCATCTGGATCATTTCTGCAGCACCAGAGCAGATCAGATGGACTCCCAAAACCTTTCTGGTTGCCTTGTCAACAACCAGTTTCATGAGGTTTCGTTCATCCCGTTTGGCAACCACATCTAACATAGATTTGAATGTCGTTCGGTAAATTTCTACATCAAAGTTTTCTCTTGCCATTTCCTCGGTGTACCCGACCGTACCAATTTCAGGTCGGGTAAACACCGCAGTTGGAACATTTATGTGATCGACCGGTGTTGGGTCTCCTTCAAATACCGTGGCGACAAAACTCATCGCCTCGCGGATGGCAACCGGGGTCAAGTTCAATCGATTTGTTGCATCGCCAATGGCATATACTGAGGGAATTACAGTCTGCGAATAGTCATCTACCACCACTGCACCTGAAGAATCTGTTTGAACATGGATTTTTTCGAGATTGAGATCTCTGGTATTCGGTTTGCGACCAGTTGCGTATAGGATGAAATCAAATTCCAGTGATTCACCATCTTGGAAAAAGGCCCTTAGCCCCCCTTTTGTTTTACTTATTTTATCAACTGTAGAATTCAGCTTGAGGTCAATACCTCTATTGACCATAGCCTCTGAAACATGTTTCCTAATGTCATTATCAAAACCTCTGAGAATTTGAGGTCCCCTGTAAATTTGAGTTACCTTGCTTCCCATCCCATTAAATATTCCTGCAAATTCGCAAGCTATATAACCTCCCCCACAAATCAGAACCCGCTTGGGTAACTTTTTTAAATCGAATACATCATTTGAAGTACCTACGAGATCCGAACCTTCAAAATCTGGAACAAAAGGATGTCCACCAGTTGCAATTAAAATAATTCTGGATTGGTAAGTCTTACCATTGTCAAGTTGGATGGTGTGTGGATCTACCAAAGTTGCTCTGGAGGGGAAAAAATTGACCTTGGCTTTATCAAGAAATGATCGGTATATATTTTCCAGATGATCGATTTCCTTGTTTTTTGTAACCTGAAATTTTTCGAAATCAAAGGAGGATGCACCAACGTCCCAACCAAAACCCACTGCATCCTTGAAATAACCTTCATAATCCGCTGCAAAAACCATCATTTTTTTTGGAACACAACCACGGATTACACAGGTTCCTCCTAGCCGGTATTCTTCAGCCAAACCCACCTTGAATCCTTTTTCCGAGGCAACTCGTGCAGCCCTGACACCACCGGACCCTCCACCAATAACAAACAAATCAAAATCAAACATTAAGCACCTGAAAATATTCTAGCTTACACCAAGCCAATACAGCGAAATCATTACTAAACTTAAATTACCTCATCACCTGATGATTGTATCCAAATAAACACTCATTTGTGTTTATCAAAAACAGAAGTTTTTCCATCCTTGGTACCGGTAATCACCTGATCACATAAACCAACGAAAAGACCACAATCCACAACCCCAACAATCTGGTTCACCTCCTGCTCCAAGTGATGTGGATTATGAATTTTCTGGAAACAATAATCCACAATAAAATGACCTTCATCAGAAACAAACAGATTGTTCCCGGCGGTTCTCATTGACTTGGAACGGTAATGGTACCCAATTGATCCAAACAAATCTTCCAATCGCTGTAATGTTGAAGCCCAACCAAACCTAACTATTTCAATTGGCAAGGGAAACTCACCCAAAACCTCAACTTTTTTTGAGTGGCTGGCAATGACTTTCATGCTGTCAGCTGTGGAAGCCACAATCTTTTCCTGAAGTAAAGCACCTCCCCCACCCTTGATCAGATTTAAATTAGAATCAAATTCATCGGCACCGTCAAGGACAAGGTCAAGCCGCCTGACCTCAGACAAATCCGAAATTCTTAAACCGAGGGATTCAGCCAATTTTGTTGTCCTGCTGGAAGTTGAAACAAAGGTCAGATCAAGTTCTTCCTGAAGGTTTCCAGATACAATTTCCCTCACGAGGGCTTCTGCTGTCGTACCGGTTCCCAAACCCACCTTCATCTTCTGTTCTATATATCTCAGAGAATATTTGGCAGCAGTGCTTCTTGATAAATCTTTCTCTTCGGCTTGAATTCTCATGCTATAACTCTCCACTTAATGCTGCTCAGTTTATTACTGAATTTATAACGTTTTAAAATCAAATCTTGTTCAGGTGGGTGTGTCTTCCATGTTTGTTAGTGCCTTTGATATCTTTAAAATTGGAGTAGGTCCATCAAGTTCCCACACAATGGGACCCATGGTAGCAGGAAACAGGTTTAGGCATTCCATAAGGAATTGTTCCAAAAAAACCAGAGGACTTAGAGCGACGTTGCATGGTTCGCTTGCTTATACCGGTAAAGGGCATGCCACAGACAGAGCTCTAATTCTGGGACTAGCTGGCATGGTACCAGAGTACTATCATTATGAACGTGCTGAACAAATTCTGGCCAATATAAATTCCCGACACACAATAACCCTTGACACAGGAATCACACTTGAATTTAACCCTGTACAGCATCTCGTTTTTGACTACCAGACAAAATTACCTGCTCATACCAACGGATTGACAATCAGTATAGTTGAAAAAAATGAAAATATCCTCTTCAAGGAAAGTTTTTACTCCATTGGTGGTGGATTCGTTCTGACAGAAGAAGAAATGAACAACCCCATTTCTGAAGAACAACTAAATGTACCCTACGAATACTCCTCCATGGAGGAATTGCTGAAAATATGTAAAGAATCCCAAAAATCAATTTATGAAATTGTCCTAAAAAATGAGGAAGCACTGCGCCCTTCAGAAGAAGTTCATGACCTGATAATTGAGATCTGGATGGTTATGAATCACTGCGTCGAAATGGGTACGAGTACCGAGGGTGTTTTACCAGGAGGCTTGGGTGTCAAAAGAAGAGCAGGAGTAATTTATGACAATTTGCTCAAGGAACAGAGTCTAACCAACATGGTGGCACCTCATACCATAAATGATTGGATTTCTGTCTACGCTATAGCTGTCAACGAAGAAAATGCCAACGGTGGTCAAGTGGTAACCGCACCAACCAATGGAGCGGCAGGAGTCGTTCCAGCAACACTCAAATACTATCTTGAACATGTACCATATTCTTCAGGGGATAAGGTTCCGGAGTTTCTTTTCACTGCTGCTGCGATCGGGGGCATCATTAAATCAAACGCTTCAATTTCAGGTGCCGAATGTGGATGCCAGGCAGAAGTCGGATCAGCCTCGGCTATGGCTGCGGCCGGATTATGTGCTGTCTTGGGTGGTACACCCAGTCAAGTTGAAAACGCCGCGGAGATTGCTTTGGAACACCACCTTGGGATGATTTGTGACCCTATAAAAGGATTGGTTCAGGTTCCCTGCATTGAGAGAAATGGGCTTGGAGCAATCAAGGCTGTTTCTGCTGCCTCATTAAGTTTAAGAGGAACCGGACAGCACATTGTTCCCCTCGATTCTTGTATTCAAACAATGTATCAAACAGGTTTGGACATGAATGAAAAGTATAAGGAAACATCGCTTGGGGGATTAGCCGTTAACGTCCCGAATTGTTAACCTCGCCTCATAATTGATTTTGGCGTTGTTTCACTGCCTTGAAACCAAATTTATTGGATTTACCTACCAATCGGGACCTTCCTGTAGATCTTTAATCACACCTTTCAGATTGGCATTGGGTACGATAACGATCATGCTTGGTTCGCTGAATTCCAACCGAATTTTTGTTTTTTGAGTGTAGTTTGATATCCCAGTCATGCCAGCCGGGTTAAAATCTATCTCATCTATTTCCCAATTTAACCCTTCAGATTTTCCTCTCATCATTTTGAATGGGAAGAGAGAAATTCTCTCTTCAACAGGAAGTGAAAGGCTTAATTCTGGTGGCCCCAAAAAACACAAATCTGAATCATTCATAAAAAAGAGTTTTTTTTGTGGATATTTGAGGAGAATATTACATGCACCCAAACCGTGATCTAATCTGTCCCCAAACACCCCAACTGCCAATATGAAGGGAGCTGAGATTGAATTTATACCCTTGTCCAGATCTGTTCTATCCTGATCAAGAATTTGAATCGTTCGCTGCTTGAACTTTTCCTTATTTTCAGCGGTTAGCGAATCAAGGTCTCCGATTATAAGATCGGGCTCGAATCCATAGGTGATGATGGTTTCTGTACCCCCATCAAGCCCGACCAACGTGGGGGCTTGCTTTATTGCTGAATGAAACTCTGCCGGGGCACAAGTCCCCCCGCCAACCAATGTAACGCCACATTCAAATGCTTGTATTGGGGTACCAACCTGCAATTTAGTTTAAAACCCCGGGCCAGTTTCTGTCACCACTTTCAATATAACTCAACATGTTCTGACGCCAGCGCCTCTCGACACTCTTGCTGAAGTTCAGGTAAAGTTTGCCTTCATGGATGGTAAATGCATCCGGTACAGTCGTTGCCGTATAACCTCTCGCCACCGCATAGGCACAATATCCGCCATATTGAGGAGCATATTCCTCGGGTGAGGCCATGAACTTGTCCAAATTTTCCTGTGAAATGAACTTCCAGGTTGCCCCCATCCAATCGAATGAAAACTCATCGCTACCTTCATTGGCTGAAACTGTTTCAATATAGGCAACCGCATCATACCCATTAATTGCAATGCCATTTTCGGCGTAAACCGGTGGTTCCATACTACTCGCTTGTGAAACAGTGAGACCAAGCAATAAAAGAAAGGGGGTAATTATTTTTCTAAACATTTTTTCCTCCAACACGTTTCTTCCAACTTTCAAATAAAAGTGTTTATTCCATTCTATACCAATCTGGATCGTTTTATTGCTGCTTCAATGAAGCCTGCAAAAAGTGGATGTGGGGAGAAAGGTTGTGATTTTAATTCGGGATGAAATTGAACGCCTATAAACCACGGATGTTTTTTGAGCTCCATGATTTCCGGCAAGTTTCCATCTGGTGATATTCCCGAAAACAACACCCCTTCCTTTTCAAGGCAATCTTTGTATTTTATGTCAACTTCATATCGATGGCGGTGCCTTTCTGATATCTCTTTGGCACCATAGATTTTTTCAACCAGGCTTCCCTCAATTAATTTGGCTGGATAAGCCCCCAAGCGCATGGTCGCACCCATTTCATCACTCATTGTACGAGTAACTTTCTCACCGTTCTGAATCCATTTCTTTAAATAGAATATCACGGGCGTTAGTTCTTCGCCGGAATTTTCTTGCCCATCAAGACTAAACTCTTCCGATCCTGCACTGTCGATGCCTAATAAATCCCTAACCAATTCGATCACAGCCATTTGCATTCCCAAACAAATACCAAAATAGGGAACTTGATTTTTCCGGGCAAAACCGGCGGCCTTTATCTTACCTTCTGAACCTCTTTTGCCAAATCCCCCCGGAATCAATATGGCGTGACAACCGGTGAGGTATGGGGCTGGATCTTCTTCTTCAAAAACTTCTGCCTGGATCCATTTGGTTTCAACCTCTACCCGATTGGCGATACCGCCATGAGTAAGCGCTTCACTTATAGATTTATAAGCATCGTCCAAGCCCGTGTATTTCCCAACTATGGCAACCCGGACTTTCCCTTCCGGACTGGCAATCCTGTTCTTGACTTCATACCACTTATCCAGATTCGGTTCTGGGAAACTTTTCATACCAAAAGCTCTTAGAACAGCCTGGTCCAACCCCTGTTCATGATAGAGTGTGGGAGCCTCATAGATTGATTTTAAATCGGGTGAGGAAATAACCGAATTTTGGTCCACATTACAAAACAGGGCAATTTTCTTCCTTTCCTTGTCCGGGATTGGCAAATTGGAACGGCAAACAAGAATGTCCGGTGCAATCCCAATCGATCTCAATTCCTTTACAGAGTGCTGGGTGGGTTTGGTTTTTATTTCGTTGCAAACATCCAGGTAGGGTATAAGGGTTACATGTATAAATACACAGTTCCCGGGGCCTTTTTCCTGGGCGAACTGCCTTATAGCCTCAAAAAAAGGTAAACCCTCTATATCTCCGACGGTTCCCCCTATTTCACAAAGCATGAAATCGGTATCCTCAAAATCATGAGAAATAAAGCGCTTTATTTCATCTGTTACATGGGGGATAACCTGGATGGTATCACCTAGATATTCTCCTTGCCTTTCCTTATCCAAAACACTCTGATAAATTCTTCCGGAAGATGTGGAATCCATGGAACTCGCAGCTACACCGGTAAATCTTTCATAGTGTCCAATATCCAAGTCTGTTTCAGCTCCATCATCGGTAACAAAAACCTCTCCATGTTCAAAGGGACTTAACGTACCGGGGTCTACATTCAGGTATGGATCAAGTTTCCTTAGCCTTACACTAAAACCTCTGGCTTGCAACAGGGCCCCTAATGCAGCAGAGGTTAATCCTTTCCCAAGAGAGGAAACAACTCCTCCGGTGATAAATACATATCTAGTCAAATGAGGAAAAACTCCCGTACTAATGAAAACCCTTTTTGATTTAAGGATATTTCTTAAACAACTACGGGTTTATTATCTAACGACTTCTCGAAAATAAAATCAAGTAATTTGCTGATTTTTTCTTAACTCGGGATGCAACTTCTAGAAACCGCTATAATAAAATGATCAGAACCAAACTCTGTGGATCAATTATTCTGTCTTCGGTGGCAGGGCTGGCTCGTCAGTTCCAGAAGGTGGGAGCAACTCATCTGGATTCAACTGCAAGGTCTCATTTCCATCACCTGATTCAACACCCAATCTTTCAACAACCGAATCCCTTGATTGATCGCTTGCTGTCAAAATTGTAAGTGAAATGGAAGTCACCAGAAACAGAACAGCAAACACCCAAGTCAATTTACCAAGTCCAGATATTGAGCCTCGTCCCGATAGCATATTGCCACCTCCGCCTATTCCTAATCCCCCGCCTTCTGATCTTTGAAGAAGAACTATTCCAATAAGAATAAGGGCTAGGATAAGGTGGACAACCAGAACAATGTTGCTCATTTAAGATTAACCTATACAGAATTGTGTTTTTACTGAACAGTTGGAAAGTAGTCAGACTTATCCCATTTTCAAGGTAAACTATCCCAATTTTAGAGTAAATACAGTAGTTTGAGTGACTGGTTAATCGAAATCTTGGGCGCAGACAATTAAATGAATTCAAAAAAGGAGGTGCTTTTTGCGTAATATCGTTGTTGTAGGTCTTCAATGGGGAGACGAAGGTAAGGGAAAGATTGTCGACTGGTTGGCCGAAAAGGCCGATGCCGTGGTTCGATTTCAGGGTGGTCAGAATGCTGGGCATACAATAAGAACTGCAAATCAGACCTTTAAACTATCACAATTGCCCTCAGGAATCTTAAGATCAGGTAAAACTGGTGTGATAGGTAGTGGGGTCGTATTGGACCCCTTCAGTCTGATCACGGAAATAGAAAATGTCAGAAAAAAGGGAATTAGTATCACTTCGGAGAACCTGATTATTGCAGAAAACACTTCACTACTTTTACCCGTGCATATTGAAATGGATAGAATCAGGGAAAAACGTTCTGGTTCAATGAAGATTGGTACTACCGGTCAAGGAATAGGTCCCGCCTATGAAGACAGGGTTGGAAGAAGAGCCGTAAAGGTTGGCGACCTACTAGATTTAACCGATTTGGATAAGGCTCTTGGCAAGTTGGTGAATCACCATAATGTTTTGAGAAGGGGTATGGACGTTTCCGAAATTGACAAAGAGGAACTATTTGAAAGTCTCAAGAAAATAGCCCCGATAATTTCAAGTTTTGCCAAATCCACCTGGTGGATTAATCAAAACTTGATCAAATCGGGAAAAATGGTCTTGTTTGAAGGTGCACAGGGTACATTTCTTGATATTGATCATGGTACATATCCTTATGTAACCTCTTCCTCTACAGTTGCTGGTAATGCTGCAACAGGTTCCGCGGTTGGACCAAGGGATTTAGGTTTTATACTTGGCATCTGTAAGGCTTACCAAACCCGGGTTGGTGAAGGACCATTCCCCACCGAACTCTTTAATGATGAAGGGAAAACACTGGCGGCAAATGGAAACGAGTTTGGAACAGTAACTGGTCGCCCCCGACGATGTGGCTGGATTGATACTGCCATGATCAAAATGGCTTGCTCACTCTCGGGTGTGGATGGTATTGCCCTCATGAAGCTGGATGTTCTGGACGAATTTGAGGAAGTAAAAATAGGGGTAGGTTACCACCTGGGAAATGAGATATTGAATTATTTACCTTATCAGGTAAGCCAACAGAAAATACTCGAACCTATTTACGAAACTCTTCCAGGATGGAAGCAGTCCACTTCAGGTATAAGAAGGAAGGAAGATCTGCCCGTAAATGCGGTGCGTTACATAAAAAGGTTGGAAACTTTGATTGGATGCCCCATTATGTTGGTGTCAAATTCGCCGATCAGGGAGGATACGATAACTTACTCACAGCATATGCAAACGTTTCTTCAGTAATTAGAAGCAATGATTCCCCTTCCTTATAAATTTCGTAGGAAACTAACCGTAATCTACCTTCTGATTATTCTTCCAATCTACATAGGATTGGTTGTTTCGTTTATGCTGAGTTTTGGTGAACGGCTACCATTTTTACTTGAACTTTTGCTTTATATCTTCTTTGGACTGGTTTGGATTGTACCTCTGAAGTATATTGCCAGAGGCGTTGGAAAGGAAGAACCAAGTAAAAGCTCCGGCCAATTGTCAGGTAGTAAGAAAAATGTTTAAATCATTCTTTGAAAAATATTCAAAACCGGAGCCCGAGCCCTTGTCTGTAGATGATTTCAGATTAGCTCTCACGGTCTTGTTGGTTCGCGTTGCTAGGGCAGACAGACATTATTCAGAAGAGGAGAAACACCATATTGCGGAATTGATTTCCGGTTGCTGTCAAATTTCCTTGAGTGATGCCGAGGGTTTGCGAAGGGAAGCAGAGAAAATTGAGGCTCAAACACCAGACTCCGTTCAATTTACCCGAATCATCAAGAAAAAAATTCCTTTTGAACAAAGGGAGGAAATACTCGAGATTTTGTGGGAAATTGTCCTTTCTGATGGAACCAGGGATTACGGCGAAGATGGATTTCTAAGGTTGGTTGCAGGTCTTTTGGGCGTAACAGACCGGGATAGTGCTTTGGCTCGGCAAAGAGCAATGGACCGTATGAGCGATCGCTAACCTATTTCAGAGTAAACCTGATAACTTTTTGCCAGTACCGTAGGAAAGACCTCCTCTAAATAATCCAAATCTCCTTGGGTTCCAACAGAAATTCGTACACATCGATCTTGGGGTGGAACCAGGGGCATCCGTACAAAAATGTCCATTTGTACCAATTCTGACAACAGTATCCTGGCGAAATCCCCATCCTTACCTCCATCAACAGCAACAAAATTGGCCCCTGAAGGCAGGGCTTTAAGACCGTTACTTTCGGCAATATTTGTGATTCTTTCCCTAGCTTCTCCTACCCTTTTAGTAACAAGTCTAAGATTCTCCTGATCACGCAAGGAAGTCAATGCACCGACCTGTGATACTCGACACATGCCGAAATGATTTCTCACTCGATTAAAGGCTGAGATCAGCTTTTCTTCCCCGAGAGCGTACCCAACCCTCATTCCGGCCATTCCATAGGCTTTGGAAAAGGTCCTGAACCTAACCAATCTTGGATCATCAATGTCCAAGCGGAATTTTGCATCAGAAGGTGCGAATTCAATATAAGCTTCATCCAATACAAGGAGTGTCTCCCTAGGGAGAAAGTCCAACATTTCTGCGATCACCTTACCACTGTTCCAAGTCCCCATCGGATTGTCTGGATTCGCAAGGTAAACAAGTATCGGTTCAACCTTTCTTGCCATTTCAACCAGTGAGTGAGGATCCTCGAGATCATTGACATACGGAACGGTTAGAAGTTCCCCTCCATACCCAACAACATGATAATTGAAAGTGGGGTAGGCTCCATGGGAAGTCACTACCTTTTTTCCTGGTTCAATTACCATCCTTACCAAGTATCCCAACAATCCATCAATCCCTTCACCAACCATAACATTGGCAGGTCGGATTCCATAATAATCAGCAATTGCCTGGCGCAAGTCATGGTTTTCCGGATCACCATATTGCCATCCCTCATAAACGGCTTTCTGCATGGCTTCAATTGCTTTTGGAGATGGTCCAAATACGTTTTCATTCGCACCAATTCTGGCTTTAAATGGTCTGCCCCTAGATCGCTCTAAAGCCTCAGGACCAACGAAAGGTACTGTTTCTGGAAGGGTATCCATCAATCTGGTAAATTGTATCACTGTCTACTCGTTACTGCTTAATCATGCTTCCTATTTCAAAACGAACTTCCATTTTGAGATCGTTGCAAAAGTTAATTACTTAACCATCAGGTGTTAAAGTTTTTTGTTAATCGGAGTAAAGAAATTATAACCATTTTTTGGGGAATTATGATTTCCAGACAAAATAAATTTACAGATTTTAGGAAGATCACTTGAAATTAGGAATCTTGAAGGCGGGTCCTGTTTCGCCAGAACTGTATAAAGAATTTGGTGATTACGCATCGTCATTTGATCAATTACTTGGACCCGGCGACTTTGAAATTCATAGTTGGGATATTTTTGAATCCAGTTTCCCAGAATCCATTTATCAATGTGATGGGTGGTTGATATCTGGGTCTAAATATGGCGTGTATGAAAATCACCCATGGCTTCCTAAATTGAAGGGATTTATCAAAGAATGCTATACAGCCAACCTGCCCCTCATTGGCGTGTGTTTTGGCCATCAGGCTATGGCACAGGCTTTGGGTGGCCTAGTGGAAAAATTTGGCGGAGGATGGTGTATCGGCAGGACAAGTTATACGTTCATGGGGAAACAGATTCATTTGAACTCATGGCATCAGGACCAAATCGTTTCCCTTCCCCCAAGGGCAAAAGTTCTAGGAGGTAACAGTTTTTGTAAATACGCCTTTTTAAGTTATGGACCTCGAAGCTTCAGTCTACAACCGCACCCCGAATTTCCTCATGATTATATAAAGGGGCTAATTGAATTCCGGAGTCATGGAGTTCCAGACCAGTTATTGGAAAAAGCAAGACACAATCTTGACCTCAAAGTCAATGGAGACCTCATTGCAAATCATATCAAGAAGGTACTTAGAGTTGGATTTGATTCGGAGTCAACTTCTCATTAGTTGTACTTTTTGTTCCGGAATCACAATCCAATCTTATCCAGTTTTTTCTGTAATTCAGCTACCTGCTTCTTCAATTGATTTAACTCCTCGTTGTTTTGCTGAGAAGATTCCTTTGCTTCCTTCACCTCGTTCTTCGATAGAGAAGGCATAAAGGGAAACATTGTGGATAAAATCTCTTGCTGGGTTTCCCGGAAATCAATGAAATTTTTCATGGGATCAGAGGCATTTTGAATATTTTCCATTATTTGGTTCTGACTCTTGTTGAGCATCTCATAAGAGGTTTCGAGAAATTTTGGAACCAAGGCCAGGGTTTTCTCGTTGTAGGATCTAACCATGTCTTGCAACATATCCAAAGGTAATACGGGCAATTCTCTAGATTCATTTTCGACAATGATTCTTACCATGTACTCCCTTGTGAGATCTTCTCCTGTTACCTTGTCAACAATTTTTACATCTCGACCGGATTTAATTATATCCGATACTTCTTCCAAGGTTGTGTATTCGCTGGTTTCCGTGTTGTAGAGTCTACGGCTAGCATACCTCTTAATTAACAGTGGTTCTTCACCTTCAGTCATTACTCGCCTTTATTCTTGTTACAATTAAATAGTCACATGGATATACTCACCAGGAGCGGACCCCAAATCGCTTTCCATATTCTTAAGTGAACTAACCTCCAAGGTCTTACCAGATCTCGTTGCCAACCATTTTTCCCATGCGGGCCACCAAGTTTCACTATGATATTCTGCTGTTTGTTTCCATTCATCTATGGACACAGGATTCTTGGTATTGGTATAATGCCCATATTTTATTTTGGTTGGGGGGTTTACAACTCCTGCAACATGCCCGGATTCAGCTAGAAAAAACTTCTTACTTCGACTTTTCATCATCTTGATGCCGGTAAATGAAACTTTCCAATCAACAAGATGATCAGACTCGCAGGCAACCACAGAAAGAGGGAGGGTTATATCCTTCAGGGATAGTTTTACTCCACTTAGTTCCAATTCACCTTTGGTAAAGGAATTGCTGCGAATAAGGTCGTGAAAATATTCCTTGGCCATGCGCCCTGGCAGATTTGTCGAATCGCTGTTCCAATGTAATAGGTCAAATGCTTTGGGAGGTTCACCTAGTAAATAACTCCTAATCGCAGGACCATACACAAGGTCATTGGCCCGCAGGTAGGAAAACGCATTGGCCATATTCTTGCCTGGTAAATACCCTTTTTCCTCTATGATCTCGTCTACCCCATTGATGAAATCATCACCCAGGAATATTCCCAACTCCCCGATATCGGTAAAGTCTGTCAGCGTTGTGAAAAAGGTGGCCGATTGAACTTTGTTGATTTTTGTTTTGCTCATATAGGCCAAGGCTATAGCGAGAAGGGTCCCCCCAATACAATAGCCAATAGCATTAACCTGTTTGGAACTTGTGTATTTGCAAACCTCACTTATCGCTGCAATGCATCCATCCATTGTATAGGAATCCATACCGATATCTCGATGAGTTTGATCAGGGTTAACCCAACTGACGACAAAAAGCTGATAGCCCTGCTCTACTACCCACCTAATGAAGCTATTATCAGGACGCAGATCCAAAATGTAATATTTGTTAATCCAAGGAGGAATTATAACGAGAGGAATTTCCTTTACCTTCTCGGTCTTTGGATAATAGTGAATTAATTCAAAAAGGTTGTTTCTAAAAACTACCTTACCTTCCGTTGTAGCAAGATTATCCCCTACCTTGAAGGCATCAGGGTCACAAAGTGTTACCTGTAGGTCACCATCATTTTTCTCAAGATCCCTTACCAAATTCTCCAATCCATTTACCAGGGATTGGCCTTCCGTTTTAATCGCCTTGTCAAGAGCTTCGGGATTCGTAGCAAGAAAATTGGCAGGACTAAGAAGATCAGTTATTTGTTGTGAAAAAAAATCGATTCTCTTACGATCGCTATCACTCAAGCCCTCCATATTTTCAAAATAGCTCGTTATGATTTGGGTATTAAGGGTATATTGGTCCTTGATCAGCTTGAAATATGGCATGTTCCAGAGATCACTTTTGAACCTCTTGTCTTTATTCGCTGGTGATGAACTTGATTCTGAATCGGTTGGAAATTCCAAAAATGATTTTTGGGCTTCCATCCATAAATTCAATGACTGCCCCCAGTATGATACCTGGTTTTCAAAAATCTTCGTAGGATTTGAAACCATGTCATTTAATGAAGCCAGTCCTGTCCTTGCTACCAATTCCTGATCAGCTTGCATAAATTTCTGATTTTGATTGCTTCTATTTGAAAGCACTTCAACCAGGCGCTTGCTCAATTCTTCTATCCGCTGGATATTTTCCTGAAATTTCTCAGATTTGTCACTTGAGGGTAGCATCTTGTTTATTCCGAAATTGTACCTACTAACACTTACATAAATAAGAAACTTATTTTTGGACTCAAGATTGGGAATAACCGATAGTTAAAGGATTAGTATGAGAAGCCACTACACTTATGACAGTGCAGAAAGCATGAGGTTAACTTTTGAATGGATGGGCGCATCAGCAAGGACCTTTTGGTCCTTTCCTTTTTTTGGCTTCTCCAGTAGTTTTGTTCCCAAGACTTTTTCTTCGTGGGGAAAGGTAGTTGAGAGAACATTTAGCCGAATTGTTGAAAAGCCTGATTGGAACATAAACAGCATAGTTTCCGAACATACAGAGTTTTTGGTCACTGAAGATGTTTTACTGGATAAGCCCTTTGGCAATCTCCTGCAATTTCGGGTCCTTGATCGTACCCGATTACCACGGAAAGTCTTGATAATAGCCCCCATGTCAGGCCATTATCCAACTCTGCTAAGGAAAACCGTTAGGAGTCTGTTACCAGATTGTGAGGTCTACATAACCGAATGGAAGAATGCACGGGATATAAGTGTGTCAGAAGGGAAATTTGACGTTGAAGACTTTACGGAATATCTGAAGGAATTTATCCTGTACATGGGACCAGATACACATGTTATTTCCGTCTGCCAACCAGTCCCACTAACCTTGGCTGCCGTAGCCCTGATCGCTGAAGATACTCCCGAAGAACAACCTAGATCACTGATTTTGTTTGGTGGGCCAGTTGATCCGAATGCTGCTCCCACCGAGGTTACAGATTTTGGTAATACTGTAACTATGGGGCAATTGGAACATTTGTTCATCCAGAATGTGGGTTCAGGTTACAATGGTGTTGGAAGATTGGTGTTTCCGGGAATTACCCAACTCTGCTCCTTCATGTCAATGAATGCACACACACACACCCATGCCTTCATGAACCAGATCATGAATACCGCAAGGGGTGATGCATCAGATCATGACCGCCACAATGATTTCTACGATGAATATTTGGCTGTTATGGATTTAACTGCAGAATTCTATCTTTCCACGGTGCAAAGAATCTTCAAGAGTCGGGAAATTGCCTTGAATTGCTTTACTGTAAAAGGACGTAAGGCAGATTTGTCCAAAATTACAAAGACCGCAGTCAAGACTGTGGAGGGAGAAAATGACGACATTTCAGCGCCGGGCCAATGCTCGGTTGCATTAAATCTCCTATCGGGCCTACCAGAAGAAAAAAAAGCGAGTCACGTTGAGCCCGAGGCTGGCCATTATGGGATTTTCGCCGGGAAAGCCTGGTTGAATAATATCCGACCTCTGGTTTTGGATTTCATGCAGAAGAACTAACATCTCCTAAAATCAAACGAAATTTGTAGAACCCGTGACTAAACCTAATTGTATGGGATTAGAATCGTTAAGGCGGGTTGTCAATCTCGGAATTCTCGTCAAAATCACTTGTGATAGCAATTATGTCTTCTCTAGTTAAGGTTTTCTTGTCACTCTTAAAATAGACAAAGAAACCCAAGATTATGTTCTCACAGGTGCCATATTTGACTCTTACCAATATTTCCAAAACCAACCCTGGTTTTATAGATTTTCCTTCCTTTAACCCCTGTCAATTTGTCTCCTGGAAGAAAATCAGGATTCAATTGTAATTCTTCAAAAAAAAACTTCAATCTCCTTTACAACTACTTCCCCAAACTTTTTTTTAAGTGGTTTTACACTTACCTCAAAATTACGTGTGTACCTTAACTCTTTCTTGTCCTTTGTGATCTTCTTCGACAGTTTCAAACTCCTTTACTACCCAGTCCATAAAATCCTTATTTGAAACTAGAACAAGAGATTCAGCAATGTCTTCTAAAGAACAAGCTACTTCTTCCAACAACTTAATATTTGTTTTGTGTAGTAGAAGAAAATTGCCGGGAAATTCATTTTGTGAAATGCTCAACTGGTCAGCGTAATCAAACAACTTATGTGACCTGCTAAAAATACTGTCAGTGAGTTCGAGTATATCTGCAACCTCATTCTCATCATTAGCATCAAAATTCAAGGATGGAATTGTTTTTTTAAAACTGATTAAACGATAATTTGCCCAAAGGAGCAGTACCCATAGTAGAAACATGAGGATAGATATGATTGCCAAACCTCTTGCCTGAGATACTTTCAAGGCAATCTTTTCTATTTTTTCAAACCTGATTTGGGATTGTACTTCAGTTAATGTCGACATAACCCGTTTCGCTAAATTGTTTATTTTCTGAAGACAACAAAGTAATATTTTTTGCTGTCCATCAAAGTAGCGGTACTGAAATGAATGTGAATTGTGCCTGGATACTCCCTTGAGTACACCGTATCATTAAGTATGGCAGTAGAAGAACACAACGTCTGTAGTTGTAGAAAATTCTTCAGTCAGGCTTGGTTGAATAATATCCGACCTCCGGTTTTGGATTTTATGCAGAAAGATTGATTTCTATTTCCTGATTTCACTGCCAAATTTACTCCAGCTTTCATTTAACTGGTCTATGTCTATCCCACCTTTTCGACGAGCAGCATTGATCACATAGCTTTCCCCCCGAATTAATTTTTCAATGGACGCCGGTATCTTGTCAATAATATCTCTGGGGATAACGGTGGCACCATGTTTGTCAGCATGAATCAAATCTCCTTCAACCACTTTGAGACCGAAGACTTCTACTGGTTGGCCAATATCTGCCAAATGCACAAATGCATGGCTGACCCCAATGGATCCAGCTAAAATGGGAAACCCCTTTACAAGTTCATCCAAGTCTCTGACCTGACCGTTGGTTAGGACTCCTTCGAGACCAAACCCTCTATGGATTGTGGAATTTACCTCACCCCACCAGGCTCCGTAGAGATCGGGATAATCCAGATCCTCCATAACCAATACGGATGGTTTTATTGAATCGTTCAAATAGTGATAGTAATCCGTTCTTCTATTGTTTAGCTGTTCCTGCGTTTCTTTTGGAGGTGCCTTGGCACGTATTCTTGCTGTTAGTGCCCAACCCACAATTGCACCAGCAGACGGTTCAGTCAAAAACAGAGGTTTCTTCGTATAATTTTGAAAATTTCTTGTTCCTAAAGCTACCTCAATAGCGTTAACCATGGTCGGGGTGTCATAGCCTTTGATAATTTCTAATACCTGATTGTCCGCTATAGCTTGAGCCATTCTTCCAATGCCTTGTTAAATTGATTTGTTTGTTCGATCATTACCATGTGCCCTGATTTTCTTATACCAAAAAGCTTGGCATGTGGAATTAATCCCTTCATGGCATGATGATATTCCGGGGGACAGAGTTGATCCTCTTCACCAAAAATCAGGGCAGTGGGAATATCGAGTTTACCGAGGGTAGAAGTCTGATCCGGTCTATTTATCAAGGCCTTTGACTGCTTTATGAAAACTTCAGCACCCAAATCCAAAGCCATGACCATTATGAATTTCAAGTAAAACGTTTTGTAGGGGCTGTCATAGAGATAGGCAGGTTTCATTTCGTCCCTGATCACTTTATTCAGGTTTCCTTTTCTCACCGAATCTATTCTGGCTTCCCTTATTTGGGCTATAGCAGGATTTTCAGGTAAATGATTGGTGGCGATCAAGGCTATACGGGAAACTCTCTCAGGGGCAAGCCTATACATCTCCATGGCAATAATCCCACCCATTGAATGTCCTGCCAAGGCAAAGTTTGGTGGACATGTGGCCAAGGCCTTTTCAGCGATCTCGGTAAGGTTGTCCAAGTCAGTAATTATCGGTAACAAGACATTGCGGTCCTTGAATACTCCAACTACCTGATCGTGAAATACCCGATGGTCACACATGTGCCCCGGAAGTAAAACTACAGGTCCCGAATTCATGCAATCATCTTGGCGCCCTGGACAAGACTAGCCAACTTGGAATAAGCAATCTGGGGATCAACAGCTCCAAAACCAGCAAAGGTTCCAAACCCACAATCCGAACCAGCCATAATTCTCTCCCTGGGAACAAACTCAAGAAACCTCTCAATGCGATGTTTTACAACTTCCGGGTGCTCGACAAAATTTGTTGTGGAATCGATTACCCCTGGAACCAGAACCTTGTCGTCTGGTATCTCCTCAAACCTTTCCTTGAAAATCACCCATTCATGGGCATGCCTGGGATTAGAAGTTTCAAAAAGTAGGTATTTGGCCTTCACCTTCATAAAGGTAGAAAATACTTTTTCCATGCTAATGTCACAGGTGTGAGGACCTTCATAGTTTCCCCAGCAGATATGAACCCTTACCTTGTCAGGATTAATTCCATCAAGTGCTTCATTCAGTACAGCAACATTCTGCTCGGCAATTTCCACAAATTCATCATCAGTCAGGTCTGCAAACATCATATGTCTTGAAAGAGCTAGATCGGGACAATCCAACTGAAGCAAAAGCCCATTGTCAACTATTGTTCTATACTCCTCTTTCATCACCTGACCTAACTCATGAAGATATTTTTCCCTTGAGGAATAATATTTGTTGGGTAGAAATAGGCTGATCACTCCCGGTGAGGCTGCATTCATGAAACCTCCCTTTGCACCTGCTTCCTTGATCCCCTTGTTCAAATTGACAATATCCTTCAGAAGGTCTTCCTGTCCCTTGGATTCAATTCTTCCGACACAACAGGGGCGTGAATATTTGGGAGTGCCACCCTCAGACGCAAGCCTCTTGAGAAAGGATGGATATTGTAGTAGATCGGCTGGCGGTTGCCTTGGTGCATCACCTGCAAAACCCGAATATCGATCCTTTACATAGGTGGCATAGGAAATTTTTGAGGTTTCTCCATCCGAAACAATATCAATTCCTGCATCAACCTGCTTTTTTACAGTCTCAATGGTAGCATTTTGCATGACCTCATCAAATTTATCCTGATCAATTTCTTCTCTCTTCTCACGAGAAAAAAGAAAATCCACTACTTCTTTGGTTCTGGGTAAGCTTCCCACATGAGTTGTAAGAATAGCCATATATTTCTTTACCTATTTATGCTGAAGAATTGGGTGGGAAACCCCAGGTTGAACCAGCAGGATCATCAGTTCCTCTAACTCTGAAAAGACTTGCTTCTCCAGATATCGCAGATCCTATCTTCCTTTTCCCTCCTTTGGGAAGCAGTGAAACATCACCAGGAGCCAGAATTTGCTGTGAATCCTCCCAGTGAATTTTCCAATACCCTTCAGTAACCATCAGGACTTCACTATGATCGGTTGAATAAGCTTCAGCCTTCGTATTTTGTGAAAAAAAACTGACTTCAAAACCCGGTTTGTCAACAAGCATTCCCTCGGTGGCAATTACTTGGGCCGGAGAACCATTTGAAAGCGCTACCATATCCCATTTTCTGGCGACATAGTTAGGCACAACCATTTCTGAGGAGGGTTCAATAAATTGTTGAAGCTCTCCCTCTGTAAGTATTGGCATCGGTTTAATTCCTGCGGGCAGGGATTCACCTTTATTTGAATCGTAAAGTTTGCCTGTTTCTGCCAAGATCAAACCATGATCTTTAGCTTCTTCTATTACCTGGGGTGCCCAGACAACACCACCCCCAGCATCATCACCACCAAGAATGGCCAAAAGCATACCATATTCCTGACCAATATTTTCAAACCCCCGAAAAATTCCAGTTGGAATATTGATAATATCCCCCTGTTCAAGAGTTACTTCTCCAGCAGTTCCATAGCGCCCCCAAAAAAATCTCCAACGTCCTTTCAGGACAATGAATACCTCGGCAGTATGGTGGGAATGCAAGGAATTTCTGCATTTAGGTGGTTGTCCTGCAGCCCCTATATTAAAACCAGGTGTATCTACAATGTGTACATGCTGATCTGGATTCTCTGAAACCCCACCACCAATAATTGTAAAATTTTCCTTCAGGTTTGATCCTGGAGTATGGGTGTCAATAAAAGCTGTTCGACAAGGAATGAACTCCCCATGCCTAACGGTTTTTACAGCTTGTGATTCAGAATAAATCGTCATCATCTTCTCCATCGTTGTCGTAATCATCATCGTCGTCTTTGAGGAGGTAGCTTATATCTAGGTCATCATCCCTGTTTATTTGCTTCCAGACCGAGACATGATCAATTAGGATAAATTCTCTAAGGATACCTGCTGGACCAAACTCTGCATGAGATATACCCATAACATCAACGAATTGAGCGCTAGGTGGACCGAACAATCCGTAACCGGAATGCACTCCTCTGAGCCTCCATCTGACAGCTGATCTAGGAGGTCTTCCTTCTTCAATTTGTCCTATCCGATGGTCAATGACAAGTTCAGAATCCGGAAAAGCAGATCTTAAAGAGATCCAGAATTTCTCGGCTTCATCAATACCATGTACAGTTTTTCCCTCGCCCAATTCCAAATGACAGGCTCGATCATAAGATTTATCAACAGTAGAAATTTCACCACCAATTATGTTCCTTAAATGGTCTTCATAAATTAAACCGGGTTCAACGTCGTTCCCCTTCCCCATATAAGGTCCTGGAACTTCAACACCCAGGGGGTCATTTTCATCATCCAACGGATCCAGAAAGTGTTCCTCCCGATCATAAGGAAGACCAATTTGCTTGTACATAGCCCCTTGGTCGCGTACCAGCCACTCATCATTTATTACCCAGCCAAATTCAGGACTTTTGACCGCGTGGCAATCTGCAATGGTTCGATAGATGATTTCTTTTTTGCTTGGATGTCCAAATCTTCCACCTCCCCTATGGGTTGCCTTGGACAAAATCCTATGGGACGAGAACCAGCTATTTTCCCCAGTCTGGGCCCAGATGACATCTTCACCCAATAAAACCCTATCTGGAAATTCAGCCAAGGTTTCCTGAGTAGCTTTAATAACATTTTCATTACCAGTAACAACACCATCTGCAGATCTTACGATAGTATCCTTGTGATAATAATTTCTTATTTTGTTTATCCCTCTTTCTTCCCAAATCTCATAAGTGATCCCTAAAATATAATCAGGATAGGTGGTATAGGGTTGAACATTTTTGGTCATAAATTCCTCTTGTTTCTTGTAGTCGTGGAACCACGGATTATCAATTTACCTTCGATTTGAACTTGGGTGGGTTCGATTAAATTATTCTGAATTAAATTTATCAGCCCCTTAATGGTTGATTGAATCATTTGGTTCATCGGTTGCCTAACAGTAGTAAGATCGTAAGCGGGCCAGGACGACAAGGGTACGTCATCATAACCTACAACAGAAACATCTTCAGGAATTCTCAAACCAAATTCGTACCGAATTGTGTCAATCACAGAGAAGGCCATGTGGTCATTTCCGACGAAGATTGCATCAGGTAAACTGGATTTTTGTGAAAATAATTTTTTTGTAGCCTCAATTGCCTTCTTCTGTTTGTACATGCCATCAATGATTCCAAGAGGTTTTATCCCATAATTTTTCAGTGCCTTTTTAAACCCTGATGCTCTTTCCTGACCGGTTGATGTTTCACCCCAACCCGAAATATGTGCCAGTTTTTGATGACCTGTTGATAACAGATATTCGGTAGCCTTACATGCACCAAAAAAATTATCTGATGTTACTGAAGAAAGTGAACGGTTATCCTGTCTCCGGTTAAATAACATGATGGGAATATTTTGTGTCTTGCATCTATTCGCCAAGCTATGAGAAAGTGAAACTGAAGCAGCGATTATTCCATCAACCTGGTAATCAATCAATTCATCCACGACCTTTTGGGCATCTCTATCTGATTCATTCGAAGCAAAGAAAACAAGGACATGGTATCCTTTTTCCTGAAGAGCTCTCGAAAATTTTTCCAAGGCATCAGGGTAGAATTGGTTGTCAAGATAGCCTACGACCAATGCAATAATTCGTGACCTGCCTGTAATCAGAGACCGGGCCAGAATATTTGGTCTGTAATCAAGCTCATGAGCAGCCTTGCGAACTTTTTTTGCCATAACCTTTGAAACCGAAGCTCCTTCAGTAAAGGTTCTGCTAACAGCCGATTGGCTAACTCCTGCTTTCCTAGCAACATCAAGTGAAGTTATTTTTCCCATTGAATCGATATAATGTGGTGACAATCAGTTTCTACCCTGCCGTCCACCCTCCATCAATAACAATGTTAGTTCCAGTAATCAGAGAGGACGCATCTGAAGCAAGGAAAACCACCGCCCCCATGATATCTTCAGTCTTACCCAATCGCCCCAATTTAATTTTTGATCTTATCCATTCTACCTTGTTTGGGTCTTTCAGAGTATCCCTTGTTAATTCTGTCTTGATAAAAGTTGGGCATATAGTATTGATCCTGATACCTTTTTCTCCCCATTCCATGGCCATGGCCTTGGTCATTCCTTCAATTGCATGCTTGGAGGCACAATATACGGTTCTATCCAAGCCACCTACCAATCCCATTTGGCTGGAAATTTGAATAATTGAACCGCCTCCCAAGGCCTCCATTCCTCGAGCTGCTTCAACAGCGACGAAATACGCCCCCCTTGCATTAACATTCATGACCAGGTCGTAATTCACCTCCTCAACCTCGAACGAAGCAGCATGTCGTGCCATGCCAGCCGAATTTACCAGAATATTGAAAGGGCCAAACTCCTGAAAGAAATTCCTGATTTCCTGTACGCTTGAAACATCAAGTTTATATCCCGATACCTTACATCCGCCTGAATTTAATTCCTGTACAACATTGGCTATTCTAGCAGTATTTCGGGAACCAATCATAACATTTGCACCAGCCTCTGCCAAAGCTGCTGAACAAGCCAAACCAATACCTTGGCCTCCCCCCACAACTAGGGCTTTTCGACCCTCCAACCTGAAGGAGGGAGTCTTGGGAATATTCAAGTCCATTCTGGTGTCTTATCCAAACTTATACAACAGAAGGTGATTTACCGTATGGTACATTCAAACCGCCATATCTCCTTAATCTGATATTGGCTTGCTCAGCATGTCCCACAAATCCCTCTAACAGACAAAGCCTGGAACAGTACTCACCTACATAAGTTGCGGCCTCATCGTTAATTATCTTTTGGTAGCTGTGCGTTTTTAGAAATTTACCAACCCACAGACCCCCCGTATACCTTCCCGCTCCTTTCGTAGGAAGAGTATGATTTGTTCCAATTACCTTGTCACCATTTGCAACATTGGTTCGTGGGCCTAGAAACAATGCTCCGTAGGAAGTCATGTTGTCTAAAAACCAATCATCCCTATCTGTCATCACCTGGACATGCTCGGAAGCAATTTCATTGGCCATCTGTAACATTTCTTCATAGGTATCGCAAAGGTAAACCTGACCATAATCTTGCCAGCTTGGTGAAGCTAGATTGGCAGTGGGCAGAATTTCCAGGATACGGTCTATTTCCCTCATGGTACCTTCGGCGAGTTTACGGCTGTTGGTGACCAGCACAGCTGGTGAATTTATCCCGTGTTCGGCCTGACCCAAAAGATCAGTAGCACACATTTCCGAGTCAACAGTGTCATCCGCAATGACCATGGTTTCTGTCGGGCCTGCAAACAAATCAATTCCAACTGGTCCAAAAACCTGCCGCTTGGCTTCAGCAACAAAAGCATTTCCAGGTCCAACAACCATATCTACTGGTGAAACCGTTTCTGTTCCATAGGCAAGCATTCCGATTGCCTGGGCACCACCAACAATATAGATTTCATGAGCACCACCAAAATGAATAGCGGCAATAACTGCTGGAATGAGCTTACCTTGGTAAGGTGGGGTTGTTGCGACAATTCTTGGTACACCTGCCACCGATGCTGTCACTACCGACATGTGGGCTGACGCAACCATTGGATATTTACCTCCTGGCACATAACATCCCACAGATTGAACCGGTATATTTTTGTGTCCAAGTATTACACCTGGAATAGGTTCAACTTCAATATCCTTTAAAGCATTTTTTTGTACCTTGGCAAATTCCCTAACCTGTGTTTGAGCAAATTTAATATCATGGATAACCTGGTCGGATAACTGATTGATACAATCCTGAATTTCCTCTTGGGAAAGTTTGAAGGAAGTGGGAGAGTAATTATCCAACTTTTTGGAATATTCCCTGACAACCTTATCACCACCACTCTTTATTCCATTTAAAACCTCTGTAACAGTCTCCCTAGTTGTCTGGTCATCCTGACTCTTTTGTTCTTCAGATATTCCATCCTTTAAAATTCGAATGCTCAATTCAATTTTCCTTCCCTTTTGGTATTGGTGGAGTTCTTTTTCCCGTGTCAAACTCCTCCCAAGCCTCACCATTAAATATATCAACACCGATTTGCTTCAGGACAAATGGGAAATCTACCATAACCCAATTATCCACAATTTTATTATTCTCAACTTTCCAAAAATCCATGTATCTGATTTCAACTTTTTTACCAGTTGGGTCGATACCCATGAAGGTCCCCGAGTGGATTGCTTCCTGGCGACCGAAAGCTGCACCCCATTCACCCATGAACAAGCGAGCTTCATCAATACAGACTTTATCTGAAAAGGCCGCTTGAAATGGTTTCTGCCAGTTCTCCTGAAACTCCTTCAAGCCATTCTTTGTTCCACAACCATAGTTTCCCATCCATCGGAATCCATCAGCAAAAAATTCACCTATATCTTCAATACGATGATCATTCAAACCATCAACCATTTGCTCAATGACCGCTTTGGTTTGCCGTGTCTTGGACAAGTCGGTATCCCTTGTCAATACAGCTTGTTCTGGACGTTTACTTAACAAGGTTCTCTCTGTATATTAATGAAATCAATTGGAACCTTGTCATCCCTTGACAGCCCCAGCAGTTAATCCGCTGACTATCTGTCTTTGGAAGACCATAACAAGCAAAAAGAGTGGTGCTGTAATTGATACAGCAGCAGCCACTGCTTCAACCTGATCGGTCGTTGTCGTCTCCCTGTTAAAATATCCAGCGATTGCCGGAACCATGGTCTGATTCTGGGCATCAAGCAATAGGGAAGTAACCAAAAAATCGTTATATGCCAAGAGGAAACTGAACAAACCGGTTGTAATCACTCCAGGCCACATAATTGGCATTATTACCCATCGGAAAGCCTGAAAATGTGTACATCCATCAACTCTGGCAGATTCATCCAGTTCCTTAGGTATATTTTGAAAAAAGGATCTCAACATCCAAATAGTAAAGGGCTGGTTTATGGCCACAAGAACCATAATGACTGCCAAGGGTTGTCCATAAAACGTGGGCGCATGCTCCCCAAGTATGGGCCTAAGATATTCAGCAGAATTGACAAACACTGGCAGGTAACCTGAAACAAGAACTGAATGGGGCAGGGCCCTGAAAATCAAGGCTACAATAAGAATCCAGAAGGCCATATTTGACCCTGATCTGGCCAAACCATAACCCGCAAGTGTCCCTATGGATAGAGAAATCGTTACAACACCTACTGTAACAATGAGTGAATTAATGAAATTCCGGTAGAATTCATTCTCGACCCATACCGCTTGGTAATGTTCGGTTGTGAAACCCAGTAATGGAGCCCCCAGAATACCTGCAAAGCCATTGATAATTGATAATACAGGCGGGAGAATTGCACCGAAAACTATAGCACCCCCCAATGCCACAGCAAGAGCACCTATTATCCAGCCAACGACAGTGAAATTGAATGGAGAAAACTTCCTAACCCACTTGGGCAGATGGTAAATCGAAAACCGATATATAAGGTAAATGACCGCCAGACCCAAAATGATATCAAAAATTGAAAGCCCTTTACCACTTGCCCGGGTTGAAGGGCCAAATATGACACTTAACGGATTTGAAGAAAAGGAATCCAAAGGTTCCTTGAAGCTCATTACAGCTATCCAAAAAATGGGAAATGCCGCAATCAAACACCAAAAAACAACAAAACCTGCTGTTGTGATCTTCAGACCAAGGGGCATCTGAAGGGCTTTGGGTGTAGCCATTATAGCACCCTCGATTTATGGTCATTCCATGTCTTCCTAAGAAGCGGTATCAATAGAATGACAATTCCAACCATGGTCAACATAGAACTAGCCGAAGCCCTGGAAATTGCCCTGTTTCCTGACTCATCTGGGATAAGAAAATCATAGGTCAGCCACTGTAGGGAAATAACATGTGCTTGAGACGAGAAACCAACTATTTCCTCAAATACCCGATAACTGTCCATTAAATGTATCAAGGAAACAAATACGATCAGTGGCATGAGATGTGGAATAACAACATACCTCAACCTCTCAAACCGGCTTGCACCATCAATAATAGCACTTTCCAAGGTGTCGTTATTGACGGTTTGTAGCCCAGCATAAAACACCACAAAAGCAAACGGTGCCACATGCCAGACCCGATAGAACAGCATCATCAATTCTATTGTCCAGGCTTGAGCAAACATCGCAATATCCATTTGCAACCACCATTCCAATAATGCTGTAAGTATGCCATCACCTATGAATAACCAGCGAATTGACAGGGCACCAATAACAGGGGTTATGATAAAGGGAAGCAGGGAAATAAAAATCACCTGGCCTCTAATTGACTTGGTAATGCTGTTGACGGCAACCGCAATAACCAACCCCAAGCCGATAACCAATGGAAGGGAAATTAAGGTAAATGTAAGGGTAAAACGAAGGGCTTTCCAAAAATCGATGCCCATTAACCCTGACCAACTGATTTGCTTTATTTCTTCCCAGGCTTGAGTGGGTTTAAGAATGTTGCGATAACTCTCCCAACCGACGAAGAGCGTTTTTTCCAACGCTTTCCCATCTTCCCCCATGACAGGACGGGTAGCTGATTCGGTTATGCAAGTCTGGGTACCAAATCCCGGAGTACAAGATTCGATTTCTACGGTTTCGAAAATGGTCTGGGTATTATAGAAACTTTGAACAAATACATTGACTAGGGGAATCGCTATAAAAATCAGCATCAATAATAGTGATGGACCAGCAAACGCTGCAAAAACTCTGAACTTCACCCAAAAGTTTCCTTGTTTTCACGAATTATTCCGGGGATGCCTTCCACCCCCGGAAACCTGCAAATTTTATTGGATCAAACCTGCTTCTCTGGCACCAACCAGATATTCATTTTCGATATCAGCCAACGTTGTGGCAGCATCTTTTTCACCAGTTACGTAAGCTGCAAGACCATTACCCAAGGCATTGAATATAATACCAAACTCGGTACTCGCCGGGTAAGGCGCAGCCCCATTCGCGGCCGTCGCAAAAGCACCTTCGGCAGATTTGCCCGGAACAAAACCATCAATAATCCAAATGGCGGCATCGTTGTTTGCCTGAACCATTTCAGCATCCATTCCTTCCATAATCAACTGAAAAGCTGCTTCTGCTTCCTCATCAGTGATATTGGTAGCAATCACCGTGCCATCCCACCACAAGGTAGAAGCCGGACGGACGGAACCCAAAGGTGCTGAGGCCATGGTAACCTTTCCTACAACCTGGCTTTCAGCTTCGTCATCCATGGCTGCGGCACGACTGGCCCAAAGATTGGCCATGGCAATCTTGCCCTGCTGGAATTGCTGCTGGACATAGGTTGAATCAGAAACCAGAATTTCTGGATCCATGAATTCCTTTAACCGCCCCATCATTTCAAGAACATAGATTCCTGTTTCATTATTAATCGAAGGAGTCAAATCATCATTGATGAGCGATTCGCCTTCTCCAAGAAACAGATTAACAAAATCCAGTGCGATATTGAAACCTGTTTTCCAGGTAGCTCCCAAAGGATAATCAACTACTCCGGCATCAGATATCTTGGCTGCTGCTGCCAGTACCTCTTCATAATTTGCAGGCTCGGCAATACCCAGATCGTCAAAAATGTCCTGACGATACATAAGGTGTTGTGCATTGACCATCATGGCAATTGCGACAACCTGTCCATTCTGCCTAATGAGTTGGTTTTCAGACAACTGTCCGCCATGCTTGGCTACCAGATCATCCAGTGGACGAACCAGATTGTTATTTACCAGAGGAACCAAGGTTGAATTTGATACTCCACCTATATGATACAGAGATGGGTTAGCAGCAAAAGCCTCGACTTGCTTGTCTCTGAATTCCTGATCCAGCTCTGCCTGAAAATTGCCACATTCAGCCATGGCATCAGTAACTGCTTTCCATGCCTCGAATCCAGCTGATAGTGATTTTAATTCTACTTGATTATCATATGCACATGCAGCCCATAAAGATCCGGGCAGCAAAAATGCAGTAACAACTATGGCATAGAATTTCTTCATGCTTGTTCTCCTATTCTTCCCAAGTGATTAAACTTTAGGGATTGTTGACCATTGGGTCGTTTAAATTACCGATCATTAACTGACCGCTATAACATTACCCGATGCTCTTTCGAACATCTGGCAAATTGGTGCTGGTACGGAAATTGAAACCATTTCTCCAATTTCAGCCCTATAGTCTTTTCTTGCTTTTACTGAAACCAATGTATTGGCCACTTTTACAGTCAGCATTGTGGCATCCCCTAACAACTCAATGGTATAAATAGGGGCATTGATTTCGCCTTCCTCCTCCACGAGATTCGCATCCTCAGCACGGAAGCCCAGGGTTATTTCACCATCTGGATATGGCAGGTCAGTAATTTTTATTCCCTCTGCAACAAAAACTTTGTTATTGATAACCCCATCGACCAAGTTCATCGCAGGTGAACCTATGAAACCAGCCACAAAAGTATTGGCAGGACGATCATAGATTTCTTCGGGTGTTCCGACCTGTTGCACTATGCCTTTATTCATTACGACAACCCTGTCGGCCAAAGTCATCGCTTCTATTTGATCATGCGTAACATAGACTGTTGTTACCTGCAACTCATGGCTCAGATTCTTAATCTGAGCCCTGGTTGATACCCTAAGTTTGGCATCAAGGTTGGAAAGGGGTTCATCCATGAGAAAAACATTTGGTTCCCTGACAATTGCTCGTGCCAAGGCTACCCTTTGTCTTTGCCCCCCGGACAATTCGGCAGGTTTGCGATGCAAAAAATCCATCAGCTCAACCATTGTGGCAGCCCTATTGACTCTTTCTTCATGGGTGCTGGAATCTATCTTGCGGACTTTCAATGGGAACCTTATGTTCTCGAACACGTTCATGTTGGGATAGAGGCCATAGGACTGAAAAACCATCGCCACATCTCGGTCTTTGGGGTCCAGGTCATTAACCACCTTGCCATCGATAGCAATTTCTCCCTCGGTTACCTCCTCCAATCCGGCAATCATCCTCATTGTCGTGGTTTTGCCGCATCCCGAGGGACCAAGGAGCACCAAAAACTCCCTGTCTGCTATGGTTAAATCAAATTTCTCAACTCCAACAAAATTACCCCATCTCTTGGTTACATGCCGAAGTTGAATTTCTGCCATGGACCCCTGACCTTTCTATCGTATAACTACATTTTTGCATACGATTGCAAATACGTGTCTAACCCATTACGTTCAGAAAGTCAAATTATTTTTGAATTAATTTTCCAGGATACAGAATAAAATATTACGCTTTTGATAACTGTAATCTTCGTTCATTTTCATCATGAAGGTAAAGTTTGAATCAATGAAAAACAGAACTTTTAAAATTTTTGCTGCAGCACTTTCCCCAATAAATTCAACGGGTAGTCTTGAGCCAGGTAAGTTTGGTGAATTTTGCCAGTATTTAATTAATGAAGGCGGATGTGATGGTGTTGCCCCTTTGGGAACAACAGGTGAAGGTACCAGTCTTCCGTTTCATACTCGCAAGAGTATCCCGCAATTATTTTCACAGTTGGGAATTCATCCTTCGGATACGATTTTTGGTGTGGGTTGCCCGGCCCTGCAGGACACCGTTGAACTGATACATAAATCTCTGGAATTTGGTTACACCAAGGTGCTTGTTTTGCCTCCATTTTATTACAAGAATCCAACTTTCGAGGGTTTGTATTCCTATTATTCAAAATTGGTGGAAACTGTTAACAATCCAGAAGTCAGGATTCACATTTACCATTTTCCCCAGATGAGTATGGTTCCGATATCACCGGAAATCGTGAACAGGCTTTTCCAAGATTACAAACCCATGATTTGTGGTTTAAAGGATTCCTCAGGAGACTTTTCTCAGACAAGGTCTTTTGTGGAAGCAACCGGTGGTATTGAATCGGGATTCTATGTATACCCTTCCTCTGAAGAATTTATTCCAGAAGCTGTGGACATAGGTTGTGCGGGGATTATTTCCGGCTCTTTGAATGCTTTTGGACCATTAACCAGAAAGTCATTCGAGAATGGAAAACTCCTGAACCAATCATTTGAGAAAGTTGTCCTAGCTCGCCAGCTAGCTCAAAGATACCCGCTTATACCCGCCATGAAAACCTACCAGGCGATTCGAACAAATGACAGTTCCTGGGAACATCTTTGCCCACCACTTATTTCCTTGTCTGAAAAGGAAAAGAGACGCTTTAAATTGGATTTGGAAGAGTTGGATTTATTACCAAACTAAGAAATGCCCATCAGCCTATCCCTGAGAGGAATGCCACGAATATAAAATTCTTGGATCTTGAGTGGGTACACTTAGTTAGGCTGAAGTGACTACTGAGACTTTGTGGAAATTTATTCACCACATTTGCTACCATCCTTCTCCTAACGGAGTGGCCCAAACCGAAAACAAAAATTGTGTGTTAAAATCTATCTGAGATAATTTTATCGCTAAAATTCAGGTGATGGACTGAAATCATTGTTATAATCTTCACTATTCCTGGTATTGGAAGGTGAATGGTTTGGGTCGGTTATTTCATTGAGAAGTTCATGGGTGTAACTTCCCTTTTTGGCTAAATCCAAAGGAAGTCTTTTCCTGTTATCCCGGATCTGTGGATTAGCGCCCTCATCCAACAAAATCTGGGTTATTTCGTCCCAGTTGTTTTCTGCTGCTATATGAAGTGGAGTCCTACCCCAACCATCAACATCATTAATGTCATACCCTTCAGAAAGACTCTCAACTAACTCCTGCCCATTACCTGCATATGCTGATAAATGGAGATCTAATCCAGTCGTTGCAACGGCGTAAGATTGAAGGGAAGGTATCGGGCACTTAAACCCCAGTCTAGTAGACGAATGGATTTTATCAATCATCCCATATCGAAGAAGGAACTGAAAATCCAGTTCTGGAAGTTTAGGATCGGAAGTTTTTTTGGCCCAGTGTGGCTTTTTTAATATTTCATAAATTATAGATTCGATTTCTATCCCTTTTCTAGAAAAGGGTCCCATTTCTGCCATGATCTCTCCAATAATCTCAGGAGTAGGAGCAAAGGCTCCAAAACGGGTATTGTAATATTTAACCCTAAAATTAGTTGCCCCGAGTTTGACTAGATGGGGGTCTACAGCTGAGAGATTACCCCCATTTTCCAACAGTTCCTGGCCTAAAGCAACCAAAGTGTTCTCGACATGCTTTGGCCACCCATCCACCCATCCCCCAATACGGGTACTCCACTCCGAGGTTAAATCAGAATTGGTCTTCACATGGAAATATTTAATAAATTTTTCCGCAGATTCCTTGACTTCAGATAAGGATAAAGGCTCTAAATGTCGTTCCACATTTCTCCCAAGCCGGGAAATACCAATCTGCTGGAGTACTGCCGAACTGTTTGATAATCCGGCAAATACCGGGAGTATCGGATAACCATTGCTACCTGCATGAAGACGAAGTAATACTTTTGCCACTTCAGATTCCTTGTCAGCGGGTATCGATTGGATTTCATCAATCATCAACAAGATCGTATGGTTTTCAGGAACCAGGGGCTTGTTTTCCATTGCATGATTAAGGTCTATCCCAACCTCAAAGGCTGAAATGGATGATATTGCTTGAAGAGATGCTCGCATTGACTCCTTAACCCTGGAAATGGATATATCGCTTTCAAGTTCTCCTATTGTGTTATGGATTCGCTTATTGAGATATTCAAATGAAAGGTTTACCGGATCCTTGATCATTACAGGAATGATCTTGAACTGAGTGGATTCATCATTCAATTGTTCAATACGGGTCAACTTGATTTTTTCCAGCAAGGAGGTTTTGCCAATACCTGGTGCTCCCATAATCACATGGGTTGATCCCTCGGCTGGATTGCTATTTGGATTTTCCCGATATTCCAGCCCGATATTTTTGCTGATAAAATCTATTCTTGTCAGAAGGTCTGACCGACCGGTAAAAAAAGGATCAATCCTACGGTCCACAGCCCCCACGAAGCGTTGGAGATTTTTAGCATCAAATGATTGGGCCATTACTGACTTCCTTTGAATCACGGTATATACCAAATGATCGTAAGTGTAGAAATAAACAGCCCCTTCGAATAAGTTAGATGTGGATAACCTAGAACAGTCACTCGGGCTTGTACACCTTGTCTAGTATTGGAGGGGGAATCATTATTGATTAATTTAATCCAAACCGGTATTCGCAAAATTGTACATGGCAAAACAGTAACACTAAATTCCAGCCATGCAAATCTGCACCGTATCCAACTAAATGCGAAGACTGACGCTTTGAAGACTAATTGAATATTTTGGATCTCCTATTTGCCAAGACCTAATGATTTTCCCACAGGATGTAATTATGTGCTTTTGTGTCAGGCCAAATTTTGTCAATAAACAAATCATTAAGCTAATGGTCCTTTTTGGGTGTGATCGAAGGCAAAGCTGGCCGCCCCCAAAATACCAGCCAAGTTTCCCTTGGTAGCAAGAACAAAGGAGACCTGCTTATAATAATCTTCAATTCCAACTGATTTCGCACGCAGGAAAAGTTTGTCAATAAATCCTTGCCCTGCTGCGCTCCAACCTCCTCCAAAGGCAAATCTGTTGGGTGCAAATATTTGAACAACATTACATGCCCAAAGTCCTAACCAATCAGCAGTTTCATTCAATTTATTGATACAGATGACGTCACCTTCAAAAGCACCCTCAATAATATGCCTTACCGTGGGATGTCTGTTTTCAGCCTCATAGACCTTTCCCAGATAACTATTCGGGTTTTCCAGCGCCAGCTTAATTGCGTCACGGCTAATAGCAACACCAGAAGCTACTGACTCAATACAACCCCAACACCCCTTCCGGCATTGAAATGTCAGGTCTTTATCAATAATCATATGCCCGATATCTCCAAGAGTTCCATTACCGGTAGTCAGGACACGACCATTTTCGATAAAGGTTAATCCTATCCCAGTACCGAGCGTGGCAAGAAGAAATCTTTCAGATTGCTGTCCGGAACCATACCTATATTCTCCAACCCCAGCATAGGTTGCATCATTTTCAATCCAAACTGGCAATTGAAGTCTTTCCTCAAGAAAATCGGCAAGGGGGAAGCGGTTCAGATAGGGTAAGTTACAGACATCTGTTGCCCTGTGATCGTGGATAACATGACCTGGAACCCCGACACCAATAGCTCGGAACTCGTATCCGCTGAACTGTTCCTTCCATGATCTTATTTTTTTGACATAAGCATCCAGAAGATGTTCAGGTGTATTAACTTCCTTTAATCTTAATACCTCATTGACCAGTATATTCCCATCAGGATCAACGAGCCCTATCTTGGTACTTCCACCCCCAATATCTATTCCTACTGAAACGGGAATTAAATCCATCGGTTATCACCAGGATTCGAGTTCCGAAAAAAACAGGCTCTGCAAACTATGGACATAAATATTGAAAATTCCTCATTCACGATTTTGAAATATTTGCCAAATTATCTAATCTACTGTTTATAAACATTCCAATATTTTAGGATGCCTGTTACTTGAAAAAAGTTCCTTAAATGTATCCCAGATTGGTAATTTGCTGCGGAGAATTGTTTTCTAACCTCTTTTTTGTATATAATCACCAACCATTGTTAAATTAACTATTCTAGTTGAAACTAAATATGACTACTTCCCCATTACTAAACCAAGTACTTTTCCCAACAAACCTGAAAACCTTCAATCCTTCTGAGTTGCGACAGCTGGCAGATGAAGTCAGAGATGAAGTCATTGATGTTGTTTCAGAAACCGGTGGACATTTGGGCGCAAGTCTAGGCGTGGTAGAATTGACAGTAGCCCTGCATAAGGTTTTTGATGCTCCAAAGGATATAATTATTTGGGATGTAGGGCACCAGGCTTATCCTCATAAAATCCTTACAGGTAGAAGACATAGGCTAAAGACCATTCGTCAAGGTGGCGGTCTTTCTGGTTTTACAAAGCGTTCTGAAAGCGAATACGACCCCTTTGGTACAGCCCATGCATCAACATCAATTTCAGCTGGGTTGGGATTTTCCGTTGCCTACCATATGCAAAACAAAACTAGATATGTTATCGCCGTCATAGGAGATGGTGCGTTGACAGGTGGTATGGCCTACGAAGCAATAAACCATGCAGGTTCACTTGGGTATAAAATAATTGTTGTATTGAATGACAACAAAATGTCCATTGCACCACCGGTAGGCGCACTGTCTAGCCACCTCATCAATTTGGCAAAGGAGGATTCTGACACCGTTTCAAATCGGAAAAAAACGAAAACTTCTCTTTTCGAGCAACTTGGATTTAAGTATAGTGGAACCATTGATGGTCACAATATTGATGACCTGGTGACCGAGTTGGAAAGGGTTAAAAGTTCCGAGGAACAAGAGCCAGTTTTAATTCATATTCTGACCGAAAAGGGCAAAGGCTATAAACCTGCTGAAGATTCACAAGATAAATTCCATGGGGTAGGACAATTTGATAGGGAAACTGGCCAATCCTTTAAGAAGCTGGCCAATGTCCCCACCTTTACCAAGGTTTTTTCCGATAGTTTAATCAAGGAGGCACAACTGGATTCCAAAATAGTTGGAATTACTGCAGCCATGCCAAGCGGAACAGGATTAAACCACTTCGCTAAAATCTTTCCTGACAGGACCTTTGATGTCGGTCTTGCAGAACAACATGGTGTAACCTTTGCAGCAGGTTTGGCAGCGGGTGGAGTAAAACCGTTTGTTGCTATCTATTCAACATTTCTTCAAAGAGCTTATGATCAGATTGTTCATGATGTTGCCATTCAGAACCTACCCGTAAGATTTGCCATTGATCGGGCTGGGTACGTGGGAGCCGACGGGCAAACTCATTGTGGAGCTTTTGATGTAGCTTACCTTGGTTGCTTGCCTAATTTTATCCTGATGGCACCTGCGGATGAAGCAGAATTGATGCATATGGTAGCTACCGCTGCCGCCATGGATGATCATCCAATTGCTTTCAGATTTCCAAGAGGTTCAGGGCTAGGTGTTGATCTGCCATTTCGAGGAGAACTCCTGCCCATAGGCAAAGGAAGAATTCTAAGTGAAGGCACCGAGGTTGCATTGCTGTCTTATGGTCTACCCTTGGAGGATTGCCTTATTGCCAAAGATACTTTGGAAAAGTTGGATGTTTCCACAACGGTTGTTGATGCACGTTTTGCAAAACCACTGGATAAGGAACTAATTTGTTACCTCGCTTCACACCACGAATTGATGATTACCATTGAGGAGGGGTCAATAGGCGGGTTTGCTTCACAGGTGCTCTCCCTACTTATCGAAAATGGGTTTATGGATTCCTCATTGAAATTGCGGTCAATGTATATGCCAGATTTGTTCCTCGATCAGGACAAACCAGAAACTCAGAGAGAGATTGCCGGGTTAAACCATACCCATATAGTCGAAAAAGTCCTATCCTCGCTTGGTAATACTTCCGAACAGAATTTTTTTGATAGTATGGCTATAACTCCTTAAGATTAGCCAACTGCATATCAACCCAGTAACAGTTCCTTCTTGAACTCTCAATACAGGCAGAAATGAATTCCATTCCTTCATAGCCATCTACAATATCTGGATAGTCTACCTCGGTTGGAATTTCCTGCTCGTTGTCAATAGAATATATTGCCCTTGCAGCTTCCAGATACAGATTGGCAAAAGCTTCGTAATACCCTTCCGGATGTCCAGCTGGAACATGGGTCACCCGTTGGGCTTCGAAGGTTGTTTCCTTACTGCCCCTGGTAATTAGTTGCTTGGGTTTATCCAATTGATAAAGCCAAAGTTTGGTGGGGTCCGTATGGGACCACTCCAGACTTCCCAAATCTCCATATACTTTGAAATTCAAACTGTTTTCATGCCCTATAGCAATCTGCGAGGCCCAAATTAAGCCCACAGCGTCATTTTCCAACCTCAAGTTTACGATGGCATTGTCATCGACCCTTCTACTCTTTACGACGGAACTCAATTCTGCCGATACAGACTTTACCTTCAAGCCGGTTACAAATCGTAGCATATGGTAGGCATGTGAACCGATATCGGCGATTGTTCCTCCCTCACCTGATCTAGCCGGATCAGTTCGCCACTGGAAAGTCTTCTGGCCTGTTTCCTCCAGAGGGGTCGCCAGATGGCCTTGGGGATACTCTACCTTTATCATCTTTATTTGACCGATATCACCTCGAAGAATTCTGGCCTTGGCCTCTCTGACCATGGGGTATCCGGTGTAACAATAAGTCATCATAAATACTCGGTCGGATTGTTGGACTACATCTTGAATTTCTTTGGCCTCATTGAGAGATGTGGTCAGCGGTTTATCACAAATCACATGGATTCCTTTACTGATAAAAGCCTTGATAGGACCACTGTGAAGGTGGTTAGGAGTGGTGATTACAACTGCTTGAATGCCATCCAGTCTTTCACTTTCTCTTGAGGCCATTTCCTCGTATGAACGGTAGTTTCTATCAGGGGGGACGCCCCACTCAAGGGCAGATTCAAGAGAAATCTCAGGATTGGAGGAAAAAACACCTGCACAGAGTTTAAATCGATCAAACATTTCCGCTGAGATACGATGAACTTTTCCGATCCCTCCAGTCTTTCCTCCACCTACCATTCCGTATCGTATTGGTTCCTTGTGGTATGCCAAATCTCAATCTCCTTAGTATCAAATATTTATCAGGCATCAAACTTCACCTTGCGATGTACAAATTATATTCCAACGCAAATTTAACGGGAGGTGTTGTATTGTTTTTATAACTTGAAGTAAGCAAATTACCTAAAAGTTAACAATTTTTGAACACTTTACTTTTGTATTTTGTCTAAGTTCGGGATGTAGGTAAATGGATTTTGGCCTGAGTGAAGAACAGGAGATGATTGTTTCAACAGTCAGGGAGTTTGTTGAAACTGAGATATACCCATATGAAAATGAAATCGACCGGAACGGAGTTGTTCCTAGAGATCTAGGAATGGATATAGCGAAAAAGTGTAGGGAAATCGGTTTCTATGCATCCAATCTACCATTTGAAGTCGGAGGTGGTGGATTAAATCACTTGGATTTTACCTTGGTGGAAAGGGAATTAGGTCGTGGCACCCAAGGGTTGACAGTTTTCTTTGGACGGCCCTCAGGAATTTTGATGGGTTGTACGGATAAACAAAGGGAAAAATATTTATACCCTGCAGTCAGAGGTGAAAAATTTGATGCGCTTGCCATGACGGAGCCAAATGCTGGATCCGATGTCAGAGGCATGGAGTGTACCGGGAAACAAGATGGGAAAGATTGGGTTATTAACGGTACCAAGCATTTTATTTCCCATGCCGATATTGCTGATTTCGTCATCGTGTTTATTGCAACCGGGGTTGAGGCTACTCCTCGTGGCCCCAAGAAGAAAATTACAGCCTTCCTTGTTGATCGGGATACCAAGGGTTTTGAAATTGCCAAGGGATATAATTCTGTATCACACCGCGGTTACCAAAATTGCATACTGAGGTTTGAAGACTGTCGTTTACCTGAAACCCAGGTTCTGGGAGAAGTTCACAAAGGATTTGAATTGGCAGAAAAATGGTTGTATGCAACCAGGCTAACAGTTGCTGCTACAAGCGTAGGAAGGGCTCGAAGGGCTTTTGAATTAACCCTTCCCTATACGGCTGAGAGAAAGCAATTTGGTCAAAAGATAGGAAAGTTTCAGGGTGTAAGTTTCAAGCTTGCAGATATGATTACTGCCATTGATGCTGCCGATTTGCTTACGTTGTCAGCCGCCTGGCGACTTGATAATAACCTTCCCTCAAATAGGGAAATCGCCAGTGCAAAGCTGTACGCTACAGAAATGTTGGCACAAATCACCGATGAATGTATTCAGATCCATGGTGGAATGGGATTGATGGATGATCTACCTTTTGCAAGATTTTGGCGGGATTCAAGGGTTGAACGAATTTGGGACGGGACATCTGAAATTCAAAGGCATATTATTGGACGGGAATTGCTTCGTCCACTGGGTGGTTAAATGGTATGAGTGATCTTGGTAGGATCCTTCGTCCAGAAACGATAGCAATTGTAGGTGGAAACTGGGCAGAAAGTGTTGTTGAACAATGCTTGCTGGCAGGGTTTGCAGGAACAATTTGGGCTGTAAATCCCAATCGGGAATCCATGCATGGCATACCTTGTCTACCTTCCATAAAAGACCTGCCTGAGCCTCCAGATTGTGCTTTTATTGGGGTTAACCGGGAACAGACGATTTCAACCGTACGATATTTAACCAGTGTAGGTGCAGGGGGTGCAGTTTGTTTTGCCTCGGGTTTTGCTGAAACGGCAAAAGAAGACAAAAGTGGATGTAAATATCAGAAAGAGCTTGTTGCTACCTCGGGTTCTATGCCTTTTCTTGGACCCAACTGCTATGGGATAGTAAACTATCTTGATGGGGTACCGATTTGGCCAGATGTACATGGAGGAAAAAAAAGGAACACCGGTGTAGCCATCATCTGCCAAAGCTCAAACATAGCACTCAATATTACAATGCAATCAAGTGGGCTGCCACTAGGATATGTCATAACAACCGGCAACCAGGCTAAAATCAGTATGGCTACCATTGCTATAAGTCTACTTGAAGACCTCAGAGTTACTGCTATCGGAATGTATATTGAAGGGTTTGGTAACATCAGAGAATTCGAACTTCTGTCTTCTCTGGCCAGAAAAAGAAAAATTCCCATTGTTGCCCTGAAAGTTGGGGAAAGTGATCAAGCATCATCCCTCACCGTTTCCCACACAAGTTCTTTGGCAGGTTCTGCAGCAGGATCCAGAGCTCTAATAAAAAGGTTGGGATTTGGACAGGCCGACACTATTCCAGAAATGATTGGAGCGCTTAAAATTCTCCATCTTGGTGGTCCTCTCAGGGGGAGAAGAGTTGCTTCAATGTCCTGTTCAGGAGGGGAAGCCTGTTTAATGGCTGATTTGGGAAGCAAAATGAACCTTGATTTCGACGGGCTGAATTCAAGCCAGAAGGAAGCTTTGAAAGCTTCTCTTGGTCCGAGGGTTCATCTCGCTAATCCCCTTGATTATCATACCTATTTATGGGGGAATGAAGAGAAATTGGTCAAGGTTTTTCAGGGAATGATGTTTGGAAATTATGATCTCGTATATTTGGTTCTAGATTTTCCTCGTGAAGACCGATGTCGAGGGAAAGGATGGCAGGAGACCTTAAGAGCCTTTGCGGAAGCATCGAAACTGACTAGCACCAGGGCAGCAATTGTTTCCCTACTGCCAGAGAACATTTCGGAAATCCAAAGTGAAACATTAAGCGAACTGGGTATTATTCCTCTTCATGGAATGAAAGAAGCTCTATTGGCCTCAGAAATTTGTGCTGATATTGGTGATGGCTGGAATGCACCCGAACCCAAAAGAATTATTGCGGGGCCCAAGAAGCTAGACAATGTAGTTTCGGCCAAGGAAAAGGAAATACGTAAAATCCTTTCTTCTTTTGGTGTTCCATTTCCTGAAGCGTTTTACTTTTCCAACACAAAGGAAATCAAAAAAGTAGTAGATGAATTAGAATACCCTGTTGTTCTTAAATCCACTGGATTGTTGCACAAATCAGAACATGGTGGGGTGGTACTGAGCCTAAACTCGGGAGACCAATTGCTTGAAGCCACAAGAAGGATGAAAAGCTCACATGGCATCATGGTTGAAAAACAAATAACCAACGGCATTGCTGAACTATTGATTGGAGTGACAAATGATATCACTACTGGATTAATGCTTACCTTGGGTAGTGGTGGAATTTACTCTGAATTATGGCAAGACACACATAACTTGTTATTACCAACCACCACAAAAGAAATAAGCAGAGCCTTAAAGGAATTGAAAATATGGCCCTTACTGGAAGGATATCGTGGCAAACCTGGGGGAGATATAGATTATTTGATCAAATCAATTGCAGGTGTAACTGATTTTGCTATCCAAAATCATAAAACTTTGGTTGAGATAGAAATTAATCCCTTTATTTCATTGGTTAAGGGAGGTTACGCTGTAGATGCCCTAGCTCGTTTTACAAAGGAAGGTGATACACTATGAATCAAACACCAATTAAAACCCGTACGGAGGGAGGTATACTGGAAATCACCATTGATCGCCCCAAGGCCAACGCCATTGACCTAAAAACCAGCCGTTTAATGGGGGAGGTTTTTATGAATTTCCGAGACAATCCTGAATTGCGAGTTGGAATTATCCGAGCTGAAGGAGAAAAGTTTTTCTGTGCTGGCTGGGATTTAAAGGCTTCTATAGATGGTGACGCTGTAGATGGTGACTATGGAATCGGTGGATTTGGGGGTATTCAGGAACTTGGAAACCTGAACAAGCCACTAATTTGTGCAGTAAATGGCATTTGCTGTGGAGGTGGACTGGAAATAGCCTTATCCTGCGATTTGATCCTGGCCAGTACGAATGCAACCTTTGCCCTGCCTGAAATAAGAGCAGGTGTGGTTGCTGATGCCGCCTCCATCAAATTACCAAAAAGAATACCTTACCATGTAGCCATGGACTTACTTTTAACAGGACGGTGGTTTGATACTGATGAAGCTTTAAGGTGGGGTATAATCAAGGATGTTGTACCATTCGAACAACTCCATGAAAAAGCATGGGAACTCGCCAGACTTCTGGAATCAGGCCCTCCTCTTGTTTATGCAGCTACAAAGGAGATTGTTCGGGAGGCTGAAAATCTCCGATTCCAGGATGCTTTGAACAGAATAACAAAGCGACAGCTTTCCACAGTCGATAAATTATACTCAAGTGAAGATCAAAAGGAGGGAGCGAAAGCCTTCGTAGAAAAAAGAGACCCGGTCTGGAAAGGCAAATAACCCTTTGGGAGCCCACAATCCCAAATCTGTATAAGTGCACAGTGTAGTCTATTTTATTAAACACAGAAGTTGACCATCATTCAATTTGAGGCTTATGAATTTGTCCTGACTTCTTGCCACACTATTAACCCTGAACTGATCAATACCGAAAAATCCAAGGATCTTTAGTTTTTTTGGTGTCACTTTGTCAAAAAGCCTAAATTATGTTTATACTTATACAAAGTCATTATATTAAGTAAGCATTAAATATTTGGAACAACCAGCCTAGCCCAAAGCCACTTATATCTCCGTATAGAAACGAAGTAGTGGATTTAGAATAATTACTCGGGATAGGGATGTAACTAAATTTCATTGGGGCACTTATCTTGATGGGACAAGAAAATTTTGAAAACGGAAGCCGTTGGTTAAAGGTAGATTTTCACCTTCATACTAAAGCAGATAAAGAGTTTCATTACCAGGGTAATGAAAAGAATTATGTGAGCGATTATGTCCAAGCTTTGCAGAGTGCAGGAATAGGTATTGGCGTGATTGCCAATCACAACAAGTTTGACAAAGATGAATTCAGGAAGATTAGAAATAAAGCCAATAAATCTAGAATCGGGTTGCTACCTGGAGTTGAGTTGTCTGTGAAAGATGGTAGGTCTGCTATTCATACCATAGTAGTTTTCTCTGATGGTTGGTTTATTAACAGAGAACAAACCAATTATATCCAAACGTTTTTAAACGAGACTTTTGCAGGTATTCCAAATTTTGGAACTAAAAACCACCCTACGAAACATAACCTAGAAGACACTGTTTCGATATTAGATAACTACAATTTGGACTACTTTCTAATCTTTGCCCATGTAGAAGCAGACAAAGGTTTATGGAAAGAATTGAACTCACCACGGATAAAAAATTTATTTGACGATCACTCAATTCGACGCAGAATTTTGGGATTTCAAAAAGTTAGGACAAATAAAGAAAGATTAAAGATACAACGGGATTTAGGTAATTACTATCCTGCGGAGGTAGAAGGTTGTGACCCAAAGAATCTTGATGATTTTTCAGCTCGAAGGGAAGCTAGTTATTTGAAATTAGGTGATTTCGATTTTAAGTCTGTTAAGTTTGCCTTACGAAATAAATTAATCAGGGTTAGAAACGATTTGAGGGGTTACACTCATTCTCATATCAAGAAAATTAAATTCGAGGGTGCTGGTTCTCTTGGTGGTAATGAAATCAATCTCTCTCCAGAACTAAATACCCTGATTGGCATTCGTGGAAGTGGAAAATCCTCCATAGTTGAAGGGATACGTTATGTGCTAGACATCCCATTTGGTGATCATGCCTCAGATACCCCCTACAAAAAAGAGTTGGTACCTTTCATGCTGCGAAGTGGTGGGGTTATTACTTTGGATGTAATTGATCAAAGAAAACAAGTCTATCAAATTCGTCGTATTATAAATGAGAAACCCGAAGTTTTTTCCAACGGAATAAAACAACCTGGTGTTTCCATACTTGAGACCATAGTTCGTAACCCTGTTTATTTTGGTCAAAGAGATTTATCCAACACGAGAGAAGGATTTGAAAAAGACCTTGTTGAAAAAATAGCCGGTGAGGCTCTGGCTCCTTTAAGACAAAAAATTAGACAAGCACAACGAAGAATTACTGAAATTGTTGATAATATCCGAGAGTTAGATCATGATTCTTCCCTGAGGCTTGAATGGGAACAGAAAAAGAGTGATGCAGAGTTTAGATTAAAAAATTATCAGGAGTATGGTTTCGATTCAACTTTGCAAAAGCAAATTTATTTCGATAGGGATGAAAGAAAAATAAAACAGGTTATTCAGAATGCAAAGGACTATCTTTCTGAATTAAACGATTTTCTTGTACAGTTTGAAGATGAACTAAAAAATCAAGTTCCTTATCAATCAGAACTGAATCAATCATTTTTTGAAACATTCTTTTCCGACTATAACAATTTGCTTAAAAGTTTCGATGAAATTAAACAAATCGCAAGTGAGGGGCAAAACACGGTAATTCAACTACAATCCAGACACACTGAATTTCATCAGCAGAAACAATCCTTAAGGGATGAATTCGCTGTAATTGAACGTAAACTTGCAAGTGAATTAAAGCAGGATGGTGTAATTGGCTTCAGTTCAGAAGAATTTAGAAGATTGAAAGCCTCGCTTGAAAAATACGAACGATTAATAGCAATTTCACTCAATCGTGATCAACAATCAACAAGCTTATATGAGGTCCTAGAACAGGAACTCGAAAACTTGAATTCCCTTTTGAGGGATGAATACCACACTATACAAAATGAACTCGAAAGATTTAGTCATGATGATTCACCCTTGAAAATTAGATTGGAATTTAAGGGTGATAAGAATGCAATGCTTGAACATATGCAGAATTTATATCGTGGAAGTCGAATTCAGGTAATTACACTACGTAAAGTTGTGGATGAATACGAAGATTTTGGTGCGATTTGGTGCAATGAAAATGCTGTGCAAAATCTTTTGGGCGGTTCTTTTGCCAAATTTTGGGAAACGTTAAAAGAAAATCTAAATGCTTTGCTGGTTTGGCAGGTTCCGAACAAAATTAAGATTGATTATCATGGAAATGCCTTGGCAAACCACTCATTGGGGCAACGAGCTTCAGCGTTGTTGCTTTCAGTACTAAATCAAAAAGATAGTGATGTTGTGATTATTGACCAACCAGAAGATGATCTGGATAATCAGACTATCTATAAAGATGTAATAAATTTAATCCACAAACTAAAACCGAAAACACAATTTATTTTTGCTACCCATAACGCCAATTTTCCAGTATTGGGTGACGCTGAGCAGATTTTATCATGTGAATATTTTGACGATAAAATAAAAGTTTTGCCTGGAAGTATCGATCGTTCAGAAATCCAGGAGCGTATTGTCAATGTCATGGAGGGAGGCTCTGAAGCCTTTGAAAAACGAAAACAGGTTTACGAAGATTGGAACCCGAAGAACTAATTGAAATTATCCTCAATGGTGAAGACTCAAATCATGAGTTTAAATCTAACATCAGACATGGTTCAAAACTCGTTCCAGAAGTTATAGCCTTCAGTAATTCTGAAGGAGGTGTGATTTTAATTGGTGTAAATGATGATGGTGAGATAGCGGGATTATCCGGCGATGATATAAAACGACTGAATCAGCTTTTACCAAATTTAGCTTCAGACAATATTCGCCCACCCGTAAGGCTAAATACTCAAAATGTTTCTTTAGCAGAAGGTTTGGTAATGGTGGTATCAGTGCCTGAGGGTACAAGCAAACCCTATATGGACAATAATACATCCATCTATATCAGAAACGGTGCCAGTTCACAAAAACTACGATCACGTGAAGAAATTCAAAGAATTTTCCAGAGTTCGGGGTTGGTACAAGCTGATGCAACTCCTGTTAATAGTTCTTCCTTGGTAGATTTAGATGTAAAGTATTTTGAAACTTTTTTTGAAAAAGAATTTGGATTCAGTACCAAGGATCAAGAAATTTCATTACCCCAACTATTGGAAAATATGAAACTAGCAAAAAACGGAGTGTTGAATTACGGTGGCATTCTACTGTTTGGGAGCAATCCTCAGAATTGGTTACCCGTATTCAATGTAAAAGCCGTTGCTTTCCCAGGGATTAACATTGAAGATGTCAATTACCTGGATAGTAAGGATATCAATGGTAGGTTATCGGATATTTTTCAAAAAACACTTGGATTTGTACTAGATAACATACGGCATGTACAAAATAACCAAGGGTTTAACTCCATTGGCGAGCCTGAAATACCTAAAATCGTTTTAGAAGAACTGATAGCCAATGCTTTAATACATCGAGATTATTTTGTTTCAGCCCCAATAAAAGTGTTGGTTTTTTCTGATCGAATTGAAATTATTAGCCCAGGGCATCTTCCGAATAATCTAACTACAGAAAATATCAAAATGGGTATCTCAAACGTTCGAAACCCAATATTCCATTCTTTTGCAACAAAAATTCTACCTTACCGTGGTGTGGGTAGTGGTATCCTTCGTGCAATTAAGGCCTACCCCAATATTGAATTTCTAGATGATAGAGATGGCAACACGTTTCGAGTTACCATTCTGCGGGAATCTTCCATATAAATACCACTTCCCTTAAGGCTTGACTGATTATTGATTTCCGTAGAAATTCCCATCTATTTTGACGGTAAACAGTTTTGTAAGATTTGTTAAACCACTTATATTTACTGAACAGTAAATAAGGTACCAAAATAAAATATTTTTCTTGTCCACTCCCAATGTGGTGATATACATGCTAATCCTTTTCCCAAAGAGGATGCGGAACAGGGTCTTTTCGAAAAAAAGAATATTTCCTGAATATTTCAAAGTAATTCTTGTACAGATACCCTTCATTTCTTTTCAGGTATTTTTCTCGGTTCTCGTCAAATAAGTTTGGCAATTGGTACCAAGGTATTTCGGGTTGCATGTGATGCACCAAGTGAAAATTGTTGTTAAGGAACAGAAAAGCCAAAGGACCACGGTCATCTACAACTACAGTTCTTCCTCTCGGTTGTTCGTGGGCCCGGTGTTCAAGATAGGTGCGGATTTTCAGCAAACCGAAACCAAGATATGCCGAACAAAAATATAACCATAAAGGTACGGTTCCCAAAAGCCATACCCATGCCAATACTGGAATTATCCCCACCAAGTGAAGAATCCAAGCTCTGGTTATCTGCCAATCTCCAGCCCGTGCATTCCTAAAATCATCCAAACCAAAAACTAATAGAGAAATAGCCGGGCCTATCAATATTCTACCTAATAAGGTATTGTTGAATAATAAGACCTTTTGTATCGTCTTGGAGAGATTATTCCATACTTTCGGGTCTAGATAGTTGGTTTCGGGATCCTCGTAGGGATCAGTTAAATTCGGGTCATAATGATGCTTGAGATGGCTATCCCGAAATCTTTCGTAGGGTACGAGCAATCCAACAGCAGGAAAAACCAGTGCCTCACTCAATCGGCGGCTTGGAAGGGGATGACCATGAATTACTTCATGTTGCAGGGAGGAATGCAATGTGATGGACAGGGTAAGAAATATCAGACCCAAAGCTATAGAATATTCATATAGTAGTGTTGTACTTACCCCCCAGACTGTATAGCAAAGAACTAAAACAAAAAGGGTGGGCCACTCTACACGAGTTGAACTTTTAGCGGACATTTTAGACAATCAGTTGAAAAAAATGAAAACTTGCAAAGAAAAATTTAACAAAATTGGGGGGGACATATCCGAGATAATTTATTGTTTAATAATTCCCTCATCAAGCCATCGATCAAAAATTTCCAATACCTTTTCTGCAAATTCCTGATCATTTATGTGACAATCCAGTTCTGTAAGAATAGCTGGGGGCTTGCAAGAATTGCGAAATTCATTGACTAATGCCTGCTGGGCCTCAGGATTGTAAAAAGGTTGCCCTTTCCTATCCCAACCCTGAATTCCAACCTTGGGTAGAATAAGGTTAACCGGAGCTTGTGACTGGACAATTCGTTCACAAATTTCCTTAACGACCTGACATCTTTCTTCCTTGTTCAGTCCAGCTGAACATATGAGCCGATTATGTGAATGAAACTCTCTACCTGCGAAAATTTCCGGTGGTTCTTGCCAGGTTGGAAAATCAATAAGATCAATACAACCAGGTGCTACAATCTGGGGAGTATTTGATATTCCTGCTCCCAGCATTCTATTTTCGCCAGCACTGAGCACCGAGCCAAAAATCAGATTTGTCATTTCCTGCGGTGCAAAATCCATTACACAGGAAAAAACACCATTTCGGGCGAGGTTATCAAAGGCCATACCTCCCATCCCTGTCGCATGGAACACCGCAAGCTCAAACCCTCTTTTTTCTATTTCAGGAAACAGTTTAATCATGTAGGTCAATACCGAAGATCCAAAACTAGTCATACCAACAACGGGTTTGGATTTATTCCAGGATTCTGCTGCCCTGGCAGCACCCAATACAGCACCTGCAGCAAGACTGAGAGAAGATTTGCAGATTGAATTCAAACCATATAATCCACCTGCCCAAAGGGTCATTTGAATATCGGCAGCTAGGCGAGAGGGAGCAATCATAGGAGAAAAAGAAACAGTTGAAACAACTTGCTTTGGTACACCCATCGGGAGGGCTTGACACACATCCAGTGCCAGATCTGTACCCATTGATCCACCCAATATGATAACTCCATGGATCTGGTTTTGAGTATAAAGTTCAAGGGCAAGTCTGGATGCACCTTTGGCCATGACTTGCATGGCCAGATTTTCGTCATTTAAAGAAATTATTTCAGGTATAGTGCTCTCACCTTTTGTTGCAACTTCCTCTTTGGAAATCTCCACCTCGGAAACAGGTTCACCTAAAACACTGACATCCATGCGGATAAAATTCCCACCTTCGGTCCTGATACACTCGGCGATATAGGATAATTCGCTATCCTTGGTATCGTAGGTGCCAATAACAAGTATAGTTTTCTGTTCTCTGGTCATGTTGCTATGGATAACAATTTTATAATTACTGCGATTTTACCAATTCCGGAATTTGTTTCGAATAGAAATCTGGCATTCTGGTCTTTATCCAAACCCTTACACTCCTGATTAGCAATTTACTACCCCTAATCCGGCAATGCTGATTGGATCCTGCATCAAGAGATCGTGTTTCTTGGAAAATGCAAATGGCCAAAAATATCTGTTGTTAAGCAAAGAATTAAGTACTATCTAACGCTAGTGAAAAAACAACCCCCATATTACGAATTTGTTGCCATGATTGCCTTGCTATGGTCAATGGTGGCATTTTCTACTGATGCCATGTTACCTTCCTTTCCTGCTATCGGTGAAGAATTTGGGTTGGTGGATATAAACCAAGCCCAACTGGTAATTATCGTTTTCATTGCTGGAACGGGTCTTGGCCAGCTGATCATGGGACCACTTTCGGATTCTTTCGGCAGAAAACCAATAACATATATCGGAATAATCCTTTTTGCCCTCGCTAGTGGATGGTCATTCTTTACCGAATCATTCTATGGTCTACTTATTTCTCGCTTTGTACAAGGATTAGGAATTTCTGCACCGAGAACAGCAACCCAAGCCCTGATTCGTGATCTTTATTCTGGTCGAACCATGGCACGTGTAATTTCCCTGGCAATGATGCTTTTTGTTCTGGTTCCAGCAGTGGCTCCATTTATTGGACAAACCATCATGCTGTCATTTGGGTGGCGTTTTATCTTTGTTTCTTTTCAGATTCTGGCCCTTATTGCCCTGCTTTGGTTTATGATTAGGCAACCTGAAACCCATCCACCGAGTAAAAGAACCATGTTCAGGCCAAGGAACATTTCTAAAGCAGCTATGGAAGTATTCTCAAATCCCCGGGTTATCATATGTACCTTTAGTCTTGCACTCGGATTTACCTGCATATTTGCCTACTTGGTGTCGGCCCAGCAGGTTTATGTAACTTGGTTAGGTACAGGTCACGACTTTCCTCTTTACTTTGCTATCGTTGCTATATTCTCGGGCAGTGCAAGTTTTCTGAATGCCGCACTGGTATTGCGTCTAGGAATGTGGGCACTGTCAACATTCGGCTATCTTGCCATTTGCCTACTTTCACTTGGTTGTTCCATTATCGTTTTCACAGGAAATTTGTCAGACCAATGGTTGCTCTGGACTTTCATTGCCTGGTCTGCCAGTATGTTTTTCCTGCTTGGGTTGTGTTTGGCCAATCTCAACGCGCTTGCTCTTGAGCCGATGGGACATATTGCCGGAATGGCGGCATCAATAATCGGTGCAGTATCAACACTGTCATGTGTTGTATTAGCCATTCCTATCGGCCAACTATTTAATGGAACGGGATTGCCCTTGATTTTAGGAGTTGTTCTATGCTCAGGTATTGCTTTCATAGCCAACATGTCCTTGAAGTTAAAAAGATTTTCACTCAATCAGCAGAAAAAAGGTTTCTGAATTCAGAAACCGATTCCGGCCGGCTCGCCGCCCCCGGAGCGTAATACCCAGTAGAATTGAACATTGCTTAGTTTACAAAGAAAATCAAGTCTATTGTTGTGTATTTTTGGAAAAAATATTGGATGTATTAGGTCTATAAATTTGAATCATTTCTTCCAAGGAACCAAGGAGATTCAACTCACCCTGATCAGCGAGCTAAATCACGTTATTCAACATGTTTACCATTTCCGGCAACAATTGATACCTGATTCGTTTATCCAAATCAAGAACATGATTTTTGAGTACGGTTTTCTTGATCAAAACCGGATTTTCCAGCCACAATGATCACAATCAAACCCTGGTGCAATACCTGAACACAGACCTCCCCCCTCCCGCTTGCCGGGTACCTTGTTTCGTTCTGTCCATCAGGGGGTGTTCCGTGTCGGTTGAACAACCGGCAAAATCAGGCCTGGGGGCTGAACAACTTGATCCAACCTTCCTCCAACCGGCCACTCCCGGTCACAGGCAATTTGAAAACAAGGCGGTTGGCATGGGAAACCAGTCGGCCACTGCGGTAGATGAACGCCGCCCGGAACGCCTTCATCCGAACCCTCATCCATCTGGTGCCGGCCACCATCAATTCCCGACCGGACAGAACCAGCAGCCGTTGGCCCCGAACTTGCCCGATGGCAACATGCCACCGGCAAAATCGGCCTTGACAATGCCATGCGCCTGTTCACTGTCACCACACCGCGTATTCGCCTCCTCGCGGACTACCCACATGGTCCTGACCGGCAAGACCGAGTCATCACCTGCAACCGGTCCCGGTTCATCCGGCGACGGATGGTTCGTCGCCAGAAGGCGCAACCGGCAGGGCCCGACATCGTCCCAATATCCACCACCCAATTCATCGGTGCCAACGCCCAGTCCACCAATGCCACACCGAAAGGCCACGTAACGGACAAGGTGGTCCTGCGGCATCTTGGCAACCATCGAGGGAACATGGCAAATCTCCGCACCATGACACCCCTCGGCATCACCACTTCCGGGGTGCCACTCATCCTTGTCGGTGGAGACAATGCTTGCCAGGGATGAATCGCACAGGGAAGCCCCAACGACAAAGCCGATGGACCCAAACCGCCGGACCTCCTCATCCCGGACCGAAGGATCATTGCAATACCTGATGACCTCATGCTGGTAACCCGCACTGTCCATGCGAACCGAAACCGATGTAATACGGTCCGGCAACAGGTGCAGTATCTCGTCCAGGAAACGACCATTGTCGGTGCTGGCCGCAACATTGCCGTCATGTATCTCGACATGCAGGATCATGCCCAGTTCCGGACAGTATCCCATCAGCGGCTGGTAACCCCTCTCAAAGGGAACGGTGTTGTTGGCTGCACGGTAGGTGGAAAGACATTCACGCTTGCCGGAACGGATAATGGTCGCATCAATGTCGATGGTCAGGTGGGTCAGGTCCTTCTTTCTGATGTGCCAGTCAATCATGGCCCGGTTGATCCGGTGCAGTCGTTGCAAGGCACCGGAGGGGGGGGGTGGAATATAGGCCTTGCCTCTGACCCGTTTCCTCCCGGCCGCGTCATCATGGCAACATGTCAGCCAGTAATGGATCGAACGGGGCGAGGGAAATGTCCGTTTCCGTCCCTCGCGGTGACGCTTGCCGAGTGTTCCCGTGCGACATCCAAACAGATGGGGTTCAACCTTTCGGACCATCCGGCACAGGACACGATCATCCTCCAGTTCATCAATATCGGCGACCCGGTCAAAACCGAGAAGGTTCAACAACATGATGGATAGGACCATCTGGCCATCAAACAAACCCTTTTTTTTGGTTTGGGACTGGCCCATTATTCAACCGCAATTGTGGAGTATTTTTCAAGAGCTATTGACAGGAGGATCTTCCGGTCGGCCAGGATCTTCATGAAGGGCAGGACACCGGCAAAGGGCGTCGTGTCCTGAACAGGGGAAAATTCGGTCTTGATTGGAAAGGAATTTTGTACTATCATGTTGCTAACCCGTTTGGTTGTTTTTAGGTTATTGTGATGATGGCAATAAAATGCCGTCGTTACAAGAGTCAAACGGGTTTTTTTATTTTTTTGATCGCGGATCAGGGTCAATTCATATTGGCGTCAGGAGTGGACACAAAACCACATGGAGGAATTCTGGATAGAGGAGCCGTGCCGGAAACCAAAACCATGCCGTTGAAGGGTGAAATGGATATTAACGTTGTATTGTCAATTTAAGTGTATAATCTCAAAAAATTAGTTGACTGTATAGGGTTGTGGAAACTCATTTAACAGGATAAAATGACACACTAACAGTCATATTTCCGTGAGGCATACAGAAATTGTTTCGAAAAGATTCCCTGATTTACAGGGCACAATCAGAGGCCATGGACGAACCATTGAAGGTGTCGGCCTCGCATGAACGTATCTTCAGGAGGACATTCATGCTTTTATTGATGGTAATCATTGGTCTGGTTGTCCTCTCAGTTTGATTCTGAGCCAAAATGATACAGCAAGCCACTTTAGATTCAAGTTCTCCGAATACAACTGGAATCTCGAAGTTCTGGAGGCGACCACGCCGCACCCCATTGATGATGCAGCTAGAGTCCACTGACTGCGGAGCAGCCTGTCTTGGCATCGTGCTTGCACACCATGATTGCTGGATATCGTTGGAGGAGTTGCGTGAGCAATGCGGTATTGGCCGTGATGGTTCCAACATGAAGGACATTGCACAGGCAGCACGCAGTTATGGCCTGAATGCTACAGGACACAGCTGTCAGATCGATCAACTGGAAGCATTGCCCTTACCAATCATGCTTTTCTGGGGTTTCAACCACTTCGTTGTCCTTGAGGGCATGAGGGGGGGACGCTTCTTTCTCAATGATCCCGCCGAAGGTCACCGCAACATCGGCAGGGATGAATTCGACCGCCACTTCACTGGCGTCAGCCTAATCCTCAAACCCGGCGTCGAATTCAAGCGGCGGGGCAAGAGGCGCAGCGTTGTGGCAAGGCTCTGGCCATGGTTACGTGCCCACAAACCTCTGCTTATGCGTACGACAGCCCTCGGATTGCTGCTTGCAATTGTGCTACTGGCCCTGCCACTCCTGCTGGCGCAATTCGTGGACAATGTTCTGGTATCCGGACAGACCGAACTGGTCTGGATTTTGTCGGCGGCCACGCTTCTGGCTGGCGTATCTGTCTACCTTCTGACGTGGCTGCAAATGCGTTCCCTGCGTGAACTTGTAATCCGCCTTGCCATCAACCAGAGCGACAGATTTCTGGACACATTGCTACATCTCCCGATCAAGTTCTTCTCCTCCAGATTGGCAGGTGACCTCGCCTTGCGTTTGCGAACGATTGATGAAGTTGCCGACATAGGAGCGGGACAGCTCGTGCGCCTGTTGGTTGACCTGATAATGGGTTTGGCCTTTCTGGCAGTCATGCTGGTCTGGAATTGGCCCTTGGCATTTGTGGTCGCTGGCATGGGGATATCCTGTTACGGTTTGACAAGGGTGGTAGCTCGCTTGCGCCGTTACCAAAATCATCGATTGCGTCGGGAACAGAGCATGTTGTTTGGTATAAGCGCAGCTGGACTTTCGTCGGTCGAGAACCTGCAAGCCACTGCCCGGGATAATGACTTTTTTTCAGATTGGAGCGGCAGGCAGGCCCGTGAACTTGTTGCTCGTCAGGAATTCGTGGAACTGGGGCATGTTGCATCCTCTTTTCCACATTTGTTTCAGTTACTCAATGCAGCAGCGGTGTTTGGCCTAGGAGGTTGGCTGATGACGCTGGGACATGTCACTCTCGGCCAATTGATGGGATTTTACATTCTTGCCGACAACTTCATTCGTCCAGTCGCCAGAATCGGACAATTCTCTGACTTGCTGGAGACACTGGACGCGGACCTTACAAGAATGGACGACGTGATCAATGCACCTAATGAGACTGCTCCGATATCCAATGGCTCAGATAATCCGAAGTTGTACATAAAAGGGGGCCGGTTGCGATTGATCGGCAAGCTTGAAATGAAGAGCGTTACCTTTGGATACCAGAAGAATCGAGACCCATTGATCAGGGATTTCAGCCTGACAATCGAGCCTGGCCAGCGCATTGCCTTGGTGGGTTCCAGTGGTTCGGGCAAGTCCACGGTCGCGCAGTTGGTGGCGGGACTGCACCTGCCATGGTCAGGAGAAATATTGTTCGACGGCCATCCTGCCGGGGAGATTCCACGTGAGGTATTCTGCAGGTCGGTTGCCTTCGTCGACCAGAACCCGGTTCTGTTCGCAGCCTCTATTTACAACAATCTGACCATGTGGGACATTACGGTTCCGGATCAATATGTGACTACCGCTGCCAGGGATGCATTGATTCACGAGGACATCATCAGTCGTCCCGAAGGGTATGAATGCATGGTGGAAGAAGGAGGTCGCAATTTCAGTGGTGGTCAGCGACTGCGACTGGAAATCGCTAGGGCTCTGGTAAACAGGCCAACTCTGTTGGTTCTGGACGAAGCCACGAATGCTCTTGATCCCATTACCGAATTGATGATCGATGACAGCATTCGCCGTCGCGGATGCACCTGCCTCATCATTGCACACCGCCTGAGCACGATTCGCGATGCGGACCGCATCCTGATTGTCGATGGTGGCAGTATCATCGAAGAGGGCGTTCATGATGAGCTGTACGCCCGTGACGGCATGTACCGGAGGTTGATTGATGGTGAATGAAATCCTTTCCCCAACCAATCTGGGTTCAATGTTTCTTGAACACGGGGACGCGGTTCCAGCCGTTGCAAGTCAACCGGTAAGTCTGTCGGTGCCTGGTTATACATGGTACGTTGAAGAAGGAGCAATCGATGTTTTTTCGGCCGAGTATGAATCAGGTCAGAGGGCTTCAGCCTACAAGCATTTCATCAGACTTGAAGCCGGACAGTTGGCATTCAACGTCGAAGAATCCAACCACTCAATAAGACTTGTTGCCAAGGGATTGCAAGGCACCAGGTTACGCCGGGTGACACATGAAGGACTGTTAGAGGCAATGGAGGGCGGTAACGATGCTACAGCGACGAGGACGGAATTCGACAGGCATGTCGATTTCTGGATCGAGTTCATGTCCCTGGCCGTATCCCGGGACATGGAAGGAATTCCTGCAACGGAACTTCGTCTTCGTCCTGGCCCCATGACTGGAAAAGGTATCGCCTCACCCGATCACGGTATTGTCTGGTTGACTGCAACTGGTATCGAGGCAACCTTTCTTGATCTTGTGGATACCGGACCTCACGAGTTGGTACCTGTTTCCCAGGATGTATGGATCCGCTTGCACGGGGAGGAAAGACTCGACTGCAGAACCACCTCCGAAATTGCCATGAGACAAATTTTAGACAAGGCCTTGCCGGGATTTCATGAGATATTGTTCGATGCAGAACGTCTCAGTCAAAAACTGCTGCTTGCTGACGAGGTGAATCTTCGGGTTGCTCGGGTCACAAGGCGTCAAGACGACAAGATACGGGCGAGGTCTAACCTGAAAGCACTTTACAATCCTACACTTCGGTCGGTGAAGGATAAATCCGCCATGGAATGTGCCTTGCGCATGATCGGCAGGCACGAGGGATTCGAGATTCAGGTTCCTGCCAAGCGAAGCAGAGAGGAACTCTCGCTGAATGATTTCTGTGACGCATCGGCATTGAGGAAGCGCAAGGTGCGGCTGTCAGCTTCGGAACGCTGGTGGCTTGATGACAGCGGGGCAATGCTGGCAATTCGACATGAGGATCGACAACCTTTGGCACTTTTACCTGGGTTGACCGGAAACTACAGGGTCGTGAACCCCTCGACAGGTGAGTCGGTCTTGGTGGATGGCAAAACCGACAACCCATTCCAGGAGGTCTATTACCTTTATCCATCATTGCCCGGCAACAGTGTGGATGGAAAGGCCGGCTTGAAGGAATTGTTCCTGGCAGGAAATCGTGGTGTGACAAGGGACTTGGCAATACTTGGCTTGGCAGGCATTGCTGCAGGTACACTTGCATTGACACCTGCATTTGCGATCAGCTGGCTGGTCGGTGCGCCGACACCGGACGGCCATGAGGTCCTGGCCCTGCAAATGGCGTCAATCCTCGTCGGAGTCGGTGCGCTTATGGCCATATTGCACATTCTCCGGGGAACTGCACTCATGCGGGTTGAAGGCCGAGTGGCCGCCCGACTAGGTGCCTTGATATGGGATCGTCTACTGCGCTTGAATCCCGGCTTTTTCCGTGATTACACCGCCGGTGAACTGACAACAAGATCAATGGTGTTCCAAGATGTCAGAGACCAGGTTGCCGGTGTAACGGCCGATGGAGTCTTGTCCACGTTTTTCCTGCTGCCGGCACTCGGTCTTCTGTTTTTCTACGATGCCTATCTTGGCTGGATAGCCTTACTGCTCACGGCACTGATGATCGGGGTAACGGCTGCATTCTGCATTTTTATGGTCGAGCCACAGAAAAAGTACCTTGAAACCATGCGAAGACTCATGGGAGATACCCAGCAATTTCTCAAAGGCATTTCCAAGTTGCGCGTCACAGCTGCCGAGGATTTGGCCTTTGCCGCCTGGGCACGGCGGTATCATGGTCACAAGAAAGCGGAAATCCGGCTCTCGATACTCGACGAACACCTTTTCGCATTCGGTGCTGCGGTACCCGCATTTTCAGCGGCGGTCCTGTTCTTGACAATAGCCGTTCAGGGTGAGGGAGAAGGAGTTGTTACGGCCGATTTCCTTGCCGTATTCACGGCAGTCATGGTGATGTGCACGACGATCATCATGCTAGGAAATGCTGCACGGGCAGTTGCATTTATCAAACCAGCCTGTGAGCAGGTCGCCCCCATTCTGGCAAGCCCCACCTCAACAAGAAAGTCAGATCAGGACCGAACCCTGCTTGTCGGCAGAATTCTGCTCGACAGGGTAAGCCATGCCTATGCCGTGGGTGGACGAAAGGTGCTTGAGGATGTATCGATTAGCGCAAGGCCAGGCGAGTTTGTTGCAATTGTTGGTGAATCCGGCGCTGGCAAAACGACCCTTCTCCGGCTTCTGCTTGGGCTTGAGAAGCCTCTATTCGGGGGCGTCTATTATGACGGACGGGATCTCGCCCAGTTGGATTTCGGATTTACAAGAAGGCAGATGGGAGTTGTCATGCAAGACAGTACCCTGCGGCCGGGAAGCTTGCTCGACAACATTATTGGTGTAGACAGCGTACTCACCGAGGACGATGCTTGGCGCTCATTGGAACTGGTTGGTGTTGCCAAGGACATTCGTGCGATGCCAATGGGGTTGTATACTTCGGTGAGCGAGAACTCGGCAAACTTTTCCGGAGGTCAAAGCCAGCGGATAAGGATGGCTGCAGCTTTGGTATACAAGCCCAGGATCATATTTCTTGATGAGCCAACCAGCTGGCTGGACACAAGGAGCCAAGCCTTGGCAATGAAGGGAATCGAGGAGTCTACAAGCACCCGGGTTGTTATTGCTCACCGCCTGTCCACGATCCAGAAAGCGGACCGGATCCATGTGTTGGATCAAGGGAGGCTGGTGCAGAGCGGAAATTATGATGAGCTGCTTGCGACAGAAGGTAAGTTTCGTGATCTTGCCAAGCGTCAGAAATTGTGATGGGTTCAGTTTGATGAGGAATATCCCACTCTTTCCCGACCTTCCGTATGTGGTTTCGGAAAGTCTCTTCGTGAAACCGCTATACCGGGGATTCCGGCTGCCATCCCGTGAGGAGGGTGGCGATGCTTCGGAAATGATGTTCATCAAGCCGATCCGGGTTCACGATGCTCGTGCCCTCGTACAACCGCCCACCATCAAGCGCATGGGGTTCGAGCTTGTGTATGCACCACTTGACATCGATTACACCGATCACGAAAGCGTTGTCTCCCTCTTCTACGACCATTGTGCGGAACTAGTCATGGAGGCCACAGGTTGTCTTTCAGCACGAACCATGCAACACGAGTTTCGTGTCGGTGAGCCAGTTTTTTCTGGCGGTGCCGGGATCTATGCCGAATTGGTACATGCAGATCTGAGCCCTTATTTCGAGGATGTACTTGACATACCGGATGGATGTCACTTTGGCGTTTACAACGTCTGGCGGAGCACCGACCCCTTGCAACCGATCAAATCAAAGCCCCTCGCCTTGTGCGATTCTTCGACAATATCTGCCAACGACATGATATGTTATGATGGATGGCGTATGACTGAGCCAAGAACCCGTCTGGTAAATTACTTGCTTGTTCATGACTCGGCTCAGTGCTGGTATTACTTTCCGGAAATGGAACCAAGTGACGCTCTGATCTTCAACCAATACGATTCCCGCATAGAGGATCCGGCAAGCAGGGTAACCTTTCACACGGCTTTCGATGATCCGACGAACCGGGATGATGCACCTAGGCGACGTTCCGTCGAGGCCCGTGTTGTTGCAATCTTTGCTGAAGATGACCCTGCAGGACGCAAGTCCAGATACCAGGCCGAGATTCCAACAATGTACCCGGATGGCAGGCTATCAACCTGGCGCTACGAGAAGATGATTGACTGGGGCATCAACTAGCCCAAGTTTAACGTGAGCCGTGGAAAGGTGCATTTTCCTAGCGGGTGCGAACCCCGCTCAACAACTGTCGTTCCAGTTGGTAGCAGCCAGAGCGGTTTACGGAGGTAACAATGTAGACTGAAGCACTCTGAATAATAGGGTCGCCTTGGGCGACTTAGCGACCACACAGGCCATAACGCGAAGTGAACGCTGAGCAGGCCTCGAAAAGGGTAATGTGAATGACGACCTGCCGTTAATATGGGGAAGTCTGACATCGAACGGGAAGAGAACGACATAGGCACCGTTCGGATTCACCGGGGTATTGGCGATGGCATGTATGGAAGATGGAAGATGTGGCAACACGGGAAGCCCTGTCAATGGTGAGCATACACCAAACTGGAACCCCGCGAGGGGTAGTCCGGGTTGGCAGGGTGGCGGACAGGCTTGTAGTACTGTGAACGCCGGGTAATGCCGGTTGAGGGAAGGAGCCTGACTCTGGAAACAGTATGGAAAGGAGGCAAGGCATGGCTACTGGTTCAAACCTAACAGGGCTACAAAGAGTTCAGAAACTCCAGAACATACTACATGTGAAAGCGAAGAAAGAACCCGATTGCCGGTTTCATGCTCTTGTTGACAAGGTATGGCGAATGGACTTTTTGACTGTGGCCTATATGCAGGTACGCCGTAATGGTGGAGTATGTGGGGGTGATGGTGAGACATTTGTGGATATTGAGTCCTATGGGCTGGAGACATGGCTTGGGGAACTGTCGCGGGACTTGAAGGAGGATACTTATGTACCGAAACCGGTACGTCAGGTTATGATTCCGAAGAAGCAACCGGGAAAATTCCGACCGCTGGGTATACCCTGCATACGGGACAGAGTAGCACAGACATCGGCCCTCCTTGTCTTGGAGCCGATAGTTGAGGCTGACCTGCAACCGGAGCAATATGCCTATCGGCCGGGGAGAGGTGCCAATGACGCGGTCAAACGAGTACATGGACTTCTTAACACTGGACATAAGGAGGTTGTAGACGGTGATTTGTCCAACTATTTCGGAGAGATACCACATGCTGAACTGATGACGAGCATAGCCCGTCGTGTGAGCGATGGGAGACTGCTCAAACTCATCAAGGCATGGTTGGAGATGCCGGTAGAGGAGGACGATGGTCATGGTGGATATGTTGACAAATTTTTTATGTTGACAAATGACTCGATATCCCCTTCAAAAGGGAGTTTGAGTTTAAATTTGTCAACATAAAACTGACAGAATATTTCCCATATTTGACTGTTAACACTCATATTACCCTCTCTTTTAAACTTAAAATGAGAGGTTGTAGTTATGAGTACAAACAACATTATACCGGTACCAGACAGTTTTTGGTTGGAGGAGTACATTGGTGACTTCCTGGACTCCCTTACCAAAAAGGGATACGCCAAAGATACCATGTTAACCTATGAACAAACTGCCGCCCATCTTTGTCGTCAAGCAGAGGCCCTTGCACTAGATCCCGATAATCTGGATGCCGAACTCCTTGAAAAACTCGCCACTAGTGATCCTACGATAAGTGCCGGTTACATGGACAGGGTTTCCTTGACTGCCCGTCGTATCACCGATGATCTGATCGACAAGGGGGTCATCTCGAAGCCGCCGGAGGATTTATCGGTTGGTAGGCCTCGGGACCACTTGATACTGGAGTTTGATAACTGGTTGAAGTCTAACCGGGGCTTGTATGATGCAGGGATTGTCAGGCACCACAGGGTATTCAGACTATTCCTGGACCATTTTGACAAGATATCTGACGACGGAAGGGAACTGGCATCACTCACTCCCGGCATGATCCATGACTTCCTTGATGAACACGCTGGCAGGAATGGCTGGGGAATCAGATATGTTCGTAACATCCTGCGGTTCCTGTTCTGGAGTGGCAGGACATCAAGGGATCTCAGCTTGGCCATTCCGCCAGTTGCCGGCAGGCGTCCTAAAAACATAACCCGTCATGTTGATACTGATACAGTGGAAAAACTGTTGGCTGCCATTCGGGGCGACACCCCCATTGCCTTGCGTGATTATGCGGCTCTGTTGCTGATGGCCCGTCTGGGGTTGCGGGCCGAAGAAGTTGTTGCCATGCGACTTGATGATATCGACTGGTTGATAGGCAGGATACTGATTCGTGGCAAGAGGGGTGATCAAAGCCACATGCCTCTTCCGGTAGATGTTGGTGATGCTTTGGTGAACTGGCTTCGTCATGGTCGGCGGGGATCATCACGACATGTCTTTGTAACCGTTTTGGCTCCATTCAATCCCTTGACGACGTCGCGATCGTTCCGTACGGCAATTCGTAGGGCTTACAACCGTTCTGATGTGACACCCCCAGGTGGCGAGTTTCGAACCCATTCCTTGCGTCATGGGCTGGCAATGACCCTTTTAAAGAAGGGCAATTCGCTTGCTGAAATCAGTGATGTCCTTCGCCATCGAAGCATGCAGACGACGACTGTTTATGCCCGATACGACATCACGGCCCTTCGTCCGCTTGCGTGTACCTGGCCACTTGAGGGAGGTGTTCAATGACAACCATGAACGGACATCTTGACAGGTATCTGGCTCAGAGAGAAGCTTTTGGAACTGGCCTTTCTTATGATTCAATCAGACACCTGCGACCCTTTGCGACTTATGCAACTTCCGAGGGTCAAAGCCATATAACAACCGAATTGTTCCTGCGTTGGAAAGAAGAATCTGGTTTCGAGGGTCACCAAGCCTGGTCGAAAAGACTTTCCCATGTCCGGGTTTTTGCCCGATGGTTGCAAAGTCTGGAACCGATGTGTGAGATTCCCCCACGCGGGTTGATATCAGTACGTATCAGGCGACCGGCACCTTATATCTATTCCGATGAGGAGATCATCAAAATAGTCAGGGAAGCCTCCAAAGTGCCGTCAGCAAACGGTTTGCGTGGTATCACCTGTTCCACCCTGTTTGGTCTTTTGGCGGTAACCGGACTCCGTCATGGGGAAGCACTTGGTCTAGATGACGGTGATGTGACTACTGACGAGTGCGTGATTCATGTCAGACATAGCAAAAATGGGTGTGAACGTGTGATACCGATTACACCCTGCACAGCTGAACGTCTGGTTGGATACCAACTCCTGCGGAACAGGGTTCTGGGCGTTTCTTCTGAACGGGCCCTGTTTCGTTCATGGATAAGTGGCCGGAGACTGAATGGCTCCGCCAGCCGAAGATGTTTTGCCCGTGTTGGCCAGGCAATTGGTTTGCGCGATAAGCCAACAAATGGAGGGTGTGGGACTGGTCCCCGTGTGCATGATCTCCGCCATACTTTTGCCACTCGTACCATTATTGGATGGCTGCGTACCGGTCGCAATCCTGACCATGAGATCCATAAACTCACCACCTTCCTTGGGCACAAAAAACCGAAATATACCTATTGGTATCTTGAGGCCGTTCCCGAAATCATGACCCTGACCATGAGGCAGGGTGAGAAAGTTATTGGCTATGGGAGGGGATCATGACGACATCTGTCACCCAATCTTTTCCCTATCTCCTGGATGCGTTCTTCACTCGGTTGAGAGCGGAAATGAATGCCAGTCCCCATACCATAGACAGTTATCGCTATGCCATGCGATTGCTCTTGGAATATACAACAGATAAATTGGACAAGGTGTTCACAGATATCAAGGTTGAGGATCTTGATGCCGATCTGGTTGCGGCGTTTCTTCTTCATCTGGAAGAGGAGCGGAACAACAGCATCCAGACCCGCAACATCCGACTTGCAGCAATCAAGGGAGTGTTTGACTACATTGGCAGGCGGGAACCGGAGTTGATGGTGACGTGTCAGAGAGTATTGGCCATTCCTGCCAAGCGTACAAGGAAACGGATGGTGGACTATCTTGAGCCTTCAGAAACGGCGGCTCTGTTGGCGGCCCCTGATCTGTCCACATGGATTGGCCGTCGTGACCGGTGTCTTTTAGTGGTCGCTTTACAGACAGGTCTCAGGGTCTCGGAATTGGTTGGTCTTGATTTGGGAGATGTTTCCCTGGTCAAGCCAAGGGATGCCAGTCTTGATGCCCGGGGTAAGGGAAGAAAGGAAAGAACAGTTCCCCTCAGAGAGGACTCGGTGAAGGTCTTGACTGCCTGGTTGCAGGAACGAGGCAAGGCGAGGGATGAAGCGTTGTTTGTCACCAACCGGTGGAGCCGGTTCAGCCGGGATGGTATTGGACGTATCGTGCGGAAATACGTTGCCATTGCTGCCCTCTCCTGTCCTTCCCTTAGGGAAAAGCGGGTCAGTCCCCATACCCTTCGCCATACTGCTGCCATGGATTTGTTGCGCAGTGGGGTCAGTTGTACGGTGATTGCCCTCTGGCTTGGCCATGAATCGATAGAGACCACCCAGATCTATCTGCATGCCGACATGGAGATCAAGAAAAAGGCTATGGAACAGACCAGACCTGAAGATATTCCAGGAGGTGTCTATCAACCTGGTGATGATATTTTGGCGTTTGTGATGTCCTTGTAACAAGTTTTATGTTGACAAATTTAAACTCAAACTCCCTTTTGAAGGGGATATCGAGTCATTTGTCAACATAAAAAATTTGTCAACATATCCACCTAAATGTTGATATCAACATTTAGGTGGCAAACGCCTGACTAACCGAGCCCGCAAGGAACGGAAAGGAACCCCACAGGGTGCACCGATTGTCAATAGCGCTCGAAAAATACTCCACAATTGCTATATGGTTCTTGTAGCCAAACCGACTAACACCATTCTTCTTGACCCAACGGCCATTACAGTCCTTCTGACGCAATTTGTTGGGATTATCCTCCCACTCCCCACTACCCTCCCTCTTAATTCCCTTCACCTCCATTAATTCATGAGGATACACAATTAGTTAATGCATAATTTTCCGAATGTGCCAATATGGAGGTATGGAATTTCGTATCGGGTATGGGGAGGATAAATGATGATGCAGGGTGGCCTGTCGAACTGTGGCGAACCGGAAGCAAGACGGTTGGACTTGTGGTTCTGCCGTTCGTGTTGCTCATGCTGACCAGTCCGGTTCCGGCCCAGACAATCGGTGGTGATCAACTCACGCTTGAGGAACGACGGGATACGAGGACATCCCAAGCCGAGATCGCCGGTCGCATGCGTCATGTTCTCCTCACGCTGGCCTCCGACTTCAGGATCACCAGGGATCAGACCATGGTGGACCATCACCGCACCTCTTGTGAGGTTCATACCCAATTCGGTGATTTGCGGACGGCCGCCATCGCCTCCGGTCTGAAGGTCGGGCTCTGCAATGCCGGTAATCCGGATCACGTCGGTGATGACTGGCTTATTGTCTGGTACGATCCTCCTGCCAAACTCAGGAACATTGCCTCCCCGGAAGATGTCCCGAGGGCAGCTCTCGCCCGGGATGGCACCAAGCGCATTATTCCCCAGGACGTTATGATGTTCTGGATTGATACTCCTCCTGATCCCCGTTTCAGCATGCCGACGGGCATACCCGTCCCAAGTGGTCTGGATGACTGTCATGCCATGCTTGATACCGACACCATCGGGATGGGAATTCGTCCCCGTATTCCGGTGGCTGAACGACGGGTTGAACGGAATCGGGAGACTGACATTCATTTGTGAGTTGAATTCCGCTATGGTGGGTTCAGGTATTTCCTTGTCGGGAAGCACTGCAGACCTGCATAGGCTTTCGCCTGCACATGCTCAGCGTCAATCACGATCTTGATGTGATTGATACCCATGCGCAGCCCGTAGGTTCCGTTGGTCCCGTAGAGATTGCATTGCTTCGGCCAGGAAAGAAGCCCATCGGCCTTCGCCTGCAAGCACAATCCCATTTCGACCAGCCGATTTATCAAGCTGAACCAATGATAGCTCCTCGTCGTGTGCCAGGCCGAGAGCAAGCCTCGAAAATCTCGGTCGCCGACGGCAGTCGGGTAGATTTCGAAACCCAGTCGCGGTAGAACGCCTTCAGGGGTAACATCGAACGCCATCATGAAGCGGTTGGAGACATCGTGGAATTCCAACAGGAAGTTCCGAACTGTGGCGATCGAACCCGGCCACCCGAGTCGATCGAGAAATGCCCCCACCTGAGCTGCCGAAACCTCCGCGACAACCAATCTGACTGATCGAGGCGTGCGTTCGGGAAAGGCGGCGGCGAATGTAACGACTGCGTCGGGTGGTAGCACAGCAAATGCGCGGGACAAAGCGCGGTGTTCATGTCCCGCGTCACTTCGGCCAAAGACACAACTGAGTGTGTCGGCAAGTTGAGCCGGTTCGAATGTCGCCCCGCCCGGGGTTAGCGACGCGTCCGATCGCAAATTGATCGCCGGAGCCGCTTTCCGCTCCTCGGGGATGTCAATGAGATCGTATTCAAGCATCAACCATCTGTACTGTTCCGGCTTGCTGGCCAGATAAGCGTCGAGCCCGGCTTTCAGAGATGTCGCTGCTGCCCCGTCGGAGCCCTTCAAGTAGTGATGCGGAACCTGTGAGGAGGTCACGGCGACCGAGAAGTCAGCAGCTGGTTCCGGGTCATCGAGTCTCATTTCGAAAATGCACAGGTTCGCTGCGACGGCTGCAGGAAAATCTCCGACCCGCTGCAACAGTTGGTCCCGACCCCGTCCATCAAACAAGGAATCGGGAATTTGTGACCGCAGTGCCTCGAGCAGGTCACGAAGCTGCGTCATTGCGTTCATGCCTTTCTCCACTGATGGTTCCTATGAGCGTCGACATTCATCATGTGGCCACCACACCGGCGACTAGGTGAATCCCCGCTGCAAAGCTTGATGCGGTCTTGTCGTACCGCGTTTTGATGGCGCGGAACTCTTTGATTTTGGCAAAGATGTTCTCGATCCGGTGCCGTTCCTTGTCGGCGTCCCGGTCAAAGTGACGCAGGACGTTCCGTGTGAGCCTCCAGCCGCTCGCCGCCTTACCCGGAAGCCTGGCACCACTCGGGTCGACATCCCATCGGTCAAGACCGTTCTCTCTGCATTGATCCTGACACCGGCCTGTTGTTCTGCGCCTGCTGCATATTAATGTCGGGAGTCGTGGCATCAGACGAGTGGTGCTTTGCAGTAATCGTCAATGAACTGCTGGTGGTCAGGAAGCTGATCGACATGCTTTTCGATCTGTCGGTGGATGTCGACCAGATATTTCCCGAGCTCATCCTTGCTCATCGCATTGACAACAGGGTGATACTGTTCCGGAATCAGTCCCTGTCCGAGCATGAGCTGCACCCAAAACGTCGTGCTGAACAGTTCCCCTGGGTTCCAGGTAATCCGGCCCGTTTGTCGAAACAACTGGATTCGGTGCCTCAGAGAGTCGGGAATGTCCATGGTCTGGCCCTCACGCCAGAAAGGCGTATCCGACCGGTTGGTCACATGGTAGTGGAAGATGAGAAAGTCCCGGATATTGTCAATCTCGTTCTTCATCTTGGCGTTGAATTCAACGATGGTGGGTTCGCGAATTCCCTTGTCGGGAAACATCTGGACTAAGCGGGTGATGCCGCGTTGAATGAGGTGGATGCTTGTTGATTCCAGCGGTTCCAGGAAGCCTGACGCCAGCCCTAGAGCAACGCAGTTCTTGTGCCAATACCGCCGCCTCTGACCAGCCCTGAAACGGATCAACCGGGGCTCAGCGAGCACGGTACCTAGGACATTATCAAGCAGGCGTGCCTGGGCCTCGTCATCGGACCAGTGCCGGGAACTGAATACCATACCGTTTCCAACCCGGTGCTGCAACGGAATGCGCCATTGCCATCCAGCTTCATGGGCTGTCGCGCGAGTGTACGGATGCAGGGGTTCGAGCGCTTCGGTGGGTACAGCGATAGCACTATCACAAAATAGGAAGTCGCTATAGTCATCGAAACCGACATTCAGGGTCTGGTCGATCAGAAGCCCTCGAAAGCCGGTGCAATCGATAAACAGGTCACCCATGACCCGCTGTCCGGATTGCAGACGGAGGCCGGTGATGAACCCATTGGCCGGATCCTGTTCCACCTGGTCAATTCTTCCTTCATGGCGAATGACACCGGACTCCTCGGCAATCCCTCGCAAGAATTGTCCGTAGAGTCCAGCGTCGATGTGGTAAGCGTAGTTCAAGCTGGTGTTCAGGCTAATGGCAAACTTGTTGCGTAAAGCCGCGGAAGTTTCCAGACAGTATTCTCCGTATCCCCGGGCCAGCCCCAGGAGGTACCCCCTCAGCCAATAATTATGAAAGCCCACCGCCCAGCTTTCCCTACCGGCCCATCCAAAGGAACCGAAGTAATTCTCACCTAGGTTTCTCCAGTTCTCAAAGAAAATTCCAAGCTTGAAAGTACCCTGAACGGCTCGGAGGAACTCGGGTTCACTCACGTTCATGTATTTATGGAAAAGATGCAGCGGTGGGATCGTTGCTTCGCCCACACCGACAGTTCCGATCTCTTCGGATTCCACGAGGGCAATGTCGAGAGTCTTGCCGAATTGGTGTGCGAACATCGCCGCAGCCATCCATCCCGCCGTGCCGCCACCGGCGATCACGAGTTTCCTGATGTGCCCGTTATGCATATCCCGCCTATGGAGGGTTCAGCCTTCCAGCACGCATGTTCTGGACCTGCATGAAGCGGACTGCGGGGATGCCTTCAAGAAATACATGCCCTGCCTCAAGAAAACGGTGGACCACCCCTCCAAGGTGTTTTATGGTTTAGTTTCACAAGTTTATGCGCCAAGCGTAATAACCCCGACAGGATCACCTAGCACCGGGCCTGCCGTCACAGTGAACCGTGACCGTCGGAGTCACAACAAAAGGCTCACCAAGTGTTAATATCACCAAAACCGCCGCCGGCTACCCCGCCGATTTCCTGGTCAGACAGATTCCGGCCTGCAGGTGGAAGGACAAGATGATAGTCAGACGCATCGTCTTCAACAACACGGATGTTGATACCATCTGGAACCGATAGTCCGGTCTCGTCCTTGATGGCTGCCTTTGGATTCTCCAAGAGCTGTGCTCTGAATTTTTCGTCTGCTTCAGCCCTAGCAATTAATTTTTTTTGGATTTGTGATTGTGTATTCATGTATCTTTTCCTCTCACTCTCACACATAAATTTTAATTTGTTCATAGCATTGTTAAAATTTTCAATAGGGGAGGTCAAGCACTAATGCAAATCCATAATCAACGAACTAATCTGAACTAATACCAAAACCACCTCAAAATGACCCATGTTACGTCAACGTTAATCCCACGTAGTGGTTTTCGTGACTCTCCTCTATATTAGGAAAAACAAACACCAATTTTCCAATATTGCAGGAGCAGGGACTATGAAAGCCTTACCAATCAACGAAAACCACCACTCAAGAGAAGAATTAGAACACTTGGCCAGGCAATGCAATAGGAATGAACAGCATAGGGTGTAAATCTCATATTGCGACGAAATATGCTATAAAACAGGCTCATTCTGGTGTTTTTCACCTTTTTCGGATTGATTCGTTACTGCCACGCGACTGTTTTTCGTTGTTTCGCACCAAACGGGCAAATGAACAGCATAAAAGGTAGGGAACACCACCCAACATAAACCAAAAAAGGAGCATTCCCGATGTCCGTGAATGTAGCAGATCAAGAACCGTTTTCCAAGCCCTTTTTGAACCTTCCCTCGGCCCTTGTACCGATTTTTGAGGAATGTACCACCACCTGCATGGAACTTTACCGGACGGATACCATCACCGATGATTTTGCCAAGTTGGAAACCAGGGTTGTTGAGATGACCCGCAAGTTGGGTGTCGAGGTCCTTGGCAGCGTCATCGAGCAGCGTGATGATGGTGCCTCATCACTTGAGCGTGAGGGGTATTCCTGGCATCGTCTTCCCCCTTCGAGGGCAAGTTTGACCTGTCAGTTGGGCAAGGTTGCCTATCGGCGTTCCCGCTCTCGTCGTCGCGGTGAGCGAAAGTCGATCTGTCCGGTTGATGAGAGTCTCGGCCTGTTGGCCCTTTTCATGGTCGCGGAAAGTCCACCCCGGGGTGTGCGGTGTCAATAGCGCTCGAAAAATACTCCACAATTGCGGTTGAATAATGGGCCAGTCCCAAACCAAAAAAAAGGGTTTGTTTGATGGCCTGGAGTGGTTAGTTGGCTTCACCTCCCTTCCTTTTTTTCTTTCGTCCTCTAAGAATGTACGCCAGCTATTCCTCCTTCTTCCGAGCGGGAGACATCAATTGTAGATTCCGTAGAACTTTTCCACGATCATCCATCATGTGCTTCCTTCGGTTAAAGAGAAGTCTTCCGAATTTTGTAGATGCCTTCCGGTAAGTCCATCTACTTTCTTTCCTCGGTTCCCATTCCCTAATCACCCGAATGAAATGGACTAGTAGTACTATAATGATTATGGCAAAAATCATGGCCGCTATTGGCCTTTCGACAAAGTCCAAAGGTTCCTTAACCCGGCTCATAGCACTGCGGAATTTCACCTCCATAATGCCACCAAGAACCATTCCCAGGATGATCGGAATTATTGGTAGTTTAAGCCTTCTAAGAATGTAACCTAGCAAACCAAAAATTGCTGCCATAGCGCAGTCAGAGGGGTTGTTCCTTAAAGAATAAACCCCCACAAAACCTAGGGTCAAAATACAAATTCCGAGGTATCTGTTTGGTATCCTTACCAACTGTACCAGAAAATTGGTGGCAAACATCAAGAAGATAACAACAACTATATTTAGAATAAGCAAAGCCAGGTAAAGACCTGTGACAAAATCCAGTTGATAAAGAAATAAACCTGGACCCGGAATCACATTATGGACATAAAAAACTGACAACATCATTGCTGTGAGAGCTTCACCCGGGATTCCAAGGGCCAACAAGGGGATCATTGCAGCACCAGGGACTGCATTGTTCGCTGTTTCGGAAGCTATAAGCCCTTCTGATGATCCATGGCCAAAAGCCTTTGGGCGTTTGGAAATTCGCTCTGCAGTGGTGTAAGACATAAATTGGGCTGTAAATTCACCCACACCGGGAATTATTCCCATCACGACACCAAAAACGCCTGAGATTCCTGCAATGACAGGATGTCTGGATAGTTCCTTAAAACCCTGAAAAAGATTCCCTCGAACCTTGTTCACCCGAATTTTTGTATCGTCACCACTCATCAAAAAGTAGGACTGACTAATGGCAAATAACCCTAGAACCACAACGATGAGGTCTATGCCGTTGGCTAACCAGCTTTGATCAAATGTATACCTGCTTGAATATTTTACTGGCTCAAGTCCAACTGTATTGAGAAAAATCCCGAAACAGGCCAACATACCTGCAGCAAGTATATTTTCCCGGTGGGCGATAATCACAAGAACAAGACCCAACAGGGCTGCCAGAAAAATCTCCCTCGAACCAAACAATGGGGCTACTTTGGCCAGGATGGGTGCAACCAATATAAGACATATTACCGAGAATATACCTCCAAAGAAAGAGGCTGCATATGCCAGGCTCAATGCCCTTCTTGCTTCCCCTCGTGTGGTCATGGGGAATCCTTCGTAAGTAGTTAGAGCATTTACCGGTGTACCAGGAGTGTTGATCAAAATTGCCGGTATGGCACCGCCATACATGCTCGAACCATAAATCCCGAGCAAGAGGGTTAACCCTACGATTGGTTCCATGGAAAAGGTTGCCGGAAGAAGAATGGCAATGGCAACAGCAGGCCCAACTCCGGGAATGGCCCCAATTATAACACCCCCGATGGAACCACACAAAATTGCCAGTACCACATCCCACCTGGCAAGAACCTCCAATCCCAATAAAATATTTTCCATACCTAGAAACGCTAAAAATTCAAAATCAAAAAATTGCGGATTGGACCAGGAAAGAATTCATACAAAGCAGCACCAGGAATTTTGACTTCCAGAATAACCTTGAAAAAAACTACTACAGTTAAAACAAAAATTGCTCCGCAATAAAAATAATAAGGCTCGCGATAACCCTGGCGATACAATAAGGGGAGTACAAAAAACAGGGTTGATGGTAGATATCCCACGATGGGGACCAAGGAAACATACACCATGAACCACAAAACAAACTCAATACCCCTTGCCCAGAGAATTGCTTCCTTGAAATCCATTTTTTCAAATCTTCGGCGGGGAAGCCTCAAAAAATGAAGTACTCCAAATAGGACCATCCCCGATAATGAAATCGTAGGCCAGAATCCGGGTTGTGTGTGCCACATGGCTGTTTCAACCCTTGTGGTTTGAAATGGAAGCAAGAGGAAAAGGAAAACGGAAAACCCTAGAAAAAAAAGGGCAAACAGAGATTGTCCCCGAGTAGCCTTGGGAGGATTCAATAATTTTAGTTCAGGCATTTCATTCAAATTTGAGGAACTTCAAGGTTTCAAGCAACCCGTTCTTCAGAAATTACCGGAATTTTCTGATAATGTAAATTTAATCTGCAGGAGACACGAGCGCACCTTGAAACGGATGCCCCCATGTGTTGGGGAAATCCAGGGCACATTAAATATACCCTGGATTAAAAAACTAATTGCCTAGAATTTGGCCAATCCTGTCAAGGGTTTGTATGTCGGCTTCAATTCTGGCTGCAGATTCTTCAGCATTCTGCCAATAAACAATTGCACCAGTGTTAGCGGAATGTTCCATTGCTTTATCACCTTTAACAGATTCCATGGCTACTGCTTCGATTTTCTCTCTAACTTCAGCTGGTGTATCCTTGGTAACAAAGAGACCATTCCACAGGGAAATATTTAACTGTGGTTCCAATTCTCCAAAAGTTGGGGCATCTGGCGTGGTAGGAATTCTGTCATCCGTTATGGAGGCTAGCACCGTTATGGAATCTAAACAGGGGAAAATCAACTGAAGGGTGGTATTGATAACATCAGCATCACCTGAAGCCAAGGTATTACAGTCTATGGCATCAAAGGCTGCATCAGATGAAAAACTGAAATCATTTAATTTGGCATAAGCCTTGGTTACCTGGGTCGGAGCAAGCACATCTCCGAAATGAGCAAGAGTTACATCGTTAGACTTGGCATAATCCCCTAGCTCTTCCATCGACTGGTAGGGAGCATCCTTGGCAGTTGCAAGGATAAACGGATAGGTCAGGAATATACCAATCGGGTCAAATTTCGCTGGGGTAAGTTCATCGATTCCGATTTGATGACCCAAGGTAGGTACACCGATAACAAATGAACCGATTACTGAACCATCGCTAGGAGCCTGAGCGACTTCAATCGCGCCTGGGAAAGGCCCTCCTCCTCCACCGGGCTTGTTTACTACACCGGCAGAAACGCCATAAGCGGCTTCAAAATCCTCTGCAATAATTCGGGTCAAAACATCCTCAGAATCCCCTGGAGGAAATGGAACAATAAATGTTACCGGTTTATCTGGATATTCTGCTGTTGCTACACCCAAGCTTAGAAAGAGCCCCCCAATTACGCTGAATACGGCGAATAATATCTTCATAATTTCTACTCCTTTAAAATGTTGCCAATAGTATATCGGAAAACTTATATACCTATTTAGTTGCAATTGCAACAATCACAGTTGATCGTTGAACCTTAATCCCATCTTTCGTTACAACATAATTAGACTAATAGTCCAGAACAGTCAGAACCAACCCATCCAACTCATCTGTTACTTTTATCTGACAGGACAAACGACTGTTTTGTGTTCGCTCGGCTTCAGTGAAATCCAGCATATCATCTTCGGTATCGTTTGGTTCCCCAACCAAATCATAACCCTCATCTGAAACCACAACATGACAAGTTGCACAAGCCATGTTCCCGCCACATTCCCCAATTACTCGAGGAACATTATTATTTACGGCAGCTTCCATGAGGGTTATACCAGTTTTAACTTCAGCTGTTATTTCCTCGTTTGGAGAAACCTTCCAAGTTATTTTTGGCATATCATCCACCTAACTAAATATAATAAATGTAAAAATCTCGAAGCTCTTCCCCTTCAAGATTTTTGGTCTTTTTAAACTCTTTCTCCTTCATAACAAGGTGATTTTTTATCAACAAAGTACCTATTGCTTCTGACAGATCTTTATCTTTTTCCAAATCCTTCTGGGCTTTACGCAAATCTGCTGCCACCCTGATTTTCGAATCCGTATGGTCAAAACAATCACCTGTTTCAGGCTCCTGCAATGCATATCCTTTTTCAAAGCCGAGGCGTGAAGCTTGTAATACTGCAGCAACTGCTACATAGGGATTTGCTGAAAAATCTGCCATCCGATGTTCAATCCGGGCTTTCTCACCACCTTCCATGGATATTCTTGCTGTAACCCCTCTGTGGTCCCCACCCCAATTTTGCCAATAGCCTGCCAGACAACCTTGTTGCAAGCGGGCATAGGAATTGGCTGTTGGTGCAAGGATACCTGCCAAACCGAGATGATGATGCATTAAACCTGCCAGGCATCCCCTACCCAATTCATTCAAATTATCGGGACCTCCGATTTCTCCCTGTGCAAGTGCATTTTTACCGTTCCTATCAACAAAGGAAAAATTGATATGCATTCCTGAACCACCAGCGGAAGGTATTGGTTTGGGCATGAAGGTAAGCAAAACGCCATATTCCAAGGCAATTTCCCTAGCCATCAGGCGAAACAAAAACATATCATCCATAGCCTTGAGGGCATCATCATATTTTAGGGTAAATTCAAATTGAGGTGAATCATATTCGGCTGTAATCATTTCCAGGTGAAAACCCATTTCATAAGATTTTTTCCAAATCGCATTGGTAAATCTCAGCGGGTCAGTAAAGGCTCCGGTACCGTAAACGACTGCACCAGGAGTTCCATAAGGTGTTAATTCTCCATCTGAACTTTGGGTAAAGGCAAATGCCTCCAGCTCAATTCCGACTTTGGGTGCCAACCCATGTTGCTTCCAGTCATTGATAGCCCTCTTCAAGGCACCGCGACCACATAATTCCAGCGGGTCTCCATGGTGATCAAAAAGATCTCCTATGACGACCTTGGTATCCTTTTCCCAACATTCCCTGATATCTTTTCCCAGATATCTTGCCTCCATATCTGGAAGCCCTTCCATTTTCATGGCCCCTGGGGCATCAATCAGGTCCTTGTCGTAATGAACACCAAAAGTTGTACGGCAAAATCTGGAAGCACCGTCCTTGTTTCCTCCATATGGGAGGTATTTTCCTCGGGGTATGCTCAGATTGTCACAAAACAACAATCTCAATCGTACGTCAGACAATTTATTACACCATTTTTGCTAATGAAAAATATGATTATAATTCATAACTAGCCAAAAAACATGCGGGAAAATGACATTATAATCCGTAATTAGCAGTTAGTTTTTTGAGCAGTTCTCTCAAGACTGGTAGAATTCTATTGATCCTAGATATTTTTGTGTGAATTGGTAGTAATACGTAAGACGCCTAACCCACCAATTTATTTGTTCGTCTAAAAACGAAAGTGTAACATTTTTCTCGTTTTATAACATTTTAAATCGGATGCAAATTCAATAACCAAGTTAAGTTAACCCATTTTAACTCGTCCATACAATCAATCCCTGACTATCAAACCGGATATGGTTGGAGTTTAACGTTTTTACTTTCTCCAATAGCGTCGTATCTTTCTCCAAATTTATTTTTTAATTTCTCATGGTGCTTTTTCCACTCACTGCCACCCCTCTGGTCTTTATCAAAACCCGTAACTATTAACTTCGGTTCATTGCTAATGGATAAACACTTAGGGTCATCAGCAATTTGATCAAAAATATATAAATACTCATTCGGATACCAGTCAATTACACCTTTTAACGACTTGAGATTCCTACAAACTTTCTGATAGTTTTCGATTAAATTTTTTGATTTCTTCATCAACAGTTCAGAGTAATCATCCATTTGGCTAAATACCTTTGGTTTTCTTGGTTCTTTGGCACGCAGGTCATCATGATTTTTGAACAACTTTACTTCATAGAAAACTATCTCCATACCATCTTTACTGCCCTGTAATGCTACTATGTCCAAGCGTAATTTGTTGTAAGCAATCTCAACATCAATAACATTTTTATTCTTGCAGATAATATTGTGAACATTGACCTTTTCTTGAGCAAGACGGGCATGGGGCTTTATGGCCCCTTTTAATGCACCTATGTTATTGTAGTTTTGAAGAAATAAGTGACGTAGTTTTTCTAAATTTTTGATCTTACCGTCCGTGAACTTGATGTATCGATCTTCGTTTTTATTTAAACTTGGTTTAAGGAGATATTTGTAATGCACCTTTCCAATAAGCTCATCGTTAGCGCAGGATAATTCTAACACACTTCCACCTAGATAGTAAAAATTTATAGAATCGTTGCGGATGGCTGTAAAGATTTCTTTATCTTCAACCAATTTGCGCAACCACTCTCCCTTGTCATATTCGTGATTAAACACCTCAATAAACGTTTTACTTAGCCCTCTCAAGAATTTTGCCATTACGTTAAAGTCTCCTTGAATATTTAGCCAATCTTTGTGGATGGTACTAATAAAGCTGATGCACTTACTACCGAGAGGGGCTGGAAGTGGATCGTATAATAATAGAATGTATCATTGGCGATCATACATCCCACCATACACCATCCTGTTGACATTTCACTTTCTCGAATTGTTCCTTGAACATTTCGGGTTCAAAGGTATGGATAGGAACGAGTCGTTTAGGCTTCATTGCTTTTGCAAATTCTTGTAGATTCTTGACTGAGGCATGCCCCGAAGTGTGAATAACTTCCATTGGAATATCATTTTTCGCAAGCCAATCCTTAACCTTTTGGGAACTTTCTTCCTTGAGATAACCTTCCCAGAGGGAATAGCTCATTGCAGCCCCATTAAGAGAACTCTCCAAACCTTGATCTCCAATCATCATGGGACGGAATAGCATGACGAACTTCCCAGCTAATGATGATAGTGTTTTTGGAAAAATCCGACTTTTCTCATGTTGGACAAGGGAGTTGAAAAGTTCCTGTTTCTTGATTTGGACACGTTGTCGTTGGGGTACATATAACTTAACAGTTTGCCAGTCTGTTTGGGGGATGTTTTTTCTGCCCGTAGCCTTGAGTACCTCGGCAGTGTAAAGATCTATGATAAGAAGTCGGTTGGTTTTTAGGGTAGCCCTATAGATGGTTACCAACCGATCTATGTTCTGGGAAGACATCCAAACAAGGTGTAAACCTTCCGTTTGCCTGAAGGAACGAACGAATTCTTCCTCAATATCACTTTCAGATTGGAAACCCTCCAAGGTCCCTTCCCTGCTGATGGTTGTACCCTCCATCAACAGAACATCTATATCCCTCGGCGGGTTAGCCACCATTTTTTCAAAGAGTTTCCACTTGCGACCGTGAGCCCGAAAATCACCAGAGTAGTAAACTCGTTTACCATCAGCTTCTATAAGCAATGCATAGGCATCAAAAGCACTGTGATCAACAAGATACGGTGTAATCCTGAATGGACCAATATCAACAGGCTGTCCATGATTCAAGAATTTAGGGCATTCAAATGTAAAACCATTGGGGGCGTAAGGTCTGGCTGCTTGCATAATATTGTAGGCACCTTCACCTATCCAGACTGGTAAATCCTCTCGGATTTTACGGGCCAAACCGTAATGATCCATATGCAAATGCGAGATCAAAACACCTAGTAGACTTTCATCCATCTTTGTAAATCCAGACACCTTGGGTAAGAGTTTGTCCAGCGATTGTTCATCTTCGGGCGCATCTAGGGGAAGGCCAACATCCAGTACTATACGTTTTCCCTGTGATTCAACCTCAATACAGGTTCCACCGATTTCCTTTGTACCACGATGGACGCAAATCTTCATATTTTAGTTACTTTCCTTAAACTTTGATCCGAGGTCGAAATTAATTGAGTTCAACTCTCACGGGAAGGTTCTTGATACCTCCAATAAAGTTGGATCGAAGGAACCTGATCGGACCATTTAATTCCACTTTGGCTACTCGCTTGCAGAATTCCTGCATCAAAATTTTTACTTCCAAACGGGCTAGCCAGATACCCAAACAAACGTGTGGGCCTCCCTGACCGAATGCCATGTGCCTGTTCGGTGACCTGTATGGGTCAACTCTGAATGGGTTGTCAAATACTGTTCCATCCCTGTTGCCGGAAACAAACCAGTACAGTACCTTGTCTCCCTTGCTTACCTGTTTTCCATGTATTTCAAAATCCTGGGTGGCTGTGCGTCTGAAATACATTGTTGGTGAGGCCCACCTGATGATTTCATCAGGAGCGGTATCCCAAATCTCTTCCCTGCCATCACGCAATTGTTCAAGCAGCTCGGGTTGTTGACTAAAAGCATGGATAGCTGCAGCAATTGAATATCTGGTTGTATCGTTCCCAGCCGCAACAAGGAGGCAGAAAAAATTTCTAAATTCATTTTCAGTTATTAAGGACCCATCCTTGCCGGGCCTGAGGATCATATGAAGTATTCCGCCGGTATCACCTGCTTTTTCCTTTTCATGCATTAATTTTTTGGCGTATTGATAGAGTTCTAATCCGGCAGGAGAATTAAATGGCATCATCCTGAATTCATCTGTGTCCATTTTATCCAGCAAATGGTTGGTAAATTCTGGATCGGTATTGGCAATTAATTCATCGCCCTTGGATACCAACCATTCCAGATCGTTCTCGGGAAGACCAATAATTCGACCCAACATCCTCATGGGTAATTGTCGGGCGATCTCCTTTGTCGCATCGAATTCCCTGCTTGAAAGGACCTGATCCAAAATATCGGTACATATTTCCCTGACCTGTTCTTCATATTCAAATATTACCGACCTGGTAAAGGCTCCAGCTACCTTGATACGTGTCTTCGTATGCTCAGGCGGATCTGTTTCCTGAAAAGTCCTTCGTGCCATGTATTCCTCATAGGATTGATCCTCCATACGTATGCCCCGAGCTGAAGACAACAACTTATAGTTGCCGTTCAATTGCCAAATATCTTCATAGCGGGTTACATTCCAGAATCCTTCACCCTGGTCCCAATCCGTCCATTCTATGGGAGCTTCGCTCCTCATCCTGGCAAACGTATTATGTGGAGGACCATCAACAAAGCTATCATAATCTGACAGGTCTGCTCTACCGTCATCGGATGGATTCCAAACTGTCATACTGTACCTCTAACCTATCAAACTGTTTCTGGCATACATGAACTGGGTGGGGAAATTATCTTTTTGCACATGCCCTATTCAAAATAGCAAGTTACTGTTCCCAAGGGTCCAAAGTCAGCAAAGAAATCACTTCCTGAGTGAGCCTCTATAGGTCGGATAAAGCTCCCGGCCATTATAATATCACCCTTCTTTATGGTTTTATTGTACTCTACGAGTCTTTTTGCCAGCCAAAGAACACTGGTTATCGGGTCGTCCAGAATACCTGCACCCAGTCCTGTTTCCTCCACGATACCATTCCGTTTAATTATTCCACCGATCCATCTCAAATCGGTATCTTCAAGGCCAAACCGATTATTAGCCAGAACAATGCCCGCGTTGGCTGCATTATCCGCTATGGTATCACAGACATTTCGATATGTTTTGGTTACCGGGTTATAACGTACCACTCTTGTTTCCAGAATTTCCAAAGCCGGAACAATGTGTCCCGTCGCTTGAATAATTCCTTCCCTGTTTAAATTGGACAAGGTGAGGTCTTGCCCCATAATGAAGGCTATTTCAGCTTCAATCCTTGGTTCAAAAAAAGTACCTTTTGGAATCCTGGCTCCATTTTCAAAGTACATGTCATCAAAAATTACACCACTATCGGGTGTTTCAATTTGCAAGGCCATTTGCATGGCACGTGAAGTCAAACCGATTTTCCAACCAATCTGCTTTCGGCCATCTTTTAATTTCGAGTCAACCAACGCATCCTGAATGGCATAAGCTTCATCAATGGTAAAACCGGGATGTCGGTTGGATATCAAATCAATCTGTTGCTTGGTTTTCTCCGCCTGATAAAGATCTTGGGCAGCCTTTTCGATTTGTTCCCTTGTCAGCATTGTTCCTTCACAATGTGATTCTTTAAACATCCCACACCTTCCGCCTCAATTTCTAGCACATCACCCTCCTTCAGAAACAAGGGAGGATTTCGAAAACTACCGTTTCCTGTGGGAGTCCCGGTCAGAATTACATCTCCCGGATCAAGGGTGGTGAAGGTAGTGATATACTCAATTATCCTAGCAAAGGAAAAAATCATCCTGCCGGTTCGGTCTTGTTGCATTACCTCACCATTCAGTCTTGATTCCAGTTTGATATCGGCAAGTTGATCGTGGTTGGTATAACGAACAAACCAAGGTCCCATTGAGCCTGATTTTTCAAAATTTTTACCCTGTGTAACATTAAACTTGCCATGCCTCATCCAATCACGAATTGATCCTTCATTACAAAGGCTTAATCCGGCTATATGACCCAAAGCACTGCCAATCGGTACCCTTCTGACCTTTTTACTGATAATGATAACAATCTCTGCTTCGAAATCCAGTTTCTCCGACTCCCTTGGAATAAGTATCGGACAATTGTGTCCAACCAGCGACCGTGGAAACCTGACAAACAACGAGGGATTTAATGGTGCAGGATTCTGATCATTAAATTCTTCATTCCTTCCAGGATAATTTACTCCAACACAAATAATTTTACCTGGATCCGGTATGGGAATATCAAATTGGACTTCATCAAAGGTTAAACTTACATCCCGATAACTGGCGTGTTCTTCAAGCTGATCAAACCCATCATCAGCTATGACATTTTTTAATGTTTTCCATTGTGGAAAATTCGAGGAAAGCTCAATGATTCCCGTCTCGGTTGCCTTGCCGTAAAATTGTTTTCCGCCCTTGCTAAAGGTTACATACCTCATGGGAATTCTCTTAGGGAGCAACTATTGGAGTACCAGCCTGCAAAGGTTCACCAATTTTTGCCCCTTCAAACTGGCTTCCTTCTTCAAACCAGGTTTGGGGAGCCGGTTGTCCCCAAAGAGTCTGGCGGGTTGGATCCTTTAGATCCCATTTAATGGGTTCATGATCTGGATCGAGAGTCTGGTAATCACAACAGTACAGTTCTATTCGATGGTTGTCCGGATCCCTTATGTATAAAAAAAACGCATTGGAAATACCATGGCGACCTGGCCCCCTTTCAATATTGCTGAGATAACCGCTGGTTGACATAATATCCAGGAGATCAATTATGTTCAGAGGATTCATCAAAAAGAAGGCAATATGATGCAACCTCGGCCCCCACCCGTTGGTAAAGGCAACATCATGGACTGTACCCTTGCGATGTAGCCAAGCTGCCCACATTCTACCGGATTCTTCATCCTCGGTATATTCCGTCAGCCTGAAACCAAGATTGTTATAAAACTCGGCTGAGGAATCAACATCTGTAGAAAACATATTGACATGATCTATACGAAGGGGCTTTGCCCCCTTGTAGAGCTTGTATTGTTGATGGATTGTAGGCAAGAGATCCATGGTTGAATAAAACTCCAGAGGGATTCCAAGGTTATCTCTTACCTTGAGAATTTTGTTCACAAATGGTCTTTCAACCCAGTTTACATCACAACCCTTATCTTGAAAGAATTTTTCGATTCTGGATAAGTCCTGTTCATCGAATACCTTGAACCCCAATCCCTTACATTGTGGTGTTGTACCCTTGGTAAGGATAATGGAGTGATGCTCTCTTTCCTCCATTCCGCGAAGGAATATCTCGTGATCATTCCTTTCGGTAACGACCAATCCCAAAAGATCGGAATAAAATTTCACGGATGCATCCAGGTCAGATACTTCCAATTCTACATAGCTGAACCGGAGGATATTGAAGGGTGGGTAAAGTATCGATGAAAATCTGGGCATAATTATTACTTTTCACTAGACTCCCAATTTTGGAATTTTATGGTTACCATATGCAAACCCCACATGTTTCTGCTCCATGTAGAATTCAAAAGACCAGTCCCCACCATCCCTACCAATACCACTGTCCTTGATTCCTCCAAATGGAGTGGGAAGATGGCGAACATTTTCTGAATTCACCCAGATCATACCTGCTTCCAAAGCATTTGAAACACGAAGGGATCGAGCCAGATTGTTTGTCCAGATATATCCAGTCAGGCCATATCTGACATTGTTGGCAATACGGATCGCTTCTTCCTCGTCCTCAAACCTGATGACAGTCAGGACAGGGCCAAAAATTTCCTCTTGGGAAATTCGCATATCCGCTTTAGCGTTGGTGAACAAGGTCGGTTCAACATAACAACCTTCCTGACCAATACGTGCCCCACCAGCATCAATTCTAACTCCTTCATTCCTTGCCACTTGGAAATAGGACAGTACTTTTTCCATATGAACCTTATGGATAAGGGGACCTATCTCGGTCTGAGGATCAAGAGGGTTTCCAACCTTTATGTTCTTTACTCTGGCAATCAATCTAGAGGTAAATTCCTCAGCTACAGAAGACTGAATAAGAAGGCGTGATGACGAGGTGCACCGCTCACCATTTAGGGAATAAATCATGAAAATAACAGCGTCAAGTGCCCGATCGAGTTCGGCATCTTCAAATACGATAACAGGATTCTTTCCACCCAGTTCAAAATGAACTCTCTTCAGGGTATCTGCCCCCTGTCTCATAATGGCACTGCCTGTTTTACTCTCTCCGACAAAGGCTATGGCTTTGATATCGTGATGTTTGGTCAAGGCAACCCCTGCTTCCTCTCCCAAGCCATTAATAAGATTCCAAACTCCCTTGGGTAAACCTGCTTCTTGAGCAATTTCCATTAACAAACTTGCTGTCATTGGTGAAAACTCGGCTGGTTTGTGAACAACTGTGCACCCAGCTGCCAGGGCCGGAGCAATTTTCCAGGTCGAAAGCATAAAGGGAGTATTCCAGGGAGTTATTATTCCTACCGGTCCTATAGGTACCCTGGAAGTAACGTTCAGAAGTGTTGGAGAAGGTAATGCCTTTCCATCTCTTGCCTGTAGGGCCATATCAGCATAATAGCGAAAATTCTCAGCTCCACGAAGAGCAGCTTTTGACATAAACCTTATCGCTTGCCCGGTATCCCAACTTTCACAGAGTGCAATTTCTTCAGCTCGGGAAACGATCAAATCAGCAATCTCATGGAGGATTTTCTTTCTGGTTTTGGAATCAATATCCCGCCAGGCAGGAAAAGCATCTTTTGCCGCTTGGGCAGCCCTGTCTACATCTTCTGCATTCCCTTTGGCAACAGAACATATGAAACTGTCGTCAACTGGGGAGTAATTGTCAAAGGTAGCACCTGAACTTGAAGCGTATTTTTTTCCACTGATATTATTCTGAATGCCCTCTTCCCTGAATCTGGCAAGATAAGGTTGCAGATTTTTTACATTCGAATCTAGATTATCCATGGTGCTTTCGGGCCAGATATTCCCTAATGGAACTTTTTTTGGGACTTAGGGAATCGTTGATGTGATTCATTTCCATTGAGAGAGAAAAAGAGTGATTCTGTAAGCATGGTTCCATGTATTCTTCAGCAGCCTTGAAAATATCATTAACTGCTTTTTCCCTGACCTTAAAGGGTCTGCCTTCCCTAACCCGGGCTATGATATCTACGAATCCATGTTCATAACCACCATCAGCTATGGAGTAATTTTGGCATTTTATCGTTCTGACCCTTACGCCGGGCATTGGAAAGACGCCAGTATCAATAGCTGCCTTACGGAGGACATCACAAAACTCCTTTAGATCAATCCACTCCTCTACATTGGCTGAATGCTCTACGGTAAAATGGGGCACGAAAACCTCCCTTACAATTTTTCCCTGGTATTCTAGATTTATACTACAGAAAAACCCTCGGAAAAGGCAAATATCATATGATCAACTTCATCGGATGAAATAATCAAGGGTGGAGACATCAATATTTTGTTTGCCGCAATTCTGACGTTAACACCAGAATCATAAATTTTTTGATGTATCTTTGCCATTGATTGGTTATCAAGCGGTGTTTTTTCTTCCCTGTCCGAGACAAGTTCCAAACCAGTCATTAATCCCTTTCCACCCCGGACATCTCCAACTATGTCAAACTTTTGAGCCAATTTACGCAACCCATCATAAAGTTGTGTTCCTCTTTCCTTGGCGTTATCCTTAAGTCGCAGTCTTTTGGTTTCTTCCAGACAGGCAATTCCGGCTGCAGCCCCAACCGGATGTCCTGTGTAGGTATATCCATGGCCTATGGCACCAGCTTCTTGATCCGAGGTTTCGAATACATCAGCAACCGCTTCTGAAACCATAGTAGCACCAAATGGGAAATAACCCGAAGTTATCCCTTTGGCAATGGTCATCATGTCTGGCTTGATGTCCCATAATTGAGATCCCGTCCATTCACCGGTTCGTCCAAAACCAGTTATGACTTCATCAGCTATAAACAATACGCCATATCGGGCACAAATTTCCCGTGCTTTCTTGTAGAAACCATCTGGAGGCACAATTAGACCTCCAGCTCCCTGTATGGGTTCCATGATGAAGGCAGCAACAGTACCACTGCCTTGAAATAGGATTTCATTTTCCAAGCTACAAAGGCATAAATCTGATAGCTTTTTGGGATCACTCTCATTGAAGGGATTTTGATAGGTATGTGGAGACGGGATATGAAAACATCCTGGAAGTAGGGGTTCATACGCTTCCCTGAAACGGGTATTGCCGTTCACACTAGCCCCACCAAAATGGGTACCGTGATACCCGAATTTTACACTGATAAATTTGGTCCTGTTGGCCTCACCCCTGATTTTGTGGTATTGCCTTGCCAACCTCAAGGCTGTTTCCACACTGTCTGAACCTCCGGAAGTAAAAAATGATCTGGCCATCCCTTCTGGTTTAAAAAATTCCTTAAGAAGGTAGGAGAGCTCTATAACCTTATCGTTCGTGCTTCCCTTGAAGGTTGAGTAATAAGGCAAGGCGTCAAGTTGATTTGTGATTGCATCCTTGACATGCTGATTCGAATAACCCAAGTTGACATTCCAAAGCCCCCCGACAGCATCAATAACCTCATTACCTTCTATGTCCTTGATTTTTACCCCCTGTGATTCAACAAATATTGGAGGTGGATTTTCGATTCCATCTGCAGGATGACCCATTGGATGCCAATTGAATTTGGCATTGTTTTCTCTCAAAAAATTTGAATCAAACATATATAACCTCCATAAAACGCAGAAGTGCAGAAAACTTAGACCTCAATCTAATCAGGAATTATTTATTTATTTTGATGCCGGGTAAAACACAAAGCATTTCAAAAAGAAGTTGAGCCCCTATAAGAGCAGTATTTCCTGTTGTATCATAGGGTGGAGAAACCTCGACCAGGTCTCCCCCAACCAAATTCATACCCAAACATCCCCTTACCACTTCCAAACCCTGGATGGCAGTCAATCCGCCAAGCTCAACAGTACCTGTACCAGGTGCATACGCCGGGTCCAGACTGTCAATATCATAGGACAGGTAAACTGGAGTTGAACCCACTTTACGGCGGATATCGTCCATTAGTGGGGTCAGGGATTTATGCCAGCACATTTCTGCTGTATGAACTTCAAACCCCTTGTTTCTACCCCAATTAAAATCATCTGGAGAATAACCAGAACCCCGTATGCCAATCTGGAACGTTTTCTCGGGTATAATCAAATTTTCTTCCACTGCCCGTCTGAAAGGAGTTCCATGAGCCACTTTTTCTCCAAACATGGCTTCGGAAGTATCCGCATGAGCATCAACATGGACAAGGGCAACGGGCCCATACTTTTGGGCAATCGCTCTCAACACAGGATAAGTCAGTGTATGATCTCCCCCCAAAACCAAAGGGATAGTTCCACTATAAAGAATTTTCGCAATACACTCGGTGATTATGTCACAAGTTGCTGGCAGATTAAAGGTATTGATGGCCAAATCACCATAATCAACTACCTGAAATGATTCAAATGGAGCTGCTCCTGTCCCCATATTGTAGGGTCTGATGAGACAACTTTCTGTCCTTATCTGTCTAGGTCCATGACGGGTCCCTGCCCTGTTTGACACACCAATATCCATTGGAATACCTACAAAACAGACATCAACATCAGTCAGGTCAGTACTTACAGGAAGTCTCATCATTGAGGCTACACCACCGAATCTTGGCATTTCGTTAGCTCCCAAAGGTTGGTTGAAACTTGATGAATCAGACATACGTGCTCTCCGAGTAATAAATTCTTGTCAATCGTTCAGGTTTATGTGAATACCACATAACATGGCAGGTACTTGAAAAAACTGAATGATAACCAATCCTGCCAATAAAAATCTCATATAATTGATTGCCTTTATCATATTCCTCTATTGGATTGTCTAGTCGCAATCCTGTAAGAGGGCCAAAATATACATTCCAATTCCTTTTTTGCAGATTGTTTTCCACAGACCTAAATCAAAACCCAGAGCCAGGAACATTCAACATAACATTTTGAATGTTTTATCAACATGAATCATTTTCAAACTTGTGGAAGGTTGTATTCTCGTATGGTCGGCATTTTAACCATCCACTAGCCTGATTTCGCCACCTCTTTAAATAAGTTACTCCCCTTTCGTAATTTTTTCTTTTTGTGCTTTGGCTTGCTAGTAATCTTATAAAGTGCTGAGGTCACCATACCAGCTGGAACTGCCAGGACTCCCATACCGGACATTACGATAATAGATGTGAATATTTTTCCTCCCAGTGTAATTGGATATAAATCGCCATATCCTACTGTTGCAAGAGTAATGATTGCCCACCACAGACATGAAATTATTGAGGAAAATTCCTCTGGTTGGACCTCATGCTCAAAGTGCCAAATTCCAAATGCAGAAATGAGAAGGACTAACGATGAGGCGAACAGAAATATCACGAACTCTTCTTTCATTTCCAACAAGGCATTACCGAAACGAACCATGGTATTGTCATAACGGGATAGTTTCATAATTCGGAAGATGCGAAGCAACCTGACAACCCTTAGAATTCGCAAATCGACCGTACCCAAAGTAAGGACAAAAGGTACCAAAGCCAAAAAATCTACGATACCAATGAAACTAAAAATATAGGCCAGTTTTTTTGGTGCTGTAATGATCCGAAGAATGTATTCTAGTGCGAAAATACCGAGAAAGAAATATTCCATCCCCCTGATTGCCGGTCTGAGATTTTCTGGCAAATCAGGAAATGAATCAACGATCAGGGTAACGATTGAGAGTAAAATCATGATAATTATAAACCACTCAAATATTCGTCCTGCTTTCGTATCATGACGTTGTAGTAAATCAGTCAGGCTAATCATGGGCTTTTTCCTTCTTTCCTTATTATATCGGCAAGAAAGTAACTCTACCGGTAATTCTTGGTCTATCTCTAAATATGATTTTCAATTATATCTGTAATTGATGGTTCTTTGTTGGTCCAACTTGTTTCACTACCTTGGGCAGGGGTACGACTGAGCTAGACAAAACAAATTTCTGTGTAAGCTGATGCATTTATCCAATGAACCCAACCGCTTGACAAAGAAGCGAAACCATTTCATCAGCGATAGAAACAATTGGGACCTATCTGTAATATCAGTAAGTTAGAATGAGTATTTAGATAATTTATAATTTTATCATTTTGAAAGGGTATGGTCATATTATCCATGGATACCATAGAAACTATTGGTTAACAGTTAAATATAGATATCTATTTTAAGTATTAAGATGAATACTCTATCCGAAGCTTTTCTACAGTCTTTCCAGTTAATTATAACTTTGGATGAAACCCTGATGGAGGTTGTCCTGCTTTCCTTGTCAGTTACATTCAAAGCAGTATCTCTGGCTTGCCTGATTGGATTTCCACTTGGTACAGCCTTGGCTGTCCTTAAATTTCCCGGCCAGAAAACACTCGTTGTTCTTTTTAACTCCTTTATGGGCCTGCCGCCAGTTGTGGTTGGTCTAGTGGTATATTTGATCTTATCTGCCAATGGCCCCTTGGGGCCCTTGGGATTGCTTTACACCCCAACAGCCATGATCATTGCCCAGACTATTCTGGTCACCCCCATAATTGTTGCCCACTCCAGACAGATAATTGTCCTTTTGGCTGATGAGTATGACGAAATGCTACGGTCCATGCAGGCCACACGCATGGATATTATGGGAACCCTATTGTGGGATTCGCGTTTCTCTCTTTTTACAACAGTACTAGCTGGACTTGGCCGTGCTTTTTCGGAAGTGGGGGCTGTTATGATCGTGGGAGGAAATATCAACCATTTCACTAGAATAATGACAACTGCTATAGCCCTTCAAACAGCTAGAGGAGATCTTGCCCTTGCTTTGGGTTTGGGCATAATTTTACTGGTCCTCACAATTTCAATAAACGCTTTGGCTTATGGTCTGAAATCTTCTTGGGAAAAGCATTCCTATGCCTAGAGCAAGAATTCTGAAACTTTCCGAATACTCCGAACAGAAGAAAAAACAGACATCTATCATCTGTTCATCACTTACCTTTCAAAGAGGTGAGAATAAGATTCTTTCAGATATATCCGTGGCTTTTCCCAAAACAGGAATCAGTGTCATTATGGGACCCAATGGTGCTGGGAAATCAGTCCTGTTAAGAACCATCATTGGTTTGTTAACCCCCAATTCAGGCTATGTCCTCCTTAATCCCGAGTATGCCGGGAAAACAGCTCTAGTCTTTCAGAGACCCGTACTGATAAGAAGAAGTGTTTACGGGAACCTCCATCATTCTTTGGGTATTGCCGGTGTCCCAAAAAGACAACGCAGGAAAAGAATTGAGGAACTCATAGCGATTGGCGGCCTCGCCGGCTTTGAGAACCATCCAGCGAGGTCGCTTTCCGGGGGAGAACAACAAAGACTACAAATGGTTAGGGCCCTTTCCTCAAATCCCAAACTCATTTTACTTGATGAACCTTCGGCAAGTCTGGACCCGCAATCAACCCAGGCCATTGAGGAAATTATCAAATCCACATCAGATAAGGGAGTTAAACTGGTACTGGTTACACATGATATTGGCCAAGCCAAAAGGTTGGCTGATGATGTTACCTTTATTCACAAAGGAAAAATTCTTGAACAAAACACTTCACCAGACTATTTCAATTCTCCTTCTACTCCAGAAGTAAAATCCTACCTTGAAGGAGACCTGCTGGTTTGAAACTAAATCTTGCTGGATGGATTGGGCTGGTTTTTTTTCTTATTGGTTGTCCAGGCCAAACATCAGATAATTTTATTTTATTGCAATCGACAACCTCTACTCAAAATTCGGGGTTATATGAATTTATCCTGCCAAATTTTGAGAACGCTTTCGGTATAAAGGTTAAGGTTGTTGCTGTTGGAACGGGGCAGGCTCTCAATAACGGTTCAAGATGTAATGGCGATATTGTAATTGTTCATTCACCAGCGGACGAAAAGAAATTTATTGAAGAAGGTTTTGGAGTTTTTCCACATGATCTTATGTACAATCAATTTGTGGTTGTCGGACCTAAAACTGATCCTGCAAACATAAGAACAGCAAACTCTCTCCATGATGTGTTTATCAAACTAAGCAAGGGTTTGGCACCCTTCGTTTCACGTGGTGATGACAGTGGAACTCATAAAAAGGAACTCATCCTGTGGAATAGGTTTAACATTTCTACGGAAGGGGATTGGTATTATGAAGTTGGTTCGGGCATGGGGGCAACCTTGAACATAACTATCGGCCTGGATGGTTATACACTGACTGATCTTGGAACCTGGCTAAGTTTCGCCAACAAGGCTAATCACAAAATTCTTTATTCTGGTGGCAGAGAACTTTTCAACCAATACGGGATTATCATGGTAAACCCCAACCATTGCTCCAATGTTAATGCCGAAGCTGCCCTACAATTCCTAAATTGGATGATCTCACAAGAAGGTCAAACACTAATTGCCCAATACCAGATTGAGGGCCAACAATTGTTTTACCCCAATGCGAAACCCAAGAGGTATTAGAATTTATTATCCTTTTCTTGAGTTTAATTAAAATAAGTGGCTCTTCGTCCTTTTTAGTGGGTAATTTATCTGTTTTGGTTATTCAATAATAAATTAGTTTAGACGTTCAATTATCTTGTCGACCTTGAGAAAGGCATCCTCAACACCGTCATGCCTTAAGAACAAGGTATTTTCAGCTTTTTCAAACCCATCTGCATCACTTACTTCCTTGATAGATCTGCTGTCTTCAAAATCATTCAGTCTAAATCTAACATCAAAAACATGTGTCATCTGCCAAGGAGTAAAATGCCTACTTTGCAATTTTGCCGTGTAGGTTCTTTTTTCGCATGACTTATCAAGAATAACCACTTTCGGACGTTTTCTTCCCATTAGGCCTGGGTGGTTTCTTGTACGATGATCCGGTAATTCAATTCTGTTCTGAATTACCCGGTTTACATGAAAATCGCCAAAACTATATCCAATAATTAGAAAAGCATCTGCTTCATAAACATGCCTTGCTAGGGCGGAATAGAATGTATGGTAAGGTTCTGGTAAAAGTTGTTCCAACTTAAAACCTCCTGTAAGGAGCGTAGTAAAGGGCATAAACATGGAATCTTTATCTGGGTCAAAACCAATTGATTCATAATCCTCAAATTTTCCATCCAGATTTTTTTCCCACTCAATAATTCCCTTTGTATAATTATTAGGCTTTTTCAAATTAAAATTTACACTTCCATGTAGGTGATATATAAAGCCCCATTCTTGTCGATTGAAAATTGCGTTTGGATCAAAAAGATATCCTTCCATCTTAGAGCTAGGTGAGTATGAAAATGTAGTATCATCAAATCCATAAAAGGCCTCAGGCCAAGCCTTCAGTGCAATATTGTCGTAGTTGAGATTATAAATTCCTAAATCAAAATGGTCACGTAGTCTTTGAAGGAACTCTGTGTAGCCACCAATATCAGGATGTGAACGCAAACAAAGGTTACGCATATAATTAGCTAATTTTCTAATCAAAAACTCTTGCTGTTCCAATATAGAGTACCTCTGATTATACCTTTCTTCTTCATTAGAAAACTCAAATAAATCAGCAATTGTGGAACCTGGCAAACTAGTACCAATTTTCTCAATGACAGGATTTCCATAGGGTGGTGGAATAAGCCAATTTATAAGTGAGGTCATCTCACCTAATACACTTTCATAGTTAGGATAAACATTGCTAAAGAAGGAATGTGTATTGAAGTAAGATTCTGAAATATCCCAAAGCAATTTAAAATAGTTTTTGTGAGAATTTCGTTCTTTAGGTAGCTGCCATTCTGCACTCCATTTAAGCATATTCTCGTTAATACAACTGACCGAGGGCATGCCGAATGGAATTGAAGATCCTGCTCCTAAGATAACTAGAAGCTTCTTAGATGGATTTGATAAACTAGTCACACGATCACACCTAATGAAATTAACAATTTTGATTCAAGGTTGGCTAGCTTCACGATACCAAAATCCACGCTTTGTATATGGATACTCTATTCAAAATAATCTTTTTTTCGATAGAAATTGAAACAATCTTTAACAATAGACCATCCACTTTGCTTGACATGGAGTAACTAGGGTATTTGAACCCTCCAGTCTTAATTTTGAGAAAATTTAACCCAAAACTTAGGTAAACAGTAATTTAAACCCAAGAATGACCAGTTTATTGATCAGTTTAAATATTTGTTTATATCTTTTATGGATTGATCAATAATTGTTCGGCGATCATCACCGCCCATGCTTCTGAAAATCACTTCCGAAGCTGCGTCAATTGCTAGATCAATCGCCTGGTTCCTGATATTGGCTATGGCTTTTGCCTCACTAGCCCGAACCTGCTCCCGTGAGTTCTGTATTTTCCGGTCAACCAAACCCTGAATGGCGTTTCGTGCTTCAGCAATGGCTAGTTCCTTATCCTTTTGGGCTTGCTCTTTTATTCTGGTGGCTTGCTGTTCAGCGTCCTTCTGTTTTTTTTGTAAACTTTCGAGCAGTTGCTGGGCATCCTCCTTGACAGAGGAGGCTTCCTTGAGTTGTCCTTCAATTCTGGCTATTTGTCCGTCAATTAACTTGGCAACAAATTTTGGTGCCTTGAAATAAATGATTGCACCGACGAATATGATAAAAGAAATTGATACGACGAAATCGGTGTTGCTCAAGGAGAAAAAAGGACCGCTGGCCGCCTGTACGGGTCCAGTAATCCCAAAAATGGCAAACCCCAGAGTCAGAAGAAATTTATTCACTGGATTTCCCCTGAATCTTGGCATCAACCACACCTGAAATCTCATCAAGAATACCCCTCTTCGGGACAATCTGATTTACAATTTCAACTGCGGCCTCATTGGCAATCTCCCGTATGTTGGTTAGTGCCTCTTCTTGAATGACTTCGATTCTCTTCTCAGCCGCCTCAACTTCGGACCGGACAGTTACTTCTGCTTCTGCCAAAGCCTGGTTTTGCATCTCAAGTATTTCATTACGAGTTTCCGATGCTTTCCCTTCGGAATACCTTTTTGCTTCTGCCAGGGCATCCGCAATAGAACTTTCCAATCCTTCAATCTTTTCGTTCAACTTGCGAGCATCCTCCAGATCCGCCTGGATTCGCTTTTCGCGCTGTGAAACAATCTGTCCAATACGAGGAAGTGCCACGCTCCGAACTATGATAAATATGACAACAAGAAAAATTACCAACCAGAAAATCTGATTGGGAAAAGAGGAAAATTCCAGCTGGGGAATACCAGCCTGTTCAGCTACATTTTCGACAGAATTATCAGTCGCCACTTGTCATGTTCCCGAAAACGAAATCGAAGAATTAGTTTTTGTCGTTCTTTTAGAGAGCAAACATTAATAGCAGGGCTACGAGGAAGGAAAAGATACCGAAAGCTTCGGCAAAGGCAATTCCGATGAACAGCATAGCTGTCTGGGATTGGGCCGCCGACGGATTCCGTAGAGCACCTGCCAAATAGTTTCCTGCCACATGACCAACACCAATGGCTGCTCCACCCATACCTGTACAGGCCAAACCGGCCCCGATGAGTGCACCCATTGTATTCAAATCGCCTTCCATAATTAACTCCTTGTTTAGATTTGTTACGTAATAATTAATGCTGCGGATGCAGGGCATCCTTTAAATAAACACATGTAAGAATTGTAAACACATAAGCCTGGATAAATGCGACCAGGAGTTCCAATCCATAAACGGCAGATATTGCAATAATCGGAACAAAAGAACCAAGTCCCATAACTCCCGCAAAAGCAGCAAATACCTTAATCATTGCGTGCCCAGCCATCATGTTTCCGGCCAATCTGATTGAATGACTGATTGGCCTAACAAAGTAGGACATTATTTCAATCACCGCCAACACCGGTCGAAGAAGCAGGGGCGCCGAGGAAATCCAGAAAAGCCCCAAAAAGCCCAAACCGTGTTTAACAAAACCGATTACAGTTACCGAAATAAATACTACAAGCGCGAGAGTTGCTGTAACCGCAATATGTGAGGTTGGAGTGAAACTCATGGGAATGAGACCCAACACATTGGAGAATATGACAAACATGAATGCCGTCATGATATAAGGGAAAAACGGCAAGGCATCTCGCCCAGCAACATCCTGAACCATGTTTCTTACAAAACCATAGATTAATTCCACGACCATTTGAAAGCGGTCCGGTACATATGCCTTCTTGCGAGTCCCAACGACCAGAAAAATAATAACACCCAATAGTGTAATTGCCATCCACATCGCTGTGTTGCTGAAGGAATACCACATCAATGGTCCATCTCCCAAAACTGGTTTCACCAGAAATTGGTCCATCGGGTGGATTTCTAATCCCTTTTCTGCCTCTGCTTCTGTTGCCATCTCACTCTAATCAGGGGAATACCCCTATTCAGTTTTGTTTCAGGTACAACCCAACATAAAACCTTTATTTATCTTTCATTTCCTTTGCAGTCCTCAACATTAAGTTAATTCCTGCACCAAAACCTAATAATACAAACAAAACCATATTTAAAGGTTTTGTATCAAATAAAATATCCAAACCATAACCAATGATAAAGCCCAAACCAACACCAGCAACAAGATCAACAATCATTCGCCAAGCCATGTTCGCCTGTGATATCGGACTTTCTTCCCTCTCTGGTGGATCTATCTCCTCCTCCAAATCCCTGATACGCTTCTGAAGGGATTTCTTTTCTCCAGAATGGTTAGCCCCATCATCCATGTTAGTCATTTTCAAAAATTGTCGTAACCTGTTCGCTAGCCCTTTCCTTGTGTTCCCTTTTAATATGGACCATAACTGTGCTCATTGCAAAGATCAATACACCTAAATCATCTGAATAGCCTAAACCAGGAACTATATCCGGTATAGCATCAATTGGAAAAATATAATAACCCAGTGCACCGATTATAGTTGTTTTGGCCCAATTAGGCGTGTCTCTATCAAGAAGACAATAATACAAAACAAGGACTTGGATTATAACCTTTTTACCAGCTACAAGGGCGAATTTTCTAATTTTTTCAAAAAGGGATTTCTCGTCATATCTGCTTTCGTAATTTGTCTTCAGGATTTGATTTGGAACCTTCTTGCCTGATTTTGTGCCGTAATCTTCAATTTTTTTCCAAAGACTTTTCTGGTCTTCTTCCCTGTTTTTGATGAGGAGTTTATCAGGCAAAATCTGTTCATCGTTGATGATTTCATTCCAGAGTTCCTCACCCTCAACATTTTCAGGGAGATTTTCTGCTTTATCATTCCTGCCAAATATTGTCATAGTCTGACCAACAATCCCATATCTTTCAATTCTGTTCCTCTGATCAGATGATTGGGAACCTAAGTGTTTTCAAGGTAGCCCATATCCAACTGGCAATTGATCCAACCTGGCTCCGCCATGATTTGAGTTCAAACCTTTTCTACATACTCAATGATCAAAGGCAATTTATCCTGAACAAGCTTCCTCATCAACGGAATTAATTCTCCAAGGTTATGGACCTTTCCATAAGGAATCCCATAAGCTTGGGCAATCCTTTCAAAATTCGGGGGAGTGGGTTCTACTCCAACTGGAATTATCCCCTGGTTTATCATATAGTTTTTGATCTCACCATATCCATAATTATTGAACACGATAAATATAACAGGTATCTCCTCATCTACTGCTGTCCCCAGTTCTGTCAGGGTAAATTGAAATCCACCATCCCCAACGAGACAAACTACCGGAGACAACGGATCTGCCAGAGATGCCCCGATTGCTGCAGGTACCGAATATCCCAGTGCACCATAGCCTGTTGCAGCATTAAACCACCCACTATCTCTGTATATTTGGCAGTATAAATTGCCAGCGTAAGCAATCTGGGTTGAATCGCCAATCAGAAAACAGCCTGGAAGTTCTTTCTGAATTGCATGAATTATCTCAATGTAATTCAATTCCTCTTTGGACAATAATGCTTTTGCATTCTGAATACATTGCTTGGCTTTAGTCTTGCCGCTTGCATTTCTATGTTTGGTAGGAAGTTTCCTTAAGAGTTTTTCCAAGAAATCGCCTACATCAGAACAAATGGATATCTCAGCTGATGGGCCCGTTACCAGTTGGGTTTGATCGACATCAACCCGAATAAGGGATTTAAACCTTATTTGGGGAAGGGGTTTATAGATTTCAAAATCAGTCGGGCCTAATTCCGTACCGAGGGCAAAAACAAGATCCGAAGACTCCAACAAATTCCTGGTACAATCAAGGGATGGGCTGACCGGTACAGATAATTTACTCCCCTTGCCTATCCCCCTAGCGTTTGTTGTAGTGATTAAAGGAGCGTCCAGTAAGTCTGATAACCGTACAATCAGATCACCTGCTTTTGTTGCTCCACCTCCAGCAATTATCGTAATGTTCTTGGCCTTTTGACAGACTTCAACAATTTCTTCTATTACTCCAGGTACTACTGATTTAGCCCTAGTTTTACTCATCAATTGTGTTTTGTTAATTTTGGCAGAGGTTACATCTAGGGGAATTTCTATGTGGATTGGTCCTGGACGATTTTCCAAGTGCCAGGCAAATGCTTCATTCAACACCTCGGGTAGCTTCTCAGGATTGTCCAATCTATGGTGGTAGACAGCCAGCTTTTTCAATAACCCTGTTTGGTCCGGCAATTCATGAAGTCGGCCAAGATCACTTCTCCCTTGAGCTTGTGGATTGACAGTAGATATCACAATCATTGGGATGGAATCGGCCCTGGCTTGGGCCATGGGTGTCAGGGCATTGGTTAATCCTGGACCCGTTATCAAAAAGCAAACTCCTGGTTTTCCTGAAACCCTTGCGTAACCATCTGCCATAAAGCCTGCACCTTGTTCATGCCTTGGAGTGATATGATGAATAGTAGAGTTGCTCAGATACCTGTACAATTCAACAGTATGAACACCGGGTATACCAAAGACCAATTCAACTCCCAATTCTTCCAGACAGGTTATCAGGACCTTGCCTAATGGGGTTTTTTCCCGAGTGTTTGAATTATTTCCCATGAATCAAGAATCCTAATTGTTAACAAATGATCTTATTCTCTTGCATGCTTCTGCCAGCAACTCATCTTCTACAGTCAAACTTACTCGAACCATTGAGGCGGCATTGTTTCCAAAGGAATTACCAGGCATCACCGCTACTTGTTTGTCTTCCAGAAGATTCCAGGCAAACTCTTCCCCGTTCATCCCCGTTCCTGTAACATCAATAAGCAGAAACATGCCAGCCTTTGGGGAAAAGGGAATTATCTTGTTGGATGGAGAAAGTGCATCGACAATCAATTTTGCTCTACGGGAGTATGATTTTCCCATCCGATCGACGAAATCGCTGGAAGAATTAAGGGCAAAAGCAGTTGCATCAGCAATAAAGGGTACTCCGCCAAAAAGCATTGTTTCTGCAACGGATACCAGACGACTACAAAATTCCTTGGGACCAACAGCCCATCCGCTTCTGAAACCAGGTACCCCATAGGTTTTGGAGACGGAGGCCACGCTTATTACCCTATCACGATAATTTTCCTCCATCAAGGGTGAATAGAATTCGCCCTCATATACCAGGTTGTCATATACCTCATCAGCCAAAATCCACAGGTCATGTTTTTCACAAACTCGGCAAATTTCCTGCACTTCTTTCCTGGTAAGAACAGAACCCGTTGGATTATTGGGGTTATTGAGGAGGAGCAACCGGGAGTCTTCACAAATTTCTTTCTCAAGATCGAAAGCCTGCATACGGAAACCGTGTTCCTTTTTTAGGGGAACAGAAATCCTCCTTGCCCCAGTGGAAGCAATCAGCCCTTCATAGGTGGCATAGTAGGGATCTCCCACCAATATGGAATCATTCTGATCAACCAATCCCAGAAGGGTAGCAAAAATGGCCGTTTGGGTTCCGGGAAAATAAATTACATTTTCTTCGTCAACCGGATATCCCCTTGTTTTGGTGTATTTATCTGCTATGGCCTTAAGGGTATTTGGCTCCCCCCGGCCATAGGAATATTTAGTTCGGCCAGCGTTGAGGGAAGAAACAAGGGCATCAAGAACTTCCTTGTCGGGAGGCAAATCAGGTTCACCTATGGTTAATTCGATAACAGGTTTACCAAGTTGTTTTAATTTTCTTGTATGAAAATGGAGTTTCCATTTATCAGACCCAAGTTTCATAAGCCGATCAGTAATCGGAGCATATTTCACGCTAACCTCCAAACCTAAGGGGAATGCTAAAATTGAACGGTTTTCTCTAATCCTGCTTTTTGGTTTTTTTAATTGGTAAAATCAAATATTAGGGATTTAGATTTTTAATTTGGTAATTCATGGTTTTGAACCCTAATTTTGTATGTCAAGCATAGAGTTCCGTATTAATATCAATTTTTGAATGATTACACTGTAATGGCTAACAATAATTCCCAAGTGTTGCCTGTTATTTTAGCGGGTGGATGGGGGACAAGGCTATGGCCTCTTTCCAGACAAAAACTTCCCAAGCAATTTCTTCCAATAATGGGAAGAAAATCCATGTTTCAGGAAACCATAGATCATGTCACTGGCTTGAGGAACGTTGGCCTGGAGATCCTTGATCCCATCATCCTGTGTCTTGATGAATACAGGTTTTTTGCCAAAGAACAATGCAACAAGCTTGGTATTGATCCAAAAATGATAATTGTTGAGAAATCCCCCAAAAATTCTTTACCTCCACTTGCTATGGCTGCTTTTCAAGCTTTGGAATTGCAGGGTGACCCTATCCTGGTGTTACTTCCAACTGATGGCTATTTCAGCAATCTTGAAGCCATTAACCTTTCGGTTATTTCAGGAGTCTCATGGGCTGACAAGCACAAGATTGTCACCTTTGGAGTACCTCCCGAAACCTATGTGGAAGATTATGGGTATGCCCAAATGGGCAAGCAATTGGAACCGGATGTATTCGAACTGGAACAGTTTCAAACCAAGCCAGAAACAACGGGTGAGAATGCTACGCTCGAATGGGATAAATCTCTGTGGAACCTTGGTATTTATTTGATGAAACCCTCCGCCTTTCTGGAAGAACTTGAAAACCATGACCAAAAGCTTCATGCAACGTTGCAATTGGCAAGCAAGTCAGCTGAAACTGATCCTCCCTACTTTATCCCCGGAACTCCATTTGAAACCATATCGTCAAAATCCTTTGAAAGAGGTTTTTTGGAAAACACTGTGAATGGAGTTGTTATTAAAGTGAATTCCTCCTGGACTGACCTTGGTAGCTGGGAGCGTATACATTCCGTTTCTAAACTTGATGAAAATAACAATTCCCTTACAGGAGATGTAATATCCATAAGCTCATCTGGAAACATTGTAAAATCTAATAGCCGTCTGGTGGTTACGGTTGGCGTGAAGGAATCTGTGGTTATTGAAACATCAGATGCTGTGTTGGTTTCTACCCTTGATAAACTGGAGAAAGGAAAACAGGTCATTGCAGAATTAAAATCCAATAACCGTAATGAGTTGATCGAACATAAACGTGTTTTCAGGCCATGGGGATCTTATGAGAGTATTCGCCAGGGCGAGGGTTTTCAGGTAAAATCCCTAATGGTCAACCCCAAGGCAAAACTCTCCCTTCAAGCCCATAGATATCGTTCAGAACACTGGACTGTTGTGAGAGGTATTGCAAAAATTGTCTGTGATGACGAGACCCTCACTCTTGAACCAAATCAGTCAACATATATTCCGCTGGGAAGCAAACACAGGCTGGGAAACCCGGGAACTGAAGAATTGGAGGTCATAGAGGTCCAGTGTGGGAGCTATCTGGGTGAAGATGATATAATCAGGTACGAAGATGATTTCGGAAGGCTTGAAGACTGAGTTAACCAAATCTGAAATTAAAGCCAGGTACAACAATTGATTTCCAAATTTCTAACAAAGATTCCTAACACTCTGTTGGGAGGACTCTACATTGTCTCTTCCATGTTTATTATCGGTCTGATTGATAATTTTGTACGATTTATTGCATTGGAAGCTAGTGTTTGGCAGTTTCATTTCCTGAGATCAACAATCGGTTCAATCGCAATTATCATTTTTTGTGCCTACAAGGGACATAGCATCTGGCCTCAAAGACCCGGGATTGTTTTTATTCGCTCCGTTTTTATCGCATCCTCAATGATCCTTTACTTTGGTTCTCTTGCTCTTTTGCCGATCGCAGAAGCTGGTGCCGGTCTATTCAGTTCACCCATATTTATTCTGGGGTTCTCCGTTCTATTCTTTAGAACCAGGATTGGATTTCTCAGGATATTATGTGTAGGGTTTGGATTTGCAGGCGCTTTGTTGGTCCTAAAACCAGATTTTGGTAATTTAAGCGTACTTACATTTTTTCCCTTGATGGCTGGGTCCCTATACGCCATGGGGCAAATCCTTACTCGACACTATTGTGCCGACGAGAAAACCTCAGTGCTGTTATTTGGCTTTTTTGCCATGATTGGTATTTTTGGATTTGTAGGTTCTGTATTCCTAACCTACCTGGATCTGTCTCCTGAAACCATTGCATTGGCACCATTTTTTCTGACCGGTTGGCAACCCATTACTTCCGAATTTCTGTTCTGGACAGTGATTCAAGCATCAGGTTCACTCATTGCCGTTGCTGGACTAATCAAAGGTTACCAGGTTGCAGAGCCTACCTTTGTAGCAATTTTTGAGTACAGTTTTTTGATCTTTGCTGGCTTTTGGGGTTGGATTATTTGGTCCCAAATCCCTGATGGTATTGGAATGTTCGGTATCGCACTGATAATGGGTGCTGGGATTGTAATCACCATGAGATCCCTACCCTTGAAGCCCGGAAAACAATAACAGGTTAAATTTTGATATCCTCAATTCCATTGTTGAAAACCTCCCATGTCTTAATGGTTCTAAATACAAACAGACTGCGGTATTAACTTGAAAATCCTCTTTCAAAATCTAGTATCAAAATCGGCTTATTTCATAACGGCCCTAAGTTATAATTTTTTTAACAAGATTCCCAATTATTAAGAACTGGAAGGTTGATGATAAAGAATAGAGTAAAAAAGGGCTTTAATGAAAAAAGACCCATATTGAATGCTTGGTGTTCTATAGCCAATCCATTTGTATCCGAAATTCTTGCTGCCCAGGGATATGACAGTATTACGGTTGATATGCAGCATGGCGTGATAGATTATACTGATGCCGTGAGGATGTTCCAAACCATGAGGGCTAGTAATACCACTCCGATGGCAAGGGTTCCCTGGTTGGAACCAGGAATAATTATGAAGTCCCTGGATGCAGGTGCTTACGGTATCATTTGCCCGATGATAAATAATCGTACCCAAGCTGAAGAACTCGTATCGTATGTACGTTACCCGCCTTCAGGATCACGAAGTTTTGGTCCTACCAGAGCATTATACGGAGCAGGAGAAAATTATTACAAGGAAGCTAATGAAAATGTAACATGCTTTGCAATGATTGAGACCGGTGAAGCCTACTCCAACCTCCGGGAAATTGTAACCACTCCTGGACTTGATGGTGTTTACATCGGCCCGGCAGACCTAACTCTGGGCGTTACCAAAGGTTCTTTACCCCCAGGTTTGGACCGAAATGAACCGGAAATGGTCGAGTGCATCAAGAATATTATGTTTGCCTGCAAGGATGAAGGTATTATCGCTGGCATTCACACCGGTTCATCTGAGTATGCAATAAAGGCCATTAAATGGGGGTTTGATCTGGTAACCCTTCTCAGTGATGTCAGGTTGCTTTCCGGTGCAGCCAAACAAAACATAACCGAGGTTCGGCAAGGATTGGATATCATTGAAAATAGTGAAGCAGAAGAAGACCAAACTTCCAGTTATTAATTGAATGGAAGAAGCTGATGACAAGGAACTAATCCTGAATGCTTCAGCGATTGCCCTTAAGGATAAAGGAGTTCTTATTGTCGGTCCCTCAGGTTCCGGAAAAAGTACTCTGGCCATGGAAATGATATCCCTTGGTGCAACACTGATTGCTGATGATCAAACCATCGTAATGAATGAGCCTGATGGTTTGTATCTGGGACCTCTGGATAGTAATGCAGGATTGATTGAGGCCAGAAATGTGGGGATTCTGAAAGTGCCCTGGCAAGAGCGTGTCAAACTTTCCACCGTTGTTAACCTTTCTGAAAAGGAAACAGAACGCCTACCTCCCTTTAGAACATTTGAATTATTAAATAACAAACTCCCTTGTATTTATGCTAAAGGCAACAAATTCATTGCCAAGACATTATATGTTTTGTTTGCTGGAAAACGGATTCACTAGAATATAACCCAAATCTTAAGGATGATTTTTAAACTTCCATGGTATACTCTGAAGTTAATGGCTAATGTAAATTGTATGTCACAAGTTCCCCTTGAAGAAAATAAAGAGGGTTGTACCAAGTGATAGGTATCGTGATAGTTGCAAATGGTAATTTTGCGATTGAACTTTGTGACTGTCTAGAACAGATTTTGGGGAAACAGCAAAATTTGACCGCCATAACCATGGATGATGGTTATAACCGGAATGAAAAAGAAGCCGAGATTTGTACCGCCATTTGTGAGGTGGATCAAGGCGAAGGGGTTGTTATTTTAACCGACATTTATGGCAGTTCACCATCCAATTTATCCGTTTGTGCCTGTCGAAAAACTCCAGGAACAATTCTGACAGGGGTCAACCTCCCAATGTTGATAAAGCTGGTTAAATCAAGAAACAAAAGTCTTTCGGAAGCTACGAAGCTTGCTTTCGAAGCTGGCCGTCAGCATATCAGAATTTATGAGGAAAGGTGAACAATGGCCATTAAATTCGACCTCGAAATAATCAATGAAAAGGGGCTTCATGCCAGGGCCTCAGCAAAATTTGTAGAAACTGTTGAAAAACATAGATCAGGGGTTGAGGTTTCCTATGATGGCTTGACGGTTGCAGGTGACTCGATAATGGGATTATTAACTTTGGCCGCTTCCAAAGGCTCAATCATTTCTCTGGAAATCTTTGGGGATGATGAAGAGGAACTGAAGTTGGCCTTGGAAGCTTTGGTTTCGGAAAAGTTTTATGAAGAATCATGATCGACAGGGGGATTCCTCAGTAATAATATCTGATCTAACCGGATTCCCCGAAGGTTATGAGAAGCCCTTTACTGATGATCCGGATTATCAGCCCTATAAAAGCAAACAATTATCTTATGGAAACACATTTCCTGGTTCTTACCGGGGTGCCATAATCAGGGTTATTGAATGGTTCACCGGTAAATTGACCCTGATTAAACTGATCAGGATCTATGAAAGTACAGGTCGGTTTCCCAACCAGACCTTTTTCAGTAAGGCCCTGGAATTATTGCAAATTGAACTTCTTACTCCAAGGGAACAGATTGAAAAAATTCCCAAGACAGGGCCGATAATCATGGTTGCCAATCATCCGCATGGGTTGGTTGATGGGCTTATTCTTGCTGAGTTCTGTGAACGAATAAGGAGTGATTTTAAAATTCTTACCAGGGAATTACTCAACACTATCCCCGAGATTCAGGATAACCTTCTTCCAGTTGCCTTTCCTCATGTTGAGGATTCAGTCAAACAAAACATAGCCATGAGAAAAACAGCAATGGATCACTTGGCCACCGGAGGTGTCGTTGTTCTCTTTCCTGCCGGGCAAGTGGCTTCTGCACCCAGCTGGTTTGCCCCTTCGCTCGAGGCTTCTTGGAATCCCTTTACAGCGAAATTGATTCGGCGAAGCAATGCTCGGATTGTCCCGGTTTTTTTCCCAGGGGAAAACAGCCGATGGTATCATTGGGCCAATTTGATTTCACCTACACTTCGTCAATCCCTTCTATTACACGAGATTGCACACTCAATGAAGAAACCCCAGAATCCAATCATCGGGGATGTGATTGAACGTGAGGAAATTGACAACTTCAAGGGAACCACAGAAGAATTAATGAGTTGGTTGCGTGCAAGAACGTTGGCTTTGGGAGATGAAGTGAACGGCAATTGACGATTTAGTTTAACTTGGTTGAACATCGTTTAATCTGCTTGATTAATCTCAAATCACCTCATAAAGAGGTATAATCGGTGGGAGTTTATACCCTGAAATAGGTGCAGGTTTGGGAAATTAATTGTCATGAAAGCCATAACATTCTCATAATCAAAGGTTAGTCATGGGAAGGTAGTCTAGTTAACCAAATGCAAATAGGAAATCGGAACTGCTGAAATGAACAAAAACGAACTTCTAGAATTGATATTAATGGGTGAGAATTCAGGCCTAGAATTCAAACGTGATGATATTCGTCCAGAACAATTAGCAAAGGAGGTCGTTGCCCTCGCTAATTTTCAAGGGGGCGTATATTGCTTGGTGTAGAAGATGATGGAACCGTCAGCGGTATTCAAAGCAACAATCTGGAGAAATGGGTTTATGACACTGTCTTTGAGAAAATACACCCCTCAATTATCCCATTTTATGAAGAGATTCCCTTGGAGGGAGATAAGCGTGTGGCGGTGATTACCGTGAGTCAAGGTACTACAAAACCGTATGTTGTACGCTCACATCATCGTGAAAGCATTTATATTAGGATTGGAAGCTCGTCAAGATTGGCAAAGCGCGAGCAACAAATGAGGCTTTACCAATGGGGATTGTTACACCCGGAACTTCTACCAGTATCGGGAAGTGGATTTTTTGACCTCAGTCATGACCGCTTGAAAGGATATCTCACCTCGGTAATGGGTGATGCAGAAGTACCAAGAGATGATATTGAGTGGTACAAACGACTTCAACAGTTGGGTTTTATGTGTGAATTGGAAAACAAAACCCAAGCTTGTACTATCGCCGGACTTGTTCTTTTTGGACATTCTCCAAGGCGGTTTCAACGTCAGGCCGGTGTCAGATGGATGGCATTCCCGGATCTGAAAAAGGATTATGGTGCCCTTGATGATAGAATAATTGATGACCCCTTGGTTGCTTTAAGTGATCTCTCACCAAGAGGTGTAATTACTATTATGGAAAGAGGCCTTTTTGAAAACATTATTGAAGTAATGCGGCCTTTTGTATCAGAAGAATCTAAGGAAATTGACTCTTCACTAGTCGAGAACGTCATTGGTTTTATCCAATACCAGCTATTCGGGAGGCATTGGTTAATGCAGTTGCTCACAGAGATTGGACAAGAAATGAAGAGATTGAGGTTGTAAGTTATTCAAATCGCCTCGAAATCATTAGTCCTGGTGCCTTGCCAAATTCAATGACAATTGAAAAAATGATTGCAGGTCAACGGTTGGCCCGAAATCAGTTGATTGTTGATGTTCTTCGAGATTACGGGTATGTTGATGCCCGAGGTATGGGGGTTAGAAATAAAATCATTCCTCTCGTTAACGAATACAATGGAACTGAACCAGAGTTCCTGGCAACGGAGGATTATTTTAAGGTTGTGTTCTACAGGGGACAAAATGTTTAACTCGTATTTATCTCGACTAAATTAAGAGTAAGATTTGAGGCTAAAATCAAATTGCGAAACCTGTCTAAACTCAAATCAGATTAAAATTAAAGGCCTCAATTTGGCAACATTGTGCTAATTGTTCAAAAGCAACCGGGAGACGAAGAGGCCGCTCATGTTCGAAATGTAAGTCGTTAGTACCCCATGCAGTCAGTATTAAAAACCATTTGAATAATTTCTAAAGTGGCTAATACAATCCGAAATGTATACCAAGATCTAATCAAGGGAGGTTTGCTAGATCACGACCCGGCACAAGCCGATGTAATTGGTGATTTGGAAGATCTTGAGAAAACATTGCTTGAACCCGAATCCTCTTCTGGCATTATTGGTAGGTTTTTCGGAAAAAAAAGATCCCTCAATAGAGGGTTGTACCTTTGGGGAAGCGTTGGAAGGGGAAAATCCATGCTTATGGATTTATTTTTTGACAACATCCCAATTGTACAAAAAAGGCGGCTACATTTTCTAACCTTCATTCAGGAAATTCATGAGAAACTCAGGGAAATCAGACAAAATGAGGTTGAGGATGTCATACCACCCCTTAGTGACATTTTGGTGAAAAACACAAAATTCCTTTGTCTTGATGAGTTTCAGATAGACAACGTACCCGATGGGGTGATCGTTGGGAGATTGTTGGAAAATCTATTCACCAAAGGAACAATCCTGTTTACTACTTCCAACAGACATCCTTCAGAACTTTATAAGGATGGGCTTAACCGTCATCTGATAGAACCCTATATTGAGGTATTTAAATCCAACTTGAATGTAATTCAATTTGGAGGGCAGCTGGACCACAGAAAGAACAAGTTAAGTGGAAAGCAATCATACTTTTATCCTGCCAATGATTTTGCCAGCAAGGAATTGAATGTAATTTGGAACGAATTATCAGGGGGGCATTCAGAGCAATTGAAGATTGAATTCAAAGGTAGAGAGATTTTCTTCCAACAATTCTCAAATGGTGCCCTCAGAACCCGTTTCTGGGAGTTATGCGGTCAACCACTGGGCCCACCGGATTTCTTGGCAATTGCCAACAATATTAAAGTATTGATACTGGAGGATGTCCCACTTTTGTCCCGATTAAATTACAATGAAGCCAAGCGCTTTGTCATGTTGGTTGACACGCTTTATGAGAACAAAATTAAATTATTTGTATCAGCGGCTTCCAGCCCGGAAAACCTATATATTGAAGGGAGCGAATCCTTTGAGTTTAATCGGGCTGTATCAAGATTAAACGAAATGCAAAGCGCTAATTGGGGGAATTAAGTTCTGAATTGGCTTATAACTTTGGGTGAATTCGACAGTCCAGATCGAATTTCCTTGTCGAGGGAGTAAGCAAATTGCCTATAACATTCTGTGAACAACAATTTCGGTCTCTTGGTCAGAATTTTAAAGCGAGACCAAATTTTAACGGGTTGGTTGTTTGGGATCAAAGTGATAGTCATAGAAGCCCCGCATCTTTTTCTTGCCCAACCATTTCGCTTCCACATATTTTTTCAGCAATGGACACGGTAGGTATTTTGTATCACCCAGCCCATTGTGAAGCACTTCCATTATTGACTGGCAAGTATCCAATCCGATAAAGTCAGCAAGTTCCAAAGGTCCCATGGGGTGGTTAGCCCCCAATTTCATGGATTTATCAATTGATTCAACATTCCCTACTCCCTCATACAGGGCATAGATGGCTTCATTAATCATGGGCATGAGTATCCGGTTTACGATAAACCCAGGAAAATCTTCCGAAGAGGTATGGGTCTTACCCAAGGTTTTTACCACCTTCTTCAATTCTTCGTAGATCATGTCTCCCGTTGCGATTCCCCGTACCAACTCCACCAGTTTCATCTGGGGAACCGGATTCATGAAATGAAATCCCATAAACCTTTCGGGTCTGTCAGTTTTGGCACCCAAGCGGGTAATAGAAATGGATGAGGTATTGGTTGTCAGTAGCGTATCGTCTTCCAGATAATTTTGGAGTTCCTCAAAGATACTGTTCTTTACTTCTTCATTCTCAACAGCACATTCAATGATTAAGTCAGATTGGCCAAGTTCTGGAAGCCTTCTTTTGATACTTATTCTACCAAGCGCTTCCTTCTTCTCACCAATGGTTAGCTTTTCCAGGTCAATAAGCTTGTTCATATTCTTTTCGATACTTTGAAAGCCGGTAAAAGCAGCTTCGAAAGAAGAATCGTGGAGCAAGACCTGGTACCCTGCCAAAGCAAAGACATGGGCTATGCCGTTTCCCATTTGTCCAGCACCGACAACTCCGATTTTATTGATTTTCATAATTTTCCTGTTTTTTACCAAACCACTGTAGTCTTAAGGTATTTTCCTGATACTCTATGTCAACTTGGTTTAAGTATTACGTTGATTATTTGAAGCAAATTGCTGAAAATCGAAATTTTAAGTTCTTTGGACCCTCAAAATTGTGAAATATTTAAGAATTTTTCATTATGAATACCGTTTACTCATGCTAAAAAACTGCCTTTGTACTTCCTACATTTGTCTAATAGCAGTTTATTACTCAATACTGTAGATAAAATTACACGGTTTTATCTAATTTGTGAACTGTAACTGGTATCAAAGTAAAATTTATGAATCCAGGATAAGTATTTATGGGAAAAAGAACCGTACTAATTACAGGATGTTCTTCTGGGATCGGATACGATGGTGCCGTGACTCTTTCCAAGAGGGGTTGGAGAGTTCTCGCAACCTGTCGGCAGGAAAAAGACTGTGATCGGTTACAGGATTTGGGTCTCGAGAGTTTTGTTTTGGATTATTCTAAGCCTGAAAGTATTAAGGAGGGTTTTGATGAAGCAATGATCAGAACTGGCGGTTCACTTTACGGATTATTCAATAATGGTGCCCATGGTCTGATGGCAGCAGTTGAAGATATTCCGGTTGAAGCACTGAGGGATATTTTTGAAGTCAACTTTTTTGGTTATCATGAACTGACCAAACTCGTTATACCGATTATGAGAAAGCAGGGATATGGAAGAATCGTTCAAAATTCTTCAATTCTGGGCTTTACCGGATTACCATGGCGAGGAGCATATAATTCCACCAAATTTGCACTGGAGGGCTTGACTGAGACCCTTAGAATTGAACTTATAAATACCGATATTCATTTATCTCTTATTCAACCTGGGCCGATTGCCACTAGGATCCGGATCAATACCCGCAAGCATTTTGAAAAATGGATTGATTGGGAATCTTCACCATTAGTTGAGGATTATCAGACACGCCTTATTCCAAGATTGTATGAAGATAACGGAAAAAAGGATGCTTTTGAATTACCAGCCTCAGCAGTTACCAAGGTTCTTATTCATGCCCTGGAAGCAAAACGGCCAAAAGCAAAATACCGAGTAACCGTCCCAACACATTTTATGGCATTTTTGAAACGGGTTCTTCCGACGAGTGCGGTTGATAAAATCTTGGCCAAACAATTGTAGAGGATAACGTGAAGGGCATAATTATTGGTGCAGCCCTATTGTTTGTACTCATAGTACTATTGGTAGGAATAATCGGATTTGCGGCAGATACAGAATTCAACCGCAAACACGGGAATAAATTGATGCGTTTGCGAGTGTTGTCCCAAGCCGTAGCAGTGATTTTAATTATCCTATTTGTAATGTTGGATGGCGATTGAGGAACATATGGTCGTAATTAACAAAATCTATACCAAAACAGGAGACAAGGGTGAAACAGCTCTGGGGGATGGGTCAAGAGTTTCCAAGACATCAATAAGGGTTGAGGCATATGGAGCAATTGATGAGTTGAATTCCATCGTTGGTTTGGCTGTATGTCATGCTGAGGGATCTCTCAAGGAAATGTTGCAGATAATTCAAAATGATTTGTTTGATTTGGGAGCAGATTTGTGTGTACCCGAATCCACGTCCAGGAATACCGAATATCCCCCTCTAAGAATAGTGGAAAACCAAGTGGATCGTTTGGAGAAGGAAATAGATGAAGTTAATAAGGCTTTGACCCCTTTAAGAAGTTTCATACTTCCTGGAGGTACCCTCATTGCAGCCTATCTCCACCAGTGTCGAACAGTTGCAAGGAGAGCTGAACGGTTGGCAGTCGGTTTGGCTGAAAACGAAGCTGTTAATTCCAGCGCCATAAAATACCTCAATCGGCTTTCGGACTGGTTTTTTGTAATGGCAAGAGTATCCAATAACTATGGCAAGGATGATATTTTATGGATTCCAGGTGCAAGTAGAAAAAATTAGCACCATAATCTGTAAAATCTGAATTTTTTGCATAATTGGGAATCTTTAAGAGATATGAATTGAGGATTCCCTTTTTGAAAGGATTGTAAATGAAGGTTCTTGTTCCTGTCAAAAGAGTGATTGATTACAATGTCAAGGTTCGGGTACAGACTGATGGTTCGGGAGTTGATCTGGCCAATGTCAAGATGTCCATGAATCCATTTGATGAAATAGCTGTGGAAGAAGCGATACGCCTTAGAGAAGCTGGTAAGGCAGAAGAGGTAATTGCTGTATCCATTGGTGTACCCAAAGCTCAGCAAATTCTTCGATCGGCATTGGCCGTGGGAGCAGACCGGGCCATATTGATCCACGCTGCCGATGATCCTCATATAGATATTGAACCCTTGGCTGTAGCTAAACTTCTGAAAGCAGTTGTTGAAGAAGAAAAACCAGGATTGGTCTTAATGGGGAAACAGGCGATAGACAATGATATGAATGCTACGGGACAAATGCTCGCAGCACTCCTTGGTTATCCTCAGGCAACTTTTTCTTCGGAGCTCACAGTAGAGGGAAATGAAGCTGTTGCAGTACGCGAAGTAGATGGAGGTTTACAGGTCGTAAAAATGCAACTGCCAGGGATCGTTACTGTTGACCTGAGAATGAATGAACCCAGATATCCTTCCCTTCCAAATATTCAAAAGGCCAAGAGAAAACCTTTTGAGACCAAAACACCGGAAGATTATGGTGTAGATATCAGCAATCGACTGGAAATAGTCAAAACGGTTGAACCACCAACCAGGAAAGCTGGTGAAATCCTTTCTTCGGTTGGAGATTTGATTGATAAGTTACAAAATGAAGCGGAGGTAATCTAAATGGCAGTATTACTGTTGGCTGAATTGAACGGTTCGGACCTTGCTCAGGACCTTACGGCAAAAACTCTTACAGCAGCTCAGGAACTGGGAGAAATTACCGTGTTATGTGCTTCAGAATCCTGTTCCCCTGCAGCAGAACAGGCCAGCCGTTTGCAAGGTGTCTCCAAGGTAATCAAGGTCGAAAAATCCACTTTTGGAAATGGTCTTGCAGAACCCTTGGCTGACTTGATTGTCAACCTGTCGGACGATTATGATCATATTGTAGGTCCGGCCTCTACCTATGCGCAGAACATTCTGCCCAGGGCAGCCGCTTTACTTGACTGCATGATGATCTCGGATATTTCCGGTATAGTTTCTGATGACACATTCGAGCGACCGATTTATGCCGGGAATGCTGTCCAGACAGTTAAATCCCGGGATACGAAGAAAGTAATCACTATCCGAACTGCCGCCTTCCAGGCTTCAGAAGAAGGTAATTCTGCCCCAATTGAGGAGCTGCACCAAGATGTTGAAAACAATATCAGCGAATGGGTTGAAGATCGTGTGGCTTCCTCTGATAGACCTGAACTCACTTCTGCTGGAATTGTCGTTTCCGGTGGTCGTGGAGTTGGTTCGGTTGAAGATTTTGAATTAATCTCCAAACTGGCCGATAAGCTTGGAGCCGCGGTTGGAGCTTCAAGAGCAGCTGTTGATTCAGGATATGCTCCAAATGATTGGCAAGTTGGTCAGACAGGAAAGGTAGTTGCGCCTAATCTTTATATTGCAGTTGGGATTTCGGGAGCGATTCAGCATCTTGCCGGTATGAAAGATTCAAAAATCATTGTTGCCATTAACAAGGATGAGGATGCCCCGATATTTCAGGTTGCCGATTATGGCGTGGTAGCTGATCTGTTCCAGGCGGTACCTGAGTTGATCGAAAAACTTGATAAAATTCAATAACCCGGTGTACTCCAACCCAGTAGGATAATCTCAGAAACCGGAACGTCGGATTTGTCTCAGCATCTGTAAACACCTTTCCTAATTTTTTAATTTTTTCTTGACAAGGTAAAATTACATCATAAATCTAATTCCGACTAAATTACTCGGAAAAGGAAAATAGTATGAGAATTTTACAAAATATAAGCGTGATCACATGGAGTGTGATAATAACTACATTGGGGTTCCAGGTAACCCAAGCCGATGAAGTCAACATCTACTCCTACAGACAGCCGGAATTAATTCAGCCATTACTAGATGAATTTACGAAACAAACTTCTATAGAAACCAACACCATATTCTTGAACAAGGGTATGATTGCCAGACTGGAACTGGAGGGAGAAAGATCACCAGCAGATGTTATTCTAACTACAGATATTTCTCGACTGCAGAATCTGGTTAATGCCGGGGTCACCCAGCAAGTTGAATCAAATACTCTGGAACAGAATATTCCTGCAAATTTCAGGGATCCTGAAAACAAATGGTTTGCCCTGACACTTCGGGCAAGGATTGTTTATGCTTCTAAGGAAAGGGTCCCGGAAACGGCTTTGACCTACGAGGAATTGGCTAATCCAGAGTGGAATGATAGGATTTGTACCAGATCTGGAACCCATGCTTACAATCTTGCCCTCACTTCTTCCGTTATCGCTCACCACGGGATGGATAATGCCAAGGCATGGTTGCAAGGCATCAAGGGTAATCTTGCTCGCAAGCCACAAGGGAACGACCGTGCCCAGGTAAAAGCCATTTGGGCTGGAGAATGCGATATCTCGCTAGGAAACACCTATTATATGGGCCTAATGTTATCCAATGATGAACAAAAGGCCTGGGCTGATGCCGTTCGCATTATTTTCCCCCGTTTTGAGAATGGTGGAACACACGTGAATGTCTCCGGGATGGCACTAGCCAAGCATTCTCCCAACAGGGACAATGCATTGAAGTTGATGGAGTTTTTGTCATCACAGGAAGCCCAAAAGATTTATGCCGAGGTTAACCATGAATATCCGGTCCGCCCGGATGTAGACATTTCCCCGGTTGTAAAAAGTTGGGGAACCTTTGAACCGGATGATATAAACCTTGATAAGATTGGTGCCTTCCGCGAACAGGCTCTTCAAATTGCCAACGAAATTGACTATGACGGTTAATTTTAGAAGACACAAAATTATAGGGATTTTGTTCTATTAAAGAACGGCTTTCCATAGTCCAACTCAATTGGAGGTGGGGGTCTATCTTACCCCCACTCTTCATTTGGAATTTCACTTCTTAACATTTCCATTATTCCAAATGCCTTAATACCAAAAGCCTGACAGGCAGTTGGGATTTTACGGTTTGGGCGTTTTGCAGTTGTTTCTTCACATACAACTATACATACTGGAACATCCAGTACTCCACTCAGAGCCAGTGCAATAACATGAGGGTCAGCCTTTTCCTTATTTTTTCTCACACCTACCATAGATGGAAAGGCATCTGAGATTTCATTGACACATCTAATGTAGTCTAAATCAGTCTTTTGATTCTCAATAATTTCCCCTTTGTTTATCGTCAGCCACGAACTAACGAGGGGTTCAACCCTATTCAATTCATCAAACACCTGTGATCTGGACTTTAACCTTCCTTCATTCAAAAGATTTGTCAGTAAATACAGTATCCGGTTGCTTTTCGAATGTTTGGAAACTAACAGCCAACTAGATGTATCTACAATATAGATACATTTATCTGGCACTATACACTTTCGCTCTTAAATCTACTTCACTGCGAACACGATCATAATATTTCGGTTTGATATCTGTTATATCGTGAACATCAATCTCGTCTAGTAAACCACGGTCAAAAGCTCCCAACATTACTCTGATAAGATTCCCTCCATTACGGTTCACTAGTTTTTGATGGTGCTGAACCCTACCAAATCGTTTTCGTATATTCTGCTTTGTCAACTTTTGATGAACTTTTTTCCCGAAGCCCGATGGGGCATTTTCAGTATTCTCCAAGTGGTAGGCAACTGAGGTTAACGAAGAGTGGAAAGTTCTTGCAAGAGTCTTAACATCAGATTCAGATGGTCGGCCTAGAAACCCTATTTCCCTGCACTTCAAGTTGAATTCCTTGCGTGGCATTAAAAAGAAGGCTGCAAAGGAGTTGCATGCTGCCTCTATTTTGCTGGAGCGTCCATGATCACTCAGCACAGTTTGACGCATCATAATGTGACAATATTCATGCAGTAAACCAAAAGTACGTGCAGGGTAATCCTGGTCAAATGCACTTTCATTGCTGTTTAGAAAAATATAGGGTATTTGATTATCGTCATTAATGGCAAAACCTCTGCAATTGTCACTATCACCTAGGTTAGCAACTGTAACAAACACTCCTTGCGCTTCAACAATATTACGAAAAACCCAAAATGCGTCGCGAGGAGTTTTGAGGTCAATCTGTTCTTGTACGGTAAAACCGATTCTATGTCGCTCAGCATTGGCGACAGACTCGATATCTTCATACGTAGATATCTGAGGAATCAATGTGCTGTCAAAGAAAAGGTCGGGAGCAGCGTTTTTTAAATCGTAAAGTGCTTCAATTGTTTCAAATGCACTATCTATAGCGATTCGAAGTTTATGAGAGAATCTAGGGGGTGCACCTTTGAATGTCCTATGATCAATTACTGCTAGGAGATGCTCCCTTGGACGTGGTTTGGACATGAGCAGGCTAGCAAGAGGTACATCGTACTTTGATGCCATTTTTTTCAGAAGAGTGAGGTTTGGTTTTACATCACCTTTTTCAAGTTTGGTCAGCCTCTCAGATGGAACTTTTAAGAGTTCAGAAGCTTCATCCAAGGACAAGCATCGATCTTTGCGAGCCCAATTTAGAACACTTCCATTTACAGGGATTTCTACCATTGGAATTTAACCCGATTCATAATTCTTCTGCCTGGAGTGAACTGTTATTTAATAGTGCAAGAATAAGATTGTTATATATTGCCTGTTAGCAATTCGGGCAAAATAAATCAAAAAACACAAAAATGTTCGCACCTCTCCCAACCTATGATATAAATTTGTGTCGATAGTTTAATTTGCAAGGAGAGCATTTCTTAACTTAACCCTCGTATCTTTATCCACAATCAAATTCGGTAAAAATTACATTCCAAAGTAAAACTACTTCAAATAGTTTAAGGGGTAATTTACAATAAAGTGTAGCTAAACCAGCTTCTAATAAATGTGAATTACGAGTTACCCTAAGGAATCGTATCATTAATGGCAAAAAACCTATTTGATCAGTTCCCCTCCCAGGATATCCCCCTGAGTGAGGCTATCAGTGAGCGATACCTCCAGTATGCTCTTTCAACAATCATGCACAGGGCGTTACCAGATGCACGTGATGGTTTGAAACCTGTTCAGAGAAGAATTCTATATGCCATGCAGGAACTCAAATTGAGTTCTACCAGTGGATTTCGGAAATCTGCCAAAATTTCCGGAGATGTCATGGGCAATTACCACCCCCATGGGGAGCAGGCCATCTATGATGCACTCGCAAGAATGGCACAGGATTTCAACCTCAGATATCCACTGATCAACGGGCAAGGAAATTTCGGCAATATTGATGGTGATAAACCTGCGTCTTCAAGATATACCGAAGCTAGATTGACAACCTTCGCGGAAAGCTTGTTGGTAGGTTTAAATGAAGATTCTGTCGATTTTCGCCCCAACTACGATGACACTCTGGAAGAACCTGTTCTATTACCCTCCTCCTTTCCCAATCTTCTTGCCAATGGTTCAACGGGAATTGCCGTTGGGATGGCTGCCAATGTTCCCCCACATAATATCATTGAGCTCTGCAACACCTGTATACATTTAATACGATTCCCAGATCCTCCCATAAAAACACGAATGTCAAAACTTCCGGGACCGGATTTTCCTACCGGGGGAATTATAGTAAGTACAAGGGATCAAATTGAAAAAGCCTATTTGGCTGGTAAGGGGCAAATTAGGATAAGGGCAAAGTGGGAAGTTGAACGCCTGGAACGTAACCAATGGCAGATTATTGTTTCAGAAATCCCTTATCAGGTCCAGAAATCAAAACTCATTGAGAGTTTAGCCAAACTGGTTCAAAACAAAAAGACCCAGCTACTTGCTGATGTCAGAGATGAATCCACGGAAGAAATCCGGATAGTTCTTGAGCCGAAAACCCGTAAAATTGAACCTGAAACCCTGATGGAAGCGATATTCAAATTAACTGAAATGGAATCTCGTTTCTCCATGAATTTAAACGTACTGATTGATGGGCAACGGCCCAAGGTCTGTGATCCATGGGAAATACTGAGGGCCTTCCTAAACCATCGTTTGGTAATCCTCAAAAGAAGGACTCGCTTCAGAATCAGCAAAATTGATCACCGCCTCACCCTTTTGGAAGGATACCTCGTAGCCTTTTTGAATCTTGATCGAGTGATAGAAATAATTCGGTACGAGGACAAGCCGAAGGACCAATTGATCAAGGAATTTGAATTACTTGAAGTTCAAGCCGAAGCTATTTTGAACATGCGGTTGAGAAGTCTTAGAAAACTAGAGGAAATTGAACTGCAAAATGAGCAAACCAAACTCACCAGGGAAAGGTGTGAATTGGACGATCTACTCAACAGTGAAGATTTGCAAAAGAACAAGATCACAGAAGAACTGAAGGAAATCAAAGGAATATTCATGAAAGACCCAGCTTGTAAAAGAAGAACGGGGTTTTCTGATCTGTCAGATTCCACTGATTTCGAGTTGGAGGATGTCATTGAAGGCGAGCCAGTTACCGTCATCTGCTCTGAACTGGGCTGGATTAGACTTTTCAGGGGGCATGTGCCCTTTGAACAGGATTTCAAGTTTAGGGATGGTGATTCATTGAAATTTGCCCTCCATGGACAATCAACTGATAAATTGATCATTTTTGGTTCCAATGGCAGGTTTTATTCTTTGGCCGCATCATCTATACCCGGAGGAAGAGGTTTGGGTGAACCAATACGATTGATGATGGATCTGCCCAATGAAATTGAAATCCAGGCATTGTTATTCCATGACCCTGAGCGACAATTGGTTGTAGCTTCGGAGAAAGGATATGGTTTTATAGTCGATGAAACCGAAGTACTGGCTTTGACCAAGATGGGAAAACAGATTTTGAATCTCAAAAAGGGAGATTTGGGAAAATCATGTGTTCCAGCAGATGGTGACCATCTCGCCATAGTTGGGGAGAATAGGAAAATGCTGGTAATTCCTCTGACTGATCTTCCAGTACAGGTAAAAGGAACCGGTGTTCGTTTACAAAATTTTCAGAGATCTCGCTTGTCAGATATAAAATCCTTTAATTTGGAAGAAGGATTGTTCTGGAAAGACCCCAAAGGAAATCCCCGGCAGGCAAAGGAAATTGAAAAATGGATTGGCAAACGAGGGGGTAAGGGGTTGAAAGCACCTTATGGCTTCCCAAGGAAAAATATTTTCTCGTAACCGTTTCCAGTGACCTAGAAGAAAAGGAGCGATGGTGTTGTGAACCGTAAACTTGATCTTGGAGATGCCTATAATTTGGGCAAACCGGCCGATCATGTCAAATATTATGACGAAATGGCCCACTCATATGATGATGAGTTTGTAGTTGAGCACAAATATATCTATCCACAAATTGTTGGACAGCATTTTCTGAACTTTTCAACTCCAAAAGACCAGCCCATAGCTGATCTTGGATGTGGGACAGGTCTTGTGGCTGAGCCTTTAGCTTGCAGAAATTTGACCATTGATGGTTTTGATATTTCACCGGAAATGATTTGTAAAGCCAGAGAAAAAAACATTTATCGGGATCTACAGGTAACCGATCTCACAAAATCCATTGAACATCGCCTTGGCAAATATGGAGGCTTGGTCAGTTGTGGAACCTTTACCTTGGGCCATTTAGGGCCCCCTGCTTTGGAAAACTGTTTGAGGTTGACAAAATCAGAAGCCTTTTGTGTTATTGGGATAAACTCCCTTCACTTCCAAAATGAAGGATTCGAAGATTATTTCAACGAGACCTTTAGAAAGGGAAAAATTTCCAGGCCAAACATCAAGGAGGTACCAATATACGAAGGAAAAATCAGCAAGGACCCAATTCAAATCGGTAAATTGGTGGATTTCAGAATACACTGAAACTGCTATTCAAGGAGATGTATAAGTACTTCAATTCACCAGCCAGGTATTGAATGTTAATTTTCGGAAAATCATTGGCCAGGAATCTAGCTAGCTACGATGAACTCTGGTTATCGAGGTATTTCCTACACCAATCTGCAAGACCAGAATACTCTTCCAAATTCCGAACAATTTATGGTCGGACTTCGCTCGGTCTGATACCTCTCAAACTATTCAGTTAGCGTACTTAAATAGGCAATCAAATCATCACGGCGGGAACTTTGTGCTACCTTGATGGCTTTTTTGGTTCTGACCTGGCTTGTTTTCACGTCCAGGAATTCTGCCAGGAATTTTCTTGGGTCTGTAAGAAAGGCATCCAAATTTTCACTTGACCAAATCAAACCTGCCTCCCCAGCTTCAACCAAACTGTCTGAATAATCGAATTCGGCGCTACTGGCTTGACGCCCCAAAACACCAAGCAAATTAGGTCCTGTCCTTGTGGACTGGCCAGCTACAACAGAATGGCACGCCTTGCATTGCCCAAAAGCTCTTTCACCCTTTTTTGGATCCCCTTCAGCGTGTGCAGGAAATACAACGCCCAAATGAAGAGTAATTGCTGTAATCAGGAAAAATGACTTTCTTTTCATAACTCGGTTCCATTCATTAAATATGGTGAAGATGTTCCAAATCCGAGATATTATTACATTCTTTTTTGTACAACTGAAAGGGCTATTCGTTTGAGGTTAGTAAACACCATCCACAATAAAAACCAGTCTTTGTTTGGATAAGGAACCTCTAAGACCCATAAATCAATACACCGACTTCAGAAACTTTGTCAGACTACCCCTTAAAAGTTGTCATTTTATACATATTTTTACGCATTGGAGTGAAGGGGTGTAGCTCAGTCGGTAGAGCACCGGTCTCCAAAACCGGGTGTCGGGGGTTCGAGTCCCTCCACCCCTGCCAAGTTCTGACGAAAATTTAATCCAAACCTTGTGGTCTAGATTGTATTTTCAGGATCGGATAGACCTACTCTTGAAATAGTTTGCGTAAGGGTAGAAATGACTTCCGGTGATGTCTTGAAGGACCAAATTCTTCCAGTGCCTGCAAATGCTTTTTTGTACCATAGCCTTTATTGGTATCCCAACCATAGGCCGGTTCCTCCTTGGCTAATTGACACATAAGGTTGTCCCTATTTACCTTGGCCACGACCGAAGCGGCCGCTATTGAAAGGGATTTCTGATCACCCCTAACAACAGCTACACTTTTGCAATTGAGGCCTGGTGGGACCCAATTACCATCCACAAGGACAAGGTCTGGTGGAATTGGAAGTAATTCGACCGCCAGGACCATAGCTTTCAGGGAAGCCTGAAGAATATTTATTCTCTCTATTTCCTCAACAGATACATGAGCAAAGGAAAAAAGTGCCCTCTCCCTGATCTCTTCAAAAATCTGAGTTCTTTTCTGAGATGTCAACTTTTTCGAATCATCAAGCTCAGCGGGAAAGGAATCTCCCTTGAACATTACCGCACCGGCTGTTACGGGTCCCGCAATACACCCTCTTCCTGCTTCATCAACTCCGACAACAACCTTGTTTCCCTCAATTTTATAAAAGTCCTCAAGTTCGAAATTTGGTAAAGCAGATTTATCCTTCAATCTGCTTCCTCCAGGGCAAGACGACAAGTGGTTAGAATTTCGGCAATTCTTTCCCTGTCTTCAATTTGATCACAAAGTGAAATAACCACCATAATGGCAAATTCCAATCTTTGTGTTTCCTCAACATCTTCAAAAGCCACCAACAGGCTCTGGTAAATTTCATCTACACTGTTTTGTGGCTGGATATTTGGCTTCAAGTTCATTTACCTCAATCCCCAGATTTGATTAATTTCATTTTGTAAAAGAGTTGAAGAAATCTCCAACCAACGGCCACAAATTACCTGGTCTGGTCGGATTAGGTAAATCGCCTTGCCATGCTTGCCCAAATACCTTGTCTTGATAAATTCATTGGCTGGCAGATTTACCCTATCGCATCCTTTTGTCTCTGGAATATCAGTGTTTATTCCAAGAATCGTACCGTTTTTACCCAACTGGTGAATTAACCATGTCCCATCGTCAAGTAAAGCATCTGGTGCAACTGAACCGGGTCTTGAAATCATGGGTAATTCTGGTGCCGGGTCACTAAACATCGGATAAACAGCAGGTACCGATAGCCTTCCCGGATTTATCCAGTTTCTGGCAAATCTTGCAACTCTTGCCAATTTAAATAGTTGGTCCCTGAACATTCTTTCGATGCCATCCGAGGGAGTCATGAACTTGGTGGTTCTCGTTGAGTGAGCAATATTCTCATCTGATCCAAATACTCGCTCGGTATTGTAGGTGTCCAAGAACGATTCCGGTGATTGACCTTTAATAATAGCTGCCAATTTCCAGCCCAGATTGTCTATATCCTGAAGACCACCATTTCCACCCCTGGCACCAAATGGGGAAACCACATGTGCAGAATCTCCAGCAAAGATAACCCGACCATGGACAAATTTCTCCAGCCGGCGACATTGGAAGGTATAGACCGATACCCAATCAATTTTAAAATCACTTGTGCCTACAACCTTTTCGATACGTGGAATGACATTTTTCGGCAATTTTTCCCTCTCAGGGTCTGCATCCCATCCAAGTTGTAGATCAATCCTATAGATATTGTCCGGCTGTTTGTGTAGTAATGCAGACTGTCCCTCATGAAAAATGGGTTCAAACCAAAACCTTCGTTCGGGAGGAAATTCTGCTTGCATTTCAATATCGGCAATCAAAAATCTTTCTTCAAAGAGTTCACCAACAAATTCCAACCCAAGCTTTTTTCTTACGGTTGATCTCACCCCATCACAAGCCACCAAGTAATCAGTTTCCAGTTTGTAATCACCAAGGGGAGTGGTTATATCAATTCTTACCGTTTCTGGACTGTTCTGTATATCCACAACCTTGTTTAAAAATCTCAAATCAATCAAATCCAAGGTTTGGACCCTAGCAAGCAAATACTCTTCAACGTAATATTGCTGTAGATTTACAAAGGCTGGGTATTTATGTCCCTCTTCAGGAAGAAGATCAAAATTAAATAACTCCCTGTCTTGGTGATAAGTCCGGCCAACTTTCCACATAACACCCTTGGATAGGGCTTGGTCACCAATCCCCAAGCGATCAAATATTTCCAGCGATCTTTTTGACCAGCATATTGCCCTTGAACCTGTTGACACCTTATTACTTTCATCCAGAACAACTGAAGGGATGTCATGGTTGGCCAGTTCAATGGCCATGGCCAACCCTATTGGTCCAGCGCCAACAATAACAACTTTTTTGGAAGGCTCCTTCTTTTCAAGCCCCAAGGGAGGAACAAAAGGATATTCCGTGGCTTGATGAGGCATATACTAAAATGTTACTTAACAATTTTGATCGTTTTAACCTTGAAGTTTGCTCCACATTTCCAGGTCTCGTTCAGCGGTCCATATTCTTGGGTTATCAATTCCTCTGGCCTCGTCATAAGCCCTGGCAACGTTAAAGGGCAAGCAGTGTTCATATATTGCATAATCACTAAATCGATCATCACAATTTGCCCTTACCTCGTCCCAAGCTTCTTTTAGCGATCCGTTTCTGGATGCCACTCGTACAACAGGAGAGTATGTAGCATCCAAAAACTCTCTGGTTCCATCAAGTCCAGCAGTAACCATTTCCGCTCCGACCAAAGCATCTCCCCGTCCTGGTGCAATTGCTTCAGGCAGGTAGCTTTCAACAACATCCAGGGTATCTTGCCAATCCTCAAAATGGCCATCGCCACAATAGCACGCAGATTTATATTCCACAATATCTCCAGTGAACATGACCTGCTCATCGGGGACCCAAACAACTGCATCACCTGCAGTGTGAGCTCGTCCAAATTGCATTATTTCCACCTTTCTGTCCCCAAGATAAACAGTCATTCTACCATTGAACGTTGTTGTTGGCCAAGTTAAACCAGGTATGGATTCATGTCCTTCAAAGAGTCTGGGGAATCTGTTGAATTCACTATCCCAATCCTCTTGCCCCCTCTCTACAACCATTCCTCTCGCTGTTTCAGACATTATAATCTGCCCGGCGTTGAATGCTGAGGCTCCCAATACCCTAACTGCATGGTAATGGGTCAAGACTAGGTGGGATATTGGTTTATCCGTAACCTTTTGAATTTCTTCAATTACCTTGGAAGCCAGCCGGGGTGTTGCCTGGGCTTCAATCACCATCACTGAATCATCTCCAATAATAACTCCGGAGTTGGGATCTCCTTCAGCTGTAAAAGCGTACAATCCCCTTCCGATTTCGGTAAAACTTGTTGCCTTCTCGGTCAGATCACTTCGGGATGCGAATTGTTTTGCCATGATTATCTCTCATATTTTTTAACAGTTTGCTTAATAGAACCAAAAATTGATTGGCCTTGCATATCATTCATCCAGATCTCAACAGTATCACCGAATTTCAAAAATGGTGTTCTGGGTTTACCTTCTTTGATGGTTTCCACGGTTCTGATTTCGGAAATGCAGGAATACCCCACACCACCTTCCGATATCGGCTTACCTGGACCACCATCCAGTTTGTTGGAAATAGTGCCTGAACCAATAATCGAACCCGCAGCCAATTCTCTCGTCTTTGCTGCGTGGGAAATCAACTGGAAAAAATTGAATGTCATGTCGACACCTACATTGGCTCTTCCAAAGGGTTGATTGTTAATGTCCACACACAAGGGCAGGTGTATTGTGCCCTTGGACCATGAATCAAGTTCATCAGGTGTTACTGCCACCGGTGAAAATGCCGTAGCAGGTTTGGACTGAAAAAAGCCAAATCCCTTGCCTAATTCTGCTGGAATCAGATTTCTTAAACTGACATCATTCACCAACATAACCAAGCGGATATAGTTGGGTGCCTCTTCTGTTGTAATTCCCATCGGAACTTTATCAACAATTACAGCCACTTCGGCTTCCAAATCTATACCCCAACTTTCATCAAGCAATTCAATCGGTCCATAGGGAGTATAAAAACTATCAGATCCACCTTGATACATCAGGGGATCTTCAAAGAAAGAATCAGGAACTTTGGCGTTTCTTGCTTTTCTCACCAACTCAACGTGATTTAAGTAAGCTGATCCATCAGCCCATTGATATGATCTGGGCAAGGGAGAGTATACATTTCCCGGGTCAAATTCCAGCCCAATATCACCGGATTCCAGCTCTTTGGCCAGCACATCCAACTTGGGCATAATTCGTTGCCAGTCATCCAGGGCACTTTGTAAGGTTGGAGAAATACAGGAGGCATCAGCAAATTTTTGCAAATCCTTCGATACTAAAACCAGCTTACCATCAAGGCTTCCGTCATTTAATGAAGCTAGTTTCAATTTTCATATCTCCTGATTTCCAGACCATCCCGTGCGATCATTGTTTTTCCCTTCCATGTTTTGGTAATTTCGTTTATCCAATTCTTTTCATTGATCCCCTCAAGGGCAACGGGTACCAAATGATTCAAGATCAGTAATTTGACCTCTGCCCCTTGAGCAATTCGACCTACATCTGCAACTGGTGTATGACTGGCAAATAGATGCTCTTCCAGCCTTTTGGCCATATTGGTTATCTTAATCAATTCCTCAACAGCACCTACCAACATCGCTTCATGAATCAGAATATCACTCCCTCTGGCAAAATCCATCAGAGGTGGGAAAAAGGTTGTATCCGCACCAAAAGTTACCTTCCAACCATTATTTTCCATTTTCAGAGCATAACATTCCTCGACGGGGGGATGTGGAACCTTGAGTGCAGTTACCCTAGGGGATCCATTAAGGATCAGCCCTTCTGTATACTCTCTGATTTCGGCCAATTCTCGCAAATCCGGCCGCCCTTCATCTTTAATTCTTAGGTTGATGTCGAAACTTAGTGATTGAAAAAAATAGTTCAGATATTCCCTTGTACCCTTTGGCCCAAAGACAGTAATTCTGTTGCTTAGATTGGTTGTCCAGGCAGTATGAAGAAGGGGACCAAGCTCCAACAAGTGATCGGAATGCAAATGAGTAATGAAGATATTGTCTATGTCCGCAAGTTTGATTCCGGCATCCACCAATCGAGAAGTAACTCCAAGACCACAATCTACCACACAAAGCTTGCCACCGATTTCAATGAGGTTAGAGGTGGGCATTCTTTCTGTTGATCTAAGGGAGGGGCCACCCTTGGACCCCAAAATTACCAACCTGTCTTCAGCCACAAAACAATCCTTGAAAATAATTTGGAATAAGGTTCAGGATTTACCCGTGAATTTTTTCTCAAGAGGTACCCAACAATCAATGTAATCCGTTTGAAGTCGTGCATCAAAAGCAGCAAATTCAGTCAGATGTTGTGGAAACCTAGTCTCGAACATAAAACTCATGGTGTTTTCCAGCTTTGAGGGTTCCAGATCCACAGATGTGGCGGCTTCAAAGGCTTCCTTGTCGGGGCCATGCGGTAACATCATGTTGTGCAAGCTCATCCCTCCCGGTATAAAACCCTCAGGTTTGGCATCATAAACACCATAAATATTACCCATGAGTTCCGACATTATGTTCTTGTGGTACCAAGGTGGCCGGAAGGTATGTTCGGCAACATTCCACCTTTCCCTAAACAGGATAAAATCAATATTGGCTGTTCCCTCAAAACCGGAGGGGGCAGTCAGAACAGTATAGATGGAAGGGTCAGGATGATCGAACAGAATGGCACCTACCGGAGAAAAGGTACGTAGATCATATTTGCAAGGTGCATAATTTCCATGCCAGGCAACAACGTCAAGTGGAGATTGGTTTATTTCGCAGGCATGAAAAGCTCCACACCATTTCACGATCATTCTAGAAGGTGTTTCATTATCCTCAAAAGCTGCCACAGGGGTCTTGAAATCCCTCGGATTGGCCAAACAATTTGCCCCTATCGGCCCCCTGTTCGGTAAATCAAATTTGGAACTGTAATTTTCGCAGACAAAACCTCTTGCCGGTCCGGCAATTACTTCCACACGCATCACCAGCCCTCTTGGAATGATGGCTATTTCCTGCGGTCGCAGATCAATTATACCCAATTCTGTACAAAACCGCAGTTCTCCTTGCTGGGGTACTATCAGCAATTCTGAATCAGCGGAGTAGAAATATTCATCTTTCATGGATTCGGTTATGACATATACATGTGCAGCCATACCGGTTTGAGTATTGACATCTCCGGCAGTTGTCATGGTTTTCATGCCCGTCAAAAAAGTTGTTGGTGTATCCTCAATGGGGAGTGGATCCCACCTGTACTGCCCGAGGGAGATTATCTCGTCATTGATATTCGGGGCAGTTTTCCAGTAAGGCAAGTCGATTTGCTTAAACCTTGTTGAATGACGAACCGAGGGTCTGATTCGATAACACCAAGTTCTTTCATTTTGCCCACGAGGGGCTGTAAATGGAGTACCGGATAATTGTTCTGCATATAGACCGTAAGCACATTTCTGCGGACTGTTTTGACCTTGCGGGAGGGCACCAGCCAAGGCTTCAGTTTCAAAATCATTACCAAAACCTGGCATATATTCCGGGATTGTTCCGATTTTGGATTGTTTCGGCTCTTTTCCCTTAATTTCTACAATTTGATCCATTTTTCTGACCGAGAGTTTTAATTGAACTTCAAATATAAACAAATTAGTTGCAGTTGCAACTAATTATTTTCAAGTGTAACCATTGTCGAAAGTAAATAGGAAAATAAATTCAAATCAAGTCTTTTTCCATTCAAAATTATTGTTGCTTGAATAAACCAAAATTCTAGTTTTGATACCAACCAATTTCAGTACACTATATTCTTGGATTTAGAACCAAAAACAAAGACAAGGTAAAAATACCAAAGCATCCCACTCCGCAAAATCCGATTCCACAGGAATATTGGTTAGACCTTTTGATGGCAGCTAAGAGGGAACTGGGTTCCTTCCTTGATCAAGGCCGAATGGAGAAAATCAGAACATGGTTTTGTGATGCGGTTCACAGTAGGGAAAACAAAACCGACTGGGCACTAAAGGCAGCTGCCAAAATGGTTGCTGAATATGTACGTAAAAATGATGATGAAATTTTCCCTGACGAATTCATTCCATCTCATTATGACGGGTTGCTTCTAACTCAGGCACGTTACCTACTTCGCCGATATTTGACCTCTGCTGAAAAAAAAGATGTCCGTCATCTGCTGATAAAGGAATTCAATTAGAAAGGCAGTAAAAAGATGAAATCAAATAAGCTTATCAATATTGGTGGGGCCTTGGTCATGGTCCCCAATCCCCGGGACAAGTCCTGGGTGTGGTTGCCATTGGCCTTGGCTTCGAAATCTATGATGAAGTGAAGAAAAGGAGGGGTTCCTGATGGGAAAATACAGCCTCATAAGAAATCCCTCTACCAACACCACCTCATTTGGAAAGATTAACCTGACAATTCCAACAGAGCCACAGCTAGAATCAACAGAAGTAAAATATACCTTTTCCTGGGTTTTCACAAAGGTAAGAAAGGATTTGGGTTGAAACATATCAGGGATATGCATGAAAGAGAAATACGGGCACTTGGTTTCATTAATGAGAAAGGCCATACCCTCATACTGGAATACGTTGCCTCGATTGTCCGGCCGGGTACAAAACTCTATTACACGGGTGAATCATGGAAAAAATGCCGTCTGCTTGCGTGGAACCGTACTGGAATGGCAGTACTCGAATTCCAGGAAAATACCAAATACGGCAAACACTGGTCAATAATTACGGCCTATACAAAGATGAGATATGGCCAGGAAGTCGGTACAATCCTTTGACCCTAAAAGAAAAACCGCACGGTACCTGGTACCGTGCAGTATCCATTTCTCGCAGTAGAAGCGTTCCCTTAGCACATTGGGTCCGGAAGCCACCCGAAGTGTCCCGCGAAAAGACTCCCTTGCCGAGCCCCCGTCCTAAACGTGAAGGCCAATTAGGCAGGTGATGCCTTCACAAAATGCTCTTTACGGTGTCTTCAATATATACAATCATATTTCAGCAAGTCAAGAATTTATTTGCAAATACTTATATGTTGGAAAACAATTGGCTTTCTCAAAATCAATAACCAGGTGGTTTCAAATCCAATAAAAACGGATTCCTCCACTCATCATCTGGATGTTTCTTCCGCTCTTTCCCCAACATCCTCAGCCGTCTCTGGATCGCCTGTCCAATCGCTCTAACTGCCCGGGCAATTCATGCAAGGATCTGATCTGCCCTTCCAAGCCTTTCAACCGAGCATTCAAAATCCCCTGATTGTCCAAATTGAAACAAAAAACGGGTCTTCGTTTTTTTCATATCAAAATGCATTGTTGAAGGTGCAATGGAATACAATACCTTCCTTGTACCTCCCTCCATAAGTTACTTTAGATGGTTGGGACGGGTCCAAGTTATCCACATCTAATTTTACAAAGTAGTTGTTACTTTCACCAAATTCGGTCAATTCATGTATAATACATCTTTATCGAGTAAGGATTCGAGTATATGACTAAAACTTTTGATGCCAAAGGGTTACAACAATTTTTGTTTCGTGAGGATCGGATGATCAATCCGTTCTTTACAGGACGAAAAAACCTTCAGTACAGGATTGATCAAAAAAGCAAAATAATCGGTCAGGATTATTTGGAGGATCCCGGCAGCAATCCGGCAGGTGGTCAAACACAGGTCATTCAAGGTCCCCCCGGTATTGGCAAGACCTCCCTGTTGGAGAAAATCAGGCAGAACTGCATCGACCAACTGAATGATGAAACAGTGGCTTACAAGACCATTCCGGTCATGATAGCAGACCCGGCCAACCTGACATTCAATTATCTCGGTACACGAATCCAGGAAACGATAAGTGAACTTGACAAAAGGGTCACCATTGCCAGGGTCAGGGAGAAAGCCAGCATGGCCTTGCGTAAAATATCATCCGTTTCAGCCTTTGGGGCTGGTGTCGGCTGGGATAACAGTTCGGAAGGCAAACTTGTATTCCCGAAGAAATACACCATTCTTTTGCTGGTTGATGAGATTCAAAGCATACCTCCCGACAAACAGTCTGACCAGGCCAAGGTCATTCACCGCCTTCATACTGGAAGTAATCGTTATCCGATATTCCCGGTGTTCGCCGGGTTGTCCAACAGTGAGACTGTGCTTATGGAAGCGGTGAACCATCGTTTGGGAAGGGATGCCTTACATCATCTACAACCGCTGTCCCTAGAAGAGGTAAAGGAATCACTTGGGAAATTCCTTGACCATTTCAATGTCAAGTCTACTCCTGGATTGACTTCCGAGTGGGGTGAACGAATAGGTGAATGGGTGGATGGGTGGCCCAAGCATGTGGAGAATACCCTGATAGCTTTGGGGCATGGGTTAATGGCAACTGAAGGCAAACTTTCGGCGGTTGATGACCTTGCGGTCAAGGATCGAGCCACACACTTCCGTGTTGACTATTACAATTCCAGATTTGGATCATTTAAATCTGTCAGGAAGATAATCGGCGAGATCATGGCCGAAATGGGACCAAAGCCAAGAAGTGGCGAAGAAATCCTGGAAATCATTGGGAGGATAATTGAAAAACCGCAATGGACAACAAATACAATCAAACCAAAAATTGAAGGGCTTGATTTTGATTTTCTGCATCGCTATGGGTTTATTGATGTCATTCCCAACCTGCCGGTTCCCTTGTTTCAGTGCCCGATTCCATCCCTTCATTCATATGCCGTTGCCACCACGGGTTCACCCCTTCATACATTGGCCTATTCCAATGACACTGAATCTTTTAGGAAATTTCTGGATCTTGGATATGACATAAATGGCTTGGATGCCTGGGGGCGTACACCCCTCAAGATAGCTTCCGAAAACAACTGGAGCAATCTTGCTTTGTACATGATCAAGGAAGGTGCAATGCTTGATCCATCCCCTAAGGATAACACGAAAGGGAACAACCCAACAACCAACGACCTTGCCAAGGACCATGTACCCGGCAAGTCACCATCCGGTTCCGGGGGAGATGACAATGATTTCAACCCATCACCGGATTTTTACATGTAATTGTGAAGCAAGGTAACTGATGAAATTCCCACCATTTTGGACGAAGAGCCACTTTATTAGGACTTTCAATTTTTTATCTGAATGACTGAGTATAACCTTTCCAACTTTTTGCCTTATCAAATCAGTGCTTTGGCTGGAAAATTAAGTCGTGGATTGGAGAAAAAATACAATCTTGACCATCATTTGACGGTACCGGAATGGCGGGTAATGTTTCACTTATCGCAATCAGGCGGGATTGGTATGAATAAGCTTTTAATCAAGGTTGATCTTCACAAATCTCGTGTAAGTAGAGCCTGCAAAAGACTGGAGAACTCAGGACTGATAAACAGGGAGAAAAACCCTAGAGATAAGCGGGAGATCTTTCTTTCACTGACGGGTGAAGGTGAAAAATTAATGGCTGAACTAAAACCTATTGCAGTTGGTTACAACAAAAAATTAATTGAAATTCTTGGAGATGAGGGTTCTGCATTTCTTGATGGATTGAAAACTTTAATGGAAAGCAAAGATCTATGAAGATTACATTATATGATTATTGGCGTTCTTCTGCCTCCTTTAGGGTTCGAATAGCCCTGTATCTGGCAAAACTGGATTTTGAGATCATTCCAGTTAACCTGCTGGAAAAGGAGAATCTTCTTGAGGAATATCTAAATATCAACCCCCAGGGTCTCGTTCCCACATTGCTGATTGACAATCAGATCCTAACTCAATCTCTCGCAATTGTCGAATATCTAGACCATACCAAGAGGTTGGATATTCTGCCCCTTGATCCTGTTGAACGGCTACGGGTCAAAACCCTCTCCTATGCCATAGCCATGGAGATTCATCCTGTTTGCAACCTATCCGTGGCAGTTTATGCCAGTAATGCTTCAGATACCAAAATATCAATGAACCAATGGATGGAAAAATTTATTCCCAAGGGGCTTATGGCAGTCGAAAAATTATTGGATCATTCACAAACCGGTATATATTGTCATGGTGACAATGTAAGTTTGGCCGATATTTGTCTGGTACCACAGATTTACAATGCCTACCGATGGAATATTCCGTTGAATGACTATCCACGAATTAGGAAAATTGTTGATAATTTGTCCAGGATTGAGGCTTTCACCAAAGCAAGTCCAGAAGAAACGCAAAAATAATTGGAGAAGATAAGTGACTTCAGAGATAGTAATTTTGGATGGCGCAAGAACTGCAATTGGTACCTTTGGTGGTTCCTTATCCACCCTGACTCCCATTGAACTGGGGATGATTGTTTCAAAATCGGCAATGAAAAAATCCGGTGTGGAACCTGAACACATTGGTCATGTTGCCTTTGGACATGTAATCAATACTGAAGCCAAGGACATGTATTTGTCCCGGGTGGTTTCAATGACAGCTGGTATTCCAGAAGAAGTACCTGCCATGAATGTCAACAGACTATGTGGAAGTGGTGTTCAGTCCATAGTTTCAGTAATCCAGTCGCTGATGCTGGGGGACGCTGATTTTGGCCTTGCCGGCGGTTCCGAAAGCATGAGTCGATCCCCACACATTGTTCCAGATGCTCGTTGGGGTAGAAAAATGGGAAATACGGGTGTGGATGACATGATGATCGGAGCACTCAGTTGTCCTTTTGGCACCGGCCATATGGGAGTAACTGCAGAAAATGTTGCTGAACAATACGGCATTGAACGCTCTATGCAGGACAAGTTTGCACTACGAAGCCAACGCAAAGCAGCCCGTGCTATCAAAGATGGCTATTTCAAGGATCAGATTGAACCTGTCGAAGTAAAACAAAGGAGAAACAGTTTCGTATTTGACACCGATGAGCATCCAAAACCGACCTCTTCCGAAGACTTGGCTAGACTCCGTACGGTATTCAAGAAGGATGGCTCTGTAACTGCCGGTAACGCATCTGGTATTAATGATGGAGCGGCAGCCATAGTACTTGCAACCAAGGATGCCACTGACAAGGCAGGGTTAACTCCCAAGGCCCGAATCCTAGGGTATGCTCATGCTGGAGTAAGTCCCCAAACCATGGGTATTGGGCCTGTTCCGGCAACGAAAAATTTGATGCATAAAATTGGTACTGAAGTATCTGATTTTGATGTAATTGAATCCAATGAGGCCTTTGCTGCACAAGCATTGGCTGTTTCAAATGAGCTTGGTCTTGATCCCAACAAAGTAAACCCCAACGGCGGAGCCATCGCCTTGGGACATCCCATCGGTGCTACGGGAACCATAATTACCCTGAAGGCATTATATGAACTTGAACGTATCGGCGGGAAAAGGGCTCTGATAACAATGTGCATTGGAGGTGGGCAGGGAATTTCTTTAGCAATTGAAAGGATCGCACCAACCGAATATTGAGATCGGGCATAAATTTTCCGAGAAACCTAACGAATTTGTGCAAAATTAATTGGCTTGCGGCAAACCCTTTACCACACCTGGTTGAATATACTTGGGGTCATAGGCTTTCCGGCTGAAAACCTCCCTGATCATCGGCTCGAAAAACTCGATATTTTCAGAAGAATAATCGGGATCAAAAGAAGCCTGATCCCACCTTTCACAAAAATCTTCGCAGGATTTAAAATATATGTTGTCGCGAAATTTCTCTCTAGCATCAGGTTCCCACCCGTAATGATGGGCATAATAAACCATCTGGAAAATACCATGATGTTCAATTACCCAAGTTACTTCCTCCCGTACATAGGGGCGTATAACCTCAGCTGAAAAACGATCATGATTTTGTGGTGCCAAACCATCACCGATATCATGGAGAAGGGCACTGACGATCCAATCTAGATCAGCATTATCCCTATAAGCTCTGGTACCAGCCTGCAAGGCATGTTCCAACCGGGTGATCTGATAACCGGAAAGAGTATCTTCTCCCTGCCGCTTCAATTCACTAATTATTCGGTCGGTTGTAAGGGTAAGGTAAGGTTTTTCAAGTTCGGACAAGAGTAGATAATCCTCCTTGGTTCCATATTTCATTTCAGTAAAAGAAACTTTTTTCATTATTTTATATAATAATTATTAAGTTGGTATCTAACCAAAACTGGATCTGTCCATCGGTATAATCCAAAAGGACATTTTTCAAGCTTTTTTTTAACCAAACTTACTGTACAAAAGTTTGTGTTTCTAATTTAGATTTTTTTAATTGGTGGATTCAATTTGAACAACAAAAAAATACGAATTTATTTCAATGTCTCAAAACACTATTAAACCGTGGCATGAAGTCGCTCCACATCTGACCCAAGTGGCCCTTGGCAACTCCAGTGCTGACATGGTTATTGCCAATGTACAATGGGTAAACGTCCAAAGTAGGGAAATTATCCCCAACATGGATATTGCCGTGGCAGAAGGTCGTTTCGCCTACTGCGGTCCCAATGCCAAACATTGTGTAGGACCTGATACTGAAGTGCTGAACGGGAACGGGTCATATATAATCCCAGGCCTATGTGATGCCCATATGCATATCGAATCAGGTATGTTAACTCCAGCTAGATTCACCGAAGCCGTCGCTCCACACGGTACGACAACCCTTTTTGCCGACCCGCATGAAATGGCAAATGTCATGGGGATGGAGGCAATTCGCCATATGTATAACGAGGCAGTACTGCAACCGATCAATATCTATCTTCAGGTTCCCTCTTGTGTTCCATCATTTCCGGGATTTGAAGATGCTGGAGCGGATATCAATGTTACTGATGTTGCAGGCTTTATAAACGAACCCAACATTGTAGGTCTTGGCGAAATGATGGATTTTCTTGGTGTCATTAACGGAGACTCAAAATTGTTTGGCGAAATGGCTGTGACACGTTTAGTCGGTAAAACCATAGGTGGTCATTATCCTTCCCCTGACCTCGGTAACAATTTTCATGCCTATGTTGCCAGCGGGCCTGCAGATGATCACGAAGGTACCCGAGAAATTGATGCCGTTGAACGGGCCAGAAGGGGGATGCGCTCCATGCTGCGTCTTGGGTCAGCATGGTACGATGTAAAAAAACAAATTACAGCTGTAACTGAAAGGGGATTGGATCCAAGAAACTTCATCCTTTGTACTGATGATTGTGATGCAGCTACTTTACTGCATGACGGGCACATGGACCGTGTAGTAAGACACGCCGTTGAGTGTGGTTGTGATCCCCTGATTGCTCTTCAAATGGCAACCATAAACACAGCTACTCATTTCGGGTTGGAAAGAGAATTGGGGTCAATAAGTCCGGGTAGAAGAGCTGATTTTATCTTGACCAATGACCTGAGAGAATTACCAATTGATCTTGTTTTTGCCAGTGGCAAAAAAATTGCTGAAGAAGGGGAGTTCGTGGGGGCACTGATGCCGCTTGCCTGGCCAACAAGGATGAAGGAAACCATCAGGGTAAAAAAGTCAATCGAATCCAGTCAATTCGAGATAAAACCACCTAGAGGCAATAATAGATCTGTATTAAAGACCAATGTTATTGGCATTATCGAAAATCAAGCCCCAACCAAACTGCTTCAGATTGACCTCAATGTTTTGGATGGGCTAGTTGAGGGAGACGAGCACTCGGATGTCTGTCAGATTGCTTTGGTAGAACGTCATAGGTCCACCGGTATTGTTGTTAATGGATTCGTAAATGGTTTTGGATATAAGGGTAAAATGGCCCTTGCCTCGACTATTGGTCACGACAGTCATCATATGATTGTGGTTGGGACTTCCAGAGAGGACATGGCCCTTGCTGCAAATAAACTTATCGAAACAAATGGTGGAATTACGCTATGGAGAAACAGCCAGCAGAAGGGATTGGTAAAATTACCGATTGGTGGTTTGCTTTCGGATGCCCCACCATCTGAAGTTGCTAGTGACTTGATCCAACTTCGACAGGAAATGGTAAACTGTGGGTGTAATTTAAACAACGCGTTTATGCAGCATACCCTATTGGCACTCTTGGTGATTCCAGAAATCAGAATTTCTAATAAGGGGATTTTTGATGTTACCAAGGCAGAATTTGTGGATTTGTTTATCAAATGAAATATTCGGAATTTGACCTTGAAGAAAGGGGGATAATTAGTCCTGACACACCGGACCCAATTGCCTGTACCTCGGGGGAGCAGGCAGTTGAAGAGTTAATTAAACTTTACGATACAGCTACTGATTTTCTGAAGGAAAAACTGAAAATAACGAGCCGGGGTAATCCGGGTAATAAGAAATTCAGGGCCTTTTATCCGGAAATCAGGTTTGAATCCCTCACCTATGGCTTTGTTGATACCCGCCTTTCCTTTGGACATGTAACGGAACCGGGAATATACTCAACAACCATCACCCGTCCGAGATTATTTGCAACATATCTTGTCAATCAGATCAACCTCCTGATCAACAATCATCACGTCCCAATCACTGTGGGGGTTTCAAATACTCCAATCCCTATCCATTTTTCGGGTAAGCCCGATGAGGAAATTACCTTCACTTCACAAGAGCTCAATTTTTCACTTCGTGATGTTTTTGATACCCCCGATTTGGCAATTATGCATGACGAAATCGTTAATGGTGTAGGGTTTGTCTATGAAGATGGTGCCAAACCACTTGCTCCATTCAGCGCACCACGAATCGACTATTCACTAGCCAGATTGGAACACTATACTGCTACAGGTGTGGAAAATTTTCAAAAATTTGTCCTTTTTACAAACTATCAGCTTTATGTTGACAAGTTTGAGGATTTTGCTCGTTCCCAACTAGCAGACCCCAACTCTGGTTATCTTTCACTTGTAACTTCTGGAGGTTACGAGTTGACCAATCCTGATGACGAGATCAAGCGGCCGGCAAGGATGCCCCAAATGCCGGCCTGTCATCTTACTAGGGTTGATGGTACCGGAATCAGTTTGGTTAATATTGGCGTGGGACCCTCCAATGCCAAAACCGCTACTGATCACATAGCTGTGTTGCGCCCAAGTGCCTGGGTTATGCTTGGGCACTGTGCAGGTCTTCGGAATAGCCAAAATCTGGGTGATTATGTCCTGGCGCATGCCTATTTACGTGAAGACCAGGTACTTGATAATGATTTGCCCTTATGGGTTCCAATTCCAGCCCTGGCCGAAATTCAACTGGCAATTGAGGGTGCTGTAGCTGAAGTAACTGAGAAAAAAGGCTATGACCTGAAAAGGGTAATGCGGACCGGAACAGTTGCATCTGTTGATAATCGGAACTGGGAATTGGGGGTAAATTCTGGCACGGTCAGAAGACTAAGCCAATCCCGGGCCATTGCTCTGGATATGGAATCTGCTACGATTGCCGCTAATGGGTTTCGTTTCAGGGTTCCATATGGTACGTTGTTATGTGTATCAGACAAGCCATTGCATGGTGTGTTGAAGATGCCTGGAATGGCCAGTGAATTCTTCAGAACCCAGGTTAACAACCACCTGTTAATTGGAATTTTGGCTTTAACTTCTCTGCGGAAAATGCCTCAAGAATTCCTTCATTCAAGAAAATTGAGGAGTTTTGAGGAAACTTCCTTTCTTTAATTTGAAAAATACCTATTTTCTTCCTTCACATGGTTGTTAAACCAAGAAATATAGATTAATAGTAGTGTAGGGAAAACTGGGAAACTTCAGATTTTTTATTTATTTATTAACGGTAAGCGAAGGTTTTAATTGGTAAGAAATTCTGGACCTTGGCCTGAGGCAATTTTCCAGTCTAGTTTATAAATAAGAAAGTAAAAGGTGAAAAATGTCAGGAAAGATTATAACCAAAAAAGAACTTATAGATGCGATCGTTAATAAAACCGGAGGAGAAAAGAAGGAAGCCAACGCTTTTCTGGATGCTTTAAGTGATATCATTATTGACCAAGTAGCTGCTGGAAACACCGTTCCCTTGAATAAGGTCGGAAGGATTTCCGCAAAAGTGAGAAGTGCTAGAAAAGGTATCAATCCATCAACAAGGAAAGAAATTCAAATTCCAGCCAAGCGTGTTCCAAGAATCTCGTGGGGTTCAGCCATGAAGAGCGCTGTTGAGGGTTAATTTTTACACTTTTCTTACGAAATATAATTAGTTTCCGCAAATTTTATCGGTCGGTAGGAAATACCGACCGATTTTTTGTTACTTCCATCTTTATGGGAGTGCTATTTGCCTTTATGTGGTCAAGTGCCTTCTCAACTGCCCGAATAATCGTATTGGAGATCCCTCCCCTTACTGCATTAACAATCAGGTTTGCAATTTCCGGATTTCTGGGAATTAGCCTTGCCCTGTTAATGGGGCAATCATTCAAGTTAAATCGTCGACAATGGTTTGGTATTTTGCTTTTTGGCATTTGCCAAAACGTAATTTATCTAGGGGCAAATTTTGTATCCATGCAATGGATCGAAGCATCTCTTGCTGCAATCATCGCCTCCACTATGCCTATTCAGGTGGCTTTTCTGAGTGCTGTCATTTTTAGAGAAAAATTAAGTTGGGTAGGTATTTCAGGAATTTCGTTGGGTTTTTTGGGTGTTTTGATCATCATGTCTGCCAGATGGAGTTTCGGCTTTGAATTGGTTGGAATTGTTCTGTGTGTTATTGCCTCACTTGCCCTATGTATTGCTACACTTACCGTAAAACAGGCATTGTTGGGTGGTAATCTGTTGATGGTGGTGGGATTGCAGATGGTGGTGGGATTTATTTTTACCCTTATTCCCACACTTATATTTGAATCCTTGAAACCTGTAATTTTTTCTTGGGAATTATTGGGAGCATTTATCTACCAGATCATAGGTCCAGGATTATTTGGAACATGGCTTTGGTTTAAACTCGTCAACCGAATTGGCCCCACCAAGGCTTCATCATTCCATTTTCTGAACCCTTTTTTGGGTATAGCTGTGGCAGCTGTACTCCTGAACGAAATAATGACAATCTATGATGTTTTGGGGGTGATTGTTATTACCACGGGGATTATAGCTGTCCAACTTTCAAATAAACAGGCAAACGGAGATTATTTACCAGAAAAGGAATAATCCTTAATCTCGCCGATTTGCCCTCTATGGATGAGCAGATGATCAGCTAAAACCAGGGCAACCATTGCTTCAGCCACAGGTACCGCCCGGATACCAACACAAGGATCGTGCCTTCCCTTGGTCACGACCTTGATTGGAGTCCCAGCAACTGTAATTGTATTTTTAGGTAAGAGAATCGAAGATGCAGGCTTGATGGCAATTCTAACTATGACATCTTGCCCAGTGGAAATTCCTCCAAGAATCCCTCCACTGTGATTGGATGAAAACGACAATTTATTTGAGTCGTAATAAATATCGTCGCTGTTTTCACTCCCTCGTTGAGAAGCGACCTCCACACCATCACCAATTTCAACGCTTTTAACTGCATTGATGGTCATCATGGCTGCTGCCAAATCGCTATCCAACTTGGCATATACTGGAGCCCCAATACCAGGAGGAAAACCTGATACACGGACCTCAACCATTGAACCTATGGAATCTCCTTCCTTGCGAACGGAGGTCACGTATTGTGCCCATTCCTCCTTTATGGATGAATCTGGACACCAAAAATGATTTCGCTCAATTTCTTCGGAATCAAACTTTGATCTATCAATTGGCAGAGTTCCGATGCGAGTCATATATCCCAATATTCTGATAGAAGGGGCAATTTGTTGTAGGATTACTCTGGCCACCCCACCTGCAGCTACTCTTGAAGCAGTCTCCCTAGCGGAGGATCGTCCACCCCCTCGATAATCCCTGTTCCCATATTTGTGCCAATAGGTCAGATCAGCGTGTCCCGGACGGAATTTATTCTTAATTTCAGAATAGTCCCTGGACCGATGATCTTTATTCCAAATTAGCAATTGGATTGGAGTTCCTGTTGTTTTACCTTCAAATACACCCGAGAGAATCTGTATCTTATCTTCCTCGCGCCTTTGGGTTGTATATTTATTTTGGCCTGGTCGTCTTCTGTCCAACCAATACTGAATCATGGTTTCGTTTATTTCTATACCGGGGGGACAACCATCCAGAACTCCTCCAATTGCAGGGCCATGACTTTCTCCCCAAGTACTAAGTCGTAACATTCTCCCTATACTATTTATGGACATTTTATAAAACTCTGTCAGCTTAGATTACCGGGGGCATCCTTAACATTTCGACGTTTTCCGGCATTGATTTGATTATAGACCAAAATAAATCTTTCCACCTTCAACCTTGATGGGGTAACTTCCCAAATCCTTGTACACTGGTGCACTAAGAGCCTCACCGGTCTTTATGTCAAAGGTCCCAAAATGCTTTGGGCATTCCAATTCATTGTCGAATATCATTCCTTCACACAATTTCACCTTTTCATGCGTGCAAAGACCATCCAGTCCATGATACCCACCATCACTTGACCGACAAACGATATAATCCTTGCCCTTCCAGCGGAATCCCCTCATCTCCTCTAATCCTATCTCACCCTCAGAACACACCTCAACCCAATTGGTCATTCCCCATCCTTTTGTAACTGAAAGAAAAAATTGAATCCCAAAAGCAAAACATTAAAGGATTTCTTAGATAATAGGAATTTAATCGGGTTTGTGTAGGCTGTAGTACTAACAGCATTTGTGGTTATGAATTTTTTGTTAAATACCATGAAGTTTTAAACAAATAACCTATTAAGGACATGAGAATAAAATGAACAAAAATAAAATAAAAAAAGCCGTTGTAAACAGTTGGAATGAGTGGGACCCCCTTAAACATGTCATTGTGGGTCGGGCTACGGATTGTCATATACCACCACCGGAACCCGCCTTGGAAGCCAAGGTTCCAGAGGATTCCGATATGCGAGGCATGTGGGGCAAAAGGCCTCAGGAAATGATTGATCGGGGCAACGAACTCCTGGATAATTTTGCAGAACAACTGGAAGGTAGGGGCATTATTGTTGACCGGCCTACCCCCATCGACTTTTCAAAGCCAGTCTCAACCCCTGATTTCCGTACTGATAGCCAATTTGGTTGCATGCCTCCAAGGGACGTATTGCTGACAGTTGGTAATGAAATCCTGGAAGCAACAATGTCCTACCGGTGCAGATGGTTTGAATATCTGTGCTATCGACCATTATTGCAAAAATATTGGGACGAAGATCCAAATTTTCGGCATGAATCAGCACCTAAACCAAGGTTAACCGATGATGATTATCGCAAGGATTACCTTTCAGATAAAATTGGTGTCACCAAAAGGTTGGAATGGACTGCCAAGAAGTTTTTTGTAACCACTGAATATGAACCTCTTTTTGATGCTGCTGATGTGCTGAGACTTGGTAAGGATCTTGTTGTTCAGCATGGCTTTACAACAAATCAAAAAGGAATCGAATGGCTTCAAAGACATTTTCCCGATCATAGGGTTCATGACGTCAATTTCCCCGGAGACCCCTACCCGATTCATATTGATGCTACCTTCACTCCCCTGAGACCGGGTTTGCTACTCAATAATCCCCAAAGAAAGTTGCCTGAGGAACAAAGAGAATATTTTTATAAAAATGACTGGGAAATTATTGATGCTGCCCAGCCGGCCCATAATTCACCTCCACCCCTTTGCTATTCTTCAACCTGGTTGTCCATGAATGTCCTGGTCTTAAACCCCAAGACTGTTTGTGTTGAAAAATCTGAAGTCTATCAGGCCAACCAACTTGATAAACTCGGATTCGAGGTAGTGGAAGTTGATCTACGAGATGCCTATGCTTTCGGTGGTGGATTGCACTGCTGTACTGCTGATGTGTATCGGGAAGGTCAATGTGAGGATTATTTTCCAAACCAAGAGCGACATCAAAATGGCTTTTGAATTGTTATAATATGGAGCAAACATTTGCCTTTTCCTGATTTGGATTTGATTCGTGTCATTTAAAGTACCTTCAGGATCCGAACTCGGAATCCCACTTACCTCGATAAATGCTATAGTTATTGATACTGAAACGACTGGTATAAATACCAAAACTGACCGGATTCTGGAAATAGCAGGTGTTCATATTTCCGGCGGAAAGGTAAATTTACAGAACACAAAATCAGTGTTAATAAGCCCTGGAATTACCATCCCTCAGAGCAGTACAAAGATACACGGAATTACTGACTCTATCGTTTTGGACGCACCCGGATTCGAGGAGGGGATAAAGGAATTTATTGGCTGGGCTGGAAACAGATTCCTTTTGGGATATTCCTTGGGATTTGACCTTGCTGTCCTTGAAGAAGAACATAAAAGACATGGAATGGTTTGGTCAGAACCAAGAGTTCTAGACGTTGAAGAGCTCGTCCAGTTACTGGCTCCAAATCTACCAAACTTGGCTTTGGATACAGTCCTTTCCTGGTTGAATTTACCTTTGCCGGAGGATCGTCATCGTGCTCTTCCAGATGCTGTGGCTACCGCTGAAATCTTCTCTAAACTAATCCCGATACTTAAGGAGCGAGGTATTTCTACCTATGCCGAGGCAGACCGCTTGTGTAAAGATATCCGAAGAAGAACCGGAGGATTGAATCGGCCTGAAGAACCTATTCAGTCGGAAATTACCAATGTCGACACTTATCCCTACAAGGTTAAAATCAAGGACATAATGACACCCCCAAAAATTGTTGACAGAAATTCCACTATTCAGTCGGCATTGGAGATATTGGTACAAAAGAGAATAGGGTCAGTAATTGTTAGATTGGAAGATAGAAAACAGTTCGGCATCCTGACAGAATCGGACATCCTTAGGGCAATAAATTCGGATGGTTCAGATATTTTGTCAGCTCCAGTCGAAAAATATTCCAAAAAATTACGGGCCATAATCCATAAAAAGGAATTTATTTATCGTGCCATGGTTTCCATGTCTGTAACAAATTTCCGAAGATTGGCAGTAACAGATGATAGCGGAGAGATAGTCGGGGTAGTTAGTTCCAGGGATATTTACGGAAATTATTCTTCGGATGCAATCGGTTTGGGAAAAGATATTGAAAAAGCCGAAACCTCTAATGACTTGGGCAAGGTCTGGACTGGGCTGACCTCTGTTTCAAAATCCTTGATTAATAGTGGTATTGATCCTAGGACAATCACTGCAATTATTTCCAGGGAATTAAGGGGATTAACACAAAAGGCCTGCCAAATTGCCGAACAAGCGGTACTTTCTAACGACAAGGCTGATAGCATACCGAACTATGTAATGGTTGTCCTTGGCTCTGGTGGCAGAGGTGAAAGCATGTTAGCCATGGATCAGGATAATGCCATAATTTTTGATAAAGCTGATGTCCAAGGTGAGAAAGACAAGGTATTGCAGCAAATAGGAAGCCGTACTTCAGAAATCCTTAATGAGGTGGGAGTTCGTTTCTGCGACGGTGGAGTTATGGCTTCCAATTCCCAATGGCGAAGGGACTTCCCCTCATGGGAAAATTTGATTGCCAAATGGTTGGCAGAAACAAGGCAGGATGATTTACTCAATTCAGATATATTCTTTGATGGCTTTCCTGTACACGGGGACTTACAATTAGCCCACAAACTTAGGACCAGAGCCATAGAGAATGCAAGTAAAGCCAGGCCCTTTCTCACCCTTTTAAGTAAAAGGGCTACCGATTTCAAAACCCCATTAGGTTTATTTGGAAGATGGAAACTGGAAAACGGTAGGATAGACCTGAAGAAAGGCGGAATCATGCCAATTTTTTCAGCAGCACGAGTCCTGTCTCTTCAACACGGACTGTTTGCCCGTTCCACCTCTGATCGGTTGTTGAAATTCAAGGGCTTGAACCTTGTACCTGACAAACTAATCAATGATTTGCTTGAGGCACACGGATTGTTGCTTGGACTTATCCTGCAGCAACAGCTGGAAGATATAGAGGTAGGAATAAGTCCCTCCAACAATGTTGCAGTTTCAAGACTTGATGGATTTAACCAGCACAAACTAAAGTGGGCTTTGGATAAACTGAATACAATTCCCGATTTACTCGGGGTTCCATCTTTGTGATAATCGGGAAAAAGAGACGTGGAGTGCGTACCCTTACCCCGAATTTATTTTTCGGCTTTGGTACGATACTTTATTGGAGTCCAAATTTTCTTGTTGGTCATATAAAGCAATGCGGCTAGTAGAATCAGGAGGGAAACCGAAATTAAACCCATATGCTTGCGGGCCATCATTTTTGGTTCTGCAGCCCAAACTAGAAAGGCTGTAACGTCCTCTGCCATACCTTCAACGGTACTGGGAGTTCCATCTGCAAACTCAATCAAGTCATCGAAAAGTGGCGGTGCCATGTTAATGTAACCACCTGCAAAGGCCGTGTTCCCGTAAAGTATGTTACCTGCCTCTTCCTTTTCCTCTCCGTTGTAACCGACAAGTAGAGAATAGACATATTCAGGTCCACCTATTCCCTTGAACAATTGGGCAAGACCTGTTCCTTCCGGCCCGTGGAATCCAGCCCTTGCTTTAGTGATTAAAGAAAGGTCGGGAGCACCAACACTGTCATTTGCCGGAAAGTTGTCAGTTGGCAAAGCTGTTCTGAAATCTTCCAACTCCGGATCATAAACCTCAAAATTTTGAGCAAAAGACTTGACTGCTGATTCGCTGAGATCAAGCCCTCCCTTGTCCCCCAAAGTCCTGATTGGAACATATCGTAGACCATGACAGGCCGAACATACTTCCTGGTAGACGACCAAGCCTCTTTGCAACTGTTCAGGGTCAAAGGTCCCGAAGGGCCCTTCATAAGAAAATGTAATGTCCTCTATATGACCTCCTGTCCCGGCGGCAAAAATGTTTCCCGCACCAAAAAGAAGGCTAATGAAACCTGAAACAAGTAATATTCTTCTCATAATTCAATCAATCTTTCGAGGGTTCTGTTTCCAGTAAATCATTATCTACCTCAGGATAAAGCTTGTTGAAATCCTCTTCTATGGAAGTTGGTCTTCGCGATGGTGATTCCAAAATTCCCAAAAGTGGTAATACTACAAGGAAAAACAGGAACCAGTAGGTGGAACCCGCCAGGGAAATAACACTATAAATTCCCTCAGCAGGCCTACTCCCGGCCCAAGTCAGAACAACAAAATCAATGACCAGTAATACAAACCACCATTTAAACATGGGGCGATATCTGCCTGAACGTATTATTGAGGTATCAAGCCAAGGTAAAAGAACCATGACAAAAATGGACCCGAACATCGCCATGACCCCAAAAAACTTGGCATCAATAATTCCACCTGTCAAAAAACTTACCAGTTGGACAATCCACACATCCGTAGTAAATGCCCTGAGAATGGCATAAAAAGGAAGAAAGTACCATTCCGGTACAATGTGTTCAGGTGTTACCAGAGGATTGGCCTCAATATAATTATCAGGATGACCTAGATAGTTTGGCATAAACCCGACTATGGCAAAGAATATAACCAAAATTACAGCTAGGGCGAAAAGATCCTTGATTACAAAATAGGGCCAAAAGGGAACAGTGTCCTTATCTGCTTCCTGCCTTGAGCTTCTTCGTACTTCAATACCTGAAGGGTTGTTGTTTCCAGTCGTATGGAAGGCCCAAATATGAACCACAACCAAGCCGGCAATTACAAATGGAAGTAGGTAATGGAGTGAGAAAAACCGATTCAGGGTTGCATTATCAACTGCAGGACCACCCAAAAGCCAAGTCTGTATTGATTCTCCGATTCCCGGAATGGCCCCGAACAAACCCGAGATGACCGTTGCTGCCCAAAAAGACATTTGTCCCCAAGGCAACACATAACCCATAAAGGCAGTTCCCATCATCAAAATAAAAATAAGAATACCGATGATCCAGGTAATCTCTCTGGGAGCCTTGTAGGAACCATAATAAATACTCCGGAAGATATGGAAATAGGCTGCCAGGAAAAAGAGTGAAGCCCCATTCTGGTGTAAATACCGAAGTGCCCATCCGGAATTAACATTCCGCATGATATGCTCAACACTGGCAAAAGCAAGATCCACATGCGGAGTGTAATGCATAGCCAAAACGATACCGGTTATGATCTGATGAACCAGGCAAAATGTAAGCACAATCCCCCAGATCCACATCCAGTTCAGGTTCTTGGGGGTAGGTATCATCAGGGTATCGTAAATAATTGATACAACGGGCAAACGCCTGTGTAACCATTTTTCAATGGATGTTTTTGGTTCGTAATGATCGTGAGGTATACCCGACATAATTTCTTACCTAGCCTAGTTTTATAGTTGTTTCGTTTATAAAGGCTACTTTGGGAACCAGTAGATTTTCTGGAGCTGGTCCTTTTCTTATTCTGCCAGAGGTATCATAGTGAGATCCATGACAGGGACAGAACCAACCTCCAAATTCCCCAGCACCGTCACCTAATGGTACACATCCCAAGTGTGTGCACACACCCATCATAACAAGCCAAGTGCCTTCTTCATCCAGGGATCTATTCTGGTCAAGAGCAATGGCTTCTCCACTTAGATTGTCGTTTCTTGCCTGAGTATCCAGAAGATCTTCAACTTCCACATTTCGGGCAGCTTCTATTTCCTCATTTGTTCGCCTTCTGATAAACACGGGTTTACCCAGCCACTTCACTGTAATTTGGGTTCCGGGACCAACACCAGAGACATCAACCTCAATTGATGAGAGTGCCTGAACATCAGCACTGGGATTCATCTGGTCTATCAAGGGCCAAATGGCTGCCCCACCAGCTACAGCACCTGTACCGGCGGTTGCATAATACAAAAAGTCCCGTCTGGTTGCCTTCGGATTGTCTGTATCAGTCAAAAAGACTTCTCCTAAAATTTAAAACCTTATCATTTTGAGCATTTACTGGATCAGAATAATTCCACCAAGAATCGAATTATTAAATCATAAACCGGTTCTCTATATAGAAAAATCCACGAAGTTTTTCACTATTTACAAAGAAAAATTTTTTGATCATACAAGCATAATATTCTTCAAAGACTCCACAAGGAAGGTCGAAGCTAAATTTTTTACATTAATATATTGAAAAAATAATTGTATGTTATAGTATAAGGGAGGGTTGTCAGCACCACTGTTTATGTTTGGGGTTTAACATTAGAATTCTCGCCTGTGCATGGTTCGAGGTGGCGAGGATCGGGTGTTGGCACCCACTTTCCGAGGGATTGTTGGATGAAGGAGAGTTGTGTTTCCCTGTCATTCAAGAAAGCTTCCCAGATTAGACCAACTCAAGAAAATTGTGTTTTTTGTTATGATTTCAGTCAGACCATGCATATGAGGCTTGGAATCTCGCACTGGTTTACGATCAAAAGTTGATTCGCATTTTTGATTGGCACTTTGCACTGGTCAAAACTGCCCCAAGGAATTAAGTATCACAAGGCAGGGAAGGTAGTGAACAAATTCCTCAATATTTATAGGTTTTTATGTTCGTGGTTTGGTCACACTGCCACGCTCAACCAACTCAACTGGTAAAATGCTAGTGCTGGGTATGGCAACTTCCTGGTTGGTCATCATCCTGATCAGTAATTCCGCACTTAATCGACCAACGTCAAATTGCTGAACGCGGATTGTTGTCAGGCCTGGAGGAATTAGATTTAAAAACGGAAGATCATTGAAACCAGTAACTGAAATGTGCTCCGGACATGGAACGCCTGATTGATTGAGTGCCTTTATTGCACCAAGAGCAAGTCGGTCATTGGCACAAACTATAGCCGTAAAATCAAGGCCACTTACCAAGAGATCAATGGCACAACGACTTCCTTCCTCCTCGTCGAACCGCTTGGCATAAGCAATTCCCTTTTCGGGAATATCAAGTCCGACTATCTCCATGTGCCGCCGGAAAGCATTTAGTCTCAATTGACCGGTTGAAAGGGTTTCTGGTCCTGCAATGTGGACCAGTTTCCGATGTCCCCTGACATACAAATGTTGTATCAATAGACGTATGCCTTCTTCATCATCGCTGATGACGGCAGGAACAGAAGGCCGGTCTGTTTTCCGGATGGCTGTTACCAGAGGTACTCCTTGTTCTTCTATGCTCTTGATATAGGTGGCCGAAATCTGGGTCGCAGCGTCAATGATACCATCCACCCCTCTTTCCAGGAGAACACCAATAAGATATTTTCGTCGTTCAGAATCATCGTCCGTGTTAACAATCATTGAGGCATAACCCAAAGGCTCAAGTATACTTTCAGCCCCTCTAACAATTGGTGCAAACAAGGTATTGGTGATGTCTGGCAATACAATCCCAACTGTCATCGTCCTATGTGTTCTCAGACTGCGCGCCAATTGATTCTTGCGGTATCCCATTCGGGCTGCAACTTCTTGAATTCTCTCTACAACCTCAGGAGTAAGTAAACCCTCGGTTCCAGGATTCAAAGCACGTGAAACCGTTGATTTATCTACACCGACCCGTTCTGCAACATCCTTAAGGGTTACGGCATTTCTTTTTCTTTTTCGCTCAGTCATATTTCTCCAAAAGGTATCCACTGGATAAATATATTATTTTGCAAACGATTGTAAAAATATTCTTGACAAGTTGAATTTAATTTATATTAGAGTAGGAATCTATCTATGCAATCGGTTGCACAAAAGAGGTAAAATACTTAACCTATGGCGACAACAAATTTGAACAACCCCGTAATGGCAAATGTTCTTGAAGAAAATAAATTGGCCAAACCAATTGTCATACGTAAGGCCATTACCGCAACAAATCTTGCGGATATGGCAACCGATGTCAATTTTGATAATGTGGGGTCTTTCATCTTTGATGAACCTGTATCCCAAGGTGGTACCGGTCTTGGACCTACTCCTCTACAGGGTGTATTAGCAGCGCTCTGTGCATGTGAATCAGTAACCTTCAACCGGGTTGCCAATGAAATGGGATTTATCTACACCAAACTGGATTTCCAAGCGGCCTTTACTATTGATATCCGTGGACGATCAGGCGTTAGGGGTGTTATTCCACATTTTCAAACTGTCAAGGTGGAGGTTCGGGTACACACCAATGAAGAAGTGGAGCAATTACAGAATATTGCTGACGAGACTGAAGCACGTTGCCCTGTCTACAATCTGATAAAAGATGCCAATGTTCGCATTAAGATGGCATGGTTAAGAGTTTCACCATTAAAAAAATAATGAAAGGAAAGGAATTCATAATGAATGATTTGACCATCGGGTGGATAGGAATAGGCCGTATGGGTTATGCCATGGTTGAACGTCTGTTGGATGCCGGATATAATGTGAAAGTCTGGAATCGTACCCGATCCAAGGCGGAACCCCTAGTTGCAAAAGGAGCTGTTCTTGTTGACAGTCCAAAACAGCTTTCCTCTGTAGACATATTAGGAACTATGGTATCAACAGGAAAAGACCTTGAGCAGGTCTATTTCGGAGAAGATGGTGTACTTTCCGGGGACAGTACTCCCGAGATTCTTCTAGACTGTTCTTCAATAGCGGTCGATCAATCGGTCGATATTCGGAAAAGAGTAACTGAACAAGGTAGTTCCTTCCTGGCGGCACCGGTGAGCGGTACGGGTAAATGTGTCAGGGCGGGCAAACTGAGCTCTGTAGTCTCAGGACCACGTGAAGCTTTCGACAGAGTAAAACCTGTAATCTCTACATTCGCTGTAAGAGGTGTTTCCTATGTAGGCGAAGGGGAACTTGCCAGGTTTTGTAAAATTGCCCACAATCTATTCCTGGGTACTGTTATTCTTAGCCTGGTTGAAATGACGTTGCTCACAAATAAAGCCGGAGTACCTCGCCGTGATTTTCTGGATTTTATCAACAACTCGGTAATGGGATCAATCTTTACACGCTATAAATCAAACGCATTAATCAATCTTGACTGGTCAACAACTTTCACCCCTCATTTGCTTAAAAAGGATCTGGATTTGGGACGGGTAGCAGCTGGTGAGCTTGGAGTGAACATGCCAACATCAGCCATTACACGTGAGGTTCTGCAATCACATTTTGGCGCAGCACAACTCAAGGCCGACCCAGAAGCATATCTGGAGATGGATTTTGCTGCAATCCTGGAAACCATGGCGCTTGCATCAGGTATGAGGCTTGAAAGCGAAGGTACACCATACCCCACTGGTTTGGAGATTCCAGATCAAGAAAAACCTCAATAGGTACATTCACTGCTATTCAATATAAGGAGGATGAAATGAAAAAGCAGTTTCTAATCGTCGCATCTGCCATTTTGGCATTGCTAGCGACACCAACCATAGCTGAGATCAAGATCGGTGCGTCTCTACCACTCACCGGAGGATTCTCAATTGCTGGTTCCAAGCATGAACAGGGATATCAACTATGTGTTGATCTGATTAATGAACGGGGAGGAATTATGGGGGAACAAGTTAACCTCATTATGTCTGACAACCGTTCTGACCCTGCGAATGCTATCAATCAGTACGAAAGATTCATCAATGTCGATCAGGTTGATGCCGTTTTCGGCACATTCTCATCTCGCTTGAGTTTCCCGGTGGCCAACATTCTGGAAAAGAATGGGTTTGTTCACCCACTGCCAGCGGGTGGGGCATTACGAATCTACACTCAAGGACATCAAAAAGTGTTCTACTTCCAGCCTAACGCTGCGGAATATGTCGGTGCAACACTTCAGGGTATTTTGGAAGATCTGGTACCTGCAGACGATATGCCAGCAACCGCTGCAGTTGTAGCAGCTGATGATTTCTTTGCCAATGCCGTGGAAGCTGGCTTACTTGGTACGGAAGTAATGGACCCGGCTGATGGAAGTGTCGTTGAAGACCTCGCCCCCGGCTTCTTGGTGGATGCAGGTGTTGAGATCGTTTACTCGGAAAAGTGGCCGGAAGAAGGATTCAATGACTGGTTAACACTGGCCAATTCAATAAAACGATCGGGTGCTGAACTCATTGTTGGGTTGACTGCTTCAGCTGAAGAGGCTGTTCAGATTACCCGAGCGTTAAAGACTGTTCAGGCTGAACCCAAAATGGTATATTTCAGCCAGGGAACCCAATACGAGTATCTTGAGGGAACCGGTGAATCGTCAAACTCGGTTCTGGTGCACACCTCATGGCACCCTGCTGTTCCATTTCAGGGACTCCTGGCTGGTGAATCCTTCTCCAATCAGGACTTTGTTGAAGCCTTTGAAGCCAAGTATGGGCAAGCTCCAGATGAGGATAGTGCTATCCCATTTGCAGTATGCCAAGGTATAGAACAGGCAATTATGGGAGCGGGTTCGACTGACAATGACGCAATGTCTGCGTGGCTCAAGGCGCGAACAACCGATGATCCTGTGAAGACCATTCTTGGTCGATTTGCCTGGGATGAGCGTGGACTTCCAAAAGGCAAACCCTTTCTTATGTCTCAGTGGAACGATGGGGAACTCCAGTTCGTTTATCCAACTGATGAATTTGAAGGAGTTCAAAGTATGACTTATCCCAAACATGGATTTTAGGACAACAAAGCAATCCGCCACCTGAATTTCCAGGTGGCGGATGCCAACGATATTAAATTAACAGACTGAATCCAAAATGCTTGAGATCAAAGCTCTTTCAAAGCACTTTGGTGGTATCAAAGCTGTCGACAATTGCAGTTTTGTTGCCGATGAAGGTCGTATCACTGCCTTGATCGGGCCTAACGGTGCCGGAAAAACCACGGCATTCAACTGCATCAGTAGAACCATGACACCAACGAGTGGCGAGATTTGGCTTGCAGGTGAACGCATTGATCAGTTGCGTCCACACCAAATAACGGCCCGAGGACTTTCCAGAACTTTTCAAATTTCCCGAAATCTGGCCGATATGACCGTGCTGGAAAACGTAATATGCCAATCGAAAACTCGTGGATGGAGAGATCTACTTAAACCGGCAATGAGTCCAGATGAAATTGACAAGGCTATTGGAATACTGGATTTTCTGGGTATCACTAGAATTGCCCATGAAGACGGTTCCAATCTCAGTTACGGTCAGAAAAAACTCATGGATCTTGCTGCACTACTGATGAGTGATCCAAAAATTATTCTTCTGGATGAACCTGCGGGAGGTGTCAATCCAACACTCCTAGAAGAGATTGTCAGCCACATCCGCCGCTTGAATGAACAAGGTCTTACCGTACTTATTGTTGAACACAATATGGACCTCATTATGCAACTATCTGATAGGGTTGTTGTAATGGCACAAGGGAGTGTTATTGCAAATGGAACTCCCGAGGAGGTTCAAAATGATCCTGGAGTTCTGGAAGCCTATCTGGGTGGAACCTCTGAGAGCACAGAATGAGCAATCTTTTAGAAGCAACAGGAGTTATCGCCGGGTATGGAGATGGACCAGCAATTCTCAATGGTGCTGATCTCTCGGTTCATCCTGGTAAGGTACATTGTATCATAGGTCCAAACGGAGCGGGCAAATCAACTCTCTTAAAGGCTATTGTGGGAGTATTGCAGATACGAGAGGGTGATGTACGATTCAAAGGTGAAAGTCTAAAAGGATTACGTCCCGATCAGATTCTGAGAAAAGGGATCTGCTTCGTACCACAGGAAAGAGCCTTGTTTCCAAAAATGACAGTACGGGAAAATCTCCGAATGGGAGGTTATTCTATTTCGGACGAATCATATCTGGACCATAGGATTAGTGAAATTGAAGAGCAATTTCCAATTCTGAAGGAACGGTACAATCAACGGGCCGGGACCTTGTCCGGTGGACAACAGCAAATACTCTCCATGGCGAGAACAATGATTCTCAAACCAGAAATCGTTATGCTGGACGAACCCTCCCTTGGACTTGCACCAAAAATTGTTCGTGAGGTTTTTGGAGTCATGCAAATTATGGCCAAAGAAGGAATCACGATTATTCTTGTAGAGCAAAACGCACTCATGGGACTTAAATACTCCGACTGGGGGATAGTTTTGGATTTGGGCCGTAGCCTGTTCGATGGACCAGCGGAAAAAATTCTTGCAGATCCCCGTATCCAGGAACTCTATCTTGGTGGTAGAAAGGTTCAACCATGATGCTCTTAATTCAGACCTTGATCCTCGGGATTGCTTTGGGAGGGGTTTATGCATTGATGGGATCAGGCTTGAGCTTGATATTTGGGGTTATGCGAATCGTAAATCTCGCTCACCCATCGCTGATCATGATTGGTGCCTATGTTGCCTATTGGCCATTCCGTCTTTCCAAGGTCGATCCCATGCTTATGTTGCCAGTCGCAGCGATTATTCTTGCCTGCACGGGAGCAATCCTATATCGGTTTGTTTTTGAAAGGGAGGCACGTTCGGCCAAGTATTCCGAAATGACCGTTCTCTTGACCTTTGCCCTCGCCATGGTAGTTGAGGGACTGCTAGGTACAGCATTTACAAACACTCAACGAATTACTTCTCCCGAATATGCTACGGAGGCTTTCTTTTTTGCTGATGTCTTTGTTCCAAAAGGCCAACTCTATGCTTCCATCATATCAATAATCATTATTTCTGCTCTGGCTTTGTTTCTGAAATATTCACGCCTCGGCTATGCCATACGGGCTACAACTGAAAACCGCGAGGCGGCCGAATTGCTTGGAGTAAATGTTAACAGGGTAGGTATGATCAGTTTTGCTATTGGAATTGCCCTTGCCGGCGCAGCAGGTGCCCTGGTATCATTTTTGTTCTCTTTCTTCCCATCCAAGCACTGGGAATGGATCGTCATCCTGATGTCACTTGTAGTCCTGGGAGGTATGGGATCCATACTGGGTACAGTTATCGGGGCATTCATGCTCTCCGCTGTAGCGGCTTTGGTGGGCACCTATTTTGGAGCAACATGGTCAACTTTGACCTTCTTTATGGCCCTGTTTGTTGTGTTGCTGGTGCGACCGCAGGGGCTATTTGGTGAAAAGCCTGAGTTGGCATAATGGCAGAACTTGCAACTGATGAAATTCTAGCTGCCCGTGAGCAGTATAACAAAAGCATTGCAGTAGCTGTAAACAAGAAACGAAGTCTGTGGTTCCCCTATCTTGTATTGGCTTTGATGCTAGCTCTTCCAGCATTGCAATTTATTGGCAATTTCAACTATGTCATACATTTAACTCTGTTCACCGCTTGCTATGTAGTCATGGCCTCAGGCTGGAACATCCTTGGTGGATTTACCGGATATATTTCACTAGGACATAATGTTTTTTTCGCTATTGGTGGATATTTTGCAGGTATGGCATTCGCACGACTAGGCATATCAACCATAATCATGGCTCCTTTGGCAGGCCTTGTTGCAGGTTTGGTTGGTTATTGTATCGGCTTGGTAACACTTCGTGTACGAGGGCCATCCTTCATCATCTCATCACTAGCCCTAGTCATGATCTTTCGAATTGTCTTTGAAAACTGGGAGTTTATTGGAGGAGCCGCCGGTCTTGCCTTGCCCGTTAATGATCTTCCTGTTCAATGGGCTAAATTACCATATTACTATACCTTCATCATAATGGCGGCAATTTCGGTATGGGTCAGCTATAGAATCAAACACTCCAAGTTTGGCCTTGGATTGCGGGCGATCTCCAAAGATGAAATTAAGGCGGAAAGTTCAGGTATCAACACACGTCTTTACAAAGTACTGGCCTTTGCTGTTTCCGCTTTTTTTGTTGGTATGGCAGGGGCAGTCTGGGGCGAATATCTGACCTACATTCGGCCCAACATTTTCCTGATCATTCTTATTTCTGTCAACATGGTTCTGATGTGTGTTCTTGGGGGCAAGGGAACAATAGCGGGACCTGTGATTGGGGCCGTACTTATCATTGCCTTCAATGAATTGTTTGTTGCAACCCTTGGTGCTTCAGAAATCAACGTTTTGGCAACCGGTCTTATCATGATGTTAACATTGATATTTTTTCCCCTGGGCATTGTGGGAACACTTGCCAAACACGGCAAGCTCCCGCAATTCCTGAATTGGGATTAGGTCATGTCACAATTCATTCTTTATAATGCCCCACAATCGACTTGCAGCCAACGTGTCAGGTACTTACTGCATGCCAAGGGTATAGACTTTGAAGAGCATAAACTTGATTTGTTTTCCGGTGATCAACTGAAACCCGAATATCTTGCCATCAATCCCAATGGAGTAGTCCCGACTCTGGTACACGATGGGCAAGCTATCATTGACAGTGCGGTAATTCTTGAATATCTCGAGGATATTTTTCCAGACAAACCGTCATATAGACCAACCAATCCTACTGCAATCGCCAGTATGCGTTCCCAGATGCGGTTTATTGACGAGGTCCCAACTCCTGCCATTCGAGTACCATCCTATAATCTTGCATTCCTTCCTCATTTTCAGGCAATGTCCGAAGTGGAATTTCAGGAATTATGCGACAGCAAACCTTTAAGACGTGAATTTCTCATGAAAATGGGACGAACCGGATTCCCTGAAAAGGATATGGATGAAGCTATTGGACGTCTCAAAAGAGGTATTGAACGGATGGCCAATTATATTGTGGATAGCGGCGAACCGTGGTTGTCCGGCAAGACAATCTCACTTTCAGATCTTGCAATCATGCCTGTTATAGTTCGTATGGATGATATCAATTTGGGCTATCTATGGGATAGTTACCCCTTAATCAGTAAATGGTTTGAACACATACAGGAAACCCTACCTTATAGGGACACCTATTACCCTGGATCACTCCTTACTGAGAAATATCCCCATCTGGCTAAACTAAAAAAGAATACAACTAAACCTGTTTGAAATTTTGTTCAAATTGGACAAATTATCTACTGGATTTGACACAAACCAGAAACACGTAACCTTTGTTGGAACATTTTAATTAAGGAAATTATTGATGAATCGAGCTCTTACACCCAATGTGTTAGTACCAGCGGACCTTGAGCCACACTGGAACTGGCGAGACCGTCTACCCGCTTGGGGACACACCGATACTGATTTCGAACGTCGTGTTGATTTTGACCGTCTGCGTCGCTATCGATTGTCTCGCGCCCGTCAAGCATTAGCGCAAAGTGATTGTGGATCACTTTTGCTTTTTGATGTTAACAATATTCGATATATCTCCGCAACAAAAATTGGCGAGTGGGAACGTGATAAAATGTGCCGTTTCTGTCTCTTGACAGGTGACGACTCTCCGTATGTGTGGGACTTTGGTTCGGCGGCTGTACACCACCGGAAATATTCCGACTGGTTACTGCCCGATCATTGTCGTGCTGGCGTTGTTGGCATGCGGGGAACGATACCACCGAGCTTTGGCTTAATGAAACGCTATGCTGAAGAGATTGCCGGCCTTATCCGGGAAGCTGGTATGATAGATATGCCCGTTGGTGTGGATTACGCTGAAACAGCAATGTTTTACGCCTTGCAGGAAGCCGGTTTGAATTTGGTTGATGGACAACAAATCATGCTTTCAGCACGTGAAATCAAGAATTGGGATGAGATCCAGCTTCTGACCCAGGCAGCAAGCATGGTTGACGGAACCTACCATATGATCTACGAGAACCTTAAACCTGGTGTTCGCGAAAATGACATTGTAGCCTTGGCCAATAAAATGCTTTATGAAATGGGAAGCGACGATGTAGAAGCAATCAACGCGATTTCGGGTGAACGGTGCAATCCGCATCCTCATAATTTCACTGATCGTTATTTTCGTCCAGGCGATCAGGCTTTCTTTGACATTTTACAATCCTACCAAGGATACCGAACCTGCTACTATCGTACCTTCAATATTGGTCGGGCGACGCCTTCCCAAAATGATGCCTACATCAAAGCTCGTGAATGGCTCGATGCTGCCATTCAGGCCATAAAACCCGGGGTTACCACAGATGCTGTTGCCAAACTATGGCCGACGGCGGAATCCATTGGTTTTCCAAATGAACTGGCTGCTTTTGGGTTGCAATTTGGGCATGGGCTGGGTTTGGCCCTTCACGAAAGACCTATTATCAGTCGTGCAGTCAGTCTCGATAACCCAATGGAAATTCAAACCGGTATGGTTTTTGCATTGGAAACCTATTGTCCTGCCGATGACGGGTTTTCCGCTGCCCGAATTGAAGAGGAAGTTGTGGTGACTGACACAGGTTGTGAAGTCATTTCCCTCTTCCCGGCGGAAGAACTTCCGATTGCCAGTCGGTATTGAATCATCAACTCATGAGGCTGCACAATGACCAAGTCAGTTCGAAAAAATACCGAGCAATACCTGCGTTTCTATAAACAGATGGTCCGAATTCGGACATTTGAGGAAAATGCAAACCAGTTGTACCTCAATGCCAAGATGCCTGGCTTGACCCATATGTATATTGGTCAGGAAGCTGTTGCGGTTGGAATTTGTGAAGCATTGGAGAGTACTGACCGAATTACTTCTACCCACCGTGGCCATGGGCATTGTCTTGCCAAAGGTGCTGAATTCAAGGAAATGTTCTGTGAGTTGCTTGGCAAGGCTGAAGGTTACTGCCGAGGGAAAGGTGGTTCGATGCACATTGCCGATCAGGAAAATGGCAATCTTGGAGCCAATGCCATCGTCGGCGGCTCAATGGGCATAGCAACCGGTGCTGCTCTTTCAGCAAAATTGCTTGGTGCTAACACCGTCGCGGTCTGTTTTTTTGGTGATGGAGCCACAGCTCAGGGACTTTGGTATGAAGTCATGAATATGGCTGCCCTTTGGCAATTACCTGTCATCTATGCCTGTGAGAACAATGGTTATTCCGAATATACCCCTACAGCAGAAATTGCAGCAGGTTCCCTGAAGGCACGGGCTGAAGCATTCGGTATAGAATCACATAAAGTCGATGGGCAAGATGTTCTGGCGGTTCACAACCTCACGCAGGGTTTAGTCAATCGATTGCGAAACGGTGAGGGACCTTTTTTCGTGGAACTTGAGACTTATCGGTACCATGGTCATCATGTAGGTGATATCAATCGTAGTTATTACCGTTCTAAGGATGAGGAGGCGACCTGGCAAGAAAATCGTGACCCAATCGCCAATTTTGGCAAATGGCTTGAAGGACAGTCTATAGCCAGTCCTGAGGAGTTAGACGAAATTGTTAACGGGATTCATACTGAGGCTGAGGAAGCAGTTCAATATGCAACCAATGCACCATATCCGAATCAGGATGAGGTTGATACCCATGTCTTTGCTGGAGTGGACCACGCTCTGCCCTATATAAGTGGAGGCCGGAATGGATCGTGAAATCACTCATTCTCAGGCTGTGAACGAAGCCATTGCGGAGGAAATGCGCCGTGATTCAACTGTCATATTGCTTGGTGAGGATGTAGCCGAAGCCGGTACCCCTTTTAAGGTCTTATCCGGGCTTGTTGAAGAGTTCGGTACCGAAAGGGTCATCGACACCCCAATTGCCGAGCCGGGCTTTATGGGTATTGCAGTAGGTGCTGCCATGACGGGTATGCGTCCTATTGTTGACATCATGTTTGGTGATTTCCTATTTCTAATCATGGATCAATTATGTAACCAGGCAGCCAAAGCACACTACATGTCTGGTGGCAAACTGAGGGTACCACTCGTTGTCCGGACCAACCTAGGTGCAACACGCCGCTCAGCTGCTCAACACAGTCAATCGCTGCAGGCACTGGTGGCCCACATTCCCGGTTTGAAGGTTGCATTACCCGCAACACCCTATGAGGCAAAGGGACTACTGAAGTCAGCCATAAGAGATGACAACCCAGTAGTCATTTTTGAGGATAAACTGAGTTATCAAATGAAGGGTAATGTCCCTGAAGAGGAATACCTTATTGAATTCGGCAAAGCCAATTTGCTTCGCGAAGGCAGGGATGTTACGCTGATCGGTACTTCATCCATGGTCCAGACATGCCAGGAAGCTGCCGATTTGCTGGCCAGGGATGGTATTTCTGCAGAAGTATTGGACCCACGGACGTTAGTACCACTGGATGAGGCAACCATTCTCAATAGTGTCAAGAAAACATCGCGGGCTGTGGTGGTTGACGAGGGACATCAAAATTTTGGGGTAACTGCCGAGATAGCAGCACGAATTTCTGAAAAGGCGTTTTATCATTTGGACGCACCTGTCATCCGCTTGGGAGCAATGGATGTACCGGTTCCCTTCTCACCAGCACTGGAAGACTTGACAGTACCAACACCTCAACTCGTTGCCGAAAACGCTCTCTCTATCTGCTGTGGAGAATTGGTACATGATGTATGACATCATCATGCCTGCACTAGGCATGACACAAGATTCAGGACTGATCCTCTCATGGAAAAAACAGCTTGGTGATGAAGTAGCTGTTGGCGACGTCCTAATGGAGGTCGAAACCGACAAGACAACCATGGAGGTTGAGGCACAACATAAGGGTTTTCTTACTAAAGTATACGCTGAAGAGGGGGCAGAAGTTCCAGTTGGAGAGGTTATAGCGATAATTTCTGATACGGCTGGGGATATTGAAATTTCTCAATCCTCAGTCAAACCAATAAAGGAGATAAAATCTCCAACTACTCTGAAAGAGCCAGATTTGGTACAAGAGGCGACTAACCTCCCTAAACCAGTTTCAAGTAAAGAGCAAACTAAGTACAACAAAATATTGGCATCGCCAAAAGCAAAACGTCTTGCAAATGAACATGGTTTTGATTTAGGATTTCTTGTTCAATCGGGTCACCCTCAGCCCTACCATGTTTCAGATCTCAAGCATTTGGAATCTATGGCAACTACCAATACCTCAAATATCGAAGTATTTGTTCGTGCTCAACTGGATGGTGGTGCTTTCAGGGACTTTGGGGAATGGATCAAGTCTGAGACAGATTTACCTATTTCAGTTGCAATGGTAGCTTTTGCAGCAAGTGCTTACCAGGAAGCACTGGGTGTTGGCAATGTCGTCGTAAGAATAGATACCTTACCTAACTCAAGTATCACCTACACTATTCCCCAGTTTGCCGGTCTAGGTGATATAGTTCCATTGGAAATGATAGTAAAACCAGACCTGGTTGTAAACGACCTTACTCAAACAAAATTTTCAAGCATCAGGAGTGGTCCTGCTTTGGTTCCAACTTTTTCCATAGGCAATATTGGGGAAAGTATTGAAGTCCTGCTGGTTTCTCCTGAAGGCTCTTTGGATCAACTCCAGTTGGTTAATTGTATGGAAGGTTTTATCAACAGACTGGAAGAACCTTTGATGCATCTGCTTTGAATTTCAATCTGAAATTCAACCCTATAAATTTCGACAAATGATTACAGAATCAGTCTCCAATTGGACTTGGGCTAGTATCGTTGCTTAATGTCACTAATGTGGTACGAATGCGTCGTAGGTATTCCTTTACCCGCTCTGGATGTTTTTGTGCGACACCTGCAGCCTAAACATCAATAATGGCCATATAAACCAATCTGGATGCCGATGGTTTAAATATGTCCTGATCTTCTGGAACATCAACCTCAATGGAAACATCTGTCCTGGCGGCTAATAATGATGCAGGTTTGGTTAGGTTGATTGCTCGTGCTCCATATTGTCGTGCAATGGAAATACTGTCAAGGAGTTCTTTAGGCTGACCACTTGCTGATAGGAAGTTGGCTTAATTCCAAAACAATAAAGGCAATCAACGGAATAACATTTGACATTAACCCGGGCGAAGTTCTTAGCCTTGTTGGTGAAAGTGGTTGTGGCAAATCAACGGTTGGAAGAACATTGACACGTTTAGAAAACGTGACAAGTGGCCAAGTGCTTTTTGATGGTAAAGATATACTACAAATGTCTGTATCTGAATTTCGTTCTTTAAGACGAGAAATACAAATGATTTTTCAAGATCCATACGCCTCACTTAATCCACGGTTAAAAATTGGAACCACTTTGGCTGAGCCGCTTTATTGCCATGGTTAAGCAACATCACGGTCCGAAGCCCGCAATAAAATCTCAGGTATGCTTGAACGGGTGGGTATGGATCCAAGGGATATGCATCGTTATCCTCACGAATTTTCTGGTGGACAGCGTCAGCGTATCAGCATTGCTCGTGTTATGATTCTAAAACCACACCTGATAATTGCTGATGAAGCCATCTCAGCCCTTGATGTATCCATTCAAGCACAGGTACTAAATCTACTCAAAGAGTTACAACGCGAATATTGAGAATGGCTATGCTCTTTATCAGCCATGATTTGGGGGTAGTGAGACACATCAGCGATCGCCTTGCGGTGATGTATGAGGGACAGGTCGTTGAAACTGGTGATAAATATCAGATCTTTGATGAACCGGAACATCACTACACGTAACGCCTTCTAGCTTCAATTCCGCGTATTCCCGGAAAGGCGAGCTGATGATTGACCCAATTGCACTCTAACTTTAAGGTTTTTGTTGTTCTAGAAAAATAAGGGCTATTTAATCTTCAGCGGAAATACTTTTTCTAAATACTTAGTCTGTTACCCCTTCATGAGTGTTGAATAGCGACCCATTGGGCGTTGAAAATAGTCAGAAATATTGCTCGGTGTTTGAGTTATTCTTTATTACCAAAACACTTTTTTCCCCATGTGAAATAATTGATTCAGCAAAGGTGAGATTATTACCAAAGGGTTTTTAATATTGAAAAAGCAAGCTCGTCTCAACCAATCACCAACAGACATAGTGATCCAAGATCAATTCCACGGTTCAGGAGAATATTTATTTATTGACAAGAATATACTCTAGTTGACAAAAGGTTTATTTTTATTGAAGAATTAGTACGCGCCCGTACAGACGCAAAATGGACTCAGGAAGAGATTGCCCGATGTATGGGTACAACCCAGTCTGGAACCGCGATGTTTCAAAAGAGAAGTCTGTTCTTGGACAGAGGTAGAGAGCTTATTGAACTGCACGCAATAGTTCTAATTACGGATTGTAAGGTATCAAGAGTTATGATCTCAGGAAATCATTTGATTTGAAACATCTAGTACACATACTTTAATTTTATTTCTTTGCTCTAAAGTAAGGGAATTTATCAATTGTTCACGAATTTCATCTGGACCTGAAGGTTTTGTACCTTTTGGTGAAATTTGAGGTTTGCAACTTTTCGAGTGACCAAACCAGAAAACGACATAGATTCCATGGCCCTTCGAATTGGGATCTCTTGTATATTTAGTAATCAATTGTGATTGGATAGATGTCCAGAGATCTCTATGACAACTTCTTTTTATTTCGATAGGTACGTTAAACCCGGAACAAGAAATTCGGATATCAGATCGCTTGTCGTTAACGTATGTACCTTCTGGTTGAGCTTCTATATCATATCGTTGCAATTTGGGTTTCAGGTCAGACAGCAAATTGTCCCTACATGTGTCTTCAGGACGTGGATTTTCAGGTCTACCATATTTATCTACATTCCAGTATTGCTTCCAATCTGTAGTGTTGGAATCATGTACTTTTTCTCGAATCTCATCCAAATAATTAAAAGTCAAAGCTGCAAGGTCAGCTGGATTTGAAGGTTCTTTATTTTCCAGAGTCTGAAGGACTTTATCCAAATTTGAATATTCGAAATCAGCTTCGCGACGGGATACCACGTGGTTTTGATAAACATATTCCAGATAGTTTTTCCAACCTAGTAGTTGGTTATCTGAAGCCAATTCACTTAACGTTTGTGTTGCCTTTTCAGAAGGAATATTTGACAGTTGGTTAATATAATCTTTGACTTTATCTGCAAAGGTCATTTCTTTAGTTACCCATACAGGTTTGCCAGGAATTATTTTATAGGGCCAAAATAAACCTCCTAAATGTTTTATGATTTGTTTTATTACCTCAACCCTTGAATTGACCTCTAAACCAGGTTTGAAGTAAAAGAATTTCTTTTCGATAGTATTGGCAAAGTATCTTATTCTTCGCTCGCTTCTTGATATTTCTTCATCTAGTTTTTTCACAAAGAATTCTGGGTTCATGCATAAACCCAATGCCAACCAATGAATACGCTGTTCAATGTTCATGCTTTTGTGCATGAGTTTCTTGTAAACCAAATCATTCAGATCTTGAGAATTGTGTTGTCTTGCTGCAAAAAAAAGATAGCCCAACTCGGTTAATTGGTGTGATTTGCATCTTACCGGAAATCGTTTCAAAATTCTAAAAGCAGCATATTTTGCAACCTCTTCATACTCTTCGGAGAATGATAAATCATAGAGGTTCTCAGGTATCCGCGTTTTAGATTTAAGAGTGGTTGAAGCATACTCTACCAATACATCAGCTACTATCCTGGGATGATTTATTAAAATCCAGTTGTACCATGAAGGAGGGTTTTGTTGCTCTTGAATATATTTATCTTCCAAGAGGGAAGTAAAATGAACAGCAACACCCAAACGTAAATATTTGCCTTCCAATCTTGTTAGGAATGATTGACCCTCCTTTGATTTTTCTTCAAAACCAGCCAATAATGGTAAGGATAGTGGATGGCGAGTATCTTGTGAGTCAAGCTTTATGATCTCACTAAATTCGGGTAGATCATTTCGTAAGAGACTATCAGAAAAACTTGCTAAAACCGCTTCAACCAAATTATGGTCCCTATCCAATACGTACTCTAGTCTTTCCCTTGGTGAATTACCCCCTATACCATCAAATTCGGCAAAATATACTCTAGCGAGATTGGAAAGAATAACTGGATTAACTGTGTTATTACGAATTTCATTCTCGTATGGTTTCACTTTATTGTGCCAATTAGGTCTTTGTTGCAAACCTCTATTAGGCAATTCGGAATTTATTTCAGCTGATTGTTGCTTGTTTAATAATTCTATCCTTTGGTTAAATATCTTATCAAGGTCATCCCTATTCTCCAGGGCATTGGATATAGTTTTGAGGGTAGGGTTACCGTTGGAACGTTCTTTATGAAAGTTGTCAGCTACCTGAGTAATGTACCATTCAGCAACTATGCCTTCAGTATTTAATGCCTCGTCAAGACACCAGTCGCAAAAATCTGTGGGGGGTACAAAATCAAACAATCTTCCTCTTTTTTCTTGAAACAGACAATGAACCAATTCGTTGTAGGTTTCAGATTTCTTGGAACACTCAGTTACACTTCTGCTAAATAATGATTTCCATATGTCTGGATGATCGTTTAACCACTGATGTAACTTCAAACTAAAATCAGATCGCTTAAGTGCATGCCCCGAATTTGCCTTATGCGTAATACCAAGCCATTTGAACAGTTTATCCAGATCAAAATCATTTTCAGATTTCTGTAGGAAACGATACAGAATTATTGTAACGTAACACCTAGGACCAAACCGAGCTATTCCTTTTGATCGTGTATCCAGAGGCAGTTCGTAGTATCTATCTGCCAGTTGATCAAGAATTGAACCTAATTGTTTATGGTTAGATTTGTCAGGTAGTTGGTAGCGCCAGAAATATTCGTAAGCTCCTAAACCGAATGATTCCCGTGGAACTTTAAGATACTTCAGTATTTCAAGTTCAGATATTTCTGCCGGATAAAGAATCGACAAAATATGGCCAAGCAAACTATCCTGAGGATCATTTATCTTACCAGAATGAATTTCCCCACATATTTCCCGGAGTTTTACCAAATTTCCTTTTTGATACTTCACCAATACGTCTATCGCCAATAACCTGATTCTTTCCCACCATTCTTCACCCCAAATTAACTTCACCAATTTATCTGTAATTCCTTTTATTGGCTTTCCTTGTCGAAGAGCTTCTAGTAGGACATAAAGGAAAGTTTGATCTGTATTCGAATATGAAATTGAATTGAGAATTTTACCTATCTCACTTTCCATATCAGGAGTAATTAAATCGCCAATGCGAGCATCAAGCTTCATTGCCTGTATCAAACTTGGGAATATTTCTGCTTCCTCATTAAGACTTTCCAGAAGCTTTATCTTTTCTTCCTTGGAAAAATGAATCACATCACCGTAAAGTACAGTACCCAACGGATCACGTGTAAAAATTTCACCCCTGCCTGGTTTGTTGTGTGATGCAAACCACGCTGAAAGGCCTCTTAGTTCCGAGACCACTCGACCATCAAATCCGGTGATCAAAGCAAGAATTCTTGATGGTGGAAGCCCTTCATTTACAAGTTTTGACAGATATCTTCCTGCCAAATACTCAGCAATCTGCCGATGCGTAGGTATGTAAGTTCCAAGCGATGGTGAACTGAACAACTTGCTTTGCAGACAATACTCAATACTTGCTTGCTGTATTCCTGGTATTTCATTCAATATAATGTGATTCAATTCACTATTATCAGCGAAACCTTCAAGTCCAGTCAGAAGATAGATGGCACAAAGGTGATCACAATCATCCATCAAATCATTGATATTACCACGATTTGATTTTGTTGCTATTAAGTGTTCACTATTATGTTCTTTCAACAGGGATTTACATGCCAGTTCAAATACTTCTTTTCGTTTGCTTGGCCAGTTATTGTTTGAAGCTACTGACAAGGCCAGCATTTTTAAACTCTGTGGATTTATTAGCAGGTCATAAAGCCCATTATCTTCAGCTTTAGAAATAAATTGATCTGGGTTTGAGATATTAAATTTATCACTTTTGAGAATTTGGCGAATATCTTCTGGTTTGAGAGGATCAAGTTGAAGAATCTTTACTTCTCCATCAGGGGAAACCTTTTTGATATTTTCCGTGTCATTAGACCCTAACCAGTCTGCTTCACGGCATGAAAGGCGAAATTTAGGCTTATCAAGCCCGTAGAGTTTAGTTCTGATTGCGTCAAGTGATGTTCGCCCATCATTTTGTCCTGCCCGTTGTTCATCAAGTCCATCAATAAATATTGGTGAATTGACAGTTTCTAAATCAAGTGTGATAAAATCCCTGGCAGTAACATAATCTCCACCTTGACGTTCAGCTGTTTGTTTAAAAATTGTTGTCTTGCCTGATCCAGGGGGTGCGAGCAAAATATATGCTGATGAATCTTGCCACTTCTCAATTTCATATGATTGTGGTTTCTGCAAATCCGCAGATGCATCTATGGATACTTCATGACATGTTCGGTCAACGTATTCGGTCATAAAATATCTCCAACAATTCATCTGCAGGAGTCATAAAAAACTCAGATAAGGGTATTCCTCCATCACCAACTACTAAAGAACCTTTTGGTTGGAATTGCTCTTTAAATTTCATCAATCCATCAAAATTTGGTTTGTGTGTTCCGCTCTTTACCTCTATGGCAATTAAATCAAGACCTTTCTTCAGTACAAAATCCACCTCATGATCTTTTTCACGCCAATAATACAATTTTGTTTTGTTTTTTCTTGTATTCAGAAGGTGGGCCCCAACAGCGCTTTCAACCAAGCGTCCCCAATAGCTTCTGTCAGCTTTAGCTGTCGTAAACGAATAATCGGAACATGCTGATATTAGAGCTGTGTTATACACATTCAGTTTTGGGCTTGATGATTTTCTTCGGAATAGTTTCGTTGAATATTTCTCTAGACCGGTCAAAAGGCCAGCCATAGACAACAGTTGGAGATATCTGGCTAAAGTTGTAGTATTACCTGCATCATGGAGTTGACCAAGCATTTTATTATAAGACAAAATTTGTCCTGAATATTCCGAACCTAAAGTAAACAGATTTTTTAGTAAAGCTGGCTTGTCCACACGCTGGATTTTCAAGATATCTTTTTCAATGTTTGGTTCAATTAATGCATCAGTAATGTATTCTCCCCATCTTTCTTGTTCATGGATGAATTTCACACTTCCAGGATAGCCCCCAAAGTATATAAATTTGTCTAGATCAAATTCGAAAGCTTCCAACATTTCAGTAAACGACCAATGCATAAGTTGAACCGTTTCAAACCTACCCGCAAGGCTTTCGCTTAACCCATGCTGCATTAGCAATGGCGCCGAACCCAGCAATATCACGTGAAATTGTTGATTATTCCATTTATCTGCATCCCAAAGACCTTTGACTGTTTCTGACCAATTCTCAATTTTTTGTATTTCGTCAATGACGAGAATGAATCCCTTTTTTATCTCCTTCGATAAGATTCGCGCTTTCTTCCATTCCCTGACAAGCCATCTATGGTCTTTTATGTTACTATCGCGTGATAATGGAATAGTTTCTTCATCTTGGGCCAGATTTACTAGTAAAGGGTAGAAAGCGTATTTATTAGGGGTGGGATCATCTGCCGATACATAATGATACGGTAAGTCCTGTTTGTTCAATGTTTGTTTAACCAGTGTTGTTTTTCCGACCTGACGAGGGCCAGAAACAAAAATTATATTACGTGGGTTTTCATTGAGGCGATTTGCCAACGTTGAAAACTGGGGTCTTATATAATCTGCCATATTACTTTATAACTATATTGAGTATTTTTACTCAATATAGTAAATTATTTACTGAAATCAATATTTTTGATTTCGTTTTTGCAAATAAATGGATACGTTAAACATTGATGATAAGGGTGAAATAACTGGTTTTATTTAATTCCATTACTGTACTGAGTAAATTTACTCAATAAAATTATTTCTAATGAAAATCATTATCTCTGTAAACTGCTCCAGTTGCTACCGGATCGGAACGAAGACTATTGGGTGGGTGTTGCGCCAGTCAATAAAATGCACCTTTCCATGGCGTGCTTTGGATTGGCATGAGAATATGTCTTGTCCAAACAAAAAACAAATTCCAACTCTGTAAAAGCTGATTTAGGCTAAACGGTTTCTTCACCAACAGTGATAGAGAATATCTACTCCTGTTTAATTTTTGTATCTTATTGCAAGACTAAAAACAAATACACACCTATTCGGGTTTTGTTGCCAACATACTAGGTCGTTGGCTAAATTTGTCGTACCAATCATTCAATTTGGAATGACCAGTTCTCCACGGTCTGTCACCGTGACGAAAATCAAGATATCCCAAGGCACATCCGAGAGCTATTTGTGCCATGTTCAGTTGCAGCCCCAAAAACTTTTCTTCATCTTTCTCCAAGGCATCAAGTGATCGCTTAATTTTTACCCACTGACCATCAATCCATTCTTCTGATCGCTTTTCCTGACTTCTGACACGCTTTTCATAAGTGGAAAGTACAGCAGCGTCCATAATTCCATCCGCAAGGGCCTCCATCTTCAAAATCTTCCAAAAATCTGAAGTGGAATACAAGCCACCCTCAAAATGAGAGTCAATGAAATAAGAAATCACCCGGCTGTCAAACAAGGTACCGTGTGGAGTATCTGCCAAAGTAGGAATTTTACCAAGGGGATTTTCGGATATAGGGATGTTTCCACTATCGACTGGAGTACCCATTACGTCAATAATTTCGACATTATCGGCTGCATTCATTTCCACCAGACCAACAATGATTTTCCTCGCAAATGGAGAATTGGGGCTACTGTAAAGTTTCATAGTTCAGTCCTTAATGATCTTGCGAATTATTATGATTTGGTTGGCCAAGTAGGTTTCCATCTTGAAAACCGGTGATTGTCATGGGGATTATATTACCCGGTTCCTCCCTTTTGGGAAGTTTCACAACCGAATATTGCCCCGTACGTCCGGTCAGGGGAGATTCCACCAAGGTATCAATGGTACGTCCAACCTGTTTCTCTAGATGAATCTCAATCCTCCGTTTAGCCGCCTCTCGCAGTTGAAATGCCCTATCCTTGACAGCTTCCTTATCTACCTGCGGCATACGAGCAGCCGGGGTCCCTTCCCTCGGACTAAATGGAAATACATGAAGCCAGGTCAACTGACAGTCATCAAGAATATCAAGGGTATTTTGAAACATTTCCTCAGTCTCGGTTGGAAAGCCGGCAATCAGATCAGCTCCAAAGGTCATTTCCGGTCTTAACCGTTTAATTTTTTCACAAAAGGCAATTGCTTCTTCTCGAGTATGACGTCGTTTCATCCTTTTGAGAATCATATTGTCCCCAGCCTGAAGAGAAAGGTGTAGGTGGGGCATTAATCTATCATTGTTAGTAACTACCTCAATGAATTCCTCATCAATTTCGGCTGGATCAACGGATGAAATCCTTAACCTGGGAAGTTCCGGTACCAACTTCAAAATTCTGGCTACCAAATTACCAATACCGGGCTTACCAACGAGGTCTTCACCCCAACTGGTGAGATCAACCCCTGTCAGGACGACTTCATTATAACCAGCTTTAACCAAATCCCTGATCTGAGCAACAATCACTCCTGCTGGTACCGAGCGGGAATTTCCCCGACCGTAGGGTATTATACAAAAAGTGCAACGATGATCACAACCGTTCTGGATTTGCAGATAAGCGACTGCACGAGCTCCAAAACTCTTAGCAAGATGTGGTGTAATTTCAGTAACCTGCATGATATCTTCAACCAGAATTTTCGGTTGATTTTCAGTTTTTCCAAATTTTGTTCCAGCTATCCTTTTCCAGAGTTGGGTCTCCAATTTAGAATCATTCCCTATTACCCAGTCAACTCCTTCAATCTTGCTAAATGACTGAGGATCAATTTGAGCCGCACAACCAGTTACAATAATTTTTGCTTCCGGCCACCTTGATCGGGATTTACGTACCATCTGACGGGATTTACGTACTGCTTCCTTGGTAACAGCACAAGTATTTATGATGATTGCATTCCCAATTCCAGCCTCTTCTGCTAAGCCTTCCATAACTGACGATTCATAGGCATTCAATCGACAGCCGAGAGTTTCCGTTTGAATATTGTTAGCGGACAAGAATCATCTCCTGAAACTCTTTGGTAAGTGTACCATTGAATACATGGCTCGTTGGACCGGTCATCCAAACGCCATCATCTTTCCAGTGAATATTCAAACACCCACCGTCAACCCGAACCTTAATGTTATTTGATGTTAACTTTCTTCTGACAGAGGCAACAACGGCGGCACATGTCCCGGAACCGGAAGCTAGAGTTATCCCAGCACCCCTTTCCCAAATTCTGACCCTGATTTCGGATGGTGATATAATTGAAACAAATTCCACATTGGTCCGTTCCGGGAACATTGGATGATTTTCAATTTGTGGACCTATCTCCTCCAGATCAACCGCATCAGCATTATCCACAAAAAAAACACAATGAGGGTTACCCATTCCTACCGCACAGGGATTTCCCTCCAGAGGCAATTCCAGAGTATCCATTTTATTAACCAGAGGTATATCCCGCCAATCAGTAAAGGGAACTCCCATATTCACACTGCTTAATCCATCACCGACATTCTGGCAAACCAAAATCCCTCTATCGGTTTCAAGTTCCAAAGACTTTATACCTTCCAGGTCCATGAAGTATCTTCCCAGGCATCTTGTTGCATTCCCACAAGTTGCAGATGGACTTCCATCAGCATTAAAGAATTTCAACTTGGCAAATGCCTCATTGCTATCCTCAATTAATACCAATTGGTCATACCCGATGCCAAACCGTCTGTTAGAAAGCGTTTCAGCGACAATATGCCCCGGAACTAACGGCCGATCCCTGGTATCTATAACTACGAAGTCGTTACCCAAACCATGCATTTTCATAAATTGAATGGGTAAAATAGGATTTTTCATGGTAATTTAATTATTCTTCTTAAAATTTGACCTTTACCATCCTAAATGCTAGGACAAAGAACGGCACTTATCTTTTGATAAACCTCTCATTTTTGTGGGCCCGTAGCTCAGTTGGTAGAGCAACTGACTTTTAATCAGTGGGTCACAGGTTCGAATCCTGTCGGGCTCACCAATCCGTTGATTTACCATAATTTAGGCTGTTCCTTACCCGTTTCGAGGGTTTAAAGGAAATTTCAGCAGTTAAATTCGGTTTCTTGTGTAATCAGGTAAAGCATTTCTCCCCTGTTGACCATACCTCGATTTAAATGTGACAGAATAAATCCAGAGGAGGAAAACCTCAAGGTCATTGATGGTCTATCCGGTTCTTCAAGCCAATGAAAATTACCTGCAATGTCCCCTTTGCTTACATAACTGCCTGCATTCCATATTCGATCAAAAAGACCTCGTCCAGGTGCAAAAATGCTGTGATTCAAATCATCGGTATGAACAGTCCTTTCGATCTTTTTCTCCAATCTCATTTCCTTTTTTGATGGGTCGGTGTAAACTCCCAAATGATCCAGGCATCTATATAATCCCTCTTCTGAAGCCTTGGTCAATTCTGGTGAGCTACCACCACCTCCTCCCAATTCAGTTGCGATCATTGGTACCGAATTACGAACTGCGGCAGAATTTACCGATCGATCATCATTATACTCACCCAACTTCCATAATGTCGGCAAACCGAAAGCTTCGGCCAGTTCAAGACTTGCTTTCAAGACCTCCTGATTGGTAACTTCTGTTACCAGGGTACAGGGAGTGAAGTAGGATGCTTTCCCTCCTGAATGAAGATCAATTACAGCATCACAGTTGGGTAATACGACAGTTTCAATGTGATGACCTATCAATTCAGTGGGTGTTCCATTGGGTTTTCCCGGAAATATCCTGTTCATGTTTTTGCCATCTAAAGGGGAATTTCTTTCGGAAACTGTAACTGCAGGTCGGTTCAAAGCAGGAAAAATCATGATTTTACCGGATACCTTCTCCGGATCAATATCCTGAACGAGCCGCATAAGAGAAGATGGTCCTTCAAATTCATCTCCGTGAACACCACCAAGAAGCAATACATTGGGACCATGGCCATTGCGAAAATATATTAGGGGTACAGAATGGTATCCCAAGGGAACCAAATTATCTGACCATTGGACCCTAAGGTCGCCTACCTGTTTTCCATCTCTTTCCCAATCAATTGCTACCGAAACATATTTTTTTGACATATGTTTTTCCTACTCCAAACGACACCAATTAAAATTAAGGTATTTGGAATTACTCATGCTGTGTACTCACGATTATAGCCTAATATATTTCCCTGGCTTGATATATAATCCAAGCAAATTTTCCATCTTGGATACTAACTAGAATGAAACAACAAATACCTATAATATTATAACTCCGAAAAATAATTTCTTATATCCAGACCAAATTTAGCACTTTCAAAGGAACCTAAAAACAAAACATGATAACTACTGAAGAAGCGCTGTCACTTATTCATTTTAAGGAATCAATCTCTATAAATGAGCAACTGGATACTCCCATACCGTTGATTGACCTTGATATTGTACTTCAAAACCTGATTAGAGCCCAAAGACATTTTGACAAACTGGAGCTTGATTTTCGACCACATATCAAGACCCACAAAATGATACCATTTGCAAAAATCCAATTGCTTTTGGGGGCAAGAGGGATAACAGTTCAAAAGCTTGGCGAAGCCGAAATTATGGCAAAGGCCGGTATCAGTGATATAATGATTGCCTATAATATAATAGGTCAAAAAAAACTGGATCGGTTGACTAAACTGGCTCGGCAAGTCAAACTTACCCTAGTTGCTGACAATGAGGAATGTGTTCGCCAGTTGAATGGTGCAGCTACCCATAGCAGTCTTTTTCTGGACTTACTCATTGAGTGTGATACAGGAGATGGGCGTAATGGACTCGGCAGTGCCGATCAAGTTTTAAATTTAGCCAAAAACATAATTTCCTGTTCCAATTTGCGTTTCAAGGGCCTGATTACTTATCCACCTGCCGGAGCAAGGACCCAAGTAGCTACCACTTTATCTCACTTCCAGAATGTATTGGAAACCAATGGAATCCAAGTGGAAATTATCTCCTCTGGAGGTACCAAGGATCTATTTTCGGATGAAGGTCTAGATGTAATTACCGAATACCGTGCCGGAAATTACATTTTCAATGATCGCTTGTCCGTAGAAAAAGGGAATTGTCCACTAGAGAATTGTGCTGCCAAAGTTATAACGACGGTTGTTTCAAAACCTTCAAGTGATAGGGTAATTTTGGACGCAGGTTCCAAATCCCTAACGAGTGACCTGAACGGTTTAAATGGCTTCGGAATAGATCCAATTTCACAGGCAAAGATAAGTAAACTAAGTGAGGAACATGGACAAATGGAGGTTAAGGATGTTGATACACCCCCCAATATTGGTGATCTGGTGCAAATTCTCCCCAATCATATTTGTCCGGTAATTAACCTTTTTGATTATGTGGCCTTGAAATCAAAGGGGAAGGTCCTTGGTCTTGTCAAAGTGGATGCCCGAGGTCTGGTCTATTAGCTTTCCGATCACTCTGAAAAATTTGATTGCAGAAAACTTCCTGCGGCTGAATTTTCAACATGACCTTCGTTAAATACTTCTTTTCCATTTACCCAGACTGCATGGATGCCTTCGCTTGGAACCTTGGGATTGTGGTAATTCGCCTTGTCGATAATGGTCTTTGGATCGAAAATAACCATATCTGCATAATGGTTTGGAGCAATCTTTCCCCTATACCTTAATCCAAATACCTTTGCTGGTAGGCCTGTCATTTTGTAAATCGCTTCAGACATGCTCAGCAAGCCCAACTCTCTTGCATAATGGCCAATTATCCTGGGAAAGGTGCCCCATAGGCGAGGATGGGGATGTTCGTCTTCTGGTATCCCATCCGAACCAATAATGGCCATATCAGATTTTAACAATCTCTGGACATCTTCCTCATGCATCTGAAAATAGATAGCCCCGGCAGGCTTCAATCTTATTGCAGCTTCCTTGCAGGAAACTTCCCATTCCTCGGCAATCTTACCCAACTCCTGGCCGGATCTTTCAGGAAAGGGTATTGACCAGGTTACCATAACTCTGGTATCTTCACTAACCTGATCTTCGTGCAAGACCGTAGAACCAGCCGTGTAAGGATAAACATCAAAGTTCAGCGATTGGGAAACTTGGTACCCATCCAGAACTTTCAGGGTTTCCCTGGTTTTGCCCCAATTTTGGCGACCTGTACATTTATGGTGAGATATCAGGAGTGGCACGCCAGCTTTTTTTGCTGTGGAAACTGACTCGTCCAAGCTTTTTAATACATCGTTACCCTCATTCCGCATATGGGTTGTATATATACCGCGATTGTTCTGCATAGCGCTTGCGACACCTACAACCTCTTCTTCACTTGCTGCTTTGTTGGGTGGATAAAAGAGGCCTGTGGAGAAGCCACTAGCACCTTCATCAAGAGCTTGTAATAACAGGTTATGCATTAACCCGATTTCTTCTGAAGTTGCTACTTTCCCTACATCCTTCATTACCTTCAGTCGCAGAGCAGAATGACCAATGAGATATACAATATTGACAGCGTGACGATTGTTTGTCAGAGTTTCCCGGTAAGAGGTCATGGTTGGGAATTGGTAGACCCCATTATCTCCCAAAAGGTTCAAAGGGGGTGGAGGAAGCTCCCCGTTGAGTGTAAGTGGAGGAAGTGAAATTCCACAATTCCCTGCAACTACAGTCGTAACGCCTTGTGACAATTTGGGAAATATCTTTTTCGTCTCGAAAACCGCAATGTCATCATGGGTATGGGCATCAATAAAGCCTGGACATAGAGCTAGCCCTTCCAAATTGTATTCCCTTTCAGCTCTTACTTCACAACTGTTGGGCAAAGGTATTACAAATTCGATTTTGCTATCGGATATACCAACATCACCTTTAAAGGCTTCTGACCTGGTACCATCAAAGATCAGAGCGTTACGTAAAACATCTTCAACTTCTAGCAATTTGGTCCTTTCCACTTCAACATCCAGATTAATAAATTTGGATTATAGAGATCGGAACCTGGTTTTATACAATAGTTATTTGACCTGAAACAACGAATTTGGATGAATTCGTATTACCAGCACCTGACAAGTACCTGTTAGACTTTGAACTTTTTGGAGAATTTTACAGGGCTTCATTTTTCCAACAGGAACCTAAAACAAATCGTCCGGGCCGGGGTGCCCGGACATCAACTTTCAACATTTAAGAATATATCTTCAGTTTTTTTCTATTGAGAAAAACATTGTTTCTCCAGAATGGTCATCAACCCCATCATTATCGGTTGATACCCAAATTGTTCCATCTTTCTGAACTGCCAATCCCTCGACCTTGTCAAGAACGTATCCTCCCGTTGCCAATAAATCTGGAATCAAATCTCTGACTTCTTCCTTGGAAACGATTGGGAGTGGTCCTCCTAAAGGTGCTGCCACCATTTCCGAAGCCGGTATTCGATAGATTTTTTTAGTCACCGCAGAACGACCAATCTGATTGTCTCGTTCAATAACATAGTAGTAGTCTCCATGACGTACAATCTCACTCAAGCCGACCCAACCAACTTCTGGCTTGGCTTTTGGGTAATGCACCGCTCCCCATTCACCAGTTTCGGTATCATATGCCACTATCTTGACATGATTTTCAGGATCATCCTGCCATTCACGTTGTACAATCATCCAGAGTGTATTCCCGGACATGGTTATACCCTCAAAACCAAATCGTTTTTCCACGGCCATCAATTCGGCAGGTAATCCAACCTCCTGAATGATCTCACCCGATGCTTCAACCTGAAGTATTGCATGGGGAATCAATCTGTCCGTGCGCCCTTCCGAGGCAAGCCAGAAACCACCCTTGCCGTCCATGGTAATTCCTTCTAGATCAAGTTTTTGAGCTGGATAACCGTTTCGCAGGACCCTTATATAATCAGTTATTTGAGCTGGGGTCGATTTGGTATCAATCTTGAAAATTGTTGGCTGCATCGCATAAAAACTATCATTCACAGCCCATATGGTATCTTCCTCATCGGCAACCATTCCAGAAATTGCTCCCCAACCGACTGGTGAGCCATTGGGCTGATTGATCCCGGCCGAGGTAAGCTGAGGATAGGATGCCTGTTCCTTTTGATATTCAAACAACATTACATGAGCACGAACACCACCATCTTCAATCAAATCAACCTCATTGGCTGAAACGAAAAGATTCCGCTCTGGTATGGCTACATAGCCTTCAGGGCCAATTCCAGAAGGTAACAATTGAACAAGCACCGGATTGGAAGAATCTGTTACATCATATACTCCAACCACAGATCCACGTTCCGATCCAACAAAAATTATTGGCGTTTCACCAAAATTGGCTACTTCAATTGATTCCGGTTCAACTCCCTTGTTACCAGAACGCTTTTCGGGATAATGGCCTATGGAAGCGACTGCATATTCAAATGAGAGTCCACTTTCATATACGACAGTCCCATCTTTTCCAAATATTGTAAAACCCCTGGAACCACCATCCATGTCGCCTTCGTTGGCAGTTACGAAGTGGCTCTCGTCAAGCCATTTAACAGCATCAGGTTCTCGCACAACATTTTCAAGGTTATCATCAAAGGTCAAGGCTCTTTCTTCTTTGGTATCGACATTTGACAGGGAAACAGAACCGGCAGAAAAATGACTTCTGATTGAACCTTGTCGATCCACAACTACAAGATGATTGTTCTCCTGAAGTGTAACAACTGTTTCGCCCAGTTTGTTGATATCGACAAATTCAGGTTCTGGATCTTCGGGGGAAACTTCAGCCAATCCGGTTAATGATACTTTCTTAAGCGAGCTACAATCCAGGACACTGTCACTAATGTCGATCATGGCAAGATAACCTGCAGGCATCTGGCCAGTCCGGCCATCGCCAGCATCTTCATCACGCTCGTTTTCAATGGCAACAGATACAAAATCCTCCTGTTTTGAGACCGCTACACTATCAGGTTGTCCTCCCAAGTCACAACGGGATATTTCAGCTTTCGTATCAATATCTATAACCGAAAGGTAGCCTGATGGTTGGGTATAGCTTACTGAAGTGTTGATACCGACAAAGGCTTTTCTACCGATTATCGCCACCGATGTTGGTTCACCATCAAGGGCAATATTACCAATTGGAACCGGATTGCCGGGATCAGTTATATCAATTATACCCATAGCACCGAGAGGGCTGTCGGTATAAACCAATGTCTTGCCATCTGATGTTGCTGCAATGATTTCTGGTGAGGTCTCTCTGGTTGTATCTTCACCAGAAGCCATATTGAGTGTTGTTTCAAAACTTGTGATACGGTTGAAATTCATTTCAGCCAAGGCCGAACCAACCGTTAGCAAGATAACTGAAGTAATGGTTAGCATACGAATAATCATCATCAATTCTCCATATTTTGGATAAAAAAGGGCACCAGATTCGAAGGTTTCTTCAATCTGGTGCAATCAAAGGTTTTCCAACTTAAGGCTGGGAAAAAACTTTAGGCTAGGATATCACCATCAGCACGCCGAACAGCAACGATGGCGGATCTTGCTACAGAATCACCGCCATTAGGCCAGCCCTCATTTGGATGCTGGATTCCAACAAACATTGTTCTTCTGTCTGATGACCATGTCATACCAGTAACCTCACATTTTTGGGGTCCAACCAAAAATCTTCTGATTTCACCTGTTGCTGTATCCCCAACCAGCATCTGGTTATTACCCTGTCCCTCGAAATCACCTTCGTTGGAGAAATTTCCATCAGTTTGAATCCATAACATTCCCTTGGTATCAAACTTGATCCCATCAGGTGAGTTGAACATGTTTCCAGCATTAACATTGGCTGAGCCCGCCCGATTGTCATCGTGAATTGCCGGGTTGCCTGCAAGGACATACAAATCCCACTCAAATCCAGGTGCGGTATGATCAGACCCATTTGGCCTCCAACGAACAATTTGACCATAAAGATTTGCTTCCCGTGGATTAGGCCCGCCAACGGGTGTAGCATCTCCCCCGGCGTTTGGTTTAATCCCTCGGTTTTTATTGTTGGTCAGGGCACAATATACTTCAGCAGCATTTGGATTTGAGGTGACCCATTCCGGACGATCCATCGTAGTTGCACCGACAGCTGAGGCAGCAATTCTCGTATTTACACAAATATCAGCCATGGAAGAAAAGCCAGTTGCTTCAGGAGTTAAGTCAAGCCATTGGCCAGTACCATCCTCATGAAACTTGGCGACCGAAAGAGTGCCCTTTTCCAGAAGTTCTGAATTGTCACCCGCGGCAGCAAAATAACCATCAGATATAAAGCGATAGATAAACTCTCCACGTTCATCATCACCCATATACACAACCACTTTGCCGTCTGAGTTAACAACAACTTCGGCATTTTCATGCTTAAAACGACCCAGGGCTGTCAATTTGCGAGGTTTTGAGGCAGGATCAAAGGGATCAATTTCCACAACATATCCAGCTCTATTAGGTTCGTTGGGATTTTTTTCGATATCAAAGCGATCATCAATAGTTGCCCAACCATAGCCCCAATCACTGGTTGAAATTCCGTAACGTTTGAATTCTGGTGAAACCTCAAAATCCTGATTAACTGATGAAAAATAACCGTTAAAGTTTTCTTCACAGGTCAGGTATGTTCCCCAAGGAGTCATACCATTTCCACAATTATTCCAGGTTCCCATGGATTCTGTTCCAGTTGGGTCGGCTGAAGTTTTCAACAACTCACTTCCACTCGCAGGACCTGTGATTTCCATTAATGATTCGGGAGTGATTCTGCGATTAAACGGGCTGTCAGCAACAACTTCCCATTTGCTGTCAGTTTCCTTGACTTCAACAACTGACACACCATGTGCTCTCATGCCCTTCAAAACATCATCATCATTTGCAAATTTACCCTCTGGTCTGTTCCCCCAGATAACTCCCCGATTGGTATATTCATTATTGACAACAAGAAGGTTGACATTCTCCTTGGTAAAGAAATCCATCCCGTCTGTATTATCACCAAAGGTCAACGCCTGGGATGCCCCATCACCTCGAGAATCTTCATCAAATTCGGGAGCTCCCTTCATAATCGGGTCTCCCCATTGTAACAACACTGAAGAATTATATCCTTCTGGTACAGTTACTGTGTTCAATGTGTTGGAATCAATCTGGACAAAACCAAATCGATCCACACCAGCTTCAGTTTTGCCAGGGATCAAACCACTACCAACGGTCGCTACACTTCCAAAGGCAACAACACCGCCTAAAAAGCCCCGGCGTGAAATGGCAGCAGCGACTATGCGGTCGAACTCTGTTTCTACTGGACGAGGGTTGACTACCTCATCAAAGTCATCAAACGACAATTCATCAAGAGAATTTTCACTCATCATATACTCCAAAAAAAGACTTTGTGATCGCTGTAAAACCAACAACCAAACATTTGAAGAACAATCTAGGGAGTGTGTGCAACCATAGGGTTAAGGAATTATTAAAGTATTTCTGCTGTTTTTATAAAGAAATATGAAGCATGAGCGGAATTCAATAATTTTCCCGTCAGTATATCTCCGGAGTTCGAAATTATCCTTTGGAACGTGGTGTACTTCGGAAAACCGCCAACCAACAAAATTCCCAATTCAGTATTAGCACATATTTATTGATTAGGGTTAATTTGTTGGGTGTGTGATTTTTGTGACCCTATTATAGTTGAATTACTTCCGGTCCCATAATCAAGGTAGGTAAGAAGGTTGAAATCCACGGAACATAGGTCACTATTATCAAAAAAATCAGTAATATTCCCAAGAAGGGGAAGGCTGCTCTAACCACTCTCATTACTGACATACCGGCCACACCAGAAGTTACAAAAAGATTTAATCCTACGGGTGGAGTAACCATACCAATTTCCATGTTGACAACCATAATTATACCAAGGTGTATGGGATCTATACCCAACTCTATGGCTATCGGGAAAACAAGAGGTGCAACAATTATCAACAATCCAGATGGTTCCATGAATTGCCCGCCTATAAGGAGTATAACATTCACTATTATCAGAAACATGATAGGGCCGAAACCCAACTGTAGCATATATGCTGCAACATGTTGAGGAACTTGCTGGTCGGTCAGAACATGCTTTAGAATCAAGGCATTGGCAATAATAAACATGAGAGTAATTGTTAACTTGCCGGCATGGTAGAGGGTATTAATTGTATCTTTGTGAACGAAAACGGTAACAAGTGAGATCGGATGGGACATGATCGTACCCTTAGTTCCCTCTCCTGTTTCAGCGAGTGGTCCCATATCCCGATAGACAAATATTGCAATCAGAAAGGAATAGACAGCGGCAACAGCGGCAGCTTCAGTTGGAGTAAACAGCCCCCCATATATCCCCCCAAGAATTATAATGATAAGCAATAATCCCCAAAGTGCATCCCATCCAGAGGCCAAGACTTCAGGCCAACCCTTCCACTGTTCCTTCGGCATTTTTCTTAATACCGCAATCACAAATATCGTGATCATTAACATCAGTCCTGCGAGCAACCCCGGGATAATACCTGCCAGAAACATTCGACCAATAGAAACATCGGTTGCGGATGCGTAAACAACCATAACAATTGAGGGCGGGATTAAAATACCCAAGGTCCCTGCATTACAAATCACACCTGCAGCAAAATCCTTGGAATAGCCAACCTGAATCATTCCTCCAATCACAATTGGTCCGATGGCAATAACGGTTGCTGGTGAAGAACCTGAAAGGGCTGCAAACATCATGCAGGCAAATACCCCTGCTATGGCCAAGCCACCAGGAAAATGCCCAACAACTGCTATAGAAAATCTGATGATCCTTCGGGCAACTCCTCCGGTAGACATAAAACTGGAGGCAAGAATAAAGAAAGGAATGGCCAGCAGGGTATAATGACCTGCCATTGCCTGATAGAGAGATTGTGCAATGGAAGCCAGGGAAGCATCAGACAAAACCAGAAGAAAAACTATTGATGAAAAACCAAGGGAAACGGCAATTGGAACACCAAAAATCAAAAGGCCGATAATCATGACAAAGAGGATTACAACGGACATTTGATCAATCCAGTTTACCTGATGAATTAACTGCTTTTGAATCCTCGGCTTCATGACTGACTATCAAAGTTTCAGCCTTACCATTCAGAATTATAACAGCAGCTTGTACGAATCTGATTAAAATCAGCAGACAAGCCACGGGAAGGATAACATAGGGCACAAAACGAGGAAGTTTTTCGTAGGCCTCACCCTCATTCAAAATGGGTTCAAAAAAGCGAAGGAAATCGACCATGGGAATCTGGTCTGTTTCGTACCAAGCCCGATCCCGGGTATTCCAGTCAATACCCGTGGGAAACCAGTGTCCGGTTGTTTCATATAGACCTGCAAATGGAGCCCAGTAATCCCATGACCCTTTTAGTAAAAGGAAGGCATAGGTTATACAAATGATTGAAGCAAAAACTCCAAATAGTTTACGCCATCCAGGAGTTATGATGTTGATAACGAAATCAACACCAATATGAGCAAATAGCTTGATGCAATGACTAATCCCCAGCAAAACCAGCCAGGCAAACAAGACTAGGGTTACTTCCAAACCCCAAATCAAACTGTCGTTAAAGACATATCTCAGAACTACATTCGTAAATGTAATTATGGTCATCAGGGCCAATATTACTGCAATTGAGACCCTTTCAATCCGGTCCACCATTGATCCCATTGAACCAATGAAACTTGCTGTTTTAGTCTCCATTTGATGTAAGAGGCTACCAACCGCAGCAATATCAATTAGTGCGGTTGGTTATAATTTAATGATCAATGCATTTCGTTTATCTTCTCGGCGGCAGCAATATTCTCTGAACCAACATCTTCCTCAAATTGTTCCCAAACACTCAGCATGGCATCAACCCATGCCTGGCGTTGCTCATCAGTCAGGGCACGGACTGTATGGCCTGCATCAATAATGGCCTGCTTGGCACTTTCATTGACGGCGAAGGCTTCGTTGTTTCTCTGTTCGGTAACCTCACTGAGAATCTGAGAAAGCTGGTTTCGAACTTCATCATCAAGACTGTCCCACCAGTCAACTGAAGTCACAACCAAATAGTCAATAATGCCATGATTGGTTTCAGTTATACCGTCCTGCACTTCAAAAAACTTTTTACCATAAATGTTTGACCAGGTGTTTTCCTGCCCATCAACCACGCCGGTTTGTAAAGCTCCATATACCTCGGAAAAGGCCATTGGCTGTGCAGAAGCTCCCAAGGCCTCAATCTGCGCCACCAAAACATCGGATTTTTGAACTCTGAACTTTAACCCCTTGGCATCATCAGGTGATACAAGTGGTTTGTTGGCTGAAAACTGTTTAAGACCGTTGTGCCAGAATTCAAGACCCACCAACCCACGCCTTTGCATGGAGTTCTTCATGGCTGAACCGGTTTCAGACTGTTGGAAAGCATCTACAGCCTCAATGTTCTTGAACATGAATGGAAGGTCAAATATTCGAAATTGCTTAGTGAATTTCTCAAATTTCGACAAGGAAGGTGCAGCCAGCTGGACATCTCCCTGCAACATAGCTTCCAGGACGACATCATCGTTATAAAGTGTAGAGTTTGGAAATACCTCCATACAAGCCACCCCGTTCATCTCATTATTGACCCTTTCCTGAAGTAGAGTCGCTGCAATGCCCTTGGGATGTTTATCGGTATTTGTAACGTGACTGAATTTAATGATCATTTCACCTGGGTCACAATTTGCCCAAGCGTAACCTGAGGTCAATGCAAATGTTGCCGTCATTAATAGTGCTGGAATAATTCTCATGGATGTCCTTTCTATCTTGTTAGTAAACTTAACCTCAACCATTTGTTCATATCAATTGATTGGAGCCGATATTACAGCGATATAGTAGTAATTGACTATGAAACTTCCAAGGAATTGAACTCCCAATTTTGGAAATATGCAAAATACCTGTGGAAACTTTTTTGGGGAAGAGCTAGTTTTATCTGGCGATGTCTTCAAATTGTTGGAATTTTAGTTTCAGCCGTTCCCGATCAGGATAATGCTTTCGATTCTTTGGTAGTTTCAAATCCTTTCCTTGAATGCTTTTAAGCAGTTCAAGTGTTTGACCATCCTTAACGTCCCAAAGTGTCTTAGAAACATGCAATTTATAATTAGGGTCTATTCCAATTAAATTGGCATCATAAGCAGCGTGGTGCAATTTGGTAAGTGGCAATCCATTACCTACTTCAGGTTGACCAAATTTAAGATCCTTGTCTTCTACAATATGAGCCACATCAATTAGCGGAACCTTATGTTGAGGTTGATGAATTCTTGGTTCAGGGAACCCGGAGATTGCACACCGAAAGTCATAGGCCTGCATCACTGCAGCTCTAAATCGTGGCTGGTGAAGTCTGACTTTTACCGAGCTTTGAGAATACCTTCGTTCAATTTCAGTCAGCAGTTGGCTCACATTTGGAAGTTGTAAATTCTGAACATCGGTCAGGTAGCCAAATCTAATTTTGGCTTCCAATTTTTGGTCATCCCAACCAACAACGTAAACTGGAAATTCTGGTAGATAGTATCCATTACCTGTACCAATGAAATAAATTATTGGGATTTTGTGTTCAAAGGCTTTCAGCAAATGTTGATTTTCCAGTGCCCTTGGGTCCTCACTCATAAAAGAGTAATCCAATATTTCCACACCATCATAAATTTTATTGTAAATATCAATCTGATCACGATAGGTAGCACGACTGAGAGATTTCGGATAAACTGTCTTTATTGAAAGAAGGGTGTTCATTTGCCAAGGTTTGTGTATACCTTTTTGGCGATTGTGAAGAGTAATTCTTTGACCTTGGAAAACAAATCCCTCATCTAGTTGAGTAAAGTGTAAAACACCGTCCTGCTTGGGTAAATTGGTGATATGTTCAAAAGCCTTCAACCGTATCTGGTTATTGATTTCATCTGAAAGGTAAAGCATAAACTGATTTTTCTTATTGGTAAATTTCTTTGCTTTTATAAATTAGGAAGGTGAAATTAAAATTTACAAAAATCAAAAAAACAAAATACCAGAAAATCATTGAAAATCGGTACACCAGTAGAATTTCCAATTCAGGACGAAGTGGTTCGTGGCCATTTATATAAAACCGGAACACTTCGAAACCGTGCCCAGGTAATTGATAGCTCAAATAAAATTTGGCGCGTGCATGATACATTTCTTAAAGAGATACCTGGAGAATCCAGAAATACATTCGTAACCCCTATAGACCTCGCACGGTCCAGATTTCGAGTCGGGGATCTTGTTAACTTTTCAAAAGATGGGATTCTATATTCTGGCAAGGTCTTTAAACTGAATAAGGTACGAGCGATTGTCATGCTAGGGGATGGTGATAAATGGACAGTACCCTATTTCAATTTGAAGCTCGTTTCAACTCCAAATCCCTTAAGGCCAGGCAAAAATAGACTACAAACAATCAGTGATAAGGCTCGAGCCTTAATGGATTCACATGGACTTAAGGAATGGCATATGAGGTTTGATGAATCCATTCGTTTTCTAGGAAGATGCAATTTCCGAGATAAGGTTATTTTTATAAGTCGGAGTCATGCTTTGGACGGCGAAGATAAAGATGTAATTGATACCATTTTGCATGAAATTGCCCATGCGCTTGCGGGACCTAAAGCACGTCATGGACCTGAATGGAAAAAGATTGCCAGGAAAATTGGTGCGACACCAAGAGCATGTTTCAAACCAACACACTAAAAATTATAGATACATCAAGTAACAAAATTTATGAGTAAAGTTACGATCCCATCGAATTTAGAAAAATATGTCCAACTAACGATAGAATAATCAAGATCACAGTGACAACTAATGTTGTGCTAACAAAGTTCTTACTAGCTAAATTCTCTAATTTAGTTTTTATTTCTGTAGTTGTGGTGTTCAGGTTATCAATTTTACCTTCAACACTATCCATCCGTCGTTCAAGCTCTTTTAGCCGGTGGTTTATTAATCCCCCATTCCCACTCCCGTTTCCACTACTAGCACCAGGTGATGATTTTGGATCTTCGGCCAATACTAGGTGTTGTTTAGAAGTCATTAAAAGCGATCCTCAAACTTCTCAAGCCATTCCCACAAAGATCTAGATGTATATCCTGAATAATTACTCCGTAATGAAAACACTGCCCCGCTAGCATCTTCTATACGATTATCTCCTTTTAAACCAATTTGCATAGCTACATTTTCAGTGAGTTCATCACTGGAAATCAGTATGAAGGTTTCATTTAACGGATAGTGTTCGGGATAATTTTCCTTAACCTTTTCAATAACTTCATTGTTTGGTTCTTTGAGAGCTATAGCAAATACGGTCATTATTCTTAGCCTCTACGATAAAACAAAAACAATACGATCATATGTACCTTTACATATTTAACTTACCAGAAAATAAACAAACATTTTCTATTGGAGATATAACAATCTATCTTCCTTTTTCAAAATGATTTGGTGATAATAGATGAAACTGTTAAGCAATTATCAAAGTGTCAAATGTCCGACCAGATTACAGATATAGGGAAAGCAGATAATATTGCTGCAACAATAAGGAACGTAGCAAAAAAAGGATTACCTCCTGTACATCTTTGGAATCCACCTTTCTGTGGTGATCTTGACATGAGAATTGCCAGGGATGGTACCTGGTACTATCTTGGTACGCCAATTGGTAGAAAACCATTGGTTAAACTATTTTCATCCATCTTGAGAAGGGATGGGGATGATTATTTTTTGGTTACCCCAGTAGAGAAAGTAGGAATTAAAGTAGATGATGCTCCCTTTGTAGCATTGGATTTTGATACTTCTGGCGAGGTAAAAACCCAGGTTGTGACCTTTACAACAAATGTGGATGATGAAACCACCGCCGGGAAAGACAAACCAATCCGGGTAAACCGTGATCCTGTTACCGGAGAAGTATCTCCTTACGTACTGGTAAGGTCCAACCTTGAAGCCCTGATTGACAGGAAAAGCTTCTTCCGGCTGGTTGATATTTGTGTCAATGAGGAATACCGAGGTGATAGGTGGTTTGGTCTGTGGTCCAAGGGGGTATTCTTTCCATTTATACCTTCTATTGAGATGGAAGTTTGAGCAATCACTTGAAAAACAATACCAAACAGTCATCCCTAGACAATCCGAAAAACAATTTATTTTAATGTCCTGTGATTCCAAAAACTTACCAATTGTGATTGCTCTGCAATAAACTGTAATCACCCTGGTTAAGGTACAGCATTGGAAAAATGCAGTGAAAGTCTTACAAAAAAGGGGTTTGTATACGTTCTTAACATTAATTCTAGCAGCTGTTACTCTACGCAAAAACACTACGTATTAAGCAACAAAGAAAGAAAACCCCAACCATGCCAGAGATTACCATCTACCGCAGCATCCAGTATCGGTTTATACCCGGTACAACCATCAAGGCCGATAAATTGTAAGGTTTGGCAGGAGCCTGCCGATATGTGTGGAATACTATGCTGGACCAGCAGGATGAACTACACCAGGAAGTCAGGGCAAAGGGTGAGAAGCCACCCCATCCGCCCTTCTCTTCTTTGGGCAAAGCCTTCACTGGCTGCGGTCGGAAAACACCACCACTTTAAAGATCAAACCGAAACCTGAAACCCTAACCTAAAATGTAAGCCTGGTCTTTGAAAAATAATTAGTCGTATTCTAGTCTGAATTGGTAGTCAGAGACCCACATTTCATAAAAGTTTTCCCCTTAATCACTTGTATTTTGGGGCTAAGGAACAAAGATTGGTATAGTAAATTGTAAAATTTTAAGGATGTTAAAATGCTTGATCATACAAACCTTGTCTCTATACTGAAAGATCCAACTCTCCTTGCCACCAAGGCATATATCAATGGGGAGTGGGTTGATGCTGATGATGGTGGGACTTTTGAAATTACCAACCCCTCAAGAGGGGATGTTATTGTTTCCATTCCAGATCTGGGAATAGCTGAAGTAAAAAGAGCCATTGAATCCGCTGAAATAGCTCAGAAGGAATGGGCTGCCAGAACAGCCAAGGAAAGATCTGAAATTCTAAATCGATGGTACGACCTGGCAATGGAGAATGCCGATGATCTCGCCTCCATCCTGACAGCAGAAATGGGTAAACCCTTCGCTGAAGCAAAAGGAGAAATCATGTATGGTTCTTCCTTTATCCAGTGGTTTGCTGAAGAAGGTAAGCGAGTTTATGGCGAGACAATACCTGGTCATCAAACGGATAAAAGGCTGGTGGTTTTGAAACAACCGGTTGGTGTTGTTGCATCTATCACACCCTGGAATTTCCCCAATGCAATGATTGCCAGAAAAGTAGCCCCTGCTCTGGCAGTTGGTTGCTCGATAGTCTGTCGCCCTGCGAGTGAAACACCTCTTTCAGCTCTCTCAATGGCTGTTCTTGCCGAAAGAGCCGGTGTACCCAAGGGAGTATTTTCTGTACTACCATCAACAAAATCCCGTGAAATTGGTGAAGAGTTCTGCTCAAATCCGATAATCAGGAAAATTACTTTTACCGGATCAACTGAAGTCGGTCGAATTCTGATGCGACAAGCAGGTGATCAGATCAAGAAAGTTTCAATGGAACTAGGTGGAAATGCTCCATTTATTGTTTTTGATGATGCTGATGTAGATGCTGCTGTCGAGGGAGCAATGATTAGCAAATATAGAAACAATGGACAGACCTGTGTTTGTGCCAACAGAATTTACGTACAGGAAGGCGTATACGAAGAATTTTCGAAGAAACTTGCCGAAGCTACCAAGTCACTTGTTTTGGGAGATGGTTTTGAAGATGGAGTCAATACTGGCCCCTTGATCAATCAAGATGCGGTCGAAAAAGTAAAATCTCATATTGATGATGCTCTGGAAAAGGGTGCTAGGGTGTTGATCGGTGGACAACCTTCAGAATTGGGTGGCTACTGGTTTGAACCGACCGTTATAGCTGATGTCACACAAAGCATGATGGTGGCCTATGATGAAACTTTTGGCCCTCTCGCACCACTGTTTAAATTCAGTACTGATGAAGAAGTCATTGAATTGGCCAATGATTCTATCCACGGCTTGGCTTCATACTTTTATACCAAGGATGTTTCCAGGGTCTGGAAAGTCTCCGAGGCGTTGGAGTATGGAATTGTTGGAGTGAACACTGGAATTTTTTCTACAGAGTGTGCACCCTTTGGAGGGGTGAAGCAGTCAGGAATTGGTAGAGAAGGATCCCGGCACGGTATAGACGATTATCTGGAAATGAAATACGTTTGCCTTAGTATCTAGTGATTTAATAATTCACATTGACTCAAATTTTAATTTATAGGCTAGCAGAAGGAACCTACTGACTGCTAGCCTTTATGCCGACAGGCGTTTGAAGAACCTGAAGACCTTACAGAAGGCAAATATATTTCCTCCATCTCTGGAATTTTGAACTATCATCTTTGTTCTGGAGCTCAAACCTCCTGCATTGCAAGTTGATACCATTAATCCCCACGAAATGAGGAAAATGGAACAGCAATTTTCAAAATTATTGCTACATCAGAGATTGATGGTACTGTGTATATTATCTCCAAAGTACGATTGATTTATCAATATAGTAATTTGGCATATAATATCTTATCCACATATAAACAAATTTTAACTTGGCCTTATCCCTAACGGAGCATCGAACGATGTTTGTTGATCTGATTTAACTTTATGGTATTTACTTCCAGAAGAGGTGATTTGTGAACTATAGAGATAATGAAATTCGAAAGCGCTTGGAGGTGGGTGAGGATGAACGTTGGGAATTCAAACAAGTGGAATTCGAGGGGAATAAGCCTAAAAGTCCAACCAGGAAAGATTTCGCAGATGAAATGATAGCCTTTGCAAATGCAAGTGGAGGAGTAATTCTTTGCGGGGTAACCGATAAAGGTATAATCCAGGGAATGGATTTCGACCAACTATCATCCTTAGACAAATTATTGGTTGAATTAGCTAAGTATACTGTTAAACCCACATTAAAAATCAATATACACCACCATGATTTAGATGAGAAAGCGTTTATTCTCGCTGAAGTACCGAAGAGTAATACTGTTCACGAGAGAGATGGAATTGCATATATTCGATTTGGTACAACCAAAAAGCGCCTTGAGGGAGATGAACGTTCTAGCCTGACACAAAATCGTGAACAAAGTCGTTTCTTGAGTTACGATATGAGAATTGTTCCCAATACTGGTTTTAATACCCTAAATACGAATCTTTGGGAACCTCTTTTAAGCGTTACTGGTGCTGAAGACCCCCAACGAGGACTAATGAACCTACGGTTGTTGAAAGTTGATGATACGGGAAAGGTTCGTGCTACTGTTGCAGGTATTTTATTATGTACTGAGTCACCTGAAAAATGGTTGCCACAAGCTACAATTGTCGCAACAAGCTATCGTGGGAATGACCGTACCTCAGGTCAACTTGATACCCAGGAAATAGTTGGACCGCTAAATGTACAGATAACCAATGCGGTACATTTTGTAAAACGAAACATGCGGGTTGCAGCTCAAAAAAGTCCAGAAAGGGAGAATATTCCAGAGTATAATATCTCAGCAGTGTTTGAAGCAATAGTCAATGCTGTAGTACACCGAGATTATTCTTTAAGACAAAAGCGGATCAGATTATCAATGTTTAAAGACAATCTTGAGATTGATTCCCCTGGGAGGTTACCTAATGGCATGACCATTGAAAGTATGGATATAAGTCAAGCCACACGCAATGAAGTAATCGCCTCTGTTTTTGGTAGAATTCCTGTCTCAGAAACTTCTGGATTAAGTAATCGTAGATATTTTATGGAAAGAAGAGGAGATGGTGTATCAATTATCAAAAAAAGAACTTTTGAAGCAGTAGGGAAATGGCCGGGATATAAACTGATTGACAAGTCAAACCTACTACTAAAGATTCCAGCGACAAAACTTGAATACCATCCAGCTACCTCAACAATTTCCGTTCAAGCTGGTGGTGTACCATTGGATGGTGTGGATGTACTTGCCTTGTTCCCGAATAAAACTTGGCAACGTGCTATTACCAATGAAATTGGTGAGGCTACATTCAATCTATACACGACAAGTCTTCCTATGACAGTATTTGCAGCGAAACAGGGGTACTCTGGGGAATTAATCCAAAAATGGCTACCAAACCAGGAAGGCCAAATTATCGAAATAGTGCATATGCCATCCGGTGGTTCGGTGATATTTCCAAATGGAACCGGACATATACCTGGACTCCATGGTCGATTAAATCCTATCCTTGATACAAGCGACAGGACATATTTATATGCCGACAATATTGCTATAGAGGAAGGGAAGCAACAACCGGTTACTTTTCGACCTAATGTGCCAATAAAACTCGCAGATGCCTATGGTACTGAATTATCCCTAACCATCCATTCAATAATAGGACGTTCGTCTCTGTTGGAATATAATTCACTAGAATAGTCAAGGGAGTTCTTGATCATTTAATTTGATTTTCTCCTATAGGAAATTGGTGGACTATTAACTGACCGAGCATAAGTGTTATTTGGTCGACATTGGTTGAGTTATCGCCTACCACTGGGAAAGTTTGGTTTAATCGAATGACTTGCCAAGCTAAATTTATTTTGGTTGTTTTGGGTGTTATTGGCTTTGTTTGTGTTGGTCCAATAACTTTTCGAAACTTACTTCATAGGCTGCCTTTTCCTCATCCCAGGGATTATGGAAAATAGTGATAATCGAATCTACTACTTCTTCCAGGGAAGAATTGTTCATCAACATTTCACCAAGTTCCCCGACTGCACGCTGTACATTAACTGCCGTCGAGTGGAGTTGCCCGTCGAAACCCAACATAGGATCAGCAATACGAGCAATCTCCCAGTTGCTGTCGATGGTACCCCAATCTGCCAAAACCAGTCGGGTAGCGGAAACTCTTGGATCACCAGTAATCATACTGTGAGCAGCCAGAACCGTTACGCCGGACCGATATAGACCTTGAGCACAGCGTATCAAACATGGCGGTGTACCAGCGTCATACCATTCCTGTAGATAGTCTACAACAGGCCTTACATTTTCTTCTGAAGGATGATTGTCGGTACTGGCTGCCCGTCGATCCCAATCACTTATCTCAAAGCCTCTTGCAGTTAGAGGATTATCACCACGGATTTTCTGAATAATCCCAAGATCCCTTTCGTTAATTTCGTGGCCTACATAGGCAAAATAGCGAATTTCTGGATGGTCACGGAGGATATCTTCCCAGGTTTCTACTCCTCCAACATAGATACCAGGTGTTTCCCGGTCTTCATATGCCTTTAAGCAGATGTCCCGTCTTATCTTTTCTAAGCCCCGGGGTTTCTGGTGATCGGGATAACCTTGTGTTGGTACATGGTGGCAAATTTTGTGAATTATACCAGTATTGTTTCTTTTCTCGGGGTTGAGTTTTTGGTTGAGCAAAAATTCCAGTTGTTGCCAATCAGTTTCAGTTTCCATGTTAAAATCCTCAAGTACTCCAATCCTATTTACAGTAATTTGTTAGGATGCACACTCTTATAAAATTACCCCAAAAATTATTGAGTGTGACACATTTGACAGCCGATATTTGTTAACAGGATGAATACAGACAAGTTCCAAACCCGTTTGAAAATAAGTCATTGTGAAATGTAATTTGTTTGAGTTTTTGGGAGCAGTCTACCCAGATTTCCAACACTTGATATTTTGACGAACTGTCGAATGAATTGTGGTTTATCTACTTTTTGTTGTTAATTTCAATTATGATCATACTTTGATCAAATCGATTGGTGGTACCAGGAATAGAAGTACGGAACCTCTCTTCCATCTGCACGTTTTTGTCCATGTGGGTGTAAAAATGGGGTTAATACCCCCGATTTGCAAAACCGGGGGTATGCGAGAGGATTTAGCCTTCTATTTCGACGGCCTTTCCATTTTCAATAGTGGACCCGTTTCCTTGTCCGTTACTGATAGCTATTTTCCTGGGCTTGTAAGCTTCAGGAAGTTCCCTTTCCAGGGAAATGTTCAGCATTCCATCGGAGAAATCTGCCGAAATGACCTTGACGTGATCGGCCAACTGAAACTTCCTTTGGAAACTTCTTTGACCAATTCCCTTGTGAAGGAATACACGTTTGGCATCGTCGGCTTGTTTTTTACCGGTAACGAGGAGTTTGTTTTCACGAACTTCAATTTCGAGTTCTTTACTTGAAAACCCGGCAGCAGCTATGGAAATCACATAGCTTTCATCCGATGTCTTTTCGATGTTGTAAGGGGGGTACCCTGTTGAAACAACCTCTTGGGTAAAGACCTTGTCCAGCAAATCCTGGAAACGGTCGAAACCTACAGTTGTTTGATACAGGGGTGACAAATCATATGTTCTCATGACATAATCCTCCATTTGAGCGATTTTCATAATATGCCCTTCAATTGAACGGGCAGCTAAGTTACCAGACCTTGCGGCTCTGATAGTCCTGATATAGGGGAGATTGGCGTTTTTTCAAGAGTCTTGAGTTAAATTTTTCTTGAAATTTCAGTAGGTGAAATCGGTCTTCAGTGAAGCCAGGGTTTTGGGTGTATTACTTGGTGAAGACACCCAATTCAACAGTTCTACAGTGTGTACAACTGGTATTTTGGTACCGACTGAAAGTTGGACCATACAACCGATATTACCGGTGGCAATGATATCAGGCTTCTTGGCTTCCAAGGTTTCTATTTTTCTGGATCTGAGTTCGTCAGAAATTTCCGGTTGAAGCATGTTATAGGTACCTGCTGACCCACAGCAAAGATGACTGTTCAATGGCTCCACGACCTCAAATCCTGCTTTCTTCAACAGATCCTTTGGTATGGTTTTAACTCCTTGGCCATGTTGAAGCGAACACGCAGCATGATACCCTACCCTAACGGATGTATTTTCCTGGTAGGGAAAGCCAATTCTGTCTATGAATTCAGTAATATCAAGCGCCAGTTCTGCAACTCGCTCTGCTTTTCTCTGGGATGGATGGTTTTGGAACATATAACCATAATCCCTGATGGTTGTCCCGCAACCACTTGTATTGATAATGATGGCGTCTAGACCGCCCCCCTCAATTTCCCTATTGAGGGCATCAATGGTCCCCAATGCCAGATGGGAACATTCTTCCTTCGATCCCATGTGATGGGGCAATGCCCCACAACAGTCATACTTGGGCACTACTACTTCGCAACCCAATCGTGTCAGCAAATTAATTGTGGATTGATTGATGGCAGGATTAATTGCTTGTTGAACACAACCCATCATAAGGGCCACCCGATATTTCTTCCTGTCCCTTGGTGAGAATGTTTCGCCCCTGATGTATTCTTTTGCTTTCTTGGCTCTAGGTGGAGATAAGCTCAACATGGCTCTTAATCTTTTGTCGGGTATATAAGGAGCAAAAGGTTTAGCTAACCTCGAAAATACCAAACTTAACCCGAATAGTTTTTGACTGGTCATCAGTATCTTCAGCATTTTTCTAAGTGCCCGATCAGTCAGAGGACGTTTATAAGTTTCCTCAATATATTCTCGGGCATAATCAACCAGATGCATGTAGTGGACATCTGATGGACAGGTCGACATACAAGCTAGGCAGGAAAGACATCTGTCGATGTGTTTGACAGTTTTTTCATCAGCGGGCCGCTCGGATTCCAACATATCCTTTATCAGGTAAATCCTTCCACGTGGACTGTCGAGTTCATCTCCCAATATCTGGTAAGTTGGGCAGGTAGCAAGACAAAATCCACAATGAACACAGGTCCGGAGGATTTCATTAGCCCTTTTTATGGGTGGGTTGACAAGTTGCTGTTCAGTGAACTTGGTTTCCATTATAGCGAGGCCTTTATATATATCTTAACTGAGATGTCAGGATAGAAAGTATCGGCATAATTCACAAAACCATCCCACGATTCAGGATATTGTTTGGATCAAATTTGTGTTTAATTTTTTTCTTTAGTTCTTGTACCATGGAACTTTGTTGGGGGAATATCTGCAATCTTGATTTTGTTTCATCACTTGCCCTGACCAAGGTTGCGTGACCATTTAGACCCTTCAGACGATCCCGTAAATTTGTTCCTTCCGGTACCAATACCCAAATCAAACTTCCTGCCCAATCGTAAAACACTTCTATTTCAAAATGCTTCCTCAATCCATTGACTACAGAATGTGCTGCAGTTGCTTTGGTCAAAATCCTCCATACATCCCCCTCCTTGTTGTGGAATGGACCAATATCTCTGACGTATTGCCATCCTTTTTTCGTTCGTTCGGGATCAGATTCAATTGTAAGTGATCCATAATCTTCAAACAATCTTGAAAGCTCTCCGACTCTGTAGTCAACAGAAGAATGGAAACCCTCCAAACGAACCATGGTTACCGGATTACCATCCATTCCTGAACACAAGTGAGTTGCACCAGAAACTTCAAAAGGAGAGTTCAAGGAACGGTTGAGCAACTCCAAACCTTTTTTTTCCTCTAAGTCTTCAATCAGTATAACTGCAGCATGCTCTGGAGCCGGTAAAACTTTCAAGGCGACTTCAGTAATAATCCCAAGTGTACCAAAACTTCCGGTCAGCAATTTGGTGAGATCATAACCGGTTACGTTTTTCATTACCTGCCCACCGGTTTTAATTATATTTCCTTCACCATCCACAAATCTGAGACCGATCACAAAGTCTCTGCAGGCACCAACCTTTATCCTCCTTGGTCCTGATGAATTGGTGGCCACCACACCTCCAATGGTTGAATCACCTGAACTGCCCAGTAATTCTCGGTAATCTATGGGTTCGAAAGGTAGCATTTGCCATTTCTCTTCCAGTTTATCATAAATTGTTTTGAGAGGGGTGCCTCCTTCGACTACCAAGGTAAGGGAACCAGGTTCATACCGCGTGATCTTGTTTAAATTATTCAGGGATAACCTTTCCCCTGCCGAGGTTAAGCCTATCGGGCGAGTACCTCCACCAAAAGGTATTATTGGTGAAGTTCTTCCTTTGATCAGTTCCGAAAAGTCAGATTCGCTTTGTGGATTCAACTTAATCTACGCTCCATCGAAAGCTCCAAGGGAAAGACCTTTGCGGGGTTTAGCAACCAGTCGGGATCGAACACATCTTTTATTCGCATTTGCATTTCAAGATCCTTCTTGGTGAACTGGTTCAGCATCAGGTCTCTCTTTTCTACACCAACGCCATGTTCTCCACTAAGACAACCACCGAGTTCTACACAAAGGTTCAATATATCAGCACCTAGATTTTCGCACTTTTGTAACTCCCCCTCTTTGTTCGCATTGAATAGGATCAAGGGATGAAGGTTGCCGTCTCCAGCATGAAATACATTAGCTACGGGCAAACCGTATTTTTCAGAAAGAGACGTAATACCTGCCAACATATCCGGGAGTCGGGATACTGGAATAGTTCCATCAAGACAAATATAATCGTTGATCCTTCCCATTGCTCCGAATGCAGATTTTCTGCCTCGCCATATCAACTCGGATTCTTGCTCAGATTTACTAACTCTCATTGCAACAGGATTGTGACGGGAAGCTATTTCTTTAATTTTTGTTAGCTGATAATCAATTTCAGGATCGGAACCTTCTACTTCCACGATCAGCAGGGCTTCAACATCAGGATACCCAGCACCTACAAAATCCTCACAGGCCTGTATGCACAAGCGATCCATGAACTCTATGGCGACAGGTAAAATACCTGCCCCAATTATGTCTGATACACAATTACCGGCAATGACATTTGAATCGAAACCCAGTAAAATTGGTCTGGCACCTTCCGGCTTCGGTATGATCTTTAGCACGGCTTCGGTAACGATTCCCAACTGACCTTCTGACCCACATACAACCCCTACCAAATCCAGCCCACCAGAATCAAGGTACTCGCCACCCAATTCCAAAATCGTACCATCCATCAGAACAACCTTCAAACCAAGAAGGTTATTTGTGGTAACCCCGTATTTCAGGCAATGAGCACCACCTGAATTCATGGCTATATTGCCTGCAATGGTGCAAACCAATTGGCTGGAGGGGTCAGGTGCATAAAAGAAACCTTCATTTTCAACCGCCCCGGTAACTGAGAGGTTTGTAATACCTGTTTGAACCCTAACCATTCTATTCTCAATATCCAGGTTAAGGATGTTGGTTAGTCTGGAGGTACCCAAAATTACGCCGTCACTGGTTGGAAGAGCACCACCTGACAAGGAAGTACCAGCTCCCCTTGGGATCACAGGTATTTTTTCCTTGTGACAAATCTCAAGGACTTTAGAAACTTCCTCGGTTGTTTTGGGTAGTAATACGGCAAGCGGTGGACACTTATATGCAGTCAGGCCATCACATTCATATGCCTTAGTCTCAAATGGATCTGAAATAACCGAATCAGGAGACAGAACTTGCCTGAACAAACCAATAAATCTGTCTTTATCATTAATTATTGAAACCTTGGAGGAGGGCATTTCCATCATCGTCTCCCTTCAATAAATTTACCCGGATAAATATCTACTTCGTTGAAAATCAAAATACCAACCCGTCACCAAATCTGTTACCAAAACTTTGTTTAAACCTCTATCTAGAGGATATAGGAAAAAGCATAAATAAAGGAGCTTTCAAATCAACCTTCATTTAATCGGTTAAGGAAATCAAAAAATTCTTCATCTGAAATTTCAACAGTTTCTTCATCGCCCGGAAAAGTCCCTTCTTCAATTGCCTTTCTAAATGCAATCAGGGATTTAACCCTTTCGTCATCAAGTTGTTTCCGTATGGCCTTTAAATTTCCGAAGGCCCTTGCGTGATTGGGTGGGTTTTTAGAATCACCACAAGCATCCTCCATAAAGAGGTAGTCGACATCCCCACCACTTCCTGACCCCAAGGATACAGTAATGAGACTAGTCCTTTGGGAAATTTCCTTCATGATTCTCCCGGGTATAACCTCTGCCTCCACCAGTACGCCACCGGCTTCTTCAAGTCGTTTGAAATCCTGAAGAAGATCAAATGCCTCCTCCCCGGTTTTTCCAACAGCCCTTAGCCCCCCTCTCCAGGTAGATTTCCGTGGAACCAAACCCAAATGCCCCATAACCGGTATATCTTCTCTGGCAAGAGCAGTAACTATTTGCATACTCCTCGCCGTCATAATTGCATCTGCACCAAGCGCAAGACACCTGAAAGCTTCTCCCAAAATGTCACTTTCAGTAGCAAAATCAGGAAGTCCGATTGAGGCGGTAAGAAACTGAGGGGTATTTGCGGAGCGTACCAAGCCTGTATTAACTGAATTGCATATGATCATGTCGAAACTAGCCTGATCGGCAGCTATCGCCTCCTCCGGTGAATTCGCCGTGATTTGAGTCCACTTTTTCTTACCCTTGTTCGCCTGTAGATCGGAAACTGTTAGGGTCCTTGAAGCTGGTTTGGCCGCCCAGGTATAAACACGTCTCAATTTATTCTCCAAGTTGCTTTAGCCAGTAATGAACAGAATTTATCTGTACCGGTACCGTTTAATCAAAATTAATTTTGATTGGAACTTACAAGGATCAAGCTACGGATCAAAATTGGAAATTAAATTTTACCTAATTCCAACTCCAAGTCTTCCATTTCTGCACCACCCGCCATTAATCTCCGGATGTCGTCCCCTGCCAAACTCTCCCTGGTACCGGAACCGATCACTTCACCCAGGGAAAGGAATGTATAACGATCGGCGATAAGTTTGGAATGGATCTCATTGTGGGTGATAAATATGATGGCGATATTTCCCAAAGCCCTCACTCTTTTGATTGTTTTCAGAACCTCCATTTGTTGTTTCTGCCCCAAAGCAGATGTAGGCTCATCAAGGATCAGGATCTTGGCGCCAAAATATATGGCCCGGGCAATAGCTAGTGTTTGTTTCTGACCTCCAGACATTGTTCCAACGGCCTGATGGGGATCAGAAATATCAATACCAATCTTGATCATTTCATCATGGGTGATGGTGTCCATATCCTTCAGTTTCATCATTCCAAAGGGGGCCGGACCTTTATAAATCTCTCGTCCCATGAAGAAATTCCGGGATACTGACATAAGCTGATTGAGGGCCAAATCCTGGTAAACAGTACCAATTCCAGCTGCAGAAGCATCCCTTGGTGAACGGAACACTACCGGGTCACCCTCAACAATTATTTCTCCATCAGTTAGCTGGTGGACACCAGATAAAATCTTGATTAGAGTTGATTTACCTGCACCATTGTCTCCGAGGAGTGCGTGCACTTCACCAGGATAGATATCCATATCAACCCCATTAAGAGCAACAAAGGGGCCGAATTTCTTGACAATCCCCCTCAGCTTAACCAAAGGTGTAGATGTTTCTTCTACCATTGTTATATACCCCCAGTTATTCGTTTTCGTATGTTTTCATTGGCAAAGGCGGCTATCAACAGCACCGTACCAAGGAATACACGGTAATAGGATCCATCAATCCAGGGAATATAGAAAACAGAGTTTTGGACCAAACCAAATATAACTGCACCAAATATAACTCCAACAATAGAGCCAAATCCACCTGTCATAACAGTACCACCGACAACCGCCGCAGCAATTGCTTCCAATTCCTTTAGGTTACCTTTTGCGGCATCGGCTGTATTTGTATCAAAAACTTGACAAGCAGCAAACACTGTCGCACAAAAGGCAGTAAACATAAACAGTCCAATTTTGACCTGATTAACCGGGACACCATTTGCCCTGGCACTTTCCTTATTATCTCCAGTAGCATAAATCCAGTTTCCAAGCTGGGTTCTGGACAATACAATGTAGGTAATTATGGCTATACATATCCACCATGCCACTTTTGCATCCAAACCTGTTACCCACTGGTTTCCCAGACGGTTCAGATTCATACCCATTTCGTAAAGCAACGTGAAAAACCATTTGAAAGTTTCACCCCCAAACAGATAGGCAAAAAAATCAGTTTCCTTGAAATCCGGCAATCCAGATATCTGGGTTGATCCTTCATTGAATTCCCGAAAACTAACCTCCGTGAGACCACGAAGGATAAAAAGAAATGCCAAGGTTACAATAAAGGATGACAATCCCGAACGGACAACTATGTTCCCTATCAACCAACCAATAAACAGGGTCATACATAAAGTGAGAGTAAAGGCCATAAATGGCGTTGCTTCACCTAATCCAAAGGGTAATCCCCATTTCAGCATCATGGCCATCGACATGCCTGCAAAACCAATCATCGAGCCAATGGAAAGATCAAATTCACCGGCAATCATTAACAAGCAGGCACCTATAGCAATTATTCCAAGCTGCGCAATAATCGAAAGGTTGTTTTTTATTCCCAAGGGGTTATAGACTACATCTCCGGCAACTATAGCCAGAAAAAGTAGAATAACCACCATACCTGAAAAGGCACCTATTTCAGGTCTCCTTATAAACTTTCGGAAAGATCCCTGATTAACCTGTCTATCTGACTCTTTTCTTTCTACCTGCATAACTCTTCTCTTACATTTGTTGAAAACCTAAGATTTCCTAACGCGAAGGAAAGGGAAACAATCCCTTTCCTCTATTTTCTTCCACAATCAAGTGAAATTGTTTTTATCTGTTAACCCCTGCCTGGGCTTCAACAGCAGCTGCGTTTGAAGAATCAACAAATCCTGGTCCGGATGGAATATTACTTCCGGGCAACATACCAGCATTTGAGTTGTAAAGATGCAGAACAACAATAGGCATATACCCTTGTAGTCTTTGCTGTTGGTCAATTGTGTACGAAACCTTTCCGTCTTTAATAAGGTTGATAACACCTGGGGTCATGTCAAAACAGGACAAATGAATATCAGCTCCAATATCTTCAACGGCTTCGGCTGCTGCCTCACATACATGTGGTCCAACTGCCAGAAGGGCATCGATGGAAGTATCGGCCTGCAAAGCAGCAGCAGTTCTGGTCTTAATTTGTGCCACATCATTCGACACATCAATCATATTGAGTTCCTTACCCATAGCATCGAAATATCCTGTACATCGATCAACCAAAGCAGTGTTAAAGGCCTCCTGATTTAGACATAAACCGTTTGTTATACCTTCAGCCAGGGCACGCTCACCAGCTTTTTCTCCAGCAAGTTTTTCAGGCTGCCCAATATGCATAATGGCGCCAACATCTTTGGATGATTCCAATCCAGAATTGATTGTAACAACTGGAATTCCTGCATCAGCTGCAGCTCTGATTGCATTACCCAAGGCATCTGGGTCTGGTAAGGAAACAACCAACCCATCAGGATTTGTTGCAACAGCTGCTTCTATCAACTTGGCCATATCAGCCATATCACCACTTGGTGCAAAACGATATTCAAATTCAACTCCAAGAGCTTCAGCAGCGTCCCTTCCCCCCTTTTCAACAACTGGCCAAAATGGATCAGTTCCTTGGGTATGGGTAACCATAATATATTTCTCGGCCATTGCCGAGCCTGCAAAAATTAGAAAAGCGGTAAATGAAAGTAAAAACTTTTTCATAGTTCCTCCAAAAAAAATTAAATCGTAGATTCCTCACGATCCAACAAATAATTATTAGAGAGGGGTATTTATCGGATTCGTCCTGAAATATCAAACAATAAAATTATGACTGTTGTACTATCAGAAGAAGATCATACGATACCTAATCGTAGGGTCAACCAGAACTCTTGGCGTAATCCCAGGTTTATACCTAAAGAATCTTTGTAGAATTACTTCCAACCGATGAGTTGTGGATTTTACCCTAGTGATTTACCAGAACAAGGAGGTGAGTCGTAGGCTCCCCAAATTGATTGATCAAAATTAATCACTGATCCAGTCATTAATCCAGAGTCACCAGAAGCCATGAACGTAACTGCACGAGCAACCTCCTTGGGATCAATCAATCGCCCCACCGGTAATTCTTTAGAAGCCTCCTCAAGCCAGCCATCGTCGGCACCATGGTATTTTCTCTGGATGGCATCTTCACCATCAGAGGCCATCCATCCGATATTCAATTGATTGACCCTTATCTGATTGTGAAGCAAAGAGTAGGCTGCATTTCGTGTCAAGGTGGCAAGAGCACCCTTTGAGGAGCAATAGGCAATTATAAACGGTTGACCGGCTTGGGCTGACATGGAACCAATATTGATGATTGAACCTTTCACTTTTTCCCTGATCATAACTTTGACAGTTTGCTGCATCAGAAAAAACGGGCCTCGAACATTAACTGCAAACATTTGGTCAAATAACTCTGGAGATGTCTCCAATAAATTACCTCTATCAGTAATGGCAGCAGCATTTACCAAGATGTCAATACGACCAAACTCTTGATCAGCAGCATTTACAATCTTGTGGCAGTCCTCAACACAACCCAAATCACCCTTGACAAATCTAACTGGAATTCCCGATGAATTTGAAATCTCCTGTGCCACTCCTCTCCCTTGTTTCTCACGGCGGCCACATGTAATCAGGCCGGCTACTCCACTTTCAGCAAACCGTCCAGCGATAGCTTTGCCGAGTCCTTGTGTACTTCCTGTTACAATTGCAATTTTTCCATCAAGTCTGTTCATTCTTCCTCCCAATCAGGTTATATCCTTCACTCCTAATTATCGGTTCAAGAGTTCGATAACCTATTTGTGCATATTCATAGGGTGGTGCTTTGGCGGGATCCTGTTCTGCTTCTACCACAAACCACCCTTCATAACCGGAATCAGCCAATCTGTGGATAATTTCCTTGAAATCAAGTGAACCATCTCCAGGAACGGTAAAGACTCCTTTTAATACGGCATCAAGAAAACTGTCCCTTGTCCAATCCAGGGCATTCAGTACGCTATTCCTGACATCCTTTGTATGAACATGACGTATCCTTTCGGCATGATTTTCGATTACCGCATAAATGTCACCCCCGGAAAAGGCCATATGTCCTGGATCATACAACAAATCTACAGCTTCTCCCGTGTAGTTCATCAATAAATCCAACTCGGTGATGGTTTCAATGGCAGTGCCCATATGGTGGTGAAAAGCAATAGACATTCCCTCGCCTCTACACCATTCACAAAAGGCAGTCATTTTTTTGCCATAATCACGTATTTGATCTTCATCAAGATGAATTTTCTGATCTAATGATACAGATTGGATAGTTTGGATTGAATGGGCGGTTTCACCGTATACCAAACACGGAGCATCAAGGTCCCTGAACAATTCAAGTTGTGAGGAAACCTTTTCTTTCTCCTCCTCCAATTCAGTTACCAGGAGTGTACCAGAATACCAGCCTCCGCAAAGGCCAAGGTTAAATTTTTCCAGAATTGGGCCTAATTCCTTACTGGTTGACGGAAACTTACCACCTGTCTCAACACCTGTATAACCTGCTTTAGATGCATCATCCAAACAGGTTTCCAAAGGGGTATCACCTCCCAATTCAGGCAGGTCATCATTTGACCAGGCAATAGGGGCAATCCCTAATCTTGCTAACACAATCAGACCCCAATTCTTTGTTTGTTTCTTATGCTTTCCTGTTCCTTACGAGCTGCCTGTACATCAGGACTATCGCTGACTTCTGGAACACCAAGATCCCAGAAAGCGTCTCCAGGGGTCCACTGGTAAGCATCAGTTTTGATGGAAATTACAGTAGTCCGGTCAGTTGTTCTGGCCCAATCAAGAGCTGTTTGCAAATCTCCAAGTCCACTTACAGTTCGGGCCAGTGCACCCATGGATTCAGCATGTTTTGCAAAATCAACATAGAAGGGTTCCACTACCTTGCAGTCTTCAATCTGGTTATTGAAAGACTTCCCACCCTTGAAGTTCTGAAGCCGGTTGATAACTGCAAACCCACCATTATCACAGACAACAACAATCATTTTATGGCTGGTTAAAACAGTTGAATATATATCAGAATTCATCATCAGGTATGAGCCATCACCTACCATAACGATGGGTATGGCATCACCCTCAAGGGCCATGGCAGTTCCCCATCCACCAGCCACTTCATAACCCATGCAAGAGTAGCCGAACTCGCAATCAAAAGTATTCGGAGCCTTAACTCGCCATCCTTTGGACACTTCTCCTGGTAGCCCACCGGCAGCAGTTATCATCCTGTCAGTTTCTTTGGCAAAACTATTGACCATACCCACGACCTGGGCATAAGTCGGTACAGGTGCGTTTGTCGGTTTCTGGTGATCATCCAGAAGTTTATTCCAGTCTGAAAACTCCTCTTTCCCCTTGGTTAACCATTCCTCTGGCGCTTGCCAGTCTCCCAGCAGGGATTCCAATTCCCTTAATGATTCCCTGGCATCCCCGACCACCGGTAACGCCTGATGTTTATGAGCATCCCACCTTGCAGTGTTAATGGCAAGGAATCTTGTGGCCTTGTCAAATACTGTCCAGGATCCGGTAGTAAAATCTTGTAATCGAGTACCAACGGCAATGACAAGATCAGTCTCAGCTGCCATATTATTGGCTGAACTTGAACCAACAACTCCAATTGGTCCTATATGGGCTGGATGTTCGTGGGTAAAAGTTCCTTTACCAGCAATGGTTTCTGCAACCGGGATGTTCCTGCCCATCGCCAAGGCCCCCAACTCGTCCTCAGCTTCTGAGTATTTAACACCCCCACCCGCAATGATTATCGGGCTTTTCGAATTCTTGATAAGTTTTGCCGCTTCTTCAATACTCTTTTGATCTGGCCTAGGGCGGGGTATTTTGTGGATAACTTCCCGGAAAAATTCCTCAGGATAGTCAAAAGCAACTTCCTGGGTATCCTGACATAATCCGATGAAGGCTGGTCCGCAGTCAGCCGGATCAAGCATGGTGGCGATTGCCTGAGGGAAAGATGAAATTATTTGCTCAGGATTAGTTATCCTATCCCAATACCTTGTCACTGGCTTGAAGGAATCATTAACCGATAAGGTTGGAGAATTAAAATTTTCTACCTGCTGCAATACGGGATCAGGTCTGCGGTTATCAAAGATATCCCCCGATAAAATAAGAATTGGTAATCTGTTTGCATGTGCAACCGCAGCAGCAGTTACCATGTTCGTAGCACCGGGACCGATGGAACTGGTAGCAATCATCATCTGTTTTCGTTTTTTGGTTTTGGCATATGCAATTGCTGCCAAAGCCATGGCCTGTTCATTTTGCCCACGCCATGTAGGAAGGATTTCCTTTACATTTTCCAGTGCTTCCCCAAGACAGGTGACATTACCGTGTCCAAAAATGGCAAAAACTCCCGCGAATAAGGGTAATTTTTTTCCATCAATTTCTGTGTATTGGTTACATAGATACCTGACGATTGCCTGTGCAACCGTCAATCTTACCGTCCTGTGTTCCATTCTCTAACGTCTCCTAGAAGATTCTTTGTGATAATTCTACTGTTTAAGCCTTATAGACAAAATTAGTCTATATTTGTCAAAATACTTCCAACGGTCTTTTTGTAGGTCTACCAATTTCTAAACCTACAACGGTTTACCGTATTGGGTTTTAGACAAAACTGCTTCAGCCATTTCAAGGTGCAGTCTTTCTACCATTGTACCATCAACAACTATAACACCTTTACCCTCTGAATCTTTTGTGGAAAAGGCTTGAACTATTTTTTGGGCCTCCCTTATCTCTTCCTCACTGGGAGTAAAAACCTCGTTGGTAGGGCTAATCTGATTGGGGTGGATCAAGGATTTACCACTCATACCCATTTCCCGGCCACTTCTGGCTTCGTTAATAAATCCTTCTGCATCAGAAATGTTATTATACACTCCATCAATCACATCAAGTCCGTAGGCTTTGCACGTAGCAACTACTGACATCAGCCATGGAATCAAATATTTTCTGTTTTCTCCAGGAATAACACCTGAATCCTTAATTAGATCGTTAGTTCCTATCACAAAGCCTTGCAGGTTTTTCAGAGTTCCCTTTTTCAATCCGATTTCATTAATATTTGTAATTGAACCTGGAGTTTCGATCATTAGCCAAATACCCAAATCAGGATTCCTGGAATGTTCCAAAACTACAGATGAGGCTCTTTCCACATCTGAGCCGTCATTTATCTTTGGAATCAACACACCATCTGGTGAACATTTTGACAGAACCCCAAGATCTTCTTGCCAAAAGGGAGTCTGTTCCCCATTAATCCGCAATACCTGTTCCCGTGTTCCAAACCCACCCTCGTTTAATTGTTCAATTATCTTCGTCCTGGCTTCTTCCTTGGATCCTGGGGCAATTGAATCCTCTAGATCAAATAACAACAAATCCGCGTCAAGAGTCCGTGCTTTGTTGATTGCTCTCTCATTAAGGCAAGGTATGTAGAGGGCTGATCTTCTGGGTGTTGGTTTCATGGCATTCAGTTTGTTATAGCAAAAATCTTTACGTGGATAACTTTTTCACCTGATTAAATCTGCGGCACACGCATCGGTAAAGTTACTGATCTATGTAAACGGAAAGGCAACATAATCAAGGTAGCCTCAAATTGTTGTTTAACCCTTGATTTTTTCTGCTACCCCAACTTCATTTCTACCTCCTGAGGGTATATTTTGTCCAAAATTCTCATAGCTCGACTCAAATGTTCAGACCATAAGAGTGTGATTTAATTAAGGATTATCTGTATGAAAGTGAAAATACTACTATGCTAAGCGCGTACCTTATCGAATTAGTCCTTTGAATAGTACCAAATGGAAGGAATAGAATAAACCTGATTGCACCCCCGATTAGGTAATCTATTGCAAAAATGATCCAAAACAGAATTTCCTTACACAAAGTACGGTACCAGGTTAATGACAACATCATTGTTGATAACCTTAATCTTGAAGTTACTGAAAAAAAAGTTGGAATCGTCGGTCGTAATGGTTCAGGTAAATCAACATTGGTAAAACTGATAGGGGGATTAATCAAACCCACCAGTGGAAAAATATTTGTCAATGACATTGACGTGTATACGGACCGTAAAAACGCCATCAAATCAATTGGTATGGTTTTTCAAAATCCTGATCACCAGATCATTTTTCCCACTGTTTCACAGGAACTGTCGTTCGGCTTGACCAGTATAGGATATTCCAAAAAGGCTGCGCTCGAATTAGCCCTGAAAGTTTTGGAGAATTTTGGTAAATCCCATTGGGCTGAAAAACCAGTATCCACCCTTTCAGAAGGACAAAAGCATTTGGTGTGCCTGTTATCTGTTCTGGCTATGCAACCATCGGTAATTATTTTGGATGAACCTTTCACCGGTCCAGACATACCAACTGTTAGAATTCTAAGTCGATTTCTGGCTTCACTTGATCAAACGATCCTTTTGATTTCGCATGACCCAAATACATTAAAGGATTTTGACAGGGTACTTTGGCTTGAAAAAGGTAAAATCGTTCTAGATGGAGAACCTTCTGTAGTTCTAGATAAATTTAAGCAGGAAATGGACCGAATTGGAGATAGTGATGTTAAGTTTGAATTCTCCAATTAAGACGCCATACCACAGCCTCCCAGTAGTACTGAAACTGGTAATACTTTCCTTCACAACAGTTATTGTCTATCAATTGAATAACACCCTAATTCTCGGGGGGTTGTTTGTGATAATCTTCGTGCTGAATTTGGTACCTGGAGTAGAATTCCTCAAGATAGCCGTCAGAAACCTTTCACCTGTTATCCCCGTTTTGGTTTTCATTTTGCTTTGGCATATATTTACGGGGCTAGTCTTGTTTGGTGTGGTTTTGGTATTTAAATTCATAATCGTCATTAGTCTGGCCAATTTGGTAACGATGACTTCACGGCTGGATGAAATGATTGCTCTGATTGAGAAGTTGGTTAGTCCTCTCAAGAAAATTGGTTTGGATCTTTCTTTTTTGGGTCTTGTATTCGGACTGGTAATTAGATCAATCCCTAATCTTCTTGATACAGGCAAGAAACTTAACCTTTCGTGGAGAAGCCGATCCTTGAAAAGGCCAACCTGGAGAATAATTTTTCCCTTGGTTTGCTCAGCTCTTGATGATGCTGACCATGTGGCAGAGGCAATTAAGGCACGACGATCAAACTGAAACTGAAAAGGATTTTTTATGGAACGAAACATTGCTTACATAGCGCTTTTTGCGGCTCTAACGGCAGCCTTGGGATTTATCCCGATCATTCATTTGGCTGTTGGAGTTCCGATTACTGCTCAGACCCTTGGAATCATGTTAGCTGGTTGCATTTTGGGCAGTTGGAGGGGTGGTCTTGCCATACTCCTGCTGATTATCCTGGTTGCTTTGGGAGTTCCCCTGCTAGCCGGTGGGCGCGGTGGTTTGGGAGTGTTTTTCTCCCCTTCTGCTGGTTTTCTGGTCGGTTGGCCGATAGGTGCCTTCGTAAGTGGCTTGATTATGGAACGATTCCGGGAAACCCACCCCTTTACTATCAGTTTTATTGCTTCAGTGGTTGGAGGTATTCTGGTGGTTTACATCGCAGGAATTATTGGGATGTTTATTATATTAAACCAGACCTTTGTCGAAATACTCTATTTGGTCATGGTTTACATACCCGGGGATATTATCAAAGCCGTTATTGCTGGTGTGATCGTCAAACTGTTGTGTCAATACCGACCAGAATCCGTGCTATCCCGGCATGGATAAGTCGGACCTTCAGGACATCCTTATTGAAAGGAGATCAGTCCGCGGTTTCCTGTCGGACCCCGTGCCAAAAGCAACCATGGAAAGAATTCTGCACTTGGCCCGAAGTGCTCCAAGCGGTGCAAATCTACAACCGGGACGGTTTACGGTTCTAACTGCCGATGCTCTAAAGGATTTATCAGATTCCCTAATTAAGGCCATCAGGAATGGTCGTCCAAGTGTATCTGAGTATTCCTATTTTCCTGATCCACTTCCAGAACATTTTTTGGTAAGGAAAAGGGAAACCGGCTTCGGATTGTATGATGCTCTGAATATTACCAAAAGAGACATTGTAGCCAGAAAAAAACAGTTCGAACATAATTATCGCTTTTTTGGTGCACCGGTGGGAATTGTAGTTAGTATTGACAAGCGTATGGGCAAAGGATGCTTTATGGACCTCGGGATGGCCATTCAAAACCTTCTGATTGGAGCTGAAACCGAGAGATTATCCAGCTGTGGTATAGGTGCATTGGCCAATTATGGTGATCTGGTTCACGAACATCTGAAACTTCCTGATGAAGAAATCGTCGTGTGTGGTGTTGCCTTGGGCTATTCAGACCTCAATAATCCGGTAAACAAATTTAAGACACCCCGGGTTGACTTGGATGAGTTTACAAACTTTCTTGGCTTTGATTGAGTATCAAACAACAGCTTAAGTGTACCCAATCAGTAATTTACCGATTCAATCCCTGAACAGTGATTTTATTTGAAACCACACACCTTGCTTTATACCATGATAGCCTAAACGTTTCCCGGTATCAATTTCACGGGTCATAAGGGTCGGCAATCCGAAAGCCATGGTGTTTCCGATCACAGGACAGTGCTTGCCCAAAGGAAAGAAGGATGGATAGCGTGACTTCTCCCCCTTTGCCTTGGCTTCCCCCGGTCCAGGTCATTCTGCTGGGCCAACATGGTATTCTATATATATCGGTAGGCTCTAGCCAAACCTAACAGTTTATCGGCCTTGGTGGTAGTCCTGGGTATAAGCCGATACTGGATGTTGCGGTAGACGGTAGTTTCTGGCATGGGTGGGGTTCTTTCTTTTAGTTGTTTTATACGTAGCATGTCTGCGTAAAATAACAACCGTATAAAGCAGAATTAATGTTAACAATGTATATAAACCCCATTCTTTTCTATAAATATTTTGATTGTATCTGTTAAAGAAATCGGCTTAACTTACCCTTCATTCATGGTAACGATAATAGAGAAATTATACGCATTTTATGGATATTAAAGAGAGACTTTTTGCCGAAGTTGATAACCGTAAAGAAGACCTGATCAATCTAACACAGGAATTGGTTGCGTTTCCAACCCTTAATCCTCCGGGACAAAACTATTTGGAAGTATGTGAATTTCTTGTGGCAAGATTGGAGAAATCCGGTTTCAGGACCGAGCTATTGCGGGCTGAAGGTGTGATAGGAGATAGCGACAAGTATCCCTGTTGGAACATCATCGGCCGCGTTGAGGGTAACCAACCGGGTGATTGTATTCATTTCAACTCCCATACGGATGTAGTACACGTAGGTGAAAATTGGACCAAGGATCCTTTTGGTGGTGAAATTGAAGATGGTAAAATCTATGGACGTGGGACCTGTGATATGAAGGGAGGGCTGGCGGCATCAATTATAGCCGCCGAAAGTTTTCTTGCCATTTTTCCTGAATTTTCCGGAGCTATTGAAATTTCTGGTACAACTGATGAAGAATCAGGTGGTTATAGTGGGGTTGCCTGGTTGGCGGAACGGGGATGGTTTTCTCCCTCAAGGGTCCAGCATGCCATTATTCCAGAACCCTTAAATAAAAACCGGATTTGCTTGGGACACCGCGGAGTATGGTGGGCCGAAATTGAAACCAGAGGAAGAATCGCTCATGGTTCCATGCCATTTTTGGGTGATTGTGCCGTACGGCATATGGGTGCAATAATTCGGGAAATGGAAGATTACCTTTACCCTTTGCTAGCTTCCAAAAAAACCAACTACCCCATTGTTCCCGAAGGTGCACGTCAATCTACCATGAATCTTAACTCAATCCATGGAGGTGAAAAGGAACAGGACAATTCCTTCACAGGGTATTCTGCCCCATGTGTCCCCGACAGATGCCGAATCAGAATTGATCGAAGGTTTCTTCCTGAAGAATCAATCGAAGTTGTTAAATCTGAAATTTCGGATATGTTGGAGAGTATAAAAGATAAAAGACCTGACTTTGAATATTCTGTAACCGATATGTTCTGTGTCCCTTCAGTGATTACAGAAAGGGATGCACCAATTGTGAAGTCTGTACACAAATCTATTGAGGAAGTATTGGGGGAAACACCGGATTACGTTATTTCACCAGGCACTTATGATCAAAAACATATTGACCGTATCGGAAAATTAAAAAATTGTATTGCCTATGGTCCTGGAATATTGGATTTGGCTCACCAACCCGACGAGTGGGTCGGCATTCAGGATTTGATTGACAGCACCAAAGTGATGGCATGTACAATACATGACTTGCTCTACAAGAAGATAAACTAGAAACCTTAAAAGGAGGAGAAAATGAGATCTCATCAATTAATAACTGCCATATTAACTTGTTTTACCCTTGCTATGGGATTTGTTATACCCCTGAAAGCTGCGGAAAAATCTATTACAATCGGGATGCAGCTTGAACCACCCCATCTAGACCCAACTGGTGGAGCTGCAGCTGCAATTGACGAAGTGGTTTATGCAAACATTTTTGAAGGATTAACACGCTACGCACCGGACGGTTCTATACTACCCGGCCTGGCTGAAAGCTGGGACATTTCAGATGATGGTCTGGTGTACACTTTTCATCTGAGGTCTGGAGTTAAATTCCATGATGGTGCAGAATTTGATGCTAGTGATGTAAAATTTTCCTTGGACAGGGCACGGGCTGAAGATTCTACGAACGCCCAGAAAGCTTTATTTGCAGGCATTAGTGACGTATCAGTCGTTGATTCTACAACCGTACAGGTTACTCTAAGCAATCCAAACGGTTCCTTCCCTACGAATATGGCATGGGGAGATGCTATAATACTTGACCCGGCCACAGCAGATAATGCCGGAGTAAGCCCAGTAGGTACCGGACCCTTCATGTTTCAGGAAAGAAGAGAGGGCGACCAAATTACCATTGTAAGAAACCCTGATTATTGGGGTGAGCCTGTTGCTCTCGAAACTGCCACTTTCAAATTTATTTCAGATCCTACTGCGGCATTTGGCGCTTTAATGGCAGGTGATATTGATGCTTTCCCAGGTTTCCCAAGCCCCGAAACACTTGTCCAGTTCGAATCTGATCCCAGGTTCAATGTGATAATAGGTTCTACTGAAGGTGAAACCATCCTTTCCACCAACAACAAAAGCGAAATACTTTCTGATGTCCGGGTAAGGAAAGCCTTAGCGCATGCCATCAATCGGCAGGAGATTATTGATGGAGCAATGTTTGGATATGGAACTCCAATCGGGACCCATTTTGCACCTCACAATCCAGATTACATGGATTTAACTTCCAATTCCGCCTATGATCCGGAAATGTCCAAATCCCTACTGGCTGAAGCAGGTTATCCCGATGGACTTACGCTTAGATTGGCCCTGCCACCACCCTCCTATGCCAGAAGAGGTGGCGAAATCATTGCTGCTCAGCTCAGAGCCGTAGGAATTGAAACAGAAGTTTCCAATCTGGATTGGGGTCAATGGTTGGAACAGGTATTCAGGAATAAGGATTTTGACCTGACCATAGTCAGTCATACCGAGCCCAATGACATCAATATCTATGCCCGGCCCGACTACTACTTCCAGTATGACAGCCAGGAATTTCAAGATCTTATGACCCAGTTGAACCTTGCTACAGATCCGGCTGAACGGACCAATCTATCCCAGAAGGCCCAACAGGTCATTGCCAATGATTATGTTAACGGATTTTTGTTCCAGTTGGCCAAACTGGGTGTTGCCAATGCCAAGATTGTTGGCCTGTGGGAAAATTCACCAACCCAAGCCAATGATTTGACCCAAGTCTACTGGGAAGACTAAATTCTTGATCACCACCCGGCCAAACCGGGTGGTTTTCTCCTATCTAAATGAAATCTCTGGCAATTTCAGGGGGAAGCCATTTTTGAGGAATTCTGGGAGCAGCCTCAAGTAATTTCCTGGTGTATTCCTGCTCAGGAAAATCAAAAATCTCATCAGTTCTACCTTCTTCAATAATTTTTCCTCCCTGCATGACCATGACCCTGTCTGTTATCGCCCTGACGACAGTCAAATCATGGCTTATAAACAAGTAGGAGAGATTGTGCTCAGCCTGCAGGTCATTTAACAGGTCCAAGATCTGAGCCCTAATTGAAACATCAAGGGCAGAAACTGCCTCATCAAGAATAACCAGATCAGGTTTAATGACCATCGCCCTGGCTATGGCAATCCTTTGCCTTTGCCCTCCAGAAAACTCGTGGATGTACTTATCGACATCAGTTGCCTTGAGACCAACTTCCAGTAAGGCTGAAACAACTCTTTCTTTTTGTTTGGATGGGCTGATATTGTCTTCCAGCAAGTGAAATGGTTCTGCCACCAGACGCCCGACTTTATGTCTGGGATTGAACGAACCAAAGGGGTCCTGAAAAACGACCTGCATTTTTCTTCTTAGTGAGTGAGGCATTTTTCTGCCTGAACTGACCTCTACTCCATCCACGGTAATTCTTCCCTTCTGGAGAGGATCAAGACCCAGGATAGTTCTGGAAAGTGTCGATTTCCCACAACCGGATTCTCCGACCAAGCCTAAACTTTCACCCTTCTTAATAGAAAAACTAACTCCCCTAATGGCAACGTTGTAATTTTTTTTGTTAAATAGCCCCCTGCTCGGCAGTTTATATGACCTGACAGCTCCATTGACCTCAAGAAAATTACCTCCCTTAATCTTGCTCTTGGTTTCAGGGTTATAATTAGAAGCTGCAAACAGTTTTTTGGTGTAATCATGCTTCATTTCCTGAAACAGCGTCTTGGTTTGTCCAGTTTCTACTATTCTCCCTTTTTGCATGACGGCCACTTTGTCGGCCATTTTGGCGATTACTGCCAGATCATGAGTAATGAATAACAGAGACATTTGTTCTTCATTTACAAGAAGTTTTAGAAGATCCAGGATTTGAGCCTGGGTGGAAACATCCAAAGCAGTTGTTGGTTCATCGGCAATAAGTATTTTTGGCCGCAAGGCGATAGCCAGTGCTATGCATACCCTTTGACGTTGTCCCCCCGAGATTTCATGTGGATAAAGATCTGGTGAGAACCTTTTTGCTGGCATCTCTACCCGTGCCAATTTTTCCTTAGCTACTGACATGGCTTCTGAACGTGAGTATCCACCATGAATAATCAGGGTTTCAGCAACTTGATTTCCAATCGTCATCACTGGATTTAATGCAGTCATTGGCTCCTGAAAAATCATGCCAATATCCTTACCTCTGACCGAACACATTTCCTTTTCTGAAAGGTCAAACAAATTTATACCCTCAAATACCGCATTACCTGCTCGTTTAGATCCTTTTGGCAATAGATTCATTAACGCAAGTGCAGTCATTGATTTGCCGGAGCCGGATTCTCCCACGAAACCAAACACTTCTCCAGGGGCAATATTGAATTCTACATTTTTCAATATCTCTTCATCATTTATCGATACATTGAGACCTGTAACGGAAAGTAATTTCATTGTCTCACTTTCCTCAGACGTGGATCAAGGTAGTCTCTTAAACCGTCTCCCAGCATATTTAGGCCCAACACCATGGCAACTATTGCCAATCCCGGAATATAAGCCAACCGGGGATTGGTATAAATCAGTGTTTGGGCATCCGCCAACATCCGTCCCCAGCTTGGGGTAGGAGGTTGTGCACCCAGTCCAATATAGGACAACCCTGCCTCTGCCAGGATTCCCAGCGAAAATTGAATCGTTCCCTGAACCAATAAAAGGTTGACTATGTTAGGCAAGATATGTTCAACCGAAATCCTGGCCTTGCCCTTACCAGCGACTCGGGCAGCCAAAATAAACTCCAATGTCCAGAGACTTAATGCAGCACCACGGGAAACACGTGCAAATACCGGAATATTGAATATCCCAATAGCCAGTATTGCATTAAAGGCTGAGGGACCGAATACTGCCGTAATTAATATTGCGATAACCAGGGATGGGAAGGCAAATACAAGATCGTTACCTCGCATTATCAAATCATCAAAGAGGCTTCCCCTGTTTGCAGCCGCTGCCAACCCAAGGGGGACCCCTACTAAAACTCCAATACCAACTGCAACCAGGGCCACACTGATTGATGTCCTGGCACCCACCATCAGCATGGATAGGATATCCCTTCCAAAATGGTCAGTTCCCAGAAGGTACTCCCAATCGGGAGATTTAAGTTTTGAGGGAATGTTGAGTACTTCCACAGGATAGGGTGTCCAAACCAGGGAAAGGAGTGCCAGCACAAGAAAAAAGGCAGATAGAAATGCTCCAAACAATAATTGGGTAGGAATTCTCATCCACCCCTCCTTAACCTTGGGTCGACCATGGCATAGGTAAGATCAACCAGAAAGTTAACCACAATAACGGCAAAAACCATAAGCATGACAACACTCTCAACAACTATGAGGTCTCGTTGTACAATTGCCTGAAAGATTAATCGTCCCAAACCAGGGAGGAAGAAAACATTTTCAATAATGATGGCCCCCGCCAGAAGGAACGAGAATTGCAAACCGAGAATTGTAAGTACCGGAATCATTGCATTTCTTAAAGCATGCTTTATCAACACTCTTCTTTGTGAAAGCCCCTTGGCTCTAGCTGTTCTGATATAATCCTGTGAAAGAGTATCAATCAAAGAGGACCGCATAACACGAGCCAGGATTGATGCCTGGGTCAAAGCTAATGCGATAGCTGGAAGAGTAAGGGATTTTATCCCAAACCAGAAACCTGAATCCCATCCCGAAAATCCACCGGCAGAGAACCAACGCAAGTTGATTGCAAAAAAGAGGACCAACAGCATGGCAAACCAAAAATTGGGTACTGCTATACCCAGTTGGGTAAATCCCATAATGCCAAAATCTGCTGTTCCACCCCTTTTTGATGCTGCAATCAAACCCACTGGGAAAGCGATGGCGGTCGATAAAACAAGAGCATACAAGGCAAGAGGAAGTGAAACCTGTATTCGATCCAACACCAGATCCGAAATTGGTACTTTATAGGTGTAGGAAATTCCAAAATCTCCTACCACTAAACCTGTTACCCAATTCAGATATCTGACCAAGGGGGTCTGATCCAACCCCAATTCTGCCTTCAGAGCTGCAACAGTCTCAGGTGAAGCGGTCAGACCCAGCATAAAGGAAGCAGGGTCACCAGGAATAATTTCGATAACAAAAAAGATTACCAGACTTGCTACTGCCAAACTTAGTACAAGGGAAATAATACGTGATAACAGGTAGCGAAGCATCAGAAACTCAAAAACAAGCCCTAACCCTGGATCCCATAAATTTTAAGTGGGAGCTAATTGTTTTTCATCCTGAATCTTCTTCCAGGCCAAATTGTACCTTGAAAGTTGTACTTCTGAAAGTCTGATTGCTTCTTCCGGCACTCCTCTGGCAACCAGAACATCGGGGTGGCTTTTCAACACCAGATCTCGCCATATACGCCTGATTTCGGATAATGGCATATCCTCTCTTACACCCAAGACCTTGTAAGGGTCAAAACTATCTTCACCATCAAGGAAATTTAACTTTTGCCTAAATTTTCTCCTTGGTAGACCAAAGAGTGCATTTACTCTAATGAGAAAACGCCGTTCCTGAAAACTGAGGTCGCCATCCGCCTTGGCAATATAAATCAGCCCCTCCATTACATCTTCCAAAAGAGGAGAACCCACACCCAAAATTTTTCTTAACTCAAGAGCATAGTACTCATAACCCAGGGTGCTTTTACTTGCAGAGTTGAAAACTCTTGCAGCATTTTTTTGTTCCGATTCGGGAAGTTGGAAGATTTCTCGGAAGGCTTTGATTTCATCCTTGGTCACGTGCCCATCGACTTTGGTTAATTTTGCCCCAAGTGAAATGACTGCTATGGTGAAAGAAACTTTTCGACTGGGGTTTTTACTCCCTTTCGGTATTTTACCCTTAAGTAGAGCCCTGAAATCCGTAGTATTCCCTCGGACAAAGCTCTTTATCTTTTGCCAATTGGATATCATTGTTCTCAGGCCTTAAACCCTGTAACCGAGGTCAATACAGCATTCAAAACAAATAACATGTAAGTTATACTGTAAGTTATCATGATAGATTTACTGCTTTATCTCAGGGAAAAGTCGGAACGACCTTGTCTACAATCACTAGAAGTTTAACAAATTACATATAGCACAAATTTATTTGACATTGTACCAAACTAGAATTCAAAAACATCTCGGACATGGATGGTTGAACCACCATCTAATGTCTCAGTAAATAATTTGGTGCGTTACAAAATCCCTTGAGCCCTTTATACATATTATCAATTAATTTTAAATGCTCTAGCGGATAATTGCATCATTTTCATGGATTTCGAGGAATACTCTATTGCCTAGCTCTATCGGCTGTCTTGAAAATAAACTCATGAAGAATAAACCAAACCAATGGCTCAAATAAAAACAGAAAGCTTTGGGTTGAGTGCTAGAATACAATTCCTCTGATAATCGTGAACTAACCAGCATCCGTCTAACCGGCTTCCTTAATACCCTTGTGAACTCCTTTCTCGATGGGTACAGGAAGGTAATTCTAACAACAGATGGCATAATATTCCGTAAGAAAATAACCAAGAAACTCCATTTTGAGGAAATCTCCGAAGAGATCTACTTAAGGAAGAAGTTTGGACTATCTTTTCTTATTTTTACCAGCAGAAATGGCTCCAAAATTCAGGTAGGACCGATTAATTACAAAACTGCTTTGACCTTTACAACAAGGGCTAACAAAGAATGGAGGAACCACTATAAGGCTTTTATTGAAGCCAAAAATTCTGAAATCTCTTTACTTGCCAAGGTGTATACTTCACTAGAAAAACCTCGGCGTTATCCATCAGCTTGTTTGCTCAAGCCATATATTAACAGATCAAGAGAGTTTTATTCCAAACTTCCCCAATACATACCCGAGCAGTTGGTTGAACCTGGAATCAAGAAAAATCTAGAAAAAATTAAGCAGTTGGTTTTTGACTCCACCAAACTTAGGGAGAGGGCTATCTCCACTTTTATAAAGGATGAATTAAAAGCCCAGTCTGATTTCTTTGATACCATTGAAAATCATCCATTAACACGTGAACAAAGACTTTCAATAGTTACTGATGAAGACGCTACTCTAGTTTTGGCTGGTGCTGGTTCTGGAAAAACAAGCGTTATCACAACAAAAGCAATCTATTTGATTCAGGAAAAAATTAGAACACCAGAGGAAATCCTGCTTATAACCTACAGTAGAAAGGCTGCCCAAGAGTTGCAGCAACGAATTCGTAGAAAAATCAATGTAGATGTCAATGTTCTAACCTTCCATGGATTGGGAAATTACATCCTTAGGGAAGTGGAAGAGCGTCCACCACCACTAGCACAGCATGCCCAGGACAATAAGAAGTTCCGCAAACTTATCCAAACTATCCTGATAGAAGAAGTAGCTAATAATAAAAGTCTGGAAACTATTCTCCGAAAATGGTTTGAGGAACTATATCTACCTTACAAGAGTGAATGGGAATTCAAATCTTTACATGAGTATCACCAATATCTCGACACAATTAACAAATATTATAAATCGAGACGGGAACTCCGATCTTTGAAAGGGGATAAAGTTAGAAGCTATGAAGAACTGCAGATAGCAAACTGGCTTTATCTTAATGGTATTGAGTACGAATACGAACCAATTTACGAGTTTAAGTAAACTGTTAATCCTCAAACTGTTTACAGGCCCGATTTTTACTTGATTTCAAGTGGTATCTACATTGAACATTTTGGAGTTCGCAGGGAGGCCCGAAATGGTAAGGAGATTCTTAACACAGCCCCTTTTGTCAACCGTACACAATATTTGGAACAAATGGAGTGGAAAAGAAATGTCCACAAAGAAAATAATACGAAATTGATTGAAACCTACAGTTATGAACAGACTGAAGGAGTATTAACTGAGAACCTAGCCAAAAAAATAGCATCCTACGCTAAACCTAAACCAATCCCCATTGAGAAGATGTTTGATTCACTGAAAGAATTAGGAGCAATTGATCAATTCTCTGAGATAATATCTACTTTCCTAAGGCTGTATAAGAGTTCTTCTTTGTCAATCCAGGATTGTCAATTGAAGTTGAACCAAACAAATTTTGTTGCCCGAGGGACAGCATTTCTCAGGATTTTTGAGCACTTATTTGAAGCCTACGAAAAGAAATTAGGAAACCAAATAGATTTTGAGGATATGATACAACGTGCGACTGATCATTTGTGGGAGGGAAAATATAAGAGCCCATACAGGCATGTATTAGTGGATGAGTTTCAGGATATTTCAGAGGGGTGTGGAAAATTACTTTTAGCTCTTAAAGAACAACATGATGATGCTAGAATCTTCGGAGTTGGAGACGATTGGCAATCAATCTACAGGTTTAATGGATCAGATATCCACTTAATGCGCAACTTTGGCAAGGAATTTGGTGGTGAATTTGATGGTCAAACTGGTATCCACAGACTGATTGATTTGGCCCATACATTCAGAAGCGTTGATAAAATTGCCAAACCAGCCCAGAATTTTATTCAAAAAAATCCTTACCAAATCAATAAACAAATCATACCGTCCATATCTACCAATCAATCATCCATATTTATAGTTTATTACCCGAGAAAAAATAAAGAAAAAGCCCTTAATGAGGCGCTTGATTACTTAGCTAGCCAATACCCTAGAGAAGATACTATCAGTGTTTTTTTGTTAGCACGCTACAACCATCAAGTACCTGAAAACCTTACCGATTTAAGGCGGAATTATTTCAATTTAAATCTTGAATTCATGACTATCCACGGCTCAAAGGGTTTGGAGGCGGATCATGTAATTTTACTTGAAGCATCCGCCGGACAGTGGGGATTTCCATCAGAAATTGTTGATGATCCTCTACTAAACATAGTTTTACCAGAATCTGAGGGGTTTTCACACGCCGAAGAAAGGAGGTTATTTTATGTGGCAATGACGCGTGCAAGATTTAGTTTAACTTTGCTTGCGGATCAAATCAATCCATCTGCTTTCGTTCGTGAACTAGAAAACTCCACATACGATACCGTAGTTTTGAACAACGCTGTGGTAGCAAAAAAATCCTGTGGGAAATGTGGTGGACGCTTGTTCCTTCGGGAGAAAAGGTCGGGGCACGTTTTTGAATGTGAGAACAATAACTATTGTGGTGAAAAATTCAAACCTTGCCAACAATGTAATAAAGACCTACCCGTTTTGGACAAGGTAACAAAAAATAATATGAAATGTAAATGCGGGGCAGTTTACCCTTCCTGTCCCTCATGCTCTGAAGGTTGGCTAGTACTTAGAAATGGTTGCTACGGAGACTTTTACTCCTGCATACGTTTTCCCAAATGTACTGGAAAGATGAGTTCAAAATCAACCAAAGGTTCAAGTAAAACACGACATTAAATTTGAAATAACTTAGTCAACTAATTCTACCTACTTCTAACAACCTGTATTTGATCAAAACACTACTGTATTCCCTTTACCCAACCAAATTGAAAAAATATTAACAGTCAACTATCACCATAGAACTCAGTTGTTAGAATCTTTATTCAATTTGGATAGTATTAGTTGTTTCAAGATCATAGTTTGAAAAACAATCTCTAAATCGATGCTGAACAAATCAAAGGAAATACGATAATGCCAAAATCTCTATACCTTGCAAACCCCTATGGTTTCTCCCTTCAACAAAAATCTACCCTTCTTCCAGTAATCCAGGGAATTTTGGAAGACCTAGGGGTGGAAGTATGGGAGCCCTTTGAACGAAACAACCAAGTTGACTTTTCGAAGAGTGGTTGGGCATATAAGGTTGGCCAAGCAGACCTTAGAGATGTTCGAGATAGTGATGGCACATTTGCCATCGTTAACGGTTGTCCGCCTGATGAGGGGGTAATGGTGGAGTTGGGTATGGCCATTGCCTGGAACAAACCAACCTTTTTGTTCAGGGATGATTTCAGAAGATGTACCGATAGTGAGACCTATCCTCTAAATCTCATGCTGTTTACCGGGATTCCCGAAGAGAATTGGGTAGATTTTTACTACACATCCATTGATGAAATCTCTTCACCAGACAAGGCCTTGGTGAAATGGCTCAGGCAAAGCTAGAGCATTAAGCCTCAGATTTTCATTAAATTTCAGGAATAGATTTATGAGTTTAACTCAAAAAACTGTTGAGGAGCCACATGTGAAAAAGGATGATAATTCACTTCCAGAATGGGACTTGAGTGATCTCTATAAAAGTAAAGAGTCTGAAAAATTAAGTCATGATCTCAGTTTTCTGGATACCGCTTGCGAAGATTTTGAAAGCAAATATGAGGGAAAAATCGAAAGCAATAAGAATCCAGAATTCTTGCATCAATGCTTGCAGGAATTCGAAGCGATTAAACTTAAGCAAAACCGTATTCTTTCCTATGCATATCTTCTTCATCAGACCAATCTGGATAGCCCGGAAATTGGGAAATTTTATGGAGATTGTGAAGCCAGATATCATACCTGGGAAGCAAAGCTAGTCTTTTTTGAAAATCAGATTTCTTTAATACCCAAGTCATCCCTCCGGGCTATGCTTGCCAAAAGCCCCAAACTTGCAAAATACAAACAATACCTATTGAGTTGTCAAAAATTCAAGCCTCATGTTTTATCGCTTGAGTTGGAAAAATTCTCCAAGGATAACTCAATTTTAGCAACCTCCTGGGTGCGATTATTTGACGTTTCTATTTCCACAATAAAATGTACTGTCGGGAGTCAAGAACTATCCTTGGAACAGACTCTTGCCCTTTTGATGTCGGGTAAGAGAAAAAAGAGAAAGAAAGCTTTTTATGCTCTCTCTGAACAATTTCAGGAAAGATCAAATTTATTTTCTCTCATCACGAATACTTTGATTAAAGGCAAGGAAGTTGAGGACAATTGGAGAAACTTTCCTACGCCGCAATCTTCACGACATTTGAATAATGAGGTTGAAGAAAAGGTGGTTGAGGCCCTGCAGAAATCTGTGGTGAACTCCTATCCGACTCTCTCCCACAGGTTTTACCAATTAAAGGCTGATCTTTTGGGCTTGAAAAAATTGCAGTATTGGGATCGGGTAGCTCCATTACCAATGGTTTCTAAAAACAAGGTGTCCTGGGATAATGCTGTGGATACTGTTATGGATGCATTTACAGGTTTCAGTCCTCAATTCGCCAGTTTCTCCAAGCAATTTTTTGATAATGATTGGATTGATGTTCCTGTTAGGGCGGGTAAATCTGGTGGAGGGTTTTGCCATCCAACGGTAACAGATGCCCATCCCTACATCCTACTCAATTACCAACATCGCACTCGGGATGTCATGGTGTTGGCCCACGAATTAGGCCATGGTGTCCACCAACTACTGGCAAAAAATCAGGGAGAAATTCTTAGTAACACACCTTTGACTCTAGCCGAAACAGCCAGTGTTTTCGGGGAAATGCTCACCTTTGAATCCCTGCTGCAGAAAGCCTCCAGCAAAAGAGAACGGTTTGCTCTTATTGCAGACAAACTTGATGATATGATTAACACAGTTATTCGCCAAATGAGTTTCTATGAATTTGAAACCAGGTTACATAACCAGAGGCGGAAAGGCGAATTAACACCGAAGGAAATAGGACATATTTGGTTGGAAACTCAAACCGAATGTTTGGGTCCTGCATTTGACACCAATGAAGATTATGAGTGTTTCTGGTCCTATATTCCCCATTTCATTCATGTTCCATTTTATGTTTATGCCTATTCCTTTGGCCAACTACTTTCGCTTGCCCTTTTTGGTATTTACAGGAACCAATTTCGTGGATTCGAACAAAAATACATGACTTTGTTGGAAGCAGGTGGGTCTAGACCTTACAATGAAGTTCTTGAACCCTTTGGTATAGATATCTCCGAACCAGGATTCTGGGAAACAGGACTAACCGTAATTAAGGATTATATCGATCAAATGGAAGAATTGTCTTCTAATCTGTGACCTGATGTAGATTTTAAGATTAAAGGCACATCCTACGATGCATAATTACACGTGGGAATCAACCCCAATTCTTCCAATATCCAATCCCGAAGGACTAAGTGGTATACTGTTTACACATCCTCAACGGAGGTTGATTTCTGGTAAGTAATAGTGCACACAACCATCTGTAATTCGGTATTATCCCCAAACAAATTTTAAGCAGGTTTCAAAATTTCAAACTCTTAAATCCTTTAGCTTTTCTGACAAGGTCTAGTACCTAGTCCTCAAGCCCGTGTCTGAGCCAAACGATTTGGCAAATCTCCTTACCTAATTTTGTTAGCTGTATAGGATTCTTGCCCTCTAATTTAGTATGAGAGTTTTTACTGAATAGCTGTGAAGCATGACAGATATTCCAGTATTATAATTCAAGTAATTTTAAATATTTACCCCCGATGTAACTTGACTGCTTGGAAGAATATTCGTATTGTATATTCTGAATATTCAATGCGTATATTCAAGTAAGAATATGAGAGTATCTATGCCGTTATATATAAGAGATGAAACAGTAAACCAACTTGTTGAGAAAGTTGTGAAAAAAACGGGAGCCAAAAATAAAACCGAAGCTGTCCGCTTTGCTTTACTATCGTTAATTGGTCCAGAGGAAGAGGAAAAGAAATCACTTTTGGAACATGTTCATGATTTACAAGCCAAGGCAGATACTATTGGTGCCCCAGATCCTGAGTTTGACATGAAAAAATTCACCGATAGGATGTGGGGAAATGTCTAATGTTCATTGATGCGTCAGCGATAGTGTCTATCCTTATAGGTGAACCTGGGTACGAAGAGATGGTCAGGCGGATTGAAGAATCCAGTTCCAGACGCTATGTCTCTTCCCTTGTCAAATTCGAGGCAAATGCGGCTGTGGCAAGGTCCCGTTCGGGTGAAAATCGTCCAACTTCTGAACAGTTAGGGCTTTCAGAAAAAATCGTTAATGAGTTTTGTGACCGAATTGAAGCAAAAGAAATAAACATTACTCCACTCATCGGTCAAACCGCCATTCAGGTGGCACGAAGATATGGTAAATTGGTTGGTCATGAGGCCAACTTGAATTTCGGTGATTGCTTCGCCTATGCCTGTGCTTCTGTCTACAATACACGGCTTGTCTATAAGGGTAATGATTTTTCAAAAACGGATTTAGCCTGAACTGGCAATCAGGCCAAACCATGTATTATCGACTAGTGGAAGTCCGTGGCAAAGGATAATCTCCTTTAGAGAATATCCTGCATCCGGTCTGTCCTTAATTCCTTGACCCTCTTGGTTACTTTCTCAAAAGCCCTGCATTCAATTTGTCGAATTCTCTCACGGCTTACACCGTAAGCCTGAGACAGGATTTCCAGTGTAACAGTCGGTTCGGTAAGACGTCTCTTGATAAAAATATCCTTCTCTCTTTCCTTCAAAACGTCAAGAGAATCGTAAAGAAGTTTCTTTCTGAAATCAAACTCGTCCTTTTCTGCATAAACTGTTTCCTGATCTGCATTGGGATCAACCAGCATATCCTGACGTTCAGTTGTTGAATCGTCAAAAGAGATACTTGCGTTCAAAGAAGAATCCTGAGCTGAAAGGCGATCATTCATTTGAATGACTTCCTTTTCACTGACACTCATCATCTCGGCAATTTTTTGTATTTCCTTCGGTTTGAGGTTGTTACTATCAACAACCCCAATCAATTCACGTGCCTTGCGAAGATTGAAAAACAATTTCTTTTGGGAAGTGGTTGTACCCAGTTTCACCAGACTCCAGGTTCTCAAAATAAAATCCTGAACCTGGGCTCTAATCCACCAGCCTGCATAAGTAGCCAAGCGGAACCCCTTCTCTGGATCAAATCTTTTTACTGCCTGCATGAGACCAATGTTGGCTTCAGAAATCAGGTCTACCAAGGGTAAGCCATACCCTCTATAATTCAATGCGATTTTCGACGCCAACCTCAAATGTGAAGTTACCAGCTTGTGGGCAGAGTTAATATCACCTTCATCAATCAGTGCTTTAGCCAGTTTGTACTCTTCGTCATGGGTTAACATGGGATACTTGTGAACTTCAATCAGATACTGACGAAGGCCACTGTCTTGCGATGGTACAGGTAAACTTTTATAGGATGCCATTTTCTTAATGCCCTTAGTTTATTTCAGTGTATTTCCCAGGTATTCCAAGTAAAAAGGGGGTCATTCCCTCAGGAAAGACACCTTTTTGTAGTTGTTAAAATGAATGCTGCATAATAGCAAAACTTTCAGAAAATGCCAAAGATTTTCATGCAAAATCCAAGGATGGTTTTAATTGTTGTAATATTGCAACATTAATTTCATGATGAAAATTGAAATTCCCAGCAAAAACCAGATTAAATTTGGTTTTCTTAATTCATCTTCGAGTAAATGGAATTACATAAATTTTGTTGATCTTAAGAAATGATTGCCTTGTGAAAATTCATGATTCAGGAAAATCTAATGTTGAACCCATTGGCCTGCAGATAACTTCCTGGATCCGGGTCAACCTTTTGATCATAATTGTAAAGAGAATCGTATGAGTAATGTACGTAACCCTGAAAGGTACGGAGGATGCCTCTGTGGCGATGTACGTTACCGCCTCACCGGAACTTTACGTCCCGTTATGTATTGTCATTGCAGTCAATGTCGAAGAGCAAGCGGACATTTCATTGCTGCCACTTCCGTAGTAAAGAAAGATCTGGTCATCGAAACTGATGTTGGTCTTGCATGGTACGCTTCCTCAGATTTTGCATCTCGAGGATTTTGCAAGAGCTGTGGCTCAAGTTTGTTCTGGTCATCAAAATACCAGGATGATATCGCCATTATGGTAGGGTCACTAGATCATACAGAAGATTTGGAGGTCGCTGGGCATATATTTGTAAACGATAAGGGTTGTTATTACGAGTTGGATGACGATTTACCCAAACACCCACAGTCCCCATCAAAATGATTCGAAGCTTCCATACTCCTTATCGAATTTTGGATATCAAAAGCTCCATGTCATCAGGTAATCCGGCTTTAAATACCATTTGCTCTTTGTTTTTGGGATGAATCAATTCCAATTGCCCTGCATGTAGCGCCTGGCGTGCAAAACTACTCATAACCTCTGAAACATTCGGGTTTGCTGGATTTATATTTTGCTGCCCCTGCCCATAGAGCGGGTCACCAATTATGGGGTGTCCTAAATATTCCATATGGACCCTGATCTGGTGAGTTCTGCCAGTTTCCAGCCAGCATTGGACCAGGGATAATAATCTGTCCTGAAAAATTTCAACGACCTTAAATCGTGTTATGGCTGTTTTTCCTCCAGAACCAGCAACGGAAAATTTTTTACGATTGTTCGGATGACGACCAATATTTGGAAAAATACGAAAGATATCTCCAGGTTCAAATTCAAGCGAGTTTAAATTTTTTACAAGCAATGCAGGTATCGTTGGTACCCCTTTGATCAGGGCCTGGTAGATACGCTTCGCATTTCGTGATGAGAATTGTTTTGTTAACGAGTGCATTGCTCGGTCAGTTTTAGCGACAACCATTAACCCTGTTGTGTCCTTGTCTAGCCTGTGAACAATACCGGGGCGGATTAGGTCACTACTATCCGAAAGGTTCTTTCCACAATGATATGCCAGGGCATTCACCAAGGTACCACTATGATTTCCTGCCCCAGGATGAACCACCAATCCAGCTGGTTTGTTGATCACGATAATTTCAGCATCCTCGTAGATTATGTTTAAGGGAATTTTCTCAGGTTTGATGTGGGCAGCACTTGATTCGGGTATTTTTATGTCAAGTATCTGATCTTGGTGAACCAGGGTTTTGGGAATTGTAATTGCTTTACCTTGCAATGAAACAAAACCCCCTTTAATTAATTTGCTAACCCGGGATCTGCTAATTTCAAGTTCCTCGGGTAGGAGTTTTGTCAGGGCTATATCCAGTCTCGTCGGAGGCCCTTCTCCTATTTGAAACGAAAAAGCTTTAGGATCAACATTCATGAACGATACTCCTGAAAACCCATCAGAGCCTACAGGATTGAAATGGTTAAAAATTCTGGTAGCAGTCCTTACCGTTACCCTCATTATAGGTTTTTTGACAATTGTGGGTATGTTTGTTTACCGATTTAATTCAATTGGTGATTCAACTGCTTTGTCTCCCCTACCAAATCAAATTAACCTCCCTCAGGGAACTGAGGTTGATGCCTTTACCCAGGCGGAGGACTGGTATTTGATCTTAACTTCCGAAAATGAATTGCTGATTTATGACCGACAAACAAATGAACTGACTCAAAAGGTTAAAATTCAAAACAATTGATTTTGAATAATTCGAAAATTGGTCATAATTAGGGCATGGTATTTCCTCCAGAATTTATTGATGAACTAAACAGGGTGACTTCTGTTTCCCGAATATTGGGAAAGTTTGTTACTTGGGATGCAAAAAAAACCAAGGCGGCAAAGGGGGATTACTGGGCCTGTTGCCCTTTCCATTCGGAAAAGACTCCCTCCTTCCATGCAACCGAATCCAGGGGAACATATTATTGCTTTTCTTGTCATGAGAAAGGTAACGCCCTTACTTTCCTCCAAAAAAGCAGGGGGATGAGTTTTGTTGATTCGGTAAAATTTCTGGCTGCTGAAGCTAACCTGCCACTTCCGGAACCTACCGGTAAGGAGAAGGAACAAGCAAAAAAGGTTAATCATCTAATCAGAATTCATGAAATAGCCTCTCGTTACTTTCAGGAGCACCTAAATTCAAAATCCGGTAAACCATCTCAGGAATACCTGAAAACACGGGACTTAAAACCCTCGACCATCACAGATTTTGGAATTGGATATGCCCCCAACAATTTAGATTTGATCAGAATTCTAAACGAATCAGGATACTCTAATGAAAAGATAATTGAGGCTGGCTTAGCGAAACCACGGGACAGCGGTAATGGGATATATACTACATTTCGGGACCGAATAATTTTTCCAATTCAGGATAGTAGAGCTCGCATAATTGCCTTCGGGGGCAGAGCCATGGATCCCAAGGTCCCTGCCAAGTATCTTAATTCACCCAATACCGCAATATTCAACAAGGGCCGCATTCTTTATAACTTTCATAATGCATCTTCTTTGATTGATGAAGAAAATCCTCTTCTCGTTGTAGAAGGATACATGGATGCCATTGCTCTTCATCAAGCAGGATTCACAGCCACAGTTGCTCCCCTTGGTACAGCTGTTACTCCTGAACATCTGGCTCAGCTATGGCGATTGTCTCCTCTACCGATTTTTGCCATGGATGGTGATGAAGCTGGTATTCGGGCAGCCAAAAGAATAGTGGATCTCTCGCTTCCTTTACTTACGCCTGGCAAATCCATACGGTTTTGCACATTACCTCAGGGTCTTGATCCAGACGATTTAATTAGAAAGAGAGGGGTAAAAGGCATGAGGGATTGCCTTGATCAATCCCTGGAATTTCCTGACTTCATGTGGGCCTCCGAGACACTTGGTAAGAAATTTGATACCCTGAACTCACAGACCTTACTGAAGGACACATTAAATGGCAAAATAAACCAGATTAAACATTCCGTGGTTCGGAATCTTTATAAATCTGATTTTGAAAAGCGGTTTTGGGAAACGTATGTACGTAAGTATCCCAACAAGCAAGGGAGCAAAAAGCTAGAACAAAACACTCTGTCGAAGAAAATTAGAGATACTCTTCCTCCTGAAGGAAAACCTAATCAGGACAAAGAAATTTTTCTTCAGGAAGCTCTATTGATTTCTCTTTGCTTACACCATCCTGAAATAGTTGAAGATGAAATTGGAGAACTGGAATCATATGATTTTATTACAAATGAATTGAATGGGATAAGGTCCTTTATGCTAGGTCAGTCTGAGGATAACAGTTTGGCCAGTGGAAATCTTTTGGACAAATTGAAGGACAGCGAATTTTCGCAGGAAATATTAGAACTACTCGACATTAGGGAAATTAATATCCTCCATGAAATCTCTGACTCTACCATGATTCAGGGAGCAAGGAATCTTTTTCAATCCACCATGAAAAGGTTGCAAAACATTCAGCACCAGAGAAACCTGGTTCAGGAAATTACGAATTCTTCAGAAGAGGGATACAATATCGAACTTCTTAACTTGCTCAGGGAAGTAAACCTAAAGCAAGATAATATTGAGAATAACATTTTGGACCACGAAAATGTATCTCCAGAATCTGGCAGGGGTGAGCAAAAAGATGATAGAAAACGCTTGATGGAGATTATATCTTCAGTGTCCCAAGAGGGTGGTTCTGTTTCAGGAAGTACAGAGCCAATCCAATCTTCAGAGGTTGCCCACCCTCCGAATGAAAACGAGATGATTATGGAAAACTCACACAGAATTTCCAAAAAAGACTACATGGATTTGCGAAACCTGGTAGGCAAATAAATTCTCGGGTCTTAACCAGTAGAAAAAAGACCCTGACAAGGACCAGACATTCCTCGTCCAAAACCGGCAGAAAACGGCTTTGACCGGTTTCTGGTCTTGACGGGTAGAAATTCACTCCCCAACATCTTTGAAAATCAATAAATAAAACTATTTGTTTCCCATGATAGGCTTAGCAACAAAGTATGCCCTAAAAATTTAAACTACTGGTTAATTTTCAAACCACAAATAGGACACCCGCCAATCGCTATGAAGGACAGGCTGCCCAATTTTCCCCGAACAGTCAAAAACAACGGAATTTTCTATGGCAATTAATTCAAGTGATGAATTTGAAAACGAAGAATTTACCGAATTGCTAAAAAACGGTGACGGAACACCGATATTTGATAACCCCGATTCCGATGACTGGGCTGAAATCCTTCAGGAAATTTCGTCTCATTCTGATAAGGATGGAAATCTCAATCTTCTTGACGTCAAGAATTTCCTCCTGTCCCATTTTAACTGCGAAGACAAAGCAGAAAGAGCCCTGACCTTTCTTGAGGAAAAGGGACTTGAATTAATTGATGGTGACAAAAAAACTCCAAGTCAATTTTCTCAGAATGGTGCTTTTCATCCCACCACATCGGAAATTGAAACCATAAAACCTCGTGGAGAGATGGAAGAGGAAGATGATTCCGATATTTCTCCCGAAGAGGAGCATAAACTCACTCAACAGATTGCCACGGCCATGGGTGATTTAACCAAGGCAATCTATACATCCCCCTTTGCATTCAAGATGTTGTCCAAATTCGATAGCCTTTTAAAGGGTGATGGAATTCAGTGGGAAACCATTGTCGACCTACAGTATTCCAGTCTTAGACATCATTTCAACTTCCATGCCCGCAAATATAAAAACAATCCCTTTCAGCACAAAATCATTCACTATCATAATCCCACTGAAAATAACCTATTAAATGACCAGGCCAAGAAATCACTAGCCAGGGACATGAAGAAATTCATGCGAAAATACGATGGGTTTCAGATTCTGATTAAACGGCGTTTTCGGTTTTTGGAGGGGACCTCCATCAGGTATACCAAGGCTCAAGCGAAAAGGCTTCACCGAGAACGGGAAGAAATGGGCGTGATCGTTGCCAGAATATCTCTTAACCATACGGTTATCAGTAAAATTATAACCCATTTGGAAGATCAATATCAAAAGTTTTTGGTAGCTGAATCTGCTGTTCTGGAGGCGGTTGAAAAACACAAACTTAGTCCTGGTGAATTCAAGAAGTTTTGGAAGGGTAAGGAAATTGCCATTAATCCTCTGGAGTCAGAAAAGGAGATTATCCCTCAAAAATGGTGTGATTTATTGACCCGTGAAAAAAATACATTTGAAGATGCACGGGGCAAATATGCTGAAATCTATGAAGCAGTTGGTTTGGATTTTGGCGACTTTAGGGAAACCTATTACCAAATAGAACAAGCCTCAAAGGCATTGGTCGAAAATAAACGCACACTTGGGATCAAGATGAAACCCTTGATTGATCGTTTGGTAAAAGAGAGCAAACTGATCAATCCCAATACTTCAGAAATAATTAACTTGGCTAATGTTGCCTTGGAAGAAGCCTTGGACACTTGTGAATATGACCAGGAAACCTTTTCCACCTATGCTGAAATCAAGATTAGAGAGGCCTTGGGATTAGCTGTACCGAATGCCCAAGCTGACCTGAATGACAATCTTCTTTTCGATAGTGACCTAGCCGGCTTGGAGGAATTTCAGGAGCCTGATGATGGTTTCCAGTATGAATTTGATTATCTGGAGGAAGTTCCAGGGACACAGGAAAGCAAATCTGGAGAGATTGTCACGATTTCGTCCCCGACAACCTTACCCATTGACCGAACCAATGATCCGGTAAGGCTGTATTTTCGGGATATGGGAACAGTTGAATTACTATCCCGTGAAGGTGAAATAGCGATAGCAAAAAGAATTGAGGCTGGAAGAAAGGAATTAATTGCGGCATTGGGAACAAGCCCTCTCACGTACAGAGCTATAGCCATTTGGTTTGATGAAATCCTTTCTGGAATAGCTTCTTTAAGAGACGTCATTGACCTTGATGCAACATTCCAGGATATTCAAAAACCCAAAGAACCCGATTTTGAGGAATTTACGGCTGACTACGTCAGAAGAGTAATTTTCAGCCTAACCGGTAAATTTGAAACCTATTCACAACTCAATTTCGATAGAATCGTTTCCCTTCTTGATCCAAATAAAGCCTTCGGCGAATCAAAGAATAAGAACCTCAAGACTTGCCAAAATGAATTGAAGGCGAGTTGTTCAAAGGTAAAAATGAACGACCCTTTAATTTCTGTTCTGGTCAACAAGGTTTGTGATATCCATAAAACTTTTCAGAAAATTGATAAGGAAATCCTAGTTGTTGCCAAACAGGAAAAGATAGAGCTGCAGGCTTTTCGAGAACTCATTTACTCAACCGCTTACAGCGAGGATTGGCTATCAAGCATCCGTCCCAAATTAGGTAGAAATTGGGAAAATTTTCATACACGATTGAATGATAATTTTGATGCGTTGAAAAGTAGCCTTATCGCGGCTTGCAAATTAACTGGCGCATCCTACCATGAATCCTCAGATCTGATGGAAAGCTATTTTAACGATGGCAAACTAACTTCAAGAATTGATTTCACCTCTGATGAAAAGGGAATTACCCAATTCAGAAAATGCCCTTTCATGCTCAAACCACTTATTGACCAGCTACAGCGTGTTATTTCCAAAGAAATCAAATATTCGGACATTCTGAATACAGAGGACGCCTTTAATTATTTTGTCAAAAAAGGAACGATTGAATTCTCCGAGAAAAAGATCCATCACAAAAAGAAGGAACGACTGATCCGGGAAAATTGCCTTGCTGTCTTTGAAGAACTGGTAACCTTGTATCAGGATATTGAGAATGTTATTATTTCTGATTTTAATGGTCTTCCGAATCATGCAAGAACCAAGGATGTTTCTATTCATACCAGTGAGTATTTTCCCAAACGCGAGAAATTTTTCCAAAAATTGGAAAATCTACCACTCACAGTTGATTTTGTAGAACTGTTGACACCCCGGTTTCTGAACCTCTCCAAGGCTGTAACCTCATTCGAAGAGGAAATTAACCAATTTGCGCCTAGGGTAAAACTCAAGCCAAATGAATTAAAAGATTTTATCCTCAATCTCTCCATTAGTAACGACTGGCGGAAAGCGGGGTCAGAAAAAAAAGGTAAGCGATGGGCTCATTTAAACCAGAAAATGACCCTGATTACAATCGTCAATTCATTAAGGCAAAGGATATTTGAGGCTTCAACTCTCGTTGGATTACACCGTAAAGAGTTTCGGGACAGATTTCCAGAATCCTGGTTTAACTCACATGGAAGTCTTTATCCTGACAAAAGGGCCTTGGTGATTGGTATGCTTCCAGAAATGCCAATAACCATTTTTGAAGTTGCCTCCTGGAAAGAAAGAATTGAATCTTCCTCCATAGAAATCGCTGATGTTATTGATGTTAAATCCACTTTTGATGGATTAAAAGAACCCTCTCTAACAAATGATGATCCTGGAATTGATATAAAACCAATCCCAGAGGACAATTCCCTGATAAATTTGATCGAGGAAGGTTTTGAAGGTGAAGAAGAAAACAAGGATAATCATTCTGTCGCAGAACTGGAAGATTTGGTTCGTGAACCTGTCCTTAACAAACTCCGGGAGATTACAAAAAGATTTTACTCATTTGAGGAAATTAAAAGCAAAAGGATTCTAAAAGAGGTTGGTGAAACCCAACGATTCACCAGTCGGCAGGAAGCTCGTTATATCAGAGAACGGGATGCCCTGATTGCATTAACCCAATCACTCCATTTTAACCAAAAAAGAATTGAAGACCTTGTTGATCAAATCAAGGGGATAAACAATCGAAGACTAAAACTTCAAACCGAAATTTTACGACTCTCCAACCGGGCTAGAATAAATCGGCGGGACTTTCTGGATAATTGGATTGGTAATGAAGTCAATCTAAATTGGATCAATTCAATACGAAATAAACCCGAACGTGGCTGGAAAGAATTTGTTGAAAAATTTGAAAACGAAATTCTGGAGATCCAGCATGGATTAATTGAAGTAACCAAAACCGTTGGCTTGAAAATGGGGACAGGTCTACCTTTAACCAGAGATTATATTTTGGAGGAAGGGAAAATATCAGCTAATGCACCATTATATTTTGATAATGAGTTTCTTTCTTTGGTAGGACGAGTAAACAAAGGTGAAAGAGAAGCACAGCTGGCCAAAAAGGAAATGGTAGAATCCAATTTGAGGTTGGTAATTTCTATTTCCAAGAAATATACCAACAGGGGATTACAGCTATTAGATTTAATCCAAGAGGGTAACATTGGCTTGATGAAAGCTGTTGATAAATTTGAATATCGTCGGGGCTACAAATTCTCGACATATGCAACTTGGTGGGTTCGTCAGGCCATTACACGCTCAATCGCAGATCAAGCCAAGACGATTCGTATCCCTGTACACATGATTGAAACAATCAACAAATTACGAAGAACAAGTCGACAGTTACACCATGAGTTGAAGAGAGAAGCTACCCCGGAAGAATTGGCTGAAAAATTGCATATGCCCCTCGACAAGGTCCGGAAGGTAATGAAAATTGCCAAGGAGCCAATCAGTCTGGAAACACCAATTGGTGATGAGGATGATAGCAAATTGGGTGATTTTATTGAGGATCAACAAGCGATTCTTCCCCTTGAAAGTGCCATTCAATCCAATCTAAAGGAAACAACTGGCAGAGTTTTGGCTGGTTTATCGGAAAGAGAGGAAAAGGTTCTCAGGCTAAGGTTTGGTATTGGAGTATCAACCGATCATACACTTGAAGAGGTTGGGCAAGTATTTCAGGTCACCAGAGAGAGAATAAGACAGATAGAAGCAAAGGCACTTCGAAAATTGAAACATCCAAGCCGTAGCAAGAAACTTAGGCCTTTCCTCGAAGATTAGAACTTATTGCTATTAGGATTAACATGGGCAACCCGAATTATATGAGAGCCCCTAGATGAGATGCCCCTATTGTAACAATCCCAATACCCAAGTTACAGATTCTCGTCCCGTTGAAAATGAGAGTGCCACAAGAAGGCGAAGACTTTGCAAGACCTGTGGTGGGAGATGGACAACTTACGAGCGTGTTCAATTTCAGGATTTCTCGGTTAAAAAAACCAATGGGGAGTTTCAGGATTTTGACCGTAGTAAATTACGACGGTCTATCACAATAGCCCTCAGAAAAAGGCCGTTGGAAAGAGATAAGATCAATCAATTGGTTTCAGGAGTAATCCGTCGTCTTGAGCAAAGGGGAGAAAGGGAAATAACTACTACCCTCATAGGTGAATATGTTATGGATGCCCTGGCCACTATCGACAAGGTAGCCTATATACGTTTTGCAAGTGTGTACATGGATTTCCAGGACACAGATGATTTTGAATCCTTCATAGCCAAGTTACGCCCTTCAAAAGGGTTTTAAAGTGGCTAATCCTACTGACACAGATGACCGGTTTATTCGGATCGCACTGGGGCTTGGAAAGAGAGGTCAAGGATTGACTTGGCCCAACCCATCGGTTGGGTGTGTTTTGGTCAAGAATAATATCATTGTTGGCAGGGGCTTTACCCAACCCGGAGGGAGACCGCACGCCGAGGTTGTAGCTTTGAAACAGGCTGGGGATCAAGCTAGGGGATCAACAGCATACATCACACTCGAACCATGTTGTTTTCACGGAAAAACACCACCTTGTACGGATGCCCTCCTTACGGCAGGTATTACCAAAGTCTGTTATTCCCTTGTAGATCCCGATCCCAGAGTCGCCGGCAAAGGACACGAAAAATTACTAAGGCACAAGGTGGAAATTTCTGCTCCTTGCCAGGAACATCTTGCCAAGTATGATCACCAAGGATTTATCCTCTCCCGTACGGAAGGAAGGCCTAAAATAACCTTGAAATTAGCCTCTTCCTTTGATGGTAAGGTTGCAACGAAAAGTGGTGACAGCAAGTGGATTACCTGCCAGGAAGCTAGAATTCGAGTTCACCTGTTTAGGGCCAAAAACGATGCAGTTATGGTGGGGAGTGGAACTGCCAAAATTGATGATCCCATGTTAACACCCAGAGGTTTGGGTATAAATTACAAACCGGTCAGAATTATTCTGGATACCAACTTGTCAACCTCATTGGAATCTAATTTGGCACAAACATCTCCAGACATCCCAACATGGATTTGCCATAGACAAGGTGTTGATGAACAAAAGAAGAAGTTATGGGAGGCAAGGAATACAAAGTTGATATCTTGCCTCACAACTGATGAGGGTTATCTTGATCTGCGAGATGTATTCAACAAAATTGGTGCCTTGGGATTAACCAGAGTTTTTTGTGAGGGAGGTTCCAAATTAGCTGCTTCGCTATTTTCTGACAATCTGGTTGATGAATTTATCAGCTTCTTTGCCGGAAAAGCATTGGGAGCCAATTCTTTATCCTCTGTTGGGCCTCTGGATCTTGATTTGGTAAAAATGGCCCCCAATTTCAGATTGGCAAGGATTTATCGTGTAGGTACCGATTCTGTGTGTCACTGGATACCTAATTAAAGATGAAATGGGCAGTTATTTTCTCCCATTGATGTATTATTTAGAATTTTTAATCGGAAAAATGTAAGGAAGATTATGTTCACGGGTATCGTAACCCATTTGGGAACAGTTTTGGACAAGAATCAGAAGGGGGAGTTATCTATATGTATTAGGTATGAACTTGCTGGTCATTCCCCAAGTATTGGAGATTCTATCTGTTGTGAGGGGATTTGTCTTACAGTCGTTGATTTGGGTGGCGAAAAATCCCCCTGGTTCAAGGTTCAGGTTTCTGGTGAAACAATTTCAAAAACGACAGTGGGAACTTGGTCAGTCGGAACAGTACTCAATCTGGAAAGATCACTAAAAGTTGGAGATGAGCTTGGAGGGCATATTGTGTTAGGTCATGTTGATGGAATTGTTGATATTCTTGGTACCAAATCCGTAGGTGAAAGCAGGGAGATCGTATTCAGTTTGCCATCGGAATTGTCTCCATATATTGTTCCTAAGGGATCGGTGGCACTCAACGGTGTTTCATTGACCATAAACGAAGTGACTGATGATCGTTTTTCCGTTAACCTCATCCCACATACTTTGGAAGTTACCTCGTTCAAAGAAAGGGTTACGGGAGATAAGGTGAATATTGAAATTGACCCTATAGCACGTTATGTTGACAATATCATATCCCAAAGGTATAGCCGTGTCTCCTGAAAATTATAGCAAGGATATATCTCCCGTTGAGGAGATACTGGATGAAGCACGGAATGGACGAATGTTCATTCTGGCTGATCATGAAGACCGTGAAAACGAAGGGGACTTGGTAATTCCGGCTCAAATGGCGACACCGGAGGCAATTAATTTCATGGCAACCCACGGCAGGGGATTGATTTGCCTTGCCTTAACAGCTAAGAAGATTGAGGATTTGGGCCTGGAACTTATGGCTGCCGACAATTCTTCCAGACATGAAACCGCATTTACCATTTCGATTGAGGCCAGAGAGGGTGTAACTACCGGCATTTCTGCCCATGATCGGGCACGAACTGTCCTTGTAGCCATTGATCCGGTTTCAACTCCGGATGATATAGCTACACCGGGTCATATTTTTCCCTTAAAATCTCAAAAAGGAGGTGTCCTTGTAAGGGCAGGTCATACCGAGGCTAGTGTCGATATTGCTCGCCTTGCCGGTTTAAATCCTTCGGCAGTCATTTGTGAAATTCTAAATGGGGATGGCACGATGGCTCGCATGCCTGATCTCATCAGGTTTTCCAAAAGGCATAACATAAAGGTTGGAACCATTTCCGACCTTATCGCCTATAGGCTACGTCATGATAACCTGGTCCACCAGGTTTCCGTAAGTTCCGTGAAATCGGAATTTGGAGGTGAGTGGCTTATGCGTATTTTTGAGGATGAAACACAGGGATCCCAGCATATAGTCCTCACCAAGGGTGATCCAGCAGACGGCAAACCCGTTTGGGTTCGGATGCACGCTCTAAACCCATTGGCAGATAATTTGGCTATATCACCTTTTAGACATGACCTAATACCCCAGGTAATGAATAAAATTGCCAAGGAAGGTAGGGGAGTGCTTGTCCTTCTACGTGAATCGGGAATGAAAATAAATGTGAGTACAACCGAAGCACCGCAAACCTTGAGGCAGTACGGCATAGGGGCCCAAATCCTGGGTACGCTTAACATCAGAAGACTGATATTGCTTACCAATTCTCCAACAACGCGTATCGTCGGAATTGAAGGTCATGGCTTATCCATTGAGGGTACCAAAGCTATCTGGGATTAAACCTGATGAAACGAAATGAAAAACCAGCAAACAACCCTCTACCCCAACAATTTGGAGAGCACAAACCTCCTTCGTTGATCCTTTTGGTTGTAGCTCCCTATTATGAAGACATCACCAACCTTCTTTTGGAGGGTGCCCTAGACAGGCTTCATTCAAACTTGATTAGGACTGAAATTATTGAGGTGCCAGGGGCATTAGAGATACCACCAGCCATAAAAATTGCTTCAGAAAGGAAAACGTACGACGGCTATGTTGCCCTTGGTTGCGTTATACGAGGAGAAACTATCCATTTTGAAATTGTCGCCGGGGAATCAGCCCGAGGAATCATGGATTTGGGAAAAAAGGGCTATTGCATAGGAAACGGTATTTTAACTGTGGAAAATCAGGCACAGGCCATGGCAAGGGCCAACCCCAGAGAGGGGAACAAAGGTGGAGAAGCAGTAGAAGCAGCCTTGAGGTTAATTGCTTTACGACAAGGTTTAATCAACCCCCGGAACGCTAATTTTTCAGTACCTCAGGGATAAAGGTAAATAATGGGCGATTCAACAAAAACCCAGCAGCGAAAATTGGCCAAGCGAATTGCTCGACTGAACACAATTCAGGCCCTGTTTCAAATGGAAGCCAGCAATCAGGGAATGGATTATGTGGCCCGGGATTTCATGGAAAACGGCTTTGGAGAGATGATTGAAGAAGTTAAACTGCCACCACCAAACAAGAAATTTTTCAATACTCTTCTTCTTACAGTTGTCAATAATCAACAAAAGATTGACATGATGATTCATGCCCAATTACCGGACAGTTGGTCATTAGATAGGATTGATCCTACAATCAGAGCAATTTTCCGAGCGAGCTGTTCAGAGGTAATATTAAACGAAACACCAGAAAAAGTAATCATCAACGAATATGTCGAAATTACAAAATCGTTCTTTCCTTCCGGAAAGCAGGTTGGTTTTGTAAATGCTATCATTGAAAAAGTAATCAACGAACTCCACCCTGCTGTCTTGGAATCCTGACAACCTTGGTTTGCTGAACCCAGGGTTGTAATTGAATAGGTTTATTTGCCAGGACCTCTTGAAAATGCGACCGTCAAGTCAAAATCAACCCAAAGAAAACAAGTCCTGTCAAAAGGGTAACACCTTGTTGGCAGTTATATAATTAGGATACGGGGCCATTATCATTCTGGCCGGTTTGTAATATTTTCCATGACTTTGTTCATTTCATTTTCATCACTACTGGTGTCAGTTGTACTGCTTCAGCTTAGTTCGGGTATTCTGGGCCCTCTTGATGTCTTATCGGGTTATAAACTGAATTTTACAACCACCCAAATCGGTTTATTGGGTTCTGCCCATTTTATTGGGTTTTTCATTGGTTGCTGGTGGGCACCCAGATTGGTTGGTCAGGTCTATCATTCTCGTACTTTTGCAGTTTTTGCTTCTCTTGGTACCATAGGAATCCTTCTACACATGGTCTATAGGGATCCTTACGCATGGGCAGCAATGAGGATCCTTTCCGGCTTGTGTGTAGCCGGATGTTTCACTGTTATTGAGGGATGGATCCAAGCGAAAACCGAAAATCAAAACAGGGGTAAGTCACTTCGCCTTTATCGATCTGTTGATATGTGTGGTGGAATTGTAGCCCAAGTATTAATCGCTTGGTTAGAACCTGCCCATTACATCACCTACAATTTGTTAGCCATAGTTTGTTGTGCGTCCCTCTTACCTTTGGCCTTAACACGAATTCCGCCCCCAAAGACGCAGGAAAAACTTAGATTGAAGCCCAAGTTGGCTTATCAAATCTCCCCCATGGCAACAGCTGGCGTAGTGGTTGCCGGGATTACAGCTGCAGGATTTAGGATGGTAGGACCAATTTATGGAATACAAATAGGCCTGAATAATTTTGAAATGGGAATATTCCTGGCTTCATTTTTACTTGGTGGAGCCATCGCTCAATTCCCAACCGGTTGGGTTGCAGATAAATTAGACCGACGTCTCGTACTTATACTTTTATCGTTTATCGCTACTTTTGCCTGCGCCCTATCAATTTTCCTGCCAGAATACTATCCGGAAAGTATTTTTTTGGCGACGATCATATTTGGTTTTTTTACCTTTCCGATCTATTCGGTCTCGGCTGCTCTGGCTAGTGACCATGCCAATCCTGATGAAATGGTTGAAGTGAGTGCTTCACTATTGTTTTACTTTGCAATCGGTGCCATTATCAGCCCCTATCTCCTATCTGGTTTTATTGAACAGTTCGGGGTGAATGCCATGTTTACCACCATAGCCCTATTCCACATATTATTGGTTATATTTGGTGTTGTAAGAATGAAGTTTAGACCTTCACCAAAATTAAAGACAAAGTATGTCTATACGCCAAGGACGAGTTTCCTCCTGGGAAGGTTGTTGAGGAAGTCCAGAAAAAAGAGTAATGGGCAGAAATAGTTTCCACATCTGGATTAGGTGGCACATCAAATATGAATAGAATTTTAATTACCTCTGCTATTCCATACATTAATGGAATTAAACACTTGGGCAATCTTGTCGGAAGCCAGTTACCCTCGGATCTTTATGCCAGATATAAGCGGCTTAGAGGCCATGAGGTAATGTTTATCTGTGCCACGGACGAACATGGAACACCTGCAGAGATCGCAGCTTTCAATGCAAACAAACCCGTATCCGAATATTGCCAGGATATGTATGAAGTGCAGAAAAACCTGGCAAAGGAATTTCGATTGTCTTTTGATTATTTTGGAAGATCTTCCAGTCAGAGAAACCATGAATTAACCCAGCATTTCGCAGGTCAGTTGGACAAGAACGGTTTTATTTCCGAGGTCGAAGAGGAGCAGATATACTCCCCCACTGACAAACGTTTTCTACCAGATCGTTATATCCTGGGAACTTGTCCAAATTGTCACTATGAATTTGCCCGTGGTGATCAATGCGAAAATTGCACCAAGCAATTGGACCCTACTGATTTGATTAAACCTCGATCCGCAATTTCTGGCTCAACCGATTTAGAGATTCGAAAAACCAAACACCTTTATCTAAGACAATCTCTATTTCGAAAACAACTAGATGAGTGGATCGATTCGAAGCATGATTGGCCTATCCTAACCACATCAATTGCAAAAAAGTGGCTGTTTGATGATGAGGGGTTACAAGATCGGGGAATAACCAGGGATCTGGATTGGGGAATACCTGTCAGAAAAGGTGGTGAGCCTTGGCCTGGAATGGAAGACAAGGTTTTTTATGTCTGGTTTGATGCACCAATAGAATATATTTCTGCTACTGCAGAATGGGCTGATGCAAATGGAAAACCGGATGCGGAGTGGGAACGTTGGTGGCGTACTGACAAAGGGGCTATAGATGTAAGTTACATCCAATTTATGGGTAAGGATAATGTCCCTTTCCATACCCTTTCTTTCCCGGTAACCATAATGGGATCAGGTGAACCCTGGAAGTTGGTCGACAAGATAAAATCCTTTAATTACCTGAATTATGATGGTGGACAGTTTTCCACTAGCCTCGGCAGGGGTATTTTTATGGATCAGGCTCTGGAAATTCTTCCATCCGATTATTGGCGGTGGTGGTTGTTGTCTCATGTTCCAGAATACTCTGATAGCGAATTCACCTGGGATAATTTCTGTGAAGGCGTTAACACGGACCTAGCCAATGTTCTGGGGAATTTTGTATCCAGAGTAACCAAATTTTGCTCCTCTCATTTTGGTTCAAGAGTACCTGGTAATTTTGGATGGACCGAATTGGAGAACAGGTACACCGCTACTATTGAACAGAACCTTGCCGATTACCAAAACTTTATGGATGAGATTGAAATTCGCAAAGCATCCCAATCCCTGCGGAAGATTTGGACCCTAGGAAATGAATATATCCAGGAAGCAGCACCTTGGAGAACCGTTAAGATGGATAAAGACCGATCAGCAACTGTTTTGAACTATTCACTTAACCTAATCCGTTTCTTCGGGAACATATCCTCACCCTTCATACCCGATGCATCAGAGAATCTTCTAGGGATATTTAAATCAGACTGTAAACCCGTGTGGCCAACCGACACCAATTCAGCCTTAACTTCTCTTGGTGAAAATCAGGAGTTTGTCGTACCAGAAATCATTTTCAACAAGATTTCCAAGGAACAATCTGATAGCTGGAAGGAAAGGTTTGCAGGGGAAAATGATTCCTCGTAAGATCAATCACCTATGCCTGTAGATTTACAGAAGGAAAGTCTACTTGACGAATCTACATCCCTGTGGGACTTGCCAACGAAAACTGAAATAAGATTAATCAATGTTTCTGAAAACCTGACCTACCTCTTAGAGTCAAGCGGTACCAATAAATCAATACTTAGGGTTCACAGACCCGGATACCGGACTGATAAGGAAATTGAGAGTGAGTTAATTTGGCTTGATCAACTTCGATCAGAAAAATTGATTGCTACTCCATCCGTAATTAGAGGTAAAAATGGTTACAGAATCCAGAAAATCAAATCTACAGAGACTGGAAATGTGGTTAATTTGGTTTTGTTTGAATTTGCAGAAGGAAATCATCCTCAGGAGAATCATGATCAAAATGAGTTGTTTAATTCCCTTGGTCAAATGGCTGCGATTCTTCACAAGCAGGTTTGTAGGTGGTCTAGACCCAACGAGTTTTATCGTCAAGATTGGGATCTGGAGACCATCCTGGGGGACCATCCTGTCTGGGGGAATTGGCAAGTAGCCCCTGGAGTAACCGAGGAGATTTCCTCATTACTAATGAGAGCAGAAAAAGAACTTTCCGACCACATTATGGCCTTTGGTAAATCCAAACAGAATTATGGTTTGATTCATGCTGACATGAGGTTGGCCAATATTTTACAAAGTGGAAAGCAATTAACCCTGATTGATTTTGATGATTGTGGCTTCGGATGGTTTCTTTATGACTTTGCTGCTTCCGTTTCCTTTATGGAAACCTCTCCTGGACTGGAGGATTTAAAACAGGCATGGTTGAATGGATATCGTGAGATTCATTCAGTTTCAAAAAATGAAGAAAGATTACTTGATAGTTTTGTTATGCTTCGAAGGTTGGCTTTACTCGCTTGGATTGGAAGTCATTCGGAATCAGACGAACCCAAACTTCTAGCTCCATTTTTTGCCCAAGATACGGCAGAAGTAGCAGAATCCTATTTGATCAAATCGGTTTGAACTGAAACTTAAAAAATACCATTACAGAAGTAGTATTTCCTAAACCAAAGGTATCTAGTGAGGATTGATAAGGATCATCACATAATTTGTCAGTAATTTAGAACCATACTCCTTCCATGCTATTTTCTGTAATGATTTGGTGTAAGATGTAATCAAGTAAATACTAATACGATAAAATCGACTTGTGCAAAAAATGACTAACCCAAGGTTGGAAAAATGAAGGGTAGATTCAAGCATCACCTTGAAATTGCTTTTGAGGATTTTGCCTTGTTCGTATGCCGCTACAGATACCTTGTGATAGCCGGAGTGTTACTCGTTTCAGCCCTAGCTGCAAGTGGGCTTCGTAATATTACGGTTGATACTTCCAACGAATCTTTTCTTTATCCCGATGATCCGGTTCTGGTACGTTATGAGGAGTTTCGGGATCAATTTGGTCGGGATGATGTGATAATCATCGCAATTTACGGAGAGGCAATCTTCACCCTGGATTTCCTGTCCAAGCTACAGGACCTTCACCGTGAAATCGAAGATAGTGTACCTCATGTCGCTACCGTAACATCCCTAATCAATATACGAGAAACACGGGGTGATGGTGATCGGTTGATTGTCGATGACCTCCTGAAAAATTTACCAACTAATGAGTCTGAATTGGTAGATTTACGGAAGCGCGTACTAGCCAACCCCCTTTACCACAACAGGTTGATCTCCACTGATGGAGATGTAACAACCATTGTTGTTGAACTCGACAGGTTTTCAAGTGAAGGTGGAATTGCAGTTGATGAGGCTCTTGCCTTTTTTGATAGTACGGATGTTCAACCAAACATTGATGAAAAATTGACTGATGAGGAGATTCATCAACTTGTATTGGTTATTGATGAAATAACAGATCAGTTCAGTGTAGATGGTTTCGAAGTAATGGTGGCAGGAACTCCGGCAGTAACTGATAAACTCAAGCTTGCGATGCAAGACGATGTAAGAAAATTCATACTCTTGGTTTTAGCATTGATCCTTGTACTGTTACTGATTGTCTTTCGAGTAGTTGGTGCAGTTGTACTACCTCTTGCAGTCGTGCTGCTCGCACTGGTTTCTACTATCGGAATAATGGGACATGTCGGTACTTCAGTGAAACTTCCAACCATTATTCTTCCATCTTTCCTTCTGGCAGTTGGGGTTGGTGCTGCTATACATTTGCTTGAAATCTGGAAGCAAAAGAGATCTTCCGGTGAACGGGATCATCAAGCCATTGCGAGTGCTGTTGGACATGCAGGTCTTCCGATTCTACTTACCAGCCTTACGACTGCTGTTGGTCTCGGATCATTTTCGTTTGCCGAGGTTGCCCCAATTGCTGAATTGGGACAATTTTCTGCTATTGGAATAATTATAGCCCTGGTATATACATTGTTCCTGCTTCCAGCCGGACTTGCCGTTCTACCTGCTGGCAAGTCTGATGGTGTCCTACCCGGTAGTGATAGGGAGAATGATATTATTGGTCGGACATTAGCAAAACTCGCTTCTTGGAGCGTCAGGCACTCAAAGTCTATTTGTACACTCTCTGGCTTTATTTTGGTTATAAGTCTACTGGTTGCCGGTCAACTACGGTTTTCCCATGATATATTATCCTGGTTACCACGCGAATGGCCTATCCGACAGGCAACTGAATTGGTTGATCAAAATTTGGGAGGGTCCGTTTCACTTGAAGTTGTAATTGATACCAAAGTCGAAAATGGGTTGCACGATCGTACCACACTGGTCAAAATTGATACTCTGGCTCAGGAAATTGAAGATGTTCCTATTGGAGAAATTACAGTAGGTAGCGCTTGGTCAGTTGCTGGACTTCTGAAGGAGATCCATCAAGCTTTGAATGAGAACCAGCCCGAATATTACCGCATTCCAGAAAATGAACTTCTGATCCCACAGGAATTTATCCTTTTTGAAAATTCGGGTTCCGATGATGTGGAGGACCTTGTTGATTCAAGTTTCCGAACTGCCCGTTTGAGTTTGCGGGTTCCCTGGCGGGACACCCTGGAATATTCTCCCTTCATCGACCGTGTAAATGACAGGTTTGATGAGGCTTTTGCAGATTCTGCAACTATTGAGGTAACTGGCATGATGAGTCTGTTCAGCAGAACACTGGAAGCAGCCATATATACCACTGCCAAAAGCTACACGATTGCATTTGGTGCAATCACATTAATGATGATATTACTGATTGGACGTATAGGTACCGGTTTGATTAGTATGATTCCCAACTTGGCTCCTATTGCGATTACCCTGGCACTGATGCAGGTCACGGGTATTCCTCTCAATTTGTTTACAATGCTGGTTGCCTCAATAGCGATAGGTCTTGCTGTGGACGATACGGTTCATTTCATGCACCACTTTCATCGTTACTTTGAAAAAGAAGGAAATGTTGAAATTGCTGTTTGTAAAACACTACAAACTTCAGGTCGTGCCATGCTGACCACTTCGGTTATTCTTTCCGCAGGTTTTTTCATTTTCTGTTTTGCCAGCATGAATAACATGATTCAATTTGGTTTGTTAACAGGTATTACGATCCTGTTGGCACTTGTTGCAGATTTCGTTCTGGCCCCGGCGTTGATGGGCCTTCGTTATGACAGTACAATCAGAAGTAAAAACCAACAAAAGGGGCAAGACTTATGAAGTTATTACTGAATTTATTAGCTGGATTTTCCCTGCTATATTTGATCCCCTTGTCTGCAAATGCAGCCGATTCCGGGTTGGAAATCATGACCTTGGTGGAGGCCCGTGATGATGGTGACAATAGAACCGAAAGCATTATCATGATACTGATTGACAAAAACGGACATGAGCGTCAACGACAGTTACAAAGTTTTCGCAAGGACCAAGGATCAACTGTCATGCAACTGCTTTTCTTCCTTGAACCTGCGAACGTACGAAATACCGGGTTTCTGACTTACGACTACCAGGATCCAAGTCGTGACAATGATCAATGGATTTATCTGCCTGAATTGCATAAGACCAAGCGAATAGCCAGTTCGGATAAATCACAACCATTTATGGGTTCCGATTTTTCGTATGCCGACATGACAAGAAGAGTACTTGATGAATGGACCTTCAAAGTGCTTGGTGAGAAAGAAGTAAGGGGGGAAATGACTTGGCTGATCGAGGCAGTTCCCGTCTCAAAAGAGGTGGAAAAACGTTATGGATATTCAAAGTCGGTCCTATTTGTTCAACCAGAACTTAACATGGTTGTCCGGGCAGTACATTGGTTAACAGATGGAAAGTTAAAGTACCTCGATATTACCAGATTGGAAGAGATTGATGGTGTTTGGACTGCAATGGAACTGGACATGCGCACCGTACAAGGTAAAGAAACAATCCATCGGACGATTATGAGGTTTGGGAATGTCCGATATAATCAGGAGCTTGATGAGAACAGTTTTACCCAACGCCAACTTGAAAAAGGGATATGATCCGTCCTACGTTCTTGGCTGTCCTGGTATTAGGTGCATTTGCAAATCCTTGTTTTGGGGAAATTTCTCTGGAAGATGCTCTTGAGGGATTTGGTTATGATGATCCGAATGGGGAGGAAAATGAACCAAGTATAGACTCTGTTGGGAAAGATATTTCGAATTTGGACGATATCTTGGGTGAATTTGAATCACAGGATGGAACAACGCCTATAACAACTTCTGAAGTCCCTGAAATTACTGGAATGAATACTCCATCCGCTAGGATAAGCGGATCAATTAGGCAGAAGTTTATTATTAATTTTTCACATGATGCTCCAGAAGCAAGTAATTTTGATTATCGGGGATTATCATCCATGAGTACACGCCTGGATTTGTCGTTTGAAAGCAAATTTCCCAACGAATTTCGTGTACTTCTAACTGGCCATTTTCTTCTTGATCCGATTCAACCAAAACAGGCTTTACCATTTCGTACTGTTAAGACGACCAGTTCTAATGATTATGAAATGGAAATTGGGGAAGCCTTTATTCAGGGTCCCTTGTCGGATTCGATGGATTTGACATTAGGACGACAAATCTTGGTTTGGGGTCGCTCCGATCAGTTTCGGGTAACCGACATACTTAACCCTGTTGATAATCGAATGCCTGGACTTACTGATGTCAAGGACCTTCGGTTACCTGTAACAATGGCTCGCCTGGACCTGTATTCAGGCCCGTGGACATCAAGTTTTATACTGGTACCAGAACGACGATTTGACAGAGCAGCTGAACCGGGAAGTGATTATTATTTCGGTCCTGATACTCTCCCACCTCGGGAATATTCGGAGGGACAGTTTGGAAAACCTGACCTTGCGTTTGCCCTAACCGGAACATTTTCGGGGTGGGACCTGTCATTTTATTCAGCACGGCTGTTTAGTCGAAGCCCTTATACCGATATTGAGCAAGATAGACCAAAGCATAAACATCAGCGAATAACAATGTTGGGTTCTGCAGCCAATCTCGTTGTTGGAAGTTGGTTAATGAAAACCGAAATTGCTGTCTATAAAGATTTGCGTTTTTCTAATTTACCCGATAGCAATTTCCAGCAAATTACGGCACTGGCAGGAGTCGAATATTCTGGTATTGTGGATACAACGCTTGCTCTTGAGTTTGCTTCGAGCCATATATCTGATTTTGATAAGAGATTATTGGCACAACCAAATCCCAGAAAAGAAAATGAAACCACAATGGGATTACGTATAGGCAAAATTTTCCTGAATGATTCCCTGGATTTATCAATGGCAATAAGGGCCCCTACTCCCATTGGTAATAATGGAGGTCTCGTACGAACGCAGGCAACCTATAACCTCAATGATTCGGTCGAACTTTATGGCGGAACTCTTCTGTACTTCCGGGGAGAGAGCCTCCCATACAGAAAAATCGCAGATAATGATCGCCTGTTTTTTGGGCTAAATTATTACTTTTGAAATCAGAGAAAGATGAATCAACGCTATCAGTAAATATGATGTCACTAGATTAATGAGGGAAATCAGGGGCTTGACGAGTTTATGTGTACCTGAACGGTCTGGGAGGCCATTTCCCTGAAATGGTAAAATATTTCTGAAAACAGGCCTCAATTGATTTTTTTAAGTTCATACATCTCTCCTACCTTTGATAATTACCCCGCATTAAGGACTATTTACCTTATGGTGAATTCTATCTAGAAAAAGTCCCTGACTTAAATAGGCATATGAGAAATAACCAAAACTTTCCCTTGGCCATCAGGTTTCGGTAAGTTTGTTTAAATCCATACTTTCTACATCCGCAAAGCCATCTTCATTCAATGGAGGTCCATATTTGTTAGAACCTTTTTCCGGATCTGCTATTAGGAACATAATAATAATAATCCAGCCAATTATGGGGAATACCCATAACAATTGCCACCAACCACTTTTTCCGGTATCATGAAGCCTGCGGCTTCCGACAGCTAAACCGGGAATTAGGAACGCAAGAAAAAGTACTGATTCAGGCCCACCTAAACCAACCACAATAAAATTAAATAATGCAAACCACCAATATTCCCTTTTCGAGGCACGACCTGAAAAGGTGAAATAATTCAGAAAACAGACTTCCAGAGACTTCAGAAAACCCATACATCCTCTCCCCTTGTTTAATCTTTCATTGCTTATAGATAATTTATTCAATCAATATTTACACCTGCCGGAAGATCAATTCCGTTGTAACTTTTTTTTGTTTCTATTCATTGGTGTGTTAACAAATGTTCCTTATCCTACCTTTTCGAGACCATAATCCCTCTAAAAGGAAACCGTTTGTAAATTATTTGCTCATTGCGGCTTGTATCTTGGCTTACATTTTCAACGACGGTACGATTAATTTTGAGCACCAACTACTTTATGCACTTTATCCCTTTGAAATTCTTAACCTAAACCGATTTGAAACTTTCCTAACTTCCATTTTTCTTCACAATGATCTCAAGCATCTTTTCTACAACATGCTGTTTTTGTACCTATTTGGTGATAATCTTGAAGATACCCTGGGGCATTTCCGGTACTTGTTGTTCTACCTTGTCTGCGGGCTGGGAGCCAGCATAATCTATATAATTTCCTGTTATTATTCCGGTGAGTTTTTTGTACCAGTTGTTGGTGCTTCCGGGGCAATAAGCGGTGTTATTGGAGGATATCTACTCCTATTCCCCAGAGCAAAAATCGATTTTATATTCTGGTTGGTAATAATTTTCAGAAGATTTTCACTCAATGCCTGGTTTGTTTTGGGTGGATGGATATTGTTGGAGATTTGGGATGTTTACTCTGGATCCTTTCTTACCAGCGGGGTTGCAACCTTTGCACACTTGGGGGGCTTTTTTTGCGGTCTGGTTCTTATATTTCCCAAATGGAATAAATTGGGAGGTTTAAAATATTGGCAAGAAACTGGAGGTACTCCCGAGCATCCCGAGGCCCCAATAGATAACCGTCCTGTCAAAATTCCCTATGTAAAAAGGAGATAGACCTGTGAAGTCGACAATTGCCAGCTGTGGATTGCCTAGTTTATGGCACTTAAGGTTGCCACCTTGACTTTTTCTACACTACATCCTCTCAGTTTGCCATTGATCGTTTCAAATCCCGGTCTGTTGGTATATTCTCTTTCCTCTGCCGTATATACACCGTCAAGTGGATCAGGGGTCCACCATTTCCTGCTGCCATAAAGATTACCATTCCACTTGCCTACAAGTGTTCTGTCTATGAAACCATCACCATTGGAATCAATAAATGCCCTGTGGTTCTCTCCATCAAATCTGATTTCGTCAAACCAAATCCAGACTACAGGCTTCCCTTTGGGCTTGAATTCCAGTGACAATTTACAAATTGTGAAATCACTTCCTTCTTTCTTGTAAACTAAAGGGGATATGAAGCCATACACAGTGTTATTTTGGATAGTTATATTTCCAATTTTGGGTGATTGAAACCTGGGAAAGGTCGGACTTCTTATTTGAGTGACCATAAATTCCTTTCCACCCTCCTGGCTACTCTGACAATGGACTTTACTGTCAATAGACTTATAGCTGCAAAGCTTGTTGTTTTCTACGCTTCCAAGGATGGAAATTACGGGTGGAATAGGGATTTCACTCGTACCTGTGATTACTGTTGAATCCATGCCCCATACCATGTGGGACGGATGCAAGGCAAAAAGCAGTAACAAGAAAATCCAATATATTTCTTTTGTAGTTTCTTCTTTCTTCATAGTTATCCTCCTCTTTTTTATTTTCGGAGGAGGATTAGAAACTTCAGTTATAAATCTTCATTCCACATTTGGATTTATGTGGAAAAGTTATCCAAAGGGATATGGCCTAAGAAGCTCTGGAGACCCTTATTCTCTTTCTTATGAAGCCGTATAAAGGCAACAAAAGCAGGATTATGGCAACTATCGTTATTGGTCCTGAAATTGGCCTTTCAAGGAATATCATCCAGCTGCCATCCGACAACAAAAGGGATTGTCGAAGTTTGGGTTCTGCTATAGGGCCCAGGACTATAGCCAGGACAGCAGGTGCCAAAGGATAATCCAGAATTCTCAATAGAAAAGCACCAATACCAAAGATCAGCATTAGCCATACATCATAGATGTTCTGGTAGGCTGCATACGTCCCCACGACCGACAACACAAAAATCAGTGGTGCCAGAATGGAAAATGGCATCCTTAAAACCTTGAGAAATAACGGAATACAAGCCAGATTGACTACAACGGCAATTACGTTTGAAATGTAAAAGGACCCGATCAAGGGCCAGACAAATTCTGGTTGTTCGGAAAACAACAGAGGACCGGGTTGTAACCCCCAAATAACCATTCCTGCAAGTAAAACGGCCGTTGTTGGAGATCCTGGAATACCAAGGGTCATCATGGGAAGCATCGCACCGGTTGAAGCTGAGTTGTTTGCTGCTTCAGGTGCAGCTACCCCATCAGCCCTTCCCTTCCCAAACTCCTCCTGATTTTTTGAGACCATTTTGGTAACGCCATATGCCATCAGGGAACCGGGAGTTGCGCCTGCTGCTGGTAAAATTCCTACGAAAAACCCCAGAAAGGAACCAATGGTTGTTCCACGCCACGCTTCAGGGAAAGTCTTTACAGCTTTCCAGACGCGTGCCAAGGTTATGTTGGCTTCGGTCATCTTAAACGAATCCCTTGTGGAATTAATGGTCCATAACATTTCACCAATACCGTAAACACCTATGGCAAGAACCAGGAATTGTATTCCACGACTGAACCATTCGGTTGAGTCAAAAAGCAATAATCTTGGTGCACCCGAAATTATGTCAAACCCAACAGCGGACATGACCAAACCGAAACAAATGGAAATGATGGTTTTTGGAATATCGTCACCTCCGAGACCTATAAATGTTGCAAAGGCCAGGAGCATGAGGGCAAAAATTTCGGGATTACCAAATTTCAAAGCAACTGATGCCAGTAAGGGCGCTGCACCAGTAAAAATGACATTTGAAAGCGTACCTCCTGCAAAGGAGGCAATGGCTGCGATAACCAAGGCTTTTTCAGCATTACCGCTCAAAGCCATCGGTCGACCATCAAAGGTCGTGGCAACAGCTGTAGAAGCACCTGGAATCCCCAAGGTTATGGAAGAAATTGCACCCCCATACATGGCACCGTAATAGATAGCTGCCAAAAAAATCATCGGGGCCGAGATTGTACCCGTCATCTCCTGTATGACGAAGGTAAATGGCAACAGGATGGCAACTCCATTAACTGAGCCCAATCCAGGCATGGCTCCAACAAAAAGCCCGATGACTACACCAAGGAAGGCAAGGCCAAGATTGGTGGGTTGGAGTGCAGCCCATACACCATCTAGTAAAAGAGATATAACTTCCATTTAAATTCTTCTAAAATGACAGGTAAGTTTTCAATCCAAAAATTTTGAATTGAATTACAAGAAAATTTCATATAGCGGGAGGAATAGCGGTTCCAGTGCTCCTTTGGGGAGAACAATTCGCATAGCCACATCAAAGAAAAAGAAACAGAAAACAGCTACACTAATACCGATTATTGTAGCCAACCACCAAGGATGCTTACCGAGGAAAAAAATATAATAAAACAGGAATATGGGTATGGCTCCATAAAAACCAATCAAACCAATTAAAAACATAAAGCAGACCAACCCGCCACCAACCAGAGCAAACATTTTTACTCCATAGGCATCTAGGTATCGCTCTGTTGATTGTGAGGGTATGGATCGCCGGCGGAACCAGTTGATTCCAACCATAACCGAACAAATAAACATGGCAAGTGAAAGCCAAAACGGCCAAAACCCACTGCCAGGGCCTTCATTATTTACATTTATTCCTATGTTGGCAAATCTAACAGCGGTTGGATCCCAGGATGGCCCCTCGCCACTTTCCCACATAAGATAGAGGGAGAAGAAAGCTATAGCAAAAGCTGTAACAAGCTCAGCTAACCTCATTCTTCCCCCATCTAAATTCTAAACTTAACTCCCGAATAAGATTAGTTTATTGCGCCTGAAGCTTTCAGGATGACCTCATGCCTGTCCCTTTGAACCTGCCAGTATTCTGCCAGATTATCACCTGACGTGTAATCCCCGAGTAGGGACTTATCAGATTTGTACTGCTGCCATTCAGCAGAATCATAAACCTTGGCGAAGAGGTCAGTATAATAGGCAAGAGCTTCATCGGACATACCGGGTGCACCTACAACAGCGCGCTGCATATAATAGGCGAAGTCTTCACCAGCTTCAGCCAGTGTCGGAACATCCGGGAACATGGGCAGTCTTTCTGAAGTAAAGGCAACCAATGGAATCACATCACCTGATTCGTAGAATCCCAGTGCTTCAGAAGGATTGTTGACAGATGAATCGATCTGTTCACCAGCCAGATCCTTGGCAACAGCTCCACCACCCTTGTACGGGATATATTTAATTTCCAGACCAAAGGTATCATTCAGAAAATCAGTAATAATCTGATCTTCCTGGGCTGATCCAGTTCCCCCCATTACCCAATCAGAACCACGAGCCTTGGCCTCGGCCAGAAACTCTTCAAAGGAATTGACTCCTTCGTTCTTATGGACCCAAAGAACGAAAGTATCCTCAGCCATTCTACCAATCGGAGCAAAGGTCATAATATCAATCCCGAGTCCGGGCTGACGAAGTGGTGTCGTAAAGAAGGAATTCAGGGTAACCATAATGGTATGATCGGGATCGGTAGCAGAATTCAGCGCAACTAGTGCCTCGGCACCTGAACCACCGGATTTGTTTACCGGAACCAGTGGTCTTGATGCCAGTCCTTCTTTTTCGACTATTGATTGCATCAGGCGAGCCATTTTATCAGCTCCACCGCCCTTACCGGCCATAATTACAAAATCAATCGGCTTGGTAGGCTCAAATTCGGCATGAGCCACACCTACCACCAAGGAAGCCAAAAGGGCAACCACGCCAAAAGTAAGTTTTCTAACAAATGTCATTGTTTTTCTCCTCTCAAATTGCGATAAAATTTTACCCTTATCGCGGTTTAATCAAACCCTGGAAATCAAGGTCTGGATTTAGTATGGGAATGCTTGCACTAGCAATTATTCCCACCATATCGAAACAATTTCCTACTTTTATCTGAGATATGATTTTTACAGTACAATCGTTTAAAATCCTCGGTTTTTGCCACCTGTATTAGAAATATTTCCTAGAACAGACCCTGGACCTGCCCTTCATTATCAATGTGAATCGCCTCGGCAGCCGGAACACTTGGCAACCCTGGCATAGTCATTATAGCACCACAAATCGCAACAATAAATCCAGCGCCTGCTGATAGCCTGACTTCCCTGACAGGAATCGTGTGTCCGGTTGGGGCCCCTCTCTCATTGGGGTCCGTAGAAAAGCTATATTGCGTTTTGGCCATACAAATAGGGAGATTACCGTAACCTGCATCTTCCCACTGTTTCAGTTGATCAACAATCTTTTTATCCACCGAGACTCCATCAGCCCGATAAATTTCCTTGGCAATTGTGTTTATTTTTTCTAGAAGCCGCATTTCATCAGGATAAAGTGGTTTGTAACTTGCCTTACCTCCTTCAATTATTTCTACCACCTTTTCAGCCAAGTCAGTAGTTCCCTCAGAACCCTTTGCCCAATGCTGGCAAAGCACGGCTTCAGATCCCATGGATTCAACATAATCCTTAACGACCTTGACTTCATCATCCGTGTCGGTGACAAAATGATTGATTGCAACGACGGCAGGAACTCCAAACTTACGCATATTCTCAATATGCCTACCAAGATTGACACATCCCTTTTGGACAGCTTCCACATTTTCAGGTCCCAAGTCATTCTTTCTGACTCCACCATTCATTTTCAAAGCCCTGATTGTGGCAACTATGACAACAGCCTCAGGAGAAAGACCTGCCTGTCGACATTTGATATCCATAAACTTTTCTGCCCCGAGATCTGCACCGAAACCAGCTTCGGTAACGACATAATCTGCTATTTTCAAAGCCGAAGTTGTAGCAATTACAGAATTACAGCCATGGGCAATATTGGCAAATGGTCCACCGTGAACAAAGGCAGGATTGTTCTCCAGGGTTTGTACCAGGTTCGGTTGTACTGCCTGTTGTAGAAGAACAGTCATTGCTCCATCAGCTTTGATATCTCTGCAATATACCGGAGACCGATCTCTTCGATAGGCTACAATCATCCGACCAAGCCGATCCTGTAAATCTTCCAGACTGGTTGCCAGGCAAAGGACAGCCATTACCTCAGAAGCAACAGTGATATCAAATCCCGCTTCCCTGGGAAACCCGTTGGCGACACCACCCAAACTGCATGTGATTTGTCTGAGAGCCCGGTCATTCATATCCAGAACACGCTTCCAAGCAACTCTTCGGAGATCAATACCCTCAGGATTACCCCAATAGATATGGTTATCAATCATTGCAGAAAGCAGATTATGAGCTGACGTAATGGCATGGAAGTCCCCTGTAAAGTGGAGATTCATATCCTCCATGGGAACTACCTGTGCATATCCGCCTCCGGCAGCTCCACCTTTCATACCAAAACAAGGACCAAGTGAAGCTTCACGAATACATATTGCTGCCTTCTTGCCAATTTTATTCAAACCATCTCCCAATCCAACAGTAGTTGTCGTTTTACCCTCTCCAGCCGGGGTAGGATTGATGGCTGTTACCAATATCAGTTTACCATCTTTGTTATTCTTGATGGAATTGAGGTAATCAGCAGAAACCTTGGCTTTGTCATGACCAAAAGGGATTAGACTTTCCGATGGAATCCCAAGCTTAGCACCTATTTCATGGATTGGCTGTTTCTTGGCCTGACGTGCAATATCAATATCTGTGTTCATATACATTCCTTGTTAATTTCCAAATTGGGTACCTATCCCCAAACCACTGTTATTTATCCACTCACCTGCAGGTATTTTTCCACTACCCTCGGGACGAACTCGCTTGATCAGTATACCTCCTCCACTTGCCATAACGACAAGACCATTTTGGTTGATGTTAACCATCTCACCCGCTTTACCATCGGCATTTTCAACCAATTCGGCATCATATATCTTCAAGACCTCACCATTTATGGTAGTCCATGCCCCAGGTTGAGGATTTGTTCCCCTTATCAAATTGTACACTTGTTCTGCAGGCTTTTTCCAATCTATTTCTGCGTCCTTCTTGGTACACCAGGATTCATAAGTGGCTTTAGACTCATCCTGGATGGAGCGCGGAGGATTATCCTCCCTAAAAAGATTACACACTTTTGTTATTGAATCAATTGCAGCCGGGAAAATCTTTTTAAAATATACATCACCTAAAGTGTCATCCGGGCTAATGGGACATTCCCATTGTAGAAGAATATCGCCCTCATCCAAACCATCAGTTGGGTAAAACCATGAAAAACCAGTTTTATCTGAACCCCAGATTATGGGCCAGTTGATGGAACTTGGCCCTCGGTGCAAGGGGAGTAAAGAGGGGTGAAAGCAGATTGATCCCATCCTTGGAATATCTCTTGCATCTTCAGGAACAAAAAGTGTGACATAAGCCATGATCATTAAATCAGCATTCAAGCTCTTCATTTGTGCTAAAGTATCTGCATCTTCGAAATTTGCCGGCTGGAAGACGGAAATACCTTTCTCCAACGCAGTTTCTTTCAATGGGTCTATAGGCCTATTAGGTTTATCCGGGGCGCAATAAACTGCAACAACTTCATCATCGCCATCGGTAAGAATCTTCTCCAAAGCTGCTTTACCAAAAGCCTGCTGCCCCATAACAATTATTTTCATTACTTATGCCCCAACTTTATCAACTTGAAAACTCTCGTGAATCAATTATCCAACCGCACCAGATTCTTCAATCCGTTCCAATTCTTCCCTGCTGTATCCAAGAACATCAGTTAAAATTTCATCAGTATGCTCTCCCAAAAGTGGTGATCTTACTACCTCCACTGGACTATCCGACAATTTGATTGGACATCCAACCGACAAATATTTTCCTCTTTCAGGATGATTAACTTCAACTATAGTTCCGTTTTTCCTTAAACCTTCATCCTCGGCCAGTTCTTTCATGGAAAGAATTGGACCAACAGGTATATCAAGCGGATTACATTCATCCATAACCTCAAATTTGGTTTTGGTAAGGGTCCATTGTTCTATGGTTTCAAAAATCAGATCCAGTTTGGGCAGTCTTGCTGGTGGTGTAGCGAATTCCGGATCCTTCTTCCATTCTGGCTTGCCAATGAGGTCACAAATTTTAGGCCAGACAGCTGCTTGGGTTATGAAATAGGTGTAAGCATTGGGATCATTCTCCCAACCCTTGCATTTGAGAATACGACCGGGTTGTCCCCCACCAGAATCATTGCCAGCTCGGGGGGTCGAATCTCCGAATGGTATGCCTTTCCCAAATTGTGAATATTCTTGCAAAGGACCATTAGCCAACCTTTGCTGGTCCCTTAATTTAACTCGACAAAGATTCAAAACTCCATCCTGCATTGGAGCAAGGATCCTTTGTCCTTTACCGGTGGTTTGCCTTTGAATTAGTGCTACACATATGCCAAGTGCCAAATGGAGCCCCGTACCGGAATCGCCTATTTGTGCTCCAGTAACCAATGGAACACCATCGTTAAATCCAGTTGTTGAAGCAGAACCTCCAGCACATTGTGCTACATTTTCGTAAACCTTACAATCCTCAAATTTCCCGGGACCAAAACCCTTTACTGATGCCATAATCATTTTGGGGTTGAGTTGCTGGATGGTTTCCCAGCCAAATCCCATTCTGTCTAGAGCACCAGGGGCAAAATTCTCCACCAGAACGTCACATTCCTTAATGAGCCTTGTCAAAACCTCTTTACCGACTTCATTTTTGGTGTTTAAGGTAATCGAACGCTTATTGTGGTTCAGCATGGTAAAATACAAACTGTCTGCACCGGGTACATCTACCAACTGTTTCCTGGTTGCATCACCCACACCAGGTCTTTCAACCTTGATTACATCAGCACCAAACCAGGCAAGTAACTGGGTACAGGTGGGACCGGATTGTACATGTGTAAAATCTAGAATCCTAATTCCATCAAGTGCTTTCATAGAAACGATACCTCCCCGGACAAATCTGTCTCTTATTGTTATTTGTACATTGTTTGTGCCTTGGTACCTGGTGCATATTCGTTTGGATCTATCCAGACATTTACCACAGCACACTTTCCTGTTTTGTGTATGGCTTCCCTAGCTCTTTGCAAAGCAGGTTGTAGTTCAGATGCTTCTCTGACCTCTTCACCGTACCCACCTATCATTTCGCCAAACTTTCCAAAGGGTACGTCCCCAAGCTTGTTACCGATATCCCCCCTGTTTTGGCCATATTTTGTTATCTGACCATACCTTATCTGGTTCATGGCCGAATTGTTTCCTACTATTGCCAAATAAGGTGCACCAAACCTTTGTGCGGTTTCCATATCGAATGAAGTCATTCCAAATGACCCGTCTCCATAAAGACAAACCACTTCCTTTTCCGGATGTGCAAGTTTGGCAGCCATTGAAAATCCGGTTCCAACACCGAGTGAACCTAGGGCTCCTGGATCCATCCATTGACCCGGGTTTCTAGGCCTGACCGCCTGGGCAGAAATCGTAACCACATCACCGCCATCGCCAATATAAATGGAGTTTTCATCAAGAAATTCATTTATTTCCCAAGCAAGTCTGTAGGGGTGTATTGGTGATTGATCGGAAAGAAACAATGGCATCAGTTTTTCCAACTTGGTTTTTTCAATTGCCCTTAAGCTATCCAGCCATTGTTTTCTTTGTTGTTTTGTATTCTCCTTCATCCTTCCCGAAGCAGCATCGGCAACTGCACTCAGAATTGCTCCAGGATGACCTGCAATACCAAGAGATATATCCCTGTTTTTCCCGACAGTACGATAGTCAAGATCTATTTGAAGCAAAGTTGGTGCGGTTATTCTTTTGCCATACCCCATACGAAAATCAAAGGGGGTTCCGACAATCAGGATTACATCAGCCCCCTTGAATGCATCAGATCTTGTTCGGTCAAAACAGTGCGGGTCGCTTTGTTTCATCATACCACGGGCAGCACCATTCATATAGGCAGGTATTTCCAAAGTCCTGACAAAATCTATACATTCCTGATGAGAGTTCGAAGCCCAGACCTGTTGTCCAAACAAAACTGCCGGTTTTTCTGCATTGACCAGGATATCTGCCATCTTTTCAACATCTTGCGGATCTCCTATAGACCTCACAGATGACCGATAGCTTCCCGGTTCGGGTATTCGGGCCTGGCTTAATGGTATTTCGGCATCAAGAATGTCTCTGGGTATTTCAAGATAACTTGGTCCATAAGCTCCTGTAAAGCATTCTCTGGCAGCCATTGAAATCATATCAGCGATTCGTTCCGTGGAAAATACCCCTGAAGCAAATTTGGTAATGGGAGTCATCATGTCAACATGGGGTAAATCCTGTAAAGAGCCCATCTTATGTTGGGTAAGAGAGGATTGGCCTCCTATATGCAAGATTGGGCTTTCAGATCGAAAGGCAGTTGCTACTCCCGTGACTGCATTAGTACAACCAGGTCCGGCGGTGGTTACAACACATCCCAATTTCCCAGTTTGACGAGCATAACCATCGGCAGCATGCGCTGCTGTTTGCTCATGTCGAACATCTACTATTTTGATTCCTTCATCAATGCAACCATCATAGATATCAATGATATGACCGCCACAAAGAGTAAATATGGTATCAACACCCTCATTACGGAGGGCTTTGGCAACTAAATGTCCACCTGATACAATGCTGGCATCGGAACTTTTTTGGGCCAGTGTATCATGGGCAGTTTTGGAGTTTGCAGTCATATGCTTTCCGTTTCCTAATAATTTAATTTTTTTCTGTATCTAAATTTTTCCAAGTCTTTCGAATATATTTTTCCAGGCGCAAAGTATGTTCTCTAACCAAGTCGGCAGCATGATCAGGCCTGTTCGATTGGATTGCATCCACAATTTCAGCATGATCTGAAATGGACTGTTCCGTCCGGGCCGGGTCTCGCATGGCATGTCTTCGGGCTGGCTCAATCTGTGCAAATATATCTTCACCAATTTTGTTTAACATTTTGCATTTTGATAGTTCCAGTATTTTTCTATGGAACATTATGTTCGCTTCAGAATAAACATCCTGGTTCATGGATTTGCCTTTTACACCGATCAATTCGAGTTCCTTTACCTCCTCTTCAGTGACATTCCCACAAGCCAATCTGGCGGCCATACTTTCAATAGCTGCCCATACAACTACCAGTTCTGCAACCTCTTCAATGCTCCTCTTTTTTACAAAAACACCAATACGAGACTTAATTTCAATAAGCCCTTCATTTTCCAAACGGACCAGGGCCTCTCGAACTGGCGTTCTTGATATACCCAATTGCTGGGCAATCTTCCTCTCATCCAAACGCAAATCAGTACCTTTACTGTAGACATCCATCTCCAGGATTGCTTCTCGCAAAACCTGATATATCCTTTCCTTCAGGGTAAAGGTTTGTCTTATTGGCTCTAAATTGATCGAATGTTCCATATAAAATTATCCATACATTCTGGACAGAGTCACTGGTATACAAAAAACCAGATACCAGTTCAAGTGATTATTGTTGTTAAAAATAGAATTAAAAATGGGAAACTCTTTACAGTAAAAATCAAGAAGTATAGTAAGTATATTAAAGAGGCTGGGAAATTATTGTACTTGGTTGTTTGTAAATGAAGATGGGGAGCTTCAAAGGGAACAAATTTCAATAACTAGCATTTTTTCGATACAAACCCGGACAACCTACAAACCGTTGAATATGAGGTGATAGAAATTGCTATCACCAACCTTGGAAGCAGCAGGATTCGGAAATTTCAAGTTTGATTAATTGAATATCGGTAGTTTTTATGTGGATAAGTAACTGATGGATAATAACAAGGAAACAGAAAGAGCCGAACTGCATAAAACCATCTGGCGAATTGCTAATGACCTAAGGGGCAGTGTAGATGGATGGGATTTCAAAAGCTACGTACTCGGTATGTTGTTCTATCGCTTCATCTCTGAGAACCTAACATCCTATCTCAATGAACAGGAACACAAGGCAGGTGATCCTGATTTCGACTATACAAAATTGAGTGATTCTGATGCTTTCACATATTAAGCTCCAGAGGGAAATCGTTACGGTACTCAATACTTTCGATACCTATTCAAAGGATCTTTCAGATAGCTTACCCGCAGGAATCAAAGCCCGTCGACAGCAATATGAGTCTTATCGAAACAACCTTTTATCCTCCATGGAAATTTCCTGATGCCCACATGTTGGATTATTGCCGGCCCAAACGGTGCAGGTAAAACAACTTTTGCTCTGGACAATCTAACTCGGTTGGCAAATATTTCCAATTTTATCAATGCTGATATGATAGCATCTGGAATTTCTCCGCTTTCACCTGAAAAGAAATTACTAACAGCAAGTCGGTTATTTCTCGCTGAAATTAACCAATCTATAACCAATAGAGCCGATTTTGCATTTGAAACCACATTATCAGGCCGTACATATTTACGACTATTTGATCGCCTTCGGGGAGATAATTGGAGGGTGGAATTGATCTATTTGGCTTTACCTAGTGTCGAGTTGTCAGTAGAACGTGTGGCCGAACGTGTAATTCATGGTGGACACAATATACCAACCATGGACATAGTGAGGAGATTTCCTCGAACCCTTAATCTGCTGTTAAACCATTACAGCTATGTTGTCGACGACTGTGCCTGTTATATGAACTTTAGGGGTAAACCAGAACTAGTATTTGAACAACAGTATCAGGATCGCTATATTTACCATGATTTCTACTTCAAACTTCTTGAGAGGAACAGCAAGTGAGTACAACAAGTCAAAGTAAGCCATCCCCGGAAGCTCAACGCCGACTAATAGCTCTACATCAAACCGTCAAAAAAACCTTAGATAGAAAATGGCGGTTGGGACATTATGCTGTCGTATGGGAAGATGGAAAAGTTGTCAAGAAGAGTGGTGATGAGCTTAAAAAACTGATTTTCGAAGAATAACATTTCTACAATAAATTGATTACTTGGGAAAGTTAATCAGCGTGGGAGTCGACAATAAACCCCATCGCTACGAGGCAATTGCTGTATCAAGCGAAAGTACCGTTGTAGCAGAATACATACCAGATGAAACCAGAGATACTGCCTTTCAGTCAGAGGCTCAACTGGAAAAGATTTTATTGAACAGTTACAATCACAAGCTTTTGAATACCTACCAATTAATTCTGAGAAAGAGCTGATCTTAAACCTTCGCCACCAGCTGGAGAAACTGAACAATTTCAAATTTACGGATAGTGAGTGGGATTCCTTCTTCAAGACAACACTAGCTAGTGCCTGCCCGAAAAGTATATAAACATTACAGTCTCCCTTGACAACAAGGGTTTGGAATCGAGATGTTACTATGAAGATCGGTTTCATCACTGGTATTTTCACATTTCAGGGCCTTTTTTCACCTAATATTCATCAATCTTCGCAGGTTCTGACCCATGAGACATGTAATCAAGCCCTACCGTGAACTCGGTGACATTGACATTGCCGGCATTGACCTCGGACGCAAGTGCCGTGATGACATGCCCGCCCTTTTGATAGGACTTCAACATCTTTATTGCGACAAGGAATTGAGGTCCCAGCTGTTTGCCCTTCTGGAGGAACACCTGGCCCCCGATGTCAGCCATGACCTTGGCCGTCCGGGCATGGAGTTGTGGCAGATCCTTGTCATGGGTGTTGTGATGCAGGGGCTGAACTGTGACTTTGACCGTCTGCATGACCTGGTCAACGAGCACAACACCCTGCGGCAGTTTCTCGGTCATGCGGATATCTGGGACCGGAGGCAGTATTCGTACCAGTCGGTTGTTGACAATGTGAGTCTACTGACTCCGGAGTTGTTGTCAGAAGTCGGCAAACTGGTTGTGGGTAGTGGTCACAAGGTCTCAAAAAAAAAGCCTGGCGTCTTGTTGCACGGGCGCAGTGATTCGTTTGTGGTCGAGACGGATGTCCATTACCCGACGGATGTCAACCTTTTGTGGGACGCGATGCGCTGTCTGATCAGGGAAAGTGGTCGTGCGGCTAATGAGTGTGGACTTTCCGGTTGGCGGCAATGGCTTCACCTGACCGATGCCGTCAGGAAGAGGTTTCATGCGGTTCGCAGGACCCGCCGGGTGTCACCGGAACGCGTGGAGGCGTATCTTGTCCTGTGCCGCAAGCTTGTTGTCCGTGCTGAAGGGACCCGGTCGGCGTTGCAGGATGCCCGGATCAGGTGTCGTCTCAGGAAGGGTAATCCTGTTAAGATCGACCATTTCATCGGCCATGCGAAGAGACAGATTGACCAGGTTGAGCGCCGTTTGCTCAAGGGCGAGACGATACCCCAAGATGAGAAGGTGTTTTCGGTCTTTGAACCCCACACCCGGTGGATCTCCAAGGGCAAGGCGGGACGTCCGGTTGAACTCGGTGTTCCGGTGTGCATTGTGGAGGACGAGTTTGGTTTTGTTCTGAACCACCGGATCATGTGGGAGGGGAATGATGTTGACCATGCGGTACCGGTGGTTGGGGAAACGCAATCCCGTTTTCTGGATTTCAGGTCGTGCAGTTTTGACCGCGGTTTTCACAGTCCGCAGAACCGTCTTGACCTTGACACTCTCCTGGAGCACAATGTCCTGCCGAGGAAGGGCCGGTTGAGCAGGGCCGACAGGATCAGGGAAAGTGACGAGACATTCGTAGCGATGCGCCGGAAGCATCCGGCGGTGGAATCGACAATCAACAACCTCGAACACCGTGGTCTTGATCGTGTGCGGGCCCATGGTTCTGGCGGATTTGAACGTGTTGTCGGTCTGTCTGTCCTTGCCTTCAACATCCATCGTCTTGGCCTGTTGCTCCGCCGTCGTCGCCAGTTGCTTCTCAAGCGCCGTCGTCAGCGTTTGCCGCTGGCAGCCTGACCCCCTTTTTGTCTCTGAAATGGTGACCGTTCTGCAGGGAACGGAGGGAGAGGTCTGTCATGGTGGTCGGAAACGGGCTGTTTTTTGTGGATAACTCTCGCAACAAGGCGTTTTTTTGTGGAAAAACTGTTCCAATCCACCCATTATTGGTAAATCGGGAGTGGTTTTGTTACCTGGATTTTTGGTGAATTGTCAAAAATAGGGTATTTTCTGGGCAGGCACTAGCTAGTAACAATGATGGTATTTTAGAAAAGACGGCACGAATTCAGGATGATTATATCCAGATATTAAACCGTGATGACCGAACGTTCAAAAACATACGTCTGATTGACAAGCAAAACATCCACAACAACAGTTTACAGGTAATCAATCAATATGAAGCTGAAGGAAGAAGAAGCAATCGTTATGATGTAACTGTTCTGGTCAATGACCTGCCCATGGTGCATGTGGAGCTCAAACGGCGGGGAGTGGATATACGTGAAGCCTTCAATCAGATCAACAGATACCAAAGAGACAGTTTTTGGTCTGGTACCGGCCTTTTTGAATATGTCCAGCTTTTTGTTATTAGCAATGGTACCCTAACCAAATACTACAGCAACACAGTCCGTGATGGACATTTGGCTGAACGAAGGAATAAACGTTCAAGACACAAGACATCCAACAGCTTTTCATTTACCAGCTGGTGGGCTGACGCGAAGAATCAACCCATTGCTGATTTGACCGACTTTACCAAAACTTTCTTCGCTAAACGTACAATATTGAACATCCTATCCCGATACTGTGTTTTCGATGTAGACAATAAACTGTTGGTCATGAGGCCTAATCAAATTGTGGCCGCCGAGCAGATACTACAACGGATTGTGACCAGTACAAACTATCGTCAGTTGGGGAAATCAGAAGCTGGAGGATAAATTTGGTGCTTATATACCTGACTAGCCATTTTTCTCTGTCTTCCCCACCTCCCTTTCCCTGAATAAGGCCATTGCGATAGCCTCTGCCCTCTGATGAACTTCATCTGGAATTTGATTATTATTACTGTTTTCTTGTTCATTCTCATTTGTTTGTTGTTTCATAAAATTTCTCTTGTTTTATTGATTGTTTAACTTGCTTGACTAATACCCCCGCATTTTGTAGGAGTCTTAATTTTGCTTATAAATGGGGGTATTGTGAAAAGATTACTTGGTTGTATATTAGCATACTTTGTTATGAGTTCACCAATTTATGCTGGTTGGTATTCTGAAACTTTTATTGATGCTATTACAGACGAAGAAAGTCTGGTTATTTTTTCAGATGAAGAAAATGTTTTAATTCGTTGTGAGTCAAAAAAATATTTCGGTGTTGAAGGCCAAACAACATTTGTTGCGTTTATTGTTCCTGAAGGAAAAAGAGTGTATGTTTCTGATGGTTCCGCTTGGGTCCTCTATAGGTTTGATAAAGAACCTCATGATAAAATTTATCTTGATGAATTGAGAAGTGGTAATGGTCTTGCCTTCACGACTGAACTTAAAGATGAAATGGTCCGTTATAAAAGTGAGGATAGATTTCGTTACGATCGCTATATAAAATACTTCGAATTTATCAGGAATATGATGGAAAAAGAACGATTGTTAATTCGTATCCCAACAGGAAGTACCGACACAGACTTAGAAATTAATTTAGACGGATTATCTGAAGTTCTTACCCCTTACCTAGAATATTGCGGTCTTGATGTTGATTAGGAGTTAAACAGAAATCCTCCTGCACAATCACACTGGCTTTATTACTAATTGCAAATTCGTATTCGAAAAGTTCTCCCTTTTTTACTTTCTCCATAACTTTCCTACATCCTTCACAATATCCTAGATCAGATAAAGTTTTAGCCACAATCTCCAAATGGTGCCTAAAATAAATATCTTCAGTTGTGCAGTAATTTAAGTGGTAGAGTTTAGGGTCTGGGATAAAATCTCCGTACAACTTGAAATACTTCACCCAGTCGTGTTGTTCATCTTTATTTCGTTTCTCATCTATTTTGCACAATACAGCCCATTTACTGATTTCTCCAGAAATATATTTCCCTTTTTCTTTATCTGCTTTGATAAGGTCGTTTCTTCTGTTTTTATCCCATTCGTATAGTTTAAATCCTAACAAAGTTATCAGAAAAAGAAATACTGATAGTACAATTTCATCCATATTTTCACTCCAAAGATTCCCATCCAATTGAATTGGCTGGGAGACATTGAAAAACATGGGGATTAGGGCCATTACAAATGAGACCCCTAGAGGTATTATTTTCATACTTAAATACTTACAAATTGATAGGAACAACTTTTCCTTATCAAAACCAAATCCCCTTATCTTGTCAATTGGTTAAAACAAAAAAGCCCGAGTACCATCAAGAATACTCGGGCTTTGACTTGATTAGAGTCAATCAGTAGTCATAGCACTTTCGCACTTACCGATTAACTCCTTATACATGAGTCGCTCACCAACCAGATTGGCAACAATTTCACCCATCTGGTCTATAGTGTCCAAATCACGCATATTATGACGAGCAGCAAATTCGTTTACATAACGATGTAGATGCTGCTTTTCGAATTTATGGAAAGTTCCCTGATGCCCTCTCTTAAGTAAAGACCAAAAACTTTCCAACCCATTGGTATGGGCTTGATTCTTCACATACTGCCCAACACTGTGATTGACTGGGTAGTGATGCGTGAGACCTTTGTAAGACCTGTTTTCGTCCGTATACTTGACTGTATCTTCCGAAACATTGTCATTAACAAAACCCTGTAGGGTTTCCTTCTTGGTATTCTTAACAACCTTCACTTTTACCTGATTGGTTGTTCGGTCTTTGATACCAACGACAATACTTTTACCAACTCCTCCCCTACCAGCATTAAGTTTCTTGTCCTTATGCTTATTCTTCTCCTTGCCACCCATGTAGGTTTCATCAACTTCAACCTCACCTTCAAACACAATACCACTATCCTTGAAGGCTTGTCTGATGCGGTGATTAAGAAACCATGCACTTTTTTGAGTAATACCCAAATCACGATGCAACCTCATGCTGGATATACCCTTGATAGAGGTTGCTTGCATGTAAATGGCGATTACCCACTTCTGTAGGGGAATTTGTGATCTGGTCATAACCGTTCCAGTTCTGACACTGAAGTGCTTACGACAGTCCTTGCAACGGTAGGGCATGGGTTTTCGGTTGGCTGTTTTACTAAGCCTTGATGAATCGCAATGTGGGCAGGTAGGCTCCCCTCTCCACCTCACTTTTTCAAGCCACTCCTCTGCTGCTTGGTCGTTTGGGAAGCGGGTAAAAAGTTGGGTGAGTGTTATACCAGTTCGGTGGTATCGACCTGGTGCATTTGGTGCTGTAGACATACCTATACTCCTTATGTTCTAATGGTGTATCTCTCTATTGTAGATACACGGATATTCGTAGAATTTTTGGGGGTGTGAGATACCGCTAGGGTATTCTTGAGGTTTTAAAATTTCTTAAGAATGAATAATACTTCTATAAGGGGTATGTTTAGGTATTATTGATAAGGACAAAACTTTGGCTAGTCAGATATATAAGCACCATAAATTTTGTACACTACTGGAAGTGGCAAAACATTGACTAGTTTCAAAGCAGCTCGACTGGCACATGAACTACCGTTTGTAGACAAGGTTCTTTTTGTAGTCGATCGCAAGGATCTTGATTACCAGACCCTGAGGGAATACGAACGCTTTGAAAAAGGGGCCGCCGATTCCAATTCTTCAACTGCAGTTTTGCAAAAACAACTGGAAGATCCAAAAGCGCGCATCATAATTACTACCATCCAAACACTAAGCCGATTTGTGGCAAGCAATAAAAATCACCCAACTTTTGGTAGCCATGTAGTCATAATTTTTGATGAATGTCATAGGAGTCAATTCGGTGATATGCACGTAGCTATAACCCGGAGTTTCAAATGCTACCATCTTTTTGGCTTTACTGGTACGCCCATTTTTGCTGACAACGCTGGTAGTCAGGGAAACCCAAAAATACGGACCACCGAACAGGCTTTTGGTGATAAATTACACACCTACACAATAGTCGATGCTATCAATGACAGGAATGTTCTACCTTTTCTTATAGATTATATTGATACAATCAGTACATCACATGATATCAAGGATAAACAAGTTTCAGCGATTGATACTGAACGAACCCTAATGGATCCAGAACGTATATCCAAAGTGGTTCGTTATATCCGTGAACACTTTGATCAGAAAACAAAACGCAATTCCAGCTACAGACATTTTGATAGATACCTAAAAGGATTTAATTCACTGTTTGCAACCTCCTCTATTGAGGCCGCAAAACGATATTATGCTGAATTCATAAAACAACAAAGGGTATTACCAACCGACCAACAATTAAAGGTGGGTCTGATCTACAGTTTTGCACCAAACGAAGAGGAAGTGGATGGTCTTTTAAACGAGGAAGATTTTGAGACAGAGAAGTTGGATCAAACCTCAAGAGATTTTCTTGACGATGCAATCAATGACTATAATGATTTGTTTGGAACCAGCTACGATACATCAGCGGAAAAGTTTCAGAATTACTACAAGGATTTATCGGAGCGGTTAAAGAAAAGAGAATTAGACCTTGTGATCGTGGTAAATATGTTCCTTACCGGTTTTGACGCAACTACACTCAATACTCTTTGGGTTGACAAGAACTTGCGTACCCATGGTTTAATTCAAGCTTATTCTCGTACCAATCGTATACTAAATACCGTCAAAACTTATGGTAATATAGTTTCATTTCGAGATCTCGAACAGCAAACCAATGATGCACTGGCCCTTTTCGGAAACAAGGATGCCAAAGGCATTGTACTCCTCAAGTCATATACTGAGTATCATGAAGATTATCAGAAGCAGATTGATAATCTACTAACCGACTTCCCACTCAATCAATCCATAGAAGGTGAAGAAGAGCAGAAACTTTTTATCAAAATATTTGGTGCAATTCTCAGGTTAAAAAATATCCTGACTGCATTTGATGATTTTGTGGATAATGAAATTCTCAGTGAACGAGATTTTCAGGATTATCAAGGTATTTATTTAAACCTTGAGGCCCAATTCCGTTCAGAAACTGATGCTGAAAAAGAAACGGTAAATGACGATGTGGTATTTGAGATTGAGTTGGTAAAACAGGTCGAGATCAACGTAAATTATATCCTGATGTTGGTAGAGAAATACCTGAAAGAAAAAGGGTCTGGTGAAGACAAGGAAATCCGGGCCAACATTGTACGTGCAGTTGACTCGAGCCCCAGTTTACGTAACAAGAAAGACCTCATTGAGCAATTTGTAGATTCAGTTTCAATTAACGACAAAATTGATGCCTCATGGCAAAATTTTATAACTGAGAAGAAAATAAAGGAACTTAATCGGATAATTGAAGAAGAAGATCTTAATCCAAAAGAAACCAAATCATTTATTGACAGAGCGTTCCTTGATGGTGGAATTTCGGTAACAGGTACTGCCATAACCAATATCCTACCACCAGTTCCTAGATTCGATAGATCGAACAGTCATGCAATAAAGAAACAAACTGTACTTGAGAAATTGAATATTTTCTTTGATAGATACATTGGATTGATTTGATGTTGGATTTAGCTTTATCAAATGGAATAATATACTAACAGGTAAGATTTCGGAAAAATTTCAATAAGCCTTTCATTCTCCCAGATCTTGACTTGTTGTCCGAGCTGTCATTCACTATCTTGCCACCACAACAATATATTCTTCTTATCTTTTCATGTGTCCTTCAGCCACCCGAGCTCAAGGCAGGACTGTGGTACTTCTGATATTGCTGTTTGAATCCATCAAGTAATGTTAAACCTGAATCTAGGCGACCCGAAACCCAGTCCACTACAGAACACGCATCAGGGAATCAGGTCCAGAAAAATTACCCTGATACGAGGATCCCTTCGACTTGACTCCGAAACCAGCTGGTTATTAGTGAGCTCTGCTCTCTTCCCCAATAATCACGGAAAGCAAAAATGGGCTAATTTAGGGTTTATTCAGATACCTCGAAGGTCGAGGAAATGCGTTAAACCGAAAATGACGGGGAGGTAAATCGGGCTTTTGGCGGGTTTCAAGCTAATTCTGATCAGTTCAGGATGAACCGAGAATTGCAATGCCGCCAACGACTAGGCCGACCATGGTTAGAATGAGTCTAATTTCTCGCTTGGTAGCATCGGCCCCTGTAATTCCTTCAGGGTTGTATTTATAACGGTTTTCATGATCTCATAATCCTTCTTCAGAAGTTCAATTCGTTTTTGAGGTAAGTGTACCAAGTTTACAACCATGTAATAGATGTGATGGAATTGGAACAGTAGGGACTTACCGAAATCAAACCAAGATGTCAATTAATGGTAAAGTAGAATGTATTGACTGGTGTATCCACATATAGTTACATCCCAGGGGTAAAATCATCTGGTTTATTTCGGGCTTGAAGTGGTGGTTCCTGAATTAATTCAATTTCGGGTTTTGCCTCCAACCTGTCTGCTTTTTCAATGACAGCTTCAGTCAACAGTGGAGCCGCAAGAAGACTATAATCTGGCTTACGGCTGGGGCATAAAATTCCCAACTCAAAGAAAAATGCCAAATGATCGTCAGCCTGATTCTTCTGACTGGTTTCCTTCAGAAACTTATTCAAATTTTCTTCCAGATATGAGATCGGCAATTTAGATACAAGCTTGAAATAAGAATGAACCCTTCGAAAAGACAATAGCGCATTCTCTTCCTTGATCCGGTCCAAAATCATTGAGACTACTTCCTTGCGAACATAGGTGGCAAGACTGGGAATCCCGAATTGCCAATTGCCTATGCCCTCCTGCCAGATAAATCCGGTATGCAACAACTTCTCCTCCACTTCCCATTGGGGACGGGTATATGCCATTTTCTGGGTAATTGCTATAAAATCACTTCTCGATGGCTTGCCATCTTCTCCAATGCGCAAGGCAATCTCTGCAACTGGAACCAACATTCCTTCGCTTTCCAACTCCTTGATACGGTTAAAATAGAGATCGTTGCGTAATTGATCAAAAGTCTTGCGTGCCTCTTTCACCTCTTCATAACCGACATGGGTTACACCTTTCCGGGCCAGTACATTCCAGAGTGAACTTCCCCAAAGCTGGATAAAATAGGGATAGTTCTGGGTTTCCCGGAGAACCACCCCTTTGGCCAAGTCATCGAAAGTTGTATTTCTGCCGAAAGGCTCAATCAAGGCCCGGCTTGTGTCCTCCAAAGAAAGCCGGCCTATGTCCCAGGTATTCATTCTCTCAATAAAGGTGGCCTTGGAACGGCGCAATACCGATTCAAGGTCAGGGGTTCCTGCAATGACCAGCATGATGGGATTGCGCTGGGCTGCTGACTGGGCAGAATCGTAGAATATGTGACCAACCTCGGCTGGCATGTCATGGGCCTCGTCAATGAGGATGGCAAGCCCCTTACTGGACGCTGCAGCCAAAAGATTTGCAAGAAAACGGCTCTTATCACCCGGTGTGGATTCCGACCCCCAGTTATATTCACCTTTTAATGAACCCAATTGCACGATGGGATCCTTGAGTTCATCCCCCGGAGTTAACCCGTCTAACCAGGATTTGGTGTCCACTTGGCCGATTAGGAAGTTTTGTATTTCATCAACGGATTGTAAATGCTGCTTGGTTAAACTGAGTACAGGCAATTTCTTCTTTTTGGCCTTCTTGGCAATCCAGCCCAGCAAGGCCGTTTTGCCACATCCCCTTGGTCCGATAAGAGCAATGGCAGTAGGATGACGTTCTTTCTCAACTGTTGCATCAATGCGATCCCTCAACTCCAGTTTAAGTTGATCCCTGCCTGCCAATACAGGTGGTATTTCACCATAACCGGGTTGAAAGGGATTTCGCTTAGCCAATGGCATTTGGGGTTCCTATAATTTTTAAATAAAATATATGGAGGGAGTGAACTTATCAAGTATACCAAACCGATAGGGAGTGATTTCCGTATGGAGTGTCCTTTATTTTCAATACCCAGTCCATGGTCGTTCTATGTAATGGGTATTCCTCGGTTGCGATGGATTAGGTGTTTTTTGGTGAAAAAAGCCTCAATGGTATTACCACTTTCCATAATTTTTGCATATACAAAAAATTATTGATTCTTCAGAGGATGGATGTTAGTCAAAAATGAAAAAAATGTGAATTGAGATTCTAGTAGATTTGAGGCTAACCCTACCCTGCTAACCAAGTACACTGATGATTATTATGACGGCTACGGCAACAACACCTATAACCTACTTGGTTTGATTGGCTAGTCCACTTTCAATATCTGCTCGAAGTTCGTTATTTTCAGCACGCATTTTGTTTTGGGTTGTATCAATATTCGCTTCAATGATTTCACAATCATTCTTCTGAAGCTCTACCTGGCTTTCAAGTTCGTGATAGCAAGGATTAAAATGATTTTTCCATGAGCAGGAGATTCACACCCGCCAGAAAAATGCACCTTTCCACGGCGCACGTTAAACTTGGGTTAAGATCATGGAAGCGAATATTGACGGCACATTGAACACCATGCGCGCGAATATTGATGGTACCCTGAAAGACATGCGGGCGGAACATAACAATCTGCGTACGGACATTGAGCGGATGAATACCGAAGCTATCAAGCGTGAGAAAACAATGACCCTCACCATAGCCGGATTGTTTGGTCTAAAAATAGCTATTCTCGGTCTGATTCTCAGTTTGGTCTTGCCCTCAAACTGATTCATACAATTTCATGTATCCCACACAACCCGAAACCCCTGATGGGTTGTGGAACTGTCTGGTGAATTACCTGTTCGTGCTGCAATTCGGTATCTATAACAATAACTGCGGTGACAAATAAATGATCCCCCTTTCAGTACCTTAAATCCCCTCATCTGTTTCATCCGTTGGCGTACAAGTTTCTTTCTTGATTTCACCTGGTATGCATCCGCTGTCCACTCCCACACATTGCCGATCATATTATAAAGACCAATTGCATTTGGTTGAAAGGATTTTGCGGGTGCGGTCGTTTTCCATCCATCCCTACCTGTGTTGAAGTATGGAAAATCACCCTGCCAAATATTACAGGGGTAATTGTCAGAATCATTGGGTTCTGAATCTCCCCAGGGAAAACGAACATCCCCAAGACCACCCCTTGCGGCATGTTCCCATTCCACCTCTCTCGGCAACCGTCCACCTACCCATTTCGCATAGGTCTTGGCATCAGCGTGTGTGACATGAACTACAGGATGATCCGGATGCCAGATTTCGGCCTCGGTTCCTGGACCGTTTATTTCCTTCCATGTCGCACCGTCGACACGTCGCCACCATCCCGCACCATCTACACCTAGGGTAGCAGGCACCCGTTCGGAAACATCAGACCAAAAGACAAAGGACCAGCCAAAACGTTCAGCATCGGTTTGATATCCTGTCTGATTAACAAATTGTTGGAATTCCTTATTTGTCACAACTGCCTGACCCATTCGAAACGGTTTTACCCGTTTTTTACACATGGGACCCTCTCCATCGTCAGGTATTTGTGGGTTATTCGTACCCAATAAGGCAGTGCCGCCATTCACCTCGACAGTTGCAAAATCCTCATGTGTTTTTTTCTTATTGATCTTCTGGAAATTTGAATCAGATACTTTTTCTGTACGGGCTGGACTAGAACAGGTTTTTCCACTTGGCTTTTGTGAGAATTGGCCTGTCATTTCAGACGTTTACCTTAATTTTCCCCAAAGTACCTGTCTTTCGTTTATGTCGTCTACAGCGGACGTCGGGCCAGAGAATATATTTGGCCAGTAGGTCCTCCCACGGGGCACGTAGCAAGATATAGTGCAAAATCTGCCACTTCATCGGGATGTTTAACCCTCTCCCATGCGGGAAGACCCTTCGGCAAAGCACTTTTGTCCTGGGCAAGGATTTCCTCTGGTGAACGTTCCTGTCCTGGGGGAGCATTGTCAAAGGTCGCCGTAGCTGTAGGCCCTGGAACCAATGCGTTTACATCTATGTCTTTTGGCCAAAGTTCATTGGCCAAACTCTCGGTCATCATATTCAACGCAGCCTTTGAGACATGATAGGCACTGCTATTGGCACCGGCACTATAGCCTTTGCCAGAGGTGAGGTTGATTATCTTCCCTCCCTTACGCATGGCCGGAAGTAAATAACGAGTGATCAGATAGGGCCCGCGAACATTGACTTCCATGGTTTTCCACCAAAGATCAGGATCAGATTCTTCAAATACCCCACGTTCAAGGTAGGCACCGGCATTGTTCACGATCAAATCTACCCCGGGGAACTTCTTAATAATACGTTTAGAAAAGTTTTTGACTTCTCCCGGTTCAGCCATATCCGTTGGCAAGGCAAGGCAAACCCGCCCGTACTGACCAATAATTTTACTTACCTCGTTCAACTCTTTTTCTGAACGAGCACAGAGTGCGACATCGGCACCTTCCCTGGCAAAACGCAGGGCTATAGATTTGCCTATTCCACGCCCTGCACCCGAGATAACTGCGACCTTGTCCCTAAGGGGTAATTCAACCATTATATTTCTTCTTCCATTATTTTTAATTTCTGATAGATCTCTTCAAAACCCTTTTTCCAATCGACAGCATCTTTGGCGACATAATGAGCCATGGGCAATGCCTCCTGCAAACAATCAATCCCGTGCCACAATCGTGTATCACAGATCATGACAAAAGGTTTTCCCTTGGTATTACGAGCCTCTTCAAACGTGTCCATTAATTCAGCCATATCCGTACCACTGATCCGGCGGGTTTGAAATCCGAAGGCCGTAAATTTGTCATCTACGGGCTCAACTCCCATGACATCACCTGTATGACCTGTAGCCTGCATATCGTTATTGTCGACGATAAGACAAAGATTATCAAGATTATGATGAGCAGCAAACATTGCCCCTTCCCAGACATTGCCCTCTTGTAGCTCTCCATCGGAACAGAGGCAATAGACTCGCCGATCAGATCCCTGTTGGCGCAAACCCCAGGCTAATCCCGCTGCTTGGCTTGGTCCCTGACCGAGTGAACCTGCTGTTATCTCAAACCCAAGCTGACCTTCAATGGGACTTTGGTCTACCCTTGTGCCATTTTCATTGTAGGTTCGTAATTCGTCCATTGTGTAGTATTCTGCCTCGTACAGGGCAGCGTAGGTCATGATCGCATCATGACCGTTCGAGAGAACAAACCGATCATAATAATTACCTTCGTCATCCGTCCTCAACTCCTCAAAATACAGGCACGCAGCAATATCTGCGAGAGCCACACCTTGCGCTGCATACCCTCCACGAATTTTACAAATTCGAAGTACATTAAGTCTGATTTTACCCGCAACGTATTCCAAAAATCGTATTCTGTAACTGTCCCTCACCGTGCATACCTCCAAATATCTCTGGCGAGAGTTCTCCCATCAAGGCGAAGTTGTGAACGAATATAGGGCAAACTTCCACCCGGAGCCCACCTATTGGGTAGACCAAGGCGTTTGACACGTGGTCCGTGTCCAACGTCTGATATTATTTCTGCCACCAATGATCCAAGCCCCGTTACTATCTGATGATTTTCCACTGTAATTATATAATCGTGGTTAAAGGCAAAATCTACGATATCATCTTCATTGACAGGTTTGATAGTCGGTACGTGCAGGACGGAATGGTCTACCTTTTTCTTACGTAAGTGAACTGAGGCGTCAAGTGCCCATTGTGTTCCAAGTCCAGTAGCAATTATCCCTATCCCCTTACCTTCCTTCAACAGGTAGGTCTTGCCAATCTCAAAATTAAATTCGTTGGCGTCGAGAAACTTCCGAGTATCACCTCGATGCCCACGGATATAGGTCAGACCTGGACGATCTACAGCAGCATTGAGTGCTCCTCGGAAATCTATCGGGTCCATGGGATCAATTACAGTTGCATTGGGTATCGCGCGAACCATACCCAAATCCTCGGCGGCTTGATGGTGGATGCGGGCCGGGTTGGCAATACCAGGAGTAAAACCAATGGCGATATTGGTTGGACCAACCTCCCGATTTGTACCCGGTCCAGATCCGGTACCCATGCAGATCATCATCTGATCGTAGGCTCGACGGGTTATGTAACAGGCAAAACAGGTTGCCACTGGAATCAACCCCGACTTGGCAACCCCAGCAGCTACAGACAGCAAGTTTTGCTCTGCCATACCGACTTCAAGATGTTGTTCAGGTAATTCCTTTTTCACACGGACCACCTGGCAATATTTACTTAGGTCCGCACTCATGATCACCACATCCTTACGACGTCGGCACAGGTCATAGCTAATCTCGTCAAATGGTGCAGGGTCTATACTGTTAGTATCATTCAACAGCATCATTTTCTCATGGTACGTTTTTGGCATTCGGCAAGAGTACTTTTTGAAGATACTCTTCAGCCTGGGCATGTGTTATCCAATCAGGCGGTGGGAAGTCAGCGGCCATATTCCAATCATCCCCGGTTGTTTTCATATGGTTTTCCAATTTTACATCAAATTCATCCATTAAACCTGTATAGGCAGGATCATCAACAAGGTTATTCAATTCGTTCCGATCATTACGTTGATCAAAAAGCAGGGCACGGTGGTCCTTGCGTCGCATATAAAGCCAGTCCCTGGTACGAATCCCACGTTCAGCAAATGGGGCAAATTCACCCGGATTCCCACCAGTTTGGGTGAAGACCTGGTACCAAATAGTATCACGAGCTGTCTCACTTTTACCGTCAAGTACCGGCAAATAGGATTGGCTATCCCGTCCCTCTGGGAATTCTATACCGACGAGATCAAACAGGGTGGCCATCATATCCACCCCAACATCAACCATGGCTTCGGTACGTCTTGGCTGGAACCGTACCGGGTATCGCACGATCAAGGGTACATGCATAGCTGCCCGGTAAGCCTGATTCTTGATACCACAAAATGATCCGTGCTGCCCACACATATCCCCGTGGTCTGACATAAAGATCACCACTGTATCCCTGGTTATCCCAAGTGCATCAAGTTGGTTGAGGATACGACCAACGTTCCAGTCTATATTATGAATCATACCGTAATACTCAGCGAGAAACTCTCTAATTTCTGCCTCGGTTTCAACCTCACCGACTTGCTTGGTTTCTTGAGATGCATGGCTCTTGTGACCTGATCGTTCGTCGCCACCGCAAAGAACATCGTTACGATGTAATTGGACCTTCGACTGTAAATCTGGATCCGGTACACCGGGCGGAAGAGGAATTTTGTCTGGATCATAGATGCAGCGGAGATAATCCGGTATATCCATTGGAAAATGGGGTGGTCCATAGCTGATATAACCCAGGAAGGGTTTGTTATCCCTTGCCCTGACCGAACTGTCAATAAATTCCATCAGGTGATCAGTTTGATAATCTGGCTCATATCGTGCTGAGTGACAGGCCTGACCCTCATCTTCAAAATATATTGATGACCTGTAATTGTGACCACGGTTAAATCCGATAAAATGATCAAAGCCAAAGCGTCGATCAGGCGGAACAAAACCCGGTTTAGGTCCACCTTCAAGGTGCCATTTGCCTATATACCCGGTACGATAGCCAGCATCACGCAAATATTCAGCAAGGAACCCCTGGTCACCACGCAGTGGGAAATGATTTTGAATCATCCCGTGGCCTTGAGCATATTTTCCAGTCAGAACAGAAGCCCTGAATGGACAACAAATCGGATAACTCGTAAAGGCTTCGCTAAAATGTACACCTTCGCTTGATAACCTGTCGATGTTAGCAGTCTTAATCACGGGATTACCTGCGCAACCCATGGCATCATAACGCATCTGGTCGGCATAGATGATCAATATGTTAGGTTGTTTAGTCATTTGCTGGTTGATCTTCCCCTTAGCCGGGAAGTAATTGGTCCCCACAAGACAGTCAACATCAGTACGGCATAAATGCTCAATCCAATGGGTGTGCTAAAGAACTCCACGAATGATCCATCTGCGATAGTTAAGGATTGTCGTAAGGAATTCTCAAGGATTGGACCCAGAACAAAACCGATGGACAGCGGTGCAATGGAATAACCCAGTTTGCGAACCACGTAGCCGAGGATACCCGCACCCAAAAGCACACCCACATTGAAGAATGAATAAGAGACCGAATAAATACCCACAAAACTCAACAACAACACCGTCGGCACGATAACCGATGTCGGAACCATGATCAACCGGGCGGCAAAACGTATTGCTACCAGGCCAATAAACATCATGAGAAGGTTGATCACAAACAAGCCAATAAAAATTGCATACATCAAATCAGGACGGTCACTAAAGAGCTTGGGCCCAGGCGTCAGACCTTGGATCAGCAAGGCACCAAGCAATACTGCTGCAGCTGGACTCCCCGGCACACCTAGTGTCAATGTAGGTACCAAGGCCCCACCCACAGTTGCATTATTGGCTGTCTCGGGAGCAATTATCCCTTCGGCGATTCCGGTACCATAAGCCTCAGGGGTCTTTGAACGACGCTTGGCTTCTGAATAGGCAAAAAAGGCACCTACAGCTGCCCCCTCCCCTGGAATAATCCCAATGATCGTCCCAATAATTGAGGAACGCATGATCACATCTTTCAACCTGCTCAGAGTTTTAAAACTGGGTAGTTTTACCTTCAGGCTGTCCATATTGAAATTGGTCTTCTGTAAAGCCCGTTCTGATCCGATCAATACCTCGGATACTGCGAATAGACCAACTAGAAAGGGTACAAGTGGCAGACCTTCATAAAGATGATATGTACCGAATGTAAATCTCTCCGTCCCATTCAACTCATCCAGTCCCCAGGTTGTCAGAAAAATGCCCAATGTGCCCATCAGCAGTCCTTTGGGAAGACTCTTGCCTGCAACACGAACCACAACAATCAGGCCAAAGACACTGATGGCAAGGTATTCCCGAGGACCGAACTTGACCGCAAGGCTTGCCAATACTGGAGAAATCACCGCAAGACAAACGACGCTGAACAGTCCTCCGATAATTGACCCAGTCAAAGAAAAACCGAGTGCCTCACCTCCTCTACCGGCCTTGAACATTTTGTGCCCGTCTTGAACGGTTGCTATGGCTGCTCCTGTACCAGGTATACCGACAGCGATAGCCGAAATTGAGCCCCCGTAAATTGCAGCTGAATAAATCCCCAACAAAAGAATCATTGATGGGATAGTATCCATATAAAAGGTAAATGGGAGTGCCAATGCGATCGCAATAGGTGGCCCCAAGCCAGGTAATATACCAATAATTATCCCGAGAATAATACCCACTATCAACAATGTAATGGTCATAGGGTCGGCCAACAGACCAAATGCTATTACGAGCTCATTCAAATCAAGCACAGGAGTTCACACCAACTGAATTCCAAGCAGGTAGGTAAATACAAGGTAGATACACCCTGTGAGTACCCATACTGTTGCATAGATTGAAGGTCGCTTGATCCCCATCGCCAGCAATGATAGCGGTCCAAGCAGTATTGCCATGGGAATAAATCCAAAGCTCCGCCAAGTAAAATAACAAACAATGGAAACAATCAACATCAAAATCCCCCGGCGTGCATCCCCGGCACTACCAAAGACAGTCATGCCTCTATCACCTCCTGCTACTCCCTTAACACCATACAGGTAGCAGGTGATGAGTGCACAGACAACCATGGCACCCAACATCAATTGTGGAAAAAATTTTGATGGCAATCCAGAACTTGCCAACAGGCCAGCAGCTTCGAATCCTTCAGCAACCCAGGCAAAATAGGAGCTAACCAGAACGACCAAAACCGCAAATGCAGTGTTGGCGATTCGTTGGCTGAGCATGAATTAACTCCTCAAATTATGGACACCGTACATTTTCCCATAAAAGTACGGTGTCCAAGATCACACCACAATTATTTGTGGAGAAGGCCAAGACCATCCAGAATTGGTGAGTAAAGGTCAATACCTGCCTGGATTAAGGCTGTTGTTTCATCAACACCATGTACCCAATTGTACCCAACGGATTTTGGTACCTGTGAGATAAACTCTTCTTCTCCCATGGGCGTTGAGGCGTCCAACAACTTGTCAACAATCTCTTGTGGTGTACCTGCCCTGACTGCCAGACCACCATGGACCCAAACTCCAGCTTCTTTACCTGGGAAGGCCTCACCTACGGTGCGTACACCTGGAAGGTCTTTCTCCATATAAGGTTGTCGTGCATTATCAAGGATAATCAAGGGGCGAACCTCGCCTTCCTGGTAGGCGTGGATTGAAGCAACCTGACCAACGGCTACATCGACTTGACCTCCAATCAAACCTGCCATGGTTGCAGGTACGGTTTTTAATGCCAATGTCTTGAATTCCAACCCGAACTCATTCGCCAACTGAACTGCCGATAGGTTGGGAGGGGCACCCAGATTGTTAACTCCAATGGTTAGTTTGTTTTTTCTGGCACCTTCAAGGAATTCTTCGAACGTAGTATACGGGCTATCTCCGCGTACATAAAGTGCGTTTGAAGCCGATATACCAGCAAATAACGGAATGAAATCCTCAAGTGGGTCGTAGGGTGTCTCACGCGTTAATGGTACAATCATGAAAGATGGTGGAGACCAGTTGAATAAAGTGTAACCATCAGCGGGTGCTTCGGCCACAGACATAGTCGCAGGGATATGTGCTCCACCGGGCTTGTTGACAACGTTGACTGGAACCCCAAGTTCTCTTGAAAGAACATCGGCATTCATGCGAGCGACAATGTCAGCGTTTCCTCCTGCCCCAAAACTAACAACATATGTGATTGGTTTTTCTGGCCATTCTGCCAATGCAGCACCCATACTCAACCACAAAACCGCTATAGCCGAAACGGTAAATTTGATCAGATTCATAGTTTATCCTCCATACTTTAAACTCAAATTAATTCTGTACCAATTGAAAGAATTCGAAACTGTTATTACCCATCTTAAAGGCTAGAATTTCCAGCTGAACTTAATCTCAACTTCACTTGGAATTGCCTTAATGGTCTAGATGTATGTATCTTTACATGTACCAACATAAAAGTCAAGCCACTATTCTCTTCCATCAAGAGAGGTGTTAGTCAACAGCAAACTCCATATCAAACTCCAACAGGTCGCTGGGGTAGTAAAGAATTGCCGAATAAACCATTTGACCATCAGCGTCATAAAATTCTCTTGCTACACGAAACACCGCTGAATTCACTTTGATACCAAGTGCTTCGGCCATGGTGAAATCCGCATATGAAATCGTTACATTCTGCCGGGCCTTGGTGATTGAAATCCCGAGATCCTTAAGAACCGACACCACGATTTCTTCCTCGAATCGCTCTGGTGCTTTTTCAAAAATTCGATCATCAAGCCTAATATCTACCTGACAAAACGGTTTACCCCATTTGGCATGAATTCGGCGTAAATAGCGAAAGTAGCGGCCATCTTCAGCCTTTTCGATAGTCGCAAATTTCTTGCGTACCGAAACTTGCATTTGATCGACCATCGCATAGATTTGTGAAATCTCCACTTTGAGTTGAAGCGTATGTTTTCTTGGCCGCTTCACATCCTTTACAAAGGTTCCACGCCCGGAATGCTTTTCAATCAACCCCTCTTCCTGAAGAGTATTCATCGCCTGCACCACTGTCATCCGAGCCACACCCAACTGCTCGGACAACTTACGCAAAGTAGGCAGGCGAGTTCCCGATACAAGACTACCGGACAGGATCTGTTGGCGGAGCACTTCGGCCACTTCTGCATGCAACGGAACAGCTGTTCGACGCATTGATTGAAGATCCATGTTGACAATCCTTCTGCTTCAAAGGTATAAAGGTATATAACTATATTTTAACACATGTTGAGCATGAAAGTGAAACACAATCTGCATAAATTGACAAATATTGCCACGCGTTTGCGACTGCATGTGGTGGATATGGTGGCACCATCAGGTCAGGGTTATGTACAACAAGGGCTAGGAGCGGCAGAAATTTTCACATCCCTCTACTTTGCCGAAGCAGCCATGGATCCAACCAATCCAAATTGGCCGGATCGCGACCGTATTTTCCTGACCACTGCCCACAACACTGCGATATTCTATGCTACTCTCGCCGAGCGAGGCTATTTTGATGTGGTTGATTTGGCAACTTATGTCACAGATGGTTCTCCTCTTGAGATTAATTCATCTGAGCGCTTGGGATCATTTATCGAGGCAACCTGCGGTTCACTAGGTCAAGGCCTGTCTGTGGCTGTCGGCTGTGCATTGGCAGCCAAGCGCCAGGGTCGTGCAAGTCGCTTTTACGTCATCGTCGGGGATGGTGAAATGCAAGAAGGTCAAATTTGGGAAGCGGCAATGTATGCCGGGACCCAGGAACTCGACAATCTCTGCCTCATCGTTGATTATAATTTTGTCCAATCGGAAGGACCTATGAATCTAGTCATGTCGCTTGAACCCTTCTTGAACAAGATGGAGAGCTTTGGCTTTGCTTGCCAGGAAGTGGATGGCAACGACATTGAAGCTCTACTCAACGCCTATGACAAAGCACGCGATACCAAAGGCAAACCCAGTTTCATTAAGGCAAACACATTGATGGGCAAGGGAGTTCCCTCGCTTGAAGGGTTAATGTTTCACCAACTTCGGTTTCCACCTGAAGTGGCCGCCAGTGCACGTGCTGAATTGGAGGCTCTGTTATGACCGAAACATTGACTCAACTTGAAGCAGCTGATTTCATCAATCGATCGTTCAAGCCACTACCTCGGGCTTATGGAGATGCATTGGTCAAGGCTGCGAAGGCTGATCCACGCATTGTTGCACTTTGTGCCGATTTGGTTCCCCCAACCGAAACCGACTTGTTCCGTGATATACTACCCGAGCGTTTTCATAACATTGGCATTGCTGAAGCGAATATGATCGGTATAGCTGGGGGCATGGCACGATCTGGCGAAATACCATTTTGCCATTCCTTTTGTTCCTTTATCACCAAACGTGTCCTTGATCAGATAACCATGCAAGCAGCCTATCCGAATCTGCCGGTCAAAATAGTGGGCTTTCTTCCCGGTGTCGCCACATTGCTAGGTGTCTCGCATCAAGCTATTGAGGATGTTGCCATCATGCGTTCTGTACCAAACATGGCTATTTTCGAACCTTCGGGGCCTGAATACCATGCTGCCATGGTCAAGCTTGCACTTGATTGGAATGGACCTGTCTACCTACGCATGAAACGTCCAGAAACCACACCACCTGATTTCATACCCCAGAGTTTGAAGATCGGCAAAGGTGTGATCAGGCGCGATGGTTCCGATTTGACCATTATCTCGGCGGGACTCTGTGTGGCAGAATCTTTGGCAGCCGCAGATACGCTAGCCAATGCCGGAATCGAGGTACGCGTTATTGATATGGCCTCAATTAAACCGATTGATCAGGACCTGATAATTGACAGTGCGGTCAAGACCGGGGCGATTGTTACTGCCGAGAACCATAATATCATCGGAGGACTTGGATCGGCTGTAGCAGAGGTTATCGTAGAGGAGGGAATTGGATTACCCTTCAAACGAGTAGGCATTAAGGATCAGTTTTGTGAGGGAGGAACCACGCCATTCCTTATGGACAAGTTCGGGTTAAACGCACCGGCTATTGCAAGTACAGTCCATCAGGTAATACAGAAAAAGAATGGATAATTCATGGGGCTGCGGTTTGTGTTCAGTTTCGGTAAGCGTACCTGTGAAATTGTTAATCCTGCCGATCTTTTAGTAAGGCCTGAGCGTTGGCCCTCTTCCGTAGGAACAACGACTTTGAAATTTGATGCGATCGAACTTGTCGCCTACATTGCATGGTGAAATGAACTTCCAAAACACGATAAAAATTTCCCGTATCAGAACCTTTCCAATCCGCACTTCGAGAGGAAACTCACCAAAAATGGCACTTGGTACCATGCCTACCCGCCCTGCCCTCCTGATCAGGATTGAGGATAGCTCAGGCTGTTATGGTTGGGGGGAAATTTGGGCAAATTTCCCACCACGGGCCAATATCCATAAAGCAAATATTATTGAGGATGTCATTGAGGCTCATTTGCGGGGTTTTAACTACTCTGATCCACAGGAAGTACAGGAGGCATTACGAAATTCCTTATCCGTTTTCTTTCTCCATATTGGTCAAGTGCAAGTATTTGAGCATATTCTAGCAGGGATTGATACGGCGCTCTGGGATTTGGCTTTACGCCATGCGGGCGTCTCATTTGCCCAATTTATGGGACTTCAGTCTACAAAGGCACGCTCCTATGCCTCTTCAATCAATATCGAGAATCTCACACACCAAATTCCTCTACACGCAGAGATGGGGCAAACCTATTTTAAGCTCAAGATTGGCTTTACCGAACACAGTAATGCAAAAATCGTTTACAAAGCAACCAAGTTGGCCCCAAACGGGGCAGGGATTATGGTCGATAGCAATCAATCCTGGACCCTGGAACAGGCTAAGAAATCACTGCGGGATATTGAGGCTTTTGAACCATTTTTTGCCGAAGAAGCACTACGCTCCGATGCACCTCACTCTGAGTGGGAAGAGTTGGTGTTAGCCACAGATATTCCCCTCGCTGCAGGGGAAAATATTTATGGAATTGATGAATTCCTTGCCATGAGCAGAGCAGGTCTGAAAGTACTTCAACCGGACGTAGCCAAATGGGGTGGGGTATCTGGTGCTCTTGATCTCGCACAAAGTGTACCCGATGATGTATTAATCTGGCCACATTTTATGGGAACTGCCGTAGGCCAGATCGCTGCCTTGTCAGTCAGTGCTGCCATAGGCAAGAGTTCCTGTTGCGAAGTTGATGTTAATGAAAATCCCCTTCGTACGGAGCTTTGTGGAGATGTAATCACCATTGAAGGTGGAAAGGTCGAATTACCTTCAGTTCCAGGCCTTGTGCACCCGCCCATCTCCGAAAACCTCACAGAATTCGCAGATTAGATAAAAACATGAAACACGCTGCTGAATGGTTATCCGATTTTGCTGAAATCGTAGGCACAGGGAACGGAAAAAGTATCTCGGAGTTGTTTAGTAAAGGTGGTTTTTGGCGTGATTATCTACCTTTCGGCTGGAGTCTACAAACCATTGAAGGTCGGAAAGACATCGCAAAATTTGGCTCAAAATATGGGGCAATCACTGGTTTTGAGGGCGTGTCTTTCGAAGGTAATCCTGATGACAACGAAGGGTTTTTTCGCTTTCAAACCAGGGATGGACCGGGCAGGGGTTATGTGTATCTTGAGGATGGCCTTTGCAGCACCTTGTTTACAATGATGAACAATTTGTCACACGAATGTACTAAGACAGCAGGAGAGACCTCACCATTTGTACTTGTTATAGGTGGTGGTCAAGCCGGTCTAGCCTTGGGTGCACAACTGCAAGAACTTGATGTACCCTACCTAATCATCGATAAATTTCCACGAGTAGGGGACCAGTGGCGATTGCGGTATGATAGTCTCGTGTTACATGATCCTGTTTGGTATAACCACATGCCCTTCAAACCCTTTCCAAAAGGTTGGCCTATCTTTACACCCAAAGATTTGATGGGAGAATGGTTGGAAGAATATGCAAAAGAACTCGCACTCAACATCTGGACGGGTACCAATCTTACTTCTGCTCGTTATGACGAAGCGCGGGGTATCTGGTACGCCAAAATTTGCCAGGACGGAGAAACACAAATTTTGACACCCACCCATTTGGTGTTAGCACTTGGACTCTCTGGCTTTCCAAAGGTACCAAATTTTGTTGGACATGAAATATTTGACGGTTCACAACTCCATTCAAGCGAATATAAAAGCTGGCATGAATCTGTCGGTAAACAGGTAGTAATTATTGGTGCCAACAACTCGGCACATGATATTGCCTCTGATCTGGTTATAAACGGATCACATCCCATCATGATTCAACGCTCTTCTACTTTGGTTGTAGATCAACGAGATTACTGCGAGCGGATTTTAGGACCACTTTATTCGGCCAAAGCTCTCTCCAAGGGAATCACAGTTGACAAGGCAGATATCTTGCAGGCCTCAGTTCCCCTGCGCCTATTAGAACCGAAACATCGAGCCATTTGGGATGGCATTCGCAGGGACCGTCAGGGTTTTTATAAGTGCTTGGCCGACGCTGGTTTCAAATTGGATTTTGCCGAGGATGGGACAGGGCTCGGCATGAAATATCGTCGCACCGCTTCGGGTTATTACATTGATGTCGGTGGGTCAGAGATGGTAATAGACGGGAGCATCCAAATTCGCACAGGACAAGAGGTCAGCCATCTTTCGAGAAACGCGTTACATTTGACGAGTGGTGAAGAAATTATGACTGATACTGTGATCTATGCCACCGGCTATGGTAACATGACAGACTGGATTGGCGCTTTGATAGATACAGAAACTGCCAGGCGTGTTGGCCCCTGTTGGGGCTACGGTTCCGGGACCAAAGGAGATCCAGGACCATGGATCGGCGAGCAACGCAATATGTGGGTTGAAACAGCTCAATCAGGTTTATGGATGACTGGTGGTAATCTTAGCCAGGCAAGATTTTTTTCACGCCTACTTGCCTTGCAACTGGCCAAGCAATGGATATTGTCAGATTGAAAATGTTGTGCTGATAATTTTGATGACTACTTCGAAGGAAAATTGAAGGTTAGTATATGCAAAAGACTGCCCAATTTTCAGAGCATGGATGCTAAGTCAAAAATTGAAAAAATGTGTACGAGAGTCTAGCAGTTTTAAGGCTAACTCTACCCTGCTAACCCAGTACGCCGATGATAATTATAACAGCTACGGCAACAACACCTATAACCCACTTGGTTTGATTGGCTAGTCCACGTTCAATATCTGCTCGAAGTTCGTCATGTTCAGCACGCATTTTGTTCAAGGTTCCATCGATATTCGCTTCCATGATTTCATAATCCTTCTTCAGAAGTTCTACCCGCTTTTCAAGTTCGTTATAATCAGTTTATAGTTTAATATAGAATTGTTGATCTGACAAATCATTTCAGTTTAGTGAGTTTGAATGGTGAAACAATCCTTCATAACGTGCCTATACTATAACGAATAGTTGAAATCAGTGGAGTAGACAACTATTTCATTGCAAGTTTCCTGGCTAAATGATTAGGTATAGGAAAGTTATTATTTTGACTGGAAACAAATCTCCTGTTTCTACTGGTCATAATGATTTTGGTGAGGGTAATATGATCAAGTTTTCTTTGTGTTGCGAAAGGAACCACATTTTTGATAGCTGGTTTGAATCCAATAAAGCATTTGAAACTTTGAATTCAAAACAATTGCTTACATGCCCAATTTGCAATTCAACACTGATTAGCAAAAATATCATGGCACCAAACATTGTCGCTAAGGAAAACTCCACAAAAAACGAATGCCTAGAACAGAAAGAAGAGAAAAAAATTGATCTCCAAAAACCGTTATCAAAGTACGAAGAAGCCCTTCAAACGATTAAAAAGGAATTAGAGAAAAACTCCGAGTATGTTGGGAAAAAATTCGTTGAGCAGGCTCGTATGATGTATCAAAGTAGTACCGAAAAAAGGTCAATTCATGGCGAAGCTTCCCTCAAGGAAGCCAAAGAGCTTGTTGAAGAAGGCATTCCGGTAACCCCCCTACCTTGGCCTGTTGTTACAGATACAAACTAACACTGTATCCAAATTGTTCTAAACAACTTGCTTGTTTGGTTAATTTGCTCTCACCGTTTCATCTGATTGATACAAAAAGGTTATATTATCTTGATTAAAGATATTGGAGAAAAATACTATGTGTAGAAATTCAGGAACAATCACATGCGTACTGATTGGGTAGTGATTTAAGAGTTTAGTTGTGGCCAAAATTGTAATGAAATTTGGTGGCACCTCTGTTGCTAACCTGGAACGAATGCGAGTGGCAGCCTCTTATGTTAAGGAGGAAGTGGACAAGGGTAATGAAGTTATCGTAATTGTTTCAGCAATGGCTGGGGAAACCAATAAGTTAGTTGAAACGGTAAACTCAGTTTCCCCATTTTTCGATGCCAGAGAATATGATGCTGTGGTTTCTTCAGGTGAGAATGTAACCTCGGGAATCTTGGCTTTAATTTTACAGGATATGAAAATACCTGCACGGAGTTGGCAAGGCTGGCAGGTACCAATAACAACATCTTCTACTCATAGTGCTGCCCAAATCAAGGATATTTCCACGGCAAACCTTAGTGCCAAGTTTGAAGAAGGATTGAAAGTTGCTGTTATTGCCGGTTTCCAGGGGATAAGTGAAGAAAACAGAATAACCACTCTAGGACGTGGTGGGTCTGACCTGACAGCTGTGGCATTTGCTGCCAAATTCGGATGTCAACGATGTGATATATTTACTGACGTTGAAGGAGTTTATACTGCAGACCCCAGAATTGTATTCAAGGCCAGAAAACTAAACAGAATTTCCTACGATGAAATGCTTGAACTGGCTTCCCTGGGTGCAAAGGTCTTGCAAACCAGATCAGTTCAAATGGCAATGGCGCACCAGGTCCCGGTTTATGTCCGATCAAGTTTTTCAGGAAAACCTGGAACCCTGGTCTGTAATGAGGATGAGAAAATGGAGAATAGAACTATTTCAGGAATTGCTCATTCCCGTGATGAAGCAAAAATATCAATCATTTCAGTTGCTGATCGGCCGGGGATAGCAGCAATTATATTCGGTGCCCTATCAAATAATGGGGTAAATGTTGATATGATTGTTCAAAATATTTCAGAAAGTGGCCGTACCGATATTACTTTTTCCTGCCCCATTGATCAATCTGCCACTGCTGAAAAGGCCTTATTGCAAGCTAAGGAAGATGACCTTGTTAATTTTAGAGAGGTTGTACAGGACTTGGAGGTTTGTAAGGTATCAGTAGTTGGCATTGGAATGCGGTCTCAATCTGGAGTGGCGGCCAAGATGTTCTCCGTATTAGCAGATGAAGGAATTAATATTAAAGTCATATCCACATCAGAAATCAAAATTTCGGTTCTCGTGGACCGAAAATACATGGAATTGGCTGTTCAGGCACTTCATGAAAAATTTGAACTTCACACCAATAGGATTTCTACAAGCTTATGAACGATCAGACGGTAGAAATATCATCCCAGGAATTACTTCTCAGGCTGAATGATGCCTTGGCCAGTGAGGGAGATGGGCAGCAGCGACTAAACCAAATTGCTGAAATCGTAGCCCAGTCAATGGGTGTTGATGTATGTTCCATTTATCTCCACCGAGATCCAAAAACGCTTGAACTCTGTGCAACCAAAGGTTTGAATCCTGAGGCAGTACATGTTACCCGTCTTAGAGTTACTGAGGGTCTTGTCGGCAAGGTTTCCAGACTTTCCGAGCCGGTGAATTCTGCCGATGCACCATCAGAAAAAGGTTTCCGCTATATGGCAGAAACTGGTGAGGAACGGTATTCCTCCTTCTTAGGGGTTCCAATTCAAAGATTGGGACAAACGCTGGGGGTTTTGGTTGTTCAAACAAAAGAGGCCCGAAAATTTCAACTAGGCGAAGTCAATACTCTGGCTGTTGTAGCTACCGTATTGGCTGAGATGAGGGAAACAGGAATAATTACAGGTGAGGGTAAAGCCTTATCAGCTCTTCATACCCAGCCGGTAAGCTATCAGGGTTTAGTTGCACACGAGGGTTTTGCTGAAGGTCGAGTTCTTTTACATGAACCAAGGGTCGTTATAACAAATCCAGTAACAGATGACCCTGAAAAAGAATTGTCTCGTCTAAACAGTGCAATATCAGAACTTCGGGGTACTGTCGATTATTTGTTGGACTCCCAAACACATCATTCCATTTCTGTGGAACAACGGGAAGTTCTGGAAACCTACAGGATGTTTGCCAATTCATCTGGGTGGTTAAACAGGATGGAAGGAAATATTGCCACTGGCTTGTCGGCTGAGGCTTCAGTTGAAAAAGAACAATCTGAAGCACGTGCCCGTATGGAGAAATCTACGGACCCTTACCTCAAGGACCGCTTCCATGATCTTGATGATCTGTTTAACCGTCTCCTTAGGATTCTAACTGGTCAGGGAAGGAATATAAAGGATGATATACCAGAAAATCCCATTCTGGTTGCAAGAAACATAGGACCAGGTGAACTTCTTGAATATGGTAGAAATTTAAGAGGAATTGTACTGGAAGAAGGTTCCGTTGGTTCGCATGCAACAATTATTGCAAGGGCCATGGCTATACCTTTAGTTATTCAGGTAAAGGGCATAACTACCGAAGCCTTGAATGATGATGTCATCTTCATTGACGGTGAAAACAAATCTGTTCATCTGAGACCTGATGAGTTTGTAGCCTCTTCAATCCATAACAGGATTGAAATGGCTGAGACTGTCAAAGCTACTTATGCCAAAATCAGAACCCTGCCTGCAATTACCAGAGATGGTAAAAACATAGGGCTTTATATTAATGCAGGACTTATGGCAGAACTTCCAAACCTGGAAAAATCCGGGGCTGAGGGAGTGGGATTATTCCGAACCGAACTCAGGTTTTTAGATTCCCAAAAAATCCCAACAAGAAACGATCTGGCTAGCCAATACAAAACGGTTCTTGATTCAGCTGGAGGAAAGAGGGTAATATTTCGTACGGTTGACATTGGTTCGGACAAGATGGTTCCCTACCTGAAGAGAGAGGAAGAACCCAATCCGGCCATGGGTTGGAGGGCAATCAGGATTGCGCTTGACAGGCCTGCCATACTACAAATGCAAATCCAGGCGTTAATTCAAGGCGCGGATGGACGACCTCTTAACATCATGTTCCCCATGGTTTCGAGTTATGATGAATTTACCAGGGCCAAGGAACTCTGCATTAAACAATTTGATAGGTTTCAAAGGCTTGGCAAAGTACTTCCTGCAAAAATAGAAATCGGGGCGATGTTGGAAACTCCTTCCTTGGCTTTTGCTCCAGATGATTTCTATAAAACCACCGATTTTATTTCCATCGGTGGCAATGACCTGAAACAGTTTTTCTTTGCTGCTGATCGCCAAAACGAAAAGGTTCGAGGCAGGTACCATGCTCTCTACCTGAGTTACCTGTATTTTATTGAATTTATTTGTAAACGCTGTTTGGCAAACAATACAAAGGTCAGTTATTGCGGAGAGGATGCAGGGAGACCAGAAATTGCCATTTGTTTAGCCGCCATGGGGGTAGAATCTTTCTCAATCAGATCAGCTAGCCTTGGCAAAGTGAAGCATTATCTAAGACAAGTAGATTTGACAGAAATCAAATCCCAAATTGAAGCCGCTAGAGCTCAAGGAAACACTACCTTTGATGAGGGCATCAAATCAATTATGAACAAATGTGTCAGTTCAGTAACTTGACTCGATAAAACGGGTATTCTCTCAATCATCAGTAATTGTAGGTGACTTTTGGACTTTTCCTTTTAAAAATCCTCGTGTCCCTTTAATTATCTCCAGGCATAATATTCGATTAGGGTCTGTAGGTTGAGGGAACTCAACAGTTTTGATTATTGAAAAACCAAATTTAGAGTAATAGGATTCATCTCCTACGAGTAGGATTCCCTCCCAGCCCAGCCTCAGTGCCTTCCGAATACCCGTCCAAATCAGTTGGGAACCAATCCCTTCCCCCTGATGGATGGGATGAACTGCGATAGGTCCCAGCAGGAGAACTTTTGAATTGGTTTGCCCTACCTTAATTGGCCAGAATCTTATTGTCCCGATAATTGGGCCGTTATCCTCCCTTGCAACCACGGATAATGCATTGATTGGTTTGTTTTCAACCCTCAACTGATATGAGGATAGATTGGTTCGGCCCAAACCAAAAGCATTATCAAGCAATGCTTCGATTTCTGCGAAATCTTCGGGTAACTCCCTTTCAAATCTCACGATCTAACACCGCTCATAATCATGGAAAATTAGATATTTTACCAATTGGTAAATCGTTATAGTATCCAAGTCAGAGGAAACATTTGATTTCGTAAACCAAGGGCGTGGTATCAGAATAGTTGCAAATACCTTTGCGTTATTACCTTGGGTTACCTATCTATTATCAATTATTCCCACATGAATAGGTATTTACGCTGGAAGTTTGTTATTTTGGACTAAAGGGTACGTCACTCCTTCATACCGCTTAAGATGAGCAATCATAGAGAGCAGATTACTGGCCTTCGGATTACCCTTGGTACTTAGCATGCGCATCAAGTTTTTGGGATCTTGTTTCATGTCTATTGCTAATGTTTTAAACCCAACGGTGGCGTTTATATAGTGGCGAAGCAGTACCTTGCCTGTTTCAAGGTCGCCGTTTAGTAAAACCTCAATTGCTTCGTATAATAAGCCAACACAAAAATCTGGATCGCGTTGTGCGCGTTCTTTAACCGCTTCATTAAAATCCTTGGTTAGTGGCATGTTAATTTCCTTTCTTCTTTCGATATTTATAATCGTCCCAGAACTCCCTTGTCCTCTTGATGTCTTTTGATTGATGCCTCTTTGTACCACCGCCAAGTAAAATCACAATCTGGTCACCATCATTCCCAAAATATATTCGATAACCTGCACCAAAATGGATACGTCTTTCAAACAAACCCAGACTTAAACTTTTAACATCCCCGAAATTACCATTTTCTATCCTAGAGAGAACGTTCATTATCTTTTTAGCTGAAACTGTATCCAGCTTATAATACCAATCATTAAAAGGCTCCTTTTCCTGTTCTGTGATTTATACATCAAGGCTTAACATAGAAGAGTCATGGTATCATAAATATCACCTATTTCAAGATTGCAATGAAAATAGGATTTGTCGTATATCAGTTTAGTTTTGAAAGACTTGCCATGACATTACAACAAATCATGAATGGAGCGAAAGGCTTTACCATTTTGGATATGTATTTGAGTTTTTAAACTTTCTGACTCCAAATCCTGAAAAACCTTTAATTCTCAGTATCTAAATTGCCTGAATTAGTTTTCAAACGCATTGGAATTGGTTACGTAACCTCCATAAATAAAAGATAGAGTTTAAATTCTTGTTAACTTTAATTTGACGAGAAAATCAATTTCAAATTTTTGCTATGAAAGGAATACTATATGAATACCCCTGTAGTAGGAGTTATTGGTGGATCTGGTCTTTATGAAATAGATATACTGAAAAATCAGAAATGGGTAGAAATTGAAACTCCCTGGGGAACACCATCGGATGCCATTCTGACCGGTGAAATTAGCGGATTGGAGTTTAAATTCCTACCTCGACATGGGCGAGGTCATGTGCATTCACCCACAAGTGTCCCCTATCAAGCAAATATAGACGCCTTAAAGCAACTTGGAGTTACTGATATAATTTCCATTTCCGCTTGCGGTTCATTTCGTGAAGAAATGGAACCTGGTGATTTCGTTATCGTTGATCAGTTTATTGACCGTACAGTAAACAGGGAAAAATCATTTTTTGGACCTGGTTGTGTCGCTCATGTTTCCATGGCCTATCCCGTTTGCCAGAGACTTGCCGAAATCTGTAAAACTGCCTCTGAATCGATAGGGGTGAAAACCCATGCCAAAGGGACTTACCTTGCAATGGAAGGTCCTCAATTTTCGACCTTGAGTGAATCAAGGCTATACAGGGATGTTTGGCAGTGTGATGTGATAGGAATGACCAATATGCCTGAAGCGAAGTTGGCCCGGGAAGCTGAAATCTGTTATGCAACCATTGCGATGGTTACCGATTATGATTGTTGGCACCCTAACCATGGAGAAATCGATATCGAGAAGCTATTGGGTGTTCTACGAAAAAACACACAGTTGGCCAGTGAATTGATCCTGAAACTTCCAGATTTGATCGGTACTGAGAGACCTCCTTGTCCATTCGGATGTGACAGGGTACTTGACTATTCCATCCTTACCCCTCCAGAAATGAGATCAAAGGATGCAACAGATAAATTGGCTACCATCCTAAGACGAGTTCAACAGTCAACACAAGAATCTTAAGTGTATTTGAATTGATCCTGTTTCCAACTGGTTGGTTATAATGGCGATTAGTGAACGATCAAAGGGGTTAATCATAATCCTGATTGCAGTTATCTCCTTTGTACCGGACAGTCTATTCATCAAACTTATCCAAACCTCAACATTCAACCTAACCTTTTGGCGGTCCTTTATCTCGGGTACAATAATTATCCTGGTTCTGGCTTTGGTTCAGAGAAATAATCCAATTAAAGAAATTTCCAAAGCTGGATGGGCTGGATATGTGTATATTTTTCTGTTGGCCACAGCTTCACTTTTGTTTGTGTATGCTATCAGAACAACATCGGTTGCAAATGCCTTGTTCATTATCAGCACTTCACCGATGTTTGCGGCAATAGCCAGCAGAATAATTTTGAAAGAACCCCTGAATTCCAGCCTGATTTGGGCAATAGCCCTTTCGATGGTAGGGATTGGATTAATTTCCAGTGGTTCTCTCACTATTAGAACAGATGCTATTTGGGGCGATTTGGCATCATTATTGGTAGCGGTTATGATTGCAATCAAACACACGGTAGCCCGTAAGGCCAAAGCTTTCTCCATGGTTCCAGCCGCAGGTTTGGCACATATATTGCTTGCCTTCACGTTATTAATCTTTACTGATGTAAGTTTCCTGAACACAAGGGATATGGTCTATGTCCTTATTCTTGGTATAGTATTTATACCGGTTGCGACCAGCCTTATGGCTTTGGGTCCAAGGTACCTTCCAGCACCTGAGGTGGCCTTGATTATACTATTGGAAGCGATATTGGCACCCTTGTTGGTTTGGGCAGTATTGGGAGAAGAACCTACAAGGCTGGCAATATTGGGAGGCTCCTTGGTTATTGTGGTATTGGCAGTTTATAACTACTATCAATTGAAATATTTTAGTATGTAGGATTTTGTCTTTTGGCTAGATATTGATCAAAATTGAGAGGCTTTTAATGAAATCTCACTACAGGGTTGTTGTCATTGGTGGAGGCGTAGTTGGTTGTTCGGTCCTTTATCATTTAGCAAAATTCGGTTGGAAAGACGTAGCCCTTCTGGAAAGATCGGTACTTGCGGCCGGCTCAAGCTGGCATGCTGCTGGTGGGTTTCATGCCCTAAATGCTGATCCGAATATAGCTTCTTTACAAGCCTATACTATTGATCTCCTTTCAGAAATCGAAAAGGAATCCGGTCAGTCTGTAGGTATGCACATGACTGGTGGTTTAACCTTGGCCGGGACCCAGGACAGGTGGGAATGGCTTCAAAGTGCCTATCGAATATTCCAGACCATGGGGATTGAAGATGTTCGCCTAGTTACCCCTGAAGAAGCTGGTTCACTTTGCCCCATAATGTCAACTGAGGGGATATTAGGGGGTCTTTGGGCTGACCGTGAAGGATATATTGATACGACCGGAACTGTTCAGGCCTATGCCAAAGCTGCGAAGATACAAGGTGCAGATGTCATTGAGGGCAACAGGGTTCTGGAACTGAAGCCCGTTTCGGAAGGATGGCAGGTAGTTACTGAAAAGGGAACCGTAACTTGTGAACATGTAGTCAATGCAGCAGGGTTATGGGCCAAGCAAGTTGGTAGAATGGCTGGGATAGAACTTCCAGTTTCACCCTTGGCACATCATTACTTACTTACCGAAACAATACCCGAAGTTGCGGCGTTGGAGCAGGAATTGCCTTTGGTGGTTGATTTGGAAGGCTTTACCTATATGCGGCAGGATCAAAAGGGAATGCTACTGGGGATATATGAGATTAACCATGAACATTGGATGATGGATGGTGCTCCTTGGGATTATGGAATGGAACTCCTTGAGGAGGATCTAGACCGCATTGAACATGAATTGGAACTGGGGTTTAACAGGTACCCGGTTTTACAGAATGCTGGGGTAAAAAACTGGGTATGTGGTGCGTTTACCTTTTCACCTGACGGTAATCCGCTGGTAGGACCAATTCACGGTGTTAGGGGGTATTGGAGCGCGTGTGCTGTTATGGCTGGATTCCTCCAAGGTGGAGGAGTAGGAAAATCCCTTGCCGAGTGGATGATTTATGGTGAACCAGAAGCTGATGTCTTCGGCATGGATATCGCCAGATATGGCAGTTATGCAGAAAACAAGGAATATATTAAACAAACTACCGGACAGTTCTATACCCGTCGATTTGTCATGACCTATCCAAATGAACAACTGCCGGCTGGTCGACCTCTGTCAAAAACACCTTCCTACTCTGGCATGACAGGTGATGGTGCTCGATGGGGAGCGACCTATGGTCTCGAAATTCCCTTGTACTATGCTCCAGAAGGGTTTGAAGAGCAACCTACATTAAAGAGGTCCAACGCCTATCCCATTGTAGAAACGGAATGCCACGCCGTCCGAAACAATTCGGGACTACTGGATATCAGTGGATTTTCCCGATTTGAAATAACGGGAAACAGGGCTGAACAATGGCTAAATTGGGTCATGGCTTCGCAATTACCCTCCCCAGGCCGGATTAAACTTGCTCCAATGCTTTCACCGCAAGGGAAGTTGAAGGGGGATTTGACCCTGTTTAACTGGGGTGATGGTACCTGGTGGATAATGGGAAGTTACTACCTTCGGGCCTGGCATATGAGATGGTTTAACAACCACTTGACCGAAGGAGTTTCCATCAGGGATATTTCTGAGGAGATGCTGGGATTTTCTGTCTCTGGACCCAATGCCCGTAAAATTGTCCTAAAGGTAACAGACAGTGATGTAACCAACAATACTTTCCCATTTATGACCTGTCGGGAAATGGACATCGGTTTGATCAGGGCCAAGGTAGCTCGTATATCCGTTGCCGGTGAATTGGGTTTTGAAATCAATTGCCCGGTTTCTTGTCATGAATCCTTACGGAATACATTACTTGAAGCTGGTAGACCTGAAGGAATGGTTGAATACGGGTATAATGCCCTCTTGTCCTTAAGGCTGGAAAAGAGTTTTGGTATCTGGAGTACGGAGTTTACACAGGCTTATACTCCTGGTATGACGGGACTGGACCGGTGGATTGATTGGAACAAACCCGACTTTGTGGGACGAACCAAAGCGTTGGAGGAAAAAGAGGTAAATTCTCCTCCAATGGTTTTGGTAACTCTGGAAATTGATGCTCTTGATGCAGATGCAAGTGGCTATGAACCCATTTGGCAGGATAATTCGAGAGTAGGATTTGTAACTTCCGGGGGTTATGGTCATACGGTCAAAAAATCCTTGGCAATGGCATTGGTGAATCCTGAATTTTCCAGACCTGGAACCGAACTAACCGTTCATATTGTTGGTGTTGAACGTCCAGCCAAGGTTATTCCGAGTTCTCCATATGATCCTTCGGGACAAGCAATGAGAGGTTAAATGGTAAGAAAGGCAGCTCGTAGAAGGAGGGCAAAAAATCCTTCTTTGGGAGGAGGACCAAGAAGACCAAATTACAGGAAAATTACAAATCCTTTCCCACCTGTAAATGCCTTTTCCGAAGATAGAATAGAAGATATCCATAACAATGCCTTGGTGGTGCTTGAGGAGATGGGAATCAAGGTTTTATTGCCTGAAGCACTAAAAATTTATAAACAGGGTGGCGCACTGGTTGATGAAGAGACAGGGATGGTGAGGATTGGCCGGGACATAATTGCCAACACTCTCAAAACTGCACCGCCAGAATTCACCATAAGGGCAGGATCTCGTGACAGGGATCTTGAAATGAAACTGGGAACCCTGGCCTTCCTCCCTGGAGCAGGAGCGCCTCATGCGACTGACCTAAAAAGGGGACGAAGACCTTCCAGCCTCGCTGACTACCGTGAATTGATTATGTTAACCCAACATTTTGATGTACTTCACATGGTTAATCCTCTTGTTGAGGCTCAAGATATACCCACCAATCTAAGACACTACAGTGTAATTGAAACGCAGTTAACACTTTCTGATAAATTCCCCAGTGCTTACGCACGTGGTTCACCTCAAACCCTGGATACCTTTGAAATTATCAAGAATTTCAGAGGGATTACTGAAGATGAATTTCGTGCTGAGCCGTGGTGTTACACAGTCATCAACACCAACTCGCCCAGGGTACTAGATATACCAATGGCTCAGGGTATTATAGATTTTTCAAGCTATGGTCAGATGTCCATAGTTACACCCTTTTGCATGATGGGAGCCATGGCACCTGCTTCGGTTGCAGGTGCCTTGACCCTTAGCCATGCTGAGTGTCTGGCAGGATTGGCCCTTGCACAGATAAACAACCCTGGTGCACCTGTATGTTATGGGGCCTTTGCTTCCAATGTCGATATGAAATCAGGAGCTCCTGCCTTTGGGACCCCTGAGCAATTTCAGGCTAATCTGGGTTCTGGACAACTGGCTAGAAAAGTTGGTTTGCCTTGGCGATGTGCAGCTGGCTCTTCTGCCAACATCAATGATGCACAGGCCGCCAATGAAACTCAAATGGGATTGTGGAGCTGTATATTGGCTGGGTCAACCATTCTCCTTCATTCAGCTGGATGGATTGAAGGTGGATTGACAGTATCCTTCGAAAAGCTGATTGCCGATGTGGAAGTAGCTCAAATTATTGCTGAACTTTGTGCACCGACACCTCATGATGAAGATGATTTAGCCATGAGAGCTTTGGAAGAAGTTGGACCCGGAGGACATTTTTTCGGTTGTCAACATACCATGGATCGGTATCAATCCGCATTTTATGAGCCATTAATAGCTGATTGGTCAAACTTTGGTACCTGGACTGAAAGAGGTGCCCAGGATACCAGTCAACGTGCCTTGATTAAATGGCAGGAGATAGTCAACAACTTTAACCCCCCAACAATTGATTTGGACCGGAAGACCGAAATGGAGGAGTTCATTGCCAAAAGGACGGCTGAAGGAGGGTCTTTTCCCGTTAGCTAAGAAAATATGGATAATTATTCAATTTTTTCCCTAATTTTACAGGGCATAAAAAAGAATCCCACATGGAAGCCTGCCTGGAGAAAGGCAAAACCCAAGGGGGCTTACGATGTTGTTATCATTGGTGGTGGGGGACATGGATTATCCACTGCATATTACCTGGCAAAAAACCATAGTATCAAGAATGTCGCAATCCTTGAAAAAGGACCAATCGGCCTTGGTAATACCGGGAGGAATACCACTACCATCAGGTCAAATTACTTCTATCCAGAATCAGTTGCCCTCTATGATCTTTCCCTTAGGCTTTATGAAAATCTCTCCAAGGAACTCAACTTCAATATTATGTTCAGCCAAAGGGGGATGCTGATGGTGGCTCATACCCCTACTCAAATGGAAATATGTAATCGAATTGCCAACGCCATGATCCTAAATGGTGTTGATGGTGAATTGCTATCAGCTCGTCAAGTATTAGAGAAATTACCTTTGTGGAACAAAAAGGAAGATGCCAGATACAGATGTCATGGAGGCATTATGCAAGGTCGAGGCGGTGTTGCCAGACATGATGCTGTGGCTTGGGGGTATGCAAGAGCGGCAAGTAATTATGGGGTTGATATAATTGAAAATTGTATGGTTGAAGATTTTGTATTAGAAGGTGGACAGGTCAAGGGAGTTGCTACTACTAGAGGGGAGATTAAGGCCGACAGAATTGGAATAGCTGCGGCTGGAGGCACCCCTTTTCTTGTTGGGAAACTTGGTCAGGATTTGCCAATCCTTGATTATGCCCTTCAAGCCTTTGTTACCGAACCTATTAAGCCTTGTCTTGATATTGTCGTTCTTTCCTTGGGCACGGGCACCTATGTCCTCCAATCAGACAAGGGAGAAATTGTATTCGGTGGCGGTTTGGACAGGATTCCAACCCACACCCAAAGAGGGAACTTACCGGCCCAGGAAACAATCGTATCCGGGTTATTGGAAATGTTTCCCTCCTTCGGACAATTAAAAATGTTGCGTCAATGGGCGGGGGTTGTGGATGTTGTACCTGACAGTTCCCCCTTGATTGGTCCAATTAACACTCCAGGTATTTATATTAATTGTGGTTGGGGGACCGGAGGTTTTAAAGCGATACCTGCCGGTGGGTGGTTGTTGGCTCACCTTATTGCCAATGATGAACACCATTATATAAGTGAACCCTTTGATCTTAAACGGTTTACCACCGGGAAATTAATTGATGAAGCCACAGGGTCTGGAATTGCACATTAGGAAAAATCATGCAGATATTTGAATGCCCCTTTTGCGGTAAAAGAAGTGAAACTGAGTTTCAATTCCTCACTGAGGCTGGCAAACCCCGCCCTGAACCGGCAGAAGAAGTTTCAGATGCAAAATGGGCTGAATATCTTTATCTTCATAAATCCCCACGTGGAAGGACGGCTGAAATTTGGGTTCACGTACCTTGCGGGGAGTTTTTTATTCTTGAAAGGGATACAATAACTCGGGAAGTTTTCAGGAGTATCTCACTGTATGAGGTAAAATAATTTCTTCAAACACATTGCGATCCAATGGGCAACTTTTTGTGTATGCATTTGTTTGTGTAAATTGAGACAAGAGATAAGGTATCCTTCTAGTTCGCTTTTGAATTCTCAATCCATTTAGGAATCATTTTGAACGATTATTGTACTCAAAATCTTATTTTTAATGCGTATTTTTCCATCGTGGAGGTTTGTGGATTTTAGTTTTAGGTATGGGCGAAGGTAGTTGATTTTTCTTCAGCAATTTAATACCGATGTACTTGTGAAAATCTGCATGTTGTCTAAGTTGGTATGAAACCCTAACCCTATGACTACTCCCTGGTGTCAGAAGACCTAGTTTTATCCGTCTTTCCTCTCTTACCAGCCGCATTGCCTCAGAGAGATCACCATCATTTGAGACAACAATCCCACAATCATATTTATTGAGCCAGGCATCATTTAAAAGATGGACAGCAAGATTAACATCTGATCCCTTTTCTTCAGTCCTTAAAACATTTACCATTTGATCAATATTGTCGGCCAGAGGAAGCCTTTTGGGATGGGTAACAAATTTACCGAAGTAAATTTCAATATTTAAACAATATGTTCTTAAAGCCCTGAGGTATACATCCTGACGCTGGGGCTTGGAGAGATCATCGTCACGTGGTGAAACTCTAGATGTGAAATATTTTATTTTTAGATTGCTTGGATTGGAATTTAGAATTTGGCAAAATAAACTGGAAAGATCCAACCATTTATAAGGGGTGTTTTCTAATGCCCCATATAATATAGGTTGAACCCATCTACGTAAATATATGTCCGCAAAACTTCTCAGTAGAGATTGAGTAAAAAAAAGCAGGGTCTCCCGGGAGACCCCGCACCCTGCGGTCGAAACCAACAGGGGAAACTATAGATAGATATAGTTTATTTTGAAATTCATTACAAGGAAAAATTCTCTCAACGGAATAAAAATACATTTATAATGAATTTCATTTTTTGGGGTCTTAATGCCTGCACCTAAAAGGTAAACATTATGAAGGTTTCAGAACAATTATCATAGCACAGGTAGGTGTAAACCAAAGTTCAACTCAAGATACATTTCTGGCGAAATAGTACCTGTTTAACGTTTCATCCATTGTATACGGCAATTGATTACTTCAATGATTTTTTTAAATACCTCTGAGATAATACCATTCTCCTCAAGGTCTGATTTAAGTTCTTCAGCAGCTTCCAAAATTTTAGTTGACATAGAATTAATCTGTTGATTCAACAAATTTTGTGCAGTTTTGGTATTTGGTACAAGCCTTAGAAAATGTCTTAAAAATACATCTTTAGGTCTATACTTACCCCCAATTTTCATAGCCATCTTGAGGTCAAGATTTGGATAGATTGCCGTACTTAGTAAATCATAAGCCGGTGCTAATTCAGGTTTGTTGCCGAGATAAAGTAGGGAAAAATTTTTACCATGAGCATCCGAATTGCCGACTAAAAAATTAAAAATGATTAAATCTAGGAACTTTATTTGGTCATTCGCAGGCCGAGCAAAATTTTGGGTAATCATCTCTAGACAAGTAGAGATGTTCGGTCCTCCTTCTCGTTGGTATTTCATGTCAGGTATAATTCCCAAAGCTTGGCAAAAATCCTCTTGGTGGATACGTGTTATAGCTCCATCTTCATCAATTTTTCGATCATATCGCTCGGTCAAAAAGTAGGGGGTATCATTAACAAAGTGGATGGACACCTCCGGTACATCTATGTTCAGTAATTTTGCCAGTTTCATACAAAACAACTCGTTGTATACGGTATCAGTGAATAATTCTATTTCCGGTTTGATTATATGTGTTGTTGGAGAACCACCCTTGATTAAAAGGATTTTTCCATTCTTGTACCCCACTGCTAGCTTATTTTGTGCACCTGCTAAAGATAATCTATAACCATCATCACCTGCCAGCATCGGACGTACTTTGATTAGTTCAAGAATTTCCAATAATTTTTGATCATCCAATACCTCAATTTCAACATGTTCATCTGATGGTTTCTTGCCGTGGGGAAACACTGACAAAGCGCCTGCACATTCACCCCCAATGGCCTCCAAAATGGCAAACGAATTGTTTCTTGATAATCCTAAATTTAAAGCTAAACGTTTTCTTAGGCTTTCTTCAGGCAAAAGTCCTGAAAAAAAGGCTTCCACTTTTGCCCCTTGATGCTTACCTTTGAAAAAATCATTCGAGAAAGCACTTGAAAATATCCCTTCCAAAGGAAGTGATAATGAAATCCTGTATGCGCTTTCACCGAAGCAATTCTCATTGTAAGTAAATTCCAGAACACCACTATCATCCTGGGTTAGTTTGCCGACTAAATCGTTATGAAGATAAACGTCTAATGTATTTTTCAAAGCTTTTTTCCATTTATATGAATATCAATTCCTAACATGGAAATCGTAGCCATAGCCTTACCAATATGACAAGACTCTTTTCCCTGTTCCAATTCACGAACAAATCTTATTCCGACACCAGTGGTTGCTGCTAGTTGTTGTTGGGTTAATTGTTGTTCTTTACGAACCTCTTTAACAATCTGACCAAGTTTCTGTATTCTGTTTCTAGTCATTTCATATCCATTCCTGGTTAATTTCATGAAGCGATCCCAAGTATTCATATTTAGGTCTGATCAATATTAATTTATTAGCCTCCAAAATTATCAACAATATAATCCTGATCGGTATTAATTTATAAATAATTATTAATTTCATTAAAAATAGAACCATACGGGGTTATTTTGACTGCTATTCTAAATTGATCATTTAATAGACCCGTTCGGGTTTAATTATCTTAACTTCCGAAGTATTCTTGAGTATCACCCTGATCGGTATTAATTTATAAATAATTATTAATTTCATTAAAAATAGAACCATACGGGGTTATTTTGACTGCTATTCTAAATTGATCATTTAATAGACCCGTTCGGGTTTAATTATCTTAACTTCCGAAATTTTCTTGAGTATCGCCCTGATTGGGGTGATTAGGCATCCAAGAAATAATCGTTACTCCTTTCATAGGTAAAAGGAAGTGTATTTGAAAAAAATATTAAGTTGAAGTGCCACTCAATAAAAGACTGTATTGTTTGATTGTTCGGGTACGATTTAGAATTAGGCTTGGCAGGTTCGAAAGATCCACCATCTGAATTATCCCTTTCTGTTTCATTATAGAGATTGAATCTTTCATCTTACACGTGAGTTTTCAAAGTTATTTGTTTACAAAAAACGAACGGCTGTCTTGATCACTAAGGCGCTTATTTTAATGCCAAGAATTCAAAAACTTGTCCTGAAATGAAATAGTTGTCAATACCCTTGCTTAACCAAGTGTAATTCCTGGTTCCTTCGCCCAAATGGAGCTCTGTAAATAAACCTTGTAAACTTTATTGCACCAAGGGGCTTGGTACACCCTTTAGAGTAATACCACGTACATCCGCATAACCCACAAGTATTGATATATATTGAGAAACCGCCTTTGACCAAGCCGAAGCCTCCAGCCATGCCGCAATGCGATCACTTACCATCTCAAAAGGTAGGGAACGGCCATCAATTCTACGATCAAGGGCTATCACATGAAATCCAAATCGACTTTCAACAGGAGAACGGGTTATTTCTCCTTCCTCCATAACAGCAACTGCTTTTTCAAACTCCGTAACAGTACTTCCTGGAGACAATTGGCCAAGATTGCCACCCTGATCTCGTGAGGTACAGTCTGAATGTTCCTTGGCAAGTGATGAAAACAACTCTGGTCTGCCTTCTAGAATTTTGCAAAATTCTTCGGCATGTACTTTTGCCTTTTGACGACCATTCTTGTCTGATTCAGGTGACGCAACCAAAATATGGCGAGCTTCAAAGAGAGTTGGTGTACAAAATTTAGCTGGATGCTTGTCGTAATATAGCCGGCATTCATCAGGAGTTGCTGTAGGAATTTTTACCTCCTGGTTAATCAATTCCCGAATAGCAGCATCAATTTCAGTTTCCAATCTTCCTTCATTATCTTTTTCCGGGGTTGCTGAAATTTTCAGTCTTTTGGCTTCCTGCCACAGCAATTCTCTGATTACCAATGCTTCTGCAGCTGCTCTTAATGCTCTCCCAGGACTTGACGCAGGATGATTTTGTGCTTCTTCCAGGATATTTTTTTCAGGTATAGCAATATTATTGACGCTAACCTCCTTTAGGGAAAACCCTATATTGGGTTTCGATTCCTTGGAATGATTAGCGTCAGATACCTCGGTACGAGGTTCCAATTTTGGAATAATCATAAATTATCAGACATGTGGAGTGCGATGGGTGGAGGACCGTTGGTTTCGTTCGCGTACAACCTGATAACCCGGACGCCACAAATAATGAATAGGCGCACTCAACATGTGAACAAGTCGTGTGAAGGGAAACAGTAGAAAAATCGTCAATCCCAGAAACAGATGTAATTTGAAAATTATAGCAGCATCAGCAACGTAACTCGCGGCGTCTGGATTGAAGGTGAAAATACCTTGAGCCCAAGTCATGAATTTTACCATTTCATGTCCATCCAGATGTTGCATCGATATCGGTATCGTCAAAAGACCTAGCAAGAGCTGTAGCCAAAGCAGTATGATTATCAGCGTATCAGAAATGGTAGAAGCTGCTCGTACACGTGCATCGAACAGGCGTCTGTGAACCAGAAGGGTTGCACCGATAATCGCCATTATACCTGCCACTCCCCCCAAAACTATAGCCATTAATTGCTTTGCGCCGTGACTAATACCGATCATATCAAAAATGGCAATTGGTGTAAGCAGGCCAAACAGATGACCAAAAAAGATGACGAGTACCCCAACATGAAAAAGAACTGAACCCCAGATTAATTGCTTACGTCGAAGTAACTGGGAGGAACCTGACCTCCAGGTGTAAGGATCACGATCGTAACGAATTATCGTACCCACTATCATGACGGCAAGGGCGATATAGGGATAGATTCCGAAAAAAAGTGTGTTCAGGAAATCAGACATGGTTAGGATTCTCCGGTTTTGGCAGTTGGACTGCATCAGGAGGTTTGCGACGAGCAGCACGATACTGCTTTTTCATACGCCCCAAACCACAGTTATCTTCACCTGCATTCCCTCCAAAAGTAACTACCTCCTCTTCCCAGATTTCATCTAGGGCTTCAAGATCTGATGGATCGTCGTCAGGTACCTGAAGGAGATCATTTACCAGTTTGGAGTCAGGTTTGAGTTTAGCCAATGATTCTAGCGCTTTGAATGCATTTACATAGATTGATTTTCGTGCCGAAAGCCTTTCACGTATTGCAGCAAGAATATGTGATGTCTGTCCCAAGAGGGAAATTGCATCGGCAACGGGTTTGGTAGAAAGATATTCAAGAAACATCGGTAAATAGTCCGGCAATTCCCTAGCCTCAATTTCAAACCCATCCTCTTCGTACATGGCCATCATGTCGACCATGGCTTGGCCCCGATCACGACTTTCACCATGAACATGCTCAAATAGATGTAGGGACAACGACCGAGTGCGATCAAACAGGAACACATATCGTTCCTGTGCATCATAGATATCGCGATGGCCGATATCTTTGGCCAAACTAGACAAAGGGTCCCTAACAGCCCTGTTTACGGGAAGTGCCTCTATCACCTGCCTGATTTCAGGCATGGCCTCATGCAATTCTTTCGAGGGATAGGAAAGAAGTATGGAAACGACTTTGAAAACTGTACCTGTCATACCGTCTCCTTGAAGAGTTCAGTAGGAGTTTGAACGGTACGGGGTCTCTTAGCCCCAAACAGATCCTTTTCGGTTGATCCACCCGAACACCCGCTACCAAAGGTGAAACCACATGAACCCCGAACATCATAGGCATCTTCTGTTACCTCTCGATGTGAGGTTGGAATTACAAATCTGTCCTCGTAGTTCGCTATAGCCATAATCTGATACATTTCCTCAATCATCGATCCGGAAAGTCCAACTCTTTCAGCTATAGCTTCATCAATAACTCCATCTACTGATTTGGCCCTCATGTAAGCACGCATGGCCAACATACGTTCAAGGGCAGCGACCACCGGTTCATCTTTTCCAGCAGTCAATAGGTTGGAGAGATAACGGACAGGTATTCGCATGGAACGGACATCAGGCAGTCCATCCTCCCAACCGATTTTACCTGCTTCAGCAGCTGACTGCAACGGCGAAAGGGGCGGTATATACCAAACCATGGGTAAAGTTCTGTATTCCGGATGCAGTGGAAAGGCAACTTTCCAATCCATTGCCATCTTGTAGACCGGCGACCTTACAGCTGCTTCTAACCAGGCATCGGGAACTCCATCCTTTCGAGCCTGAGAAATGACTTCAGGATCTTCAGGATCTAGAAAAACCTTGAGCTGTTCTTCGTAAAGATCCTGCTCATCTGGCGTTGATGCTGCCTCGGCGATACGATCAGCATCATACAGGATTACTCCCAGATAACGAATACGTCCTACACAGGTCTCAGAACAGACTGTCGGTTGCCCAGTTTCTATACGAGGGTAACAAAAAACACATTTTTCAGACTTGCCAGATGACCAGTTGTAGTAGATTTTCTTATATGGGCACCCGGAAACACACATACGCCATCCCCGGCATGTTTCCTGATCAATCAAAACAATACCGTCATCTTCACGTTTATAGATCGCACCCGATGGACAGGCGGCAACACAAGTTGGATTAAGACAATGCTCACACAACCTTGGAAGGTACATCATGAAGGTATTTTCGAATTCACCGTAAATCTCTTTTTCGACATCCTTGAAATTGTAATCCACAGATCGTTTGGAGAACTCTCCACCAAGGATTTCCTCCCAATTTGGACCCCATTCAATTTTTTCCATACGTTCGCCACTGATCAGTGACCGGGGCCTGGCAGTAGGAGTTGCCTGACTTTCTCCTGCTGTTTGAAGGTGACCGTAATCAAAATCGAATGGTTCGTAGTAATCGTCTATTTCGGGTAGATCAGGATTGCCAAAAATCTTGGCAAGAATACGCCATTTAGAGCCCATCTTGGGTTCTATACGACCATTGGCCTTACGGGTCCAGCCCCCGTTCCACTTCTTCTGGTTTTCCCATTCCTTGGGATAACCAACACCAGGTTTGGTCTCAACGTTATTGAACCAGGCATATTCCACCCCTTCACGGTTGGTCCAGACATTCTTGCAAGTCACCGAGCACGTGTGACAACCTATGCATTTGTCCAGATTGAGAACCATTCCTATTTGTGCACGTATTTTCATTTTGCTACCTCCGATTGCGCTACAGTTGTGCTGTATGGTTTCTCCATCCAGTCCACCCCATCAAGTTTGTGAACAACAACAAACTCATCACGGTTTGAACCAACCGTGCCGTAATAATTGAAGCCATAGGATTGTTGAGCATATCCCCCAATCATGTGGGTGGGTTTGGTAATCGCTCGTGTAACCGAGTTATGTATTCCACCACGCTGTCCAGTAATATTGGAACCAGGGGTATTCACAATCTTTTCCTGAGCATGATACATGTAGATTGTGCCTTGTTTCATTCTTTGAGAAACGACCGCACGTGCCGAGATGGCACCATTGGCATTGAATACTTCGACCCAATCGTTATCGACTATGTCTGCTGTTTTTGCATCTATCTCTGAAATCCATACCACAGGTCCTCCACGATTTAGTGTCAGCATTAAAAGATTATCAGTGTAAGTGGAATGTATTCCCCACTTTTGGTGTGGAGTAATAAAATTCAACACTACTTGTGGCCGTCCATTTGATTTCGCTTCAATTACCGGATTAATGGCCTTGGTATCTATTGGTGGACGGTAGACACAAAAACCCTCCCCAAATGCCCTCATCCAGAGATGATCCTGGTAAAGCTGCTGGCGACCAGTCAAGGTTCTCCAGGGTATCAATTCATGAACATTGGTATAGCCAGCATTGTAGCAGACCTTTTCAGATTCCAGTCCAGACCAGGTTGGGGAAGAAATGATTTTGCGCGGTTGGGCAACAATATCATGGAAGCGAATTTTCTCATCTTCCTTCGGTACAGCCAGGTGACTGTGATCAATTCCCGTGCGTTGGGATAAGGCCTCCCAAGCCTTGACAGCGACATGTCCATTGGTTTCCGGAGCCAAGGACAGAATTACTTCCGTGGCATCAATATCCGTCTCTATTCGGGGTCGTCCTTTTGTTGGTCCTTCTGCAGTGACCGTCCCATTTAGGTCACTAAGGAGCTCAATTTCATTCTCCGTGTTCCAGGAAATCCCCTTACCACCATTCCCAAGCTTGTCCAAAAGTGGTCCAAGGGCAGTAAAACGTTTATAGAGGTTTGGATAGTCACGTTCAACAATAGCCACCGAAGGCATGGTTTTGCCAGGCACTGGTTCAATCATACCCTTTTTCCAGTCCTGAACTTCAGTTGGCTGCGCCAACTCCCCTGGTGTGTCATGAAGAATGGGAACAAGGACAACGTCCTTTTCGACCCCCAGAACTTCTGGGGCTATTTCTGAGAATTTCTGTGCTATCCCCTTGAAAATTTCCCAGTCACTTCGAGCCTCCCAGGCAGGGTCTGCTGCACTGGTAAGTGGATGGATAAACGGATGCATATCGGAGGTATTAAGATCATTTTTCTCATACCAGGTCGCTGTTGGAAGAACAATATCAGAATAGACGCAGGTTGTAGACATCCTGAAGTCAATCGTAACCAGCAGATCAAGTTTACCCTGTGGAGCTTCACTATGCCAGACAACCTCAGTCGCGCGCTGGCACCCTTCGGCACCCAAATCCTCCCTTAATACACCATGACTGGTCCCCAACAAATGCTTAAGGAAATACTCATGTCCCTTGCCTGAAGAACCTAAAAGGTTTGAACGCCAAACGAACAGGTTCCGGGGCCAATTATTCTCCTTATCTGGATCTTCGCAAGACATCTTGAGATTACCGTCTTTCAGATTTTCGATAACATAGTCCTTGACCTCTTTTCCTGCTTTTTCAGCTTCGGCAGAAATCTCAAGCGGGTTGGTCTCCAATTGTGGTGCCGACGGTAGCCAACCCATCCTCTCAGACCTAATGTTGTAATCTATCGGGGTGCCATCCCACTTGCCATTCGGTGCAGTAGGTGACAAAATTTCTTCAATCTGTAATGTTTCATAGCGCCATTGGTCGGTATGGGCATAGAAGAACGAGGTTGAGTTCATCTGGCGCGGTGGGCGGTTCCAGTCAAGGGCAAAAGCAAGCGGAAGCCAACCGGTCTGTGGTCTAAGTTTTTCCTGTCCGACATAATGACTCCACCCTCCACCAGACTGTCCAATACAACCGCACATGATCAAAAGGTTGATTATCCCCCTGTAGTTCATATCCATGTGGTACCAGTGATTGATTCCCGCCCCGAGGATAACCATGGAACGACCATGAGTTTTTTCTGCATTGGAAGCAAATTCACGTGCGACGGTAATAATATGATCTCGTGGGACCCCGGTTATTTCTTCTGCCCAGGCTGGTGTATAGGGTTGATTATCATCATATGAAGAGGCACAACTATTGTCGTTAAGCCCCCTGTCAAGCCCGTAATTGGCTACAAAAAGATCGAAAACGGTAGCAACCAGAGTTTCTCCCTCCTCCAAAGCCAACCTCTTGGTTGGTATATTACGCAACAGAACACTGTCATGATCCGTACCTTTGAAATGGTCATGTTCCCGATTGCCAAAATAGGGGAAGGCCACCGAGGCACCTTCATCATGATCCTCCTCATTAATGAAACTCATGACAGGCTTGATATCCTGCCCTTTCCCATCTTTTGATTCAAGATTCCATTTACCTTCCTCACCCCAGCGAAAGCCTATTGATCCCTGTGGGGTAGTTGCATTGCCGGATTCGCCGTCAATAACGATGGTTTTCCATTCGGGATTGTTTGATTCTCCCAGGTCGTTGCTGAAATCAGAGGCACGTAGTAATCGATCCGGTAAATAGTGACCATCCTGTTCAACCAATCGCACGAGCATCGGCATATCGGTATATCGGCGACAATAATCTTCAAAATATTCTGCCTTCCGGTCTACATGAAATTCACGCAGAATTACATGACCCATTGCCATGGCAAGAGCAGCATCGGTACCTTGTCTGGGGTGAAGCCACAGGTCAGAAAATTTAGCTGCTTCGGAATAGTCGGGAGATACCACTACCGATTTTGTCCCCTTGTAACGAACCTCAGTATAAAAATGTGCGTCCGGAGTACGGGTTTGAGGAACATTCGACCCCCAAAGGATTAAAAAACCTGAATTGTACCAATCTGCTGATTCCGGGACGTCAGTCTGTTCTCCCCATGTCATGGGAGATGCTGGAGGAAGGTCACAATACCAGTCGTAAAATGACATACAGGTACCACCTAGTAATGAGAGATAGCGTGAACCAGCAGCGTATGACACCATTGACATGGCGGGGATTGGTGAAAAACCGATTACACGATCGGGGCCCCATTTCTTGGCCGTATACGCATTTGACGCTGCGATAATCTCATTGACCTCGTCCCAAGAAGCTCTGACGAATCCTCCAAGGCCACGTAACTTGATATAATTCTTTCGTTTTTCTGGATCGCTCTGAATTTCAGTCCAAGCCTCGACAGGAGACTTTGTTTTTCGTTCCTCACGCCACAATTTAAGTAGCCTTGATCTGATCAAAGGATATTTCACCCGATTCGCGGAATACATGTACCAGGAGTAACTAGCCCCTCGTGAACAACCTCGGGGTTCATGATTAGGAAGGTCTGGACGGGTGCGTGGATAATCAGTCTGTTGGGTTTCCCAGGTTACGATACCTCCCTTTACATAGATCTTCCAGGAACAGGATCCCGTACAGTTTGCACCATGGGTCGAACGAACAATTTTGTCATGTTGCCAACGTTTCCTATAGGATTCTTCCCAGTCCCGGTTTTCATTCGTAGTTACACCGTGCCCGTCAGCGAAAGTTCCGGTGTTTTTTCGAGCTAAAAAATTGAGGCGATCAAGAATTAATGACATTTCAACTTCACTTTCATTTGGTCTTAACAGGGTACTGAAGCACTCTTTCGGGTGTAAAAGTACCAGGTTACAACTACGCAGATGGCATAGAAAATAAGGAAACCCCACAACGCTGCTTGAGGTCCTCCAGTCAGGCTTATTGAGGTTCCATAGGACTTGGGAATAAAGAAGGCTCCATATGCGGCGATGGCGGAAGTAAAGGCTATAATGGCCGCACTCTCCCTTTCTGATTGTTTTAGTTTTGCTGGAGCATCAAGATCAGGCATCAACCGTCCAACTTCCTGTCGCATGATGGTTGGAATCATCTGGAAAGTTGAAGCGTTGCCTACACCCGTAAGGAAGAAAAGTACCATGAAACAGGCAAAGAAACCCCAGAAGGCCCCTGATTGTTCCTTGATGGAAAGGAAATAAAGAACACCCGCAACTGCTGCTATCATTCCAATGAAGGTCCAGAAAGTAACGCGCCCACCCCCATAGCGGTCCGAAATCCATCCGGTACCCGCTCTGCTGAGTGCGCCGATTAACGGTCCAAGAAAGGCAAAGGAAAGTGCATCAACCGCTGGAAACTGAGTTTTCATAAGCAAGGGGAAACCAGCAGAATACCCAATGAAGGATCCAAAGGTTCCCGTGTACAACCAGCACATCACCCAATTGTGGAATCGCGAGAAAATAACGGCCTGATCAGCGAAAGAAGCTCTTGCCGTCATTAAGTCGTTCATACCAAACCAGGCAAGTGCGGTCGAAACCAACAGAAAGGGAATCCACACAAAACCCGCATTTTGGAGCCACAGCATTGATCCATCGTTGGTTACTTGCCCTTCTCCCGCGAACACAACAAATGCACCAGTGGAAATCACGATCGGTACAAGGAATTGCATAACTGAAACACCAAGGTTGCCCAAGCCTGCATTCATGGCAAGGGCATGGCCCTTTTCCCTTTTCGGATAGAAGTAGGTGATGTTAGCCATTGAGGAAGCAAAATTACCCCCTCCCAGACCACATAACAGTGCCAGTACGAGGAAGATGAAATAGGGTGTATTGGGATTTTGTACAGCGTACCCGATACCAAACGCCGGTATGAGAAGTGAAGCCGTGGTCAGTGTTGTCCATAGACGACCACCAAATATCGGAACCATAAAGGAATAAAATATTCGAAGCGTTGCGCCGGAAACACCTGGAAGAGCTGCCAACCAGAATAATTGATCGGTTGTATATTCAAAACCGATAGATGGCAGTTTTGCCACCACGACACTCCAAACCATCCATACCGAGAATGCAAGCAAAAGTGCAGGGATGGATATCCAAAGATTACGGGTTGCAATCTTGTGTCCCTGTTCCTGCCAGAATTTCTCATCTTCCGGTTTCCAATCTTCAATTGGGCCGGGTTGCCACTCCCTCAATACACCAGCAAGTGCACCCTTCTGTTCTGGTCCATGTACGGACTGCATTTCGGGCAATTCTGGTAGTGAATCGATCTCATCGGAGAGGGCTCTCCTTTCCATTGCACGGATTGAAAAATGCATCCATAGCAAGGCTACCAGCACGATTCCAAATAACAGGGCAAAACAACTCGTCCAAATTCCAGTAAGATCAAGCAAAACGCCGAACGAAATCGGTAATATAAAACCACCCAAACCACCTATCATTCCTACCAAACCACCTACTGAACCTATGTGATCGGGATAGTAAACGGGAATATGTTTGTATACGGCTGCCTTACCCAGAGACATGAAAAAACCAAGTACAAAGATCGCAATTACAAAGGGTACAAGCCCCATGCTCGTAGAAAAGATGATTGGCCCTTCAATACCATGAATAACATAATCTGTCTTGGGATAAGACAACATGAAAGTCAGTAACACCGAGACTCCGAAGGTCCAGTACATCACACTTCTTGCACCCCTCTTGTCTGAGAGGTGTCCACCATAAGCACGAAAAATGGAAGCAGGTACTGAATAAGCGGCCGCTATCATGCCTGCAGTTTGAATATCAAGCCCATAAACACCTACCAGATAGCGTGGGAGCCAAAGGGCCAAGGCAACAAATGCTCCAAAAACAAAGAAATAGTATAAGGCAAAACGCCATACCTGCAATTTGCGCAAAGGATCCAGTTCCATCCAAGCCGAACGGGGTTTTTCCCCACGTTCTTTTCGTGCTGCAGTAACAGGATCCTCCTTGGTAAAGAAATAGAAAACTACTGCCATTATCAACAGGGCAACAGAGTAAACCTGTGCCGTTGCCTGCCACCCCACTGCTACCAAAAGGAAAGGGGCGCCAAAGTTGGTTACAGCAGCACCAACATTACCTACTCCAAAGATTCCGAGAGCACTTCCCTGATGTTCTGCTGAATACCATTTGGAAACATAAGCTATACCTACTGCAAAAGATCCACCAGCGAGGCCCACTCCAAGTGCAGCAACTAAAAACATTGGATAGGTATTTACTGTTGACAGGAGCCATGTAGCAATGGCGGAAGCAACCATGACCAGTGTGAATACGAGTCGTCCACCATATTGATCTGTCCAGATACCAAGGAAAATCCGGCTAATGGAACCCGTCAGTACCGGGGTAGCAACAAGGAGACCGAACTGAGTATCAGAAAGCCCAAGTTCCTGTTTGATTCTGACGCCTATGATTGAGAAAATTGTCCAAACTGCAAAACAAAATACAAATGCCAAAGTACTCATGCCCAGCATCTGGTTTTGTTTACCTTGTTCTGCGGAAATCATAGCACTCATCTCGGACCTCATCAATTACTCGTCCTGGTATTGGCAGAATATTGGTTTACAGGAAACTAACTGCTTCATTTACCAGAGAATTTTATTCCTCAAAAATCAATAACAATGACTTATAATTCTTTGGAATCTACATCATACCTTACCCATAAATTTTTTTATTGGCAATGAAAAATTGCTTTTCGCTGTGGATAATTTGGCACCTAAATCTTTTTCATTTGAGGGATCGAATATTTGAATATGTTAGGGAAAAAGTTGGACGGTCCGACCTTTTCGTCTCACACGTCAAAAAAAATCCGAATTTACTGCCCTTTTTACTTTGATCTACTAAAGGATTTCCATATTAATTCGGCAGGTAAAAACTAGGTAATGTGGAATTTTTTATGACTCGAACTGGAGTTGTTGGGCTCGGTAACATGGGCTCTGGAATAGCAAGGAATCTATTGAAGAATGGCTTCCAGACAACTGTTTTTGATCTTGATACGCAAAAGATTGATACTCTTTCAGAAATAGGATGCAAACCGGCTGATAATGTTTCCGTGGTTGGTGAGAATGCCGAAGCCGTTTTTGTTATGGTCATGAATGGGTCGCAAGCAGATTCAGTCATATTTGGAACGGATGGACTTGTTGAAACCATGCCTTCTGGTGGGGTTATCATTCTGACAGCAACAATTGAGCCATCAGAGGCAAGAGCCATTGGAAGAAAATTGGACAATACCCGGATTGATCTAATTGACAGCCCTGTTTCAGGCGGTTTTCCTGGCGCACAAGGCGGTACCTTAACCCTGATGGCTTCAGGTAAGGATGCTGTTTTGGACAAATACCAGCCTATTATGGAAGCAATTTCAAAGGTTATCCACAGGGTTGGAAGCAATCCTGGTGATGGGCAAAGTGTAAAGGCCTGTCTGCAAGCCTTGATAGGTCCAGTTTTCACCGCAACATTTGAAGCAGCTGCACTTGCTGCCAAGGCTGGAATCAAAGGCGAAGTCCTTTATAATGTTTTGTCCTCCTCACCAGTTGGTTGTGCCATCGTTTGTAATTCCCTGGAAAATATCATTGATCGTAAATTTGAGGGGACAGGTAGCCATATTGATACTATGAACAAAGATTTGAGCATAAGTATGAACCTGGCCGAGGAGCTTGGTGTTCCAATGCTTTCAGCATCAACTGCTTACGAGCTTTTTAAAGCTGGTAAAGCAAAGTTTCCAAATGGTGATAATTGGATCATTACTCGCCTGATTGAAGAGATCATCGGATCGGAACTGCATCGTTAGAGGATTTTAATCATGAAACTAGGGGTGATTTGTGACGGAATCAGCCGTGACTTGTCAGTAGCGCTTTCGGTTATGGACGAGTGTGAACTTACCTTCGCTGAACTACAATTTGTTGACGACAAGCAAGTTGGTGATCATACACGAAGAGAAACTACTGCCATCAGAAACTTGCTGAAGGATCATGGTAAACCTGTATCCTGTCTATCCAGACATATATTCAATGACTTGACGGTTGCCAACAAACCTGGAGACGATCTCCATACCCAACACATGGATTCACTCAAACGTGTCATTGAAATGGCAAAGGAATTGAATTCTCCTCTGGTAAGGATCATGACCCCAAAAAAAGAGCAAATCCTTTGGGGAATGAATGGAGCTGAACAATGGAATGTTGCAAAGGGTGCCTGGGATGCTATCCTGCCCCTGATTGCCCCCGCGGTTGAATTGGCTAGGAAAGAAAAGATTCAATTGGTGGTCGAAACCGGGAACGGAATTATGGTTAACTCGAATTACACTGCCCGACGCTTGATTGATGAATTGGATGCCAAGGATTGCCTCAAGGTTCTTTGGGACCCAGGGAACAATTGCTGGTGCCACGAACTAGCTTATCCTGATGGTTATGAAATTGTTCGTGGAGGTTATATCGGCCATATCCACATTAAGGACCTACAAGTTAACACCCCTCAAGCTACTCTTGAAATTAAGAAGATGGGTGAAGGGCAACTAGGAGAATTATTTACACCAATTTCTGCTGCCCTGAAAAGAGATGATTATGATGGCGTAGTATCCCTGGAAAGTGTTTATCGACCTGAAAATGGCACTTTCATGGATGGCTTTTATCAGTGTGTAGGCCCCTTCAAGTCCCTTTTCGGGTAGGATCAGGAACTGATGATGACTTTAGATTGTTAAACCGAACCTGACAGAACTAACTTTGTTGACTAACCAAGAAACAGTACAAACGCTAATCAACCCGAAGCCAACTTCTCAAACAGTATCGCAACAGCTTCTGCACCTGGATCATTATGTCCAGCAAGACTATCCTCTGCCAAGTAACTTGCTCGACCTGCCTTTGCTTGAGTTATCAAAGAAGTAGCATCAGCACCTTTTCGGGCTGCTGAAGCGGCAGCATCAATCCCAGCACCTAAAGACTCAAGTGCCGGTTCCAGGGCGTCAATCATGGTTCTATCCCCGACCTGAGCACCACCAATTTGCTTTATACGTTCCAATCCGGCCATTAATGATGCCTGAATATCGCTGTCCTCCTTTGAACAATCGCCAGCTGCCGCAAAGAAAATCGACATCAACACTCCTGACGAACCTCCCATGGATTCACTTAGTTCCTGTGAAATTGCTTGGAAGAGTTGCGGAGTGTTTGCCAAAGGAAGTTGGTCAATATTTGCCATTAAGGATTTCACCGCCGTCGACAAGGTGCTACCGGTGTCACCATCGCCCGATTTTGCATCCAATGCGTTAAGCTCTGCCTCAACCTCTGTGAAGATGTTACAACACTTCTCAATCAACAAACGAACCTTTTTATTACTTGATGGCTCCGCCTTTATGGGCCTAATGCCGTCAGGTATATCCACGATTTTAGCCGCACTGGTATTACTACAACCAGGCCAGGCCAGTACCTCAACAGAGGTCATAAGTGCTTCAAGGTCTTTATCCGTGGGTGAAAACAAAGATATGGAAAATCCTCTCATATCAAGTGAAGTCATAAGTGGAGCTGGACCGATCATACCTCGGATTCTGTCTCCAATACGAGATTTCATTAGGGCATTCGCCAAAATACTCATTTCCAGTGTCGTACAGCCACCAAGATTGTTGAGCAATGCAATCAATGATCCTGAACATGTGTATGGTTCGAGCCGATCTATAACCAGTTCCATAGCTGTTCGGGCAGTTGAAAACTTAATCTGCTCAATCCCGGGTTCACCATGAATTCCCAGTCCGAGTTCTGCCATTCCTGCACCTACACGATCCTCCCTCTGAAAACCTGGAATGGTACAAGTGTCAAGAGACATTCCGATAGAAGAAATCTGAGATGAAACACGGTCCGCAGCATCCGCTACTTCATCCAAATCGGCTCCTGCTGCTGCCATAGCACCAGCTATCTTATGGACGAACAATGTCCCTGCCACACCCCGCGGTTGAGGAAGCTCTGGCAAAGCTACATCGTCACCAATAACAACCATTCTGACCTTATATCCCAATGCCCTTGCCCGTTCAGCGGCCAGCCCAAAATTAAGTCGATCTCCGGTATAATTCTTGACAATCAGCAAGCATCCTGGATCTCCGGTTACTGCCAGTATGCCAGCCAGAACGGCATCAACTGACGGGGAGGCAAAAATTTCGCCACAGACAGCTGCATTCAGCATCCCCTCACCAACAAATCCAGCATGGCTGGGTTCATGCCCCGAACCACCTCCTGAAACGAGGGCTACACGTGATTTATCCCAATCAGTACGTACAACGACCTTGATATGGGGGTATCCGTCAAGTCGTCCCAACCGTCCTTGACTTGAGCACAGAATTCCGTCTATTGCCTCTGTAACAACTTTGTCTCGATCGTTAATGAATTGTTTCATTTGTTTCCCTCCTTATCGAACGCGATTCCCTATGGCATCAAAATATAGTGGACTACGGGGTTGAATACGAATTGTGTCATCAGGCCTCAACTTTGAATGAATGTCTGTTAAAGTAACTATCTTGTGTCCCTCTATCTCAAGATGTAACTGCGTCTGATCACCTAGATGCTCCAATCTCAATACTTTGGCAGGCTTACCATCTCCCTGTTCAATGTGTTCTGGCCTCAGTCCCATTATCGTTGCACCAGAAGGAGCACCTGCAAACAGACTGGCAGGTATAGCATTGATCCTGGGTAACCCCAACCTTCCACCGACATATAAGCTAATTGGATCCTCATAAATTTCGCGAGGCGAACCTACTTGTACCAATTGTCCCTCTTCAAGTACACCGATCCTGTTGGCCATGGTCATAGCTTCAATCTGATCATGTGTTACATAAAGAAGGGTTGAGCCAAACTGAACCTGAATACGCTTCAGCTCAACACGTAAATCAGCACGAAGTTTGGCATCTAAAGAACTTAATGGTTCATCCATCAAATAGATTGACGGACTGCGGACCAAAGCACGGCCAATAGAAACCCGTTGCATCTCGCCGCCGGAAAGCTCTGTCGTGCGATTATCAAGTTTGCTGGTTATTTGTAGAACTTCTGCAATGTCTGTTATTTTTTTGTGAATTATATCCTCTGGGGTTCTGAGTAACGGTGAACGTAGTGGAAACGCAAGGTTCTCTCTTACCGTCATGTGAGGATAAAGAGAGTATTGTTGGAATACCATGGCGACATCACGCTTTGAAGGAATATCAACTGTAACGTCAACCCCATCAATGAAAATTGAACCCTTATCCGGTCGTTCAAGTCCCGAAATCAACCGAAGAGTGGTGGTTTTCCCGGCACCCGTTGGGCCCAACAGTACGATGAATTCCCCATCGGCGATAGTCATTGACAAATCTTGCACTGCCTTGATTTGACCAAAAGATTTCGAAATACCTCGAAGTTCTACTTCAGCCATTGCAGTTCGACTCCAACCTTTTCAATGTCTTGATTGCCCTACCGGTACTTCGATTAAATAAAGTCACCAATTCCTCACGAAAACTCAGACCTACTATTTCACCTTCCTTGACTATCTGGTCGGAAGGTAGTCTTGCCTTGAGTAAACCATTAGGAGTGGACAGTGTTATGATCTGGGTGGTGCCAAGATACTCCGTAGCTTGCACGCGACCTCGGTATCCAGAATTATCACTAAAATTAACATGCTCGGGGCGGACGCCCAAAGCCAGAGCACCATGCGCAGATTCCTTAAGGGGGCGTATCCCAATTATTTGGCCATCAAGTGTCACACTGTCACTTCCTGATTCCAATTCACCTGTAAAATCCAAAAAATTCATAGGCGGTGAACCGATAAAATCAGCAACAAACATGGTTTCTGGATAGTCGTAGATCTCCTGTGGTGTACCAAACTGTTCAATTATACCATGGTTCATAACCACGATCCGGTCACCCATCTGCATCGCTTCCCGTTGATCGTGAGTTACATAAACGGTTGTCGCTCCCATCCGGTCGTGAAGTTCTCTTAGCTCCCCAGACATATGTTCACGGAATTCTGCATCCAATGCTCCCAAGGGTTCGTCCATAAGAAAACATTTTGGATCCCTAACAATTGCCCTACCGAGGGCAACTCTCTGCCTATCACCTCCAGACAGACCACTTACAGGCCGATCTAAAATGTCCTCAATGCCCAAAATTCTTGCCACATCGGCAACCTTTTTGTTTACAGCAATTCTTCCCATACCTTGGCTCACAAGAGGATAACTGATGTTCTTGCGAACGTTCATGTGTGGATACAGAGCAAACATTTGGAACACAAAGGCTATATCACGCTGACTTGCAGGTTTCTGTCCTACCTCCTCGCCTTCAATGAGAATTTCACCCGAGGTTGGTAACTCCAGTCCGGCAATCATCCGAAGGGTTGTAGTTTTGCCACAGCCCGAAGGTCCAAGAAGCATGAAAAATTCACCATCAGCCACAGTGAAAGATGATGATTCTACAGCGACGAAATCACCGAATTCCTTTCGCAAATCCCTTACGACGATTTCTGCCATTAGTTCGTTCTCTTCCGTGAATTAAACCAAAGGTTTGTTTCGTCGACAACTTGATCGCCTATGGTCTCACAAAGTTCCTGAGATTTTGTAATATTGAAGTTTCTCATGGCACAAGCAGTACATCCACCATTCTGTCGGTCAGTTATCACCAAGGTGTACAATTTTGGATTAACCATGCTCTTTCTGCCCAAGCTTATCTATTTCGGAAAATGACTGACAATGATGAACATCACTGTACCAATAAGGGTAATTAGAAAGGACCAGGTAAAAGCCCAGAATAAGTATGGTTGCATGAGCATGACAACACCAATTGCAATGATTATTGATGCAACCATCTCCCACGGACTACGGCGAAAGCGTGTCAAATCATGTATAAAACGGATCATTTTCGAACGGCTCCGAATGTTATACCCCGTAGAAGGTGTCGACGAAGCATAATCGTGAATACCATCACAGGAACCAGAAACAACGTTGCGCCAGCTGCTACCGCTGGCCAATCCTGTCCTCCAACACCAATTATCGTTGGAATAAACGGCGGTGCTGTCTGAGCCGAGCCGGAAGTCAGGAGAACAGCGAACGCATATTCATTCCAGGCAAAAATCAGACAAAATATTGCCGTCGATGCAATCCCCGTCGTCGCCTGTGGCAAGACTACCTTGATAAAGGCCTGTAATCGGGTGTAACCGTCAATGAGTGCCGCTTCTTCATACTCAAGAGGGATTTCGTCTATGAATCCTTTCAATAACCAAACTGCTAATGAAAGATTCACCGCTGTATACAGCAGGATCATGCCAGCATGAGTATCTGATAAACCCAATGACCGAAACATCAGGAAAATCGGAATAGCAACTGCAATCGGTGGCATCATCCGGGTTGACAGTATGAAAAAAAGCAAATCGTCCTTAAGGGGTACCCGAAATCGGGAGAAGGCGTAGGCCGCCAGGGTCCCAAGAAAAACCGAGAGAAATGTTGATCCAAAACCAATGATTACAGAATTGAAAAACCTCTCGCCATAGCGAGAGGGGCCAGCAATTACCATACCCTTATCATGTACAATTTGTTCATACCAATTGTTTGGTGGATTATTAGCTAAATATTCTTCTGACTGCCTTGTTTGAGTGGTAAAAAGGTTAACGTAACCCTCAAGGGTTGGTTCAAACAAGATCTTGGGTGGATAAGCTATGGAGTCTGCCGGTGTCTTAAATCCGGTTGAAAGTATCCAAAGCAATGGCAAAAGGGTAACCAAAGCATAGATAACTACAACGATACCAGCCAACCATTTTTGGGCGGTACTAGGTTCTGTAAGTGACCAATTCGTCATCGGTCCTTTACCTTGTTAAGCGCCTTGACATAAATAGAAGCTAAACCAAAGATAGTTACAAACAGGATTACCGCATAGGCTGATGCATAACCTGTCCGCCATTTTTCGAATGCTTCTCTCTTGAGATTTATAGACGTTAGTTCAGTTGTTGAACCAGGACCACCGCCGGTTAGAAGAACCACAAGGTCAAACATCTTGAAGTTTTCAATCCCACGAAACAGTACAGCCAGCATCAGGAATGGTAGCACCATGGGGATTGTTATGGTCCAAAACTGTCGCCACTTAGATGCTCTGTCACATTCAGCTGCCTCATAGATATAATCGGGGATTGATCTGAGCCCTGCCAAACATATAAGCATTACAAATGGCGTCCACATCCATGTATCTACAATCACAATGGCCCAAGGAGCCAGATTAACTTCGCCTATCATGGTAAAACTGCTAGGATCAACACCCGTCAGGAATGAAATTAGATAATTAAACAACCCGATTTGTGGTTGATAGAGAAATGTCCAGAAATTACCTACAACAGCAGGCGACAGCATCATTGGTAAAACAATAATCGTTGTCCATAGACCATTACCTTTAAATTTTCGGTTTATAAGCCAAGCCAAGGCAAATCCGATGACAACCTGCAATATTATAGTCCAGCAAAGGAAGTGTGCTGTGGCCTGCATGGTCTGCCATATGTCACTATCCGTTAGTATTCTCTCATAATTACGAAGACCAATAAACTTGACATCAGCATTTGGACGGTTGGCACGATAGTTCGTAAAACTGAGCCTAATTGTCCAAATTAAGGGAAAAATATTGATTGCAAGCAAAAGGATGATCGTAGGGCCTACAAAAATCCAAGCAATGGCACGGTCGGACAAACCCTGTATGCTCCGACGAAATCGCTGAGGCGTTGCTTCTGCCGCCCTGTCCAACGGCGAACTTCCCATAGGTAACCGCTACTTGTAACCGTTAATGCAAGTGGCCACACCTAGGTGCGGCCACAGCATAATTTTTTTACTCAAGATTCGATTGAAAATTAGAGTTTTCCTTCGTCTTCAAAAACTTCAATCCAATCTTCTACCAAGCCATCTAGAGCCTCCCTTGCTGAGCCCTGACCGGCAATAACATATTTATGTACACGGTCCTGCATGGCTAACAACAGTGAAGCATAAGCTGGCTCGGCCCAGAAATCCTTCACGATAGCCATTGAATCAAGAAATGTCTGGGCGTATGGCTGACTGGTGGCAAATCCTGGATCTTCAACAACTGCTTTTAGGGCTGAATAACCACCAAGTGCCCACCACTGCTTTTGGACATCGGTTTGAGCAAACCACTTGATGTATTCCAATGCTGCATCCTGTTCATCAGAATAAGAAACAACCGATATTCCCTGTCCACCCAACTGGGCAAAATGACCTGCAGGTCCGGCTGGATTGGGGAAATAGCCGGAACGATCACCACCAACATTCTCGTCTGCGTGGACACCTGGCCAAATAAAGGCAAAATTCATCTGCAGGGCAACCAGGCCGGAACGGAAAGCATCAATTGATTCTGACATGTACCAATCTGAAGAACCCGGAGGTGTACAACAATCATACAAGGCCTTATAGTATTCCAGACCTTGAACGGCACCATCGGAATTGACAAATCCCTCAAGTTCGTACGGTGAATCTGGATTGCCATATTCGAAACCATAGTTGTAAAGTGCGTTGGTTACACCCATGGTAATTCCCTCAGAGCCCCGTTCGGTGTAGATTGCAGCACCATAAACGGTTTTGCCATCAATATCACGCCCCTGGAAGAACTCAGCAATATCCTTGAGTTCTTCCAGTGTTTGAGGAACACCCAACTCACGGCCGTATTTTTCGCTATACTCCGCCTGTAGTTCTGGACGTTCAAACCAATCTTTACGATAGGTCCAACCAACAACATCACCAAAAGCCGGCAGTGCCCAGTAATTTGGTGTGCCCTTTGGCCATTCGGCATAACCGGCTACTGTCGCGGGAATAAAATCATCCATGGTGATACCTTCGGCATCAAAAAAATCGTTCAACTTTACATAATGCCCTGCTTCTGCTGAACCTCCAATCCACTGGCTATCACCAATCATCAAGTCACATAACTTGCCGCCTGAATTTAGCTCGTTTAGCATACGATCGGCAAAATTTGGCCATGGAACAAACTCAAAGCTCATATTATGGCCACTTTCTTCTTCAAAATCCTTCGAAAGTTCGACCAAGGCATTTGCCGGGTCCCAAGCTGCCCAACATAAAGTCAGATCTGCTGATTTCGCTGAAGTCGTTCCGACTGCTGCAAGCATCATCGCGGCAATTATTCCTGATTTCTTCATTACTTACCTCTCCATTTGTTTGAAGTGAAAATCAAATCATTGAGTACCCTTATATCTGCTCATTCCCAATCAAATGAAGACTGGGGAAATGACGTACTTATTATCAGTACCAACAATTCTCAAAACTTCATAAATTTTTCCCTGTATCTTGTCAAGCACTTGGCCGTGAACCGTGAACTCAGTAATTCCCGCTAACTTTCCCCTTTTTGGTCAATATCATTAATTTACACTTCACTCAAACAGGTCAACAAGCTCCGCCGAACGATTTCCTCCGCCCTTTCTCCTTGTGGCTTGTATGCACGCACCTGAAGACACACGAGACTGTGAAAATATTCAATTTATCGGCATAACACTGGTTAAATATTTAAATTTTCCTGAATAGGAACGCTCCTAATCATAAATCCCTTTTTTTTAATTAAGAAAGGTTTGAACTATGAATATAAGCAAACTCCAACCCTTAACAGAGGACTATTGGTTGAAGGAATACATTGACGACTTTTTGGACTCCCTTGTCGAACAGGGACTCCCAGCGGATGATAAGAGAATACCGCTGCAATTCTTCGCGTCATTGTCGATATGCCGAAGCACATGGAATTGGAATACAAGACCTGGATATCGGGTTATTCAGTGAACTGGTAGGCACATACCCTAGGACGGGCACTCGTTACATGGTATCACAACTGTCCAGAACGACCTGCCGCCTCACTCAAGCAGAAAATCTCCAGGAGTTTCAGGACCAGGGGATGAGCACAGGACTTCGTCATCCTGAAAAGTGTGCTTGAAACGACAAGAAAGCTGGGGCGGAATGCTTTTGAGACCCTGGGTACTGATACAAGTGATTTATTGGCTCGGCTTGATTCCTCGGTACCAGTACCAGAGACCTGACCCAAAATTAATCTTGCCATCAGACAAGCCTTCATAATTTTACCTAAGAGACTACCTGAGTAGTTACGAGGATAATAGCATTTTGAAACCAACAAATTGCTTTACATGTATTTTTCTTGCAACAATCCACATCCTTAGGTGTGTATACAAAATAAGTGGGAAATCACTCTATGAGTTCAGAGCACTCAGATTGTAGCATTTGATACCTTTGCGACTAGGAAAACGTCAATAGTTCATTAATGATCAATCCCAGCCGTGCAACCGAATATCAGCACGAATATCGTGAAGTATTGCTCCGCTTGCCGCAAGAAGTAGGCGCATTTCACTGAAAATTGGTCTGATGCCATCAGGATCTTCAATGGTTAGGATGACTGTAAACGGTACACCCTCTTCCGGAAAAGTGTCTTCTGCCCGTACCAAGCTTTTGATTTGCAGACGCCAGTTTGAAGAATTACCCTTGGAATTGAAGTTTGATTCATATTGCTTGACGGGCCACCATTTCAACCCATGATTAATCAAGGCTTTCTCATGAGACCCCCAACTTTGAATGGGTTTGATTTGATTGTTGTAACTGGGATTGCCGTCTTGACGAGTAATTTCTGGTTGCATCTGGCTGAGTTGGGCATCAAGATTAACACGAACAAACTCGTCACCATAAGCACCATTCAAAGGCGGCGCACTAACCAAGGTTATACGCACCCGTCCTGAACACCTTCCTTCATGATCAACAAGGCTTTGGGGCCATGAAAAGTCAAATCGTAATATTGACGGTCTCGTTTCATCAATGGTCAATCGGCTTTGAAATACCATTGTGATTTGATGGTCACCCGTCTCGAGCATCTGGTTACTTGCAAAGGGCTGGCCAAACCCTGCAAACTGCCGTGCTATCTTACGAAAAGCAATTTGACGACCCTGCAATGGGGCAGGCATTGAGGTGTGGTGGAAAAGCATTGCCCGCAAAGTCTCCAGTGTCAAATTATTTTTAGTTACTGCGTCAAGATTGGCGAGAATTCGTGCAACCTGAGGTGCTGCAAAACTCGTTCCAACCACAGGTACCTTGTAACCAGCCAACTCAATAGAAAACAAACCGCTGGATTCATTCATAGTACCACCGTATGTTGCGACATCCGGCTTTACACCAGCCCTAAGACCTGGCCCGCGTGTCGTGTAGCGGGTAGGCGCACCAGTGATTTCTTTTGTTCTAGGCGGATTGAGTGCTCCTACGGCAACTGACCGCACGCTCTCGGATGGTTGCCGAATCTTATCTGATTGAGTTCGCGTAGCCAGATAATTCATTACATCCCTTGGACGTGATTGCCAAGCTAACCTTGCTTGTGAACATGGAAGATTCCCAGCGGAATTTACAATAAGTACTTTGTGTCTGTCGGCAATTTTATCCAAGTATTCGGCATACGGGCTGTAATCTTGTACCTCAGAATGAGCATTAATTGAAAGATTGAATATCCGAACTCCTCGGGAACACGCTTCCTCAATTGCGTTTTCCATTTCTTGAAGAAAATCCCTAAATCCATTCGGGTATTTGTGCCTCAACAGTAGACCATCCTTGGGGTACAGAGGAATATCGTAAATCATACACCCATCAGGCTCTTGTATGATGTCAGGATCGTTGATCCTCTGTCCGAAAGTCAGTAAGCCGGCTACTTGTGTTCCATGTTCCGTGTCGTAATCAGATTGCGACAGATAATCGAAACGGTCAATGATCCAAGAATCAAGGATTGAACCAACCCCCGAATCAACGACCCCTACAACAGGATAATGATTCTCTTGAACCGGATTGGGAATTTTAACTTTTTCATTCATTGTTTGCGATACAATTTGACTGGCTACCTCTTCCTGATTGGCCAAGTCCAGTTGTATCGGTAGATGTATGCAACGTACAAGCGGATGACGAGCAAGGGTGTCTAGAGTTCGCTCATGCCGTTCCGGATTGAGATCTACTTTTGGATCATACCACCCGGTCTCAATTTCTTGTGGTAAAAAATCGCTGTCAAGAAAAGCGATCGCGTCCTGGTTACTGCGAGTCAGTTGCAATTCCAATATCGAAGCCTTGCCCAACTGTTGTAGCGGCAATGTTCTTGCCCCACGTCCCAATCCTATCAACATGGTTTTTAGACTCACCCGCAACTCATCATCGTTAAACCCATTTGTGGTGTGTGTCTCAAAAAGTTCAATTAGGTATCCCGATACTGTCTTCGGATCCTTGAACAAATGAACCGCATCCATCGCTGAAAAAGCTCGCTTATCAAAGGGCGATGTGATTTCAATCGACTTAATTGCCCCGACTTCCGAACGTACTCGACTTGTAGCCTTGTAGGGTTTTCCAGTATTTCCCGATATACGTTTTTCTACAGTGTCTTCGGCTTGGCGAATGTTCTTGCGAAGTGAAGAGAGATGTATACGTGATGCATGGAAATAAAGCATACCTACATTATCCGCACCAACGCATGGGAACTGACTCTTATTAAACACCTCTTTTGTGGGACGGTATGATTTGGCAAGTGACTCCTCGCGCATTTGTACCTTCAGATATGCGGAATTATATCCACTTTCTTTGATTGCGGTTTCTGCACGGTCAATTGACGTAACCAACCCTGCCCGATGCTTCTGAAACTCTTTGTCGGAATCAAAGAAATCCTTATAAGGTCCCAATTGTCCTGGCTCGGGAGCAGTGAGGAAGTCATTATCATTCAATACAATCTGTACAGGATTGTTGGACATCAACGTTTGCTCCTATCCTGAAATTCTGTTTTTCTTTTGATTGAACTGATTTGTGGTTGCGAGTATCCCGTAGCACGGGCAATTGCCTCTTGTGTCATGTCAAGAGTTGAATCGTTGACAATGTGCCGAATGAATATCTTAGGATCCGAAGCAAGATGGCTAATTGGTGTATCGTCACAACCGGTCGGTAATCGGGTTGCTACTACTGTCAGAGCCTGAAACAGGTCTGGGTTGGTCTTTTTTGCTCCTGAGAGCGCTACCCTCCGCTTCACGGACATACAGATGCGTTCCACGTCTGCCCCGGAATAACCCTCCAAACAATGAGCGAATATTTGGACGATCTCAGGTGTAGTTTTAATGGGGTGCAGAAACCGCGTAATGAGGCCTTTGAGAGCATTTCTATCAGGTTTGTTGATATTAATTTGAGTTTCAAAGCGTCGCCAGACGGCGGGATCAAGCAATCCATCATGGTTTGTAATCGCGATTGTTATACCACATTCGTGGCGATGGTCAAGATTCTGAAGCAGGGTGTTAACAACCCTTTTGATCTCACCGACTTCATGTGGGTCATCGCGAAGCTTGGCGATCGCATCAAACTCATCAAGCAAGAGAACACAAGCGTAGCGGTTGGCAAAATCGAAAAGATGGGCAATATTTCTGGCAGTCTTGCCGAGGAAAGATGAAATGAGACCATCAATACGGGCGGTAACAAGTGGCAAGGAAAGACTTGAGGCTACATAGTGGGCAGTTATGGTCTTTCCTGATCCTGGCGGTCCATAAATCAGAAGTGTTCGTGTCGGTTCAATACCGACCTTTTTAAGTGTAGCGACATTTTGCCACTCCTCAATCAGACCTTTGATAGCAAGTTCCACGTTGGTGCCCAAAATTGGTGCCTTAAATGACCCGTCATCAAAATCTACGGTGCAAAGTCGAGCCCCAGTTTCACGGTCAACAGGCGGATGAGTTTCAGCAGTCAGACGTTCACCGCGAACCAAAGACCTCGAAAGTTCAATACGGCTTGGTTTCAATTCCTTGGTTGTTGATGCAGAGTTTAACAAACGATCAATTGTTTTAACCCTATTTGTGTCTTTGGCTTTTTCCAAACGTGCTCGAAGACGAATAACCTGCTGTTCAAAAGCGTCGCGGTCACCAGTCAAGCCGACACGAACAAGGCTCTGAATTACTGCGAAGTGTTCCATGGAATCACATTAATAAATATTGGATATTATGTAATAAATTAATTCTATATTAACTAAATTTTAAATTATTTTAATAATTATATATAAATTATGAATAAAATTTAAAATAATACCAATGCAAATAACGAATGACTCATCCGCATGTTAACCCAACTTTAACATTTGGTGCATAAAATCCAAGTGCCACGGCTATACCAGAATCCAAGTGGCACTACGAAGTTGCCACTTTCTCTTCTTCAATAATTCAGGAGGATGTTTCATAACCGACCGGGTTTAACCCTAAGTTTTGTCGTTTCTGTTGCGCCTCAGACAATCGTCTTTCGTACATTCCTTGCCGGTGGGGTAACACCCATAGACTGATAAATCCGGTTCTGTATCGCATCAGGGGTGGCGGTCTTGCGGATATGAAGGGCCGAACCATCCGGACGACTAAACCGCGTCGTGGTCCGCTGCAAGGGTCGCAAACTCTTACGCAACGAGTGCCAACTGTCGTTCACGTCCCGGCTTTTCAGAAGGGTCCTCAAAAGCTGAACAGCCTGATAGGCCAAAACACTGATCATAAGATGACCCTCCGAACGCGTCTCCGTCTGATGATAAATAACACCACGAATCAAAACCCGACCTATCGCCCAATCGATATCACCGAGTCTCATGGCAACAACTTCCTCAACTCTCAAGCCCAGACGTACCATCAGCAACAGAGCCGCATAATCACGCAAGGAAAGGGGAGTGTCGCCACGAATGACAGCCAGAAGTTTTCCTACAGTCTCAGGATCAACATGACGGATTACGTTTTTATGACGTCTGGCGGCTACAGGTGGAATGGCCGAACTGAGATCCCTTGATGTCCTGCCACTCCAGAACAGAAACCGCAAGATGTTCCGAATAAATGAAACCCACCAACCATTCTTGCCACTATGATCGTCAAGGAATTCATAGATGGTACCGAGTGTGAGAGAGGACAAAGCACCTACACCGCCAAAGGTGGTACAAATATAATCCAGAAAAAGTTGGAATGCACTGCGGTAAAAGATTCTCGTTGTCTCGGACAATCCTTGATTATGACTGAGCCAGTTATCAAATTCCCGTATCAATTGTTCTGGGGACCCTTCAATCTCCGGGGTAACTGCAGGGGGTGTTATGAGACCATCATCAATCAGGTATTCGGTGATCCGAAGGGCGGTTCTGAACAGCATGTATTCCGTGATTGGTTCCTGTTCCAGGGCAGGTACAAGCAAAATTACAGAAAAGTTCAGCATCCATATCTTCTTGACCTATGCCAATGGCTCTTGCATGGGCACAAAGTCGAGCAGAATAGTAGCGATATAGCTTAATTGTTCTTTGGGCATATCCCTTTTGTGTCAGGGAGTTCAGGAAATCACCAATATACTCTCCATCCAGAAGGTGTTTGATAACGATGTGTTTTTATATTTACTCATAAATACAACCTCTCATTAAAAGTTAAATAAAGAGGGTTATATGAGGTTAATTAAGGGATGGCCCTTTTTAGTTTTATGCCGACAAATCAAGGATTGAATTCCCTATTTAAGGGGATATCGAGTCATTTGTCGGCATAAAAAATTTGTGGGCATAAAAACGAAAATGCCGATATGAGACTGTGAAAGTATTTTAGTGCCTAAGGCAGGAAGTCACTTTTAACTGTTATTTACCTAGCTAAGGTGTCCTTCCGAGACATATATTTGTTGTTTTTGGGACTTTCGTTTGCAAAAAACAGCCCAAAGGCGAATTTTCTTGGTGTACAAATGACCTTTTGAAGAATTCGTTTGAATACTTTCACAGTCTCATATCGGCATTTAGGTGAAGAGTTGAGGATATCGAACAAGAAACGGTTCATTACCGACATATACTTCCATTTGGGAGGTCTGGACTTATATCCAGAGGGAGTAAACAGGTGAGTTACCCACCATTTTGGACGAAGAGCCACAAATTCAACACCTAAGACTACTGGTATCTAGCTCAGAACAGTGAGAAAAAACCTAATCCAGAGATTTTATCAACACACCTGGGTTCATAATTCCCTTTGGATCAAGTGCCTGCTTTATCTTTCCAATTGTTTCAATATAGTTCTTACCCCTATATTTATTCAATTCTTCTACCTTTAACCGACCTGTACCATGCTCTGCAGAAGTTGAACCTCCCAAGTCATCCACAATAGAAAGGATGGTCTCCCTGATCAGATTAATTTTTTTGTGCCTTGAATTGCTTTTACTGACCCCTCGATCAAATACATTATAGTGAAGATTCCCATCCCCTATATGGCCAAAGCAATTGGATGTATACTCACCAATTTTGGCAATTTCAGCATTGGCTTTTTCGACAAAGGCTGGAATCATTGAAATGGGAACGGAAATGTCGTTGGAGACCAGAGCTCCAATGATGCGATTGGCCTCCGGGATTAGTTCACGAAGGATCCAGAAGTCCAATCTCTGTTTTTCCGAATGGGCAAAAACACCATCTATAATCAAATTCCTTTCCAGGGCCTGACTTGATACTTCCAACAGCCTATCATCCAGATTTAATTTAAATTCAGAACCCAAATCAACCAAAACCGCCCACCTGGGTATTTTCTGGAAAGGGAGGTTTGAAACCAAACCCGTTTCCCTCACAAATTGAAAACTTGTATCGCTGATCAACTCAAAGGCTGATATCAGCCCCCCGAAATTCTCCTTGAAAAAACTCAATAATTTGATTGCCCTTGTCAGGTCTGGGACACTGAGGATCGCTGCAGCCTCCTCTATCGGCTTTGGAAAAATCCTCATGGTTGCTGCAGTAATTATACCTAATGCACCTTCCGAACCTATCATCAGATTCTTTAAATCCAACCCATGATTGTCCTTACGCAACATGTTCAGGTTGTTTATTACCAAACCGTCTGGAAGAACTACTTCTATACCAAGACAAAGATCTCTGGTGTTTCCGTAACGAATGACATGGACTCCACCTGCGTTGGTTGCCAGATTTCCTCCAATTTGGCATGACCCCTTTGAAGCAATGGAAAGAGGAAATAAATGATTGGTTCTGTCAACTTCCTCCTGAAGACTTTGGAGCACACAACCAGCTTCGACTGTAACAGTTTGGTCAACTGGTGAAATATCCCTGATCGAATTCAATTTGTGGAGGCTTACGACAGCAGGAACTTTAGGCCCGGAATAAATCTGTCCACCTACCAGACCAGTACCACCCCCGAACGGAATTACAGGTATTTCCAAAGTATTGCACTGTTTAACAATTTCGGCAACTTCCCGGGTCGTTGTGGGTACAAGCAGGATACCATCGGTACATGTAAACAGTCCCCTTGGTTCTGATTGGTAACGATCAGTAAATTCAGAAAAAAGTTGAGGATTCAGTCTATCTTTTAATTTACCAACATTTTCCTGTAAAGGATTAGCCATCTAAATCGCTGTACCCCGTCTATCACTCCTGAGATTGGCATAAATCACATGATTTTGCCACTTACCGGCAATCTCAAGGTAACTTTGGGCTATTCCTTCATATTTGAAACCAGACACCTCAAGTAATCCTCTTGAAGCCTTATTGGTAGGGAGGCAGGAAGCTTCAATGCGACTGATATTGATTTCCTCGAAGGCAAAATGAACAACCGCCTCCAAAGCCTCTCTCATATAGCCCTTTCGGGCATATTCCTTACCTACCCAAAACCCAACTATGCCTGATCGGGATGGTGCTCCTCTGACATGATCTAGGGTTATAGCACCAATGATTATATTTTCCTTAAAAAGAATGAAGGGAAAGGCCGTTTGGGATACGATTGATTTTCTAGCCCATTTTACCCTATTATAAAATGAAGATCGGGACAGATGGTCCTCTTCCCATAACGGTTCCCATGGTTTAAGGAAATTCTGGCTGGTTTCCCTTAAGCGGGCCCACTCCTCATGATCCTTGTTCTGTGGAGGTCTTAGGGTCAAACGTTCTGTATAAAGCTGCGGACTGCCCGTGTTGAATAAAATCACGATTTAAACTTGCCAATAATATCTTTTCTTGAAGGGGCATTACCTATGGGACCAAAAAGAGCCAAACTAAATTCCTGACCATCCAACAGATAATTTGATGCTTCCTGAACTTTTCCCACAGTAACGTTTTCATATTTTTCGATTGTTTCATCAATGGTTAGGATTTTGCCAAAATGATGAAGCATGTGTCCCATCCTTTCCACCCGATTGGAAGGATTTTCAAATCCCATTAAAATTGCCGATTTGATCTGGGCCTTGGCCCTGTTTACTTCTGCTTCCTCAATATCACTTTGTAAGCGGGCGATTTCACGGGCACAGCAATAGCATAGTTCTTCAATTTCATTTGCACCGGTTGAGGAATGGACCACGAACAAACCTGTATCCGGTTGGGTATTCACCTGGGAAGAGATGGAATAGCATAATCCCCTTTTCTCCCTGGCTTCAACAAAAAGTCGAGAAGATGAACCTCCTCCCAAAACACGTGTATAAATATTGGTGGCAGCCTCAAGGTCGTGGTTAATTGGTGGAGATTCACAGGCCAAAATCAATTGCACCTGTTCAATTTCTTTCTCTTCCCTGTATTCACCATTCTGGTAATTACTTGTTATAAAGGTTTCTGTAGATTCTTGCTTGAGGTGTCCAAAATATTTCTCAGCCATGTCGACTATTGCATCATGATCAACTGCCCCTGCAGCAGACAAAATCATATTTTGGGGAAGATAAAATTTTTCAACAAACTCAAGGAGATTATTTCTTTGATAAGACCCCACCAGTTCGGAAGAACCCAAAATTGGCCTTCCGAGAGGATGTTGTGGATATATGGTTCTTTGTAAACCCTCGAAAACCATTTCTTCTGGGTAATCCTTGTATTGTCTGATTTCATTAAGGATTACATTCCGTTCTTTTTCCAATTCACCAGAATTGTAGACAGAATTCAATAAAATATCTGCCAGTAGTTCAATACCAAAAGGGACATCCTCCTTCAGTACCCTGATGAAATAAGCTGTCCTGTCTTGACTGGTATAGGCATTAAGAAATCCTCCTACATCTTCAATCGACTGGGCAATCTGAATGGCTGTCCTCGTCTTGGTGCCCTTGAAAGCCATATGTTCAAGAAAATGGGCCACTCCATTCTGGTCTTCCCTTTCATTTCTGCTCCCAGCCAGGACATAAATTGCGAGGGCTGAAGACCTTAACCCTGGCATATGGTCGCTGGCAACTCGGAAACCGTTTGACAGGGTGGTCAGGCGTGCCTTCATTTGTGGCTCCTTGTAAGAATATAGTTTTTAAGTTTATCTACTGAATTATCCATTTCCACAATTCTTTCGGGCCGATCAATCTTTTTTGCCAGAAATTCTGGTAGGGTTGGATTTACACCACAAGCTTCCCGGACAGCATCTGGAAATTTGGCAGGATGGGCAGTAGCAAGGGAAATAACCACCTCCCCTGATTTTCGATTGAGAGTTCTGGCTATTTTTACTCCGACCGCTGTATGAGGGCAGATTATTTGTCCCGACCCCTTATATGTGTTTAAAATTTCTTCTCGGGTTTCATCTTCGGAACATCGCCCAGCAATAAAATGACCTTCAAGATAGGTCTGCTCTTCTTTCGTTAGATCAAAACAACCCTGTTGCAAAGCCAGCATCTTTTCAACAATAGCCTGACTGTTCCTATTGCCAGCATCAAACAAAACCCGTTCAAAGTTGGAGCTCACCTGAATATCCATGGAAGGGCTTATGGAAGGTACAACCTCTTCCAATCGATATTGTCCGGAATTTAGAGTACGAAACAAGATATCGTTTTGATTAGTTGCGATGGCTAGCTCTTTTATGGGTAATCCCATCAATTTGGCACAGTAGCCGGCATACACATCTCCAAAATTCCCGGTGGGAACTACGAATGTCATTTCCCTTTGAGGTGCTCCCATGGCGATAGCCGAGTAAAAGTAATAAACAATCTGGGCCACTATTCTGGCCCAGTTTATTGAATTAATGGCTGCCAAATTGACACTTTCTCTGAAAGAAGCATCACCGAAAAGTTGCTTGACTAACGCCTGGCAATCGTCAAAATTTCCTTCTATCTCAATGGCCTGGACATTGCTTTCGGAGGGTGTAGTCATCTGCTTTCGCTGAATCTCAGAAACTTTCCCCTTGGGATATATAATGAAAACATCAACAGCATCTAGTCCCTTAAAGGCCTCAATGGCTGAAGAACCTGTATCTCCACTGGTTGCACCTATAATCACACATCGCTTGTGCAGTCGGGCAAGGACATTATCAAACATCCTGCTCACAAGTTGGAGCGCAAAATCCTTGAAGGCCAGGGTAGGTCCATGAAATAGTTCACAAAGGAAAAGATTGTCGCCCAACTGAACCAGGGGACATTTGGCTTCATGGTTAATATTTTCATAAGCCTCCTTGAGCAAGCTCAAAAGGGTTTCATCCGAAAAAGTTGAACCTGTAAAAGGCTTAATTATGGTAAAAGCAGTCTCAATGTAGGTGGACCCTCTTAGACTCTCCATTTGTTTGTGGTCCATTTTGGGCCAATATTCAGGGACGTATAGTCCCCCATCAGGGGCAAGACCTGATAACAAAACACCCTCAAAGTCAAGTGATGGCGATTTTCCTCTGGTTGAAATATATTTCACTTCAAAAATTAACCTCTATCTTGGGACCATGGGCTTCTGGCAATCCTTAAAATCCAATAGGCTGTTAAAACAATCCAGATTATGGCCAAACTAAACCAGGTTATCGCATATTGCAGATGATCATTGGGAATCCCCTCAGTAGTTACAGGCCAAGGAGTAATGTCAGGATCTTCATTGGTCGTTGATCCCGCCACGACCATCAGTGGTTCTGTCTCAAGGACCATCGACATTCTCTCCAATTCTCGTGCAAACCAAATATCGTTCTCTGGTTCAGGTGTAAATAAACTGTCCCACTCATCTGGCCAAAGCAGATTTCCTTCAACTTCCGCAAACATTGGATTGGTATGGGTTTCCTTTAGTTGTGTGGGTATAAATCCACGATCCAATAATATTGTCCTGTTCTCCATTTCGAAAGGAGATATGACCCGATAGCCTGGTCCCCAACTTCGCCGACTGGTTAAATAGTAAAGGGACTGTTCTCCTACCTTACCCTTTATGTAAACAGGTAGAAAATTATCATTTTCTTCATCGGTATAAATTGGGAGGGATACATGGTCGGAATGAACCTTGATTTCAATTTCGTTGAGGATAGCCCTTTTCCACTCCAGACGCTGTACTTGCCATACTCCTAAACTAATTAATACTATACCCCCGAAAAAGCCAAATAAAAGAGGAAATATATACCTGCCTGGATTAGAAACGAATGGCATCGGGTACCACGATTGTGTATCCCAAACAGTGGCGTTTATCAGGTGCAGACCAGATCGAAATTCCTAACCACCCCATATATAGACGGCTACGAACAAGAACAGCCAAACAACATCAACAAAATGCCAATACCAGGCTGCCGTTTCAAAACCGATATGGGCTTCAGGTGTGAAATGACCCTTCAGTGCCCTGAACAAACAAACCAGCAGGAATGCCGTACCAATAATGACGTGAGCACCATGGAAACCGGTAGCCATAAAGAAGGTTGCCCCATATATGTTGCCAGAGTAGGAAAAGGCAGCATGACTATATTCATAGGCCTGAAAAGCTGTGAAGGCAACACCCAAAATTATGGCATAGACCAACCCCCAAACCAAATCCTTGCGGTTATTCTCATGGGCAATGGCATGATGAGCCCATGTAGCGGCAGCACCCGAAAGAAGTAAAATCAATGTATTGATCAAGGGAAGATGCCAGGGATCGAATGTTTCAATGCCAACCGGTGGCCAAACACCTCCTGAACCCTCTTCCATCGGGTACATGGCATGTTTGAAGAAATTCCAGAACCAGGCTGCAAAAAACATTATTTCAGACATGACGAATAGGATAAAGCCATACCTCAACCCAATTCTAACAGTTGGTGTGTGATCTCCTGTCTGTGCCTCCCTTATGACATCACCCCACCAGGCAATCATGACATAGGCTATCAGAACCATACCGATCATCATGATCCATGGACCGTTATCATGGAAAAAAAGTACTGCACCCAACAACATTATGAAACCACCGACGGCACCTAAAAATGGCCAGACGGAAGGTTCGATTATGTGATAGTCATGTTCTTTAGCGTGTTCCATGTTATTTCATTCCCGACTAAATTAGGTAGAGGATTTATCCTCGACTTTGTGAAATGTATATGAAAGTGTGATACTTTCCAAATTTTTGGTTTCCGGATCATTAAGGATTTCCGGATCGACATAAAATACTACCGGCATCTCTTTACTTTCCCCAGGTGCCAATTCTTGCTCCATAAAGCAAAAACACTGCAATTTTACAAAATATTCACCACTCGTAAAGGGAAAAACATTGAACGTTGCCGAACCGGTAATTGTTTCATCCGTGGGATTATGGGCCACATAATTCATGGTCTTGCTTTCACCCAGATTTACTGTCACCAGATTCTCAGCTGCTTTGAAATCCCAGGGCATATTTCGTTCCAGTGATGCGTCAAACCTTACATTGATTGTTTGTTTCAACACTTCACCCTGATTGACATTGGCCTGAAGAGGTGTTCCTCCAAACCCGGTAACCCGGCAAAACCAATCATACAATGGTACGGAAACAATGACCAACAACCCCATGAAGCCAATCACCCCAACCAGTTTCCACAATGTTTTTCGGTTTTGTTTGGTGGTCATTATTCCTCTACCTTCAGTAATGTAGACCTGTAGGAATGATCAAATCCCTCCAGGAGCTGTCCGTTTTGAAGTTTGGCAATCGTTATTGCGAATACCAAAAACACAAATGCTACCAAGGCAAGTAAAACGAAAAGATTTCTTGATCTCCTCCTGGAATGTAATTCATGTTCTTTCGAAATGACCATCATAACAACTCCGGCCAAACGAGAAATGGGTGGTAAAACGTTTGGAGCATGGATTCCACACCTAATCCGGCAAACAACACAAAAAGATACCAAATGGATAACTTGAATAATTCTTTTTCCTTATGATAATTATCCCCTTGGGAAGTTTCGGTGTCCCTTACCAGAACCCGATATGAACCCAGTACCAGCAATGTATTCAGTAAGAAAACCAGTACCAGAGTCAATGGCCCCCCAATGGAACTAAAGGCGATCATCAATCCTATCGGAACCAGGGAAAGGGAGTACCAGAATATGTTTTTTCTGGTTACCTCTTCGCCTTTGGTTACTGTTAACATGGGGACCTTGGCCAAAGTATAATCTTCTTTGGTGACCAAGGCCAAAGACCAAAAATGTGGGGGTGTCCACAAAAAGATCAGAAGGAAAAGTAAAATTGGCTCAATTGCGATCCCATTGGTGACAACCGCCCATCCGATCAAGGGAGGGAAAGCACCTGCAGCTCCGCCAATCACTATGTTCTGGGAGGTTCTTCTTTTCAGAAACATGGTATAGACAACCACATAGAAGAAAATGGTGAAGGCTAAGATGCCAGCCGCCAGAAAATTGGCAGTTAGACCCAACATGAATACTGCAAACCCTGAACACCAGAGGCCCAATAGCCAAGCATCTTCTGACGAAACAACACCGGCAGGGATTGGACGGTTTCTGGTCCTTTTCATCATCCGGTCAATATCTTCGTCCCACCACATGTTCAGAGCACCTGATCCGCCAGCACCCAAGGCAATGAAAATCAACGAAGCAAATGCCAGGACGGGATGGATACCTCCGGGAGCAATGATCATGCCGATGAATGAGGTGAAAATTACAAGCGACATCACCCTTGGTTTCAAAAGGGCAAGGACCTCACTGATTCTGACCTCATGGGATTTGGGAATTACAACTGTTTCACTCATTCGTCTAATTTACCAAATCAGAGTCACTGAAGAGATTTTCAAATATCAATGTTCAAAAAATGCTGTTCAACTCAGGGAATAGAAGCGTAAAGGATCTCTTCATTTTCCTTCACTTCTGCAAATTCTGTTATCGCTCTCTGGATCCAGTCATCATAGGTTTCCTGGCTCACCACCTTTACCGTTATAGGCATGTAGGTATGATCTTTTCCGCATAGTTCAGAACACTGGCCAAAGTAGATCCCTTCCTTTTCAGCCTTGAACCATAAACCTGCCAACCGGCCAGGAACACCATCCTGCTTAACCCCAAATGCCGGTACGGTCCAGGCATGAATGACATCTGATGCCGTCACATAAACAACCACGGTTTTATTAACTGGAATCACAACCGGTTGGTCTGTAGCCAACATAAACTCATCTCGGGTATAGCCGTAATTTTCAAGAGCTGTTTTATCAAGCATAAAACTGTCAAAGGAGAAATTATGATCCATGTAATCATATGTCCAATACCATTGGTTACCTGTTGCTTTGATAGTAACATCTCCCTCGGGAATGGTCTGTTGCTTGAAGAGGATTGGCAGCGATACAATCCCGATGGCCACCAAAATTACTATTGGAATTACGGTCCAGATAATTTCGATGGGAGTATTGTGGGTTACCTGGGAAGGAGTCTTATTGCTTGAAGCATTAAATCTGACAATCACATATAAAAGCAGCCCCAGGACAAAAACCACGATAAGAGTACAAAGAACCAAAAGTATGTTATCCAGCCAAATTGCATCTCTAGCCACCTCGGTTACTGAGGGCTGGAAATTAATACCATCCGGAATCGGCACCCCAATAATTTCCAGTTCCTGGTCAACATCAACAGCCAAGGCTGGTTTTGTAAGACCATATGCAAAAAAGCCGAAAAGATAAAACTCAAGTCTTTTCAAAAGGTTCATCAGGAAATCCTTAAAAATAAATCCTACCAATAATCTCAAAAATGCAACTGAGGATAATAAATTAGTTAGTGGTAATCACAAATTCTTTACCTTTGAGCATTATATAAACTACAGAATTATATTTTAAATTAAATTTCAGAAATTTTTCAGGCAGCCTTGAATTTACCTTTCCGACCATTCGAAACCAATCTGGATTACCACCAATCACTGAAATTGCTTCAGTCTGTTGTCCAGGGAGGTGATGACGGAGAGCTTTTTCTGGAGCGGTCCAAGGGTGAATCACTGGTTTTGGATGATGGAAGGATTAAGGAGGCCGGGTACAACTCAGTTGAAGGATTTGGATTACGAGTTGTAAACGGTACTACCACAGGATACTCCCATTCAAATGAATTAACCAGAAAGGCTCTGGAAAATGCGGCTGATTCACTCAAGGTTGTAACCCACGATGGGCAGGGACATCTGGATAAGGCTCCAAAACCCACAAACAAAAAACTTTATGGCGACACAAGTCCCCTTGAAGCCAATGGATTTGCCGAGAAGGTAGCCTTGCTTAAAGAAATAGATTCGTATGCTCGTGACATAAGTCGAAACGTTGTTCAGGTGTCAGTAAGCTTGGGTACCTCCTTTCAGGAAATTGAAATCCTCACTCCAGAGGGAAATCTGGTCCGAGACAGCCGACCAATGTCAAGATTGGGAATATCTGTAATCGTCGAATCAGGAGGGCACCGAGAAACCGGGTTTACCGGTCAAGGCGGGCGGTTTATTGCTCAAACCCTTATCGACCCAGATACATGGAAATCACTGGTTGATGAAGCCTACAGAATAGCCAACGTGAATCTTGAAGCCCAAATTGCTCCTGCTGGAATCAGGGATGTTGTGTTGAGTCCTGGATGGCCCGGTATACTTCTGCATGAAGCAATTGGTCATGGATTGGAAGGTGATTTCAATCGAAAAAAGACTTCTGCCTTTGCAGGGCTGATGGGTAAAAGAATTGCTTCCAAGGGCGTAACTGTTCTTGATGATGGAACTATACCCGACAAGAGAGGGTCGATTTCAATTGATGACGAAGGAACCCCAAGCCAGGCCACAACCTTAATTGAAGATGGTATACTTGTGGGGTACATGCAGGACAGACAAAATGGTAGGCTGATGGGTACAAACTCGACTGGAAATGGTCGCAGACAATCCTATGCCCATACCCCCATGCCTCGCATGACCAATACCTATATGCTATCTGGCAACGATAAACCTGAAGACTTCGTTGCAGACCTTGAGGATGGCATTCACGCGGTTGGTTTTGGTGGTGGTCAGGTTGATATAACGAGTGGCAAATTTGTTTTTTCATGCGTTGAGGCTTACAGGGTCAGGAATGGCCAAAGAAAAGAACCTATTAAAAATGCAACACTGATTGGTGATGGTCCTTCTGTTCTAAAAAAGATTAAGGCAATCGGGAATGATATGTCTCTTGACCCAGGTATTGGAACCTGTGGCAAGGATGGGCAATGGGTTCCGGTTTGCGTCGGGCAACCATCCATACTGATCGGTGGATTGACAATCGGTGGAGGGGGTACCTGACCCAATTTTGTTTCCTCTAAAGGTGTTCTCATTGCAAATTGATTCGAAAGTTCGTACTTGTCTTTGGTTTCCGAATAACGGTGAGGAAGCAGCAAAGTTCTACGTTTCGCTTATTCCAGGAAGTAGGATCACATCATCCTATAGCCCAGATTCTGATCAACCTCCCATTGTTATAGAATTCACTCTGGGTGATAGCAGTTTTATGATTATCAATGGTGGTAGTGAGTTCAAACTGACTCCAGCGGTTTCAATTTCAGAAACCACTGAGGACCAGCGTGAAACTGACCGACTATGGGAAGCACTTATTGCCGATGGTGGCAAGGAAAGCATGTGTGGCTGGTTGGAAGACCGCTATGGCGTGTCTTGGCAAATTACACCCAGAAGACTTACTGAACTTCTTAACCATTCAGACCGGGAAGCTGCTGGTAGGGTCTTCAACAAGATACTGGAAATGCATAAAATTGATATATCTGCCCTTGAAGAGGCCTTCCAAAATAAAAACCAGTGAATCCCGGTAATCGATTCATCAACGATTGTGTAAAATTCTTCCAATAAAATTCATAAGGATTTGTGCTGCCAGGATGGAAGTCGACCCAGTTGGATCATAATCTGGTGCTACCTCAACAAGATCAACTCCACAGACCTTTCCTCTTTTGGTTAATCCGTCAAGAAACTCCAGTACCTCGTAATAAAGGAATCCCCCATGACTTGGTGTACCTGTTCCGGGAGCAATGGAAGGATCAAATGCATCAATATCTATGGTTACATAATAGTTGGTTTTTTCAGGGATTCTTGCAAGGAGGCCATCATTGCCCATTGTTCTGGCTTGCCGTACAGAAATTATCTCTGAGCCCATTTTCAGGGCTTCCTCATAACCTTCCCGTGCAGTGGATGATACGTTTCGGATGCCTATCTGCGTTAACCCGGTGATAAATTCATGCTCAACCGCTCTTCTCATGGGATTGCCATGCCCGTATCTGACACCATGCCGTTCGTCAACAAAATCCAAATGAGCATCAATCTGGATTAAATGCATGGGCATCTGGTCACCGAAGGCACGGATACAAGGTATATTGATTGAGTGATCACCACCTACCGTCACGGGAATAGCACCTTTATCAAGGGCATACCTTACAATTTTTTCTATGTTTTTGTGGCTTGTGATTGTATCGGTATGGATTATATCTGCATCTCCCAAGTCGACAATCTTGACCTTGGTGGGATCAAGGTATGTTTGTTTATCCTCGTGGTCATAGGCACCGGCATGTCCGAATGAAAAGAGGGTGGAAGCCTCTCTTACCGATCTGGGACCAAATCTGGTACCTGACCGCCACTGAGTTCCCATATCAAAAGGAGCTCCAATAAATGCAAGGTCGTATTCCTTATCGGAAATTTCCTGCTGGTACGGATATTTTCCAAAAGTACAAATTCCGACAAAAGGAAGATTCAATTCCCCCTTTTCATAACCATGATTTGGCATATCAGACCTTTCCTATCAAAATTAATTCTTATTGTATTTTTTAATTGAGCCTTTATCAATTTATCCACAACAAACTTTTGGGATTACCATTTTGGTAGTGCAATCCCACCAAATTATCTTACTTAACATTAATCAGTTGCAGTACTTTTTCTTGTTGATAATAACTTATTGATTTAACCGATTTATGACGTTTATTACGATAGGGAAGGGTTCGTGAACCAGTCGGAGAAATTATGCCAGTAGTTGTGGTGGAATCCCCTGCCAAGGCCAAGACAATTGAAAAATACCTGGGAAGTGATTTTAAGGTATTAGCTTCATACGGGCACATAAGGGACTTTAAACCAAAAAAGGAAGCGGTTGACCCCGATAATAACTTTAAACCCATTTGGGAAATAAATCCAGGTGCCAGGCGTCGTATCAATGACATAATTGCAGCTCTAAAGTCTGATCCAAATCTCATTTTAGCTACTGACCCTGACCGGGAGGGTGAAGCAATAAGCTGGCATCTGGAAGAAATACTAAAAACCAAATTCAAGGAAATTTCGACAGGTCAACGAAATCGTATCTCCTTTACGTCCATAACCAAAGAGAGCGTTCAGTCAGCTTTAAAAGAGCCAAGGCAAATCGATATGCATTTGGTTGATGCCTATCTTGCAAGAAGAACTTTGGACTTTCTGGTAGGTTTCAACCTATCGCCCATTCTCTGGAAAAAATTACCTTGTGGGTCCTCTGCTGGAAGGGTTCAATCAGTATGCCTGAGGTTGGTATCAGAACGGGAACAAAAAATAGAACAATTCCAAAGCAGGGACTACTGGACGATTTCAGCTACTTTGGAGAATTCGGAGAATAAACAATTTCAAGCCAACCTAACAGTTTTTAAGGGTAAAAAATTAGGAAAAGCAGGTTTCGACAGTTCGGAAAGCGCCTTGGAGGCTGAAAAGGTCCTTCAAGATCTTAAACATTATGAAATTGAATCAGTCAGTAGCAAGGATTCGGCATTGAACCCCCCACCCCCATTTACAACCGCAACCCTGCAGCAGGAAGCAAATAGAAAACTAAGACTAAAATCTACGGAAACCATGCGATTGGCCCAAAAACTGTATGAGGCAGGGCATATAACATATATGCGAACAGACGCTATTGACATGGCCCCTGGTGCCGTAAGGGAATGTCGTACGGCGATTACCCAGTTATTTGGTAACAAGTATCTTGCATCCAGGGAAAGGGTTTACAAACAAAAAGCAAAAAATGCCCAGGAGGCTCATGAATGTATTCGACCAACCCGACTTAATCACAAGGCTCAGGATTTGCTTGCCAAGGGAGTTTCCCTCACCCAATTGGAAGTAAAATTGTACGAACTCATTTGGAAAAGGACGCTTGCCACCCAAATGTCTTCCAATCTCGTAAAAAATACTCGGGTACTGATAAAATCAGAAGATCCTGGCCTTGAATTATCAGCCTCGGGAAAAGTTCAACTTTTTGATGGTTTCAAGAAAATTTACGAAGAAAGCCGTAGTGAAGCCGCAAAAACTTCGGATAAGGAAGAAAGTTTTATCAATACCGATTTGCCCCCTTTATCCAAAGGCGAAAAAATCAATTTGAGAAAAACATCGGTTAGTAAAAATACCACCCAACCACCAGGCAGATACTCAGAAGCATCTCTTGTAAAGGCAATGGTGGATTATGGAATCGGAAGACCTTCCACCTATTCAACAATTATAGCAACCTTGACAAACAGGGGATACGTGACGCCCGTCCCTAAATCAAACAAACTGCAGCCGACAGCATCCGGAAGAGTGGTTGTTGCCTTTTTGCAAACCTACTTCCCAAAATATGTTGAATATGGTTTTACTGCAGAAATGGAGGACCAGCTCGACGAGGTGTCAGGAGGAAGACAGAACAAAGATATTGTGTTGGGAAACTTTTGGGAGGACTTTTATCCCAAAGTTGAACGTGTTAACAACCAAGAAATTAAACATGTAATTGATAGTGTCGCCGAGGTTGTGATTCCTCAAATTCTGGCCAACGGATCAGACTCTGAGCGTATTTTGAATTGTCCGAACCCCGACTGTAAAGATGGTAAACTTGAATTAAAGGTGTTTAAGAATACCGAGCCCTTCTTTTCTTGTACGAAATGTAGGTATATACAACCATTTGAATATGGCAAGACTGGTTTTGTGCCAAGGTCTAACGAAATCGGAACGGATCCTGAAACTGGAAAAATGATCCTTTTAAAATCTGGCCGGTATGGAAAATTTTTTGAAATTCAGGAAGAAACGAAAACGAAGAAAAAGCCCAAAAGAGCAGGAATTCCAAAAAATATCAAGGAGGATGATTTAAACCTTGATCTTGCACTAAAATTGTTTGCCTTACCTAGAACGGTAGGTCTGCATCCAGAGAGTGGGAAAGAAATTTCTGCAGGTATTGGACCTTTGGGTCCCTACCTGAAATATGAAGGTAAATATACCAATTTGGATGACGAAAATCCGAACGAGGTATTTACAATCGGAATTAACCGGGCAGTGAGTATATTGTCTGGACCAACTGATTCGGGATCCGGTATTCTGGGACAGCATCCAGATGGCGGAGGAATCAGTTTGCATTCAGGAAGATTTGGACCCTACCTGAAATGGAATGGAGTAAATGCCTCACTCCCAAAATCCACGGATCCAAAGACTCTCACGCTGGAAAATGCCATAGAACTTGTTAGTCTCAAGGCGAATAAATCAACCACGATTAACCTTGGGGAACACCCAAGCAAAAAGGGAACAGTGGAAGTAAGAAATGGACGCTACGGGCCATATATAAAGTGGAACAGGATCAATGTCTCAATACCCAAGAGTATTAAGCCTGGGGATGTAAATATGGAACTAGCGTTAAAATTAATTGAAAAGAAAACCGGTGGAGCAAAATGATTGGGGTGTTAAACCATATTGCTATCGCCGTTCCGGACCTCAAAAAAGCCACTAAATTATACAGAGATGTTTTTGGCGGCCAAGTATCAGAACCCACCTCCATACCCGAACACGGTGTGACGGTAGTTTTTGTTGAATTACCAAATACGAAAATTGAACTTTTGGAACCACTTGGTCACAATAGTCCTATCGCTCCATTCCTGGAAAAAAATCCCTCTGGAGGGATCCATCATTTCTGCCTGGAAGTTGATGATGTTGAAAAATCTTTATCCAAGGTTGGAGATGAGGGCTTGAGAGTCCTTGGCCCTCCCAAAATAGGGGCCCACGGCAAGCCTGTAATATTTCTTCATCCAAAGGATTGTCTTGGTACCTTGGTCGAGTTTGAAGAAGGTTAGGCAATGTCCGTCGCTGGTGCTGTGGTTCTGTACGCAATTTTATGGGCATTGTGTTTTTTCATATTTCTCCCCAGACGGATAAAAACCCAAAAGGAGGAGGGTAAAGTTGAATTGGGAACTCCACTCTCAGCTCCTGCTGACGCCAAGCTTAAAGCCAAGGCACTTTGGACGACCGTATTAACAACAATAGTATGGTTAATTGTTTGTGCTGTTTTGATTTATGGGAATTTGGAGATTGAAGATATCGACTTCTTCGGACGATGGGGGGATGGTAGTTATGGATAAAACTACCTGCGGTCTATACCCTGATTGCTGGGAATACATTCCTCAAGCCCTTTTCTCTTTACCAGGACTATGATTTCACATCAGGAAATCAAGGATGCTGCAAGTGTTATTTTGCACCGACCTGATTTGGATACGCCAAAAATCCTTATGGGAAAAAGAGGCCCAAATGCCGTATTTATGCCCAGCATGTATGTATTCCCTGGCGGTTCCCTGGAACCAACCGACTTTAGGACAACTTTCTCCACAAGTAATCAGGTAATAAATTTTGCAAAACTGTCCTTACTTGCTGATCCCAAGTTGGGAAAACCATTACTTAATTGTGCTCTACGTGAGCTGAATGAGGAAACCGGATTACAGGTACAAAAAGGTGATTTACAAGATCACTCCATGACATTTATTTTGAGGGCTATCACACCTCCTGGAATGCCAAGAAGGTTTGATACAAGGTTTTTTCTCATCAGGTTAAATGATCAATTTGATTCCAACCAATTCAGCAATTTCAGGAACGCTTCCGGTGAGCTATCAGATTTGAAGTGGTTTGGGTTTGAGGAAGCACTGACTCTTGATATTCCTGCCATAACCCGAAATGTGATAAAATTTGTAATTTCATATCTTGATCAAGAATCTGAATCAGACCGATTACCCTTTTACCGAGAAGGATCTTTAGAAGAACTTACGTACCTATAAGCTTTAGGATGAGTTTACTTGATTGACAATTTAACAGGAACCTCCGGTTTTTTACACTTTGAGGTCTTGAACTCCCATATCATGCGAATTCGCCGTTAGACTTGGATGAGCGCGATCTCAGGCCGTAGAAACTCAAGCAGAAAATCTCCGGGAATTTCAGGACCAAGGGAGGAACACGGAACTTCGCTATCCTGAGAAGTGTGCTTGGAACGGCAAGGAAACAGGGGTGGAATGGATTCTGGATTCCCCTTGTACTTGCAATCAAGGAAATTTAGTGTTTCAATGCAAAGCCTACATTTTGGGGCTTGATGAGATTGACAATTAATTGGGGTCAGGAGATTGACCGTCAGGATTTTTATAGTCCTCAATGGCAACAGATGCCCTGGCAAGATGAAGGTAGGAGGTGGAATCCTCCCGGGCACGTTCCATAGGTCGATTGCCTTGGTGGTCACGGATTTCCGGATCTGCACCTTCCTGAAGAAGGACAGCAACAACCCGGTCCCAATTGTTCTCGGCAGCTATGTGAAGAGGGGTTCTTCCCCAGGCATCCTGTCCATTTATATCAAACCCTCTCAGAATAAGGGGTTTTATGCTCCTCTCCTGGCCACCATAGGCTACGGTATGCAGGTTAGAACCGGTACAGGCAACTGCGTAGGACTGCAGGGTAGGAATTGGACAGTAATAATCCTTGATATACAGATCGTCTAATGGATAGACAAAACCCTTTCTGAGAAGTGTATTGAAGTTAAGCCCCTCGGTGTTTTTATCCTGCTCTTGGTAATCAAGACCACACTCAGTTAATTTGCCACTAATTATGTTCTCGACTTGGTTTAAGCTTTTGAAATTACCGATTTGGGCCATGATTTCGCCTACAACCCTGTATTTATTCCTAATCCTAAAGGTTTCATAACCAGTTTCATAATAATCCACACGCATTTCCATGGACCTTTTCTTGGCCATGTTATGGTCTACCAGATCAAGCTTGCCGTCAACCCTGAGAAGTTCCTCTCCAATAGCCAGCATGCAGTTGTGGAGATGTTTGGGCCAGCAATCACTCCAGTCAACCAACCGGTTTGACCAGAGTTGACTGTTGGTATCTTCAGCCTTAATACCGAAATATTCAATGAATTTGGTCAGGGATTTCCTGACACTATCTGGAGTGAGGGGATAAAGATTCGTTACACCACCCGTCCGATACCGGTAAAGACCACACCTGGCAAGTATGTCAGCACTGTTGGACATGCCTGCCAGAACGGGAAAGATTGGATAATTGTTGCTACCCGTATGCAATCTCATCAACACTTTGGCGGCATCAGTCTCCTTCCCTTCGGGAACCTGTTGCACCTCATCAATCATCAGCAAAACAGTAAAATTTTTAGGAACCAATGGAGGATCTGACTTTAACTGGTTGAGATCAAAGGTGAACCCCTTGATCGTAACAGAGGAAACAGATGACAATACCTTACCTACCCTTTCGGAAAACTGGTTGTTACCCAATTCCTTTTTTAAATCATCTATTGAAGAGGCTATTCTGTGTCCTAGATAGTCAAAGGATAAGGTGCCGGGATCCTTTATCATGACCGGAATGGTCTTGTGACCTGGTCCGGCTTTCTTCAGATCCCTGATGCTATTTTTCCTGAGTGTTTCCAAAACTGAAGTTTTACCGATCCCGGGAGGTCCCTGAATAAGTGTCGTTGTTCCTTCAGCCGGATTTGCTTCCCCTCTTGAATGTTTTAGATAAACTCCATGATTTAACTCTTCCAGTTTTTTCAGAAGATCCTTCCGACCGACAAAGAATTGATTCCTGGTGCGGTCATTACTGTCGGCAACAAACTGTTCCAGTTCGTTTCTTCTGAACTTGGAATTGGCCATTAGTATACCTTCCAGCTAATCTTTGTACTCATTACAATTATATGATGTAAAACACTGATTATCAAGCAATAGAGGGATGGAACAGAAACGCAACCATTGGGTTTAATTGAGGAGCAGGACCACCAATAGTCTTGTCATATCCTCCTGTTTGAAATGAATAGCTGCTGATCAAAAAGTCTGTGACGGGTCAGCAGGGCCGAAGTAAAATGTATAATCAACCTCTTGGAGACGCATCCTGTTGACACAAGTAATTTTCAATAAGTTTTCCTGAATTGGGTAACCAAATATTCCTATGTTTTTGTATACCCAATACTTTGAAGTTGGTCCTTTGTCGGCTTCTGAAGATCGTTTTCCATTATGTAAATTACAGTAACTACTCAGACAGAATTTATTGGAAATTAATGTTGTTTTTCCCGTTTAACAAGTTAACTGCTGTGAAGGGTTTTGCTAATTTCAACTTTCTGAAATACTTGAATGTGTTCTAATCCCGAAACCCTATAAAAGGTAATTTAGGCTTTTCAAATCACGACATCAGCAGGGTCTATAGGAGGAGGCAGTTGGCGAAGTAGGATTGTTCTGTGCTTCCGGGGCCGGTTCATAATCAGATACCCTGCCGAGCTTCAGGTGGGATGCAGAATCCTCCCTCGCCAATTCCAGGGGGGGGGGGATTGTTCTGATGGTCACGGATTTCTGGATCTGCATCTTCTTGAAAAAGGACAACCCCTACCCAATCCCAGTTGTTCTCAGTGGCGATTTGAAGAGGTGTTCGTTCCCAGGTATCATTGCCATTGATATCAACCCCTCTCTGTAATTGGACTTTAATACTATTCTCCGAGCCGACATATGCGGCAATTTGCAAAATTTTGCCAGCATTGACAATCGAATAGGATTGCAGGGAGGTGATAGGGCAATGATAAAGCTTGTAGGCTGGATCGCCATAAGGATAGATGAATCCCCTCCAAGGTGGGTATTGAAATTCATACTGTTGGCGTTGGTCTACCTGCAGGATTAAGACCATGGCTGGTCAATGTCTTACTTATCAACTGACGAATTTCCCTTGCACTGGAACCTGGTCCGATGCCAGCATGAACCTTACACGCTATCTCATGACCAAACCTTCTGAAGGGTACCAGACATCTTTCATAATATCTGGTCAAGGATTCCATGGCATCAAGTTTGATGAGCCTGCAATCCACCCTAACCAGATCCCCCTGCATGATGATTAGTTGCCGACCAATCGTCGCCATTACAAAGGTCATAATTAGGAAAATAGACTATTTTTGGACTAATTTAATCTTTTGCTGTATCAGCTTAATTTTTTCTTTGCTAACACCGTATTCCTTTGCTAGTCTTGGCCATCTGGCGAGGCTGGCTTTTGTAGCTTCAATGATCTCAATCGCTTGGTCATATTTAATCTTTACCTCTTCAGCAAGTTTAAATAGGTGTTCTTCCTTAGGATTACGGCCTTCACCCATAACCATTGTACTTTGCTCACCCCCAGGTCCAGAAGAGAATGTGAGGTCGTAGGCTGGTGATAACTTCCATTGCCCATCACGATCCATCAGAAAACTGAAATTCTTTGAGTGATCATCACGATTATGTGCCAACACGTTAAATACAGCCAGTCGATACATTTTTTCAATCTCGCGTAAATCCCGTGTTAACCTGCCCGTTAGAGCTAACAAATTCTCATAGTCAAGCAATGGTGATCGAAAATCTGAGTGTAATAACCCGCTGACTGTATGCATGTGATAACGTTTGCCATTGCGGTCAAAACGCTTAACAGCAAAATAACCTGCACCTTTTTGTGCAGAGAAAAGATACACTTCTGCCCTCGAAATACCAGCTTCTTTGGCCATAAGGGCATAAACATATTCAATCGCACCGGCATCAACCCCGTCATGACTATTGGGAAACTTCACCATCCATGGGGAGAAACCTTCTGGTAAGTCACTAGCGCCATGAATAATACGATCTCGCTTTTCATTAACACCAATCAGAGCTTTTGGCCTTGCCCCTGCGGAAGAGCCATTAAGAGCAATCAATTCCACTAGTACATCTTCAGATGCTCCATTCAAAACTTCCCTTATTTGTGTAGCGAGACTATCCAGATTAATCCCATCTTGTTTATGATCCGTATTATAGTCGGGTTCATATACAAGTGCTCCGAGTGCTTGTGACCCAACATTTGCCAAGCGATCAAGAGGTGAAATTTCTTCAGGCATCACACCTTGAGAGAGGGCAAAACGATCAAGGAGCAAGCGCCCCCAGCCATCAGGCAGGCTGTCATTAAATACGCCAGGAAGTCCTTCAAACAAGTGATGGTCAAAATTGCTTACACCTGGTTTTAGAGGTAAGTGTATTGGAGATAATTCGAGCCCACCCCTAATGAAATTTGTGTCGTATTCAAAATAAACTCGCCGTTTTCGAACAGCCAAACGCCCTACCGGGGAAACTCCATCACCAAAATTGATACCAACCTTAACTTCCTTAACAGAGTTGGTTATGCTCATTTGAGCTTTCCCCTTTTTCGGGTGAGATTGCTATCGGCTCCCAACACATCATCAATTGATGAGAACAGCGGATCCTTGATTTTTGTGGCTTCTATGATATCTTCTAGCCCACCAAGCACCATTTGAAGCTTGAGGAATGATTCCAAAGAGATTGAACCTTTTTGCTCAAACTTGCGTAATGTTGGTAAAGGCACCCCCGAGCGTACAGCTAGACCTTGCTGGGTTAATTCCATTTGTAGTCGTCGTGAACGTGTATTCGTAGCAATCTTCCTTTGAGCTTTTGTGGATGTAATAAGTGATACCATAATAATACATATATCCATTTTTGTCCATATAGTAATAATATAGTATTAGTTATAGATAAAATCAAGTTTAGATACACTCTCAAAGTACTCAACAAAATGATCTCTGAAATTTCTTAAACAGGCAGAATTTGAAACTTTTCTGAATGGTAAATCTAGTTGAACCAATCAAACCCCAGCCACAGTAGGTCGTTATTTCTTAAACATTTAGTCACTTCTAACTTTAATAAAACTGATTATTGTAGTTGACAGGAACCAGCATTCGAGTAGTTGAACACCAATCTGCAAAATGCCGATAAATAAAATTTAAGAACCCTATCACCATGGGCTTAAAGTTTCAATTTGTCGGCCTATCCAGGGTTTAATGAGCACAATTACCCGGCCGATTAAGCAAAATAGCTTGTGAGCGGAGTGGTTCTCTTATAGCGTTCCATTCCAAATGGAAATCAAAAAAGAGTCCTTTCCTTGAATATTGAACAATCCTCTTTACCAATTATAACTATGCCTTCAGGCCTATGGATAATCCTGGTGTCCTTACTGATATACTTCATCAAGGTAAAATTGACTTTTTCGTTTTTCGAAAATACATTTTAATCCTGGGAAAGGAATTAGGGCTGATGGAAGAAGTGCAATATCCCTATGACAGTCGCCAGATTGCCAACTGGTTCATTAGGCGGGCACCGGATGATGGACAATCCATGTCAATTATGCATGTTCTCAAGTTGGTCTACATGGCCCACGGATGGACATTGGCTACTCTTGATCGCCCCTTGATAATGGACCGAATTTGCTTGATCAGGTTTAGCAAATGTTATTTTTAAAAATATTCTTTGGGGTTAATCTCCCAAGACACTAACTGACCAGTTAGGTATATAAGCACCAATTCTTGAATATATCATCGCTTTTCTCTCTCCACACAAAGGTAGGAGACTCAGTCAAAATTCACTCGTCTGTCTACATAATTATTGAATTAAACACTAGTGAGCTTCCAACCAGTTCTTCCCCACTCCAGATTCCACGACCAGACCTGGTTCAATCGCTACGACAGGGCGATCGGCCTTTTCCATTGATTTTGTTGCTACCGCAATAAGATCTGGTACGGCATCCTTTCTGACTTCAAAAAGTAGTTCATCGTGAATCTGAAGAAGCAATTTGGCAGGTAAATTATCAATTACATCGGGAATTCGAACCATGGCCCGTCTGATAATATCGGCTGCCGAACCCTGTATGGGAGCATTTATGGCAGCTCTTTTCGCGAAAGCTTTCTGTGGTCCACTCTTATTGATACTGGGTGTACCTACCTTTCTGCCAAATAGGGTTTTAACATGTTTCTGTTGTTCTGCTATCCCTACAATCTTTTCCATGTATTGCTTGATTTCCGGATAGCGCATAAAATACCCGTCAATAAAACTTCTGGCATCCTTACGGGGAATCTGAAGGTTTCGAGCCAGACCAAAAGCTGAAATCCCATAGATAATCCCAAAATTAATGGCCTTGGCCCTTCTTCTCATTTCGGGTGTCACTTCCTCCAACGCTGTTTCAAAAACTTGGCTGGCAGTGGAATAATGGATATCCTTCTTTTCCCTGAAGGCTTCCTTCATTCCTTTAACATTCGCCATATAGGCCAGTATCCGAAGTTCAATCTGGCTATAATCCAGGGAAACGATTTCATAACCGTCCCTTGCAATGAATGCTTCACGTATCTGTTTTCCTTCACGGGTTCTAATTGGAATATTTTGTAGGTTGGGATTAATTGAAGACAAACGACCGGTATTCGCACCATCAAGTCTATAGGAAGTGTGTACTCTTCCGGTATTTGGATTGATAAACTCCTGTAGGGCATCTGTATAGGTTGATTTCAGTTTGGCCTTATGCCTCCACTCCAGCACAAGCCCTGGTAATTTATATCCCTGTTCGGTAAGATCTTCCAGAATATCAACACCGGTCTTATAACCACTTGCTGTTCTGGCCTTATCGGATGGAAGTTCAAGTTTTTCAAACAACACAGTACCCAACTGTTTGGGGCTACTGATCAGAAATTCCTCCCCGGCTTCACTATGGATTCTGGCTCCCAATTCAGCAAGTTCATTTTCAAAAATACCGGACAGTTCCCGTAGTTTCCCAGGATCCACAACAATACCTGTTTCCTCCATATCAGCCAACACGCCAATAAGTGGTCTCTCCAGTGTTTCATAGACAGTCGAAACCTTGTTTTGGATTAATTGGGGGCGGAAATGTTTCCATGTTCTTAATATTATATCTGCTCTGGTGGCAGAATATTTAGCTGCCTCTTCTACATTGGCATGGGAAAAAGGAGTTGCCTTTTTCCCAGTACCCAACAGATCCGCAATCCTGGTTGGTTCGAATCCAAACTCGCTTTCGGCAAATTTATCCAGATCAAATTTGTAATTACCTTCATTTGCAACAAAGGACATTATCTGAATATCGTCTACAACGTTTAGCCTGATGCTGTTTCTGGCCAGAACCTTGACCAACAGTTTGATATTCTGACCTATCTTGAGGATAGACTGATCCTCAAACATTGGCTTCAGAACGTTGAGAGCTTCTTCAAAATTCAATTGGTTGGGGAATTTACTTCCATCTGTCCGTAATAGACCTTTGGTATCCACATGCCTGAGTGGAAGATAGTAGGTTTCCTGTTCCTGAACAGACAACCCCAGAGCAATCAGGTCAGCAGTAGCCTCTTCCCCTTCAGTTTCAAACGATATGGCGACTTGACCTCTCTCGTAGATCCTGCCAACAAGGTCCTCGAGACCATCGATGGTAGTGATCAGTTTGTATGCCATTTGTTTCAAGGGCAGTTTTTCTGGCTGGGCCCCACCATCTTGTAGATTCATTGAGGGGAGTTCCGGCGGATCAACCTTGAGGTATTCTGCTGCCCTCCGAACAAGGGTACGGAATTCCTGGGCAAGCAGGAAGTCAAAAAGTTTCTGTGGTTCTGGCGAGGTAAGTTCCAAATCCTCAAGTGTAATGTCGATTGGTACGTCCTGGTGGAGGGTTACCAGTCGCCTGTAAATTTGTACATTGGATGCATTTTCCTCCAAAGCCTGTTTGAGTTTTGGTTTTTTGATCTCATCCAGACATTGGAAGAGAGTATCCAGATCGCCATATTCATTTATCAATCCTGCGGCAGTCTTGGGACCAACACCTGGTACTCCAGGTATATTATCACTGCTGTCACCCATAAGTGCCTGGATATCTATGACCCTGTCAGGGTAGACCAGAAATTTTTTCTTTACCTGCTCGGGACCTATTTCCTGACGCTTGCGGGTATCGTACATGACAATTCCCTCGTCCACCAGTTGCATAAGATCCTTATCAGAGGATATGATCGTTACTTCCCCGCCAGCCTCTTTAGCCTTTACGGCAAGCGTGGCAATGATATCATCAGCCTCGTAGCCTTCCATTTCAAGACATGGAATATTGAAGGCCCTGGTTGCTTCCCTCGTACTTGCAAACTGGGGAATAAGATCTTCTGGAGGTGGTGGTCGGTTGGATTTGTAGGGTGGGTAAATTTCTGATCTGAAGGTTTTCGAGGATTTATCAAATACGACGGCAATATGTGTTGGTTTTTTTGGACTTTGGAGAACGTCTGTCATCAACATATGACAAAATATGTGTACTGCACCAACTGGAGTACTATCACTTCGATACCGGAATCGATCGGATGCCACGTTTAACGAACTGAAATATGCCCGGAAGATATAACCTGAGCCGTCAACTAGTAGTAATCTATGCCCCTCTCCAAAGTTACCCACAAATTCTCACTGTATCTTTTCTACTTTTCTGTGGCTACCTTGGCCACAAAACTAGCTAGAACAAAACGCTTGTCGCAGTATCCACACTGAACCCAACCCTTATCCACAGGTATCTGATACCACACCAGGGGATGTCCCAAGGCTCCACCCTGTCCCTGGCATGAAACCCTGGTTGTTTCCACTATTTCAACCTCTGGTGCTTCCAACTCCATTTTTCACCCTATCATCATCCACAATAAATACCAACATGACTTCTGTAGTCAAATTTTTTCAGAAATCCAATGAAACTTTTTATTTATACCAAATAGTCCTTACCAACAAACGAATTCAATTCTTCAGCAATTCAAAAATACCTATACATGATACCTGATTTTAGGTTCATTCGACAGCCAATGAGGTGTTGATTTTTGATTGAGCCTCCAGGGTTTTGTGGACCGGGCATTTGTCGGCTATCTCCAAAAGCCTGTTTTTCTGTTCATCTGTCAATGGTCCTCTTAACCTTATTATTCTGTCAAAAATATCTATTTTGGTGCCTTTTTCCTCACAGCTCTCACAATCCTTGGCATGCGATTTGGCATGATATACATCTACCTCCACATGTTCTACCGGCCATTTCTTTCGCCGGGAATACATTCTGATGGTCATTGAGGTACAGGCACCGAGCCCGACAGAAAGAAACTGGTATGGATTGGGACCTGTATTGGTTCCTCCAAAACTAATGGGTTCGTCAGCCAGCATTTGAAACTTCCCATCAATGGAAACAAACTGCCGGAAACCATTGGCATCATCCTCGCTTACCCTTACGGTACCATCCGGTACCTTACCGACATCTCTGGGCTTTCTGGGCGGGAGATATTTTTCGACCCAGGCAGCGATGACCGAAGCAGCATAGGAAGCATCCTCCTTGCGGGTTATCAAATGGTTGGCATTATCAAGTGTTACAAAAGATTTTGGATGCTTGGCAGCACCAAATATCTGGGCCGCATTTTCAATACCGACGGTGTTGTCCAATGGGGCATGCATAACCAGTAGAGCCTTACGCATTTGGGCAATTGCCGGTTCCAGATTTTCCTGAGTTATATCCTCGACAAACTGTTTCTTGATCGTGAAGTGCCGTCCTCCCAAATTTACTTCTGCCTCACCCTCGGATCTGATTTTGTCCAGATTTTTCTCAAAATGATGAGCAACATGGCTTGGGTCAGCAGGAGCTCCAATTGTAACTACCGCCTTCACCGAAGCAATCTGGGAAGCTGCCCTGAGAACTGCTGCCCCTCCCAAGGAGTGGCCAATCAGGATGGAAGGAGAAAGCCCGATACTTTCCAGATGATCGGCAGCCAATATCAGATCCTGAACATTTGATGTGAAATTCGTATTGGCAAACTCTCCATCAGAGTGCCCCAATCCGGTAAAATCAAATCGTAGCACAGCAATTCCAAGACCAGAAAGGGCTTCAGCTATCCGTCTTGCAGCCGGTATATCTTTCGAGCACGTAAAGCAGTGGGCAAAAAGTGCTGTTGTACGTTCCGGTATATCGGGGCGATCAAGTCTGGCAGAAAGTTTGCTGCCTGCATGGCCTTCAAATTCGTATCGTTCGGTTGTCATCTTCTTTCCTATTTTTTGTATATAACCGCAAAGCGATACGGTATAACTCCTTTAATGTCCAGATTTCATATCTGATAACATTCTTCCCAAAGGCTTCCCACCAAACAAATGAACATGCAGATGGGGGACCATCTGTACACCATGCTTACCTGCGTTCGATAATAAACGATATCCTTCACCAGAACTCCCTGGTGCCAACCCAAGTATTTCTACAACCTTGCCAATGGCCTGGATATAGTCAACAATCTCTTCGGAACTGGCATTTTGGGCAAAATCATCAAAACAAACATATTGTCCCTTGGGAATGACAAGGACATGGTTTGGTACTATTGGAGCGATATCCTCGAAAGCCAGACTATGTTCCGATTCATGGACTTTCTTGCAGGGGAGTTCTCCCCTGAGAATTTTTGCAAATACATTTTGATCATCATAATTGTAAGGCATTCTTTATTTCCGTTGGTTTGATTGATTTAGATTAGCCATTCGCCGATATTAAAAGTTTTGCTACCCTATATTAAACACTTTCCCTGAACCATTGTAGCAAATTTTGTTCTGGCCGGGGGCCGATGTGTCCTATGACCTCACTAGCCGCCATGCATCCCAATCTGGCCGATGTCTCCAAGTCCAATCCCTCGGTAATACCATAGAAAAACCCCGTGGCAAATTGATCACCTGCACCAGTTGCATCTACAATTCGGGTGGGAACAGCCTTGACTCTGAAATTGTTTCCTTGACCGGAAACAATCACACCATCCTCGGAGAGAGTAGTCACAACAAGCAGATTGTCCTTGTTGAGCATCGACAAAGCATTTTCCAGATTGTCAGTCTGACAAAGGGAAAGGATTTCCGACCGGTTGGCAAAGATTAAATCCCCTCCACTGTTAATCAAGTCCCAAAAGGCCTGGCGATGTCTTTCAATACAAAAGGGATCAGAAAGCGCTATAGCAACCTTCCCTCCAGATTGTTTACACAGATCAACTGCTATACGAAAAGCATCCTGACACTCGGGACCATCAAATCGATATCCTTCAAGATAGACCCATTCGGTATTCTCTAACAAGTCTTTGTCCATGTCATCAACGGTTAAAAACTCTGCTGCACCAAGATAGGTATTCATGGACCTTTCACCGTCCGGAGTAACCATGATCACACTCCTTCCGGTCTCATAGGTTTGATGGACAGATGCCAATTCAGTTCGGTATTCAATCCCGAGATGTTTCATATCCGAAACATAGACCCTTCCCAGGTGGTCGTCCTTAACCTTCCCAATATAGGCTGACCTTGTATCCAGCATGGCTAATCCAGCTATTGTGTTGGCAACCGAACCGCCACCTACCTCCTTGGTATCTTCAAGAAGACAGTAAAGTTTTCGTGCCCTTTCTACATCTACGAGATGCATTATCCCAGGGGTTATGTCGAGGTCGGTTAGTAATTGGTAATCAACCTTGCAGAGGATATCCACAATGGCATTTCCGATACCCACCACTTGGTATTTCTTCTTTTCAGGGCTCATACAATTCTTTCTTTTGGGTCAGGATTTATCACCGCAACCACGGAATTAATATGGTATCTGCGAACAAATGTAAATTCTATCAGGGCAATATAGCTGTGGAAGACATCAAAAATCCCATGCAAGTTGTCACTTTGAGGACTATTCAGACAATAGTTGATTCAGAATCCAAATAGCAACTTTTACTGATTCAAACTCAAAAGTTTACCAAGCAAGAGAATATTTTGGCAACTATCCGAGTGAGACAAAATGAAAACCGGATACCTTGCGTTGAAATCTGACAGGGGAATTTATATTCCATAGTGTGGAATTTAATTTCAGTGATTTTTTAAATTCAGTACTTTCCTGCATAAGGAGAAATGTTCTGATGCCCTATGTTTTTGCAATATTTATACCAAAAGGAAGGTACTTGATGAAACCAACTACTGTTTTGGTTGTGACCACTTTTTTGTTCGTATTTGGAACGATTGCAAAAGCAGAAACATCCAAGATAACATTTATTCATTTCAATGATCTTAACCGAATGGTTAGTGTCGAAGATCGTGGTGGCCTGGCGAAATTGTCCTCAATCGTTGAGGAGGAAAGAAGCAGGAATAATAATGTTATTGTCACCTTTGGCGGGGATTTTCTGGAACCCAATCTGATGACAGCACTTTACCAAGGCGAACCCATGATTGACCTCCTTAACCAACTGGAATTAAATTTAATGGTCGTGGGTGATCAGGATCTAAGTTACGGTCCGGATGTACTTGAAGAACGGATATTGCAAGCAGACTTTGCAATTGTCAGCAGCAATATAACCAACGACAATGAAAAGACCTTCAATGGAGCATTGAAGACTTTGGTTCTGGAGATTGATGGCTATCAAATCGGATTCATTGGCCTAACCTCACAGACTGCCATGGAAAATGCAACTACAGGTGATTTTATTGTCACTGACCCAGTTGTTGCTGCCAAGGCGAAGGTCGAAGATTTAAGAGGTAAAGGTACCGATATTGTCGTCGCCATGGCTCACACAGGTTATGAAATTGATCAGGAACTTATGGCTACCGGTATGATTGACATAATACTGGGGGGTTTTGACGAAATAGAGACAATAGAATGGGTAAATAATACACTTTTCGTCGAGGCAGGATCTCAGGCTGAAAATGTTGCCATTGTCGACTTGTATCTCAACCGCAAAGCTGGAGATGGAAACACACCTGTTGACTGGTACGCGGAAACCAGAACTGTCAATTCTATTCGATTTGCACCTGATCCAGCCATTGTAGATAGGGCTACACACTTTGATAGCGAACTGGATCAGTTACTTTCCAAAGAACTCGGTATATCGGAAACAGAACTAGACAGTCGTTCCGGAACTATCCTTAACAAAGAAGCAGCCATAGGTAATTTGTTCACAGATGCAATTTGTGCGGCAACAGATTCTGATGTCTGCTTTGTCAATGGGGGAGCTATCCGTGGAAACGAGGTATATCCGGCAGGAACAACTCTGACTAGGAAAGAAATACTTAGCGAACTTCCCTTTGTTGACGTAACCATGGTACTTGAAGTGTCCGGCCATGTTATCATTGAGGCCTTGGAAAATGGATTCAGTAAACTTGGAAATTCGCTTGAGGGAGGGGCTGGACGTTTCCTTCACATTTCTGGACTATCTGTCATTGTGGATCCCAAGGCTTCTCCAGGAGATCGTGTAATAAGTGTCTCAAGAGACGGTCAACCATTTGACCTGGATGCGACTTATCAATTGGCCCTAAATCACTTTCTGGCTACTGGTGGCGACGAATACGAGATGTTTCATAACCAGAAGGTGATTGTTGACAAAGTGTCCGGTACCCTGGAGCTGGAGCATATTTCATCCTATCTGCTGGATGCCGGCAAGGTTTCTCCCAAAGTGGAAGGACGCATAGTTTATCAAGAGCAATAATCGGAGATTTCAAACGATTGGAATTATTAATCAATAGGTCAGTGGTTCTTGGATATTCCAAATTATTCTTGGGTTTCTTGGATAAATATAAATTACGGGAAGCCCTCATTGGTCAAACAGTGGGGGTTTCTTGGATTTAATACCTGAAATGAATCTAAATAATCCAATATGTTGATTTGCGAAGTTGGTGCTAGATTTGTGGGGCTGTGGCGAAATTGGCAAACGCTCCTGACTAGCAATTAAGTTTTTGCGGGTTCGAATCCCGCCAGCCCTACCAATTTCGCACTTTTATATAACCAGTATTTAACATTATTACATTAATTTCAAGAATTATTTTTGTTTTAATTACCCGAAACAAGTTCCTTGTAAGTCAACCTCTTGTTGACCATCATTCCAACGGTATCTCCCATCATTACGATTGTATCTGAACCACGCATATTATAACGAGCTGTAAACTCATTTACATACCTATCCATGTGTTTGGGGCTGAAATGGTGAAAAGTTCCATGATAACCCTTCTTGAGCAGTCCCCAAAAGGACTCAATCCCATTGGTGTGTGCCATGCCATTAACATATTGACTAACCGAGTGATTGACTGTTTTATGCTTCTGTGGAAGCCCCTTGTATGATCTGTTTTCATCGGTGCAGATTGTTGCATCCTCGGAAACATTATCGGATATAAACCCCTGTAAGGTTTCCTTGCTGGTTGATTTGACAACCCAGGCAGTGATCTTGTTGGTATCCCTTTCCTTGACACCCACAACAGCGGTTTTACCAACAGTGCCACGAACCGCCTTTAACTTATCCTTGTTATGCTTGTTCTTTTCCAGCCCACCAATATAGGTTTCATCAACCTCAACAGTTCCTTCAATGTTGAAATTACCCTGCTTCCATGCTTCCCTCAATCTTTGAGCCATGAACCAAGCGGACTTCTGGGTTATGTTCAAGTCCCTGTGAAGTTTCATGGAGGATACACCCTTCAAGGAAGTTGACCACAAATAGATACCTATAACCCATTTCTGTAAGGGGATTGCCGAATGAGACATAACCGTATTTGTTCTTACACTGAAATATGATCTGCAATCTCCACAATGATAGGGAGATGACTTGCGGTTTTCGTATTTTTTGATGTGTTCTGAACAACCACACTTTGGGCAATGCGTGGGAATACCAGCCGTGCCCCATCTTTGCACCTCAAACTATTCTTCGGCTACTTGGTCATTGGGAAATTGTTGAAAGAGTTCAAGAAGGCTAATGCCACTGCGGTAGAATTTTCCAAGGGCTTTTTCTTCTGGGAAGGAAATCTTGGATCAGCCTTGATACGGTATCCAGTCGACTGACTGAACTCGGCCTTGGCCGAAGCTATTGCAATGGAGTGTTTGTTTATGTTATTCATAAAAAGCCTCATTTGATAATCATTAATGTGACGTCCCGGCATACTGCTCTCCCCTTTTTTTGCTTTAATTGGTTTGAGCGGTATTGTCCGCAAACGGTCGCTGTTGTCAAATGAGGTTCTTGTTGAGGAAGATGTTGGAGGCTTTCAGTCCTTCCGAGAAAAACTTTCTTATCCTGTATGACGCTGGATTCCTAACTAGTTTGACGCATAACAGGCAGTAGATCAACCAGAATAGTGAAACACACTTATTTCAAATCTAGTTTGGGTTATTAATATTTATACGTGTACTTTGCTTGAATAGCAGGTATGTTATATTATAATCCATGTAGAATTTGGCTTGTAGTAAATATAAGTACCTAGAAATCAACTATATCCAAAATGAATGCAATCAACGATAATTATCCTGGTGAAGAAAGAGTAGAAGGTTTAGATAATGAGCCTTTGCATTGGGGTGATTATCCAATCGACTCATTACTAATCAGACATGAAAGCCGTACTATATATGACGTTAAAAGACGAATAGATCTGAAGGGATACATTATGGACCCAGATTTCCAGAGGGATTTTATCTGGGATGAAGGTAAGCAAAGCAAACTGATAGAATCGGTAATGATGCGAATCCCCTTACCGGTCTTCTATTTAGCTGAGAATTTTGAAGGAAAAATGATTGTGGTAGATGGGTTACAACGCCTTTCCACATTTTATAGGTTTCTAAATAACCAATTGAAATTAAAGTTACCAGGAAGACAAGAATTCAATAACAAAAATTTTTCTGGATTGCCTAACAAACTAAAGAATCGAATTGAGGATTGTAACCTCACATTTTATATCATCGATTCTAAGGTTCCAGATAGGGCTCGACTTGATATTTTTGAAAGAGTAAACAGTGGTGTTCCTCTTACGAGGCAACAAATGAGAAACTCTTTGTTTAATGGGGAAGGTACAAAATTTCTTAAGGATGAAAGTCAAACAAAGTTATTTATGAAGGTCACGGGTAATAGTCTAAATAAAAAGACTATGAGAGATCGGGAATTCGTTAACAGGTTTTGTGCTTTTCAAATACTAGGTGTAGAGGATTACAAGGGTGATATGGATGATTTTCTGGCCCAAGCTCTAACTGTAATGAACAATTGGGATTCAACGAGATTGTCAGATCTTTCGAATATATTTCGCAGGAGTTTAAATAACAATTATGAGGTATTTGGAAAACACGCCTTCAGGAAATCTAGGAAACCTCATAAAAGAACTGTTATAAACGCCTCAATTTGGGATGTATTGATAACATATTTTACGCGATATAAAGAACATTATGTAAAAGAAAATTCAACATTATTTCGGGATGCTTTTCACGATTTACTAGAGGATGTAGATTTTGATTATTCAGTTTCATATGGTACGAATAACAAGAACAATGTGACCACAAGATTTTACTTGGTAAATAAGTGTTTATTTTCAAATTGTAATGGACCACCAATAGGAAATCCCTAGGAAGCATGATAAATCAAATTGACTTAAAACATTTCAAGTGCTTTGAAACACTGAAGTTACCTTTGGCTAGGTTAACGGTACTTTCTGGAGGTAATGCCTCTGGAAAATCTACTGTGATACAAGCTTTTGCGCTGTTGCACCAAACAATGCGTGAGGATGAATGGTCCGTTCACCTGAAACTTAATGGGTCTTCAATTCACCTCGGTACGGTCGCTGAAATCGTTGATCAAGTGACAGGTCGACTTTCATATAATACCTCATTAGTTGATGAGAACTCTGATTGGCTAAATTGGGAATTCAGTGGTAACCGTAAAGACATGTTTATGTCGGTAAATAGGACCAGGGGGGAAGTCAATGGTTTGCCTTGGGATAAAAGCAATCCCGATCTTCTCCAACACTTGATACCCAGAAAAGAAAATAAGCAAGTCAGAAAAAAATCAGCAAATATAATAGATCGACTATGCAGACTTACCTACTTGAGTGCTGAAAGATTAGGGCCACGAGAACACTACAAGTTAGACCCTATGCAATCTCATATTGTCGGTTCAAAAGGAGAGTATGCCGTCAGTGTATTATACAAGTTTGGTGAAAATACAATTGAAAGTATTCTAGTACCTGATACGCCACCTACCTTATTCAGGCAGGTTGAAGCTAGAATGAATAAATTTTTTCCAGGTTGTTTATTTGAGATTGACCCAATTCAACGAACAAATACACTAACCTTAGGGGTACGCTTATCACAAGATACTGAATTTCATCGTCCACTGAATACCGGTTTTGGACTGACTCAAGTATTTCCTATTGTCGTCGCTGCCTTATCGGCAAAACAAGAAGACATACTGCTAATTGAAAACCCGGAGGTTCATTTACACCCTGCTGCGCAAGGTGAAATGGGTACCTTTTTGGCTCAGGTAGCTTCAACAGGTGTACAAGTAATTATTGAAACTCATAGTGATCATATCCTGAATGGTATTCGCCGGGCTGTAAAATCAGAGACTCTTTCTCGTAAGGATTTAGTTTTGCACTTTTTCAGACCTAGGTCTGAGGTGGATGCATTTCGGTCTCAGGTTGAAAGCCCTATTATAGATGATCATGGAAATCTTGACAGTTGGCCTGATGGTTTTTTCGATCAATTTGATAAGGATTTAAACGACTTGGCTGGATGGAACTGAAATGGATTTATTGTTCAATGAGCTTTCTGTCCATAAACAATTCAAAAGCGTTGCAGAGTTTGAAACTTCAATTTCAACCATAATGTCTATCCGGAAGTTGGTAAAGGATAGATTTGAGAAAGAAATCTATCACAACGGATTGATAGGTAATTCATACCCCCTGGTTGATACAATTATGCAACAAGCAATAGGAAAACTCACCAGGGATAAAGCTATTACAATTCGGATTTGGATAAATAAATTCTATTATAGTCAAAAACACAATAATGATGACTTGTTTGAATGTTGTGGTGAAGAAATCACTGGTTCTTCCGTTGGTGAAGCTGGATACAGAAATTTTCCTGATGAAAAATGTTGCTTGGTAAGTATTTCACCCTCCGATTGGTGTAGTCCGTCACTTAAAGTTTCGTGGGTTCAGGGTGAGGGAAAAAAAAGAGATCATATTCTCATAAATAATTTTATTGATTGGAATTCACTAGAAACTGTACTGGAGGATCAAGAACCATCTATAAGGTCTTGGTCACAACTAAAGACGATATCAATCAGAAGATACAAATCGCTGTGCTTCTCTAAAGATAGTTTTGATCCGTTAGAAGGAATCCCCTTCAACCAGAGTTGTGCAAACAGTTTTGAGAATTTGTTTGGAATTTTGAATACGTTTGTAGAAGAACATGATGAAAATGGAGTGCGAACCAAGGAAGGCCACCAAATAATCAAAGATTACTTTCATGGAGATAGGGCTTTATTTTCTGATTCTTCTGTACCTGAGAAGAGGGACTTTAAAGAAAAAATGACTTTCCCCCATCCAGAGAACCCTCAGGGGGCCCCACTTCTATGCACTATGCATGGCAAAATAAGCCGTCATGTCTTACGGTTTCATTTTTCATGGCCGATTAAAAATGGGAAAATTTTTATCGTTTATGCTGGTCCAAAAATAACGAAGCGATAATAATTCAAAAATTGGCTCTTGCCCAAATATAATAGGTCACCTCCATTTATGGAATGGTAGGTTGTTCCAAAAGTGTTTTTGTAGAACAGTCCCAAGTGGGATAATAATTACTCCGCAACAATTTTAATGACAGGGAAATGGAACCATGACAAGACGGCGTAAACCAAGATTTAACCTCAACCGGGCTATCCATCAACCGATTGCTTGACCTTCAACCTCACTGGGAGGTTGTAGAGTTGGAAGTTGTCCACGATGGCAACGATTGTCTGGTCTGTATGGAATGTGGGTGCAGGTGTCCGGGATATGATCATCGGGAACGCCGGTGGCGTCATCTGGACACCATGGACTACCGGACGTATATTGTGTGTGACGTCACCCTGGTGAGGTGTCCCGAGCATGGGGGCATCATTTTTATGCCTTTGTTTACCGTCAAACTAGTTAGGAATCCCGCGTCAAACAAGATGAGAAAGTTTTTCTCGGGGGGATTGGCTTTCAGTAATGGAGGGAGGGCTTAACCCGACCGGAAGGACAACAAAGAAATAAGTAAGGCAAACCTACTGAGTTTTTTTATCGTAATTACTATCGTTACCATTCAGGAAAGTTAGAATAAGACCCTTCAACCTTACAGATAGTGGATTTTTTTACATCAGCCAATTTGAGGGTTGGGCAGTAGATCAACCAGAATACTGAAACACATTTATTTCAAATCTGGTGTGAGTTATTACAGCTCATTCAGATTTTTATCCTCTAAAAAGTCAACTTCACGGATTTTCATCAATGGGACTTCCCCATCCACCTCCTCCTGACTTTGACACTTTTGCCCTGATTTAACCTTTACCCTTATCTCTACACGCCCATTATACCGGCCTTTGGTCTTATGGGATTTGTTGCAACCCTCTTGTAGTGCCTACATAATATTTATGGGTTGCAATCGGCACAATACCCCCTATATCTTTTCCAACACATAAACATCCATAACTAACGAGACTCTCTCATGGCCATGTTCATCCGAACCAAAACATCCCCCAAAACCAATAAAACGTCCGTCCAAATCGTCCAGAGCTTCCGCAATGAACAGGGACAACCACGACAACGTATCATCCAGCATATCGGCATGGCCTCCAATCAAGAGGAACTCGCACAGTTGCGAAAACTCGGCGAATATACCAAGGCCAAAATGCTCCATCATAAAAACCCCACCCTGTGGTCACCACAAGAAGAAGCCGAAATGGCCCTCAAGGCCAAACACCAAACCACCGATACACCACCGGAACGAACACGGGCCAATATCCTGGCCCTCAAGTGTTGTTTTTCAGAATAATCCAATTTCAATTTTTCACATTATTTCGGCAGTAGTGAGACAAAATTTCTCACGCTATTCCAATTTTTTCACGCTTTTTCGGCCTGGCCGTTACATTTTTCCTTTCCCGGTAGTTTTTGATGCAGCAGATTGCCCTGAAGTCCTTTCTTCGCCCGTCCACACCCACCATATTGGTGCGATGGAGGTGGTACAGTTACCACCGGCAATTGTTGTCACACCAACCAGACGGGAACATGCCGAAGCACATGTTTGATGGTGGATCACTTGGCTGCGGGGACGGGTTTGTCCCCACCATTCCGCGCCGGCCGGGATGATGGCGTTATGGGGGTGTTACCAGCAGTTTGTGTTGCGAAGATGCTGGAGTTTTTCGTTCCAGTCCTTTTCACCGGTTGGGCGGAGACGCCGGATCCAGGGATGACGTCCCATCAGGCTGGCGGCCGCTTGATCACCGGCGGCATCGGCATCAAACCCGCACCAGATGACATCCACCCCCAGCGCATTGATCCATTGGGGTAAACGCGGTGTCGTACCGGCCGTCGAGATCACATGCCGGATGTAGGCCAGTTCCGGCAGGGCGAACACCGACAGGGCATCAATGGCACTTTCGGTCAACAGGGCGGGCCCTTCGCCCCGGCGGGACAGCCAGAACCCGCCAAGGGCCTTCCTTGATCCCCGGGACAGTCCCCTGAAGGGATGATCCGGGCATGTTCCATGAAGTTCGGCACCAGCCGGTTCACGTTCGGCATCACGGGTGACAAACACCGCATTGGCCCGCCCGTCGGCCCAGACCAGTCGCCGCTTGTGGCACCAGGCAAGGAGGTCGGGATCAAGGCCACGGTCGCGAACGAGATGGTCGCGGACACGGTCCCAGTTGCGGTATACTGATCCAGGCAACCGCACCATGCCGGCTCCTTTCCTGATCCCGGTCGTCGCCAATCGCTTATTCCGGTTACCGACGGATGGCAGATCACCCGTTGCGGTAGCCATCCTCGCCAGATGTTCAAGGGCGGTGTGGAAGCTGCATCCCTTGCCGTGCATCATCAGGTCGATGGCACCACCTCCGCCGGTTCCGCGGAGATGGTCAAAGAACTTGCAGCCGTTGATGCTGAGGACGGAACCCGGGCGTTTCCAGCGGGAACAATCCGTCGGGTCCTGCCGGTACCCGCAGGTGGTGGCAACCCTGGCGAGATCCAGTTCCCTCAGGCGGTCGGCCCCTTGGGTCCTTTGGTGTCTCATCTGTCCAGCTCGTCAAGGGCCCCTTCCACATGGTGCGACAGAACCGTCCGGGAGGTGTTGTCCTGGAACGCGGCCACCAGTGACAGATGGGCCAGCCTGTCAAGCTTGCGCGGGATGCCCTTGCTGGCCAGGGACAGGGAAGCAATCGCTTCTTTGGCAAACAGGTCGATCTCGCACCCGGCCAGTTGCAACCGGTGAGCGAGGTAGCCACCGACCTCGTCATCGTCCAGGCCACCCAGCCGGCATCGGATGGCAATCCGCTGGGCCAGGGGTTCATGAATCCCCATCCGGAGGATACGCAGGCGCAATTCCGCCAACCCGACCAGCAGGAGGCACAGCCGGTTCTCTGAATCCATCTCGTAGTTGGTCAGGATGCGCAACTCCTCCAGGATGCTGTTGTGCAGGTGGTGGGCCTCGTCAAAGATGAGGACCGGATACTGGCGGCCTTCAACGACCAGACGTGTAACCTCGGCCTGGATACCCCGGAAGGCAGTGGCACGGGTGGTAAAATGACCCAGGCCCATGGCGGCGGCAATGCTGTTGTAACTGTCAAGGACCGTACCGGTCGAAAGGGGGACATAACAGACCCGGTACTGATTGGGATGCAACCCGCTGGCGACTTGCCGGCAGAGCGTGGTCTTGCCACTGCCGGGTTCGGCGGTCAGGAGGCCAATTCCCCGCAGCTCGAAAAGATGCCCGATGCGATGCCGGGCTTCCCTGGCCGCAGTAAAGTCGAACAGTTCGTCCGCCTCGGGGGCGACATTGAAAGGATAGTATTTGAGGGCAAAATGCTGCTTGTACATTATCTGTTCTCCTTCTTGTCGGCATTGGGGCGGAAACGCACGCCCGCACCATCACGCCGGATGGTGCTGTTGGCATGCAGGTCCACCGGTCTGGCCTGGCCGACAAGTTTGTCGCCATCATAAACCAGCAACGGCCGCCCCGGCGGTGCCTTGGGATCGTAGCGCAGGATAACCGACTGATCCGCCAGGCCGGCGGGAACCTCGTAAAGGCAGCCATCAAGCGTGATGGTACGGGCCCTGGAGACCTTGCGCCGGATCTCTTTCATGAACATCAGGTCAAGGTCAACCCCCGGTTCGGGGAACCTGATCATTGCCGAGGTGGCGGCCCAACGGTCCAGTGGGGTCATACCGTCAAGTCCGCGGTGCGGGGTCTGGTGATATTCCTGTTCAATCCAGATCATGGCCCGCCGGTTGAGGGCTCCGAGATCGGGGATGTCCTCGCCGGCAAGCGGGTCCAGCAGTTGGTTACGGGCGTTTCTAAACCATCGCTCTATTTTACCCTTCGACAAAACATTCAACTGCACCCCATCCGATGAATGGGGATCAGGTTTTTCGTATTACCCACCCCTTTCACCCCCTCTGCGGTCAGGACTATTTTCTTCTTCAGATCTCGTCATGTTGGGGGATTGAACGCGTCCACACTGTTGACGTTGACGGCAGGAGATTCAGTTTTCCCCGCTCCTGGACCAGTCTTGCGAAGGAGACTGCCTTTGTGCGGGTTGGCAAGGGTCGGTCATTCTTCCGGATGGATGACCTGCTGTCCCTGGCGGAATTGATTACCGGTTATGGGAAGGAAGAAGGCGAGGATTAGGGTGGTTGGAGTGTCAAGTAAATTATGCCGTGTATGTAAAAAGAATTACGCCGTGTACGATGTTAGGAAAGGGGGTATGATCACCACTACCCAAGCTCTTGTTTGCCCTATATTCCTAACGATCAGGCCATTACGAAATAAAAACTTGACGGGAATGAATGTAATCGGTAAAATGAAAGGCATAATTACATTAACATTATTTTTGCATGGATACCCAATCATGGCCAACAATCAACACGACCCAAAAGCCCAGGCCCTCCGCCAGAGAGGATGCCTCAACCAACAACCCGATGCCGTCACCGATGACCTCTTTCATGACAACAAATTCTTTGATCGACGTGATCTGGTCCAGGTCCGATACGAAATGCTCCGCCGGGTCAAGAAAGAGGGGGTGGCCGTTCAAAAGGCCGCGGCCGATTTTGGGGTGTCACGACCCACATGGTATCAGGCCTGGAATGCGTTCCTCCAAGGGGGCTTGCCGGCCCTGGTGCCTTCCCGACCCGGGCCACGGCAAGCCCATAAACTCAAGCCCGATATTGTCGAGGTCCTTCGCCGGGCCCGGCATGAGCAACCGGACCTGCGTATCCAGGATCTGGTGGATCTGGTCAACGACCGTTTCGGTATCCGGGTCCATCCCCGCAGCATTGAGCGGGCGCTCCAACGCTCAAAAAAAAACAAGTGACCCTCATGACGACAACAACCAGTCCCATCCTGTCCGAAAAAGCCTACACCGATGGCTACGAACAATTACGGTGTCATGCCCTTCAACCCGGGACCATCGGCCATCGTTATGGATGGATTCTGGTGATCCGTAGTGGTGTTGCTTCATGGTTGGATGCCTTTACTGAGCCGCCTGATCCTTCATCCTTGCCAACAAGGGGGGAGATCAAACCACCCGTGATCAACCGGGGCGGTACGGCCGACCGGATTGACATCCTGGCCGCCATGGTCAAGGCCCACCTGGAGGCGGCATGATGCTGAACCACCAGAAGGTGACAACCGGTCATCTGAGCCGCAAGGCCTGTCTCTATGTTCGCCAATCGACCATGCGCCAGGTCATTGAAAACACCGAAAGTACCCAACGGCAATATGCCCTGCGTGAACGGGCCATGGCCCTTGGCTGGCCATCGGAAGGTATCCATGTCATCGACTGTGATCTTGGTCTTTCGGGGGCGGATCGTGACCGGGAAGGGTTCAACCGTCTGGTGGCTGAAGTGAGCATGGGGCGGGTGGGTATTGTCCTTGGTCTGGAAGTCTCGCGCCTGGCCCGCAATTCGACCGACTGGCATCGGTTGCTGGAGATATGCGGGCAGACCCGGACGTTGATCCTTGACGAGGATGGTATTTACGATCCCTGCGACTTCAACGATCGGCTTTTGATGGGTCTGAAGGGGACCATGAGTGAGGCCGAACTTCACATGCTGAAAATCCGCCTGCAAGGTGGGTTGATGAACAAGGCCCGGCGGGGAACCTTGAAAATACCACTCCCCGTCGGTTTGGTTTACGATCCCCTGGACCGGATTGTCGTGGACCCTGACAGCCATGTCCGGAACAGCGTACAATTGCTGTTTGACACCTTTCACCGCATCGGTTCGGCCACGGCCACGGTGAAGTTTTTTACCGAGGAGGGGATTGAGTTCCCCAGCTATCCCCGGTTTGGGCCGAACCGGGGGACCCTGTGTTGGCTTCCATTGGTGACCAGCCGGGTCCTGCAAATACTCCATAATCCTCTTTATGCCGGTGCTTTCGCCTACGGGCGTTCCGCTCGCCTACGGACTCCCAACGGTTACATAATCAGGCGACAGAAGCCGAAGGATTGGACAGTGCTGATTCGGGATGCCCACCCGGGCTTCATCAGTTGGGAACAATATGAAGCCAATCAAGAGCGGTTGCTGGCGAATGCCCGGTCCTATGGGGCTCACCGGCGATGTGCTCCACGCGAGGGTCCGGCCTTGTTGCAAAGTATGGTCGTTTGCGGTTTGTGCGGCAAAAACATGACCGTTCGCTATCATACCCACAACAAGCGGTTGATACCCACCTACGTGTGTCAGAGGGAAGGGATTGAGACGGCAACTCGCATTTGCCAAAGCATACCGGGCAAGGGTATTGATCAAGCGATCGGTGACCTGCTGATTGAATTGATGACCCCTGATTCGCTGGAAGTCGCCCTGCAGGTCCAACAGGAACTCGAAAGGCAGGCTGAGGAGGTGGATGCCTGGCGGTCCCGGAAAGTCCAGTGCGCCCGCGAGGAAGCGGATTTGGCACGTCAGCGGTTTATGCAGACCCATCCTGACAATAGGATTGTTGCCGATGTTCTTGAGGCCGAATGGAATGACAAGCTCAGGAATCTGGATCAAGCCCGACAGGAACTGGAGGACCAACGAAAGCACCAGAGCACCAATCTTGGGGACCTGCAGCGTCAACGTGTCCTGGACCTGGCCACCAACTTCCCACGGCTTTGGAACGATCCTGCCACCCCTGATCGGGAACGCAAGCGTATGGTCCGGTTGATCATTGAGGATGTAACCCTGACCAAGGGGGACACCTTGGTTCTTGGTGTACGCTTTCGTGGTGGGGCCACTCGACAGGTGATGCTTGCACCGGAAAAACAGGCTTGGGAGAAATACAAGACACCCCCTGAGGCGGTCACCGAGATCGACCGGTTGCTGGAGACCCATATAGAGAGGGATATCGCCACGATCCTCAACGATCGTGGGTTCCGGACAGGCCACGGACTTCCATTCAGGAAGACAATTGTCCGAAGGATTCGTCTTGCCTATGGGTTGAAGTCACGCTTTGATCGATTGCGTGCCCGGGGTCTGCTGACCAAGGAGGAATTGGGCCAAAGGTTGAACATCGCTCCCTCATTGGTCAAGAGCTGGCGTCGGAAAGGGTTGTTGGTGGCTCATGCCTACACCGCCAGGAATGATTACCTGTACGAGATTCCGGTCAATCCCCCGGTTAAAAATAGCCATAAATTTGGCCGGAAAACGGCGCCATCCGTCACGAAAACTATTGCAACCTGTCCTTCACCGTGCTAATGAGGTGCAGTATGAAGCATTCCCTTTTCCGGATGCGTGGTAGGGCCTGGCATGCAGCAAGGCAATGCCGAGGCGGGCACAGACCGTGGCCAGGTGCAGGGAACGGAAGTTGGATCCGTTGTCGGTATAGAGGCGGACGGGCAGTCCCCTGCGGACAATGGCTTCCCTGAGGACATGGAGAAAGTCCGCCGCCTTTTCGGAAAAGGCGAAATGGGCAAAGGGGATGACCCTGGTGGTGTCATCTATGATGGCAATCAAGTAGGTCTTGCGTTTCCGTCCCTGCTGGTCGGGCACCTTCGGCCCGTGCATGACATCGGCCTGCCACAAATCGCAGGCATTGGGATATTCGAAACGCCGCATGTCCTGGTATCGTGCCGGGGCCTCCCTGACCATCAGCCCCTCCCGGGCAAACAGGCGGTAGACGGTTGCCGGCGAGAGTGGGACATCCGGTGACAGTTCACTATCCTTCTTTCCTTTGGCAATGACCTGGCGGACACTCAAATCGGGATGGTTGCGCTTGATGGCCAGGAGGATCTCGGTCACCTCGACTGACATCCGGCGTGGCTGGACCGGGTCGATGCGCCTCTTCGGCTCGATCCCTGCAAGGCCGTTGAGTTCGTATTTGCGGACCCAGTCCCTGAGTGTTCCAACGGCCACCCGGGTCCGGGTCGTACCTGGAATCCTGTGTTCCTTTGATGCCAGTTCGGCGATGAGTGCCCTCCGTTCGGGTCCCGCTGGACAGGCCCTGATGATCGAAACCAGGCCATAGCGGAACAGGGCAACCTCCTTTTGATGCTGCTTTCTGGATTGGTTCATGGTGTTCTGGCCTCCCTTTTCTGGAAAAAAATGATTATGGCAAGGATTTAGCCCGGATTCTGCCGTCCTGCCATTGGCCATTGTCTGTTGGTGGGTCGGATTGCGACTCAACGGATCGTTTCTTGCGGTAAAATCCGACCGGCCGGGGCAGGGTCTGGAGCCAGGATTCACACTGGATGCGGAGGATAACGAGGATGTGTACCGGTGGTCCCTTGTGGCGAAAGGATGCCAGCGTCGGGTCCACCTCGTAATAAAGCTCGGGAAACAGACCCTTGACGGTTGCCAGCAACAACTGAACCGCACCGATCCGGCGCTGCAACCAGCGCCGTTGTGCTCGTGCAGTGCTACCATGACCGGCCCTGACACGTTGCAGGGACCCGTTGACCGTGCCACACTCCTCGTACGCCAGGACCACAGTCTCAATATCATCCAGGGTGCCCGGACAGCCGGCTGCCATGAAGGTCGGCAGGAGGCTGAAGGTCGTCCGGCAGATCCGGCAATAATAGCGGGCAACTCTCATCCCGTCGGGATACTTCCTTGCATAGGTTCCATGCCGGTGTAGCCGATGGTTACCACCGGGATTGATCGGACAGGTTTTTAACCTTGCATTCTGCCACCCCGATAGTTTAATGTAAGCACTGGTGGAAAGGTGTGTATCGTAGTGGATTTGCATTGTTCCATCCGGTATCGTGTTAGGTTGTGTAATACACAATACCACAAGGGCATCCGGGAAGACAAACCCGGGTGCCCTTCTCTTGACAGGAAGGATGACTGCCCCACCCGTGGGCTTGACTACTTCAAAAAAGGAACTGCTTGGAAAGGAAAGAGGATGATTCTCAAATTAATTCAGTTTATCAGCAAATCGGTGTTGAATTAATTTGATAAAAAACCGGGGTTACGTGACGATTTATTGTGAGAAATAACACTCAAGGAAGAACAACGCATGACAACCGGTATCCATGAGATCTATGGCCAACTCTACAAAGAGATGGGCTTTGACCGGCTGTTGGCCCCATCCCGACAGAAAGCCGCCAACAAGACCCTCTATCATACCGTCATGGCCCGCCTGGCCCAACCGGAATCAAAACGGGCCAGCGTCCAGAGACTAGCCCGACAGTTCGGCATCAACCTGCCTCTCCATAAAGTCTACCGCATGATGGACCGTCTCAATGACACCTTCATTGACAAACTCCAGCACAGGGTGTCCACCCATTCCCTTGATCTCCTCGCCGGAGAGTTTGATGTCATTTACTTTGATTGTACCACCCTTTACTTTGACTCAGTGGCCGAGGATGAGTTGCGTCAGTTCGGCTTCAGCAAGGATGGTCAATCACATGAGGTTCAAATCCTGTTGGCCCTGATGACCACCAGGGATGGTCTGCCGATTGGCTATCAACTGTTTCCCGGAGCCTTTTGGGAAGGCTATAGTTATCTTCCCATGCGACAAAGTCTGGCAAGCCGTCATCCTGATATCAAAGCGGTTCATGTGGCTGACGCCGGACTGATGACCGATGCCAATCTGACGGCCATTGAAGACGAAGGTGATCAGTATATCATGGGAGCCAAACTGCGTCATCTTCCCCGTGCTCTGAAGGACAAGATCCTGAACACCAGTCGGTACCGTTCCGTCGCCGGTACGGAGTATTCAATTGGGGTCTTTCGCCACAACGGTCGCCGGTTGGTTGTGTCCTACAGTCCGGCCCGTGCCAGGAAAGATGAAGCTGACCGCTTGAGAAGTACCGAAAAGCTTTTGAAGAAACTGAAGACGTCCAGCAATCCACGGGCGATGATGGGACGGGGAGGACGCTGGAAGTACATCTCTATACAGGGCCAGGCCAAGGCTGTCCTTGATCACGACAAAGTGCAGGAAGACGCCCGTTGGGACGGGCTGCATGGAGTGATCACCAATCTCAGGAACGTCCGGGCAGCTGATCTGTTGTCCCGCTATCGTGAGTTATGGCGGATTGAGGAAAGTTTCCGTATCACCAAGACCGATCTCAAGGTTCGGCCTATTTATCACTGGAGTGAAGCGCGCATCAAGGCTCATCTGGCCCTGTCCTTCATGGCCTTCAGCCTGGTCAGGCATTTGGGCCATCGTCTGGCCGGCCGGCGTTTGACCATGTCGCCCGAGGTGATCCGTGAAGCTCTTACCCATCAGCAATGTTCGCTCATCCGGGACACCGAGACCGGCCGGCGATATGTCATGCCTTCGGCCACCACCCGGGAGGCCGAAACCATCTACAAGGCGATGGGTGTCAGGATGGCGACCGCAACCCATGAGTTGGTGGAGGATGACTAGGGGCACATGATGTCAGTTACGGTTGAAAAAGGGTCCAGTTGGCAGATGAAGAGGGAGGAAAGATAAGCCGATTTTGTCAGTGAGGGGAAATGAGGACTGTGGTGTCACATGGTAGGGGATAACATGAACAGGACGTTGAAAAAGACCTGAAAAGAGGCTTTGTAGTGCCTTCGTCAAATGGTGAATCCCCATGGGAAGGGAGTTTAAGAACTCAAAGTGTCAAAGTCAGGGGGTTGGGCAGTAGATCAACCAGAATACTGAAACACATTTATTTCAAATCTGGTGTGAGTTATTACAGCTCATTCAGATTTTTATCCTCTAAAAAGTCAACTTCACGGATTTTCATCAATGGGACTTCCCCATCCACCTCCTTTGGCAGTTTCAATAACGATTTCATCGCCATTCTCCACTTCCAGATCACTCACAAAAGAGTATTGAATGGGATCACTTCCATGTTTTTTGACCTTGAATTTGTTGGTTCCACCTGAACACCCTCCATGCAAGCCCCAGACCGGATTTTTACTTCTACTGTAACCAGCTGATACTATGGCTTTTGCCTTCATACGATAGGACGTTGATAGGCCCTTGCCCCCTTCAAACAAACCTTTACCGGTTTGATCATCAAGGAGTTTCTTCCAACCAACTTCCAAACCATATCTGGCCTCACAAATTTCAACAGGACAGACATAGGTTTCACCATGACTTAGAGAGTACATGCAATCCAAACCATCCCTGGTTGAGGTAGCACCCCATCCTCCCAACTGAGGTTCTACCATGGTGTACTTCCTACCAGAATCGGGATGTACTCCGGCAATTACGGTTCCACATATGGAACCAAAATGTCCGGCTGGGAGTTTATCCGGCATGGCTTTGGCCATACATTGCCACAGGAGATCATAGAGGCGAATTCGTGTTTCAAAATAATAACCATGGGGAGCCGTCTCTGTTGCCTCAAATATTGTTCCTGGAATGGTAATTACTTTCAGAGGTTTGAATGATCCTTCGTTACAAAACAGGTGAGGATCAGTCAGGGCTTTAAAGATCATTTGTGAGGAAATAACAGCCCCGTCCCGGCTGGTATTATAGGGACCTGCCTTTTGAGTGGGATTGTCCGATAAGTCTACAATAAATTGCTTTTCAGTAATGGTTATTGCCACTTTCCAAAGATCATTATTCTCCTGTAATTCAGAGGCTTCAAACTTACCCTGGGGTAGTTTCAAAAGACCGCTTCTAGCCCTTTTCTCCCCTTCTTCAAACAAATCCTCCAAGGCAACATTGTAATTGTCTAAACCGTAGGTATTGGTCAGCTCAATTATTCTTTTCCTTGCTCTGCGGCTCGCAGAAATCTGGGACCAAAGATCTCCACGGGTGATTTCGGGTAGTCGGGAATTACAGGTTATGATTTCCATCAATGAGGTTACAAGGACATCCTGCTCAAACAACTTGACAGCAGGTAACCTTAACCCCTCCTGAATTATTTCTGTAACCTTGGTCGACATGGACCCTGGAGTAGATCCACCAACATCAGGCCAATGTCCAATCGAAGATGCCCAAGCGATGCATTCACCCTGATAGAAAACAGGCAGGGCAACCACGACATCATTCAGATGGGTGACACCTCCATAATAGGGATCGTTGGTTATATAAAGGTCACCTTCCTTAACATTTTCCAAGCCATGGATTTCGACAATCCGTTTTACCGCCTTGTCCAGTATCCCAACAAATGTTGGGATACCAGCTCCGGATCCCACCATGTTCCCGTATTTATCAGTAATACCGGTCCCAACATCCAATACCTCATAGATAATCGGACTCATGGATGTTTTCTTGAGTGTTTCAAACATCTCATCGGCCGCAGCGACCAATCCAGCCTGGATGACAGATAATGTGATGGGGTCTTTAGTCATATCAAATACAAACTATATCTCGTGATAGGGAGGACAGTATTTCCGGACCATCTTCCCGGAGTATGACAATCTCTTCCAATCTCACCCCAAATTTCCCCGGGAGGTAAATCCCTGGTTCAATCGAGAATACCATTCCTGTTTCCAGAACAGTTTCTGATGATGCCGAAATATAAGGAGGTTCATGGACTTCTATTCCCAATCCGTGGCCTGTCCTGTGGACAAAATAATCACCATAACCTGCCTTCGTGATAACCCCACGTGCAGCGTGATCAATTTCCTTGGCCATGATCCCTGGCTTAGCGGTTGCCAAGGCACTCAATACAGCTTCATTTACTATCCCGTGGACGTCAATGAATTCCTCTGTCGGATCTCCCAGAACGGCAACTCGGGTAATATCACTGGAATATTCCCCTTTCTGTCCACCTATATCCATAACCAGGGGATCACCTATCTCCAGAATCTTTGTACCAGTTTTATGGTGAGGTAACGCACCATTTGGTCCACTGCCGACAATAGCAAACTTCATGTCCGCCTTTTGACTTTTAAACTTCTCCTGTATGGTTGTGGCGATTTCCAGTTCACTTAGCCCCGGTTTTAAAGCCGCAAAACCGCTGAGCATGGCCTGGTCAGCAATGGCCGCATTTTCTTTGAGACTTGCATATTCCAGATCATCCTTGCGCATTCTCAGGGAACCGACTGTATTTTCCGTGAAACTTCTTTGTGCTTCCGGAAGTTGATCAACCAGCAACATGGCAAAATCTGCCCGCATGGTCTCATCAAGAACAATGCTCCTGGCATTTCTTGCTCCTACATCCTCAAGGGCCGAGATCAAGGCCTTGGCTGGTCCTTCATCATCAGACCATTTATGACAGGTAATGGAACTTCTTTGCCGAGTATCCTCTGCATTCAGGGAAGGCATGAGAAACACCTCCCTGTCTTCGCCAATCAACAGCAGACAGGGCCTTTCATCTGGATGGGTATGGAAACCAAGAACCCATTGCATATGTGCTCCAGGCCCCAGAGCCACCAATTTGGTATCTGTTGCCTTCATGATGGCTCTAATTTTGCCAAGTCTGGTGAGTGTTCTTTCACTCATTTGTACTCTCCCTTGATTTATCGGTTAGTTTCATGATGCCTCTACAATAATGCGGTTACCGAAAACGTCTCCATCATTGATGATGCCAAATCGATCAAGCTCGTCTTCCGGAGGAGGTTCACATGACCATTTTCTGCTGGGTATCCAACCGCACTGTCTTTTCAATATGGCGGCATACTCAGCTCGTTTGAGGGCGGCTATGGAAGGATCTATGACCGGAACTCCAAGGGCTTTTTCCAAACTCCTGTAAAAACCCACTTCTCTGGTACAACCAAGAATGATTGCTTCGGCATAATCATTTTCTACAGCCCGACGACCAGCCTCAACCAACAGCCTCTCAGTTCTTTCAGGATTTGTCTGAAAGTCATTAACTCCCAGTTCGACATGATAAAAGCCACTTAACTGATCACCCCTTCCGTAATCCCGAATGGTTGATGACATCTGATCGACCCATTTACGTCGACCAACTATGACCCCAAATCTATTGGCCAAACTACAGGCAATCTCAACTGATGCTATACAGGGAGCTGTTACTATTGCGTTACCTGATACCTCCCTGGCATCATGGAGGGCGGTATCATAGAAACAGCTCAAGGCAACAGCATCGAAACCTTCTTGTGCTGCAACCCTTGTACCCCTGATGATACCCGCCGTAACAATAGCTTCATAAGATCTGTACTCAATATGAGTAAAACCACCATCTGAGGGTTTCAGGGAAGTTATATGGACTTCAGTCTCGGGATTCTTGTAACTCCTTATCATGTCGGCAAACAACTCATCAAAGGCCGCGGTTCCCACCGGCCTGAGGTACATGATCCTGATTGGTGTCATAGTGCTCACCAGATAATAGTCCTTAACACGGAGATTACTCTTTAGTCTGCTTCAACAACCAGTCTGTTACCAAAGACATCACCGTCATCAATTATGCCAAACCGCTTCAATTCCTCCTCCGGTGGAGATTCACACGACCATTTTCGACTGGGGATCCATCCACATTGCCTTTTCAGATTAGCTGAATACTCAGCCCTCTTCAAGGCAGCAATTGATGGGTCAATAACAGGTACCCCCAAAGTTTCAGTCAAGGACCGGAAGAAACCAAGTTCAAGGGTGCAGCCGAGTATCAAGGCTTCAGCGTAATCTTCCTCTATAGCTTTCCTTCCAGCTTCAGTCAGTAATTTTTCTGTCCTTGCGTGATCAACCTGAAAATCATTCACTCCCAATTCAACATGGTAGAAACCACTGAGCTGTTCGCCCCGGCCATTATCCCGTACGGTTTCAGTCATTTGATTAACCCATTTCCGGCGACCGACAATCACCCCAAATCTGTTGGCTAGACTGCAGGCAATCTCTACCGAAGACATGCATGGGGCAGTTACTATCATCTCCCCTGATACTTCTCTGGCATCATGAAGCGCCGTATCATAGAAACATCCTATGGCCAGAGCATCAAAACCTTCGAGTGCAGCTGCTCTTGTGGCTCTGATGATACCGGTTGTTACAATCGCTTCATAGGATCTGTATTCAATATGGGTAAAGCCACCATCAGATTCCTTCAGGGATGTAATATGAACTTCTGTACCCGGAAGTTTGTATTCCCTGGCCATATCGGCAAAAACTGGATCATAGTCTGCAGTTCCTACCGGATTCAGAAACATGAGTTTGAGAGGTTCTTTGCTAGCCATAACTATTCTCCTTTGCTACTAACTAATATTCAAAATTAATCCTCAAGACCAAAGACTTCCCTGGCCTGTTCAGGAGTAATTAATTCATTCTTGAGATCCTTACGGACCCGATCAGGATCTCTATCTCTGGGGTTTCCCAACCCACCGCCAGTACCTGTGTATACCCTGATGACGTCATCCTTCTTGGTTGTCAAACCCGAAATGGCAGCAAAGGTCTGTACCTCTCCTTCCCTTGGTATAAATTCAATGTAATTGGGCGAACCGTCATTTCCGCCATCAAGGCCCCAGGCAGGGAATTTGGAACGGGTATAACCAGCCGTTAAAAAGCCATTGTTGGCCCTGACCCGATAATCAAGGATAATACCTCTTCCACCCATGTGCTTGCCTTCACCACCCGGACTTACATTCAAGGCCATCTGGTCAACAATGAGACCGTTTCTGGCCTCGTTGATCTCGGCGGGACAATTGTAGGTCTCCCCATGAAAACCACAGAACATGCCTGAGTTGCCATCACCGGACAGGCTTGCTCCCCAACCGCCGAGTTGTGGTTCAATTACCGTGTATTGCCTTCCTGTATCAGGATGTATTCCACCAATAAAGGTTCCACAGACAGAAGAAAAATGGCCGGCTGCCAGCCTTTCGGGCATATGATTGGCCAAACACCTCCACATGACATCATAAACCCTTAACTCGATTTCGTAATAAAAGCCTAGGGGTGCAGGTTCCTTGGCATGGAACACCGTCCCTTCCCTGGTCAACAGTTCAATGGGTCGAAATGATCCTCCATTGGCAGGCGAATAAGGATCTGTCAGTGATTTGAATATCATCTGGACAGCAACCATTACACCATCCCTGCTGGTATTGAGGGGGCCATCAAGTTGGTCAGGGTTATCACTGAGGTCAACTGTAAACTTGTCTTCGGCAATGGTTATTTTGACGTTGTAGAACTGGCCATTGTCCTGTTCTTCAGTCAACTCGAAAGTACCCTTGGGCAGTTTGGCCAATTCACGACGGGAAACCCTTTCACCATAATCCATAAAGGCTTCCACAGCCTTGGCAAAGGTTCGGGTACCATATTTATTGGCTATGGACATCAACCTTCTTTCACCAATCCGGACCGAAGCAATGGCAGCCCAAAGGTCACCCTCCAGAACATCCGGCATACGGGAGTTTACCTTTATGACCTCCATAACCGGGGCAATCGGTTTACCCCTTGATATTATCTTGACGGCCGGCAGTCTCAACCCCTCCTGAAAGATGGTGGTCGCCTCACCAGTGAGAGATCCTGGTGCCATTCCACCAACATCTGAGTTATGGGCAATATTGGCACACCAGGCAATCAGTTCCCCTTCGGAGAACACCGGCATGATGACTACAATATCATTGAGATGGGTTACGCCACCATAGTAAGGATCGTTGGTGGCAAATACATCTCCTGGCTCAACATCACCAGGCTGGTCAAACTTGTTGATAATCACCTTGACCGATTTATCCAGCACACCGACAAAAGCTGGAATACCGGCACCGGATCCAGCGATTTCCCCTTGAGGATCCATAATACCGGTACCCATGTCAAGGACTTCATATATAATCGAACTCATGGCCGTTTTACGCATGGCTGCGAACATTTCGTCAGCCGCGGCCTGTAAAGAGTTCTGGATTATTTCAATCGTAATCGGATCGTTTTCATTCTCAGTCATGACAATCCCCTCCCTCAAATGTTGATAATGTAGTTACCATAGTCATCGACATGGGCCTTGTTCCCAGGATGCACAACGGTTGTTGTACCTTCTTCCTCGATGATGGCCGGGCCTTCAAAAGCCATACCGGCTTCCAGTTTTGACCCGTCATAGATGGTTGTTTCATGGATTCCTTCCAAAGCATAATCCACTGACCTGGTACCTTTTATTGCCGATGCAATTTCCTGTCCGGTAGCTTTCCTTACCGGTAGAGAAAGTTTCCCAACCTCGGCTACCGCTACAAGGTGGATTCCCACCATTTCGACTGGCGCATCCAGCCGATAGGTGTATTCCCGTTCATATACCTGCTTGAAGTTGTCAACAATCGCCGAGATTTTTTCCTTTGTTATTTCACCATCCAGTTCCACTTCTGTTGTATGTTCCTGGTTCTGATATCTGAACTTGGCAAATCTGGTAAAAGATATCTCATTGGGGTTGATATTTTCACTTGCAAATTGGTCCAGGGCGTTCTGTTCAGATTCCCTGAACGTTGTTTCAATTCGTTCTGCAGTTCCTTCATTCAAATCAGTAAGGCAGGTAACAAAATAATCTCTTCGTAAATCGGACATGGTCATGCCCCAGGCTGAAAATACCGAGGAATTGGCAGGTATAACTATCTTGCTGACGCCCAATTCCTGAGCCAGGGATACAGCATGCATACCACCCCCACCTCCGAATGCAACAAGGGTAAAATCCCTGGGATCAAAGCCTCTGTTCAAGGAAACCAGTTTAAGAGCATTGACCATGTTGTTGTTGGCTATCCTTACAATCCCCCGGGCAGCTTCCTGGGGATCAACGCCCAGTTTCCTGCCGATGTCTCCGATGGTCTTTTCAACATTGATCATGTCTGCCTTGATCTCGCCACCACAGAAGTAATCCTTGTTGATCCTGCCCAAGAGCAGGTTGGCATCCGTGGTGGTAGCCTCCGCGCCACCCTTGCCATAACCTGCCGGCCCGGGTATGGCTCCAGCCGATTGGGGGCCGACATGCAACTTACCATAATCATCAACCCAGGCAATGGATCCACCACCGTTTCCGATCTCAACGAGATCGACGACCGGAACCATGACAGGATAACCTGATGACTTCCGGCTTTTTTCAATCCAGTAGTCCGTAACAATCTTGATGTTACCGTTTTCAATCAGAGAGCATTTGGCAGTTGTTCCCCCAATATCGAGAGCAAGAACATTGGGATCACCAATCAACTTGCCCAATTCGGCTGCTCCCCAGATTCCTGATGAGGGACCGGATTCAATCATGGTTATGGGGGTCTTGGAAATAGCTTCCAAGGTATCCACCCCACAGTTGGACTGCATGACATAGGGACTTCCAACAAACCCATTGATCCTGAGTTTTTCATCCAGTCTTTTCAGATAACCCTCAGCAACAGGTTGAACATAAGCTGACAATACAGCAGTATTTGTTCGTTCGTATTCCCGCCACTCCCTGGCTATACTGTGTGAGGATACTACCCGTACTTCCGGCCAAAGTTTTCTGACTTCGGCTTCAGTAGCCTGCTCATGGGCAGGATTGGCATAGGAGTGAAGATAACTGATGGCGATTGCTTCCACACCTTCTTCTTTAAACTTGTTCAAGATATCCTCAAGACCATCAAGTTTGAGGGGGCGCATTTCCTCTCCCTTGTAGGTCATTCGACCTGGAAGTTCCTGCCTCAGGTATCTTGGTACAAAGGGAGGTGGTTTTTCGTAGTGGAGATTAAAGAAGTCCGGTCGATTGCCCCGGGCAATCTCCAGAGTATCCCTGAATCCCTCGGTCGTAATCAATCCAACCTTAACTCCCTTTCTTTCTGTCAGGGCATTGATGACAACCGTTGTGCCATGGGCCATGAAATTCACCCCTGAAAGATCAACCTCAGCCTTCTCGATGACATTGATCATGCCAGTTTCATAGTCTGGAGGTGTCGTTGCGGATTTTGCTGTTCTTACCCTTGATTGACCTGTTTCATTGTCGAATTCAAAACAGACCAGGTCAGTGAAGGTTCCACCGACATCTGTTGCTAAACGTATAGTTGAGTTAACCATCTTTACTTCCATTTTTGACATACTCGTTGAATAGAAAACAAAAAGTTCCCGGGACCTTGAGCTCTTCGGCATATTTGATGCTATCAGGTGGGTAAGCACCTCGGGGCCCCAGAATGTTCAGTGTACCGTGGATTTCTCCTCCCATGATTATCGGGACATTGATTATGGCCTCACAGCCAAGGGATTTGATTATTTCGTGATCGGGAAATGTCTTAACCAGAGTTGGATAGTCATTGGCGACGAATAGTTGCTTGCGTCTGATGACAATATCAGCCCAATTGTTTTCGGGAATCGGTTTGGTTCCGGACAGTGGGTAAACCTCAGGTGAACTGGTATAGATTCTACGTGCTTCATCCCTGGCAAAATCAATTGTCATAATCGAGAACAGTTTTACATCCAGGTTGACATGGGCAATTTTTTCCAATTCCCCGAACAGGTGGATAGGTTGGCAATTTTTGTTCTCTGCCAATCGAACCAATCCTTCCATCATTGCACATACCCCTCTTCCAACTCCTGCTTAAGGCTATTCCTCAAGTTGAGTTCGTCCTCGGTAATGACAGGGGATGCACTTATCAGTCGCCTTGTATAACTATGCTCAGGATTGTCGAAAATCTGTCTGGTCGGATTTAACTCGACCAATTGACCTTCTTTCATGACGGCTACCCGGTCAGCCATGTTACGGACAACGGCTAGATCATGAGTTATGAAAATATACGTTAGGTCCCTTTTTTCCCGCAACTCCTTCAATAAAATCAAGACACGAGCCTGCACCAGTACGTCAAGAGCCGAAGTCGGTTCATCCAGTACGACCAGTTCCGGTTGACTGGCCAGTGCCCTGGCTATTGCCACTCTTTGACATTGTCCTCCCGATAAGGTTGAAGGTGCCCTTTTGGTATAACTGGCGGGCAGACCCACCTCAGCCAACAATTCTTCCACCTTCGCCATCCGCTCATTTTTGTAACCAATGCCATGGACGTTCAATGGAAGTTTGAGAGTTGAACCAATTCTTCGACTTGGATTGATGGAGGAGAACGGGTTTTGCTGGACAAGCTGGAGTGTCCTCCTCTGATTCTTGGTACGTTTTGAGGTAAAGGGCGTACCCTTAAATATGATTTCTCCAGAGGTTGGTGGATACACACCCAAAACCATGTTGGCTATAGTACTCTTGCCAGATCCGGATTCTCCAACGATGGCCAGACACTCACCCTTGTCAATGGCAACAGAAAAATCACGGACAGCATCCACCTGATAGGATTCCAGGTAAAAGGTCTTGGACAGATTGTTTATTTCAAGTAAGGGTGCCGCCATAAGTCCAATACCCTAATGTACTTCTCTGGGAGCAAGAAAGGCTGACGTATCGTTAATGACATCAGCAATGGTATCCCCACTGGTTATTCTCGGGACAGCTGCCAGTAGCGCCTTTGTATAAGGATGTCGAGGATTGGCAAACACATCCTCCGTTTTTCCCTCTTCAACAATTCGGCCCTGATAAATCACATACAACCGGTCGGAAAATTCCCTTACCACACCCAAATTATGTGATATAAGGAAGACCGAGGTATCCCTTGCCTCGACCATTTCATGCATCAGTCTGAGGGTTTGGTCCTGAACAGTAACATCAAGGGCTGTTCCAGGTTCATCAGCTATCAGCAGAGTGGGTTCATTGATCAATCCCATGGCTATCATCACCCTCTGATTCATGCCACCGGAAAGTTGAAAAGGGAAGGATTTCAACACCCGTTCCGGTTCTGTAATGTGTACATCACGCAATATTGTGATAGCCTCATTCCTGGCTTTATCAAGTGTAATTGAAGGTTGCTTTCTTCTCAGAACTTCACGAAACTGAGTTTCAATGCGATAAACAGGATTGAGGGCTGATACCGGGTCCTGAAATATCATGGACATTTTGGTGCCCCTTAACTGCTGTCTTTCCTTTTCAGTCAGCCAGGCCAAATCCCTACCTTCAAAATTGATCGTACCCGAAACACTGGTTTTATGCTGGGATTGAAGCAGGCCAAGCACCAACCTGGCAGTAACTGACTTGCCGGAACCAGATTCACCAACCAGGGCAACTTTTTCCTTTTGCCCTATAGTCAGGGAGATTTCATGCAGCACCTTGTTGGTTTCCATGATGCCATGGAAACTCAGGGACAAGTCGATGATTTCCAGGGTAAGATTTTTCATTGGTGGGTACCCAATACTTCCCGCATGGCATCACCAAGGAGATTAAATCCAAATACAGCCACCAGGATAGCCAAACCTGGGAATACAGTCAGCCACCAGGAATCAGGCAGGTATCTTGCTCCTTCGGCCACCATGGATCCAAGATCCGGGGTGGGTGGTTGAACACCAAGTCCCAAAAATGACAAGGAGGACGCAATGAGAATGACAAAACCAAGATCCAGAGTCATTTTGGTCAGGATTGCTGGAAAACAATTGGGGAGAATTTCGACGAACATTATATGTAATTTCGAGGCTCCGATTACCTCGGCAGCCAATACATAGCCTTCCTCCTTTTCAGCCAGAGTTAGGTTATAGACAAGTCGTGAATACCATGGCCACCACATGACTGTAACAGCCATCATGCCGTTGATCAAGGTGGGTTCAAGGACACCCATAATGGACATGGCCAGAACAAGTGGAGGGATAGACAGAAATACTTCCGTAGTTCTCATCAGGGTAAACCGAACCTTTTTACCAAGGTACCCTGCCATCAATCCTACTGTCACACCCAAAGGTACTGCAAGTAGGAGTACAACAATACCAAGGATCAAGGATATTCTGTAGGCATATATAATCCTGGTAAAGAGATCCCTTCCGACCAGATCGGTTCCCATAATATTGGGCCACCCTGGAGGTTGATTGAAATTGCTAAAATCAACAACTGTACCCCGATGGGTCGGAAAAGGAGTTATAAAATCAGCTAGGATGGCCGATAATATAACCAGACCAATGAGGATTACCCCAATAACGGAAAGGGGGTTCGAGAGTATTATTCTGACTGTTCTCTTCAAGTATTTCTCCTTGCATACCTGATCTTGGGGTTTAGAAGTGCGATCAATAAATCAACAACAAGATTGGCAATCAAAAAGGCTGCGGATATAATCAGGACAGTTCCGATTATTGCATTCAAATCCTTTCTGAGAATGACGGCAACACCGTACCTCGAAAGACCAGGCCAGGCAAAAATTGCTTCCACGAGGAAGGCATTGCCAAGCATAGCGGCAAAATCGAGACCTATAATCGTCAAGGATGGTATCAGGGAAGGTTTGAAGGCATACTTTCTTGCCACCCGCCAACTTGGGAATCCATAGGAGTGGGCCATTTCTATATAGGGCCTGCGGTAGGTTTCGGTCATGTTTGCCCTAGTCAGTCTGGCAGCCTGACCAATGCCTGACAAGGCCAAAGCAAAAGCCGGTAAGAATATATGCCATAGAGCGTCCAGAAAGGCTTTGAAATTACCGACCAATAATGTATCAACAAGGAGGAAGCCTGTTGTACGGGTTATTTCATAATCAGTGTCTATACGACCCGCAATGGGAAAAAGGGGCAGGAAAAAGGCAAACAAAAGCATAAGGATTACAGCCCAGACAAAACTGGGAGCAGATACCCCTAGGAGAGCTACAACTCGTATGAGATTATCGAGGAAGCGTCCTTCGTATTTCGCTGATATTATACCAAGTGGCAATCCAATGAGAACCATAAGAATGCCAGCAGCAAAGACGAGTTCCAAGGTTGCCGGTAGAAACTGGGCGATGTCTTTAACAACCGGTCTGTTGGTATAAAGAGAGGTTCCCAGATCCCCCTGCAATAAATCACTGGCAAAGTAGCCATACTGCTTCCAGATGGGATCATCAAGATGGAGCTCACCCCTGAGTTTGATGACCTGCTCGTCGGTTGCATTTGGGCCTAGTGCAATGCGTGCCGGATCACCAGGAATAACCCTGGCAATAAGGAATATAAGTACTGAAACACCAACAAGGACAAGGAGGGATATCCACACCCTCCTTATCAATAGATTCAGTACATTACCCACCTGTGGTTAAACGCAAATCAGGATAACCAGCCCTTAAGAAAAGGGCTGGTTATCTCTTTTCGTATTATTCGATTTCCATCAACCGGAAAGCAAAGCCCATGGTATCAAGACCAAAAGCATGTTCTGGATCAGTCAATGCCGGAACCTTGATATTGGGTCGGGCTACAAATACCGACTGTCGATCAAACCCGTATATTGAAGGAGCGATTGCAACCAACCTGTCGTTCAAGGCTGAATAAGCCTCTTCCCTAGCTTCATCAGAAGTTCCAGTTCGGCCCATATCCAAAAGATTGTCAACCTCGGCATCATTCAAATGCTCAGGAGACTGCCAAGACCCTGCTTTGGTTGAATGATACATACCATAAAGCAAGGTGTCAGGATCACCAGTTACAGCTGTTACAAAGATCTGGGATACATGGGGTGTATTAGCCGGATCGTTGACAGAACTGGAGAACAAAGCCCAGGGGACCTTTGTAATGGTTGATTTTATACCGATTTCGGATAGGTTGGCCTGGAACAGCAATGCCAGTCTTTCTTCAAGAGGGACTTCTGCAATCCAGGTGATTTCGATTTCGAATTCGGCTGGATCATAGGAACAATCGGCAAGATTTTGCTTCGCAGCATCCAAATCCCTTTGACGTTCATTACCAACCGGATTTGAACCATACATACCTACAGGAATTGCACCTGTAGAACCTGTACCACTGGATACCTCATCGGTTATAGCAATCAATTTGAGTACCGACTCGTAATCAAAAGCATTGGCCAGTGCCGAGCGACAATTTACATCATCAAGCGGAGCCTTCTGAGTGTTTAATTTGAAATAGAACGCTCCAGTACCTCCCTCGGTCAAAAACTGATTACCTTCTCCAACCAAGGCACTCATTACTTCAGGTGGTAACCACTGGGAAGTAATGTCATGTTCTCCCTGAGCCATCAAGGTTCGGATCGTTGCCGGTTCAAGACCATATCGCAATCTGACAGTATCAGGTGCATTTTCTCCAACCCCTAGGAAATAGTTGGGATTTTTCTTCATGACCGTTTCTTCCTGTGGGTTATGGGATTCCACCAGGTAAGCTCCTGTGCTGGCCGCATTGGAAGACAGGAAGGCTTGTCCCCAATCACCCATCTCGCCCTCTCCTTCACCAAGATTATCCATGACAAGTTGCTTGTCGACAATGGGAAGTCTTACCAGTGACGAAATGAAGGGAGCATACGGTTCAGTCAAATTAAACTTGACACTGTTGCCATCAACGACTTCAACAGAATCCACACTGACAAACAGGAAAGAAAGACCTTGTCCTATTGCCTGCATACGATCAAAAGAGAAAACCACGTCCTCAGCTGTCAGTGTGTTGCCACTTTGAAACTTAACATCATCTCTGATTTTGAATGTGTAACTTGTTCCTTCACCCTCCCAGCTTTCAGCGAGGTGTGGGACATGTCCCGGTCCACCCTGACGAGGTATGACAAGTGTGTCATATACATTAAACATCAGGATTGTATCAGCATAATCGGAAGCTTTGGCAGGATCCAATTCTCCTACTGCAACTTCATCCAGCCGCAAGACCTTTTCGGCATGAGCAGTAAAACCGGTAAAAACTACCAAGGTAACCACAAAAAGCAATTTACCTAATCTTTGCATCTTCTTTCCTTTCCTATTTTGATAGGGTGGAATGATTAGTCACCATTCCTCCCAGATTTTCCTTTTGAGCCAGCGTTTGGCCCGAAATGGTTATGTTCGGTATCACCGAAGATGTCCATGGTACAAATCGACAGAATTTTCGCTGTTTCCAATGTATGGTTCCAGGATGAGTGGAGTTCATTGGAATTGAAATGAATAGAATCTCCAGAACCAAGGACAGTCCTTTCGCCACCGATTTCACAGGTAATTGATCCTTGCAGGACGAAGAATAGTTCCTCACCTTCATGCCTCATGGGTGGAATTTTGTGACCAGGCTCTTTTTTCATTATTACACCGCTGAGTAGATGGCCTGGAAATTTGGACGTCAGCCTCTCATAAATGAGGGAACCTTCATTTAATGTATAGGCTTCCCTTTTGTTTGATCTTGTCAGAGAGGAATCACCGCCTGGAACGACAAGGAAATCAGCGATTTCAGATTTCAGGACTCTTGCTATGGCAGCCAATGACGATAATGAAGGAGCCGTAAGGTCCCTCTCCAGTTGTGAAATAAATCCAACGGATAAATTGGCTCCATCAGCGATTTCCTGAAGGGTCAAGCCCAGTTCCCTTCTTCTGTTTCTAATTTTAGTTCCTATTGGCTCCAAATTAGAATCTTGATCGGTTTGTGCTGAAACTGAGCTCACTTGCATGTCCCTTTTTTAGTATTACTAAAATTTATACTAATACTAAAAATCAAAGTCAACAGGAATTTTAGGTAGAACCAAATTATTTGTGGAAGCGAAACGAGTACCTTCAGTCATAAACCCAGCTATTACTGCTGTGATTGGTGAGCAGTTACTTAGTTTATACCCAGACAAATCGGGCAAGATTCAGGTGGTTTCTGAATAATTATTTTGAAATAATTAGACCAGCCAGACTTCACTTCTAAAGATATTGTCATTCGCTTCTAAAATTATCATCCTAATCTTATCATCTGCATCACTTATTTTCCTGAGTAATTCAGGATCATATATTATTCAGCACTCCTTCAATGTCGTACCAACCCTGACTGGGTGGCTCACTTACTGAACTTGGGACAAAATCGTGAAAATGAATCGAAATCACCATAATCGGCCAAAAGCCGGATTTATCTCTTCGTATAATTCGATTTAACGCACCTATTCAAGCTTTGAGGTATCCGAGAGCACCTCTGAAAACAGTGATTTTTTATTTTCAATGACTGCAGAAGGAGGGAGGCACTTCTCTGGAATATCTGTCAGCAAACATTGAGGCCGAAAAAAGAAAGAGACGGCAAAATAATGATTTAATTTGCCATGTAATGAAATCCATATTATCCTGTTATGACTTAAGAGCCTGACAATCGAGAACTTGAAAATCGAATAGAACTTCTGAAGAAATATAAAGATCTTGGAAGCCAATATTGATGGTACATTGAAAACCATGCGGGCAGATATTGATGGTACCCTGAAGGACATGCGCACGGACATCGAACGAAACAATGTTGCTATTGAACGGAACAATACTGAAGCGGCCAAGCGGGCAACAAGATTGATTCTGGTCATTCTGGGAGCTGTCGGTGTTGGTGTTGGTGTCGCAATTCTGAGTTTTGTTCTGAATTGATCTGTTTTGCCCTGAAAACCACCAAAAGCCAGGTTCACCTCCCTGTTATTTTTGATTTAACGCACCTATTCAGGCTTTGAGGTATCAGAACACCTCCGAAATCCACCCCTTTTTGGAATTCAGGGACTAGGACTGGGTCTACCCGGTGTTGTTTTTCACAATAATCCAATACCAATTTTTTCACGCTTTTTCGGCCTGGCTGCGACGTTTTCTTTTTCCCAGTCGTTTTTGGTGCAGCAGATTGACTTGATGTCCTTCCTTCGCCCGTCCTAACACTCCACCCTATTGGTGCGATGGAGGTGGGACACGTTCCACCAGCAAGTGGTGTCACAACACCCAGGCAGGACCATGCCGAAGCACATGCTTGATGGTGGACCACTTGTCGGCAGGGACGGTTTGTCCCCACCATTCCGTGCCAGCCGGGATGATGGCGTTTTGGGGGTGTTACCAACCGTTTGTGTTGCGACGGTGCTGGAGGTGTTCTTTCCAGTTATGCCGATAAGAGACTGTGAAAGTATTTTAATGCCTAAGGCAGGAAGTCACTTTTAACTGTTATGTAACTATTCAGGTGTCCAATATTTTCAATAACCTGAAGGATTGAATTGTTCCTGTTGACAATCTCAAAGTCAAGCCCATTTGTTGTCCATGACAAGACGGCAAAGTCCGCAAGTCCAACAAATGCCCTTGAGGCAAACAATACGACAGCAGTGGTTTTTGATACAGACAGATGAAGTTACGGTTCCCTTTTTTCCATACGACTGATGTGCAGGCTTTGGTTGAAGCACTTGCTGTCAGGGATGCAAGGATACGGGAATTGGAGGACACCGTAGCGAGGCAGGCGGAGTTGATATCCGAACTGGAACGCCGTCTTGGACTGAACAGCACCAACAGCAGCAAGCCTCCGTCAAGTGACGGTCTGGGGAAGCCCCTGGCACCGAAACGCACTAATGTGAAGGGACGCAAGCCCGGTGGACAGAAGGGTCACAAGGGGACAACGCTGCTCCTTTTGGAGAAGCCCGACCATGTCGAGGACCATTTCTCCCCTGAGTGTGCCCATTGCGGCCACACTCCGGACGAAGGGATGTCGGTCAGGTTCGAGACACGCTAGGTACATGACATACCGGAACCGTTGTCATTGATTGTTGTAGACCATCTTGCCCATGTCTGCATCTGCCCGCAATGCAACGGGGAAACCAAGGCCTCCTTTCCAGAGGGTATCGGGTTTCCTGTGCAGTATGGTCCCCATCTGACGGGATTGGTTCTTTACCTCAATACAAATCAACTCCTTCCGGTGAAGCGTTTGGTCGAGACCTTCAGGGACCTTTTCGGCGTGACGTTGTCTACAGGAATGGTTGCGAACATGGTTTCCCGGCGGGCCAGTCCTGACTTTGACACTTTGAGTTCTTAAACTCCCTTCCCATGGGGATTCACCATTTGACGAAGGCACTACAAAGCCTCTTTTCAGGTCTTTTTCAACGTCCTGTTCATGTTATCCCCTACCATGTGACACCACAGTCCTCATTTCCCCTCACTGACAAAATCGGCTTATCTTTCCTCCCTCTTCATCTGCCAACTGGACCCTTTTTCAACCGTAACTGACATCATGTGCCCCTAGTCATCCTCCACCAACTCATGGGTTGCGGTCGCCATCCTGACACCCATCGCCTTGTAGATGGTTTCGGCCTCCCGGGTGGTGGCCGAAGGCATGACATATCGCCGGCCGGTCTCGGTGTCCCGGATGAGCGAACATTGCTGATGGGTAAGAGCTTCACGGATCACCTCGGGCGACATGGTCAAACGCCGGCCGGCCAGACGATGGCCCAAATGCCTGACCAGGCTGAAGGCCATGAAGGACAGGGCCAGATGAGCCTTGATGCGCGCTTCACTCCAGTGATAAATAGGCCGAACCTTGAGATCGGTCTTGGTGATACGGAAACTTTCCTCAATCCGCCATAACTCACGATAGCGGGACAACAGATCAGCTGCCCGGACGTTCCTGAGATTGGTGATCACTCCATGCAGCCCGTCCCAACGGGCGTCTTCCTGCACTTTGTCGTGATCAAGGACAGCCTTGGCCTGGCCCTGTATAGAGATGTACTTCCAGCGTCCTCCCCGTCCCATCATCGCCCGTGGATTGCTGGACGTCTTCAGTTTCTTCAAAAGCTTTTCGGTACTTCTCAAGCGGTCAGCTTCATCTTTCCTGGCACGGGCCGGACTGTAGGACACAACCAACCGGCGACCGTTGTGGCGAAAGACCCCAATTGAATACTCCGTACCGGCGACGGAACGGTACCGACTGGTGTTCAGGATCTTGTCCTTCAGAGCACGGGGAAGATGACGCAGTTTGGCTCCCATGATATACTGATCACCTTCGTCTTCAATGGCCGTCAGATTGGCATCGGTCATCAGTCCGGCGTCAGCCACATGAACCGCTTTGATATCAGGATGACGGCTTGCCAGACTTTGTCGCATGGGAAGATAACTATAGCCTTCCCAAAAGGCTCCGGGAAACAGTTGATAGCCAATCGGCAGACCATCCCTGGTGGTCATCAGGGCCAACAGGATTTGAACCTCATGTGATTGACCATCCTTGCTGAAGCCGAACTGACGCAACTCATCCTCGGCCACTGAGTCAAAGTAAAGGGTGGTACAATCAAAGTAAATGACATCAAACTCTCCGGCGAGGAGATCAAGGGAATGGGTGGACACCCTGTGCTGGAGTTTGTCAATGAAGGTGTCATTGAGACGGTCCATCATGCGGTAGACTTTATGGAGAGGCAGGTTGATGCCGAACTGTCGGGCTAGTCTCTGGACGCTGGCCCGTTTTGATTCCGGTTGGGCCAGGCGGGCCATGACGGTATGATAGAGGGTCTTGTTGGCGGCTTTCTGTCGGGATGGGGCCAACAGCCGGTCAAAGCCCATCTCTTTGTAGAGTTGGCCATAGATCTCATGGATACCGGTTGTCATGCGTTGTTCTTCCTTGAGGGCCAGGATATTGGCCCGTGTTCGTTCCGGTGGTGTATCGGTGGTTTGGTGTTTGGCCTTGAGGGCCATTTCGGCTTCTTCTTGTGGTGACCACAGGGTGGGGTTTTTATGATGGAGCATTTTGGCCTTGGTATATTCGCCGAGTTTTCGCAACTGTGCGAGTTCCTCTTGATTGGAGGCCATGCCGATATGCTGGATGATACGTTGTCGTGGTTGTCCCTGTTCATTGCGGAAGCTCTGGACGATTTGGACGGACGTTTTATTGGTTTTGGGGGATGTTTTGGTTCGGATGAACATGGCCATGAGAGAGTCTCGTTAGTTATGGATGTTTATGTGTTGGATAAGATATAGGGGGTATTGTGCCGATTGCAACCCATAAATATTATGTAGGCACTACAAGAGGGTTGCAACAAATCCCATAAGACCAAAGGCCGGTATAATGGGCGTGTAGAGATAAGGGTAAAGGTTAAATCAGGGTAAAAGTGTCAAAGTCAGGAACATGGTTTCCCGGCGGGCCAGTGCCTACGGCGGAATGGTGGACAAGATCAGGACAGGTGTTGTTCATGCCCGGGTCAAGCACATGGACGAGACCGGGCTGAGGATCGGTGGCCGGCTACAATGGCTGCATGTTGCGTGTACCAATCTTCTGACGTATCTATGGATTTGCAAGTACCGTGGCGACGTGATGCTTGAAGCCCGGGGGATTGTCGTCCATGATTGCTGGAAGTCCTACTTTGCGATGCCGAACGTTGACGGTCACGGCCTTTGCTGTGCCCATATCCTGAGGGAATTGGAAGGCCTGTTTCAATTTGGCCGGGAGAAGTGGGCCAAGAAACTTGCCAGGCTTTTGAGCAGAACGGTTCACGCCTGCAACCTTGCCCGGGCAGTCAATTATCTCCCGATACCATGAGGGAGATCACGGAAAGCTATGACCGGATTGTCGAAGAGGGTTTCCGGTACCACGAATCACTGTCGCCGTTGCCATCGAATGGCAGGTGGGGAAGGACGAAGCGTCGCAAGGGATACAATCTACTGCTGCGCCTGAGGGGCCACCGTGATTCCGTTCTCCTGTTCACCCACAATCCGCAGGTTCCCGCCACGAACAACTGGAACGTATCCCACCTCCATCGCATCAATATGGTGGAGTGTCTGGACAGGCGAAGGAAGGACATCAAGCCAATCTGCTAAACCAAAAACTACCGGGAAAGGGAATATATCTCACTACTGCCGAAATAATGTGAAAAATTGGAATTGAATTATTGTGAAAAACAACAGTTGACCAGCACTTACTTGATTCACCAAAACCGGACTTGCCACCATTGCCCTAGAAACAATGTCCCGGAAGTACAATTGCATTGACCGTTGTTTTTGCCTAAAATGGAACTGTAATAATGGGGTGCTGAATAATCACAATATTTGACGTAAAAAAGGGCGGGGAAACCCGCCCTTTGTATTCATTGTTCTTCCATGAACTAGAAGGAAAAGGAAATTGCTGCTTCAAGCGTGGTTGTATCCACTGTACCGAGAGTTGCGTCATCCCCACTTTCAGCAGAGGTTAGGGTTTCGGTATCCTTTTTGTCGATACCAGCTTCAAGTGTTGCACCGCCACCAAGATCATAGGAGAAATCAACCTCTATCCACTTGGTTTTTGTGGTTCCATTGTTACCTTCTCCAGATGCTCCCATCTGGTCAAGTTTTAACGTTGAATAACCTACCGAGAAGGTTGCACCCTCGCCTGCAGACATCGAGGCCTTCACACCCAATCCTGAATTCTCTTTTGAACCTGTTTGTGCTGCAGTAGTAACACTACCGTCATCACCAAGTACTGCTGGAACAATAATTGCATCAGTAAACTCAGACTTTGACCAGTAGAGAGATGTGCTTACACCTGAAAGGTCGGTTCCAATACTAACAGCAAGACCATCTTCGGAATCCATACCAACTCCAACACTGATCGTATTGATCGAGTGGCTGACACCGGCTGACCAGTCACCATCGGCTGCACCACCTTCCTGTGGGTCAGCCATTGTAATCCTGTAGGAAGTTCCTCCAAAAGAACCTTCAAGGCCAATTGTGGCATCACCTCCACCACCGAAGTGATTATCGGCAACACCAAATCCACCAGCAAGGTCAATACCCTGATCATTACCACCTAATTTCAGTTTCCATGAACCATCGGCTGCGCCAATATAAACATTGGAACCACCAACTTCATTGGCATCATCATCAATACCTTGTTCATCCTCAATGGAGATACCAGCACCAAAGACAAGCCCTCCATCAGTGGTACCAGATGAACTGAAATTCACCTGATATTTCCTGATCAGATGTGTGCTTTCGGCCTCTGGGTCACCATCATCATCTACATTCTTAAACCCAAGTTTAGCTACTCCACTTAAAGTGACTGCCGGGGCTTCCATCATCATTTCTTCATCCATTGCATCTTCTTCCATAGCGTACGAAACACTACCGGCTAGAGCAAGGGCAGATGTGAATACGATAAATTTCTTCATTATTACCTATCCCTTTATCCTTGATAATATAAATTACGAATTAGTAGTGTCATCACTACCGAGGAGGAAATTAACATTCTGTAGGAACAATAGAAGGTAAATATTTTTATTTGTTACTACTGTGTCTTATTTACAACAGGTGTTTTTCCTGAAGTTAAAAGAACGGAGCACACCTTGAATGAATTGTTAGGTTTTCGGTGAAAATTGGATTTCTATCTCAAAATAAAATTAACGAGCTTTAAAGATGTCAGTTTATCGTCATACCGGTCCAAGGTAAATCGCCTCCTAACTACACTAAACAACGCAATTACCTGAAATGAAGTATTTGTTTCTTCTTGGTACAGAGTTACCTTGAATAGGGTATTTCAGACTTTGGGCACATTATATTTCAAAGTTATAAAAAAGTAATTTAATTCTCCCAGGTTATGATACCAAGAAAATAGATACCCTGTTGTTACCAACTATCCAATTAAACGAATCTATTACTGGAAAAGTTCCAATGAAACATACCCATTTTACTTGCCTCAGATTGATGGGGAATGATGATTTAATTCTAAATAAACCTTTCAGAAAAGTCTGTATAGACCCATCCAAATATAGGTCTAGATGGGACACTCATTAACCTCAACTAATTTCATAATCCACAAATCACTTGCTTCTTAGCCCCTCTGAATAGCCCTTGGTAATTTATATTATCAATAATATAAGGGATAGGTAAAAATGAAGAGATTTATCGTATTCACATCTGCCCTTGTTCTAGCCGGTAGTGTTTCATATGCTATGGATGAAGAGATGGACAAGGAAATGATGATGGAAGCCCCGGCACCGTCAGTAACCGTTGGAGGTTCCGCTGCAATCGGAATTATTAACGAAGATGACGATAATGATGCAACTGAGGATTTCAAACTAATTCGTGAATATAAGGTTACATTTGCCTCAAGCGGTGTAACTGATGGCGGTCTAATGTTTGGTGCGGGTATTTCTATTGAGGATACCCACGATGATGATCCTGAACAAGAAGTCAATGGAGCCAGCGTATATGTTGGTAGTTCGGATGGTTCCTGGAAGTTGCAGTTTGGTGGTAATGACCCAGGCATCGACTTGGCCGGCGGCTTTGGCGTTTCCAAGGATCACTTCGGTGGTGAAGACAATAAAGACATTGCCTTGTCAGGAACATTTGGAGGCACTGAGTATAGGATTACGGCAGCCGATCCAGGGTTGGAGGCAAGTGATAAAGGAGATGACGACTGGTCAATTGGTGTAAGCCATTCTGTCAATACGATCAATGTCGGTGTTGGTATGGATTCCGAGAAGGGTCTTGCCATTGGTATTGGCACTGACCTTTCTGGCTTGAATACCTCCCTATACTGGTCAAAATCTGAAATGGACATTGACCAGGATGCACTTTTGGCATCACCCTCAGGTACTGCTGCACCTGGTAAAGTGGAGAATGCAGGTTTAGGTGTCAAAGCTTCCATGTCCGCTGGTGAAGGAGCCACCTTCTCGGTAGCTTATTCTACTCTGAAGAAAGAGCAAAATGCTACTGCAACTGCTGTCCATCAGTTTGATGGTGTTGCTGAAACTAAAATGATTGAAATTGACTTTTCCTATGATCTTGGTGGAGGTGCTACCCTCAAGGCTGGTATTGACAAAAAAGACGAAGAGAAAATAGACGAGGGTGATACCACTGATGGTGCCACAATTACCCAAAAAGATACGACAACGCTTGAGGCGTTGATTTCAATGTCATTCTAATTTTATCTGATTAGTTTAAGAATTTATAAAAAGGCGGGTATACCCGCCTTTTTCTTGTGATGATAGGGTCTGAGTGATATTGTGTAAAACGTGTGAGCGATGGGAGACTGTTCAAACTCATCAAGGCATGGTTGGAGATGCCGATAGAGGAGGACGATGGTCATGGTGGAAATGCCGACAAATGACTCAGGGACCCCTTGAACCTACTGGATTCACACATGTCCTGTCAGTCCATATCCAAGTTGTATGGCCCGGAATTGATACAGTCCACGCAACATGACAACCGGGCCCGGTTTTCCATAATAGCAGTTCCATCTCCCGAGACGTGCACAGACCCAGGCCGCAAAGGCTAGGGATCCCACCGGATGCGGGTTCTTCTGCCTTTCCGTCCGGCCCTCAAGGGTAACCGATACCGCTTCCAAGGCCTCCCGGTCGGCCGGTGAAAACACATCCTCAAGAGGCCTTTGGCCCTCGCCATCGCGATCCTGAACCAACTGCAGGCAGGACACACCAGCCACCAATGTCATCGCACAGAGATTACGGAAGGGGGCCGTCGACATCAAGACCCTCTCAATGTCAAAACCCTGGGTCTTGTCAATAGCGCCCGAAATATAAATGTTGATATCAACATTTATATTTAAATGCCGACAAATTTTTTATGTTGACAAATGATTCGATATCCCCTTCCAAAGGGAGTTTGAGTCTTAATTTGTCAACATAAAACTGGTCGGGCAACCACTCCATCTGACTGTTTATCCTCATATAATCCTCTCTTTTAAACTAAAAATGAGAGGTTGTATTTATGAGTACATATGAGAACACATCATTGTCGTGTTGCTTTTGGCTGGAGGAGTACATTGGTGATTTTCTGGACTCCCTTGACCAAAAGGGATATGCTAGGAATACGATAGAGCAGTATAAATATTCTGCGAATTATATTTGTCATCATGTGGAAGCACTTGGCATGGGGCCAGAGGATCTGGATACGGAATTCTTTGACGCTCTTGCCACCACCTGTCCTTGTACCGGATCCGGTTTCATGAACAAAATGCTTCCCCTGACTGCCCGTTGCATCGCCGATGATCTGGTCGTCAAGGGTATCATCATTCGTCCACCGTAAAATGTATCACTTGGTGGGCCTCGGGAACACTTGATACTGGAGTGGGACAACTGGCTGAAGTCCAACCGGGGCTTGTGTGGTGAAGGTATTGGCAGGCACCACAGGGCATTCAGACTATTTTTGGACTATTTTTGCGAGACCTCTCCTGGTGTGGATGATCTGGCGTCACTTACCCCGGGCATGATATATGGCTTCCTTTATGAACACGCCGGCAGGAATGGTTGGAGAATTGGATTTGTTCGTAACATCCTGCGGTTCCTGTTCTGGAGTGGCAGGATATCAAGGGATCTCAGCCTTGTCATTCCACCAGTTGCCGGCAGGCGTGATAACAACATAACCCGTCTTGTTGATACTGATACAGTGGAAAAACTGTTGGCTGCCATTCATGGCAACACTCCCCTTGCCTTGCGCGATTATGCTGCCCTTTTGCTGATGGCACGTCTGGGATTGCGGGCCAAGGAAGTTGTTGCCATGCGACTTGATGATATCGACTGGTTGATAGGCAGGATACTTATTCGTGGCAAGGGGGGTGATCAAGGCCACATGCCTCTCCCGGTTGATGTTGGCGATGCTTTGGTGAACTGGCTCCGTCATGGTCGGCGGGGGTCATCACGACATGTCTTTGTAACCGTTCTGGCTCCATTCAAGCCCTTGACGACATCGCAATCATTCCGTAAGGCGATTCGCAAGGCCTATAACCATTTGGGCTTGACACCATCGAGCGGAGAGTTCCGAACCCATTCCTTGCGTCATGGACTGGCGATGACCCTTTTGGAGAAGGGCAATTCCCTTGCCGAAATCAGTGATGTCCTTCGCCATCGAAGCATGCAGACGACGACTGTTTACGCCCGACACGACATCACGGCCCTTCGTCCACTTGCCGGTACCTGGCCGATTGAGGGAGGAGTTCAATGACAACAACCATGAACGAACATCTTGACAGGTATCTGGCTCAGAGAGAGGCCTTTGGTACAGGTCTATCACGTCGACCAGTCAGGGATCTGGGAAACTTTGCCGCTTTTGCAACAGCCAAGGGTCAAAGCCATATAACGACCGCATTGTACCAACGCTGGCAAGAACAATCTGCCCGGGTGAGTCAAAAAACCTGGTCAAATCGACTTTCCCATGTCTGGGTCTTTGCCCGTTGGTTGCAAAGTCTGGAACCGGCGTGTGAGATTCCCCCACGAGGACTGGTTCAAGGACACTACAGACGACCGGCACCGTATATCTATTCCGATGAGGAGATCATCAAAATAGTCAGGGAAGCCTCCAAACTGCCGTCAGCAAATGGTTTGCGAGGTATCACCTGTTCCACCCTGCTTGGTCTTTTGGCGGCAACCGGACTTCGTCATGGTGAAGCACTTGGTCTTGATGACGGTGATGTGGATACTGATGAGTGCGTGATTCATGTCAGAAAAAGCAAGAATGGCAGTGAACGTGCAATACCGATTACTTCCTGTACGGCTGAGCGTCTGGTTGGGTACCAAATCCTGCGGGACAGGGTTTGGGGCGTTTCTTCGGAACGGGCCTTTTTCCGGTCGTGGCTGAGTGACCGGAGACTGCAAGGCCAAGACGGCCGAAGAATCTTTGCCCGTGTTGGCCAGATCATCGGTCTACGTGAGAAGAGATCAGATGGAAGGACTGGAAAAGGTCCCCGTATACATGATCTCCGTCACACCTTTGCCACTCGCACCATAATTAGATGGCTGCGTACCGGTCGGAATCCCGACCATGAGATCTATAAACTCACCACTTTCCTTGGGCACAAATTACCTTGTTATACCTACTGGTATCTTGAGGCCGTGCCCGAGATCATGACCCTGACCATGAGACAGGCCGAGAAAGCAATTGGATATGGGAGGGAGGACTCATGACGACTTCTGTTACCCATTCACTCCCCAAACTTCTGGGCGGCTTCTTCACTCGACTGAGAACGGAAATGAATGCCAGTCCCCATACCATGGACAGTTATCGCTATGCCATGCGATTGCTGCTGGATTATGCCTCGGACAGGTTGGACAAGGCGTTCACCGACATCAAGGTTGAGGATCTTGATGCCGATCTTGTTGCGGCGTTTCTTCTTCATCTGGAACAGGAGCGAAACAACAGCATCCACACACGCAACATCCGTCTTGCAGCGATCAGGAAAGTGTTTGACTACATTGGCAGCCGGGAACCGGAGTTGATGCTGACCTGCCAGAGAGTGTTGGCCATTCCGGCCAAGCGTACATCACAGCGGACGGTGGACTATCTTGAACCGGAAGAAACTTCGGCCCTGTTGGCAGCTCCTGATCTGTCCACATGGATTGGCCGGCGAGACCGGTGTCTGTTACTGGTGGCCCTGCAGACAGGCCTCAGGGTCTCGGAATTGGTTGGGCTTGATTTGGGAGATGTTTCCATGGTCAAGCCAGGGGATGCCAGTCTTCATGCCCGGGGTAAGGGAAGAAAGGAAAGAACGGTTCCCCTCAGGAGTGACTCGGTGGAGGTCTTGACCACCTGGTTGCAGGAACGGGGCAAGGCCGGGGATGATGCACTGTTTGTCACCAACCGATGTAGACGCTTCAGCCGGGACGGAATAGGACGTATCGTGCGGAAACATGTTGCCATTGCTGCACGCTCCTGTCCTTCCCTTGGGAAAAAGCGGGTCAGTCCCCATACCCTTCGACACACTGCTGCCATGGATTTGTTGCGCAGTGGGGTCAGTTGTACGGTGATTGCCCTCTGGCTTGGCCATGTGTTATTTCTCACAATAAATCGTCACGTAACCCCGGTTTTTTATCAAATTAATTCAACACCGATTTGCTGATAAACTGAATTAATTTGAGAATCATCCTCTTTCCTTTCCAAGCAGTTCCTTTTTTGAAGTAGTCAAGCCCACGGGTGGGGCAGTCATCCTTCCTGTCAAGAGAAGGGCACCCGGGTTTGTCTTCCCGGATGCCCTTGTGGTATTGTGTATTACACAACCTAACACGATACCGGATGGAACAATGCAAATCCACTACGATACACACCTTTCCACCAGTGCTTACATTAAACTATCGGGGTGGCAGAATGCAAGGTTAAAAACCTGTCCGATCAATCCCGGTGGTAACCATCGGCTACACCGGCATGGAACCTATGCAAGGAAGTATCCCGACGGGATGAGAGTTGCCCGCTATTATTGCCGGATCTGCCGGACGACCTTCAGCCTCCTGCCGACCTTCATGGCAGCCGGCTGTCCGGGCACCCTGGATGATATTGAGACTGTGGTCCTGGCGTACGAGGAGTGTGGCACGGTCAACGGGTCCCTGCAACGTGTCAGGGCCGGTCATGGTAGCACTGCACGAGCACAACGGCGCTGGTTGCAGCGCCGGATCGGTGCGGTTCAGTTGTTGCTGGCAACCGTCAAGGGTCTGTTTCCCGAGCTTTATTACGAGGTGGACCCGACGCTGGCATCCTTTCGCCACAAGGGACCACCGGTACACATCCTCGTTATCCTCCGCATCCAGTGTGAATCCTGGCTCCAGACCCTGCCCCGGCCGGTCGGATTTTACCGCAAGAAACGATCCGTTGAGTCGCAATCCGACCCACCAACAGACAATGGCCAATGGCAGGACGGCAGAATCCGGGCTAAATCCTTGCCATAATCATTTTTTTCCAGAAAAGGGAGGCCAGAACACCATGAACCAATCCAGAAAGCAGCATCAAAAGGAGGTTGCCCTGTTCCGCTATGGCCTGGTTTCGATCATCAGGGCCTGTCCAGCGGGACCCGAACGGAGGGCACTCATCGCCGAACTGGCATCAAAGGAACACAGGATTCCAGGTACGACCCGGACCCGGGTGGCCGTTGGAACACTCAGGGACTGGGTCCGCAAATACGAACTCAACGGCCTTGCAGGGATCGAGCCGAAGAGGCGCATCGACCCGGTCCAGCCACGCCGGATGTCAGTCGAGGTGACCGAGATCCTCCTGGCCATCAAGCGCAACCATCCCGATTTGAGCGTCCGCCAGGTCATTGCCAAAGGAAAGAAGGATAGTGAACTGTCACCGGATGTCCCACTCTCGCCGGCAACCGTCTACCGCCTGTTTGCCCGGGAGGGGCTGATGGTCAGGGAGGCCCCGGCACGATACCAGGACATGCGGCGTTTCGAATATCCCAATGCCTGCGATTTGTGGCAGGCCGATGTCATGCACGGGCCGAAGGTGCCCGACCAGCAGGGACGGAAACGCAAGACCTACTTGATTGCCATCATAGATGACACCACCAGGGTCATCCCCTTTGCCCATTTCGCCTTTTCCGAAAAGGCGGCGGACTTTCTCCATGTCCTCAGGGAAGCCATTGTCCGCAGGGGACTGCCCGTCCGCCTCTATACCGACAACGGATCCAACTTCCGTTCCCTGCACCTGGCCACGGTCTGTGCCCGCCTCGGCATTGCCTTGCTGCATGCCAGGCCCTACCACGCATCCGGAAAAGGGAATGCTTCATACTGCACCTCATTAGCACGGTGAAGGACAGGTTGCAATAGTTTTCGTGACGGATGGCGCCGTTTTCCGGCCAAATTTATGGCTATTTTTAACCGGGGGATTGACCGGAATCTCGTACAGGTAATCATTCCTGGCGGTGTAGGCATGAGCCACCAACAACCCTTTCCGACGCCAGCTCTTGACCAATGAGGGAGCGATGTTCAACCTTTGGCCCAATTCCTCCTTGGTCAGCAGACCCCGGGCACGCAATCGATCAAAGCGTGACTTCAACCCATAGGCAAGACGAATCCTTCGGACAATTGTCTTCCTGAATGGAAGTCCGTGGCCTGTCCGGAACCCACGATCGTTGAGGATCGTGGCGATATCCCTCTCTATATGGGTCTCCAGCAACCGGTCGATCTCGGTGACCGCCTCAGGGGGTGTCTTGTATTTCTCCCAAGCCTGTTTTTCCGGTGCAAGCATCACCTGTCGAGTGGCCCCACCACGAAAGCGTACACCAAGAACCAAGGTGTCCCCCTTGGTCAGGGTTACATCCTCAATGATCAACCGGACCATACGCTTGCGTTCCCGATCAGGGGTGGCAGGATCGTTCCAAAGCCGTGGGAAGTTGGTGGCCAGGTCCAGGACACGTTGACGCTGCAGGTCCCCAAGATTGGTGCTCTGGTGCTTTCGTTGGTCCTCCAGTTCCTGTCGGGCTTGATCCAGATTCCTGAGCTTGTCATTCCATTCGGCCTCAAGAACATCGGCAACAATCCTATTGTCAGGATGGGTCTGCATAAACCGCTGACGTGCCAAATCCGCTTCCTCGCGGGCGCACTGGACTTTCCGGGACCGCCAGGCATCCACCTCCTCAGCCTGCCTTTCGAGTTCCTGTTGGACCTGCAGGGCGACTTCCAGCGAATCAGGGGTCATCAATTCAATCAGCAGGTCACCGATCGCTTGATCAATACCCTTGCCCGGTATGCTTTGGCAAATGCGAGTTGCCGTCTCAATCCCTTCCCTCTGACACACGTAGGTGGGTATCAACCGCTTGTTGTGGGTATGATAGCGAACGGTCATGTTTTTGCCGCACAAACCGCAAACGACCATACTTTGCAACAAGGCCGGACCCTCGCGTGGAGCACATCGCCGGTGAGCCCCATAGGACCGGGCATTCGCCAGCAACCGCTCTTGATTGGCTTCATATTGTTCCCAACTGATGAAGCCCGGGTGGGCATCCCGAATCAGCACTGTCCAATCCTTCGGCTTCTGTCGCCTGATTATGTAACCGTTGGGAGTCCGTAGGCGAGCGGAACGCCCGTAGGCGAAAGCACCGGCATAAAGAGGATTATGGAGTATTTGCAGGACCCGGCTGGTCACCAATGGAAGCCAACACAGGGTCCCCCGGTTCGGCCCAAACCGGGGATAGCTGGGGAACTCAATCCCCTCCTCGGTAAAAAACTTCACCGTGGCCGTGGCCGAACCGATGCGGTGAAAGGTGTCAAACAGCAATTGTACGCTGTTCCGGACATGGCTGTCAGGGTCCACGACAATCCGGTCCAGGGGATCGTAAACCAAACCGACGGGGAGTGGTATTTTCAAGGTTCCCCGCCGGGCCTTGTTCATCAACCCACCTTGCAGGCGGATTTTCAGCATGTGAAGTTCGGCCTCACTCATGGTCCCCTTCAGACCCATCAAAAGCCGATCGTTGAAGTCGCAGGGATCGTAAATACCATCCTCGTCAAGGATCAACGTCCGGGTCTGCCCGCATATCTCCAGCAACCGATGCCAGTCGGTCGAATTGCGGGCCAGGCGCGAGACTTCCAGACCAAGGACAATACCCACCCGCCCCATGCTCACTTCAGCCACCAGACGGTTGAACCCTTCCCGGTCACGATCCGCCCCCGAAAGACCAAGATCACAGTCGATGACATGGATACCTTCCGATGGCCAGCCAAGGGCCATGGCCCGTTCACGCAGGGCATATTGCCGTTGGGTACTTTCGGTGTTTTCAATGACCTGGCGCATGGTCGATTGGCGAACATAGAGACAGGCCTTGCGGCTCAGATGACCGGTTGTCACCTTCTGGTGGTTCAGCATCATGCCGCCTCCAGGTGGGCCTTGACCATGGCGGCCAGGATGTCAATCCGGTCGGCCGTACCGCCCCGGTTGATCACGGGTGGTTTGATCTCCCCCCTTGTTGGCAAGGATGAAGGATCAGGCGGCTCAGTAAAGGCATCCAACCATGAAGCAACACCACTACGGATCACCAGAATCCATCCATAACGATGGCCGATGGTCCCGGGTTGAAGGGCATGACACCGTAATTGTTCGTAGCCATCGGTGTAGGCTTTTTCGGACAGGATGGGACTGGTTGTTGTCGTCATGAGGGTCACTTGTTTTTTTTTGAGCGTTGGAGCGCCCGCTCAATGCTGCGGGGATGGACCCGGATACCGAAACGGTCGTTGACCAGATCCACCAGATCCTGGATACGCAGGTCCGGTTGCTCATGCCGGGCCCGGCGAAGGACCTCGACAATATCGGGCTTGAGTTTATGGGCTTGCCGTGGCCCGGGTCGGGAAGGCACCAGGGCCGGCAAGCCCCCTTGGAGGAACGCATTCCAGGCCTGATACCATGTGGGTCGTGACACCCCAAAATCGGCCGCGGCCTTTTGAACGGCCACCCCCTCTTTCTTGACCCGGCGGAGCATTTCGTATCGGACCTGGACCAGATCACGTCGATCAAAGAATTTGTTGTCATGAAAGAGGTCATCGGTGACGGCATCGGGTTGTTGGTTGAGGCATCCTCTCTGGCGGAGGGCCTGGGCTTTTGGGTCGTGTTGATTGTTGGCCATGATTGGGTATCCATGCAAAAATAATGTTAATGTAATTATGCCTTTCATTTTACCGATTACATTCATTCCCGTCAAGTTTTTATTTCGTAATGGCCTGATCGTTAGGAATATAGGGCAAACAAGAGCTTGGGTAGTGGTGATCATACCCCCTTTCCTAACATCGTACACGGCGTAATTCTTTTTACATACACGGCATAATTTACTTGACACTCCAACCACCCTAATCCTCGCCTTCTTCCTTCCCATAACCGGTAATCAATTCCGCCAGGGACAGCAGGTCATCCATCCGGAAGAATGACCGACCCTTGCCAACCCGCACAAAGGCAGTCTCCTTCGCAAGACTGGTCCAGGAGCGGGGAAAACTGAATCTCCTGCCGTCAACGTCAACAGTGTGGACGCGTTCAATCCCCCAACATGACGAGATCTGAAGAAGAAAATAGTCCTGACCGCAGAGGGGGTGAAAGGGGTGGGTAATACGAAAAACCTGATCCCCATTCATCGGATGGGGTGCAGTTGAATGTTTTGTCGAAGGGTAAAATAGAGCGATGGTTTAGAAACGCCCGTAACCAACTGCTGGACCCGCTTGCCGGCGAGGACATCCCCGATCTCGGAGCCCTCAACCGGCGGGCCATGATCTGGATTGAACAGGAATATCACCAGACCCCGCACCGCGGACTTGACGGTATGACCCCACTGGACCGTTGGGCCGCCACCTCGGCAATGATCAGGTTCCCCGAACCGGGGGTTGACCTTGACCTGATGTTCATGAAAGAGATCCGGCGCAAGGTCTCCAGGGCCCGTACCATCACGCTTGATGGCTGCCTTTACGAGGTTCCCGCCGGCCTGGCGGATCAGTCGGTTATCCTGCGCTACGATCCCAAGGCACCGCCGGGGCGGCCGTTGCTGGTTTATGATGGCGACAAACTTGTCGGCCAGGCCAGACCGGTGGACCTGCATGCCAACAGCACCATCCGGCGTGATGGTGCGGGCGTGCGTTTCCGCCCCAATGCCGACAAGAAGGAGAACAGATAATGTACAAGCAGCATTTTGCCCTCAAATACTATCCTTTCAATGTCGCCCCCGAGGCGGACGAACTGTTCGACTTTACTGCGGCCAGGGAAGCCCGGCATCGCATCGGGCATCTTTTCGAGCTGCGGGGAATTGGCCTCCTGACCGCCGAACCCGGCAGTGGCAAGACCACGCTCTGCCGGCAAGTCGCCAGCGGGTTGCATCCCAATCAGTACCGGGTCTGTTATGTCCCCCTTTCGACCGGTACGGTCCTTGACAGTTACAACAGCATTGCCGCCGCCATGGGCCTGGGTCATTTTACCACCCGTGCCACTGCCTTCCGGGGTATCCAGGCCGAGGTTACACGTCTGGTCGTTGAAGGCCGCCAGTATCCGGTCCTCATCTTTGACGAGGCCCACCACCTGCACAACAGCATCCTGGAGGAGTTGCGCATCCTGACCAACTACGAGATGGATTCAGAGAACCGGCTGTGCCTCCTGCTGGTCGGGTTGGCGGAATTGCGCCTGCGTATCCTCCGGATGGGGATTCATGAACCCCTGGCCCAGCGGATTGCCATCCGATGCCGGCTGGGTGGCCTGGACGATGACGAGGTCGGTGGCTACCTCGCTCACCGGTTGCAACTGGCCGGGTGCGAGATCGACCTGTTTGCCAAAGAAGCGATTGCTTCCCTGTCCCTGGCCAGCAAGGGCATCCCGCGCAAGCTTGACAGGCTGGCCCATCTGTCACTGGTGGCCGCGTTCCAGGACAACACCTCCCGGACGGTTCTGTCGCACCATGTGGAAGGGGCCCTTGACGAGCTGGACAGATGAGACACCAAAGGACCCAAGGGGCCGACCGCCTGAGGGAACTGGATCTCGCCAGGGTTGCCACCACCTGCGGGTACCGGCAGGACCCGACGGATTGTTCCCGCTGGAAACGCCCGGGTTCCGTCCTCAGCATCAACGGCTGCAAGTTCTTTGACCATCTCCGCGGAACCGGCGGAGGTGGTGCCATCGACCTGATGATGCACGGCAAGGGATGCAGCTTCCACACCGCCCTTGAACATCTGGCGAGGATGGCTACCGCAACGGGTGATCTGCCATCCGTCGGTAACCGGAATAAGCGATTGGCGACGACCGGGATCAGGAAAGGAGCCGGCATGGTGCGGTTGCCTGGATCAGTATACCGCAACTGGGACCGTGTCCGCGACCATCTCGTTCGCGACCGTGGCCTTGATCCCGACCTCCTTGCCTGGTGCCACAAGCGGCGACTGGTCTGGGCCGACGGGCGGGCCAATGCGGTGTTTGTCACCCGTGATGCCGAACGTGAACCGGCTGGTGCCGAACTTCATGGAACATGCCCGGATCATCCCTTCAGGGGACTGTCCCGGGGATCAAGGAAGGCCCTTGGCGGGTTCTGGCTGTCCCGCCGGGGCGAAGGGCCCGCCCTGTTGACCGAAAGTGCCATTGATGCCCTGTCGGTGTTCGCCCTGCCGGAACTGGCCTACATCCGGCATGTGATCTCGACGGCCGGTACGACACCGCGTTTACCCCAATGGATCAATGCGCTGGGGGTGGATGTCATCTGGTGCGGGTTTGATGCCGATGCCGCCGGTGATCAAGCGGCCGCCAGCCTGATGGGACGTCATCCCTGGATCCGGCGTCTCCGCCCAACCGGTGAAAAGGACTGGAACGAAAAACTCCAGCATCTTCGCAACACAAACTGCTGGTAACACCCCCATAACGCCATCATCCCGGCCGGCGCGGAATGGTGGGGACAAACCCGTCCCCGCAGCCAAGTGATCCACCATCAAACATGTGCTTCGGCATGTTCCCGTCTGGTTGGTGTGACAACAATTGCCGGTGGTAACTGTACCACCTCCATCGCACCAATATGGTGGGTGTGGACGGGCGAAGAAAGGACTTCAGGGCAATCTGCTGCATCAAAAACTACCGGGAAAGGAAAAATGTAACGGCCAGGCCGAAAAAGCGTGAAAAAATTGGAATAGCGTGAGAAATTTTGTCTCACTACTGCCGAAATAATGTGAAAAATTGAAATTGGATTATTCTGAAAAACAACACCATGAAACGATAGAGACCACCCAGATCTATCTGCATGCCGACATGGCGATCAAGAAAAAGGCCATGGAGCAGACCAGACCTGAAGACATTCCAGGAGGTGTCTATCAACCTGCTGATGATATTTTGGCGTTTGTAATGTCCTTGTAACCAGTTTTATGTTGACAAATTAAGACTCAAACTCCCTTTGGAAGGGGATATCGAATCATTTGTCAACATAAAAAATTTGTCGGCATTTAAATATAAATGTTGATATCAACATTTATGTTTAAACCGTAACTGACAGGTCTTGATCGTCCGGAACAACTGCTCAATGATCCAACGTCGACGGTAGAGGCAAATGATCCACCGGGCCTGGTCAAAACTTGAAACATCATGACTAGTCAGCAGCCGCCAGTGAATGGGGGAAACACTTCAAAGGCATCAATCAGACAGACCCGCTGCGTGCGGGGAGCACCTTCTTCCCGTGCCCGGCGCCGGGGATGCCTGATCGGTGTCGAACCAAATCGAACCGCCAGCCGGGCCGTCCGTTTCCCCTGTCCGGGACGGGCCGGCAATGCAACCTCATGCTCGTCCGACGGACGCTCTTCAAGACGGATAAACAACTTGCCGACACCACCCTCGACAACACGGTTATGGGAAGCTCTGATCAAAACCTCGACCGAACCCGGACGGCAGGCAAACATCTCGTAGATGTCAGCCTCCCGGTCGGCAACAACCGTTACCATTATGCCTTTATGAGACTGTGAAAGTATTCTAGTGCCTAATGCAGGAAGTCACTTTTAACTGTTATTTGCCTGGCTAGGCGTCCTTCCAAGACATTTATTTGTTGTTTTTGGGATTTTCGTTTACTAAAAATAGTCCAAAGGAGCGTTTCTTGGTGTATAAATCACCTTTTGAAGAATTCGTTTGAATACTTTCACAGTCTCAAATCGGCATAATGGTGAAGAGTAGGGGGTATCAGAACAAGGAGCGGTTCATTACCGACATATACTTCCATTTGGGAGGTCTGGATCTATATCCCGAGGACACCAACAGGTGAGTTACCCACCATTTTGGACGAAGAGCCATAAATCTTATATACTGTACCAACACTTTGGTAGAGCATAATCTACCCTATTTGGTACATTTGGTTCATCTAGTGTATGTGGGAAAGATAATTTATTGCTTAGTTCCCCATTTTCTTGATTTAATTTCTTTATTCTGTCATTGCGAAGAAAAGTGAATTCCATTACAGGTGGAATTTTTACATCTTTATAGGTGAAGGGTTTTTTGCAGTTATTTGGGTGAATATGCACCACTTTAAAGTTTGACAATATTTTTTCAAATACTGAACTTATTTTTTTGAAACCTTCTTTCGAAAATAAAATTTCCAATTGATGAAATTCTATAACAATTATTCTAAATTGTTTAAATATTTCAGCGGGTGTATCGTTAATTACTAAATACTCTCCCCCTTCAATATCCATTTGCAAAATCAAGTCACCATTTACCTCATTGAGGCTTGTTGTAATCCAATCTTCCAACCGGATTTTTGTATTTGTGTTTTGATCACCTAAATATTTGTTTATAAAATGGAGCATTTTGTTTTCTGACTGCAATTTTTCCAAGCTTCCATCTGCCAAAAAGGAATAAATACCAATTTGGGCTAAATCTTCTTCAAAATTAGTGCTAAAACCTACACCAGGTGAAAAACAGGCTTCCACTCCATCAAAATCATCTGGAATCAAATACCCTCCATCGTTATGAGATCCAATTCTAACCAATTGGCGATCAATTTTTACAGGGTGTAATTTGGCTAGAAAGTTATGTATTTCTTGGACTGGAACATATTTTACATAGTAAATACCTACCCAAATCAAAAAACTTTTTATTCCTCTAGTTCTCATATGAATTCCTATTTGAGCTAGTCACTAACCAAGTGAGTAAACATTAGTATTTCCAGGACTTTCTCACGCTTAGTTTATTCTACCCGTTTCACCCATTATACTGGTTCTTTTTTGAATTGAAAGCCAAGCTTTGCACAAATAATTTACGAACGATACAACTGACTGGTGCTAGTGGTGATTTATCTGCATCTGGAGATACAGGTTACCCGGGGATTTAGCAAATCCCCTGCCTGGTAAATTCCGGAACCTACGGGTTGGTCTCAACCTTCGTATTCTGTTTATTCTGGTAATAAGGAGAATGTCTGCCCAGTACCGCATTGAAGGCATCCTGTCGATTGAGACAATAATGCCATGTTGCGGCCGTGAACTCCGAACGACCATCGGCAATGATGACCGCGAGAGCAATGTTGTTGCATATCGCCCGATTGGTTGGTGCATGGCCAACTCTCGCCAGGCAGTCAACTTCCTTGAACAAATGATCTCTCGTTCGGTGAACCAAATTTTCTACACTCCAATGACCTCGGTTCCATGCAAGTAATTGTTCGGGGGGTGCACGCTTTTCCGAGACCGATGTCATCCCATAGCAAATGGTCTCACTTTCGTCCCCAGTCTTTTTGTCATGGCACAACCGCTTGATTCGGAAGATCTGTTTCACATACGGATAATTCACCATGCCTTTAAGCGGGGTCATGACTTGAATACGACGTTTTTCCATCCGACCGTGAGCTAGATCAAGGTCCTCTTGCCGTCGGCCTGTTGCCTCCTCATCCCACGCAATCGTTGACAAGACTACATGGGTCTCAGGAGCATTCTCCTTAAACGTCATCATATAAGCGGCCCCATGGGCCTTGACAATCAGATGTGCGGTCTTGCAAACCGTGTGCAAGCCATCAATGGTCAGCACCCGACCTTGTAGCGGAACCTCCTCAAACAACGATTGCATCGCTGCTCTTTCGCCTCCCTTCTCGTGATAACCAAGCAACGCAACCGGAAGACCACTGTGATGTTCGGCCATAACAACCGTCTCATAATGGGTGGAACTGTTACGGTTTGCTCCACGAATACGTTTACTATCCGCCGCAATCGCACGTCCAATCTTAAGCCTTGGTACGGTCATAAATTTCAGAACCTGCTCAAGGGCAGCAGGGTCTGCCTTCGCAACAACCCGGTGAAGCGTCGCCTTGGACGGCGGAACATAACGACCGGTTTGAGGATTGTACCTGGTTCCAAGTGCCTGTAACTCCTGGTGTTATTTCTCACAATAAACCGTCACGCAACCCCGGTTTTTTATCAAATTAATTCAACGCCAATGTGCGCCGTGGAAAGGTGCATTTTCCTTGCGGGTGCGAATCCCGCTCAACAACTGTCGTTTCCGGTTGATAGTAGCTAGAGCGGTTTACGGAGGTAACGATGTAGATTGAAGCACTTTAGTTAGAAGGGTCGCCTTGGGCGATTCAGCGACCATGCAGGCCATAACGCGAAGTGAACGCTGAGCAGGCCTCGAAACGGATAATATGAATGACGACCTTCCATTGGTATGGGGAAGTCTGGCATCGGACGGGAAGAGAACGACAAACGCACCGTTCGGATTCATCGGGGTAATGGCGATGGCATGTATGGAAGATGGAGAATGTGGCAACTCGGGAAGCCCTGTCAGTGGTGAGCATACACCAAACTGGAACCCCGCGAGGGTCAGTCCGGGCTGGCAGGGGGGCGGACAGGCTTGTAGTACTGAGGACACCGATAATGCCGGTTGAGGGAAGGAGCCTGACTTTGGAAACAGTATGGAAAGGAGGCAAGGCATGGCTACTGGTTCAAACCTAACAGGGCTACAAGGAGTTCAGAAACTCCAGACCATACTCCATGCGAAAGCGAAGAAAGAACCCGAGTGCCGGTTTCACGCTCTTGTTGACAAGGTGTGGCGGATGGATTTTCTGACTGTAGCCTACATACAGGTACACCGAAATGGTGGAGTATGTGGGGTTGACGGGGAGACCTTTGCGGACATTGAGTCCTATGGGCTGGAGACATGGCTTGGTGAACTGTCGGAGGAGTTGAAGGAAGATACCTATGTACCGAAACCGGTACGTCAGGTCATGATTCCGAAGAAGCAACCAGGAAAATACCGACCGTTGGGTATACCCTGCATACGGGACAGAGTAGCCCAGACATCGGCTCTCCTTGTATTGGAGCCGATTATAGAGGCTGACCTGCAACCGGAGCAATATGCCTATCGTCCGGGGAGAAGTGCGAATGATGCGGTCAAACGTGTTCACGGACTTCTGAACACCGTACATAAAGAGGTAGTTGACGGTGATTTGTCCAACTATTTTGGTGTACCACATGCGGAACTGATGACGAGCCTAGCCCGTCGTGTAAGCGATGGGAGAATGCTCAAACTGATCAAGGCATGGCTGGAGATGCCGGTAGAGGAGGACGATGGTCATGGTGGATATGTTGACAAATTTTTTATGTTGACAAATGACTCGATATCCCCTTCAAAAGGGAGTTTGAGTTTAAATTTGTCAACATAAAACTGACAGAATATTTCCCATATTTGACTGTTAACACTCATATTACCCTCTCTTTTAAACTTAAAATGAGAGGTTGTAGTTATGAGTACAAACAACATTATACCGGTACCAGACAGTTTTTGGTTGGAGGAGTACATTGGTGACTTCCTGGACTCCCTTACCAAAAAGGGATACGCCAAAGATACCATGTTAACCTATGAACAAACTGCCGCCCATCTTTGTCGTCAAGCAGAGGCCCTTGCACTAGATCCCGATAATCTGGATGCCGAACTCCTTGAAAAACTCGCCACTAGTGATCCTACGATAAGTGCCGGTTACATGGACAGGGTTTCCTTGACTGCCCGTCGTATCACCGATGATCTGATCGACAAGGGGGTCATCTCGAAGCCGCCGGAGGATTTATCGGTTGGTAGGCCTCGGGACCACTTGATACTGGAGTTTGATAACTGGTTGAAGTCTAACCGGGGCTTGTATGATGCAGGGATTGTCAGGCACCACAGGGCATTCAGACTATTCCTGGACCATTTTGACAAGATATCTGACGACGGAAGGGAACTGGCATCACTCACTCCCGGCATGATCCATGACTTCCTTGATGAACACGCTGGCAGGAATGGCTGGGGAATCAGATATGTTCGTAACATCCTGCGGTTCCTGTTCTGGAGTGGCAGGACATCAAGGGATCTCAGCTTGGCCATTCCGCCAGTTGCCGGCAGGCGTCCTAAAAACATAACCCGTCATGTTGATACTGATACAGTGGAAAAACTGTTGGCTGCCATTCGGGGCGACACCCCCATTGCCTTGCGTGATTATGCGGCTCTGTTGCTGATGGCCCGTCTGGGGTTGCGGGCCGAAGAAGTTGTTGCCATGCGACTTGATGATATCGACTGGTTGATAGGCAGGATACTGATTCGTGGCAAGAGGGGTGATCAAAGCCACATGCCTCTTCCGGTAGATGTTGGTGATGCTTTGGTGAACTGGCTTCGTCATGGTCGGCGGGGATCATCACGACATGTCTTTGTAACCGTTTTGGCTCCATTCAATCCCTTGACGACGTCGCGATCGTTCCGTACGGCAATTCGTAGGGCTTACAACCGTTCTGATGTGACACCCCCAGGTGGCGAGTTTCGAACCCATTCCTTGCGTCATGGGCTGGCAATGACCCTTTTAAAGAAGGGCAATTCGCTTGCTGAAATCAGTGATGTCCTTCGCCATCGAAGCATGCAGACGACGACTGTTTATGCCCGATACGACATCACGGCCCTTCGTCCGCTTGCGTGTACCTGGCCACTTGAGGGAGGTGTTCAATGACAACCATGAACGGACATCTTGACAGGTATCTGGCTCAGAGAGAAGCTTTTGGAACTGGCCTTTCTTATGATTCAATCAGACACCTGCGACCCTTTGCGACTTATGCAACTTCCGAGGGTCAAAGCCATATAACAACCGAATTGTTCCTGCGTTGGAAAGAAGAATCTGGTTTCGAGGGTCACCAAGCCTGGTCGAAAAGACTTTCCCATGTCCGGGTTTTTGCCCGATGGTTGCAAAGTCTGGAACCGATGTGTGAGATTCCCCCACGCGGGTTGATATCAGTACGTATCAGGCGACCGGCACCTTATATCTATTCCGATGAGGAGATCATCAAAATAGTCAGGGAAGCCTCCAAACTGCCGTCAGCAAACGGTTTGCGTGGTATCACCTGTTCCACCCTGTTTGGTCTTTTGGCGGTAACCGGACTCCGTCATGGGGAAGCACTTGGTCTAGATGACGGTGATGTGACTACTGACGAGTGCGTGATTCATGTCAGACATAGCAAAAATGGGTGTGAACGTGTGATACCGATTACACCCTGCACAGCTGAACGTCTGGTTGGATACCAACTCCTGCGGAACAGGGTTCTGGGCGTTTCTTCTGAACGGGCCCTGTTTCGTTCATGGATAAGTGGCCGGAGACTGAATGGCTCCGCCAGCCGAAGATGTTTTGCCCGTGTTGGCCAGGCAATTGGTTTGCGCGATAAGCCAACAAATGGAGGGTGTGGGACTGGTCCCCGTGTGCATGATCTCCGCCATACTTTTGCCACTCGTACCATTATTGGATGGCTGCGTACCGGTCGCAATCCTGACCATGAGATCCATAAACTCACCACCTTCCTTGGGCACAAAAAACCGAAATATACCTATTGGTATCTTGAGGCCGTTCCCGAAATCATGACCCTGACCATGAGGCAGGGTGAGAAAGTTATTGGCTATGGGAGGGGATCATGACGACATCTGTCACCCAATCTTTTCCCTATCTCCTGGATGCGTTCTTCACTCGGTTGAGAGCGGAAATGAATGCCAGTCCCCATACCATAGACAGTTATCGCTATGCCATGCGATTGCTCTTGGAATATACAACAGATAAATTGGACAAGGTGTTCACAGATATCAAGGTTGAGGATCTTGATGCCGATCTGGTTGCGGCGTTTCTTCTTCATCTGGAAGAGGAGCGGAACAACAGCATCCAGACCCGCAACATCCGACTTGCAGCAATCAAGGGAGTGTTTGACTACATTGGCAGGCGGGAACCGGAGTTGATGGTGACGTGTCAGAGAGTATTGGCCATTCCTGCCAAGCGTACAAGGAAACGGATGGTGGACTATCTTGAGCCTTCAGAAACGGCGGCTCTGTTGGCGGCCCCTGATCTGTCCACATGGATTGGCCGTCGTGACCGGTGTCTTTTAGTGGTCGCTTTACAGACAGGTCTCAGGGTCTCGGAATTGGTTGGTCTTGATTTGGGAGATGTTTCCCTGGTCAAGCCAAGGGATGCCAGTCTTGATGCCCGGGGTAAGGGAAGAAAGGAAAGAACAGTTCCCCTCAGAGAGGACTCGGTGAAGGTCTTGACTGCCTGGTTGCAGGAACGAGGCAAGGCGAGGGATGAAGCGTTGTTTGTCACCAACCGGTGGAGCCGGTTCAGCCGGGATGGTATTGGACGTATCGTGCGGAAATACGTTGCCATTGCTGCCCTCTCCTGTCCTTCCCTTAGGGAAAAGCGGGTCAGTCCCCATACCCTACGCCACACTGCTGCCATGGATTTGTTGCGCAGTGGGGTCAGTTGTACGGTGATTGCCCTCTGGCTTGGCCATGAATCGATAGAGACCACCCAGATCTATCTGCATGCCGACATGGAGATCAAGAAAAAGGCTATGGAACAGACCAGACCTGAAGATATTCCAGGAGGTGTCTATCAACCTGGTGATGATATTTTGGCGTTTGTGATGTCCTTGTAACAAGTTTTATGTTGACAAATTTAAACTCAAACTCCCTTTTGAAGGGGATATCGAGTCATTTGTCAACATAAAAAATTTGTCAACATATCCTCCAAAATGTTGATATCAACATTTTGGTGGCAAACGCCTGACCAACCGGGCCCGCAAGGAACGGAAGGGGACACCGCAAGGTGCCCCGATTTCGCCCCTTGCCAGCAATCTTTATATGCGTCGGTTCATTCTGGGTTGGAAAGTGCTGGGCTATGCCCGGCGTTTCAGGTCGGAGATTGTCAACTATGCGGATGACTTCTGTGTATTGGGGAAAGCACCGGCAGGAGATGTTGTTGGCTGTCAAACGAATCATGGATCATCTCAAGTTGCCGGTCAACGACCAGAAGACCCGATGCCTGAGGTGTCCTGATGAGGCTCTTGAGTTTCTTGGATACCGTATTGGACACAATTACCGTATGAACGGGAAAGGAATCTATATAGGTACCCGACCGAGTAAAGCGAGTGTTCAGGGCATATGCCGTAAGATCAGTGAGCAGACAGCGATAAGATTTGTGTTGATTGAGAACGAAGATATGGTACTTAGACTGAACCGGATGTTATCCGGCTGGTCAAATTACTATTGTCTCGGACAAGTCAGCCCTGCTTACAAGGCGATTGACACTCATGCAACGAAACGGCTTCGTCGGTGGCTCTTGTCGGAAGCAAAAGGTTAGAACCGGAGAATATGTGCGATTCTCCAATACCAAACTGTACAATGACTATGGGTTGGTCTGCCTTGCACCGATGACCAAGGGCTTTTCGTGGGCGAAGAAACGCTGACAAGGTAAGGAATTGAGGCACCGGTATAGGGCGAAAGCCACCGGCAAACTGACACCCTCCGAACCTAAATCAGAACGCGTCTCCCCCCGACTCTACTTTTCACCTTATTTCGGCAGTAGTGGGACAAAATTTCTCACGCTATTCCAATTTTTTCACGCTTTTTCGGCCTGGCTGAGACCTTTTCTTTTTCCCAGTAGTTTTTGGTGTAGCAGGTTGGCTTGATGTCCTTCCTTCGCCCGTCCCGACACTCCACCATATTGGTACGATGGAGGTGGTACACTTTCCACCGGCAAGTGTTGTCACACCAACCAGACAGGAACATGCCGAAGCACATGCTTGATGGTGTCCCATTTGTCAGCAGGGACGGTTTGTCCCTGCCATTCCGTGCTAGCCGGGATGATGGCGTTTTGGGGGTGTTACCAGCCGTTGGTGTTGCGACGTTGCTGGAGGTGTTCGTTCCAATTATACCGATAAGAGACCGTGAAAGTATTCTAGTGGGTTGATTCATACAAATAGTTCCCTATTTATTCACAGAAATTGTCGATCAGAACTTGGTTCAAAGCCATTATAATGGAATATTTTTGTATGGGACTAAACACTAGTGCCTAAGGCAGGAAGTCACTTTTAACTATTATTTGCCTAGCTGAGGTGTCCTTCCGAGACATTTATTTGTTGTTTTTGGGACTTTCGTTTGCAAAAAACAGCCCAAAGGCGCATATTCTTGGTGTACAAATGACCTTTTGAAGAATTCGTTTGAATACTTTCACAATCTCAAATCGGCATAGCCCTTTCAATTGCTCATGGTAGAGTACTGCTCAAATGTCTACCCAGTTGCTCGGCATAATACAAGCTACCAATTTGACTTAAGTGATCAACATCAGCATACAGATATCCATAATCTTCAAGGAAACCTGTACAATGTTCGTCATTGCAAAAATACTGGGTAGGATCAAATAAGATTATTCTCGGAAAGTCGCTAATTACTTTATATACGAGTTCTTTATATGCTTTTACCCGTTCGTCATATACATTCCTCGAAACACGACAAAAATCTGGGTCTATGTTGATTTGATTAACTAAATCAGTTACCTTGAAATTTAATATTTGAAGTAATTTTCCCTCGCCCCCACAACCATTTTTAATACCTAGTTCTGGCACGTCGATTGCGAATACAACGCTCAAATTATTTCTCTCCAATAGCTCAGTAATTGTATTTCGTAAACCAATTTCGAATATTTCATAATGGTTGGTGATTGAATCGTCAGTCATCAATTTTATTCCGTTTCCATCGACACGTTCTGGAAATTTTCCCATGAAGGTTGTACCGTCTAAGTAGACTGGTCCCATTGTTGACAAAATTATTATTGAATTCTCGGTTGATTTTTTGAGTTGATCTAGAAATCCATTAACTCTTTCTGCACAAAACCCTACTTTCACACGAGAATCATGGCGATCAACATTTCTAAAAGGTATGCATCCTCCACCGGTCAAACCGATTACATCTCCAGTTGTAATCTCTTTGAGACCACTTATTAGATGTCCAGCGTGAGAGTCTCCAAGGACATAGAGCTTGGAATGAAGTAATGTTTCCGTAGATAATTCTGTCATTCGTTCGAAGCCATTAGATTTATCTCCGATCAAACCAATAACAGTAAAGAAACACATGCCGACAATTGTTAGGGAGAAAATGAAATTTCGTGAGATTATGGTCTTGTTTCGAAATGGATATTCTACATACCTCCAGCTAAACCAAGCCAATACAAATGATAACAATACCAATACTGTCATCAAAAAAATGTCGGGATGCTCAATACTTCTTATTCGAGCAAATGCGAAAAGTGGTTGATGCCACAAATAAGCCGAATAGCTTATCAGGCCAATGCCAACAAACAGTTTTATACTTAGAAACTTTGCGACAATTGTTTTTTTACCGGCAAATAGAACCACAAGAACCACACCTACTACCGGAAGTAATGTATATATACTTGGCACAGGTGTGGTTTCATCAAAAACGAAGATTGCCAAGACAATTGCAATCAAGCCAATTAAAGATAAGTAGTTATTTTCATGAACTCCTCGTTTCTGGACAAAAAATGCTGCAATCGAACCAAAAAGAAACTCCCAAGCACGTGTTAGAGAGAAGAAAAAATTTGCTGTAGGGCTACGACGCCAACCATATTCACTTAATGCTAGGCTACTTAGGGCAATTAGTATAATAAACCAAATCATGCGGTTCTTACCAAAACGCCAAACCAAGAGTAAAAGTATTGGAAAAATCAAATAATATTGTTCCTCGACAGCTAAACTCCATGTGTGTAAGAAGGGTTTTTCTTCTGCAGCAGTATCAAAATAACCGCTCTCGCGCCAAAAAAGAAAGTTTGACACAAACAAACTTACCGCAACCAGGCTTCGTGAAAAGTCCTTCATTTGCCATGGCAACATATACATCCAGGCAAAAGGAATACAGAAAAACATAACCACGAACAGTGCAGGCAATAACCTTCTCGCTCGTCTTTCATAGAAATTAACTATGCTAAAATTTTTGTTTTCTATATCTTCAATTAATATGGTCGTTATCAAGTAACCGCTGATTACAAAAAAAACATCAACACCTACGAATCCCCCCCTAAACAAATCAATTCCTGCGTGAAATAATATCACCGGCATGACTGCAAGAGCACGCAACCCGTCTATTTCAGCTCGATATTTCATTTTATTTACTTGCCCAAACTTGTCGTTTCGCCAAAGGCAAACAAGTGCTCTGCGAGAACTTTTTCTACAGTGGTGGTTTAAAGCACAAATGTAAATCCAATCAAATTTTATAAAAAATTTGGTCGGAATAAAGATCTTTGAAACTATGATATGTGAGCAACATTTCCTTAATCCCAAATTCGGTTTCTAGTTATCGAATTTAGTGGTGGATGCTATTACCAAATCTCTGTAAACCTGAGATAAATTAACCGAGGAAATTGGAATAAATTTTAATAAATTGGGAAATGCCATAACAGTTTTTAACCCTCGGAATTTAGCGATACCATAGCAGTATGAATATCCAAGGCTAGTCAGGTAATGCCATACCCCTTCGAAATCATTCACTTCAAAGGCTATAACTGGTTTACTTGTTAAAATTATTTTTTCAGCACCCTGAAGAGCTTGCTCTTCGTGCCCCTCAACATCACACTTGATAAATCCTACATTATCATGTGTCTCTAGGGGTAAATAATCATCCAATTTTACTAGATCAAAAAATGTTGTTTCAACAAAAGATTGATTTGTGGGAAAATGCGCGTTGGGGGGAGATGAGTTTAGTCTAGCCCCTGCAATATTTTTACTAGCGTACGAAGCTAATTGGTTTCTAGAATCTTCGCTTGAACAGCCAACATTATGAACAATTATATTTGGGGCTAGCATGGCGTTTGCCTTTAACAATAGAAAAGCCCTTTTGTTTGGTTCAAATGAGTGAACTTGTGCAAAATGTTCAGCAAACCAAAGGCTATGATTTCCAATATTCGCACCTAAGTCTAAGGCAATTGACTTCTTACAAATGTAAGGGAATAAATTTTCAGTAAGTTTTTCAAGAAAATACTTTTCAGCCCACCCTTCTGTTAGTACAGATTGTCCTAAACCATCATTTGAAAATACAGCCATTGGCGGGAATCCATGGGCTGATTGTAGCTTTTTTAGATATATCTTTGCTACCCTTTGGGCAATTTTCCTAGCTAAGGTATTTAGTTTGACGCTCATCTAAAAATCTGAAAGTATTCGAATAATTTTTTTCAATATATAGTGACTGCCCAGAAAATACCCTATTTTTGACAATTCACCAAAAATCCAGGTAACAAAACCACTCCCGATTTACCAATAATGGGTGGATTGGAACAGTTTTTCCACAAAAAAAACGCCTGGTTGCGAGAGTTATCCACAAAAAACAGCCCGTTTCTGACCACCATGACAGACCTCTCCCTCCGTTCCCTGCAGAACGGTCACCATTTCCGAGACAAAAAGGGGGTCAGGCTGCCAGCGGCAAACGCTGACGACAGCGGAGCAACAGACCAAGACGATGGATGTTGAAGGCAAGGACAGACAGACCGACAACACGTTCAAATCCGCCAGAACCATGGGCCCGCACACGATCAAGACCACGGTGTTCGAGGTTATGCCGATTTGAGACTGTGAAAGTATTCAAACGAATTCTTCAAAAGGTGATTTATACACCAAGAAACGCTCCTTTGGACTATTTTTAGTAAACGAAAATCCCAAAAACAACAAATAAATGTCTTGGAAGGACGCCTAGCCAGGCAAATAACAGTTAAAAGTGACTTCCTGCATTAGGCACTAGAATACTTTCACAGTCTCATTTCGGCATTTTATCGCGGATAGGGATCTTCGGCCCTTAAAACTCAAGCAGAAAATCTCCGGGAGTTTCCGAACCAAGGGAGGTGCACGGGACTTTGCGGTCCTGAGAAGTGTACTAGAGACAGGAAGGAAACAGGGGTGGAACGCCCTTGAGACACTGGGTACTGATACAAATGATTTGTTGGCACGGTTTGATTCCGGAACACCTGTTCCTGACAGCTAACATGGAACACTGTCCCAAGAATAATCTTGCCCAACAGATAAGCCTTCATTAATCTATGATGAGACTACCTGAGTAGTTACCATCAGTTAAGGATTGGTTTTTGCTTATTTTCATAGATCTAACCTTTCTTGATTAAAAGAAAGGGATTTATGATTAGAAGCTTTCTTATTCAGGTAATTTTGAAAAATAAACCAGTGTTATGCCGACAAATTGAATCTAAAGTCCCCTGGTGAAGGGATAATTGACTCAATTATCGGTATAATCAATTTGTCGGCATTTGACACGTTCCAGGACGATGATCAACGACATAGTCAACCTCGCTTGAGCGCTTCAAATGATGTCCTTCGTGCCCGGGTTGACCACCGGATGGACGATCACCCTTACCAGGCTTGGCCTTGGCCCTCGCCTTGGCTAATCCATCACTTGAAGGAGGCTTGCTGCTGTTACGGCTACTCTTGCCAAAACGATGTTCAAGCTCCGTAATACGAACTTTTAATTGAGCATTCGCTTTCAACAACAGTCTAATCTGTCGATCCTGTTTAATGACAAGGTCTCTTAAAATGGTAACGTCAGTTGACGATGTAATACTTGTGATATCTGTCACGAACCCGTTCTTTTCTTACTGCCCGTTATTGATTTACGGCTCAGTATCGGTTATAGAAAAATACAACCAGACTGTCAATAGACAGTTGGACAAAAAATGTTCAAGGCGTATCAGTGACTACCTGAGTAGTTACGTGCGATTTTCCAATATCAAACTGTATAACGAGTACGGTTTGGTTTACCTTGCGCCAAAGACGAAGGGCTTTTCGTGGGCGAAGGCATGATAGTCCAGAGGAAAGCCGAGTGCGGGAAATCCGCACGCTCGGTTTGACGAGCGGGGGTGAGGAAACGTTGACAAGGTAAGGAATTGAGGCACCGGTATAGGGCGAAAGCCACCGGCAAACTGACACCCTCCGAACCTAAATCAGAACGCGTCCCCCCCGACTCTACTAATTCCCATCAAAACTGCGTGTTAATCGATTATTTTTTCAATATCAACAAATCGTTCAACATCTTCCATATCTAACCTTAGTCCAGCTTGGATCTCCATTACAATTAGGAGTTGCTGAGTCGTATTCCTAAGGCTGTGCTTAGTTCCAATGGGTATATTTAAGGATTGATTTTCCATGAGAGTAATTTGTTTATTATCTAAAGTTATTTGTGCAATACCTTCGAGAATTACCCAATGTTCTGCTCTTAGACTGTGACGTTGTAAAATTATATTTTTACCCGGCTGGATAATTAAACGGTTAATTTGTACGTTACCTTCAGAAAATATGGTTTCAACTTTCCCCCAATTTCTACTTTCAATAGGATATTGCCAAGATTGATACTGCCCAGCGATTTGGAGCTTGTTAATCGCATCCTTTACATATTGAACTTGATTTTTCTTTGAAACAAGAACTGCATCAGGCATAGAAATTACAACCATATCCTCACATCCTAACGCCACCAATTGTTGGTTTGGATTTTCAGATCGAAGATAAGAATCTTTACAATTTATGGAAAATACTGGTCCACAGGATACAACACCGTTTTCATCCTTTTTGTTTTTTCGCCATACTGCATTCCAATCCCCAAGGTCGTCCCAACCAAATTCGTATTGAGTAACCAATAAATTTGATGACTTTTCCATAATTGCATAATCAATGGATATCGGTTTAATTTTATCCCAAGATGCTTCATGGAGGCGAGTAAAGCTTAAATCTTTCCTGGACTTTTCGACAGAAACATTGACTAAATTAAAGAGTTCGGAAGAATACTTTTTGAAGGAATCGATGATGGTTTCTGCGGAAAAAAGATAAATTCCAGAATTCCAAAGGTAATTTCCTCGCTTGTAATAATATTCCGTCAATTCTTTTTCTGGTTTTTCGTGAAATTTCCTTACCCTCCTAATGTGGTCGTATTCAAGCTTTTCTTCTACAAATTCAATCCATCCGTACCCTGTTTCAACTCTATCTGGTTTTATTCCGAATGTAATTATTTCTCCCGAATCAGTTAACGGTGTACTATGAAATATTAATGACTTTAGTTCGACCTGATTATCAAAGATATGATCAGATGGAAGTATAAGCAATATTGGATTATCTGATGTTTTATTTAGTAGTATGGAAGAAGCTAGGATTGCAGGTGCTGTGTCGCGAGAGAAGGGTTCAATTATTATTCCATTATGTTCAATAGAGACATCATTCAACTGATCTTCTATAATGAACCTATAATCATTATTTGTTACTATAAGAGGTGATTCAAACTCTGGGTCGTTAAATCGTTCTACCGTGTTCTGAAATAGACTTTGCGACTCTAAAAAATTGGAAAATTGCTTAGGGTGTGATTGGCGTGAAACAGGCCATAACCTCTTTCCTACTCCACCACAGAGGACAACAGGAAAAATTTTTCTATTCATAAGCAGAATATATTATGGATAGTAATGACTTACAAATCACTTATTGCAAGGACAAGAGTGATCTGAATGGAGGTACATAACAGCAGGAACACTCACTTGGATTTGAACATATAGTGTTAGAAATAAATATACCAATCATCTATTTGAGATACATTTTCCATTATTCGTTTGTATCCTTTTGATTGTAATAATCTATATTTCTCTTCTCAATCCTGATGCGAGTTAGTTTATACAGTAATTACAGAAAACTGAAATTTTGCGAAATTAAATTCTTTCAAGTGCACCTCTATTTTAACGATTTTTAAAGATTCCCCCAATCAATAAATGACAATTTATAAATTTTCCATCCTCAAAAGGGAAAGGTTTTTGTATATTTTTTCTCAATCCGGTCAATTTCAAGCCTAATTCACCCCTTTATCAGACCCTTTCACAAACCTCCCCCTTCTTTTGGTACCTCTCGACATAAGTCGCCCTATACCGCCAAGTTTCCCTCTCAAGATTACTGAAACACCTCAGATTGTAACACAGGTTCACCAACCCAATCCAAACCCGAGCACGAACCTGGCCAATACACCGCATATAACCCCCTTTCATATCGTTCCGAATAGACCCAAAGACGTGTTCAATCCGACATCGAACGCGGGAATAACTACAATTCAATGAACGCTGGTGATCGCTCAACGGTGTTCCCCTTTTCGCCTTGTAATTGAGACGGGGATACAAGCCCATTCCAACCACATTCGCAATACTGTCCTACGAACGATAGGCACTGTCAGCCCAAACACGACGGTCACCCTCCGGGCGTACCCCTAACAACGCCTCAAACGAGACTGTGAAAGTATTCTAGTGCCTAACGCAGGAAGGCACTTTTAACGTAACTACTCAGGTAGTCACTAATATACCTTAAAACTTTTTTGTCTAGATACCCGGTTGACAGTATAATTGCAGATCGTTATGATTGCATTCAATCGGCGAACGATGTCGAGCAGTTAACAAAAAAAGTCACATGACAGAACTTCCATCTGATTGCCTTATTGGACAAGACAACTCTCCTTGGGCTTGTTGTGAAGTTAGTCGACGACAACAAGCACCTGAGGGGATTGTTATTGGCCAGCGAGGCTCGTATAGCGGAACTTGAACATCGCCTCAACAAGGACAGTGGAAACAGTAGCAACCCCCCGCCAAGTGATGGTTTCAAGAAGCGCAAGATAGAGCCGGCCAAGCCACGTTCCAAAGGACGACGTTCCGGTGGTCAACGTGGCCACAAAGGCCACCATTTGAAGCGATCGGAACAGGTTACGCATATGATCGACCACCGTCCTGACAGCTGTGCCAATTGTGGTGGGTCACTGGCCGCTGTTTCGAAGGCCCGCGTGAAGTCTGTTCGTCAAGTCCAGGATTTACCGGAACGGCATCCACTCATCATAACTGATCATAACGTCTGGGCATGTGAATGTGACCGTTGTGGTGCCACGACCAACGGCAGCTTTCCCGAGGATGTCAAAGCCTCCGTCCAGTATGGGCATCGTATGAAGGCGATGATTGACTATCTTTCGGTTGTCCAACTTCTTCCAGGCAATCGTCTTGTCCAAGCGATGAACACCATGTTTGGCGTCTCCCTTTCGGAGGGAATGGTCTACAATTGCCTCAAATCCCGTGCCCATCATTTTCAGCCGGTTCATGCCGCCTTGCGGGATCTTGTTCGGGATGCTCCGGTGAAGCATGCCGATGAAACGGGAACCAATATTAACGGTTTACTTCGCTGGTACCATGTTGGAAGCACGGACTCCTTCTGTTATTTTTGGCTGGGCAAGAGCCGCAGCGATGTCATGACCGATAGTGTAGGCATCGTCGTTCATGATCATTGGCCCTCTTATCTCAAACGTCAACCCAAGGTTCAACATGCCTATTGTCTGGCCCATCTTGTGCGTGAATGCAAGGGGATAGTGTAGCTTGGCGAAGACTGGGCCAAGGATATGGTTCCCCTGTTCTATGAGATGATGGAAGCGGACACGAAGTCTCGCCGGGATGGATGCCCCATTCCAGAGAAGGACATTGTGTCCATGGAAGAGCGTTTTGACCGGTTTCTTCAGGCTGGCCTGGACTATCATCAACACCTGGATCCCTTACCTAGGAGCGGTCGGGGACGCAAACGGCGTCGACCTGGCCACAACCTGTTACGTCGGTTGCGTGACAACCGAGAGGGAACGCTCCTCTTTCTTCATCACCTGGAGGTCCCTGCTCAAAACAATCGGGCGGAAAGAAATCTTCGATGCCTGAAACTCAAGCAAAAAATCTCGGGATGTTTTCGTACCACCGACGGAGCCCATGATTTTGCAATACTACGGAGCGTCATGGAAACGGCCCGTAAACTGAAGTAGAATATCCTCGATACACTGGAAACGGATGCAACTGAATTACTGGCAAAACTTAATTCAGAAGGTCTGTTACCAGACTCGTAACAGTGAGTACAATATCGGTATATTAACAAAACCCCTGAACAACAATGAACTTGTTCAACTATCAATACTTCAATAATCTTTCGTTGAGACTACTTGAGTAGTTACCAAATTTTCAGTAATTACTCTAGAACATGGTTTTACAAGAGATAGGGAGCCGCCGCATGGCTTGTTAACATCCAATGGATATAAACGTGTTTTAGAGGGTGTTTCGCAATTTGATGATTGGTATATCTATGATTCGTAGGTTGGATAAGTTTTATGGATAGAAACTAATTTAGGTAAATTCTTAGTTAGCGATTCTGGATATAGTGTACCAGTCAGGATTAGCAATCGGCACCACATACTAAGAAATTCAAAAATCACTTTAAAGAATAGTAAATTAAACTTGCAGAAATGATCATTGTAGGTCTTGGAGGAAGATTAGGAAACCAGATGTTCCAGTATGCAGCTGGAAGAGCTTTGTCATACCGTTTGGGTGTTTCGCTAGGATTAGATAACTTCAACTGTGAAAAAAATACTGTCCCCCTCCAACTTCGCAATTTAAATATAAAAGCTGAAAAAATCCCCGAAAAACTTCTACCTCCGAGAAAATACTCAAACAGACTACTTTGGACTGGATGGAGATTAGGTCTAACTAAGCCAAAAATATTTCATCAAGGAGGATTAGGTTATAATTCTAAAATTCAAGAGGTAACAGATAACACCTACCTAATAGGATACTGGCAATCTGAAAATTTTTTCCAAGAGTGTAAAGAGATTATTAGATCAGATTTTGAATTTATTTCTCCTCCTAAAAACCAAAATTATGAAATTTATCAAGAAATTATGGAGTCCAAGTCTACTGTCTCCTTACATATCAGAAGAGGCGATTACTTAAGTCATAAAAATTTATCAATTTTTAGTAATTGTTCTCAGGATTACTATGAAAAAGCTGTGAGATGGATTTCAGTAAATTGCCAGATAAACCCTAAGGTGTTTGTGTTTTCAGATGATCCAGCATGGGTATCAGAAAATTTCAATCTTCCTTATCAAACTAGGGTAATTGGCCATAATTCTCCCGATAACGCCATTGAAGACTTAAGATTGATGACTGTTTGTAAGCACCATGTCATCGCTAACTCAAGTTTCTCATGGTGGGGGGCTTGGCTAGGAAAAAACCAAAACAAAGCAATTATTGCTCCATCTAGCTGGTTTTCCAATTCAAAATATTCCAATCAAGACATTTATTGTAAAGATTGGATTAGGATAAATAATTAAAATTGCAGATTCAATTTTTTATGGACAACAAAACTTAATATCAGTCCCCTAGTAGATTAACTACGACTGGATTTGGTCCTTTTTCCATCCTTTAGTTACCGATGAAATTTATTTCCAAATTGAGTAACTATTCAGCACCCCTTTTATGAAGTTGTATTTTAGGCAGGAATGCCACCCGATGCAATGGCATTATCGATACCAATGTCTCACATGATGATGATCGCTTGTAATCGGCTTGCGATTGGCTGGCACTTCGAAAGGGTTCTATCCAGGTGCCTGAACGGGGATATCCACCTCAAGCCTTTCGACAAGATCCTCCGGTGACGTGCGAAGCGTTTCCAGCATGTTCCAGCCCTGCTTGCGAGCTGTCGCAAGAACCGTCCTGATGATGGTACGGTTGATTGCTCCCTGCCTGCTGCGGAAACTCCCCGATATCTTCTCTTGACTTCAGACATTTAGCCTGATTTTGAAGTTTAAACTCCCCTAATCATGGGGGTTTGTTTTGGCAAAATTAATGTTGTGCCCTCGGTATATATTAATAGAAATATATATTTGCCCAAAACCCTTGTAATCAGAACCACAATACACAACATTACCCCCATGTTCATTCGAAAAAAGAAAATGCCCAACAACACCATCAAGATCCAACTGGCCAAAGGGATCAGAGAGGGCGACAAAGTCAGACAAAAAATCGTGCGCCACGTCGGTACGGCCCATAACGATAACGAACTGGCTCAGTTCATGGGCGTTGCCCAAGCCATCATCACTGATCTCAAAGATCAGTCCCGGGGCTGTCAAAATACCCTTTTTGATCTCAAGGAATACGACGAGCTGTCAATGAAGTCCCACAAGGCCAAGGAGAACCCGGTCCCCGATCATGTCAAGCTGGGTAAATGCCGGGAAGAAGGTCGGGCCCATGTCGGTGTCCGTGATATCTTCGGCGAGCTTTATCGTTCCCTGGGGTGGTCACATGTCGGTGGTCCTGGTCGCACGGGTGGCAACCGGATGATCAAGGAACTGGTGATGGCCCGGATTGCCCAACCTCTCTCAAAGAGAGCAACCGTGAAGTCGCTGTTTGATCAGAGTGCGGTTTCGCTCAATCTTGATTCGGTCTACCGGAGTATGAATTATCTTGATGAGGAGAAGATAGAAAAGATCTGTTCCCGTTCGATGAAAGCTGCCCAAACGCTATTACCGGGGCCGATGACCGCCCTCTTTTATGATACCACACCCCTGTCCTTTGCCAGTGACGTGGAGGATGGGTTGCGTCGGAAGGGGTTCAGCAAGGATGGTAAGCATCACCGTGTTCAGGTTATGTTGGCCCTGTTGATTACCCCGGAGGGTCTACCGGTTGGGTATGAAGTGTTCCCCGGTAACAGTTATGAAGGTCACACTCTTCTGCAAGCAGTGGATGGGTTGAAGGACCGTTATCCTGAGGTCGAGTTTACGATTGTTGCGGATGCAGCGATGATCAACAAGGATAATGAGAAGGCCTTACAGGAACGTGGGGTTCCCTATGTTTTGGGAGCCTGTATCAAGAAGTTGCCGTCTGCTCTGACGGAAGAGGTTCTCAAATCGGAGAGGTATCGTCAATTGATTATGACCTATTCTGAAAAGCGGGCTAGGAAGGACCGTCACCTGCGTGAGGAAAAGGTGGCCAAAATGGCCAGACAGCTTGCCAAGAGCAAGCAACCGGCATCGCTGGCGAGTGGTGGCAAGGCGAAATATCTGGACTTTCCGAATGGTCAGGTCAGGATCAGCGAGGAGAAGATTGCCCGGATGGCTGCATGGGACGGGTTGCGTGGGATCATTACCTGGAACTGTCAGAACCAGGACCCCCGGGACCTGATTATCCAATACCGCCAACTGGCCGAGATTGAAGCCTGCTTCAGGGCCAACAAGCATGATCTGAGGATCCGTCCTGTCTTTCACTGGAAAGAGCACCGTGTTCGGTCTCATTTGGCGATTTGTTATATGGCCTTTTGTTGTCTCCAGCATCTTCGTTATGGCTTGATGGTGCGTGGTCATCGGATGAGTCCGAGACGGATCCAGGATGCTCTCCACCGGATGCAGATCAGTATTCTGCACGATACCGGGAGAGGTGGTCTTTATGGTGTTCCGGGCCGTCTTTGTCAGGATGGTCGCAAGATTTGTCAGGTTGTTGGTCTGGAGTGGAACCGTGTTCCGTTTATGATCTCTGAGGGGAAGGCATCTGGTGGCGATGTCCGGTTTGATGTTGCGGCCTGAATTGTTGATTTGAAGAGGAGAGGCGATCGGCAGGATATTGAGACATGGCACGCTTGAATTGGGGTGAGGGAAAAGGGAAATGTTGTGCCCTTTTTTGAGAGACGAATCCCCATATCAAGGGAGTTTCCTCTCAAAAATGTCGGAAGTCAAGAGCCTTTGTTAATTTTATGGGTAAGAAAGATGGTTTGGTCCATATTAGCCAAATTACAAATAGAAGGCTTGGACATCCTTCAGAGGTATTAAGTGAAGGCCAGGATGTTAGGGTTAAACTCACCAAAATTGATGATAGAGGCAAGTTTCAATTATCCATGAATAAAGCAAACTAGTATCATTAAGTGATCTGAAACTACTAATTTAGGAAACTCTCGATTACTTCGAGAGTTTTTTTCACTGCTTTACCATCACCTTGTTCCAGCATTTTTGCTTTCTTCACAAATTCAGCATGAAAATGTGGATTCAGAACTTTTTCTACAGCGTATGAAAGTTCCTCCGATGTGGCTACCATTTGGGCTCCTCCAAGTTCAGATAGCCGTTCATATACCTCAGAGAAATTTTCGAAATATTTTCCATGTATAATAGGACAACCAAGGAGAGCTGGTTCATAGGGATTATGACCACCAACCTTGGTTAGAGACCCACCTACAAAGCAGGCTTTGGCAAGCCTGTACCACAATCCCAATTCTCCAATAGTATCTGCTATGTAAACAGAATCTTCCTTGCCTGGAAGTTTACCTTCGGACCTTAGAGCCGAATTCAAACCATATTTGTCGAAGAGTTCGCTTATTTTCTTACCTCTTTCAGGGTGGCGGGGAACTATAATTAACTGGATATTTTTTCCCAAACGTTTCAACAATTGCCTTTGTGCTTCGGCGATGATTTCTTCTTCTCCCACATGGGTAGAAGCAGCAACCCATATTTGTTTACCCTGGTAGAACTCCACCAAATTTTCCAATTCTTCATAATTACAGGAAAGTGGCTTTGATTCTTGTTTTAATTGCCCGGTAATGACTAATTTTTCCTCCTTAACTCCCAATTCAACGAACCTAGATTTGGTTTCTGCAGATTGTATCAACAGGCAATCGAATTTATTCAGAAGTTCATTTGCGAGTTTCGGAAACCGTTTCCAGCGAAGAAAGGATTTTTGAGAAATTTTCCCATTAACCAATATAAGAGGTATTTCATGCTGTTTGGTCTCCGAGATTAAAGCTGGCCAAAATTCACTTTCCACTATTATACCTACCGAGGGTTTCCAGTGATTCAAAAAACTGTTGATACCATTAACCAAATCATAGGGCAGGTATTGATGAATTACATTTTCAGGAAGCTTTGAGCTAACAAATTTACCCGATGAAAGGGTATTTGTCGTTATTAGAAAATGAATATCCTGATAAGTGTCTGAAAATTTTTCCATCAGGTACAATACCAGCATGGTTTCACCTATACTTGCCGCATGAAGCCAAACCAAATTTCCCAACGGGCGGTCAAATGATGATACACCGAAGCGTTCTCTTATTCGATTTGGGTCCTCTATCCCTTTTATCTTCCTGTAAAAGGAAATGCCCTCAGCCAAACCTGGTATCAATTTTGAAAGGATCAAATAGGAATTCAGAATAAAGGAGTTGTTCACTGCTTCTCAGATATTGTAATTTATCAACAACTGTTAAGTATAATTTCTTTAAAATATTGCTATAGCAATGGATTACGTAACTACTTTATGCCGACTACAATTTCCTGTTTAGTACCTATATTATTGTAGCATGAAGGACTATGTACAACATTCGACAATTCAATTAATTTTCTCCAATCTTGGTGCCATAACAAATTTGCAAAGCTAAAATTTGTCTAATCAAAACAAAAAATCCAGAATCTGAAAGATCAAACATGATTCAATCCCAATCCCCTGAAACCAAATCAATTGAGAATGGTGAAATCATTAGAGCACATTTATTTTCTCCATTACAACCTGCATCTTTTTTTCGGCAAGCCCCCGGAGCAAGTTCAACTGTTAATGGGGTGAAATTCTCTGTCGGGTTGGATGTTCCAGATGATACTGATGTATTACTAGTCGTTGGTAGAGGTTCATTTTCTATTCCGACAAAATTACCCCGTGAACGAACAGTTTTCTGCGAAGTTGAACCTGATGCTGTCAATCCTAGGAATTCTAGATTTTTGAACCAATTTGGTTTGGTAGTAACTTCCAGCGAAAAAGACTTAGAAACAGAAAAGTGGCAAGAGAGTAATTTTAGCGGTTGGTTTGTCGGTGTTGAATTTTCTGATCAAGGAATAAAATACACGAAAGATTATGATTGGTTTGCTGATTTAACCCCTAAAAATAGGGTGGATAAGGTTTCTATCGTCACCAGTAACAAAAATCATAAAAAGAGACCATATTATGAAATGCGGCTGAAATTTATACAGCAGTTACAAGAGATAATACCGGATCACCTGGAGTTATATGGACGTGGTTTTCGTTCTGTTGTTGATAAAGCGGAGGTTCTATTACCTTACAAGTACCACCTTGCTTTGGAAAATTGTACCGGAAGGTTTATCTGGACAGAAAAAATTGCAGATCCTTTCTTGTGCTGGTCATACCCCTTTTATTTCGGTTGCACTAATTTGGAAAACGATTTACCCCCAGATAGTTTTTCATATATTGATTTAGAAGATCCCCGAGATTCAGCAGAAAAAATGGTGCAGGCTATTCAAAATAAGCAATGGGAGAAATCCTTAGAATCGATCAAAGAAGCACGTAAACTTATTCTAAATGAATTAAATATAATATTCAGGTTCTCTGAACTTTCTAAAGACATAATGAAAAGACCTGTTGCTGAGTGGCCAAAAAAGGAACGACTTATTAGGTCTGATAGGTCACTACGCCCTGATGGATTTGGAAAGGGGACAAAATTTGACTGGTTGCTAAGGTCTTCTTTGATTATGCTTGATCCCAAAATAGAATTAAGGCTTTCAGGCTTACATTACTGGTATATGAACCAACGAGACAAGAGAAGAAAGAAAAAGTTAAAAATGACAGAGATGCAAAGAAGTTAACAAGGTACAAGAGATAATTCTGACAAAATTACATTTTACTTAACCTGCGATTGTATTCAAAATACTCAAACAATACTAAAACAGTTTTTACTATATGAACGAATATAAACCTTGTTTCTAGGTAAACTGAATATCTGCATATAACGGTTTTAATGGCGCTGAAATCTTGAAAAACAAAATTGCTCTTATAACAGGGATAACTGGTCAGGATGGGGCTTATTTATCTGAATTCCTTTTGGATAAAGGTTACCAAGTACACGGTATAAAAAGACGTACATCATTATTCAATACTGCAAGAATTGACCACTTATTTGAAGGTACACCTGGACTTACAGGGCAGTTTGTACTTCACCATGGAGACATGACTGACAGTAGCAGTTTGATGCATGTTTTAAATGCAACACAGCCTCACGAAATTTATAATTTGGCAGCCCAGAGCCACGTCGGAGTCTCGTTTGAAGAACCTGAATACACTGCAAATTCAGATGCATTAGGTACACTACGCTTATTAGAAGCTATTCGTAATCTGGGTTTGGAGCAGAAAACCAAATTCTATCAAGCTTCTACTTCTGAATTATTTGGTTTGGCTCAAGAATTCCCCCAAACAGAATCCACCCCGTTTTATCCTAGGAGCCCTTACGCAACAGCAAAATTATACGCACATTGGATTACCATCAATTATCGCGAGGCTTACAATTTTTTCGCTTGTAACGGGATACTATTCAATCATGAGAGTCGATTACGCGGTGAAACTTTTGTTTCTAGAAAAATTACCCGTGGCCTAGTCAGGATCAAGCTTGGACTCCAACAGAAATTAATTCTTGGTAATCTGGATGCAAAAAGAGATTGGGGTCATGCACGGGATTATGTACAAATGATGTGGTTGATCCTCCAGCAGCCCAAACCAGAAGACTTTGTTATCGCAACAGGTGTACAATATTCGGTTAGGGAATTTGTAATGGAGGCCTCAAAAGTTTTGAACATGGACATAACCTTTAGCGGAAAAGGATTAGATGAAGTAGGTTATGATAAATTGGGGAATGAGATAGTTAATATAGATTCAAAGTACTTCAGACCAGCGGAAGTCAGTTCCTTACTTGGGGATGCTTCCAAAGCAAGGAAAAAATTAGGTTGGAGACCTGAAGTGAATTTTGAAGAACTTGTAGTGGAAATGGTTGAGGAAGATTTGGCTGCCGAAAAAAAGGCTAACTCCCTGTAAATGATAAATCTTGTGAACAGACGTGTATTTGTTGCTGGTCACAATGGAATGGTTGGATCGGCTCTAGTCCAAAGGTTATCCAAAGAACAGTGCGCCATTTTAACAGCCAATAGGGCTGCACTTGATTTGACCAGACAAGACCAGGTCGAAAAATGGTTTAAAATAAACAAACCCGAGTTTGTATTTTTAGCCGCTGCAAAAGTTGGTGGCATTTTGGCAAATTCCCTTTACCCAGTAGACTTCCTATCCGACAACTTGGCAATTCAGCAAAACGTTATTCGTAGTGCTGCCATGCATGACGTACAGAAACTCTTGTTTCTTGGTTCATCTTGCATCTATCCAAAATTTGCAAAACAACCAATTCCAGAAAGTGAATTACTTGAAGGACAGCTAGAAAGCACAAACGAATGGTATGCCATTGCAAAAATAGCTGGAATTAAGCTTTGTCAGGCCTACAGGAAGCAATATGGCATGGATTTTATTTCAGCCATGCCAACCAACCTATATGGTCCCGGGGACAACTATCATCCAGAAAATAGTCATGTTTTGGCATCCTTGATTAGAAAATTCTGTGAAGCAGTTGAAAATGATTATGAAAAAGTATCCATTTGGGGGACTGGTACACCCCTACGAGAATTTCTTCATGTGAATGACTGTGCTGACGGTTTAGTTTTTCTTATGCAAAATTATTCTGATCTTGAGCACGTTAATTTGGGTTCGGGTGTAGAGATTTCTATCTCAGAGCTTGCCACTTTGATAGCCGATTTGTGTGGTTATAATGGAAAATTAACCTTTGATAAAAAAAAGCCAGATGGAACTCCCCGAAAAATCATGGATTCTTCTAAAATCCTTTCAATGGGATGGAATCCCAAAATAACTCTTAAGGAAGGAATTATGGAGACAATACAGAAGTATCAAATCTTAGATGCTTTTGATCACGGAAATGAAATTAAGATAAAAACGTGACAAACCTATCACATTTCTTCAGACTTTATTCTCTGTCTAAAGTGGGTTTTGTGTGCATACAGTTCATAGAATAAACTCACAAATCTCATTAACTCCTCTTTGAGAATAAGCCTTTCCAATTTGTTTTCAGTATTATAGGAAAATCTTTCCGCTTCCTCCTCGTGAAATACGATTTGAGGGTTCAATGTATAAGTCTTCAGGCCATGTAAAAAATATGCATGAAGAGCATCATCAATAGGACCCGTTACTTCCGGTAGTATTCTTAGGAAATCCTTGGCAGCATCCCTCGTTATAACATATCCCCAAGCACCCTTTTCTCTGGCTTTACTTAACGAAAAATTGAAATCATCATTTAATGGAACAAGGTTGATCAACCCATCTTCATTAAATCTGCTACCCAAAAACACAATATCAAATCTGTGGGGTGTTGTCTCAAGTGTAGAAAGTACTTTGGAAAAATCGCTACTTAATCGTACATCATCTTCCAATACGGCGATCATCTTCTCAGGACTACCAACCAACCACTTTAAAATTTTCCTGTGGCTCAGGTTACATCCCATTTGACCTAGGGTCAGGGTTCTGAAAGAGTTTTTGATTTTAAAATGTTGTGACGTTTTGGAAAGAAGAGCTGGGTCAATATCCTTCCAATCAATTCCTTCTACGAATTCAAACTTTTGAGAAATCTGGTTCAGTTGGGTAGTGATATATTTCTTTCTTTCAACAGCCCTCTTCAGATTGATAACAAAACATCTCATTAAAAACTAGTACAACTGCGGAAAAAACCAACTGCTTGTTCTTTCTAATCACCAAATAATAGCATTTTGTTTTGAGTTTTAAAAATTATCATCCTGATTGAGCTTAAAAAAAGTTGCTTCAAATTGAGTATTATGGGTTGGGTTAGAAAAAAATTAAATTCAACATGCCTTTTCAATGATAAATTGCCTTGAATATAGCAACAACTGTAACCGTCCGGTGTTGTGTCAGTGAACCTTTTGAGGCTTACAGAACACAGATTGAGTAACTCCCTGAAAATTACTTACAAGGTAAAACACTACAATCGGGGCGAAATTTAATTAAAAGATTAGAGATTGTCAAACCCTGCGAAAAACCCATAATCCGCGAACTATTTCGTACTGATTAGTAAAAATACATATTTATTCGTAACTATTCAGCACCCCTTTTATGAAGTTGTATTTTAGGCAGGAATGCCACCCGATGCAATGGCATTATCGATACCAATGTCTCACATGATGATGATCGCTTGTAATCGGCTTGCGATTGGCTGGCACTTCGAAAGGGTTCTATCCAGGTGCCTGAACGGGGATATCCACCTCAAGCCTTTCGACAAGATCCTCCGGTGACGTGCGAAGCGTTTCCAGCATGTTCCAGCCCTGCTTGCGAGCTGTCGCAAGAACCGTCCTGATGATGGTACGGTTGATTGCTCCCTGCCTGCTGCGGAAACTCCCCGATATCTTCTGCTGGACCTTTTCCATGCGAACCGCCAATTCGGCTAAAAAATGCCGACAAATTTATTATGCCAACAATTGGGTCAATGTTCCCTTCAATAGGGACTTTGAGATTCAATTTGTCGGCATAACACTTTTTTACAACGTATTCAGAAACGCCCTAATATCATCAGCCGGTTGATAAACACCTTTGGGAATATCCACTGGTTTGGTTTGATCCATGGCCCGTTTCTTGATCGCCATTTCGGCATGCAGATAAATCTGTGTGGTCTCCATTGTTTCATGGCCGAACCAGAGAGCAATAACAGCACAATCGACATGGTGACGTAACAAATCCATGGCACAGGAATGACGCAAGGTATGGGGGCTGACCCGTTTTTCACCAATGGAAGGGTAGGATGTGGTGGCCAGTGTCACGTATTTCTTGACAAGACGCTCAATACCATCCCGGCTGAACCGACGGCGACGGTTCGTCAGAAACAACGCCGTATCCGCTGTCTCACCCCGTTCCCTTAACCACTCGGTCAAGACCTCAAAACTGTCACCACGAAGGGGAACCCTCCTCTCCTTTCGCCCCTTACCGCAAACATGAACATAGGCATGCGGTTTCCTGACCAGGTCAACATCCTCAAGGTTCAGACCGATCAACTCCGAGACCCTGAGACCTGTCTGTAAAGCGACCACTAAAAGACACCGGTCTCGCCGGCCAATCCAGGTGGACAGATCAGGAGCTGCCAACAGAGCTGATGATTCAGCCGGTTCCAGGTAGTCCACCATCTGTTTCTGGGCCCGTTTTTTGGGAATGGCCAATACCCTCGGGCAAGTTAAAAGCAACCCCGGTTCCCGACGGGCAATGTAGGCAAACAATCCCCTGATCGCTGCAAGACGCAAATTGCGTGTTTGAATGCTGTTGTCTTGCTCCTTTTCCAGATGGTGGAGGAACTCGACAACAAGATCACCATCAATCTCCTCAACCAGAAGCTCAGTGTGAACCTTGTTCAACTTGATAGTTGCATATTCCAGGAGCAATCGCATGGTATAGCGATAACTGTCCATGGTATGAGGGCTGGCGTTCCTATCCTGCCTGAGCCGATTGAAGAAGGTGTTAATAAAGGTGGAAAGGTAATGTGTAACTGAAGTCGTCATAATTACCTCCCCATTCCCAGATGACCTTCGGCCCGCTACATGATCAGGAGCATGACTTCAGGCACAGCTTCTACATACCAGTAGGTACAACCAGGATTCTTATGCCCAAGAAAGGTGGAGAGTTTATAGATCTCCTGATCAATATGACGACCTGTACGCAACCAGTCAATGATGGTACGAGTCGCAAAAGTGTGGCGAAGATCATGTATTCTGGGGCCAGTTCCATTCCGTTTATCCCGCAGTTTCGCACGCAATCCTATGTTCATACCCACCTGGGCAAAATTGTCTTCAACCGTTTCGTGGACAAGACGTTGTCCCCATTTCCAGGAACGGAACAGCGCCTGCTCGGAGGTCATTCCCCAAACCCTGTCTCGTACCTTTTGATAAGCCACCAATCGCTTGGCCGTGCAAGACATGATGGGAACAAGACGCTGTTCTCCCCTCTTCCCATGCGTGACATGTATCAAACACTCCTCGGTATCCACATCACCATCATCCAGCCCCAATGCTTCGCCGAGACGAAGTCCCGTTGTCGCCAAAAGTCCAAAAAGCATCGAACAGGTGGGGCCCCGAAGATTATTATACGAAGGCAGTTTGGCCGCCTCGGTGATTATTTTGATGATCTCCTCACCAGAATAGATATAGGGCGTTGGTCGCCTGTTCATTCTTGGAAACAACCCCCGGGGTGGGACTTCGCATGCCGGTTCAAAACTTTGTAACCAGCGGGCAAAGACCCTCACATGAGAAAGTTTGCAAGAGAGGCTCTTCTTACTCACAGGAGGAGACTGTTCTGTCCAGCGAAAGAATAATTCTGTCGTCACATGGTTCTGTCCCTCAGCTGTTGCAAAAGTCGCAAAGTTTTTCAGACAAGTGACGGCCGAATAGGAAAGAGCCGTGCCCGTGCCAAAATGCTCCCGCTGAGCAAAATACCTGTTGATATGGTCATTCATGGTTGTCATTTCTTTTCTCCTTCAATCGGCCAAGGACGTGCCAGTGGACGAAGGGACTTCACATCATACCGTGCATATAACGTCGTGGTTAGCATGCTTTGATGACGCAAGACTTCACGATATCAGCAAGGGAGTTGCCCTTCTCCAGCAGGTTCATCGCCAGGCCATGACGTAGGGAATGGGTTCGATATGCACCCTGAGGAGGGGTTATACCAGAACGATCATAGGCCAGGCGTAATGCCCGTCTGATTGTATATGCTGTAAGGGGCTCAAACGGCGGTTTAGTGGCAACAAAAACATGCCGGGATGTCCCCCTGCGACCATTCCGAAGCCAGGCAACCAATGCTTCGCCAACATCAATCGGAAGAGGCATATAGCTCAGGTCTCCTCCCTTACCATGAATCAACACCCGTCCAACTGACCAGTCAATATCCTCAAGACGCATGGTGATCACTTCTTGTGATCGCAAACCCAAACGAGACATGATCAAAAGGATGGCATAATTACGCAAGGCAATGGGGGTATGACCAAAACTGTCCTCTAACAGTTTTTCCACTCTTTCAGAAGCAACATACCGGTCCATGGCAACACGGCGCTTCCCGGCAATCGGTGGGATGGAGGAACTGAGATCCTGTGCCATCTGGCCACTCCAAAACAGGAACCGTAATATGTGACGTAAAAATCGAACTCTCCAGCCGTTCTTGCCCGCGTGCTTGTCCAGGAACACATGAATCATCTCAGGCGTAATTGAGGCCAAATCACATGTTCCATCTGTGGCTTCAGAGAAGTGATTCAGGAAAAGAGTGAAGACCTCTTGACATCTGATGATTGTGGACTCTGCCAACCCCTTGTTGTTTCTCAGCCAAAGAGCCAGTTCCTCAATGAGGTCCTCACTGGGATCGTCGCTTTGATAAGTAATCAGCGGTTGGGTGATTATCCCTGTGCCGATAAGGTAATCAGTGAGGCGACAGGCCGTCTTGGAAAGTTGTGATTCCATATAACGAGTGCCCGTCTTGGGACATGTTCCTGCAAGTTCACTGAATAACCCGGTATCCAGGTCCTGTATACCAATGCCAAGTGCTTTGGCATGTCGACTTAGACGCGAAGAACTACAGCGGTATTCTCTGATCATCCGCTGGGAGTATCCCTGTTTGGTAAGCAGACCCAAGAAGCCGTTAATATACTCCTCCAACCAAAAGTTACCAGTTAAGGATTGGTTTTTGCTTCTATTCATAGATCAAACCTTTCTTGATTAAAAGAAAGGGATTTATGAAAAAAAAGCTTTCCTAATCAGGTAATCTTGGAAAAATAATCAGTGTTATGCCGACAAATTGAATCTCAAAGTCCCTATTGAAGGGAACATTGACCCAATTGTTGGCATAATAAATTTGTCGGCATTTTTTAGCCGAATTGGCGGTTCGCATGGAAAAGGTCCAGCAGAAGATATCGGGGAGTTTCCGCAGCAGGCAGGGAGCAATCAACCGTACCATCATCAGGACGGTTCTTGCGACAGCTCGCAAGCAGGGCTGGAACATGCTGGAAACGCTTGACTTCCGACATTTTTGAGAGGAAACTCCCTTGATATGGGGATTCGTCTCTCAAAAAAGGGCACAACATTTCCCTTTTCCCTCACCCCAATTCAAGCGTGCCATGTCTCAATATCCTGCCGATCGCCTCTCCTCTTCAAATCAACAATTCAGGCCGCAACATCAAACCGGACATCGCCACCAGATGCCTTCCCCTCAGAGATCATAAACGGAACACGGTTCCACTCCAGACCAACAACCTGACAAATCTTGCGACCATCCTGACAAAGACGGCCCGGAACACCATAAAGACCACCTCTCCCGGTATCGTGCAGAATACTGATCTGCATCCGGTGGAGAGCATCCTGGATCCGTCTCGGACTCATCCGATGACCACGCACCATCAAGCCATAACGAAGATGCTGGAGACAACAAAAGGCCATATAACAAATCGCCAAATGAGACCGAACACGGTGCTCTTTCCAGTGAAAGACAGGACGGATCCTCAGATCATGCTTGTTGGCCCTGAAGCAGGCTTCAATCTCGGCCAGTTGGCGGTATTGGATAATCAGGTCCCGGGGGTCCTGGTTCTGACAGTTCCAGGTAATGATCCCACGCAACCCGTCCCATGCAGCCATCCGGGCAATCTTCTCCTCGCTGATCCTGACCTGACCATTCGGAAAGTCCAGATATTTCGCCTTGCCACCACTCGCCAGCGATGCCGGTTGCTTGCTCTTGGCAAGCTGTCTGGCCATTTTGGCCACCTTTTCCTCACGCAGGTGACGGTCCTTCCTGGCCCGCTTTTCAGAATAGGTCATAATCAATTGACGATACCCATCCTTCCTGATCGGGGTCCCCCTCTCATCCATCGTGACCTTCGTCTTCTTCCGGATCATGACACTCTTGTTCCTGGCAATGGTTATGGAACGATACGTCGCAATCGTCTCGGAACACTCCGTCCGTCCCCAGGAACGATACCTCTCCGATTTGAGAACCTCTTCCGTCAGAGCAGACGGCAACTTCTTGATACAGGCTCCCAAAACATAGGGAACCCCACGTTCCTGTAAGGCCTTCTCATTATCCTTGTTGATCATCGCTGCATCCGCAACAATCGTAAACTCGACCTCAGGATAACGCTCCTTCAACCCATCCACAGCTTGCAGAAGAGTGTGACCTTCATGACTGTTACCGGGAAACACTTCATACCCAACCGGTAGACCCTCCGGGGTAATCAACAGGGCCAACATAACCTGAACACGGTGATGCTTGCCATCCTTGCTGAACCCCTTCCGACGCAACCCATCCTCCACTTCACTAGCAAAGGACAGGGTTGTGGTATCATAAAAGAGGGCGGTCATCGGCCCCGGTAATAGCGTTTGGGCAGCTTTCATCGAACGGGAACAGATCTTTTCTATCTTCTCCTCATCAAGATAATTCATACTCCGGTAGACCGAATCAAGATTGAGCGAAACCGCACTCTGATCAAACAGCGACTTCACGGTTGCTCTCTTTGAGAGAGGTTGGGCAATCCGGGCCATCACCAGTTCCTTGATCATCCGGTTGCCACCCGTGCGACCAGGACCACCGACATGTGACCACCCCAGGGAACGATAAAGCTCGCCGAAGATATCACGGACACCGACATGGGCCCGACCTTCTTCCCGGCATTTACCCAGCTTGACATGATCGGGGACCGGGTTCTCCTTGGCCTTGTGGGACTTCATTGACAGCTCGTCGTATTCCTTGAGATCAAAAAGGGTATTTTGACAGCCCCGGGACTGATCTTTGAGATCAGTGATGATGGCTTGGGCAACGCCCATGAACTGAGCCAGTTCGTTATCGTTATGGGCCGTACCGACGTGGCGCACGATTTTTTGTCTGACTTTGTCGCCCTCTCTGATCCCTTTGGCCAGTTGGATCTTGATGGTGTTGTTGGGCATTTTCTTTTTTCGAATGAACATGGGGGTAATGTTGTGTATTGTGGTTCTGATTACAAGGGTTTTGGGCAAATATATATTTCTATTAATATATACCGAGGGCACAACATTAATTTTGCCAAAACAAACCCCCATGAACAGGGGGTTTGAAAATTCAAAATCAGGCTAAATGTCTGAAGTCAAGAAAAAAACTCTCGAAGTAATCGAGAGTTTCCTAAATTAGTAGTTTCAGATCACTTAATGATACTAGTTTGCTTTATTCATGGATAATTGAAACTTGCCTCTATCATCAATTTTGGTGAGTTTAACCCTAACATCCTGGCCTTCACTTAATACCTCTGAAGGATGTCCAAGCCTTCTATTTGTAATTTGGCTAATATGGACCAAACCATCTTTCTTACCCATAAAATTAACAAAGGCTCCAAAATCCATAATCTTGACAACCTTCCCTGTGTAAATCTTGCCTACTTCAGGTACAGCAACAATATCATTGATCATCTTTGAGGCTTTTTCCAAGGCACTCCCATCAGGTGATGCAATCCTGACGATACCATCATCGTTAATTTCAATCTTGGCACCAGATACTTCAGTAATTTCACGAATTACTTTCCCACCAGAACCAATAACTTCCCTTATTTTATCAACAGGAATTCTCTTGGATATAATACGAGGTGCAAATTCTGAAAATTCACCGACACCCGAAATTGCTTTCGACATTTCCCCTAGTATATGAATTCTTGCTTCTCTGGCTTGGTCTAGTGCCTGAGACATGATTTCAGGTGTAATGCCAGCAACCTTAATATCCATTTGAAGGGAGGTAACACCATCCTTTGTGCCAGCAACCTTAAAATCCATATCACCAAAATGATCTTCACCACCAAGGATGTCTGTTAATACTGCAAATTTTCCTTCTTCACCCAATATCAATCCCATAGCTACCCCAGCGACTTGGTCCTTTAGAGGAATTGCGGCGTCCAGCATAGAAAGTGAAGCTCCACATACCGTTGCCATTGAAGACGAACCATTGGATTCAGTGATTTCAGAAACTACCCTTATCGTATATGGGAATTGATCTGCATCGGGTAGAACCGGTTTTAATGCCCGCCATGCAAGTTTACCATGCCCAATTTCCCTTCTACCCGGGGGGCCCATTCTACCTGTTTCTCCTACGGAATATGGAGGGAAGTTGTAATGAAGAAGGAAATTTTCCCGGAAATTACCGTGAAGAGCATCAACAATCTGCTCATCATCCCCAGTTCCAAGGGTTGTCATAACCAAAGCCTGAGTTTCTCCCCGAGTAAATATGGCTGAACCATGTGGACGTGAAAACAACCCTACTTCGCATTCGATGGGACGAACTTGGGTTAAATCTCTGTTATCTATTCGTTGCCCTTTTTCAAGGATGTTATTTCGAAGAATACTGGATTCAAGTTTCTTTATTTGATTTGAAATATCCTGTTCGGAATATTGATCACCCAACTCTGACTTAATTTTATCCTTTGCTTGGGAAATTGCTTCCCGTCTTTCAGACTTATCTGGAATGTTATATGAATCGGAAATAGATTCATTTCCAATGGAAGATACCTTTTCATATAGATCACTAGTTTCAGGAAGATTAAATTCATATTGGGGTTTATTCACTTCTTCCTTCAATTCATTGATCAGGGCTATTACAGGTTGCATTGCCTTGTGACCAAATACAACTGCCTCAAGCATTTCTGATTCAGTTAATTCATAAGCAATTGATTCGACCATCATGACAGCTTGAGAAGTTCCAGCTACAACCAAATCCAATTTTTGATTGTCTCCCAACTGGTCAATTTCCGTAATAGAAGGGTTCAGTATATACTCACCATTGGCAAAGCCCACCCTTGCAGCTCCAATGGGTCCCAGGAATGGGGCACCTGATATAGCCAGTGCAGCTGAAGATGCTACCATAGCCAATATATCAGGATCATTTTCCAAATCATGTGAAAGTACTGAACAGACTATATCAACAGGATTTTTAAACCCCTCAGGAAAGAGGGGCCTGATTGGACGGTCTATAAGACGTGATATTAAGGTGCTGGCTTCAGAAGGTTTGGCCTCTCGCTTAAAAAAACCTCCAGGAATTTTCCCTGAAGAATAATATTTCTCTTGGTAATTCACGGTTAAGGGAAAAAAATCCAATTCACTGTTCTGTTTCTTATCAAAAGTAACAGCAGACATGACACAAGTTTCCCCTAATGTTGCTACAACGCAACCATCGGCCTGCCTCGCAATTTTTCCAGTTTCCAGGGTAAGCGTTTGACCGCCCCACTCAATTGATTTTGTTATTAAATTAAACATCTACTTCTTTCTTGAATCAACCATTGATTCATCAAATATCGTATATTCTCTGCAATGGAAGTATAATTATATTACTAAGCCATTATTCAAATAAGGGCTTAACTGTTAACTTTGGCTATCGCCTTAAACCCAAACTCTTGATGATGGATTTATACCTCTCTTCATCCTTATCTTTCAGGTAATCCAACAATTTTCTTCTTTTGGCAACCATATTCAAAAGTCCCCTTCTGGAGTGGTTATCTTTTTTGTGAATTTTGAAATGTTCGGTGAGTGTTTTTATTCTTGATGATAATACAGCGATCTGAACCTCTGGTGACCCAGTATCGTTATCACTTTTTGCATATTCACCAATCAGCCGTTTTTTTTCTTCCGGTGTAATCGACATCGTAATTCTCCTTAACATTCAATTTGCCCTCATGTGCCAGGATGTCGTCCAGCACATAAGGGCAAAAGGTAAATTGATTGGCTTGATATAATGATGAATAAATTCTTATTCCAGTTGTTTAGCAAAATTTATTTTTTTGTCTCGTTATTTTGGTCTTCTTCACTAATTTTTAGCCACATCCATTTATGTAAATTCCAAAACTAAAAACTTATTTTATTGAACCGGTTTCGGAACAGTCGTTATACTGTTTGTACTACTCTATCTCCTTAGCAAGAATACAAAAACAGAATTAGGTCCTGAACTACCTAATCTCCAGAAAATGAATCGTTTCCCCTCCGTAGCAGAATCAATAAATTATCACTACGCCCCTTAGTCTGTATCTGTAACAGACCTATTCCTACAAAAGTAATGGGTTTGAGAACTCAAATTATTGGGGAAGAAAATCAATCTCCAAAGCAGTTCAGTGAAGCTCATTTATCCCTTTATATAAGCGCTGTCAGGCCCACTGAATAGTCCTTGGTAATTTATATTATCAAGGACAAACGAGGAAGATAATGAAGAAATTTATTACAATCCTATCATCATTTGCTCTCATTGGTAGCGTTTCATACGCTATGGAGGAAGGTGATGATATGGGTATGGAGATGGAAGCCCCTTCGGTAAGTCTATCAGGTGAAGCCGAATTAGGTTTTAAGAATGTTGATGACGACGATGATGCAACGGAAGACTTCCACCTAATTAGAAAATATCAAGTCAACTTTAGTTCTCAAGGGACTACTGATGGTGGTTTAGTATTTGGTGCTGGTATCTCCATTGAAGATGAACATGAAGGCGATGCAAACAAAGTTAACGGTTCCAATGTCTATGTTGGAGGTTCCGATGGTTCATGGAAACTCAAGTTAGGTGGTAATGACCCTGGTATAGAACAAGCAGGCGGTATAGGTGTTGCTGACGATATTTTCCATGGCGGTGATAGTGCAGCTATTGGACTTGAAGGTGCCTTTGGAGGTACCTCATATAGATTGACTGTAGCAGACCCTCAAGCTACTGGTGTTGCTGATGGTGATTGGTCATTAGGTGTCAGTCATTCATTAGGTGATGTCAATATAGGTGTCGGTATGGACTCTGAAAGTGGTTTGGCTATTTCTGCTGGAACCGATGTTTCAGGTGTAGGGCTTACTGCATACTACTCTAAATCCGAGTTGAAAGATCAAGATTTAGATGATATGGCTATACCGTTAGAGTTGGCTGCCCCGGGTGATGCCCCTGATCCTATCACAGTAGATTACACTAATGCCAGCAATGCATATAATGCTTATATGGCAAGTAATGTAGAACTTGGTAGTAAAGAATGGACTGGCCTAGGTGTCAAGGCTTCAATTTCCGCAGGAGAAGGTGCTACACTTTCACTCGGTTATTCAACAAGCAAGATGGAGCAAATGGAAAATAAACCGAAAGCCCTCGACCGTGTTCTAATTGCCAATGAAACGGAAGCTACTGATGATAATGATGCAACTGGACAAGTTGATAGTACATTAGGTAATTATACCTTACGTAATGCCGAAGATTGGAACGGAAGTGCCAAGACTTCATTAATAGAACTTGAGTTTGCTTATGATCTTGGAGGCGGTGCAAAACTTATTGCTGCCATTGATAAGAAAACAACCGAAACTCTAATGTTGGATCAGGCTTCACATGAGACAAGTGATGCAGGTGTAATTACACCTACTGATGCTACTGATACTGCGGAAGTAATTACTTATAGCACCAGTGTACATGAGACTGACGAAACTGCTCTGGAAATTAAACTGGCATTTACTTTCTAACTTTGGTTATCTAAAAGAGATTAAAGGGGCGGTTTTTATCGCCCTTTTTTGTTTGGGGGATTCTTGAAAATGGGGTACTGGATTCCTATATTATCAATAGGAATATTCCTTATTAATCTTCTTAAAAAAGAAAGAAAATATTATGGCTACAATAGATACAAGTTCTAGTATTTTTACCAACTCATTGGTAAAACTTATAGGCGATACAATAGAAGAAAAATTAGAGCCAGTATTAGAATTAATTACTGAAAGTAAAGAAGAAGTTATTAAACACGCAGATGAAATTAACACAACAACAAATAAGAATATGCAAGCTCAATTTGCAGATCAGGAAGAAAGATTTGCGGGGCATATTAAAAAGTTGAATGGCAGAATCATTACTATTGAAAGTAAAATAGATAAAATTAATAAATAATTGATTAAATCAGAAACAACAATCAAGGGGCGGTCTAGATACCGCCTTTTTATTTAAGAGGAACTAAAACAAATGAAAAAACAACAAATACCAGAACCTATTGAACTGGAAATCAAGTCAAGCCAATATCAACCTAAAATGTCTGAAAAGAAAGAACAACATGACATGCCAGGTATGAGTAAGGATGAGTTAAGGGATGTGTTCTTTAGGCCTTTTAAGGTAAGGGAAGAAGATTAATTATGAGGGGTAAAAATGTGACTATTGTATATAATCCCCTAAAAAAATATAATTCTGGTTCTGGATCCATTATTTTTTGGGTGTAGTTTTGATCAGTTTCTGCTTACAAGCCCAACCCAGTGGTTGGTTAAAATAATCACACAAAATCATTTTCTTTTAAACTAGGGCTACATTCGTCTATATTATAGCCAAAAGGAGTATTTAAAATGACCTGCGATGCCAAAGAAATTGCGAACTGGTTTATTAATCGTTCTACCAAGGACAATCGAGATCTTTCAATCATGTCCCTTTTGAAGTTGGCTTATATTTCGCATGGTTGGTTTTTGGCCTTATATGACCGCCCATTGTTCCATAATCCCATTGAGGCGTAGAAATATTGGCCAGTTGTACCAAATATTTATATTTCATTCAAAAACCAGGGGAAGTATCCACGCCAAAAAGTTCCCACCAGTCAAGATAAGATTGACGATACGATTAACGGTTTTCTTGAACAAATTTATGATATCTATAGTTCCATGCCACCACTCAAACTGTCAGACCTCACCCATGTTGCAGGCGGACCATGGGACATCACAATAAGACTGGGTGGATATTATTCCGTTATACCTGATGATCTGATCAGGCAACATTATCTGGGTAAAAAACAACAAGCAGAGTTGGACACACATGATCACTGATGTACCAGAGACTGACATGTAGGAATCCAAAAGTAGGATTCTCATGCGTGATCAGCATGAAACAGGCCTCTTGGCTTTGGAGGTGGAAGATAGATTCAATCAAACAGTAGCGGCAAGACAGAGATATTGGTTACGCATCTATGCTGTTGTTATAAACACTGTCTTGATGGGTGGAGATTGGAGATCATCCTCTGTAACCTCATGAATTGGTTTATGTTCAGTGAAAACCTCAAAGAATTCTCTTCACTTTACATAGTGACATACGTTGTACCGATATCATCCCTTACGATACTGGCCTTGGTAATTATGGTCTCTGCCTTTCGTGGCTATCGCGACGAGAATGGCGATAACACTTCAAAGCTCACAGCTACCAAAAATCTTTTTAGAAGGTTTGTTCCACAAAGTTAACCCCCGGAACTTGAGTTCACACACAGTTAATCAGATAATAAAAGTGAAAACCAACCTCTATTGTGCTGTTGTCAAAGTAATTCTGTAAATACGAGAAGGACTGATCACTTTTTCTTGTCACCCCGATTGGATCGTTCCTCATTGGCCAAGACCATGCCTGCAAAATAACTGTCTAAAATCCCCTTACTTTCCTCGCCGATATTATTGCCCTGCCTTTCTATCTTTTCTGATAACAAAATTCCTTTTACCAACGCATCCTTATTGGGTTTCGTGACCTCTTTAAGCCTTTTATCCAATAATCCTTCTTCCAGTAAGGTTCTGGAAATGGTCTCATAGGACGCCATAAATTGCGTATCCCTTGACTGATCAAGACCCGGTGCCTTGTCAGTTGGACCACGGACCAGCAAAAACTTGTTGGCTCCTATTTTTGGTACCCAGAACTGACCTGTGTAAAAGGATCTCGCCTTGACCAGAACGGAGCCCATTAGGAAATAAAATTCTCCTTCCTTGAGTTTTTGAAGATCACCAATACTAACCCTGTTTTCCACGACAAAGCTGGCGTCCTGGCGATCAACCCATTTGGATCCAAATACGCCCGACTTGAGCTTCTTACCAGAAACCACTGGTACCCTGTGGGTAGAAAACTTCTTGTCAAGAAAATCCCAGGTCTTCCGGGCATCCTCCATGGCTCCGGCAATGGTCAACCGGGCGTTGGCTGAAGCCGATTCGGCAATTTGGGGTGATATGGCTTGCATGGCAGCCATATCCTGCCCGGAAACAACAATCATGAACCCGAGAGATCGCGCCTGGGCCATCATTATATCTATACCCTTGACCATATAATATCCTGCTTCATCCAAGATAACCATGAAGGGTGTTGGGGCCTTGGTTGGTTTAGCATCGACAAGATTCTGCTTGGTTCCCATGATGGCTGGACCGGAGACCTCGCCCATCATCATCTTGAGAACGGCCACGATGATACGTCCACAATTCTGTATTTCCTCTGGTGCTTTCTGTAAGGCAGGTAAAAGAACCACCAATATTCGACGGTTTAAAACCACATCCTCAATATCCACTTCGCCAAATGGTGTCCGGAATATATGCCCATAATCATCGGCAAGTGAACCAAGAGGTTTGGTGAGCTGCATGGATAGGAACCCATGCTGTTCAACTGTTTTATCTTCCTGCGGCAAACCATTAAGGGCTTTGAAGATGCTGAAACCCGGAAGAGAGTTGAAAAATCCCTTCAGTGCCAATTTTGAGGCCTCCGAAAATTCCCCATTCAACGCACGTAAGTACAATTCAATCATTCCACCTCTGGACCTGATTTCTGACCAAGCTTCGGAAGGTATGTCCGCGACGCAATTGATTTCCTCGCCATCAAGCAATTCCTTGTTAACCCCTTCCCCCAAAGGGAGATAATCCCTGATTGATTGTACATTCAGAAGTACATCCCCTGCATCCCTCATCTCGCAGAGGGCCTTGACAGCCGATGTTACCAGAGACATGGCCCGGTGTTTCCACATGTCTGACCCATCTCCTGCACCACTCATCAGGGAAACGACAAGATTCATGAGTTGGTCAGGTGTTCCATGCGAAAAGGGATTCAAGGTATTGGACTGAACAAGGGGACCTCCAGCCGGATTATCCAGGTTTCCACCAAGATCAGTGAAATTCAATATGCGGTAGTCATCCTCCCGTCCAAATTTAGAGACCAGTGACCATGTTCTGCCATGAAACTCGGTAGTTCCCTTGCCATCAACAAATAGAAAACCGGAGTTCCACATTATTGACTGGGAAACCATACCCAGAAGAAACTCGGAATTGTGCGTAATCAGATAGGATTCCATGACAAATAATCCTGCATCGGAATCCACCTTGATACAGGTCATGTCTTTTTCCAGAACCTTGAAGGACTTTATTATCTCATCCCCTTTTCTGGGTGTCAGTTTGCCCCGGGATACCTGCTTATCTATATGTACTTTTTTGGCAAGGGCTTCCGATCTTGAATAATATCCTTCTACCTCAACTATCTCCAACTCCAGTTTTTCAAACTGATCTGCCAATTCAATGTTACCTCCAGATGCTTTTTCCAAACCCGGTATTTTGGCTTTAAGGTAAATCTTGTTAGTCATGATCAACTGTAATGCCAGTCCACCTACAGATCAGATCAGGTATCTGAGTTTAATACCCTCTTCCCTGGTGAAAACGGGAATTTGTAGATAACCTCCAACAACCTCTATGGATTGCATTTTGTTTCGCTGATCAAGAAATGTACACAGCCATTCTTTTCTTGCAGCGAGTGATCCCTTCTGATCAAGGTATCCTGTCTTCTTGCCTATCCCCTTTGTGCCATAATATCTGGGTGACCGAAGGGTAAGGTTTCGGTTTTCCCTGCATCCCGGCAAGTCATCAATAAGGGGAATGAAATACCGTATAAGGGGCTTGGTGGAATTTGATAACCTCCCGGTTTCCAACTGAATACCCAAATCTCCGGCACTTACACTTTCCCATTGCGGTACATCGTCTGTACTGAGACAATCCTTTTCTGCATATCGTTTCACCATCCAGAGATGATCCCTGGAGCATTCGGCAATTCGACCATCTTCAAAATGCAGTCGAACCACAGGTAGTTTGCCTTGGGGGAAAACATTCAGTATAGTGGTCAGCTCACCCGAAGGTATCCTTATTCTCTCCCCTTTTGTCAGTTTGCCAATGGGTACCCATCCATACTCTCCCATGACAAGTGTATCACTGGTTAATGACTTTCCTGATCCAGTCGTTCCAAGTACCAAGGCATGTCTTCTTGCATCGTCATTGGAAATCCACAATTCTTCATTATTCTGGTAATCATTGCCAAGAAACAGAAGACCTTCACCTTGACGGTACCTGCCGTTACCACCTGGTTCAGGATTGGAATAATCCTTTTTCCTCCAGCTGGCAGGTAACCTGTAGGGAAGCCTTGTTTTCTGGACAAAAAACCAAAAGGAATAGACAATGTCCAAGGGGATTATCATAACCCAGATGACTGGAATAAAAGGTAAGGAAAGAAACCCCAGCAAAATAATGGTTACGAAGACATCTGGCCGGGACAAAGTCTGCTTCACCAGATTATCATGGCCTGTTACTGTCAGACGAGGAGCGTCTTCCCTTGTATCAGAAATCTATCTCTTCCTTATAGCCCTGTTCATTGGATTGCCTAAAACTCTCATCATAAACACACTAAACCTGATTTATCATTGGGAAGAGAGGTTCCCATATCCGTTATCAGTGAGAGTAGCAAGTATGGCAGCAAGTGCCACGGAGGCTCTTGTCTCCTGGACCAGTCTCAAATAGTTCAGCCGAGTATTGAGACTGTTCAAATCAATTAAATCCTGCAACAGGGCCCTTTCGTTTTTCTCATGCCGAATCTCCAAGGTCTCAACAGTAGGAGAAAAGTAAATTGATGTTCTGATATCAAAAGCTTGCAGTTGGCTTATCTGATCAGGGATTTCGGCCTGATAGTGGGATAGCTCGGCTAAAGGCCTGTAACCTTCCGATGATTCACTTGGTAAGGAAAGTCCTATGGAGAACTCTATCAAGGATGAAGCCGCTTGTTTTCTGGCAGCAATTGAATCCCTGATGACAGCCTCAGATAATCCCCCAGGTGTTTGTAATCTTTTTGGTGAAAGAGGAATGGGTGGAATTGGGTCCACCGTATTGGCAACCAGTCTGTTTATGGCTGCCATGACATTTGGCTGTTCGGCGGGGATGGTGTCTTGATCGCTAACCACTCCCCAGTCGGTAGTCGGTTGTTCGATTTCTCCTATTGTTCCAATGGCATCCTTTTCCTGCTTCAGCCATGCCGCAAGATGAACTCCGTTTTTCTTTACTATTTCCTGCTTACCACCCGACCAGTCACTTACTCTCTTTGTTATTACCTGAGGTGATATATTCGTACCCTCATTATTTTCTCTGGTAATTGAAAGATCAACCAAATGACAAAAGTCTTCGTTTGGGTCATACTTGCCACTTTCAGCCTCCGCCCGAAATTCTTCTCTAAGTCGCATGGAATGGTTTTGTTGTTCACCATCCACCAATCGCTTGTGAGCCTCAACCTGCCTGTCCAAGTAGGAACTTTGCTGCCGAGAATGAGCTTGTAAGGCTTCGATTATGTTTCTGGCAGCCTCAGTTGCTTCCTTACTTACATGATATCGGGTTGATTGATGAAAAGATCCTATAGTTCCACATTGACATCCAGGTCCAAAAAGTGCCCACCCCGGTGAAGCAGCAGTCAGCAAACTCATTACTGTGATTAATAGTCTGATACATTTTGATCTCGATGGTTTTTTCATTGTTCCAACTCCTTGCCATAAATTGTGTCCCATATTCCTTCAATGGTTTGATCGGCATCCAATGGTGTCTCTTGCTGCGACCTTGTAGAAGGGAAAGCTTGTTCGGGTAAAGTTGCCTGGCGGCGGGTATTGGAACCGGTATTAACATTGCTTGGTGAATATACTTCACCCCTTGATTGGCCAGATGTAGTCTTCTGATCAGTGGTAGCCTGCAGTATTCGAGAAGAGAAATAGCTCGGTAGTTCAAATTTATTGAAACCACCTGTATTTCTTCCCAAGGATCTGGTTGCCTTACGCCATTCCCTTTCTGCTCGGGCACAATATTGGTTGAGGATATTCCCATCGGGGTTTATGAGGCTTTGCAATGACGTGTTAAATATACTCCCCAGATTACCTGTTGAAGCAAAACTACCTAGGGGTAACTGCATTAAACCTGCAAGACAACTCAGGTCACCAACTGGTGTGGGAGCATCAATTGATGCTTCTGCTCTTCTAACTGAGTTTTCAATCTGGTTTCTAGTACTGTTCGCCATCAATCTTCTTGATTCAGGGCTACATTTTTCGCTAGTCATGTCATAGGCCCAATCTCCAAAGATTGGAGTGCCCATTGATATACAGACCGGTATAACAACCACTTTTATAAGTTTCATAATCATATCCATTGAAATCATTTCCTGATTTCAAGAATGCCCTGTTTGGTGAAACCTAAAAGAAAAAAATGGTGATATCAGCAGAGGAGATTACATACTTTGTGGATAAAAAATTCCAGCTGATTTCCATTTCCTAACTTTGCTAAACAGGTGAAAACACGCTAAACCTATTTAGAATTTCAACCTAATTTGAGCGTTACCCCAAGGAGTTAATAATGCAACGAGATCACAATCGCTGCCCGACACACCCTGGTGCACTTCACCTTTATGCCGATAAGAGACTGTGAAAGTATTCTAGTGCCTAAGGCAGGAAGTCACTTTTAACTATTATTTGCCTAGCTAAGGTGCCCTTCCGAGACATTTATTTGTTGTTTTTGGGACTTTCGTTTGCAAAAAACAGCCCAAAGGCGCATTTTCTTGGTGTACAAATGACCTTTTGAAGAATTCGTTTGAATATTTTCACAGTCTCATAAAGGCATAATAGAGAAAATTCCGACAAATTTTTTATGCAGACAAATGACTCGGGGTCCCCTTGAACAGGGAATATGAGTATCAACTTGTCGGCATAAAACTGACAAGGTTACCACCCAATCTGACTGATTAACCTCATATATTCCTCTCTTTTAAACTTAAAATGAGAGGGTGTATTAATGAGTACATACAAAATTACCACGGTACCGGACAGCTTTTGGCTGAAGGTTCATATTAGTGACTTTCTGAACTCACTTGTCCAAAAGGGATATACCAAAGGCACTATAGAAGACTATAAAAATAGTGCTGCACGAATTTGTGATCATGCCGAGGCTCTGAGGATAGGTCCGGAGGACCTGGATGCCGAACTCCTTGATAAACTTGCCACTACCTGCCCTGGAACAGGTTCCAGATACATGGAAGGCATGCTTCATAGAACCGTCCGTCGTATCACCGATGATCTGATCGACAAGGGTGTCATCTCGAAGCCGCCGGAAGATCTATCAATTGGTGGGCCTCGGGAACACTTGATACTGGAGTTGGATAACTGGTTGAAGTCAAACCGGGGCTTGTATGGTGGAGGGATTAGCAGGCACCACAAGGTAGCCAGACTATTTTTGGATTACTTTGGTAAGAGGGGTGATCAAAGCCACATGCCTCTTCCGGTAGATAAATTGTTATTTCTCACAATAAACCGGGGTTACGTGACGGTTTATTGTGAGAAATAACAACACCCTGATTTGATCTTTGTTGCGGTCGCTGATGGGGCACCCAATTATGTTGATATCAACATTTACCCAATAGTTGGTCGTTCCTCTCAGCCCAGAACCCTGATGTGGAAGTTCTGGACTTCTACCATGCGACGACCCATCTGCACAAGGCTCCGGAATATACTCTTTCTCCGAAGGACTGGTATTTGAAATGGTACGGCATTCTCCTGTATGAACAGGACGGAGTTGCGCGGGTGATCAGGGGACTTTATTCCCGTTCGTCCACCGACACCGCACGGAAGGACCTGAAAGTTGAACTGAGCTACTTCAGGACCAATCGTCACAGGATGAACTACCAGGGTATCAAGCAAAGGGGTTTGCCCATTGGTTCCGGGATTGTTGAAGTGGTTAACAAGACCCATATAGGGGATCGAATGAAAAAATCTGGCATGCGGTGGAGCATATCAGGTGGGCAAGGGATCCTGAACATAAGATCGTGGTGAAATCTGATCGCTTAGATCGTGTCTGGAAACTGATTATAACCGATTTTGTGAATAGAATACCGGCCAACGACAATTGCAAGCCAAATCATGATTTGGCAGTGGTAGGTTAAAGTGATAAATTATGCACAATACCAGATTCACACCCTATAACAGGTAAAACTGATTTCAACAGATCAGCTACATACTCAATGTTAGGGGACGGGTAGATGGAGAACGGCAATGACCCAATCTAGCAGGTCCCAAACTTGTGGGTAAATTCTTTATAGAATAAAGAGTTCCGTTTTCTCAGACTTATCAGCACTTTCAACAAAAACTTTATCTCCTCGTAACATTCGACTACCGACTGTATCGTATAGTCTAAGTGACTGACGAACAATAGCAGTCTTTGATATACCCTTCTGTTTACACATTCGCTCAATAAGTTCCATCTCAACCTCTGTGAGGTTGAGAGTCATTGTTCGTTTCATACCCCCTCCAATTTTACACTTAATTCATAGAAAAAAATGAAGAATTGTCAAGTGTAAAATAAATTTATTTTTTAGCTATTTAATACTTGTAAAATCATTTATAAATAGCCAACTTGTTGAATCGCAAAATTTTAAAAGTGCAATCATCTGGTGATCAAATCCGTGAACAACCGTAAAAAAAATTCAGGAAAAAGAGCTCAACAAGTGGCAGATATCGTAGTGCAATTTCTGATCAATGTAATTGAGATGAGTATCCAACTGAGTACCACACAACGAATTCACAATAGAAAAATATCATGGAGTTTTAGTACCGAAAACAGAGTTCATTATTTTGTGATTCTACGAAATGTTATGGTGATGGCGCGTAAATTGGGGTTGAATACTTTGGATATTCTGGAATCAGATGCCTCCAATTTGTTAGTAAATCTCAAACTCGCGGACCTCCTACCAGACTCGTATCAATTTTACCAACAAATTAACAAACTCTTAACCAACAATTAACTAGTTCAATTGGAGAAACCGCATAAATCCCCCCCCCGAGACTACCTGAGTAGTTACTATTTTTGTTCGCCCATTATGGAATTTATATTATCAAGGATAAACGAGGAAGAAAATGAAAAAATTTATTGTATACCTATCATCTTTTGCCCTTGCTGGTTCAGTGGCTTATGCTATGAATGAAGCAGTTGACGAAGAAATGATGATGGAAGCCCCCGCCCCCTCAGTATCATTAACTGGGGAAGCCGAATTAGGCTTTAAGAATGTGGATAAGGATTCAGAGCCAGATGCTGAATCAATGCATCTAATCAGAAAGTATCAAGTTAACTTTAGTTCTCAAGGGACTACTGATGGTGGTTTAGTATTTGGTGCTGGTATCTCCATTGAAGATGAACATGAAGGCAATGCAAACAAAGTTAATGGTTCCAATGTCTATATTGGTGGTGCTGATGGTTCATGGAAACTTAAACTGGGTGGCAATGACCCTGGTATAGAACAAGCAGGTGGTATTGGTGTTGCTGATGGTCATTTTGATGGTGGCGATAGTGCAGATATTGGACTTGAAGGAGCCTTCGGTGCAACTTCCTACCGATTAACTGTAGCCGACCCACAGGCAAAAAACAATTCTTCGGGCGATGGTGATTGGTCATTAGGTGCCAGTCATTCATCAGGTGATATAAATGTTGGCTTTGGTATGGATTCTGAAAAGGGTATTGCCCTTGCCTTGGGTTCAACCTTCTCAGGTGTAGGTGTTGATGTTTATTATTCACAATCAGAGGAAAGTACACCAAGTCTAATGTCTGGTGCTAGGGGTTTTGATAGGAACCCTGATCCTGATAAGGATGACAAAGGCGGTGTTTTTGCACAAGCTAGAACAACCCCAGCAGCTGGTGATACTGCTGCTGTAAAAAGAGAATTTGTTGCGGCTGCTGATGTATTACTAGACAATTACAATTTAGGTGCAATTGAAAACAAAGGCATAGGTGCCAAGGTTTCGATGTCTGCTGGTGAAGGTGCTTCTTTTTCTGTAGCCTATTCTACATATAAAACTGATCAGAATACAGCTGCATCAGGTTGGATTGATGGTGCTGATGCATTAGCAACAGGAGATCAAGTGGCTGCAAATGCAATTACCGCAACAATGGAAAGTGAAGCCAAAGAAATTGAAATTGGTTTCACCTATGATTTGGGCGGTGGTGCTTCCTTCAACGCAAGTATTACGAAGACGGATACAGAAGATACTTACACCTTAAAACCTGCCACATCTGCTGCCGAGAGTACGTTTAATACTGCTAGCAATGGTACTGATGACGAACCACAATCTATTATGAAGTCTGATGACACAACCACATTGGAAGCAACATTAGCATTTACCTTCTAATTTTGGTTATCTAAAAGAATTTAAAGGGGCGGTTTCTATCGCCCTTTTTTGTTTGGGAGATTCTTGTAACTGTTGTATGGGATTCCTATTTTATTGTTAGTTATTATTAAACAATCTAAAGGAAAAATATGTCAATAGAAGAACATTTAAATCAGTAATTCCCGTTAAATATTGTCTTTTTGCAGATTAGCACAATTTTCAATGACCTCAAATAAAGTGCCACGCTCCACCGAACGGTTTATCCCGCCTTTTTTTCTTTTGGCTTGTGTCCCTCACCCTGAAGACCAACAGTAACACACTCGGTTACATGGCTTTGTGTTAAGGGTCCTCAAGCAAGGTTTCACCTGCCATGATCTTCCGTGGTTCCGATAACAATCGATAGAAGACGTCCCAACTGTTGATGGTTATCGTACGGAACAGCGAGACCATCGCTGACCAGAGATATTTTTTGCGTATCTGTTTTTGTAAAGCTTGCCTGAACATACCACAGCAGTGCTCGGTAACCATATGCCGATAAAGGCATATCATTTTCGATGCGCCAGCGCGTTCTTCCGGCCCGCATCACGGCCATCATATTTGTGCTCTCAAGTGTAAGATCACTCACCCAGGACCATCTTCGTTTCTGACCTGTGGGAGAGGTCTCGGTATAAAGGAGAACATTCACCTCAAGGTCCATGTTGCTCTCATTGAGGGGAACCTTGTTGAGCCAGGTGAAGTGATGGGTGATGGTCTTGTTCTTCTCATATGTCTGGCGGGTGAGAGACCGGGTTAAGGGGCTGGTCACAACCCAGTTGAAGAGGACTTTGTGATCACCGGGTTTGGCTCCCAGGATAAAACGAAGATTATGGCTTTTCAACTGAGTGATGGTCGGGGCATTGGAAGCGAGACCGTCAGCCAGGACAATGGTCTTGAGATGGGGATGATCCTCACGGAAGGATGTGATAAAGCGTTTCATCGCCTTGCGTTCACAGTTGTTTTTGGTGCTGCCATCCCTGTTGTCAATCATCTCCGGGGCCAGAGGAAAAACAGTCTTGATGGTAGGATGAACGAGGGCACCCCCCAGCATCTGATGATAATAGGTGGTCGTGCCATCTCTGTGGTGCTTGGTGCAGCATGAGGCACATTTGACCCTTTTCGAACTGAAATAACCTGTCCCGTCAATGGAGAGGAGATAATGACCGAGAGAGGTGAAATGCTCCAGTCCCTTGCCTCGTTGAAGATTGGTGAAGACACCCTGAAAAGCATCTCTTAGAGATCTCGGGTCAATGACATCCAGCCGTTGACGCAAACAACTGTCGGAAGGTGTCTTGGCAACCTTGAAGAGGTGCTTCAAATTGTGAACAATAGCCGGATTGGGGTGTTCACCACGGGTCTCGTTGTCAAATTCCAGAAGGGAAGGATATTTGAGGGAGAACATGGCCAGTCCAGACATCAGACAGTCTGAAAGGGAAAAAGCCCGATGAGAGGTTGGATCGGGAACAGTATCGAAAACCTTGCGGACGGTGGAGAGAAGACCCGGCATGGACACATGCCGACGGAGAACGTTTCGGGACATCATACTGCTCTTTTGGTTATTAAAAAGTTAATTATTGCTTTGGTAAATAACCGCATTTTGCAAAATTGGTAAAAACTTGGGGAAAGGGACTTGCGAAAAATATATTCCCTCAACGACGTAAACCCCCTGTTTATAGGGAAATTAAATTTTAGCGGGAATTACTGATCTCAAGGCTCTTTGGGAAACAGGTAAGTCGAAGATTGATGTCAGGATGCACGCACGCATTCTTCGTAGGCTTGATATGCTGGATGCTGCATCTCACATGGAAGACTTGAATTTACCTAGTTTTGACTTTCATGCACTTAAAGGCAGCAAACCGACAAGATACACTGTTCATGTAAACGGTCCTTGGTGTGTTACGTTTGAGTTTAATGATGGCGATGCTTATATGCTGAATTTTGAACAATACCACTAGGAGGTAACAATGCACCGAGATCATAATCGCTGCCCGACACACCCTGGTGCACTTCTTCGCGAAGACGTGCTACCAGCGGTCAAGAAATCGAAAACCGAAATATCTCAGCTACTCGGTATTTCTCGTCAACATCTGCATGATATTTTAGCAGAACGGAAGCCGGTTAGTCCTGAAGTCGCTGTTCGCCTCGGTAAGCTCTTCGGTAATGGAGCTGGCCTTTGGATCAGGATGCAAGGTGCTTACGATGAATGGCAGGTCACAAAGACGGTTAATGTTTCAAATATTCCAACACTACTCACTGCCGAATGAGTAAATTAAAACACCGTTGGTTACACACTCGGTTCTCTATACTCCTCTGACTGTGGGATGTAAAAAATCGCATAATGATTTGCACTTTGATTCCATGTCTCTTGTTCACTTTAAACCGTGTTGGTTAAAGTTCTTAAGACAGCTTTTTTCCAATTGGTCAGGCTTTTGGCTCTTTCCGAAGGATCCATTTTCGAGTGGAAACTTTTTGCAAGTGACCATTTATCTCCAATCTCATCAAGCGAGGAAAATAAACCCGATTGAAGTCCAGCCAAATAGGCAGCACCCAATGCCGTTGTTTCAGGTACCTCTGGAACTTCTACTGAAGTATCAAGAAAATCGGCAACCTTTTGCATCGTGTAATCACTTTCTGTCATACCGCCATCAACTCTAAGCGCAACATTTGTTAACCTGGGATAATCCATATTCATTGCTTCCCAAAGATCAACGGTCTGAAAAGCAACACTGCTTAATGCTGCCCTTGATAATTCCTTCGGTCCGGTATTCCTCGTTATTCCGAATATTGCGCCCCGACATTCTGAATCCCAATATGGTGCCCCTAAACCGGTAAAAGCAGGAACTACAACAATTTCCTGCTGTGGATCAGCATTTTCTGCAAGAGCTTGGGTTTCACCAGCATTTTTAATTATCTGCAAACCATCCCTAAGCCACTGAACTACTGCCCCAGCAATAAAAATAGAGCCTTCAAGGGCATAACAAGTCTTGCCATCAATTTTATATGCTATTGTTGTTAAAAGCCTGTTTTGGGAGGGTACTAGAACGTCCCCTGTGTTAAGTAAAGCAAAACAACCGGTACCATAAGTTGCTTTTAACATCCCTGGTTTGAAACAGGCCTGTCCTACAGTGGCTGCCTGTTGATCACCAGCTACCCCCCTGATTGGTAGCTGTAAACCGAAATGCTTTTCTTCGGTAGTCCCAAATTCCGAGGTACATTCCCTGACTTCTGGCAACATACTTTGAGGTATATCAAAGAGATCAAGAAGATCTTGGTCCCATTGCTCTTCCGTAATGTTAAATAACATTGTTCTGGACGCATTTGTTATGTCGGTTATATGTTTCTGTCCTCCAGTTAGGTTCCAGATCAGGAATGTATCAACTGTACCAAAAAGTAAATCCCCTGCTTTGGCTTTTTCGAAGGCACCATCTACATTTTGCAATATCCATCTTATCTTGGTTGCTGAAAAATAAGGGTCGAGCAGGAGACCAGTTTTCCGTGTTATTTCTGGTTCTAATCGCTTTTCCTTTAATCCAGAACAGTACTCCGATGTCCTTCTATCCTGCCAAACAATAGCGTTGTAAATTGGTTGGGATGTATGCCTGTCCCATATCAGTGTGGTTTCCCTTTGATTGGTTATTCCCACACTCAGTAAACTGGATTTTGCCTGTCCCTTGAGGACATTTCGGCAGGTTGTAATAGTAGTTTCCCAAATATCCGCCGGATCATGCTCTACCCAACCTGAATTTGGATAATGTTGTTGAAACTCTTTCTGGGATGTGGATACAGGATTAAAATCCTTATCAAACAATATTGCTCTTGATGAAGTTGTTCCCTGATCAATTGCCAGTATGTACGACATAAATAAAGCCCTTTTTTGCTCGTAAACGAATAGTTGGTGAATCCAAAATTCATTTAGGTATCGACCAAACCAGGATTATGCCCAAAATTATCTTCTTGACAATGAGTTTTGAACAGGAAATGGACATTATTTTACATTCTGATAAGGGGCATAACCATAAATGATTATCAAATTATTTTCGATAATCCATGATAAATAGATCATATTCTTGAAATATGATTTAATATTCATATATTAAAATTATAGATTTCATATCATAAATTAGGTTTATGATTAAAAACTCATCAGTATTTTATTGTTAATTATATCAAGATAGTTTGGGAATAAAATGAAGCATTTGGTTAGAACGAAATGGGATTTGGGTAACTCAATAAGGGAAATCCGACTAAAAAGAAAAATGACGCAAATCGAACTTGCTAAATTAAGTGGAGTTTGGCAGGAAACTATTTCCAAAATAGAAACGGGTACCGCCAATCCAAGAATGGGTACTATATTATGTATATTAGCGGCCCTAGACCTCGAATGGTCCTTAAGTAAACGTCATATAGGTTCCCTGGAAGAATGGGAGGATATTTTTAATAATGGGGCGTAAACGTTCTTTCGTACCCCTGGATGTCTATTTCAACAATATCCTCGTGGGTAAACTCGAACGAGAGTTTGGCGGAACACTGGGGTTTACCTATTACCAAGACTGGTTAGACAGTACTCTTCGATTTCCTATCTCTTTATCACTTCCTCTTTCGGTAAAACGATACAGGGGTATACCCGTTAATGCTTATTTTGATAATCTTCTGCCCGATGACGTGTTTGCCAGGGAAAAAATCGCAAGGAAAGTAGATGCGCAAGGAAAAGATACTTTTTGCCTCCTCTCCAAAATTGGTAGGGACTGTATTGGAGGTCTCCAATTCCTCAATGAGGGTCAAACTCCTGATTCAACAAACGACTTGAATGCCGAAAAAGTCACTGAAGAACAAATTGAATCAATTTTAAATATTTTGAAATTTAATCCTCTCGGTATAAGCGACGAGGATCAGGGTTTTAGATTTTCTGTACCCGGTGTCCAGGAAAAAACCGCATTGCTGTTCAAAGACAATAACTGGTATAAACCCTCAGGTACAACACCTTCAACCCACATAATCAAACCTGAAACCGAATTACTAAACTTAAACAAGGAATCATCGAAAAGTGTTGAAAATGAATTTTTTTGCTTAAAGCTTTTAAAGAACTTTGGGTTGATTACTTCAAAGGCAATTATGGCAAGATTTGGGGATATAAACGCCCTTGTAGTTGAACGTTTTGATCGAAAATGGACAAAAGAGGGTCATGTACTCCGGTTGCATCAGGAAGATTTCTGTCAGGCGCTTTCTGTTGCTTCAAGTTTAAAGTACCAAAGTGATGGCGGACCTGGAATAAATGATATTCTTGAATGTCTTAAAGGAAGTGAAGATTTTGCTCAAGACCAGTTTGATTTATTTAAAGCCAACATTCTATTTTGGCTGATTGGGGCTTCAGATGGTCATGCTAAAAATTTTAGTATACTGTTTCTACCAGGTGGTAGATTCCGATTAGCACCCATTTATGATGTGCTAACAGCCCAACCTTATTTTGATACATCCAAAATGCGTCAACGTGATTTCCGTTTGGCTATGAGCCTTGGAAATAGAAATCATTACAGAATAGTAAATATTCATGGACACCATTTTTTACAAACAGGAAAAAAAGCAAATTATCCATCCGAGTCAATCAAGAAAATCTTTGAAGAGATACTTTCAATTCAAAATACAGCGATAGAAAGCACAATAAACTCGCTGCCGGCGAATTTTCCTATGGAAATTGTGGAATCAGTTAGTGATGCGATTAAACAGAGGGTTGGGTTGTTGGAAAAGGAAATTTAGCAAATTATCCAATTATTTTGGGCTATGTTAGTAGCAGATATCTCTTTTGCTCAGATTTAGATCATAAACTGAAGACTTTTCGCAATTGCCTCCTGAACAAAATAGTATATTATTCCAACAAAACTTCTTTACAAAGAAGAAAGCAACGTTACTGGGAGACTAATGCAATGAGAACAAAAGCAGCTGTTGCCTTACAAGCAGATAAACCTTTGGAAATAATGGATGTAAACCTAGCTCCACCAAAACACGGTGAAGTAATGGTGGAAATCAAAGCCACAGGGATTTGCCATACCGATGAATTTACCCTTTCTGGAGCGGACCCCGAAGGTCTATTCCCGTCTATTCTGGGACATGAAGGAGCCGGAATTGTTGTTGATGCAGGTCCCGGAGTAACCTCTGTGAAAAAGGGTGATCATGTAATCCCACTCTACACACCGGAATGCCGTACTTGCCCTTCTTGCCTATCTCGAAAAACAAACCTTTGTACCTCCATAAGGGCAACCCAGGGACAAGGTTTAATGCCTGATGGTACGTCAAGATTTTCTACCCTGGATGGCGATCCCATACTTCATTACATGGGTTGCTCAACCTTTTCCCAACATACAGTGCTCCCTGAAATTGCCGTGGCCAAGGTTAGGGAAGATGCACCTTTCGACAAGATCTGTTACATTGGGTGCGGAGTCACAACTGGCATAGGTGCTGTTATGAACACTGCTGCGGTTGAACCTGGAGCCAATGCTATAGTCTTTGGGCTAGGTGGCATTGGCCTGAATGTTATCCAGGGTCTAAAACTCGTTGGTGCTGATATGATCGTGGGCGTAGATGTTAATCCAAAGAAAAAGGAGTGGGGTGAAAAATTCGGCATGACCCACTTTGTTAACCCAACAGAGGTTGATGGGGATCTGGTATCATATCTGGTAGGATTGACCCAAACCAAATCCGATCCCATGGGTGGTGCGGATTATACATTCGACTGTACCGGTAACGTCAATGTCATGCGGATTGCATTAGAGAGTGCTCACCGGGGATGGGGAGAATCCATAATCATAGGTGTCGCTCCTGCCGGTGCTGAAATTTCCACCAGGCCATTTCAACTGGTAACAGGCAGGGTTTGGAAAGGAACTGCCTTTGGTGGTGCCAGAGGACGAACTGATGTACCCAAAATAGTTGACTGGTATATGGAAGGAAAAATCCAGATTGATCCGATGATTACCCACACATTAGATTTGGGTGATATCAATAACGGGTTTGACTTGATGCATGCCGGTGAATCAATTCGATCTGTTGTCGTCTACTGATGACAGAATCTGTTGATGGAATTGTATTTTGGACGAGGTGTTATCCAGATCAAAGAAAGTAGTTTCTCACGAAATATGTTCTTGCCTGGCTTTGTTGAACTCTCGCATTCTGGCAAGGACGTCAACTCCGATCTGGGAATAGACATGAAGGATATCCACTAGAACCCAGTTCTCTCTTATCAGGCCTTTTTCACATCGCCAGAAATCCAGGCTTCTCATGGTTATTTTCTGCCTGGAAGGAGCTATGCCCAGAAACCCATCACCTGAGATCGTCATTTTCATACCAGGCCAAGCTGTGAATCCTACATAATCTCCTTCAGCAAAAAGGTTTCCTTTACCCAAGGTTCCAACACGATCAGGCATTCCATTGAGAAATGGAATCTGGTGCCAGTTTCTAAATCCTTCTATTCCCCGACAAGTTCCAATACCTGAAGGTCCATACCAGCTGCACCTCGGATGCCAATAACGATCCAGTTGCATGGCTTCGACTCCACCTGTGGCATATTCCCCCAGTTTGGCAAGCATTTCCGAAACCAGAGACAAACTTTCCTCACTTCTTCCTCGATTCTCATCATTAATTACCAACCCATCCTGTGTCGAAGGTCCAGGGACTTGCCACTCTCTCCCCAAACTTGGAGACATGGGCCAGCTATTGGCCTGCATCATCAGTTCAGGAATATCCCATAGTGCCTGCATTTCTATAATCTTGCCCTCTTCAACTCTATAAAATTCGTGAAACCTCATTGAGACCTGATGTCCCGTTGGAGGAATATCCAGCCAGGGTTTTTTGAACGCACCGGTATAATAACCGCATACTCCTACCCAATCCTGATCAATATGAGACCTGCTTGAAAGCACTATCAGTTCTCTTCTTTCAAGATCAGGTATTGCCTCATAGAGAGGATGAAGAGCTTTCAGATAAAATTCTTCAATATTGTCAAGTGTTTCAAAGGGAGTGGCCAGATGTACCGGTGCATCTTTAGCAAAGCTGTTTTTCAGACTGCCCAACACCTGTACAGGGTTAAAGTCATACATTGCTTTCCTAAATGACTCTGTAAGTTCTTTGTTATTTTGATGCAAACCACCCTGCATTTATTTTCTCCCCGGAATTTTATATTCTACAATAAGTATGAATGTTATCGGTGAATATAATTCCATTTTTTTCGTTTTCAGCGATTGGAGAACCTGTTACATGCGAGAATTAAATTTAAGGATTGAATTTCGTTTTTTGCATAATGCATGAACGGTCCCTCCCTCTTTTTTATCTTAATTTGAAATGACTGGTTTAGGTTCAAATGACCCTAATGATCATGATGAAAACAGGTGATGACATGCAAACAACAACTAAACCGACAGTATCTGTCTGGCACTCGGTCCGTGATCTTGATCCCTCTCTCTACAATTATACCTTTCAGGGTACCCGAAGCAGCCAAGCGATGGAATGATTTAGGCCAAAAACTAGAAGATCCAGCTATTGACAGGAGTGCGATGGATATCTGGTTGAAATCTCAGAATCGAGCCTTTGCCATTTAGACCGGTCAGATTGAGGGTCTGTATATCTTACGCAGAGGGGTTACTGAAACACTGATTGCCGAAGGCTTCGAGGGGGAAAGAGGAACACATTCAGCCACGGACATTGCGAATAATACCCTGAAGGGACTGCTTACCAATCAGGAAACGGCTTTGGAAATGATGTTTGCCCACATCAGGGACAAACGGCCACTAACCGGTTCCACTATCAAGGAATGGCATGCCTTGTTGACCCGTCATCAGGATTATGCCACTGGCGTCGGCCCTTTGGCCAGCGCGTCAATGCCCCGCTTCGCAAGGGAGAATATAAGATTCATCCTAACAACCCACGGGGACGTGACGGGTTGGTTTTTGAATATTGTCCACCTGAACAGGTGGCGAACGAAATGGAGAAATTCCTAGGTTTTCACCGGAAGCTCCGGGATTTGAATCTCGCTCCAGAAGTGGAGGCTGCTTGGCTCCATTATGAATTTGTCCGCATACTTCCCTTCCAGGATGGCAATGGCCGGATTTCCCGTATGTTGATGGCCTGATCCTTCATCAAGGCAGGTGAATTCGTTCCGGTAATACCGGCTCAGGGAAAGGATGAATACATTGCCAACCTCGAATTGGTGGATTCCGGGAACTTGTTATCTTTTGTAAATTACCTTGGGAGAATGGCTATGGGTCGCTCCGAAGCTGCATCAACACGTGCAGAACTCATATTGTCCGGGAGGGCACATTACCGACACAGCAATGGAGGTGTAACCTCAAACGGTATATATCTTGCTCCCAATGATGAGCATAGCAATAAACACAAAAAACCTCCCAGACCCAAAATGTAGTCATTCGGAAAAATTTTTATGATTAAAGGAAGGTATCTTCATCGAAAAAGACCCCGTATCCAGAGGATGACAAGCTGCTGGTAGGTTGGCTTAAGATATGTTTGGCAAATGTATCGTTAGGTACCAGGCTGTCAACAGAGGAGATTTCCCTGGCCATTTGTAAGTTGGATTGTGGTTGAGGCCAGGATAGTTCTTTCCTCTGTGAAATTAATTTAGTAAACCTTTAAGACAGTGAAATTGATATCAAAAATGGCTAAAATACTAACTATGTTCCCCCCCCCCCTCAAAAAAACTAATCATTACGCAAGAAGGAATTTACCTTGGAAATTAAAATTACGGTAAATGACAACAAATTTAGTCTTAAAGGTGGATTGGTAAGCGCTCAACAAATTTATGATGCAGCGAATATTGCAGATGAATTTTTTTTTGTGCAAGGTGATGGTTGTACAGTTCAAGTTAATCCATCTGATTTTCTAATCATGAAGAGCAACGGCATCTTTAGAACAGGTTGCAGTCATGCCGAAGGGTTAAAATCGTCAAGAAACCCTATTGGTATCCATTACGTCGGAAAAACCAGCGAGTACATTCAACTTCCAAGTGCGAAAGTTTCAGGTCAAGAACTGCTCGAATTAGATAGAGATTTAACTGATGGACGCATATTTGTTTCTATAGACGAGGAATGGGATAGAGAAATTTCCAAGGATATGAGAATTATACTTCAGGAAGGCGATACCATTATTGTTACTCCATCGGGAGAAGGTAATTTTTTTGGTGATCCAATTGATATTGAGACATGTGGTAAACATAACCGTCAACCGCCAAAGGGAAAATCTTACAAGATCAGGGTTGATCACAAAAAAATTGTAATTGGAGACGAAAAAATCTTGGGAAAACATATTCTTTCAATTGTTGGTAAGAGAATGGATGAATGGAAATTACTCATGGTCTTAAGTGGAGGTGAGCAAGTTGGGGTTGGCAGCGATGAGGAAGTTTATCTCACAGACCTTGGAATTAACTTGTTCAAAACCGTTCGATATAGTTTTTAGTGATCGCATCAGAAAATTGAAATGATTCACAAGGTTGCAGTAAAAAACTTCAAAGCTTTTGATCACTTTGAGTGTAGCCTAACCAAGGATATTTCCCTTATCACAGGGACGAACAATTCGGGTAAAACATCATTTTTGCAAGCAATTTCTATTTGGTCAGAACTTTGGGAGAATTTCCACAAAAAGAAAACCCTGGATGGAAATCCAGTAGAAATGGATAAGTTCGAATTAAAGACCATAGAAATCAATGATTTTAAGGAATTATGGTTTAAATCAATTACAACCAACCCGATAACCATCCGAATTGATTTTGAACAGGGAAGTCTTGGATTCGGAATCCGTTACCAAGGAAGGTCATTAGTAGAAGTGATACCCTTGAAAATTCATCAAGACGGTCAACACCTATTCCAAGAAAAACCAATCAAATTCAGGTATATCCAATCTCTTTCTCCCCTTGACAATTATGAACCTCATTATGCACCGACTGTATTTCAATCAAGGTTGGCACGCGGAAGAGGAGGTTCAATTCTCAAAAGCCTACTAACAGTTGTTAGTAGGGATAAACAAAAGTGGCAATCTCTGCAAAATACAATAAGTGATTTTTTTGGTTACGAGCTTCTTCCTCCCACAGGAAATGACCCAATTCATGCCAGCTTTCGGCATTCCAATAAGGAAAATTCACTTAACCTTAGCAACGGTGCATCAGGTTTCTTACAGGTCGTTTTATTGCATTCAGCACTACTTCAATCCAATCGTGAAACTAAATTTCTAATTGATGAACCAGATACCCATTTACATAGTTTGCTTAAGGAAAAAATCTATAAACTAATTCAAAAATTCTGTGAAGAAAACAATAGTCAAGTTATACTAACAAGCACCTCAGGTGAACTTATAGATGTCGCATGCAAAGAACATAATTTGTGCCTGCCCAGAAAATACCCTATTTTTGACAATTCAACAAAAATCCAGGTAACAAAACCGCTCCCGATTTACCAAAAATGGGTTGATTGGAACAGTTTTTCCACAAAAAAACGCCTGGTTGCGAGAGTTATCCACAAAAACAGCCCGTTTCCGACCACCGTGACAGACCTCTCCCCTCCGTTCCCTACATAACGGTCACCATTTCATTGACAAAAAGAGGGTCAGGCTGCCAGCGGTAAACGCGGACGCCGACGCTTGAGCAGCAACTGGCGACGACGGCGAATCAACAGGCCAAGACGATGGATGTTGAAGGTCAGGACAGATAGGCCAACAAAACGTTCAAAGCCGCCGGCACCATGGGCCCGCACACGGTCAAGACCACGGTGCTCAAGGGTGTTGATCGCCGATTCCACCGCCGGATGCTTCCGGCGCATCGCTACAAATATCTCCTCACCTTCCCTGATCCTGTCGGCCCTGCTCAACCGGCCCTTCCTCGGCAGGACATTGTGGTCCAAGAGAATGTCAAGGGCAAGACGGTTCTGCGGACTGTGAAAACCGCGGTCAAAACTGCACGACCTGAAATCCGGAAAACGGGATTGCGTTTCCCTGACCACCGGTACCGCATGGTCAACATCACTCCCCTCCCACATGATCCGGTGGTTCAGGACAAAGCCGAACTCGTCCTCCACAATGCACACCGGAACACCGAATTCAACCGGACGTCCTGCCTTGCCCTTGGAGACCCACCGGGTGTGGGGTTCGAAGAGCGAAAACACCTTCTCGTCATGAGAGATCGTCTCGCCCCTGAGCAAACGACGGTCGACCTGGTCGATCTGTCTCTTCACATGGCCGATGAAATGGCCGATCAGGACCGGATTACCCTTCCTGAGAAGACGCCTGATCCGAGAATCCTGCAACGCCGACAGAGTCCCTTCAGCACGGACAACAAGCGTGCGGCACAGGTCAAGATACGCCTCCACGCGTTCCGGTGACACCCGGCGAGTCCTGCGAACCACATGAAACCTCTTCCTGACAGAAGCGGTCAGGTGGTACCATTGACGCCAACCGGAAAGCCCACACTCATTGGCCGCACGGCTACTTTCCCTGATCAGGCAACGCATCGCATCCCACAAAAGATTGACATCCGTCGGGTAATGGACATCCGTCTCGACGACAAAAGAATCACAGCGCCCGTGCAACAAGGCGCCAGGCTTTTTTTTGAGACCTTGTGACCACTACCCACAACCAGTTTGCCGACTTCTGCTAACAACTCCGGAGTCAGCAGGTTCACATTGTCAACCACCGACTGGTACGAATACTGCCTTCTGTCCCAGATATCCGCATGACCGAGAAACTTCCGCAGGGTGTTGTGCTCGTTGACCAGGTCATGCAGACGGTCAAAGTCACAGTTCAGCCCCTGCATCACAACACCCATCACCAGGATCTGCCACAAATTCATGCCCGGACGGCCATGGTCATGGCTGACATCGGGGGCCAGATGTTCCTCCAAAAGGGCAAACAGCTGGGACCTCAAGTCCTTGTCGCAATAAAGATGTTGAAGTCCTATCAAAAGGGCGGGCATGTCATCACGGCACTTGCGACCGAGGTCAATACCGGCAATGTCAATGTCACCGAGTTCACGGTAGGGTTTGATTACATGTCTCATGGGTCAGAACCTGCGAAGAGTGATGAATATTAGGTGAAAAAAGGCCCTGAAATGTGAAAATACCAGTGATGAAACCGATCTTCATGGTAACATCTCGATTCCAGACCCTTGTTGTCAAGGGGTTTTGTAATGGTTATATACTTTTCGGGCAGGCACTAATTTGTTTTTGATTTCCGGGAATACGCTAACCGAGGTTAATCCCCCAAGGAGCTTACCCAGCATTTAGTGAATGCCGAAATTACTAGTAGAGTCCTTTACCTTGATAAGAAATCAGATAAGGATATTTTGCTTGGATGGGCTACAGCCTTAAATCATCCAATCCAAAAATTCTTGGATAAGGTCTTTTGTGTATATACCTCAGAATTATTCTCAAGTTCAAAAAAGCATTTTCTTGCGCTGCAGGAAGTAGTTCCAGAACTAAAGGGGATGGAAATCAAATATCGTGGTAAAAAAGGAAATCGTGGGGGTGCTAATGTTCCGAAGGGTATGAAAATTGCGATTTGGAAATGGTATGAAATTGAAAACTATCTTGTTTACCCTTCTGCATTAGCCAGATTCATCTCCCTTAAATTCGGCTCGGAAATCAGCATTAAACTTGTAAACACCATGAATCGGATTCTACCTCCCTTTTTTCTAGATGACCAATTCACTGAAATTATTGATTACAACAAAGCAGGTGGCGGCAAATCCCGAATCCTTGAAATTCTGAAGTTTGGTAATATCAATTTACAAGAATCGCAATTCCATCAAATTGCAGAAGTGATGAGGGAAGAGGAAATTCATCAAGATGTCAAGGAGATGTTGATTGGAAAACAACTAGGACCATCACAATCTCTGGTGGAGCCAAGGGGGGTCGAACCCCTGACCTCTTGAATGCCATTCAAGCGCTCTCCCAACTGAGCTATGGCCCCCTAGAGACTTTAAGGTAAGTATTGATATATTGTTTATTCTGTAAATTCAATATCAACCACACACCAAGATATAACTATAATTTCAGATTCCAATATCAGTCTTAGGAATCCTGTTCAGGATAAGTAATTAATGGGATAGTAACTGGCTCAAAAATAATTTAGCCCGGTCTGTTCTGGGATTGTTGAAAAAACTTTCCGGATCAGAAGTTTCCACAATCTCGGCATCATCCATGAAAATCACCCTGTCTCCTACCTGTCGGGCAAATCCCATTTCATGGGTTACACAAATCATCGTCATGCCACCTTCAGCAAGTTCCACCATGACATCCAACACACCGGAAATCATTTCCGGGTCAAGGGCTGAAGTTGGCTCATCAAACAGCATTAGCTTTGGCTTCATACATAAGGCTCTTGCAATTGCCACTCTTTGCTGTTGACCCCCAGACAAATGCATAGGATACTTGCTGGCCTGTTCCGATATATGGACCCTGTCAAGTAACTCCATTGCCATTTCTGAGGCTTCATTTTTGGACATCCCCCTGTTTCTTATCGGCCCGATGGTAAGGTTATCCAAAACTGAGAGATGGGGAAACAGATTGAAACTTTGGAACACCATCCCGACATTACGTCTTATCACTTCAATATTCTTCATGCCTGGTTTCACTTCTATCCCATCAATTCTGATGGTTCCCAACTGGTGTTCCTCCAATTGATTAAGACATCTGATTAAGGTTGATTTACCCGATCCAGAAGGTCCGCAAATGACAACTTTTTCACCAAAATTGACTGAAAAATTAATATCAAAAAGGGCACAGAAATCACCAAACCATTTACAAAGCCCGGAGACCTCCACGATAGGTTTGGTATTGGCACTGGTTTCCGGAACCTTCAGTGGGGCCGTGCTTTCATCTTTAATCATTGGTGTATACTTTCCATTGGACTAGCGGTTGGAACGGGCTCCTCTTTGCTCAAGTTTGCCGAAAACATACGCAAAGAAATAACACAATACAAAATACATTCCTCCGACCAAAATCCAAGTTTCAAACACCTTTGTCGTTGTTGCTGCAACCTCGGTAGCCAAAAAGGTCAATTCCTGAATTGAAATCAGCGAAACAATAGCTGAATCCTTGATAAGGGTGATAAATTGACCAGCCAGGGGAGGAAGAATTTTCCTGATGGCCTGTGGAAGTATAATATCTTTTAAAATGTTTAGGTGGGAGAGTCCGATAGCTCTGCCTGCTTCCCATTGACCTTTTCCTATTGATTGAATCCCCGCCCGCACAATTTCCGTGATATAGGCTCCCTCAAAAACGGCAAGACAAATCATGCCGGCGATAAAATTTTCAAATAATCTTGGGTCCCCAAACATTATTCTGAACAAATCATTGTCCATGTAGGGACTGTCATACTGCAGACTGGACAGACCGATCAGCGGGAATATCTGGCTGGAAATGAAAAAGTAGAATATAAAGATGAAAACAATCGGGGGTATGTTTCGAATAAGTTCTACATAGGCCCTGCTGATTATTCGTAGGGTAAGGTTGTTACACCTCCTCCAATAACCCATTATTACCCCAATAATGGTGGCTAGGATTGTTGCCCATATAGCCAACCGGAGAGTTGTCAGCAAACCCTGTATGAGAAGATTTGTTACCCACCTGCCAGATTCTTCATCGTATCTGATAATGAAACTAAAGACCCTGTCCCAGTGCCAGTTATAAACCAGCACATCATTAACCCTATATACCGCATAGGAAACCATGGCGATGACCAGACCGACCAGAATCAGGTCGATCAGGGTTACCTTCCTTTTGGGTAAGGCTGGAGGTGGTGAATTACGATCCATTATTTTTGGGACAAGGCAACTGTCAATAAGTTGCCTTGTCTATGTGTTTTCTATTGATCAAGGGATACCATATCAATCCATGCTGATTGATTCTTGAACCAAAAATCATGTGTTTCTTTCAGCCAACCATCATCGATACGGAGCAGTATCCAGTTTGAAAAGTAATTCAAGGCATCTGGATCACCCTTTCTCAGAGCAAATGCTTCATTCCCTCTGGTAAGATTCTGATCTTCAAATGGAAGGAAAACCTTGTCAGGATTGGCATCAGTCCAGAAACGGGGCTTGGGAGCACTCGAAATGGTTGCCGTGGCATTTCCATTGACAACTTCCTGGAAAGCCTGGGCATCGTCATCAAACCTTCGGATTTCAGCTTTTGGGAACATTTTCTGGGCAATGGTACAAGGGGTAGCACCACGACGACAGGAAATGGTTACATCGGATGAATTGAAATCTTCGAGGGTCGATTTATCCCCTGCCAACTCAATATTTGCTGCCATTTGCTGACCTGAATTGGCATAAGGGCGTGTGAAGTTAACTGTCAGGTTTCGCTGGGGTGTAATTGACATTCCACCAATGATGATGTCAAACTTCTTTGCCAACAGGGCTGGAATGATCCCGCTCCATTGGGTAGGAACAAATTCGACCTCAACACCCATATCTTCAGCCACCCTCTTGGCGACATCAATTTCAAAACCGATCAGGTTACCTTCCTTGTCCCGCATAGCCCAGGGTACAAAGGTTGACATACCGACTTTTAATACTCCACGCTTTTGAATTTCTACCAGCACACTGTCTTCCTGTGCCTGGACCGAGGATAGGCCCAAACCAAGCAAAGCAATTACAGGGGCAATGAGAAATCCCTTAATGATGTTCTTCAGTTTCATAAGAATACTCCTTCTTTACTAATATTTACCTTTCTCAAGGTGTCTTTCAAACAAGGAAACCCCTGCTGAAAGGGTGACTGTCAGGGCAAGGTAAATGCCCGCAACAATAAACCAAATTTCAAAGGCCATAAAAGTCTCTGAAATTAAATTCATACCTGCCGTTGTTAGCTCAGATACGGCAATCACACTCACAATGGCCGAGTGCTTGATTAGTGAAATAATCAAACCAGTCAGAGGAGGAAGAATAAGTGGTAGGGATTGGGGAATAATAATCTTGGTATATTTGTCATAGGGTGTCAGCCCAATGGCATCACTTGCCTCATACTGATCCTTTGATACTCCGACAATCCCTCCCCGAATTATTTCTGAAGCAAAAGAGCCTTCAAAAAACGACAGGCAAAGTACTCCAGCCCAAAAACGATCCATCCCAAAGATTGGAGCTAGCACAAAATAGAACAAGAACAGCTGAACCAATAACGGGGTGTTTCGAATCGCTTCAAGGTAAAAGGTAGCAATCCATTTTCCTGCCAGCGAATTTGACAGCCTGGCAAAAGCCGTTACCAAACCAATCAGGATCGCAAAAATGATTGAAATTCCGGCAAGCCTGAGAGTCTCTACAAAACCCAGGACCAAAGGCCCCCAAATGATTTCTCCATCAATGACCCTGTAAAAAAACCTTGGCACCCTATACCATTGCCAATTATAATCCATTGCCTGGGCACCCCGGTATGATACCCAGGCTAATATACTGAATACAATGATGGCTTGGAAGACCTGTAGGCTGGTATGAGCCGTCTTACCAAAACTGATTGTGGTTTTTGGCCGTTCTCTTGTTAGGGTTTGATCTTTGGCGACCATTGATTAAACATTACCCATTTGACCAGATTCCTAAAACCACCATACGCAATCTAGGGAAAGGTACAAATCCTCCCAAACAATAATTCTTGCAATGATGTCCTACCTAAAATTACGATTAACAATAACTATTGCTTCAAGTTTATCAACAAGAATTCTTCAGGGAAAGGGGAGGGCAGAGAAATAGTTTCTTCCGAAAATCACACTTTGGTTAATCAACCATTCCTATGGCATCAATTTCCACCAATAGTTCCTCATCTGCCAAACTTGAAACAACCACTCCCGTACTGCAATGCCTTACGCCGTCAAACCATCGGTTTATGACTTCATAGACAGCAGGGCGATAGGATATGTCGGTAACATATACGGTCAATTTGCAAACATCCTTCAAATCTCCTCCGGCTTCTTGCATCCATTTTTGGATATTCCGGCAAGCTTGATCTGCCTGCTTCCCGGGATCACCCTTTCCAACAAGTTCGCCATTGTCATCAACCCCCACCTGGCCTTGCATAAAGACCATATCACCACTTGCCCTAATGGCCTTGGAATAGATGGCACTAGCGTGATACCTTGTTTGATAGGGGTGAATGTGTCTTTTCGGCATTTTTACACGGCAATTGGTTTGGATCGGTTGATATTGAATTAGGTATAAACCAAGCTCAAGATTACTGGTCGGAGTGAGAGGATTTGAACCTCCGGCCCCTGCCTCCCGAAGACAGTGCTCTACCAGGCTGAGCTACACTCCGAATTCACTTGGGATAACCTCTCGGTTGTTATGATAAATCATCCAGGCAATCAACTATAACCTTCCCCATTTCAGAAGTTGTCGCTGGTTTTTTTCCCTTGATCTGCAGTAGGTCTGGAGTCCTGACACCATTGGCTAGGGCCTTTTCAACAGCATGTTCCAGAAGCTCCGCTTCTTCCAACAAACCAAAAGAGTATTTCAGTGCCATTGCAAAGGAAAGAATACAGGCACAGGGATTGGCTTTCGCCTGTCCTGTAATATCTGGAGCCGAGCCATGTACGGGTTCATAAAGAGCTCTTGGAAGGCCCTTGGGAGATTTATCGCCTAATGATGCCGAAGGAAGCATTCCCAAGGAACCTGTCAGCATGGCAGCTGCATCCGAAAGAATGTCACCAAAAAGATTATCAGTTACAATAACATCAAATTGCTTGGGATTCCTGACCAACTGCATGGCTCCAGCATCAGCATACATATGACTTAATTCAACATCTGGATATTCATTGTCACCAACCCATTGAACCTCTTCTCTCCATAGGACACCCGATTCCATAACGTTGGCCTTTTCCATCGAACATACACGGTTGCTTCTTTTTCTGGCAAGATCAAATGCCGATCTTGCCACTCGCCGTATCTCCGACGTTGTGTATCTTTGGGTGTTGACCCCTATTCTTCCTCCTTCATTATCATCCTTGATACCCCGGGGTTCTCCAAAATATACCCCTGATGTAAGTTCCCGTACAATCATTATGTCCAGGCCTGATACAATTTCCTTTTTGAGCGAGGAAAAATCAGCCAAGGCATCAAAACACAGGGCAGGTCTCAGATTGGCATACAAGTCCAATTCCTTTCTGAGTTTGAGCAACCCTCTTTCCGGTTTTACTTCAAAGGGAAGATCGTCATATTTTGGTGCGCCAGCCGCACCCAACAATATGGCATCCGTATCAAATGCAAGTTTGAGTGTACTATCATGCAAGGGGGTTCCATAATTATCATAGGCTATACCGCCAACCAAATCTTCAGTTACAGAAAAGCGAAGTCCCCTTTCTCTTTCAAACCAGGTTATGACCCCCTTGACTTCCTCCATTACCTCGGGGCCAATACCATCTCCAGCCAGAATCAATAAATTGTGGGTGGCCATTTAGTTCTCCTTTCAGGAAATATTTTTAATGTGAAATATGATAAGCAGATGATTTACAGCCTGGGGTCATCAAGGTGAAAAGGGAAACGACGTGGTACCAGCGCTGACTGTAACCAGCAAATATGGGTATAGATCGAATAAACCGGCAATTTGGTAATTTTGTGAATATCGGATGCATAGGGAGCCATATTGGTACATTCAAGAACAATTGCACCTACATCCTTGTGGTTGTTTACCATATCCCAGGCAGCATCCTTGAGGTCCTCCTGACAAAGGGAAAAATCTATTTCGGGCAAATCGTCCAGTATTTTATGGGTAAATTCCCTGCCGCCTTCCGTCCCGACAATTGGTGTATCCAAGGGAACCTTGGCAAGCCTTAAATGTTCCTCTGAAAGATGTTCCTTGGATATTGTAATTATCCCGGCTCTCTTGCCACTTCCCAGCATACTGTTGACCATGGGAACCTGCATTATGGATGATGTAGCAACTGGAACATCAATGGCATCTTTAACTTTGTCCTGAATAAGTGCCAGAAATCCACAATTGGTGGTCAGGCCATCTGCTCCATGAGCAACCAGATCCTTCCCAGCCTGGATAAAACCTTCCAACAAGCCTTCTGCCTTTTTTCTCACCACTATGTCGGGAGAAGCCCCTTTGACTATTCGATACTGAACAGGAAATGGCCATGTGTTGGCATTGGCTATATCCCCATAAATTCTGGGAAATTGGGTGTCCAGCATCATTACACCGACCGAAGCACCAAAAATCGTCTTTCCGCCTCGTTCTATGACCATCATGTTCCCCTAAGTTACCTGCTATTTCCAAATCTTTCTACACCAACATTTATGAAAATTGAAAACAAATTCAAACCCAAAGGCTATTGGTAAGATTCAATTCGGAAGTTTTGATAAAAAATCTGTTGCTTTCCATTTTGATTTAGGGAAAAACCTAACTCATGTTCATAATCACTTGAATTCGTTCTAATTTTCAGGAACTTAAGATGAAAAACTCTCTCTCCGGGGCTGATGCACTTCTTCGAATGCTTGAAGCTTATCAAGTTGAGTACATTTTCGGGTTGTGTGGTGATACCACTCTTCCCTTTTACGATTCGATTCTGACCCTTGACCATTCCATAAAGCACATCCTTGTCCGCGATGAGAGAACTGCTGCCTATATGGCTGATGGATATGCCCGTACAACAGGTAAGGTTGGGGTGTGTGAAGGACCCTCGGGAGGGGGTGCAACCTATATTCTTCCAGGGCTGATCGAAGCAAATGAATCTTCCTCGGCCATCTTGTCCATAACAACAGACATCTCATTGGCCTCCTACGGCAAATTCCCTCTAACCGAAGTCGATCAGGAAGCACTGATGCGCCCCTTGACAAAATGGAACACAGTGGTCAGACGCGGTGACCACATACCCCGCATGATTCGAAAGGCATTTCGAATGATGACGACTGGCCGACCAGGTTCTACCCATTTGGGGATACCTTACGATATTCAATATGAAGAAGTAATGCCAGAAGATATTTGGGCTGATAAATCACATTTCAAATTCCCTGCTTGGCGCGCGGCTCCAGAACCTGGAATGACCGAGGAAGTTCTACAACTTGTTGTTTCGGCAGAAAACCCTGTCATTGTCTGTGGGGGTGGGGTTGTAATTGCCAATGCCACGGAAGAACTCAAAAAATTTGTAGAATATCTCAATATCCCGGTTTTGACGTCAATTTCAGGCCAGGGAAGCCTGTCGGATTTTCATCCAAACTATGCTGGGGTCGTTGGCTCGAATGGCGGGACTGAAGAAACCTGGAATATCTTGAAGAATGCAGACTTGGTTCTCTTTCTTGGATGCAGGGCTGGTTCAACTACAACATCTCGCTGGCAGGCTCCAACACTCGGCACAAGAATTATTCACATTGACAGCGATCCAGAAGTAATTGGAGCCAATTACAAGACCGAACTTGGAATTGTGGCTGATCTCTTTTTAGTGCTGCAGGAATTGAATCATCTTTTGGATGAAGGGGGTTTTTCAGGTACTGGTTTTAATGGGGCCTCAATAGTTAAACAGGCAACAGAACAGAAGTTTCACAAATTCAAGGAAACCGCTAAATCAGTCAAGGATCAGATCAATCCTGAGACCATTGTTCTTGCACTCCAGGAAACTTTGTCCGATGAGGCAATAATTGTTTGTGACCCAGGAACACCATGTCCCTATATCTCAGCTTTCTACCGTTTCCCCAGAGCAGGAAGACATTTTATCACTAATCGGGCCCATGGAGCTCTGGGATATTCCCTTGGGGCAGCCATGGGAGCATGGTGTGGAACCAAAAGCAAGGAAGTCGTTGCCATTATGGGGGATGGCTCCTTTGGCTTCTCCTGTGGTGAATTGGAAACATTGACTCGTATCGGAATACCAATAACCATAATTGTAGTATCAAACAAGAGTTTTGGGTGGATCAAAGCAAGTCAGCATGATGAGTATGAACAGCGATACCACAATGTTGATTTCTCACGTACAGACCACGCAAAAATTGCTACCGATTACGGGTTGAAATCCTGGCGAGTTGAAAAAATTGATGATTTAGCGACCAAACTAAAAGCGGCAATTAGAACTGAAGAACCAACACTTGTGGATATTGTTTGCCAACCTTTGGAACAGGCCAAGGCACCGGTACTAAGATGGATGGGGTGATGGTTGGGAAGGTATGACTTCGGATAAAAAGAAGAATATTATTGTTGTCGGGGCTGGAATTGCCGGGGTTTCAACTGCCTTGTGGCTCCAAAGATTTGGTGAGAATGTTACGCTGATGGATCGAGGGGACCCTGGTGAGGGGACCTCTTTTGGTAATGCCGGAGTATTGGCTTCCTGCTCAATCACGCCGGTTACATCACCGAAAATGATCCCAAAAGTTCCTGGGTATTTACTGAACCCCGAATTCCCCCTCTACGTAATTTGGCAAAAATTACCCTATCTTACACCATTCCTGGTACGCTATCTGCTCCATGCCAATGATAAGGACACCAGAAAAATTTCAAGTGGGTTAACCCAGATTGTTGCAGATTCGGTGGTTCAACATAAGGAACTAGCCCAAGGTACCAAGGCTGAACAATGGTTGCAGGATTCGAAATACATCTTTGCTTACCAGTCAAAAAAGGACTTTGATGATGATGGCTATGTATGGTCCCTCAGAACCAAAGCAGGTTTTGAACCGGAAATTGTAGTGGGTGAAGGTGTGAGGGAAATACTTCCAGATACTGGCAACAATATCAATCTTCTAGCGATCATGGATTCACATGGATTCATCTTGAATCCTGGGCAATACGTTAAAGATCTTGCAACAACCTTCACGGAGCAGGGCGGAAGGTTTGTTAAAGCCACGGTCAGGGATTTCATCAAGGAAAATAACCAAATTAACTCTGTTGAAACAGACCAAGGCAATTTTGCATGTACTGATCTGGTTATAACTGCAGGGATTTGGTCCAGGGAACTAATGAAAAAGCTGGGCATCAGGGTCCCTATGGAATCAGAACGGGGGTATCATATCCTCTTTCGGTCTCCCTCCGTTGTGCCTCCTTGCCCTGTAATGGTGGCCTCAGGAAAATTTGTTATGACGCCTATGGCCATTGGATTGCGATGTGCAGGAGTATTGGAATTTGGAGGCCTGACTGCACCACCTTCCAGAAAGCCTCTCGAAGTAATCAAGACACATGCTATGAATACCTATCCTGATCTGGAGTGGGAAGATACTGAAGAGTGGCTGGGACACCGACCTGCACCATGTGACAGTCTTCCATTTATTGGCGAATTGGGCAATTCAAGAATATTTACCGGGTTTGGACACCACCATATAGGTTTGACTAGCGGGCCGAAAACAGGCAGGATTCTGGCAGAAATAATAGCTAATAATCGGTTTGTAGTTGACATTTCCCCTTATTTTCCTAGACGATTCACCTAATCCATAGTTTTTAATTTTACATTCTAATACTATTACTATGGAGATTCAGATTTCGTGGTTGTTTAGGAGAGAACAAATGAAAAAAATTATAGTAAGCTCACTATCTGTGCTTGGACTGTTATTTTCAGCTAATTCAGTCTTGGCAGAAAAGTGGGATATGCCCATGGGATATTCGGCAACAAATTTCCACAGCCAGACAGGTGCGGAGTTTGCTGCTTGTGTAACAGAGGGAACCGGTGGTGCTCTTGAGATTGTAACTCATCCTGGAGGATCTCTCTTCAGCGGAAGTGACATCAAAAGGGCAATACAAACAGGACAGACCCAGATTGGAGAGAGATTGTTGTCTGCTCACCAGAACGAAAACGCCTTGTTTGGTTTTGACTCCATTCCATTTTTGGCTACGTCCTTTGAGGATGCTGTAGCATTATGGGAAGTGGCCAAACCTGAATTGTCTGCACTGCTAGAATCACAAAATCTTCATCTGTTGTATTCTGTACCTTGGCCTCCCCAGGGATTATATTTCAAGAAGGAGGTTAATTCAGTAGCTGATATGGATGGGATTAAATTCCGTTCCTACAATACCGCCACTGCCAGGATTGCTGAATTGGCTGGTATGATTCCTGTCCAGATCGAAGCAGCGGAAATCTCTCAGGCTTTTGCAACAGGTGTGGCAGAATCCATGATTTCCTCAGGCTCGACCGGGTATGACCGTAAGGTATGGGAAAGTCTGACCCACTTTTATGAAGTTGATGCCTGGCTTCCAAGGAATTACGTGATGGTCAACAAGGATTCCTGGGATGGTCTTGATGACGCAACGAAAAATATAATGAATGGATGTGCATCCTTGGCTGAATACGCTGGCTACTGGAGATCGGTTCATTATACTCAATTTACCATGGGAGAATTGGCCAAGAACGGTATGGTAGTACAAAGAGCCAATGAGGCCTTAACAGATGAACTACGCGCATTTGGCGAAACCATGACCACGGAATGGCTGGAAAATGCAGGTGAAGCCGGTCAAAAAATTGTTGACAATTTCCTTGCCCGCTAAACTCATTTATATTTAAGAACGTAAGGGTTGGCAGAATCCTGCCAACTCCTAACCCAGTAAGAAAATGGGTAAACTGTTTTGTACGATGTAATCGGTAAGAAATTACGTAAAACTCTGGATACGATCTATTTGGGGGCTGGTTATTTGGCAGCCTTGTTTCTGGTTGTCATTTTAGTTCTTATTTTGCTCCAGATGTTGGCCCGGTGGACAGGAGAGATGTTTACTGGTGGACCAGACTATGCCGGGTATTTCATGGCTGGAGCTTCCTTTTTTGCCTTTGCATATGCCTTGAATAACGGTAACCATATTCGTGTAACAATGGTGTTGGGTGCCTTGGGCAAGTATCGAAGAATAGGTGAAATCTGGTGTTTTGCCATGGCTACCATATTAGCCGCATACTGGGCCCGTTACGCGATCAAGGCGACCTATTGGTCCTATAAATTAAACGATGTTTCACAAGGGCAGGATGCAACCCCAATCTGGATTCCACAGTTAACTATGGCAATTGGTTCGGTCATCTTTGCCGTTGCTCTTTTCGATAATCTGGTCAGGGTCGTTTTATATGGTACCCATTCCGCCGGCGCACAAGCCTTGGATAAAGAGGAAGATAACTGATTATGGAACAAGTATACCTGACTTTGATCTTTCTTTTTGTCCTCTTCCTATTACTGGGAACTGGTGTTTGGGTAGGTTTGGCACTGTTTGGTGTAGCCTTTGTTGGGTTGGAACTTTTCACAACTCGCCCAGCGGGAGATGCCATGATTACAACGATCTGGACGTCTTCAAGCAGCTGGTCACTTACTGCCCTGCCATTGTTTATCTGGATGGGTGAAATACTATACCGGACGAGATTATCCGAAGACATGTTCCGTGGGCTGTCCCCATGGATGGCCCGGTTGCCTGGTGGACTCGTTCACACCAATATTGTGGGATGTACGGTATTTGCTGCCGTTTCAGGCTCTTCTGCGGCAACTCTCACAACGGTCGGGAAAATGTCCATTCCTGAACTTCGCAAGAGAAAATATCCGGAATACATGATAATTGGAACTCTCACTGGTGCAGCAACACTTGGACTTATGATACCTCCCTCACTTACCTTGATTGTTTACGGTGTAACGATCAACGAATCCATAACCAAGTTATTTCTAGCGGGTGTTCTACCTGGTTTGGTTCTAGCTCTGATGTTTATGGGGTATGTCGCCTTATGGTCGGTATTCCGACGGAGTGAAGTACCAAAGTTGGGCGACAGATTGAGTTTCAGGGAAAAAATCAGGGAATCAAAGTTTCTCATCCCGGTTATTTTACTAATCCTGGTGGTGATCGGTTCAATGTATTTGGGGTTGGCAACGGCTACCGAAGCTGCTGCATTTGGAGTTGTCGGATCCTTGGTATTAGCAGCAAGTCAGGGATCGCTTGATCGCAGCACTTTTATAGAGAGTCTGCTTGGTGCAACCAGAACCTCTGCCATGATAGCTATGATTCTAGGTGGAGCAGCAGCCTTGTCACTATCCATGGGCTTTACCGGTCTTCCAAGGGCCTTGGCCAATTGGATTGATGAATTAGGGCTTTCTCCGTTTTCCCTGCTGATAGCACTTATGATATTTTATATAATCCTGGGGTGCTTTCTTGACGGTATTTCCTCAGTTGTTCTTACCATGGCTATAGTTGAACCCATGATACGACAGGCGGGTATTGATGTCATCTGGTTTGGAATATTTATCGTGGTGGTGGTTGAGATGGCCCAAATTACACCCCCCATCGGATTCAACCTATTTGTCATGCAGGGCATAACCGGGCATGAAATGAACTATATAGCCAAAACGGCACTTCCAATGTTTGCCATCATGGTTTTAATGGTTTTTGTTCTCATTGCCTTTCCCGACCTAGCTACATATCTCCCCGAAACAGCGATTGAGCGATAGGTTCTCACCTATAGAATATCATTCTTTAAATTCGTTTTAGGCAAACCTTTGTCCAAGGTTACATGAGTCAGGCTGGGGTCAATATCTGGTTTTAATGTTTTGTAAATTCGGATATACCTTTCCCTTAAAAGCTTAATTTCGTGTTGCCTCGATTCTAATAGAGCCATGCGAAGAGACTATTTTCTTATGTTTTTTGGAGAGTGTATCAATGAAAAAACTTACCTGGATTTTAACCTCATTGTCCCTGGTTTTAGGAATATCATCCGTTCGGGCTGAAACAACTGAGTTCAATCTTCTATCAGGGAAACCATATGACGGAACAACAATCAACATTCTTTCGGTGGTCACACCCCAGTTTGATGGCCTGATGTTGCGTGATGAGGAATTTACCGAACTTACTGGAATTGAGACTGAGTGGACCTTTATCCCTTTTACCAACCTTCAGGAAAAACTGGTTGCCGAGGGTTTAGCTGCCATCGGTACATATGACGTTGTCAACTATCTTGATAGTTGGGGCCCGGCCAATGCGCATTGGCTTGTTCGTATTGACGAGATGATGGCCAGAGATGGAATATCCATGGACAGATATCCGGAAGCCTTTGCCCGTTCGGCACAATTTGAAGGTGAAACCCTTGGCTTCCCTCTTCGTGCTCACCCACAACTGCTGTTCTATCGGAAGGACTTGATTCCCAATCCTCCAACGACATGGGAAGAAGTTATAGAGATTGGTAAACAACTCAAGGAAACCAATCCAGATGTTGCTCCCATGGCCCTGTATTACAACAATGATGGTAACCGCCAGAATTTGTTTATCTGGTTGAATTTCATCTGGGCGGCCGGTGGAGATATATTTAATGATGACTGGACTGCTGCCTGGACTTCCGAAGAAGCCTTGAAAGCGACCGAGGATTACATTGCCTTACATACAGTCCACGAAGTAACCAACCCCAATTCCTTATCCTTTGTCGAACAGGATGCGCGTCAGTCATTCATGCAGGGTAATTCAGCCATGATTCCTGTTTGGTGGTGGGCTTATTCCGGGTTTTATAACCCCGATGCTTCAACCCTAACCAAAGATCAGGTTGCATTTATTGGTATGCCCTCCTACCAAGGCAGGACCAAAACCTATGCCATTTCCATGCCTTTTTCCATCTCAAGCTATTCAGAGAATCAGGGAGCTGCGTGGGAATTCCTGAAGTGGTTGTCCAACCCGGCCATGGATAAGGCCAATGCTATTGAACGAGATGTAAAGGGGACAAAGATTGTCAATAATGTCGTTACCCATATTTCGAGTTTGACAGATCCAGAGGTTAATGCCGCCAATGATGGGATTCAGGCTGCAGCCTGGGACTCACTCAAGGAGTCTGACATCATGCCCCAAATCCCGGAATGGCCCGAAGTTGGTGATATTCTTTCGGCAGCCATTGCCAAAGCAGCAGCAGGTGGTAACGTTCGTGAACTCATGATTGAAGCTGCTGAGCAATCCGATAGGGTCTTGCGAAGATCAGGCAGGATTCAATAGAACTATCTTTTATGGGCAGGTGTTTCCTGCCCATTTTTTATTTTCAGGTTTTGAGTGCGTGATCACGTATTAAAATATCTTTTGGTTCTTCCAGCCATTGTTGTGGTATTTGCTACTGCAATTTGGCCCTTGGTGCGTTCATTTATACTGTCTTTCTATCAAGGTCGTTTAACTCGCCCCGGATTTCCGCAAGGATTTCTGGGTTGGGAAAATTACTATTGGGCTCTTTTTGAAGAACCTGCTTTCTGGAATTCTGTACTGGTTACGACCGTATATTCAATATTAACGGTTGGGTTAACCGTGATTTTTGCCTTGGGGTTTGCCTTGCTGTTGGCTCCGGGAGGGCGTTTCAGAATGTCAGTGCAAACATTATTGATTTTACCTTTTGCCATGTCACCGGCCTTGATCGGAGTTTCTTTCAGATTCATGTTCAATCCCGAGTTTGGATTGTTTGATGCCTTTTTCGGGTTTCTTATCCCGCCATTGGCAGACATAAGCTGGTTGTCTGATCCCCAGTTGGCCTTCGCCGTTTGTGTCATGGCAGATGTGTGGGGATGGATTCCCTTTTTAACCTTGGTTCTGATTGGTGGTCTTGGAGCAATACCGCAGGATTCCCTGGAAGCAGCCCAAGTTGATGGTGCCAACAGTTGGCAAGTCTTCAAGGATGTTACGCTTCCTCAACTTGGTCCAGTGTTAGCCGTGGTTATCATCCTGAAGTCGATTTTTTCGATAAAAACCTTTGATCAGGTCTATATGTTGACCAATGGCGGTCCGGGAACAGCCACCCAAACATTGAGTCACTACATTTATTTTAACGGTATGAAATACGGCCAGATCGGATATTCAGCCTCAGCTGCCTGGCTAATGGTAATCCCCATGATTTTCCTGACCTATGCCTATGCCAAACTGGTCTTTCGAAAGAACCAACAATGAGTGGACTGAAGAGAAGAAAATTTTGGCAATTAGTCCAGTCGATTGTCATCATAATCGGTACCGCGATTATGATTATTCCAATAATCTGGATTTTCATGGCAGCTTTCAAGACCCACGTTGATGTTTACCAGCTGAAAATCTGGTTCAAACCCACACTGGAAAACTTTGCAGTGGTGTTTGATCCACCCTATTATCTGTTTGACAAATTGGTAAACTCAACAATTGTTGCAACCGTGACGGTTCTGATAGCCATTCCTGTTGCAACCTGTGCCTCCTATTCTTTCTCACGATTCCGTCTGAAGGGCGAAACCATCATGCTGGTCATGATACTGGCTACCCAATTCGTCCCGGCTGTAGTGATAATCCTCCCTTTCTTTGTCATGTTTCGAGACATTGCCCTCCTTGATACGAGGACCGGTTTGGTATTAGTCAACCTTGCCATTGTTATGCCTTTTGCCATTTGGATGATAAAGGGATTTATTGATGGTATTCCTTTAGACACCGAGGAAGCGGCCCTGGTTGATGGTTCAAGCCGAATCCAGGTAATTAGGAATATCGTTTTGCCCATGGCTGCACCCGGCTTGATTACTTCAGGAATTTTCTGTTTTATTATTGCCTGGAACGAATTCCTGTTTGCCCTTATTCTTACCAACAAGGACTCTGTCACTCTCCCGATAGGATTGGCTCTTTTCAAGGCAGAGGAAGGTGATTTATGGAACCTTTTATCAGCTGCGGGGATTATCATCATGGTACCAATGTTTGTCCTTGCCCTCATCATCAGAAAACACTTTGTCCAGGGAATGACCATGGGAGCAGTTAGATAATGGCCAGAATATTACTTAAAAATTTATCAAAAATATGGGGTACTTTTGTTGCCGTTGATAACCAGACTCTCGAAATCAAGGATAAGGAATTTCTGGTTTTACTAGGACCTTCCGGATGTGGTAAAACAACCACCATGCGGATGATTGCGGGACTTGAGGAACCCACCAAAGGAGAAGTATGGATAGGGGACAAAATGGTCAATGAGGATTTACCCAAAGACCGTGATGTCGCAATGGTTTTTCAAAACTACGGCCTTTATCCCCACATGTCAGTTTATGAAAACATTGCCTATCCCTTGAAGGTCCGAAAGAAAATACCAACCAATCAAATTAATGAATTGGTAAACATAGCAGCTAACCGTGTGGAACTGGGAGACTTTCTTCATCGAAGACCTCGTGAACTTTCTGGTGGGCAGAGACAACGGGTAGCCCTTGCCAGAGCAATCGTCAGGGAACCCCAGGTTTTCCTGATGGACGAACCCCTCTCAAATCTTGATGCAAAGCTGAGAGTTTTGATGCGGGCAGAACTCAAGCATCTCAGCCATGAGTTAAAAATAACAACTGTTTATGTAACTCATGATCAAATTGAAGCCATGACCCTAGCCGATCGCATTGGTGTGATGAATCATGGTAAAATAGTACAACTTGGTACCCCTGATGAGATATACCACGACCCGACAAACGTTTTTGTAGCTGACTTTATTGGTTCACCTTCCATGAATTTAATTGAAGGCGACATTTTTGATGGCTGGTTTTATGCCAGGGAAGGTATTGATCCTGAGAATTCATCTTCATCCAATGAAGGTCGGAGAATCGTCAACACATCATATTCTGTCCAGAAAAATGTCATTCTTGGAATTCGTGCTGAGGATATTTCGGTTACCAGTCCAGACAAGGGTTCGATCCAGGGAACTGTTTTCGCAACGGAAAACACTGGTGAGAATATCATGGTTACGATTTCCGTTGGAAAACAAAGGATAACCTGTAAGGGGAACAGGGACGATCAACCCGAAATTTCTCAACTTGTCGGTTTGAAATTCGTCCCCGAAAAAACCTACTTTTTTGACCAAGAAAGCGGGTTGCGTCTGAAAGTTTAATAATTTGGTTTTCTTTCGATTTCTATTTTAGACCTTCAATTCAGCCTTCTTTGTTACCATAGTTCGCTTGCCTCTACCCAAAGCAGCTTTCATCTCCCCGTGTTCAAAGGCAGTACCATAGTTGTTAATGTCTGCTGTTGACATGCCTTGTTGAAGAAGAGAAGCCTCCAATTGTCGAGATGGTCTGTGCCATTTCTCTCGCTCGTAAAGCCGCATCGTCCTGTTTGATCCCAAAAAATGGAGCAACCTCAATTGCCGCCTCGACAGATCCTTCATTACCACTATGTTCACTGATACCTGTTTCCAAATCGTTACCGTTGGAAGGTACAGGGTTTATGTCAAAAGCTGGCAAAAGCACCCCCTGATTGGTTAAATGTTGACCTCAACATTTGCCTGAAGAGTGGAATTGGTTATTCATCGTTAACAAACTGGTGTTACATGTTGGAAGCAAGGTCTGAAATTACTGAGCCTGTTTTTCCAGGGTTTTTAGTAACAATACTCTAATTGGTTCAAACAACCGCTTTAGGTGTTCGGTATCTTTGGCATCGCGCTTGATCTGTGTAAATATTGCCTTCATTAGATCATATAACTGTACTGGTACGATTCCCTGTTCAGTAAGTCGGTTTTCAAAGGGTTGTAAAGCATGTTGAATGGCGCTCAAATAGGTATCTCTAATCTGTGTTTTTCTGTCACTGGAAAGGCTGTCACCTATAGCTAGTATTTCATCCAGATGTGGCAATTTTTGCATAGCTTCAAATGGGATATGAACCAAGTACTTGAATAGAATGCCCAACCTGAGGTCTAGGTCAGTAATTTCAGCACACTCACGCTCAATGTCTGCCTTGAATTGGGCAGAATAATATAAAAGGGCTGCAAATATCAGATCTTCCTTATTTTCAAAGGAGTTATAAAGAGTCTGTCTGGCAACTCCTGCTTCTGCCGCAATCTCAGCCATGGAAGTTTTGCTAACACCGTAATGTGCAAACAAGCGAACTGCCGTTTCTACTATTTTGATATTCCTTTCACTCATATCCCTAATTTAGACATTTTTTGTCTATATGTCAAAAAAATAGTTGACAATTACTCAATATTTGTCTAATTGTACAATCTGAAGGATAAATTTTTAACCTAAATTTGATGTGGATATAGAGAGGTAAATTAGAGATGGTTACCAACCTAAAAATCAACGGCCAAAAGCATGAGGTTGATGTTCCCGAATGGACTCCTCTTCTTTGGGTTATTCGTGATGAATTACAACTTACAGGAACCAAATTTGGCTGTGGTGTAGCCTATTGTGGTGCCTGTACCGTTCATGTTGATGGACAGCCAGTACGTTCTTGCCAGACCTACGTAGAAGATGTCGTTGACGCTGATATCACCACAATTGAGGGTGTGGGGTCAGATGTTGCAAATGCCGTACAACAGGCGTGGAGAGAACTGAATGTGGCACAATGCGGCTACTGTCAATCGGGACAGATTATGTCGGCCATAAGTCTGTTGACAGAAAATCCCAAGCCAACTGCCGAAGAAATTGACAGCTTCATGTGGGGCAATGCCTGCCGTTGCGCTACCTATCAACGTATCCGCGCTGCAATACAGAGCGCTTCCAAGATTCTGGAGGGATAATCAATGACTATAGAACTTACACGTCGTACTTTTCTGAAAACCGCCTCAGCGACTGCTTCGGCAACATTACTTGTTGGTTTCAATTCCAGCAACGTTCTTGCTGCTGGTGGTGAATATTCTCAATTTACCCCCTTTGTACGAATTACTGATGACGGTACTGTCACCGCTATTATCAAGCATTTTGAATGTGGACAAGGAACAGTGACAGGTCTTTCAACCCTTATTGCCGAAGAACTGAATATGTCACTTGACGATATTGAGGTCGATTTTGCACCAGCCAATGCAGAAAAATATGGTAACCTTCTGTTTGGAAATATTCAGGGGACCGGTGGGTCCACAGCCATGGCCAACTCCTTTATGCAGTATCGTACGGCTGGTGCTGCTGTACGCGAGATGCTTGTAGTCGCGGCTGCCGATGAATGGGGCGTATCTCCAGACGCGGTATCCCTTGCCAATGGACAACTCATTTCAGGTGGAAATAGTGCACCGATCGGCGATTTCGTAGCAGCTGCATCCCAACGAGATGTACCTGAGGCACCCAGCCTCAAAGACCCTTCGGAATTCATGCTCATTGGGAACCCGAATACAAACCGGCCAGATAGTGCTCCCAAGACGGATGGTACAGCACAGTATGCAATGGATGTACATCTGGATGGTCAAGTCGTCGCAGTAATGTTGCGAAGTCCACGATTCGGTGGAACTTTGGTCTCATTTGACGACAGTGGTGCAAAAGAGGTGACCGGGTTTCTTCATGCCAAGGCTTCCCCCTTGGGGAATGGAGTGATAGTTTATGGTAAAAATACATGGGCTGCATTTCAATCGCGTGATGCCATGGTTGCTGAATGGGATTTTTCCAATGCTGAAAACCGAAGTTCTGACCAAATCAAGGCGGACCTCTTGTCAGCAATAAATACCGAGATGGAATTTGATGCCAAGGGAACTCCAGCAATTGCGGCTGAAGGGCTTGAAGGTGCTTCCCAAGTAATTACCAGGGAATTTTATTTGCCGTACCTTGCTCATGCTACAATGGAACCCCTTACCTGTACCATTGCACCAACCGAGACCGGTGTGATTATTTATGATGGATGCCAAATGCCAACAGGAGTTCAGGGGGCTCTTGCACAAATTTTGCAAATTCCCCTGGAAAATGTCGAGGTAAAAACACTTTATGCAGGTGGTAGCTTTGGCCGTCGTTCTACCCTAACAGCCGATTATCATGTTGAGGCAGCACTTGCTTTTGCGTTCAATGGTGGACAAAGTCCAGTCAAATTGGTCTGGTCAAGAGAGGACGATCTCAAAGGTGGTTATTATCGGCCAGCTACAACCCATAAGGTATCGGTTGGACTGGATGAAGATGGTCGCATCGTAGGATGGGATCACCGAATAACCGGAAAGCCAATCTTCAAGGGGAGCCCGTGGGGGGCTGCTGTGGTCCGGAATGGTGTTGACCATTCTTCTGTCGAAGGTGCCAGTGATACCCTTTATGACATAAAAGGTCATTATGTTGGTCTTACGGATGAAAAAACACCGATATCTGTGAACTGGTGGAGATCTGTAGGACACTCTCATACCGCATACGTTATGGAAAGCATGATGGACCTGGCAGCGGAAGCGGCGGATCAGGATCCGGTGGAATATCGCCTGTCATATCTAAACTCTGATTCTCCAGATCAACAACGTCTATCAGCTGTACTGAAACTGGCTGCCAGTAAATCAGGTTGGGGAAATCCACTTCCAGAAGGACACTATAGGGGTGTCGCTGCGCACAAATCCTTCGGTACCTATGTAGCTGAGGTGGTAGAAATATCAGGAGATGTCGAGAATGGTGTAGTCATCGAAAAGGTTACATGTGCAGTAGATTGTGGTGTGGCTGTCAACCCTGATGTTATCACAGCACAGATGGAAAGTGGGATCGGCTATGGAATTGGTCATGTGATGCGAAACCAAATTACTTTCACCGATGGTGAAGTTGATCAGTGGAATTTTCCTGATTACGAACCGTTGCGTATTCACGATATTCGGTCCATCGAAACTCATATTGTATCTTCAAAGGAACACCCAACCGGTGTCGGCGAACCCAGTACACCACCATCTGGACCTGCCTTAGCCAATGCTATTGCAGCCATGGGTACCAGAGTGACTCATTTACCGATGAATGACAATGGGGTTTATTTCGCCTGATCTTTTCCAGGAAATCAACAAAACCTCATCCTAATTGAAGGAGAATTGATAGTACAAACAATTTTCATCACAGGTGCTTCCAGTAGGATCGGTAAGGCAACAGCCTAATACTTTCAATCCCAGGGTTGGAATGTTGTGGCTACCATGCTTAGTCCGCCGTCAGCGGCTGAATTGGTGGCCTTGGATAATGTTCTGGTTACACGCCTTGACGTCATCAATCCTACTTCCATAGAAGGGTCAGTCAAGGAGGTTATCAATCAATTTGGTACAATTGATGCTCTGCTTAACAATGCCGGCTAAGGTGCATAGGTCCACTCGAATCTTTCGAGATGGATCGTATTCGCCGACAGTTCAATACCAACGTGATCGGTCCACTTGGCAGTTCCAAGTCCATACTCCTACCCATCAGGAAGCAAAAATCTGGAGACATTGTCAACATCAGCTCAATCGGTGGCCAGACGGCCCTCCCACTTGGTTCACTTTATCACGAAACCAAGTTTGCTGTCGAAGGTCTGTCCGAATCTTTACACTTTGAGCTTGAGGTCACAGGTATTAAGATCAAGATTGTGGAATCTGGAATGATTGCAACAGATTTAGAGGTCGTTCCTTTGATTTTGCTAATGAACCACCAATTGATTAATATCAGGAAATTAATGGGTTCCATGCATAATAATCCAATACCACCTTCGCCTCCTGAATTGGTTTCCGAAGTGATCTGGACTGCAGTAACAGATGGCACCAACCAGCTACGATATCGGGCCGGTCCAGATACGAGATGTTCCTTACCAATCGTAAGGCCGCCGATGATGCCACATTTATCGGCGGTTTAAAACAGCGGTTGGATCTTTAACGTAGCTTGTACTTTATAGGTGATCCGAATTCATATTTGGTTCACATAATTATTTTGCTAAACCCACCCAAAAAGCTGGGATATAGCTCTGAAGTTGGGTTTTCCTTGAAACCTATTGGGAGTTTCGCGAAACTATAACCAAGGTCTGGAAAGGGAATAGTTCTCTTCAAATCTGTCAATATGTGAAACCTTCTCCATGGTCAGGCCTATGTCATCAAGCCCTTCCAGGAGGCATTTCTTCTTGAAGCTGTCGATTTCAAATGAAAACCTTGTTCCATCGGGAGCGGTAATTTCCTGATTTTCAAGATCGACAGTAAGCCTGGCGTTTGAACCGGATTCTGCAAAATCCATAAGGGCATCAACTTTTTCCTTCGGCAAGGTTACAGGAAGAATTCCATTCTTGAAACAATTATTGTAGAAGATGTCAGCTATACCGGTTGAAATCACACACCTGATTCCATAGTCAAGCAGAGCCCATGGAGCGTGTTCTCTGGAAGACCCACACCCAAAATTATCACCTGCAATAATGATTTCTGCATTCTTCCAAGCGGGTTTATTCAAGACAAAATCCGGATTGTCATTGCCTTCAAGGTCATAACGCATTTCAAAAAACAGGCTAACACCCAAGCCAGTTCTTTTTACTGTCTTCAGAAACTGTTTTGGAATAATCATATCGGTATCAATATTTACCAACGGCATTGGAGCAGCAATACCAGTAAATTGTTCAAACTTCTTCATTATTTTCCTCGATAATACTTCTTGTTCAACCAAACCTACATAAACTGACGTACATCGGTCAATTTTCCTGTGACAGCCGCAGCTGCAGCCATTGCCGGGCTGACCAGATGGGTTCTTCCACCTCTTCCCTGGCGACCTTCAAAATTCCTGTTCGATGTAGAGGCACACCTTTCACCGGGAGCCAATTGATCTGGATTCATACCGAGACACATGGAACAACCAGCCATCCTCCACTCAAAACCGGCATCCACCAACTGTTGAGCGATACCCTCTTTTTCAGCTTGTGCTCTAACGAGTCCAGAACCAGGTACAACCATTGCTCGGAGGCCGGATTTAACTTTCTTTCCCTTCATGATTTTTGCAACTTCCCGAAGATCCTCAATCCTTCCATTGGTACAAGATCCTATGAAAACGGTATTGATATCTATTTCTGAAAGCTTTGTGCCTGGTTTTAAGCCCATGTAATCAAGACTTCTCTTAACAGCTTCTGCCTTAAGCCCTTCAAAATCCTCCGGTGCCGGGACAGATTGGTCTATGGGCAGAACATCTTCCGGGCTTGTTCCCCAGGTAACTACCGGTGAAATCGTTGCCCCTTCAATTATCACTTCCTTGTCGAAAAAAGAGCCTTCGTCGGAATAGAGAGAATGCCAAAAGGTCTGAGCAATTTCAAAAGCGGATCCTTTTGGTGAATAGGGACGTGATCTCAAATATTCGATAGCCTTGTTATCCGGTGCAATTAAACCAGCTCTTGCTCCCCCTTCAATCGCCATATTGCATACGGTCATCCGACCTTCCATGGAAAGGTTTTCGATAACCTCACCACAATATTCAATAACATGCCCTGTAGCACCGGCAGTACCCGTTTTCCCAATAATGGAAAGAGTAACATCCTTGGCAGTTACACCAACTCCCAAGGAACCGGTTATCTCGACCTTCATGTTTTTGGACTTCTTTTGGATCAGGGTCTGGGTTGCCAACACGTGCTCAACCTCGCTTGTTCCGATTCCATGTGCCAAGGCTCCAAAAGCACCATGTGTCGCCGTATGGCTATCACCACAAACTATCGTCATGCCGGGCTGAGTTAAACCCTGCTCAGGGCCAATTATATGCACGATCCCTTGGCGAATATCACTAACACCAAAATACTGAATTCCGAACTCCTCGGCATTCTTGGCCATTGCTTCAACCTGAATTCGGCTTTCCTCGTTTTCAATCCCCTTTTCTCTTCCAACATTCGTTGGCACATTATGATCAGAAACAGCAATGGTCTTTTTAGGAGCTCGAACTAAACGACCTGCCATCCTTAACCCATCAAAGGCTTGTGGACTGGTGACCTCGTGCACGAGGTGCATATCTATATAAATTAGGCAGGTACCGTCGTCTGATTGATGTACAACATGATCATCCCAAATCTTATCATAGAGGGTTTTTGGTTTTGTCATTTTTTCAGTCCTTAACTGGTAACTTTCACAAAATCGTGATCACGCATAGCAATAATTGCCTATCCAAAAATAGTAGAGATTTGTCAAAATGCAAATTTGTTGATTGGTACCTTGTTTAGAAATAAAACCAACAAATATACTTTCATGAATTCAAATTTAGCAACGGAAGTTTCGGTTCTTGCCTTTGCAAATTTTCCTCAAATATTGTAGGGTTTCCAAAAGCAATTGCTTAAGCACCATAAAAAATTGATCTTAGAAAAGGTAGAGGCAGAGTGGTGAAAATTAGGATTTCATTATTTATTGCTTTCTTGGTTGTACATTCAGCACCCTTGTTTGCCCAAAGCGAAATAGAAGGTATCGACCAAATAAATGATTGGATAGTTTACAAAACGACCCAATCCAGTGACAACTTGCATTGTGGGATTATGGCACAGCCAACCAATAGTAAGTATACGCGAAACGGCAATAGGGTTCAGGTAGAGCGAGGGAATACAAGGCTCTCAATTTCCATATTGGGCGGTAGAAGCGGGACTGAACTTGTTTCAGTTGAAGCAGGGTTTAATATCAAGAGAAAATCTTCCGTTTCCCTAGCTGTTGACGGTAGGAAATTCACCTTGCATCTGGACCCTGAAGATAAAATTTTGACTTACGCCTGGCCATTGTTTTCTGATGATGAAAAAATAGTTAGTGCTTTGAAACGAGGTAAAGAAGCCGTGATCACCATGGTCTCTGACAAGGGAACTCAAGTAGTCGACACCTATTCACTGAGGGGGGTAACTGCGGGATTGAAAAGAGCTTCTGTTGCCTGTCGTTAATTCCTATCCCCAAAAACTTTCTATCAGATATTCTCCAGAATATACTACCAGGTTGAATCGGTGAATCAGGGTAGTTTTGAAAAAGTAAACCTCATTGGTTTGAACCGGTCGTTGTTATCCGAGGTTTTATTTAAGCTTGGTGTCTCAGAAAATAAATTGAAAATGAGAGTAGACCAGTTGTGGAACTGGATTTATGTCAGAGGATGCCGTGATTTTCGGGAAATGACCAATCTAGCCAAAGATTTTCGTGATCTTTTGGATCAACATCTTATTCTGCGAGTACCAGTATGTAAAAACAGACAAATCAGTAGCGACGGTACCAGAAAATACCTGTTCAGAGGCGATAATGGTCATGAGTTCGAAACAGTATATATCCCGGAAGAAGGCCGGGGAACCTTGTGTATTTCTTCCCAAGTGGGTTGTACCCTGAATTGTACTTTTTGTCATACCGGGACACAGGCTTGGGTGAGGAATCTCACAGTTGCCGAAATCGTTGGTCAACTCATGGCGGTAAGAGACGATCTAAATGAATGGCCTGTAGTGGGAAGTAGTTACAAATCCGAGCAAAGGCTAATTTCAAATGTTGTGTTGATGGGGATGGGGGAACCATTATACAATTTTGACAACGTTCGGGATGCCATGAAGATTGTCATGGATGGAGATGGCCTGAGTATTTCCCGAAGACGGATTACCCTTTCCACTGCTGGTGTGGTTCCGGGTATAAAGCGGGCTGGTGAGGAAATAGGCTGCCGACTGGCAATTTCCTTTCATGCAACAACTGATGAAATAAGAGATAAGATTGTTCCCATTAACAGAAAATGGAATATCGCTACCTTATTGGATACCCTTCGAAATTATCCAAGGGTGACCAATTCTGACAGGATAACTTTTGAATATGTCATGTTAAAGGATCTGAATGATAGTGCCGAAGATGCGCATCGCCTTGTTTCTCTCATAAGAAATATTCCCTCCAAGGTCAACCTGATCCCATTCAACTCCTGGCCGGGTTCACAATTTGAACGGTCTACGCCAGAAAAGATTTCTAATTTTGCTGAAATAATATATAATTCTGGTTACCCTTCGCCAGTTCGAACTCCACGGGGGGAAGATATAATGGCTGCCTGTGGACAATTAAAATCAGAAACAGAACGTTTAAGAAGGAAAAAGGGATCTGTTCAATGAAGCAAAAAGAACAAAAATAAAATTTTGAATTTAGGTATTTACATGCAAATGATTTCGAAACTTTCCGAGAGCAGAACTTTTCTGATTTTTCGACAGGATATTGGGTTATTATTAAAACTTTCTACCATTTTTCTGGTCTGTACCTTTTTGATTTCTTCGTGTTCTGAAAATAAGCCTGCAAATATATCGCAGCGAGTAACCAAATTGGAAGTTGATAAATCTGCTCGTGAACTCCGATTATATAATGGTTCAAGGGTAATACGTACCATGGATATCGGTTTGGGTTTCAGTCCAGTGGGACACAAATACAGGGAAGGTGATGGCAAGACCCCACATGGTCGTTATTACATTGACCGAAAGAACCCCTACAGTTCTTTCCATCTATCCTTGGGTATTTCCTATCCCAATACGCAGGACAGGAGACAGGCCTTGAGTAAGGGATACTCTCCTGGTGGAGATATCATGATTCATGGCCTTCCCAATAATGGTACCATTCCGGCAAGGCAAGATTGGACTAGGGGATGCATCGCAGTAACCAATACCGAGATCGAATATCTGTATAAAGTCGTTGACGTCGGAACTCCAATAATAATTTACGAATAGATTGCGTGACGTGTTCACCGTCAATCTGCCTGAATGAGGAGGATAGCGTGGTTGTAAATCTTTGCCCTAATTTGATGGTCTCAAATTTTGCTAATTCACACAGGTTTTACACGGAAATCCTTGATTTCGATGTTGCCTTTATGGTGGATTCCGACAGGAATGATACAAATGACCCACACCAAGCAGTTTTCGGATCGCTTGTGAACGAGCAAGCTGAATTAATGTTACAGGACAAGCGAAGCCTCATGGCAGAATTACCTGTATTTGGGGACCAGTTTGATTTGAAATCAACCTCTACAATCTATCTTCGAGGCCTTAATCCTGATAATGTATTGGGAAAGTTGGAAAAAAAAGCCTTAATCAAGGGACCAATTGATCAGTGGTATGGGATGAGAGAAGTCTATTTTCGGGATCCCGACGGATACATAATTTGTGCAGGGGTACAGTACTTCACCTGACAGTTTGGATTCACGGACAAGTGATGAACGTACCAAACCTAGGTTCCTACCAGCATAACCCACCAGATCCTCCCATCACTATCCTGGTGCCACCCTATACCCATTCTCCTTGCCTGGGGGTCCAGGATATTTTGACGGGAATCCTCCTCAGTCAACCAAGCTCCCAAAATATCCAGAGGTACTTCAAAAGACTCAGCAATGTTTTCCCCAATCAGATCACCACCATAACCTGCTCTGCTAACCCTTGTGACAGGTGATGATCGATCGGACCCGAAATGCCAGGGACGATTTTGGAAACTCATATCCCTTGCATGGGTAAATGCAGCCGCGTTGAGTTCTGATGAATATCGTAATCGCGTGGTTTCAGTGGAAACTCTGACATTGTTTATTGCTTCAAGCATGCGTCCAGGTATTAACCTCGCCTGTCTATTATCAATGCGATATATCTTGGGATTGTAATTGCTGTCATCCCTGGGAAGATTGCCAAGGTCGGTTGTACAAGCTGCCAGAAAACCAACAGTAGAAACAAATAATACTGTCCTGAAGAATAAATTTTTCAATTTAGGTACCTAGTTGATTATCCAAAGTGATTGGTGTTTACATCCTTGAAAATATCCAAAAATGGTTGTATTTAGAATACATATTAAACATTAACAAAAAATTTACCTTATTTTGGGTGCGATTCCTATTGATTGAAGGTTAAAAAATAAGGATAATCCATCTCAACATCATTGATTGAGAAGAAATACGGTTATGAGCAGTTTAATCAGCAGAAGAAATTTTGGAAAATCTCTCGGTGCCGGTTTCGGTGTTGCCCTGCTTGGAGGAGAAGGTGTTCTCGCCCAAAGAAGACTCAGAAACATATCCGGTTTCCGATATGAAGTTTGGGAAGATTATTTTTCCAACCTGAAGCATGGTGCCATCCTTGCAGACACCCAGAATCGGGTATTGCATTATTGGTCGGAGGGTGAAACCATCTATCATTTATTCCCTATCAGTGTTCCGTTGACACCGGAATTAACCAGACTGGGATATACCGAAGTGATAAACAAGAAGGAAAACCCCAGTTGGACACCCACTCAGGAAATGTTGGCAAGAAACCCTGATTGGCCCAAATACATGCCACCAGGACCAGATAATCCGATGGGAACACATGCCTTATATCTTTCCTGGCAATATTACCGAATTCACGGTACCCATGATACTAGGAAAATTGGACGACGTGCATCCCAAGGATGTATAGGGCTTTATAACGAGGATATCGCGAGACTTTTCGACCTGGCTGAAATTGGTACCCAAGTACTCCTCATTTAAAACCTAATACCTTGAACATCATGGTTTAAATTTGAATAATGGGGAACATCTTCAGGAGTTGGGTTCAATAACATACGCTACTGAACAAAACCAATTGAGGTTTGGCTTGGAAAGTGATATCTGGTAGTTTGATTTAACCAAAAAAGTTGGAAGGTGGTTTGATTTTTTTTATTTTAATCTGTATTCTTGACTTTATGTATGGCAAACAATTTACTTGGAAAAGTTTGTATGCTTATAATTTAATAAATATTTTGGAGGCTTGTATGAAAAAACTGGTTCTTGCAGTTGCACTTTCGGGATTGGCATTTGGTGCCAACGCTGGGGGGTTGGATGATGCTGATACTTCAGACGAAATGGCTGCTGATCCTGAAATGATGGAACCAGAGGTAGAGGATCCCTCTGAAGGAGGTGGCGGTTTTAACATGCTAACCCTCCTTTTGGTTGCTCTGCTTGCGGTCGCATTTAAGTAATCACTTTCTAAAACTACCTGGACAAATTGTCCAGGTAGTTCATTAGGTTAGGTTCCCTAAAGACTTGGGTTAACCGCCCAGACCTTTTTTGTAGTCGGGATATTTGAGACTGTATCCCAAAACCTGTGTCAGTCTTTGATTCCTGACTTTTTTGGATTCAGAGTAGAAACTTTGCGCCATTTCGCTGAGTACTGCATCCTCAACTTTGATCCCTTGGGGTTTGGGGAGTTCCAGTAATTCCGCAGCGTAATCGATTACCTTGTCTGACCGTTCGGGAAGATTGTCACAAAGGTTGAATATACCAGTGGAAGCCGGGCTGGATATGGCTTTGGTGACAGCACCAGCGATATCTTCAACATGGATCCGGTTAAAATATTGATCTGGTTTGATTATTTTTCGCCTGTTACCTTTTCTAAGCTGTTCCAAGGGACCTCTACCCGGTCCATAAATACCAGCCAACCGAAAGATACAAAGCGGTACGCCTAACTGTTCAGCAAAATTCCCCCAGGCAATTTCTGCCTTTACTCTATATCTACCCCTTTCAGTGGTTGGGCTAACGGATGTACTTTCATCAACCCAGTCACCTCCATGATCACCATAAACAGCTGTAGTTGAAAAATACCCAATCCATCTGAGATTGGCAATTTGAGCCTTTGGAACCTGTTCCAAATACTCAATAACTACATCATTTCCCTGCTTTGGAGGGATTGAAACCAGCCAATGAGTCGAGGCTCTCATGACTTCATCAAGATCTTCTCCTGGCCAAATTATGCCCTTTATCCCGTTTTGCTCCAATATATTTCTTGAGCTAATAGACCTGGTTGTCCCTGAAACTCTCCAATTCCCGCAACACAAAAGTTCTTTGGCGGTTTGCGTAGAACTATAACCACAACCAAAGCAAAGTAGATGATTCATAGACAACCTGTTTAACTAGAGTGCCGGATTGAATGTAAAGGGTGAAGGTTCAGCATTCAGCTAATTGCTTTTCAGCCCAATGTGCGGCATCGGCAACAATTGGGTCCGGGTCTGCCCTTAGCTTAACGACCACCGGTAATAGATCCCTGAGGTTGGAATTTCCGATGGCGTATAGGACATTTCTTACAAATCTGTTCCTGCCAATCCGAATGATCGGCCCCCCTCGAAACATTTCTCTGAATTGTACATCATCCAAGCATGCCAATTTCTTTAGGGATGGGGACTCCAACTCTTTTCTTGCATGATACCTCGTTTCACTCCCTAACTTGGCAAATTTGTTCCAGGGACAGACTTGCAGACAATCATCACAACCAAAAATCCTGTTTCCAATGCCCTTACGTAGATTTTCCGGTACTGGCCCCTTATGTTCAATAGTCAAATAGGAAATACACTTTGTTGCATCCAGCTGGTACGGTTCTGGGAAAGCATTGGTAGGGCAAATATCCAGACATCTGCGACAGCTACCACAATGGTCACTTTCTGGCTCATCGGGAGTTATTACAATCGTTGTGAATATAGCACCCAGGAAAAACCAGTTACCAATTTTCCTGTTGACCAAATTTGTATGTTTGCCTTGCCATCCGATTCCGGCAGCTTGCCCCAAGGGTTTTTCCATCACTGGAGCAGTATCAACAAAGACTTTGATTTCAGCGTGACTTTGTTGCTGAATAAGCCACCTTCCAATCCTTTTCAATCTTTTTTTGATTAAATTATGATAGTCTTTATTTCGGGCATAGAGGGCAATTGTACCTTTGTCCACTTCCTTGAGGTTTTCAAGGGAATTGGGTTCCTGAGAATAGGAATCTGCGAGCATGATTATTGAACGGGCTTCGGGCCACAAACCATGGGGATTACTTCTCCATTCCGATCTTTTTTTCATCCAATCCATTGTTCCGTGATAATTGGAGGAAAGGAAATGTTGCAATCTGGGTTTTACTTGGGGAATGGAATCTGGTGAACAAATTCCTACGGCTTCAAAGCCTTCCTTTAAGGCCAGTTGTTTTAATTCTTGCTTCAGATCAATCAAAATCTACATTCGCATAATGGATCGGGGGAAAATAACCAGGTATATGATCGGATAAAATGGGTTTGAATGCTCGCCTTGATTTGATTCTCGAATACCAACCTTTTATTTCAGCAAAATCCTCCTGATGCCAGTCAATATACCCCACATAATCAAGACAGGAAAGATGAGCAGCAACAGCGAAATCCGCCAAGGTTAATTTGTTTCCAGCGACCCATCTCCTATGCAATATTAGAAACTTTAGATATTTCGCATGGTATTTTAGATTATTCAAGCCATATTTTACCCGTCTTTCATCGGGTGAGCCTTTCTTCTGAATTCTTCGCAACATCCTTTCAAAAACCAGAACAGAGGTCACTTCCTGGTTAAATTTCTCATCGAAATAAGAAATTAATCGACGCATTTCACATTGCTCTTTCGGGTCCTGTGGAATCAGCGAAACGGAATTATCCAGAGCGATAGCTTCAATATATTCACAGATGGCCTGACTATCTGCAAATACTTCCATCCCGTTTCTAAGGGCCGGTACCTTGCCGGAAGGATTTAGTTTTTGAAAGGCAATTCGTTTCTCCCAGTATCTTTCCTCCCTCAAGGTAAAATCAATCCTCTTTTCTGCCAAGACCAAGCGGACCTTACGACAAAAGGGCGAGAGAGGATAATGGTAAAGAATGTAGGAATGTTCCATTTCGCACTATTACTTATTTCAGACTGAATACAGCAAGTAGTACTCTGGTTTTTTCCTGACCAGAGATACAATCTGAAAGACGTTTTTTTAATTAGCGAAATAAAGGGGTGAATTTCAAGCCATTTCAGGTGAAAAACAAGATAATGTTCTGATAAATTGAAAACAGAACACAAACTTCCCTCCCCTGAGAATCAGGGGAAGGACAAATTTAGTAAAACCGAATTAATTAGGCAGCAGGTTCTTCCTTCAAAGTCTTTTTAACCTTTCTGGTTGGTACTTTTGGTTTGGGCTTTTCAATAATTTCGACTTCAGGTGTTGCTTCAACTTTGATATCCCCCATAAAGATATCAATGGTTTCCTTTTGTACCTTTTGAATCAATTCTAAAGAATTCTTGAGGTAATTTGCTGTTGCACCACTGCTTGTTGAAACTATACTGACCATTGCTTGAGATAGTAGCTCAGGATTATGGAAATCTGAAACCACTTTTCCAAAGCCATCAACCAGCTCCTGATTCATATTTCTGGAGTATTCCGCATTTCTTTCAGCTACGGAAAGGGAGAGTTGAATCAAACTCTTATTTATTTCTTCTGCCATGCTTAAGTTTTCAGAAAATTGGGGAAGGGTATAATGTTCTGTCATTTTGATGTCCTAATTACTATGTAATAACGGTTGGTTTAAGTGTAATTGATGATGTCGAATTATTTAATGCTGCATTGCAGAAAAACAAGGATTGAAAAATTATTTTTCTTATTTGTGTTAAGGAATCAATTAATTATTGATTTCTTTGAAAAGATTTTTGTAAGGAAGTTGTTTTGAAAAGATTTTTCTATGTCTGAGACCTACCTTAATCCTTCACCTACTGTCTCAGATGAGATAAAAAAAACCACTTGCTATATGTGTGCTTGTCGATGTGGTATAGACGTTCACCTTAGGGATGGAAGGGTTAGATTTATCCAGGGCAATAAGGACCACCCGGTAAATCGTGGTGTCCTTTGTGCCAAGGGTTCTACCGGAATGCTACACCTGGAAGCACCTTCAAGGTTAAACGCTCCCCTACTCAGAGTAGGAGAAAGGGGAGAAGGAAAGTTCAAGATCATTTCCTGGGATGAAGCCTTGACTTTGGCCACAGGTTGGCTGGAGAAAGTAAGGTCCGAAGATCCTAGAAAGTTGGCTTTCTTTACTGGTAGGGACCAGAGCCAATCACTCACTGGATGGTGGGCTCAACAGTATGGCACTCCCAATCATGCTGCTCATGGCGGATTTTGTTCAGTCAACATGGCTGCTGGTGGTATTTATACCATAGGCGGTTCTTTCTGGGAGTTTGGCCAACCTGATTGGGATGAGTGTAAATTGGTAATGCTTTTTGGGGTAGCCGAGGATCACGATTCAAATCCCATAAAAATGGGCCTTTCGGCCATACGAAGGAATGGGGGTAAGATTATCTCAATTAACCCGGTAAGAACCGGCTATTCAGCAATTGCCGATACCTGGATAGGTATTAATCCAGGTACAGATGGATTACTCGTTATTGCTATAATAGGGGAATTGCTCAGGTCTGGTTGTATTGATATCGAAAGTTTGCGATACCATACCAATGCCTCTTGGCTGGTTAATATATCCAAAGGTCCAAATAAAGGGTTGTTCGTTAGAGATGACCAGGGGAACCCACTCGTTGTGGACAGTTTTTCCAAGAAACTGACCTCGCATCTTGACCTTGGCACTCAACCCCTTTTGTCAGAATCCATCGAAACCTCTGATGGAACGAAGGCTACAACAGTCTTCAACCTGATGGTAGAAAATTATCTCCAATCCCAATATCTACCTGAAAATGTAAGTAAGAAAACGGGAATCCCTGCCTCTGTAATTCAGGGATTGGCACGGGAGCTATACCAGGTTGCCATAGAACAATCAGTTGAAATCCCCCACCCCTGGCGGGATATTTATGGCAAGGAACACAAGACAATAAAAAAACGACCGGTTGCTCTCCATGCCATGCGAGGAATTTCAGCCCACTCCAATGGATTTCAAACCTGCAGATCTCTTCATTTGCTCCAGATACTTCTTGGAACCATTGATGCCCCTGGAGGAACACGTTACAAGCCGCCATATCCAAAACCCTACAGTATTCACCCCTCTCCAGCAAAATACGAAGGACCGAATACTCCTTTATCTGGTCCCCCCCTGGGATATCCTAAAGGTCCCGAAGATCTGCTGGTTGACACGGACGGCACCTCACAAAGGATCGACAAGGCTTATTCCTGGGAAGCCCCACTCGCTGCTCATGGCATGATGCATTCAGTTATATCTAATGCAGCTGCTGGAGATCCCTACCCAATTGAAATCCTATTCTTGTACATGGCCAATATGGCTTGGAATTCATCCATGAATACCCCTTCTGCCATGAGGGATTTAACTGCCAAGCATCCTGATGGAACTTACAAGATTCCCAAGATTATTGTTTCCGATGCTTTTTCTTCGGAAATGACCTCTTTTGCCGACCTGGTGCTTCCAGATACAACCTATTTCGAAAGATACGATGGAATATCATTACTTGATCGCCCCATAGGTGAACCAGATTTGGTTGCAGATGCCATCAGGTATCCAGTTGTTGAATTAACCAGGGATGTCAGACCTTTTCAAGATGTACTGCTGGAATTAGGAGGTCGATTGAAACTTCCAGGGTTTGTTACCGACAATAACGAACCGAAATGGAACGATTATGCCCATTATCTAGCAGGCCATGAAAGAAAAAAAGGGATTGGTCCCCTAGCTGGATGGCGAGGTATTAACGGTGATAAAATAGGAAGAGGTGAACCTAATCCTGACCAAATAGAAAGATATATTGAAAATGGAAGTTTCTGGTCAACTAACATTCCTGAAAGAGCACTTTTTTTCAAACACGTTAACCAAGATTATCAGGAATGGGCTGTTTCAATGGGTTTTTATGATTCCCCAAACCCCTTCAAGCTGGAAATCTATTCCGAGACATTGCGCAAATTCCAATTGGCAGGTGAGGGGTATGGCTCAAATCAGCCACCAGAGGAATTGAAAAATCGAATTATTGAATCATTTGATCCCTTCCCATCCTGGTACCCACCCGGGAATATATCAGAAGAAGATTATCCTTATTCAGCTATAACCCAAAGACCAATGGCCATGTACCATTCCTGGGGGTCATTAAATCCTTGGCTCCGCCAAATCCATTCAGAGAACAGACTATTTGTTCCAGAATCAATATGCGAAAAGGAAAACCTACGAGAGGATGACTGGGTTTGGGTGGAATCGCCTACCAACCGGATTAGAGTTCAGGTTAAACCAATGAAGGCGGTTAATGCCAATACCCTTTGGACCTGGAATGCCATAGGTAAGCGTTCAGGAGCATGGAATCTATCTCCTGATTCTCCGGAAGTTACTAGAGGGTTTTTGCTTAACCATTTGATTTCTGAGCTTTTACCCGAACAACCTGATGGACATCGTTGGGCAAATTCCGACCCTATAACAGGTCAGGCAGCCTGGTATGATCTCAAGGTAAAAATATGGAAAGCGAAGGAAGAAGAAGGCATCTATCCTGAATTCAAGTCTCAAGAGGTTCCACCAAATTCAGAACCGGTTCCTTCAATGCTTCGGTATGGCAAGGAGTGGACTGGATGACCTCACTTCCTCATTCCACCGAACGTAAACTTGGTCTGGTCATTGATCTGGATGTATGTGTGGGTTGCCATGCCTGTGTAACCAATTGCAAGGCTTGGAATACTAGTGGTTACGGTGCTCCTTTGGCTGATGAATCTCCTTACGGAGATGATCCCTCGGGAGTCTGGCTAAACAGGATTCACAGTTTTGAAACCGAAAAAGAAGAAATGAGTGGACTTGTTCACTTTCCCAAAAGCTGTTTGCATTGTGATGATGCCCCATGTGTCACGGTTTGCCCCACCGGTGCTTCCTATAAACGGGTTTCCGATGGGATAGTCCTAGTTGATGAGTCGAAATGTATGGGGTGTGGATTGTGTGCATGGGCCTGTCCATACGGGGCACGTGAGATGGACCCCTCGGAAGGTGTTATGAAAAAATGTACCCTGTGCGTAGATCGAATCTACAACGAAAACTTACCTGAAGAGGACAGGGAGCCAGCCTGTGTCAGAACCTGCCCAACCAACGCCAGGTTTTTTGGAGACCTTTCGGACCCTGAATCAGAGGTATCCAAACTGGTATCTCAAAGAGAAGCTGTTGATCTTATGCCTGAACAGGAAACAAAACCCGTTAATCAATACCTTCTTCCGATTGAAAGATATGGAGTTGAAGACCTGGGAAGTCCTGACTTTAACCTCGCGTCCCTCGCATCCCGGAAATCAGGTGGAATCCTTTCCTGGGTTGATAACCTTCTCAAAAGAAACTAGGCAGACAATTGCACCCGGCTGTATCTATAATAGTCTTTTCTACCTTTTCTGGTGTTGGATTTGGAATAAGTTTCTGGTTAGGGGTACTGGGACATGGTGCCAACTCCCAATCAGCCGTTTTTGCTGGAATCTTTGCCTTCGGTTGGGCTAGCATTGGATTACTTAGTTCCCTTTTTCATCTTCGAAGGCCCACAAGGGCTGTTCGAGCCTTGTCTCAATGGAAGTCATCATGGCTTTCAAGGGAGGGAATTCTTTCCATTCTAACATTGGGATGTATTTCTCTGTACACAGCACTTCGATATTTCGATCTTTCTGAAACGGGTGTACTTATCCTTTCCTGGCTTATTTCCTTGCTTTCATTGATAACCGTGTATTCCACCGCCATGATTTATACCCAGTTGAAGTCTGTTCCAGCTTGGAATACGTTTTTGACCCCCCTTGTCTATCTTGGTTTTTCCCTGGTTGGTGGAAGCACTTTTATTTTTAGTTTCATACCGGAGCTTATACATTGGGAAATCACATTTCTAAACCCCGCACTGCTTGTCGGGGGCTGGGTAATATGGATCTTGTGGTGTTTAAGAAGGGACCAAATTGGAATGGGGGGCTCAAGTGTTGGAACCGCAACCCGATTAGGTAAATTCGGCACTGTAAAACCTTTCGAACCCCCTCATATGGGAGATAACTACCTCACAAGGGAGATGGGATATAGGCTCTCCAGGAGAAAGTCCCATTATCTTAGAGGAATTGCGGCGGTGACCGGTTTGCTTGTTCCAGCTATACTTTACAGTCTTGTATTTATTGACCCAGAACTTTGGTTTGTTACCCCTGTCCTGATTTTGTTGTTCTGTTTTACATTTGTGGGAATATTGATTTCCAGATGGCTGTTTTTTGCCGAATCACGCCACACCACTATGCTTTACTATCGTAGCGAGTGATGATAACTCGTCAATTGCAGTTCTTTGGTTCGTCGGCTCGTAAAACTATAGCTACCTGAAACCTTAAAAAAAACGACCTTTCAAAAATAAGAAAGGCCGTTTAATTTAATCACCAAAAAAGGGAGGAGGTAAGGCGATCGAGTCGCATATAGCAATAACAAAAACTAATTACAAAAAAAATTTTACTTATATATAAAATTTTATTTGAAAACTGTGTCATTATGAACACACTATTTGGTTTTTCTCTATTTTCAGATATTTACTCAACGAGATAGATCCCGATTGGAATCAAGAAAAAACAGCTACCTGGTTTTAAGAGATTCAGCTGAGCTTTGATGTACCGTCCCTAAAGGGATAATGGGAATTTAGACCAAAATCCCTTCTAGGCTATCAATTGGCTTTCGAACTCAGTAATTGATACCGGAATTCTCGACAGCATTTCTTTTGGACAGATCTGGAGGAACTTATTTCCTTCAACTTCCCAATTGTTCAATATTTGGTTACCTAAAACACTTCCTGTTTCCCGAACATGTTCTGTTATTAAATCGAACAGTTGATCCTTCCAATAGGGTACTGAAACTGGACAGGCAACCAAAGAATCATAATTTATCATTTGCTGGGCTTTACCATCCTTATCATAAAGATAAGCCATCCCACCTGTCATTCCCGCACCAAAGTTAATTCCTATGGTTCCAAGGATCACAGCAGTACCACCAGTCATATATTCGCACCCATTGGCTCCACACCCCTCGACAACGACAATCGCACCTGAGTTTCTTACGCAGAACCTTTCACCTGCTCTCCCGGCAACAAACATTTTCCCTTTGGTGGCACCATAAAGGACTGTATTTCCGATAATGGTATTGTCAGCGGCAATCAAATTGGAAGAATTGGGAGGTCTGACAACAATCGTTCCGCCGGAAAGCCCTTTCCCGACATAGTCGTTGGCATCACCAAAAATGACAATTTTCAGCCCATTGACAATGAATGCTCCCAAGGACTGCCCTGCTGAACCTGTAAGGTTTATAGTCAGATGATCAGGCTGGAGTGAATTGTTCATACCAAACCGCTTTACAATCCTATACGATGTTTTCGCTCCAATTGTTCTCTGGGTGTTTTGGACATTATAGGAAAGTTGCATCTTTTCCCCTTCTTCAAGGAACGGGCTGGCATCAGTTCGAATTTCGGCATCAAGGGATTCCTGCACTTCATTTCTTAACTTTTCGGATCTTTTACCGACCCTAATATTATCATCAACTTTGACCAACAGAGGATTAAGATCCAAATCGACCAAATAATCAGATCCCTTGGATACCTGATACAACAAATCCGTTCGTCCGATTATCTCATCCAAGGATCTCAGCCCCAACTCAGCGAGGATTTCCCTGACTTCCCTAGCATAAAAGGTAATTAAGTTGACAACCTTATAAACTTCTCCCGTGAACTTTTCCCGTAACCTCTCATCTTGAGTACAAACTCCGACGGGACAAGTATTGGATTGGCATTGCCTAACCATAAGACACCCCATTGATATCAGGGCTGCCGTCCCAATACCATACTCTTCAGCGCCCAATAGCGCTGCTATGACTATATCTCTTCCTGTTCGGAGACCTCCGTCAGTTCGGAGAATTACCCTGTCTCGTAGATTGTTCAGGGTTAGAACCTGATGGGTCTCAGCTAACCCAATCTCCCATGGCAAACCGGCATATTTGATTGAAGTTGCCGGCGATGCACCAGTACCTCCTGAATGGCCTGAGACTAGGATTACATCAGCTTTTGCCTTCGCCACCCCAGCTGCAATGGTTCCGATCCCAGAAGAAGAAACCAGTTTAACACATACCTTTGCCAGGGGGTTAATCTGTTTTAGATCATAGATCAGTTGAGAAAGATCTTCAATTGAGTAGATATCATGATGAGGTGGTGGAGAAATCAACGAAACTCCTTGCGTTGAATGCCTAAGTTTGGCAATCAGAGCTGTTACTTTCATGCCAGGGAGTTGACCGCCCTCTCCGGGCTTGGCGCCTTGCGCTATTTTGATTTCCAGTTCATCACAATTACTCAGATATTCAGCAGTTACTCCAAACCTGCCACTAGCCACCTGTTTGATCCTTGCCGAGGGATTATCCCCATTGGCATCAGGAGTCGCATGAGCTGGATCTTCACCTCCTTCACCCGAATCAGACTTGGCGCCAATCCTGTTCATGGCAACATTCAGAGTTCTGTGAGCTTCCGGACTTAAAGCACCCAGAGACATTCCAGGTGTAACAAATCTTTTCCTGATCGATGTGATGGATTCAACTTTATCCAAACCTACCTTTTGCTCGTTCTCAGAAATTTTAAGAAGATCTCTTAAATTCAAAGGGGGGCCATTTCTCATGGTTTTTGAGTATTCTTTCCAAAGGTCATATCTGTCCTGATCACAGGCAGTCTGAAGCAATAGCATGCCTCTGGCTTGCCAGGCATGTGCTTCCCCGGAATTCCTTTGTTTATAAAATCCACCGATGGGTAATATGCCCAGATTTGTTTCCCAGCTTTTCCTGTGTTGTTCGACCAGTTTTTTATGCAACCCCTTCAGACCTATGCCTGAAATCCTACTTGGCATACCGGGAAAATATTTTGTGACCATCGCACGGGATAATCCGATAGCTTCAAAGTTTAGTCCTCCCCGATAGGATGAGATGACAGAAATCCCCATTTTTGACATGATTTTGAGCAAACCCTGGTTAATGGCTTCCCTGAATTTGTCAACCGCACCTTCCAGGGTATCATTTAAAAGGTTTCTTTCAATCCTGTCGGATAAGGTATCCTGGGCAAGATAGGCGTTAACCGTGGTCGCTCCACAGGCGATAAGAACAGCAAAATAATGGGCATCAAGACACTCACCCGATCTGACATTGATGGTGGTGAACGTTCGTAATCCTTTGGCTGTTAGCCAACTATGAACAGCACTTGTAACAAGTATCATGGGCATTGGAATACGGTTAGGTCCTTGATTCATATCTGTCAATACCAAGTGCGAAAACCCTGAACATACCTTGTCTTCTGCTTCCTTCAAAACCCTGTGCAGATATTTTTTCAGAACCTTGGGGCCATCATCGGGGTCAAAGGTGCAGTCAATTTCTGAAACTCCCTCCCCAAAAAATTCCATTGTTGCATCAAACATGGCATTGCTGAGAACAGGAGATTCAAGGTAGGCCGTAGCAACTGAATCCGTTTTTTCATCCAGAACATTATTTAGGTTGCCAAAACGGGTTATCAGGCTCATAACCCTACTCTCGCGTAGGGAATCGATTGGTGGGTTGGTAACTTGGCTGAAATTTTGCCTGAAATAATGACTCATTGGTCGATATAGTTCTGATAATACTGCTGGTGGTGTATCATCTCCCATTGAGGCAACCGCCTCTTTTCCTTCTTCGGCCATGGGAACCAGAATTGCCTCAATGTCTTCGAGGGTTAATCCTGCCATACTCTGCCTTCGCCTCAACTCATCACCGGAGTAGAGAGTTTTCTCGGGGACATCCTCCAAATGTTCGTCAAGTTTTACAATCTTGTCCGTCAACTCACCGAAAGCCTGGCTTTTGGCAAGTTTTCCTTTAAGCTCATGGTCCCGATAAAGCTTGTTTTCCTGCAAGTCTACCGCAACCATATGACCTGGTCCTAATGCTCCCTTTTCAACAATATCCATTTCATCAAGAGGAACCATACCGGTTTCTGAACCGGCAATCAGAAGATTATCCTTGGTAACCGTATAGCGGAAAGGCCTTAATCCATTCCTATCGACACCCGCCACCACCCATCTCCCATCCGTCATGGCCAAGGCAGCTGGTCCATCCCATGGCTCCATAATTGCGTTGCAATAATGATACATGTCCCGCCACTCCTCAGGCATAGAATCCTGCTTTTTGGACCATGCTTCGGGAACCAGTATGGATTTTGTCATGGGGGCATTTCTGCCAGCTCTCACCATGACCTCAAAAACAGCATCCAGAGCTGCAGAATCTGATGACCCCTGGGGTACGATAGGTTTGATATCCTCCTCAAAATCACCAAAACTTTCTGAAACCATTTTGATTTCATGACTTTTTAGCCAGTTCAGATTACCCTTCAGCGTGTTGATTTCCCCATTGTGGGCCATCATTCGAAAGGGTTGGGCAAGCCACCATTGAGGGAAAGTATTGGTTGAGTACCTTTGATGATAAAGGGCAAAAGCCGATGTAAAATCAGGATCCCTAAGGTCGGGATAGAATTCTGCCACCTGTTCGGCCAGCATCATACCCTTGTAGACAATTGTCTTTCCGGATAGGGAACAAATGTACATGTCGTTGATTTGGGCCTCATTAACAGCCCGTTCAATCCGCCTCCGTATGATATATAAATTACGTTCAAATTCTTCTTCCGTCTGGTTATGACCATCGGCAATGAGTATCTGCTCAATTTCCGGCCTGGTGGAGCTGGCTTTTTCTCCCAGAACACTCGTGTTTACCGGGACATGCCGCCAGCCATAAATCGTGTGCCCCATATCCAGAATTTCTGCCTCAACGATTGTTCGACAAGTTTCCTGAGCACCAAAATCTGTTCTAGGCAAAAATACCATGCCAACAGCCAGTCTTTTTTCTTCCTCGGGTTCATGCCCTGTACGTCTGATCTGCTTACGAAAAAATTCCCTTGGGATTTGAGTACCGATACCTGCTCCATCACCGGTTTTGCCGTCGGCATCAACAGCTCCCCTGTGCCAGACAGCTTTAAGCGCCATAATTCCGTATTCAACAACTCTTCTTGAAGGTTTGTTATCAATAGAAACAACCAAACCCACCCCGCAGGCATCATGTTCATCTTCTTTTCGATACAACCCGCCGAGAGCTCTTCGTTCTTTGGTATCTCTTTCTCGCAAATAAATTTCTGCTTTTTCCTTTTTCATCTTTATTTCCAGCTAAAAAAACTAACCTGTATTACCTTCGATCCTCCAAGGTATTTTTACGCAGCACGATCAAGCAAGGTATCACGAAACTGTTTGAGTATCGTTTCAGCAGCTTCACGACCATCCCTGATAGCCCATACAACCAGACTTGCTCCCCTGACGATATCACCACCTGCATAAACCCCGGGTAGGCTGGTTTCGTGAGTTCTGAAGTTGGTTTTTAAAGTCCCCCAGCCCGTTACCTGTAAATCTGGTGTATTCCACTCATGCGGTAGATTTTCCGGTTCGAAGCCCAAGGCCTTAATGACCAAGTCAGCCTCTTCGTCAAAATCTCCACCAGGGATGGGGACAGGTTTTCTTCTACCAGTGGCATCCCGGTCCGACAGCCTCATTTTTGTTGCCAAAACCCTCGTTACACTATCCTTTCCTGAAAAACCTCTGGGAGATGTTAGCCAAATAAACTCAACACCCTCCTCCTCAGCATTCTGAACCTCTCTTCTGGATCCAGGCATGTTTTCCTTGTCCCTTCGGTAATAGCATTTGACGGATTTTGCTCCCTGTCTAACAGCAGTACGCACGCAATCCATGGCTGTATCTCCACCACCGATAACAACAATTCTTTTGCCATCAGCATTGAGGATTCCAGTATCGAAATCGGGAACCCTATCACCGAAACTCTTGCGATTTGAAGCCGTCAGATAGTCTATGGCCTGTACAATGCCGCCAAGTCCAATCCCTGGACATTTTATATCGCGGGAATTGTAAACACCGGTAGCTACAATAACAGAATCGTATTTTTGCCTGATTTCCTGAAAGGGAATATCTCTCCCAACACGGCAGTTCAGGCGAAAATCCACTCCTCCGTCAACCAGTTGTTCTATTCTTTTCATGACTACGGATTTTTCCAGCTTAAATCCCGGTATCCCGTAGGTTAACAATCCTCCCGGCCGATCATGCTGGTCGTAAATATCTACCTTTATCCCATTTCGTCTTAAAACATCAGCAGCTGCAAGGCCAGCAGGTCCGGCGCCAATGATGCCAACAGAAAATTCATACTCATTGGATGGATTAATTGCTTCAACCCACCCTTTTTCCCAGGCAAGGTCGGTGAGGTACTTTTCGATTGAACCGATAGTTACAGTGCCATGCCCAGCCTGTTCAATAACACAATTTCCTTCACAAAGTCTGTCCTGAGGGCAAATCCGACCACATATTTCAGGGAAGGTGTTTGTTTCCTGGCTGAGGAAATAAGCTTCTTTCAACCTTCCTTCGGCTGACAATTTCAACCAATCCGGTATGTTATTGTGAAGCGGGCAATGGGTTTGACAATATGGTACGCCGCACTGGGAGCATCTGCTTGCCTGGACTGCAGCAGTTTCAGGAGGATAATCCCAATAAATTTCCTGAAAATCGCCAAGTCTTTCATTCCTGGTTCTTTTTTGGGGCATCTCCGAAGACACCTCAACAAAATTCAGCATTGGTAGTTTGGACATATTTTCAATTCCAACAATTTTAAGGAGGTACAATATTAGGCTTATAAAATTGAAAATAAAGGCAGTGATTATGACCTATATTGTCAATATATTATAATTTCATTAATTGTATTACAAGATTATCCTGTTTTTATGTCATTAGTTATTACCTTTTTTCTTATTTGTTGTAGAGCCATTTTTCTCAATCTGGTTTGCTTCTTTGACAGGAATCTCTAATTCTTTTATAGGCGCTAACCAAACGAGATTATACTATCAACCTGTCTGGAATTTTGTCAGTTTCCCACCTTCTGTAAAGAATAGCTATCCTAAATTGAACTCTACCGAAAGAAAGAAAAAGGAATGTTGGTTTTTCATCTGATCCTTGTAGCCACCATTCAGGGGGTTACAGAATTTCTTCCAGTTTCATCTTCAGGCCACCTGGTACTGATCCCCCTGCTTACCGATTGGGATGATCAGAGTTTGATCATTGATGTTGCGGCACATATTGGAACCCTGTTGGCTGTTGTCGTATATTTTTGGAGTGAGGTTAAAAGAATTCTCAAAGGACTGTTTGATGTATGCACAGGAAAATTCAGAACCCAAAATTCAATGTTGTTTCTAACCCTCTCACTAGCAACCATTCCTGTTATAATAGTGGGTTTAATTATTTATCATCTGAACTTGAGTATCATGTTCAGAAGTCTGGTTGTAATTGGTTCAACTACCCTGTTTTTTGGGTTGGTACTTTTTGCTTGTGACAGAATGAAAAAAAAGGATCTTGATCTCGAAAATTTTACTTTCAGGCATGCCTCTGTTCTTGGTCTGTTCCAGATCCTTTCACTTATACCCGGGACTTCCAGGTCTGGAATAGTTATTTCAGGAGCAAGATTGTTAGGATATTCCAGGGGAGAGGCCGTTAGAGTTGCCATGCTAATGTCTATTCCCACCATTATTGCTGCTGGTACTCTTACAGGTCTGGATCTGTTAAACAATCCTGTGCCCGGCAAACTTTCTGATAGCTTAATTGTTATTGGAATTTCGTTTGTTTCGGCTCTGGGTGCACTGGCAACCATGATACGGTTATTACAATTTGCCAGCTTTACCCCTTACGTAATCTATCGAATTATTTTGGGATTGGGTCTCCTCCTGATGGCATTTAGTTGAAATGAATCACGTATTGTGGTTCTGAACATCCTGATTCTTCCTTACTAACTCGGAAGATTCATGAATAGCGGTAAATTGTCCTGCAGGACGGTAGCTGTATAAATAGTTTTCCAAAACGCTTTCCAGAGTAGTTGGATCAATATTCAAATCAGTAAATGTTGGTGTGCTTCCAGATACAATATTATCACTTCCCAATTGCTTGATTTGGTCTCTGGAAAGAAGGGTGTTTTCTACCAAACCTCCACTGACAAATTGAACCATGTCCAAAATCCAGCCAAGAGGCGAGCAAAGCTCAGGGGGTAACGGTATAACGAGTCTTTTGCGACGAATCACTTCCAGCATTTGGTCTATGAGTTCCTGCAGGGTAAGGGTCTCACCCCCTCCCAATTCATATATACCCTTAATTTCCTGGGAAAAAACTGCCTTTTCCACGGCCTTGGCTACATCATCAACAAAGACAGGTTGAAATTTGGTCCTGGCTCCCGGAAGTGGCAGGACCGGAGAAAGCCTTGCCATGGAAGCAAACTTGTTAAAAAATTCATCTTCGTTGCCAAAAATAACTGATGGTCGAAAAATCGTACTGTCCGGGAAATTCTGGAGGACCGCTTCTTCACCGGCAGCTTTGGTCTGTGCATAAATACTTAGACTTGCCGAATTTGATCCCAAGGCCGAAATATGGACCAGTTTTTCAACACCAGTTTCCGCGGAGAATCGGGCTATTCTTTGGGCAGCATCGACATGAATTTGGTTAAATTTCTGCTTGCCTATCTGGTTAAGAATACCAACGCAATTGATAACCGTATCAGACCCCCTTACAGCCTCAATAACTGAATTGTCGTATCTAATGTTGGCCATTATCGGCTCTATTTGACCAGGTGGGCCATACATCCTGACAAAGCCTGCTTCATTCGGCCTTCTTACAGCGACCCTGATTCGGAAACCCCTGGCGGCCAATCTTTGGGTTATATATCTACCCAAAAATCCTGAGCCTCCAAATATAGTAGCAACTCTTGTCATCTTACCTCGTTCAATTACGGATTGTGGCTAAATATAGTCTCTATCTAGAACTCCCTAAATAATATATTCTTGAATAAGAATTATCCAGAGCCATTATTTGATTGAATAATTTGAATTTTTTTCAGTATAACATTCGTTTTTAAACTCCCTCCACCCAAATGTGGGACGTTTTGGCAATTTTGTACTTGGAAAATTTTCCCCAATAATTTATTGCATTACACAAATGCCCAGATGGCGGAATTGGTAGACGCGCTAGTTTCAGGTACTAGTACCCGAAAGGGTGTGGAGGTTCGAGTCCTCTTCTGGGCACCAAAAATCTCGGATACATTACATCCAGGCCGCCAAATTCACTTGGCTTATTTCCCTGTAAATTACTCAATCCCGTAATTTCTCCAGATTTTTTGGAATCGATGTCCTGGTTATGAAGTTTGTGCTATAAAAATTTTAATTACCTACAATGATATTTACCAATTGGATATGCTTACTTTCCAGCCCCAATCGGCACACATGTTATGTTCCCGATGACTTCACTTGTGTCAAAACTGGTCTATTATTATGATAAGTATTGCAGATTCTGAACACAAGAAACTTGAAACACCTATTCGAGAAATAGACTTTAACTGTAAAAGCAATTTTCAATACTTCGTTCGTTTAAATCTCATCGATCAATGCCAACGAACACCATCAGTGAGTCATAGTCCCCTCTATCTGCGTTTCGTAGTGCCGCTATGTACTCATCTCTTCGCTCATTTCTTTTCACTGGATTAGAGCCACTTGCCCAATTAATCGGTGGATGTTTAAAGCACTTTTTTAGAAATGCATCAGCTGCGAAGCGTGCATGCCGACCGTTTCCATTTGGGAAACAGTGGATATAGACCAACCGATGATGGAACCTTACCGCAGCTTCGAGAGGTCTATAGGTTTCATGCTCAACCCAATAGCACGCATCATCAAGAAGTATTCTCAGTTGCATACCAATCTGAATTGGATCAATCCCAATGTTCTTTTCAGTGGTACGGAATGTCCCGGCCCAAGTCCAGACGTCACCGAACATTTTCTTATGCAACCTACGAATAAAAATTTCGCTCAAAACATCTATATTACGGGCCCTTGAGAGCCATAGAAGGCCTGATTGGATATTGACCTGCTCAAGCTCATTCAACTCACCACGTGTGTTGACATGTTTGTGTTTTAAGCCCTCTCTTTCATCGGGTCCAAGTGGGGTTGTTCCATCCGTTTCACCGATTATACTGCTCATTCTTTCTTCCAAAAATCTGCTGGAGGATTGCGGATGAGTTCATCCACGAGCCGTTCTATTTCAGCCTGCTCTAGGCTCTCACCAAGAGCTTGTTTTTCGAGCGCCATATGTGTTGAGACACGTGAAACCAATGCCTTGGCTTTCTTATAGGCCTGGCACTTGATTATATCTTGCACGTTGCCCTCTTTGGGAAGGATAACATAGACAAAATTTGCATCCATAGCTTCGGCCAAGTTCTGCATTGAGCGAAGGGTTACGCCCCCAACCATTTCGGCTTTCTCAACCTGAGAAATACGCTTTCCGGAGAGTCCCATTCGCCTGCCAAGCTGTACTCCCGTCATGCCAAGGGCCTTACGCATCGTAGCAATCCAGCCTTCAGATGGAATAGCGATAGTGTTCGCTGCTGAGCTGGCTACAGTATCTATTTGCCTGGCAATTTGTCTTCTAACAGTCTCTTTTACACGCATATCAATCACATATTTATGGACATCTAATTCAATTTATCAATTTATATATAGACTATATTCTATTTTTTGTCTATATAAAAATAGACGATATGAATAGTTTCGACTATAAATTTATAGACCTATATGTATTTTTAAACACCGTAATATCTATTTGTTTAAGGAATGCAGGTGACCTTTTTTCGTTATCGGGAATTTATAAATCTGACTACCTAACTATCCAGCCCAAGAAAGCATGATCTTTGGAACACACTATTTTTTTTACGACTTACATTTATGAATTTTCATTATCACTTACTGCGGGTTGAACGACAGTGGATATTCCTTTTTGATCAAGTCTAGAAAGTCTTTAATGAGAATCCATTCAATCTGAAAGATAATATAGTAACTCAGGCTGTTCGATTGATCTATAATTTCCCCCTGTTATGTACTACATTATTTATTGAGCAATGAGGCAAGAAAGTGTTCCTCAAGGAAAATATGGAGTCGTTCGAGTCTTTTTCTGAATACTATTTTTAATATGTTAAAGAATTCTTAGTTTTAGGATGGATATTTCTTCAAAGTTTGTGGATTCTGTTGTTGTCAATTTATTTAAATCCTATGAGAGGTAATTGGATTGGAATTTGAACTGTACCAGCGAGACCTTCCTGATGATTTTGAATCAGGTTCCATACTGGCAATAGATACCGAAACCATGGGATTGAATCTCTTCAGAGATCGTTTATGCCTTGTGCAGATGAAGAGCGAATCAGGAAGAATAGTCCTGGTACAAATCCACAAGGAACAACGTGAGGCACCGAATCTGACCTCTCTCTTGTCCAACCCAGATGTTTTGAAGATATTTCATTTTGCCCGTGCGGATATGGCAACATTGTTGTATTATCTAGGTGTTGATGTGGGGCCGGTTTACTGCACGAAAATTGCCTCACGATTGGCTCGCACAAATGCTCAATCTCATGGTCTCAAAGCTTTAGTACAGGATCTATTGGGTATCGAATTGTCCAAAGAACAACAGGTTTCTGATTGGGGGGTTGAGGATCTTTCCCACGAACAGATAGAATATGCAGCTTCTGATGTTCTTTATCTTCATTCCCTCAAGGAAAAACTCAATAAAAGGTTAATTCGAGATGGAAGGATGCACCTTGCAGAAAATCTCTTCAGTTTTCTTCCAACAATTGTCGCACTGGATATTGAGGGATGGAGTGGCGATATTTTTGCTCATTAAGGTACATTGCCTTTTTGAGATGATGATGTCTTCTTGAGGAGAGAAAAATGCCTACCCAAGAAAAATACCTTGAACAAGGAAAATCCGTAATTCAAAGCGAGATTCAGGCACTTTCACAATTACTGGATCAGTTGGGTGAGGATTTTGCCAGTGCAGTAAAACTTCTTATCAATACAAAAGGAAAAATTATTGTTGCTGGTATGGGTAAATCCGGTCACATTGGCAGAAAAATAGCTGCTACCCTCTCTTCAACCGGGAATCCAGCACATTTTGTTCACCCGGCAGAAGCCAGTCATGGTGATCTGGGTGTTTTGGCCAATGGGGATACGGTTTTAATTTTTTCAAACTCTGGGGAGACACCTGAACTTGCTCATTTGATTTCCCATACCAAGAGATTTTCAATCCCAACCATCGGGGTAGCAAGTGTTCGAGACAGCACTTTAGTCAAAAACTCCACGGTAGGGATAATCCTTCCCAGAACAGGGGAAGCTTGTAAAACGGGTGTTGTTCCCTCCAATTCAACTGTAATGCTTCTAGCCCTTGGTGATGCACTGGCAATTACTCTTATGAAATCAAAAAATTTCACTGTAGAATCATTTCGCGAGTTTCACCCGGGAGGACAACTTGGTGCAAGACTTTCCAAAGTAGAATCAATCATGCATGGTGGTTCTGATATCCCTCTGGTGGAAAAAGATACTCCTATGGATGAAACACTCATAACCATGACAAAGAAAGGGTTCGGAGTAGCAGGCATAGTTTCTTCCACAGGAAATCTGGTGGGAATTATTACAGACGGTGACTTGCGTAGGCATATGAATGGGTTATTGAATAGAACTTCAGAAGAAGTGATGACCAGAAACCCCATTACTATTTCTCCAGATTCTCTGGCCGAAGAGGCTTTGGCGTTGATGAATGACAAAGGAGTAACCTGCCTTTTTGTTGTCAACCCAAAAATTAATTCGAAAGTAGTGGGGATACTTCACGTTCATGATTGTCTTAGATTGGGTGTGATGTGAGTAAAATTTTCGTTGGCGATTCAACTTTTTATTTTTAAAACTATATGTGATAGCATATTTCTTGTTAGTCGGACAAATTCGATTCTGGTGGATTTGGTAGGTGATTGAGATTGACCTACTGATTTTGTAGTTTTTGATGAAATTTTAAAATAACTTGATTTTATGAACTGGAGTTACCCCTCAATTAAAGGGGTTAAGGCAAGCTACATAGTAAGGAGAAAATTGTTCAACGTTAGAAAAAAGGTCACTTTGTCCATCTTCCTCAAAATGTATTGTTGTTGAAGTGGTCTGGAGATCAGGTCATTTTTCCGTGTTTTCTGGCTCTTGCCAATATGACCTGAAAACAGTAAGGAAAATTGAGGATTCACTAGGATCAACCTATAAATCTAGTTCGTAAATGGGGGAAATAAATTGAGTTACATTCCCGCTGGTAAGGCAGGAAACGCGCTATTACAAGCTGCTTATATTATAGAATTGGAACATAGTTTTCCCCAGGAAGATTTTCGTTCAATTGACAAAATGTCTTCTGCTTGGCAAAACGCCTTGCCTAGGCGTACAGTTTCCAAGGGGGGAATTTTTGTAAATCCACAAACACCTCAAATCCAAATAGACGATAGCTTAATTACCGGTTTGTCCTACGAATTCCTTAATGGTGATGGAACTATTCGTGAAAGTTTACGGCTTGAAGGGAATAGGGTTATTTACTTGATGGGAGAATATACTATTTGGAATGAAGTTTGGCCAAGAGCAACTAAAATTTTGGAACCCATAATTCAGCACCTATCTGTTAACAATACCATCATTGCATATTCTAGCGAATATACGAACCTGTTTGTGGTAAAGGGCGACTACTTTGAAAATGATCTCTCAGGTCTTTTCCGTCCGGGTAATGAGTTGGTACCTCAACATATATTTGATAGAAAATTGAATTGGCATTCTCATACTGGTTTCTTTGAAGAAAAGAACGAACCAGCTTCTCACCGCCTTTTAACTCGGATTAACTTAGACATACGGGATAACAGTGAACTAAAAAAAAGAGAGCTAACTTTACTTATTTTCCACAGCCTATCACCCCCAAGGGATCCTTTCTCACAGGCGGTACAGCCATTACCTAAAGAAATTACCAGCCTAGGACTTGGTAATTTCAGAATTCTACATATAAATGCCCGAGAGGTTTTGAAGAAGTTACTCTGTTACGAAATGTTGCAGTGTATTGGTATGAAAACATGACTTACTCTGATTCAACACAAAATTATGAACCACTAAGTAATTTGGGGGCAAACGTTTATTCAAATTCTTCAACAGGCGAACAAGAATATAATCATTTAGATAAAGGACGGGAAGTTAGTGGAACTACTCTGTTCCCCTTACGAAAAGTCGGTGAGTTGAGTAAATTTTGTACCATTTTTATTCCCTATACCAATGGGGTAGGACGGGATTATACTTTCATCGATTCACGAAATATTGTGGATCATATCAATACCGTTTTGGATAGAACTTTCCTAACTAAAATTGACGCTTTTTATAAACTATTAGAGGACTGGAATAAAGAGGGTCAATACCAGATATCTGGTAATGATTTAGACCAAACAAGAAAATATTACAAAAAATTAATTGATGCCCAAAATGAGGGTTTTCAGTTCACAGTTTATGATGGCACATTCCCAAATATAACTGAAAGAATTAGAAACCAAAATTTTATCGTAACCAACAGTTTTGAGAATAACCTTGATTCAGTAGTTACCGACCCCTTAATTACTGAGCTCGAAACTTTCTATGGCCTAGGTGAAGATTGGGATGGTGAAGGTGCGTTGGCTATTCCTGACGAAGCTATTGATCAGGCAAAAAAATTTCTAGCCGCGATAATCAATGGTAGCTATACGGAGCCTTCAGGTGTTGCACCAAGTCCTGACGGTGAGGTTTTACTATTTTGGCGTACCGATGATGAATACATAGAAGCTAATTTTTATCGGGATGGCGGTTGCATAGTTTGTTTCAGATCGGATGGCCAAATGTTAGCAATAGAAGACGAAAAGGTTTTAAGTATACAAGAAAGCAATACATTTCGTGAAATCACCAAAAAGCTCCAAGAGTTCTCGACTAACCATTCTTGAAAAGAAATGCCAAAAGTTATTTTCAAATAGAGGTAATTTTAAGAATAATACATTTTGGAAGCATGTGGATGACCATGTACCAAGATGTCATTGTGAACTGGTCTCTGTCTGTTTGTCATCACCTGGACCGATTGAAACTCAAGAAAAACTTGTATCCGCAATCACGAATCCTAAGTATGTAGATCCAAAAACTGGTAAGGTCCTACCCACTATAAGTGATCGATTAGGTAATGGACTGTCAGCTGATAGGGTTAAGTATACAAATGCTACTAGCTTCAATCAAAGAGTACAAGACCTCGTTCGCAACGATCCGAAAAAAATAAAGGTCTATCGTGGTGTTATAATGTTCTCAGTACAGAAACTGAGAAATGTTTTTGATAATGGCAAACGATGTTTTGCTGTATATGACACCGCTACTCAAAAAAATCCTTCTCATTCAGAAGTAGTACAGACTAATCACCCAAACGATCATAACCTAACAAGGAGTATGCGAAGTGTTAAGCGTGCAGAAATCCGTGAGTTACTACCTAAAGCAATGGATTTCGAAGGTAAAATGGTTTCTTCAAAAGATGTGTTTCCAAAATAGTTGTTTCGTACGAGTGAATTCTTCTGCCGTGTTAAATTTTAGGTAAGTTCTTGATAAAAACCTGAATGGAAATATGCTATCGAATCTTCTCCAAGAATTTTATAAAATTTATATGTTTCCCTAGGTTGGCTTTTTCATTTATATTTGGCTCCAACCATTGGTAATTTTTTCGAAATTTGGAGTTCCAATTGTTTTCATTGACCTTCCGCCTTTTATGCCTTCTTCCCGTTTTGGCATTTTTTTCTTTGGCTCATGCCCAAGATACTTCCTCACCGGCAAATTCGGACATTTGCGTAGGAAGCCCCGAACTTAATGTGACTTCCAACAATATTAACCTTGATCAAAAAACCATGACCTTTTTCCTTGAAGGTGATATTTTTGTTACCGGTGATGGCTTTTGTTTTTCGACAGACAGCGAGGTATTAATTAAAACTGATCGGAATAACCCATCCGAAATAGACAAATTTGAGATTATGGGGCCATTTACCCTTACTTTGGCAAAGGAGGTTCAAACCCATATCTCCGCTGACAAGGGAAATTTCATGGAAGAGGAAAACAAGTTTGTTTTTCTGGAAAAGGTCGTTGTTACCGATTTTTACCAGGATTCCGAGGATGAAATGAAGGCAGGCCACGGGGAATACTATCTTTCTACGGATGATTTTACCCTGGATAACAATGTTGTTCTAACAATCGACACCATCACGATTGAAGCTAGTAATGCAGAATATTTCTCAAAGAAAAATATGGCTACACTTTCTAACCAGGTCAGAATGAGTAACAGTGATCCCAATCAATTATCAGAAATCCAATCCGATCAAGCTGAATATTATTTCAATGATAAGAGGTTAATACTGTTGTCCAATGTTTCGGGGAATTACGGACCAAGCAATTTTTCAGGTCGCGAAAGGTTAGAATATAATTGGAATCCTGAAGAAAAATAATTCCCCAAAAGGTTAAATAAAAAACGGTGGAAGAATCCCTACAAAACGATCAAAATTCCTCCAAATGCCTTTCGGTTAACAATCTAACTACAAGAGTACATAAAAGGGATATTGTAAGGGATGTTTCCCTTACCGTGTACCCTGGTGAGATCGTTGGATTATTGGGACCTAATGGAGCTGGTAAGTCTACCTTTTTTAGTTCCATATCCGGCTTGCGATTTCCAATAAAGGGAAGCGTCTTTATTGATGGCGAAGACGTTTCCAACATGCCCCTTTATCTAAGAGCGCAATACGGTTTAGGGTTACTGCCACAAGAATCATCCATATTTCAAGGTTTGACGGTGGAACAAAACATTTTGGCCGCATTGGAAGTGAAATATAAGGACAGGACAAAACGGCAACAAATTCTGGAAAACCTTCTGGTTACTTTTGCAATTGAGGAGATTCGCACATCAAAAGGGTCCAATTTGTCAGGGGGTCAACGAAGAAGGGTTGAATTCGCTAGATGCTTTGCCTGTGAACCGAGATACATCCTTTTGGATGAGCCGTTTGCTGGCCTTGACCCTATAATCGTAAAGGAAATAACAAAAAATATTCGTACCCTCGTTTCTTTTGGTGTCGGGATAATGATTATTGATCATAACATCCTTGCTACCTTATCGGTCGTAGACCATGTCTATATCTTGCTGGATGGGAAAATTATTACCCATGGTACACCTGAGGAGGTAAGTTCAAATGAGGTTGTTCGGGAGCATTACCTGGGTAGTGACTTCAAATTGGACTACCAGATACGATACCAGGGCTTTAGGGAATCATAAAGTAAATTGGATTTTACGGCCCTAGAAAATTGGGATGTTTTTTCCACAAATTTTTCTCAAAGAAATTTTAAAACATCCTGATTTTTATTAGAATAGACGAATATCAAAATGAGAAATTTCCAAGCAATCCCGGCGTTTTTACGAGAATGGTTTTCCGACTGGTAAGCTCTTCCTGTCAGTACCTGAAGTTATTGGGGTGTGTTTGGTTCTTCATTCGAGTAGGAAAAAATTATGCAAATAATGATCAGTGGACGTCACTTTGACATAGGTGATGCCTTAAAAGAATATGTTTACGAGTACATCAATAATGCCGAAGCAAAATACGCTGAGCGGCCGACTGATGCACAAATTACTTTTACCAGAAATGGAAATACCTACGAATGTGAGGTGAACATGCACCTGTCCACGGGCATGTCAACAATAGCCAGTGCCGAATCACATGATATTTACACCTCATTTAACCAGTCCTATGCCAAAATGGAAAAACAGTTGCGAAGGTATAAGCGAAAGTTGAAAGACCATCACTCAACTTAAATCACAGGTTGTTATTGGTCAAAATTTGTAATATATCCATCTCGCCTGTTTCCCAGTTGATCAAGTGGTTTGGTTAAGAAACCCCTTCATAAGGTCCTTGTTTAACTTGATTAAACCTGTTGGCGTTATCAAATTAAGGCGTTCTACCAGATTGGAAATTTCTGGGCTTTTTTTCGAGTGTTATAAAATTTATTGAGATGGTAAATGGAAATAAAGGATTTTCTTTCACCTGAGGCCGTGGTGTTTATATCCAAGGAAAACACGCCTGCCAAGAAAGATTTACTGCGATTGGTTGCCGAAATTTCCAGTAAGGTTTACGGATTGAATCCTAAATCCGCTTTTGGAGCCTTGGAGGAAAGAGAAGTGGCATCCTCTACAGGAATGGGTCAGGGAATCGCCTTACCTCACGCCAGATCAGATGATTACGAAAATATTGTAGGGATATTTATCAGATTGGCTACTCCAATTGAGTATGATTCCATAGATCGGAAACCTGTTGATCTAGTCTTTGGGATGTTTGCACCCAACAATTCAAGCATAGAGTATTTAAAATCCTTGAGCGGTGTCGCAAGAAAACTCAGGGATGAAGAAATCCAGGAACTTCTTCGATCAACAGAAAAACCAAATGAAATATTTTCAATTCTGACAAAACCATCATGAAAAAGAAATTGGAAATCGTTCCTGCCGAGTAAAATTTCAAAATTCGGAATTAATATCCCAGATTTATTTCACTTCAGTGAGCCTGAATAACGGTTCAAGCTAACCATCAAGGGTACATCGTGATGTCACCAACGTTCATGTCACGTTTAACAACAATCCTGTCAACCAATGTAGTCTCGCACCGGCAAGCTTTTGATAGATTAAGTCCATTTTCATGGGATTAACCTTTTTTTCACTGCAATTGTGGAGTATTTTTCGAGCGCTATTGACAGCCCTAAAGAGATCAACATCATCCCTCGTGATCTTGTTTTCATCTTCAAAGGTCGCGAAGATTAAAACACGATTTACCTTGGCACTCAGGATATGCTCAACCAGCTCCTTTTTTTTCTCATCACCGTAATGCTCAAGACTAAGTAAGAAATCGTCTTGCTCATTTACCACATCCTCCGGGTCATGATTTTTGGCATTACGTTTTAGATTACACAGCCAGATTGTCTTAGGTGTATGTGAGTTATCCATGACCATAACATCAATGTCCCTTGTACCCAGACTGTTGCGTCGGATGTTGGGAGCAGCCCACGCAATGCCCACTTGTGATTCAAGCTATCTGGCGGCTAGTTTTTCCAATGCCTGACCCTCCAGAGTTTCCATTCGTTTAAGTGCCGTATCCAGAGAAACCTTTTTGATGGCTTCCGGCGAACCCATGCTTTGAGGATCCTGAAGTTCTCTGAATACCTCTAGTTGAAAGAGAGTATTGCCGTCGGTGATCCTCCACCTGGGATTATCGCTGTCCATAAAAGAAGGATTTTTATCAATCAGTTCGAGATGAGATTGCAGGAGCCAGATCATTTGATCGTGAAATTTTTGATTGGGGTACTTGTTGCAGACCTGATCCAATTCCCTTCCGTACTGCCTAGTTTTCTGTGTTCTTCCTAGCCACAGCAGGAACTCCCGATGTCGGGGTTTTAATTCAATCCAAGACTTGGCATCCCACCGGTGAGCAGGATTTTCCAGATATTTCAATTCGGCTTTGAGAAATTACCTCTGCCACTCAATGAAATTAGAAAAATTACCTCCTTTATGTAAAGGAGCGTATTGTGGCAGTACACAAAAATTTTCCCATTCGTTTGGAATCCCTCCGTAAGCAGTCCAGAGGGTAAGAAACTTGTTAAAATCATGAAGAAGACCATGCTCCTTGGCCACCTTTATGGTAGTTTCCAGACACCATTGTCGTACGTGATAATAAATCTTGTCACGACCATAGAGTGGCTGGTCTGCCATAAACATTGCGAGAACCTTCTGCTGGTGGGATCCCATCATCACCAGCTTGCCGGGATACAATGGCTTCTTATCCCATGCTTCATCAATGGCCAGTTTTATATAAGATGCCAATCCATAGCCATCTGCATTATGGAACTCATCAAGCACTACTGTTGTCCCCTGCCTGAACATGTTGAGGAGAATTTTCTGAAAGTTCACCTCCTCCACTGAACTGTTGTAATAGTCTCGGGACATATCCTGCAAACCTTTCCGCTCTCCTACCTCCAATAGTTCCGCGATAACCTTTGTAATATCTGTTTTAGTAGGATCCGGCATTTCATAGATGATAAAGGGCATGTCAGGTGGAGCCATGTCTTTCATTTGTAACAGTAGTTTGGTCTTGCCGATCCATCGCTGCCCCACCACCCGGATGGAGAGGAAAATCCTGTTCTTCTTACTGATTTCCAATTGAAGAGAACTGCCCAGATCTTTCTTCATTTCTTCCCGGCCATAGAAAAGCCAAGGTTTCCTACTGTTTGTCATTGGTTTATTGCTTTCTACTTTCTTATGGTTACATATCAAATTGCGGGGAAGGTGGTTTTAGTCGCTCAGGTTCTGGTGGCATGTAATCATTATCTGGCTCCTGATCAGGTGCGGGCTCAGCTTTTGGAAGTTTCGGGGTCAGGGTGATGCCATAATCCCTTGCTATCCTGGGGATATCAATAAGTTTGTACCCCTCATCTTTGAAAACATTCCTTTTTCCAGCTGTGATGTTTTGAAAGGATGGCGAGATCAAAACGGTGCTCTTCTCGGAAGCAATAAAATGATCGCCAGTCTCTTTTCTGTCTTCATTCATGTTTTCTTGTAGATCATTAATGAAATCCTTCTCACTCCGGTTGATCTTGCTTACCTGGTGTTCGTACGGGTTCCGTTTGAGATGGCACAGCCAAGATTTGCTGGGCAGGGTGAAATGATCAAAGGCCAGGACATCAATATCCCTAGTGCCAAGAGCATTGCGTCCGACATTGGGTTCCGCCCATTTAAAACCCCTTTGCTCCCTGAGGTATCTGGCAGTCATCAATTCAAGAGTTCGTCCCTCCAAGGTTCTCAATCGTTCATAGACTAACTGTTTTTTCTTTTTCTCTTCTTTTTCACCAGCTGGAGAGGTTGGTGCGCCGTCTGGCGAAGGAGCATTCTGGGGTACATCCCCATTAATATCCACTTCATAGTCCCCCACCTGCTTTTCCAGATCTTCAGAGTCCTGATATTCCTTGAACACATCAAGTTGGTAGAGGGTGTTGCTGTCGGTGATCCTCCACCAGGCCTTGTCATTTTCAAGATAGAAGGCACTTTTGTCGATCAGTTCCAGATGGGTTTTAAGCACCCTGACCGTATCCCTCGTGAACTTTCCAGGCAACGCTTGGTAAATCTCTTCCACAGGTGCTCCCCACACTCTTCTACATTCAGACTCAGCCAACCAATGCAGTAATTCTCTATGAGATGGCTGCAACTCGACATAGGCCTTGTTGTCCCATCTTGCTTCAGGATTTTTTACCAGCATATCCCTCTCGTATATAAGAAATTCATTCTGCCAATTCCTCAAATCGTCGATCTTATGCAATGGAGCGTAATCACCGCCTGTGCAATAACTTTCCCATTTGCCCGGGATTCCTCCATAGGCGGTCCAGAGAGTGAGAAACCTATTGGTCTCATCCAGGTGGAGGAGGCCATATTCCTGAGCTACCTTCATTGTGGTTTCCAAGCACCACTGTTTCAGCCGATAGAAACTATCATATCTATTATACAGAGGCTGGTCATAGGCAAACATGGCCAGTACCCTCTGCTGGTGTGACCCCATCATCACCAGCTTGCCGGGAAAGTGTTTTCTCCCCTGATGGGCAGGAGACCTAGCCTTGTCAATGGCCAGTTTGATATCAGAAGTCAGTCCAAATCCTTTATAATCAGCATGATGAAACTCATCCAACACCACGGTTGCTCCCTGTTGGAGCATGGTGAGGAGAATCTGTTTGAAGTTTTTCTGCTCTAGTACACTGGTGTAATGTTCAGGAGACATAAGTTTTAACCCTGCCTGCCTGCCAGTATCCAACAAATCCTTTATAACTTCAGCAAGATTATATTCGGCAGAATTCGGCATCTCAAAGATGATAAAGGGCATGTCGGACGGAGCCTTGGCCTTCATTACTTCAAGCAAGGAGGTTTTACCAATTCCTCGTTGTCCTACAACCAAGACAGAATTAAACCTACGATCTCTATTACCTGTTTCCAGATCCAGAGAAAGGCCAAGATCATTCATTGTCTTTTCACGGCCATAAAAGCCCCAGTTGTTGTCTTGCTTTGTCATTGGTTTAATCCTTTCCATATGACATTCTGTGTGTTTTTTGTTCAGGGTATCAGTTTCTGATGCTTTGCATGCGACATCAATCTTTCCTTCCACGTTTTATCTGCAAAGACCTGTTGTTAACACGATTGTTTATACCCCCTATCGGAAAACCAATTCCAAAATAGCCATAATTCATCACTAAATTCACTTCATTTCCGAAGTCTGACAAACTGCAAGAGTGACACATCCCTCCTAAATCTATTCATAAGAGCGGGGAACTGAATTCTGTCGGCTACCGAACTGCTTAAGAGTTAATTCAAGGATCAAATGTCTCCATTCTTAGGAAGATAACATATTGATGCTCTGCTCTTTTGACGATATCCAATTTTGTATTTCATTGCTTTCTACTTTCCTGTGGTTACATATCAAATGAAGGTAACGATGGTTTCGGAGGTTCAGGTACTGGTGGCGTGTAATCATTATCAGGACCCTTATCAGGCGTCGTGTCCGGTTCAGCATTTGGTGAAGGGTCAAAGCCCAGATTTCTGGCCATGGTCGGTAAATCAAGGGTTTCAAAACCTCTTGCTTGCCACTTCCTGTGCTGCTCTTCGGAAAATACAGGTGATGCCACAAACTGCCGGATGGATTCCGGACGCTTCTTTTCCTGATCCTCATAGCGGGCCCTTAACCATGATTCAAACACCGCTTTGGGGGAGTGGTCCTTGGAATGCCTTAACGGATCGCGTTTGCAACTGCCCATCATCAGGGCTGTTATTTTACCACTGGTAGGATCTCCAATTTCAGCCAAGGCATCTATCTCAGGACCCGCCTCAAGTTGTACACCATACTTCACAAGACACCCCAAATGTTCGTTTTCCTTCTTGTGAATAGCCCTGAAGTATTCAGATACAATTCTCTCCAGATCAAACCCTTCATGCCCTGTTGTATCATTCATCATCTGGTGATAATGATCACTCAATCTTTCTTTCAGCACATCCTGTTCCAGATTATGGTGCTGGACCAAAAGCTGATGTCTGGTATCATTATCAACAATTCTGTATTTGCCAGGATTTTTTTTATCCTTTTGGTCAAGATGCCTGATCCCCTGAACCATGTGCAGATGCTCCTCCAGAATCCGGATTGCCCATTCGACAGAATCTTTCCACTCCTCCTGACCGACTTCGGCAATTTGGCCAGGGTGGTTGAACAGGTTGGTACGCGGTGTTCCTGCTGGAGAACCCTCAATGATGGTTTGCAATATCCTACGAGCCGTTTTGTTTAGCTCAACCAACCCCTTGTAGTCATAGCTGGCACGCTTGTTCAGTATTGGACGAAGAGATTCATACCGCCAGAAGTTGGATCTCCAGACATCATAGAGATCTGGGGCTTCAAGGACAAGTTCATTGTCAGCAGTTTCTACTGCCTTGTATGTGTACCATAATCCGGGAACACCTCCAAAGGCCGAATACAGGGTCAGAAACTGTCTTGGATCCCTGAGCCAGCCTTGTTCTGCTGCCATTTCCAAAAGGGGTTCAATCGTCAATTGCTGAAGTGTGATCCCATGAGGGAATCGATTAAATAGGGGTTCTCTGGAATCTCCCAGAATCCGGAGCATGTTTTGCTGATGTGAGCCAGCAACCACCATACCGCCACCGGTATACTCCGTCCTGGAAGACAGGTTTCTATCCTGAATCAGTTTTATATCGCTGACCAGGTGGGTTTGGCTAGTATAGTTTTCGACATTATGGAACTCATCAAGGACCACCACTGCGCCTTTCTTGTTCAGATGGTCAATTTGTCGGACAAAAAAGAGATGAGATGATTCAGGTCTTGGTCCAAAATCACTCATGTATTCCGCTAGACCTCCCTCCCTAATTGTTTCATCCAGTGTTTCACCAAGTCTGGGAGATATTACCGGTATTTCCATATAGATAATTGGCTTTCCCTGGCCCGAAGGCAGGGAACGTATCCGGTCAATAGCCTCATTTACCAGTTCCGTTTTACCAACCCACCTCCTGCCAATAATAGATGTTCCTACACAGAAACTCTTCTGAATCCTGTTTACAAGATTATTGACTTCCTGATCACGGCCATAGAACCTCCATGGTTGGTTGGTGTTGGTCATCGGTCTATTCCTTTCCATATGACATTCTGTGTGTTTTTGTTCAGGTCATCAGATTCTGATGCTTTGCATGTGACATCAATCATTCCTTCCCGTCATTTTACAAAAATACCAACCAGAAGTTCTGATTCTAATCCGGGTTTCATTTATTCTATTCTCTCCATGTTTTATCTGCAGAGGTCTGTTGCTAACACGATTGCTTATGCCCCCATGGAAAACCAAATCCAAAATAACCATAATTCGTCACTAAATTCGTTTCATTTCCAAAGCTTGACAAACTGAACGAGTGAAGCCCCCCTGAATGTATTCATAGGAGCAGGGAACTTAAAATGCAGGCAACCGAACTGTTCATAAGTTAATTCAAGGATCAAATGTCTCCATTCTTAGGAAGATGACATATTGATGCTCTGCTCTTTTGACGATATCCAATTTTGTATTTCATTGCTTTCTACTTTCCTATGATTACATATCAAATGAAGGTAAAGATGGTTTCGGAGGTTCAGGTACTGGTGGCGTGTAATCATTATCAGAATCCTGATTAGGCTTAATGTCTGGTTCAGCATTTGGTGAAGGGTCAAAGCCCAGATTTCTGGCCATGGTCGGTAAATCAAGGGTTTCAAAACCTCTTGCTTGCCACTTCCTGTGCTGCTCTTCGGAAAATACAGGTGATGCCACAAACTGCCGGATGGATTCCGGACGCTTCTTTTCCTGATCCTCATAGCGGGCCCTTAACCATGATTCAAACACCGCTTTGGGGGAGTGGTCCTTGGAATGCCTTAACGGATCGCGTTTGCAACTGCCCATCATCAGGGCTGTTATTTTACCACTGGTAGGATCTCCAATTTCAGCCAAGGCATCTATCTCAGGACCCGCCTCAAGTTGTACACCATACTTCACAAGACACCCCAAATGTTCGTTTTCCTTCTTGTGAATAGCCCTGAAGTATTCAGATACAATTCTCTCCAGATCAAACCCTTCATGCCCTGTTGTATCATTCATCATCTGGTGATAATGATCACTCAATCTTTCTTTCAGCACATCCTGTTCCAGATTATGGTGCTGGACCAAAAGCTGATGTCTGGTATCATTATCAACAATTCTGTATTTGCCAGGATTTTTTTTATCCTTTTGGTCAAGATGCCTGATCCCCTGAACCATGTGCAGATGCTCCTCCAGAATCCGGATTGCCCATTCGACAGAATCTTTCCACTCCTCCTGACCGACTTCGGCAATTTGGTCAGGGGGGTTGAACAGGTTGGTACGCGGTGTTCCTGCTGGAGAACCCTCAATGATGGTTTGCAATATCCTACGAGCCGTTTTGTTTAGCTCAACCAGCCCCTTGTAGTCATAGCTTTCACGTTCATTAAGCATTGGACGAAGAGATTCATACCGCCAGAAGTTGGATCTCCAGACATCATAGAGTTCTGGGGCTTCAAGGACAAGTTCATTGTCAGCAGTTTCTACTGCCTTGTATTCGGCCCACAATCCCGGAACTCCTCCATAGGCCGAATACAGGGTCAGGAACTGTCTTGGATCCCTGAGCCAGCCATGATCCGCTGCCATTTCCAAAAGGGGTTCAATCGTCAATTGCTGAAGTGTGATCCCATGAGGGAATCGGTCATATAAGGGTTCTCTGGGATCACCCAGAATCCGGAGCATGTTTTGCTGATGTGAGCCAGCTACCACCATACCGCCACCTGTATAAGGGGTATGTGTTGATTTGTTTCTATCTTGGATGAGCTTGATACGGCTGACAAGACTCGTGGGGTCCTTATAATTTTCGACATTGTGGAACTCATCAAGGACGACCACAGCACCTTTTTTGACAAGATGGTTGATTTGACGGCTAAAAGAATCGATGTGCGACAGTGTACCGGCTTTATAGTCCAGCATGAGATCACTAAGCCCATCTTCCTGAATAATGTAACTCAGTTCTTCATCAAGTAAAGAGGAGAAATCAGGCAGTTCCATATAGATAATTGGCTTTCCCTGGCCCGAAGGCAGGGAACGTATCCGGTCTATTACCTCAATCAACAGTTCCGTTTTACCAACCCGTCTCCTACCAATGATAGATGTTCCTACACAGAAACTCTTCTGAATCCTGTTTACAAGATTATTGACTTCCTGGTCGCGGCCATAGAACCTCCATGGTTGGTTGGTGTTGGTCATTGGTCTATTCCTTGTCCATTTGACATTCTGTGTGTTTTTGTTCAGGGTATCAGATTCTGATGCTTTGCATGCGACATCAACCATTCCTTCCCGTCATTTTACAAAAATACCAACCAGAAGTTCTGATTCTAATCCGGGCTCCATTTATTCTTTTCCTTCCATGTTTTATCTGCAAAGGTATGTTGTTAACACGATTGTTTATGCCCCCTAACGGAAAACCAATTCCATAATAGCCATAATTCGTCACTAAATTCGTTTCATTTCCAAAGTTTGATAAACTGCAAGAGTGACACGTCCCTCCTAAATCTATTCATAAGAGCGGGGAACTGAATTCTGTCGGCAACCAAACTGTTTATGAGTTAATTCAAGGATCAAGTGCTGCAATTCTTGGGAAGATGTGTAGTCCCAGAATTTATTGTGAATTGAAAAAAATAATTACTAGCTGCAAAACAAACTGGTGGTTCAATTATATAATTAAAATTTTGGGTAATATCAGCCTCCTTCTGTGTTTATCAATTTATTGCTGTAAAATCGAACAAGAAACATTTGCAACATGTTATTAAGTTTACAGCCGTTTCTAATGTTGTTCTTATGTTGTGTTGATAGTATAAAGCTCCTTGATTATCTTGTCGGTTATTGTGGAGTTTCCTGTACCTTTGTACCCTCCTTGCCCATTATTCTCCCAGTGCTTCATGTTCAGTAATTTGTCCTTTGCTGTACCAGCAGGAAATCTCCTACACAATTTTTTACGACCATCCGTTACTCCGAATGTTTCATAAACGAGACCTCTTAACAAGGCATCCTCAGAGGTAGTGGAAAACTCCCACAACTCATCCGAGCAGAGTTTTAAATATAGTTTTTGGATTATCGTACCTTCCTTTGTTCGGAATATACCCAATAGTGGAGAGCCTTCTGTCATAGGACCAGTGAGTTCCTGTAACAAAATATCTTCTGATACCTTCGTTAACGGAAACCACTTTCGGATGCCCCTGACCTCCCTCGGTAATTGATTGCCGAAAACCAGTACAGTTGATGCCAAGTTCAGGAATTCGGAATTAAAATCATTAACAAATTGTGAAGCCAGGGTTATACGAAAGTTCCTTTTTCTGCCTTCTCGGGCATCTCTGATCAATTGGTTATTTATTTCCTTGACACTGCTGGCCCGATGATACTCATCTATACAGAAAAATTTTGACTGTCCCTTATCCGTTCTTGCTCTTTGCAAATGATACCCAGAATATTTGTCTGGTATATCCTCCTTCTCTATCAACGATAATATTTCCCCTTCATCCACCTCCCAATTTCTAATGGCAACATGACGTGCCAACATAAACATCAAAGATGAACATCTTTGGGAGCCCGTATCCCGGGTCTGATTTAGTACCTCGGCGACATCTATGGCCATGACCCTTGCTTCACCCAAATCAAATCTGGTTGGATGGGCTATTATGGGAAAATCTCTTACTGCCTCTGAAAACCTAATTTGCAAGTGGGATGTTAAATCCACGATTCCCCTTTCTGTACTGTCATCTTCATGGTAAGTTAAATTGGTAAAGTGTGGAAAATGAAGCACCTGAATTAGGTCGGTGAGAATGGGAACTGCCTGTGTTTGGGCAAGGTTGGCCTCTTTGGGATAACCCTGCTCGAAAAGCCAATCGGTTACTTCCCACCATGTACTATGGTCATTGACCGAAAACCCTGTCTTTTCCAACAAGTGATCAATGATTTCATCTTCCCCGGGATAATATCTTTTTGGAGAGCCCCAATCTGAATAATGTTCATATGTTTTCTCTATGAGTAGTCCCAAGAATCCATCCAGATCAATTGTGGTATTCAGTGAGGTATCATTAGCGAGAATGGAAATGAAATTTATTAGAAATTGTCGGTGGTTGTTTAGGGGTTTACGAAACCCCAATGGAGTATCAAAAGGATTGATGGCATTCTCAGGGAGAAGCTTGAATTCCACGTGAGCAGCTTCGTTTTTTCGTCCGGCTGGAAGGGCTTCTTGCAAAATTCTGATTAAACCTTTGGAAGAATTTCCAACATCAACAATTACCATTTTGGGAAGCTCTTCCCTATTTATTTCCATGGAAGATCCCGCAAGAACACTTCCCAAATTCAATGCGTTCATGGCGACGGACTTGCCCGTTCCAGAAGACCCTATCAGTATCTCAATCCAACTGTTCTGAAGTGCCGATCCTCTTTGATAGGGCCAGCACACACCATCGGCAGTACGGAACATGATTTCTCCCATCAACCAAGGGCTGGCTTGTCTGGCAAGGGGAAAGAGGTTCAATGATTCTCCCATCGGTACCAGAACTTCTGGGGCGGTACTTATTGGTCCGAAACCCGGAACAGTACACAAGATCGTGGCAACTGGATCACCCGTTATCCTATCGGTAGAGATATTTCCCCATTGTTCCACTGTTCTTCTCAAAAAGGATAGATATTGACGCAGTTTTTTTATTTCCCCATTGTCAGCCCATGTTGAAAAACCAATTCTAAGCCTAATCAAATCTTCAGGTACTGTTACGTCTTTCATCATCTCAAATGCTGATCTAATGTTTCTGTGCCTGACCGGATTGGTAAAGCCAAAGAATTTTACATACTGTTCCTTAACTTTCATTGTGTTCGGTTTTAGACCATCAAATTTGAAGGAACATCTAAATGGAATTTCCGGATGCGTATCAGAAACAGCTTGGATAAGGTCGTTGAATGAACTTGTGAACTCTGGAAACAGGGAAACATCAAAACCTCCAAAGGCATTATCTCCTAGTAAAACAAGGTTCTGGTCAAGGATATGGACATCCTCCCTAGCTAACTCCCAATCAAGGGTACCTTGTAATCTTGTACCCGAAATTTCTGGTACCCGGAATAAGTTTGGATAGAGTCCCAGCCTAACTTGGTACAGGTATTGTTTTACATCCAACAGGTTAATTTCAAACCCCCTTGAGGACAAATCTCTAGCTAGGCAATCAACCAGGGAAAGATGCTTTTCATATGAGTTATTCCCTTGCCGCAAGGGATCCATATGACGTGCTTCATGGTTTCGGTTTTGTTTACCCCCTTTCAGCAATGAACTCCAAGTATACAGGGTCAGGAGTACGGTTTCCTGGGCCAATTCTTCACATTGCAACCGAAATTGTTCCTGTAGAAAATCATCCAGGTTTAACCCCCGTTTGAGGCATCGTTTCCTTCTGATTTCCATGTTACCTTTGAGTGTTTCCCTTAAGGCCTCTGGACTTCGTACATATGTTACCTCAAATGAATGCTGGCCATGCTTTAAAAAAGGCAGGAAGCAATATTTCAATTTGGGTAGAAATTCCGTTGAGGAAACGTCGGTATGAGTGACATTAGTTGACCCAATGTTAATCATTGAAGCAAGCGTGCCGTCCTTTAGACAGATGGTTCTGTTGTCTTCGGCAGCTTCCAATGGAATCATTTCCATTAAAGACGGATTGGTTATGACACCAACTAGTTTTGCCAGACCATCCGTCAATTTTGGAATCATGCTCGTTAGAGAATTCAACTCATTCATAAATTGAACTCCCTATTTCACTAAGTCTTTCAGTGACGGTGGTATTGGAATCCATTAGTCGGATCAGATAATCTTCGGGATCTCCACCGCCATCCCAAAAATTGATTTTAGATTCCTGGGCAAGGTCAATGAATTTTCCTTCTGACCAATAACTTAAAGAAGCAGATTGACGTTTCCGGTATACGTAGGAATTGTTGACCGCTGTAGGCCAAAAGCGTACAAAACCATCAAGCTCCCTGATTATAGGCCAAAAATTTTGAGGCTCTCTGAAACGACGTATTGTATGGAGAGATTCTAAAAGCCCTCCAACATCTGAACTTCCAAGAATGTCAGCAAGTATGACTTCCCGTCGACCAACCCTTTCGAGAATATTTTCTGCCGAATCATAATAATCCGGTATATGTCCTAAGGGTATAGAATAAAATACAGTCCACGCCATTCTGGTGACCATTTCCTGGGGTATCCCGGGTAACCAAAAAAGTCTGAGACGTCCTCTTAAGGACGCCCATATCGGATGTTTCAGATTGTGACAGAATTGACAAATCGTTGATAATTCTTGAACTGCACAGTGAGGTTTGTGAACTGCATGGTCAACTTCCATAAAACCTGGAATTCTGACCTTGCAGTTTTGACAGGTCCAATTATCCCTCTTAAAACTTGCCTGAATTTCAGCCAGAGAACCGGAGTATAATTGGGCATGATATCTGGAACCGAAAGAAGCCTCTTCAGGGCCCATCTGGAGCATTTGTTCCAATAAACCAGTCATCTTACTAATTGATATTCCTAAGTGATCCATCTACTGAAACATTGGCTGCACCATTACCAAAAAGTGAACCTATTCCTACTCCCAGAGTTGTTGGAATGGCAACCATGGCCGCACCCACAAATACCAGGGTAAATGCTGTTGATAAACGGGCAGATGGATCATTGGGGTTGACTGCATGCTGTCTGAATTTAAGAAGTCCCAGAAGAGCTATTCCTATACCGAGCAGGAAGGCTGCCGCCCCGATTAAGTCAGCTATGTCGCCCACCTGACTTTGAAGTTCTGAAGCCATGTCCCCAATGTTGTTTACCTGGGCAAGGGTAGAATTTGCCCATAGCAGATAAAGGGATATTGATAAAACCACAGATATTTGTCGCATGTTTTCACCTTTTAAAATAGAAACTAGTCTGGACAGGTACTGAACCTAAGGCTTACCTTGCATGTTCTGGTGTAAGTATTGAGGTTTTTTTACCAGGTTAAAATTTTAATTGTGGATAAAGCCAATCACCTACCGAATTAATATTTATCAGGGTCAGATTTCTTATTTCGGTTTCCGGGTGAGTGTCGGAGAAATTCATTGTTGATTTACCTCTTTTATCAGGCACATTTTTTGTGTCATTTCGCTGTTTTTGGACCGCTTGAAATATTTCCAACCAACTGAAATTTATTTCCCAGACTTAATTTTGAGGAGATACCAGGAATGGCTATAAACAGAAAAAAGCTCCTGTCTGAAACCAAATCCAAACGGAATTTTTGGAAAAATGACGATATCAAGATTCTAACAGATCTTTGGATACAGGACGTACCAGCAACATATATTGCCCAAATCTTGAAAAGATCGCCCAATGCCATCGAGGTAAAAGCCTTGAGAATTGGTTTGGAACCTCGAAGAAGTGAGCTTAAACTGGTTAGGAGTGCAAAAGGTAAAAGAGCTAGAGTCAGACCCTGTATGACCTGTAAAGCTCTCTTTTTTTCAGCTGGATCAGGCAATCGAATTTGTACCACCTGCAAGGAGAATCCCCTATGGAATTCTGGTAATGATCTTCATCTGACCTTTGAAGATATCCACTTGGATTAATTTTCGAAAGGGTCTAGGGTGACAAAATTTCGTACTGGACCCTTTATGCCCAAAATCAGCCAAAACCTTATTGATGAGGTTATAAGCAAAGTTCCCCTCCATGAAGTTATAGCCAGGGAAACTGGAACGGTTTTTAAGCCAAGCAAAGAAGGTTTTAAGGGTCTTTGTCCCTTTCACAGGGAAAAATCTCCTTCCTTTGTAATCTACAATTCCCCCAAACCAAATTATATCTGCTTTGGGGCTGGTTGTGGTGAAAAAGGGAATGTACTTACCTTCCTAATGAAATGGAAGGGAATTGGATTCAGGGAGGCTTTTGACTACGCCAGGGAGTTCGCAAACATACCGTTGGAAGAGTATTCACCATCTGTTTACAAACCGGATTTACCTACTGCAAAACCAGTTCAGTATATACCCTGGAATTTACCTGTAATAAGTCCCGAAATTGAACTTCCGGCAGTAGGAGAATCCATACTGGTACACAATCCCAGAAAGGGAACAACTCACTTGAATACACCTTCACATGTCCATGTCTACCGTACCACCAATGGTGATCCTTTATTGATTGTTCTCCGGTTTAATCGGCAAGGTGGCGGAAAATATTTTCACCAGGTAACATGGCAAAAGGGTGGTATCCCAGCCCATCCAAACCTCAAGGGACATTGGTACCAAATTGCTTTTGAAACAAATATGCAGAGACCCCTCTATGGAATGCAGGATATACCTCAATGGCTACAAATGAACGGACGCTTTATTCTCTTTGTTGAGGGTGAGAAAACAAGAGATGCAGCAGCTAAAATGCTACCTATAGACCGGCTGGGTATCTTGGTACTTTGTAATTTGGGTAGTACCGGAGCCATCAATAAAATTGACTGGTCATCTTTAATGGAAGCTCTGCAAACCTCTTCTTCCAAAGACAAACCAATAAGTATCATCCTTTGGCCTGATGCCGATGCGATACTTGACAGATTTGATGGAACAACCGTAGATCCTCAGGAAATATTCGTGACCAAATGGCAATCGGAAATGCTCAAGGGTATGGAGGAATATGGGATTGATCCTCATTCAATCCAATTCCGTAAGGTCTCACCTGAAAAGGATAGGGAGTCGGGATGGGATTTGGCGGACGCACTACAGGAAGGATGGTCAAATAATGATTTTATCAAATGGTATTTGGATAACAGTTGTACCATAACAAATAATGATCCAATTTCAGGGAACTGAATATTAAAAATTTTGGTTGATGTGCCTCTCCACACTTGCAATCAAATCACCTTCTTCCAACGGTCCTACTGTCAATTCAGAAACACCTAAATCAGTTAGGCAAAGCATAAGGCGACTGTCTGTCAGAATGATAGAAGAATCCCCTTCCCTGATAATTGTTATGTGAATAGTTTGCTCTGGCCCAACACACTCTATAAGGGGAATGACCTCCTCAATAAACCCTACCCCTGAAATAATTGAAGGGATCTTTTTCCTTTTGTTTCGGTCTACCCGCTGGAGAACTCTTGTACCTAGATAGGATTTGCCAAATTTGGGTTTGATAATGTTTTCACTAAAATTTATATATGCTTCTCGGGGAGTTAATCCGTCGAACAAATCATTGGGTACGTCCTTGGAATCTTCAAAATGAAAAATTGATAAACCCTTGGATAAGCCATAATGTTTGTGAGTTTCTGTTTTCAAGATATCCGAAAGGGCAAAGTGATCTCCGTTAAAATGTGTTGACAAGAATGCTCCAGCCCTGTTTTTTCCAGTTCTGGGTAGACCAGATATTAAAAACAGAAGGGGGGTGGTAAGGGGCATTGTGTTAGTAATCTAAGGGTATTTCAATTTGTTGCGACAACGCAATCAATAATTCGACAAATTTATTGCAACTCAAAGAGTAGAAATTATGATAACAAAAGTCAAAAAAGCCATTTTCCCGGTTGCCGGCCTGGGAACAAGGTTTTTACCTGCTACTAAATCTATCCCCAAGGAAATAATGACCCTCGTGGACCGCCCCCTAATCCAGTATTCACTGGAGGAGGCCAAAGAGGCAGGGATTGAAGAATTCATCTTTGTTACTTCAAGAGGTAAAGGAGCGCTGGAAGATTATTTCGACCGCTCTCCCATTCTGGAAAATCACCTTCGGAAAAAGGGAAACAAAGATCTTCTCCAGATTGTCGAGGAGACCACACTCGACAGTGGAGCTATTGCCTATATCCGACAACATTACCCCAAGGGATTGGGGCATGCAGTTTGGTGTGCCAGACAATTAATTGGCAATGAACCCTTTGCCGTTATATTGACCGATGATGTTATAATTTCAGAGCAACCGGTTCTTGGTCAGATGATTGCTGCCTATGATAAACATGGAGGAACCATGGTTGGGCTCTCAAGGGTACCCCTGGATATGGTTTCAAACTACGGTATCGTTGACCCTGATACTACTGACGGAAGAGTTTTGTCCTTGAGGGGTATGGTAGAGAAACCCACTGAAGAAAATGCTCCTTCTGACCTCGCTATCATTGGACGGTATATTCTTACTCCCAGGATTTTCGAATGTCTCGAGAAGACCAAACCTGATGCTAACGGGGAAATTCAGATTACTGAAGCCATTGCCATGGAAACACACAGCAACCCTGGAGTTTTTGGGTTTGTTTTCGAAGGCCAAAGGTTCGATTGTGGCAGTAAACTTGGTTTCCTACAGGCAGGGATTTCACTTGCTCTCAAACGACCTGAACTCAAGGATAGCCTACAAAACTTCCTTAAATCGCTGGATTTGAGCTGATCGAAAATTACCTCTTGATAGAACTCGTTCAGTTTAAGCCAATTTTGGCTACCTGAACGATGTTGGTCGATCCAGAAACGTTAAATGGTACCCCCGCAGTAATAATTATCTGATCCTCGCCCTTGCCAAAATCCGCAAACCTTGCCACCGTAGTGGCGATTTCAACAGCGTCATCAAAACCATGGGCTGTGTCGGTGATTTCACAGTGTCCACCCCATAGTAAACACAATCTCCGTGCATATTTTTCGAAAGGGGTCATGACAATAATTGGTACCCTTGGTTTTTCTCTCGCAACCAGCCTTGCAGTGGTACCTGAATGGGTAAAACAGCAAATTGCCTTTACCTCAGTCGTCTCGGCAATTTGTCGGGCGGCTAGAGTAATGGAATCTGGAACAGTTTTTCTTTCCCCGGTACGTGAAGCTTCAAGTACCTGGCGATAGGTCGGATCCTTTTCGACTGAAATTGCCACATTGTTCATGGTCTGGATGGATTCAACGGGAAAGTTACCTACCGCCGATTCAGCAGACAGCATTACTGCATCAGATCCTTCATATATGGCCGTTGCAACATCTGAAACCTCCGCCCGGGTAGGGGTGGAGCTGTTAATCATGCTTTCCAGCATCTGGGTAGCAACGATTACGGGTTTGGCCGCACTACGACATTTCCTGATTAGACGTTTCTGGATGGGTGGAACTGTATGGATTGGCAACTCAACTCCAAGATCTCCCCTGGCAATCATAATGCCATCAGAGGCTTCAAGGATTTCATCAAATTGATCTACGGCAGCCGGCTTCTCGACCTTGGTCATAATGGCGGCCCGTCCCTTTACAAGAGATCTGGCCTCCTTGACATCCTTGCTGCTTTGAACGAACGACAAGGCCAACCAATCTATTCCTAGCTCACATGCAAATTGTAAATCCTTGCGATCCTTTTTGGACAGAGCTGCCAGAGGCAAGATCACATCAGGGACATTCACACCCTTATGGCCGGAAATTTCACCACCTTCAACGACCTCTACATTGGCAAAGTCATCACCGCACTCAAGAACATTCAGCCTGATTTTTCCATCATTAACAAGCAAGGTTGAATTCGGTCTGATCGCTTTGAAAATCTCTGGATGGGGAAGGCAAACCCTCTCCTTATCACCCTCTGAAGGATCAAGATCAAGACGAAACCTGTCATTTTTTTCAAGAATTTCATGTCCATTCCTGAAGGTTCCTATTCTTAGTTTAGGTCCCTGCAAATCGACCACTATCCCAATGGGGCGTTTAAATTCGTTTTCTATTTCCCGAATGATACCGTGCAGTTTCTTTATTGCCTGGTGATCGCCATGGCTCATATTCAAACGGAATAAATCAGCACCAGCAACAAACATGGCCTTGATGGCGTCATAACTATTTGAGGCCGGACCAAGAGTGGCTACAATTTTTAGATTACGTGATCTTTTCAAGGTGAGTTCCTTATACAGGGATTGCCTACTAGTAGGCCAGTTTCAAATTCATCGGCATTCTAGAAATATCAAAGGGTTAATGCAACCATTGCTATATGAAGCAATTCTCTTGATAAGACCAAATTTATGTGAAATTGTGCCTCCTTGTAGATTGACCGGTACTAATATCATAAATAATTTGTTGATTTTGATACAACCGATTCTATTTTTTGATCGTGACCGACATCATCCTTTTGATGCAACCCACACACCGGTCAATCTAGAGATTCACGATCAAGTGCTTGATCGTGGCATAGGCAAGAGGATATCAGTACCTATCCTCCAAATTGATTCATAGTGAATGCATCATACCACTTGCCAGACAATTCGACAGACAATCTTAATTTTTTAACAAAAGACACTATTTATTTTGAACTTTTTTAACTTGGTCTAATCCCAGGAGTATTGTACCTGGGGCGGTACGCAGATGATGAACAAGGATTTGGCTTTATGAAATTTACGCTTGGATGGCTCAAGGATCACCTGGATACAGAGTGTAACATAGATGAAATCACCGAGGCCCTGACGGACCTTGGCCTAGAGGTCGAAAATGTTGAAAATCCAGGAGAAAAGTTTCAGAACTTTACTGTCTGTAAGGTTAAGGAAGCAAAACAGCACCCGAACGCAGACCGACTCAAAGTTTGTACCCTTGAAGTTTGGCCTGAGGGTTCGGATGGAAAAACAGATTTTGTTCAGGTTGTTTGTGGAGCCCCCAATGCACGTACTGACTTGATTGGCATTTATGCTCCCTTGGGCTCCTTTATCCCCGGTACCGGTTTTGAATTAAAAAAAGGCGTTATCAGAGGAGTAGAAAGTTATGGCATGCTTTGTTCAGAACGGGAAATGCAACTCTCTGATGACCATGAGGGAATTATTGATTTACCACCAGATACGCCACTAGGGGCAAAATTTTCCGATGTTTATGATCTGAATGATCCCGTGGTTGAAATAGCTGTAACACCCAACCGCCCTGATGCCCTTGGTATTAGAGGCATCGCGAGGGACTTGGCAGCAAGAGGTTTGGGCAAACTCAAGGACATTGAAATTACCAGGATTAGTGGTGAGTTTCCATCAACCATCGGCGTCAAAATTGATGAAGCAACAAAATTAAAAGGATGTCCACTATTCATGGGACGATTGATTAAGGGAGTGAAAAATGTTCCGTCCCCGTACTGGTTGCAGAAAAGATTGAAGGATATCGGTTTACGGCCAATATCGGCCTTGGTGGATATTACCAACTATATTACCTATGAACATAACCGGCCTCTTCATGTGTTTGATGCCGACAAGGTCAAGGGAGATCTGAGAATCCATTTCTCAAAAGGGGAAGACTGCATCACGGCTCTTGATGATGAAACCCATACCTTCTTGCCCGGCATGATGGTCATTTCCGATGACAAGGGACCAGAGAGTATCGCTGGTGTAATGGGTGGAAAAGATACTGGTTGTACCGAAAGCACGGTAAATGTATTTGTTGAGAGCGCCCTGTGGGACCCTGTCCTTATTGCCGAAACCGGTAGGAAATTGAAAATTACGTCCGATGCCAGATACCGTTTTGAAAGAGGAGTAGATCCCGCTTTTACCCAAGATGGATTGGAGTTGGCAACCAGAATGATTATTGATCTTTGTGGTGGTGTACCATCGGAGGTCATTTATGATGGAGAATTTCCTGAAACGGATAGAACCCTTACTCTTCATACAAATCGTGTCGAAAAGTTAATTGGGATGACGGTTGATGTTGACAACCAGATTGACTTTCTGGAAAAGTTGGGGTTTGAACCCCAACTCGAAGGAGAATACATCAAAGCCCAGATTCCTTCATGGCGACCAGATATTGGTGGATCAATTGACCTTGTGGAAGAGATTGGCAGAATGGCCTCCCTTACCAAACTACGGGGATCGCCCCTTCCACAACCAACAAGCAATATTACCAAGTCTTCCTTGACACTCCTACAGAAAAGAGAGCAAATTACACGCCGGACCCTGGGAACATTGGGGTACAACGAGTGTGTAACCTATTCTTTCGTTGATCGTCAATTGGCAGAATTTTTCCAGGGTAATTCTCCCCTTGTGGCTTTGGAAAATCCGATTTCCTCCGAAATGGATGTCATGCGCCCTGACCTATTGCCAGGATTGTTAAAGGCAGTGGTAAAAAATCAAGCGCGAGGAAACAATGATTTGGCACTGTTTGAAATCGGACCAATATTTTATGGCGCAAACCCGGAAGAACAGAATATCCAAGCGTGTGGTTTGATTGTCGGTTCGAAAGAGACCCTTTCTCCGCATTCACATGCAAGAGAGGTGGATATCTTTGATGCCAAGGCTGATATGGAATTGGTATTAAATGCCATAGGTAAGGGAACAAGGTTTCGGTTGGAAAGATATCAACACGCTGGTTTTCATCCCGTTAGAACTGGTGGGATTTTTCTGAGGCCCGGTGATCCTTTGGGTTGGTATGGAGAAATTCATCCAGGAATAAAAAGAAAACTAAAAATCAGCGGCAAGATTGTGTGCTTTTCTCTTCTGCTTGATAAGATACCCTTTCCAAGGAAAGCCAAAATTACCCGTGAAGCCATCGATATCAATGATCTACAGCCCATTGAAAGGGACTTCTCATTCGTTGTGGCCAATAACATTGAAGCTCAAGCCATTACCAGAGCAATCAATGGGTCGCCTTTTCGTAATCACATAGATTCCGTTCATATTTTTGATGAGTTTTCTGGACCACAAGCTGAAAAACAGTTTTCGAGTGGTAACAAATCCCTTGCCTTCAGGGTTAAATTTTATCCTCAAGAATCCAAGGATCAGGATAGCTTTATCACCCAACTAACCAAGGATATTGAGCAACGGGTTACAAAAGTAACCAAAGGGGTGTTACGACAACTTTAGTTGTTGGAATCCGAATTAACCCAATTCGATTGTAGATCGGAAGTGTTGATGAAATAAGTATCTGAATCCAGATCAGAAAATAAGTCTGCTTCTGTCCCGGTCATAAATATTTGAGATTGCAGATTTAAAATTTCAGAAATTAGTACTGCTCTGTGTCTTGGGTCAAGATGAGCTACCACCTCATCAAAAAGGAGTATGGGTGGTTTTCCAAAGGTTTCAGCCAAAGCACGTGCATTGCCGATGATAATAGAAAGAAGTATTAACTTCTGTTCCCCTGTGGAACAGGATTGGGCCGGACGGTCATTAATTGAGTGGGTAACAATCAAGTCAGCCTTATGTGGCCCCTCTATTGTTTTCCCAATAACTATATCTCTGCTTCTTTTGGTTTGCCACCATTCTTTCAAGATGTCTTCACTGGTCATATCCAGAACTTGTTCACTGGATTTTGTGTGAACAAGGTTCATATTTGCTGCTGGGAAATATGATGAGTTTAATGATTGATAATGATTGAGATGATCCAGAGTTGTCAGACGATTGGAGGTGATTTGCGTTGCTAAACTAGCCATCTGGGCTTCAACAGCATTGAACCAGGAGCTTTCATTACTCCTTTCCCTGAGTAAGAGATTTCTTTCCCGCAAAGCTTTGGTATATTTGTTTATCAAGGTAGGATGATTCGGAAAAAAACCCATGGCCAGCCGATCAAGAAACCTTCTGCGTCCTTCAGGTCCCTCCACCCAAAGGCGATCCAATAAAGGGGTAATCCAGATGATCTTGAGTATTTTGTTTAGTTCAACTTGGCGAGTAGGCTTGTCATTAATCAGAACCTTTCTTGTCTTCTCATCGCCCAGACTGGTTTCCAACCATAAAATTTCGGTGGGATTAGCTTCAATCTCTGCGGTTACTTTCCATACACATGGAATGCCATTAGGTCTGTGGTCAATTGATTGAGCTCCCCTTAACCCCCGACCGGGTGAGAAGAGCGATAACGCCTCCAGTATCGTTGTCTTTCCTGAACCATTTTTTCCCACCAGTACCACGACCTGCTTAAGGTCAGCAATATCAAGGCTCCTGAAACAGCGAAAGTTTCTTAAACCTAACTTGGAGATATTAAATGGAGGCAAATCTGGTTAATTATTTCAGCGGCATTACAAACACAAAATGGGTAATTATACTCAAAGGCCTCAAACTGTCTGGGGCATAATTACAAACAAGGCGTTCTCATCCCCCTCTTTCCGTAATTTGATGGCACTGGTACCATCATTGATGGTAAATACTGCAATACCACTCCCCAATACTTCCAGCGGTGCTGTCAGATGGTTTGCAACAAACTTCATAACAAGCGTTTCACCGGGATAGGTTACCGGTATTTCAGTCTCGGCAATTCCCCTACCCATGGAGGTTACTTTCAGCTTCATCTTGTCATGGGTCAAGGTAAAGACAACTACCTCATTTGGGTCCGTGGAAACTGTGAGGACCTTCCTCAGTGCTTGTACCAATTCATCAATTTCCAATGACATGATGAGGTTGGTGTCCTGGGGGATTAGCCTGTGATAAACGGGAAAATCGCCGCTGATCAAGAGAGAAGTGAACTGCTTGCCATTACTGATAAAACGAATTTTCTGTTCCGTATAATGGACAGTAATATTGCCCTTCTTTTCAAAATACCGAGTCAGGGTGTTTACTGCCTTTTCGGGGATAATTACACCTTTGAACTCACCCATATTCTCAGGTTTCGGTGCAGAATAGAGGGCCATTTTAAACCCGTCTGTAGCTACGGCGTCTAGGCATTCCTCTTCCTTTTTCTTGGCGATATTCAAGAATACGCCCTTTAAATATTTCCTTTGATCCTCTCTAGAAATGGCAAATTTCGTTGTATCAAGCAACTTCAGAAGGGTTAAAGCTTCAATACTGAATGAGCCATCAAATTCTTCATTGGCCAATATCGGAAAGTCTTCGGAAGGGAGCGTTTGTAATTCATAATTGGAAGTACCGGAAGTGACTGTAAGTTTCAACTTCACCGGATCAAATTCGAGATTACAGGTTTCGTCTTTATCAAGAGCTTTGGCGATTTGAGCCAGCGTCTTGGCAGAAACGGTTATCGCCCCCTCATGCTCAGCTAAAATGGGGACAGTCACTTGAAACTCGCAGGTTCTGTCAGTGGTGGTGAATCGAGCAGTAGAAGCGCCCACCTCAATAAGCACAAAAGAATCTATAGGGGACACATTACTCTGCACAGTTATTGACTGAACCTGGCTTGCTACCCGGTCCAATAAATCTACCCCCATACTAAATTTCATCTTTTCGTTCTCCAGCTGTTAAATCATCATTGCCTATAAATAATGATTTTTAACCCTGTAACAATGCCCTCCGAATTTTTCTGAGGGAATATTCCAAATCCTTATCCCTCTTCATTAACGATTCTATCTTGTTTATTGAATGAATTATTGTGGTACGGTCCCTGTCGAAACAAGATCCAATATGTGGCAGTGATTTGGAGGTCAGTTCATTTGCCAGGAAAATACCAATCTGTCTGGCTCTTACAACGTTGCGAACTCGCTTTGGACCCGTAAGATCAGATAACTCCAAACCATGATATTCTGCAACGGCATTCATAATCTCTTCAACTGTAAGTGGTTTGGTAAACTTGACCAGGTCCGTGATGGCTTCCTCGGCCAGTTCCATAGAAATCATTTGGCAATTCATGTAGCCAGCTGTAACTATTAACCTTTGTAACGCTCCTTCCATTTTTCTTATATCACCAGTTATGTTTTCAGCAATATACTCTAGTACCTCCTTTTCAAAGTGCAGATCAATATTGCTTCTCCTTTGATCTGCCAATTTCTGTTTCAAAATCCTTAAACGAAGGTCAAAATCTGGGGGATCAAGTTTTTCAACAAATCCATGCTGCAAACGGGATTTGATTCTTGGACCAAATTCATCCATATCAGCTACGGGATTCAAACCGGTTGCAACAACAAGCTTACCCTCACTGAGAAAAGTACTGAGGGTTAAATCCAATTCCTGGGTTGTTCCCTTTTTACCAAGAATGAGCTGGATGTCATCAACGAATAGAGCATCCACCGATCGAATTCGGTCCCTGAATTCCAACAGCTTGCCATGTGTACTTGCAGCAACATAATAATCAGAAAAATGCTGACCCGTAAGAAGGCAGTACTTAAAATTCGGATTTTTTGACAATTTCATCCAGAAGACCGCATGGAGGAGATGTGTTTTGCCCAATCCCACATTGCCATGAAGGTACAGTGAATTAAAATTGCCCTCTTGATCATTGGCAATTTGCCAAGAAGCTATATGTGCCTTGCCGTTCGCTTCGCCAACAACGAATCTTTCAAATGTATAACGTTTATCGGGTTTCAAACCACTTTTGTTTTTAGTTCCTGGGTTTATTCTGCCAGGGGTATCCCTAAATTTTTGATGGGGACCATTTGGAGGCAGAACCTGATACTTCACGGACGTTACACCTCTTCCTACAATCCGGAAACAATCAATTATTTCCTGACCAAAATTTTCGGTGATATATTCGCCGGTAAAGCGGCTTGGAACAGAAAGTATTACCCTACCTCCGTCGATGGAAATGAGTTTTATATCTTCAATCCAGTTATTAAATACATTCAAGCCCAAAGAGACCTTGAGTTTAGCCCTGACGTTTTCCCAAACTTCCTGCACCAACACCTATAGTCCTTCCTGGATACTTAACCTTAGGATTGTTTCCATGGTAACCCCTTTATTTTCCATCCATTAACCGTTCCTCGATGTCCTTCTTGATTTAGAACACCCTCAAAACCCTCGGAAACGTTTATGCATTTCACTTTTTTTCCCTGTCGGGATAATTCCTTTTCAATAAAAATTGCCGCGCTCCTGGATCTGGATCCTGATCGACAGATAAAATATAACGTTGAAGGAATTTCACCCTGGAAGCGATCTTCCACCTGGTGAAAAAAATCCCGATTGATTTGCATGGAAGGAAACGTCAACCATTCAACCATTACTTGCTTACGCCCCAATTCCGTTAAGTCTGGTACACCGACAAAAGCCCACTCAGACTGGGTTCGGACATCAATCAAGGCAGATTCTGGATTATTTGTAAGACCCTTCCAAACTGTAACTGGATCCTGATCAATTCCTTCCTTATTTGGCAATTCAACCATGAAAATTCTTATCCTTATTTGGGTTCAAATTCTAATGATAAAAACCCAACAAAGTAAAACGCTTTCTCAACTTTTTGACATAAAAATTTCATATTTGATAAATTCAAGAACACCGTTTTCTTTTATAAATGGGAACTAAGAACTGTTTTCTTCAACCAATAAGATTTCTGCAAAAAAAATTGTCCAGAATTTATCCATTAACAGTTTATTTTTGTCAGGAATTATGATCCGCTATAATTGAACCCCCAGAGAATAGGGAGACTCAGGCATTTCGACATGTGATTCTCAAATTTGAAAAGTTGCCAACCTTTCAAACCGAATCACCCACCAAAGAAAATGGAGGGATTTCTCTAAAGAAATTTTGAGGGAAACTTTTGGCTGAATTTAAATTAGGTGCGTTCGACTAAATTAAGCGGCAAGAAGCTTTACCTTCCGTGAAAGCCTAGAAACTTTTCGACTTCCTGTGTTTTTGTGCATAATTCCCTTTGACACGCTACGCATAATTTCGCTTTGAGCCTGTCGCAAGGCAACTCTAGCTTCCTCATAATTCCCCTCGGCAACTGCCTCTTCAACTTTTCTGATAAAAGTTCTTACCCTCATAATACGGGAATGGTTCACCTTGAAGCGAGCCTCGGATTGTCGAGCTCTTTTTTTTGCTTGACGAGAGTTGGCCATAGTTTTTTACCTTTTACTGTTTGCTGGTGAGGTATTGATTTGTAGAAACAAAATTAAATTTCAAGTGTTCCCGATGACTGGCTGGTGAGTAATATCGGATTCGGCCATATTTGTAACTTAAATCTGACCTGCTTACTGCCTGGGTTGCGATCCCTAGGGATTAGATCTGGTTTGATTTTTTTGTATCCAATGCCATCAAAAGAGGGGGTAGAAGAAGAAAATCGGCTAGAAAGGCAAACCAGATCGTTAACATGACTAAAAGGCCAAGGGCCCAGCTCACTTCAAAACCCGAAGTTGCAAATACCAGAAATCCCGAAGCCAAAACCAGAGAAGTTGTCCAAAGAGCATGTCCAACATTCCTGAACGTGACACGAATGGCATCTTCGGGGCTGTTGTTTTCACGTCTCGCTTTGAGATAACTGGTCAGGAAATGTATCGTATCATCTACGATAATACCAAAGGCAAATGCCGTCATAACGGAGCCGGCAAGGCCAACTCTACCGACAAGATATCCCCACAATCCCAAACTCAAAATAGCGGGTATGAAATTTGGAATCAAGCTTATCAAACCGATTCTAAGGCTCCGGAACACTAAAATCAGTATCAGGGATATGAGTGCCATGGCAATGATGGTTCCACTGAGCATACTTTTGATATTGCGTTGAGATAAATGAGCAAAGACAATACTGACCCCAGACGCTTCCGTTGTCAGTTCAGGTGCATTGGTATTCATCCAGTTTTGGGCACGGGTATCCAGGGCTTGTTGCTGGCTTGCTGTCAACGTACTGAGTGAAACGGTCATTCTGGTGGATGATTTACTGACATCAATCCTATTGTTCAGATCTCTTCCAAAGGGGAGAGATAATTCATAAAGTAGCAGGTATTGTGCTGCAAGTTCTGAGGAATCTGGTAACCTGAAGAAAGACGGGGCATCTCCATTCATATTTTTGTTCAACCGTTTCATTATGTCGGTGAAGGCCTGTACATGCAGTACTTCCGGCTGTTCCCTGAACCATTCGGCAAACTGCTCGACCTCCTGCAGGTATTCAGGATCGGAAATTCCATTTGCACTGCCAGAATCCAGAGAATATTCCAAGGTCAGGATACCTGTCAGATTATCGGCCACAAAGTCTGTATCTTGCCGAAATTGATAGCGCTTATCAAAATATTTCAACCAGTTATCCGTTAACTCAAGTTGTAAAATTCCACTGGCCAGGAATACCGTGACAATCGAAGTAATGGTCAGAAGGATTTTGCGCCGTGCTATAACCAAGGAACTGAATCGGTCAAAAAATACCGATGATAGGCTACGTCTTTGATGGGACCGTAGGGGTAATAATGAAACAAGGGCCGGTAGCAAGGTCAGTGAAAACACGAAGGTCCAGAACACGCCAAAGGCAACAAGATTGCCAAGAACACGGAAAGGGGGTGAATCTGAGGCATTCAGACTTAGGAATCCAATCATCGTGGTCACCGTTGTGAGGAAAATTGGCCAGATATTGGCACGTACCGCTTCTGCAACCGCCGTTTTCCTGTCAATACCCTGCCCCAACCTGGCGAGAGTCGCTTCCACTATATGCACTGAATGCGCTACTGCTACAGTCATTACAATAATCGGCACACCTGCATTGGCTGGATTGAACACCACACCTAGCCATCCAGCGAAGCCCATCACCATATTCACAGAAAAAATAACAACTGCCAAGAGGGCCGCCATTCCCCAAACGGAACGCAACAAAATTGTGGAAATCACCGCAATGACCAACAGAACAATTGGAATTAATGTTTGAAGGTCGTCATTTGTTGCATCGGAGAATGCACGGTTGAGAGGAATTTCGCCCGTAAGATAGTAATTGATATCTGGATTGTCTGCCCGTGCTTGTTCAAGCATTCCCCCAATGTAATCTGTTATTTCGAATACCGCTGTATCTGAATTTCCCTCCGGTAAAGAATAATTGATTACCAATCCGGCTACACTACCATCCCGTGATACAAGCCGGCCAACAACATCATTATCGTTCAGGGCAATGTCCTTTACCCTAGATACCTCATCATCCGACAACGAAGGTGCATCAATGACGAGTTGTTCGACAATAAGTTCGTCACCACTTGCCCAACTGTGGAGATAGTTTGTTAGTGAATCAACTCTAGTTGAATAAGGTACCTGCCAAGCTGAATCGGTAAGTATCTCTACCGCTGACAACACTTCTCGCTGGAATACAGATGTATTCCGAGGTTCTATGGCTATGATGCTGCTTTCGGACTTGCCATAAATATTTTCCAACTCATCCAACAGAGCAACTTGTGGATTATCGTCATCAAAAAGACTTCGGTAATCATTGGTAACACCAAAAAAGCCGATACCTACCGATATCGTGAGCATGACTATTGTAGTAATAACAATTACCAGCCATCGATAGCGGATTATGAAGTCGGGAAATTTGTCTAAATTCATTTCGGCTAGATACTACGGAAGATCAATCACAATTTGAAGTACTCTTTAATATCGACCATAAGAAATCACCGTTACCAATCAGTTGACTCTTCGGCATAAAGATGATCAGGCAACTTGTAACTTATCCCATCCTCATTATACATGGATACCTCCAAGGCAGTCATCATATTTTTTGTATTTCTGTTTCCCGCTGATGTGAATGAAAACAAATCCTCAAGCTTATTCAGAAACCTGAATCTCCAAAGTGCTCCATAGGTAGATAATTTATCATATTTTAGGTCGTCAGCCAACTTTTCCCCAATCATGGCGCGCGAAAGTCTTGTTATATATTTAACCAAATTTTTGCGATCATTTCGCTGCTCAATTCCGGCTAGTAATGGAGCAGAATTAATGAGTGCCGAGGCCATCACTATCGATTCAAGCGAAGGAGATGGTTCACACATTCGACCAATCCTGTTTAATTCCAAAGCATCATCCTCGTTTGTGTACAAGATAGATTCTGGAATACCCATCAGGTAACCTGAATACCTCCAGACTTGCATGAAACTTTCTCTTTCCTCCTTACTTATGGAAGCACCAAGCATATCCAAATAATACAATAGCCGAGCTGAAAAAGACGCAATGGCAAATCCTAGATTGGCACTGCTTATCGGTATACCCAATTCTTCTTCGTCCCATTCAGTTGATTTTTGAATTAACGAACGAATCTTTGCATGAATCATTCTGATACGGATGGAAAGTATCCAACCATCATGAAATTTCTGCATGCCATCGGGCATGAAAATCTCCAGCATTTGTCGATTATTCTGCTGTAATCTCCTTATTCCCTTGTCACGCAACCGACCTGTCAAAAAAAAGGACTTGGAGATATTCGTCGAGAATCCTTCAACCAGAACACCACCAACCATTCCAGCCAGGACAAGACGTGTATTATTATGAAACATTTGGATACCTGGTCTAAAAGATTCCAGATCAACCCAATTCGGAGGGTTTTCGTTGGCTACAAAAAAATCTTTTATCGAATCTGGGGCTGCCCTGAATTCTGAATCACCTGTCTTACCCATCATCCCCATACGAATGAATTTCTGGAATTGGCGAGAATCCATGGTGTTTGCATCTTCAACCAGTCTATCTGCCAATGGGTCTCCCACGGTAGTATGTGCAACGTAATTTTTAGCAACCGCTGGATTATCTTCTCGAGCTTTTGCATACCCGTCCATATATGATGCTGGAACAGTTAAGGTCATAATACCAATCTCAACAACCGTACATCAGAAATAAATCTTTGGGTAAAAAAATTCGTAATGTATAAAACTTTCTAATTACAACAAATCCTTTACACTTATGCAAATCCCATAACTTTTACTGTTTAACCCGGTTGGAAGCAAATTGTAATGAAACTTTTTATATAACACCTCCTGTCTAGTGGTCCGATTCATACAAATAGTACCCTTTTTTTATCCAGCAAAGACTAGTCAGAACTTGGTTTGAAGTCATTATACTAGGATCGTTATGTATTGACCAGACCACTAGTTAACATTTTAACCTGAACTTTTCCCAGTGCTTTTTATGACTCCAAAATCCTGCATTAGGAGAGCAAACAGGATTCTCAACCCAAGGTTTGATCGAACCAGTAAATGAGTTACAAAGAGGATTATTTTTACACTCCGGCGTGATATTTTTACTTCGTTACCCCCGATAAAATCTGGATTTTTATAAATTCTCCTAAGTGTTAGCACTGCCATACCTAATGCCGACAGGCAATGCCGTCGAATACCGGTTTCGTAAGAAGGAATAATCAAAATGTATCTTAAAGCGCCCTGCAAGTTCTGGTTTGCAACTGCAACAAGATCCAGTATTCCATATCTCAACCGAGGTTCAGTCGGGTTAATGGAATCAAGTTCAATACCATACTTTAGAAAAACATCCCTAGGCAACCAACAAATGCCTCTCTGTCGGTCTTCCCACATATCCTTTAGAATGTTGGTCATTTGCAAACCCTGGCCAAACTTGATTGCCAAAACAAGCATTTCATCCTTCTGTTCAGCTATTTCCGGGGAATAATCACTGAACAATTCGGTCAACATCTCGCCAACTATCCCGGCAACATAATAGCAGTATTGATCAAGTTCAGACATGTCTTTAAGCCCAGCCGTACCAGCTGATTTCTGAAACTTTCCCATCCCTTTTGTCATGACCTCAACACAACGTTCAATTGCATGCCTTTGAGGTATCGAAAAGTCATGGGTAATTTTAACAACTTGTTCCGTGCTTGCTATAAGCTCCCTTTCGCCTTCGCTGGTAGCTGAAGACAGTACCTTGGTCAAATCCGCCGCGAAGGTAGAAGCATCCTTGTTTCCGCGAACAACTTCACTGAACCAATCAGCAAAAATGCTCTTCTGGTCTATATTCAAATTTGGTTCGTCTTCAATTGTGTCGGCAATTCGACAAAGTAGATAGGCATTTCCAACTGCTAAATACAATGGTGGCGGTAGTTGAGGAATAGTGAGCGCAAATGTTCTGGAAACATCCTCTAAAAATCTACCCTGAAAGGCAATTCGCTCTTTGTGGGAAGACAACGAGGTGGTTGAGTTATGGTCAGAAAAGTTCTGCAATTTTGCCTTTTCACATTTCAATGGATTGGAATCATTACAGGCAAGTTCTTAGACAATTTCCAATTCTCGCTAAAAACTGTAACTAATTTCCAGGGAAACATATTCATCATTGACAATATTGCTGCTTTGTCTGTCTTTGCTATCTTCCTCAATGAATTTAAAGACTTCCGCAGTCAGTGAAAATGAATCAGATAAACGGCGATTGAACTCAATATTCAGGGTTTTCGTATCATAATCCAGGTCATCAATGAAGGCTAGGGTGATTTCTGTATCCATTATGTCATTAAAGGCATAACGTGTTGCGAAAAACAAATCATCCTGTAAAGGTGTCGTTGCTTCTTCTCCACGAGTGTCATGGTTCCATTCGGCAAAAAGAGTGAGGTCTGCATCCGAATCGAAGATACCGTAAATGGCGAATTCTCCACCAATGACCGAAGCATGGTATCTGGTCTTTGCCGTTATATCTTCACGAGTTATCCATTCTGCCTTGCCCAAAAAAGCCCCCATAGTCAATTGGACATCCAACCCGAACTGCTTAATTAAATTATAGTGCTGTTGAAACGTCGGCATTTCCCCGTCTGGAAGCGGGACTAAGCTAGGATCACGGCTTGTACCATCAAAAAAACTTACCCCAAAGTCCAAAGCACCGAGGCTGTTGCTGTATCTTGCTGCCAAGTCAATATTATTTCTGCCGGATGAAGATGCATACTTGATTTGTTTGCTTGATGTCTGTACTGGAAACGGTGCACGGAATCTACCCTTTATCCCTGGGAAGGTCCTGGGCCGGTGATATGGCATAACTATAACATCAAGCATACCCCAATCCCCGGTGAGAGTTCCATGTATCATCGGTTGACCGAGTTTACTTTCTCCATTGGGATGAACAACAAAATCTGTTTGATTGATTACATTAACAGGGTTATTTGATTCAGCCGTACCCCAGAAAACCTGATCAATCCCCAAGCGAAGTTCCCATTCCGACTCACCAATTGAACCAAAGGTCAGGTAGTAGGCTTCCCGGAGGTCGACATGCGTTCGGTTGCTATCTGTACCGTCAATTAAGATAAAGGGGGTTAATGTGAAACTGTTTCCCTCTACCGATTCCAAATAGACTGTTGGTTCAAAGATCAGGCTGGGTTGACCGTCCTTCTGTCCTGGATAAGCAGGATCATCAAGGAAAATCCTGCTTCCAAAAGTAACCGTACCCCAACTTTCTACCGTCCAATCCTGAAATTCCTCCGCAAGTCCTTTACTTGAAGCTAAAATCAGGAATGCCAAAATTGTTATGCAAAACTTCGCCATCAATTACTTGGATATCTCAACGTACCCGCCGTAGTCCCGTTTTAGTAAATTCACGCTCATTCAAATCGGTCTGAAATTGAATTTGATCCCACAATAATTCAGTGGACTTACCTGTTATGTGATTTACCATATTTGAGCGTTTGGATCGCCAATATTGACCAAGATATTGTTCGTATCCTTCATGCGTCAGAGTTTTAAGGTGAGCGTTTTTTCGATCATAATATTCAACTTTCCAAACACGCAACTCATCCGTGTCATGCCATAATAATAGCCGGGTATAACCAGAACCCTTTTCAGCAGGCGTATACTCGGTGACGGTACAATCCAAATCACCACATTTTTCATCACGTATCCACTTGTAGGTATATTTTTCGACTTCCAAGCTACCTAGATCCTCGTAAGCAAATTCGCTGCCTACGAAGGAACCGGACCGATTGGCTGAGCTAATTCTTTTGACCCGTTTGAGAGCGGGGAGATAAAGCCACTGATCATCCGATTGGGTAATATGTCCGTGAATCAAGAGTGCTGTCCCTTTGACATCTCGTGGGTTATCGAAAACAAACAGGGACTTGTTCCCATCACCTTGTACTTCCAAAACCTTGACCCGGAGAGACCGTTTATTTTCCTGACCTTGTTTATTACGAAGGATCATGGTCATTTCGGCAACAAAATTTTCAAATCCGCGATCTGCATCACGTGCCGCTTGAGCGATTTCCAATCCCCTCTCGACATCAGATTGTGCATGAATGCCATCTATGGATACTATAGCCAAGAGCCCGGGCACAAGTAATAGTATTATGACTTTCTTTGTCAGTTGAGCGAGGGAACGTCTGTCTTTATCAATCATTTTTGTCATAAAATTTTGAAACCCTTTACTGTCAGGTTAAAGATTAATTTCGGTTTTTATTTCTTTACCTATTCAATGCACTTCTGAACCTAATCCAATATATTGTTTCTGAACCAACTTCTGTTACATCTGAGGGACTATACCTAAAGCACACGATCTTATCAACTTACAAGTAAGTAGTCGGAAATAATAATTTAAAACTCTGTTATCGGATAATCTGAAGACACAAAGCTTCAATTACTGGCTTCTTCCACTAGCAGTTTCAGAAGAGCTAAGGCAGGTAAATGCACCTTGGCACGGCGTACGAGACTTTGATTTATAATCCCAGTTCTTTTCATGGCCCGATTTCTGTTTCAAGATAAAGATCCCCCCTGCCAGCAGGGCACAGAAAAATTAAAACGAATATAACCATTCAAGATTTTTACCTCCCATCTGATTGTTGCTAGGGGCTATATCCAAGGGTTGGGGTTTAAGGTAACTCAAAATTCTGGTGAAGGGTCAAAATCCATTTCTCGATCTTTTGGACTTGGAGGCTTTGAGCTATGGTTTATCGCCTCACAAATTATTTGGTATATATTCCCTTTGGAATTAAAGGACGGGGTTGTATATCCAAAGATATAAACCAATAATTTTTTCGTCCTTACCTACAACTGACTCACCATGAAAACATCTACCCATCCTCTATCTAAAGACCTGGTATTGGTTGGTGGTGGGCATACCCATGCTCTTCTACTTCGTAAATGGGCCATGGCTCCCTTACCCGGTGCCAGAGTTACCTTAATTAGCCTGAATCCCACAAGCCCTTATACAGGGATGTTACCAGGTTTTGTCGCGGGTCATTACCAACTTGATGAACTCAATATGGACCTGGTCAGATTATCACAATTTGCAGATGTACGATTTGTCCTTGATGAAGTGACAAATATAGATCTCGAAAATCATTGGGTCATTAGAGAAAACGGACCGCCCATATACTTTGATGTTTTGTCACTTGATATCGGCATAACCCTTGCATTGGAAAACCTTCCCGGGTTTGCTGAATTTGGAATTCCGGCCAAACCCATGGGGTTATTTGCCCAGCGGTGGAACGAATACCTGGCTATCGTCAAGGACAAACAATTTCCCCCAAGGATAGTTGTTCTCGGGGGTGGTGTAGGAGGAGTAGAACTTGCCTTGGCAATGAAATACCGCCTTCAAAAAGCTGGTGTTGACAACTCAATGATTACCATTGTTGAACAGGGAAATGACATCCTTGATGAAGTACATGTATCTGCCAGAAAAAAACTCCGGAAGCATTTGGACCACTTTGGAATAGAAGTGTTCTGTAATACCACTGCCTCAGCAGTTCGTCCTGACAGAATTGAATTATCAACAAGTGAATCTCTTCCTGCAAATTTTGTTGTTGGTACAGCTGGTGCTAATCCCATTGGATGGGTACAGGACATAGGAGTCCCTTGCGATAAAGGCTTTGTTACTGTTGACAAGTATTTGAAATCCCCCGTCAACCCATCTGTTTTTGCCGTAGGGGATTGTGCTGCATTCAAGGAAAATCCTTTGCCTAAGGCAGGGGTGTATGCAGTTCGTCAGGCTCCAATTTTATATCAAAATCTCAAGGCCAGCCTTGCCGGTAAAAAGCTTGTTGCATTCAGACCTCAGAAGGATTTTTTGAAACTGATTTCAACAGGTAAAAAACACGCCGTTGGACTAAAGCACGGGCTTAGTTTTGAAGGTACTTCAATATGGACCTTGAAGGACCTTATTGACAAAAGATTCATGGACAAGTTTGTTCTGGAGATACCAACACCCAAAATCGAAATCCCGCCAGAATCGGCTTTGGGGAGCAATGATATCCTCAATGAGTCTAAATTTCTTTGTGGAGGATGTGGTGCAAAGGTAAGCAACACAAGTTTGCAAACGGCCCTACACGCATTCACATCCTCAAGCACCGAATTAAATCCAGATGCTGTCGAAATAAATCTGGGCTCAAATTCTCTTGTCGTGTCAACGGATCACCTGAGATCGTTCATTGGGGATTATTCTCTGTTTGCACGGATTACAGCACTTCATTCCATGAGTGATGTTTGGGCCAGGGGGGCTGAACCGCTTTATGCCCTGGCTTCAATAACCATCCCCAGAATGTCTGAAACCTTACAGAGAGAAACTCTAAGAGAGATCATGGATTCATCCGCGCAAACCTTTGAGGAACATGGTACAAGAATTATTGGGGGGCACACCAACCAGGGAGCTGAACTGACCATTGGTTTTACAGTTATGGGGAACTCTTCAAAGCCTTATGTCTCACATGTTGGTGCCCAGCCAGGAGATTTGCTTATTTTAACAAAGCCTTTGGGAACCGGTGTGGTAATGGCAGGTCTGATGCAGGGAAAAGTAGGTGGAGAAACTCTATACCAATCACTGGAGATTATGTCTCAAGGTTCGGGGTTGGCGTCAAAAATTTTAACCCCACTGGTATCTTCCATGACCGATGTTACAGGTTTTGGTTTGGCCGGTCACCTGCATAACATTCTGGTAAGTTCCAGAGTTGGGGCCTCACTTAGGACCGAATCCATACCAGTTATAAATGGTGCATTGGAACTTTCTGGCAGAGGAATCAGATCAACCCTTTGGAAATCAAATTCCAACATTCCGCTTGACATTAATAATGAAACTGAAGCAATCGATTTATTGTTTGACCCACAGACCTCAGGAGGCTTGATGGCCACGATTTCAGAAAACAATCTGGAATCATTGCAGTCCAGGTCCAAGGAATTGGGATTCGATATCTACCCAATTGGTAACATAACTGGAGGTCCACCCGTGATCAAGGTTAATTGATCAGAGGGACTTGACCCAACCGGCGATGTATTTCGTGGCACTGGTGATGGAATCCTCGGACAGGTCCTCCAGGTTTAATGTTTCAAGACAATCCTTTTCTCCATACCTTGGGTCATAATGATGAAACAGTAATTGGGTTACCAACTCTTCGAAATCACTCCCGTCAGCCATTTTTTTCCACTCCAGAATTTGCTTTTTTGGATGAAATCGTTCCAACTTACCAATTAAATCAGTCAAGCCCTTTCCTTTCGGAAGCAAGTTTCTATACGATCGCAAACAATATTGAACCCTGTCTTCCAAAGGTGCTTGAATATTGATTCTGCCTGCTTCCTTCATTTTTTGCCATAATGCCGGTGGAACGGCGACATTACCAATCTTGCAGGACTCGGCTTCTACGACAACTTTATGTGTTGGGCTGAATGTTGTGAGTGCCTCCATGATTCTGCTTTCAAAATATTTTTGTGTTGGTTGACCTAAATCGGTTTGGCCAAAAACAGACCCTCTATGGTCTGCCAATTTCTCCAAATTCAATACCTGAATACCAAACTTGGGAAGCGTTTCCAGAATTTCCGTCTTACCTGAACCTGTATTCCCACCCAACAAGATGATATCGAATGGAAATACTCCCTGATACAGATTGTAGACCACCAGTTTTCGATAGCTTTTATACCCTCTTTTTAGAACTGCTGTTTGCCAACCAATCTGTCGGCATATTTCGGCAATGGATCCTGATCGTTTTCCGCCGCGCCAGCAGTAAATCAGAGGTTTAAACGCTTGGTCCCTTGAACCCAAATGCTCCTCCAGGATGGACGCAATATTCCGGGAGATGATTTGGGCACCCAACCGACGTGCCAAAAAAGGACCCTTTTGCTTGTGCTCCAGTCCGACCATGGATCTTTCTTCATTGTCTAGGACAGGTAGGTTAATAGATCCGGGAATATGATCATCAAGGTATTCTGCAGGTGAACGAACATCAATAACCTCGTCATAAGGGCAGAACGTTAGATCCCTTAACGATTTTAATTCAAGTTGCGAAATATTGGGATGAAGCACAAAAATTACTTTTTATCAAGTCCGGATATTTAGTTTTCAAGAAAAAGAAATACCAGCCATTCAATTCCCCACCCATGGTATTGACCTCAGTGTTGCTTTATGCTTTGAATAACACCCCATGAATGTGTATATCCAAAATTGGGAGTCTATGTACCTTGTTCTTGGGTACTTGAGAAAAACAAAAAAGCTAACAAACATTTTATCCTGCTAATGTTATTGAGAAATTAGAATATATGAACAACAAACAAAATCATTGGAAATTTTACGGTCGCGATGAAGAACTAGACAAACTGGTTAGCAATATCCAGAACGGAAGTAGGATAGCTACATCAATTTTTGGTCGGAGACGGATTGGAAAGACGGAGCTTATACACGAGGCTATTGACAGAATACGCGAAAATTCCACTGTAGATGCTAAAAAGGTCATCTACATGGAAATACCCGTTAGTTCACCCAGCATAGGTGAAGATTTTAGGGAAATTATCAATAATGAAGGTCTTACACCTGTAATGACGGACATGGTGAAAAGCAATGGACACACCGATCGCTATTTTGCAGACCAACTTGCTCATCTCGTCAAAAAGGGTGTTGTAGTTTGTCTTGATGAGTTTCAAAATATCGAAAATTATAATGAACATATTGATTTGATAAGTCGAGTAAAATTAATTCAGGATACCAATTTTTCTACCCGAACAGGTCATACAGGTGGAGGAATTGTAGTCGCAGGGTCCCATCAGCAAAACATGCTAAAATTATTAAATAATTCTCAAGCGCCCCTTTATGATCGTTTCTCTGATGGAATTCACCTCAAACAACTAGAAATCATACCCTTGCTTGAAATGGCCGTTGATCATGGATGGCTAGAGAACCCCCTCCAGTTTTTGGCAATGTACTCTGCTTATGGTGGTATTCCTGGCCTATGGGAAAAATACAAAGAGAAGGAGAGGAAAAGTCATGATCTCCACTTTGATAACTATAATAATTGGAGAGAACGGTTCTGGCGATATGAGTCCCTACGCCCCTTTCAGGATATGAGGGAGGGGTTTGCTTATAAAGGCTTTGTTGAACTGAACGAAATTGCCAATGATATACTTGAAGTCATCAGCCAACATCCAAACGGAACTCGAATTTCATATTTATATGACCAAATCAATCAACCTAGGGAAGATATTGACAACAATCTAAATATACTTGAAAATCATCTGCAGATGATCAATGGGATCAGAATGCATGGAGGCCGAAATATCAATAAATATCGGATTCATGACAATGATACCCGGCACCAATTACTAGTCAAAAGGAAAGGGTTGGATGAAACCAGGATAAAAAAATTTCCAGCACAACCTTTCTTGTCCTTAATTGATAAGGAATCTTTCAAAAATGAAGGCTTAGACCTAGAGAGAATAACAGCCGAATACCTTGGATCTTTAGGAAAACATTGGATCTCGGAATATGGTGTACAGATACCTGATGGGGGGCCTGAATTGGATGTGTTTGTGTGGACCTCTTACTCTTCCTATGATAAACACGATAAAATCATTTTAGCAAGTTGTAAGCGAAGCCCTGACAAGCATATTTGGTCAGCAAAGAGTCCTGATGTGATTTTTGGTCCTTTTCTGAAATCCATTTATGATGATCAGGGTAAAGCACAACCGAAGGAAATCCGATCCATACTTGTTTCCCCAGTATTTACCAATGATCAGCATTGTAAATTACAAAAAAGAGGTTTCGAAACACTCGACTTGCCAATCATGGCAAGCAAACTTTGATCGTTTCTTTATTCTAGAAACCATGACCTCTTTGCTCAAATGGCTATGTGATTGTCATTCCCATGGTATCTGGTGGTTTGATCAATAGAAAACGGATCTCATTTAGATTTTAAATCACGTTCTGGTGGGCTTTTATTGAATATATTTAAGGAACTATTTGTATGAATCGAACCACTAGGTTGACATTAAATGGACGAAGGATGGTAACTTAAACAAAAAATCCCATACCAAAATAATCAACAAAATATAGAATAGTTTAGTCTATCATTTTTGTAATTTGTTCCTTTCAATTAGGTACCTTGGTATTATTAATTGTAGTTTCATGTATCCTGAATTCGTATCCTGAAATTAAATTCGAAACATCTGAATATTAAGCAACTTAAGATGATTCCAAATACAAGTACAAATTTCATACGCAACACTTCGCATGTGCCGATAGAACGGCACTTCGCTTATATTACTGATAAACGTTTGGCGAAGCATGATTTTATTCGATATTTGGGGAAAAAGCCAACAGAGTTTTTAAACTGGGAAGACCTTTATAGCTTCAAATGTGTGGTTTTATTAGGTGAAGGTTACAGTGGTAAAACACACGAATTTAAACAGCAGAATAAGATACTAAAATCTCGTGATAAGTTTTCGTTTTTTGTGCCTCTGGAATTGCTTCATGATTGTGATTTAGTTGACACAATACCAATTGAAGATGTTTACAACTTTAAACAATGGTTTCAAGAAACCGATCAAGAAGCGGTTTTTTTCTTGGATGCAGTTGATGAACTAAAGTTAAGGAAGGGAACTCTTCGAAAAGCTATTCGAAAAATAAAGTATACTTTAGAACCACAACTACACCGGGCCAAATTTTTTATTTCATGCCGACCAAATGATTGGGAAGAAGAGTTGGATTTAAGCACGGTGTTTGAGTTGGTTGTTACGAGTGAAAGAAAAGTTGAAGTATCAAATACCATTAATGGTGAGACAATCTTCACAAAGGTTATATCTCGTGAAGGGTCGGTCAATTCAGGACCTGAATCGATAATGAACGAACCCGTTGAAAGGGTAAAAGTATTAGAACTTCTTCCTTTGGAACGCAACGAAATCGTGGAATTCGCAAACCACCTTACCCCCGAATTGGCCATTGAATTTCAAAAACAACTGGAGGAGAAAGAGCTTTGGCACCTGTACAAGATGCCTGCAGACATCATTTTTGCTCTTAATCAGTTGTCTTCAAGAGGACAATTAGGAAATCTTGAAGAACAACTGGATTTGGGCATACGCCAAAGGCTCAAAGAAGTTTCAGAAAAAAAACGAAATTCCTTAACCGAAGATAGAGCATTAGAAGGGGCCGAAATTTTAGCTCTAGCTCTTTTCTTGATGAAAAGAAGATCAATTCATTTATCTCGATTAAGTGATAGTGTTGAAGGTTTATGTCTGGCAGATATACTCGTGGATTGGACTTTGTCAGAACGAAACGAGTTGCTTGGGAAACCTCTCTTTGAACAAACTGGAGTTGGGTCTTTCCGATTTCACCATAGGTCTATAGAAGAGTACCTTGCCGCCAAGAAGTTGTATAAACTGCAAAATAATTTTGGACTAGATGATGATTTTCTCTTTCTTTTATTATTTGCAGATATTGAGAAAGAGAATGTAATTGTACCTAACATGGAACCTGTTGCTGCTTGGTTGTCTATGTGGAACAGTGACATTTTTGTAAAGGTTAAAGAACGAAAACCACTTTTGTTGTTTCGCCAGGGTTTTCCAAACCTACTGTGTATTGAACAACGGAAAGATTTAATTCGAAGTTTCGTTAATAAATATAAAGACAATAAATTTCGAGGTATTGGAATTGGGCTTCAAGAGCTTAAACGAGTAGCGTCTCCAGAATTAGGTGATTTAGTTATAGAACTTTGGGACAAGGCCTACACTGGGCATGATACTAGGGAGTTAATTCTGGAACTTATTAATGTGTCTCCTCTTCCACAATGTGCTGATTTGGCTTTTCAAGCAGCATTTGATGAACAATTACCCTACTTTCATAGAATTCTTGCCACTAGGACTGTTTTTGACTGTGGAACAACCAACCAAAAAAGTGAAATTAGTGCGAGCATTTTAGGGAAAAAGTTTCCTGAAAGGGTCGTTCAAAATGTTTTACCATATCTAGTTCCTAGTGGGGTCAATCTGGATGAATTTCTTGAACTTGTCATATCACTGAACCATGAACCTGAATCTCTCCATGGTTTAGGATATGCTTTGATGGAGACTGTAAAATCTGTTGAGTTGACCTGTAAGCAGAAAGTTCGTATCCGGAATGGATTCGTACAAGCGATTTGGGATAACAGGACAAAGGATAGCCGTATCTACCAAACAAATTCAAGTTTCAACCACTTCGTGGATGCATTAATTGTCTTATGCTCTAAGACGATCCCCACAAATAAAGATTTACATAAATGGGCATGGAGTATGGTTATCGCATTTCATTTCGGTAAGCAGCCAAGTATCCTTGCTAAGGATGAGACAGACAAACTCCAGGAAATTCTCGCCAAGAAAATAAAACTACGGGAAGCTTTCTTTTGGGCATTCTTTGACTTAGTTGAATTTTTAGAAGCACCTGAAACATTCCGGTATTGGTACTCAGAAATTTTTAATCATTCGTTATTACAACTAGATCAAAACGATTTTACGTGGCTACTTAAAGCTCTGGGACCAAATGGAAACAATAAGAGACGAGAGGTTGCATTTGATGCTTTGTCCCAGGCTGTTGGTGGAGGAGAAAACCCTGAATTGGCAGTTAAAATCTTAGAACTCATATCTGACAGAACCGATTTTGTAGAGGAATTAGAGCAAATTCTAAGACCCAAACCTCAAAAACCGAACAAATATATGATTAAACATTTGAGGAGGAAAAAGGAACAAGAAGCAAAAGAAATTGCGCGGATTGAAAAATGGACAAGATGGCGTGAAGAAGTTCTTAGTGACCAAGAGTTTTTGCTGGGTAAATCAGAACAAGAGAGAACACTGCGTAATCTTTACAAGACCGTACAGAAATCACTTGATAACAACAGTTCATGGGGTAATTGGAATTCTAATTTCGTAGAAAACGCCTTCTCATCAGAGTTACTTGAACAGGTTCGGATAGTACTTTCAAGTTATTGGAAGAAAAATGATGTTTTATTGTTCAGCGAACGTAAAATTGATGAGCGTCGCAATTATCCTTTCAAATATCTGATAATTCTTGCGGCAGTCAAATGTAATGCCGAAGATCCTGAATGGGCTAAATCACTATCACACGAAGAAGTTGTTAAAGCAGTTAGATTATCTACCTTGGAACTGAATGGATTTGCAAAATTTCTTCCGCAACTAAATGAGGAGTATCCAGATGTTGTTGAAAATGTCATTGTGGGAGAAGTAAAGGCACAAATTCGAAATTTAATGGATGTAGGAGAAGCCCCTATTCTTAATGATCTACTTTACTGTGCCATGCCAAGTATTCAGAAGGTTATTGCAAACACCATTGCTTCAGAATTGTTTTTAATTGAAAATGCGATTGAAAAATACAAGAACAACGATCTTCATTACGCATTTAAACTCATTGCAAAACACGGTACTGAAGATACCAAATCCCAAGCTGTTGATGTAATACAGAGATATTTTGGCGGTCCGAAAAGATTATCAACTGATAAATATATTTTGTGGCTTCATTTAATGTCACAGCTCAATGTGGAACTCGCATGTGAAAAAGTACTATCATCTACTGATGATCTTTCCTCAAGTGAAGGACTATTCAAAGCTATATCTTTATTCTCTAGAATTTTCGGACATCCTTACAGATGGGGGCAACCAACATTTGATTCATTGGAGACAAATACTCGACTCAATTTACTTCAGAAACTTGTTATTCGGGCACGTAAAATCAAAAACCAGACTTTGAAACTCCAAAGTAAAGGAACCAATTTACCTGATGAATGGGATTATTTTGACCTAGCTTATAATTATTTGTTACAAAGCCTTGCATCAACCCAATCTCTTCAAACACTTTCAAAACTCAACGAATTATCCCATCTACCAGAATTTGAAGTTTATTCTGATAGGCTAAAACAGATGGCAACTGAACTTGCAGCCAAAATTTCTGAATGGGAACCAATGCCTGTCGATATTTTCCGAGAGTTTATTAATGAAAGGAATTATCTGCCTTATGATGATTTATCCTTGTTTGCTGTTATGAAAATGCGACTTGCAGACTTCAAGCGTAAACTTTTAACTAGTGAATTCAGTGATATTGATACACTAAGAAGAGTTAAGAAAGAAACCGAACTACGAAATTTCATTTCAAATAGGTTGGATGAGAACAGCCGTGGGGCTTATTTTATTACGCAAGAAGCTGTAGTTATAAATGAAAATCAGACCGACATCAGGTTACATGTACAAAAGATAAACAAATATGCAACCATAGAGTTAAAACTCGTTGATGGAACCAAAAAGTATAGTGCAAGAGCACTTAAAAATGCTTTGGTGGAACAGCTGGTCGGTAAATACCTGAGAGATAATCGTTCGAGGGTTGGTTGCTTACTAATTTGTGTTCGTGAGTCCAAACGATATAAACATCCAGATACGGGCAAATTGATGAATTTGACGAAGACTATTGATTGGCTTCAGGAAATCGCGAATGGAATTATGGCCGAACAACCAAACCTCATGATTTTCGTGAAGGGTATAGATTATTCCACACCGGTACAAAATGAAACGATACATTAGAACAAAATCTTTACCTTTGTTTTTTGAGGCTTTACTTCACTGTCCCGTTTACCGTATATTTCAAAATTTTCTAATTCTTAAAGAACTATGTGTGAATGGTAGTTAAATTTTTTCTGGGATTACTACATAAATTATGTGAGGTTTGAAACTGGATTTTTGATTCAATATATGGTGCTTGTGATTTCGGCCTCGTAGCTCAGCAGGATAGAGCGACCGCCTCCTAAGCGGTAGGCCACAGGTTCGAATCCTGTCGAGGCCGCCACCTATACCCTCATTACTCTCATCTCTTCAACCAATGCGTCAAAATCGAAATGTCTTGAAGTATGCATGTAAGCCTTCTTCATCAGGGTTGTAAGTGCGGTTGCGTCAAATTCATCACGCTTTGCCCATACAACGTCCAAGTTCGAAAAATCTGAAGTCACTACCGACCCAACTTTCACCACGATGGAAGTTCTGAAATGTGTAAAAACATGTACTATTTTCCCGGGGAGTTCAACCCCACCCGAAAGTACGGGAAATTTCCCATCAGATCTCTCTTCCCAACCAGTACCAGGCCAACCCAAGGTCCCACCCAACAATCCTTTCTGAGGTCGTCTTTCCAGCATGAAACAGCTGTTCTCGTTCAAGCAGATAAATAGGGTTCCAGCACGGGTAGGTTTTGGTCTTTTGGGACTCCTGTATGGTATTTCATGTTGCAATCCCATTTGATAACTTTTGCATACATTTTTCCAGGGACAATCCGCACAATCCGGTGATCTTGGTTTACAAACAACGGATCCCAAATCCATTATGGCTTGAGCATAATCTCCGGGTCTATTCTTCGGAGTCATTTGCTCTGCAATTCTTTTGATTTCCGGCTTGGATTGAGGCAAAGGTGTAGTCAATCCCCTTACTCTTGAATATACCCTTTCGGCATTCCCATCGACAACTGGTACCGATTGGTCGAAGGCTATAGCCTGGATCGCACTTGCTGTATAAGGACCGATGCCTGGTAATTCCAGAAGCTTCTTTGTTGATCTGGGAAATTGACCATTAAAATCCCGAACGATTATTTTGGCACAGGGGATCAGGTTTCTTGCCCTGGTGTAGTACCCCAACCCCGCCCAACAAGCCATCACCTCATCGGGATCAGCTACGGATAGATCTTCAATAGTAGGCCATTGACCCAGGAATTTCTCATAGTATTGCCTAACGACTGGAACCGTAGTTTGTTGTAGCATTATCTCCGAAATCCAAATCCTGTAGGCATTTGGATTGGAAGAACTTCCAACTCCTTTTTTGGTTCTCCAGGGAAGAGTCCTACCGAAATTGTCGTACCAGGCAAGCAATTTTATTGAAGGCTTGTATGGCACTCAAGAAGATTCCAAGTTAATAATTTCGCTCATCCAATTGGTATATTAGGGATTCTTTTGGGTCTCTATTGCAAGATATTTTTTGTAGTAACTATTCAGCACCCCTTTTATGAAGTTGTATTTTAGGCAGGAATGCCACCCGATGCAATGGCATTATCGATACCAATGTCTCACATGGTGATGGTCGCTTGTTACCGGCTTGCGATTGCCTGACACTTCGAAAGGGTTCTATCCAGGTGCCTGAACGGGGATATCCACCTCAAGCCTTTCGACAAGATCCTCCGGGAAGACAAACCCGGGTGCCCTCCTCGTGACAGAAAGGATGACTGTCCCCCGTTTTGGCTACTTCAAAAAAGGGACTACTTGGAAAGGAAAGAGGATGATTCTCAAATTAATTCAATTTATCAGCAAATCGGCGTTGAATTAATTTGATAAAAAAACCGGGGTTACGTGACGGTTTATTGTGAGAAATAACACCAGCTCCTCCCATCGTCTGTCTTCTTCTTCCCTGTCCCTACGGATACGCTCCGTCCGGGCATCAATTACATACCTCTTCAGAGTCATTCGTCTGAGCCATGTCCTTCACTTCCTCATGGAAATCAGTTGTCAGATCAGCCAACAGCCTTGTTGATTCCTTTGTATTCAAATCACCTCCAGTAAGTCAAACAGACCATTTAGGATTATTTACACTTACCTTACCTTGTCAATTGGCATATCTAGGGAGGGGTAGATTTTACGTACGCTGTAATGCTAAAAACCTAGTTTTTGAAGAATTAAGTTTTACCCAACAATTACTGATATCAATCAGTTTACATCCTCGGTGTAAAGTCATCTGGTTCATTTCGGGTTTGAATTGTTGGTTCCTGATTTTTTTCCATTTCGGGTTTTTCTTCCAACCTATCTGCCTCTTCAATGATAGCCTCAGTCAACAGTGGAGCTGTAAGTGCCATATGCTCTTTTGACATGTCAGGGTCAAGAACAAGAAGTTCCATCCTGGAAAATGCCGCCAAGTGTTTTTCGACCAAATTCTCCTGATTGGTTTCCTTGAGAACCATTCGCAAATTTTCCTCCAGATATGTGTTTGGCAAGAGGGGTGCGAGTTTGAAGTACGAACGAATCCTTCGAAAAGACAATAGCGCATTCTCTTCCTTGATCCGGTCCAAAACCATTGAGACTGCTTCCTTGCGAACATAGGTGGCAAGACTGGGAATACCGAATTGCCAATTGCCTATGCCCTCCTGCCAGATAAATCCGGTATGCAACAACTTCTCCTCCGCTTCCCATTGGTCACGGGTATATGCCATTTTCTGGGTAATTGCTATAAAATCACTTCTCGATGGCTTGCCATCTTCTCCAATGCGCAAGGCAATCTCTGCAACTGGAACCAACATTCCTTCGCTTTCCAACTCCTTGATACGGTTAAAATAGAGCTCGGTGCGTAATTGATCAAAAGTCTTGCGTGCCTCTTTCACCTCTTCATAACCGACATGGGTTACACCTTTCCGGGCCAGTACATTCCAGAGTGAACTTCCCCAAAGCTGGATAAAATAGGGATAGTTCTGGGTTTCCCGGAGAACCACCCCTTTGGCCAAGTCATCGAAAGTTGTATTTCTGCCGAAAGGCTCAATCAAGGCCCGGCTTGTGTCCTCCAAAGAAAGCCGGCCTATGTCCCAGGTATTCATTCTCTCAATAAAGGTGGCCTTGGAACGGCGCAATACCGATTCAAGGTCAGGGGTTCCTGCAATGACCAGCATGATGGGATTGCGCTGGGCTGCTGACTGGGCAGAATCGTAGAATATGTGACCAACCTCGGCTGGCATGTCATGGGCCTCGTCAATGAGGATGGCAAGCCCCTTGGTGGACGCTGCAGCCAAAAGATTTGCAAGAAAACGGCTCTTATCACCCGGTGTGGATTCCGACCCCCAGTTATATTCACCTTTCAATGAACCCAATTGCACGATGGGATCCTTGAGTTCATCCCCCGGAGTTAACCCGTCTAACCAGGATTTGGTGTCCACTTGATCGGTTAGGGATTTTTGTATTTCATCAACGGATTGTAAATGCTGCTTGGTTAAACTGAGTACAGGCAATTTCTTCTTTTTGGCCTTCTTGGCAATCCAGCCCAGCAAGGCCGTTTTGCCACATCCCCTTGGTCCGATAAGAGCAATGGCAGTAGGATGACGTTCTTTCTCAACTGTTGCATCAATGCGATCACTTAACTTCAGTTTAAGTTGATCCCTGCCTGCCAATACAGGTGGTATTTCACCATAACCGGGTTGAAAGGGATTTCGCTTAGCCAATGGCATTTGGGGTTCCTATAATTTTTAAATAAAATATATGGAGGGAGTGAACTTATCAAGTATACCAAACCGATAGTATATTGAATTTAAACCTTAATTGGAAAAAGTACTCGGCTTTAATGTTTACACTCTACATTGTTGTATTAGGAGCAATCTGATCGAAAGATTGATCGACAAATCCAACCTTGGCATTACAGCAGGATTGTTATTAACTTTATCATTACCTGTTAGGTTGCTTTTGGTTTTAGGTTGTTTTGCTCATTTAACCTATGCTTGGCGGGTAAGTTCCTTATTTTCAAGCTAGTCAAGAGTTAACAAAATGAAGATCAAGCCGTTATTGATTTCCATGACAATGATACTTTCCCTTTTGGGATCAAAAGGATACTCAGTTCTGTATCCCAGCGAGTTGTTTAAGGATATGATTTCCCTGCTCAATTCAGTTGAAGTCGGGGTTGACTATATTGATCTGGAAGAAAGAAATGACGAGGTTTTCGCCAGGAATCTGACCCTTATTGTTCAGGTTGACTCTGGAGAGGGTATCCTCGGTGTTGATTTGCCAACCTTTCGCATGTCAAGAAAGGGAACGGATTGGGTCGAAATAAATTTGCCCGATACATTTTCCATTTTCAGCAGTTCGGGAGATGAAGTTCCCGTCAAGGTTGGTGAGGGAACCTTTGCCGAAAACAAACGTAACATCATAGAGCAAAATTCCGACGGTATGAAAATTGACTATTCAATTTCAGAAATGGAAGTCAAGCATCAGGTTGAGGACATCACCTATCTTGTCTTGTTAAAAGATGCCCTGGGCATCTATTTGTTTGATGATCTGGCCAAGATGTATGAAGATGGTTTTTCAGCCACCGGTTCAGCAGGGGAGATTTCAGGTAGGTTACAAACAAGAGCGGGTAATGGTTTGGCATTCAAGTTAACAAAATTACCAAAGCAGCACTACTGATGGAAGATTATTCATGAATGACACAATGGGGATGGAATTTCCCCTTGGTGATTATTCTGCCTCTATGGAGACGGCACAATTCATTCTTGAAGGTATGGAAAATTCTTCTCTTGGATTGCTGGTCAACCAGCCTACCAGTGATATGAATATTGATGAAAACGGATTAACAATGAATGCTAGAGACTATGAAAGTATCAATTTTTCCAGATAAATTGTCGCATTCCATTAAGAACAAAATAAGATGTACTTAACCCGATATCGGAGGTCACCGAGGAGGGTTTTGCAAATACTGTCCTCACCTTACCCCTAAACGTCAATATAATCCCGAAATCACCGTTAAAACACACGTCTTCCCTGGAAAAAATCACAAACCTATCCCCTGAGCCTCCTTTCGGGCTTGACAATAAGCCATAAACTCTGCCACGCCAAGGTCATTCACCACCCGACAGACCTGAACAAACGTACGGTTGACATTCTTCAAACCCGCAAGATTGTTCTTACGAAAATCGGCAATCGTCTTGTAACTCGGACGGGCATCCTGACACAACCAAATCACTTCTATATTATTCCGGGTCGCCGCTCCCAGAGTACGAGAACTCCTTATTTTGTTCTGATAACCATATAATTACAACTTCAGAAACAGAGCCGGACCAAAGGGCAGTTGACCAGTCCCCGACCATGTCTCGGTATGTCCAAAGCCCAAAGCGTTGAGATCCAGAGCGTCAATAAATGAATCAATCGCCCGAACCGGATTGGTTTCGCGACATAATCATCCAGACGGGGCGGAAGCAACTGCTCTACAGTGCGGGACTGTACCTCGTGATAACGTCGTTTTGACATAAAAATCCCAAATCAAAAAAACATTTTTTGTTCGTCAACAGTGAATCAGAACCAAGGCGATCATACCAGAGGGGAAAGGGGTGTTTTTGAAATAACTTTTTGAAGGTAGGAAAAAATGGCCTATTGATCGCGGAAATTTGACTAAGAACTGAGTTCAGGATAAAAAAATCAGTAGGAAAATACTTATTCAGGGTTTGAATTGAATACTTTCACAGTCTCGATTGAGCATTATATCGACCATCATAATGAAAACAATGCCCGACCGTTCAAGTGGTTCAAGAAACCTGATAACCTCGTAGCGTCCTGGAAAAGAGGGTACCAAAAACTATCTCTGGAATTGGATACATCTGTATGAGTCAAGCCACTAGTGTTGTTATTACAGGCTGAAAAGGAATACAAATTCTTTTCAATTTTGGATTGCCAAGCGTTATAATCGCCTCACAATATTTTGAACGATAAATCTATGGAAAATTTTTTGGTTATCGGCCATTTGAATGGAGGTGGATAATTCCCAAAATCAGAAAAATTTTTAACCGCAAGGTACAAAGGGGTACTTACACCGGAAATTTTAAATCGGCAGACCAGTATTTTGGAGAAATTGCACGGATTAACGCAGAACAAAAGGGCATCTCTAAGCCTGAGATTCTTTCGTCGTGGAACGAAATTGTAGGTGAAAGCCTTGCTGCAATTTGTAAGCCAATAGAAATCAACCACCGCTTTCAGTTAACAAAAGGATCAAAGTTAATTATCGAAACACCTAGTGGTTATGCCCAACAAGTTGAAATGCAGAAGGAACAGATAATTGAAAGAGTGAATGTTGTCTATGGATTTGGAGCCATCAGAAAACTGGAAATACGACATACAAGCTTTGATGCCTTCAACAGTTCAAAGAAGGGGCAGAATAAGGTAAAGAAACCCACAAGTGAATCGAAAAGTGAATCCTGGCAAATTGTGAAAGACATTGAAGAAGATGATCTCAGGACAGCGCTATACGAACTTGGTAAAAATGTACTGGCACAGGATAATAATTAAGGAAAACAAAATGATAAACGGATACCTCTCTTTTCCATACAAGGTAATCTTCATAATGACCTTTCTCATGGGAACAGCTTTGGGTATTACACCTTCAGCAGGCCAAGAGAATGAAATGACAAGAGAGATTGAGGAACTAAGTACTGGTAATGCAAACAGCAGTGTTACCTTTGTTGAGTACGCATCCTTCACATGCCCTCATTGTGCCAGTTTCCACCGTAACATTTATCCACAACTCAAAGAAAACTACATTGATACAGGATTGATTAAATTTGAAATCAGGGAAGTGATTTGGGACAAGCCCGGGTGGGTTGCTGCTATTATTGGCAGGTGTTCCGGACCTGAAAAATTTTTCCACTTTGTTGACCCGCTCTTTGAAAAGCAATCGGAATGGTCCAGAGTTCAGACACTTGGTGAAGCAGCCTCCAGATTAACTTCCATAGCCCTTTCGGTCGGTTTCAGTAAAGATGACATTGATGCTTGTTTAAGGGATACTGATTTTCATTCACTGATTTTGGAAAACGCCCGGAACGGGGCTACCGAAAATAATATCAACTCAACACCAACCTTCAGGATTAACGGAAAAAACTATTCCAACCAAGGGTATGATGAATTGGTCGAAATCATTGAAAGTGCCTTGAACAGGACATAGTCCCCATTAAAAAGATAACGGTCCTCATCATATGCACGGCTAGCAAACAAACTTGCTGGTCGTGTTGATTTTCACCAAGAACGGTTATCTACCTTTGGTTATTGCTCCACGAAGAGGCATCAATCTTTTCCCGAAAGCAGGTTTCGAACAGGTTCCAATCTGATAATTCCAAGCGTACAGGAACCGTCAAAATCTTTTTTTTCCAATTCAAGTTAAGTCTAACTGCATCCTTTTCCGTGGTCACCAAAAGGGAATTGTTTTTCCTTGCTTCTTTTTCCAGCCTGTTAAGAAAACTCTCGGATGGCACCTCATGATCATCAAGGGGAACAAATTTCCTAACTTTTGCACCTAACTCATTTAAGGTTGAATGAAACTTCGAAGGGTCTCCAATCCCGGCGAAGGCAATAACATTTTGGTTCTCAAGGTTTAATCCGGATTGCAGAACGGTCAATTGAGCAGGAATAACTGGTAAATCAAACTTCTTGCTGAATTGGTTTTGAAATTCAGCAACGCGGGATTCAGTTCCAACTGCCACAATTAAATCTGTCTTTTCCAGTGCTTTGGATAGTGTTTCCCTGAGGGGACCAGAAGGAATTATCCGATTATTCCCAAAACCTTTCTTGGCATCCACAACAATTATGGCGAGGGTTGGTACAAGCGTCAGGTTTTGATGCCCATCATCCAGGATAACAACTGATGCTCCTTCCTCAACCGCCTTGAGTGCACCTTGGTATCGATCCTTTGCAACCCAGGTTTTACCGAAACTCGAAAGTAATAATGCTTCATCGCCGACCTGTCTAACCGTATGTTGTTTTTCACCAACAAGTTCTGGTCCTTTAAGTTCCCCACCATAGCCTCTGGTAACAATTTGGGGATCTTGCCCCATTTCCTGCAGTTTCTGTACCAAGGTAATTGCTAGCGGTGTTTTGCCTGTTCCCCCGATATTTACATTCCCGACACTAATTATTGGAATTTCGACTGATTTCCTCGTGTAAGCCAGTCTTCTCATCGCTGATCCCAACATCCAGATTCCACTGAAAGGTAGCAAAAGATAGGAAAGAAGTGACTTTTTTTGATACCAAAAGTGTGGTTGCCTCATTTTTTGGTACCCGAATGGCTATGGCGAGTGACTACTCAAGAAGAAAATTCCTCCACGGGGCCTTCCGATTTTTCTTCATCCATAAGTTGATAGAGCTTGGCTATAAAAAACCTGTAATTGGCATTATCCACATTCCTTTGTGAAGCTTCCTTCCAGGCATCAAAAGCTACTTGATAATTTGGGAACAAACCAATTACCTCTACATTCTCTGGATCTTTAAATCGTTTGGATCGTGGATTCAACAATTCTCCACCAAATACTAAATGCAGTTTCGTTTTCATGGCCTCTATAACCTAAATTCTATTAGCTAACTTCCGGCCAAAGTCATGTTTTCAATCAAGAGACTGGGAACCCTGTAAGGGCTGAATTCCCTGGGATCGTTGGACGGAATGATGTTCTTTAACATATCCTTGAGATTACCTGCAATGGTAAATTCAGAAACCGGCTGGGCTATCTCACCATTTTCGATAAGAAAACCTGAAGCCCCACGTGAATAATCACCAGTATTGCTGTTAATGGTAGAACCAATAAGGGAAGTTATCAATACACCTGAGTTTATATTCTTCATTAATTCTTCAGGTGATTTATCTCCGCATGTTAAGGCAATATTGCTGATTCCCGGGGAAGGTGGGGAGGAAACACCTCTTTTGGCATTTCCGGTTGTTGTCAAACCCAACTTTCTTGATGTTACCAAATCCAACACCCAGGATTCCAAAATGCCACCTGAGATGAATTTCCTTTCCTGCTTAGCAATTCCTTCACCATCAAAGTGTGTAGAAGACAGTGATTTTTGCCGGAAGGGTTCTTCATACAAATCCAAATTATCTGGAATAACCCTATTTCCAAGATCATCCTTCATCCAACTGGCTCCCCTGGCAATAGCTGAACCGTTAATTGCAGAGAGGATATGGCCTATCAGGGAAGCAGATACTCTCCGATCAAAAATTACCGGACAATTCATGGTTTTGGGTTTGGTCGATCCCAATTTTGCAGCAGCTCTTGTACCAGCTTTACTACCAATATATTCGGAGGATGACATGTCTGAGGGAAAAATTCTTGATTCCCCGTAATGGTCTGTTTCCATCTCCAGACCATCACCTGCAATGGCAGAACATGAAGCAGCCATGTAATTTTTATTGATTTCACTGGCAAAACCATTGGTTGCCATGAAATAAGAGCTGGTTTCCCCAAACCCCGCTGATGCAGAACTTATTTTGGAAACACCCTTTACAGCTTTTGCACTCGTCTCAATTTTCTTTCCCATTGCTGTAAATTCTTCTGGAGAAGGAAACCCCTCCTCATTGTATAGGCATAACTGAGTGGGTTCGGCATTCTGGAAAAGTTGGGTAGGTTTGGCAAGGCCAATATAAGGATCTTCTGGAGCCACCTGCGCCATTGAAATTGCTCTTTCAGTGATTTCGGTAATAGCTGAGGTTCGAAAATCTGATCCGGCAACACAAGCCTGTTTTTTACCAATTATTACCCTCAATCCAAGAGTGATCTGATCGTGGCTTTCGACATTCTCCAAATCGCCATCCATTATACTTACAGCAAAACTCTTGGCTTGATGAACGATTACATCTGCTTCATCAGCGCCCTGTTTTTGAGCGTACTGGATCGACTGCTCAGCAACTTGTTTTAAATCAATCTTCATAATTCTTTGCTACGGTATTCCAAGGTTAAAGATTTTCGAAACTGTTTACAGATTTTTATTGAATTGTGGTTTCCGCAAGGGGAGAGAGATCAGTTTCTTTCTGGTAAATAGCATGACATTACTGGTTTCACCCAGCTTTAGTGATAAACCTAAGGATATATTGGTCCAAGACTATTACCATTAACCAAGACTTCAAATTCATTATCCATCTCAATCAGGTAATTTAAAGAATTACCAGACGTACTGTTAGGATCAAGTAAGGTCATATAGGTTATGACAACAGTTGCATATTCTGGGGGTACGAACTGAGCTGCAACAAGTCTATTGGCAAAGTTTTCTGCTCCTTCAATACTTACTTCTGCATTTCCAGAAGTATTACCACGATTATATTGAAATTCCCCTAACCCCTTGGACCATAAATCCAGTACTCTGACTTCCCAACCAGAAAGGAGAGAAAATTCGATTTCTTCCGGATTTATTTCTTCATTTCCTTCCAATTCCAACAAGGCTCCGTTTCCTGTTAGCTTGTAATTTACGTTTAAGGATCCGACCTCTCCGGAGAATTCGCTCTGAGGATCCAACAGTTCCATATATGTGCTGTCCCATTGTATATTATTCAGGGATATATCATTCTCAAGATTAAATTTTTCATTTGCATCGCTCCAGTCAACGGTAAAATCAAATTCAGTATCTGAAGCTGCAACTGCATCCTGGACTATTCCTTCATAGGCAATAACAAAATCTTTGGTGTCGGAATTCATCATTAATCCGTCTTCATTTACGGTCATCTGATTGCTGAGCTGATTTATCAGAAACCCAAGCGTTGAACCATCCTCAAGTTCCAGGATGAATTGGGAAGTCTCTACTGAAAAGTCAAAATCCCCCAGAGGAAGTTCAATGCCAAGATACTTGTTGTGCCTTAGACCTTTATCAGTTGAGTTGCTTGTAAAGTTGGTGCCCTTGAAAGCAAACCCGGCGCTTTCTCTGGATTGGAATCTACCTGTAAATTCACCTATTGATGACGAAGAGAGAAACCCTTCATCCGCAATTTTGGTGAAATCCTCAAACTGTACCTTGCCCAGAATATCCTGAAATACAACCAGGAAGGCAAATCTCTCATCAAGGGTTCTGATTTCCACTTGTTCAATGGAATAGTCAAAATTGTTTCCTTCCACATCCTGTTCAATAATCATTCGCTTGGTTCCGGTAAATGTTCCCTGGCCAATTTCGACAGGTATCACATCCCCTAATGTTCTCGAAATTACGAATGTATCTGGCATCATAATTTCAACCAGGTTTGTCCCTTTCCTAACAATCCGAAAGGTAGGTAGCTCAAAAACATAACTTGAGAAAGAATCCTTTGTGGATAGTGTCAAATTGTTGACCATAATCTCGTCTTCACTCTCTTCCAGATCTTCATAGTCCACTTCTATCTGGTATGATTGGAAAAGTGATTGCAAATCATGAAATATCTCCCTCGGATATAGGTCCGCATTTACCCTAGCCCCCAAGAGTACTATTATCAGGGTAAGAGTAAGTAAAAACGACTTCGTTTGCATTGTGTCAACTTTCTTAAATCTATTGGAGGTTGAGCTGATAATTCACCTCAACCATTAGCTATTTTTTGGTAAGCAGGTCGTTGGCTCATCCGGATATAATATCTCAGCACCTTCTCAGGAAATTCTTCAAATTTGGCAACCCTGGCCCAATCAAGACAATGGGTCAGGATAAAATCCGGTATGGTCATGATCTCACCCATCATGAATTGTTCAAGATCAAGTTGGGATACCATTTCCGAAAGTGATCTGCTGAACTCCCATTTCAAGGTAGGTTTTAAAGAATTGATCCGTCTTTCCGGGGGTAAAACAAAACTATGCTTGGCTGCATTCCAGACACAAGTTTCAAGCTCATCCAGAAGCATAAAGGTCAGACTATCCTGTCTGGCCCTGGTGAGAGTACCTGATTGAAAGGTAAAAGAAGAATTGAATTCGGCGAGATAGGTTAGGATTGCGGAACTGTCAGTAATAACTTCAGAACCAACCACCGCAACAGGAATTTTCCCCTTTGGAGAGATTTTGAGTAACTCTTCAGAATGTGGATTTGTCGAAAAGTGTTCATAATCCAGACCGAGTTCCTCCAGCATCCACAATACCCTGAAAGCACGGCTTTCCTTTCGGCCATAAATCGTTATTTCCATCACCTGAAACCTGCTATTCTGTGAAGAGTTCTTTCCATTATCGCCTCCACTGGTTTGGTACCAGCCCCTCGGATGATTTTATCAACCCGTGTTAATTCAAGTAACGCTCTTTCTGCCCCCGTTGCCCCCCAAAGAGTTGCTTGTCTGAGCATATTTTGGCGGCGTGGACCAAATAGTGGTGGTTTTATTTTGGTCAAACCAGCCTCCGGTCCTTTCTTGTGGCTGGCTACGGTCAGGATATTGCGAAACTTCCTTTTGAAAAACAGACAAACCCGAACAGGGTCACTGTCTTGTTTTGAAAGTTTTCTATACAATAGGCCTATTTCCTTAAGCTCTCTATTGGCTACCGATTCCACAAGCCTGTCCAATCCGGCCTCACCAAATTCCGGGACACAAACCCTAATGTCTTCTTCGGTCAATGAGGTAGGATCTTCATACTTATAGAGAGCCAATTTTTCAATCAATGCTTTAATGGTGGAAGGTTCCTGCTCCTCGGCTACGGAAATCAATAGCTTCATCGCATCAGAATCAATGTTTACCAAGTTGGCTTCCTTGAGGAGTAATGAAATATCCCTGCTGTCGAGATGATCAGTATATACTCCCACAGCTACCAAATTCTGGTCATTCTCGAACCTTTTTCGTAGGGAGGACGCTGGTCTCAAACGACTGGCAGTAATGATTATATGGGCAAATCCTTCCTTCCATTCATCCAATTCTGAAAATATAATCTTGTTGTGCTGATCTGCTCCCTTCTCAAGGCAGACAACACGTTTGCCACCAAAAAAACTTTGAGCTCTGACCAGAGACCCCAGTAAATTGGGTTGCTGCCCGAGGTCACTGGCATCAATTTTATCCAGGCGTAATTCCTGCATGGCGTTAGGACCAGCGATGGTATCTACGATACGGTCCCTGTATTGATCAACGAGTGCCTGATTTTCCCCAAAAATCAAATATCCACTTTTCCTATTACTGGATTGAAGGTGTCCTGGTAATTGGTTTGGGTATAGCTTCATTACTGACCGTCGGGTTCAGGTTGAATCGCCAGAACTCTTGTATAAATGCGGTCGGAAATCATTCTTCGGAGTCTATTAAGAGCATCGTCCCTTGCTTCAAGGTTGGCCAATATCTGTTTATCTTCTGATGACGTCCACCTTGCTCTTTCATTTATGGTATCGGAATAGATCAGTTCCCCACTGGTTAAGTCAAATAAATCAATCTTTGCCTTGCCGATCACAATGTATTGGTAAACACCACCAGAACCCTGAATAGGACCACCTTCATCTGAAATCACGAAATCAACCTTGAGGTGGTGGCTAACATTACCGATTGGCTTGCCGAACTGATCACGAAGTACTGATGCCAATTTTTCTGGTGCCAAGTTTCCAGAAACGGTTATATCTGTTTGGTTTAGATAAGTTTCTTGGGCAGAATCTGTGCCATACAGGGGATAATATTCACATCCCACAACCAGGAAACATAAAGTTACCAAGCCAATTAAATTCCATCTAGACAACAATATTCACGATCCTATCGGGTACCACAATTGTTTTTCTGGGTTTCTTACCTTCCAAATACCTTGTTACCGCTTCATCTTCAAGAACCAACTTAAGAATCCGTTCCTTGGGGAGTCCCTTGACCACCTCAATCTTGGACCTCAATTTGCCATTAACCTGAATGGGAATGATAATTTGATCGATCTTCAGAAATTCAGGATCGGCTGTAGGCCACCTGGTATTTACCACGAACCCCTTACCACCCAAAAGCCGCCAGATTTCCTCGGCGATATGAGGTGTGATCGGGGCCATCAGCTGGGCATAGGTTAACATCGTTTCCTTTTTTACCCTGGTACTGGCTTTGGATTTACTGACGGCATTATAGAGTTCATAAAGTCGTGCGATGGCCTTGTTGAATACAAAACCCTCAATTTCCTGGGAAAACTCATTAATGGAGTGATGAAGAATTTTCTTCAACTTTAAATCATCATTCTGGGTCCCGGAATCATCCATTGACTTTATTTCATTGGCTAGTCGCCATACCCTTTCCAAATGCTTGGAAGCAGCTTCTACCCCGGTTGTTGTCCACTCGATATCTCTTTCCGGTGGTGAATCCGAAACCATGTACCATCTTGCAGTATCTGCACCATATTTTTCGATCAGACTCTGGGGATCAATAATATTGTTTTTTGACTTGGCCATTTTGGCCGATGGTACGATCTCTACAGGCTCTCCGGTACTTATAAGTTTGGCTTCTGTCCCTGTTACCTCTACCTCCGTCGGGAAATGGTAGATGGGGCGACCATTCTTATCCCTGGTCAAGTAAATGGCATGATTGACCATACCCTGGGTAAACAACGAGTCGAAGGGTTCCTTGCAATGTTCTGACAAATGCCCTGTCAAGTGCATTGCTCTGGCAAAAAATCGGGAATACAACAAATGAAGAATTGCATGCTCAATCCCGCCGATATACTGGTCAACATTCATCCAGTAATCAGCCATCGCAAGGTTAGTCGGTGTTTTTTCATCGGGAGCTGTATAGCGTACAAAATACCATGAGCTGTCTACAAAGGTATCCATGGTATCGGTTTCTCTCATTGCATCTCCACCACAATAAGGGCAGGTACAATGCTTGAAGGTTGGATGATGGTCCAGTGGATTACCGGGTTTATCGAAAGTTACATCCAATGGCAATTCGATTGGGAGGTTTTCCTTGATTTCCGGTACAATCCCACATTTTTCACAATGGATTACCGGAATGGGACATCCCCAATATCGTTGTCGGCTTATACCCCAATCCCGCAAACGGTATCTGGTAACCTTCTTGCCGATGCCCTTTTCGACACAATGCGTTATAGCCGAATTAATACCTTCATCACCCGTCTGGATCAAATCCCCGGCAAATCCGTTGACATACCTTACCCTTTGGCTCTTGGATGGGACATAAGCCTCGTTTTCTACGGGTGTATCAGAATCCTCTGGAAAGAATACATCAATTACCGGAAGGTTATATTTTCTAGAGAAATCCAAGTCTCTCTGGTCATGGGCTGGGCATCCAAAAATGGCTCCAGTCCCAACAGTATTGAGTATGAAATTTGCAACCCAGATAGGTAAAGTAACCTCAGGATTAAGAGGATGCTTCACTTTAAATCCTGTATCAATACCTTTTTTATCCAGTAGTTCGAGCTCCGCTTCAGATGTACCAGTCAGCCGACATTCACGAATGAAGCTTTCTACTTCATGATTATCCCTGGCTATAGCTTTCGCAAGGGGATGTTCCGGGGATACAGCTGCAAATGTGGCTCCCATCAACGTATCGGGTCGTGTGGTATATACCTTTAGGGTTTTTATATCGTCCGGACATCCAACTGTTTCAAAATCAAACTCCAGACCACCTGATTTACCGATCCAGTTTCGCTGCATGAGACGTACCTTTTCGGGCCACCCGTCGAGTTCATCTATAGCTTGTAGCAATTCTTCCGAAAAATCGGTTATTTTGAAAACCCACTGGGATAGTTCCTTTTGTTCAACCTTGGCACCGGAACGCCATCCCATACCATCTATGACCTGTTCATTGGCCAAAACTGTTCGATCCACCGGATCCCAATTGACCAAGGCTGTTTTCCTACCTACCAACCCCTTATCCATCATGTCTATGAACAGTGATTGTTGTTGGCCATAATACTCCTTGTCACAAGTTGCGAGTTCCCTTTTCCAGTCAATTGACAATCCGAGGGTCTTTAACTGCTTTCTCATTTCGGCAATGTTCTGCCGGGTCCATTTGTCTGGATGTTCTTTGTTTTTGAGTGCTGCATTCTCAGCTGGCAAACCGAACGCATCCCATCCCATCGGGTGAAGTACATTGAAGCCCTTGGCAATTTTGTATCGGGCTATAACATCTCCCATGGTATAGTTTCGTACATGTCCCATGTGGATTTTCCCTGAAGGATAGGGAAACATTTCCAAGACATAATATTTGGGTAGACTTCTGTCTGCTGAAGCTTCAAATACTCCGGCCCTATTCCATTCTTCTTGCCAGAAACTTTCCTGCTGTCCGAAACTATATTCCGCCATTAAACTGAATCCGAGAGATGTTTAGAAACCCAATTCTTCGATTTTAAGTTGTCGGGCTCTTGCCAAAATGGCATTCTCTATCTCAATGTTCAGATCTGGGTCCACAACTCCACTCCTCGTTCTAAATGTCACCTGAAGGGACCTGGCATCAAGCGACGGATCGCTGATTACAGCAGTAGCCTTGTATTCTCTGGTTCCACCAGGAGGTGTTGCCCAGCCAAATTCAATTATGCCGGTAAAGGGATCTACTTCTTCTATTGGCATGAAATCAAGTACTTCCAGGGTAGCTTTCCAGATAAATCTATTGACTTTCATCTCGGTTGAAGAGTTTTGAGTTAGAAACAGGTCCCTTAATCTTTGCGGCCTACCCTGGGTTTCGACCTCTCTATCGGCCTCAATACTTGCTGCTTCCCTATCTCCACCTCTGAAAATATTGGAACAAGCACTCAAAGAAAAAACAACGAGCAATGCTAATACCCATCCGAGGGACTTTGTCTTTATCATAACTAGTAACCTTTCGTTCTGATTTTTCCCACCCTGACACAAGCTCCCCAGCGTATCTTAATAACCGATTGTTCCAAATCAACTCATAATCAAGGCCAGACTGAGCAATTCTAAATTAACCAATATTGTCCACCAGTTCAATAATCTACAATTTTTTATTTGATAAATTGTCTCATACGATTGAAGGCAATAACTTTTATCCAAATAGGAAGATTCCCCAGAATAATGCTTAATTTCAGATTGGTTTAATACCTAAACAATCAAAAAATGACACATGGTTAAATAAAGAAAATTTCGTACTTCAGCACTCGTATGTCTCCATCTTCAAAAGAGTTTAGGCCTTTGTGACTGCTTCATAAATACCCTAAATCGGTTTTTTGGAAGTAGTTTCCATCAGCGATCTAATTAGGACTTAGTAAACAATATACTGATTTAATCAATTATTGCCTGTTGATTCGAAAAGCACGATCCAAAAAAATGTTTTTGCATCCGACACCGCAACAAGTCACCTCCCTCCGTGTCCCAATGGCGAAAGTGGGCAATCAGGTTGTAACTCAGACAGATCAGCATGAACCAGCAACTGTTTGAACCGAATGAAATGGAAGACAACATGCCACCGGCGAAGTCGGATTTGATCTCTCCATGAGCGTGTTCACTGCGACCAAACCGATCTATTGAAGCCCAAAGAAGATCCTTTAAATCGATCTCCTTCAAACCAACATCGGCTTGTCACGTCTCACTCAAGTGTCAATGCCGATTTGAATTTGCCCCATTATTCCGATTGAATGATCGAGTGAATTGTGGTTTTGGTGCATCATCATAACATACGAGGTACGATCCAGTAACCAGGATTTTGAGGGTTATAACTTACATTCTACGAACGAATGGAACCGACTACATCAATTTTACAGCTTTTAATGAATGTACCGTTAAAATTTGCATTTTTTGATACCGTATTTATTCTTCAAGTATCACCCGTAAAGCCTCATAAAGTTGGTTGTGTTTATCAGGGTTTCTTTCTTTTAGTTTGAGTAAATTCTGCTGTTTCCATTGTACGGCAGGAAAGCGTTTAAAATCGTAAATATTCCAATCCGGATCACAATTTTTAACGCCCAGTAAAAACTCCCTATCTCTGTCAGTCAGACCTTTATTGATTGTTTCTAAAAGTTGTTTACGAATTTCTTCAAAATCATTGTAGGAAAACTCAATATTACTCATACCTGTGAATGAATTTTCCATGGATTGATGCTGATCCAAGAAGTTTGGAATCAACAATTCATTCATTGGGCGATTACTGCATATTAGGCTAAACAAAAAACCTTCTCTTACTTCATTCGAGAAACCTTCATTATCCATCAACAGTTTTACATCAAATAAATCTCTTGGGTGTTGACGGTCTAGTGCCGCACATATTTTCGAACCGTAAAGTTGACCAAATGGTACAATAGGTATTTCAATAAACATTTCGAATATTTCATAAGTTTTAAGACTCAATGGCATGGGTTCGGGGTTGGTTATCGTTCCTCGTTTGACCAAGTTTACTTCTAATTTTATATCTACCCTTTTTTGTTGAATTAATAATTTTCCTTTTACTTCTTGGTGTCGCACCTGAACATTATTAACGTATCGTTCAACGCGATTTTTTATACGAATAAGCGCATCACTTATATTTTGCAATGTGGCTTGACGATCTTCTATTGGGATGTATGTTAAATCAATATCAACCGAAAGCCTTGGCAAATCGCGAACAAATAAATTAATTGCTGTACCGCCATGTAGTGCAAAACAAGATTCTTCTGCTACAAGTGGTAAAACTTTCACCAAGAGAGCAACCTGTGCCTGATATTTCTCAAACATAACTTACAAGTTCCTTGGGAATACTTATTTTGTATTTTGAGTTATAAGCTCCATTTTTTTCAATCACACGGTCACCTTTACCCAAATCAATTTTATCTAATTTCAAGTGCTTCAATACAGGTAATCCGGCTTTATCAACCATATATAAAAAAAGCCTTTTTACACGTATCGACGAGCATTTATCCAATAGATCTTGAACAACTGTAGGCCTTAATGTCATTTGACCTTCCAAAATTTGGTAACACTCTAATAAATCAAATCGTTTAGGACTTAGATATAGACACTCCAAAATTGCTCGTTCAACTGATGAGGTTTCTATACTCATTTCCCTGATTTCATATTTGTTTACAGCCAAACCCTCAGGTAAAAATGATGTATTTACGTGCTCAATGGGATTGCCCCAGTCATAGTTTAAATACCATTTAGGTAATTTTTGATTTAGTGGGGAAAAAACAAATATCTTTTCATTTCCAAATCTAACATAGTGAGAAACACCTTTTATTGATAATGCTGTTGCACCACCCAAGTGGACCTTTATGAGCAGTTGCTGTTGTAGACTTATCAATCCTCCATACCAAGTTACTTCATCATTAGTTTTTTTGTAAGCTCCACGCCCTAGAGATTCTATCCAGCCGCTTTTTGTATATCGTTGAACAAGCTGTCCTGAGATTGATAACTCTTTAAACCATGGAGTGGTGGCAACAAGTCCAGAGGGCCATTGTTCTAACATATTCATTAATTTTTTTCTTTTTATTATATCCATGGTATACTTATAGAAGCAATTTTAAAGTGTTTCAAGATTAATTCGATCTTTACTTTAAAAATATTACTGAAAATAAACTAATAGTTTACTTTTTGGGCCAATAATAAAGCCAATCATCACCCCTAGTATTTCAATTAATTCTAGTTTGTCGTATCTGTTATTGTTTCTTCATCAAAACGGATAAATTCTGGAAGTTTGACCTAAAATTATTGTACACATTCTCCATCGGGTTGGGTTCGGGTGAATAAGGGGGCAGGTCTATGAGGGACATTATGCCGATAAATGACTCAATAACCCCTTGGGTAGGGGGTTTGAGGTTCAATTTGTCGGCATAAAACTGTTCACAACAATTTCAGAAACGCCAAAATATCATTAGTAGGTTTATAGACACCTCTTTGAATATTTTCAGGTCCGGTCTACTCCATAGCCTTTTTCTTGATCTCCATGTCGGCATGTGAAAGGTCAATCGATATGGGAATTGGTCGCCAGCAACGAAACCGTAATTATAGAGTGGTTAGACCTCCCGGAGTGTCGTCACCACGAATGTGGGATTTTGGCCACGGAGTTGATAAATATCAGCAAACCGAACCGGATAAGAGTTTGATGACATGATAAAGTGGTGTCCTACATAGAGAGATCTACGGCCCAATGAAACCCAACAAGACTCTAGTACAACTGCTTGGAATGAGGGGATGAGTATGTTTTAATAAAAATGTGATTACAATAAAAAAAGCTTGCGATTGATGTCCATAAGAGATTCCCATTAGTTGTATCACCCAGCACCACTTCAATCAGACTCTTGGCTTAGTATAAAATGTCTCTTGTAGCCGCCCTCATATATCCCTAAATGGTTCAATATAAACCATAAATATCGGACGAATTGGTATTTGTTCATCGTTTACTCATCCAATATGTAATACCTTGTTATCAATATCCTGTTATGTCATTATCCGAGATAATCTCCCAAGTTCAAAACGCTGAAAAAGAGGCCAACAGAGTTGTTGGTTCCACCCAAATTATTGCTGTTTCCAAGTTACAGCCTGATGAAAGGGTTAAAGCCCTGTTGGCTGAAGGACATTTGGATTTTGGAGAAAACAGGGTACAGGAAGCCACAGGTAAATGGCCAGCGTTTCTGGAAAATTTTCCACAGACAAAACTTCACCTGTTAGGCCCTTTGCAATCCAATAAGGTCAGACAAGCATTGAATCTTTTTCATTTCATTCATTCTGTGGACCGTACCAGTCTGGTCAATAGAATTGTTCGCGTGGCTGATGAGGTGGGTTCTTGCCCCGGTTTGTTTGTTCAGGTCAACACTGGTGAAGAACTACAAAAATCTGGTGCCATACCCCGTGAGACAGACCAACTGGTTGCCGAAATCAGAAAATATAATTTACCCCTGTTAGGACTGATGTGTATCCCTCCTGTTGATGAGGAACCTGCTCTGCATTTTGGTCTATTGGCCAAGATTGCAGAACGAAATGGACTATCCGGACTTAGTATGGGTATGAGCAGTGATTTTGTCTCGGCTGTTCGCATGGGAGCAACTCATATTCGTGTTGGAACAGCAATTTTTGGGGCAAGGGATTACTCAAAAAGGTAAATTGCAGACCTTTATCAATTTATTATGGCGATGTGAGTCTCCTTGGCAAGATTGTTAGCTATCCACAACAAAACCTCCCGATCAACTGCGACACACCCTGCCGTTGGCATTCTTGGCCCCCGCCAAACATGTAGGAAAATTGCTGAGCCCTTTCCAGGTAGAGGATTATGTCTGTTGTAATCTATTGGTATGACAAGGTCGTAAAGTGAATCAGCCCGATGCAAAATTTCGTGGCTAAATTGCCAACTGCGTACGTTACTTACTAGTCTATTGTACTTTGGGTCCTTTGGATCATCTGACCAAATGTCTCGCTTCCTGATTGGAATTGCTTCCCGAGGGAGGTCCTTTTGGGGAATCCTTTCCGGACGGTACATAATTTTTTCCAGCCTGTAAACACCGGCAGGAGTTACCCCATCTCCCTCGGTTTTATTCAGCTTTATTCCACCCCAGCCTACTGAGCAGGAAAATTTTCTTCCCAAAAACCATCCATACCACTTGGTAATGAAAATTGTTTCAACACAGTTCAAAGAATGTGGCCACTTTTTCTTGCTTTTACAGATAAATACTCAGCATTATGCTTGGTAACCACTGTTAAAATTGGAATACGTTCATGAACCTTGATACCCTGTGATTCCAATATTGTAATCTTGTCCGGGTTGTTGGTCATCAAGCTGGTACTATGATATCCCAGCACTTTCAAAACTTCCGACCCCAATCTAAAATCTCTTTCGTCATCCTCAAATCCCAGACGATGATTTGCCTCAACCGTGTCAAATCCTTGATCCTGTAAGGAATATGCCCGGATTTTGTTGATCAAGCCAATCCCTCTTCCTTCCTGGTTAATATAAAGCAGAATACCCTCTTTTTTATCAATAATTTTCTTCATAGCCTGATGTAACTGTTGCTGGCAATCACATTTTAGGGACCCCAGAACATCTCCTGTAAAGCAGGCTGAATGGAGTCTCGTCAGGACTGGCCTGTCCCTTGGAGGGGTTCCGAAAACAATCGCACAGTGCTCATCTCCACCACGTAATTCTCGGAAAAGGTAAATTTTTGAGGGTACTTTTTCAGTAAGGGGAAGAGAAGCTTTTGAAACAAGTTCTAATGAAACTCCTGATTGGATATGAAGGTCCTGTACATCTAGACATGTCAACTGGTTATCCTTACAATCCTGTTTTTGGATAGGCCTAACCAACGCAGAAGGGAGTAATCTGGCTTTTCTGGCAAGTTCTATTGCCACTTCATGTAAATTAAACCTGCCTCCCCTTTGTGATTCCAGGGGACCTTTTAATGGAACCTGGAGGTCACGTGAAGGATCAGCTACGGCCCTTATCCAATCTATATTCGCTTCCCCGGGGATTAGAATGCGGGCTAAATTACCGTCATAAACCCTTGCTTTAAGAGTATCTGCTCTTTTACGGGTCAGAGCTAATACCGAGTTCCCTTCGGTCAAAAACTCCTTCATTCGTGCGGATGAACAATTTTCTACCGGAAGGGCCATCACCATGTGGGTTTTATCTTTCAATAATACGGGCAAGCCCAATCTCAAATCACTCAGGATTCGGGCCAGGATTTCTTCCTTTTTCAATCCATGTGGCATGTTGGCAGAGTCCTTAGCACAATGCTTGTAATAACCTACTGTTTCACAATTAAACTAGACATTTTCAACGGTTTGATTCATATTCGTCTTGGAACTTCTATTGGTTTCCCCAGATTATAAACCTACTGCAGGATAATTGTTGGTTGTTAGCTAAAATGTCAAATAATTACTCCCAAACAAAAAGCCAACTCCAAATTATAGTTGAATCTTTCGAATTTTCATTTAGGATACTGTCCATTATCCACACCAGAGCAGGAAAATTCAAAAATCACTATTAGGTGTGAACTTCATATTTCGTTCTAATTGCAGGGTATTTGTTGTGAAGAAATTTTTACTGATATTACTTCTGGCTGGGTGTACTCTTGTTGACTTTGGTCCACCGGATACTGTTGAAAATGCCTGCACCATTGTAAAAACAAATCCCAATTGGTATCGCCACATGAATAGGGTCGAGAAAAAATGGGGAGTACCAGTATCTGTTCAGATGGCGGTAATTTATCAGGAAAGCAAGTTTGAGCGGAACGCCAGGCCGCCCAGAAAGTTCAGGATGGGTATCATACCCGCAGGTTATGAATCCACTGCCTATGGCTATGGGCAAGTATTGGATGGAACCTGGAAGTGGTACCAAGATCAAATTGGTAACCGCAGGGTAAGTCGAACAAATTATGGTGATGTGGTTGAGTTTATTGGCTGGTATACAGATATCTCTGCTCGTGAACTTGGCATTTCCAAAAGAGATGCCAAGAATGTTTACCTAGCCTACCATGAGGGTCATGCAGGTTATAGAAAACGTTCCCATCATCAAAAATCATGGTTGATTGGTGTTTCCAATAAGGTTGGTGACATAGAGAAACGATACCGAAATCAGTTGAGGGGTTGTCGCGTTGGTTTGCTCTGACTGATGTTGGTTAGGGTAAATTCAAGACCTCTTTCTGACGTTCGATATTGAATATTCTCAGGTCCAAAGTGATGTTGGTCTGGATGTTCTGTAACTGAACCAGGGTTCTGTTGCCAAATTCGTCAACGAATACCCATCCTTCAAGCAATAGGGGATCATTCTGGAATATCAGTTCCAAGTGCCCTCCAACATAATCGGATGTTACCTTAAGGTGTAATTCATTATATTCACTGCCAATCAAATGATCCAGCACAACACCGGATTCAGTAAAATTCAGATCCCTAGTCAGCAAGTGATAAAACGGGGTTTGTCTCAATGGGTACATAGTTGGACCTGTATTGGAACTCCTATCAAAAACTGCAACACTTCCTGAACGTGCAATAATTATCCCATTATCAGGAGGATAGTATTCCAGTCTTGCCCTAAGTGGGCGATCCAGAAATAGTCGACCTTCTGACCTTGACCCATCAGAATTGATTTGAAGTATTTCAGAATAAAGAGTGTCAATCTCTTCCAGATAGGTTTCCAGATCCTGGAGAGTTGGTTTTACCTCAGTACTTGCCAAAGCGTATATAGGTATGAATAGAAAACCAATCAGCATAAATGCCAAATGGGTGGAAACTACATTTTTGGTTTCCTTTGTTCTTCTCTCTAGCCTTATATCTGATTCAATTTTTATCCTAATTTCTCAAAAACCCCATTTATTAAGGGGATTATATACTTGTTTCCCCATATTGGATTTGCTCAATAATAAAGCCGACCTACCTTGCTTAAAACTTCATCCAGAACCCAATCAGGAGTTTCACCGCTCAGTTTGGGAATGATAACGAATGGGGATTGTATACTTGTTTCCCCATTTTTTCAAAAAAAACACTTGAAAAACCTATACAATCCAATCCGATTGAAATAGTTACTCTGGAATGTAGATTTCCCTTTTGCCAACATGATTGGCCTTGCCAATTAACTCTTCGTCTTCCATCCTTTCAACGATTTTAGCCGCCTTGTTATAACCGATTCCAAGTTTTCTTTGAATGTAGGATATGGAAACCCGCCGGTCCCTTTTGACAATGGCTACAGCTTGGGGATAAAGACTGTCCTCGGAATTTTTTCCACCAACAAAGCCCAAGGCTTGATCTACTTCTGCTTCAATACTTCCTTCTGGATCATCAAAGATCTGGTTCTGGTACTCGTTAGACCCATATGCTTTTTTCAGATACCCTACAATTTTCTCCACTTCTTCATCGGTTACAAGGGGACCATGGACACGTTGGATTTTTCCTCCACCTGACATAAAGAGCATATCCCCTTTACCCAGAAGCTGTTCAGCACCTTGTGTATTCAGAATAGTCCGGCTGTCTATCTTGGAAGATACCTGGAATGAAACACGGTTGGGAAAATTTGACTTGATAATCCCTCCCATAACGTCGACCGAAGGTCTCTGGGTAGCAGCAATCAGGTGAATGCCACTAGCACGGGCCTTTTGGCTCAACTGCTGTAGACACTCATCTATTTCCTTACCAGCTGTTTGAACCAAGTCTGCCAGCTCGTCAATTATAACAACGATATAGGGTAAATATTCAACATCAAATTCCTTGGTGGTAAATTCAGCCCGACCAGTTTCCTTATTGTAACCGGTCTGAATCTTGATTGAGTATACATCCTCTCCCTTTTCGATGAGTTCCAGCATATGAGAGTTATAGGATTGGATATTCTTTATATTCAATCTCATGCTTTGCATTTTCTCATATCTCTTGTTCATTTCGTAAGTAACCCATTTCAACGCCACTACGGCTTTCTTTGGATCAGTTACAACTGGGGACAACAAATGTGGAATCCCATCATAACCACTCAATTCAATCATTTTGGGATCAATCATCAGCAATTTGCATTGCTCGGGGGATAATTTATACAGCATACTGAGGATCATCGAGTTTAATCCAACCGATTTACCTGACCCAGTCGTACCAGCAATGAGAAGATGAGGCATGGAGACCAGGTCGACGACTACTGGCAAACCACTGATATCCTTACCGAATATAAGGGGAAGTTTGTATCTTGAATTCCAAAATGTTGTTGAGGATGCTAGTTCCTTGAGATAGACGGTTTCCCTAATTTCGTTGGGGAGTTCAATCCCAACATAGGGCTCACCTGGAATCGTTGATATTCGGGCAGATAAAGCAGCCATGGAACAGGCGACATCATCAGCCAACTGAATAACCCTGCTCGTTTTTACTCCTGGGGCTGGTCTAAATTTGTAAAGGGTTACCACCGGTCCCTGCAGGATTTTCTCAATATTGCCCTGAACACTGAAATCTGCAAGAATTCGCTTCAGCTTTTCTCCTCTTGCCTCCAATTCTACCTGACTTCTGTCATTCTTGATAATTTCATCAGGTTCGCTCAAGAAGGATAGAGAGGGAGGATGGTATGTATTATGATCGGGAAAGTTATCCAGTGATTGTAGTGTTTCTTGCGTTGCCTTTGCACTCACTTTAATTGGTCTGGGGTCCCTTGGAATTACGACCACCTCATTGTCCATTTCATCAAAATCATAGTCTTGATCTGTAGGGATTTCTCCCAACAGTGGCAGGGAAGCTGAACTTACATCTGGATGCTCATGATCCACCTGCCTTTTGGCAAAACTAATCTGGGTAAGTTTTCTGGGACGTATGTTTTCCTCGTCCTTCATGAACCAAGCCACTGTTTGACTTATGCCTGACCTAAGTTTTCTTGAAATAAAACCAGGCGATTTAACCTTTTCTTCCTTTTCCTCATAATAATCGTAGAAATCCTGACTCTTGGTTTCTACTTCGTCGTTTCTCCTCAAAAATTTATCAAGTTTATTTAAAACGCCTGTGGAGTTGGTTTCATTCTCTTGCCCATCTACACTTGCTGGAATTTCGTAGGGGCTGTGATTTGGAAAGGATTTCTGTGTGGCTTGTCTATGAGTCAACCTTGCAACCAATTCTCGAAGAGTGAATCCAAAGGAATAAAATGAAACAATACCAAGGATAAGGCCAACGACATAAGTTGCGTAATTGAAATAGTTAGCTGGATCTATTGGTATAAGGTTCATGGTTGCTCCAACAAATGTATCACCAAAGATACCACCTAGCCCAAAATGGTGATTCCAGGCATCCAGTGGCTCTAATGTTGATGAAAAAATGGAAGCCGAAGCAACTAGGATAGGGAGATAAATCAAGGATTTAAAGAACCTGTCCATTCCTGCATGGGTCATAAACCGAATACCCCAAAGAAAAAAATAGAAAGCAATAAACCATGACCCTAAACCCATTATTACAATCAGACTGCTGGCTATTGAAGCACCGAGATGCCCCAACAAGTTGCTCACCCCACCATTCGTCAATGAAAATATACCTGGGTCAAACGGAGAATAGGAACCTAGAATTAATCCCAATAGGCCACTCAAGGATAATAACACAAGTCCCCATAATTCCTGACTTCTCTTGATAAGTACCCGTAACCAGCTTTCACTCAGCAAAGGTTGTCTTTGTCTAATTTGATAAGTCACCTTTCCCTCTCCTTTTCTACACCAGATCCCTGATGCCGACCAATCCCTTTTCCAGTTCTTCTTCTTCGGCGACCATTGCCACTCTAATATACTTATTTCCTGGGGTTCTACCTTGATCCTCAAAACTGAAATAAGCCCCGGGAACTACTTTCACGCCTTTCTCTGTCCACAACCGCTTGGACATTTCCTCACCATCACCCACATCCAGCCATAAAAAGAAACCCGCTTCGGGAGGGGTATATCCTTCAAACCCTTCAAATACTTTGTCGGCGAGTGCATATTTTCTCTGATACAGATCCCTGCTTGCAATGACGTGGGTTTCGTCTTCTAACAAACGTGCAGCAACTGCTTGCAAGGGTATGGGGACTGCTGGGTCAGAATAGGATCGGTATTTCTTAAAGTGTGAAATGAGTTTTTTACCTCCAACCATAAAACCCGTTCTCAATCCAGGTAGGTTGGACCTTTTGGATAATGAGTTGAAAATAATTTTACGATTTAAATCCCCTTCGAAACCTGACTGTATTTCGATCATGCTTGGGGGTGGATCATCCCGATAAATTTCCGAATAGCATTCATCTGAAAAAATCAGGAAATCGTGCTTGTGGGCCAAATTCAGGAGGTCTTCCAAATACTCCCTAGAAGCCACTGATCCCTGGGGATTAGAAGGGCTGCATAGATAAACGATGGATACTTCATCCAATATCCTGGAGGAGATTTTTGTAAAATCAGGAAGAAAATTGTTGTCCTTTTCAGCACTTACAAAAACCGGGTTGGCATGGGCTGCAAGTGCTGCACCTATATAGACCTGGTAAAATGGATTGGGTATCAGGATGCTGGATTTTTTGCCGTGCTTTTCCTCAGGACACAAAGCAATGCAGGCATTGAACAGTGCTTCCCTTGTCCCATTGACAACAGAGATGTTTTCGTTGGGGTTGATCAATACATCGTACCGAATTTTGTACCATTTTGATATGGAATCCAATAACTCACCGGTTCCATCCTTTGGTGGATATTTTCCAAATTGACGGAAGGTGCGAGATATCTCGTCCATAATCCAGCTAGGAAATTCATGACGAGGTCCACCAATGGACATATCAATGATATCCCCCCCAGGAATTGAATCCCCTAGGAGTAACCTTAATCTATCAAATGTGTATTCTGGCAGTTGGGAAAACCGCCCAGGTAAATCCATTGTCTGTGACCTGCCTCAAATATATTTTTCGTTTGGGTCTTTTATTGCCCGTTTTGATTTGAAGTTATTTATATTTCTTCTTTTCCAGAGAATCAATAGATTTTTCCAAATGTACGAATTGTGGCACATAAATGCTACAATTGAAAAAATACAAACCTACTTACCTAGGGTACAATCTATTTGCGTTATTTCTCATTCATAAAATGGCTTCCCGACCCAAAATACTCATAATTGGAAAAAACCGGTTTGTATGTGATACTTTTCAGGATCTCCTTCATTCCTCAAAGGAGTTTGTGGCAGAGTTTGCTGAACAATATTCTCAGGTACAGATTTCCTTTATTAATTCGTTTTCTGCTGTAATTGTTTTTGTTGAGGATCTTGATGATTTGGACCTTCTTGCAGTGGATTCTTGTAATTTGCCTCCTGCAATACTGATCCTTTCCGAAGAACAGAATGCTAAACTGTCTGGCAACCATCATGACCAAGGCCAAATTGTTGTATTTCTAAAGCCGTTCTCCTTTCAGGAGGTTCTAATCCAATTACAGGGAATTGTAACCAGATATGAAATTAAACGGCAGGTATCATTCAATTTGGGGGATGTTGTAATTGACCCCTCCTCCCTTATCTTGGAAAAGGCTTCGGGTGAAGCTGTGAAAATGACCCAAAAGGAGTTTGAACTGCTCCATGCTCTATATAAAGCTAAAGGAAAAACCTTGTCCAGGGAATATCTACTGAAAGAGGTTTGGGGATACAAAAGAGATATTATTACCAATACCCTGGATACTCATATCCATTGGCTTCGACAAAAAATTGAAACAGATTCTGCCAACCCCAAAGTTATCATAACTGATAATGGTGGGTACCAGATCAAACCTGAATTATATTCACCTAACCAGTAGAAAGTCCTTAATCCAATGCAATTCACTGTTTCAACATGGAATATCAATTCCATTCGACTTCGCGAAAACCTTGTCTGCAAATTTTTGGATGAATATAAACCGGAAGTTCTTTGTCTTCAGGAAATCAAGTCCCAAACAGAATTGGTTGGTACAGAGAATTATAAAGCCTTGGGATACAATGATATTCTTATCAGGGGACAAAAGTCATATAACGGTGTCGCCATAATTTCAAAAATTCCCATGGTGGAAGTTGCCAGAAGGAACTTCATCAATAAGGATGAAGCCCGGCATTTGTCAGCAAGGCTTGAAAACGGAATAACAATCGAAAATTTCTATGTCCCCGCTGGTGGTGACATTCCCGATCCTGAAGAAAATCCGAAATTCAGGGAAAAGTTGGATTTTATTAGAGAGATGAAAGAATGGTCGGCATTAAAGCCCCCCAGGAAAACCATTTTGGTGGGTGACCTTAATATAGCACCCCTTGAGCATGACGTTTGGTCCCACAAACAATTGTTGAAAGTTGTAAGCCATACTCCTGTTGAGGTTGATGGATTGAATTCGCTGATACAAACCGGGGGATGGATTGATACGGTTCGTTCTAATATTCCAGAAGGAAAACTTTATTCATGGTGGTCCTATCGGGCACGCAACTGGGATACCTCTGACAGGGGGCGTAGATTGGATCACATTTGGGCATCAATCGACCTCAAGGATAAAATCAGGGATTCACAAGTCCTGCGAATAATAAGAGGGTGGGACCGGCCCTCTGACCATGTTCCTGTGATGACTCAATTTGAAGTTTGAACTGGAATAGTTATCGAACTCAAAAACCAATTACCCAAACTATAAAATTCCCCATTTCTTGACTTACGATATTTTTGAGTGAAAACTCCCTTGTCATGGGGATCGATATACTAAAAAGGGTTCTAAATTTGAATCGTACTACTGTTTGGTCATCAGGGTTAGAATCACACGACAAAGAAAAAAAGCGGTTGTAAAACCGGAGGACGAAACTTGTCATTCAATTTAAAGCTACCAGACATTAATACCAATCAGCAGAAAGATGATTGTTCGTGTGTATTACTGTAGTTTTACCCAAATGGTTGAAAGTGGCCCACAGAAATACCAAGATTCTAAGCATAATCTTGGCAAGTCATTCGCTGGAGTAAAATTCAAATGCTAGATATCAATAATCTCTCTTCAGAGTCCTTTGTAAAGGAAGGGACTGAACAGACCTTCATGACCGATGTTGTTGAAGAAAGCAAAACGACCCCTGTTCTGGCTTACTTTACGGCAAGTTGGTGTGGCCCTTGTAAAACTATGGGACCTATAATCGAAAATGCTGTCAACAAGGCCAAAGGCAAGATTAAGCTGGTTCGGTTGGATGTTGATGCCAATCAGAACATTGCAGGACAATTGAGAATACAATCCATCCCAACCGTTTATGTCTTCATGGATGGTCAACCCGTTGATGGTTTTACTGGTGCTAAGACTCCTTCAGAGATAGAAAAATTCTTATCAGAAATTGTCAAAAAAAGTGGTGGAACAACTATTGATGATGTCTTGGAAGAAGCTGGTGAACTATTGGAAAGTGGTGGTGTGGCCGAAGCTTCTCAAGTTTTTGCTACAGTATTACGGGACTACCCAGAGAATCCCGTTGCGTATGCTGGTTTGATTTCCTGCCATTTGTTATCGGATGATCTAAGCCGGGCCGAAGCCATGCTTCAATCAGTACCGTCTGCTATATCCAATTCAAAGGAAATTGAGGGTGTTCGTGCCAGTCTGGAACTCAAGCAGCAGGCCTTGTCATCCGGTCCGACAGATTCTCTCGCTGAGCGAGTGAGAAACAATCCGGGGGACTTACAGGCAAGATTTGATTTGGCAATTGCTCTCTATTCGAGTAATAAAACTGAAGAAGCTATCGACGAATTACTGGAAGTCTTCAAGCGTGATCAGGAATGGAATGATGGTGCAGCAAAATCGCAATTACTTAAAATCTTCAATTCGATGAAACCTGAAGATCCCCTTGTCCTGAAAAGTCGAAGAAGACTTTCCTCTTTGATATTCTTATAGAGCATCCTGAAGATGGAAGAAGAAAGAAAATTTGATCGCCACATGCTGGAAATACTTGTTTGCCCCTTGACCCATTGCCAGCTGGTTTATGACAAGGATAAGCAGGAGTTGGTTTCAAAATCTGCTAATCTGGCCTATCCAATTCGGGATGGGGTGCCCATAATGCTTCCAGATGAAGCCAGGGTACTTGAGTAATCTCAAAAACCCCCACCCCTTCTCATTAACCTGGGGATATCGCCTGACAAACCGGCTGCTTCCTTAATTAGGCCAGTCTTCAAGGGAGAAATTTTGGAAATCAAACCTGTCCCCAATTGTCGAACCAGTTGATTTCCTGGAAATGAGTTGGAGTAGATCCAGTTAAAAAAATCCGTTGCGACAGCAAATGCAGTTGAATCAAACCGTCGCCATCGTTGATATCTTTGCAGGACGATTGGGAATCCAATATCCTCCCCTCTTTGCTTGGCAGTCTGGATAATTTCAAGGAAAGCCGCAGCATCCCTGCAACCTAGATTTAGGCCTTGACCTGCCAATGGATGTATCTTCCTTGCTGCATCCCCTAGTAGGGCAAACCTGTTACCAACCATTTCTTCAGCCAAAGACATTTCCAAGGGCCACGATCCCCTTGTTCCTTCAAGGGATATTTTGCCCAAAAATGTTCCGAAAACCGGTACCAACTCCTTTAAGAAATCATCATTTTCCATCTGACTTAATCTATTTATTTCTGGCAGTGTATTGGTCCATACGATACAGACGGTATGGTTTGATAAAGGAAGGAAGGCAATGGGACCGGACGGCATAAAAAACTGGTAAGCCTTGCCTTCATTGGGTATCTCATGCCTGATGGTACAGGTGATTGCACCCTGTTGGTATTTCTTGCCAACATATGAATAGGCGAGTTTATTACCAAGTGTCGCCTGTCTTCCATCGCAAATAGCCAACAGTTCGGTTTGAATGGACTTCTCCTCGTATGTAGTTAACAAGAGGGAACTTTGACCTGCAACCGCGTTTGATACTTCAGTGTTGGAAATGATCTTGGCTAATTTTTCCTTTTTGAGACTTTTACCTATTGCTTCAAGGAGTTTTGCTTCCTGGATCATACAGCCAAATGAATTTACACCAATTTCACTTGGTTCAAGTTCCAAAATTCCCTGTCTTGAACCCTTTCCTGCTTCCCCTTCGGTAATAATTACACCCCTGATGGGATTACCATGCTGTTGCAGCGTCTTTTCAAAACCCAAAGCCTGTAGATAGTTGCAGGAGGATGTAGAAAGAGCAAATGACCTGCTTGAAGGTAAGGACCTTTTTGATATATCCCCCTTTTCAACAAGCAAAACATGAAATCCTGCCTTGGCCAAGGAAATAGTCAGTAAGGACCCGACTATTCCTCCACCAACCACAACCAATTCAAAATCAGGTTTCATATCCGTACCATAATGATTAAGTATTCTTTGTTCACAGATGAATAATTATTACGAGTTATATAAGTGGTTATGACAACAAGTATAGTACACCATACTGCTGAAGATTTGGGAAAGGCAATTGCACGCCAGGAGTTGGATCCCCTGGAAATTCTGGAAGAATTCTACAAGGTTATTGATGGTCATCCTGTTTCTGAAAGGATATTTTCTTCCCTGACGAGAGACAGAGCTTATCGTGAAGCAGAAAATGCTGCCCGGAGGGCCAAAACAGGTAAACGGCTTTCACTCTTGGATGGTGTCCCGATTTCCTGGAAAGATCTTTATGATACCTGTGGAACTCTAACAGAGGCAGGTTCTCTCCTTTTGGAAGGGAGATGTCCTGATCATGATGCTCAAGTATTGCGAACAAGTACAAATGCCGGATGGGTTTGTATTGGAAAAACCCATTTGAGTGAACTTGCCTTTTCGGGTTTGGGATTAAATCTGAGTACTGCTACATCCCCATGCATAAACTATTTGGATTGTGTTGCAGGTGGGTCATCTTCTGGTGCAGCTGCCTCGGTTGCCTTCGGTATGGCAGCTGCTGGAATTGGTTCTGATACAGGGGGCTCAGTACGTATACCTGCCTGCTGGAATGACCTAGTTGGGTTCAAACCAACACATGGACAAATATCGCTTGATGGTGTTGTACCATTATGTTCGAGTTTCGATACTGTAGGTCCACTTTGCCGGTCTGTTTCTGATGCTGCCTTGTTATACTCTACTTTCATCCAGCAGGAACCGATTGATTTAAGTAACACCTCCTTGAAAGGTAAAACCTTACTGATCCTCCAAGCATCTTCTCTTGAATATATCCGGGAAGAGCCAGAATCAGGGTTTAAACGAAGTGTTGATGTGTTAAGAGATCATGGGGCAGTCGTAAATAATGGCTTCTTTCCAGAAATTGATCAGGCTTTGGCTTTGGCCGGCTGTTTATATTGTGTGGAAGCCTATTCCATTTGGAAAGATAAAATTGAAGCCAATCCAGAAAAAATGTTTGAGCCTGTTCGGGAAAGGTTTCTATCAGGTAAAGAGTATTCGGGAGATGATTTTTCCTCGGCCTGGCGTGAACTTAATTCTCTTAGGAAAATCCTCAATGATAAAACCAGGGGTTATGACGGATTTTTGCTTCCAACCAGCCCTATCTTACCTCCCAACATTGACAGGTTAATAACCGATAAGGATTTTTATACTTCAGAAAATCTTTACGCTCTTAGAAACACCAGAGTAAGTAACCTGTTCAATTGGCCAACCATAACTTTACCAACCGGGACGCCTTCCACGGGTATCTCCATTATAAGCCATCAGAATCAGGAAACAAGATTGCTTCGACTGGGTAAAGCAATTGAAATAGCCCTCGATATTAAGCCTATCTAGTTTGGTATTTTTATCACGTGAAACATTTCACTAGCCATGGTGAGCATTGTGCTTTCAGCAGTACCTTCAATGTAAATCCAATCGTAACTATTCAGCACTCCTTTTATGAAGTTGTATCTCCCGATGCAATGGCCTTATTGATGTCAATGGCTCACACGGTGATGGCAGAGTAATCGCTTTTAAAATTTATATTTCCTCTTTCGGTTATTTAATCCCATACGGTCTCAAAAATGACAACAATATTTTGAGGCTAAAAAGATGCAGAATTTTTCCCATGTTTTTGAGGGGATTACTGATCCCCGACAAGTACTGGAATGGAACCGGGGTCATTGGGGTGTGGAAAATTTGGTTCACCGAACCAGAGATTACTTGTTCAAGGAAGATGACTGCCTCGCAAGGGTTGGCCATGCACCAACCAACCGGGCTTTTTGCAACACCCTTTCGATTGCGGTGATTATTGCAGATGGCCATTCTGAATTCACCAAGACAACACGACATTATAACCTCCATCGACGGGATGTGCTCAATACGGTATTGGGCAAGCATTCTCCCTACCACCAAGACAAACAGGAAGAGACGGTAGATATCAATCCGTAGGGAGAGACTTGCTGAGCACAGGATAGGTAATATCCCCGGTATCCTGTGCTTATTGACTCCGTTTGTATCTTTCCCAAATGGCTTGGATAGAGCTTGGCTTTTCATATACAAAGTGGACAACCTAAATGATGAAAAAGAGAAAATCAGACTACGCGTGAGAAAGTTCTGGGTGTTTTGTTCTGGTGAGTTGGCGGGGTTGCGGACCCCACATTCCGCAGTCATGGAAAATAACAAATGATGAGGGAAACCGGGTGCGGGAAGGGGGAGTTGTCCTGGAAATACGTTTGGAGTGACTATGTACAACTGGCAGGGGGTGGAGAGTGACTGTTGGCCATGAGGTAAATCTTGCAATACAGTCCGGTTGTGATAATATGGAAGCCGACAGGAAATTCTCTCATTTATCAGGACTGAAGACAGGAAAACATTGATGAAAAAATGTTACCCTGCAATAGCAACCCTCGTGCTGGCCCTGGCGGCGCCGGTATCAGTATCCACCATGCAGGTCATTGGCAGCCTGATCAAGGCCAATTAAGGTCTGATAATGACCGGTCCGGTCCTTGATATTCCGGCACCCAAACCGGTTGCCCTCGAAATGGGACCTGAATGTGCATCCCTTGAAAAAGATATGTATGAAAGAGTAAACTTGTCTATTTTTATGACAGTCCAACGGTAGGGCTATCGCTTTTGAACTGCCCCATTTTTAGGTAAAAGTCCAGCCAAACTGATGAGTTTCAACGTATAATTGTGATTCCATGTCAGTAACGGTTTAAATCTACCCCAATAGTAACGGTTTAAATATGGGCCACTAATCCCCGGAAAGATGGGTGTCTCCCAGGGGAGAAGAGTATCCTGCTTGAACATTCAACTAATCGAGCAGGAAGGTGCAACATGTTACAAATGAAGGATGTTATGATTTTTTAGGGGCTTATATACATTGTTAACATTAATTCTGCTTTATACGGTTGTTATTTTACGCAGACATACTACGTATAAAACAACTAAAAGAAAGAACCCCACCCAGGCCAGAAACTACCGTCTACCGCAACATCTAGTATCGGCTTATACTCAGGACTACCACCAAGGCCGATAAACTGTTAGGTTTGGCTGGGGCCTGTCGATATGTATGGAATACCATATTGGAGCAACAGAATGACCTGCGCCGGGAAGCCAAGGAGCAGGGAAAGAAGCCACGCTATCCATCCTTCTTTTCTCTGGGCAAGGCCTTTACTGTCTTGCGGTCGGAAACACCATGGCTCTCGGATCATGCGTACAATATTGTCCGTTATACCCTGAATTACCAGTCTGAAGCGTGGAAGGAGTATTTCAGGGGTAAAAGGCATCATCCCCGTTTTCATTGTCGTCATCGCAAGTCTCCCTCCTTCACCATTCCTGAAAACGTCAGAATAACAGAGAATGCCTTGTATATACCCAAGGTCGGTTGGGTTGGATTAAGACGGAAGGGTGGCAATCCTTATCCTGAGGGAGTAGCCAAGAAGGTTGTTGTTTCCAAGAAGGTCGGTACATGGTATGCGACTGTCTGTTATGAAGTTGTCTGTGAGGAACAGGAGGATAATGGAGTTGTTGCCGGTCTTGATCTCAATGTCGGTCAAATTGCCTATGCGGATACCACTGGGGTAAGAGCCCTTGTTCCCTCTGCTGACACCTCCCTTCTGGAGAGGAAGATCAAGCGCAAGCAACGCCGGATGGCAGGACAGAAGAGAGGGTCAAACCGTCGCAGAAAGACCCGGCAGTCGATACAGAGATTACAACGTCAGAAGGCGAGTAGAAGGAACAACCACTGGCATCAGGTCAGTCGGTTGCTTGTTGCTCATGCCTCGAGGGTTGTGCTGGAGGATCTCAATGTTGAGGGGATGACCAAATCGGCGAAGGGAACGGTTGAGAACCCTGGTACGAATGTGAAGGCCAAGTCGGGATTGAATCGTGAGATACTGAATACCGCCTGGGCTCTTCTCCACGTCATGCTGGAGTATAAGGCTATGGAGGTTGTTTATGTCAATCCGGCCTATACCAGTCAGGAGTGTTATTGTTGCGGGCATCGGGCGAAGGGTAATCGTCGTGGCCGTGAGTTCAAGTGCATGGTTTGTGGCCATGTGGATCATGCGGACCTTAATGCGGCTCGCAACATACTGGCCTCCGGGATTGGGGCTACTGCACGGCGAGGGGCGTTCGGATTACCGACCCTTATGACCCGTGAAATTGATACCGGGAAACAATTATGTTATCAAGGTATATAATTCCCATTTTTTAGGAGTTAAAACAGCAGGGAATGTCCAACCGGGCGATTTCCCAACACACTGGTCGAGACCACAAGACCGTCGCCAAATATCTGGATCAGGGACTTGAACTTCCAAGTTACAAGCCCCGTCCAGCCAAGCCGGGGAAACTGGATCCCTATAAAGACTATCTCAGGGGGCATCTATATGACTGCCCTCGTCTTGGCTACTTCAAAAAAGGGACTACTTGGAGGAAAGTGGATGATTCTCAAATTAATTCAATTTATCAGCAAATCGGCGTTGAATTAATTTGATAAAAAACCGGAGTTATGTGACGCTTTATTGTGAGAAAAAACAGGGAACCTAATGGATTGCCCAGGTCTGTCCTTGTCATTTTCCACAGTTAAGGGGACCGTTTGGACATCATGCGCCTTTTCCTGTAAACCGGTGCTTGACTGTGGCAACGGTGTCGGATTCCACCTGCCGTGGATCAGAACATGATTTGCCTTATATGATGGGAGGAGGTTGTTTCGGCCATGACGGATAGGGTAAATCACATTTAGATTTTTTCTGCATCTTTACATTCACACGAAAATATGAAAAACAGCAATGAGAAAATTTCTAATGCAATTTCTTGTAGTTAGTTTATGATTGAGTTTCACTTAGCTGAAAATAGATTTAGGCAGTAATTAAATTCATTTTGGCTACAACCGAATAAAATCTCATCCTGATTGATTCTCAATAGTGGGAGGAAAAGATGAAAATGATTAAGGGAAAACCTCTGGTTTTTCTGGTGATTACCGGATTGGGTGGTATGTTCACACCAGTAATGGCCCATGAAGATGTGACCTTTGTCAGTTGGACAGGTAACTATATGCGAAGCCAAATGCTTGGGTTTGTCCGGCCCTATGAAAACCTTACCGGCAAGGAAGTTACTGTAGAGCATTATGCGGGTGGTATTGTGGAGATTCGCAATCAAGTCGAATCAGCCAATGTTGTCTGGGATGTAGTCGATATGACTGAAGCAGATGTATTGCGAGCCTGTGGGGAAGGATTGCTGGAGTCCTTGGAGAGTATCAATTTACCTGATGGGAGTGACGGTACACCCTTTGCAGAGGATTTTGTTGACGGAGCGATTAGCGAATGTGGTATAGGTGGTATAAGGTGGTCAACATCGTTCTCATATAATGAAAATGCTTTCCCAGACAATCCTCCCAAAACTATTGCCGATTTCTTTGATACTGAATCTTTCCCTGGACCTCGCGCGGTACGTCGTGATCCCTCAGTCTTAATGGAATGGGCATTGATGGCAGATGGAATCACACCGCAAGAAGTTTATGAGGTTCTGGAAACCGAACAAGGCTTGGATCAAGCTTTTGCCATGCTTGATAATATCCGACCGGGTCTTTTATGGTGGTCGAATGAAAGTGAACCAATTCGTTATATTGAGGAGGGTCAGGCTGCTATGAGTGCCGTTTGGACTGTTTCAGGTACCGAACATGTCCGAACTAATCCAGACACTAACATGCGCGTGGTGAGTGATGGGGCAATCACCGAAATGGACCTCTACGCTATCCCAAAAGGTACTGAAAGGCTTGCAGAGGCACTAGATTTTATTCGCTATGCAAGTAGCAGTGAGGCTTTGGCTCAACAGGCCCGATACCAGCCACTAGAGCCTACTCGTAAGTCTTCCTACAAACTTATATCAGACGAGATTAAATCCAAATTTGTAACTGGACCAGATGCAGCCTCAGAATCTATACTAGCCTCCGATGCCCAATGGTGGTCGGAAAACTATACCCGCATTTCAGAACATTTTGAAGAGTGGATAAACCAATCCACCCGCAAAGGTGCTCAAGGCGGGGTACGCTGATAGGGAGAATAATATGTCACAACAAGAATCCAAGGAATCAAAAAGTACGCTTGTTGCCCAATCAGGGTTATTGTCAGGGGCGAATGCCTTTATGGCCATAGCGTCAATGATCATTATCATCCTTTTTGTCGGTTTTACAATTTCTGACGTAGATCGAGCCAGTGTGATTTTTTCTGGACTCAACGGCTATATAAACTCCACTTTAGATTGGTTTTATATTGGAACAGTTTCGGTAGTACTCGTATTTATTATCTGGCTACCATTCAGTAGATTCGGTGAATTGAAGTTAGGGAAGGATGATGATACTCCAGACTTCTCCACTTTTTCCTGGGTTAGCATGTTGTTCAGTGCTGGTATGGGCTCGGGTCTCTTGTACTGGGGTGTAGCCGAACCACTTTATCATCTCCAGGGTAACCCTTATATAGAAGCGGCTGGTATTGAACCAAACACTCCTGAAGCAGGGATTGTGGCAGTACGTATTACTTTGTTTCACTGGGGACTGCACGGTTGGGCGCTTTATGTCCTGGTTGGAATGTGTCTTGCTTATTTTGCCTATCGGAATGACCTTCCACTTACTCTCCGAACTGCATTGTATCCTTTGCTTAAGGACAGGATTTATGGTTTATGGGGACATGCGGTAGATCTGGTTGGTGTTTTCGGCACTGTCTTTGGCTTGGCAACCTCACTTGGAATGGGGGTACTGGCCATCAACGCCGGTCTGGAAAACATTATTGGAATAACCAACTCAATTGGAAGTCAATTGATTCTGATCGGAGCAATCACAATTATGGGAACTACTTCAGCCGTCACTGGAGTTGAAAAGGGTGTAAGGATTCTTTCGGAATTAAATGTGATTGCCAGTATATTTTTGATGGTGGTCTTTTTGATCTTTGGCCCCACAGCTTTTATCCTTGGTGTTATGGTTACCGTGGTTGGCGATTACGCCATCTCTTTCTTACCGATGGGTTTCTGGGTTGATGGTAATCCCGAGAGCGAATGGCAAGGCTGGTGGACCGTATTCTATTGGGGTTGGTGGGTTGCCTGGTGCCCCTTTGTTGGTCTGTTTATTGCTCGCATTTCACGAGGACGGACAATCCGCGAATTCGTTGCCTTCGTTCTTTTGGTTCCGACAATCGTTCTTGTACTTTGGCTTTCAGTCTTTGGTGGTGGGTCGATCGGGATGGACCTGTTTGACAAAATAGGTTTGGTTGATGCAGTGAACTCGGATTATTCCATTGGTATCTATAAGGCACTTGAAGGTTTGAATTTAGGAGGATTTACTATTGTAATGACAATTCTGACAACAGTGCTGTTGATTTCGTGGTTTGTAACCTCCTCGGATTCTGGTACTCTGGTAATATGCACCATGTTGTCGATGGGGGATGAGCATCCGCCAGTAAAATTCCGTCTTTTCTGGGGGTTATTGTCTGGAGCCGTTGCCGCGGTATTATTGCTGGCCGGGGGGCTACAAGCACTACAGACAGCCTCAATCGTCGCTGGCTTACCACTTGCAGTAGTCTGTCTTTGCATGGCTTACGGCATTCTGAAGGCCCTAAGGGAAGATTATCCAATGCCCGATTTTCAAGATCGAAAAGAGAAGATTTTCCTGAACCGTTAGTGTGGTGATCTCAAGCTTGCAGCATTAAATTTTCCGACCTAGGTGTGAGCAAGGGATGTAATATTTCCTTTCCCTGGAGGGTTTTTGTTTCGATTTGAAATATGGTACCTTGGCCCAATTGTTGCAGTGGTGAAGTCAAAAGACGGTTTTAATTTGATTGTTATAACGTGCCTGGAAAAGATTTTAATGTTGGGAAACCATTAGATCGTCGTCTCAAGGTGCAGTCAGAGTGGGTGTAAATATTACTTTAATCACTGACTTAATATCTATGGGAGAGATTAATTTTCTTAGGAGAACTCATAGATGAACATAAAACCGACTGCAAGCCATTTCGTCAATGGTTCATATGTCGAAGACGATACTGGCAAGCCCCTTGATGTAATATATCCGGCAACTGGTGAAGTGATTACCCATTTGTATGAAGCAACTAACCAATTGATCAACCAGACAATTTCCAAGGCCATTGAGGCTCAAAAGATTTGGGCAAAATATTCAGGAACAGAAAGAGGACGTGTCCTGCGCCGTGCTGCCGATGTGATACGAGAGCGTAATCGAGAACTTTCAATTTTAGAAACCTATGACACGGGTAAGCCACTTCAGGAAACTCTGGTGGCAGATGCTTCGTCCGGTGCCGATGCCTTGGAATATTTTGGTGGTTTGGCTGGTAGTCTTACAGGTGAACATATCCAGCTTGGTGAAGACTGGGTTTACACAAGGCGTGAACCGCTCGGCCTTTGTGTAGGTATCGGCGCATGGAATTATCCTACCCAGATTGCCTGCTGGAAAGTAGCTCCTGCCCTAGCTTGTGGAAATGCTGTAATATTTAAACCTTCCGAAGAAACACCATTATCTGCATTAAAGGTAGCTGAGATCTTGGCCGAGTCAGGCCTTCCTCCAGGTACATTCAATGTTCTACAAGGAAGAGGTGATGTTGGAGCCACCCTTGTTAAAGACCCAAGGGTCGACAAAGTATCTCTCACCGGATCTTTACCTACAGGCCGCAAAGTTTATTCTGCCGCTGCAGAAGGAATGAAACATGTTACCATGGAACTAGGCGGAAAGTCACCGCTTATCATTTTTGAAGATGCAAACCTGGATATAGCTATCAGCGGTGTGATTCTTGGAAACTTCTATTCTTCCGGTCAGGTATGCTCAAATGGGACTAGAGTCTTTGTTCACAAAAGTATTAAAGAAAAGTTTCTTGGTCGATTGCAAGAGAGGCTTGAGGATGTGATAATTGGAGATCCCCTTGATGAGGCCACTAACTTTGGGCCTTTAATCAGTGCCCGTCAGTTGGACATTATCCAACATTATATTGCAACTGGTAAGTCCGAAGGAGCACGCTTGGTTTGCGGTGGTGAAAGGCTCAATCAAAAAGGAAATTGGATTACACCGGCCGTATTCTCTGATGTTACTGATGATATGAAGATTGCTATCGAGGAAATCTTTGGCCCCGTAATGGCAGTATTTGATTTCGAAACCGAAGATGAAGTTGTCACCCGAGCAAACAATACTGATTTTGGCCTATCAGCAGGTGTTTTTACCAAAGATATTTCTCGTGCCCATAGGGTAATCGGGCAAATTAAGGCCGGAAGTTGCTTTATCAATTCCTATAATGATGCGCCTGTCGAAGCTCCTTTTGGAGGAATGAAGCAATCCGGGGTAGGACGTGAGAATTCGAAGGCTGCTATAGAGCATTATAGTCAACTCAAGTCGGTCTATGTACGTATGACGCCTCTCGAAGCCCCATATTAAACTTGTATAATGGAGGCAGATTTTGTCATTGTTGGTGCTGGTTCTGCAGGTTGTGCATTAGCCTATAGACTTTCAGAAGCCGGTTCTTCGGTGATTGTAATCGAATATGGTACATTGTACCGTTCGAGACTGTGAAGGAATTGAATAATCAGCTCTTGGAGATCTTTTTCATGATCACGGAATATCGATCCATTTGACCAATATCCTGATCATGTTACCAGTCAAAAACCACTTCATGCCATGTCATCAGCAAAAACATTCCATTACCTGCCAAAATCTCCTGCCTGAAAGCCAATATTGGTTGAAAAACACTAAAATCACACTCCTGTCCGGAAAAGTTCACATACCAATCCCCCGGGCCTCCTTCCGGTACCGACAATATGCTACAAAGGCCTTGACGTCAATCTGCTGAACCAAAAACGACCGGAAAAGGGAAAATGTAGCACCCAGGCCGAAAAAGCGTGAAAGATTGGAATTGGATTATTGTGAAAAACAACTATGGGAGCATGCGGATGGCCCGGAACACGGGTGAGGTGATGGGCCTTCGCGGTTCCCTGGTCGAACATCCCTTCGGGACCCTGAAGGTCTGGGCGGGTGTTCACTATTTCCTGGGGGATAATGGACCCTTATTCAACTGTTACTTTTGGGGTATATTACAATCGGTAGTGACAGACCGCTTCAAATGGTGGCCTTTGTGGCCACGTTGACCACCGGAACATCGTCCTTTGGAACGCGGCTTGGCCGGCTCTATCTTGCGCTTCTTGAAACCATCACTTGACGGTGGTTTGCTACTGTTTCCACTGTCCTTGTTGAGGCGATGTTCAAGTTCCGCTATACGAGCCTCGCTGGCCAATAACAATCCCCTCAGGTGCTTGTTGTCGTCGACTAACCTCACAACAAGCTCAAGGAGAGTTGTCTTGTCTAATAAAGCAATATCAGATGGAAGTTTTGTCATGTGACTTTTTTTGTTAACTGCTCGACATCGTTCGCCGATTGAATGCAATCATAACGATGTGCAATTATACTGTCAACCGGGTATCTAGACAAAAATGTTTTAAGATTTAATAGTGACTACCTGAGTAGTTACATTTTATTTTAAAATTAATACCAAAACTGGTAAATTTAATAGTCTACTTTAGAATTGATTAGAGGAAATTGAAATGGATATGAAAGTAAAAGTACGTGCCGGATTGATGGCCTTGTTCCTTATGTTTTTTGGGAATCAGGCTGTCTCTGATTGTGGAACTGTTCGGATGGCAGAGCCTGGCTGGACCGATTTGGCTTTTACAACAGGAGTTGCAAGCACTCTGCTTGAAGGCTTAGGATACAAGGCAGAAAGCGATGTGCTTGGGATCCCGGTCATATACGAGTCGATGGTCGGTAATGATTTAGATGTGTTCTTGGGATACTGGGATCCGGCTATGGAGATTTATTATCAGGCATATCGTGACAGCAACGAGATCCAAACTGTACACCAAAATCTTGAAGGAGCAAAATTCACTTTTGCCGTACCGAAATATGTTTACGATGCCGGGGTAACTGATTTTTCACATCTTGCCAATCACGCTGACAGATTTGACAAAAAAATGTACGGCATTGAACCGGGCTCAAACGACATTATGATTGATATAACCAGTCAGGATGCTTTTGGATTGGGCGATTGGAAAGTTGTCGAGAGTTCGGAACAGGGTATGCTGGCACAGGTGAAAAAGAATAGCCGAAAAGAGGATTGGATTGTCTTTCTTGCATGGGCCCCACATCCGATGAATACTGAATTCGATTTAGAGTATCTGACTGGGGGGGACGATTTCTATGGTCCAAACTTTGGTGGTGCAACTGTCCATACGCAAGTTCGTAAAGGATATCTAGAGGAGTGTCCGAATGTAGGGAAATTAGTCACTCAATTGACTTTTGATATTCCTATGGAAAGTGAAGGTATGGGCTATATTCTCACTGATGGAGATGATCCAAAGGAAGCTGCAATGAAAGTGCTCAAACAAAACCCGGAATACCTTGAGGGTTGGCTTGACGGTGTGAAAGCCAAAGATGGTACAGACGGGTTGGCTGCAGTTCGAATGCATTTGGGGTTATAATATTTCTTAAGGCACGTTATGCCGGAGTCAACAATAATTGATGGTGAGTGCCCAATTTACATCGAGATGCATGGCAATCCTGAATTGCCATGCATTGTTTTTATTCAGGGTCTTGGGATGAATGTATGGGAGTGGCCACAAAATACTCTGAAATCACTTACCCAGTATTTCTATTTGGTATGTATAGAAAATCGTGATGCAGGTTTATCCGGGCGTTGCGGGCCAGATGTAGATAATGATGCCTTGTCCAAGTTGGTGACGAAGGATAACACGAAGAATATACCATACACGCTTTACAACATGCGTGATGATGTCATTAAGGGGTTGACATCTCTTGGCGTAGTCAATTTTGCAATCATTGGATTTTCGATGGGTGGTATGATTGCCCAACTGGTTGCATCACTTTGTGGTAATAGAGTTACGGGGTTGGTCCAGATATGTTCAACGGGAGGTGAGAAAGATGTACCAGTACCTGAAGAATCCTGGCGTCGTTTTCTGAAGATTTCATACCCTTTCGAAAGCCAAACTGTATTGGTTGATCAGTTAGCTGATGACCTCAAGTGGTTTGCTGAACCCTCACCCCTGTCCAATCTAGAGGCCCGGCAGGCTGCTATTGCAATGATTCACAATGGTTATACACCTGGGGGTTATGCACGACAATTGTTGGCTCTGAGCCGGTCGGGTGACAGGACCAGGTACCTAGAATCAATAAAATGCCCAACCTTGGTCATTGGTGCCCTTGAGGACCGGTGTGTTGCACCCAAGAGTTCAAAACGTGCACATAAACTGATTCCCAATTCAGAGTTGATTATGTGTAAAAATATTGGACATACACTTGGGCCTGCAGTGATGGGCCATATGTCTACTTGGCTAAGGAAAACACTCCTGTCAGCTTTTGAAACAACTGCCAGGCTAAAAAAAAGGAATGATTATTATGGATTGGCTTGAAACGAATAAAATTCCCATTGGTCCTTGGGCCAAGAATCTTGTCGAATGGCTGACCGATAATCTTTTTTGGTTTTTTGACGGCCTTTCAGCAGTTTTGGAAATAGTTATACTAGGAATTCTTTGGCTGCTTCAAACCCCTAACCCCTTTATTGTAATCGCAATCATAACCGTACTGTCATGGTTCGTTCGAAAATCCGTGGGCTTTACCATATTTACATTACTTGGTCTACTGTTGATAATCAACCAGGGATATTGGGTCGAAACGACGGAAACCCTGGCATTGGTGCTGGCGGCAGCCACCTTGTGCATGGGGCTTGGTGTTCCACTGGGTATAGCGGCAGCACGTCGCCCCTGGCTGTACCGTATGATGGAACCAGTACTAGACCTAATGCAAACAATCCCCACATTTGTTTACCTGATTCCGGCACTTATCCTATTTGGGTTGGGCATGGTACCCGGTCTCATTGCTACGGTCATATTTGCAATACCAGCTCCAATCAGGCTGACCCATTTGGGTATTACTTCAACACCTACATCTCTGATAGAAGCTGGTAAGGCTTTTGGGTCGACCCGATTTCAGATGATGTGGAAAATCGAACTACCATATGCTCTTCCACAGATCATGGCAGGCTTAACCCAAACTATTATGCTTTCGTTATCAATGGTCGTTATAGCAGCCCTTGTTGGTGCTGATGGTTTAGGGGTCCCGACCCTTAGGGCATTGAACTCCGTAAATATCGCCAAGGGGTTTGAGGTTGGAATTGCCATTGTTCTGGTCGCCATTATTTTTGACCGGATGTTCAAGAAAAGGAGTTCGTGAATAATGTCTAATTCAATGGTCATATTCGATAATGTTAATATCGTCTTCGGTAGTAACCCAAAGGCCGCCCTACCCCTGATGGATAAAGGAGTGGAGCGGGCCGAAATCCAGGAGAAGACAGGTCAGATTCTTGGTGTGCATAATTGTTCGATTGACATCAAGAAAAGTGAAATATTGGTACTCATGGGTTTGTCCGGGTCAGGCAAATCGACCCTTCTTCGTGCAGCTAATGGTCTAAACTCGGTTGTTCGGGGCAAGGTAGAAGTCAATACAGGTAGCAGTATGGTCGATATAGTACAAGCAAGTGAGAAAGAATTGCGTTCCATTCGCCGTGACCACATTGCCATGGTCTTTCAGCAATTCGGCCTTCTTCCCTGGCGTACAGTTATTGACAATATAGCTTTTGGACTTGAAGTGTCTGGTATGAAAAAAGAGGAGCGAAACGAGCTTTCCTACCAACAGCTTGAGTTGGTAAACTTGCAAGACTGGGCCGATCGTAGAGTTCAGGAACTCTCAGGTGGTATGCAACAACGGGTTGGTTTGGCCCGTGCCTTTGCTACAAACGCTCCAATTCTATTGATGGACGAACCATTCTCGGCACTTGATCCACTTATCCGGAACAAACTTCAAGATGAATTGCTGGAGTTCCAGAAAAAAGTCGACAGGACAATAATTTTTGTTAGCCATGATCTGGATGAAGCACTTAAAATTGGTTCTCGCATTGCAATAATGGAGGGTGGCCGCATTGTCCAATGTGCCGAACCTCAGGATATTGTTCTAAAACCTGCAACAACCTATGTGGCTGAGTTTGTTGCACATATGAACCCACTTAACGTTTTACGTGCAACAGAGATCATGGTAGATTACGATGGAACAGTATCTCCAGATGCCAGAACCACTACGGACACAACACCTCTCAAGGACATCATATCGATGCTGCTTGAGGAACAGAGTGACATCTTGGTAACCGGAAAGGACGGTCCAGTAGGAAAAATCGATGTTAAAGCCGCATTATCATGCCTGTTGAGATCACAACAGTCTGAACCTATATCCTAAAGGAATCAAAAGATGTTCTTACCAACCAAAACAGGGGAAGATCCAAAAAAAGTTCAAATGCAAAGGCAATAACCCCCGTCCTGAAAGACAAGAGTTTTGGGGGATCTGGGCTTTTCCCTGAGTTTCCTTCTTAAATCAGTTATATGCTGAACTATAGTCTGTGTTTCGACCGTATCCTTGTTCTTCCAAATTTCCTGATTGAGTTCCTCGACTGTCTTGACCCTCCCATGTGCAAAATACAAGTTCTGTAATAGCAGTGACTCTCTTCGTGTAAGTTTCTCCTTTTTCATATCCATATGAACAAGTTCTTGAGTGTCGGGGTGGAAAATTATTCCAGCGATATTCAGGGGGGCTTTCCCTGAAAGTTCGTAATCCATCAATTGTTTCTCAATACGTACCCGTAATACTGAATAACCTTTGGTTTTGGGTACATATTCATTCACTTCCTGATAATTCATCAAAAACTTCTCTTCATCCGAAGCCGATGTTGCAGTCCCAGTGTTTATGATTATGGGACATGTGATCCCCATCTCCCTAGCCTTAAGGGCTGTATCCAATCCCAATTCCTCAGGTCGCAAACCAGGTGATGATGGAATTTGATTGTCAAGAGTAATTAATCCCAACTCTGACCCTTTTTCTTGCAAACATTGGAGTGCCGCTTTGACGTTTTTGGCTTGCAGTACTTCCGTGAAAGCAAATTTCTCGAAATTATTTGGACTCAATAATAAATCCACAAGGGCGTTGAGTTGGATGGGGTCATCCTCAATAACCAACGCCTTTACCGGAGTTTTAAATTTGAAATTACCGTTCGCCAATTCAAAAGCTCTTTTTAAACCAAACTACCTTCTCAACGGTCAATATTATATGACCAGAGGTAAAATGGTAAAATATAACAAGCTTTTTAAGTTGGATAGGGATTTAGTCGATACCCTTTCTTACCAACCGTTTGGAGGATTTTGGGGGATCGTCTGTCATTCTCCTTTTCCAATAACTCTCTAAGGCGATAGACATGCGTTTGGGGTGTATGAGTTTCAGCATACCCGCTGTAATTCCAAACATTTTCCTGCAGTTCTCCAAGAGAAGCTGGTTTTCCTCTTTTTTTGTAAAGGTAAAAAAGGAGATCAGACAGTTTACCAGCCAGAGATACACTTCTACCACCTTCAATCGGCTCCAGAATACCTTTGCCTGGTGAAAAATACCACTTGCCGATTTTCAACTTGGCTTCAAGAGAACTTTCATAGGATTTAAGAAGAGAGTGCAATCTTGCTCCCAATAAATCGAAACCCGCTGATTTTGATACATAATCTGTTAATGGATCTCCGACAATATCGGCTTCCAGATTACCCTTTGGAGCTGTTGTCTGTCCCGTAAGCATCAATATTGGGTACTTAAAGTTGTTACTACGAAGCTCATTGATGAATTCTGCACCCCTAAAACTTGGATTTAGACCCGGGGAGGCAGGAATTTTATTATCCATGAGTACAAATTCAATTTGTTCCTCGGTTAATATTTTCTTTGCTCCAGATTCAGTACCGGTATCAAAGACTGGTTGAAATTCGAAATCGGGCAACTTCAGTCGCTTCAGCCAATTTACCAAACTCCTTCTTTGCTCTACCTCATCTTCCAATACCAACAAAGGAATTTTTGTCTTCATCTTTTTTCTCCTTAATCTGCCAATATCAGCCAAATCCTGGGGCCATGACTTTGGTAATGAATCATCTATTTCGTTTTGCTCAGGCGATCAATTAAAATTATCTTGATTCAAAATTTTGTAATGGAGAATGATTAAATTTGGAAGGTAAATCTGGAAATTGGGTTTTCAGAATGTATATCTTCAGTTATTGTATCACCGGCAGTCAAAATTTAACGACTTGTGTTGTTAATTTAACGAAGGATTTATCCCTTCCTCACCTTTTTGAATTGGTAATTTGTACTTGGATATGAAAAAGAAATTAGACTATTCGGATGTGGATTACGTCATTTGTGCCGAGGCGAAGTTTTCCATTGGTCAGGTGGTTAAACACAGAAGATTTCCCTTCCGAGGAGTTATATTCGACATTGATCCTGAGTTTGCCAACACGGAAGAATGGTGGCAGTCGATCCCGGAAAATATCCGCCCCAAGAAAGAACAACCCTATTATTCACTCCTCGCTGAAAATGAGGAGACATATTACATTGCCTATGTTTCAGAGCAAAACCTCATCATTGATAAAACGGGGAAGCCTATAGGTCACCCTGGAGTTGAGTCCCTGTTTGGCGATTTGAATAATGGCAGATATGAACTGGGTTTCACCCTGAACTAGCTTTCGGATTTAGATACTTCTCTATATTTAATCCATTTTGCAGTACTAATATCCTGTAGCACAACCATCTTTTCTAGGATCCGAAGCTCCCATCAGAAAACCATTTTCATGATCAATCAGAATTGCCTGTCCTCCCCCATGAGGAGAAGAAGGAGTTTTCACCTGATGTCCAAGTTCGCTTAATGCCTGCATCGTTGCCTTGGAATAACCTCTTTCCAACAAGGTAATGTTATCTTCAAAAAAACTTCTTGGTCCATCAAGGGCTGCTTGTGGATCAAGATCATAATCTATCATATTGCTTATAAATCTTGCATGACCCACGGCTTGGTATTGTCCTCCCATTACACCAAAGGGCATAATCACCTTACCGTCCTTTTTTAACATGGCCGGTATGATGGTGTGCATGGGTCTTTTATTTGGACCTATTTCATTTGGATGTCCTTCGGTCAAATTAAATCCTGCGCCACGATTATGAAGAAGAATTCCAAATTTCCTGGAAGCAATACCCGAACCAAAACTATGGAAGATTGAGTAAATCAGTGATACAGCCATTCGGTCGGAATCAACTACGGTAATATAAATCGTGTCCTTGTGGATGGCTTCCGTAATTTTTTGAATATCTGAATTGACCTCCTTCATACTGATCTTGCTTGCCAGCAAATCAGCTGTTTCCTGGGACAACAGGTGATCTAGGCGAGACATGTGATCAGGGTCAGAGACAAACCTGTTTCTGGCATCCATAGCAAGTTTAGCTGCTTCTATTTCGATGTGGGTTCTTTCGGGTCCAAAAGGGTCCAGTTTCTTTAGATCAAAATTCTTGAGGATATTCAGTAGTAGCAAGGCCATGGCTCCTTGACCGTTCGGTGGGTGCTCAATAACCTCATAACCTTTATAAGAACTGGAAATAACCTGCGAATATTCGGAAGTGTAATTGGCAAAATCATCCAAGGTATGAACCCCTCCCCATGACCTCAAACTTTTGGTCATGTCCTGGGCAACTTCTCCTTCATAAAATCCCTTTCGACCTTCCCGGGCTATTTTTCTCAGTACCGAAGCCTGAGTTGGAGCCCTGAATAATGTTCCTACAGATGGAGCTTTGCCACCAGGCAAATAGAATTTCCTTGCCTTTCCTCGGAGTACACTCTGTTTTTCATTCCAATCGAACCATACCCTGGGAGAAACTGGAATACCCTCGAGAGCATAACTGATGGCTGGTCTGAGAACCTTGGCCAAACCCATCCTACCATAATCTTCCTCAAGCCGGCAAAAGGCATCCACTGCACCTGGAATGGTGATCGATTCTGGTTGGTACTCATCAAGACTATCTTTTCCACCCTTTCTCAATGCGTTTGGGTCGATTGCAGCGGGGGCTCTGCCTGAACCATTAAGAGAAATAATTTTTTCTTCGCTTGGCAATTTAACCAAGGCAAAACAATCTCCGCCCAAACCCGTGGATTGAGGTTCACACAATCCGATTAGAACTGCACCTGCTATCGCCGCATCAACGGCATTGCCTCCTTCCTCCAGAATTCGTACTGCTGTTCTGGCCGCAAGGGGATGCGAAGTCGCACACATACCGTTTGCCGTCAATACCGGGGACCTCCCGGGAAGTTGGAAATCTCGCATAGTACTCCTACAAATATTGATATCTCATGCCTGACCCGGGTTGATTCTTAGTGAAGAAAACCATGAAAGCAAAGCCATAAATCCCGCCGTAAACAGACACAATGTTATACCACCAAGCTGATAACTCAAACCGGAAAGTAATGTGCCGATCAATCTTCCTCCTGAATTTGCCATGTAGTAATAACCAACATCCAAAGTTACTCTGGATGTTTGGGAAAATGCCAATATCAAAAAAGAATGTATGGATGAGTTTACGGCAAAGATAAATCCAAATACAAAAAAACAAATCAGCATGGTTGCTGGAACCCAGTTGAACCCCATTTGTTCAAAAAACGTTATGCAGCCAAGAATAAGAAGGATTGCTGGTATACCTCTTCCCCAATTCTTTAAGTACTGTACAAGGGTGAGTGTTGGCAAGTTATCATATTTCAGAAAATTGGGAGAAAGTGCTTGAATCAAACCATACACAACAATCCAGACACCAGTAAATATACCCACATACAGACAAGCTCTCATATCACCGGCTACTGAACCATCTGATACAACCTCAAACAAATAAATCGGGACCCCGACGACAAACCATACATCCCTTGCACCAAATAAAAACATTCTTGCTAAAGCAAGCCTGTTTACATTCTGGTTTTTAGAGAAAACTTCGCGTAATCTAATCCCCTTTTCTCCCGTGGGCAGGTTTGGAACCCTAACAATAAAGACGCCTGTGGTGACTACAGCCAAGAGAACTGCAATCAATATCAAGGAGTTGGAGAAACCCAATGCACCCAGCAGAATTGCTCCAGCAAGAAATCCTAGCCCCTTGATGAAATTCTTGGATCCGGTTAATCTTGCCGTCCATTTGAACAAGGCTCCTTCCTGATTGTCAGTTATTATCTTGACGGAACTCTTTGAACTGTTTTTAGTCAAATCCTTGGCTGCACCAGACATGCCTTGTAATACCATGATGAATACCAGAGATGCCGGAATTGACCATTCGGGGTTCATCTGGGCCAGAATGGAAAGAGCAATGATTTGAATGATCATGCCTCCATACAAGGTCCGGGCCATGCCAAATTTTGCCCCGAGCCACCCTGAATAGAGGTTGGTAACCATACTAACGAACTCATACATCAGGAATATCATGGCTAATTGCAGGGGAGTGAAATCCAAGGTGTGAAAATGAAGCAGAAGCAACATTCTCAGTACACCATCCGTGAACATGAAGGTGCAGTATGCCACTGAGACAGCAGCATAAGTATGAAGTCGGTTAATTTCAGTCAAATTCCTGGTTCCTACATTTGGAAACTCAACTCGTTGTCTTTCCGGGATATAATCAAAAAATTAATCATTATCCAAACCAAAATTCCAATGTAAAGTAAAGTAGGCAAGATTTTCTGACATATTCAGTTTTTCAACAATTACTGCCCTGGGGGAATAAGAAACTGGTTGCAAAATGACTCGAATTCACCTGAATATTGTGGATGAATAAAAATATTGAATTGACAAATTGATGCCGGTTTACAATTTAGCAGAATACAGAAAGAAAAATCCCACCGAACTACAGCCATCTCTTCCAGTTGTCAGCTTTAATCGCCTTGAACTAGGGATTATAATGTCTCTTTACGGGAGAATGGTTGCCGCAGGTATTTGGCGAGATTATGGTATTTCCCACCTTAGGGAGGTTGCGATTTTTTCGATTTTCAGGAGAACTGCCGACTTCCCACTTTACAGAATTGAAAAACATCCTGGTCAACAATCAAGGAATTCCATGTACATGGTCAAAGCCACGGATGGACAGGTATTGAAAAGGGGAAATGAACTGAAAAAGGTTATCAGAGTACTTGATAAAAGAAATCTCAAACTGGTTGGGTAAGCCTTTTCAAACCTAGAAAGGAATTCGATTCCGTGGTTTCAATCCTGGTTAAAACCTTATCCAGGGGCTCTTGACTTCCGACATTTTTGAGCGGAAACTCCCTTGATATGGGGATACGTCTCTCAAAAAAGGGCACAACATTTCCCTTTTCCCTCACCCCAATTCAAGTGTGCCATGTCTCAATATCCTGCCGATCGCCTCTCCTCTTCAAATCAACAATTCAGGCCGCAACATCAAACCGGACATCGCCACCAGATGCCTTCCCCTCAGAGATCATAAACGGAACACGGTTCCACTCCAGACCAACAACCTGACAAATCTTGCGACCATCCTGACAAAGACGGCCCGGAACACCATAAAGACCACCTCTCCCGGTATCGTGCAGAATACTGATCTGCATCCGGTGGAGAGCATCCTGGATCCGTCTCGGACTCATCCGATGACCACGCACCATCAAGCCATAACGAAGATGCTGGAGACAACAAAAGGCCATATAACAAATCGCCAAATGAGACCGAACACGGTGCTCTTTCCAGTGAAAGACAGGACGGATCCTCAGATCATGCTTGTTGGCCCTGAAGCAGGCTTCAATCTCGGCCAGTTGGCGGTATTGGATAATCAGGTCCCGGGGGTCCTGGTTCTGACAGTTCCAGGTAATGATCCCACGCAACCCGTCCCATGCAGACATCCGGGCAATCTTCTCCTCGCTGATCCTGACCTGACCATTCGGAAAGTCCAGATATTTCGCCTTGCCACCACTCGCCAGTGATGCCGGTTGCTTGCTCTTGGCAAGCTGTCTGGCCATTTTGGCCACCTTTTCCTCACGCAGGTGACGGTCCTTCCTGGCCCGCTTTTCAGAATAGGTCATAATCAATTGACGATACCCATCCTTCCTGATCGGGGTCCCCCTCTCATCCATCGTGACCTTCGTCTTCTTCCGGATCATGACACTCTTGTTCCTGGCAATGGTTATGGAACGATACGTCGCAATCGTCTCGGAACACTCCGTCCGTCCCCAGGAACGATACCTCTCCGATTTGAGAACCTCTTCCGTCAGAGCAGACGGCAACTTCTTGATACAGGCTCCCAAAACATAGGGAACCCCACGTTCCTGTAAGGCCTTCTCATTATCCTTGTTGATCATCGCTGCATCCGCAACAATCGTAAACTCGACCTCAGGATAACGCTCCTTCAACCCATCCACAGCTTGCAGAAGAGTGTGACCTTCATGACTGTTACCGGGAAACACTTCATACCCAACCGGTAGACCCTCCGGGGTAATCAACAGGGCCAACATAACCTGAACACGGTGATGCTTGCCATCCTTGCTGAACCCCTTCCGACGCAACCCATCCTCCACTTCACTAGCAAAGGACAGGGTTGTGGTATCATAAAAGAGGGCGGTAATCGGTTCCGGTAATAGCGTTTGGGCAGCTTTCATCGAACGGGAACAGATCTTTTCTATCTTCTCCTCATCAAGATAATTCATACTCCGGTAGACCGAATCAAGATTGAGCGAAACCGCACTCTGATCAAACAGCGACTTCACGGTTGCTCTCTTTGAGAGAGGTTGGGCAATCCGGGCCATCACCAGTTCCTTGATCATCCGGTTGCCACCCGTGCGACCAGGACCACCGACATGTGACCACCCCAGGGAACGATAAAGCTCGCCAAAGATATCACGGACACCGACATGGGCCCGACCTTCTTCCCGGCATTTACCCAGCTTGACATGATCGGGGACCGGGTTCTCCTTGGCTTGGCGGGACTTCATTGACAGCTCGTCGTATTCCTTGAGATCAAAAAGGGTATTTTGACAGCCCCGGGACTGATCTTTGAGATCAGTGATGATGGCTTGGGCAACGCCCATGAACTGAGCCAGTTCGTTATCGTTATGGGCCGTACCGACGTGGCGCACGATTTTTTGTCTGACTTTGTCGCCCTCTCTGATCCCTTTGGCCAGTTGGATCTTGATGGTGTTGTTGGGCATTTTCTTTTTTCGAATGAACATGGGGGTAATGTTGTGTATTGTGGTTCTGATTACAAGGGTTTTGGGCAAATATATATTTCTATTAATATATACCGAGGGCACAACATTAATTTTGCCAAAACAAACCCCCATGATTAGGGGAGTTGAAACTTCAAAATCAGGCTAAATGTCTGAAGTCAAGAAAAAGGTTATCAGAGTACTTGATAAAAGAAATCTCAAACTGGTTGGGTAAGCCTTTTCAAACCTAGAAAGGAATTCGATTCCGTGGTTTCAATCCTGGTTAAAACCTTATCCAGGGGCTCCACCACTACAAGCATATGAAATGCCGTGGCATGTAGAAGATCTTGATGATCAACCATTACCCCTACATGTCCTTCCCAAAAGGCCAAATCACCACGCCTGGGGTTGTCACCCTCTTCAAGTAGGGCACCAAGATTGGCATACTGTTGATCACTATCTCGTGGGCATTGAGTACCTGTCATGCCAAGAGCAATGCTTACCAAACCTGAACAATCTATGCCTAGGGGGGAATTACCACCCCAAAGATAAGGAGCATGAATAAATTTTTCGGCAACTGAGACAAAATCCTCAGTACATTGGCCAATTTTCTGGAGATGATTGGCTGGAATAAAATAGTCTCCGGTTACCTTGGCAAATTGACCTTCAACACCTTTTACCAAGAGTTTCGAACCCATGGGGAGCCAATTCAGACAACCAGATTTTATTTCATCCTTCTGGTACAAACCTGTACCCAAAACACTGACCTGATGCGATCTAGCACTTGAGGGAACAAGATTTTCCTCAAGTACATAACCGATATACCCGTCATCCACAACCTGTCCGAAACACCATTCATCAACTTTCTCCAAAACCCTGAATTCATTGCCAAACAGCAACTGACAGGTAAGGGCTCCATTCGGCTGCTTGAAAACTCCTGAAACAGGTAGTTTCCCCTGGAACAGTTCTCCCTTTACATATTTACGGGTCTTCACAGTTCCTTTTAACTCAATAGCTGCCACATTCTCATTGGCAGCTAGTAACCTCGGATCAATGTTGTCGTATGCTTTCTTGGGCACTAAGTCACCAATTATATGCAGGTACGGAACCTTTGCTAAAATTACCAGGTTTGGTTTAACCTTTTTTTAATACCCTTCTGCCCAGCAATTCAGCAATCTGTACTGCATTCAGGGCAGCGCCTTTCCGCAGATTGTCGGATACACACCAGAAATTCAAGCCATATGGGATGGTCAAATCCTTTCTCAACCGACTGATGAAGGTGGCATATTCACCGATACAATCCATAGGTGTCATATACCCTCCATCCTCATGCTTGTCCACAACCATAATTCCTGGAGATTCCGTTAGAATCTGTCTTGCTTCCTCCACCTCAATGGGATTTTCAAACTCAACATTAATTGCTTCCGAATGTCCGACAAAGACCGGCACTCTAACACAGGTTGCAGTTACATTTATGTTTTGGTCAATTATTTTTTTTGTCTCAATAACCATCTTCCATTCTTCACGAGTATACCCGTCATCCATGAAACTATCGATGTGGGGTATGACATTAAACGCAATTCGGCAGGGGTATACCTCAGGTTCAACAGTTTCCTCTTGAGAATAGAGAGACTTGGTTTGGTTAAACAGTTCATCCATTGCCGCCTTACCTGAACCGGACACAGACTGATAGGTGGATACAACAACTCGATTTATGGTAGCTTTATCATGAAGCGGTTTTAACGCTACGACCATTTGCGCTGTCGAGCAGTTTGGATTGGCAATAATGTTTCTGTTTGAGTACTGGGTAATCGCCTCCGGATTCACTTCTGGTACGATGAGGGGAATATCAGGTTCATATCGATAAAGGGAAGAATTATCTATCACCACACAGCCTGCCTTGGCAGCGAGTGGTGCATATTTTTCAGTCGCACTTGATCCTATGGCAAAGAGCGCTATATCCCAGTCCTTAAAGTCAAATTGTTCCAAATCACCTACAATTAGTTCGTCCGAACCGAATTCTATAGGTTCACCTGCTGATCTGCTTGATGCCAGTGCCTTTATTTCGTCAACTGGAAATTCCCGTTCCACCAGAATATTGAGCATTTCTCTCCCGACATTCCCCGTTGCACCTACGACAGCTATCCTATATCCCATTTTTCACTTTCAATTTAAATGTGTGCTTTCCTTTCATTTAAAATTTTATTTTGAATTTCAAATACAGGAATTAATTGCTCATCCATTCCTATACTGTGCACCAAACTTTCCGCAACATTATCAATTATAGGGAGCTCATCAAGTTAGAAGGCCTTAAAATAATGATTACGGGACAAAAAACCTTATATTGGGGACACACTCCTAAAGAATTTTACCTGGAATTAATTCAAAAAGGACGCCTCGGCTAAATTAATTGGTTGGCTCAATACCAGATTCCGCATAAAAACCTGATGAACTCATAGCATCTTGGAAAAGGGGGTATCTAAAGCTTGAAAACATGGAACCAAATGTATGAATCGAGGCACAGGAAACAATTTTATCTGGCAAGGTATATGATTTGCCATTGTTAAGTCAACTTTGATTAGTTACATTTCAAAATTTGTATTGTTCAAAATGTTGCTTAACACATTCATAATTCAAATGCTTGAAGCTAATAGACAGTCAGGTTCAAAAACAAATCAACAAGCATTCCCCAAAACAAAGGGAAATTAACCGCAAGTGTGCCAGCAACCAAAAAGGTAATTCCTGAACCTACGACTCTCGACCCTTGAGAACTGATCTGATTGAAGAGTAAAAAGCTTCGTACAATAGCTATAAATCCAAGAAACTGGATAACCAATACAACAAGTTCGATGAATTCCTGTGTATTACCTGTGTTTAGAGGCGAAATGAGTTGTTTGTCGTACTCAAATATGGAACGAGGATTTAGTTCCCGCCTTATCCCGAAAAAGGTTTCACTCAGTAAGGAAATCGTACTGGGGAGAGCAATTAGCATAATTCCAACGACAAAGCCAACCAGAGGGCTGAGCCAGGAACCGAATTGTGACCCCAATTCTGATCTTCTGGCAGCATTTCGGATACTTTGAATAACAAGTAACAGACCTACAAGATAGAAAACTCCTCTTAATAAGCTTTCGAAAGCCTGAATTATACCAACTAACTCAGCCACCGTATTTCACTCATTTAATTCAGGTAAACGATGCCATTTTCCATAATAATCAGACGACCAGCCCTATCTTCCTTAATATTTAGAACCAGACCAAAACCTGGTATGTTATCCCCGATAACAACACCCTTCATGGAGTCGTAACCGTTTTCCATTTCCGAAAGTGACCTGATAACCATTAGTTCACTGGAAGGACTTGATTGCAGTGGTATTAATGGAACAGCTTCCAGATCCTTCAATCTGTCAGGGTCAATATTCTCCAGAAATATCTCTTCTGAAAGAGTTTCAGCGATACTGGTGGTAATGTCTTCCTGTTTTGTGGTTGTTATTTCACCTGGTTGATCATGATATGCTGTTTCCACCCCCGGGAAACCACTTATTCTGAATTTCTCCTTTATGTTAGCAGCCAAGTCTGGACTTAACGCCCAGTGACTTTGTCCCTCCGAAGGGTTTTGATCGGAAACCTGAACCAGAGTATCAAGCAAAACATTGGATGTCTTCAGAATATCCAGAATGCCTTGGGTCGCAGCATTCAGAGTTTCAATTTGTAGGGATATGTTTTGTAAAATAGTAGCTAGTCCTGACCCTTCATTATCTTCAAGACCGACTTGAAGGCTTTGCTGATTTTGTCGGTCAGTTTCCAATCCCAACAAAGAATTATGCATGTCCTCATGTATAACTGGAATTGCTATTGGTTCTTCCATTCCAACCTTGGCAATCAAGGGTGTTCTACTATCCCTATCCGCTATCAAATAGGGGGATTTGTTGTGTATTCTTCCTTCCCTGATTGTATTCAAAGGGACTGGTTCCGAACTGGAACCTCCGTCATACAGCAAATATTCACCACTAATTGTCTCCGAACTGGATATATCTACCCCATTCATTGGAGGTTCAGAGCTTAGTACCAAAGCAGTTTCCTCCCCACTTCCTACATTATCACCATTGGGATGGTTATCCTGAATAAGGACAAGATTCTTCTGGATTTCGGATATTTCCTCAAAACTGGTTTTGGCCAGAGTTTGCCAAAAATTGAGCTCCTGCTGCGAAATTTCCTGATCAGACATGAGTTCTTCTTCGGATTGAAGGAATTTGTTTGTTAGACGTGGTACGTCCATACCAACCGTAACCTGATCTACATTGATTTGCTGTTGTAAACTCAAATCCTCTTTTCCGACCAATTTTGCCTTGACAGAAACAGGGCTTCCTGTGTGAATTGCCCTTTCAACCTCTGAAAGTGAATTTGAAAGGTAATCAAAGGCGGTTTGAGTTTTCTTCTCAATAAAGACAAAGTGATTGAACAACAAAAAAACAATCACAATCGTTACACCAACCATTGCTTTGATACCCCAGGTTTTGCCTATTAAGGAAACTCCCAAAGAGTTGACAGACCTTGATCTTGCTGCTGGTCTACTTTCCGAGGTTGTTCCGCTAATTTTTTCCTCGTCAAGTGCTTCACCTTGTGATTTGGCTGATGATGGCAAGATTTCCCTACTTTCCGACCTATCTTCTGGCAAGATTTCCTGCATTAATTCATCAATGAATTTATCCCTTTCCTGTTGGTGTTTTTCCGAGGGGGCACCTTGAAGCGGATTGTCCAGGACATCCTCCGTGTAGTGATCCATGTCCATGGTATTCAACTCATTTAAAATCAGGTCTTCCGTATTGTCATTGCTTGTAGCCTTTTCTGAGCGAGTAGATGCTTTTTTGGAGGTTTTTGATTGTTTCCTTGCCGGAGCCTTGGTTGTACCTCTAGGTCGCCCGGGACCAGCTTTGGTTTCCTTGGCAATGGACGTAGTCGAATTCGTTTTACCATTGGTGCTGGTGGTTCTGGGCTTTCTCGTTCTTGCAGTTGTGGTTTTTGCTTGCCTAGTTACCCTGGGGTTTTTTGGGGGCGTGGCTTTCTCGTCTTTAACTGCCGCTTTTTTCATTGCGTCACCTTTCTTTTATAAGATTGCTTCAATTCAGGACTACTATTGAACCGGTAAACAGGATACCGACTGGATGCCCGCTCTGGATGGTGATTAAAGGACCCTTTGGAATGTAATTGGCTATATCTGACGAAAGGGCACTGAAACTGTTTTTCAGCCCGGCATATCCTGCTTGTTCCAGTGTAGCAGGTTCTTCCACCAATACCTGAGCATTACCAATCGTTCCCAGGGTTGCACGAGGCTGAGCAAGGCTTTCAGCCAAACCGGAAATAAATGAGGTTGCAAATACCGGACCGTATCTTTGCAAAAGGCGAGGTTCCACTTTGCTGGCAATAAGAGATTGTCCCTCAATCCCATCTATGGCCAAGGCCGAAACTGAAAATTCCCTACCTTCCAAATTAACAAGTCTATTAAATGAAACCAACAAACCTTTACCGCTTGGTACGCTATTAAATTGGCCAACCAACCTCCAACCCTTGTAGTTTCCATGAGTAATCTCTACCAATATCGGGCTTGAGAAATCCGAAGATACTTCTGCGATAACTTCACCATAAAGGATACTACCTGCCGATATCCTTTGATCTGGAACCCCATTATTGTTGGATTGGTTTTGTTTGTTTTCCCTATTTCCTGAACCGGGTTCAAAATTTTTTGCTGGTTCTGAGGAAGAACTTTTTTGTTCATCCCGGTTAGTAAAAAAGCCTGTTTCTGGTGCATGTACAACCAATGAATTGGCTATAGCGTTCATCTGATTAAGAACTGCCAATCGGTACTTGGATTGTTTTTCCGAAATCTCATTTTCTGGGTTTGAAATCTGGTAAGAGTTTCCCTTCTGGCTTAGGTCTGGAGCAAAGTTTGCACTGGATTCTTGTGCCGCTCTTTCTTTGTTTTTTTGTGAAGGAACCTGTTCTGCAGATGTACTAACCATGTTGGATGGTTCAGAATTTCGAGTGTTGTTTAACTCAGCAAGTAACTCCTCTGTGATTTTCTTTTCATTCGCGATGCGTGTATTGTCTCGGGACTGAACATCATTGCCTAATTCCATTTCCGATTCATGATTTTGATCCAATAAATTCGTCTGATCAGTGCCTGACCAAGGAAGGGAAATAGTAATCTCTTCGGTCCGAATTGTTTCAGTTACCTCCTCAGGTATCAAAATGTATGATTCACTGGTATTCTCAACTGAAGCAAGGTTCTTCTGGTTGGCAAGTTTAACCGTTTCCTGATACTGATTAGAATTCCTCTGGGTATCACCACCTGGGGTTGTAATCATTCTGGGGACTCTGGCTAAAAGGGATGTGTCTTGTTGGGACACTCGAACACTCAGGTAGAGTCCTCCCATTAATCCCCCTAGAATTACTGTAATTACCAAGGATATTCTCAGTCTGGGTCGCCGATTATTGAAAATGGTCCCGCTTGATCTCCCGGGCTCTGTATTACTGCGGTTTTTACCTAAAGAAATGAAGCCAACTATCCCATTTAACATACCCTTTGGGTGAAATCTTAACCATCTGAAAATCATTGGTTTAGATCCTGTACCATCAAAATCACCAAGCAATTCATGGTCCGTTAGTTTCATAGCTGTCCAACGTGACTTTCTTCACTCTATCACCTACTGAAAACAGGAGTACGGAGCTGTAGGGTAATTGGTAGGAAACTATGTCGTCGGGACCTGCAAGTGAACCTAGCCAAGGAGGAGAAAGGAGTGCGTATCTTGAACGTATAAACAAGTCCTCGCCCTTGACCCAGCCCTCTGCCTTTATACCTTCAATAGTAATACTTTGGGCTTCTTCCGGCGAAAAGGTACCTGCGAGGGTTTTAAGTAAATCCTGATTACCCGGTAAGGAAAAACTGTCAGCTGGTTCATGGTTTGCTCGTTTTGTTGTCGGACCAAGCCTGGTTATTTGAAAATTCACCTGGTAGTGGACGGTTTCAGAAGAAATTTTAACCTCAAGAACAAGCGGTGTCGCTTCATCTTTTAGAGAAATAACCAGATTGGTTTGCCCAACCCTCGCCAAGGGAGAAATCGTCAACGAGTTGGAATTTTCTCCAAGCTGAAGGATCTCAAAACTGGTACCGTCCCCAACAACGAATTGATTCACCGGCCACGGTTCTCCAGTAACGTCAAAAAAACCAATAGCTGAAGCAATACCTGGAGTAACCCTTACAACGGGAGGTTGTACCCCTGGGTCAAGTGAAACCATTTGAAAATCAATCAGAGGGGCTGGTTGGGGCCGATCTATAATGGCTACTTCATTTTCCAAATAGATTTCCAGGAATTTTTCAACCATATCCGGAGACATGGGAAAGATCTGTTCCAAGGCTTTATAAAAATCGGATTGTTTTTCCGGTGAAACCTGATTTGTATCAAAAGAGTTGCTTTCCAGATTTTTTACTCCCTCCAGCTCTTGCCCGGAAAGAGGTTTCAGCCATATCGTTGAGTATAAAATACAACAGGTAATGAGATTGAAATGTTTCAGTTCCTAACCCTTTCCCGGTTTGACGACTATTCTTGAAACTCCAACTGCATCTGGAGCTTCCCAAGTTGGAAGCCTTGATACGACCAGTTCGGCCAGAAGAGAATCTCTACTGATCTCACTTGCGGACTCGTAGGTAATGACCAATGGTATTTGGACTTCCCATGTGTAGTTTTTACTCTTGGACAAACCCGAACTGGTTATAACTGCCCCACTGGCAACTACAGTTGATACAAGCCTGTGGTCACGAATGTAATTCAACATTCCAGAGGTCTCCATGGCATCGAGGAAGTTGTTCCACCCATCTGGTTGCTCAAAATATTTGGAGGCACTCAGCAGATCATTTCGCCAATTGGCAAAATCAATGGTCATGGCATGTGTAACTGCCTCAACAGCAAAATTGGTAACCTGACCATCGGTCAGGAATGGCGTTGACAAGGGCACCAGCGGAAGAACACCACCATCAACCCTGGTAGCAAAATAAACCGGCTCGGGCTTGTGGTACAAAATCACGAGAAAAGATACCAAGAGTAGGGCCGTGACGAATACCATGACAAGTAAAGTCCTGGACATTCGCTCATGGCTTTTCATCCAAGTTTCATACCTTCGCTGGGCATGTTCGACTTCACCGTAATTCTGCCCTGTCCTCATGGCGGGTGGTACCTACACCTCAAGTTGAGATAATTGATACGTTTACCGATCAAATGTCCAGGTCAAGGACACCTCCCCATCACTCGCATTCGCTGAACAAAAAGTATCGGCTGCACTAGATGTTATCCCATCACTATCGGTTTGGGTTCCATCAGTGACAGAAGCAATACCACTTCCAATTGTTCCATTCCCAGATGCATCAAAAGCTATGATTCTGGTGCAAACATCGACGGGAACATCTGCCATTGCGATAGTAAATTGTCCGGTAGCACCTGTAACAGTTATTGCTCCGCCAAACCCATGTACCAAGGCATCCATATCCCCGTCATTATCTGAATCCTGTAATATGTTCGAGGGTACGGCATTGGATGTAATCAATAGGGTGTTTAAACCACTTGTACCGAATGATGCCTGCGTTTGAAAGAGGGCCCTGACTTGGGTTTGCAAAGAAGCCAGAGTTCTGACCATTTCATTGGTCTTGGCTGAAATTGAGGCCTGTTGAAAGAAAACAATTCCACCGATTATTGTACCCAATGCTATCACGGTGAAAAGAGCCGCTTCGATTAAAGTAGCCCCTCTTTCATATTGTTTATTTCTAGAGGATGTCTTTCCGAATCTTTTTTCCAAAATCATTTATTGTCTCCAAAGTAAATTCTGAGTCTGCTTTGGACTTACAATTCATCAATTTGGTGAAACTCCCAACTATTTTTTTAGGCTTGGTGAAGTTCAATGTGGATAACTTTTGGGAGAGGGCTTTTGCTTGGTTTTGTGGTTGTAGATCCAAATCTCTTGGTATAAATTGGTACCAGATGCGGTGCGGATTTGATCTGCGTCCGTTGCCTGCCTCGGCAGGATTCAGTTACGAAGGGGGGACATGTCGCCCCTTTCGTTTTTTTAGAACTCTACTTCATCCTCCTCGTTCAACCACTCTTTTACTTAATTATCTTAGGGGTTTATATATTTAAATATGCTTCATAATAAAAATGGGGTATACGCTTGAAGGATCCCAAAATACGCTTTCTGTTGTGGGATTACAGGTTTTCTGTGCCATAGAAAGACAAGTTAAAGGATTTGGTACTACTCACTTTTTCCATATTACAAGTGTCTAATTATCCTGTCTACATTGGCATCGGTATAGGCTTCCTCAACTCCCAAATGCCATAGTAAAACCCTATGAGATCCGTATTCCAATCCATTACTCACCACTTCACTATGTGGTCTGTTATCACCATGATTTATAAACCTGGTCAACAAACAATGGGTCAGTTGCCAATACTTAAATTCACGTCCTTGTAAAGCACCTGTATGACAGACAGTTTGGTCAGATTTATCAACAATGGCTATGCTTGGCCTTGGTCTACCAATGCCTGGATGATTTTTAGTTGCCCAGTCGGGCACTTCCAATCGGTTCTGAAGGGCACGGTTGACGTGCATATCTCCAAAGCCATACCCTATAACAAGAAAGGCGTCAGCTTCATAGGCATGTTTTGCCAAGGCTGCATAAAACGTATGATAAGGTTCGGGTAGGAGTTGCTCCAATTTAAAACCACCTGCCAGGTGGGTGGAAAAGGGAACACCCATGGAATTGGAATCAGGTTCTATGTAATATAGTTTGTAGTCCTTGAAATCTGCATTCAGATCATCTTCCCATTCAATCAGCTCAGTTCTATATTTCATTTTCGGATGTTTCTTGATGTTATAATGAACACTTCCATGCAGATGATATATGAAATCCCATTCCTGGCGGTTTAGAACAGCTATGGGATCAAATAGTCTTACATTAAAACATGGATGATCTTCTGTAAGGTCAAAACGGTCATCAAAGCCAGTAAAGGCCGACGGCCATGCCCTAGTGGCGATGTTATCATAGTTGAGAGTGTAAATACCAACTTCAAAATTACTTCTCAATGCTTCAAGAAACCTTGAAAAATCAGTCACACCCTTTTGGTTGTTCCCGCATTGAGTGCGCATGTAATTTGCCAATTCAGTTACCAAATACTTATATTGGGAATAAACCAAATTGCGGAGTTCCTTTCTTTTGTCATCGGTGGTTAAACAAAACTCAAGACCAAGTTTGTTTGTTACCAGACCAATACCAATTTCGTTAATCATGGGGTTACCATGAGCCTGTGGAGCCAGCCATTTTGCAAGAGATGTCAACCCGGCCAGCACAGATTCAAAGTTGCAATAGGAAGTTCCGTGGAAATTACTATTACGATAGTACTCACGAAAGATACCCCAGAGTGATTTATATGGGTTGAAAGCCGGCTTTTCTTCGCGGGATTCTTCCCATTCCCTTGACCAGATTAAAAACTTACCGTCAAGACATTCAACTGACGGCATACCATAGGGTACCGAACTTCCTGCACCGAGTACAACCAGTAACTTTTTCTTTCCATCCTGGCAATGATCCATTTTTTGCCTATGTATTATCCGTTTAAATAATTTGCTTGGGGAATTGCATCATGGAATCTGCACTTATTTTAAGAATATTCAAAACCAGATGTTTTTTCTTGCCGAAGGTTATTCCTTCAAGTAGCCAAAATTTCATTAAGGTCATCAATATCATGGTCTATCCCTTCAAATTGTTTGTTCTCTATTTCGGACATCTGTATAATCATTAAATCAGCCATTTTTTCAATATCAGGCACTTCTCTTTTGTGTTTTTTTTCTCCTTTCGTTTTACAGGGAACAAATACTTCCAATTCACTTAACTGGACTGGACGGCTATAGTCATATTTCCAGGAATTTCCCTGAGTTATAGCCTGGCACAGGAATAGTATGGCCATTGGATTCTTCAACAACTTTTCAACTGGTTCGACAACAATTACTGTACTGATTGCAGTAAATTTATACGGATGCCAAAAAGCCTGGCAGGGGCTGGTATTGTGTGTCTTGGAAATAGTAATACAATTTTCCAGAATATAATCAGAATGAATATCCTTCCAAGCTGTGATTCCGTTGTTTGTTGCTGTCGCGGAAACAACCGGTACCGCCCCTTCTTCACAATCTTTTAAGGTTTTAAGAGGAGCTTGCAGTTCAGTTTCAAAAAAAATCGACAAAGGAAAATGTTTAAGATTTACACCGTCATCTATCCTAGTTTTTAATTTGGTATTTTTTGTTTGAACCATGCGTTGGGCAGATAAGAGACCCAAGATTCTGGTGGTTGCATTAAAATTTCTTACTTCTCCATTAGGAAGATATGACTGTGGTGAAAGGTCAAAATTGTTTGCAAGATTTAGGGTGAAAACTCCCTGTTCCCTTGGAACAATTTCTTTACATAAGGGCTTCCCCAATAAAAACCGCCTTAACTCTTTTGTCATTTCATCAACATTATCTCCCAGATTATTTACTGAAAGCAATTTAGACCTTCTTGGACGATGTTCATCGTCAAACAACACTCCCATAAATACCTTGTCATCATCTTCATGAGGACGATGTGTTTCCAATATCATACCATAAGTGCTTACATTAACAGGATAAAACAGATTTTTGTCAAATCTGATAACGGCTTTGAGTGTATGTCGTTCCAGCAAATTTTTTCGCCATTTTGCAGCTTTGTCACCTCCACTGATTAAACGTGTTGGTATTACTGCAAACAGTTTGCTCCCAGGACTTGTCTGCCTCAGAGCATAATCAACAAACTTGTCTTCACTAGCAGATTTTAGACTAAATGGTGGATTCATCAATACTTTTGTGAAAGGTCGGTCAGCTGGTTTTGGTTTTTCCTGGGTAGGAAGGGTATGAAATACTTTCCCATTTTGAAACCAAAACTCATGATCAAAACAATTCCCGTCCAAGATGTTTGATTTTCCGTCTCCCCTGAATAGCATGTTTACGAGGGCCAAGCCATAAACATCATCGCGCTGTTCTACACCGTAAAGACCTGTTTGTTTGAAGTTATCATAATCCTCCTGTGAGGGGGGGGGTGGAGAGATTTTTCCTTACATGATCCATCGCCGACACCAAAAAACCGCCAGTTCCACATGTTGGATCAAAAACCCGATCATGTGAATTTATGCCAAGGACATCTACGGCGAATTTGGTAATGTGGCGAGGTGTCAATACAATCCCCATTTCTTTTGCCCCGTTTGCATATTTGAGGAATGTTTCATAAAATTGACCAAGAATATCATCACCGCTATTGATCGCTGACCTAATGTTCATATCCCGAAGATGTTGCAAAACCTCAACCAAGGCCTGACGGTATTTTTTATGATTTTTGTCGGTAGCAGGAAGAGATAGTTTGACTGCCTCGGCATATTCTCCCTTACCATGCTTTTGCAACAAGTCCTGTATGTTGCCGTTTATCTCGCGCATGAGCTTTCGAGGCTCAGAATGAATACGTAAATTGCCATCCTGTATAATAGCTAACAGTAACGCAGAAATTGTTTGGGCACGTTCCTTTACAGGTATTTCATTAGCATGAAAAGACTCATTTATCTGATGGGCTTTTTGGATTAGATTTTCTAAATCCATTTCAAAGAGTTCAATTTTACTATTATTATTCCTTATTATTTCCTGACACTGGTCATCGGAAAGAAAACCGGAAGATTCAAACCCATTTATTTCGACAGTTTTCCATTTATTACCATTCCAATACTTTGTATTAACTAAAATTGCATCGTCACTGGTGCCTGCTACTCCTGTCGTAAAACAAGCCCTTTTAGTGGTTTTCTTATTATTTATCTGATCGGCGTAGTCCATCGCCTCCCGTGAGGCCTGTTCTATTTGTTTCGTCGATGCCTTTGCTTCGATTATCCAGTATTGAGCATCATTGCCATCTGGTACAAGGACAATAAATTCAGGCCTTCCTTCTAACGATTGTTTTAAAAACCGGTCCGACTTAACGAATTCTCCCTGGGTATATACTTGCCCCCCTCTTGAGGGATTCCTTGTGTTCCAGCCTAGATTCCTTAAAGATTTTTCTATCCATGGATACACTCGAAATTCACTGTCTGTCATAATCACTCACTGTTTGACAATAATTGAGACTGTTGCCTCGGTCTTTATTACAATACATTGCTAAGTTTATCATCATCCTTTGGGTTCGGCAACGAGCTTGTCATAGGTCAGCCGCTTGCCAACCATCATCCTGACACTGACCGCCATGATGTCTATCGTATTGTTGGGACGAAGATTGTACCTGGTTACAAATTCATTCACATAGCGGTCCAGATGCTTGCGACTGAAATGGTGAAAGGTGCCATGATACCCCCGTTTCAGTAACGACCAGAAGGATTCAATGCCGTTGGTATGGGCCATGCCCCGGACAAACTGGCTGATTGAATGGTTGACCGTGAGATGTTGATACGGCAAGCCCTGGTAGGAGCGGTGTTTATCTGAAACGACGGTGGATTCCCCGGCGACTTTATCCCTGACAAACCCCTGCAGAGTGTCCTTGCTGGTGGTGGTAACAGCCTGGGCCCTGATGGTGTTGGTTTTGCGATCCTTGAGACCGACCACCGCCATCTTGCCGGCCACACCCCGGCCCATTTTCTTTTTGTCTTTGGCATGGCGGTTTTTCTCCTTGCCTCCCATATAGGTTTCATCAACCTCGACAACGCCGGTCATCGGCGCATCAAGCTCGGCCAGCAGGGCATGATGATCATCAGGGTAGTCGTCCTCACCAACCGGTGGGTTGTGACCAGCATCAGAATCATCACTGTGTCCACCATCATCAGAACCTGTCCTGTCACCGGGCTGGTCAGCCGGTTTTATATCCTTGCTGGCGGCGACCGGCACAAAGCTGTTCTGCCGCCAGGCCTCACGCAGGCGCTGGGCCAGAAACCAGGCTGATTTCTGGGTAATGTCCAGCTCGCGGTGAAGGCGCATGCTGGACACACCTTTGAGCGAGGTGGACCACAGATAGATGGCCAGGACCCATTTCTGCAATGGAATGGCCGAATGGGACATGACGGTACCGGTCCGTACACTGAAATTGGACCGGCAGTGGCCACAGTACCAGGGTGAACTCTTGCGCCGGGTGTATTTTTTCAACCGGCCCCGGGTTCCACATTTGGGACAGCATGTCGGGATACCCTTAGGTCCCCATCGCTGCTCTTCAAACCAGGCTTCGGCCGCCTGTTCGTCAGGAAACATGGCCATGAGGTCAATCAGGCTGAGACCTTCGCGAAAATACTTGCCGGGACCTTTTTGGGGCATGGGATATCTCCCTTTTATTGTTTTTTTGTGCTGGTTTTATATATAGGAATCTAGTGTGCAGATTCAAGTATGTAATCCCTTTATCTTACCCCTTCAAGATATAATCTCATTTATCTGGATAACATGAAGGTGAAATAATATCAGGTCCTTCTCAAAGGAATAACAATGAGGATATTTTCTATGTGTTCTCGACTAGAGATTCCCGTATCTGGCAGGTTGATCAAGAAAGTGGAGAAATCATTTACCAAGGTAACTGCAAATGGATCAGTTGGCCTACCAAATTATATTTGCTTTTGAATGAAATGAACCAATCGAATGGACTCCCGGTGATTTCCTGGAACGGCTCCAGAAAGCCTCGCTGAACGGTATCATTCATCAGATTTTTGTAACTCCCGGAGGTTCAGGGTCAGGAACTCAATATGCCCAATTTTGGAACTGTTCTGTTGGCTGAAGGACAGTAACTTGACAATATGGAAAGGTAAATGATTGGCAGTTAACGCTTGGAGGATGGAGATATCATTCTGGTCATTGATGAACCGATCCACCTGTTCAGCTGGTTTGATCTCCCTGATGTGAGCAACACCAGTCCCTGAACCAGAATATCTTTAGTTGTCAGGGTGAATTTTCAGTTATGGTCCCGAACGTCCTGGGTTAGGATTAGGACGGTTTGTTTCTGAAGACGGTGGCTGAGGTTCCAACCTGTCCTGAGGCCGACAGGAATAGAGAAACTCCAGCATCCTGCTGCCGTTCCGTTCGGTAAAGAAATCTGTCATGAGTTCGTTGAATTCCAATGCTCGACGTGCCGGGATGGATATGGCGTCCCAACCATGTGACATCAGTTCTCCATTCATCATGAACCGACCTGTCCTCTTGTTCCCATCAAAATAAAACTGCTGCAGGGCTGTAAACAGGAAATAGACCATCCCCTGTTCGCAGGGGTGTTTGATTTCCCTTTTTATGTAATTCAGACCCTCAAGATACAATTTCTTCAGGTTGTCACCGCCCGGCTGGGTTTCTGGTGGTCGGTATTTCCCATCATGAGGGGCAACATGAGGAGTCATCTTGCCCTCCTGACCCTCCCCTCTGAAATGGCCCCATTCCCAGGCCTCTTCAAAAGCGATTAGGTGATGCAACCGGTCTGAAAAGGATTTTTCCAACCTGAATTCCTGCTTTTCCACCATGGAAAAAAGTGTTTTGGCAGCTGAAACAAGGTTCATGACCTGGCGTTCATCTGCGAGCGGGTGACCGCTGACCGAAACACCATCCATGAGGTTTTTTACTTCAACATAGGTTAATGGATTCCCTTCCAGCTGACTGGCATCATAAACAAACTCGGAAAGGGATTGGCGATAACGAAACAGGGCTCTCCGCGGAGAACCGGGTGGTTCGGGAGGTAGATTTTGCCCCTGCCAGTAAAACCCCAACCTGTCGTAGAATTCCCTTTCGGTCATTGCTGTAGTTCCCGTTGGTATATTCTGATTTACATGAGTAGTGATCAATGGTCAGAATTTATAGTGGATCACCTGTCTTGTCTCATTGCAGTATAGTTGAGTGCAACTCGCCGGATGCACAACGTGCTTAAATTGGGTAAAGGACAAATGAGGATAAAAACCCGCAATACAACCCTCGCTGTCCCGGAAACCCTTAATATCCAGAGTTTCATCACTCCAATTTGTAGTCCTGATTACATCCTTATTAATTAAGCTGAGTATTGGTAAAATCAATTTGCTTTAGCACTAACAGAGCAAGTTTGGATTCAAACTATTGGAACTTGTCCAATTTCTTAATCACGTTCACCAAAGTCTTTAGACTGATAAATTTATGGTTTATTACCTAAGCAAATTTCTATTGTAGCAGTACCCTAGGATTTCTATTGGTTGTTATAAATCTGAGCAACAAGTTTTATTTTATTGGCTGTTTCAGGATCGATCTGAAGTTCCTTTTCAAGTAGATTCAAAAAGCCAAACTCATCAAATTTAAAATGTTGATCGGATATTGTTACTACCTTAGCCAACAAAAAAGCCAAATTATGGAGTTCAGGGGTGAGATTCTTCAATACCAGTTTTATATAAACCGAATAACCCCCTTCCACCTTGATTGTGCCGGAAAACAATTCCATTAAAGCTGGAATTCTCATCTCGTCATATCCAGAAAATACCGGAAGGTGTCTTACAAAAAAGTATATGTAATCAGATTCCCTTCCTGCTTCGGTTTTATCTGAAATCATGGCACCCAACATTATACCAACCAGAGAATCCTGGACTGTAAGATGGGTTAATTCGATCTTTTCTTCAGGCATTTTATGTTCTTTCATGAATATCCGTTCTATGATTTTAAATCTAATTGTTGCGTTTTAGTGTCAGACACTCCCTATGTTGTAATCAACCTCTAGATAGTCCCTCTTGCTCAACCTTACCAAACCCTTGAAGGGTAGTAGATTCAGGATTTTTTCATCCATTATTTCGATGGTTTCCACAACAGAAAAATAAATTTCATCAACGAAATTCGCACAGGCAGTAATCAGGGGAAGCCCTGGCGTCGGAATGGTTGTATCAATAACCCTGAGTTCATCACTAAATTTGGCAAATCTATTGATGAGTTCCCACGAAAAAACATCTATTGCTGATAAGGTAGCTGTACCACTGGCAACTGCTTGGGCTGAATACCAATGTCCACCGGTTTCTACACAATCCGCAAACTCAATATTCCTTGTTCGGGCGTAAATTTTTGGTGCTATCCAACCTGATTGGGAATATTGGTTATTAAAGGCCAAAATTTCACCCGATTTTGTTATCACTTCCTTGTCCTTTCTAACCACTAGAACACTGTGATAATGGCCGGAAGGCATGTTATCGATCCCTAAATCCGGTGTACCAATCAGATGGACCTTTTCACTTAAAAATTTTCGGTAGGGATAACCACATGTTTGCGAAACAAGCATATTCGTGCTGTTCCAGTGCTCCATATCGTTTTTCGGCCTGGTAAGACTTTTAGGAGCATTTATCCCTTTATCCTTCAATTTCCCACCAAGAACTTTCCAAAATTCATTGTTTGCTTCTCTTGTTTCAGGGTAATCATACATCGGGAAACTGGCTTCAAACTTATCCATCAGCATTTGCTATCACTATGTTTACAATCAAAAGAGTAATCTTCAATAGGATGAGGTGATTTGGGACTGGATATCATACATGGCAGCTACCACACTAAGTATGGTACTGAATACAACTATAAATGAAACACTCCTTATCACCAGGATATTACGATTAAGGTTTTCTCTTCTTTCCTCCAACATTTTTTCGGCAATCGCCAGTAATTGCTTGGGGAAATCAGGGGCCTGAGAAAAGATCTGTAACGATAAATTGACCGTTCTATCAGGCCAGGACCCACCAGTTTTTGACAAGGCTTCACCCAGGTTATCACCATCAAGCATGTGGTACCTAACCATTTCAAGCCGCTCCTTCAAATACATGTTGGCATTGGGAATTATTTTCCCGATAGCTTCCATGGCCGTAAGTCCACTAGACATCAGACACCCCATTGATTGAAGAAAGATAGCACCATTCCAGATTCGGTAACTTGAATAGATAGGTAGTTTATCTGCATAAACTCGCCAGTCTGATGACCAGCGGGAAAAGGAAAGAAGTAAAATCAAGGGTGCACACAAGGCGAGAAGGATCATCAAGGGAATTATCAAGGCAAGAAACTTTCCAGTTGAATAAAGCCAGTAGGCCAAACCCTGCCAGTTTTCAATCGCAAAAAGCCGGTTTAGTTCGGGTGCAATCTGAAGACTGAAATATACCAGAACACCATAGGCCATCGTCATTAGCAATACGGGATAACCCAAAGATCCTAGCAAAGAACTTTTTTGTTTCCTGTTTATTTCGAGTGTATGACAAAACCGGGCAAGATATCCTGCAAACTCATCACTGTCCTCAATTGTGTCCAGGATCATAAAATCCTCATTAGGTACCCATTGCCGGATGGCTTCGCCAAAACTGAGTCCATTCTGAATTTTTATTCTTATATCGGAATAAATCCTCGACAGGATGGATTTCGAGTCCTTACCCTCATTGGTCCTTAGTCGCCATAGTACCTCAAGAGCTTCACCTCGGGAATAACCAGCATTCAAAAGAGCAATCAACTCGTTGTAAAATTTCAGCCTCAATTTGAAGGTAAACTGTGTCTTGAGGAACTTTAATTCCAGCATTTCCATACCTTGAGTAAACGACAAGCCAACCATTTAATGATTTCTCCATTCTTTAGCCAACATGGAGGCATGGTTAGGATATTCAGTTTTGTATGACTGAACCAGATCAATTTCCTCTTCAACCTCGTTAATGTCACATACACCCTGCCCTACTTTTATAAGGGCATTGTGCAATATGGGCTTGCCACCACACCCTCCCTCTGCTCTTGGCCTTAACCAGTATTCTCTCATACCAAGGCGGTTGTTGCTGGCATAATGTTGAAGGAGTTTTAAATCCGGTAATATGGTTTCAGCAACCACAGTTCGACCTATCAGACCATGAAGACATGAGGAACACCCCGGACCTCTAACAAAAATTTGGTCAGGTCGGTTATCCAGAAGACCAACTATTTCCTTGACCAGAAAATCCGAAACCTTTCCCTCATCTTGGGCCTGATCAAGTCCGATCTTACAATTGGGGCACAATTCACCGAGCAATCTTTGAAAGATCAATCCTCTGACCACTGAGGGTTCGGTTAATTTCCAGAGTTCAATTCCCAAGTCACTCAATCGGTCTAGAATACCCAAGGCTGAACCTGCATGTACTGTCGTCCATAGGGCATGTCCAGTAAGTGCCAACTCCATGGCATTTCCAGCTAGTTCCCTGTCTCTCAACTCTCCCAGTACCACAACATTCGGGTCAGAACGCAAGGTGGCCTTAATGGCTTCAATAAATGCCTCACTGCGAGTTTGATTCGGCTTGGGAAACACACCGACATGAATGGCCCCGTTAATATCCAGTTCTACCGGCTCTTCAATGGAATAGACTGAAATTTCATAATTCTTTTCCCTGACCATGGCATTGAGTATTCTCTGCAAGGTTGTCGTTTTACCGGAAGAAACCTTTCCAGCCAAGAGATAAAGCCCACTTGTACGTTTTCTCATCAATCCAATGTCGGTAACTTGTCGGGGAAGAAATCCCAGTTCTCTCAGATCATGGTCTCCTCGGGAGTTCGAATATTTAATTCGCATGACCAGAGAAGCACAATGTCCGGTGGTTGGGGAGTACTGCAATCTTACCAGGTCAACACCAGATGGCAACAAACCTGATGCTTTGGTCAGAGCTCCCTTAAGAAAACTTGTTGAACCCGTTTCGGAACCCTGATCAGTTGCGACAGCAAATGCGGCATTGATTATGGCTTTCCCTTCTTCGGTCGAGTGAATGCTTAGCCGTCTCAAGCGACCATGGATTCTAACTTTGATTTCGCTGAAGGAGGGAAATACATAGAAATGTATGTCAGAGGCTTTCTTTCGGGAAGCATCTGCTATTATCCTTCGTAATTCCCTTTGTCTCTCAATACCACTGAGTTTGGTAGCCTTTTCACTATTGTACTGTGAATACCTTTCATAGATGGCCAAAATGGTTTTGCTGTCTGCTTCCATGATTTCATGAATGGCAATATCTGCCCGGCCCGCCCGATCAAGTATTGCCTTTACCTCCGAGGACCACCTGCTTTCAGGGGTTACGACAACAAAGCCACTTTGAAATACTGCTATCTTTGACCTTTCACTCTTGGGAACCTCTAACCTCCCCTCATTGCCGGAGATAAGAGTCCCGTTGGTAACCTCACCAGGCAACTCTTCACCATTAGGGGATGACCCTTCAGAATAAGCTTCTGGACTTTTTGAATAAATGTCTGTCAAACCAGAATCACTTTATTCTGTATATCTTGGTTTCACCTACTTGGTCCAACTCTACAAACTCTTCGGTAATTTGAATGATGACCTCACCCGATGGCAGCTTATCCCCCTGATTCAAACTGATAATCTTCTCTCCTACGGAAAAAATGGCTTGAAGGTTTCCTTCACCTCCAATAATTTCCCGTAGTTTGGGCTCCTGAACGGGTATGGATTCGCTAACATCTAACTGCTGGGCTACCTGATGCTCTACCATACCGTTCAGAGGTTTCATGGCTTCTTCTATCTTTTTCCTGGCATTGAGAACCTTCATTTCCAAGTCAAAGATTTCTGCCCGGGTTTTTAGTGTCTCAACTGCCATTTCCGAGGCAATTTTATTGCCGGCAGGAGTATTGCTGAAATTCTTGAATTGACCGGGTGATATTTCGATTGGTAAATCAGGACCAAGTATTTCCATTAGTTCAATTATCAACTGAGCCTGCTTAAGCTGTTGCTCCATCAGGAAAATACTTTCGGTGATTTCAGCATGTCTTGATAATAGGCCCGTTTCAATTAGCTCATTTTCCATTTCCCTAGTTATGGGATCTTCACTGAAGGGTATTAATCTCGCTTCATCTTCATCTTCTCTAGACCAATCCTCAATTACTTCCTGAGGTGGTACAGATGACGACAGTTCCAGGGGATCCGGTTGAATTGGTGGTCGGTCTTGGGACGTTGGTAGTTGAGCCTTTACTTCTGAACCAACTTCAGTACCCGCAATAGCGTTCATTGGAGCTATCCCGGCGAGGATATCAATGTTATTACAATTTCCTTCGGGGCATTTGTTTGATTTCCTACTTGATTTGTTTTCTTTCTCGGTTTCAACCTCTTCATTTATTATCATCTCAACTACTGAGTCATCAGGAACCCGAAGGCCACTTTGGAAATACTCTGGCCATTCGGGCATTTCGGTCGTTTCCTTGGCCGAAATATAGCCAAAGAGGGGCACTAGGCCCATTATCAGAAACAGGCCAATCAAAATCGGTCCAGAGAAAGAAATTATCATGATTTTATTTTGTGTCATTTACCTACCTAAAATTGGATCTCGTCAGAGGGCTGTAACATCTCGTTCAGGTGAAAAATCTTGGCCGTTAAAAGCCAGGTGTTGTTTGAAGGCGTGAAAACCAGTGTTTCGGGAGCTATCCCTGGTATATCCTTAAGCAAGGATGCGTATTCCTTTACACCAAAGCCTGTTCTGATACTGAAATCATGCCTGCTGGTAATTGCATTGGAAGAAACTGAACTTTGAGGGAGGTTCCTTGGACCACGTTGGTTAAGGTGTAGAACGGCATGGATGGTCTGAAAGCGTTCCCTTAGAATTTTATCGACTTTGTTTGCTTTCCATGGTTGTTCGTTTTCCCTCGATTGTGGTTCTGGTATTACTTTTTCCAGTTGGGCATTGGCACAATTCCCATTACAGCCCATAGTAATTTCAACGCCCGATTTTCTGAAAGCCAATTGCCGTAAATATCCAGGTGAACCGACAGGATCCCTGTTGACAGTTAGGGAAATCAGATATTTGGTTTCATTCTGAGAGCAAACCAGGGAATTCAATTTCCACCCCGGTGAAAGAAAAAAAAGATCCTCCATGAGCTCTAGGCAGGTTCTGGTAAATTCTCCAATCTTACTTTTTCCTACCCAGGGTTTGGGGATTTCTGGCTGGATTTCCAATGTTTCCGTTTGAAACTGATTATCTCCGAGATTCACAAATTTCTCGATAACACGATTGCCGACAAAAAGAGTGAGAGCAACAAAGCCAATTATGACAGGAACTACAAACAACCACCGTCTATTTTGATTTATGGGTTTCAAGCCCATGTTCGGGACCAAGGTTAGTGCTTCTGCTAAAATTAATTCCTGAGCATCCTTGATTTCCCAATTATCTGGAGCGTAGATCCTTTTCCAATCAGGAGCTTTTATCAGTGTGGAAAACTCATCAAATGCCGTTTTACGTGAATTGAAAACCTTGTCCTGATAAATGGCACCATATCTTTTGGCTACTATCCACCAGTGATCTGAATCTTCGGCTAGCTTGAACGCTGCAAGCCAACTGTCAAAGGGTATTTTTTGGTCAAACTGATTGGCACCAGCCAACATATTTGGCCCAAATCCTTCCTTGGAACTGGCAAATCCAACCTGTTTGCTATTGGAAGCCATTCTAAAGAGGTCCAGATTGTTTTTGTTGCCACTGGCGAGTTTGGCCTGTTGTTTCAAGGAAAGGTCATTACGCAGAGGCTGCCAAAGCAAGCCAACTGCAACAGAAAACTTGTTGATCTGGAACCAGGTTGGAGGATGAAAAACTATATTTGGCTTGTCAGTTTCCACACTCAACTCTTCCCTGTAATTGGTTTCTTTACCAATTGATTTCATGTTCATCTTGTTTTTCTTTTCAGGAGGCGAGGACGAATGAGAATTACCGTTGCCACCTTTTGTGATTCATTCCGAGCTTGACGGCTTAGGAAACCTCCCTTCCTCTGGTTGGAGGTGAACCTTTCCCTTTCGAAGCCTGCCAAAACCAGAGTCTCTCCATTACCCAAAATGGTTTGTTGCTCAAATTCAGTAGTGGCAACATTGGGCAGTTGGATAGTTTGATCATTCGAGGTGAATTCCTTTAACTCGTTCAAGTCTGAAATTCGAATGTTGTAATGAAGTAGGATTTCCAGGTTATTCAGGACTCGGGGTAGCAGGGTCATTTCAAATCCGGTGGACAGTTGTCCGGGAGTTATGCTCGACAGGTTAATACCATTCTCCTCTGAAACTGATTCCACTTTTTCGGCAAAGGCAATTTCTCGAACCACCTGAATGGGAATCATGCGATTATTGGAGGTTGTTGCACCGGTTCGGGTTTCCACAACCACCTTACCACGGTTGTTTAGCAGAGATAAAAATGATTCAACACTGATATCGCCATTCAAAAGACCTACGTTGGCTAAGGTAGAAGCACCGGTTAGTGATCCAGTTTCCACAAGATCAAAAGTGTTTCCCGATGCTGTCCCTCCCGCAAAGTTGAAAGCCGTACTGAAGCCCTGAGATTCTTCAAGACTGAGCGTGAGAACAGTCACATCTATAGCTATTTGCTGTCCCAAACCTGCATTGATTTGTTTTATGTATTTGGCAACTCGACCATGTGTACTGGGCCGGGCATTGAGCAACAGAGTACCTGTACCTGCTTCGGCAACTAGTTCTTCATCATTTCCCAGTAAATTTTGCATGGACGTCTGGATTTCGGAAAGTAAATCCATGTTTATGCTGGTCGTTGTGGAACCAATGGTTGATGAGGACAAAGTCTTGGTAGGAAGTAAATCCAACGAATAGCTTTTGAGGCTAAACTGACGCAGATTTATACTCCCATTTTCATAGATCCATTCAAGGTTATATATTGAACTGATTTCATTCAGTACCTGGGGTAGGGACCCACCAAAATCAGGCCTGATTGAGGAATTCAGGCCATATTTTGCCAACAATTCTTGTGTGGGATAATCCCCACCTTCATCTATGGTTACCAACTTGTTTTCTGGTCCTATAAAAAGATAGTGCTGAATACCGGTCAGGGCACTTAATCTTGCCAAAATTGAGTATAGATTGATCCGCTGATTGGACCTCCAAACAAGAGCATTATCACCAAGCAAATTTGATGGTAGTTTCTCGGAATTTGTAATGGGGACAGGCAATAAACCGAGTTGGATTCCCTCCTCATTTTGAATATCTGTTGAAACTGTAGGAACATTGTTTTTAAACTCTTCAAGATATTCTAGTTGTTCCTGAGTTTTGGTACCTATATCCCTCGAATCTTTTGGCTTCATGCTGTCACATCCCCATAGCAGCGAAGGGAGCAGTAGGGAAAACAGGAGTTTTTGAAGATAATTCATTTCTTTTCTCGAAATAATCGTCAATTAACCCAACAGGTCATGGGACAAGACGACCAACACCTTGTTTTTTCGGTATAAGAGGGCTTGAATATTCGGATTGGTCCGGTTGATGCTTGCCATTAATTCATGAATGGCCTCTTCAAAAGAGCCTTTCAGGTTAACTGCAATTTGAGTGTGGTAATCTGTCGGGACTTCCCATAACAGGTTCCATCCCGAAGCTATTGCCCAATTCTTTAGAACAATTCTTAAATTACCCCCAGAAGGTATACTCCAATAACTGGATTCTAGGTCCATCTCAGGAGTTTGAGGGCTTTCAGACGAGCACGAGATTACCGATCCGGCATATATTATTGAAACCCAAACTGAAAATATTAGTAATTTACTTTTCACAATTCCTCCTTTCGATGGATGGTTCTTAGGAAGGAATAAGTCGGGTTTATGAAACCTCGCTCATGAAAAATCAAATATGGGGCAATTGATTGTGGATAACCTTCTTTTCTAGAAAAAAGAGTTGACTATAATCTAAATTAGTCTAGTAGTTTCTATGCAATTTCAACAATTGACATAAACAATTATTATATGTACCATAATTTTTTTTATAAGCCGACCGGTTTTCGGTTGGTATCATTATGCAGGAGAAATACATGAAACCGAAATATCTAAAGCTTGCAATTGCCGGCTGCTTGTCGCTGATCATGGTGAGTGAAGCTGTGGCAACCGAATGGAATGTGTCTCTGTGGGGTACACGCCGTGCATTTACCGAACATGTTGAAAAACTGGCTGAACTCGTCAGTGAAAAAACAGGTGGTGAATTCACTCTCAATTTGTCTTATGGAGGCCTTTCGAAAAACCGTGAAAATTTGGACGGCATTTCAATTGGCGCGTTTGAAATGGCTCAGTTCTGTGCGGGCTATCACTATGATAAGAATCCTTCAATCACGGTCCTGGAACTTCCTTTTCTTGGGGTTTCTTCACTTGAACAAGAAGTTGAAATTTCCCAGGCCGTTTACCAGCACCCAGCTGCAATTGAAGATCTCGCAAGATGGAACGCCACACTTTTGATGCCCTCCCCTCTACCGCAGTATAATATAGCAGGTGTTGGAGAAGGCCCAAAGACGCTCGCAGAATTTGAAGGTCTGGCAGTCCGGGCAACTGGAGGGATTGGTCAAGCTATGAAGGCCATTGGTGCGGTACCAACCTCAATGTCAGCAACCGAAGTTCGTCAGGCCCTTGATAGTGGTGTCGTTTCGGCTGTAGCATTTGCACCCCACGCCCACATGTCATTCGGAACAATTGAAAGTGCCACATGGTGGACCACGAATCTCAATCCGGGTACGGTCAACTGCCCCGTAGTTGTGAATACAGATGCCCTAAATTCGTTGAGTGATGCTGAGCGAGAAGCTCTTCTTGGCTCCGTTGATGAGGCCCTAGCACACTATCTTTCCAATTATAACGAAAAGACGATGGCACAATGGGGACCTGTCCTTGACGAAAAAGGTATTGAGAGGATCACCTATACCGATGAAGAGCTCGCAGCTTTTCGTGAAGCCGTAGCAGCTCCTGCTGCCCAAGCTTGGATTGAAGAGAACACCGCCCGTGGACTTCCTGCCCAGGAACTTTACGACCTTGTGGTTGGTATGATTGCCGGTAACTGATTACCTTGAAAATCTCGCCGGTGGCGCTACCGGCGGGGTAATTCTGGAGAGATCAATTGACAGTTTCATCATCAGTTCTCGAAGATAGTACTCTACTAAGCAGAATCGATCGACAACTGTATAAAATCGAATCCCTGCTAGCCCTTATAGGAGGGCTAGCAGTGTTTTCGTTGATGTTACTTGCAGTCACCAGTGTTGGCGGACGCAATTTCTTTAACCATCCCTTACCTGGTTATGTCGACTGGATTGAGCAGGCCATGCCTCTCATTGCTTTTATCGGAGTTTCATACTGCCAGAGGCTTGGTGGCCACATTCGGATGGATATTCTAGTGGGTTTGCTTCGAGGGCGGTCCCTGTGGATGGCTGAATTTATCGGCACCCTGTTGATCCTGATTTTAATGATCTTGATGATTTGGGGAAGCTGGTCCCACTTTGAACGTTCATTTGATTGGTCAGCACCATATTGGAGTCGTGATTCCAGCCTTGATATCCGCCTCCCTCTGTGGCCTGCCAAGCTCCTCGTTCCCATTGCATTTTCCGTACTTGCATTGCGCATGGGATTACAAGTTTGGGGTTATGGAAGAGCAATCCTTTCGGGTACATTACAGCCTGTGGCTGTACCTCTAATTGAGGATGCCTCAAAAGTTGCCGAGAAAGAAGCTGAAGCCGTTTCAGGGCTTGAATACGAAAACGAGAACTAGTCTAATGGTTATTGGATAATGGATTCCATCGAAATCGGTCTGATTATCACCGGTTTTCTACTCGTACTGGTGGTTCTCGGTGTAAGAGTTGCATTCGCAGCTGCCATTGCTGGAATGATTGGTCTTATCTGGATCTTCTGGGACAAACGTGATTACGATCTGGAACAATTCACCTGGGCACTCACTGTTGCCGTAAAGACGGCAGGGCAGGTTCCCCATTCCAAGATTTCCTCACAGGCACTTTCGCTTATTCCGACTTTCATATTGATCGGTTATCTCGCCTATTACGCAGGTTTGACCACAGCACTTTTTGAGGCTGCCAAACGATGGGTTGGCTGGGTTCCTGGGGGATTGGCTGTATCAACCGTGTTTGCTACCGCGGGATTTGCAGCAGTGTCTGGGGCTTCGGTTGCGACTTCAGCAGTGTTTGCCCGGATTGCTTTACCCGAAATGACTGCCATTGGATATGATAAACGGTTTGCTGCAGGAGTAGTGGCCGCTGCGGGAACACTCGCATCATTGATACCACCTTCGGCAATCCTCGTAATATATGCCATCATTGTGGAGCAGGATGTAGGTGCGTTGTTGCTGGCAGGGTTTCTACCAGGTGCCTTTTCTGCTCTAGTATATGGCCTCCTGATCGTTGGCATGGCAATTTTTGCCAAGAATTTTGGACCACCGGTAAGTGGTTATTCTTGGGTTGAGAGATTCAAGTCTCTTCCACCTGTGTTCCCAATCTTCTTCGTTGTCGCTATTATCATATTATTCATTTACAACCCATTCGGAGGGGATGCCTGGGGAACCCCGACGGAAGGAGGTGCACTTGGTGCTTTTGTTGTTTTCGTTATGGCCGTTTACCGTGGCATGCGATGGCCTCAGCTCAAGAGTGCACTTATGGAAACCGCGAAACTCTCCGTAATGATCTTTACAATCATCTGGGGAGTCTTGGTTTTTGTAAGGTTTCTAGGATTTGCCGATCTACCTGGCGCCTTTTCGGCATGGATTACATCCCTTGACCAGAGTCCATTGCTTACCTTGGTACTCATCCTTCTTGCCTACGCCATTCTTGGTATGTTCATGGATGCCATCGGAATGCTTATTCTGACCCTCCCGGTCGTATTCCCTGCTGTCATTGCACTCAATGGTGGTTTGGGTGTAACTGCAGCAGAGAGTGCTTTTGGAATGACCGCCGTCGGATGTGGTATATGGTTCGGTATTATTGTTGTGAAAATGGCCGAGCTTTGCCTGATTACCCCTCCGATAGGGCTCAACTGTTTTGTGGTTGCAGGTGTACGACCTGAACTCTCGGTTCAAGATGTATTTAAAGGTGTTGCGCCATTTTTCATCGCTGATGCACTTACAATCGCGGGTCTGGTCCTTTTCCCCAGTATCGTACTCTATCTGCCCAACCTACTGCTTGGTGGATAAGAGGAACTTTATTTCTGAAAACAATACCACTTCCAGAATACCTTGTACTCCACATAAGTATTGGGTTAAGTGTGTGGTTGAGGCAGCAAACAAGCCCCATACTGGAGCGAGGTTCAAAGGTCGAGCATGCGATGAGGCATGAGCGGAAGCCAAGTGGTCTTGACCTTCCGTTCACTGGTTAAATCCGATCGTTTTGATCAAACCTGGGAGTTGATCATGTCTGAACTTGACAACCGAAAGCCAATCCCCCCGAGAAAAACTTTCTCATCTTGTTTGACGGTAAACAGGATTCCTAACTAGTGGCATGATTCATACATTTAATTCCCTTTTTCTTTCAGACAAGGCCAATCAGGACTGGGTTTAAAGTCATTATAATAGAAACGATTTGTATCGCAAAAACCACTAGTTTGATGGTAAACATTTGTACTTTCTGAAGATGTGTAAGTGGGTAAATACACTTCCGGATGTACCATGCTGAAACTTACTCATGGGCAACAAATCGTCTGATTTGGTACAGACCAACCTCTTAAGGGCCATCTTAATGGGGCAATCCTCATTTCCCGGCTTCTCCTCCTAACCCGGGTCACGAAAATCATGTTCGTCTTAGTCCTTCCAAACCTGGCGATCTACCAGCTTACCCCGACATTTCCATTAACGCTGTCATCATCACTCGCATCAACACCGATATGGGCCCGATCTGTCACCTGGTGACTGACACCATAGCCGGTTTTCTCACCATCGGTATTCATATAGGTACGAGTTCTCCCTTGCGTAAAGGAGACCGAGAGCGATCGCGAATCCCACTCATTGTTATCCATTTCAATTGTTTTCACGTAATGAAAATTCACATTCCAGGGGCCGTCATTGTATTCTACACCAAACCCAAGATCAATCCCCTTATCTGCTGTGATATTTCCACCCTCTATACGGTAATGCATAGATGGAGAAATCAATATATGATCAGCAAGTTTATGATCTATAGAAAAACCTACTCTAGAACGATACGAACTGTTTGAAGAACTATTCAAACCATCTACCTTATCTGATTCGATTTTCTGATAGAAATAATCGCCTTTTAAATAAATACTTGTTTTATCATTAAATTCTAACACCTGTTGTTTAACTCCTAGTGCCAGAAATTTCCAAGAGGTATTAGTAGAAGCCGTTTCCCCTGTATCAATAAGATGTTTATATTCCCCCGTACCAAAACCAAGCGCACCGTAGTAGCGTTGGTCATAAATTATATAGGGAACCAACGCTAGCATATCACTATCTATAGTATATTCATCCCCATTATAGGAACCTTCCGAATTAACACTGGATACCATGGCACCGTAGACTAGTTTCGAATTCCTTTTACTTTTTCTATCAATACCGAAAGTTAAATGCCTGTTTTTACCTGAAATCATTCTTGTGCCAGAATTATTACTGACTGTATAACTAGAGTAAAAGGAAAGGCCATTTGAATTCGTGAAATCTAAGGAAGAGCCTTCTAATAATTCATTTGGGTCCGTTATAGGATTATCTTCTGCAGGCATAGAACCAAATTGAATTTTTGGAAACTCACCATCTACCACCGATCTGTCTATATTCATACGTGATTCAATTATGGAGACTGATTCAGATGCTATAGAATGTCCTAGGTATGAAAGGTAATTCCCTGGAAGAGGTCCGTCGTTGGTGATTGTGAAGGTTACTGGATTTTGGTTATCAGAAGCTGAAGTTACATTATCATTTGTCGATGAAACTTTAAGATATAGTGCTATTTTCTCTTCTCCTTCATCATGAGAATCACCATGAACTCTTAAATAATATCTCTCCTTTAATATAGCACGTAAAGAACCCTTGGTACAACCTTCAGTTGGATTCCATGCAAACCCTCCGACAGGTAAATTATAAGCACTATCATTAGCATCTACAATTCTCCAATCATAGTAATAGCTAGCGGTTGTATCATTTTTAACAACACAGAATTTGAAACCCGTACTACCTGCGGGAGAAGGTCCAGGAGTCATTACTACATCAATTGGTACATCGAACCATGGTTGCTCTCTGCTGATTTTAATTTTTGGATCTCCATCAGGTTCTTCTATTTCTGTTTGTCTAGTATGAAGTGTGAGAGATTTCGGGTCTGAAGGAGAACCGGCTGTAGTGTCTACTTTGGTTTCAAATCCACGTACATCGAAAGATATAAAAGTCCCTGGGTTGGAAGGAACATGATAACCATCAGAAAATCCTCCGGATAGATTTGTTTCTCCATAATTAGCGTTAGAGTAATCTATGTAAACGTTTATAACCTGTCTCGCACCACTTTTTACATCCATAGTTGTCGACAAGCTTAGGCAAGCAATATGATTGATATTCCTGAACTTCTGATTCTGTGGATCACTTCGGCAGTTTGTCAATGATTCTGATGGGTCGTATACCATTTTAACCGAATACCCCGATTTATTAGGCAACTCTTTAACTGTAAGGTTATTCTGATCTTCAAATGCAGTGATTAGAAAGTCGTCAGTAGTTAGTGCTGTACCATCCTTTGAATACTTTGCTCTGAGAGGAACTTCTATAATTTCTCCTTCATTAAGTCTTCTATCATCATCACCCACATAAAGATTATTAAAATAGCGGCTTTTATGCAGGAAAATTGCCATACTTAAAGGGCGTTCCTCAGAGTAATCATTTATATCATCACCGGTTGTGTCAATAGTTCTGCCGTAATTAATAAATACGCCTGTCGGAGCAACATCTTTTACCAAGAAGGTTTTCGAAGATCCTCCTATTATGTAATATGGACTATCTCTTAAAGATACAGTCACTTTACAGTCATGATCATCTCCTTTGGTGAATACTGAATCATTACCCTGTTTTAAAAACCCAGGTCTGAATCTATTTTGATAGTGGGAAAAACTCTCTTGATTAGTTGTCGAACCAGGATTCAATAATGCTAAATTTGTAGATTTCTCATGTGAATTGCTACCATCTGTATTTTTAATACAACTTCCTTCCATTTTATATCGTATTCGCTGATTTTTTAGAGAATTAGAAGAATGAGTATTACGGAAGGAAACTATTATGCTTCCACCGTCTTCATTGATTGAATCTTTGTTTATACTAGAAATTTCAATAATTGGCTTGTTACAGTCAGCATCAGCATCATAATCATCATGATTAGGATCACATTTATTAGTTTTGGCCTGGACTTTCTCTCTTTCTACAACATCTTGTTCTTGATTTACAATAGTAACCACAGCTTTAGAAACTCCATTAGGATCAATTTTAATACCTTCCGGTAATGTAGATGGATCTATAGAAAGTTCTATTGTTTCATTACCTGAAGAACTATCAAAACTTGAACATTTATCCACATGTTCTTGTCCTTGATAGATATTGCGATTACATTTATATTCTTCCACATGATCGTCGTCATAAGAATTCATTTGTATATCAAATTTCGCGGTTCCAATACCTCGCCCAGGTATCAATAGAATGTCATGTAATTGCTGCATATAAAAATCGGACACTTTATCCGTTTTATCTCCAACTTTACTTAATGGTCCTAAAGTACCAGTACTAGCGCTTTCGTCTATCTTGATGAAAATTCGGGATGTATCAATTAATGTTGTTTGAGGTATTTCGTCACCATTATTATCCTTATTATAATATCTTATAACAGGTTGTGCTGGTCCAACAGATTCAAGAACTTGATATTTATCTCGTGTAAAAGATATATAAATACTATCATCATTCAGATTAGGATCATCTTTGACTGTATGTGAAGCCTTTTCATCATCATAAATTATAAATTCAGATGGAAAGTTTCTAATAATGACATCTCCTCCTGATTGAGAAAGAGTGATTTGTAAATCAGTTGTCATAGATTCATCAATATCATTGATATCTTCTCCGACTTTCATCTGCATTACCCACCCATTACCTGGACCTGTTCTACCTGTTAATTCAAAGGAATCCAAACTAAGTCTAGTGGACCTTAGGTTTGTTTTACTATCATCTAGATCTATATAAACCGGAATAGTATTTAGAGCAACTCCTCCATTTTCGACTAATCCATTACAAACAGTCTTATCTGATACGTTTAAACAATTCTTTGGGGGATTCTCCACAAGGTCTATATTTCCTCCTAAATTAAAATTCCAGGTCATTATATCATTTGCTTGCCAGAAATTACCTTTATCATCTGTTGCTTCTGTATCTCCTTTAAACAACGCAAACTTCGCAATTCTTTGGAAACCTCCCTCATCCAGTTTTTCAGATAATGTATTAGCTGTCCATTCAATTACAGTAGGATCATCGTCTACAATAAAAACAGTTTTACGAGTATCAGGTTGATTGATTGTCCAATTGGTACCTCCCACTACTTCGAATAGAAATTCGAAATCTCTGTCCCTTTCATCTCTGTCATTAGCAACATTGAAAACATACTTAAGACCCTCAATAGGAACATCAATATAAAATACGTCTTTATCCGTTACCTTATCAGTCTTTGTTCTAGTAACCTTAAGTTTAATACTTTCAGTCGCTCCTGTACTTGGATATATCCACGCGTAAACGTTATCTTCAGCTACCCTATCGGGCATATCTATCATTACACGATTGCCATTAACTCCACACACTACACCCTTACTGGAGGTATGTTTAAAATGTATCACACATTCCTTGGCACTATAGTCGCCATAACCTCTCATCCCAGGAACCAATACATCCCCGCCTCTTTCAACATAAGTTAATGCAACTAGAGCGTGGTAGTATTCATTTTCATAACCTATCCAGTTTGGGTTCGTAATGTATTTTCGATTTGTATCTCTTATCGTGTAATCTTTTTTTAATTGGTCTACGGTTATACGTTTAGGTGGATTAACCACTGTTTCTCTATAAAAAATTGTCCATAATACCCTTTCAAATATTTTAAAAGTAGGGGTGTTTAGAATATTTGCTGTCAAAAGAGCTTCCCGAGTGTCTCCCCAATTAGGAGACTCACAGAAGTCTGCATTTCGTATATTTCTGGGGCTATATGGATTCGATGAAGGAGAATCTTGACGACAAAAATAAGAAGTACCAGGAATTGCAATCTTTCTAACATCATCATTGATGATTTGTGTTGGTGTAACATCTTGAGCTAATTTATTACCACCGCATTCTACCTCGCTGTTATCGGTTTGGCATAAGATTTTTATACCAATCTTTTCATGGCTTTCTGCATCAGTATCCCCTTTGACACGAATTCTCCATTTATTTTCATAAGTATCTTTAGTTACTTCTGTCACTCCTGCTGGTATATTAAAACATTGTTTGGAATCCCAAGTACCAGACCAAAAAGCATAGTCTCGACTGTTATCTCCACCATTACCAGGTTTAGCCCATTCTATATCTTTAGACTTATCAACACCAACCATACAAATGCCTAATGTTGTTGTTAGGGCTTTATCAAGCATTAACTTGGGGTACAGGTCTTTTGCACCCGAATTACCTTCTTCAATATCATCAGGCATTACCATAGTTATAACAGAACCTGAATCCGTAATATCAATTGATTTTGAGGACGGGTTTCCTTTAGTACCAGTAACAAAAGAACGATCTCCATTTCTATATATTTCCCCTAGAGAAAGGTTTATTTGCCCGTGATTCTCCTGATATCCTGGTATAGGTTTAGTAGCTACTAATATTGTTTTCGTTGTTCCATCTTCTGGCTCAAATTCTATCTCTCTAGTACCGTCTACCCCATAGTCATATTCACTATCACTCAAATTTAATTCAACAATTGTTGGAATTGTAACAGGAATATCGGCCGTAATTGTTACGTTAATTTGGTTACCTTCAATAATAGAATCAGAATGAGTAGAAATCGTAAACACTGGTGGTGCATCATCATTTAAAATCTTTGTAGGAGTGGAATCGTTTACAACTTGAATTTCATAATCGTTGGCTGAACATCCCGTTGTACATTCTACTACAAAACCAATTGTTTCATCTACCTCAAATGTATCATCCTTATGGATTGATATTCCCTGTGTAGATGGCAGTGTTAAATTTCCTGCTTCTATTGTTTTCGTATAACCTTGGAAAATACCTTTTTGAAAAGCATAATCCCAAGTAGGATTAGGGTCCCCGTTGCTCCATACAGGCTGTCCACTGACAAAGTTAGAAGGTCTTGCAGTACCAGCGTCTGTATCACCCTTGATGGTTATTTTGACGTCTTGGGAAACAGTTTCACTTAGTGTTATCGTAGGTGCGATTGTCTTTTGACCTCCGCCATTACCTTCTGTTATATCCGAAGGCATTTCTACAGTTACTGTTATTTGTTTTATTTTCTCACTGTCGTGGATATCCTTTGTTAGCCATGTAGGGCTCTGTATATCATAATTATTACCATCGACTAATTGTGCTCCAACGTAACCGTCTACTGCAGCTTTACCATCTACCCTATTCTTTTTTATTAAATTGTCTATGGTTGGAACATCAAAGGTTACTGTTTTTACTCCTGCAGGAATAGTTATTGTGTAGGTTTTTTCATCTACAACAGGAGGAACTCGTTTACCTGTTCCTATAGGATCACTGTTAGTTATCTTTACATCTACATCATAAGGTTTAAATGCCTCTCTATCAGCAGTAAGAGTAAAGGTTACATTATTGCCCTCTGTTACTTTGTCATTCGAGGTTGATATTGAAACCTTAGGTTTTGGTTCGTCATCCACCATTGTTAATGTTATTTCATTATTCGTTCCAATTTGATAATTTGATGATGGATATATTTTAATTTTTAAAGGATATTGATAGTTTGTGGTATTTGTCGAATCTACTATAGTATTATTTGGAATAAATTTAATCCAATTTGTGGAAGTACTATTATGAGTTAAAATAGAGTCGTAATAAGGGCCTCCTGTACTCCCGTCGGGATATTCAACATTAAGACCGACAGCAAAATTTTTATGAGTAGGTGTATTCACTATAAGCTCAATTACACATTGAATCTCATTAAACCCTTCTTTAGATGGGTTGAGATTATATAGCTTTCCGGGTGTCCCACCGTCACCTGTTACAGCACACCCTTTTTCTCCTATTCCTGAATCAAGCCATCCCGCTTTAAAACTGGCAGTCGGAAGAGTTTGCTGAGTACTCCTCTGAGCTCTTGGAGGTTCAATAGTAACCGTTTGACTTTTTTCAATATCTTCCAATTCTTCTCTTACAGGAGTCCATCCGTATGGCCAAACCTTCTCACCTTCCTCCGCTTCATCGGAAGTGTAGGCAATCATCGAGCAACTACCATCTGGACCTGTATATTCAGGAAGTTTATAACTATCTTTAGTGGATCCAAATGCGATTAATACTCTATACCAATTACATCCATATTTACGATTTGATCTGTTTTTGTTTATGTCATAATAGTGCTCCACCTTGTCTATCAAGGCTTGGTCAACGCCGGCTGTCGCTTGTGGTACAAATAGGGGTGTAAAAATAGACAATACTATGACAAGGAGTGAAAATAAAACCCCTCTAAGCAGACTCACTCTACGGTCTGATGGGGGGGGGCGACCATGGTCACCACAACCTCCTGTCACCGGCATCATGAAATAACCTCAAGAGTACCAAACGAAACCTAGGATGTTTCTTTTCTTACCTGTACCGCAACGCGGTACCTTCAGAACCTCCCAAATACTTTGCTCAGTTCCTTGTACTCTTACAACGAAATGGTCTCAATGACTCCGATTAGTTCTTTTAATATTCCAATTAAGAACCTACGATGCAATAATACACCACAACCTCGGTACTGTCAACTGCTAAATTTTTTGCCTTGAAGCAGATGTTCCTAGTCTATGGGTTCGACTTACAACCGTAATCGGCCAAAATGACAATTTACCTCTCGCATTTTCGATTTGACGCATATCCTTTCCTTCGAGGTATCTGAACACCTCTGAAAACGGTGAGTTTTTATTCTCAATGACTGCAGAGTGAGGGTGATAATTCTCCGGAATATCTGTCAGTATATATCATGACAGAAAAAAGAAATAAAATGCCGAATTGATTTGCCAGATAAAGAAATCTATATCATCCTGTCGTGACTAAAGAGACTGGCAATCGAGAATTGGTACACAGAATTGACCTTCTGGAAAGGGATTACAAAATCATGGAAGTGAATATTGATGCAACTCTGAATGCCATGCGGGCCGACCAAAATGCCATGCGGGCCGACCAAAATGCCATGCGGACGGATATTGAGCGAAACAATTCAGAAGCTGCCAAGCGGGAAACAAGATTGATTCTGGTTATTCTGGGAGCGGTTGGTGTCGGTGTTGCAATTCTGAGTTTTGTTCTGAATTGAACTGTTTTGCCCTGAAAACCGCCCGAAGCCGGATTTACCTCCCTGTCATTTTAGATTTAACGCACATCTTCACCCTTCGAGGTATATCTGTCCTCTGAAAACAGTCCCTTTCTGTTTTCAATGACTGCAGAGTAAGGGTAGCAATTCACCAGGAAAAAGCTAATACAGAACAGATGCCTGTCACTTGATTGAAAGAAAAGGACTGGACATGATCATGTACCCTCATCTTGCCAAAATTCGCCTGAATTTCAGGGCTCGGTTTTAGGACCACTAATTGTCCTGATGGTATGGGCAACGTCCGCCAGTGCGCAGGTCAATCTGCTGCTTAATCGTGATTATGTCAGCAAAGTCAGTGAAACGCAGCTGATGCGTGTTATCGACAAGGGAGCCGGTCTCAATCAGGTCAGTCCCAGATATGCACATACACCCCTGACAGTCATGGCGGATTACCGGTTGCATAAGGATACGAAAGGAACCATGCGACTGATTGAAACCTTGCTAGAACATGGGGCTGATCCGGACATAAAGGATAAAACGGGTGCTACCGCACTCACTCTTACAGCCGCTGGCAAACATGCCAATGCGGAAGTACACAATCTTTTATTATAATACCGGTAATAGATTTGCCAGATAAGGAAATCCATATAATTATTCTATTATGAGTGAATTTGGAGAAGAACTGATCAAAGCACTGAATGAAGCACTGGCCCATGCCAAGGGCGAGGGTCCAGGGTTGGTTCATGAACCTGTTAATCCACGTGATGTTCGTAAAGCTGAAACCTTGACCTAGGTGCAGATGGCCTGTCTGATGGGCATGAATCTGCAGGGCTATCGCAAATAGGAACAGGGGAGTCAGCAAATCAGTGGTCAGGCGAAAGCCCTTCTGCAGATTATAGTTAAGGAACCGGAAGCAGTCAAACATGTGTTGATTGTATCCTGACAGATTGAATTCAGGACAACAAAACAAAACCTCGTTGTAACTACTCAGGACGTTTGATTTTTGTGGTACTCACTGAGTAAAGGTGCAACAGCAAACAATCCCCCACTTATTCATTGGCATGAAAAATGCAACAATGCCCAATACAGATACAGACGATCTTTGGCTCTGGAGGTGCTTATTCAAGTATTTGACTTTAAATGGCTTGTAGGAATTTTGGCAATTTCGTATGTGAGAGGTACAGGGATACCTAGAAGGTCGAATACTCCTTTTAAAATCAAAAATCGATAACTTTAGGAAAAGTTGCCCCGGGACAGCATAAACAGCGTTTTCCGTTGCCAATTGTTCTAGCGTGCGGTCAAGGCAAAAAAAGATTCCAAAACACACAGATTTAATCACACGAAATGCCAGGGTAAAATCCCAAGGATGAACCGTTATCGTTCGTTCTTGGTCCATTTGGAATAATCCAACCAGGGGCTTATTTTATTTTCAGTAACTGCTGAGGGTTGGGGCCGCAGGACCCCCACATATCTGACCGATCCATCTAACTCTCCAGTTGAAGGACAAAATGGTCATTTTCTAGATGTTGAAGAACTAGACAAGAAAGCGAGAAAAAGGCTTAACTAAAACGTTAAGAGCGTAGTAAATAAACTTTTTCGTTAGAAATTACGGGAAGACAAAGATATACCTACTTTGGTGGAACCCTGAGCATGATAGTATGTGAATCAACAATGAAGCGCACCTGAATTTTACTTGGGAATTTTACTTCTTAGGTAAATTCAGTGGGCAAAAACATAAAATTTCTGGAAAAACAGAAAAAGTATAACCAAGCCCTAATCAGACATAATCAAACACCAGCACACGTGTTTCTTTCGGTAAATCGTCTCTTTTAAGGATGGTTGAACTGCTAAAGATAAAATCAACAATATCTTCTGAAAAGTATTTCAGAAACTCCGAAATAAAATACATGTTCTTGGGTTTGTAACACAATGTCCTAAAATGCATGGGGATCACCAGTCTGGGTTTTGCAATCCCGACTATTCGCACCAGCTCTTCAAGTGATATGACTGGAAAACCTCCCGCATGACTCAACATGACATCAATTCCTTTGAAAAAATCCAATTGCTCATCCGAAAAATCATTTCCCATATCTCCCATGTGCCCTATAGAAATGTTATCAATTGTAAATTTGTACATGGCATTTTGATCAGGATGCCCACTAGGATGTAGGCTATGTTCCATGGCTTCAATTACATCGAATGTGATACCATGAGATTCGGTTGCCCCGCCATTTAGTGTAACCTCCAGCGCATCAATTACTTCCGCATTTTTCTTTTTTGGGACGAGATGATCATTGTCATGAAAATCGTCGTTACTGCTTGACTTGATAACAATATCTGCCTGCGAACCGAATGGTTTGAAACCAGCTTTTTCTGGATCATATGGGTCGGTATAAATTACCGTACCATCACTGCCTACAATCTCGAAACAAGCTTGACCATACCAGGTTATTTTCATTCTTTCCTCCTTTTCATATAGAACCATATTGGTTCGAATCTGCTTCCTTTAAACTGTTCATACATCAAACGAGATAATTCCGGTTAATTTAGCCATATTTAAAGACAGCTTTCCTTGATGAACTTCATAGCTTAAACTCAACAGTACAAAAAAAAGTTGAACATAATTTTCAAAAATACCGCTGGACAAACGGATATTGCGATGCTAAACACAGGCGCTAATCAAGCAGCCTGAAAAAATAAACAATAATTCGGGTGTAGAAAAAAAGAATTTCGGGCAACCGAATGAAGGCAGAAATCTAACCCTAGGGTTAAGTAAGTACAGACAAAAGGAAACATGGCTCATGGTTGCAGTCGTCGTGGATACTCCAGTAATACCTCAATTACATCCTGAAAAACTCAAAGATAAACTATCTACAAAATCGGTATTTTCTACTGTTAGGGAAATCTCCTTGCCAGAGGTACAGATTCCCAGATCCATCAGCATCAATGCCCGGATAAAATCTGATGGTCTGGCCTTGCTGAGGAAACTCCCCTCCAACAGTTTCCCAGTTGCTTTCTTTGATCCACAATATCGGGGGGTACTGGATCGGTTAAAGTATGGTAACGAGGGTAAATCCAAAACGAAAGGAAGAAGTCAGCTCAATCAGATGTCCGAAGAGGTGATAATATCCTTCATTGAAGAAATAGACCGAATCCTGGTACCAAGCGGCCATATGTTTCTATGGCTGGATAAATTTCATTTTTGTTCCGGTTTTCAGGACTGGGTCAAGGATTCCTCCCTTGATGTTGTTGATTTTCTAACCTGGAACAAGGGAAGGATTGGCTTGGGATACAGAACAAGAAGGATGAGTGAGTACCTCATTATCGCACAAAAATATCCAAATAGGGCCAAAGGAATCTGGAAACTCAGAAATATCCCGGATGTCTGGGAAGAAAAGGTTCCCAGAAAGGGTGTTCATATCCACAAAAAACCAGTCAAGTTGCAGGAAACACTGATACGGGCAGTATCCAATCCAGGAGACTTTATTGTGGACCCAGCAGCTGGTAGTTTCTCCGTACTGGATGCATGCCAAGAATCGGGCAGAAATTTTATCGGTTGTGATATTGAAGGTTGATGGGGTGCAATCCCATCTATTGTAGCCTATGATTTTTCAAGCAATCTGATTGTACAGGCAAGAATTATGAGCTCAAAAGGTCTCACCGGGAGTAATTCCCCTCATGGAGGAATTATTCTGGTCAACCAACTCATTCGTGAGGGTGTAACACGTGTATTTTCCGTTCCTGGTGAAAGTTTTCTTAATGTCCTTGATGGGCTGTATAATTCTTCAATCCAGAATATCGTTTGTCGTAATGAGGGTGGGGCAAGCTTTATGGCAGAAGCTCATGGCAAATTAACCGGCAAACCCGGTGTAGCTTTTGTTACCAGGGGGCCTGGTGCTTCCAACGCATCGGGGGGAATTCATACAGCCAAACAGGACTCTACCCCAATGGTGCTATTTATTGGACAGGTTAAGTCCAATCATCGGGGCAGGGAAGCCTTTCAGGAAATAGATTACTCCGAATTTTTTGGTAATCAGTGCAAATGGGTCCATGAACTTCAGTCAGCTGATGAAATCCCCAGTGTAGTAGCGAAAGCGTTTAATATAGCCAAATCAGGTAGACCAGGCCCAGTGGCAATCTCGCTGCCTGAAGATATTCTTGATCAACAATCCAGTGTAGAAACCCAGGACCTAATAGAGCCAACCTTTATCCCTCCTGATCGAACTCAGGTAGAAAAACTAGTTGCATGCATGGAAACTGCCACTTGCCCTTTGATTGTAGCTGGCGGTTCGGTTTGGTCCCAAAGGTGCAATAACTTACTTGAAGAATTTTCCTATAAGACCGGTATCCCCGTTGCAACTACCTTTCGGAGGCAAGATAGAATAAATAACCAGCACCCGAATTATGCTGGAGACCTGACCGTTGGAATGAATCCTAAACTAGCTGGAATAGTAGATGAATGTGATCTGTTATTGCTATTGGGAACAAGATTTGGAGATATCCCCTCAAAGGGATATACCATCCCATCAAAAAACAACGGGGATAGGACAATAATTCATATCTTTCCCTCACGTGAAGAACTTGGAAAAAACATTCCTGCAAATCTGGCTATATGTTGTAAACCCGAAGATATCCTTTCCGAAATATCATCAATATCTTTCCAAATGAAAAGCGATTTAACTGAATGGACAGAAAAAAGCCGATTATCCTATCAGGAATGGATCAAGGTAAGGGAGGTCCCAGGGAAGGTGAAATTCCCCAAAATCATCTCTTGGCTTTCAGAGATTTTGTCGGAAGAAACAATCATGACCAACGGAGCAGGAAATTACGCAGCCTTTATGCACAGATATTTCCAGCCCAAGAAGTATGGGACACAGATCGGCTCAACCTCTGGAAGTATGGGATACGGTTTGCCAGCGGCCATTGCAGCCAAGCTTGAATTTCCAGATCGTACGGTCGTGTGCCTGGCTGGGGATGGATGCTTGCAGATGACCATAAATGAAATGTCAACAGTTTCGCAATATGGTATAAAAGTGATAGTTTTGGTTGCCAATAATGGTGTTTTTGGAACAATAAGAATGCATCAGGAGAGATCTTTCCCCTATCGGGTTTCGGGTACCAACCTATTTAATCCTGATTACCATTTACTTGCCCAGGCCTACGGTTGGCACGCAGAACAGGTGGCCGAAACTTCCCAGTTTCCAGAAGCATTCCAACGATCACTGAACTCCGATAAGCCTTCACTTATCGAATTGAAACTTGATCCAGAAGCTATTTCGCCAAGTGAAACCATTTCGAGCCTACGACAGTGATATTTATATATGAACCCTTTCCAAAATTTATTTTCCAACGTTTTGGATCTACACTTCTCATGAGGGACATTAGAATGATTACTTTGAGATTATTTACCGTTTTTCTAATTATTTCGTTTTTACCACTGAGTGGTAAAGCTTCAATTGTACCTTGTGGTGGTACCTTTGAAGAATTTGTGGTATCGGTAAAACAGGAAGCATTGAATCGAGGTACTTCCCAAGCCATCATTGATGAATTTTTTTCCACAGTTGAACACGATCCCGATGTCATCAAGCGTGACAGGTCGCAAGGAATTTTCAAAAAATCATTCATGGAATTTTCGAAGCTCGTGATGACCGAACACCGAATCGTCAAGGGGAAGGAATTTGAGGAAAAACACGGCTCGATACTTGATGCCGTGAGGGAAAGGTATGGTGTCCCAAGAGGGGTATTGCTTGCTTTCCTAGCGCTGGAGACCGACTATGGAGTGGTCCAGGGAAGCCATAATACTTTGAATTCCATTGTTACCCTTTCCCACGATTGCCGCCGACCTGAACTCTTTCAACCCCATTTGTTTGCGGCCCTTGAGTTGTATAAGTTGGGCAATTTTGACCCAGTTAATACCGTTGGTGCCTGGGCTGGAGAAATAGGCATGATCCAAATGCTGCCACAGGATATTCTTCATTATGGGATAGATGCCGATGGTGACGGCAAGGTAAATTTGAAAGCTTCTGTAGCCGATGCCTTGATGACTGCCGGCAATGTGTTGAAGCAAACAGGTTGGCAACCTAACCAGCCATGGTTGGTAGAAGTCATTGTGCCCCAGAATCTTGATTGGCAATTAGCCCAACCGAAACATTTTCAGACATTGGGAGAATGGGAAGAAATGGGCGTTGTACCCAGGGATGGAAACTGGCCTGATTTGACATACGAAGCCTCTTTACTACTCCCTCACGGTCGGTTAGGACCAGCTTTTTTTGCCTTCCCAAATTACAGTGTGTATTTGGAATGGAACAAGTCATTTGTTTATTCCACGACCTCTGCATTCTTTGCAACTCTTCTTTCTGGAAACCCAATCTACCTTGATGGAAACCCACCTGCACCTCTTCCTGATGAGGATGTGAATAGATTGCAAACACTTTTGGCCAAACGTGGCCATGATGTCGGAAAGGTTGATGGAATTGTTGGTGCCAGAACTCGGGCAGCTGTCAGGCAGGAGCAGTTAAACTTCGGATTACCGGCAGATGCATGGCCTACCAAGGAACTTCTTGCTCTTCTTGAAGCCAATTCGTCCTGATAATTGGTTCAACTGCATTTGGTCAAAACCTGCACATAATCCGAGCTGGAATTCAGGTCAATTACATCTGATTTACCATCATTATCTCCATCGTGAGAGATAATTGCCTTCAGACCTACCTCCCAGGAATTTGTTTGATCTGAAGCCACTCCCCTGATTCCGACAATCGAATGTCCGGAACTTATGGCGAATGCGGCAGGAGTTACAAATATCTGAGGGTTGCTGTCAGGATCATTACAGGTTGGCTTTGTTATTGAAGTATCGCCGTCCATTTTGATTAAACTGGTAAAGAATACTCCCTTGGTTAGATCCTGGTTATTGAGTGCTCCCGCTATAAACCTTTGACTCCGGGTTTTTCCAGCAACCGACAGTTCATTACCTATCATCAAATTATTTGCTACCTGTAGATTGTTGGTGAGGACCACCTCGGGACAATCAAGAGTTAATTCATCTGTGGTTGTATTCTGTGTAGTAGATTGACAACCAATTCCATGGAGGTTCTTGATGACGGAAAAAGTATCGGGTATATTATCTCCATCAGCATCCACTGGGGGGCCCATCTCAAGTCGATATAAATTTGTTATTGCGCCAAAAGTGTCGTCCCTGCCATCGCTATCCTTATCGAAACTATTAAAAACTACCTCGGTATAAATTTCGTTACTGGTTTTGCACTCAGCCAGTACAGACCCAAGGGTGTAAAAACACCTGTCCAAATAGGTATTCAATTCCATGTTCCCGGTTCCAGCATTGTCGAAATAACCAAAAACTCCATTTCGGGATAAAGCAATCAGCGATACAAACTGCTTTTCCTGTGGGTAAGCTGTTAAATCCCTATAAGGACTTATATCCAATTCCCAGACTCCAAATGGTCCCCTGGCCATGTTATCTCCCTGGATATATCCGACTGAAAAAAGTTCTGAATCGACGACTGCAGGACTCCCGATTTGAGGTTTTATGGGCTGACCTTCGGAAGTAACAAGGATTGCTTCAAGTTCATATTCCCCATTTGCCATGTTACCATCCAAAAGATGATTCTCGACACTTCCATCATTGTCCGAGTCCACATCCGCCAAACTGAGTGTTGCTTGTGGGGAAGCCGTATCGGTGCTGTTTACTCCCCTTAGAAGTAAGGTGTATTTATTTCCATTCGAATTCCTGAACGTCCCATCATTCAATACTGAGGAAGGCAGAAAGCCAGCCGTCTGTATCCGGTTCATTTCTATTGGCATGAGCAAGGAATCGCTTGAAGAAGAAACCAAATCATCTCTCAACTTGTCATATTCAAAACCAACATATTTTTGTACAACCTTGGTAATAAAGGCTGTTTCCTTACCAAGGGATATTGATTTCCTCCTATCGTCATTGGAGGAAATGATAACATTCACAAGACTGATAAACATTCCAAAGAGAGCAAGCGCAAGAGAGGCTTCAAACAAGGTCAATCCTCTTTCAATTGAAAGCGAATCTGATATTTGTCTTTGTGAAATACCTTTTCTGATATCAAGCTGACTAAGTTGTAAGAAATTCGATATACTTTCAGTAAGAAACAGCATGAAAAGCCTCCCACAACATAAAGCAGATCATCAATGGGAATACTACCGCCAGAAAGGGAATACTTCCTGGCTTCTGTACCTTTGAGTTTCTCCGTTCCCACGAAGAGTAGGGCCAGAACCTGATACAGGTTAAAAGCCCGGCCAAAAGACCGTAAAATATCAGTGCTCGGCTCGTGCCACCAAAGAGAACTATAGGTGCAGAAGCGGCAAAAATATCCATTGGAGGAAAAAAATTCAGATGAAGCTTGGCCTGAACCAACCATAGGCAGTGAGTTAACCCCAACAACCCCAGCCCCAATGAAGCGAGCAGTAAGGTCTCACCTTCTGTTGGTTGTTGACAACTCCAACCTACAATACCCAGACAAATTGAGGTTGGAATTTGTAATTCCATTGGGGCCCAGTATGTTTGATAATCAACAAAAGCTCCAACAGTCAACAGTCCAAAAAACAGGATTAGTATGAATTCCATAATTCCTGGTTGGTGAAAATTTCCCAGATACAACACACCAAATAACCCTCCCAGTAAACATCCCACAAGGGAGAATCCAAAGAGAACCGGAAGTTGTTTAATCTCGATTCCTTCGAGTCTTCTTATTCCTATATCTGCCATTCTTGAGATTAAAAGAGCGAACGGGATGATTGTAATTCCAAGCCAAAATAAATAACCGATCAAAGTTGGTCTCCAACGATTAAAACTCCCTCACTGAGGGGTTGGACCGGCTTGGGAACAACCTTATTGCCAATTAAGGCCAAATCTGCATCCATGTTGGAGTAATTCCCCCAAAAGAAGCCTGACCTCTCGGTGCTCTTTGTAAATTCAGGGAAGCGGGAAATTATACTTACCAGGGTAGCAACGGATTCAAATTCATTGAACCAAGTCAACACAAACCTGCCTTCATTTCCGTTGACAATTTCTGAATTCCAATCCAGTTGGGATTGTAAATTGATGGCATTACTCGGGATAATTCCAACGTAATTCTGGTTTTCCTTTCCAAAAGAAAATGCTTCTGCCTGAATGGTAACCAAACCCCTGATTAGGATCTCAATCCTGTAATTTGAATCCTCGTGCCTTTCCAAGCTAGGTATAAGCTGAAGGATAAACAGGGTTGACAATGACAGGGGGATCAGCATCCACATGATCAGCGCCACAAACTAGACAAAAGGTTGCTCCGTAATGGCGATATCCCTGATTTTATCGCCGACTGGACGATTTAAATCATAGTATAATTTTCTCCTGGTTACCTGGTTTGGTTTCATACCCAGATAATCTTCAAGCAGGGATCTGGACACCTGAAACACATTTTTTCCAACCAACGGGATATTGGATTGTATTTCTGCACGATAATGTGCGTGGACCCCGGCAGATTCCACCGAGGAAACGGCATTTCCTGCGTTATTCAGAGTGTACCAGAGAGTTCTGTCAATCAGCTTCAACCAGAGAAAGTATGCAGTTGGAAGTACACCTCCCTCCTTTCTTGCCATACGAAGGGTGGTAACAAGGGCTGTGTTTTTCCAGGCATGTTTACCTGCTTCTTCCTCCAGTTTTTTTCCTTCCCCAGAATCGAAAGCTTTGTTTATCGCACTTTGGAACCACCTGTCCCTACCTAGAGCCTGATCAAAATTTTCTTCATCTGGATGACAGGCATCAAAAGTCGCAGTTAGGAATTTCAGAATCTCCATTCCAGAATCCTGTAGAAATGCAAAGTGAAGTATTTGGGCTGCAACAAGACCCTTCTCATAATTCCTTAAAGAAGCGAAACCATTCCATGAAGAACCTATTTTCTCTTCAAACACCTCACTGATTCCATCAATGGTGAGTTCCGTACAGATCTCATCAGCAATTTGCTGATCAAAAGGATCCAGATTTGAAGATTGTCTTTTCCCCTCATAATCTTGCGGAATCAACCCCTCTTCGGTGAGCCACGCTTCGGGGGTGAGTGCAGGTTCAAGAATATCGGACTTTTCCATTGGAGTTAAGGGATTAATCAAATACCCAACACACGTTTCGGAATCGTGTTCTTTACCTGTTTTACTCTTTGAAGGATGGGCTAGTCTTTCAAGAAAACCCACCTTGGTTCCCTTGATGGGCTGGTTTTCCCACAAACTGTCGAGTGAGTACCTATTTCTGAAAATTAAATCCGGCCGCCTGCCAAATGAGGCCCAAATGATAATCCCAATTGGCAATATATAGATCAGGAAAAATGCCCTGCCCGCCACTTGATGGAGTTTCCACCACAAATCACTTCCGACTACAAAATCGGAGAGAGGATTCAGATATGGTTCAATATCATGTAATGAACCTACAAAATAGTTTACAATGTGTCCATGATCCTTCTTGAGGGTTATCACATCGAAAAGCCACATAACAATTTTTACATGATACCATGCAATCAAGGATATAAAATCCATGGTCTTTTCCTGAAACAAACTGAATAATGATCCCATCACCAGAAAAAGCAGAATTCCCAATATGGCAATTCTGAGATGTTCATCTCCCTGAGAATGATTTGGGTTATTCATTTCGCTGCGAGTATCTTTGAAAATTACGATTCATAATTTTCAAGTTAACCAAATCGGTGAAACTCGAGAGAACTTTATATGCTTGATTGGGTAATCGGGTGTTTGCATGTGGAAAAGGAGGAATGAGGTGAGTTATCCTTTGGGAAGTATATACTTCCCTAATAAAACAATTCTGCTGCCAAGGTTATTAAAGCAAAAGAGCTGGTTTAATATCTAGAGGGCAACTCAACCCTGGATAAAGCAAAATTCAATACACTGGTTGCAACCCAACAATGCGCCAAGCACCAAAGAACCTGGTTTCGCAACAAAATGGCTGGTTGGGAACGGCTACATGTACCCTAGATCCAGTTGAATTCCTTGTTGACGAGAGTAATTAGAATTTGGAATCCACATCATTTGGAAAAAAATACAAATATTGTATTGTTAATCCCTTATCTGCTGATTTATTCAAACGGTTTGCAAATTACCTTTTCTTGAATTGGCGGGTTTAAGGCAATGCAACTAGGGTTGTGTTGTTAATTTGTTTAATGTCTAGTTTAGGGAGATAGATATGAGAAAACTGGTTTCTATTTTTGTTGGATTTGTCTTGTCATTAGGAATAGTGGCATCGGCAAATTCTCAATCAATGGGTGTTGTGGTAAAAATCGGGGGAATACCCTGGTTCAACGCCATGGAGGAAGGAATCAAGGCCAGGGGTGCTGAACTTGGTATGGATGCCTGGATGGTAGGCCCTACTTCAGCAGATCCGGCCCTTCAGGTCAGGGCCATTGAAGACCTAATTGCGCAGGGGGTCGATATCATCGGTGTTGTGCCGAATGACGAAGGCGCTCTAGAACCGGTCCTCACCAAGGCCATGGAAGCAGGCATCAAGGTTGTCGCACATGAAGGGCCAGGCCTGATGAATGTTGATTGGAATTTCGAACTTGCATCTGCAACCGGATTTGGCGAAGCACATGCCAAACTGCTTTGTGAAAAGGTAAATGGTACTGGTCAATATGCCGTTTATGTCGGTTCACTCACAGTTCCGCTACACAATGCTTGGGCGGATGCAGCTATTGCCTGGATGGGAGAAAACTGTCCCCAACTTGAGTTAATTGGTGAACGATACGGGGTTGCCGAAAGTGTTGATGACAGTCGTACCACAGCCTTGGATCTTATCGCGGCAAATCCGGATCTCAAGGGTTTCCTTGCTTTTGGTAGTCAAGGCCCAATTGGCGCGGGTCGAGCTGTTCAGGAAAGAAGAATGGGAGGACAGATTCATGTTCTTGGACCATTTTCACCAGGACAGGGTAGACAATTGGTGCATGAAGGAATTCTCTCCGGCGGGTTTATGTGGAATCCCATGGAAGCAGGTCGGGTTTTCGTAACCATGGGCAAGTTGCTTGCTGACGGTGAGCCCATTGAAGAAGGAACCATGATTGAAGGACTTGGTACGGTAAGCCCGGACCCGGCAACCAGAAATATCATTACCGATAACCTTCTTGAACTGAACGTCGATACAGTTGACGGTCTGGCCGATATGGGTCTCTAAATTTTTAAGGGTGGGGGTACTTGTGCCTCCACCTGTTTACCTTCCCTACACATTGTGATTCTGAAAATTTATTCAGGAGGGGTTGGCGTTGATTGTTTACCGGTAACCTTCCTTCCAATTGACAATAGGAATTCCTGGACCTGAAATGATGACGACTGAACCATGGGTTTTATCACTGGAAAACGTTTCCAAGAATTTCGGTGGTGTCAAGGCATTGACCGATGTTTCATTCCAGGTAAAACCGGGTGAAGTTCATTGTCTGGCTGGAGAAAACGGGTGCGGGAAAAGTACCCTGATAAAAATAATTACCGGGGTTTATACTCCGTCACCAGGAGCAAAACTGAATATACTGGGGAAGGATATAGAGCATATAACCCCTGCCTTGGCAAGGGAAATGGGGATTTCGGTCATCTGGCAAGACCTTGCGCTTTTTCCTCATATGTCGGTGACCGAAAATATCTCCTTTGATGAAGTGGTAGGGTTCTGGCCGAAACTGATTCGAACCGAATCATTCAAGCCCAAGGTAGAAGCTATTCTAAAACGCCTGAATGTCGAAATGGACCTGGATGAGCCCATCAAGGACTTGCCCATTGCCCAAAGACAAATTGTCGCCATTGCCAGGGCCCTGATGGGAAATGCCAAATTGATTTTCATGGACGAACCCACTTCTTCCCTGACCCAATCCGAAACAAACATGCTCATGAAAATTGTGCAGAAACTATCCGAAGACGGTGTTGCGGTTGTCTTCGTAAGTCACCGATTGGCCGAAGTTCTTGCCATTTCCTCACGGGTAACCGTTTTGCGTGACGGTCAACTTGTTGGAGTTTTTCCAACGGAGGGAATGACGCAAACGAAACTTGCCGAATTGATGACCAATCTAACCCTTGTCAATGAGGTTACGTCAACTCCCGATATAGATACCGATGCAATTTTAGAAATAGCAGACCTGTCTCGGGAAAATGAATTCCAAAATGTAACAATGCAAATCAGGAAAGGTGAAATCGTAGGGCTCACTGGCTTGATCGGTGCCGGTCGAACAGAGTTGGCACATGCCCTGATAGGCATGACAAAACCGACTTCGGGTACTATCAGACTTGATGGCAAGGAGGTTAATTTCAGTTCGATTCGGGACGCTATCCATGAAGGGATTGCCTATGTTTCAGAGGACCGTCTTTCGCTTGGGCTGATTCAACCCCAATCAATCGCCGACAACATTGTGACAACAGTACTCAACAGAATCTTGACATTCCTGGGTTTTGTTTCCCCTAGGAAAAAGAAATCCATGGTCAATCATTGGATCAAGGAGTTGGCCATAAGAATTGGTGAACCCTCAGATGCGGTTTCTACCCTTTCAGGAGGAAACCAACAAAGGGTTGTCCTAGCCAAGTGGTTGGCCACCGAACCACAATTGATGATTTTGGATAATCCGACGGTTGGTGTTGATGTGGGTGCTCGAGCCGGCATCTTCAGAATTGTCAAAACCCTTGCCGAGCAAGGAATGGGCATCCTCTTGATTTCGGATGAAGTACATGAGGTACACTTTAATTCAGACCGGGTTTTGGTCATGATCAATGGCGAAATCAATCTGGAACACTATCCCCTGGAAAATTCTGTCGAACAACTCGAAGGCATAGTCTATGCCTAGGTTTAAATTAGTTGCAAACTACACGGTCGAAATGCGCCTGCTGGTCGTTCTCGTTCTTATGTGTACTGGTTTGTCGCTTGCCTCTGACCAGTTCTTGAGTTTGGGAAACCTGACTTCATTACTCAACAACAATGCTGTAAACCTAATTTGGGCAGTTGGCTTGCTTGTCGTTTTAATTTCTGGTGGTATTGATATTTCATTTGCCGTAGCCGCATCGGTTGTACAATATGTTGCTGCCTACTGTTTCGGGTTCCTGGGGGGAGGCAATTGGATTCTGGGCTTCTTGGTAAGCGGCTTGATCGGTATTGGGTTGGGTCTTATCAATGCCACTTTGATTCATGGCTTCAGAATCATCTCAATCGTTATCACCATTGCCACTTTCAACGCATTTTTTGGCCTGCTGATGTTCTTCACTTCAGGTAGGAACATTTACAATCTCCCCAGTTGGTGGACATCTCGCATATTTATTTTTGAACATCAATCAGCCAATGGTACATGGTCCGAACTCAACCTTGCCGTTGCAGTCATGATTGGATGTGTAGTTGCAACCTGGATATTGATAAGGTTCACCGGAACCGGACGCCAGCTCTATGCCTTTGGGGATAATCCTGAGGCAGCTAGACGGGCGGGTGTCAATATTGCCCTGATGCAAGCCGTAGCCTATGGCTGGATGGGGATGATGGCAGGTATTGCCGGCCTGATGCAAGTCAACATCGTCAAAGAGGTCATTCCCAATGCCTTGTATGGACGAGAACTTGAAGTATTGGCAGCTGTTGTACTTGGAGGTGCAAGGTTAGGTGGCGGAAAGGGTTCAATACTTGGATGCATTCTTGGTGTCATGTTCGTTGCCATCACGCAAAATGGTCTTAACCTCCTGGGAGTATCGCCGTTTGCATTCCAGATGATCATTGGTGGGAGTATTCTCATAGCTGTATCAACGTCAAATATCCAGATCGATTCCGATTTGTTCAAAAACCCGGGAAAATATATTCGTACAAGCTAATGACCATTCCACAGCTCGTTCAAGATATTTCCAATAAAATCGGCAAGGAAACCTTTGCCCTGATTTGCTTCCTGGCATTCCTGTTCCTGACATTTTCCAGCTTGACACCAAAATTTTTGACGGCAGCCAATCTCAGCTCGATGGCTTTTCAACTTCCGGTGTTGGGAATATTGACTCTTGCCATGCTTGCCCCGATCCTTTCGGGGGGTCTCAATTTGGCAATTATATTTACTGCAAACCTTTCCGGATTAACTCTTGCCTGGACTTTGTTGCAGGCTGGTGGACCTGACGCTGGGATACTCGCTTTCGTCATGGGAGTTGCCGCAGCCCTTGCCGTGGGAGCCTCGGCCGGACTTGTCATGGGACTCGTCATCGCATACACGGGAGCCCATCCAATATTGGTTTCACTTGCCATGATGATATTTCTGCGAGGACTTGGCGAGTTCCTTACACGAGGGGGTGATATATCCGGTTTTCCAGAATTTGTTGGAACCATCGGGCATGGCAGTTTATTTCAGATACCCATTCCCATGATTATTTTTACACTGGTTGCCCTGGTTTGGCATTTAATGCTGGTGTCAACCAAGCATGGATTTTCAGTTTACATGATTGGGTCCAACCTCAACGCCTCTGAATATTCGGGAATTCCAACCAAGAAAACGCTAACCCTGATTTATACTTTTTCGGGTGTGTTGTGTGCCATTGCAGGAATTCTCATGGTTTCCCGTTTCAATTCTGTTCGGGTTGGACATGGTGAAGCCTTGTTGCTGGTGACCGTTTTGGCTTGCTTCTTGGGTGGCATTGATCCTTTTGGTGGATTTGGAAAGGTTATGCCGGTGTTTATTGCCTTGATTATCTTGCAAGTATTGTCTTCGGGGCTAAACCTTTTGGGAGCCAATCAACACCTGTCTACTGCTGTATGGGGTTTATTTTTGATTTTGGTAATGGTAATAAGGCATGTTGGAAATCAATTGAGGAATTATTTGACCAGAAGGGAATGAGATGAAGGGATTTGGCGTACATGCTTGCATGTGGACGATGAAATGGGATCGTGATGGAGCTGAACTGGGCGTTCGTTCTGCAAAGAATTACAATGTGGATTTTGTGGAAATTCCTTTATTGGATCCACCAATGGTTGATTCAACACACACACGCAAATTACTGGAAAAATATGAATTGAAGGCTGTATGTTCATTGGGTCTGCCTGAAGGGAGTTGGCCTTCATGTAATCCTGAAAATGCGATATCTTTTCTGAAAATTGCCTTGGACAAGTCCAAGGCAATGGGAGCGGATGCCCTGACTGGAGTAACATTTGGCGGAATCGGAGAGCGAACCGGATTTCCACCTACCAGTACAGAAATTGACAATGTAGCATATGCTGTAGATGCCATAGGTAAATATGCCAAATCCCTGGGGTTACTATTTGGTATCGAACCAGTAAACAGATATGAAACCCATTTGCTTAACACCGGCTGGCAAGCACGCGACCTGATTGAGCGCATCGGAAATGATAATGTGTTTATTCACCTTGACACATATCACATGAACATTGAGGAAAAAGGTGTTGTCAATGGTATCATAGATGCGTCAAAATACTTGAAATACATTCATCTCTCCGAGAGTGATAGAGGAACACCCGGGTGTGGAACCTGTGATTGGGATGAAATTTTTGCCGGGCTCGCAGCCGTCGGGTTTGAAGGTGGTATGGCGATGGAAAGTTTTATTGAACTACCACCAGAAATTGCCAATGGATTAAGTGTCTGGCGTCCCGTTGCCAACAGCAATACCGAGGTAATGGATGAGGGCCTGCCCTTCCTACGGAACAAGGCAAAGCAGTACAGGTTGATTTAGGCAGAATTTGAAAGATCATCTGCATGAAACAATGATTGGTTAGTTTGGATTGTGTACACTCTTACCTGATATACTCCATTCAATACTTTTTTATACTGAGTTAAAATTTTGAAGTATGTTAATTGCAGAAGAGATTTTTCATTTCAGTTCTTAAGGGCATGTCTATTAAATAATTTTGGCTAACTTTTTTTTCAAAATCACCTTTCACCTCTGGCTTTGTTATTCCGGTTGTGATTCATTGTTGTCAAACAATAATTTTTCCCTTTTCACGGTAAACCAGGAGAATCACAATGCCCAATCGCCACTTGCTTGAAGATGATGAACATCTGTGGGCTCTACGCGAATTCAACGATCTGGAAATGATCAGGAACTAGGTTGATTGGGAAAGCTTCAGACCCCTTTTGGAGAAGGTTTGGGGGCCTCCTCGCAACGCGGATCGTGGTCGTCGGTCGTGGGATTATCTCTTAATCTTCCGCAGTGTCTTGTTGGGGGTGATGAATAACCTGAGTTATAAAGATCTTCAAGGCGATCTTTTGGAACGGTGGTCCTTTCAGTATTTTGTCGGCATTGAGGAAAGGAGTTGTATCCCGGACCAGAAAACCCTCTGGAAGTATCGTGATCAACTTGAGAAGGCGGGCTGTATTGAGGAGTTGTTTAATATCTTTTTGGACCAGTTGGACAATCGTGGTTATGGTTTGAACACCGGGGGTCAGATTGTTGATTCATCCCTGAATGATGTTCCCCGTGTCAACATCAACTCCGGTTCCCGCCTGCCAATGTAGTCAAACACTCCCTTGATTGCTGCAAGTCGGATGTTGCGGGTCTGGATGCTGTTGTTCCGCTCCTCTTCCAGATGAAGAATAAACGCCACAACCTGATCGGCATCAAGATCCTCAACCAGAAGGTCAGTGTGAGCCTTGCGCAACTTGTCTGTTGCATATTGCAAGAGCAATCGCATAGCATAGCGATAACTGTCTATGGTATGGGGACTGGCATTCATTTCCGCTCTCAACCGAGTGAAGAACGCATCCAGGAGATAGGGAAAAGATTGGGTGACAGATGTCGTCATGATCCCCTCCCATAGCCAATAACTTTCTCATCCTGCCTCATGGTCAGGGTCATGATTTCGGGAACGGCCTCAAGATACCAATAGGTATGTTCCGGCTTTTTGTGCCCAAGGAAGGTGGTAAGTTTATGGATCTCATGGTCAGGATTGCGACCGGTACGCAGCCATCCAATTATGGTACGAGTGGCAAAAATATGGCGGAGATCATGCACAAGGGGTCCAGTCCCACACCCTCCATTTTTTGGCTTATCGCGCAAACCAATTGCTTGGCCAACACGGGCAAAATTTTTAGCGCTGGTTTTCCGCACAAGTCTCCGGCCACTTATCCATGAACGAAACAGGGCCCGTTCAGAAGAAACTCCCAGAACCCTGTTCCACAGGAGTTGGTATCTAACCAGACGTTCAGCTGTGTAGGGTGTAATCGGTATCACACGTTCACACCCCAAATGTTGATATCAACATTTGGGCTGTGATCTCGTTTGATTTACCATCGACTTTCACCTGAACCAAAACCAACCTTGTCCCAGTTGCAAAGGCATGGACCAGATGTAGGGGCTGGCGTTCGGTTGCATCGGGTGATTGAAACAGCCTCTTTTTTGGCCTGGATGTGGACCATTATTCAATCGGCATAATGGGGAAATTTAAAATTGTTATTGACAGGTGGAAATTGTACCACCTCCATCGCAACAATAAGGTGGGTTGTTGTGAAGGGCGAAGTAAGGACATCAAGCCTATCTGCTGCACAAAAAGCTACCGTGAAAGAGAATGTCCGAGGCATGGCTGAAATAGCGTGAGAAAACTTGGCTCACTAATGCCGAAATATTGTGATAAATTGGAAATGGTTTATTGTGAAAAAAACACTTATCCAAATAGATCACTGTGGGATCCCAGACGAACCAACTCCAACTCCTTCCCATCGTCTGTAAGACGATAGATGAGGAGCAGGTCGGGTTTCAGGTGGCATTCCCTTAACCTAAATCATTTTTTCCAACGACCCTTATAACCTTTCCATTTGCCTCTCAGTTGATGATCACGATAGCCATTAGGCAACATTTGATCATTCACAAGCAATTCCAGAACAGTTTCCAACACCCCATCCAAATCATCCTTATGGCCCGGAATGGCCTTGCATCGTTTGAAATCTTTCCTGAAACTTTTTGAATCCCTAATCGTCCGCATTCAGGCTAGCCATCAGGGAGGAAATGGAATCGTGTGTTTTACCCTTGCTGGAGTCAAGTTCAACCATCGCTCCCAGGGTTTCCTTGTTGGGTTCCTTGTGCTTTTTCCAAGGAACAGTGATTTTCTTGGCTGGGTGAAGGGATATACTGGTTTGCAATTTCATGTCTGTATTATCTACTGCAGGCACGAAAACCTCCAAATAAGTTGAACAGTACCAGTGTAGGTATTTGGGTTGGATTAATCAAGGAAAAATTACTTCTTGGAATGATTAACTGCGGTTCATCCCCGTATCCACGGGGAACATTGACGAGATTAACTCATTTAGCCAAAAGTGCTTCGCACATCTCTTAATTTCAACGGCCTGTCTAAATATACATGAAAAGGGTTTTCGAACCGTGTTGTCTAGTTTCCCTGGGATTCACCTGTTTCCCTGTTTTGAATGACCCGTTGTGTTTCCACTCAATTTTGTAAAAAGTAAATACTATTTTTTGGCTCTTCGTCCTTTTTGGTGGGTAATTCATCTGTTGGCACCCTCGGGATATAGGTCCAGATCTCCCAAATGAAAGTAGATGTTGGCAATGAACCGCTCCTTGTTCCGATACGCCATGATCTTCATGAAATACTGATGATTGCCTTATTGACCGTACTCTCTGGCGGTGAGACCTGTACCGACATGGGTCAGTTTGACCGCGAAATGAAAGCTTTTCTTCGCCGTTTCATGACCCTTGAGCATGGCATCCCCAACCATGATGCCTTCTCCGATCTCTTCAATTGCCTCAACCCCTAGGAACTTGGCCGCACCCTGACCCGTCTCAAGGTTGTGGGCTCATATGGAACTGGTTCCCGATCATATCAGGGCCAGAAAGTCTCTGCTGCCTCCGCCGCCACTTGGGAAAAGGGGACGCAGGAAAAAAGGGAAAGGAGATGAAGGTTCTTGATCGTGCTCCATTAGTGGTCACAAAAATGGTTCTTTTTAAATGAGCTCAATGGGGGAATTTAATTTAAGTATTGACACCCTGATCTGATTTAAATTCAACAGAAACTTTATCAGATACTAATAGCCACGCGAAAGTCGTCCCATGAGTTGCTAGTGAAAATCCTCAGAGCCTCGCTTCACAATTTTTGTTCGACGGACCGGAGAGAATGCTTCTTGTAATAACTGACGAGCAACAGCCTTCTCGGTTTCTTTGGCGTATTGGCAGTTGTTGTTTTTCATAATAATTCAATTTCAATTTTTTCACGCTTTTTCGGCTTGGCTGCTTGGAAAGGAAAGGGGATGATTCTCAAATTATTTCAATTTATCAGCAAATCGGCGTTGAATTAATTTGATAAATAAAACCGGGGTTACGTGACGATTTATTGTGAGAAATAACACCTAGTTTCTACCCCGACTGCCTGGAATACCTATCACCACGGTCCATAAACAGTTATATTCTTATGAACAAGGTAGCTGAAGAAGTTTCTATAATTCCTCTAACACATGACCGGAGATTAAATTCTGTAAGCAGAATTGAGGTTGTTAAGGAAAACGGGTCGGTTTCCTTCCAATCGTTCAATCTTTATGGAAATAAAGATGTGGGGTAGAAAATTGAAATTTCCTACACCCATAGAATTATTCTATATCACAAAGAATACGAAGTCATAAATGATATGTTACTGAATGTTGTTTCTACAGCTGTTATTTCCCAATAACAGAGGTAAAACAAAACTGATGCAAAAGGGAGATTTACAATTGAATCATTCACTAGCCTAATTGTTTTTGCTGAACTGCTTTCCTAATTACTCCAAGAAATTTAACAAGAACTCTGAGAGTCGGATATAATGGTATCAAATTCAAATTTATTAAACAGGAGAGAACTTCTCCTAGGACCTGATATTCCCACATTTTATGAAGACCCTGTGCATATTGTTAAAGGGAAAGGTGTCTGGCTTTGGGACAGTTCTGGAAAGAAGTATCTGGATTGTTACAACAATGTACCCCATGTGGGACATTGTCATCCCAAGGTTGTTGAAGCCATTACTCGTCAAGCCTCAACACTAAACACTCATACCAGATACTTGCACGAAGGTATCCTGGATTACGTTGAACACCTGTCTTCCAAGTTTAGTGAAAATCTTTCATCTGCTATCATGGCATGTAGCGGCTCTGAAGCAAATGATGTCGCCTTGCGTATGGCCCAGGTTCTAACTGGTAACAAAGGAATTATATGTACTGATAATACCTACCACGGTAATACTTCACTAGTTAGTCAAATTGGGTCCAGAACAGAACCCATAGGAGGCTACAGCGATTTCATCAGTCATATCCCCAGCCCGATCGGTTCGAAAACCAGTTATGATGAAATTGATCCTTTGGAACCTGAAAAACTGGCCTCAATTGTTCAGGAAAGGATTGATGCCTTTGATGAGTCTGGTGTTGGCCTAGCTTGCCTCATCATATGTCCATTTTTTGCCAATGAAGGGTTCCCAACCCTAGGGAAGGGGTTCCTTGACCCATTAATCAATAAGATTAGAAAAGCAGGTGGTCTAATTATAGCCGATGAGGTACAGCCTGGGTTTGGCAGGGTGGGTAATTCATGGTGGGGACACCAGTTGATTGAATTTGAGCCGGATATAGTTACACTTGGCAAGCCCATGGGAAATGGCTATCCAGTTGCTGCCGTTGTCTCAAGCAGTGAAATTATCGGAGCTTTCCGAAAAAGGTTCAGATATTTCAATACCTTCGGGGGTAATCCCGTAGCCATGGCAGCCGCACAGGCAACTCTAAGTGTTATTGAAGAAGAGAACCTTGTTAAGCATGCATCCACAGTTGGACAACGTGCCCTCCTAAAACTTGATGACCTTGTTGCTAGGTATGAATGTTTGGGAGTAGCCCGAGGTTCAGGATTGTTTTTCGGTACAGAGGTTTGTGACAAGGAGGGGAACCCTGATGCCACAACAGCTAGACTGATCGTTAATTCCATGCGAGAAAAGGGCGTTTTGATAAATTCGCTGGGACGTTTCAACTCAATTCTGAAGATAAGACCCCCCTTACCCATTGAAGATTCCGAAATTGATATCCTGATGAGCACCCTAGAAGAAGTGTTGGACAGCCTTGAAGCAAGTAAAAATTGATCCTGAATCAGCCAAAACTGCCGCCGCAGAAGCAATTTTTGAGTTCCCTGGCTGGAAAATCGTTCAACTATTGAACGTCAGTGAAAACATCATTTTTGAAGCAGAGAAAGATTCTGGAGAAAGAGCCGTTCTTCGTATTCATCGTCCCAATTACCAAACCAACGCATCAATCACTTCTGAACTTCAATGGATGGCTTTTCTTACCGAACAAGGAATTAAAACCCCGGAACCAATAAAAACAAAAACTGGTAAATATATTGCTTCAACTTCAAACAAACTTCAGGCTACCATGATCAAATGGATTGATGGAGAATCATTACAGACTTTGCACGAAAACCCCTCAACCACCTCGAAAGAAATTGACGATATATATCTTCGACTTGGAGGGCGGATTGCTGAAATCCACAATGCAACCGACGCTTTTGAAATAGCAAAAGGATTTGAACGACATAGCTGGGATACTGATGGGTTGCTAGGAGAACATCCCCTTTGGGGAAGGTTTTGGGAGAATCCAGTTCTTACGAGGGCAGAAACAACATACTTGCTTGAATTGAAATCTGTGTTGAAATCCAGGTTAAACCGATATTTGGAAGAGGGAGCTGATTTCGGGCTTATTCATGCAGACGTGATTTCGGAAAACGTACTGGTTGCGAATGGTAAACCGACCATAATTGATTACGATGATTCCGGATTTGGTTTTCGAATGTACGACTTGGCTGTTCCGCTTTACAGATTTTATCCTTCTCCAACATACACAAGATTAGCCCCCCTACTCAAAAGAGGCTATACAAAAAATCGATACTTGTCTGAGAAATCCTGGGAATTGTTGAATACCTTTGTCTTGTTGCGAAGATTGGCCATATTGGGCTGGGTTGTACCCCGTAAACCGCCTGAGGAAATTGCAACGAGAACAAGGGATAATCTCAGGGTGATTCAAGCCTTGGTAAAAGAGGTAAAGCAGGATTACTGATTTTACAAAACCCAACTTGTTTCTCTTTGAAAAGTGATCTTCTGTTTTCGCAAGGAATCATCCTTTCCAGGAATCAAGAATCTTGTCCTTATTGTATCGTTTTTGAAACTCTTCCCGGATGTTGTTCCACCTGAATCTCACCGAATTCAACACAATTTCCCTATCTAATTCCTGAAATTCTTCTGTAACTGGCGAGGAACTGGCTAGTGTTTCAGGACTATGGGTAAAAGCATTTTCCCCAATGGCCGCATTTGCCCAGATGGTTTTTTCACTTCTGACATAAAAACTGTTTTTTGCTTGGGTCACGGTAGCTGGCGGGCAATTTTCATCAAGGGTTTTGGTAACACATTCTTCAAAAATATAATTTGCCTTTCCGGTAATTTCCTCATCAGTCAGACTTGTTTTTGTTACGACATTGGCAATTGCATAAACGGTTAAATCAGAGAGGCAGGCAAAAAATAATTCCCATTTTGCCTTATTTAGAGAAGGAGCAAATACCTCATCCTTGAATATATCAACATATTGCCTTCCCATCCTTGTTTTCAGATATCCGTAGAGGGAAGTTTGAGCCACGTAGGCAGCTCTTGAATGAATAAATTCAATAAGTTTTCCAGGACCATCCAATTCGGAATTATCCAATCGGGAATGGATTATCCTGATTAAATCTCGATACAGGTCTAGAAAAAATTTTTTCATAATATATCTAGGGTTGCCTACTAGTGAACAAGTTTTTCACACTTTCATGTTGTATAATCTGAAAGGTTAGGTTAATACTTTGTTAGGTGTTATACCTAATAGCATTAGTTTGAAAATTGGCTCGAAAGAGCTGTAATTCAAGGAGGCTATATGGCCCAAAATTCATCAGCTGGAAACAATCCAGCATCGGTATCTCCCGCTAAGCAGCAGGCAAGAGAGGCACACTGGTCCAGAACTAGAAATTTGACGATTGTAGTTTTGATTCTGTGGGCTATCTTTGCCTTAATTGTTCATATGTTTGCAGGCGGGCTTAACGGGGTATCGTTTATAGGTTTTCCGCTTGGGTATTACTTTGCTGTACAAGGTTCCCTGGCAATTTTTGTAATCCTGATCTTCGTTCAAAACAAAATGCAAGACCGCATTGACGACGAAGCTGGATTAGATGGTTAAAGGGGGGATAGAATAATGGCAGAAGAAAAACCAAGAGATTTTATTAACAACCTACCCAAAATTTATGGAATGTACACCGGTGGCTTCATCGTGTTCATTTTTATCATGGCCATACTGGAACAGATGGGTGTAGGAGCTGATGTTATCGGCATCCTATTCGTCATATTTACAGTTTTCATCTATGCGGCGATCGGATGGTTATCCAGAACCATGAATGTTGGTGCCTATTATGTGGCAGGGCGAGAAGTGCCGCCAGTGTTCAATGGAATGGCTACGGCTGCTGACTGGATGTCAGGTGCTTCGTTTGTCGCCTTGGCGGGTGGTATCTATTTTGGTGGCCACGGTTACCTCGCATTTGTTGTGGGCTGGACAGGTGGCTATGTCCTTGTCAACTCGCTCATGGCACCTTACCTGAGGAAATTTGGCTGCTACACGGTTCCAGACTTTATTGGCACAAGATACGGTGGTAACCTTGCCAGGTTTGTAGCCGTTGTCATACTTTTTGTAGCATCCTTCACATACGTGACTGCACAGATTAACGCTTCAGGAACCATTGCTGCACGAGCTCTTCACATTGATTTTGAGATCGGCGTCTGGTTTGGCTTGTTGGGAATTCTGCTTTGTTCCATGTTGGGTGGTATGAGAGCTGTTACTTGGACGCAGGTGGCTCAGTATATTGTTTTGATTATTGCCTACCTGGTACCCGTTATCTGGATGTCCAATGTACAAGGATTTGGCATTATTCCACACTTTGGATACGGTGACGCTGTTCAGCGTATTGCCGAACTGGAGACTCAATTTAATGTTGGTGCCGCAGCTACTGCAGATCCAGGAGTTGGTGGGGTTAGAATACTCACAACCCTTCACAATGATCCATCTGGCGGAATGGCAAGCTGGAAGTTCTTTACCTTGGCTCTCTGTATGATGACAGGTACAGCATCGCTTCCACACATTCTGATGAGGTACTTTACAACTCCATCAGTACGTGATGCCAGAAAGTCCGTTTCCTGGTCCTTGTTCTTCATTTTCCTTCTCTACTTCACTGCACCGGCTTTGGCTACCCTGACCAAGTTGCAGATTCTTGATCCGAATCTTGCAACGGGTATTATCGGTGACTCCATTGCAGAGGTCCAGAAACTTGCATGGGTTCAAAACTGGGCAAATGTCGGGTTCTTGGCAGTTGTGGACGGAAATGGAGACGGTATACTACAGGTCAATGAGTTCTTTATGAGACCTGATATCGTCGTGTTGGCAACACCGGAAATTGCAGGGCTTCCCTATGTTATTTCTGGTTTGGTTGCGGCCGGTGGTATGGCCGCGGCAATGTCAACGGCCGATGGTTTACTTTTGGCTATTGCCAACGCACTAAGCCATGACCTTTACTACAAGATCATTGATCCAAGTGCTGACACCAGAAAGCGTTTGATCGTTGCCCGTGTACTCTTGATCGGTATCGGATGTCTGGCGGCTCTTGTTGCCAGTTTACGACTGACAGGTATTCTGGGTGCGGTTGCCTGGGCCTTTGATTTCGCAGCGTCAGGATTGTTCTTCCCGCTTGTGCTTGGTGTTTGGTGGAAACGTGCCAACAGACCAGGTGCTATAGCTGGTATGGTCTGCGGATTCCTTGCTGGTTCTCTCTACCTGTATTACATCAGATTTGCAGGTGGTAGTGAGTGGTTCGGAATTGACCATTTGAGGTTTGCTATCATCGGTATGCCGGTCAGCTTGGTCGCAATGGTTGTCGTTAGCTTGGCTACCGAGGAACCGCCGAAAGAAATTCAGGATATGGTTGACGAGGTTCGTGACCCAACCGGTAGTGCAATTCTAGATAAATCACACTAACCTGGAAAATTAAAGAAAATTATATTTGGGCAGGATTTTTATCCTGCCCAATTTCTATTGGTTGAGACATGACAAGTACACTTGGAGCTTTTCCTAGTTGGGTTCTAATCATTGATTACATCTTGGGGATGGTCATGTGGACACTGATCGGTCGATTTGGCATGAACCTATTTCTGCCTATTAATAGCCCCTTTTTCTTCATGAAAGCCTTTGTCAAACTTACCGATCCCATCTTGCGAGTTTTCAAACCCGTCACCCCATCATTTCTTATTCCACCCATGGTGCCACTCTTTGTTGCCTGGTTTTTCTTCATGATCAGGTTTTACCTGATGCCATGGTTATTGGGATACTCGGTAATGGGCATGCTCTCCTTCCCCCTTGAAAGTGAGATCGCTGCTGGAATTTACCAGATTTTTGGTTAATCCTCCTCCAGAAAATAATCTGGAATGGCGTTGCTTTTCAGTTAGCACGGTTTTACACCTGCGATGGTGTAATTCCAAGAGTTCTACCCCTATATCAAGAGAAAAAGGGTTTATTAATGAACGAAAAGATAGAATCACAAGAAGCTCTGGCAAGAAAAAGTGGGATGAGAACCTTACGAAGGGTTACTCCCTTTCTTTGGCCCAAGAATAACATTGCTTTTCGTTTCAGAGTCGTACTTGCTCTTCTTGCTCTTCTTGTAGCTGAACTGATTACACTTGGGGTTCCCTTCATTTATAAAGGTGCTGTAGATTCCCTAACCAGTGGGGAGGCAATTGGTATTGGTGAAATTTTTACCATTGGTGCGGTCTCCCTGACCATAGCTTACGGGGTGGCTCGGGTAATGAGTGTTTTATTTCATGAGCTGAGAGATGTAATTTTTGCCAAGGTTGGCCAAAGAGCCTTAAGAACTATTGCTCTGGAAACCTTCAAGCACATACACAAATTATCCCTCCGCTATCATATAACCCGTAAAACGGGAGGATTATCCAGAATAGTAGAGAGGGGAGTCAAGGGCGTGGAATGGCTCCTCAGATTTGTCCTATTCTCTATCGGACCACTTCTGATTCAGCTTTTGATGATCTGTACGGTTTTATGGGTTGTTTTGGGGTTTTGGTACTTTGCTACAGTCATGATCGCCATCTCCCTTTACATCTATTTTACCTTCAAGGTCACTGAATGGCGTGTGCAAATTCGGAAGGAGATGAATAAGCAGGATACCGACGCCAACCAGAAGGCAATTGACAGTTTGTTGAATTATGAAACAGTCAAATATTTTAGTGCCGAGGAGCGGGAGGCTCAAAGATATGACAGTTCCATGGAGAAGTTTGAAACAGCTTCCCTCAAAACGACCTATTCCCTAGCAGCCCTGAATTTGGGTCAATCCGTTATTATTACCGTCGGAACTGTTATCGTAATGCTGATGGCGGCAATTGGAGTTAAAAATGGCGATTTGACCGTTGGAGATTTTGTCTTGGTAAACGCCTACATGATCCAGGTATCCATGCCACTGAACTTTCTGGGTACGGTTTATCGGGAAATCCGACAGGCACTTATTGACATGGGAGAAATGTTCGACCTTCTTGAAGTTCCGTACGAGGTCTATGACCGTCCTGATGCCAAAGCATTGGAGATTAGTGGGGGTAAAATAGAGTTCCAGAACGTGTCCTTTTCCTATTATGCCAACAGACCTATCCTGAAAGGGATTAACCTGACCATCAATCCGGGTGAGACAGTAGCAATAGTTGGTCCCTCAGGCTCGGGGAAATCGACTATCGGAAGGTTGTTGTTCCGTTTCTATGATGTTACCGAAGGTTGTCTTGCCATTGACGGTCAGGATATAAGGGATGTCACCCAAAGTAGCCTGCACAAGCAGATTGGAATTGTTCCCCAGGATACAGTTCTCTTTAACGAAACCATTTTTTATAATATTGCCTACGGACTTCCAGATCCCAGTCCCAAACAGGTCGAAGAGGCTGCTAGATCTGCTAAATTACACGAATTTATTGCAGAATTGCCAGAAGGATACGAAACGGAAGTCGGGGAAAGAGGGTTGAAATTGTCAGGTGGTGAGAAACAAAGGGTGGGTATAGCCCGTACACTCCTGAAAAACCCTCCAATCGTCCTGTTGGATGAAGCAACCTCGTCCCTTGATACAGAAACCGAAAAGGAAATTCAGGACAGTTTTAATGAAATGTCCTATGGTCGTACAGTCATAGCCATAGCACACAGGCTTTCAACCGTGGTTCATTCGGATAAGATCATTGTTTTGGAGAATGGTCTCATTGTTGAGCAGGGTACGCATGAGGAATTGTTGGACCTGCATGGCAAATATTACAACATGTGGCACCGACAATTGGCTGATGAAGAGGATGATACGGAATTAAGGGCCTAAAATACGATCAAGATTAACTTATGCCCACCTCCAGCCTCTCGACCAATTTAGCCAACATTTGTTCACACTTGGCCATTTGGTCCCGGCTGATATATTCGTCTGCCTTGTGTCCCTGTTCCATTGAACCAGGACCGCAGACCACGGTAGGTATCTCCAATTTCTCCTGAAAAAGTCCCCCTTCTGTTCCAAAAGAAACCTTGCAGGTATCACTGGTCCCTGTCAGGGAATTAACAAAATCCACAACATGGTTGCTCTCTGGAGTTGCCAAACCAGGGTAGCTGTTTATTCTTTCAAGATCAATTCTTGTTTGGGGGAAGCAATCTTGATGGGAATGTACAATTTGATCAGATGCCCGTTTCAATTCTCTCAGAATTTGATCCGGATTGTCCTGGGGAAGGTTTCTAATTTCAAAATCCACCGAGCTTGTTTCCGGCACGATATTCAGGGCTAATCCCCCTTCTATTTTTGCGGTGTGGATTGTCGTGTAGGGGATTTCATAGCTTTCGTCATGATAGCCCGAAACTGCCAGTTCTTCCTGCTTCATTCTTAATTTGTCAACAAAATCACAAGCCAGATGCAAGGCATTCAAGGTTTTTGGTGCCAAAGCCGAATGCCCCCCCTTTCCATGGCATGTGGCCCGTAGAAATACTTTTCCTTTATGTCCATTCGCAACCTTCATCAACGTTGGCTCTCCAACAATGCAGAATAGCGGCTTTGTATCTGAACCGGCCATCATATCCAGTAATCTTCGGACACCGATGCAACCAACTTCTTCATCATATGATATTGCCAACCAAAGGGGTGTTTTTAAAGATCTGTCCCTGGCTCCCAAAATGGTGGCAATCGCACAGGCTAGGAACCCTTTCATGTCCGTAGTACCACGACCGTAGAAATAATCTGCAGATGAGGTTAATTCAAAAGGTGGCACTGTCCAGTCCTGACCTTCAACTGGAACAACATCAGAATGACTGGAAAGCAGGGCACCTGCCCGATCTTGTGGACCGATTTTTACCAGAAGATTAGCTTTGGTTCTGTCCTGACTGTAGACCCGGGTTGTAAATATTTGTTCTGATGAAAAGAGCTGCTGGACATAACCAATCAGGGCTAGGTTTGAATCCCTGCTTACAGTTGGAAAACCCACCAACTTCTCTAATATAGAAATACTGTCCATGATTTGATTGTAGGTCAGGTGATTATTTGGCCGCCAACTTAAATCCCAAGATCAAATTCCAGTGCACGTACAATATAAAACAGATTGGAGTTCCTCAGTTCCACTAAAACATCTTCCTCTACCACAGAATCTAGTGACAACAACGCAATTGCATCCTCACCTACCCCTGACCGACCCAAGTGGAAACTGGCAATATTTACATTATGCTTGCCTAGTATAGTACCCATTCCACCAATAATTCCTGGAACATCCTTATTGGTTGAATAAAGCATATACCTGGAAATATCTGCATCCATATATATACCCTTGATTTGAATTATTCTGGGTTTCCCATCAGAAAAGACCGTACCCACGATTGATCGTGTCCTGCTCGCGGTTTCAGAAGTCAATTTCAAATAAGATTCAAAAACACCCGACTTGGTCTGGGTGGTATTGGATATGACCATTCCTGATTCTTTCGCCGTTTGTTCAGCGGAAACCATGTTGACCTCAGGATTGTTAACCTTAAGCAAACCGGCCACTGCTACAGAAGATAGTGCCCTGGTGTTCATTTCCGAAATGTCACCATCGAACAGAAGGTCCAAGTGTTTTATTGGTTCATCAGTCATTTGACCAACAAAAGAGCCCAAGTGATTGGCAAGAGCAATCCAGGGCTTCATGCGCTTTGCTTCCTTGGCAGAAATTGATGGCATATTCAGAGAATTATTGACAGCCCCATTAACCAGAAAATCAGACATCTGTTCTGCTATCTGAAGGGCCACCTTTTCCTGTGCCTCTGATGTTGATGCACCCAAATGAGGTGTCGCTACGACATTGGGTAGTTCCAACAATGGATTGTCATGTGGAGGTTCGACTTCAAAAACATCCAAGGCAGCAGCGGAAACCCTACCTTCCACTAGGGCTTCATGAAGCGCTTTTTCATCAACGATACCTCCCCTAGCACAATTTATTAATCCCACGCCTTGTTTGGTTTTAGCCAAGGCCTTGCGATCAATCAATTTTCGGGTTTTATCCGTTAGGGGAACATGTAGGGTTATAAAGTCGGACTTACCGAGCAATTCATCCAATTCTACCTTCTCTACCCCTATTTTTTGTGATCTTTCCAGAGTTAGGTATGGATCAAACCCGACAACTCTCATTCCTAACCCTAAAGCTCTCCTGCAAACACCAGAACCAATATTTCCACATCCAATAACACCCAGTGTCTTACCTAGAAGTTCGCTACCCAAAAACCTTGACTTTTCCCATCGACCCTTTTTGGTTGAAGAACTTGCTTCCGGTATTTGCCTGGCGATCGAAAACAGCATGGCGATTGCGTGTTCGGCTGTTGTCTCGGAATTCCCATGAGGAGTATTCATGACAACAACTCCCATTCTGGTGGCCTCTCTAACATCTATATTATCCACACCAATACCGGCACGGCCAATAACTTTAAGGTTTTTAGCCTTGGCGAGCAGTTCTGAAGTCACTTTGGTTGCTGACCGTACTGCCAACCCATCATATTTGTGGATCATTGAATGTAGCTCATCCCCTCGTTTTCCAAGCCCGGGAATATAATCCACCTTAACCCCTCGTTCCTCAAAAATTTTTATGGAAACCTCGGATAGCTTATCCGAAACTAAAACTCTTGGTGTTTGGCTCATAAGCTCATTCCTGCCAATTAATTCTGGTCCAATAACGTTATTTCTTTTTCAAATGCCCATTTGATCCAAGGCATCAATAGTTCTAAATCCTCTTTTTCAACCGTGGCTCCACACCATATTCTCAAACCAGGAGGAGCCTTCTTATAATTTTTAATATCTAGGGCAACACCCTCATTTTCCAAAATCTTAGCAATTTTTTTGGCAAAAGACGCCATGTTGTCTTTTGTTAACTTGGGGTGATTGAATTTGAGGCATACACTTGTAGGGGATCGGATTTCCAGACTAGAGGGCAAATAGTCTATCCAATTGTTTTCTTCCACAAAATTTTCAATCACACCGGCGTTAGTTCTGGTTCTTGTCATCAAGGCTGGCAAACCACCCAGGGATTTGGCCCAAGACAAAGAATACAAAAAATCCTCAACACAAAGCAAAGAAGGTGTATTAATTGTTGCACCTTCAAATATTCCTTCAATGAGCTTGCCATTTTGAGTCATTCTGAAAATTTTCGGCAAAGGCCATGGAGGGTTCCATGTTTCTAATCTGTTAACAGCCTTGGGTGAAAGAATAATTATGCCATGTCCGGCTTCACCTCCCATTACTTTCTGCCAAGAAAAAGTCGTTACATCAAGCTTGGTCCAGGGCAAATCCAGGGCAAATGCCGCTGATGTGGCATCACATATTGTTAGCCCTCCCCTGTTTTCTGGAATAAAGTTCCCATTAGGGACACAGACTCCACTCGTTGTCCCATTCCAGGTAAAAACAACATCGTTTTCAAAGTTAATCTTATCCAAATCGGGCAGGTATCCGAAACCAGCCAAATGCTGGTTGGTAGAGATTTCCAACTGCTCAAGAACATCTGTACACCAATCTCTCCCGAAGGCCTCCCATGCAACCAGTTCGACCGGACGGCTACCCAATAGAGACCACATTGCCATCTCCACTGCACCAGTATCTGAAGCTGGCACAATCCCCACTTTGTAATCACCAGGAATTTCCAGAATTTCCTTTACACTCTGGATTAAACTGAATAATTTTTGTTTTCCTATATTTGACCTGTGAGACCTGCCCAAGGGAGCTTTTTTTAAGACATTCAATGACCAACCTGGAGGTTTTTTGCAGGGCCCTGATGAAAAATTGGGACAGTTGGGTTTATATAACGGTCTGGTAGAATTCATTTTTGTCTTTCATTTGGATACATCAAATTGCTGGAAGAAAACACTATGGGAACACCACAAACACATAATTGCTTCTGTTCGGTTGGTTGAGTGCCTCATATCATTACCCTAATTGCCAACCCCGACAGGGCTAATCTGGAAATGTCTGGATTCACGGAATTACATGATTTGTGGGATGGTCAAAATATCAGATTACTTAGTCCCGATGTTGCGGTTGAATTTGTTGTGGACTCAGTTCCTCCCGATTTTCAAGAAGTTTGGTCTACCCTTAATGATTTAGGTATTGATCTGGTAATTCAACCCAACAAGCTTCGGAAAAAAGAACTTTTGGTTGCAGATATGGATTCCACAATCATCAAACAGGAATGTCTTGATGAATTGGCAGCTTTATCGGGTCATGGAAAAAAGGTTAAAGCGATTACCAAACGGGCAATGAATGGAGAATTGCCTTTTGAACAGGCCTTGAAGGAAAGAGTAGCCCTGCTAAAGGGGGCAAGTACCGACATACTGGAAAAAACCTGGCAAACGCGAATCTCCTTTACCCCCGGTGCGAAAGAACTTGTAGGAACAATGCGAGCGAATGGGGCTTACTGCGTACTGGTTTCAGGTGGCTTCACCGAATTTACTGAAAGGGTGGCCTCTGCTCTTGGTTTTCACGAAACCCATGCAAATTCACTGGTAATTCAAAACCATGTGCTGACCGGGGAGGTTGGTTTGCCCATTTTGGGCAAGGATACAAAATTGGATGTGCTTACAAAGCTGATTTCCAGACTTAATCTGCAGTTTTCGGATTCCCTTGCCGTCGGTGATGGTGCTAATGATCTGGCAATGCTCGCGGCCGCTGGTACGGGTGTAGCCTTTAGATCTCATCCAATTGTTTCAAAGCAAAGCAAGATTAAAATCAACCATGGTGACCTGACCTCTTTGCTTTATCTACAGGGATTTACCTTTGGAGACTTTGTGTAGAACATAAATCAGGACAATGGAAGTCAAGACACTTTAACCGCATAACTTCATGCGCGAACCGTCGGAATGTCTTCCCATCTTGTCGTATAGCTGGGACTCAGGAAATCCCGAGCCATCATCCACGGGCGTTCAATCCCACTGGATGCAACACGAATTGTTTCTCGCCCGTAACGTTGATTCATTTGATCCACAACTCGCATCAATTCCTGAGTGGATTTCCTTGAGGTCTTTCCGAACAAGGACGTTGGTTTTTTTTCTGCCGTAGACAAGTCCGTCAATAAAACACCAGCTTTTTGATAGGCATATCCGTCTTTCCAGATAGCATCCAGACACGTTGTAGCAGCTTTGACCAAAGACAAATTGTCATTACATGGATCCAAAAAAGTCCAAGACGCATTATTGACATAACGTGGTCCCTTTGAAAATGGTGATGTTTGGATAGAGACCTGAATCGCACCAGCATAAACATCCTTGGCTCGCGCTTTCTCGGCTACCCGGGTCGCGTATGTTGCTACCGCTTCCCGCAGATGATTTTTGGTTGTAACCCTACCCTTGAAGCTCCGTGAAACCATAAGATGTTGTGCAACAGGTGGAACTTCTTGTATTGGTATGCAGGATTCTCCGCGGAGTTCCCGTACGGTCCTCTCCAACACGATACTGAATGATTTTCTGGCAACCATACAATCAAGATTAGCAAGATCCTGAGCTGTTCCAATCCCCATCAGGCGTAAACGCAGGGCCAGGCGCTTCCTGATTCCCCAGATATCCTCAATGGGAACCTGATCCAGAGGGTAAGGGGAATTCATGACAAAAACATTTTCGGTTTCCGGCATTTTCTTGCCAAGACGATTGGCCAACTTGGCCAAGGTCTTGGTCGGAGCAATACCAATTGAAACGGGAATAGCGGTCCACTTTCTCACTGTCCTGGCAATTTTGCCACCAAAATTCTCCAGATCGCGTATGCCCTGCAGATCCAGAAAGGCTTCATCAATACTATAGACCTCGACTCCGGGAGCCAAGTCCTCCAGGCAAGTCATGACCCGTTGGGAAAGATCACCGTAAAGGGCATAGTTACTGCTACGGACAATCACACCATCCTGAGCCAACTTATTTTTGACCTTGAAATAAGAATCCCCCAATTTGTAACCAAGATCCTTAACCTCATCGGAACGAGCAATGATACATCCATCATTATTCGACAAGACCGCAATAGGAACTTTCCTCCACTCTGGCCGAAAGACCCGTTCACAGCTGGCATAAAAGTTATTGCAATCAACCAGGGCAAACATCAAAAACTGCCCTTGAACTTCTGGATACTGGCCGTTACAACACCGCGTATTTCAGTATCAGGCGTTACTGTAATCTGGGAATAGCCTGGACTTTCCGGCTTTAGAATCCAAATTTTATTAACCTTAACCAAGCGTTTGACGGTAAACTCATTATCAACGATAGCAATAACGATCATACCATTTTTTGGTTCAATGCTGGAGTCAACAATCAGGATTGATCCATCCAATATGCCGGCTTTACGCATGCTATTGCCTTGAACTCTAACCAGAAAGGTTGTAGCAGGATGTTGTACAAGATAGTCGTTGAGATCCAGGCTGGTTTCAAGATAATCGTCTGCTGGTGAAGGGAACCCGGCTTCAACCGGGGAAACATGAAGTGGCAGATCAATATGTGACCGCTTCTTAATACTGATAAGTTCAAACTCGGGAACTTCTTTCACATCAACCCCAACAAACCGAAATAATCACCTTGGAAAACAATAACATTTACAAAACTGGCTCCAGTTTAACACATGTTTGATAATGAACAAATACTTCTGGTCCATACTTCTATTATCAATTTTGGAGGGACAAGCATAAATTTGAAACCACTGTACTTAGCTACGTAGTTCAGCGTCCTGTATCTTTTGATACCAAGGTCAAAATTCCCACTTTTCGCGTTCCATGAAGTCTTCAAGTGAGATGCATGATATATCAAAAAGTCGGCAGATGTTTGGGATTTTTGCAGCGTTTGGTGGTTCTGATTCCAAAGTGACTACGGTAGCATTCAAAACCTTCGCACGCGCTATAATGAATGGGTCTGCATTCTTGCCACCCTTAAGAATCTTCTTTCTCTCAATATTTTGTTGGAAGTGTTGATGTTTAAAAATTTCTAATATGAACTTGGCTTCATGTGTAGTTGGTGCAGGGAATAATTCTTTATGATTCTTAGCCCATTCTCTTAACTCACCTACAGGACCATCTTCAATTTCCCTATACGGATGAGGAATGGAGGAAGGTAAAAAAAAATCAAAACAAAGCTCCATGAAATCTATCAAGAAAGCGGTATAATTCAGGCGAGAAACAAGATGCTTTGTCATCTTAGTCGGGAATTTTTTGATAACCACAATGGCTTAATCAACGAAATACCCTGTTCAGAAATAGACAACTATTTGAAATTACTTGGGCAATTAGCAAAAGCAATCGCTATTAACTGGGAGTGTAACATAAAATCATGTGATTTTGATTGGTCCCCCGATGGTGATGTGCGTAAAACTTGCTGTAAAAATGCAAAACATATAATTAAAGACAAACTATGTTACCTCTTCGTATAATTCGATTTAACGCACATCCTTGCCCTTTGAGGTATCCCAGCACCTCCGAAATCAATGCGTTTCGGCTTTCAATGACTGCAGAAGGGGGTAATTGACAATGACAGGGTATTGTGCTTATATATCACCTCGGATTTATCTTTGACAGGAGGTCAAGACTCATGGGAACAAAAACATCTGTCAGATTGTCAATAGATCTGTTACCCGACTTTCATGAAGAATTGCAAGCGTTAGCCAAGGCCAGCGGTAAAACCATGAAAAATTATGTCGTTGAGGCCTTGGAATCGCGTGTGCAAAAAGACAATGAATTGGAGGACAGAATTTTGGGTGAGTTGGCCGAGGAAGCAGTAAAGGAAGGCTATATAGGTGTGGAGGAATCCGAGGAGTTGTCATCCCTAATCAGAAATGCGTAAGCGTAATTTCACACGTCAGTCTAAAAAAGTTCTGGATAGACTGTTTAAAACCAATCCTGGCGTAGCCAAAAAACTCAACAAAGCGATTGACCATCTTTGTTTGGACCCTACTCATGGCAATACAGAAAAGCTCTCGAATTACCCCGGTTACAGGGTCCGTGAAGGCAACTACCGTATTGTCTACGATTTTAACGAGCACATTGTAAAAATAAATCTAATTGATCATCGTAGGGATATATAACGCAAATTAAGAAGATGATGCGTTAAAATGAAAAACTTGAACACCGCTTTGAACTTCTGAAGAAGGATGTGAAGATCATGGAAGCCAATATTGACAAAACCCTGGAAGCCATGCGGTCAGACCAAAACGCCATGCGCACTGATATTGAACGCGGACAGAAAGTCCAGATTCAATGGACGATCGGGGCTGTGGTGGCTGCAGTCATAATTATTATCGGAGTGCTGGGTTAGTCAGCAACTGATCAGGTTTAACCTGAAAACCGCCAAAAGCCCGAGTTACCTCCCTGTCATTTTCGATTTAACGCACCTCTTCATATAACGGCTTTCCTTGATACCCGGTTAAAACCGACAGTACTAAAATTCAAAGTAAATAAATTGATGCTCTCAACTTGATGAATTTCGTTATTTCTGAATTAGTTTTAGCTATAAAGTACCTTAATAATCACGAAATACCAATTTAAGATTTTGCAGTTGTTCATATTGGGAAAAATTGTAAATAATTAGGGACGGTACTCCTGCAGAGGTCTCTGCTAATCAATATCGAACTCTTGGTTGGTTTCAAGTACATTTCTCAATTCTCTTTCGAATTGAGGTTTCCAATCTGATCCTCGGGCCAGGTAGTTTGGGAAGTCCCGAGTGGGGATGGAATCCTTTTTTGAGAAAATGGCCTGTTATTTTCAAGCCATCAAGAATTTCATTCCTATTAATTGCCTTTCCCGTCACCATGCACCGGGGAAGTGGTAAAAGCTTTGGAGCCCATTCCCCAGCTCCTTCCTTACTTACAGCACAACCGGATTTGGGAGAAATATACACCAGGTTTTTGTTCGAATTGGTGACCGTGCATTTCTCCAAATCAAGACCAAACCCAATTTCACTAAGCAAAAAAATTTCCCACCTCAGGTAATCCATTAACCAGCTATCCGTGGAATTGATTTTATCCAAAAGACTGACCGTCTCTGAATACAAATTTCTATGTGGATCAAATTGGGGGAGAAGATTATCCAGTAAAGTACAGATTGAAGTCAAAGCATTTAGAGCCATAGCGCCGGAAAACACTATTTCAGATCTTTGCTTCTCCAGCTCAACCTTGAAACTTCCCAGAAGCTCATGAAGCCGTGCACGCCATAGAATAGATAATTGATTGCCAGGAGTCAGGATTGATATCATTTTTTTTGATTTGGCGTTCCAGATCATACCGGATCTCTTGCCGTGATACTTGGTCATTACACTTGCAATGGCGGCGTGTTCACCATAGGGCTTAGCCGATAGAAAAAAACCTGTGTCTTTCCAATCCATAAATTATTCTTATCCCCAAGCGTAAATACGAGGTATTCAACGATGTAGGAAACTACCTAAGGCAAACCTAAGCCCATATCTCTTAACCGCTTTTCGTCATCCATCCATTTCTTCCTTACCGTCACCCTAAGAAAAAGATGGGCTGTTTGTCCCAACAACCTTGAAATATCTTTTCTGGCTTCAATTCCAATCTGTTTGATACAGGATCCTGAAGCTCCAATCACCATAGCTTTGTGCCCTTCCCTAGATACAATAATATTCTGGTATATCTTTACCTCATTGTTTTTCATTTCTTGCCACTGTTCTGTTTCAACGGTCAGGTTATAGGGGATTTCCTGATGTAAACGTATAAGAAGCTTTTCACGCGTAATATCACAAGCCAGACTTTGAACAGGTTGAGAGGAAATCTGGTCGGGTGGAAATAACCAGGACCCATGTGGAAGGTTTTTGGAATACCAGGTGGTCAAATCGTCTATACCATCTCCCTTTTTTGCAGAGACTAAAAACACCTTGGAAAACTCTATTCTTCTGGAAAATTGATCCACAAGCTTTAGTAATTCCTGTGGGTTAACAAGATCAATTTTGTTGACAATTAAAATTATCCTAGCCTTACCGTTTTCCACACGCTTGAGTCTTTTCGTTATATCGTCAATTTCTTCCCTTTGGGCTGACTTTGGCTGGACCATCAAAGAGATAATATCTGCATACTTGATACTGGCCCAGGCAGACTTGACCATAGCCTGGTCCAGTTTGGTCTTGGGAGTAAAAATACCTGGCGTATCAACAAAAGCTATTTGAGCATCATCCTTGTTTTGTATACCAATCAGGTTTGAACGTGTTGTCTGAGCTTTATGGGTTACAATTGCCAATTTGGTTCCGACCAACCTATTGAGCAAGGTTGATTTTCCTACGTTCGGCTCCCCCATCAAGGCAACATATCCAAACTTCTTAGTGTTCATTTCTAGCTTTCAATGTGTTTAAAAGTTTTTTGGCGGCTTTACTTTCCGCTTCCTTTTTGGTTTTACCACGGGAAACTTCTTTTTCACCTGAGGAGAGGCTGGCCTCTACCAAGAACTCAGGAGAGTGGTCAGGACCCACTTTTTCCAAAACACGGTAAGTCGGAATATCCATTCCTTTCAAGTGCTGAATTTCCTGAAGTTCACTCTTAGGATCTATTGCCTCGGCAATTTCAAATGAGAAATGATCCTTCCAGAGATTGAGTATCAGTTTTCTTGCTTCCTCCAATCCTCCATCCAGATATACGGCACCCAGTACAGCCTCAATAACACCACTCAATACGGAAGTCTTCCTACGAATACCTGAGTGCCTCGATTTGTTCCCAAGTGTTAAATAATCACCGAGATCAACCGACTTGGCAATTTCAGCACAAGTGTTTCTAGATACTACCCTGTTGAGCCTTAGAGCCAATTCTCCAACGCTTGCCTTGGGATAATGTTCTGTGACGTAATCCACCACCACCAATGCCAGCACCCGATCACCATGAAATTCCAATCTTTCATTATTTTTGGTTTCATCAGGAAGAAGTGAACTGTGAATTAAAGAGGTTTCCAGCAATTTTTTATTCTTGAATTCGTATCCAAGTTTTTGTTCCAACCTGGAAAATGCCTTATTGTCGGTCACCTTATTGCCTTAAAAAATCTGTCACTTCGCCATGTCCAAAAGAAAAAGAGAGATGAACCGGCTGAAGAGAAGACAATTAAATTGGCCCTGCCTACCAGATTTTCAAAAGGCACATAACCCACTCCTCTTCTTTCCTGAGGTACCCGACTATCCAGACTGTTGTCCCGGTTATCCCCCATAAAAAAGAAATGGCCTTCCGGTACCTTATAAACTAATTCTGTACCCTTTTCAGAAGGAGTGTTTATTTCAAGGGTCGTGTAAGTTATACCATCTGAATTTGTTTCTTCAAAACGGGTTTTCGTACAGGTATCACCACTACTGGGTTGATTACTACAACGCGGATAGGATCTTGCTCCTCCCTGAGGGGCGAATGGTTCTTCAAAATCTTCTATCTGTTCCTTGGGGAATACAAACCAATTGCCCTCATCCTGATTTTCCCTGGTTCTAATTTCAACTCTGTCGCCAACAATCTTGATTTCATCACCAGGCAAGCCGACCAGTCGTTTAATATAATCCTCCTTTCTGGTAGGATGCCTGAACACCACGACGTCACCTCTTTTTGGCTCTTTCCCCAAGATCCGTCCATCGAAAGGACACATCGCCCAAGGACAGGAATATTGTGAATATCCGTAGGCCATTTTGTTCACAAAGAGAAAATCTCCAACCAGCAGGTTGTCCTTCATTGAGCCAGAAGGAATATAGAATGGCTGAAAAAAAATTGTTCTGAACAGCCCTGCTATCAAGAGGGCCAGAATCAAGGTAATTACGTTTTCTTTTATAGTTTCAATCATGATTTTTTTTGAGGAGAAGCCTTATTTCTTTCTTAAAACAAAAACTGCTGAGGTTGTATTTAGCTTCTCTAAATGAGGTCCAATACTTTTTGAAACAAGATCACAAACCCCCTCCGAGACACTCTCTTCAATAGCTTCATTGAAAACAGGATCCTTAAGGGTGTGCTCATTTAGTGAAAACACGAAATATCCTTCTGGAACAAGAGTATTAACAATTTCCTTTAGAAGTCCAACCGGAGCTGCACCAGAACCTATTACACCAATGGCGGAAATAACTGAATAAGATGAGGTATGGTCAGGCAATGGGTTTTCAATAGTTCCAAGATACACATTGTTATAAATCTTCCTTGATCGTGCCATTTCCAACATGCTTGGATTTATGTCTGTCCCATCAATGTTGGTAAACCCGGCCTTTTGCAGAGCCAGACCCGAATAACCCGTTCCGCAGCCCATATCCAGAATGGGTAGGGTAAAATCTCTTGTAACATTTGCCAGATCATCGGCACATCTCTCAGGAGTCTTATATCCATTTTGGATTACATCCTGTTCATATGAATCTGCCCATTCGGTGTACAAGTCAAAAATTTCCTTGTCCTTCTCCAGCTTATATACCCTGGTAAAGAAGTCTTCTTTACCCATAAAAATCCCTCCCCTTATTTATAAATGAAATTGTAACTAATTATCCAAAGCTGGTTTAAGTCGTGGAGTTGCCTGGATGATTACCTTGGCGATTGCCCAAGGATAGTCATCCGACATGGAAAGAAAAATTTCCGGTTTATAGCCTGAGGGTACCATTTGTTCCAATCTGATTCTTGCCTTTCCTTTTATCATCATTACGGGAAAACCGTTCCGAAGATTTCTTACCTCTAGATCCCGCCATCTTACCCCTTCTCTCATTCCAGTACCCAAGGCTTTTGAACAGGCTTCTTTAGCAGCCCACCTTTTAGCCAATATACCAGGCTGGTGAGGGACTTTTTGAGCAAATCGCCTTTCTTCAGGTGAAAAGATCCTGTCCAGAAATCTATTACCGTGACGGGAAAGGGTCCCTTCAATACGTGAAATATTCACAATATCAATTCCGATGCCAACAATCACGGGTTACCTTTACGAATTATTCCAATTATCATGAAAAATTAACATCCCTGACGTGCTTCATCCATTGCTTTACGCATGTCTTGTACGGCATTCTTCAAACCCGAAAATATGGCTTCCCCAATAAGAAAATGACCAATGTTTAGCTCCTTAATAATTTCTATTGAAGCGATTTCCCTAACCGATTGAAAGGTCAGTCCATGTCCCGCATGAACTTCCAGTCCTAACTCATGAGCTTTTTGAGCAGCTGAAATTATTTTCTCAAGCTCTTCAGACCTCATTTTTTCTTGCCCACTATGTTGTGCCTCACAATATGGGCCTGTATGGATTTCAACAACTTCGGCTCCGGCCTGGGCAGATGCCATTATCTGGTTTGGGTCAGTACCGACAAAAAAGGAAATCCTACAACCTGCCTCTTTTAGTGGTTTGATATATTCTCGCAGTCTATTCATTTGTCCAACAACATCCAAACCAGCTTCTGTTGTTCTTTCCTGACGGCGCTCAGGCACGAGACAAATGGCATGGGGATTATGTTTCAGGGCAATTTGCTGCATTTCCCTGGTTGCTGCCATTTCCAGATTGAGAGGGACTTTCAATATATTTTTCAGTCTTGCGATATCACGATCCCTGATGTGTCTTCTGTCTTCTCTAAGATGGGCAGTTATACCGTCTGCACCAGATTCTTCAGCCAAAATAGCTGCATCTACAGGGTCAGGATGATCACTACCCCGGGCATTCCTAACAGTGGCTACATGGTCTATATTAACACCTAGACGCAAATAGTTGGTGCAAACCATAAAATCTCCATCGAAAGATTGTGAATTGGTTGATGCTATCGTTAATTCAAATTAAGCAATTGTTTCAAGGGCTTGTGCAGTCAAATTGCTTGGAAGTGATGTCCCTTGATATCTTGTTATGCTTTTCACACATTGCTTGGCTCCAACAAAACTGATAATATCATATAAGTGCTTGAGGTGACTAACCTCAACCTCCAACTTGAAATGAAAACTTTCAAGGGTTCGGGACTCAACAATTACATTACTGATGTTGGCTTGTCTTGCACCTATGGCAGAACAAACTTCCCCCAAAGCTCCTGGTCGGTTTGACATGTTGATGTCAAGTATTGCTGGGTGGTTTATACCATAGGGTCCCGGATGCCATTCCAAATCGATCCATCTATCATATTGCTGGATTTCTTCCAAAACACGACAATCGAAAACATGTACCAGTACAGTATTATCGTCTGTTCTGAACCCAATAATTCTGTCACCCGGAAGGGGATAACAACAGGTAGCCATTTCTGGTCGAGTATCTTTTGGCAAGCCTAAAATTATTTGTTCGGGTTCTTCCTCGGTTGTCATTGAAAGGGAGGGGTCGGGATAAAGCACAACCAAAACATCCCTGGAATTAATCTCCAGATTTCCAATTCGTCTGAGAAGCTCGTCCCCGCTTTTAATTTTGAGTATATCTGCTGCCGTTCTCACGGCATTTTCAGAAAATACCTTCCCGTTATCTTCAAAAAAATGCTGCAGGGTTTTCCTCCCGAACTTAATGGCATCCTTGATTTTCACATCAGCTTCAAGTTCCTCGATAAATCTTTGACTCCTGTTGGTTGATGCACTTAGTTTCTTTGTTTCGTCAATATAATTTCCCGGGGCAGTAATAATATTTATTACCTGTCCATTATCCACCTGATTGCCCAATTGAACGACTTCCCCATTTATGGTAGCACTTATGGCCCTGTCTCCAAGATCTCTGTTCAACTCGTAGGCAAAATCTAAAACCGTTGCATTGTTTGCTACCCAGACAACTTCAAAGGACGGCGTATAACAGTAGACGCTCCGTGCGTTAATCTCTTCTCTCAGGTGATCAAGAAAATTCAGCTTGCCAGAACTTTCACTCAAGACATTATCAAGTTTCTGTTTCCAGAAAGATGAATTCACCATGTAGGGGTTGGCCATTTTAACCCCTTCCTTGTATTGCCAATGATTGGCAATACCGGTTTCAGCAACCTCATGCATCAATCTTGTTCTGATCTGGAACTCAACCCGGTGTTCTGCATCGTAAGCAACGGTGGTATGTACCGATCGATAACCATTGGGCTTTGGATGGCTGATATAATCTTTGAATCTGTTGGGTACTGCTTGCCATTTGTTGTGAATGGCACCAAGTGCGACATATACATCATCCTCAATTCTGGTAATTATCCTAATTCCATAGAGATCAAAAATTGAGGAAAACTTTTTAAGCCCTGTTCTCTGTTTTTTCCAAACCGAAAAAGGACGTTTTTCCCTACTCTCAATCCTTACTCCAGTCAGCCCTTTCTGGAGGAGCATCCGCTCTACCAGTTTGGTAACTTGGTCAATCAAAGATCCTGATCCAGGATTGTTTTGTTCAGCCTTCCATCTCAGCTCTTCAATATATTCGACGATCGATTGGCGAGCCCTTGGGTACAGTATTTTAAATGCGATATCCTCAAGTTCATCTCGCCAGGCTTTTAAACCCAACATCTCTGCAATGGGCGCATAAAACTCCATGGTTTCCTTGGCCTTGAACCGTTGCTTGGCAGGTGATAGAAATTCTATGGTTTGAAGGTTGTGCAGGCGATCTGCCAGTTTTACCAAGATAACCCGATCATCTTTAGCCAGAGCCACAATCAGTTTTTGAACATTGGCCACCTGCTTTTGAACAGAAGGATCCAAATTCAGTTCAGTAATTTTTGATACCCCATCTACAATACCGGCCACTTCATGCCCGAACTTTTCCTGAATGCTCTTATAAACAACACCTTCTGTGTCCTCAATGGAATCGTGAAGCAAGGCAGCAATGATGATGTCGGAGTGAAGTTGTTTGTCGGCGAGTATATTAGCTACTGCAATAAGGTGAACAAAGTATGGTTCACTTGATTTTCGTCTTTGATCCTTATGGCATTCTAACGCGAAATAAAAGGCCTCCTTCACCTTTTTTGTGTCTGGATAGGCCTCATAGGAGGATATTTTACTTAATAAATCCTCTAGATCAGCATCCCAATCATAGTTTTGGGAGTAAACTCCATCTGAAATTTTACTTTTCTCCGTCCTGGTTACCAAGACTGCCCAAATCATCTTCAAAAGGGGTAAAAGAAAAATCTCTTGTTCCCTTTATTCCACCATAATCGGATGAATCCAATCCCAATTGGAAGTTGAACTCTTCTTCATCAATAGATGGTGTTTCGGCGTGTTTTTGATGCTTGAATACAGCTCTTTGGTGAAGAGAATCTACTGGTTGTGTCCCCTCAGCAATCTCTCGCAGGGCAACAACAGTGTGCTTGTCATTGTCTAAATCAACGGTTGGATAGTCTCCATTCGACAATTCTTTTGCCCTTTGAGCTGCCAACATAACCAACTTGAACCTGTTTGGTTCTCTTTCGATACAATCCTCAGTGGTAACACGAGCCATTTGGACACTCCAATAATACCATTTCAATTACACAAACAGATATAAATTTTAACCCTTGAGATTTCAACCAGCCGAGGGTTAAACGGTAAATTCTTTTTGTATCAGACCAGCCGTGTGGTTCAGTTTTCGTGAGTGGAAACATAATTGTTTCCCGGTATCAATTTCATGGGTCATAAGGGTCGGTAATCCGAACGCCCCTCGCCGTGCAGTAGCCCCAATCCCGGAGGCCAGTATGTTGCAAGCCGCATTAAGGTCCGCATGATCCACATGGCCACAAACCATGCACTTGGACTCACGGCCACGACGATTACCCTTTGCCCGATGCCCGCAACAATAACACTCCTGACTAGTATAGGCCGGATTAACATAAACAACCTCAACTTGCCAGAAAACTACTTTTGATTTTCGATTTAAAGCACAACCGTAACCGTCGAGGTAAAACAGAACTTCCGAATTTATTTTACGTGACAGTGAATGACATGTTAACTCCTTGAAATTCGGTAACTCTTGTCGATGACTAGTCTTTCTAGGAGATCGTCAAGGCTCAAATCAAACAATTTTTCTTGTCTCGACATGTTTAACATTGAGCATTTCTGTTTTGGCCGGGACTGGGAGGGTTGATTTAGGAAATATGGCCTTTAATTTTTCACCAAATCTACTAACTTAATAAACATGCTTTAGTCCTAAATTCAAGGATAAAATAGTTATTATGGATACATCCAAAGAAAAGCAGGAGCTTGATCTTTATTTAATTTCCCCAAGAGGATTTTGTGCTGGGGTTGAAAGAGCGATCGAAATTGTAGAACAATCGCTGGCCAAGTGGGGCCCCCCAATTTATGTAAGGCATGAGATTGTTCATAATAAATTTGTTGTGGATAGCCTTCGGGAAAAAGGAGTTGTTTTTGTCAACTCACTGGATGAATGTCCAGATGATCGCCCTGTCATCCTTTCGGCCCATGGAGTAGCTAAATCCGTGATTACGAAGGCTAACAGCCGAAGCATGAATTTTTTTGATGCGATTTGCCCCCTGGTTTCAAAAGTGCATGTGGAAGTTCAGAAAAACCACCGGGATGGGCTACAAAATGTTATGATCGGACATTCTGGGCATCCAGAAACTTTGGGGACTTTAGGTCAGTTATCATCTGGTGAAATCCTCTTGGTTGAAACTGTAGAGGATGTTGAAAAGATCGTACCCATTGACCCTGGTAAAGTGGCCTACGTAACTCAAACAACGCTATCAATTGATGACATAGCCCCCATAATAACTGCCCTGAAAAAAAGATTTCCAAATATTAAGGGACCACACAAATCCGACATTTGTTATGCAACAACCAACCGACAAGAGGCTGTTAAAAAGGCCGCCCCATTTATTGAGTGTCTTTTTGTCATCGGCAGTACAAATTCTTCAAACACCAAACGTCTTGTAGAAGTAGGAATCAAATCTGGTTGTGCGTTTTCGATATTGGTTTCGGGTCCCGAACAGCTGGATTTAAACTTTATTAAACGGTTTAGAACTATAGGTCTAACTTCGGGAGCAAGTGCGCCTGAAATTCTGGTCGAAAGATGTCAGGACTATCTGCGCAAGCATTTCAATCTGAATTTTGTAACCCTTGAAACAATCAAGGAGAATGTTTCCTTTAATTTGCCCAGGGAATTAAGAGCTGAGGTAGGTCAGTAAAAAACGATCCATACACAAAAAAACATGATACACGCTCAGATTGCAGTTAAATTCCATTCTGGTAGGGGTATTGGTTTTTGGTCCGCACAAATAAATAATCACTTAGAAGATTCCTCACAAGAAATTAGGAAACTGACTGGATCTTTTGGAACATCTTCCACACGAGAGATTGAATTATTCTCTGCCATTTCAGTCTTGTCATTGTTGCCGGAAGGAAGCGAATTAACCGAAGTGACAATAAATAGCCCCTATGTTTTGGATGGTTTAGAAACTGGTAAGAATCATGGGAAAACAGGTTGTCCACATGTTGAAAAAGAAAACCAAGGACGTATCAGGGAACTCTGGAATACCCTATTTTATTTGGTTGCAAGACGTAACATTGCCTGGAAACTTCTAAATTCTAGGGAAACAGAAACTAAAAAGGAGATGCTCAAGGCCTCAATGGAAGCAGTTACTATCCCGCAATCAAACAATACCAAATTTATAGCTTACACTGATGGTTCTTGCCTGGGTAATCCCGGCAAAGGTGGCTGGGGTGCCGTCGTGGAGGCCTGGGTTGATGGGCAAAAAAAGAAGACTTATGATTTCTCTGGTTTCGAAGTCAAAACCACGAATAATCGTATGGAACTAACGAGTGCAATCAAAGTTCTAGAAAAACTTCCAGGCAATTCAGACATTACGATATTGACCGATAGCAAATACCTTTATGATGGGATTACAGGCTGGATCCATAACTGGAAATCGAATTATTGGACGACCTCTTCCCGAAAACCTGTATTGAATAAGGATTTATGGATCAAATTGGATGAAGAAACCTCTAAACATCAGGTTAAGTGGAAATGGGTCAAGGGACACAGCATCTCAGAAGGAAATAATCGAGCTGACCAACTGGCAACCACAGCAGCCAGAGAAAATTAAAGGGTATAACATCCATTAAATTTGACTTTTTAGGCAACGGGGAATCGCCTTACCTGCAATAGCTCCTCAACATACCAATAACTGAAAACAATTAGTTTTGATTCTATACAGTTATTTTTCTCATATTGGTCCTAATCTGATACAATGAGATCCAAATTTCCACAGAAAATAAAATTGTTTAATCAAATGAAATTCAGTACAGACAGCCAAATTGGTCAGTTCAAATGGCGATTTGGGCCTAGGGCTCTTACCCACAGTCTTCAATTTATTTCCTCAAGGATAATTGCATTGGCTGCTCTGGGAAGTACGTTGCTTTTGACCGTGGGGGAGGGTACGTACGCCAATGAACCGTACTTGCGTTTTGGTATAGGTCTAGATCGCCCAACCAAAACTTATTTTCATGATGTTGATAGACGTCTCAGAGGCGCTCTTTACGGTTGCGCACCAGGTAGAGATGGATTTGCTGTATGTAGATCAGTGGGAGATTTCAGAAATGTCCCTGTGATTGAACTGGGGGTAGGCTACCCTAGGGGTAGGACAAGGTTGGAATTCATGGTTGAATATCGACCTATTTTCAGTTTTAAGGGTAATGCCACATATAATTATAATGTTAGTCAGATTGCGACAGCCAGGAATATTTCTACACTATCCTCTATGGTAGTTGGCTATTATGATTTCCGGAATGACTCAAACCTAGATGAAAGCAAAGCAGTTCCCTTTGTTGGAGCAGGAATTGGCGTTACACATAACAAAATGGATGATTTCCAGATAAGGTTCCCTATTACAACCACAACTGTACCAGGATCCGTCAAAAACGAATTGGCATGGATGATAACCGCTGGAATTGGTTATAAGCTGGATGAGAGAAAAACCCTTGACCTATCGTGGCGGTATACCGACCTGGGATCACTTTATACCGGTAGGGGGAATGGTCGAGTTAATAACAATCGAACCGGAAATAATGTGGCAAATTTAAATCAATTACCTACAGTAGCGAGACTTAGAGGACACGGTATCAGATTGTCGTTACGAATTAAAATGTAATTTCGGAAAACACCGTCCTACAACGATCTACCAAGTTTACTAATTCATGTAAGAATGATGGTATGTGCAAGCATGAGTAGTTGGCGTAACCCATGGATCAGGAATGTTAGGGGCACTGAAAATACTAACCCCCTTTGGATCTTATTGATATCCATTTTTCAAGACAGTAGTTCTCCACGATCCAGCTTATACCCTCTCAGGAAATCTCGCCTTTCCATTGGACTCTTACCCTGGCGTTGAATTAATGTCGGTCTTATAGAATCCTTGCCACACGCCAAAGCCATGTCAGGGTCCAAAACCCGGCCTGGTTCACCTTCTAGTTCAGCCAATTCACATTTCAGGATTTTAATTCGAATTCCATTATGTTCAAACCATGCTCCTGGTTGGTGGGATAAGCCATGAATTTTGTTGCAGATATCCTGGGCGGAAAGATTCCAATCAATTCTTGTTTCATCCTTGTCGATTTTATGGGCATAACAAACTCCTTCCCTTCTTTGTGGGACAAGATTTTGGACATCAAGGTTATCTAAAACTTTACCAGTTAATTTAGCACCTATTCGTGCTAACTGGTCTGAGAGCTCGCTTGCTGTAATTCCTTTATCAATCCCAATTTCTTCCCGGGTATAAATCGGTCCTGAGTCCAACTTCTCTACAACCTTAATGATACATACCCCCGTTTTTTTGTCCCCTGCCATCAAGGTTCTCTGGACTGGTGCTGCTCCCCTCCACCTGGGCAAAAGTGATGGATGAATATTTAGAAACCCCCATCGGGGTATGGATAGAAGCTTCTTCGGTAAGATCAAACCGTAGGAAACCACAACAACAATTTCTGGGTGTAAACTTTCAAATTGTCTAATGTTATCCTCAGCGTTAAAATTCAATGGTGTAATCACCCTGAGGTTATTCTCTTCTGCCATTACCTGAATTGGCGTTGGTGTAGTTTTTTTTCCTCTTTTGGCTGTCCTCGGCGGTTGGGTATAAACTGCTACCAGGTTAAATTTCTTTTCAAGCAGCAATTCAAGTGTGGGTACTGCAAACTGGGAAGAACCCATCAGGACAATTCGGTTTATTTTTTCCACGGTTCAATAATTCCCAAGCTATCAGTCAGGACCCAAACCTGAAATCCGGGACAAACTAACCGCTTCTTTCGGCCAGATGCTTTTTCAGGTCATGGACGATCATATTTCTCTTTAAAATGGAAACATGATCTATGAATAATTTACCATTTAAATGATCAATTTCATGTTGGACACATCGGGCTTCAAGACCTTCGAAACTTTCCTTGATTATCTTACCCGCCAGATCTTTGTATCTAAGAGTACAACTGCTTGACCTTTCAATATCTGCATATTGTTCAGGGAATGAAAGACACCCTTCCTGGGCTATATCAATTTCTTCCGTTACCCGAATTATGATAGGGTTAATGAAAATCCTAGCGTACCCATCTTCCAATCCACAATCCATGGTAAACATTTGCCTACTGATACCTATTTGAGGTGCCGCCAATCCAATTCCCTTAGCCTCATACATGGTATCAAGCATGTCTTCTGCCAATTGTTTGGTGTCCTTTGTAATCCTATTAATGAGCTTGGCTTCCTTCCTGAGGACAGGGTTGGGGTAGTATACTATAGGTCTTACGGTCATGTCAGTGCTGTAATTCTGGAACCTGTATTTATTATATTCAAACTAGAAATAGGTAGCCGGTATGGGTATTTCCATTTGCCAGTTGTAATTACAATCAAATGTCATGGGGATTCGCCATTTGACGCAGGCACTACATACCCTCTTTTCGGGTCTTTTCCAATGACCTGTTCATGTTATCCCACACCATGTAACAACACGGTTCTCATTTCCCTACACTGACGATACCAGTGTCTCTTTCCTCCCTCATCATCTGTCAACAGGCCATTCCCTATCAAGGCAAAAACCATATCACCGCCACTCCCCATGAGAAAGTTACCAGGATTGAATTAACCAAACGGAAACAAGGTAAATTACCGAGGTTAGTGAGTTTAGGGCTAAAAGATAAAAAGTAATTTACTTGAGACCTCCATTTGTCCAATTTCTGGTGGAAAATTTTTGATTTGTTCTGTAATCGCTGCTTGCCTGAAAATAGGAATTCTGAATTGTAATCGGGAGAAACTCCTTGAATTTTGACGAAGTAATTGACCGCCGTAATACCCACAGTGCCAAGTGGGACTTGATCGACAAGATTTACGGTGTACCAAAAGAAGACGGAATAGCCATGTGGGTTGCAGATATGGATTTCCGTCCACCCATGGTTGCATATGATGCAATAAATAAAATGCAGGACTATGGTATTTTCGGCTATTATGGTGATGAAGATTCTTACCGTGAGGCAATCATTTGGTGGATGCAAAACCGCCACTCCTGGAAAATTGAACCAGATTGGATTTTCTCAACTCATGGTTTGGTTAACGGAACAGCCCTTTGCATAGACACCTTTTCTTCTCCAGGTGAAGGAGTCATTCTATTCACACCTGTTTATCACGCTTTTTACAGGATTATCAAGGCATCTGGACGAGAAGTTGTTGAGTGTCCACTGAAATTGGAAAACGAGACTTATAAGTTTGATTTTGATAATTATGACAATCTACTTGAAGGAAATGAGAAAATCGCCCTACTCTGCTCCCCTCAAAATCCTGGCGGAAGAGTGTGGACAAAAGAGGAATTACGAAACGTAGGAAAGTTTTGTCGCAAGCACGGTCTGGTTTTGGTTTCTGATGAAATACATCATGATCTTGTATTCCCTGGAAACAAGCATATCACAGCCCCCAATGCCATACCTGAAGTTAAAGATCTGTTGGTCATGCTGACAGCAACCACCAAGACGTTCAATCTTGCTGGTTCTCACACGGGAAATGTTATTATTGAGGACGAATATCTACGCGGGAAGTTTCAAAAACGAATGAATGCCCTTGGAATCTCACCAAACTCTTTTGGTCTTTTTCTGGCTGAGGCCGTTTATTCAAAGGATGGTGCTGAATGGGTAGACAATCTAATGAACTACCTTGATGAAAATCGTAAATTGTTTGATGACGTCATATCGACCATACCTGATTTGGTTTCCATGCCCCTGGAAGCAACCTATTTGGCTTGGGTAAACTTTGAGGGGTTGAATCTATCCAATCAGGAAATCACCGACCGAATACATAAAGGGGCAAAATTGGCTACAAATCTGGGCCAAACCTTTGGCTTGGGTGGAGATAATTTTCATCGTTTCAATCTGGCTACACCCAGATCAATTCTGCTGGAGGCCATGGAGCGATTCAAAACAGCATTTGCTGATTTGGTTTGATGAAAACTACAAATTGGTACTTTGATTGTATACTGGACATAATAAACTAAATTTTTGCCATAAATTATTCATTAGGGTCAACCTGAAGTACAAGCATGAAACACTATTTGGATTTTGAAAAGCCCATCGCTGATCTGGATATCCAGATCTCTGAATTAGAGGCTACTCCTGATTTCGAAAGCAACGATGGTTTGCAGGCGTCAAGAAAGCGTTTGTCCAAAAGAGTCGATAAACAATTAAAGGATATTTATAAGAAACTTACTCCATGGCAAAAATGCCAGGTTGCCCGACATCCTGATCGACCCCATTACAATGACTATGTCAATGCTCTATTCACTGAATCCACCCTCTTGGCCGGTGATCGAAGTTTTTCTGATGATCAGGCGGTTTTGGGCTATTTGGCTCGTTTCGATGATAAACCCGTTGTTGTTATAGGACAGGAAAAGGGTAATGATACCAAATCAAGGTTGGTTCATAATTTTGGTATGGCCAGACCGGAAGGGTACCGAAAGGCAATTCGACTGATGGACTTGGCAGACAAGTTCAAACTTCCGGTGATTGCTGTTGTTGATACTCCTGGTGCCTATCCGGGACTTGGGGCGGAAGAGCGGGGACAGTCTGAAGCAATTGCTCGAACAATTGAAAAAAGCCTGGAGATAGGTGTTCCTATTATTTCGATAATTATAGGTGAGGGAGGCTCTGGTGGAGCTGTCGCCTTGGCAACCGCGGACCGAAACCTCATGTTGGAAAACTCCATTTATTCAGTTATCAGCCCAGAGGGATGTGCTTCCATTCTTTGGAAGAATTCCGAGATGATGAGTACAGCGGCTAATGCCCTGAAGCTGACGGCTGCTGACATGAAGAAATTTGGTGTGGTCGACAAGATTATTCCCGAACCAATCGGTGGAGCTCACCGGGATCCTTACCAAGTTTATAAATCACTGAGAAACGCCCTGGGATCAATTCTCAAGGAAATTGGACAAAAACGTCCAGATACTCTCCGTAGAGAAAGAATCGAAAAGTTTAAAAACTTGGGACTGGTCAAGGAAACGAAAACACCAAAAAGACGGGTTAAAATCCTTTAACATCCTGGTTTTCTCCAGCAACCAGCAAACAAGCTCCCAATATCTTCCTGGTATCATCAAATATGGGATATTTTTCTCCCTTCCATCTGCTGAAAAGTCGAAATGGTGCTTCTTCCCCAACAGCAAAACACCCAAAACATTGCCTGGTTTCATCGGCAAATTTTAGCAGCCTGGAAGTAACGTTTTGACGATACTGATCCCAGTGTAAGGCTTCCATACGCACATGAAACAGGGAACTTCGTCCCCGTGGCTTGATTTCCAAGTCATTGTATTTAAAGATGCTCAAGTCTTTCCATCGGGACTCAAGATTCAGGTAACGCCGAAGGGCGATTTTCCTGAAACCGAAGCGATATAATACAAAAGCTATGTTTGACTGGCTGGTGAGGAACCTCAGGTCTGTCTTCTTGAAATTGATTTCTGCTACAACCCGGGCTATCAAAAAGTATATTGTAGCACCTACAATATTGTCCTTTTCCAACCTTGCATTACCTCCCTCCTGCAATCGTTCCCAACGTAGATCGGAAGGTTTCCAGCCACTATTGATCGCAGCTTGAAATTCCTGATCACGTTTAAATGCCAAGATAGGCTGTCCTGACCTGTTCATTATCATGAAGCTCTTCTGCCGGTCCTTCGAGAGCAATTTTACCATTCTCAAGCACATAGGCATAATTAGCCAAGTTCAGGGCGAGTTCGGCATTTTGTTCAACGAGAAGAATAGTTACCCCATTTTCTCTGATTTGCTCTATTATTTTTCTAATCTCATCAACAATGACCGGGGCCAACCCCATAGAAGGCTCATCCATAAGTAACATCCTGGGCTTGGCCATAAGGGCTCGACCGATTGCCAACATTTGCTGTTCACCCCCAGACAATGTTTTGGCATTTTTCACCCTTCTTTTCTTGAGTATGGGAAATTGGTTATAAATATCTTCCAGATCCTGTTCGACTTCACCTTTTGATTTTCTAAGAAAGGCTCCCGTTCGAAGGTTTTCCTCTACGGTCATATCAGGAAATATTCTTCTACCTTCAGGAACATGACTGATACCCAGGGCCACGATTTGATTGGCTGGAAGTGTATCAATTCGATTTCCATCGAAATGAATTGAACCAGCTTTTAATTTGTCCAAACCTGAAATCGTTCGCAAGGTAGTAGTCTTACCAGCTCCATTTGCGCCAATAATCGTAACCACCTGCGCTTTCTTGACCTGCATGGAGATATTTTTGAGTACTTGTACAGACCCGTAGGAAAGAACCAGGTTTTTTAACTCAAGAAGCATTTTCCCGCCTTCCCAAGTAAGCCTCAATAACATCCGGGTGGTTGCGAATCTCCTTTGGCTTTCCTTCGGTTAACAACTTTCCAAAGTTCATTACTGTTATTCGGTCGCATAAACCCATTATGGCTGTCATATCATGCTCAACCAATAGGATAGTCATGCCTGTGTCTCGCAATTTGGCCATTAAGCCCATCATTGTTTGGGTCTCTTCCGGGTTCATCCCTGTAAATGGCTCATCCAGAAGCAGGATTTTGGGCTGTGATGCCATGGCGACAGCCATACCCAGGATTCGTTGGTGGCCATGGGACAATTCTCCAGCAAGCATGGTAGTGAAGGTTTCCAATCCGAAAAATCCGAGCACTTCATCAGCACGCTCCATAGCCTTGTCTCTTATAACCTTCTCCTTGCCGAACAAGGCTGCCATTAAATTAGGCTTGAACATCATGTGGGTTCCAACGAGAACATTGTCCAAAACTGTCATTTCTGCAAAAAGTGTCGAATGCTGGAAGGTTCTTATGACACCTTTTCTTGCAACCTTGTACATTCCCAAACCTGAGATTTCTTCTTCAAACAATCTTACCGACCCGTGGGATGGTTTGTAAAACCCTGAAATCAGATTGAATGTCGTGGTTTTGCCAGCACCATTCGGTCCAATCAGACCATGAATATGACCTTCCTTGACGACAAACGACAAGCCATCAACTGCCTTGATTCCGCCAAATTGCTTACCAAGGTCATTGACTATCAGGATATCAGACATCATTGACCGGTTCCCTAGCTAGAGGACGATTTACCCTTTCGATACATCTTTTTGCTACATCCTCCAAACCCTTCGGCATAAAGAGTACCGAAGCGATGAGAATAAAACCATAAACCAATGGGCGACCCTGTTCTAATCCCAATTCACGGAGGACGATTTCGTTTAATACGGTGAGGGTAATACATCCCAAGATTGGGCCATAGAGTGTGGTTGTACCTCCAACAATCGCCCAGGTGAGCACAAATACCATTTGTTCTATATCAAAACCATTCGGGTTGACAGTTCCTATGTAATGAGCCAGGAGTGTTCCAGCCAATCCGGCAAAGGTTGAAGAAATAACCAAAGCCAGGGTTCGATAAATCCTGATATTTACACCTGTTGATTCTGCCAGTTTGTCTTGCCAATGTACAGCATGAAAGGTCAAGCCAATCAGGGATTTTTCGATTCGCCAGAGAATAACAAGGCAAAGGACAACAATGATCAGGGCAAAATAGTAATAGTTTGTTGGTTCAAAAAAATCGATCTGGATAAGTCCCAAATCCAAATCCGGAAAAGGGTCAATACGTTTTATTCCCTTGGGACCACCAAAGGGATCCCGGAATCTTTTCCAGAGAAGGCGGATTATTTCACCAGCAGCAAACGAACCTATCAGAAAATAGAAACCTTTCATACGAAACAGTGGGAAACTTAATCCCCAGGCAACCAATCCGGCTGTCAAGGCACCTAAGATCATGGATATAGGTACTGGAATTCCCAGTTCCTTGGTAAATAGTGCCGACCCATAGGCACCAACTCCCATCATAACAACATGCCCAAGTGACCATTCACCCGTAAGGGTCAATAATCGGTAGGAGACTACAACAAGTATGTTTATCGTTAAAACAACAAGAATCTCTCGCTGTGAATAAGTCAAACCATGGGGTATGGCTATCAACACTAAAGCCAATAGGGCAAAAAAGGCCAGGGTCAATACGTTCGACTTAGACACGATCTTGCGTACCAAACATTCCGGTGGGTTTGACAATCAAAACCAGAAGCATAAGAGACAAACCAACAATGTCGGCAATTACTCCGTCAATAAAGGTCGTAATCACTGTGTGGATAAAGGCATAGGTTACCGATGCCAATACTGCACCTTCAAGTGAACCTATCCCTCCAACAATAATAACAATAAAGGCGGAAACGATAACAGAATGACCTATTACTGGGCTTACAGATATGACCGGTGCGGTAACACTACCAGCGACACCTGCCAAGGCAGCACCAATAAACATGGCAATGATGGAAACTGTCCGTGTTGAAATCCCCTGGAGCATGGCTGCCTCAGGGTCTTGTGCACTTGCACGCAAGGCCCAGCCAAATTTGGTCCGCTTGAGAAATAACCAAAGAGCCGTCAGACAAACCAAAGCCGAAAGAATTACAAAAAGTCTTTGGACAGGCAGACGTACCTTTTCTGAAAGTATAATTACTTCCTGCGTAACGGGCGGTACATGTTCCATCCTAACACCAAATCCAATGGTGATCAGGGCTTGAATCACCATAAGGAAACCAATGGAAGCAACCAGTCCTCCCAGCGGATTGTCACGGAGGGGATGAAACATTGTCATTTCCATCAGGACACCTACCAGCCCGACAAAAACAAGACCTATCGCCACAACAAGGACAAAGGGCATCTGTAAGTTGGTATACAGGGCAACTACAACGTAAGCCCCAAGCATAAACAACTCTCCATGGGCAAAGTTGATAACGCCCATCACCCCGAAAATCAATACGAGACCAACAGCAACAAGGGAAAGGTAGGCAGCGGCAAACAGGGCGTTAAGCCCTGTTTGCATTAACAGCTCAATCATTAGAAATGAATAACCAAGCTCAATATTTTAGTGGGGAACTGACTATCTTTGATCCCACATGAGATTGTATTGGGTAAAATACTTCTTCAGGGTTTCACCAAATTCATCATACCAGCCCGGAATCCATTTGAACTCCTGAATGCGAGCCTTACCATCATTGATAACAACAACGGGCCAATTGCCGACTAGTGCATGATCAATGCCGAACAAATCTTCACCCCACCAGTCAGCCGTTCCAAAGGCATGTTCGCCCTGACCGGATTCCAGCATAGAGGATAGAACATCTCCAGGTTCAGCGGAATTGGCTTTTTCAGCCGCCCACTTCCAGAGGTCCATGATGGAGGCATATTCCCAGCTAACAGCTCCCCATTCGCCCGGATGCCGTTGATTATATTCTGCAAAGAAACCACCTGGATCATCAAAATTGATGAAATCCTGCCCCAATGCCGGGTCATCAAAATCCGGGAATTGGAATATGAATCCTTCCATAAACTCAGCGGAGGTCTTTTCAACCATCTGCTGATAAAAGTCAGCTGTACACGAAATAATCTTGCCTTCGTAACCCTGTTGAAAAAGTTGCTCAACCAACGGATGAACAAACTCGGTATAACAAGTATCCAAACATATGATGTCCGTGTTTAGTGATATCATTCGTGAGACAATGGGTGCAAAGTCTGTCGTGGCAGCATCGAACAAGATGGGATCCTCATTGGAGATACCCGCGGCTTCGAAAGCAGCCAGGTAAGTAGCTACCGAGGGAATTCCCAAAGCGTCATCCTGCGCACATATGACTGCAGACTTCAGGTCAGGGTGATTTTCGGCCAACCACTGAACACCCGTCACGTTATATATCGGATGTACTTCGGCTGGTGCAATCAAGGTCGAGGTATCAGGTCCAAGGTCCGAAGGTAACAAAGTGGAGAAAAGCATTCCTGTACGATCTGCTACTGGTTGGGCCCCAGGCCAGGGATCTCCTCCAAGCATCATCACGAATTTGACTCCATCTTCGATAACAAGTTTACTCGCACCAGCTCGTGCCTTGGCCGGGTCATATTCATTATCATAACCAATGAATTCTACAGGATGGCTTTCACCATTAATCTGAATACCACCAGCCGCATTAATTCTTTCGGCCCATATCTGACAGCCATCCAAACCTGGTTTACCCCAAGCGGCAACGGGACCTGTCAAAGGTGCAAGAAATCCAATCTTAATTGTTTCTCCAGCGGCTAATGTCATTTTTGGCAATCCAACAAACATACCTGCTGATACTGTAGCGACCATCCGCTTCAGGAACTCACGTTTGGTCTGAATAGAAAAATTTTTCATCTTCCGTTCCTCCTTTTTTCTTAATACCAAAACTTGATTACTTATTTAATACTCAATAAAAACCAGATAATCTATATATTAAGCTTGTTTTTGAACTTTTTGTCGATTTAGAGGAGAAAAGATGGGGAAGCGAATCGCAATTATTGGTGCAGGTCCGTCTGGCTTGGCTCAGCTCAGAGCATTTCAATCAGCCAAGAATAAAGGTGCTGATATCCCTGAGATTGTTTGTTTTGAGAAACAAAGTGATTGGGGTGGCCTTTGGAACTATTCCTGGCGTACGGGAACAGATGAGTATGGTGAGCCCGTCCACAATTCCATGTATCGGTATCTTTGGTCAAATGGACCTAAAGAGGGTTTGGAGTTTGCAGATTATACCTTTGAGGAACACTTCGGCAGGAATATAGCTTCCTATCCACCTCGGGCCGTTCTCTTTGATTACATCAAAGGTCGAGTCGAAAAAGCTGGAGTTAGGGATTGGATTCGCTTTCGGACACCGGTGAGGCGAGTGGAATACTGCCAGGAAGAGAGTAATTTCAGGATTGTTGCAGAGGATCTTGAAGGTGGTACTGAAACAGATGAGAACTTTGATCATGTCGTAGTTGCCAGTGGACACTTTTCAACGCCCAATGTCCCGGAATTTGAGGGTTTTGATACCTTCAATGGACGTATATTGCATGCCCATGATTTTCGTGATGCCAGAGAATTCATTGATCAGGATATTCTTATCATAGGGACCAGCTACTCTGCCGAAGACATTGGTTCACAATGTTGGAAGTACGGCTGCAAGTCGGTAACAGTCAGTCACCGAACTGCCCCTATCGGGTTTGACTGGCCTGATAATTGGGAGGAAGTACCTCTTCTGGCCAAAGTTGAGAACAAGACCGCTATATTTAAGGATGGTTCAACCAAGAAAATTGATTCAATCATATTGTGTACGGGTTATCTTCACCACTTCCCTTTCCTGGAAGAAAACTTGAAACTGAAAACGGCAAACCGATTGGCAACTGCAGATCTCTACAAGGGCGTAGTTTGGGCACACAACCCTAAAATGTTCTATCTTGGCATGCAGGACCAATGGTACACCTTCAACATGTTTGATGCCCAAGCCTGGTACGTCAGAGATGTTATATTAGGGCGAATCGAAGTTCCAGGTAAGGATGAAATGCTTGCAGATGTAACTGCCAGAGTTGCCGAGGAAGATGCTATAGACGATCCCTACGGTCCAATAGTCTACCAGGGAAATTATGTCCGGGAATTGATAGCAGAAACTGATTATCCCAGTTTCAATGTTGACGCTTCCGACAAGGCTTTCATGCAATGGAAAAAGCACAAGAAGCAGGATATCATGGCCTTCAGGGACAATGGCTATGTTTCTCCAATGACTGATGTACTGGCACCGCCACATCATACTAAATGGGTGGAAGCCATGGATGATTCCCTTGAGAGTTATCTCCAGAAATAAATCCGTACGCACTCAGATGGTAACACGACATGAACTCTGTCCTGAGTTCGTGTTGTCTTTATCTGTTACTTTGATGGATAGTATTTAAGACATCTTTACTTGACTTCCGACATTTTTGAGCGGAAGCTCCCTTGGTATGGGGAACCGTCCCTCAAAAAAGGGCACAACATTTCCCTTTTCCCTCACCTCAATTCAAGCGCGCCATGTCTCAAAATCCTGTCGATCGTCTCCCCTTTTCAAATCAACACCTCAGGCGGCAACATCAAACCGGACATCGCCACCTGATTCCTTCACTGCAGAGATCATAAACGGAACACGGTTCCACTCCAGACCAACAACCTGACAGATCTTGCGGCCATCCTGACAAAGACGGCTCGGAACACCATAAAGACCACCTCCCCTAGTGTCGTGCATAGTACTGATCTGCATCCTGTGAAGGGCCTCTGTCACTAACTGTTAAAATACACCCCAATAGTAACGGTTTAAATTTGGGACACTAATCTCCGAAAAGAGGGTTTATAGTGCCTGCGTCAAATAGTGAATCCCCATTGTACAGGGGTTCAAGACCTCAAAGTGTCGAAGTCGGGACGATTTGCTGCCCAAGGGTGGGTTTCAGAAGAGCACATCCGGTCGGCAAGCGTTTTTTACTCATCTACCGTTATTCGTAACGTACAAAAATTCCTGAACGACATCTGGGCTTGCAACGATGGTTTATCTGCTGTGAGCAATGGTGTCGGAGAAGCGATGATCATGGATACTGCGACCGGTTTCCATACCAATAGGCATTGCTACCAGCAAATCTCATGAATTGATTTGGGGGTTCAAATAAACTGTGGTTCAAAGAAAGGGATAGAACATCAAGACAAGCGGCTTTTAAGACTCTGGGAACCTCAGAAATGGGTAAAAAAGAGGGGATTTTTATTGAAGAGGCAATTGCATCGCTATTACAGTGGAAGCGGCCACTAACCTTCAGTTTTTTTGCAACTAATGTGCAAATGTTGTGCCCTTTTTCGAGGGACGAATCCCCATATCAAGGGAGTTTCAGCTTAGAAATGTCGGAAGAATATACAAAATACTTGTAAACCAAGTCAAAAATGGTTGTCAAAAAATTGAGAAAACAAGCATTTAAGGCGATGCCTCTTTAGTCAAGTGATATGAATGTTGCTCGATTATGGTTTCGATTGTTTCCATAAAATCGCTTTGGGCCAGCCCTATATCTATAGATGGAAGAAACTCAACCACGGCTAGGCCTGGCTTCCGCAATACCGCTCTTCTTGGCCAGAAGCACCCAACATTTGTTGCAACAGGAATACATGGCTTGTTCAACATCTCGTAAACAATAAAAGCCCCTATCTTATAAGGTAACTTCTGGTTTGGTGCTACCCGGGTACCCTGAGGGTAAATGACCAATTGGCTCTCTTTCTGTTGAGAATTTTTAACGCCCTCAATCAGTTGGTTTATAGCCAGTTTTTTCTTACCCCTGTCAACAACGACACAACCTATTTTCCTGGCAAAATAACCAACGAAGGGCGTATTTCTAAGTTGCTTCTTCATCACGAAGCGAGGCCTGGGTAAAACGCTACACAAAATTAGAATATCAAAAAAAGACTGGTGTTTTGCACAGACCAACACCTCGTCCTCAGGAGGCGTACCCCTAATCTCCGTTTTCAATCCGACCAGATGATGGGCTGAAAACCTAACCCAAAGGCAGTAGTTTCGAATTGCTCTAAATACCCATTCCTGACTGATCAGGGTAAGAGGCATGTATATTAAGGTCATAATGGCCATTACGAAGTACATTTGAAAAATGAAAAGTAGCGATTTTAACCACTGCATGGATTCGTTCCTGGATGAAATGTAACGAAAATTATTATTCAAATTCCCAGAACATCAAACATGTCATACAACCCGGGAGATTGTTCCAATCCCCAAAGTGCAGCTTTCAATGCACCAGATGAGTATATGGAACGATCTGTAGCTATGTGTGAAAGTATAATTCTTTCACCATTTCCAGCAAAAATCACCTCGTGTTCACCGACAATACTTCCCCCACGAATAGCTGAAAAGCCTATGTTACCTCTTTTTCGGGCACCAATCTGACCGTATCTCGGCTCGTCAATGTGGTCCATAAGTTCCAATTTTCTGCCCTTGGCTGCAGCATTTCCCAACATCAGGGCAGTACCAGATGGAGCATCTACCTTATGGTGGTGGTGAGCCTCGACAATTTCTATATCGAAATCTGCATCTAAAGAAGCCGCAACCCGCTCGGTAAGCTTTACCAAAAGGTTAACTCCCATAGACATATTTCCAGCTTTGATTATCACAGTCTGCCTTGCAGATTCCCTGATGGCCTCTTCCTGTTCCCGGCTAATACCTGTGGTACCGATGACATGTACAAATTTCAATTTTGCTGCTAAATCTGCCATAAAGGTACTGGCCGCGGGTGAACTGAAATCAATGACTGCATCAACTTCCTTGAAGGCTATTTCAGGATTATCCTGCACCACAACCTCAAGAGAATTTTTCAAATTTATTTCTTGAAGGGTTTTATCTATCCAAGGATGTCCGGCTATTTCAGTAACCGCTGTTAGTTTCATCTTTTCTGAGCCTGAAATTGCATTGATAAGCATTTGTCCCATCCGCCCAGAGGCACCAACCACACCAATTTGGGGTAACTTACTCACCTTCAATTCTCCCAGAAATACTTAAATTCAACCAACAATGACTATATAACTTTTTTTAATTTCCTTGGGTAAAAGGTAAATGGGAGCGACTAATGGCTAAATCAACAAAGGGGTTGGGTGGTTTTTCACAGCGTCAGTTGCGGGTAGGTGAACTGGTTCGGCGAGGATTGGCAGAGATTCTCTTTGAGTGGGACACCTATGGTGAATCCCTATCTCGGGTTTCCATAACTGTCGGTGAAGTCAGAATGTCCCCCGATTTAAAAAAAGCCACTGTCTTTGTATCTCCTCTTGGAGGCAAACACATGGAAGAAACCGTAACTGCCCTCAATGAGGGTAGAAAAGAAATCAGGCATCAATTGAATAAAAAACTTACCCTGAAGTTTTCACCCAGCTTGCATTTTGTCTCTGATCCTCTCTATGATCAAATGGACAATACCAGGAGGTTGTTAAACCTGGAAGAAGTTAAGCGTGATCTCTGATCAACATTACTGCTCCCTATGGTTTCGAATCACATTACCCATAACAAAATATCTGGATGGCTGGCCGTAAACAAGCCACCCGGGATTACCTCGACGAGTATCGTCAATATATGCAAAAAGATCTTCAAGTCCAAAAAGGCCGGGCATGCTGGGACACTTGACAAACCTGCAAGTGGTATCCTCGCGATAGCTTTTGGTGAAGCAACGAAGACCATACCCTTTATTACAAATTCATACAAGGGTTACCGTTTTGTCGTGAACCTCGGAGTAGCAACAGATACTGATGATGCTACCGGGCAATTAATTGCTCAAACCAACTTTATCCCATCAGAAAATTCAATTCTTGAAAGCTTGGAATCTTTCAGGGGTAATATTTTTCAAGTCCCACCTCGATATTCATCGGTTAAAATTGATGGGCAAAGAGCTTATAAATTGGCGGTAAGAGGCCAGAAAGTTGAGATGAAACCTCGTCCACTTACAGTTCGAAGGCTTGAATTCAAAGGCTGGGTTTCAAAAAATCAGATTGAACTTGAAATGGATTGTAGCAAGGGAGGTTATGTCCGCTCCATTGCACGGGACCTGGGTAAAAGGCTGGGTTGTCTGGCTCATGTGGATAGGCTGACCAGAATTTGGTCAGGGCCGTTTCAAATTGCTGATGCCCTTCCCTTTGCCCAACTGACTGAAATTTCTCCAGAAGCAAAACCGCTTGAATGGTTAATTCCTTTGGAAATAGGATTTCACTCATTGCCTGAAGTAAAATGCAGTTTTTCTCAAGCTAAAGATATCAGAAATGGAATGCCAGCATTTTTTCCAGATATGAAATTAGAAAATAACACTGAAGTTTGGGTCTCTTTGGACAGTAAGGCAATTGCATGGGGACTTTTTATAAGAAACATATTTCATCCCAAAAGAATCATCCATCAGGACTAATTTACAGTTTTTAGTGGACAGATAGCGTCCTATCAAGCAGGATTTTCATTTCCCTTAACCTGTTGAAGCTCCACCACTCCTAAAATTTTTAGATTCAAGAAAATGCTGGGGAGGGGGTGTTGCAATAATTGCAACATATGTTGCAATCTTTGTTGTTGTTTGTTTAATAAAAATAATTATGATACCAAGTCTGTATCACACAAAAGAGAGGCAAAAATGACTGAAAATAAATTTACTCACAAGGCTGATCACATTAATCGAAGGAAATTCTTGCAGCACGGTGCAGCAATTGGCGGATTGGCAACTGCTTCATCCTTTATCACTGTTACTTCGGCTGGTGCTGCTGGAGCCAAGGTTAATATGCAGCTTGGTTGGTTGGCCAGCAATGGTATACTCGGTGAAGTTGTGGCTAAAAGGATGGGCTTTTATGATGAGGAAGGAATAGAACTCAACGTCACACCAGGCGGACCTGGTGTAGATGGTGTGGCCTCAGTTGCAGCAGGCCGGGCAGAAGTTGGACAGCTTTCTTCAAGTCCCTCACTGATGCTGGCGCGTTCAGCAGGTATCCCGGTCAAGGCATTTGCAGCTGGATACCAAAAGCATCCCTTTACCTATTTTTCATTGTCAGACAATCCTATCAGGACACCTTCTGACATGATAGGTAAAACCGTAGCCACCCAACCAACAGCAATGATCCTGCTTCGAGCTCTCCTTGCCAAGAACGGCATTTCTGAAGACCAAGTAGAAGCAGTGAATATGGGCAGTGATATGAACCAGCTTATGACTGGACAGGTTCAGGCTGTCACAGGTTGGCAAACGAACACAAATGCCCTCAAGATTCTGGGAGAAAAACGAGTGGACATGATGTTGTGGGATGCTGGTATTCAGTTGTATGCGAATGTCTATTACACCACCGATGATGTTCTGGAAAACCATAGTGATGTCCTGGCACGATTCCTGACAGGATCAGCACGTGGCTGGGGTCATGCACGCAATAATCCAGAAGAGGCTGTTGATCACCTCGTTTCAGAATATGTTAATCTGGACCGGGAAAGTGAGCTTGAGGCTGTGAAACCAGTTCTAGGCTTTTCCTTTAACGAGGTAACTGCAGCGGAAGGTTGGGGTGCCATGAATGCTGAAAACTGGCAAGCCCAGATTGATACCTACAGTCAGCTTGACCAATTCCAAGGAGAAATCCCTACCATTGAGCAAGTGATGACGCAGGATATTCTCCAAGCAACTGAGGGTGTTAGAAAACAGGTTGGTTGACACTTTTCTGGATAGCAAAAACATGGGAATCGGCAGCGTTCCTGCCATCTCCGTCAATGGGCTTTCGGTCCGGTTTGGTAGCCCACCCAACCGGATCACTGCCCTCGAAAACGTCACGTTTGACGTTCCAGAGGGAAGCTTTATCACAATGGTTGGTCCATCAGGTTGTGGGAAATCCACACTTCTAAGGGCAATAGCCGACCTTGTGGGGGGTGAAGAGGGTACAATTGAGGTATTCGGTAGGTCACCAGAGGAAGCCCGGCTTGCAAGAGATTTCTCATTTGTGTTCCAAGAATCCACTTTGTTACCTTGGCGGACTGCTATCGAAAATATAGAATTGCCACTGGAGGTAGGACGCCACAGCGGAGTTATGGAATCGCATGCTGAGCCAAAGGAACTGCTAAAGCTAGTTGGATTGGCAGGGAGGGAGGGTGCCTTACCACATGAACTGTCTGGCGGAATGCAACAGAGAGTTTCAATTGCCCGGGCACTAGTTTGTCACCCAAGGGTACTTTTAATGGACGAACCATTTGGTGCTCTGGACGAGATCACTCGCGACAAACTCAATCAAGAATTACTTAGGATATGGAAAGAAACCGGCACTACAATTGTTTTTGTTACACATTCGGTACCGGAAGCAGCATACCTTGGTCAGAAATGCCTCGTGTTGTCTCGCAATCCGGGACGTGTGCTTGAATTTCCGACAATCGAATATTCATCCCCCCGTAACCCTGCAATCAGGGATACACTTGAATTCGTCCAAGTGACGGGAAAGCTAAGATCACTGCTTGAACGTGCAGACCTTGCTTGATTTCCGAGTACTATAAAAAGAATGAACACACAATCTGCAAAGCAAAATAGGTTGATAGGCATAAAGCGACATTTGCCAGCTATAGTAACAGCCTTGAGTTTGTTGCTTTTGTGGCAATTGGTTGTGTCAGGATTTAAAATTCCTACCTACATTGCACCAAGTCCGGTTCAGGTAGCCTCAGTATTCGTCGAGAAGGGAAATATCCTGTGGATCAATTTCATCCCCACATTTTTAGAGGCCTTATCTGGATTTATCCTGGGAAATTCAGTGGCAGTTTTACTGGCAATCTGGTTTGTCCACAATCGTTTGGCAGAAAGAGCCTTCTATCCCATTGCCGTTTTTATCAACACGATCCCGATTATTGCAATTGCACCCATCCTGGTTCTGATATTAGGTAACGGCTACGCTCCAAAAATCGTCATCGCTGCCCTTATCTGCTTCTTCCCCACCCTGGTAAATATGGTTCGCGGGCTAAATGCCGTCAGCCCACAAATGCTTGAATTAATGCGCGTATTATCGGCAACCAATCCCGAGATTTTATGGAAAATACGATTGCAGAGTTCATTACCCTTCCTGTTTGCAGCTTTAAAAATAGCCTCGACAACATCTGTGATTGGAGCAATCGTCGGAGAATGGATCGGATCCAATTACGGGTTAGGTGCTTTGATTATTGAGGCAACTTACAACTTTAGATCACCGATGCTTTATGCAACGGTGATTACCGGCGCCAGTCTGGCAGTTGCAGGTTTTACTTTAACCTCAATCGCCGAACATCATTTAGTCAAATGGAAAACTGGATCAGTACACTGAAGATTAAGGAGAAAATAACATGAGTTTACACGAAATCATTAAACGAAAAGCGGTTTCGGTACCAGTAGTAGATGATAGCGATGTTATCGTTGTCGGCGGAGGTCCAGCAGGTATTTCCGCTGCTGTCTCTGCAGCTCGGAACGGAGCCTCGGTAACGCTTTTGGAGAGGTACCCATATCTTGGCGGACTCGCTTCCGGGGGGATGGTTTTGGTTTTGGATGACATGCATAATGAAACTGAAATATCGGTACGTGGTTTGGCAATGGAAATCATTGACCGTATGCATGCTCGCGGACTTTGTGTCTATCCACCAGAATCAGACCGTGCCCTAGACATAAGAGGTTCAGCTGAAGTCGTACGCAAATGGTCGCGATGGGGTGTGTGTGATTTTCATGTCCATTACAGACCTCACCCAGTCGTTTTTGCTGCCGCATTTGACCCCGATGGTTTCAAACAAGCAGCACTTGACATGGTTGAGGCCGCGGGTGTCAAGCTTCGGCTACACAGCTGGTTCCAGTCAACAATAGTTGAGGATGGCTGTGCAAGTGGTGTAATTGTCGAAACCAAACAAGGTGCTCAAGCGATTCGTGGAAAAATGATTATAGACGCTACGGGAGATCTTGATGTTGCCGCAAGTGCCGGTGCTCCTTTTGCAGATGGTTCTTATATCGTCACAACTGTCTCACGCATGGGTAATGTAGACACCGAGGCCGCCGAACGGTTTCAGCATGAAGAACCGGAAAAGTTTTTGGCATTAGAGAAAGAGGCGAAAAAGATAATCAGAGGATGTTGGGATTATTGGTGGTTGAAAACACCTCTACCGGGCATTGTCTGGTGCAATTGTCCCCACATGACCGGATTCGACGGGCTTAACGTGGATGATCTCACCGCTGCTGAATTTGAAGGGCGCAAGAGGATGCAGACGTTACTGGAATTTGCACGCCAAAAGGTACCTGGTTTCGAGAATGCCCATTTCGTGGATTTCGCACCACAGACAGGGGTTCGTCAAACACGCCTTCTGGAAGGTGAATATGTCGTTACCAAACAGGACATCATGACTCGACTGCACTTTTCAGACACCATATGCCGTGGTCGTGACTACTATACCCCCTACAGGTCATTATTACCAAAAAAAGTTGATCAACTTCTTGTGGCAGGCAGGCACTATTCAGCTACCTCATCAGCTCAAAAACTCAGTCGTGAAATTCCTCCTTGTATGGCAATGGGTGAAGCTGCAGGTGTTGCATCAGTGTTGGCACTACAATCAGGCATAAAGGTTCGCGATGTTGAGCCTCGTAAAATTCAACAGGCCATGAGGGCACAAGGGGCAGATCCTGGAGATCAACCAGCTGCCAACGCAAAACTTTCGGTGGTAGCATGATGGATGTAAATTTGACCAATAATTCTGTAGACCTGCCACTTGCAGGAGTAAGGGTTCTGGACTTCAGCCAGGTGATGCTGGGGCCGTGTTGTACTCAAATGCTTGGTGACTACGGCGCGGATGTAATTAAAATTGAAAGAGATGGGCTGGGGGATCTGTCCCGTTGGAGCATTGGTGAAGACCCGGACGGCGGAAATAATCCTGTCTTTTCAAGTCTAAACCGAAACAAGCGTAGTATTACTCTGAATCTAAAGTCTGAGGAAGGCCGCAAGGCTGTTCTTGAGCTTGCGAAATCGGCAGATGTTGTGGTTAACAATTTTCGACCAGGTGTGATGGAACGTATGGGGCTTGGTTATGAGGACCTGAAGCGAATTAATCGACGCATCATTTTTGCTGTAGGTACTGGATTTGGCCTCAAGGGTCCGTATGTAAACAAGGGTGGACAGGACGTACTTGCCCAGGCCATGAGTGGAGCCATGCACCGGAGAGCTGACAACAGGCAGCCTCTTGCTATCTATCCAACAGCACTCGCCGATTATTCTGCAGGAATGCACCTCGTACAGGGTATCCTGCTGGCTCTGATGCAGAGGGAAAAGAGCGGTGAGGGCCAACTCGTTTCAGTCTCTCTTTTCAATTCAATGCTTACCATGCAAATGCAGGAAGCTGCTGTATTGATGATGCGGGGTAAGGAACTGAATTGGGCTGCAATGCCACTATCTGGGGTATTTGAGACAACTGACAGTGCCATCGTGATGATCGGTGCTTTCAAGCAAAACCCTCTAATGAGTATTTGTGAGGCATTGGATCTTGAAGACCTTTCCTTGCAGGAAAAATATTCAACTCTGGAACGACAATTTGAAAACCGTGATGAGCTGCAGAAAATTTTCCGTGAACGTTTCGCTACCAATTCGACATCTCACTGGCTACAAAAACTTGATGATGTCGATATTCTTTGTGCACCGGTAAACACACTTACAGAGGCACTTGAGGATCCACAAACAGAATGTAACCGAATGATCATGGACCTGCCAGCCACTGAGGCTGGACCTGTTCGACTTGTTGGTTCACCGATAGATATGTCTATGGCCCCTGTAAATGTCAGGCAGGCTCCCCCCAAGCTTGGTGAACACACTGAGGAAGTTCTCGGTGAACTTGTCGAAAGGGCAGTATAGTGAGTGTGAATTTTGAGGTTACCGACCAGGTAGCGCTTGTCACGCTAAACAGACCGGATCGCTTGAATGCTGTTGATCAGTCAACTTTCGACCATCTTAATGAAATCTGGTCTGAAATCAACCGAAGGGAAGATATACGCTGTACAGTTCTGACTGGTACCGGAAGAGCTTTCTGTGCCGGTGCGGATATGAAGGAGGATGGACCAGAGGGTGTTGAATATTGGGCGCAAACCAATCGCCATGGGTTCTCCGGTATCGCTTGTGGCGGAAGATTGAATGTTCCGCTTGTGGCCAAAGTTAACGGTTTGGCTTTGGGTGGAGGATTTGAAACGGTTCTTGGCTGTGATATAATCATCGCCGCTGAATCTGCATCATTCGGTTTACCTGAACCACGTGTAGGTAGACTTCCCCTTGACGGAATGATCGTTCTACCGAGAATTGTCCCACGCAATCTGGCCATGGGTCTAATGCTGACTGGCCGGCGAATTACTGCCAAGGAAGCTGCTGAATGGGGTATAGTGAACGAAGTTGTACCTGATGATCATCTGGATAACGCCGCAGATAAGTGGGTCAACGACATATTGTCATGTGCGCCACTAAGTCTTAAGGCCATAAAGCGTTGTGTTTATGACACTTCCGGTATGGAAATCCATGAGGCAAGGAGACATTTATCTGATGCTCTGGTTGCTGCCCTTAGAAGTGAAGACGGTCATGAGGGGGTCAAAGCATTTCAAGAGAAAAGGTTACCTGTCTGGAAGGGGCGCTAATTTCGAAATGGCATATGTGATCGCGGAGACTTGCATTGATGTCAAGGATGGAGTGTGTACAGATGTCTGTCCGGTTGACTGTATTTATGAAGGTGGAAGAATGTTTTACATTCAACCTGATGAATGTATTGACTGTGCAATCTGCGAGTCAGTGTGCCCCGTTGACGCAATCATGTATGAAGATGATTTGCCTGAACATTGGTTGAAATTCACCAGAATTAACGAAGAATTTTTTGGTGAGGAAGTGACCGGTTGGGGTCAACCTGGTGGCCTGACAGATGAATTTCGTACTGATCTTGATCATCCCATGGTAACCAGTTGGCAACCCAATAATGTAGCAAAATAATGCACGCTACCGCCCTTCGTTGTCTTGTGATGGTGGCGGAAAGCCTTACTATCCGTGAGGCTGCGGAACGGTTACATATTTCACCTTCCGCGGTTACCAGACAGATTCAGAAGGCTGAAGAACGGTTGGGCGTTCGCCTTTTCGAACGTGATAGAACCGGTACGCATCTTACTGAGGCGGGGCGGTTGGCTGTACATCATGCCAAGGACACACTGCGTGGGTACGACCAATTAAAGGGAGATATCAAGAATCTTGGCGGTACGGTTAGTGGTCTAGTTACTATTGCGACACTAAATAGCCTTACTGTACAATTTCTGCCAGAACTGATAGCAAAAATTGCAGATCAGCATTCGGAAATTACCTTTCGTGTAGTTGCTGGAGACCCCATGGAGGTCTCGCAACAGGTCGCAGCATGCAATGCGGATTTCGGGCTAACTTTCAATGCCCTGGAGATAAAGGGAATCAAGGTTCTTCAAAACATACCTTGTCCTTTCGTGGTAATCATGCGACCAGACCACCCACTAGCTTCAGAGAAAAGTTTGACCCTGGACCAATGTTCCGGGTACAGGTTTGTATATCAGGAAAATTCAGCCCCCATGCGTCTATTCCTGGGTGAAGATTTGGAAAAATTCAAACATTTACACGTGCCCGTACTGACATCCAACAGCCTGACTCTGCTTAAAAATCTACTTCTTTGTGGAACAGGACTGGCCTTTTATACACGTTTGGCTTTTGAACAAGAAATTGTCAAAGGCAAGTTGGTTGCTGTTCCATTGGTTTATGATCGAACGTCGTCAATTCACCTTAGTCTGATTACTTCACCACGCGCTTTGCCAACCGCGGTTACACGCTTGGTATCAAGTGAGATAAAGCGTGCTCTCGTGAAACTCGCAGATGATTTTGGAAATCATAATAATTCAAGTTTGAAATCAAATCATTCCACTTGATATTATACGTCTAGTAGATACACTTTATCCAATTAAATTCCCATTGAATGACTAAACCTACCGATAATTTGTTCCAATTGTGCGTATATTTCCAGGTGGGAGGTTGAGAAATGAAGACATTTAAAAACCCCATAAACCAATCTTTGTTTGATTTTTTGATTGATCTCAAAACAAATAATAACAGGACCTGGTTTGCTGAAAATAAAGTACGTTATATTTCTGAAGTTCGGGATCCTTTGCTTGATTTTATTTTCCACTTCAGCGAACCCCTTGGCAAAATCAGCCCACATTTTTTAGCTGATGCACGATCGAATGGTGGTTCTTTATTCAGAATATACCGCGATATTCGGTTTTCCAAAAACAAGGAACCATATAAGACCAATGCAGGAGTGCATTTTCGGCATGTTGAGGCCAAGAATGTACACGCACCTGGATTCTATCTTCATCTTGAACCCGGGAATTGTTTTGCTGGATGTGGAATTTGGAGACCCGATGGAGTTGCCCTCAAGCAAATCAGGGATGCAATTGTTGCGAAACCTAAGAATTGGGTTGAAATCCTTGGAGAAAAAAAATTTCAGGCTACATTTGAGTTTTCCGGAGAAGCACTTAAACGGCCCCCACGGGGCTACGATCCCCTGCATCCACAGATAGAGGATCTCAAACGCAAGAACTTTATACTAATAAGACATTTGGAGGATAGTGAAATTACAAGCTCTCATTTCCCGGAGCGTTTTGCTGAAATTCTTAAGTGTAGTTCACCATTTGTATGTTTTTTGACTCGTGCTATTGGAGTACCATTTTGAACATTTGTCTGTGACCATAATTCTTGTAAACAATATTTTTTAAGTCTGACATTTTTCCACCAGTTCCTGTCCTTTCTTTACCAGACCTTAAACCTTATGTTTAATGGCAGCTTTATTGCACAAAATGTTAAACAGTTTGGTTTGACCACCACTGCCTTGAAGGAACCGTTTGGTTGAGAAAGAGAATATTTTCAGTATTTTTTCAGTGAAATAAGCATTCTGAAATATTTTGTGCTATTATTACCTTTAAAATTAAGCATCCAAGATTTTGAAATTAATTTTTCTTAAAGTGGATTATTAAGTAATCCAGTTCCTTTTTTGGAATTTTAATAAAGCTATTTTGGTATTGGGAAGCGGGAAGAGGTCCTTTCTGGAATCAAGGTCTTCTTCCTAGCTAAAAGGGAGAAGAAAATGAATGAATCACCCAATAGAAACTTGGTTGCCACTGAAGGCATAATGAAAGGCCTTCATAGCGGGATGGGTATAGCTGCTAAAGCAATGGTTGTATGTTTTGTGGTTTTCACAATTCTCAATGTTGAATTAGCCAACAGCATTTATTCTGCTGTAAGGGGTTGGGTAGAAGCAACTCTTAGTTGGTATTACATCCTAGTGGCGATTGTAATTTTTCTGGTTTGTATTTTCCTCATGTGTTCCAAGTACGGATCAATTCGATTAGGAGACGACAATTCAAAACCTGAATTCAGCAACTTTTCGTGGTTTGCCATGTTATTTTCCGCTGGTGTGGGAATAGGTATTCTGTTTTTTGGTGTTGCAGAACCAATATTCTACTTTGATAACTCAGGGGGATTTGGTTATCCGAACAATCCTCATGCTGACGCTGCCGGTGCAGTTGCGCTGGATCAGCAAAGGGCCGTATTTGCCATGCGTACCACATACTTCCACTGGGGTTTCCATGGCTGGGCAATTTACGTATTAATTGGACTTTGTTTGGCCTATTTCGGCTTTCGGAAAAAACTACCCCTAACCCTTCGGTCAGCTCTGTACCCAATTATCGGAGATAAAATATATGGACCCATAGGTCATGCAGTCGATCTTTTGGCCGTGTTTGGAACAGTTTTCGGTGTTGCAACTTCTTTGGGATTGGGCGTCAATCAAATGGCAACAGGATTAAACGTTCTTTTTGGTATTGATCCAGGAATAGTAACACAAATCATCCTTATTGTTGTTATTTCCATCATTGCTACCTTTTCTGCAGTTTCCGGGGTTGGAAATGGCATTAGAATTATTTCCGAATGGAACATTTGGCTTTCGGTTGTCCTTTTAGGCTTCTTTCTGTTCTGGGGGCCGACACAATGGTTAATGGGTTTCTTTGTCACATCACTTGGTGATTATCTTTGGAATGTACTTCCAATGGGCTTCTGGACAGCTGGAACTGAGGAAACGATTGCCTGGCAGGGTGGCTGGACCATCTTCTATTGGGGATGGTGGATTTCATGGGCACCATTTGTGGGAATGTTTATTGCCAGAATCAGCCGTGGAAGAACGATAAGAGAATTCATGGTCGGTGTCCTGTTTGTACCCACCACAATTGCTTTCTTCTGGCTTTGCATGTTCGGTGGAAACGCTATTTACATGGAATTGACCGCGGAAGGAGGAGTTGGTACTGCTGGAATCATTGACATCGTCATGAATTGGAACTTGCCGGGGGCTCTGTACGGTGCAATTGATAATCTGACAACAATTTCAGCATTGAATTGGGCAATGTCTGCTCTGGCCACTCTTTTGTTGGCTACCTGGTTTATCACCTCTTCGGACTCGGGAACCCTAGTTATTACCACCATGCTTTCGATGGGAGATGATAATCCGCCTCAAAGATTCAGAATCGTTTGGGGACTGGGGGAAGGTTTTGTAGCAGCAGTTCTTTTAATGGCTGGAGGTTTGGGAGCACTTCAAACTGCTTCAATAGCGGCAGCGCTGCCCATATCGGTAATCATGCTATTCATGGCCTGGGGCCTAGTGAAATCACTTGCCGAGGATTCCAGTGCCGTCAGCAGTGCACCAATGGCCGAACCGGAAACTTCTTAGCTCAAAACTAAGTTGTAATTTAAAATCGTTCTGACCCGATAGGGCCTTTTCAGGCCCTGTCGGTTTTAGGTATTCCGTAAATTGCAGGGTATGTCCTTGACTCTAAAAAAAGTCTAAATATATGGTCACACTCTGTTTTTATTGGAGTTTTGGCTGTTTTTTTGCTGACTGGGCTTGTTTTTTCACAAGTCTTTTCAATATAAACCAATCCACCACTAACTGATTCTATGAATCAAGGTGCGATAGTAGTAAGTTCTAGGAGTTAGAATGGCACGAATTGCGGGCGTAAATATACCAGCGAGGAAAAGAGTTCCTATCGCCTTAACCAGTATCTATGGTATTGGAAACCAATCGGCACAGAGCATTTGTGATGCTGTGGGGATAAAACAATCCGCCAGGGTTAATGAACTTACCGACCTTAATGTCAAGGAACTTCGCGAGCACATTGATCAGAACTATATGGTTGAAGGCGATTTGCGCAGGGATGTTCAAATGAATATCAAGCGGATGATGGATCTTGGATGTTATCGGGGTCTTAGACATCGCCGAGGACTTCCTGTCAGGGGACAAAGAACCCATACGAATGCCAGAACAAGAAAAGGACCGGCCAGACCCATAGCCGGCAAGAAGAAATAAAGGAGATGTGTCTTGGCTCGTGAAAAGCCCCGTCTAAAGAGAAAAGAACGCAAGAATATCGCGGTCGGAGTGGCGCATGTGAGCTCCTCCTTCAACAATACAAAAATATTGATTTCAGATGTCCAGGGTAATGCGATCGCTTGGTCTTCGGCAGGAACTGTCGGTTTCAAGGGTTCACGAAAATCTACCCCCTATGCAGCACAATTGGCCGCTGAAGACGCTGGTAGAAAGGCACAGGAGCACGGTGTAAAAACCCTTGAAATAAAAGTTCAGGGACCGGGTTCAGGTCGGGAGAGCGCACTACGTTCATTAGCCGCTGTTGGATTCGAAATCACGTCAATCAGGGATGTGTCACCTATTGCTCACAATGGTTGCCGCCCACCAAAAAGAAGAAGAGTTTAATCGTTCTTCTCATTCAAACCTAATTTAGTTATTCGAGACATTCCTGGTGCTGGAACCACCGGGAAAAAGGATGGAGGCTAATCTATGTTCCAAGATAACTGGGAAAAACTTATCTCCCCTTCATTGGAGGAGAAGGCCGGAAGCAATCCAAATCAGATGACTCTGGAAATCGGACCTCTGGAAAGAGGCTTCGGACTGACCATTGGTAATGCCTTGCGCAGGGTCTTGTTGTCTTCCTTGCGAGGAAGCGCGATTATCGGAGTTGAAATTGAGAATGTCGTACAGGAATTTTCTCCCATACCTGGCATTCGGGAGGATGTAATCGACATTTTGCTCAACCTGAAGGGTGTCGTTGTTAAATCCGATGATCGTAAACCTCGAAAACTGTTGTTGAAATCATCCCAGCCTGGTGAAGTTACAGCAGGAATGATTAATCAGGTAACAGGTGTTGAAATACTCAACCCCCGACATGTCATCTGTCATTTGGACAGGGATGCATCCATTCAAATGGAAATTACGGTTGGAGTTGGAAAAGGGTATGTACCAGCTGAATTGAACAAGCCAGCAGATGCAGCCATTAATTTTATTCCCATCGATGCAATCTTTTCTCCAGTGAAAACGGTCTCCTATAAAGTTCAGCCGGCAAGGGAAGGAAAGATTTTGGACTATGACCGATTGATCCTTAATGTCGAGACTGACGGGTCAATAACCCCTAAGGATGCCATTGCCTATGCTTCCAGAATTGTCCAGGAATATTTCCAGATCTTCATTAATTTTGATGAACCAACAAAATCCATGCAAGATGAAGAAGTTCCAGAAACCCAGGTTGATACCAATCTCTACAAGAAGGTTACCGAGCTGGAACTTTCAGTCAGATCGGCCAATTGCCTCAAGAATGACAATATAATCTATGTTGGTGACTTGGTCCAGAAATCGGAACAGGAAATGTTGAAGACGCCTAACTTTGGTAGGAAATCTTTGAATGAAATAAAGGCTATTCTTTCACAAATGGAACTGTCCCTCGGAATGGATATTTTTGATTGGCCACCAGAAAACATCGAAAAACTTTCGAAAGAAGTGGAAGAAAGGGAATTGTGATTCCCTTTCCAAGGACTATAATTCTTATTGGACACAATATAAGGTAAACATCATGCGACACAGCGGAGGATACAGGTATCTTAACAGAACCGGTGAGCATAGAAAAGCCATGTTTTCCAATATGGCTGGATCTCTGATTGAACACGAACAAATAAAGACTACCCTACCAAAAGCAAAAGAACTGAAGAGGATTGTTGAAAAACTGATTACCTTGGGTAAGAAGGGCGATTTGCATGCCAGAAGAATAGCTAATTCCAAACTCAAGCAATCAAAGCATACCAAGAAACTATTTGAGGTTCTTGGTCCCCGATATCAGGATCGCAATGGAGGATATACAAGAGTAATCAAGGCAGGTTTCCGTTACGGTGACCGTGCACCCATGGCTATCATTGAACTTGTTGACAGGGATCCTGAGGAAAAGGGTAGGGCAGACCGCGAAAGGATTGCAGAACAGGAGGCTGAGGATTCCTAACAATTCGGCACTGTAAATATCCGGCCGAATGTGTTTGAGAATATCCCTTTAAAGGAGACAGCACAGCAAATTTTTGCATTTTGTTTCACGAAATGATGGTGTAGATTACACGACAAGATCAAAAGATCTGAAGTTCCAACTATTTAATCCTATAGGGGATAGCGTCCCCTTTCAATTGCCGTGACCAGTCTTCTTGACCAGATAGAAAACCAAAATGATTTGTCGACGACATTACGCCCATTGGCAGACCGTCTCCGCCCCAATAGTTTAGAAGAAGTAATTGGCCATGAAAATCTCATTGGAAAAGACAAGCCAATTAATAATATGTTGGCCTCGGCAAACCTTCCCTCAATTATTTTTTGGGGCCCCCCAGGCGTAGGTAAAACAACAATTGCTCGTTTAATTGCTCAAAAAAAAGATTATAACTTTGTTCAGATCAGTGCAGTATTTTCCAATACCGCTGAGTTGAGAAAAATCTTTGCAACAGCTAGGGATCAATGGAAATCGGGTAAAGGTACAGTCCTTTTCGTTGATGAAATCCACCGATTCAACAAGAGTCAACAAGATGGTTTCCTGCCCTATGTAGAAGATGGAACCATAAAGTTAATTGGTTCCACCACTGAAAATGTCTCCTTTGAAATTAATCCCGCCCTATTGTCTCGGGTAAGGGTGTTGAATCTATCTCGACTTTCTCTGACAGACCTTGAGAAGCTGGCAAAAAGAGCAGAACAAAACCTCGGAACTACCCTACCCTTAACTGATGAGGCCCGAACTTGGTTACTCGGAATGGCAGATGGCGATGGAAGGAGTCTTTTGAACAATATTGAACAGATTTACGATTTGAAATTGGAAAAAAACCTGGATGCTGGCGAGTTACCCTTGTACATGTCGCAGAGAGCAACGTCCTTTGATAAATCCGGTGATTGGCATTATAACCTGATATCCGCTCTGCATAAATCCGTAAGAGGATCTGATCCAGACGCCGCTCTCTATTGGTTGGCTCGTATGCTGCATGGAGGAGAAGACCCAAATTACCTTTTAAGAAGAATTACACGAATGGCCGTTGAAGACATTGGTCTGGCTGATCCAGACGCGCTAGAACTGGCAATTAACTCCTGGGTTGCCTATGAAAGGCTGGGAAGTCCAGAAGGCGAACTGGCCATTGCTGAAACTGTCATATATCTGGCTTTGGCACCAAAATCCAACGCCAGTTATGTAGCGTATAAATCAGCCACTAAAGATGCTAAGGTATCAGGATCCCTTGTACCACCCAAACACATTCTCAACGCCCCTACCAAGCTTATGAAGCAACTTGGGTATGGTAAGGATTATCAATACGACCCAGATGTCCCTCATGGTTTTTCTGGACAAAACTATTTTCCTGAGGGTTTTAACAGGGTAAAATACTATAAACCCCTGGAGAAGGGTTTCGAACAAACCATGGCTAAGAGATTAGAATATTTTGAGCAATTGAGAGCCCGTATTGCCAAGGAAAAAGGTGGCATATCCGAACCATGATGGGGACTTTAATTCAGATAGCAATTGGGGGAGCTCTTGGTGCCACATCGCGATATCTGGTCACGTTGGGTGTCTTTACAATCATGGGGAAGCAATTTCCCTATGGTACTTTATTCGTCAATATATTTGGCTCCTTGCTGATGGGATTCATAATCGCCTTGATGTTAGAGAATCTAACAATACCGGAACGATATTCACCTTTTCTGATTACAGGCTTTCTTGGCGGTTTCACGACCTTTTCTGCATTTTCCAATGACTTTTGGCAGTTATCCAGTAATGGCAAATTGGACATGGCACTTGTTTACGCCATGGTTTCGGTTGTATTGGCTATTTCTGCTCTTTTTCTGGGTATGTTTTTAGTCAGGGTTTGGTTTCGTTGACAAATTTCAAAAGTGTTGTGGTCGAAACTGATGAGGCCGACCAACGGCTAGACAGGTGGCTCCGAAGGAAATATGGAAAACTCCCGCAATCGCTAATTGAAAAGATGTGTCGCAAGGGCTCAGTGAAGGTTGATCGCAAGAAGGTCAAACCATCCTTTCGATTGGTTCCCGAGCAGGTTATATCCCTACCAACCACCTTGGGATCTTCAAATTTTGAAATCGACAAACCCGGTGTCCTGAGTAATTATGATCGTACCGTTATCAGCCAACTTAACAGCAGAATCATTTACGAAGATGATTATCTGGTTGCTGTAAATAAACCCCCGGGAATAGCAACTCAGGGTGGAACTAAACAAAGAGGGCACATTGACAAGTATCTAAACCATCTAGCACTAACAAAAAAGGTAGATCAATTACGTCTGATTCACAGACTTGATAAAGATACATCTGGGGTTTTGATATCGGGTAAATCCCTGATTGCAACCAGAGAAATGATGAAGTTATTTCAAACAAAAAATGTAATCAAGTCTTATTGGGCTGTTGCCCTTGGGGTTCCAAATCCTCGAAACAGCGAAATTAAATCATCTTTGGTTAAAGACAGTTCACAATCTAATCGCAGAATGACAAATGTAAGCACACGAGACCTACAAGCTGAGAACACTGCCAAGACGGCCTTGACCAAATATTCTGTTCAACTCACATTTGGAAAACTATTATCCTTCGTTTTATTATCGCCACAGACTGGTAGAACTCACCAGTTGAGGGTTCATTTATCCTCTATAAATCATCCTATACTGGGCGATAAGAAATATTCAACCGTTCCATCCCATTCCTATCTTCCGTTTGAAATTCAAGCTCAAAAACTAGATTCACTCATGTTTTTGCATGCCCGTAGTTTACGCTTTCACCACCCTTTTTTAAAAAAGGAAATAACAATCAAGGCCGAGGTGCCAAGCCATTTCCATGAACTTGCCACCTATTTGGAGTGGGATTTGAAAAGCCTTCCTGATACGAGCAACTGAAAACCTGGATTTACCAATGAATGAGTGGGCCGGTCGAAAATTTTGGAAAGAAGTCAGGGTAATTGAATTATCAACTGGTTTTGGCATCCAACTTGATGGAAAATTTGCCATGACACCTGGTAAGAATCCCCTAGTTGTTTCCCATCTATCCCTTGCCGAAAAAATGTTTGAGGAATTTCAAAACCAGGAACAGAAAATCAACCCTGCAACCATGCCATTTACCAGGCGAACAAATACCACAATTGACCGGATACCGGATACCCGAAACGAAATTGTGGATACCCTTTTGAATTACGGACATACTGACCTTGTCTGCTATCGAGCAACATCCCCGCCAGAACTTATCAAATGGCAATCAAAACATTGGGATCCGGTTATTACCCTACTGGAAAAGAAATTATCCATCAGAATGAAAACTGGTGAGGGGATTATTCCTTTCGAACAAAATTCACTAGCGATTGATGCATTTTCGAAAAAGATTCATTCATTTGACAATTTTCTGCTGTGCGGCTTCAGCGAACTGGTACCTTTATTAGGCTCACTGGTACTAAGCTTTAGCTACCTCTATGGATTTGGTTCCAAGGATCATATTTGGAAGCTATCAAGAATTGATGAGGAGTGGCAGGAGAAGAAATGGGGAATAGATCCCGAGGCTCAAAGAGTTGCTGAAAATCACTACAAGGATTTTCAAGTAGCTTGTTTTTTTGTTGAACTATCACTCAATGGTAAATGAGAATTAGGCAACGAAGCCACACCATTAGTTCAATCATCATAACTATTCATTATTGATGAAATAACTACTGTATTTATAGATTATGCATCACTATTAACTCATTATTATTTTGCTGTATATTTATAAAATCAAATGTAATTGGAACTACTCAGGTTGTCACCAGATTATATATTAATGATGGTCTGCTCTTGTTTTCTTGCCGTCTTAAGTACACTTCCAGGGCCGCCAAGTTAAAGACTCTTCCCTTGGTCTTGAAACTCCCGAGGATTTCCTGCTTGATATTCAAAGGTCTAATTTCCCTCTCCACTAAGAAATACTGGTCTCAGCATTTTTTTGTGTCAGGTGTTTTCTTCTTTAGCGGGTATCAAAATGAGCTCAATTTAGGTAACGTTCAATAGTAGCTTTGGACAATTCCACTGCTTTTCTTCACACCAATGAAAAAATTGTACCGGGCCAGAGTCATCTTAGACCGCAAAAAATAATAATTCACTTGTTAAATCAAATCATTGATCGTTTGAATAAAAGTATCGCTGGAAAAACTCTTGCAAAAAGATTGCATTTCGCTAATTGCTGATAAAGTTGCTCGGATTGGAACTAACAGTGTTCAATTAAGAGTTGGTCGTTATCAATCAAAACTAATGGAGTTTGTTTGATGTCCTCGAAAGCTCCACTGTTGAGAGCCGATAACATTGGAGTTTCCTTTAGTGGTGTTAGCGTGCTCCGCGGTGTTACTCTTGAAGTCAACCATGGTGAGATTCTTGGCCTTGTTGGAGAAAACGGTGCCGGAAAGTCGACTTTGGGTAAGGTTCTGGGTGGATACTATTCATTAAGCGAAGGCGTTCTATATGCCGGTGGTGAAGATGTATCGGGCTGGAAGGCACATACCGCACTTAATCACGGCATTGCCATGATGCACCAAGAAATTCAGATTGTTCCTGCACTAACCGTTGCACAGAATGTATTTTTGGGGTTTGAAGACACCAAGTTTGGCATCTTAAAGCCGAACGAGAGACAAAGACTTAAACAGTTGATGTCGGAGACAGGTTTTTTCTTAAATCCAGCAATTGTAACTTCAGATCTTCCAATCGCTGATCAGCAAAAAGTTGAAATACTTCGTTCATTAGCCCGAAAAGCACAGATGATTGTGATGGATGAACCTACTTCTTCACTCTCCAAAGACGAAATCACACAACTCCATGAGATTATGAAGAAACTGAAAGAAAGAGGTACTGCAATTATCTATATTTCTCACTTTCTTGACGATATTCTTGATGTATGTGACCGTATCGCCGTTTTGAGAGATGGGTCTCATGTTGCTACGCTAGAACGAAATAAGATCTCTAAACCAGACTTGGTGGCAGCGATTCTTGGCACAGGCCAAACCGAGACTCAGTATCCGAAAAAATCGCCTCCAACGACCAGAAAAAAAATATTGGATGTCAGTGGACTGACATCGCCAAACGGTACAAAAAATGTTACTTTCGAGGTCCATGAAAATGAAATTGTCGGACTCATCGGTTTTGTTGGAAGTGGCCGAACAGAAATCGTTCGCGCTCTTGTTGGAGCTGATACGAGCACAGATGGTAAGGTAAAATTATATACTTCAGATTATTCAAACAGAACACCTGCCAAATCTACTGAGCGAGGTCTTGTCATGGTTCCCGAGGACAGACGAGGACAAGGACTAGTTATGACCTTACCGGTAAGATCTAATGTCACTCTACCACACCTTCAATCTTATACAGCAGGTGGAGTTATTTTGACCCAGAAAGAGCGATCAAAGACTGAAGAAATCATAGATTTTTTTGACATCCGGCCAACCGTGATTGACGGTGATGTAACAAATTATTCTGGAGGCAATCAGCAAAAGATCTTGATAGGCAAGTGGCTTGCTGAGTCTCCCAAAATTGTCATACTAGACGAACCATCGCGTGGCGTTGATATAGGAGCCCGGGAAAAGATTCACCGTTCAATTGTTGAACTCGCTGCAAGCGGTGCATCCTTTATTCTTATCTCCAGCGAAATTGAAGAGGTCTTAGGATTAGCCCATCGGGCTTATCTTGTAAATGACGGACAAATTAAAGCAGAAATTTTACCCGACGAGACTACAGAAAGAGACGTATTAAATACACTTTTTAGTTTCCAATAAACGGGATCAGAAAGAAAATTTTATGAACCAACATTCAATTTTGAGATTCTTGCAATCCTACGCAGTCCTTATCATGGTGGTTACTCTTGTTATTGCATTATCTCTTTTGTCTGACAGTTTTCTGACAACAAGAAACGTATTGAATATCCTAAACCAAAGTGCACCTCTTATGATTATTGCCGCAGCGATGACTCTGGTAATTATTGCGGGAGGCTTTGATCTTTCAGTTGGGGGAATTTTCTCCATGGGAGCTGTCTGTTCAGCTTGGCTTGCCTTGGCCGTACATCCTGCTGTTGGACTAATCGCTGCTCCCATTATTGGTTTGACGCTCGGTACTATAAATGGAGTCATAATTACAACTCTTAATGTGCATTCATTCCTAGCTACGATTGCAACTAGTCTGATATTCACCGGCACTGCCATCGTAATTTCTGATGGCAGGTTAATTCCGGTGCGAATGGACGAGTTTACATGGTTGGGGCGCGGCAAAATATTTGACATTTATACTTCTATTTGGGTTACGGCTGTTTTTGCAGTGCTGCTTACCTTCTTACTCACCCGAACTTCGCTGGGACGAAAGATATTTGCGGTTGGAGGGAACGAGGAAGCCGCTATTCTTTCTGGAATTCGAACCCGTTGGATAAAGACCAGTACATTTGCAACGGCCGGTTTTGCGGCTGGTTTAGCAGCATCAATTGCCACTTCCAGAATTTCAATGGGTCAAGCTTCGGCAGGAACTGGGATGGAATTACAAGCTATTGCTGCAGTAATCTTGGGTGGTACTAGTATTTATGGCGGACGCGGTGCTGTCTGGCGTTCAATTGCCGGTGTTATTCTTTTGGCTCTCATCAACAATGGATTTAACATTCTAAATGCAGATCCATTTTTTCGGGATTTAACGACTGGTCTTGTCATTCTAGCGGCAATCGGAATTAGCGCTTTTGGACGCAAGTCATAGAATCTTGAATGACACTAAATAACCAAAATACGCATGAGAGACTAAAATCTCACATAGTTCTAGCGTGAGAGGCTGATTCACATGTGATATCATTTTGAGCTAGAGATAGACGGGGCATCTTATCACTAAAAAACAGTTGCTTTGAAGATTTTGCCCTTTGGCTTGTAGCGCTGTTTCCATCAATCATTTTACACGAGGTTCAGATGCAGTTTTATCAACTTCACCTGTATCACTAATTACTACACCATAATGGATTCTAGCTGCTTCTCGACTTACAAAGCCACGTGCTACATCACATGATATGTTTTCAAAAGTTCGCGCTTTTGGATTCCCATTACCCCCTCCACCTCCGGTCATTGTTTCGATAATTGTACCAGCCAAACAGAGTCGTGCCCGCATTTTAAAAATATTCTCAACTTGACCATCTGGATGGGTGATTTCAATAAATGGGCCAGTACCATTTTCACCACCATTAAGCCCCCATGCCGGTGTTTTCGATCTTTCAAACCACAAAGCCCCATGGCAATCTTCAAGCATTTTGTAACGCCGAATCACACCACAACCACCACGATATTTTCCTGCACCGCCGCTATCGGTGCGAATAGCGAATTCTTCAACACGAACAGGAAATTTAGTCTCATAAACTTCTGCCGGAATATTACGAAAACCGCCATTGACCAGGTTGATCAATGCACTTTCCCCATCACTGTCGGCACGACCACCCCAACCGCCAGCAGTAGCTTCAATCGCAATCCATTGTCCTCGCTCAGGATCAACCGAGAAAAATCCCGCTACCATACTATCGCCGTAATGTGCAGCAGTGGAACGTTCAGGTACTGCTTCGGATATGCAAGAAATAAAGAGGTCAGCTAAAAGTCCAAGCCCTGTAAAATACCATTCACACGCCGCAGGTTCAGCAGCATTGAACATACAATTGTCAGGAACATGAAATTCCATGGTTTCAAATGAACCTCCAGTGATTGCTCGTTCTGGATTAATCATTGTTTTATAAGCCAATCGAAGCAGCGACTCTGTCTGTTTGATCCCGCAATTGATAGATCCGGGTACAGGACCTGAAGTTCCAGTCAAGTCCACCTTCAATTGCTCTCCGGAAATGGTCAGTGTCAGGCAGACTTTAACAGGGTCAGTGCCAACCCCATCATCGTCTAAATAGCCTTGGCGTGACCAAGTACCATCGGGAATGGCAGCAATAGCTTCACGGTCCATTTGGCGAGATTGTTTAAAAATATTTTGACAAGCGTTGCGATAAACTGATGTACCAATGCGATTTAGTAGTTGAGCCAAACGACGTTCACCGGTCCGGATAGCAGCAATTTGAGCGCTTAAATCGCCTATAGTCGCATCTTCCAGACGAGTGTTAAGTCGCAAGTGATCGAACCATTCCCTAATCTCTTTACCCCGAGTGATGATGCGGGTTGGCCCAAGACGAATACCCTCTTGATAGATGTTTGTCGATCCCATTACAGATCCTGGATCCATTGCACCGATATCTCCCCAGTGGGCACGAGCTGCTCCAAAGCCGACAAGTTCATCCTGGTGAAAGATCGGCCCCACTGCAGTGACATCATGTAAATGTGTACCCTGCATGTAGCTATCATTCATAATAAAGATATCACCTTCATTAATGTCATCACGATAGTATTCCTTTACAATATGGACACATGCGTCAATTGCCCCTATGAATAACGGGACACCAGTCGATTGCCCTAACATATTGCCATGCTCATCCATGAGAGCAACTGCGCTATCTTTACCTTCGTAGATTACTGATGAATGTGCCGATCTCCAAAGTGATGCATTCATATCCTGAGCACATGAGATTACAAAATTGCGTACCACTTCAGTGGTAATTGGATCTGCCTTGCTCAAGTTTATTCTCCCTTATTCAGTACCAAATGCCCTCCGGCAATCATATCTACCTTCCATTCTGGGGGCACAAGTGTTGTGGCAGTACCTTCTTCAATAATCGCTGGCCCAATTATACATTCACCGATTGCAAGGCTAGCTCGGTCAACAATTCGTGTTGATCGTGGTACACCGTCGAAATAAACTTGACGGCTACGTTCTGGTTTCGGTTCTATAATTAAAGGTGAATTATTGTTCGGACGTGGAATAGTTCCAATAACCGCAAGTCTGATATTGGCCATTTCAACGCGAACTTCAGGGCTGGAATGGCCATATTGTTTATCATAAGCCAAATCAAAACTCTGGCGTATTTTTTTCATGTTTATCACGCCATCAGGTACGGGAATAGTCAGTACATATTCTTGCCCGTGATAGCGAAAATCAATTCCGCGCTCAAACCGAATATTTTCAGCCCTTATATCCTCGGCAAGCATGTAGGTACGACCTTTTTCCTCTAATGCTGCGAAGGCCGCAGTAAGTGCGTCAGGTGTAGTAAGATCCCAGAAACCGTACATCGTTTCTTTAAAATCGTGTTGCATGTCAGTCTGTAGCATTCCCCAAGCTGAAAAAGCGCCTGGATGAACAGGAATAAGCACTTCGGAGATTTGCAACTCTTTTGCGAGTGCCGCTGCTTGCGAAGGTCCTGCACCTCCAAATGCCACTAACGAAAAATCGCGTGGATCAATGCCTCGCTTGATTGTAATCGTTCGAATCGCATCGGCCATCTTGGCATTGATTATATCGACAACCCCCTGCGCCATTTGTGGAGCAGTCATGTTAAATTCCATTCCCATCTCCGCCAATGACGCTGTTGCCGCATCAGTGTTCAGAACCATTTCACCAACAAAGTTTGCACTATTTAATCTACCTAATACAAGATTGGCATCCGATACAGTGGGTTCTGTACCTCCAGTACCGTAGCAAACCGGTCCTGGTATTGAACCAGCCGATTGTGGTCCAACACGCACTGCACCAGCTTCTTTCCAAGCCAATGATCCACCACCAGCACCAATAATATGAATATCAACAACTGACATCTGAATGGGTAGACCTTCAAGTACAGTCTCGTTAGATCTTGAGGGCTGGCCATCAATAATTAGACTTGCATCAAAACTGGTGCCCCCCATATCGACGCAGATCAGATTCTTGCGTCCAGTTTGAAGGGCTAACGTTCGGCCACCAATGGTTCCTCCAACAGGTCCCGATAGAAGAGTCTGCAGGGCATTTTCGGTAGCAGTTTTTGTGCTCATAACACCGCCATTGGACTCCATGATGTGAAGCCCTTGGCCTTTAGGTAGACGTGCTCCCAAATCGTTCATCAAAGTAGCCAAGTATTTGCGAACTATAGGGGCCAAATAACTGTCCATCACCGTAGTTGAGGTACGTTCAAACTCACGCCATTCTGGTGAGACTTGATGGGAGAGGGTGATGGAATACCGGGCAGTCGTTTCTCAAGGTAAGATTTTGCGGCGAGCTCATGGCTTGGATTTACATAAGAGAATAGAAAGCAAATCGCCACCGTCTCGTAACCTTCTGTTTTTGCCGCCCTAGCAAAAACCTCAAGGTCTTCTTCTGATAAAGGTTCCACCTCAGTTCCATCGGATGCAATTCGGCCACTTGCGACATAAGTGTGTTCTAGCGTGGCAAGTGGTTCGGGTTTATTCCATCGGATTGAAAATATTTCCCCCCGGTTGTTACCCTGAATGGTGTAGACATCACGAAAATTTCGTGTCGTCAACAGGGCAACTTTAGCTCCACTCCGGGTCAGGAGAGCATTGAGTCCAACAGTCGTTCCATGAACAAAGAAATCAATTCGGTCGTCTGAAGATAAAGCAGTATTGATACCCTCCAGAACTGCTAGTGCAGGGTTTTCTGGTGTGGAATGAACTTTGGTTGCACCACATGCTCCAGTATTTATATCTTGATACACAATATCAGTGAATGTCCCGCCTATATCAGCGGAGACACGATAATGAGCAGTCACTGCAACCCTTACTGAAAAATGGAAGAGGGGATTTACCTTTCAATCTAATATATTTTACTGTTGCCACTCGGCCACAAAATCGGGATTCGCATCCAGAACAGATTTATCAATCAGTGCCTGAACAGGTCCTTCCTCGTCCATATTTATTGCGTTTTTTACCGGCTTACCCTCTATGGCATTAGCAATTTGTTCCATTGCCAATGCACCCATTGTTTTTGGAAAATAAGCCAGTGTTGCATCCCAGCGTCCAGAGCGAATCGCTTCAATTGCGACATGAGCAGCACCACCGCCCATGATATAAAGGTCAGGAACATTATAACCTGCCGCTTCTAATGCAATATCTGCTCCGGCCATTTGCTGGTCAGCGTTGGAGAGAACGGCATGAACATCGGAGTTAGCTTGCAGCATGTCGGTCATGGCATTAAGTCCAACTTCAGGCGAATAGTATCCTTCGCCAACAGCCAAGACTTTGATATTTTCGTGTTGGGCGAGCACAGATTGGTAGGTTTCAAGTCGCAGATTGTCGAAGGGGAAAATTTTGGCACCAATCAATATAATGACATTGCAAGGATTTTTGTCGGCACAAAATTCGACTACGCCTTCGGCTTGAATGGTCGCACCAGGTACGGGTGGGGATGCAACAGTTGCAGTAATCCCTTCAACCTGTGGTTCCAAACTATTCATTTCCGGGCCAACGGGGAACAGCACAGTTGCTATTGGTTTGCCTGCTGCAATCACCTGTTCTACTGCCCCAGCGATACCTACGTTGTCGTTTGGTGCAATAATGAAGCCGTCAAAATTGCCACTTGCCAAAACATCTTCGACCTGAGAAAATTGTACAGCAGCATCAAATTGGCCATCAAATACGGCGGTTTCATAGCCACGGGCAGCTGCCATCTCCTGTATGCCTTCATAAGTAGCCTGATTGAATCCGTTTTGAGATGCTGCCGCAAAATAGGCAATCTTTCCTCCTGCAAAGACTCCGCTACCTAGTAATGAAATTAATAATGCGATAAGTGTAATGGTACTTTTTTGGGCCATGTTAATCTCCTATTAACTTGATAGATTCCACCGAAAGTATTCATGTGGATTTCCCAGATTATGCAATCTTTTTTTAGTATTACTAAAAATTAATGTCAAGGTGAAATTTCAGTATTCGCATGATTTTCGCACGCTTTATTTATTTTGGGGATTCTTATGGGCATTAATTGCATGTTTTATTTATTGTAATCAGTAATTCCCGTTAAATACTGTCTTTTTGCAGATTAGCGCCAATTTTCAATGACCTCAAATAAAGTGACACGCTCCACCGAACGGTTTATCCCGCCTTTTTTTCTTTTGGCTTGTGTCCCTCACCCTGAAGACCAACAGTAACACACTCGGTTACATGGCTTTGTGTTTAGGGTCCTCAAGCAAGGTTTCACCTGCCATGATCTTCCGTGGTTCCGATAACAATCGATAGAAGACGTCCCAACTGTTGATGGTTATCGTACGGAACAGCGAGACCATCGCTGACCAGAGATATTTTTTGTGTATCTGTTTTTGTAAAGCTTGCCGGAACATACCACAGCAGTGCTTGGTAACCTGATCAATCAGAAGAGCCAACATGCCAAGAGACGAAAACACATTGGCGAGATATTTTTGGCCATGCCCAAAGTTGTGTTCAAAGTTGTAGCCGGCTGTTTTCAGGGTCTTGAAAATTTCATTTTTTATGCCGACAACTGACTCGATATCCCCTTCAAAATGGAATTCGATCCTTGATTTGTCGGCATAAAAAATATTTGTAATTGAATATAATGCAGTATATTATCACCATAAAGTGGCTATAATCGATTTATAGGTATATATATGACGCATAAAATTGATTTCTCAACTGCATCAAGCTATGCGGTAGTAGAGGCTCTTGGTAGACGTCTTGATCAGATACGTTTGAGTCGTAACATACCCCAATATGAACTTGCAAAAGAAGCTGGTATATCGAGAAGTACTCTAACTCGTTTGGCTAACGGTAAGCCTATATCCCTTGATTCCTTCGTTCGGATCATGCAAGCACTGCATCTCACGGATCACCTTTTTGGGTTACTACCTGATCCAGACGTACGACCCGTTGATCGTGTTCGCCTAGGTGGAACAGAACGCCAAAGGGCCAGAAAAAAACACGACAAGTTACCAGCATGGGCTTGGGGTGATGATAAAGAAAACTAGGAATGGCTGATACAGCACGTGTTATTCTCTGGGGTAGTGATATTGGTGCCGTAACCTGGGTACCAGATAGAGGTCTCGGTGTATTTCAGTATACGCCGAAATTTGTAAATTCAGGTATTGAAGTTGCACCTTTGATAATGCCTCTATCGGATATGCCCTATGAGTTCCCTTCCCTGTCACGCGAGACATTCAAAGGGTTGCCTGGTTTACTTGCCGACAGTCTACCTGATAAGTTCGGAAACACACTGATTGATGCCTGGCTTGCTTCACGAGGACGCCAACCTGGAAGTTTTACACCTGTCGAGCGACTTTGTTTCATCGGTACGCGTGGTATGGGTGCTCTTGAGTTCCGGCCTTTGATTAGTGATGGGTTCGGAATAACCAGAAAAATCGAGATTGGTGCCCTTGTCTCCCTAGCGAACAGGGTACTTGATGATCGTATCACACTGGAAGGTAAGCTGGCGGGAGAAAATAACGAGAAAACTATTTTGGATATCTTACGCGTCAGTACGTCGGCAGGAGGAGCTCGTGCGAAGGCTCTGCTTGCCTGGAATCACAATACAGGTGAATTCCGGTCAGGACAAATTTCGGCTAGTCAGGGCTTCTCCCACTGGCTTATTAAATTTGATGGTGTGTCTGGTAATAAAGATCGTGAAATTGTTGATCCACAAGGATCCGGCCGTATTGAATACGCCTATCATTTGATGGCTCGGGCCGCAGGTATTGAGATGCAAGAGTGCCGTTTGTTCGAAGAAGGAGGTCGGGCCCATTTCATGACTCGTCGGTTTGACCGTGCACCCAGTGGTGACAAACTTCATATGCAATCCCTTGGAGCAATGATGCATTTTGATTTTAACAACGCTGGTTCTAATGGCTACGAACAGGCACTTCAAACGATGAGAAGACTTGGTCTTTCAATGGATGAAATTGAACAACAGGTTCTTCGTACATTTTTCAATGTACTTGCACGGAATCAAGATGACCATGTCAAGAACATTGCCTTCCTGATGAACAGGAAAGGCGAATGGAGTCTTTCACCTGCCTTTGATGTTGTCTATGCGCACAACCCTTCAGGACTGTGGACAGGAAGGCATCAAATGAGCCTTGGAGGTAAGCGGGACGGGTTTGAACTTGAGGATCTCTTCTTTTTTGCTGGTGTAGGTGGCCTTAAAAAAGCACGAGCGAAATTATTGCTCGGTAAAGTTTCAGAAGCAGTTTGTAACTGGCGGAATTTTGCCAAAGAAGCTGATGTTCTTCAAGAAAATGTCGTCAGAATAGAAAGGACCCACCGGCGTGAATTATTTATCTAGTTTTTTTCCAAATTGGAAAACTATCAAATTGAATCTCTTTGATTCACTTACTTATCCGTTGTGTTTGTAAAAAAGGATCGGAGCATACAAAAATTATTACGGATAAAGGTTTAAAATATAAATAAATGATATATTTATAATGCATGGAATTTGCAGAGAATCTAAAGAACGCTCGCCGTGTACTCAAACTTACTCAGAAAGACCTTGCTGAACGTTGCCAGCTAACACAACCGCAGATATGTCATCTGGAAAGTGGTAAGCATGAGCCCAGGTTGAGCACCGCGATAGCTGTTGCCCGCGCACTTGAAATGTCACTTGATGATCTGACTGTTGGGCAAAATTCCCGTAAGCAACAAGCCAGGGTGTTAAACCAAATAGGTGGGCAACTCCCCGACAGGAAAATTCAGCCACGGAAATATACTGGTAAGATTCCGATCCCGGAACGGTTCCACTGCATGGCGGAACAGCGATCACGCCGGTATCGTGTTGATTTGGAATATGAAGATATAGGTGAAGAATTGTTACTCTTACGCAAGAAAGCCTTTGATCTTTATGGAGCTACTTGTCTATGGAATATCGCTGGGCACGCTACTATCAGCGGCATGCGAGGAATCGCTGGCGGTTTGCAGAATTATGGCGATCTTGATGCTGCTCGTCTGGCAGCAGTAATCCTTGAAAAAACAGGTTGTAAACTCATTGCCCCTTGATGATTTTCAAAAAGAAATTCAGGAAATAATCCGGAACAACCGCACAGTTTCTAGTCCTTTCGCTGGTGGTTCGGTGATTCAATATCACGGAATACGGTTATCCGATGATCAGGATATTTTTACTGCCGATGATCCTGACCCAATAATGCGTCTTGACATTCAGGCTCTCGAAGCTGCCGGTCTTACAGTACGTGTAACAAAATCCAGAACCGGTTTCCGAGAATGTCTGGTTATGAAACCGGAGGTTGCCTCAGCGACCCTCCAATGGACGAAAGCGTTAAATCTGGAATATTTCGCCCCAGTCCCTGATGAAGATTTCGGCCAAAGACTTCATTTTGTTGACCTAGCAGTAAACAAAATATTAGCTGCGGCTGACAGAAGGGTCGAGCGCGATTTCTATGATCTTTGGATGTTGGACAAATATGTTATGCCATTGTGGCGGATGGCTTGTGCCTCCAGCGGAAAATTGCCAGAGTATGGACCGCTTGCCATTATTGAGAATCTCTCTCAAAATCGTGTTCTCACATTCTCAAGAAACGAAAATCAGTCAAGCCTGCTTTTCACGGTTGATCTGCCGAGAGGTGAACCGACAAGGGGATTACGCGTAGCGATCAACAAGGCAAGGAAACTTTTACCTCTGATACCAGCGTCATGGCTGGGGAAATTACAGTTGTGTAAAAATGATCGACCTGTATTGGATGCAGAACCTGTTCCAACCGGCGAGGGATCATGGGTTATTCCAGAACAAGGCGGTGCATTGCCAACCTTCAAAGGTGTTGATGACATGATGGTTTCATCACTTATAGCTGAATTCGGTAAATATGGTATCCAGCCAACCAGGTCAATTGACCTTGACGCAGAGAATGATGATAACCCTTTCAAAATTCCGGACCCATTTGCCCCACCAACCTCCCATGACTCCTAAATGACCTGATGTGTATAACCTGCTTTCCTTTTTCTCTTACGCTCTCTTTGACCTAGTAGTGGCGAAGCATTTTGCGCGGGCTTTGTGACAGTGGTCAGCGGCTAGGTTTCAATCTAGTTGGAGGGTTCCTGTTTTCTCTGTGGCACCCCGCATTCGCCAAAATCTACGTGGGGGGATTTTTTGTCAACTTGCTACGGCTATTGGTCTTTGAGGTAGATGCCCGAACCGACCACGACTTTCTGATCTGAACCACGTGCGTTGAAACTCACCGCATACCCGAATTTTGGGGAACCAGTATCCTCGTCCCCCTCAACCTCTGGGTCGTCGTAATGGTAGCGCAGGAACTTCTGGCCTTCGCGCAACGCGCCCCCGATCAGCAGCTTCGGGAAGGGAAGGCCGTTCGCATCAACTCGTTCCATATCGGTCGGCTTTCCTTCTCGCCATGTCTCGAAGCCGTGAAAAATGGTGTAGCCCTTGCTCCCCACCACCCAGAGGTAGACATTCCCCGATCGCCAAGGTCCACCCTCCTCCCGGAAGGCATTTCTGAGAGCCATGAGCCCCCCGTGCTTCTCGGTCTCGTAGACACCCCGATAGGCGTCAGCCGCCGCCTCAACGAACGCGACCAGTGTCTCCTGATCCACAACCTCGGCGGCAGTGATGGGAGGCGGCTGAATGTCCTTCCCTGCCAGCGGGGCGGCAGACAGATCCTTGGAAAATCCACCGACCAGATAGAACTCAATGTTTCCTACACCGGTTTTGGTTCTGATTGAGTAAGCGGTCTTCGGTGCTCCGTCGATATAATCAACAAAGCCGCCACCGGCCTCACCAACCTTCATCATCTCCCTTGCGACCGCGATGCCTTGGTCATCACGGATGTCGAGAATGTCGCGGCCCTGGAATGACCGATCGCCGGCATGGAGTGAAATCGAGCCATCCAACATCAGAAACAACAGATAAGTGTCGCCAGAAGTCCAGCGCGGCTCCTGCCGCAATGTCTCCCGAGTGGCAATCACATCGTTGTAGTCTTGGAGATTTTCGAGATACTGTTTGGCGTCGAGGACGAAGGCTTTGAGGCTTTCCCTGTCCTTAACCTGATCGGCGGTCGTCTGTGCCATGACAACTCCAGGCACGGTGGCAAGCACAAGCGCCAACAAGGCGGAAAGGTAGATTCGTATACTTGATGTCATTTGGTCATCTCCGATGTTACTGTCTCTGTATATGAAAAATTTGATGCCCAGAGCTACACCTGCAGTTTCGACTCCTTCGAAACTGATCCTCTGTAAAGGGATAGAAAATCGATTGGATCAAGATTTACCGGAGGATAACCGGCGTCTTGGGTTAGATTTGATGCTATTCTTCTTACAAAAGGGAACAACAAGCGGGGACACTCAACCATCAGCACCATTTTCAAGGTTTCGTCATCAGTTTCAGGTACTTTGAACATACCCACATAATCCAATTCCAGAATAAAGAGAGTAGAATTTTCCTTCTTGTCGAATGCTGACAATTTGAGCTTTATCTTGATCTGATATGTGTGATCATTGGTTTTTTTTACGTCAACTCCAACCTGAACCTCAATTTCTGATTGAACCGCATGGTTCATTCTACCTTCCTGAAGGGCAATATTTTCAAAGGAAAGGTCATCAATAAATTGACCGAGTACATTGATTTTCATATCAGGGAAAGATTGATCCTTTGGGGGTTTGGAACCATTTGTGCTAGGCATTGGGTGTATTGATCTCCATGACCGGGATGTTATCGTAGCCATTAGTTTACCATCAATGGATACGAATGAAAATTAAATTAATTGCCCTCAATAGTGGTGGAATCATCCAAGTAATCACTAAATACAAAATAGCAAAGCTATTATTTTACCCACACAAATTAAATTGGTGTGTTTGATGAAAGGAACAAACCCATGAAGATGACAACTGAAGAAGCCTTTATAAAAGTACTTCAGATGCATGGAATCGAACATGCGTTCGGAATTATTGGTTCTGCCATGATGCCGGTATCAGATCTGTTCCCGGCAGCTGGTATCACATTCTGGGATGCCGCACACGAATGCAACGCTGGAATGACAGCGGACGGATATACCCGGTCGACCGGCAAAATGTCCATGATGATCGCACAAAACGGCCCGGGAATTACCAATTTTGTAACTCCGGTGAAAACCGCTTACTGGAATCACTCTCCAATTCTACTTGTAACCCCGCAAGCAGCCAATAAAACCATGGGTCAAGGTGGTTTTCAGGAAATCGAACAAATGAAGCTGTTTGAAGACATGGTATGCTATCAGGAAGAAGTAAGAGATCCAAGTCGGATGGCAGAAGTTTTAAATCGAGTTATCGAAAAAGCCTGGAGAGGATGTGCACCTGCTCAAATCAACGTTCCCAGGGACTTTTGGACACAGGTAATTGACATTGATTTGCCCCAAACGGTTAAACTTGAAAAGCCCCGAGGGGGTAAACAGGCCATTGAAGAAGCTGCCAGGTTACTGTCGAGTGCCAAGTTCCCGGTAATTTTGAACGGTGCAGGAGTTGTTATCGGTGATGCAATCGGAGCCTCTGCCAGATTGGCGGAAAAACTTCTTGCACCTGTTTGTTGTGGATACCAACACAATGATGCATTTCCAGGAGATCATCCCCTTTCCGTCGGTCCCTTGGGTTATAACGGTTCGAAAGCAGCCATGGAACTAATATCCAATGCAGATGTTGTTTTAGCATTGGGTACAAGATTAAATCCTTTTTCAACTCTTCCAGGGTATGGCTTAAATTATTGGCCAGAGGAAGCAAAGATTATTCAGGTAGATATAAACTCTGACCGTATAGGGCTTACCAAGAAAGTCACAGTGGGGATCCAGGGTGATGCCAAGCAAGTGGCAGAGCAGCTTTTGGAAAAATTATCTGAATTTGCTGGCCAACAAGACCGGGAAGAAAGAAAACAGAAGATTGCCCGAACCAAGTCCAGATGGCTTCAGGAACTCACTTCAATGGATCATGAAGATGATGATGAGGGGACAACCTGGAATCAAAGAGCTCGAAAAAAGGACCCTGAATTGATGAGTCCAAGGATGGCTTGGAGGGCTATTCAAAAAGTACTTCCAACCGAGGCAATCATATCTTCGGACATAGGCAACAATTGTGCCATTGGTAATGCTTATCCCACCTTTGAAGAAGGAAGAAAATATCTTGCCCCAGGGTTGTTTGGCCCCTGTGGATATGGTTTCCCGGCAATAATTGGTGCAAAGATCGGGTGTCCCGATACACCTGTAGTTGGTTTCGCCGGTGATGGTGCATTTGGCATTTCCATGAATGAGATGACATCCTGTGGACGAGGAGATTGGCCTCCCATAACCATGGTAATATTCAGAAACTATCAATGGGGTGCGGAAAAGCGTAACACCACACTATGGTTTGATGATAATTTTGTGGGAACAGAATTAGACCTCAGGGTTAGTTACGCAAAAATTGCCGACGGTTGTGGATTAAGAGGTGTTCAGGTCAAGAGTATGGGTGATCTGTCAGAAGCATTGGATACGGCCGTTAAGGCCCAAATGGATGACAAGATAACAACTTTCATAGAGGTAGTCCTGAACCAGGAGCTAGGTGAACCTTTCCGAAGGGATGCCATGAAAAAGCCTACCAGGGTTGCTGGTATATCCAGGGAAGATATGCGTTCGCAAGTACCTGGTTAATCTTCAGATAACTTGGAAGGAGATGTTTTTTGGTTACTGATTCTCCTTTTCTCGAACAAATTTATTCCAAAGCGAGTAGTAACCCAAAGCATATCGTTCTCCCTGAAGGGGAGGACGATCGAATAATTCGGGCAGCAATACTCGCGGCTGAAAGAGGTATTGCTGAAATCACCCTTCTTGGTTCTCCAGCCAAAATCCAGCCAGTTATAGAAGATACGGGAAAATCTCCTTTAAATATCACAATTGTTGAACCCTCCTCCTGTCCTAGGTTGGAGAATTATACCAATGAACTGGTCAAAATCCGGCAACACAAGGGGATTAGTCGGGAAGAAGCAAGAGATACCATATTGCAACCTCTTGGATATGCAGCCATGATGGTTAAGCTGAATCACGCTGATGGAACTATCGGCGGTGCCGTACATACCACCGCAGATACACTCCGTGCAGCCCTTCAGATCATTGGTAGAGCACCAAGTGTAGATACGGTTTCCTCTTTTTTTATCATGATCGCTGATCAACCTCACCACCCGTTCCAGGGCCCTGTTATCTTTGCTGATTGTGCTATGGTTATAGATCCAACGGCAAGACAACTTGCACAAATAGGGGAAAATGCTGCTCTCTCAGTATCCACTATCCTTGGAATCGATCCCAGTGTTGCCTTCCTCTCCTTTTCTACCGCAGGAAGTGGATCGCATGAAAAAGTCCAAACGGTCCAGGAAGCAATTCAAATTGCCAAAGAAAAATATTCGGACTGGATAATTGATGAGGAACTTCAATTTGATGCTGCCTTGGATCCCCTGATAAGGCAAAGAAAAGCACCCCACCTCCTTTTGGATACACCACCTAACGTGTTTGTATTTCCCAATCTTGATGCGGGAAATATCGGTTATAAAATTGCCGAAAGGATTGGGGGAATGAAAGCTGTCGGTCCTGTATTGCAAGGGCTGGCCAAACCCGCCAATGATCTGTCCCGGGGCAGCAAGGTCGAGGATATCCTGTCTCTTATAGCCATAACAGGGCTTCAGGCTGGCTGAACACGATTTTTGCACCGTTAATGGTTCAAAAATTTTTGAACCTAAAAGGTGTTCTACTTGTTTTCCTGATTTACCTCTATTGAATTCCCCTCAATAATTTCATCATTGAAATGTTCTTTGGCCGCGAACCCCGAACGAGTGCTAACATTTCCTGCAAAGTTATTTATGAAAAAATTGACAAGGAACTCCCGAGAATGGGGAATAAGTAGTAAAAACCCAATTGTATCTGTAAAAAAACCGGGTGTTAACAGCAATAATCCGCCAGCAAAAATGGCAATTGCCTGTAAAATGGGATTCATCGGGTCCTTGACACGGCTAACAGTATCCCGGATCTTGTTTATAACTAGAGGAAACTGGGTTCGTGCCAAATATGCACCCAAAAAGGCGGTAAAAATGATAACAGCCAAAGTGGGGAACAGACCAATCAATCCACCTATCTGAATAAATAGAGCGATTTCAATCAGTGGAACAAGTAAAAAAAGAATAAATAATTTCATACATCAAGCCTAAACACAGGTAATACCCTACTATAATATGGACATACGGTTTACTCCAACCTAAATATCTATAGACAACAAATGTATTGTCTGAAACTAATTTAAAGGTAGTTATTAAAATGTCACCAATGTTGCAGCTTCTTATTCTGGCAGGAATTGCACTATTTTTAATTTTCAAGTTACGAGGCATACTTGGTACAAGAACTGGTTTTGAACAAAGACCTCCAACCCATCCTTCCGTAACAATTGACCAATCATCCAAGGTGGTCCCTGAAGATGAAGCTCAGGTTGACGAAGAAATCGCCAGGTTGGTGGCACCGAATTCTGAAAATGCACAAACATTGGGAGAGATGAAAGCCTATGAGAGGAATTTTAGTGTTCAGGAATTCCTTGATGGTGCCGGCAAAGCCTATGAATGGATCCTGACCTCCTTTGGTGAGGGTAAGGTAGACGATTTAAAACCTTTCCTCTCGACCGAAGTGTTTAATTCTTTCAAGCAAGGTGTTGATCAAAGAGATCCAGACAATCTCGTAAAAGTTCAATTTGTTAGAACAAGTGGAAAAGACATTAAGGATGTAAAGTTTGAGCAAGCCACAGGTAGAGGAGAAATTACAATCGAATTTGCCAGCGAACTTATTTCCTATGTTGAGGATCCTGAAGGTAACGTTGTCGAAGGAGATAAATCCAATCCAGTTCGACAGAATGATGAGTGGACCTTTTCAAGAATTATGGGTGAAAATGATCCAAACTGGATACTTGTTGCAACAGGTTAAAAGTTTCTTAGTACCTCAAATTTTGGTGATGTTCAAAAATGCACAAAAAATTGAACTCGGAGGGACTCACAGAACAGGATGTGGCACATTGGGAAGAATTCTGTCAAACCAACCAAATTAACAAAAAGGACAGCATCCAGCCTAAGCGACTTTCCTCTAATATAAAGGCAACAAACGAGGCAGAATCGTCCACCACAGGGAGTCTTAGTCTAGAGGATTTATCGAATTGGACTGCTTTTTGTGAAAATAATGATTTGCCCCAGAAACACTTGCAAGGTGTTGAACAACAGGAAGTCGAAGAGAAACCACAGAGAAACCGAAACAAAGAAACTTCTCCTATTGTATTACCCCCAAAGCCACAGAAAGCACATACGCCCAGCCGAAGCAATATTGACTCCAAAGTTCTAAAGAAACTTCGTTTAGGGTTGATCAATCCCGAACGAAGTCTTGATCTTCATGGTATGTTTAGGGAAGAGGCTACCCAAAAGGTATTGAGGTTTGTAATTGAGGCTTACAATAATGGGAATCGTCTCCTTTTGGTAATTCCGGGAAAAGGCAAGGATACTGAAGGCCGTAGGGGTTATGGAACATTGAATCGATTGATTACTCCTCTTTTGTCCTCTAAACCAATTTCCCAATATATACTGCATTTTCAGACTGCCCACAGCAGCCACGGCGGTAGCGGGGCATATTATGTATACTTGAAAAGGAATAAGAGCTTGAGGTGATTTATCAACTAAGCAAGAGCACCAAAGATTGGCCTTTTTATTAGTCCGATACTATATAAATCCTGTATTTATCCCTGGCAAACTGGGCACCGGCAATTTTGCCCGTACGATAACTACCACCATCCAGATTTATTTTTCCATCCCTGAAATACATTGCTGAAGGGTCAAATCCGGAAAACAAGTCGCCTGGATAGGTATGACCGTGAACTGGAATGAGATCAGAAGCTTCAAAAGAACCGTACAGGAATTTTCCCCTTATCCAGGACCAGTGGTCGTCATGTAAACAATCCCATGGTTCAGCCAGAGCCTCCTCAATACCAAGGTCGGGGTTAATTCCAGCATGTACAAACAGGAGTGAACCGATCTTTTTATGCCCCAATAATGAACCCAAAAAGGTCATTCTCTCTTGACCCAGTGCCAAGGACAGTGTTTGAGCAAAATCTTTGATATTCATGAGATTCAATTCAAAAAGATCCAAATCCAATTCACCAAGGGTTGTGTTAGACCCGTTCCATGACCAGATTTCATGAGCTGGTGTGTGTGCGTTTTCAGGTATATACCTTGAGAATTCTGTCATTTTCTTGCCCGTGAGGGAAAGTTTCATCAATTGTTCATGATTTCCCATGAGAGTGTAGGTTTCTGTAAATCCAAGATCAGTGGCATTTCTCATCAGGTCTAAAGCACCAATGGAATTGGGTCCCCGGTCTATTAAATCACCAAGTGAGATTAAAATTGATTGGTGATTTGGATCACTGGCTTCTGCAAACGCCTTAAGCATAGTTTCCAGATGTGAACAATAACCATGAACATCACCCACGGTATAAACTTCCAAGCCTTCATTTAACCCTGTGGCCAAGGGCATCCAGTCTGATTTAAAATACAATTTTGGCATCGACCAACAACCTTGATTGGAATGGATTCATAATATGATGCCTGTCGGAAAACAGGCAAATCGAGATAGCAAGATTAAAGTGTTTGCTGGATTTCTTCCTGCTCAAATACTTCGATGTAATCGCCCTGTTTGAGATTAGAATAGTTCTCAAAGGCCATGCCACATTCCAGCCCGGTTTCGACTTCATCAACTTCATTTTGGAACCGCTTTAGGGTTTTTAGTTTTCCCTCATGGATCACGACATTATCCCTAAGCAATCGTACCCCGGATGACCGCCTGACAATTCCTTCCGTAACTTTACATCCCGCAACGAGCCCAACCCCGGTAATTTTGAACGTATCCAATATCTCGGCATTACCAAGGAAATTTTCCTTTATTTGTACATCAAGGAGGCCTGAAGCCATAGCTTTGACATCATCGACGAGCCGGTAAATTATTGAATAGTAAAGTAACTCAATACCTTTCTGAGCAGCCATTGTACGTGCCGAAGGGGTGGCCCGAACATTAAATCCAATCATCTGTGCACCAGAGGAAACCGCTAGTGAAACATCGGTTTCAGTTATTGCCCCAACTCCAAAGTGCAAAACCCTGACCTGCACTTCATCGTTTCCTATCTTTGCTACCGCTTGGTTTATTGCTTCCGCTGATCCCTGTACATCAGCCTTGACAACAAGTTGCAAATCCTTGGTGGGCTTCTTTTCGCCCAAGCTCATAAGGTTTTCCAAACTCAGAACCGCTCCTGCGGAAGAGATTTTGTTTCGATTTGTACTTCTTCTATATTCAGAAATTTCTCTTGCTTGTGATTCATTTTCAACCACGTTTAGCGTATCACCTGCCTGTGGCGTTCCATTCAATCCCAGTACTTCTACTGGAACAGATGGGCCTGCAGAATTGATCCTTTTGTCTTGGTCGTTTATCAGGGCCCTTACTTTTCCCCAATGTTCGCCGACAACAAAAATATCCCCCCTTTTTAAGGTTCCTTTTTGAATCAGAACTGTTGCTACTGGTCCTCTTCCTACATCAAGCTTGGCTTCAATTACTGTTCCAGAAGCAGGTCGATAGGGGTTGGCCTTTAATTCCATTAATTCAGCCTGTAGAGATATCGCTTTTAGAAGATCATTAATTCCATCTCCCTTAATAGCTGAAATCTCTACATCAAGAACTTCACCGGAATGCTTTTCTACAACAACATCATATTGCAGGAGTTGATTCCGGACATTATCCGGATTTGCATCAGGTAAATCACACTTGTTTATGGCAAGTATCAATGGAGCATTTGCTGCCTTGGCGTGATTGATAGCTTCTATCGTCTGGGGCATGACAGAATCATCGGCGGCTACTACCAAGACAACGATGTCAGTTACATTAGCTCCCCTTTCCCGCATTGAAGTGAACGCAGCATGGCCAGGTGTATCAAGGAAAGTAAGTGTGTCACCTCCATCGGTTTTGACTTGATAAGCTCCGATGTGCTGTGTAATTCCTCCATCTTCACCAGCTGCAACGCTTGCCTTTCTGATAGTATCCAGCAGGGTGGTCTTGCCATGATCAACATGCCCCATGACTGTAACCACGGGATACCTAACTTTAAGGTCTTTGGGGTCATCCTTGATTGCGTCAATAGCATCTTCGACATCTGCATCGGAAACCCTTATTACCTTATGTCCAAATTCCTCTATAATTATCTCGGCAGTGTCAGCATCGATTGTCTGGTTTTGGGTTGCCATGACTCCATACTTCATGAGTGCCTTAATGACGTCTGCAACCCTTTGGGTCATTCGGTTGGCAAGTTCCTGAACCATTATTGTTTCAGGTAATTGTACATCCCTTACAATTTTTTCACGGACAGGTTCTGCAACTTGTGCCTTACGTTTCCTTCTTTCTTCTCTCCGTCGGAAAGCAGCGTGAGAGGGTTGATGATCAAGTTCTTCCTCTTCGCGGAAAGCAGTGTTTACATTTACCTTGACCTCCCGTCGTTTTTCAGAAACCCGTCCCCTGTCTTCCTCCGCACCTTTTTCCTTGACCCTTCGCTTCTTTCTTGTTTCTGGAACTGATTTGGGCTCTTCCCCTGCCTTTTTTTGCAGAGCCTTTTTCTTTTCTTCCAGTAACCTTTGTTCCTCCTCTTTACGTTGTATCTCTAACTGTTCCTGTTTTTCTTTCTCCCTTTGCAGATGTTCACGATGGGCTTGGGATCTTTTTTCCCTTTCTTCATCCAACAGGCGTTGCTGTTCAGCCCTTGATTCACTTTCCGCTTTATCCTTAACCTTTGCTTTCTTGACAGCTTCTGCTCTGCGAAGCAACTCATCTCTGTCTTGAACTATTGTTGACGTTGCAGGACTCTTTGTTTCCTTAACCTGGGGAGGGTCACGACGTGGTGGGGGAGTTTGGAGTGCTGGCGTTTTCCGTGTGATCCCGGTTGGGGGCACAAACACAACTTCTTGTTGTTTTTTTCCACGGGATGGAACAAAATTTTTCCTTGCCGTCCTCGTTGCCCCTCCGGGTCGGGGGGTAGATTTTAACGAAAGAGTATTAGTACCCATTAAATCCCTATACCTTCAAAATTAAGTTGCCACATCTGGCAATGTTGATTGAAAACCTTCCATTCCTCGGATGCGTTCAAGTTTTTGGGCAGTTAATGAAAGTTTTTGTGCCAGGGGCCCATTTTTAACTCCCACATAAATTACCAATTCCCTACCGAAGACTTTGCCTAGTTCTGCCGAAGACAAACAGCGGTGGTGTTTGCACGCAACACCCCTTGGTATTATCTTCTGCCCCTGTCGGTTTGAGCCGTCAAATGCCTGAATCAATACGGTTATAGTTTTGCTGCCAACTCCCCGCCTAACCTTCTCAAATCCTGTTACAACATGACCGGATTTGCGTCCCAGAGATAGTATTCCGGTTAGATAATCAATTAACTTAGATTCTACCGTATATAAAAAATCAGCCGTAATTTCAACATTTCTTCGGGCTGCTCTGGAAAAGTAATTTCCTGAAGCAGCTTTTTCCAAGGTATTTCGATCAGGAAATACCCACATCCCGCGTCCGGGCAATTTTCGATTAATATCCAGAACAACCACTCCCTTTGGGTCCACGGTAAATTTCAATAATTCTTCTTGATCAAACCTTTTCCCGGTTACCACACACCGCCGAATACAAATGTCATGTTTCTTCGACTTTCCCCTGGTCACTTTCCGTCTCCGTATCACCTTCTTCGCCGTAAATGGCCTGAATGTCCTCAGGCTTCATCAGTCCAGTACTTACCCTGGCTGAAATGATCAAATATTGAGCATCTTCGGCATTAATATTAAATTCTTCCAAAAGACCTTTTTCCCATACTTGTTTGCCGTTGATTTCTGTATAACCTCCTGATAATTCCCAATCAGCCAAGGTCGCAAATTCATTAAGAGTAATGATTTCATTTTTGGCCAATTCCAGAAGCATTTTCGGGGTTAGGCCCTCAAACTCAGCCAAATCATCTTTCAAACCATATCTTATTGCCTCGGCGAGATACTCTGCATTCTCCTTTTCCACATGCTTTCGTGCCCTATTTTGCAATTCTTCAGCGATAGCTTCGTCAATGCCATTGAGCGACAATAGCTCTTCCAGTGTACATTCGGCAAGATAATCAATTGAGTCAAAGCCCTCCGTAACCAACAGTTGGGCAAAGGTTTCATCTACGTCAATGGCTTCCATAAACAATTTCTGTCGCTGGTTAATGATTTCCTGTCTCTGCTCCCGTTCGTAGGTCTCAGTTACAATTTCAATATCCAAACCGGTCAGACTCCGGGCTAATCGAACATTTTGGCCTCGTTTACCAATGGCAAGAGAAAGCTGATCATCTGGAACAACAATAGTCGAGGGATTGCCCTGTTCATCTAATATCCCTTTTGATACCTTGGCAGGTTGAAGGGCGTAAGTAACGAATTCAAAGGCGTTTTCTGTCCAGGGAATGACATCAACTCTTTCCCCTTGCAACTCATTGACAACAGTTTGAACCCTTGATCCTCTCATGCCGACACAGGCACCAACGGGGTCAATACTGGCATCGTATGAAACAACTGCTATTTTGGCTCGAGAGCCCGGATCTCTGGCAATACACTTGATATCAATCGTTCCTTCATAAAATTCTGGAACCTCACTTCGAAAGAGTTCTCGCATAAACTCATTTGCTGTTCTTGACAACCTGACCTGGGGACCACGGATTTCTCTGGTTACGTCTACTACATAAGCACGGATTCGGGTACCTTTTTCGGGATTTTCATGACTAATTTTCTGGGTACGGTGAATCATTGTCTCACCAATGGTCAATTCTACTATTATATTCCCCTGCTCAACTCCCTTGACGGTTCCGACAATTATTTGTCCTTTCTTATCCTTAAATTCCTCATATTGCTTTTCCATCTCCGCTTCACGAACCTTGCGATGAATAACCTGTTTGGCGGCCTGGATATTGATCCGATCCAACTGATCAACTCCAACGGGGGGCAACTCTTCTATAATCTCATTTCCCAACTGTAATTCCGGATCAATTTTCCTGGCATCATCCAAGGTGATTTCAGTTGACATGTTTTCAACTTCCTCTACCACTGTTCTCACCCTTTGAAGGGTTAGGTCGCCAGTGTCCTTGTTATATTTGGCCCTGATGTCCAACTCCGTACCATATCGCATCCTAGCCGCTTTGGCCATGGATTCTTCCATGGCTTCAAGAACGATTCCTCGGTCAATATTCTTTTCTTGGGCCACTGATTCGGCCATTTGAAGCAATTCAAACCTATTTGCACTGGTAAGGTTCATAATTTTTCTCCAGCATATCTCGGAATAATTTCACTAAAAATTGGTTTATCAATTGGATAATATCTGCTCTTCCTGGTGTCGGTTCAAAAGTTTTTCTGACATAACAAGGCGGGCTTTCGAAATTTGAGAAAATTGCATATAAATTTTCTCTGGGAAGGTATCCAATACCACGACATAACCCTTGGTGGACTGTATGATTCCCTTAAATCGTCGCTGGCCATCTATTGGCTGGTTGAGCTCCACCTTTGCCTTGTATCCAACCCATTGTTCAAAATGTTCCAACTTGGTCAGTGGCCGGTCAATTCCCGGTGATGATACTTCCAGTGAATATTTGTCACTGATCGAATCCTCAACGTCTAAAAGTGGGGATAACGCATGGGATAAATCAGTACAATCTCCGACGGTCATCGTTCCATCAGGTCGTTCGGCCATTATCTGCAGTGTTTTTGTCGTACTGCCGCTGAACCGCAATCTGATTAACTCAAAACCCATCAAGGAAATTTCAGGTTCAAGTAACTTCTGAAGCTGCTTTTCCTTGAATGTTAGAGCTACCAAGTCCCTCATAAATTCCTTACCAAATAAAAAAACAGGCCAGCGGCCTGCCTTGTAGTCAAAATTAGTGATTCAGTTTTTTGGAACCACCGCTGTCAAGTTAATTCTAATACACTTCATAAATATTTCAAGACCAATGAGACGATACAGGCTAAAAACTTGTATGGTTTCAAAAAAAGTGCCTGGATTCCAATTGTTGAACTTGGTACATGCAAGTTAAAATGAACTTTTCAAACTGGAAATTTAGGATAAAGCAATGAGTGACATGAAGACAGTAGTTAATGATAGCAGTGTTGAAGAGTTTCTGCATTCCGTTCAAAATGTTCGTCGGAGAGAGGATTCCCATATCATTTTGGACATGATGAAACGAATCACTGGAGAACCTGCGAGAATGTGGGGAAAAAGCATCGTTGGGTTTGGTCAGTACACCTACCAAAGGGCGGATAAATCAAAACACCAATGGATGTTGACAGGCTTCTCACCCCGAAAGCAATCCCTGTCAGTTTATATAATGCCGGGGTTTTCGGAATACTCGGACCTATTAGCCAAATTGGGGAAGCACAAACACTCGGTAGGGTGCCTTTACATTAGTCAATTGGTTAATGTGGACCTGGTTGTTTTGGAAGAACTTATCAAAAGATCGGTTAAAGATATGAAAGACCGGTATGGCACTTGAATTGATTGAATTTTAACCGCTTTCTACTGGTATCTGAACTTCAATTTTCTCATCAACTCGTTCAGATTGCCTCCACTCTGTTCCAGAAGAGATTGGATTACTTTCTTTTCCAGAACCAACAAGTTCAAATCATCAACGATAATATTCCTTATCCTTGGTTGTTCATCAATACTGACCAGATGCCAGTAAACCGGAAAAGGAGGTTCGTGTGTCAAATACATTGTTGTAACAATTTCGTAGGTTTGTTCGTTTCTCGTCGTTCTGGCTAGTATGACCTCATACTTCCCTCCTATGAACTTCGGGAAGTGGATTGAGTACTTTTCAGCAAGATATCTTTGAAAAATCTTGAGAAAAACCTCTCTTTGCTTTTCAGAAAGATCCAGCCATGTTCTTCCCAAGGCAGCACGCCCAATATAATTCGTGTCAGAAAAGTTTATAAACATATCTTCTATGCCTGAATGGACTTCCGGCTTCGGTAAATTGTTATTCAGCATATAATTCACCGTTTGAATTACTTCCTCGACAACCTCTGTTGCCTTTTCCGGAGTGGCTGAAAAACCGGGTGAAACGTTGTTGGATAAAAGTATCAAGGTAACAGCCAAAAGTTTCAAAAACTTTTGAATGCTGGGCAAGCGGCTGGTCTTCAACAATTTTTCCTCGAATCCTATTTACAAAAATTAGAACTGAAAATGAACTTCTCGTTAATAATATAAAAAGAGCTTTATTCAAATTCCTGTAAAATCAGAGCCTCGACCCTGCGATTTGAATGTCTTCCTTCAGGGGTAAGATTTGTTTCATGTGGAGATAAAAATCCAACCCCTTGGGCTGAAACCTGATCAGGATTTATTTCAAATACACTTATTAAGGTACTCCTAACGGAACGAGCTCTCTCGGCAGATAAGTCTATATTGGGTTCCAACTCGCCCTCCATGTCTGTATGGCCTACCAATAATACGTGCATATCCGGATTTTCTATGAGATAATTCGCCAAGTCTCTCAGGTAGGAAATACTATTATCCCTGATGTCTCTTGAACCGGAATCAAATTCCACACCTTCTAGAATAGTAAATCCTTTCGTTGCAAAATCATGTTGTAAGGGAGTGGTAGAATTCTCCAGATTGGAACTGAAGTCAAATTCTACTTCTACATCACCCTCATTTTCCGGGGGATTGATAAAAACAACCTGAACAAAACCTGTGTTCTGGCTCTTACTAACAAGGATTGTAACAAATTTGGTTTCTCCCTCATTTCTGTTTGACGCCGAAATAAATCGAAAATCTCCAAGATTAACAAACATGTGAGGGCTCTCAACAACATCAATTATTTCCCTGAATTCAAACCCTCCACAATTCCAGGTTTCACACTGAAACAATATTTCATAATCCAACTGACTAATAGGTTCCCAACTGTTGCTAAGAAGATTTTGGGTAGGAGAATCTCCCGCTATCTGAAAAACCATTTTTTGGGTGGTTCCTTCAGTTTCAATCGTTTCAACCTTGTTTTCCTTGAAGGGACCAATGGGAATCAGGTATCGGCCTGTAGAAAATTTTGAGTCAAATACCAATTGGCCGGTATTTATAGGAGATTGGCCATTGCCGATTACCGGGATAAGAATACCCAGCAGCAGGAATAAAGTTAGATTTACCTTCTTCATCTATCTGAGTAATAATACTCCTTATTGGGCTGCATGGCTGTAGCCGAAGCAAGTCTGTTTGTCATATTGTAAAATGCAGCCACCGCACTGATATCCCATATATCAGCATCACTGAAATCAAGGATTCTCAGGGCTTCCCGGTCCTTTTCTTCCACCTTGAAACTATTCTCTGTTATCTTTTCGGCAAATTCGAGCATTCCCTTTTGTCTGGCATTCAATTTACAGTGTCTAAAATTAATGGCCAGTGTATCACTGAATTCAGGATCGTTTGAAAGTTTCCTAACCGCAGCACCATGAGCAATAATACAATAGTGGCATCTGTTTATGGAAGAAACCACGACGGCTATCATTTCCCGTTCAAGTTTGGACAATCCACTTGGTGCCAGCATCAAATTATTGTACATGGCAGTAAAAGCATTCAATTTTTCAATATCAAATGCGTATGCTTTCAAGACATTTGGGATAAGGCCCAGCTTCTCCTGACAAATCTGGAAGTATTTTTCGGTTTCCTCCGGTAGGGGATCTACCATCGGAAGTTCCAAAGCAACTGGTTTTGAATCAATTTCTTTCATAAGTTCCACTTGGATCATTCGTTCGACCTGGTCATATTATAGGGAAATTTTTGAATCTTGCTTAATCCCTGTGACCGTAGTTCTATAAGCTTAAATATATGGTAAATTGAAAATAAAAAATATTTTTCCCGATCAAGTGAGTTAAAAATTCTTCCTATGATATTAACTGCGTAATTATTTGATTTAAAACCAATCTCCCCTTTTTAGTCACGACAAGTTGACCAGCTGCGATTTCAACCCAACAATCCTGAATAAGTTCCCGGACTGTTTTCTGGTCGAGTTTATTTCCTGACATTTTTTCAAACCTGGCAAGATTTATCCCTTCCGTTAAGCGGAGGGACGTAAGCAAATACTCACATCCTCTTTCTCTCGTGTCAATTATTTCTCTTTGGTCTTCACCTGATCCAATTTCCAATACTTTGCCAAGCCAAGCATCCGGGTTACGAATTGTGTTCGTTTTATAGTACTGGTTGTTGACCTTGATCCTTCCATGAGCACCTGGTCCGATGCCCAGGAAGTTAAAATACCTCCAGTAAATCAAATTATGCTTACCCTGGAAACCAGGCTTGGAATAATTTGAAATCTCATATTGTTGAAATCCGTAACTTTCGCATATATCCATTGTAGCAAGGTACATTTCTGCGAGGGTATCCTCATCTGGCAAACCATGCAATCGGTTGGCATCTTGCCTTTTACCGAATGGCGTGTTGGGTTCTATCGTCAGTTGATATATTGAGAGATGGTTGGGATCAAGTGCCATGATTTCATGTAGCTCTCTAGTCCAATTTTCTACCGCCTGAAATTGACGGCCAAACATGAAATCAAGACTAACGTTGTTAAATACCCGGTCGGCAGTTTCATATGCCCTGATTGCTTCCTCAACACTGTGTCGCCGACCCAGAGATTTCAAATCCCTGTTATTGAGAGCCTGCATACCCAAAGATAATCTGTTGATTCCAATATTTTTGAATTCCTGAAATCTGACTTGTTCAACTGTTGTGGGATTTGCTTCAAGAGTAATTTCAGGATTAGAAGAAAGGTTCCAAATCGAAGATATTTTATCCAAAATAGTGCCAACACTCCCCGGCTCCATCAAACTTGGGGTTCCGCCACCAAAATAAACTGAGGTACAAGGCCTGTCTTCCAATTCAAAAGAAGCATGGTCCAACTGCTTCAGATAGGCTTCACGCCATATCTTTTGATCAATTCGGTCTGAACAATAGGTGTTAAAATCACAATAGGGGCATAAGGATTCACAGAAGGGCCAATGAATATAGATACCAAATGGTTCATTTGCTTGCTGTTCAATCATCGAGACAATTTTCAGCAAATGTCTTGAGTGACAAAGCCCTGTGACTAATGAGATTTTTTCTCTCTTTGGGCATCTCCCCAAAGGTAATTTGGTAACCGTCCGGCATAAATATGGGATCGAATCCGAAACCTATTTCGCCTCGCATTGGCCAAACAATTTGGCCATTTACAATCCCTTCAAAGATTTCATCGTGGCCATCGGGCCAAGCAATACAAATTGTTGAACTGAATTTTGCCCTTCTGGGGAAGGCGGCTTTTTTTTGTTCCAACAACTCCCAAACTTTGGTCATAGCCAGAATATAATTTCTTCCCGTGGGGGTTTCAGCCCAGTCAGCAGTATTAACTCCTGGCTGGTTATCAAGGTCGGATACTATTATCCCACTATCATCCGCAATTGCGGGAAGTTGCGTTTTTTCGGATACAAAATGGGCTTTTATCCTGGCATTGCCAGCAAAAGTCTTCTCCGTTTCAGGAGGAAAATCTATATCCAGGTCTCCAGCAAACCTCGTTGTGACTCCGTACGAATCTAAAATAGCTTCAAATTCTTTCAACTTATTTTTGTTTTGCGTTGCGATATACAATTCCGAAGAATTCAATTTACGCATTCTGTACTCCTAACGCCTCATTTTGAATTTGTACCAATTCTTTCGCACCCTTACTTGAAAGTTCAATAAACTCCAAAATGGATTTTGTGGGAAAAGACCTGTCCTCCGCGGTACACTGGACCTCAATCAGTTCACCCGTAGAAGTAAATACGAAATTACCATCAACTTCGGCATTCGAATCTTCGTTATAATCAAGATCCAGTATATGTTCCCCTGCATGGATTCCACAGGAAACGGCTATTACCTGCTGGCTCAGGGGATCACTACGGATGATTCTATTTTCCAAAAGGTGATTAACAGCCAATCTCAGGGCAACCCATCCGCCAGTAATTGAAGCGCACCTGGTGCCACCATCAGCCTGCAAAACATCACAATCTATGGTTATTTGCCTTTCACCCAAACTTGCAAAGTTAACTCCAGCCCGTAGAGATCTTCCGATTAATCTTTGAATTTCCAAGGTTCTACCAGAAACAGCGGTACCACGACCATCTCGTCGGTTTCTGTCATGGGTAGCCCTGGGGAGCAATGAATATTCTGCCGATATCCATCCCAAGCCGGTTCTTCTACGAAAAAATGGGACACGCTCTTCAATTGACGCGGTGCACATAACCTTAGTATGTCCACAGGTAATCAGACATGATCCCTCGGCATAACGATTTATATCCACTTCTATGGAAACTTGCCTTAACTCATCAAACTTTCTCTTGGAAAAACGCATAAACTTATCTTTTATTTTTGACTTGATAGGTAATGGACATATAATTGGCATAATGTCGGAAAAGAAGTCTGTGCGAGATTACAATAATCACTCCTTAAACTGCATTCCCAAAATCCCTAAATATTTTGTAATGAATTTTGATCTCTGGATGTCTTTGGCATGAAAACGGATCTCTGAAACGGAACTTTTTGACAATAAAGCGGCAATACTATTAAAAAGGCCTCCCCATAATTAGTACTTAAGGCTGTAAAGGTGAGTAAAGAAGAAATTCTGGAAATTTTGGATCAACGGAACACCGAGATTTTTTCCTGGTTGGTTGAATCCTATTTGTTTTCCGGTACTCCCGTGGGTTCTAGAGCAATATCCAGGAATTTATCCACAAAAATTTCCCCTGCTACAGTCAGAAACGTAATGCAGGATCTTGAACGGTTAGGCCTATTGAAAAGTCCCCATGTTTCTTCAGGACGCATCCCAACTCTTCTGGGACTGAGGTTGTTTGTGGACGAGTTCCTGGAAATCGGGGAAATTGATCCAGAAGATAAAAGGCAATTTTCCGGTATTAATTCGAGTGGGGGTGAAAATCTAAATTATTCACTTGATCGTATAGGATCACTCCTTTCAAAAATCACCCAAAGTGCCAGCTTGGTGCTGATGCCAAAAAAGGAATCTACAATAAAACATGTTGAATTCCTTAGTTTGGGTAACGAAAGAGGGTTAGTCGTCTTGGTCATGGCTGATGGTTCGATTGAAAACCGTGTGTTTTATCCTCCCCGAGGGTTAACAACTTCAACCCTGACTGAAGCGGCAAATTATGTTAATTCTGTTTTGGATGGTAAAAGCATTAACGAGATCAAGGATCTAATTGGCAAGGACATTTTCAATCAAAAGAACAAATTGGATGCTTTGACTTCTGAATTGGTTGAGCGTGGTCTTGCTTATTGGGACAAACCCGGGGAACAGCAAGAACGTTTGATTGTCAGGGGTAGGTCTAATCTGCTTGAAAATGATGAAGGGACTGTAGATTTTGAACAAGTCAGGACTTTATTTGATGACCTTGAGAGAAAAAAAGAAATTTCCAACATACTTGAATTGATTGAAGAGGGGCAGGGAGTAAAAATTTTTATTGGATCCGAGAACAAACTATTTTCCATGTCCGGTTCAACTTTGGTAGCAGCTCCCTATATTAATTCCGAGGGAAATATAGTTGGAGCTTTGGGTGTAATCGGACCAACTCGATTGAATTACGGCAGGATTGTTCCAATCGTAGATTATACTGCCCAACTTGTTGGTAAGCTCATTGCCGAAAAATCTGAATTTTAGAGGGTTACTTGATAGCTATGCAAACAGACGAGGAAAAAAATCCAGAACAAAAAATTGAGCAGGAAGAGAATAAGGTTGCAGACGATGATCAAAACCAATCTGAATCTATACCCATTACTAACGTTAACGGTGGTGGAGCTGATGATGTCAAAAATGGTTCCATAAGTCTTGACCAAGAACCCGAAAACGAAGAAAAAAGTATTTCCTTCCTAGAAAACGCCAAGAAAATCATTGATCTTCTAACCAGCGAAAAGAAAAACCTTCGCGAGGAAAATGACCAATTAAAGCGAAACCTTGCCAATGAAAGAGATAAGTTTCGCCGATTGGAGAAAAAGGTTGAGGAAAACAAAAAATACGATGGTATAAGACTTGCCAAGGATTTTTTGACAACCCACGATAACCTAAAAAGAGCTATAAAAGCAGGAGAGGAAAACAATTCCGATAACCTATCAGCCTGGGTCGAAGGCATTAAAGTTGTTCAAAAAGAGTTGAACTCTACGTTGAACAGAAACAACATTGAGGAAATAATTCCCAAGATTGGAGATGTTTTTGATCATAACAACCATAACGCACTTTATTATGCCCCCGTGCCGGGATTTGAGGATGGTCAAATAACAGAAGTACAACAAACAGGTTTCAAATTCCATAACCGCTTGATACGACCAGCCCAAGTAGGGGTAGCTGAAAATTACCCCTTTGAAGAAGATCTGGAAGAGGACGAACGGGAAGAGAATTGACCTGAACCCATTAAATTCGTCAAAAAATCCAGAGCAAAATACAAACCCATGGGAAACTTGCTCTATCACGAACTGTTCGGTGTACATGAGGGACAAAAAACTCCTTTTCTGATTACCCCGGCTGGAGCTACCATCTCATATGGAGATTTCATAACTTTAGCCAGCCGGTTTGCTCATGTTTTAACTGACTTGGGAGTATCACCGGGTGACAGGTTGCTTGTACATGTACAGAAATCACCGGAGGCTTTGGCTTTATACGCTGCCTGCATCCAGGCGGGAATCGTTTATTTGCCACTAAATATCGCCTACACCGTACACGAACTCGCATATTTTATTGAGGATAGCAAAGCCGCACTAGTTGTTTGTGATGAAAAAAACCAACCTGTTCTTTCAGCCAATGCAAAAAATTCAGGGATCAAGCTTGAAACGCTAAATCAGAATGGAAACGGATCTTTGTCAGAAAAGGCCAAGGGTATGCCTCACACATTTCCAATCATGGAAAGAGGCATGGATGATCTTGCTGTCATTCTTTATACATCTGGTACAACCGGCTACCCGAAAGGGGCCATGTTGACCCAGGGAAATCTGCTATCTAATGCTCGGACATTAAAGGAAATATGGCAATTTGACTCACAAGATGTCCTACTGCATGCGTTACCTCTCTTCCATTCTCATGGCCTTTTCGTTGCCACGAATGTATCGCTCCTTGCTGGAGGATCAATGATTTTCCTTCCCAAGTTCGACCTGGATGAAATAATCAAGTTTATTCCACAGGCTACGACAATGATGGGTGTTCCGACCATTTACACCCGTCTTCTAAATTCTTCACGGTTAACCAAAGAACTCACAAAAGATATGCGACTTTTTATTTCAGGAAGTGCTCCGTTACTGGCGGATACTCATATCCAGTTCACAGGACGAACTGGGCATAGTATTCTTGAACGCTATGGCTTGACCGAAACCAGCATGAACACTTCCAATCCCTATGAAGGAGAACGTCGTCCAGGGACGGTGGGTTTCCCACTTCCGGGAATCGAGGTAAAAATTACAGACCAAACCTCTGGCAAATCTGTCACATCAGGTAAAGTTGGGCAAATTGAAATACGAGGTCCAAATGTTTGCAAGGGATATTGGCAAAAGCCTCAGAAAACCACTGAGAATTTCCGACCTGATGGGTTCTTCATCACGGGTGATCTTGGCAGGATTGATAGTGATGGATACATTCATATAGTTGGACGTAATAAGGACCTTATCATTTCAGGTGGTTACAATATTTATCCGAAAGAGATTGAACTTGTACTCGACAAGCAGCCTGGTGTGCTGGAAAGTGCTGTGATAGGGGTTCCCCACATTGAGTTTGGAGAAGCAGTCGTGGGGCTGATCGTTCCATGTCAAAACGCCAATCCGGACCTAGAGCGGATCATCAGTGTTGCTGCTGATTCACTGGCCCGTTTCAAGCTTCCCAAAAAACTTTTACTTGTTGATGAATTGCCACGCAACACAATGGGGAAGGTTCAAAAAAACATTCTACGAGAAAAATTCAAAAATCTATTCAGCCGTGCCTAAACTCCTTGATATCCGAATCTCCAAATCGGAGAAGTGACATACCAATTTCCAATCCTGTTCAGGAAATTAAGGGCTAACTCCTGCCAAGGTGAAAATTCCTTGTGAAAAGATAACGATAAAATTTTAGAGCCAGTTCCGGTTCCTGATTTTCCAGAACCCGCCTTGCAGACTGTGTTAACACCATCACAAGGCATGGTATATCCGCTACAATCTCTACTGTTGGTTTGTTGCTCTCTTGCCTGCTCGAAAGCATGTCCCCAGGTCCAAATTGGTTAATTCTTTCACCATTTGCATCCCTGGCCGAAGCACTACCTGTAAAGAGTAATTGTATATCTTCACCAAGTGAATCAATGACTATATTCTCATCCTTTTTATAATGCCTAGACGCAAGCAAAGCACCTATTTCCTCAATCAATAATTCAAATTCTATTTGCTGATCTAAATGGCGTTCAAGTTCATGGGAAGCCTGCTCCAACAAATCTTTTCGCCGGCCCTTTGTAACCTCAACCTCCTTTTTCCAAGTTGAAATAATGATATCCTCACAATGTTCGAGAGCCTTGTCCATATTCTCCACTAAAACTAGACTATCAAAAGTATGGGGTGCAAGGTTCAACTCCAACAGGGCAATCAATCTTTTGGGAGCTGAACTCAGCACAACAACCATACCTTTGTCCTTTGCAAGACTTAGAAACAAGGAAAGTGAGTTCACTGAAGAAAAATCAAAGCCAGTTATTGAAGAAAAATCCATCACCATGCTGAGTGGTATTTGAGGACCGGAAAAGGATTCTTTTAGCCGTTTGGTAAGAGACGAAATGCTGCCGAAAAAGATGTATCCACGTAACTGATAGACTACACCGCGACAACCTTCCTCCTGAAGAATGATGAGATCCGGAATGGGACGTGATTTGTTACTCCGTTGTTTTAGTAAGTTATACTGGGATTCTACCGCGTCTACCCGGCTTAGTCGTACTGTAAAGAATACAAGAGCCGCAAGGATGCCGACTGCTACACCCTGAACTACACCAAAAAACAATATTGCTACGAATATGAGAATTACTATGCCTAATTCTGATTTGGGCAATCCCTTGCGGATACCTTGGAAACCTTGTTCCAGTAGACCAAGACCAGCAAACAGCACGATACCTCCAATAAGCGCTGTTGGAATGTATGCTAGCAAACTACCTCCAAAAAAAAGGCCAGTTCCCAAAACCAAGGCAGCGAATACCCCTGTCAACCTAGTTGTGGCACCGAGGAGTTTGCTTCGCAATGAGGATGGTACCACTATCGTCGCTACCGTTACCCCTCCTATTCCAGCAATTAGGGTTGTAAACCCATTCGAGGTGAATTCAGTATCCCAATCAAGTTCTTGATTAACTGCAAGTTCCAGCCCTGCCATGTTCATGATAATACAAACAAAAGCAATCAATATAAGGGTCAGTATATTGGGAATTTGACTTATCAGTGCGGACCAGTCTACCAGGTGGAAATTTGCGTGGCCAATCGGGGGCCATAGTGTACCGCTTGCTGCACTTGCAACAAGAATTCCTCTCTCCCCTGCAACTACAGTGGGAATATCCAGTAGGGAAAGCGAAATATTGTAACCTCCAATTAGAACAACGACACTTACTGTGAGAATCATGGGGTTTCGCCATCGCTTGATCGCTAAATAAAGCCCTAAACCGTATAGAAGACCCGGAAACCAAACCATGAATTTGGTAAGATCCAGGTACGTACTCCATTCGTTCCAGTTGAATTTTACGCCCATCATAGACATTGCTGCAATACACACTGTAGCTCCAAGACCGGTTACAAACCCCGAAGCGACCGGATACGGAATGAAGCGTAACAGATTGGCCAAACGAAAGCGACCGATCAAAAGGCAGCAAATACCAGTTGTTATAGCACTGAGAGCAAGTACACAATATACTGTGATCAATAGTGCTTCTTCATTTGTGTTTACCGAGGCAACAATCGTAACCATGACGATAACCAAGGCTGGAGACAATCCTGCAATCGTTCCCCGAAAACCACTAGTCAGTCCAATGAGCAAGCAAGCTGCAAAATTCCCGAATAAAATCAGACCAATACCTTGCGATGAATAAGGCGCCAATGCACCAGAGAAGATTAAACTTCCAAATGCTGTTTGGGCAACAAGCAGTCCCAAGCCAGAAGTCAAACCAGCCGACAGGGCCGGAAGGAGTTTCCGCCCTTTGATATCAGAACACGCCTCATGCCAAAGGTTTCGAATTGTGTTAATCATATGACTCCTTACATACCACAATCCGATGGTTCACTGAAACTTTGAGAAAAAATTTCATTAGCACACATTGGAAGGCTTCAAACCTTTTCAAAATACAAACCCTGAGGTAAACTTGAATTTGGATTAAGTGTTCTGTCATGGTATTCAGTGTGAACCGATGCTACCTCGCAAATGATCATTAAATTTTTCCTGAACAAAGAAAACAGATTTGACTAGAAGTTGATGGTCTATAGTTCTTCATCAATTTTGGTTTGTATCTCTTTGAGTTCATAGAGTAAGGAAAGCGCCTCCAGGGGAGTCAGGGCATCTGGATTTAAATCCATAATTTTTTTCTCAAGAAGAGACGGCTTGGTAATAACTGATTGTTCTTCAACTAATGAGGAGGCCGCAAATAAAGGGAGGTCTTGATACACCGAAAAGATCTTTTCTCGGCTCTTTCCCCTAGGTTGTTCAAGTTTTTTCAGGATGGAATTCGCACGCTTTACCACTATTTTGGGCAAACCAGCTAATTTGGCAACCTGGACTCCATATGATCTGTCTGCTGACCCTTCAACTACTTCATGAAGAAAGATTACATCACCTTCCCATTCCTTGACCTTTATGGTCAAATTACAAAGGTTAGGCAATCGATTTGATAGCTCGGTCAACTCGTGGAAATGTGTAGCAAAGAGAGTTCTGCATTTGATCTTATCATGGATATATTCCAAGGTTGCCCAAGCTATAGACAAGCCGTCAAAGGTGGCGGTACCTCTTCCGATTTCATCAAGAATGACCAACGTTCTGTAATCAGCCTGATTTAAAATTGCGGCTGTTTCTACCATTTCAACCATGAATGTCGAACGTCCTTTAGCCAGATCATCAGCAGCCCCAACTCTGGAAAACAACTGTGAGAGAATTCCTATTCTAGCTTTCTTGGCTGGTACGAATGACCCTATTTGTGCCAATAAAGCCAAAAGAGCATTCTGCCTAAGAAAGGTAGACTTGCCGGCCATATTCGGCCCAGTTAACAGAATAATTCTGGTTTCTTCACTGATGTTGCAGTCATTGGTTACAAATGGTGTCTGGTTGTTATTCCTCAATGAATTCTCAACGACAGGATGTCTACCTGCAATGATCTCCAAATCACAGCTTTCGTCCAGGACAGGCTTGCACCAATTGTTGGAATGGGCGATTTCTGCGAGGGCTGTAATGACGTCAATTTCTGCGAGCGTTTGGGCAATGAAAAAGATTTCATTTGCATGAGCCAAAATTTTTTCACGAAAGTATTCAAAAACTCCCAATTCAATCTCAATTGCCTTTTGCTGGGCATTAATAATACGTGATTCAAGATCAGAAAGCTCCGTACTTGTGAAGCGGCAGGCGGTTGAGGTTGATTGACGATGAATGAAAATATCCGACAAGGGTTTGGCAACCATCTTGGTATAAGATGGTGAAGGTGTTTCAATGTAGTACCCAAGCAATTTATTGAAACGAACCTTGAGTTTGGGAATGTCCGTCAACTGGATATATTTTTTTTCCAAATCAGCAATCACGACCCTAGTTTCATCACGAAGTTTTCTGGTTGCATCCAGTTCAGCGTTATAATTCTTGGCTATGAAATCCCCATCCTTGGCATATACCGGAACATCATGCACCAGTGCTTTTGATAGTTCCTCTGTTAAATTTTCCAACTTGGAAAGAAATTCGAACGATGTTTTTAGGTGTTTAGATACTCTTTCCATCGCCAGGACTTCCTGGTTTATGAAAAATGCCTGTTTAATACCAATTTTTATGGCATTCAGGTCTCTTGGGCTTCCCCTTTCCAAACTTAGTCTTGATAAAGCCCTTTGAAGGTCGGGAACAGCTTTCAGTTTATCGCGTATTTCCCTTCGAAAATCCGGCTGTGAAAAAAAATTTTCCACCTCATTTTGTCTTTTGGCAATCAAACCTAAGTTTGTTGACGGATTTGTCAGCCACCTCTCTAGCAGTCGAGCTCCACTTGCAGTCTTTGTTTTGTCTAAAACTGATAACAAGGTATTGTCTTTCCCACCTGAAAGGTTTCTGATGATTTCCAGATTTTTTCTGGTGGCAGCATCAATTTGAAGGGTATCCTCTGATTTTTCTTTATTTGGGAATTGTAATTTGGGTATTTTTCCGTGCTGGGTTATTTCCAGGTAGGTAATTAATGCTCCCAAGCACGCCAATTCGGTTCTATTGAATTGACCGAAGGCATCCAAAGAGACAACCTCATATAAATCTGCCAAATACCGTTTTGCATCCACACAATCAAAATGGATATCAGCCATGGGGGTATTTGCATCTATGGTTTCCTTGATAATGTTTAGTATCTGTGCAGAGGAAGACTCCGGATATAGGATTTCTTTGGGAGTTATTCTGGATAACTGGGAAGAAAGGTTTACCAATGGGAAACTCGTAACACTAAAGTTTCCAGATGAAATATCTGCCCATGCCAGGGAAACGGAATTCCGAATTTGTTGGATAGAGGCAATGTAATTGTTTTGGTCTGCTGCAAGAAGGGAATCTTCGGTCAGGGTACCTGGTGTAATGACTCTAACCACTTCTCTTTTTACAATTGCCCTGTTACCCCGCTTTTTTGCTTCTGAAGGATTTTCAATTTGCTCGCATACAGCAACTCTGAATCCCTTGCGAATCAATAGCTGAAGATAATGGTCTGCTGCGTGGACCGGGACACCACACATTGGAATGTCCATATTGTTTGTTTTTCCCCTTTTTGTGAGGGCAATGTCGAGTGCCTCGGAGGCCGCGATCGCATCATCAAAGAACATTTCGTAGAAATCTCCCATACGGTAGAACAAAAGTGCATCCTTGTGATGACTCTTGATCTCCGTATATTGGGTCATCATCGGAGTAAGTTGTTGTTTTTTCTGGCTCATCCTTTTGTACAGTCCCGATAGGCTTTGCTTTAAATCCAAAAAAGTATTTGGGGAATCACCTAATTGATGGGGCAAGATTTATGGGATTCCGCGATCAGTGAAATTATTTCAAACATAATACTGGTTGCAACCATCGCGGTAATTTTGTTTGGATTGTCGGCTGTGGGGACAAGGCAAACCACATCACCACCAATAATGTTTAAACCCCGGACTGATCTTAGGATACCTACGGCCTCCCTTAAATTGAAACCCGGCTCTCCTGGCTCCAGATTAGCAACTCCAGGAGCAATGGATGGGTCCAGACTATCTAAATCGAAGGTGATGTAAACCGGTTTGTTACCTATCCTTTCCCTAATAATTTCATTCACGGAGGCTTCGCCCAGTAAATCATACTGTTTCTTAGTGATCAGTTCATAACCCAGTTGGTGACTTGGTTGATACCAATCAAGGGTTCTGGGATTGCCTCTTATTCCTATCTGGGTGGAACTGTGGGCATCAACGTAGCCTTCGGTAACAAGTTGTGCTCCCCAATGAGCCGCAGATTTTCTTGCCCCAAGAAAGTGTTCCAGGTGGAGAAACGTGTCGGTGTGAGCATCAATGTGTAAAAGGGCTACAGATTCACCACAAGATAGCTTGGAATTCTTGCCTCCCAAAGCCCTGACTGTCCCACCTGTAATCGAGTGATCCCCACCAATTGAAACTGGCTTTGCTCCATATTGGTCGATATTCCTAAAAAACTCCGTAATATGGTCAATTGATGCTTCATTATTATTTCCTTCCACCAAAGGAACGTCCCCAATATCCACGATTTTACATGTTTCCCAAGGATCCAGTTGAAAATCCAAATGAACTCTGCGACCTAGTCCTGAGACATCTCTAACTGCTCTGGGGCCCAAATGTTGGTCGCGCAGAGTGGTGCCATTACCCGTCGAGTGCGGTATCCCAACAAGCGCAATATCACAATTTTCTGCTGTCTTCTGGTACCCACACTTAAACAGGGTGGGTATTCCAGCCCAATATAAACCTTGGATAAATTTTCGGTGTGCGTCGTTCTGATCTTTTTTTGTTTTCAATTTCATAGTTTCCTTACGTTATTTATACAACCCAGCAAAACCTGCTTGTGTGCACAGTTAGAAACACCTTATGTGATTTGGTCTTTTGCTTGACAATTAACCTGAAATTAGTGCAATCTGGAAATCCTTTGTAATTTATGAAGGTTATATTAAATTTTTTATTTGGAGGAAATAATGAGAAAATTTTTAGCTGCGACAGTAGCTATTTCCATGGGTATGGGAGTTGCTGGTGCATCAAAGGCTGCTGATATTATCATTGGTACACCGAACTGGCCTTCTGTCCAGGCGACAGGCGAGATTATGCGAGTAATTATTGAAGAGAATATTGGTCTTGACGTCGAAATTCAAACTGGGTCCAATCCAATAATTTTTGAAGCAATGGACAAGGGAGCAATGCATCTCCACCCGGAGGTATGGATTCCCAACCAGCAGAATCTTCATGACACTTTCGTTGAAGAAAAAGGAACCGTTGCAAGAAATGAAAATGCAGTAACAGCCTTCCAGGGAATGTGTGTGCATCAGACTGTTGCAGATGAACATGGAATTACAAGTATTTACGACCTCACCGATCCGGCCAAGGCCGAACTCTTTGACTCCAATGGTGATGGCCGTGGGGAAATCTGGATTGGCGCACCGGGATGGGCTTCAACCAATGTTGAAAAAATCAGAGCCAAATCATATGGTTATGACCAAACCCTTGAACTTCTTGTAATGGATGAGACCCTTGCCTACGCCGACTTGGATAACGCAGTTGAACAAGATCAACCTTGGTTAGGTTTCTGTTATACTCCCCATTATCTCTTCGCTTTACATGACATGCATATTTTGGAAGAGCCTCCTTATGATGCATCCAAGGAAGTTGTAATCCAACCTACTGATGATCCAGCTTGGCTGGAAAAATCCAGTCACGAAATGGCTTGGAAGGATGCGAATCTTCATCTTTACTATTCCAGGGCCCTGGAGGACGAATATCCTGAGGTAGCAGCTCTGTTTGCCAATGTAACCCTTGACACTGACACGGTTGGTGAAATGACCAAAGCATTGGTTATTGATAAAATGGAGTTGGCTGAATTTGCTGAGCAATGGGTTGCTGAAAACGAAGACACTGTGCTGGAGTGGTTGAGCAACTAGTAAGTTCGACTTATACGGAACATTATTTCCATTAGTTAGGTAATTGAATCATGGATGAACCAGTAGTTAAACTTGACAATGTCTGGAAAATATTCGGGGAACGGTCCCTGGAAGCTATGGCAGCTATCAAGGAAAGAGGCATATCCAAACCTGAAGTTCTTTCAGAGTTTGCTTGTGTTGTTGGTGTTCAAAAGGCCTCTTTTGAGGTATCAAGAGGAGAGATTTTTTGTATCATGGGGCTTTCCGGATCTGGAAAATCCACACTGGTACGCCATATAAATCGACTCATAGAACCTACTGATGGTACAATAAACGTGTTGGGCAGGGATATTGGTTCCCTGTCCAACAACGAACTCAGAGAAGTGCGGGCTTTGCAAATGGGAATGGTATTCCAACACATGGCTTTGCTTCCCCACCGGTCAGTCCGGGATAATGTTGCTTATCCCCTTGAGATCAGGAACATTCCAAAATCCCGAAGATGGGCAATCTCGGACCATGCTCTTGGATTGGTTGATTTGGTTGGTTACGAGGACCGTCTTCCTCGTGAACTTTCGGGTGGTATGCAACAGAGAGTGGGTATTGCTCGAGCCTTGGCTTCTGACCCGGCAATCCTTTTAATGGATGAACCCTTTTCCGCTCTAGACCCCCTGATCAGAATGCAACTTCAAGACCAGTTTAAGGCCTTGGTTGCCCAATTGCAGAAAACTACCCTGTTTATTACCCATGATTTGGATGAAGCCATCCGAATTGGGCACAGGATAGCCATCATGAAGGATGGTGCGATTGTTCAGATTGGCACTGCTGAAGAAATTGTAATGAATCCCGCGGATGAATATGTTCGGGACTTTGTACAGGGTATCTCAAAATTAAAGTTGGTGAAAGCCCATTCAATCATGGAACCCCTTGAGAGTTATAAGGGTTCTTTGGAGGGTGCACCAGAAGCTGACCATGAGGCAGACCTCGATCAGATAATCGATATTACAGTTAACACAGATCTTCCGGTTGTTATTACTGAGGCTGGAAATAGAGTTGGACTGATTACCAAACCTCGGTTATTGCGAGGAATTCAAGGAGGAAAGGAATGACCCCTTCAGTTGACGAACAAAATAATGGAATAAGTGTCACGGCTGCTTCTGACATTGAGGTTGATCACGAGCAGCTTGATACTTCCATAGCAGAGTTTGTTGAAAGGAGCCCTGGCTACTACCAGCAAGTCTTTCACAAGGTCCATGCCGCCACAAGTTCACTCCCAAATACCTTTAATTGGGCTGCTGCCATTCTAGGACCGATCTGGGGCGGTTTCCGTGGCGTCTGGGGTTTTTTCTGGGGGTTCCTGATCTTGGAAATGATTGTCTGGGTACAGATGGGCAGAGGAATCTGGGGTAATCCAGGAGCAAGATTTGAAGAACGGGCAGAAGGACAGCTTGAAAAGGCAGCAGAGTTTAAACAGAGGGCAGAAGATGCTTTGGCGGCTGGGGAAGATGCTGAACGTTTTGAGAAGCTTTTTGACAATATGACACAAGCAGCCGAAAGAAGTTTGGCGGAAGCTCAGGTCCTCAACGATGGCAAGTTTACTGTCCTCCTCACAGGATTGGCTTTATTTGTGCTGGTTAAACTCTTAGAGGGCTTTTATGCCAACAAGATTTACGAAAGACAATATTCCAAATGGCGGATTGATCCTAAAGGAACTGAGTCGGGAGTGAAACCCAGGAACCTTGTGTTGTCTCTGGTATTGGTAACCCTGATTGCCCCATTGACGATTTACAAGTTTACCGTCGAGAGTCCTTTTGAACTACTTAATCAATTTCCCGAAAAGGAGATAAGCAGTTATTTTCTGGAAGACGAAAATGAAACACTTTATACAGAATCGGCCAAATGGCTGGAAGCAAGAATTGATGCTGCTGCTGTAGCTGGGCAAGGAGTATTCGATGGCTTGACGGCCGGTGTGAGATCTGTTCTTAACGCCATGACACTGGCACTGATTGTTACACCTTGGCCCGTGGTGATGGTCGTTGTCTGTGTGGTGGCATGGAGGGCTGCAGGGCCCAGGGTATCAATATTTACCGGCGCGGCTTTGGCGTATGTAGCATTACTGGGTTATTGGGAAGTTTCCATGGAAACAGTTGCCTTGGTTGGTGCGGCAGTGTTTTTATGCGTAATCTTCGGCATACCCTTGGGAATTTGGTTTGGCAAATCTCAAAGAGCCTATAAGATAGCCGAACCGGTTCTGGATTTAATGCAAACCTTACCGGCCTTTGTATACCTAATTCCGATCATTGCCTTTTTTGGAACGGGAAATCCACCAGGTATCCTAGCTACCATTATTTTTGGTATGCCTCCAGTAATCAGATTAACAGCTTTAGGTATGAGAGGAGTACCAAAAACAATTATTGAAGCTGCCGAAGCCTTTGGAGCATCCAAAAGGCAATTGCTCAGGGATGTTGAAATTCCCTTGGCGTTACCCTCAATTATGACAGGAGTTAACCAAACCATTCTTATGTGCCTTTCTATGGTGGTAATTATTTCGCTTATTGGTGGCGGCGGACTGGGTCAGGAGATCCTGATTGCCCTGCAATACGCAGCCAAGGGACCTGGATTATTGGGTGGAATCGCCATATTGTTATGTGCAATGGTAATCGACAGGATTGTTCAGGGTGCTTTCCGTAGAGACTAGGGACAGGATTACGAATTAAACATTAATCCCTTTGCTTTAGTGGTTTTGTTTTAAGTTCTCTTCATTAACCCTACAAACCTGGCACCTCCATGAGGCGGGTGTTTGATCTTGAAGTTTCTGACGCAATTCACTTTGCAACGACCTCAAGCAAGAGGTCCTTGGCCATTAATGGTTCGCCATGCTATCTTGCATTACTGGTTAAATGCGAATGGCTACATCCGAATCACCTTGAGATCGTGTTGATTTCATTATTATAATCTCCATTTCAAAATTGAGCCTGCACAATTATTACATGAATGTGATCGGTAATTGAGTGATGTTGGAGACTTTTTTTCAACCGATTTCTCGTTAAAATTCAAAAGAACTCACATTGTACTTTTGTCTGGTAGAATTATGCTAATAATTTAATTTTGGTCTCACGGTTATAAAAATTTAAAACTGGAAAACTGGTATTAGCTTCAAGACTTTAAAATCTATTAGGGAGAATGAAACCGACTCCTCTGTATTGTAGCTTCAGGATTTCTGCTGAATAAACATTGATCACTATGTCGGGACCTATTTGGGGGAATTGATGGTTTCTAGTGCTAATAATCACCTTTCTCAAGGAATTGCTGGAAAAACCAGGGAATTTACCCCTGTTGAACCGATAGCCATTGTTGGTATGGCATGCAGGTTTCCTGGTGCAAACAATATTTCAGAATTTTGGCAACTACTTGAATCTGGCGGCAATTCAGTTGCAGAAATTGTTCCGGGCATGGGTAATCGACGTGTGGATGAACTTTTTTCGGGTATTTCGGAAATGGGTAATGCATGCAGATATTGTTCCTATGTCGATGAGATAGAACAATTTGATGCTGGTTTTTTTCGGATTTCACCAGCTGAGGCTCACTTTTTGGACCCACAACAGCGTATGATGCTGGAGACAAGTTGGTTAGCCCTTGAGGATGCAGGGATCAATCCGGATCAGCTGAAAGGTAGCCGAACTGGCGTTTACACTGGAATCAGTAACGACGAGTACAGGATGTTGGTAGTGGACTCCAACAAGCCCACAGAGGCTGCTTCTTGCCTCTATGCCCTGAGCGGTACCAACTTGAATGGTACCAGTGGACGAGTTTCTTACGTCCTTGGTCTGATGGGACCTGCAAAAGCTGTTGATGCTGCCTGTGCATCATCCTTGGTATCGGTTCACGACGCAGTTTCCGACCTTCAGCAGGGTAAGGCGGATCTAGCCATCGCAGGAGGAGTACAAGCGATTCTTAATGGCCGAATATTTGAACTTCGTGCTGATGCAATGATGCTTTCAGCAGATGGGCAATGCAAGGCCTTTGACGCTTCAGCAAACGGTTATGTTAGAGGGGAGGGTTGCGGTGTAGTTGTTCTCAAGAGATTAAGTGACGCAGAGCAGGATTGTGATCGTATCTGGGGTGTTATCCGGGGTTCGGCAGTTAATCATGGTGGTGCAAGTAGTGGCTTGACGGTTCCACACACACCAGCACTGGAACAGGTGATTGAAACTGCACTTGCTCAAGCAGGTATCGCCGCATCTGAAGTCGATTACCTTGAAGCACATGGTACCGGAACATCAGTTGGAGATCCGATTGAGATCAACGCTGTAGCCTCAGTCTACGGCAAAGGGCGTATGGTTGATCAACCGCTTTTGGTCGGTTCCGTGAAAACCAATGTTGGACACCTTGAGTCAGCAGCTGGAATAGCTGGTCTGATAAAGGCTGCGTTGGTAATGCAGCGAGGGGTTATTCCAAAACATCTGCATTTTCAGAATCCCAATCCGAGCCTAGATTGGGATCAATTACCTCTTAAGGTGACTTCGTCCATGATGGATTTACCTTACCGTGATGGTCGACCACGCCTTGCAGGAGTAAATTCTTTCGGAATATCAGGTACAAATGCCCACATTGTTGTCGAAGAATACAAAAGGGCGGACAAGATACCTTATGCAGAGGAACAAGTAGTTGGATTGACCAATTCTGTTCAGGTACCGGCATCCTTTCAGCACCATTCAAACCCAGCGAAAAAAATTCGGAAACGCGATACTCGCCTTTTGCCTTTATCTGGCAAATCCAGAAATGCACTAAGAGAACTTGCAGGAAGATATCTCGCCTGGCTTGAAAGGTATGAAGAAGATGATCTTGCCTTGGATTCGTTGTTGTCGGATATGGCTTGGACTGCTAGCATCGGACGGTGTCATTTTGATCACCGTGAAGGCCTATTGTTCGAGAATTACAGGTCGTTACGGAATCAGTTACAGTCTCTGACGGAAAGTAGTGTTGACAGCATAAATCTTTCCAAGGCAAAGGTGGCATTTGCTTATACCGGACAAGGAAGCCAGTGGGCTGGAATGGGAGCCGCACTTTATGAAAGGGAACCTGTTGTACAAACAGTTCTTGACTGCTGTGAGGATGTTTTTCGTGCTTATAAGGGAACTTCCCTACTGGATGTCATGTTCGCACAGAATGGTGATGAAGCTGACCTGAAAAATACTGAATGGGAACAACCTGCTCTATATGCACTGGAGTGTTCCCTAACTGCGCTATGGGGCAGTTTGGGAATCACTCCTGATGTGGTTTTGGGACACAGTGTAGGAGAGTTGGCTGCTGCCCAGGCGGCAGGAGTATACAGTCTGGAGGATGGAATGCGGTTCGCTGCAACTCGTGGAACCCTCATGTCCGAGACCGAGCCGGGTGCTATGGCTGCGATATTTGCCTCACCCGAACGAGTAAGCTCAATTGTTGAAGAGTTTGCGAATGCTGGGAGTACTGTATGCATTTCAGCAGATAATGGCAACCATCAGGTAATTAGCGGTCAAATTACTGACATTGAAACAATAACCAATCGTTTTGGACAAGAAGGTATCAGGACCAGACGATTGAAAACAACTAGAGCATTCCATAGCTGTTTAGTGGAACCAGTCTTGAATGACATTGAGGCCTACTTTAATGGAGTAGCCATAAAAACCCCTTCACTCAGTATAGTCAGTAACCTGACGGGAAAATTGCTGGAGCCAGGAAAATTGCTGGACGGGACCTATTGGAGACAGCATGCACGAGAGGCTGTAGCATTCTCTAGCGGTGTTAAGACATTGGCAGGACTTGATGTTGATTTAGTGATTGAAATCGGTCCTCGCAATTTGCTGGGACCGATGACTGTTGCAGCATGGCCAGAATCTGCTGTTGCACCGATCCTGGTCTCCAGTTTGTGTCCCCCAACCGAGGAATCCCAAATGTCCACAGGTGATGATGGTTTTATGACTGGTGTTGCAAAAGCATATCATGCAGGTCTTCCGGTTCGTTTTGAAGGATTATTCGCAGGGGAAAAACGTCGACGTATCTCAATTCCTGATTATCCGTTCCAGCGAGAACACTATTGGCTTGAAAAAACAAACATGAAAAAGCATCGTGCTGGACATCCTCTTTTGGGTGAACGACGTGAATCTGCCAGCGGTGAAGTTTCATATGAGATAGAAGTGTTTTCATCTGAACCCGAATGGATGAGTGATCACCGGGTGTTTGGTCGAGTAATTGCTCCCGGAGCACTTTACGGTGCCATGGCAGCATCGGCCTATTTTTCAGAAGGAGAAGAAATTGCTGTCGTGGAAGATATGCAGCTACACAACGCTTTGGTATTCCCACGAGAAGACTCGGAAAATAACACAAATGAAACAGGCAGGAGGGTGCAACTCGTTATCGACTCCCTTGAGGCATCTGGATCACAGCGTGCAAAGATATTCAGCAAGGGAAGTGAGGAAAATTGGACCACCCACGTTGAATACAGTTTTTCTTCAGATAGGCCGATGATGAATTTCAGTGGACGAACAGATCTGGAGAATCTGAAGACTCGTCTGGAACCCGTAGATGTTCTAGCCTATTACCGTGCCCGTGCTGCCACAGGTATTGAGCTAGGTCCATCGTTCCGAACATTACGCGGACTCTGGTCACGTCATGGGGAAGCGCTCGGTGAGGTAACCATATCAAATCTTCCCGGTCAGAGCGACCTTGATGTACATCCGCTCTTGCTGGATGGTTGTTTTCAGGTCGTAGCTGCAGCTCGAAATCCTGGTGGGAAAGAGGGAGATATAACCTATCTTCCCTTCGGATGGGAGAGGTTCTGGCTAACAAAGCGGTTACCACAAGATGTAATCTGTCACGTATTGATGAAAGAGGATTCTCAAGGGACTGGAGGTGATCAGCCACAGGAGGTCATGATTGGTGAATTACGCATCTACGACAGATCGGGCAATCTTCTCGGTGGGATTGACGGTTATACAGTAAAGAGGGCAACGCCGGGAGCGTTATTCTCGGCTTCCGAAGGATTTGAAGACTTGCTCTACGAAATTGTTTGGCGTGAAGTCAGCCTGACCCCGGGAATTATATCAGCTGATTTCCTTCCAACTCCAAAAGATGTAGCAAATCGCTCAGGATTACTCTCGGAGTATCTGGCCGAAGAAGGTGTATCACGTGATGACAGGAGTGCTCTTCTGGGGGACTTGGAAAAATGGGCAGGTTCTCGAGCCCTAGTGACCCTGGAGCAGTTGGGGTGGAAGAGAAAAGCCGGTATAAAACTGGACCACGAAGAACTCCGGCGAGAGCTCGGGGTAGGTGAAGAACATCAGCGTTTGTTTCGACGGCTACTTGAGATGCTTGCCAAATCCGGGGTATTGGAAGAAACGAAACATGGCTTCGTTGTAAAACTTGGGAACAATGATCCCTTGCCCAATGAAACACCTGCGGATATTGATGCCTTTGTTTCCAATATGATTGAAAGATACCCCCATGGTGCAAACGAAATCGGATTGTTCAGACGGTGTGGTGGGGCTCTTCCAGAAGTGCTTTGTGGCAAAGCAGATCCTCTTACTCTCTTGTTCAGTAGTGGAGAACCAACTCCTGGTGACTTGTATTTGAAAGCCCCTATTGCACGTGCGGCAAACAGGATACTAAAGGAGACAGTTCGCACACTTGTAGCTGGTTTGCCTGAAGGAAAGCGCCTGAGAGTGATCGAAATCGGTGCAGGAACAGGATCCGCAACCGCAGCAATCCTGCCGGAACTTCCAGAAGGAAAGTTCGATTATATGTATACTGATATTTCAGCAGGATTCTTTGCAGAAGCTGAAACACGATTCGGAGATGGTGGCGGTGCTATTAAATACTGCCCACTGAACATTGAAAAAGACCCTGTCAATCAGGGCTTTACTTCTAACTCTTATGACCTGCTTATTGCCTCTAATGTATTACATGCTACGCGATATCTAGAAGAAACACTTGCATATTGCCTGAAACTTCTTGCTCCATCGGGTCAATTGGTTGCACTTGAAAACCTCAGCGGTCAAGGTTGGATGGATCTCACGTTCGGACAACTAGATGGCTGGTGGCGATTTGCCGACGATTATCGTCCTCACCACGCCTTAGCTAACCCAACTGTGTGGCGACAGGTACTTAAGGACGTGGGCTTTGATGAAGTAGAAGTTCTTGGGGTAAATGAGTCGGACCCGGCAGAGTTTTTAGATAAGGGCGTGATTGTTGCCCAAAGTCCGGCAGAGATAAAGGAAGACCCTGGGATCTGGGTTTTAGCAGCTGAAAACAACGGTCTGGCAACCCAGTTAGCAAGCAAACTGGCAGCCCGAAACCAAACAATTTTCTTGACTGAGGGCTCCCGAACTAATGTCGTGACACAACAGACACTTGGTGAGAACATAATCAAATGTACCGTGGAAATGGAAAAGCGAGATTCTTGGGGCTCTCTGATAAGAAATCTTCCCCAAGATATACCTTTCCGAGGTGTTGTTCACCTGATGGCACTGGAGGGTCACGGAGCAGAGGCAACTCATGAGGAAATTGGGCAGGACATAAGACAAGCCGGTGCCAGTGCCCTTGCCATGGTACAGGGATTGACTGATACCGATACAAAGCCAGAGAGCGGGGTATGGTTTCTGACCAGCGGAGCGCAGGTACTGGAACGGGAACGTGGCGGAGAACTAATTGGTTCTGTTCTTTGGGGCTTTGGAAAGGCTGTGTCCCTGGAAGCGGTTGATCTGCAACCGAGGATGATTGATCTAGATCCTACAGTGACGGTACCACTGTCCGATTTGGTAAATGAACTCCTTTATCCTGACATGGAAAATCACATCGCATATCGGTCTGGACGCCGTCAGGTATCACGCTTGGTTCGGGCGGGGGGAGGAACTGGTACCGAACGGCTCTCTCTACCTGATGATTCTGCTTGGGTACTGGCACCAGACCCTAGTGGAGTATTCGAGAAACCTTTCATCAAACCTTTACCAAAACGTTCCCTAGAACCAAAGGAGGTTCGTATTTCAGTAGAGGCTGCCGGGCTCAATTTTTGGGATGTTTTTCGCTCATTAGGCTTTATTCAGGAAGGCAATCTGGGTAGAGAAATGTGTGGTTATGTAATTGAGGTAGGTTCCGAAGTTTCAACTGTCTCAATCGGGGATCATGTAACGGGACTTGGATTTGGTGCGTTTGCAATAGAGATGATAACAAGAGAGGAACTAGTAGCACCTGCTCCAGATGGATATTCGGTTTCAGAACTTGCAACGATACCGAGCGCATTCGTCTCAGCCGCACTTTCTTATGAATTATCCGGTTTGATACCGGGAGATAAGGTTTTGATTCATGCCGGTGCAGGAGGTGTTGGGCTGGCCGCAATTCAGTTAGCACGAGCAGCAGGAGCAGAAGTCTTTGCAACCGCTAGTGCGCCAAAGCAGGAGTATCTTCGCTCTGTTGGCGTGAATAACATTTTTGATAGTCGGCAAACTGCGTTTGGGGAGGAGATTCTTACTGTAACAGATGGTGCTGGTGTTGATGTTGTGTTGAACAGTCTAACAGGAGAAGGCTTTATAGACGCAAGTTTGTCCTGCCTCAAAAAGGGTGGTCGATTCATTGAGTTGGCGCGAAGAGATATACTGAGCGAGGAAGAAATGTCGGCGGTACGCCCAGACGTTACCTACGCCATCCTTGAATTGGATGTACTGAAAAAAACAGATCCAGAGTGGGTCGGCAGAGTTCTTCGAAATGTGATGAAGCAACTTGACACCAAGAAAATAAAACCAATTACCCATAGCAGATGGCCTCTGGCCGAGGCAGGTTCAGCATTAAGATTCATGAGATCAGCTCGCCACATTGGGAAAATTGTTCTGACGGCCCCCCCGCTTGTTAGTAATCGTTTGCAACCTGACAAAACTTACCTGGTAACCGGTGGACTTGGTGGGATTGGATGTGCTGTTGCTGATTGGCTCGCTAAAAATGGCGCGGAAGTAATTGTATTGAATGGTCGACGACCCCCCAGCCCCGAGGTGGAAGAGGTTATCAACTCGCTACGCGAACGTGGGTTCACGATTCGAGTGGAGCTAGCAGACATGACTGATGCAAGTCAAGTGAATAAAATGCTTGAGCGAATCAGAAATGAGTTACCCCCGTTGGGTGGGGTGATCCACAGCGTGGGCGTATTGTCGGATGGCGCGTTGACGAATCAAAGCTGGGAGAGGTTTGAAACGGTGTTGTGGCCCAAAATACTAGGAGCCTGGCAACTCCACCACGCTACGGCTAATTTAGATCTTGATCTGTTTGTGCTTTTTTCCAGCCGGGTCGGAGTAATGGGTAACCCGGGTCAAGCTAACCATGCAGCAGCCAATGCTTTCCTTGATCAACTTGCTAGGCACCGTCGGGCATTGGGGTTACCAGGTCAGGCCATAGCTTGGGGCGCTTGGTCGGAAATCGGAGAAGCTGCAGAACAGCGAGACCGAATTGAGCGGCAAAGAGCCGCACGAGGGGGGCGCTGGTTTACTCCACAACAAGGTATAAGTGCGTTTGACCAACTGGTACGTTCTGATGTTACAAATTCCGTAGTGATGGCTATGGACTGGTCTGTTTTCGAAGAGGTCATGGAGAAACGACCTCCCCTATTAGAGGATCTTCTTTCTTCAACCTCTGATACAGGAGTCATTTCGCCCGCTTTGGCAGAAGATTTGATCTCTCGGATCGGCAAGACACCTGTTGTAGAACGGGAGAATTTGTTAGTGGCGTTCCTACAACAGGAGTTAAAGGCTGTATTACGCCTACCCACGACCCCAGAGCCTTCAATTGGTTTTTTTGATCTAGGTATGGATTCGCTGATGGCTGTGGAATTGCGAAATCGACTTAACCGTGCGTTTGTCGATACTTACACAGCATCAAACACAGTAGTGTTTGACTACCCAAATATCGCTGCACTCGCCCGTCACCTGGTTGAAGAACTCGGTGAGGTGGGTCCCGATACGCGAGTGGAACCTGTACCGGTTCAGCAGACATACCTGGAGCAAGGTGAGGAACAGATAGCCGTTGTTGGAATGGCCTGTCGATTTCCCGGTGCTTCTGATATTGACTCCTACTGGAGCAACCTTGAAGCCGGCTACGATGCTGTGACAGAAGGTCGACAGGATTCAAGCCCTTGGGACGGTGTTCTTGGAGATCCATCTGCCAAGGAGAGCATGTTTCGAAGGGGTGGATTTGTTGAGGGGCTTGATTTCTTTGATGCTGAATTTTTTGGTATCAGACCAATTGAAGCACGAATGATGGACCCACGTCAAAGATTGTTGTTGGAAACAAGTTGGCAAGCGATTGAGGATGCTGGAATCCCTCCCTACTTGCTTGAGGGAACTCGCACCGGTGTATACGTTGGGTTGGGTGGAAGTGAATATCGGGATTTGATTGGTACCACTAGTCAGGAAGACAATTTTTTGGGTACTGCTCCAAGCGTAACGATCGGGAGGGTTGCCTTCACGTTGGGCCTCATGGGGCCAGCTTTACCCCTGGACATGACTTGTTCATCATCACTGGTTGCAGTTCACCAAGCTGTGGCAAGTCTTAGGAGAAAAGAGGTAGATCAAGCTTTGGCTGGAGGGGTCCAAGTAGTGCTTTCTCCTCGAGTTGCAAAGTTCATGGCAGAATTTGGGATGCTGTCTAAATTTGGTCGGTGCCAGACCTTTGATGAGGCTGCGGACGGATTCGTTCGGGGTGAAGGTTGTGGCGTGGTGGTTTTGAAGCGTTTAAGTGATGCTTTAGCAGACGGAGACCGTATCTGGGGTCTAGTAAAAGGTACTGCAGTAAATCAAAATGGGGCGAGTGCGGCACTTACAATACCAAACGGAACAGCCCAGGAGCAGGTGATCCAAGAAGCCATCTTACAGGCTGGTACTACCCCTGACCAAGTGGATTACCTAGAAGTACATGCCACTGGTTCACAACTTGGAGATCCGATTGAGGTGCGTGCTGCTGCCACTGTTTACGGAAAGGGGCGCACCCAAAATCGACCCCTCCTGCTTGGCACAGTAAAGACAAACATTGGTCATCTTGAACCGGCTGCCGGTATTGCCGGTCTAATCAAGGTATTACTAGCTATGAAGCATGGGGTGATTCCTAAGAATCTTCATTTCCAAAATCCCAATCAACACATACCATGGGACGAGTTACCTATAAAAGTTGTGTCGGAGAAAATGGACTGGCCACTGAGCTCTGATCATCCTCCAAGGGCTGGAGTAAGTGCCTTTGCTATCTCGGGAACGAACGCACACATAGTGGTCGAGGGTTACGATACACCACAACAGCAGCTGGATAAAGATACCTCAAGCCAATCACCTTCAGGAGTGGCAAAAAAAGTGGGTGTGTCCTTGCCAAAGTCAGTTCCAATGCTGGCATCCGAGGGGAATCACAGCCGACTGATGCGAATACTTCCACTCTCAGGTAAATCCAACAGTGCACTTCGAGAACTTGCGGAGTTGTATCTTGACTGGATTGACAAACATAACCCTACCGCCAGTGATTCCTCTGGTGACAAACTGTCGGATATGGCCTGGACAGCCAGTGTTGGGCGTAATCATTTCACTCACCGTGCCGGTATTCTCTTCAAGGACACCGAATCCCTGAAGGAGAAGCTAAAACTACTTGTAAATACAAGCAATGATCATGCTTCGACAATTGGCACAAAAGTAGCCTTCTGCTACCCAGATGAGAAAAGCTACTTTTTAGGCATGGGTGCAGAGCTTTATGAGAAAGAGCCCGTTGTGAAGTCTGTTCTTGATTACCTAGATGGTCTAATTCGACAGGAGCGGAATGATTCTTTACTAAACATTATGTTCGGCCACTCTGAAGGACTTGACAATCCGACTTGGACTCAATCAGCAGTTTACGCGCTTGAGTGCGCATTAACAGCACTTTGGTCAAGCATTGGAATACAGCCAAGTGTTGTTTTTGGAATGGGTTTGGGTGAGATTTCAGCAGCCCAAGCAGCTGGGGTTTTGTCCCTTGAAGAAGGCTTGAAATTAGCCACAAGACGAGGATCGCTTTTGGAAACTATCCGAGGTAAAATCAACCCGAATACAGCGGAATTGAACGAGTTTGAAAATGGTTTGGCAGATATTCCCATCGAATCACCTTTGCTTTCGCTCGTGAGTGGGGTTACCGGTCGCTTAGTGGAAACAGATGAAATCCTCGACGGTGCATACTGGCGTCAACAAGTATGCGAAAGCAAGAAATTCGGTGGATGTATAAAGACTCTCTCCGAGTTGAATGTTAACGTTATCATTGAGATTGGTCCAGACTCTGTTCTGGGAGATAAGATACTAACGGATTGGCCGAAATCTAAAGGGATTAATCCTCCAGTAACTCTGTCTAGCCTTGGCCGTTCATCGACAAATGGAAATGACTTTCTTGAATCTGTTGTAAGACTCTATGAATTAGGATTAACTCCTGAATTCTGTGGTCTTTATGCGGGTGAGAACAGGTGCCGGATATCTTTACCTGGCTACACGTTTCAAAGACAACGATTTTGGTTTGACATGTTTTAAGAAATTAGTCATCATCAGCGTTTGGTTTTATATTTAATTAAGGGAGGAAACCATGAGTTCCGTAGAAGATCGTGTAGCTGGGCTTGCAGCAAAACTTTTAAACATTACTGACAAGGACGCTATCGACTCGAACGTCAGTGATTTGGGTGTAAACTCTGTAGATGCAGTAGCTTTTCTGAAAGCAATCAACGAAGAATTTGGAACAAATATTTCAGCTGATGAAGCCGGAAATTTCAGTACATTAAGGGCTTTGATTAATCATCTTAGCTGATGGATAAATTTTTTGAGGATTAAGGTGAATGTTAGCCCCTTTTCCCTTTATTTATTAAAGGTCAAGGAAAAGGGGATTCTTGTAAAGGAGCTATTCTTAGCTCCTTTATTTTTGGTTAGTTGGGATGGATACCGTTTTTGAAATTCCTACTTCTGGATCTAATTCAGTTAGCTGGATCAGTGAATTTTGCCAAGTCAGGGATATTTCAATTGCATATGTTGACCTTGCAGTAGGTGTTTGTCGTGAAGGACGTGCATTGGAATGGCTTGACCAAAAGGAAAAAGGACGCTTGGAAAGGTACCGTTATGACCGGCCTCGTCGTCAATTTACGTTGTGCCGTTCTGCTTTGCGTCAGATCATTTGTAGATATTTGGGGTGTAAAAATGAGCAACTTTCTTTTGATACCAATGAACATGGGAAACCCATCGCTTTAATTGAAAATAATTCAGCACCCGTTAGTGTTAACCTGAGTCACAGTGGTAACCATGGTGTAGTTGGAATTACACAAAAGGGAGATCTTGGAATCGACATAGAAATACCTGTTCACAGGAGTGATTTGAACGGAATTGGGCAGTTGGTCTTTACAACCAATGAACAGTCTGAATTAATTAGGGCGATTGGGAAAGAAAAGCTAAGCCTGTTTTACAAGTTTTGGACCCTTAAAGAAGCCTTGATTAAAGGGCTGGGTACAGGTTTTTCATTAAATCCGTCATTATTTGAGTTACCCTCAATCTTACGAAGTGGTGGGAAAAGTGGTGTATTCCGGTTTCCTCACATATCTCAGATACCTTGGCAACTTGATTATATAGATGGTAAGGAGTTTGCTTTGGCATTAGCTCATGGAAGGGATATTTCCCATCAGCCGAGCAGTTAAAACTTCCATGGTTCTCTTCTATGCTTAAAACGTTATCACTAATACTCCCAAGAACTCGCCAACTTCCCGTTCACAACAACATTCATTTCGGTACAATTCGAGTTAAGAGCCTCTAGAATGGAAGTTCCGGCAGAAGTATGGGTGGTACCCAAACCAATTGCTCTCCATGAAGTTATCATGGACGATGGTACAAGAATAGTTCTTCGACGTCACGGAAATCCCAATGGTCAACGAATTGTTTTGTCACACGGTAATGGACTTGCCATTGATCTCTATTATCCCTTTTGGTCGCTTCTAGCTAATGAATTTGACCTCATTATTTATGATTTGAGAAACCACGGTTGGAACACCATTAGCGATCAAAAAGAGCATAATCTTCCCACATTCGTAAGTGATCACGATATAGTTCATAAAGAGATTGATGTCTGCTTTGGTTACAAACCCAAAGTGGGTATTTTTCATTCTGTTTCTGCACTGGTGGCACTTCTTTCTCCGACTAATGGAAGTGAGTTTGAAGCACGGATACTCTTTGACCCGCCAGTGTGCAAGCCTGACGAATACCCGCTGGAATACGATATTGCTACCCGGCGTGTAGCCGAGATGACCATGCGACGTGCTGATTGGATCAAGAACCTAGATGAGTATGTCGATGTCCTTAATTATTTACCCGCTTTTAATCGTTTTGTTCCTGGTGCACTGGAACTATTTACAAAAACCACATTTCGTAAATGCGAAGGTAAGGAAGGGTATCAGCTTCGATGTCCCCGTGATTATGAGGCACAGATAATTTACCATGCCAGATCCTTTGCCGTCATTGTAGATTTTGATAATTTTGAATGTCCGACAAAAGTGATTGGTGCAGATCCCGTTTTACCCTATGCGTACCTTCCATCCTTTGATTTGAATAACATCCTTAGTGTTGACTATGATTTCATCCCTGACGCTACTCATTTCCTTCAGCTAGAAAAACCGGGTACCTGTGTGAAATCTGTGTTGCGTTTTCTCAAAAAACAGAACCTCTTGAGAGTTTAATTTAGAGCGCTTCATTTAATTCAATCTCTGCTTGTGCTTCAAAAGCAGCAATTGGTGCTCAGAGGAATATCCCATTCCAATCCTCAACTCAAGGTCAACATAACCCCTGTTATTCACTTGTAACGATCTAATTTGGTAAAATATGCTTTATATTAATTACTTGTATTCTCAAAATGGTAAAAAATTTTTATATAAATAATTATCTTGGTAAATTTAGTAAAATATACTTTATATTAATTACTGAATTCTGATCCTGGTAAAAAGGGTTTGCTAAATAATGGCAAGTTTGCTATGGGGCAAAGTATATTTCAAAGGTATGTTTGCGGGCTATCTCCGGGAAGAACCTGGGAATAACTTTACATTCGCCTATGATACCAGCTACATTAACAGTGGCAATCCCGCCATTGCTCAAAGTTTACCCTTAAGAAAAACTCCTCACATTAGCTACAATGGCCTGCACCCATTTTTTGACAACCTGGTTTCCGAAGGGTGGCTAGAACTAAAACAAACTCGTATACTTGGCAAAAGAAAAGCCAATCGTTTTGAATTGCTTCTGGCTTTTGGCTTTGATTGTATTGGTGCTGTTTCTGTTGCTGACCCTGAACCCACACCATTAACAAGCGATCTATTGGAAAAGAACAGCCCAAAAGATATGGCTGTATTCAATAGCCGAGCTATTTTTTCAGGCATTCAGACCAAGTTCGGCGTTATTCAGGAAGAGGGCAGATTTCGGCCAGTAAAATTTGACGAACTAAGTACACACATAGCTAAATTTTCTCCATCTCACCATCCGTTCCTCATAGAAAACGAATATCTTACAACATGTGCATTTAAGGCCCTGCTACCCGATAATGAGGTTGTTCAATTAGACATAGGTAATGTTGAGGGGATAGAGGATTCTGCCCTGCTAATCAAGCGCTTTGATAGACAAGATGGGGAACGGATACATTTTGAAGAATTCAATCAGTTACTAAATCTCCCCTCAGAAGAAAAATACGCTGGTGCGTATAGAAATATGGCAGATTTCATCTTGGAAGAAGATAACTGCCTACCAATTCAAAACTACCATCTATACAGGCGAATTTTGGCAGGTTTACTGCTAGGGAATACCGACATGCACCTAAAGAATTTTGCCATGTTTCATACATCACAGGGTCTACGCTTCACACCTTCTTATGACCAAGTTGCAACAGCATATTACGATTTTAAAGAAGTCGCATTAGCTATAGCAGGAGCATCAGATATCCCGATAGGGAGTTTGAAACCTCGGAATATTATCAGGTTGGGAGAGGAGTTTGGTTTGTCGCACGCGGCAATAAAAATGGCCGTAGATAATTTGGAAAAAAACCTAAGTAAAGCAAAGGAAACAATAGTAAGTGCTAGGTTTGGTACTGAAAAACTTAAGAATGCCCTCACTGAACTAATGGAGAGGAGATGGAACGGAACATTCGGCTTGATTGGCAAGATATTGTCATAGAAGCAAAAAAACGTCGTAAAGAACAAAGATTAACCCAAGAGCAACTATCTGTGTTGGCTGGGGTCAGCAAGCCAACTCTTAATAGTTTTGAGAAGGGGCGAACAAGTATAAAACTTGAAAGTGCATTAAATATTCTGCGTGTATTGGGACTGGATTGAAGTAGACATGCTCTCGTTCCGAAATTGACAACACAAAGTTTTTGGACATTCCCTTAGACTTATCAAGATGCTTACCTAAATTATCAATATAATTTAATCTTGATTGCTTCTGGGTAATAACAAATATATCGGTATAGAATCACTACATTTTTTAGCTATTCAGTTCCTTGATCCGGTTTGAAAATCGGTTGGCAATGGTTACGGGATCATCCTCAATCACCGAGACATTGACATTTCCTGGCTTGCACTTGCTAATCAAAACAGTCATACGACCGGAAGCGATTGCCTTTTCAAGTTCTGTTGCGGTTTCCTCAGCAGGACATTCAACCACATTGCGACACCCACATGCCCTGGCAACTTCTGCCAATGAGGTTTCCATTCCCGCATAAGTGGGCTGGTCTCCAGTGGAACCATAACTCCCGTTATCTATTATCAACAGAATATAATTATCAGTTGGATTGTTGGCAATTGTGGATAGAGTTGCCAAATTAGTGAGAACTGAACCATCTCCATCAATTGCAATAACGGTCTGTTTCTGTACTTGGGCTACCCCCAAACCAATGGATGAACACAAACCCATAGTACCAAGCATGTAGAAATTTGAAGGCTGATCAAGTAACTGATGGAGCTCCTGAGAAGGTGAGCCAATATTACAAACGACCAGTTTATCCCTTAGTATTGGTGCAATTGCTTTTAATATATTGTATCTGATCATGATGCTGAACTCCAAAAAGATGCATCCGCAAGAATAGCCACAGGTTTTTTGCACATCAGTGAATGCTGGAGAATACCATCCAGATTATCTACCTGTTCTGGCTTGGAAAAATGGTAATACGGAATATTCAATTGCTGTAGCAAAGGTTTCGTGTGGATAGCCATTTCAACTTGGCAGGCCACCTTTTCACCCACCTCACCTCGGTAGCTGATAAGCATGGGTAACGGGATGTGATAGTACTGAATCAGGGTCACCAAAGAATTTATGGCAACACCCAAGGCTGTATTTTGCATGATTATGGCAGCTCTGGTTCCACCGAGGTATGCTCCGGCACATAGGCCCATACCTTCATCTTCCTTATTGGAGGGAATATGAAAAATTTCCTCATGTTCCTCTACCAATTCGATAACCCCAGCCAGCTGCTTACACGGGACTGAGGTAATATAACCTATTTTATTTTTCACCAGACTATTGAGAATAGCCCTGTCTGTATTCGTCGGCATGAAAATCCTTTTCCTGTTTAACGGAAATATTCGATATTTTAGAGATCAAGACAACCAAGAACCTTATCCGCAATCATTTTACTGACCCGGAAATTGGATTCCTTAGTCACACCAGCAATATGTGGGGTTAAGATAAGGTTGTTCAATCCGGAAAATTTCTTCCCGTCTACTTTATTCAGGGGTTCATTCTCAAAAACATCAAGTGCCGCTCCCCCTAGCTTGTCTGTTTTTAGAGCTTTGATCAGGGATTCTTCTTCAATTACTCCACCCCGTGAGGTATTGATAATAATGGCCTGGGGTTTGCACTTAGAAATAAATGACTTATCAATCAGATGATAGGTCTCTTTGACCAATGGAACATGAATGCTTATGACATCGGATGATCTGGCAAGTTCTTCCATTTCGACCGATTTTATTCTTGTCCATAAATCATCATCTGGACTGACAAAAGGATCATGGGCCTGGACTATCATACCCAGATGCAGGGCTTTTTCAGCTGTTATACAGCCGATAGAACCCAACCCAACTAACCCCAATTTCTTGTTACTGATTTCCGAACCGATACAGTCCGTTCTGTTCCAGACCCCTTCAATCATTGAGGAATTTTCCCTGTAGGCACCCCTTAAAAGACTCATGGCCGTACCAATAACGTATTCTGCAACACTTTCGATATTGGCACCTATGGCCGGAAAAACATGTATGTCTCTTTGTTTGCAGGATTTCAGGTCTATATTGTCCAATCCTATGCCCAACCGACCTATGCATTTCAGGTTGGGACCGTGTTCCAGCAATTCTGAATCAACGATTGTTTTATTTCTAACGATAAGTGCCTTGGCCGTGTTCATTGCGGTCAATAGCCTGTCACGGTCTCCGACCAAAGTAATATCGTGGATCGTGGAATGTTTTTTCGAAAGGGAATCAACAACGGATTCGTCCATAAATTCGGTAATCAGAATCATGACAATTGTTAGGTTTTTATGAAACTAAGAACTTTTTTTGGGTTATACCAAGATCAACCCCAAAATTCCTTAATATTTTTGAACAATCCCTTGTTTTCATCACTGGTCTGCTCGCTTATTTCCTCAAACTCTCTTAGTAGTTCCTTTTGTCTGGAAGTCAGTTTTTCAGGTGTTTGAACAAACAAATCAATAAGCAAATCACCATAGGAAGTTTTGCTCCTGAGTTTCGGCATTCCCTTACCCGATAACCTCAACCGCTTTCCTGTCTGGCTTTCAGGAGGTATTTTTACCTTCGTCCTCCCTCCATCAATTGTTTTTATTTCTACTTCTCCACCCAAGGCTGCAGTTACCATCGGAATGTGCACATTGCAACGGAGATGGTTGACAGATCTTTCAAATTCTTTGTGGTCCTTTACTTCAATTAGAATGTAGAGGTCACCAGCGTTTCCCGGGCTGCTTCCTTCCTCACCTCTCCCGGTAAGTCTAATACGTTGTCCCGAATCTATCCCTGCCGGTATTTCTACCTCAATAGTTTTATTTTTGTAGACTCTGCCCTCACCTGAGCAGGTTTTACAGGGATCAATAATCACTTTACCTAGCCCTCGACAAGAGGGACAGGTTGTTTCCACCCGGAAAAAATCCCTTTGGATTCTGGTCTTTCCAGTTCCCCCACAGGTTGAACAAGTGACAGGTTCTGCCCCCCCTTCCCCTCCGGTTCCATTACATGAAGGACAATTAACCTGGGTCGGTACGACAATCCTTTTTTGTAAACCGGTATAGGCTTCTTCAAGTGTTATGGAAAGCTCATATTGAAGATCTGATCCGCGATAGGAACGTTGCGTCGTTCTACCTCCGGGATCCATAAAGTCCCTGAAGATATCCTGAAAAATATCAGAAAACGCCCCCTGTCCCGTAAATCCATGATGAGCCGCACCGTTTCCACCCTGAAAGGCGTCATGACCGAAGCGGTCATACATTTCTTTCTTACGAGGGTCCTTCAGGACGTCATAGGCCTCATTGATTTCCTTAAATCCTGCCTCGGCATTTGGATTATCTTTATTTTGATCAGGATGAAGTTCTTTGGCTTTTTTCCGAAAGGCCTTCTTGATTTCCGGTCCTGTGGCTCCTCGGGATACCCCTAGCACATTATAGTAATCCGGCTTGCTCATGACAGTTTCTGCCTAGCTAAAGTCTGATAAGCCGGGGGTTCTTTTCTCCCCAAAATCCCCTCTCCTTAGAACTTATTTCTTGGTATCATCCTCAATATCATCATATTCTGCATCAACAACCTCAATATCGTCTTCAGGATCTACTTCAGGTTGTTCCGCTTCCTCGGCATTCTCGGCCTGGTTTTGATAAAGAACCTGTCCCAACTTCATTGCAGCCTCTGAAAGATTTTGAATACCCGACTGTATCTTTGCAGTATCCTCTTCCTTCATATTCTCTTCCAATGCATTCATTGCCAACTCAATCGATTCGATAGTTGCCGGATCAAGTTTGTCCTTATGTTCGGAAAGTGACTTCTTTGTTTGATAAAGGAGGGACTCTGCCGAATTTTGGGCCTCTACCAAATCCTTTTTGTTTTTATCCGCCTCGGCATACTCCTTGGCTTCATCTACCATCTTCTCAATTTCATCCTCGGACAAACCACCAGATGACTGGATGGTTATCGACTGGGACTTGCTTGTTGCCTTATCAAGAGCAGTTACAGATGTTATCCCATTGGCATCAATATCAAAGGTCACTTCAATTTGAGGAACTCCACGGGGTGAATTTGGAATACCCTCCAAATTAAATCTGCCCAAAAGTTTGTTATGTTGCGCAATCTCCCGTTCACCCTGATATACCTGAATGGTTACAGTTGTCTGGTTATCCTCGGCAGTGGAAAAGACCTGGGATTTCTTTGTCGGTATAGTGGTATTTCGTTCAATCAATCTAGTGAAAACACCACCAAGGGTTTCGATTCCAAGAGAAAGAGGTGTTACATCAAGAAGAACAACATCCTTGACGGTTCCGCTTAGTACCCCTGCCTGGATGGCAGCACCCAATGCCACAACCTCGTCTGGATTTACTCCCTTACTAGGCTGCTTGTCAAAAAAGTTTGTTACTTCTTCAACAACTTTGGGCATACGGGTCATTCCACCAGCTAAAACAATTTCATCAATTTCACCTACCTTAAGGCCAGCATCCTTTAGGGCTGCTTCACAGGGTTTCATGGTCTTTTTGATCAACCCCCCTACCAGGTTTTCCAATTTTGCCCTGGTCAGTTTGGAAATAAGGTGCAGAGGTTGTTTGGTTTCAGTGTCAATTGAAATGAACGGTTGATTAATTTCTGTCTCCATGCTGGAGGAAAGCTCAACCTTCGCCTTTTCCGCGGCTTCTTTCAGTCGTTGCAGTGCAATCTTGTCCTTGGTAAGATCTACCCCATTCTCTTTCTTGAATTCATTGGCCAGATGGTTGACAATTGTAAGGTCAAAATCTTCACCTCCTAAGAAGGTGTCTCCGTTGGTGGACTTAACCTCAAACAGACCGTCATCAATTTCAATAATGGTAATATCAAATGTACCACCCCCAAGGTCATATACCGCAATAGTTTTTGCTTCTTTCTTGTCCAAGCCATAGGCGAGGGCGGCAGCTGTTGGTTCATTTATGATCCGTAAAACTTCCAGTCCTGCAATCTTTCCAGCATCCTTCGTTGCCTGTCTTTGGGCATCATTAAAATATGCAGGTACGGTGATAACCGCCTTGGTAACTTCTTGACCCAGGTAATCCTCGGCAGAGGATTTCATTTTCTTGAGAATAACGGCAGATATCTGCTCCGGGGAATATTTCTTGCCTCTTATTTCGACCCAGGCATCTCCATTTCCTCCATCTATAATCTTGTAAGGCAGAGAATTTTTGTTTTTGGAGAGGTAGGAATCGTTAAATCTTCGGCCAACCAATCGTTTGATAGCAAAGACGGTGTTTTTCGCATTGGTAACTGCCTGCCTTTTGGCCGCTTGACCAACTAGTTCCTCTTTATCTGTATAAGCAACAATTGATGGGGTGGTTCTTGATCCTTCTGAATTCTCAACAACCTTGGAATCGGTACCCTCCATTATGGCTACGCAAGAGTTGGTAGTACCCAAGTCAATTCCGATTACTGTGCTCATATAAATCCTTCCTGTATGTTAAATTCTGGTTGTGAACTTCCGTTAAAGTTCATTGGGTTTGCAATATGTTCATTGCTTCCGATATAGGAACGGTTTGCCTTTCCTTCAAGAAACAAAGACCAATTTTCTGCTGATTTGCAAGCGATTGCAAATCTATATGAAAATACCATGTGATCCTGCCCTTACCAGTAAAATTGGCGAAAAAAACTTCTGTATTTTCCTAAATCCTAGGAGGAGTTAATCTTCAATAAAGCTAAATGAATCATGCTGGCTAAAACCAATAATCGAATGAAAACAGGATTTTCAACGGCGTTTTTCCTTGACATAGTTGGACACTCGGATTGCGGTTCTTCCAGTTGGTTACGTTCAAATAGGAAATAACTTCTTGCTATCAAGCCAAATTTTGGTAACTTCGCAACGGTGATGTCTGAAATTCAGGGCCTTTACTTTTGTTTTGGAAGGGAGAACATGAAGCAGCTCAGGGTTACACTGGTGCAAATGCGTTCCACTGATAATCATCCGGGAAATATTGAAAATCTTCACAAGATTGTGCAGCAATCAGGTGATTCAGAATTGATTGCCCTGCCCGAAGCATCCGGAATGATGAATAAAAACTACACAGTAGCTCGCAAATCAATAACAACCATAGAAAAAGACCCTTTCATCAATACATGCAGGCAGCTAGCAAGAGAAACTGGCAAATGGATCCATATTGGTTCAACGCCCGTAAGGGATGATGAAAACTTCTATAATTGTTCAGTTTTGATTAATGCCAAGGGTGAACAGTTGGCCAAGTACAATAAGATCCATTTATTTGATATCGCTCTTCATGGAAGAGATGTAATCGGTGAATCCCAAAGGTATACGGCTGGAGATACAGCCGTCCTGATTGATACTCCTTGGGGAGCATGGGGTATGAGCATCTGTTATGATTTGAGATTTCCGGGGCTGTATCGAGAATATTGCCAAAAAGGGGCTGCAGTAGTGTTCATACCATCAGCATTTACTATTCCAACCGGCCGGGCTCATTGGGAAGTTTTACTGAGAGCACGAGCGATAGAAAATGGAGTTTGGGTGATTGCAGCTTCACAGGTTGGTGACCACGATGATGGCCGTTCGACCTATGGGCATTCGATGATCGTCAACCCTTGGGGTGAAGTGGTTGCAGATTTAGGTGGTAAAGAACCTTGCCAGGCAAATTACACCCTTGATCTTACACTAGTTAACTCATCTCGAAAACAAATACCGTCACTGATAAGTGGTAAAAAATATGCGTTTAGGCATGAACCTATTCGCTTAAATTAGAATAGGAGGAAGTAAATGAAATCTTTTCTAAAAATCATGGGCTTGGTCGCCGTTCTGCTTTATCCAGCAGCAACAATGGCTCAAGATAAGCCCGAAATAAGAATTGCAGTGGATAATTTATGGCCCACTATGGATCCTGTGATTGGTATTTCGACTACAGGAGCAAGGGTTCATTCAAATATCTTTGATACCTTGGTTCGACGCAACAGGTGGGAGGACCCTGACGGGAACACCCTTGTGCCCTGGTTGGCTGAGAGCTGGCAACGTCTGTCGCCATTTGTTTGGGAGATTACTCTCCGTTCTGGAGCGACCTTCCATGACGGGCACGAAGTGGACGCCGAAGATGTGGCATTCTCCATGTCTGCTGAAAGGCTCTGGGGACCCGAACCAATTGCCCGCCGAGGAACCCGCTATGCCAGAGGAATTACAAGGGTCGAAGCCACAGGTCCCCTTACGGTTGAAATCGAAACCAGTTTTGCAGACCCAAACTTTATTTATCGTCTGGTCACGCCATTGGGATTCGTATTGCCCAAACATTATTATGAAGAAGTGGGGACGGAAGCATTCGGCCAAATGCCAATGGGAACCGGACCCTATAAAACTGTCTCGTTTGATCCCTCGGTCTCATTTGTTGCCGAAGCAAATGAAAACTATTGGGCCGGCGATGTTCCCGCCAGCACGCTTACCTTCCAGATTGTACCGGAATATTCAACTCGTTATGCAGGATTGGTCTCAGGTGAATACGATATTATAGTAAGTGTACCTGCGGACCAGGTCGAGCAGGCACGGAACACACCTGGGGTTAAAGTCATGGAAAAGAGTATAGAAAACTATCCCATGTTTGCCTTTAACATGATGGATACTGAACTAATACCTAACAACCCACTGAAGGATCCAAATCTCAGGAAAGCAATGGTAACTGCTATTGATCGAGAAGGAATTACTCAAGCCCTCTGGGGTGATGCAACGTTTGTTCCGGCACCGTTTAACTTTCCTGAATACGGACCCTACTATAACCCGGAACGGAAAGCACGATACAGTTATGACCCCGAGATGGCTAGAGAATTGCTTGCACAGACAGATTATGATGGAGAAGAACTTGAATGGCATATCACCAGAGGGTTCTATCCCAATTATGAAGTTGCCGCAGAGTTTATGGTTGAGCAATGGAGGGAAGTCGGAATTAATGTCAAACTGTCGATTGTCGATAACTTTTCACTGGCTTACGAAAGACCTTTCCATATGTTGAATATGTCCATGTCCAGTGAGTTTTCCGGTGATCCTTACCGTCCGCTATGGATGGATTGGGGGCCCTTGTCCAGTAGAGCCCGAGCCAGTCACAAAACCTGGGTTCCAACTGATCGGTTTTTGGAGCTTGGTGAAAAATTCGAGATGGCACAGGAGTTTGATGCGCGTAATGCTGCCTATCTCGAACTTGTAGAAGAGTGGGAAAATGTTACCCCGGGTATGTACTTGTGGCGTAATGTTGCCAGCTACGCTGTTCGCGATGATCTTGACTGGGATCCGGGAAACACGACTGTAACGATTTTTGACAACCATTATATGGGAGGAAACTGATTGCTGGGAAAAGGAGAAGATCCCGATCCCACAATTCCTCTCCTTGAGGTTAATAAATTAAGCGTTTCCCTCCCGAAAGGAGGGGATCGCCCTTTCGCAGTCAAGGATGTCTCGTTCTCTCTATCAAAAGGGGAAACCTTGTGCATTGTTGGAGAAAGCGGCTCCGGTAAATCAGTTATTGCCCAATCAATTATCGGTATGCTGCCGGTGGCCCTGCCGGTTAAAAAAGGAACTATTTCACTAAAGGGCCTACAGCTTCCAAGGCAACGTGACGTCGCCTTTAATGCCATACGTTCAACCCAAATTTCCATGATTTTCCAAGAAGCCACAACCAGTCTGGATCCTGTCCAAAGAGTCAAAACACAACTTCATGAAATTCTTCGAATACATGGACATAAGAACCGGCCCCAAAATCACGCCACAATCAAGAAGATGCTTGAAGATGTCCAACTACCAGACCCTCTACGAATTGCAAACTCCTACCCACATCAGCTCTCTGGTGGACAGGCCCAAAGGGTTGTAATAGCAGGTTCGCTGATACTCAACCCCTCACTGTTGATTGCCGATGAACCCACAACTGCCCTTGATGTTACAACTCAAGCCGAAATATTGAAACTCATCGTTTCACTCAGCAAACAGCAGGGCACCAGTGTTTTGTTTATAACCCACGACTTTGGCATAGTAGGCCAAATCGCAGACAGCATTATCGTACTGAAAGAGGGAAGAATCGTTGAACAAGGTACAAGATCCCAGATTTTTTCATCGCCACAACATCCCTACACCAAGGATTTGCTTGAAGCAGCCAGTTATAAATCCGATACCATTTCAAATAATCAGAAATCACCCTTATTGATAGCGAACGAACTATCACTTTCATACTCCATGGGGAGGGTGATTACCAAGAGGAGAATACAGGCACTGAAGGAAGTTTCTCTGGAATTGAATGAGAGTGAAATACTGTCCATTGTCGGGGAAAGTGGTTCTGGAAAGTCCTCATTGGCCAAATGCCTTCTGCGTCTTGAGAATGTTGATCAAGGTACAATCCTGTACCGAGGAAAGGATATCACCAGACTCAAGGGGAACGCTCTCAAGAGTATCCGAAAAAATATCCAAGTGGTTTTTCAGGATCCATTTAGTTCCCTAAATCCTCGACAGAAAATTTTGGATGCCATAGCTGAGGGCCCCATCATTCACGGAGTATCCAAGCATGAAGCCTATGAGCGTTCATACGAATTACTGCAGGCCACCGGATTGTCAAAGCAGTCAGCCGATCGCTATCCACACGAATTTTCAGGTGGTCAAAGGCAACGGATTTGTATTGCAAGAGCATTGGTGATCAAACCCGAAATTCTTATTGCTGATGAGGCAGTATCAGCCCTGGATGTTTCGATACAAACCCAAATACTGAACCTTTTCAAGGAACTGCAGCTTCATTATGGTTTCGCCATGATATTCATAACGCATGATCTCCGAGTCGCCCGAAGCATAAGTTCTCGAATGATCGTCATGAAGGATGGTCACGTTGTTGAAGCTGGTCCTTCCAATGAAATTTTTTCAACCCCGAAGGATGAATACACCAAAGCCTTGTTCCGAGCCGCTCCTCCAGATATTAAAATCTATCAAGAGGCCTCTGCATGACTGGTTATATCGCATCCAAAGTTATAAGGGCACTCATATCCTTACTCATTGCGGTATCTCTGGTTTTTATATTTATTCGATTTTCTGGGGATCCGGCTGCCGCTCTGGCTCCTCCTGATGCAAGTCAGGAAGTTATTGAGGAATATCGTGAACTCATGGGGCTGGATAAGCCTCTCCTACAGCAATACACGGGATTTATTTCAGGGCTTTTCAAAGGCGAATATGGTTATTCCATACATACAGGTAAATCGTCATTGACTCTTTTTCTGGAACGGTTACCCATGACTTTAAGGCTTGGTACAACGGCTCTTGTGATTGCCATTGTATTTGGTGTCATTCTGGGTACAATTTCCGCCTTGAACAGAGATTCTGCTCTTGATCGATTGGTTATGGCCTTCTCGGTTTTTGCCTTTGCAATGCCAAACTTCCTGTTTGGGTTGATAATCATTTTGGTTGGGGCACTTGGGTTTCAAATCTTTTTTGGAGGACAGGCAGCAACCGAGTCGCTCATTGGAGTAATCCCGCCTGCTCTAACGCTGGGACTTGCTTCAATGGGAGCTTATGCCCGGTTCACCAGATCATCATTGCTTGAAATAATCAATTCTCCCTTTATGCGGGCAGCTGAAGCACGTGGAGTGCCAAGGCTTACCAGATTAATTGTTCATGCTGCACCCAATGCTGCGATTCCTCTGGTTACTATTCTCGGTTTGTCGATTGGTACTTTGATTGCCGGTTCGGTGGTTACTGAACAGGTTTTTGCATGGCCAGGCGTTGGTCAGTTGTTGGTTCGATCAGTCGCTACAAGGGATATCGCAACCGTTCAGTTCATAGTTATGGCAATTGCAATGACAACCATACTGGCAAATTTGATGATAGACCTCTTGTATCTTGTAATTGATCCGCGAATTCGACCGAGTTGATATGTCAGCAAATTCTCAGTCTCTACATGGAACCAAATTTCCTGTAACTGTCATATTGGCAGCAGGTTTCATAATTTTGTTTGTCTGTTTTGCCTTGTTTGGTGAACTGCTTTCACCTCATGAGTTTCGTAAAACTTCTTTGACTGACAGACTCCTGCCTCCTTTGGGCTTTGGTGGTACTTGGGAGTATCCTTTGGGTACAGATGCTCGTGGACGAGATCTCTTGGTTCGATTGGTTGTAGGTGCCCGCATCACCCTAATTGTTGCTTTTTTTGGTACCGTAATTGGGGCCATATTGGGGTCATTATTGGGAATTTTGGCCGCAGCAAGACGGGGATTTACCGAAAGTGTCGTTGTTGCTGCAATTGATGTTCAAGCCTCGCTTCCCATAATAATTGTAGCGCTTTTTGTACTTGCCTTGTTCGACAACAGTTTTATTCTGTTTTTGTTTTTAATTGGGCTTACGGGCTGGGAAGTTTATGCGCGGCTGATGCGTGGTGCTACACTTGCCGCCAAAGAAAAGGATTATGTAACGGCCGTAAGGGCCCTGGGTGCTTCCAGTTTACGCATATATGGCCGCCATATTCTGCCAAATATTTTCAATGTTGCCCTCGTTCAGTTTACCGTCAACCTTCCTTTGACTATTTTGTTGGAAACTGCTCTTAGTTTCCTGGGTCTAGGTGTACAACCGCCACTTACCAGCCTTGGACAAATCATGAGTGAAGGTCGCGACCGCTTATTGACATCGTGGTGGTTGACCCTCATCCCTGGGGCAATTATTTTTCTATTAGCGGTTTCCATTAGTATGACTGGAGATTATTTACGTGATCGCCTGGATCCTACTCTCCGTTCAGAAAACTGAAATTGTTGATACGAAAAGCTGTTCTACGGGTCAAGTCAAAAAATTAGAATGTGGATAAGTAGGTTGACTCTCCCTACCCCCAAGATACTCACAGAACATCCTCTGCAGGAAGGATCAACAATAAAACCGGGCACATAATCTAACAATATAGTAACTTCAAAACAAAATTCTGATCTTGAAAACCTGATTAATCAGACCACGGATGAAAACCGTCATCAGAAAATAGACTAGGGTCCACCTCAGGGCTATCGCTTTTGAGAATTTTAATTGTTCTTTGCCCATTTGCTACGAATCTGTCAAAAAATTCAATTACTTGAGGCAGAACACATCGATGTTCATCAATAAAGGGGTATCGTGTAATAAATGATAGCCTTTTGGTATATTATTGACATAGACAGGCATACATACAATACACAACCAATACCCCAAAAGGGCCAAACCACCTAAATAGTACTCCACCAGGTTGCACTTGACCCATGTTTAGCATTTAGTGCATGATTTCCTTTATTCGTGTGGGTACCGGAATCTGATTATCACTACAAAGTGACATTACTCTCCGTCTGGAGTATTGCCCTCCAACTTTTTTTGGGGAATGCAGAAAAAGTTGTTTTGCCCTGCTAGGCTAAAGCTGAGAGGGTTAAATTTATTTTTACTCGAAATTCCGGATTAAGCGCTTTTACCGCCGGAGCAAGGGACCTGCCCTTTTGGCCGAATGAGCGTGAGAAAATTTGTCTGTAGACCATTTCCGTGACACTGGAACCGGAAATACATTCCAACTAGGAATTCAGGCCAGGGCATGTAATACCGTATCCGGTTTCTTGATCAGTACCCGCAAAAGCGAGCAGGCAGGACCGCTCGGGAACCGTTTTCCCTGTTCCCAATTACGGACGGTAACTGGTGAAATCCTGAGGCACCTGGCAAATTCTCTCTGGCTGAGATGCAACCGTTTCCTGAGTTGACGGATATCATCGGCCATCTCTTGCAGGGCCTCGGCCTCATCCTCCCTTTTATGGCGTGCAATATCCTCTTCGGTTGTTGCATCCACCTTGGCATAGTCTATCGTGCCCAAGGGAAAGGTGGAAAGATCAGTGGGATCAGCCTTGAATCTGGTTTTCCTCATAATATCGTACCTCTCTTCTGTTCGCTTTCCATACCGTAATGATATGGCAGGTATTACCCTTCATCGTGTAGACAACACAGTAAACGCGAAACCGTTTTTCCTTGTAATCAAATCGCTTGTCTGCCCCAATCACCTTATTTGGATCGGAAAAGACTCGACTTGCATAGTTGAAACCAAAACCACGATCGTTCAGAACCTTATGGTACTTCTTGTCATTCCAATCGAATTCCATGAGCCATTAATATGGTTCCTTGGCCTACCATGTCAATTATTTTATGATTCATGAATGGCGTTGGCACCCCGTACCCAATGCTGTGAAAACAACAAAACAGGGAGTTTAGAATCTGCTTCACCACGCTATGTCGAACCAGGTTAATCGCTTTTACAATATTTATTTCATACGTCGGTGATTTACTCCCATACTGTCTCAAAAATTACAACACAAAATTGAGGCAAAAAGATGCAGAATTATTCCCATGTTTTCGAGGGGATTACCGATCGCCGACGTCGTAATGCAACCCGCCACAATCTTCATGAGATGCTGATGATTGCCCTATGGACAATAATTACGGGTGGCGAAACTTGTACCGACATGGCCCAGTATGGCCAAGAAAAGGAAGGTTTTCTTCGTGGGTTTATGACCCTTAAACGCGGTATCCCTAGACATGATACCTTTTCTGATCATTTCAATTGCCTACCCCCCCCATGTACTTTGCCAAACTTGTTATTTCTCACAATAAACCGTCACGAAAACCCGGTTTTTTATCAAATTAATTCAACACCGATTTGCTGATTAATTGAATTAATTTGAGACTCATCCTCTTTCCTTTCCTAGCAGTCCCTTTTTTTGAAGTAGCCAAGTCCCCGGGGTAAAGAATTGTGGTAACAAGTGATTGGATAAAATTCTCCTAGATTACCCTATTGGATTGGTGTAAAGCCAGGATGCCAACTCCCTGTGCTCTTACATTTCCTCAATTCAAGGGATTATGCAGTAGCTGCATATTCAGGAGGAGGTGATTTGGCGCCAGTCATGAATGCCACTGCATCTGACATGGAAAAATCATTGGGCTTGATTACGCACAATCGTCGGCCAAGACGGTGGATATGAATACGGTCTGAAACCTCAAATACATGCGGCATGTTATGCGAAATCAGTATTATCGGAATTCCCCGAGACTTGACATCCAGTATTAGGTCAAGGACCCGCCTGCTTTCCTTGACACCTAGGGCAGCAGTAGGTTCGTCCATGATAATTACCTTTGAACCAAAAGCCACAGCCCTTGCCACAGCAACACCTTGTCTCTGTCCACCGGAAAGGGTTTCTACGGCCTGATTAATGTTCTGGATGGTCATAATTCCCAGGTCGGTGAGCTTTTCATAGGCTATTTTCTGCATCTTGGAATGATCGAGCTTGCGAAACAATTGCCCCATGATTCCCTTTTTCCGCAGTTCACGTCCCATAAACATGTTGTCGGCTATGGCTAGGGCAGGAGACATGGCCAATGTCTGATAAACAGTTTCAATCCCAGCTTTCCGGGCATCAATCGGGGAGGTAAAGTTGACGGTTTCTCCTTCAAGAGTGACAGTGCCCTCATCAGGGATTTCAGCTCCTGACAAGGATTTGATCAAGGTTGACTTGCCGGCACCGTTGTCTCCAATGACACCAAGAATTTCACCCGGCAAAAGGTCAAAATCACAATTGTCCAGAGCAGTTACCCTACCAAACCTTTTGACCAAGCCACGTGCCGAAAGAATCGGATCCATCAGGAGGCTACCTTACGTATCCACTGGTCAAGTGCTACAGCAAAGATTATCAACATTCCAATCATCAAATATGTCCATTGTGCATCTGCACCCAAAAGCCTTAAACCCAGAGAAAAAACACCTACAATCAATGCACCAAAAAACATACCGAGGATCGACCCACGTCCACCAAAGAGAGATATGCCGCCAATAACCACGGCAGTAATACTTTCGATGTTGGCTAACTGGCCCGATGTCGGTGATACAGAACCAATCCTTCCAATTAAAGCCCATCCAGCAAAGGCACAAATCAATCCCGCAATGGTATAGACTGAAATTAGGGTGAAATTCACATTGACCCCTGATAGACCGGCGGCTTCCCGATCATCTCCGACAGCATAAACATGCCTGCCCCATGCAGTATGACGCAGGACATAAGCCAACAAAAGAACAAGAAAAACCAGAAAGAGGACACCAACCGTAAAGACAGCACCTCCGATATTGAACTTGACACCGAAGAGTTGAAGCAACGGAGCCTCCGCTGCAATATCCTGACTTCGAATCGTTTCATTGGCGGAATATAGAAAATTCGATGCCAGGGCTATTTGCCACATGCCTAAAGTTACAATAAAGGGAGGCAGCTTCATTTTGGCTACCAACCAGCCATTAATGTAACCAATTAATGATCCACATAGAAGACCGCAGGCTACCGCAACAGCAGGCGGAAGACCGTACCTGAAGGTAAATTGACCCATGATTACGGAACTGAACACCATAATCGCTCCCACACTCAAATCTATTCCTGCAGTGAGGATAACAAGGGTCTGGGCAGCTCCGACGATTCCTACAATCTGAACCTGTTGAAGAATTAAGGTAAGTGCAAAGGGGGAAAAGAATTTGGAACCCAATAAAAGGCCAAAAACCAGAATGGAGACCGAAAGGACAATGAGTGGCACCAAAGCTGGTGTCTGGTGAAGCAAATGGTGAAATTTTTTGAGAAGGTCACTATGACCTGATTCAATTTCGGTGTGTGTTTCACCAGTTTCTTTTTCTGCCATTTTCGCTTCGTCTGCTCTGTTGGTTGACGGGTCACTGAGTTTTATTCAGAAAAAAATCTGAGGACAGTAAATACTGCCCTCAGATTACGCATTTTATATTAATACTTTACTGGGATCAACCCCAACAAAGAGCTGTTCCTTCATCTGTATCAATACTATCCACACCATCAACGGGCTGATCAGTTACCAGAGAGACGCCTGTATCATAGAAATTTTTTCCCGGTGTGTTTTCAGGCTTGGATCCGTCAGCAGCCCAAGCAGCAATTGCCTCAATACCAAGGGAAGCCATCAATAATGGATATTGCTGAGAGGTGGCTCCAATTACGCCATCCTTAATGTTCTGGACCCCTGGACATCCCCCGTCAACCGATACGATCAGCACATCATTTTCACGACCAATGGCCTTCAAGGCTTCATATGCACCAGCTGCTGCAGGTTCGTTAATCGTGTAAACCACATTTATCATGGGATCAATCGCCAACAGGTTTTCCATTGCCCTTCGACCACCTTCTTCGTTACCAGCGGTAACATCATGACCTACAATACGTGGATCTGATTCATCACCCCATTTATTGGGGTCAGCCAAATCAATTCCAAACCCTTGCATAAAGCCCTGGTCGCGGAGAACGCCAACCGTTGGCTGACTTACAGCAAGATCAAGCATACCGATCTTGGCATTGGCGGCGTCTGCACCCAAGGCTGCGGCAGCCCATTGACCAATAAGTTCACCCGCCAGGAAATTATCCGTAGCGAATGTGGCATCTGCTGCGTCAATTGGGTCAAGGGGTGTATCCAAGGCAATTACGAGAAGTCCAGCTTCCCTGGCTTGGGTTACAGATGATACAATTGATGCAGTGTCCGAAGCGGTAATTAGAATTCCCTTTGCTCCATCAGCAATACAGGTCTCAATCGCTGCTACCTGGGCCTCATGATCTCCATCAATCTTCCCGGCATAACTTCTGAGAGTGATTCCCAATTCTTCAGCCTTGGCAGTGGCTCCTTCTCTCATTTTCACGAAGAAGGGGTTCGTCTCAGTCTTGGTAATCAGACACGCAGAAACGTCCATGGCAGAAACCGAGCCTGCCCCCCCTATTAAAGCGAAAGAAATAGCCGTTGCAGTAAGCAGTTTTTTCATTTTTCCTCCATTCAAGTACTATATTGAATACTGAGTGTTCTCAGTAAACTTTTCATTAAAGATGGCAAATTTTTATTGTTAAAAAATTATTTGTCAATAATAAATCAACTTTATTTACTAATTTTTATATCAAAAAATTACCAAATTTTATTAGAAACTACCTTTAGGAAATATGACTGCCCTCTACCAAGGAATGGATTCATCAAGTATCCGGGACCATAATGAACGATTAATCCTTTCCCTTATTTGGAAGGCCGGACAGATACCCAGTTCCAAAATCGCTCGGAAAACCTCATTCTCAGCTCAAACAGCCTCGGTAATAACCAGAAAGCTGGAGGTTGACGGGCTTATTAGGAAAGGTAAACCAGTAAGAGGAAATATTGGGAAGCCCTACCTTCCAATCAGTCTCAATCCCGATGGTGCATTTGCCTTTGGTCTCCGAGTCGGAAGGCGAAATGCGGAAATGGTACTTGTGGATTTTTTGGGCAACATCCGTGTAGAAAGAGGTCTTGCCTACAAATACCCCACCCCCGAAAACATCTTTGTATTTGTTCGTGAGAGCCTGACAGAAATTCAAAATAATTTGCCTTCTGCTTCCAGGGGCCGAATAGTGGGTATTGGCATTGCAGTTCCTTTCGAACTTTGGAAATGGCTTGATGATGTGGGAGCCCCCAGAAAAGAAATGAGTGCTTGGAGAGATTTTGATTTTGCCAAGGAATTTTCCGACTTCACATCCCTCCCTGTGATTACTGCCAATGATGGCACAATGGCTTGTAATGGTGAACTTGTCTTTGGTATGGGGCAAAAATTAAATTCATTTGGATACTTTTTTGTAGGCACCTTCATCGGGGGTGGTTTGGTACTGAACGGAAAACTTGTATTAGGTCAGAACAACAATGCCGGTGCCTTTGGTACAATTCCGATTGCACACCCTGGAAGTTCTGCGTCGCAATTAATTCACAAATCCTCAATTTTTGTTCTAGAAAACATGCTACAGGAATCAGTTGGCCATCCGATTGCCTTGAAAAACAGGGAACAAGAGTGGTTACAGCATGATGGAATTGTTACCGAATGGATCAATAATACTTCCCAGGGAATTGCAGTTGCCTCGGTTGCTGTTTCTGCTGTAGTTGATGTACCATCCATCATCATTGATGGTAATTTTCCACCTTACATACGAAAATCACTGGTGTCTTCCGTGAATGAATGGATTAAGAAGGTTGACACAAGAGGAATTGTTTCACCAATAGCGGAAGAAGGAACACTTGGTTTGAGGGCTGGTGCACTTGGGGCTGCATTTCAGCCAATTGTTTCGGAGTTTTTCATAAACTGAGCTAAACTGCGATTTAAATTTAATCTGTTCGTTATTGAAACTGGCCCATAATCTTTATAACAAATTGCTTGATTTCCATGGTCTTATCAGCCTATGAGTTCTGAACCAGAAAATTTACGTGTTTCTATTATCCACAAGCAATAATTGTCATTGGAAAGGCAACTCAGACTTGTCTATTGTGTTAGGAATATCGCCCGGCAATTACCTTTGTGTACCTTGAATACACCCTTTGGCAATAAATTGTCAGTGAACATGACCTGAACTAGAAACTGAGGACAGTTTAGTTATAGCCAAGGATGTCGGTATGAATCTAAACTGCCTTCTTGGAAACCTTGGCCTTCGTGTACAGCAACGACTTATCAGTTTTCGACTAACGTTTTTTCCAGAATTATTTCTGCCATTATGAAAGTCTTGATATATATTATAGATACAGGAAAGATATTATCATGAACACAAGCTTGAAAGTTGGGAAATGGGGAAGTAGTTTGGCTGTACGCATTCCCAAGATAATAGCTGACCAATGCGGTCTTCAGGAGGGAACAGCAATTAAAATGGGTGTTCGATCTAACCGGATTGTGATTTCTGAACGAAAATATGATCTTGACAACCTAGTGAATCGGATTAGTGATGAAAATTGTCATCAGGAAGTGGATTGGGGGGGTCCGCGAGGTAAGGAATTGTGGTAAATTATGAAGAATATGTCCCTGATAGGGGGAACATTGTGTGGTAGGAATTTAATCCGCAAGCGGGACGGCAGCCCGCTCTATTTCTAAGTGCACAAAAATTTAACATGCGAAGCAGTTTTTGCGCTGGTTTGCCCCATCACATCAAGAATTCGTGGTTATCCCTTTGAAATTAAGCTTCCTTCGTCCGATACTATCACTGGTGCTGTACTCTCGGATCAAATTAGGAGTCTTGATTGGCTGGCACGATACGCAAAATTTGTAGGAAGAGTTTCGGCACAAACCCTGTCAGATGTACAAGAGAAAATCAGTATCATCATGTTCCCAAACAGTTCAGAACTGACCCTAATAATAAAGATTGAAGAGCTTCTCGGTTCAATAAATAAGTTTGCCTCTATGTTCGAGTTGGTTTTTGATAAAAATTGGGAGGGCCATGATGACTTGAAAAGTTCATATCAAAGCCTCCTCCGCAATTTGGATAGATACAGTTTGGATATATAAATGCTAGTGCTTTTTGTTCAATTCCAAATACGACAATTTGGAAGTTCTGCGTCGGAAATAAATTAAAAATCCTCTAATTGAATTATAAATTACCTAATTCCCAAGGTCTTATCAGCCTATGAGTTCTGAACAAGAAAATTTGCGTGGTTTTATTATCCACAAGCAATATTTGTCATTGGAGAGGCAACTTGAACTTGTGGATTGTGTTAGAGGTATCGTCCGGCAGGCACCATTACACAACTTGAAAACACCCTTCGGTAAGAATTTGTCAGTGAAAATGACATCGGCTGGAAACTGTGGATGGTTTAGTGATAGCAAGGGGTATCGGTATGAACCTAAACAGCCTTCCGGGAACCCTTGGCCCCAAATCCCTCCTTTAATTCTGGAAATTTGGACGGAGTTAGTTTCAACTGAAAGGGAACCAGATACCTGTTTGGTGAATTATTATGAATCCAAAGCCAAAATGGGACTTCACCAGGACCGGGACGAAGAAGATTTTTCATGGCCAGTGTTATCAATTTCTCTAGGGGATGATGCTCTGTTTCGAATGGGCAACACATATCGGGGAGGCAAAACTGAATCTATCTGGTTGCATTCAGGTGATGTAGTAATAATGGGAGGTGTTGCCAGATTATGTTATCATGGTATAGACCGGATAAAATTTGGTTCTTCCGATTTGCTAAAACAATCCGGTAGAATAAATTTGACACTTCGGGTGGTTTCTTGAGAAGAGTGTAATATAAATGTTTGGTTTGTCAGCTTTTCTTGTAAAACAATGATTTTTATCGAGATGATCCATGATTTCGAAGAAACAGATAGGTAATTTGGTTTCTCTAGCCGTTTTGGCAAGTCAAAGAGTCAACGAACTGCGAAACAGGGATTCGCTTGACGTTAGTTATAAAAGTGACAATAGCCCGGTCTCATCTGCAGATATCGAAGCCAATGAAATTATTGTAGCGGGGCTAACCAAAGTTTTTCCGGGAATTCCGATTGTAAGTGAAGAACTACCTGAAAGCCATACTATAAAAAGTAATCGTTTTTTTCTTATTGATCCACTTGATGGGACAAGAGTTTTTTTGAGGGGTGAGGAAGAATTCACAGTAAATATCGCCTTGATTGAAAATTTTGTACCTGTGATTGGTATTCTTGCAGCTCCTGCTTTGGATCAAATGTATTTCAACATTCCCGGAGAAGGTGTCTATTTTGGACGGTGCTTTGGAGATAATGTCAATTTTGAACTCGCAAAATCCCCTGATAGACAAATCAATGGAAACAATAAATACAGAGTTCTCCTCTCAAAGGCTTTTCCGTCCAGCAAAGAAGAACAATTGGTCAAGGACTATCAGCCATACCGAACCAATTGTATTTCGTCCTCAATAAAATTTGCTTATCTTTCAGTTGGCAAGGGAGAGCTTTATCCAAGGTTTCATCCAACAAAGGAGTGGGACACCGCTGCAGGGCATGCGTTACTTTTGGCCAATGGGGGTTCCATGATAGAAATTCCCTCGAAAAAACCCCTCCTCTATGGTAAGGAAAACTATTGGAACCCGCCCTTCCTAGCAGTAGCGAAAGGAATACCTGTCCATTGCAAGTAGCCATTGTTGTTCCAGCACGATATTCTTCAAGCCGTTTCCCCGGCAAACCCCTTTTTCCCTTAAAAGGCGTATCTGGTATTGAAAAATCGCTCATACACAGGACATGGGAAGCCACTTCTAAAGTCAAGGGGGCTGATTTGGTTGTAATTGCTACGGATGATCAGAGGATTGTGGATGAAGTCCATTCTTTTGGTGGAGAAGCGCTTCTTACTTCTTCAAATTGTAATAATGGAACAGAGCGATGTGCTGAGGCCCTCCAAAAATTGGATTACCAATATGATATTGTTGTCAATGTCCAGGGAGACACACCACTTAGCCCACCGGAATTCGTTGAAAGCATAATCAAGGCTTTATCCCATGACAGCAAGGCACAAGTTGCAACTCCTGTCCTGAGATGTGATGGAGCAATTCTTACAAGATATAAAATGGATCGAAAAAATGATCGCGTCGGGGGTACAACTGTCGTTTTCGGACCGGAAGGTAAGGCTCTTTATTTTTCGAAAGAGGTTATCCCTTGGTGTGACAGGGAATATCGTGCAACGGAATTAACTCCTGTCTACCACCATGTGGGCATTTATGCGTATAAAAAAGAAGCACTGGGGTGGTACTCACGGACCAAATCCAGTAAGCTGGAAAAACTGGAGGGCTTGGAACAGTTGCGTTTTCTGGAAGGGGGCATTCCAATCAGCTGCATTGAAGTTGAAGCCAGCGGGAGGTTGTTTTGGGAACTTAACAATCCCTCTGACATTGAGTATGTTGAAGAAGGGCTTAAAGCCCAACAGATAGAATAGTTCTTTTGGATAATCGTTGAATCTAGATACCTAGTCGTACAAGTACATTAATACGAATGGTTAAAGTTGCTGTTTTGGTTACAGACAAAAACTGGTTTGAGTTTTTGCGGAATGAAAAGGATATTAAAGAGGTAAATTTTTGGAATCCTTCAGGTTCAGGGTTTACAAATCTTGTGCGGGGAGAACTCGTTCTGTTCAAACTAAAAGCCCCTGTGAACATGATTGCTGGTGGCGGCATATTCACGAGTTTTGAAAAACTTCCTTGGAAATTAGCTTGGGATACTTTCCGTCGGGGTAATGGTGCGGAATCTGCAGAGAAATTTCATAATCTATTGCTACCATTTCTAACAAATAATAACTCTGGGTTCATTGGGTGTACAATCCTTTCCAATCCTTTTTTCTTTCCAGATGATTGTTTTCTTGACCAACCAACAGACTGGTCTTCAAGTATTGTCCGTGGCAAGTATTACGATACTTCAAAGCAACTTGGCTTGAAGCTTTGGGACGATGTACAACCTTTTCTCTGGCCAGAAACGGAAACAAACCATGACCGCTTTGGAAAACCTCAACTAATACTTCCCAGAATTGGACAGGGTGGTTTTCGATCACTTATTAGAACGAACTATAATTATAGGTGTGCTGTTACGAAGGAACGGACTCTTCCTGTGCTGGAAGCAGCACATATCAAACCATATAGCCAAGGTGGGTCCCATGATCCTTCAAATGGTATATTGTTCCGGAGTGACATACACAAACTCTTTGATGAAGGTTACGTGACCGTCACACCCGAATTTAAGTTTGAAGTAAGCCAAAGTATACGTGAAGAATTTCAGAACGGTAGAGAATATTATGCCTTGCACGGTAGGGATATCTTTGTACCAAGTGACATTAAACAAACTCCTCCTGATCTCCATTTACTGGAATGGCATAACGAAAATTGCTTCAAAGATAATCGACAGTAATGTCCGAGAATCGATTTGGTCTGAAATTTATTTCAAAGGAATCCCCTGGTTACCCCGTATAAGTCTTAAGAAAATAGTTTTGAGCCTGTACTAATTGGTGCCAACGCTCCTTTCTAAAATCAAGACGGTGCCCTTGTAAGTGAAATATAAATTATGGAAGAAGTTAAATACAAAACTCAAATGTGGGTGAAAATCCTGCTTCTCATATCACTCTGTTTAAATATGATCATCGTTGGCCTTGCCATCGGTGCAGCGTACAAGTGGGCCACGTTTGGACCCGTTCCGATTCATCAGTATTTCGGTTCTGTAGGGCTTGGAGGTTTTTCAGGATCATTTGGAGAAGGTGACAGGAACCAGCTCAGGTTAAAACTAGCAGACCGAAAGGGAAATTTCGAAAAACATCTGAGGAATTCAAAGCAGGAATTTGAAAACCTGATAACAATTCTCTCATCGGATGGTTTTAATAAAAATTCTCTAGACGAGCATTTTGCCAATCAAAGACTCCTATGGTTAGAAAGAATGGAAGCCGCTCACTCCCTGCTTTCTACACATATTGCAGAAATGACGCCGGAAGAGAGGGTGGTTCTAGCAGAAAAATTACAAAGGGGATTCTCTCATGGTAAAGGCAGGCAGTTTGAAAGAGGTTCAAAGCATAAAAAAGATGCCCATAAAGAGTACTTTTGGAAATTTTGGTAGAAAAAGCCCGATCATATAGATAGCTAATTGAATTCTTCCTGTCCTGACCCGACTTGTGATTGCCAGATAACCCCTCCCGATTATAAAAACCCATAGAACTAGTTCATTGTTGGGCCTTAAAGCCGCTTCAGTCTTTTACTAGGTAAGTGAATCTGTTATGTAGGATTTTGGAAATTATGCTTGGTCAATTATGGTAATTTTTGACCGATAGCATTATTCCACAAAATTTTACAGGTGAGGAACCAGTCGTAGGCCTTTGCCGGAGATATCAATTTACAATAGGAATCGCTATGAAATTTAACAGAATGGGGCAAACAGACCAATTTATCAGCGAATTGTGCCTTGGTACAATGACATATGGAACCCAGACACCGGAGGAGGATGCCTTTCGCCAAATGGATCTTGCGCTAGATGTTGGAATTAATATTTTTGATACCGCAGAAATGTACCCTGTAAATCCAATCAGCAAGGAAACCCAAGGTGATTCAGAGCGAATAATCGGTAGATGGTTAAAGAAATCCGGAAAAAGATCCAACATCTTAATTGCTACCAAAGTCGCCGGTGATGGTATGAAACTGATCCGAAACGGTGCCCCCATTTCCAGTAAAACCATACCGGAAGCTGTTGAGGCTTCTCTGAAATTACTTCAGACCGATTACATTGATCTCTATCAATTACATTGGCCTAACCGTGGTTCCTACATGTTCCGCCAAAATTGGACCTACGACCCTACCAAGCAAAACCGGGATGAAATTCTTGACAACATGGAGGATGTGTTGCACTGCCTTGGCAGTTTGGTAAAAGAAGGTAAAATCAGGTATATTGGGCTTTCCAATGAAAGCGCCTGGGGTACATCCCAATGGCTCCGAATTGCCAACGAAAAAGGGTTGCCACGTATGGAAATCCTTCAGAATGAATACAGTCTGTTATGCCGACTTTTTGACTTGGACCTTGGTGAATTATCCCATAACGATAATGTGGGATTGTTGGCTTACTCTCCCTTGGCGGCTGGCTTGTTAACTGGAAAATACCAAGGGGGAACAAAAGTTCCTGCTGGTTCAAGAATGTCTCTCGTTGCCAACATGGGCGGAAGAGCAACACCACGTGTCTGGCCTGCTATAGAAGCTTATGGGAAAATTGCCAAAAAGTATGGGATAGATCTTCCCCACATGGCCTTAGCATGGTGTCGATACAGGTATTTTATGGCATCCGCAATATTTGGTGCCACGACATATGACCAGTTGACCTACCTCCTTGAAGCAATACAGGTCACACTACCTGACGAGTGTCTTGAGGACATTGACTTGATTCACAAAACGCACCCCATGCCTTATTAAAATCAATTGGGGATAATAATGACCCGTCCCAATTTTTTGTTTTTCATGACTGATCAGCAAAGGTGGGACTGGTTGGGTTGTTACAATAACCCTGTCGTCAAGACTCCCAATATTGATGCCATCGCAGAAAAAGGTACCCGGTTCGAAACCTTCTATGTTGCCTCTCCCGTTTGCATGCCCAACCGGGCGAGTTTTATGACCGGAAGAATGCCTAGCCTTCACGGATTAAGGTATAACGGATGTTATTTGCCGATGGAAGCCAATACGTTTGTCGATGTCCTGCGAGTTGGTGGATATGAAACTGCCGCCTTTGGAAAATGTCATTTACAGCCAATGGTCAATCTCCCTCCAATCCGGGAGGATGATGACGCATCCAACCGTTTGATTCATGAGGCATGGAAAGACCCCAAGGATGACATATACCAGGAGGAGACCGATTTGGAAACCATCAAGGGAGGTTCGGACATTGGAACACCCTACTATGGTTTTAATGATATCGAAGTTACGACATTGCATGGGGACAAGTTGGGTGGGGATTACCAGAAGTGGTTTAGAACAAATGTTCCTGAGTGGGAAAAATATCACGATCCTGAAAATGAGTTACCTCACAATTACACCTGTTTACAAGCATATCGAACTCCTGTTCCTGAACATCTCTACCCGACATCCTGGGTTGCTGACCGTGCTATAAAATTCCTTAACAAACAGTCCCAATCCGATAAACCCTTTTTTACCTTTGTCAGTTTTCCTGACCCTCATCATCCATTTAACCCTCCTGGAAAGTATTGGGGGATGTATTCACCTGATGATTTTGACATTGACCTGCCATTTTCAGCCCACAAAAATCCCACACCGCCCATGCAATGGCTTGAGTACAACTATTTTACCGGAGGCAGACAATTAACCGGGCAAACTGTCTCCATGGTCGATGATCGATCGGTCCGTGAAATAAAGGCTCTAACTTCTGGAATGGTTACCTGTATTGATGACGCTGTTGGAAGAGTGTTGAATGCACTTAAAGCAAACGGCCTATACGAAAATACAGTCATTTGTTTTAATTCTGACCACGGCGATTATTTGGGAGATTATAACTTCATTCTGAAAGGCTTGATGCCCTTCAGGAGCATAACCCAGGTACCAATGATCTGGTCTGATCCTGAGTCTAGAGAAGGAAAGGTTACAGAACATCTTGGTTCCACCATTGACCTTGCTACAACTATTATCGAACGGTCCGGCTTTCAGTCATATTTTGGAATTCAGGGAATCAGTCTCCTCCCAACGATATTCAATAGCCGGTCAGTCAGGGACGACGTATTAATTGAATTTAACGATGGGGCTAGTAAATTGGGTTTTAAAACACCCGCCAGAGTCAGGGCCCTTGTGGACGCCAAATGGCGTTATACAATTTATGCCAATGAAAATTGGGGGGAACTGTATGATCTGGAAAGTGATCCGGATGAGACTAACAATCTCTGGGATGATCCCGAGACCAAAAATATAAGAATGCAGTATTCCGAAAGATTGAATCACCAACTGACCAATCAAATGGACGAAAGCCCCCGATCAACAAGGTTGGCCTAAAAACAACCCACAAAGTATGAGTACGAATAGTAGGTACATAATGGACAGTAAAATACTAAATCATTTATTTCTTGAGGCCAGATCCCATAAATTTTTCCTGGACAAACCGGTAAGCAGGGAAACCCTTGAAAAGGTCTATTCTTTGGCAAGGATGGCACCAACAGCATGGAATACATGTCCAATGCGTGTTACTTTCATCAGTTCACCTGAAGCGAAAGAAAGACTGTTGTCGGCCTTGTCACCTGGAAATGTGGACAAAACCAAATCTGCTCCCGTAACTGCCATAGTGGCCATTGACATGGATTTTCCCAGCAAATTGGATCTCCTTGCACCACCGATGGCTGGAAATTCTGTTTTCTCAAATATGCCAGAAAAGGGGTTTCAGCAATTCATATACCGCAATGCAACCCTTCAGGCAGGATTTCTTATCATCGCCGCCAGGGCATGTGAATTGGATTGCGGACCCATGTCAGGCTTCAATAATGCCTTGGTCGATGAGTTGTTTTTTGAAGGTACCAGTTGGAAATCCAATTTTTTGATAAACCTGGGTTATGGAAGTGGCGAAAACCTTCCTCCAAGGGCCCCACGTCTTCCTTTCGAGGATGCCTGTACAATTCTTTGATTTTGTACTAACCCTTAGAAATGATGAGTTTGGCTCGTTTAAAAATCATCGTCGAGATCGGTTTTCTCCTGATTGTTGGGGGAATCAGCGGTTACGTTGCAAGTCTATTGCATTTACCCCTACCTTACCTGGTGGGCAGTCTGACAACAACTGCTACCTATGCAATCCTGATTACCCATTATCAAGATAGAAAAATACCATTCTCCAGAAACGCACGCTGGGGTTTCATGGCAGTTATAGGAGTCATGATTGGTGCTGGTTTTGATAAAACCGCACTGGACCTGTTACCCAAATTGTGGGTATCAATTTTAGGGATTCTTGTTTTCGTACTCCTTATCCAATTTGTTGGATATCATTTTTTTCGTTATGTTGGAAAATACGATGTCCCAACAGCAACTTTTGCAGCCTTGCCGGGTGGTTTGATCGAATCAATAGAAATGGGGGTTCGGGCTGGGGGTGATATCAGAATATTATCTGTTCAACATTTCTCCAGAATTATCATGGTGGTGTTAATCGTACCATTTGCTTTTTATATCTGGTCGGGTGAAACGGTTGGAAGTGCTGCCGGACAAAAAATATCAGAGGTGGCTTGGGGACCGGAAGATGTTGTCTTGATCCTATGCCTTACTGGTGTTGGCATCTTTATTGGCAAAATCCTCAGGTTTCCTGCTTATCACATTATTGGGCCTCTGGTTGTAAGTTCTGTAATTCATGCACTTGGTATCCTCAATATATCCTCTCCGGCATGGTTGCTCTCTATTTCACAATTGGTCATTGGAGTCGGTCTGGGAGTTACTTTTTCTGGTATTACACTCCAGATTCTGATGAAAACTTTTGGTTTGGGGTTCCTGTTTGTTTCATTTTCACTTGGGGTTGGTTTGGGGTTCGCCTGGTGGTTGTCTCAATTCCTTCCCTTGCCGACAGAGGACCTGTTTATCTGCTTTGCGATCGGTGGTGTAGCTGAAATGGGGCTTATAGCCCTCAGCCTTGGAGTAAATCCTGTGATTGTTGCTACACATCACCTGTTCAGGATAGGTTTTACTGTTATGGTGGCAAAACTTTATTATAAGAGATTAAACCGTTAAACCTTGGAATTCCAAAAATAAGGACCTATCCGTGGCAAAAAATCATGTTGTTTCTCCATTGGCACCACCCGAGGGATTTCCTGATCTTCCCTTGATCAAAGGTGTCAAATTGGCTTCTGCAACTGCTGGAATTAAACATTCTCGAACTGATGTCATGCTGGCATCCATTAAACCGGTTTCAGCCATAGCAGGTGTATTCACGCGATCATCCACTCGTTCTGCTGCGGTTATAGATTGTGAAGCAAAGCTTGGGAAGATTTCTGATTCTGCTGATCTCCCGACAGAGGTAGCCATTCTGGTTAACTCCGGGAATGCCAATGCATTTACTGGCAGGGCTGGCGAGGAGGCTGTGGATAATATTTCCAAACAAACTGCACACCATCTGAATATAGATGCTACCACTGTTTTTACTGCATCAACGGGTGTCATCGGGGAACCGCTTGTGTTCAATAAAATTAATGGGGTTCTGGGAGAGTTAAAACAAAATCTTTCTGAAAACAATCTTGAAGATGCCGCCCAAGCTATAATGACTACAGATACTTTTCCCAAAGGAGCGGGTATAATTGTCAATTGTTCCGGGGGTCCGGTTGCGATTTCAGGTTTTGCCAAGGGATCCGGCATGATTGCACCCGACATGGCAACAATGTTGGCTTATATTTTTACTGATGCCAGAATAGATCAATCAATACTCCAAAGCATGGTTTCCGAATTAACTGAAACAACCTTTAATTCAGTTACCATAGACGGAGACACCTCAACTTCAGATACCCTTATGGTGGTTGCTACGGGGGTAGCCGGGAATGAAAAAATAATAGATCAGAATAAAAGCGATGCTTTGAAGTTTAAGGAAGGATTGAATTCGGTAATGATTTCGCTCGCACAGCAAATAGCAAGAGACGGTGAAGGAGCATCAAAATTTGTTGAAATCGACATTACCGGTGCAGAAAATAATGAAGATGCGAAGAAAATTGCCCGATCAATAGCCAACTCACCATTGGTCAAAACGGCAATTTCCGGGGAAGACCCAAATTGGGGAAGGGTGATAATGGCTATTGGCAAATCCGGGGCCAGAGCTGATCGGGATTTGCTGACAATTAAATTTGGAGATATTCTCGTAGCGGAAAAAGGGCAGGTTGCTGACAGTTATAAGGAGGAACTGGGGCAAGGCTACATGAAAAATCAGGAAATCATTATTGGTGTTGATTTGAGTTTGGGCAGGGGAAGGGCTCGCTTTTGGACGTGCGATTTTTCACATGGTTATATTTCCATCAATGCTGATTACCGTTCATGAAAGTTGGTCTTGCTTCCGTAGTTGCCCTGATTGACGCAGATGGCCGAATTCTCCTCGCACGAAGACCCTCTCACAAAACATTTGGGGGACTTTGGGAATTTCCAGGTGGAAAAGTTGAACCAAATGAGACTCCAGAAAACACCGCTTTGAGGGAACTGAAAGAAGAACTTGGAATTGATACCTGGTCCAATTGTCTGGCTCCACTGACCTTTGCCAGCTATAGGTATGAAGATTTGCATCAGATCCTGCTTTTATTTGTTTGCCGAAAGTGGCAGGGTATACCTCTACCCATGGAGAATAACGAACTGAAGTGGGTAAGGCCTTCCGAACTTGCCAACTATCCCATGCCACCGGCAAATCAAGGAATTTTGGCTATACTAAGGGATTGGATATAATTTTTGATGGTATTTGTTCTTATCGACTACATTTAACCCCGGTTTAAAAGCAATTTTTCATCGTTGCTTCAAATCCTATTTTCCCTTACTGAACTTTAATCGCATTACACTTCAAAAAGGTTCTGGAGAGTATGAAGGTTCTGGTGCAGCAGGTTTGGGTTTGGGAACAGGTACCGGATCAATGTCAAAGCTTCTTGCCATATCATGAATATCAATTACCTTAAAACCATCCCCTGATAACTCAATCCTTTGTTCAGGGGTGAATTGGGTTGAAAACAAAATTCTCCTTCGAACGGATTTTTCTCTTAACCTTTTCGCATCTTCACCATCCCCCAATTCATTCAGAAACAAATCCTGCTCAGCAATCACCTTCTGAGCATTGTGTCGCTCAGGATTTCGTTTGGAACTACCCAACCAGACCATTGGGGGTACATGTTTCTTATTGGAAGCCATGACATCTATTTCCATGTTGAGGGTTATCTGTTCGCCTTTTTCATTTTTCTTCTTAATTGAACGCCATACGTTTGAATTACTCCATAAAACATTCTCCTGAGCATCAAGCCATGTAGCAGCCATTCTTTCAAGCGCCCCTCCTTCCAGTGTTTCCATTCGACTAATTAAAACCTCAATGTCAGGAATAGGTTCCATTTCTTCTTTAGTACCAGGCTTTGGAGCTACAATTTCACGAAAAACTAAAATCTGAAAAAGAGTATTATTGTCGACGATTCTCCAACGAATTGGCCCCTCGGTGTAGAATGGCGAATTTCCCTCAATAAGTTCAAGGCTATTTGTCATTTGAATAAGAGCTCTGTCTCTCGTTTCCTTGTTCTTAAAAATTGATGATAGACCTGTGAGATTATCTCCATTTGGTTTGTTCCGGCCAATATGTAGAAGAATTTCACGGTGAATTTCAGGTAGTTCAATATACGCCTTGGTATCAAAGCGTTCTTCCATATCTCTTTTCAATATATCTCGTTCAATCTCCAGAAGCGAATGTCGCCACTCATTTATATCTCTAATATCATGTAGATGGATATGACTTTTTCCTGTATAATATCGATGCCAATGACGTGGCATACCGCCATACGCAGTCCACAACGTCAGAAATTTTTTTGGTTCGGCCAAAAGCCCCTGTTTGTTGGCCATTTCCATGACCGTAGGCAGGGTCCACTGGTACAAACGTATAGCAATGTCTGCCCTTTGATACAAAGGTTCTGTTGACCCAAACAGTTTCCTGACATTTTGCTGATGTGACCCCATCATGACGACTTTGCCTGGAAACAATTTTCCCCAATCTCCAACCACACCTCCGGAATCATCAATGATTCTTTTGATTTCACTAACCAGTCCCAATTTCCTATTGGCAGAATGATGAAACTCGTCCAGTACAACAACCGCACCACATCGTAATACGATAGATAGTATCTTCCCGAACCAAATTATGTCATTATGATAATATTCACGTTTGGGTAACATACTACTGATGTTTTTTAGTCCTGCTTCTATTGCAGTATCCATTAACAAACCAATAGAAACCTCTCCTGAATTGGGTATTTTTTCAGGGTCAGGCAATTCAATCATGACAAATGGCAGGTTATTTGGTGCCAGTTTTTGCAACTCCTGCAGAAGTTGAGTCTTTCCAATACCTCGTCGTCCTAGTACCACATAAGCAGCGAATCGTCTTGAAGATGGGTCATCGTCGTACGCAAGGTAATACTTCAAATCCCGGATTGACTTTTTGCGGCCATAAAATTGCCAGTCTGCTACCATAAATCACCTTCCTAGCCCTATAAAAAATACATAAAGTACCATTCCAAATACCCATAGCCTAAATTAAAAAATATTAGTTTCGGTATTTTGCACTTTTTTCCTATAGGCAATATTGCCGTATATTTTTATCAATATACCTTTTTGATGAAAGTTCGTTCATATAAGTACACGGGAAAATTATTTTTTCGAATATATACCTCTAAAATTCTTGAAAGAGGGGTTTTTTGCTTGATTTTATGTTTCTCTTCTCTTTATTGGTATGACCATGATTGAAAAACCTTATTTATTATTCCTTGGGGATGCTCACGACCGTCTTGCTGCAAAAGTTGCCATAGGCATTAAGGATTGGCGACCAGAATATGCTGTTGGTCAATATCGGTTGGAAGGATGTAACGCTGATTTGGGGATTGATGAAATCTCCATTGGTGAAGCCATCGAAAGAGGCGCACGTACCATGGTCATCGGTGTGGCCAACAGGGGTGGTGTAATTTCACCCAGTTGGAAGCCCCACCTTTTGGAAGCCCTGGATGCCGGGATGGATTTGGCTTCAGGATTGCATGTTCTGTTGAATGACCAGCAAGATCTGGTTCAAAAGGCCCAGAAAACCGGTCGAAAATTGTTTGATGTACGTAAGCCGAATGTGGACTACCCCATAGCTGATGGCCAGAAACGTTCTGGGAAAAGATGTGTAGCAGTTGGTACCGATGTTTCTGTTGGTAAAATGTATGTGTCTTTGGCATTACACCAGGAAATGAGGGCACGTGGGCAAAAAACAGACTTTAGAGCAACTGGCCAGACAGGTATTCTGATTGAGGGTGATGGCGTCCCCCTGGATGCTGTGGTAGCAGATTTCATGGCGGGATCGATTGAATATTTATCACCTGCACATGACGATGATCACTGGGATTTTATTGAAGGGCAGGGATCATTGTTCCATGCCTCATACTCCGGTGTAACTCTGTCGATTATTCATGGTGGACAGCCTGATGCACTTGTTCTGTGTCATGAACCGACCAGAGAGTTTATGCGTGGCCTTCCAGGCTATAAATTACCATCCCTGGAAGCTTTGAGAGATCTTTCATTAACCATGGCCAAAGTTGTTAATCCCGATTGCAAGGTCGTAGGTATCTCCTTGAACACCAGAAACATGGACGAAGACGAAGCCCGGAAAATAGTAGATGAAACTGAACAGAGAATGGCCCTGCCAACAACCGATCCCGTTCGGTTCGGAGTAGGCAGGATTGTTGATTCCCTCTTAAGTCTTTAACGGACTTTTCTTCATGAAAGTCACCGTACATGAAAATTGTTTTCGGTTAAAACAACCTTTCACGATTTCTCGGGGTTCCAGAACCATGGCCCACGTCCTCACAGTCGAGATTGCTGATCAGGGTTTTGTAGGCCGGGGAGAATGTGTCCCTTATAAAAGGTATGATGAAACACTGGAATCCGTATCTGAAACGATACGAAGTGTTTCCACACCGATTAACCGTGATACCCTTCAAAACGCTATTCCTCCAGGGGCTGCCAGAAACGCACTGGATTGTGCTCTGTGGGACCTGGAAGCGAAGAAAAACGGTAAGGCAGTTTGGCAACTGGCAGGTCTACGGCAATTGAATCCCCTGATCTCGACCTACACGATTTCACTAAATACACCTGAGGGTATGTACGAAGAAGCCTTGGCTAACAGGGAAAGGCCGATCCTTAAGGTCAAACTGGGAGGAAATGGGGATATTGCCAGAATTGAAGCGATTAGAAAAGCTGCACCAGATGCAAAGGTAATTGTTGACGCCAATGAATCCTGTAACAAAGATGATTTTCCAGATTTGCTAACCAAACTGGTAGAATTGAATATAGCCATGGTTGAACAACCTTTTCCTGCTGGACAAGATCAGTTTTTGAAGGGTTTTAAATCTCCTATTCCAGTTTGTGCTGATGAAAGCTGTCATGATCGTAATTCACTGGACGATCTTGTCGGAAAATACAGTATGATAAACATCAAACTGGATAAGACCGGGGGGTTAACCGAAGCACTTCATCTGCTTTGGAAAGGTAAGGATTTGGGCTTTGACATAATGGTTGGTTGTATGATTGGTTCCTCCTTGGCCATGGCCCCTGCCATGCTTGTTGCCCAATATGCTTCCATAGTCGATTTGGACGGCCCCTTGCTGCTTGCCGATGATCGACAGCATGGACTTTTGTTTGAAGGATCGAAAATCTTTCCCCCGGAGACCTCTCTCTGGGGCTAACATTAATATTTTATTCGGAATAGAACAGGAGCCGAAATGAACCGAACTGTATACGTAAACGGAGATTATTTACCTGAAGATGAAGCCAAGGTTTCCATTTTTGACCGGGGTTTTTTATTCGCGGATGGAGTTTACGAGGTTACTTCCGTCCTCAACGGTAAACTGATTGATTTTTCCGGTCATTTGAAAAGGCTGGCACGTTCTTTGAATGAACTTGGACTGAAGCCCCCCCGTACTGATGATGAACTACTGGAAATTCATCGGGAATTGGTTGTCAGAAACAAACTTGAGGAAGGAATGATCTACCTTCAGGTCACCAGGGGTGCTGCAGATCGGGATTTTTTGTTTCCTGAAAATGCCACTCCAACCATTGTCCTGTTTACCCAAGCGAAAAATCTGACCAATTCACCTAAAATCAAAAACGGATTCAAGGTTATTACAGTACCTGATTTTCGGTGGAAAAGACGTGATATAAAAACAGTCCAATTGTTGTATCCGTCAATGGCTAAAATGGAAGCAACCAGAGCTGGGGCTGATGACGCCTGGTTGGTTGAAGACGGTTATGTTACCGAGGGAACTTCCAATAATGCCTATATTGTTCAGGCTTCAGGAAATATTGTCACAAGAAACCTTTCCAACGAAATTCTGCATGGTATAACCAGAGCCTCCCTTTTGGATTTTGCTTTCGAAGAGGGCGTTACTGTTGAACAAAGGCCTTTTACGGTTGCCGAAGCCTTGGAAGCTGATGAAGCGTTTATTACTGCCGCTTCCCTGTTTGTTGCACCCGTTGTAGAAATAGACGGCAACGCCATTGGCAAGGGGAAACCTGGTCCGGTTGTCAGCAAATTGCGAGATATCTACCTCGCGAAATCAATGGAAACAGCCCTTTAGACATTTGAAGCTGGCGGTTTACAAGCGGGTAAAGCGGTTTTCAATTAAATCTGAGAACGTATCTACATCGGACATTGGTTCACCCACCCCTACCGATAATCCTTTTAGGGAATTGATGGTATCACTCATGGCAAATTCGGTAGACCATCGGACATTCTCAAAGACCCTTGGTGACAGGCACTTCCTTCCCTTTAACCCAATCAACCAGAATCCTCCATCGGGTGATGGTGCAATATAGGCATCGTATTTACTCAGATTTAGGATTGCATCGGCAATTTGTGAGGCTTTGATGCCTGGAATGTCTGAACCAATAATTGTGGTAGGACCTGGCTGGAGTTGGCGGAATACATTCTTCATCCTTTGACCCAAATGACCCTCCCCCTGGGGAATTCTCATTATCTTCTCAGGCCAGACTCTACTTGCCAAACCAGCGTTGTCAGGTGAAACTGCCAGGTATGTTTCCCATCTTGGATCCTTAGCCAGGCGATTTATGGTTTTTTGACTTTCATCCCTGTACCACTTCGTTGCCTGGATGGTCCCAAGGTCCTTTGCCAAACGGGTTTTTACCGAGCCTGGTCGGGGTTCCTTGACAAGAATGACCAAGCGGGGATAGCTTGATTTACCGGAAAAAATCCTTGAGACATTGGGCATAAACAGATTTCAGATCCCTGATATGTTGGACTTCTACATTTTCATCCACTTGATGTATGGTTTTGCCAACCAGTCCCACCTCAACAACGGGACAATGATGAGTGATGAATCTGGCATCTGAGGTCCCTCCCGATGTGGATAATTGGGGTTGAACACCCAGAGTTTTGTATACGGCACTAGCAACCAGGTCAGTAAATTCACCTTTTGGCGTAATGAAGCTTTCAGCTGTAGCCAGGACATCCATACTGCTTTTACATTTATGTTCTGAGGCAATCCTCTTCACTTCGTTATGGATCCAGTTTAAAAGGCTCTCTGATGTGTGTTGGTCAGTAAAGCGAACATTAAGCAACCCAGTACATTGGAACGGAACTATATTGGATGTCTTGTTACCTGTCTCTATTGAAGACAAAGCCAGGTTTGAAGGTTGAAAGTTTTCTGATCCCTCATCAAGTTTTCTGGAGGTAAGATGATACCCCAAATGAGCCATGGCTTCCACCGGATTGATATACCGCTCAGGGTAGGCTGAATGGCCCTGAATTCCCTGGAAAGTGATTTTGACTGAAAGGGAACCCCTTCTGCCTATTTTAATGGCCTCACCCATTACCTCAGGACAAGTTGGCTCACCGACAATACAGGCATCCATTTTCTGATTTTGGGTCTCCATCCAATCAAATATAGCCTTCGTCCCATCTACTGCCTTGGCTTCTTCATCGCCTGTAATGGTAATTATCAATGATCCACTGGGAGGTGTTTCCCTGACAAATGAAACTGCAGCTGCGACAAACGCTGCAACTCCAGATTTCATATCAGCTGCCCCTCTTCCCCAAAGTCTGTCCTGAGATATTTCACCGCCAAAAGGGTCTACCGTCCAGGCACCTTCATCACCAACTGGAACGGTGTCGGTATGACCATTAAAGCCAAAAACCGGACCTTCCTGCCCCCACCGGGCAAAAAGGTTGGGAATACCATTGCGATCTACCCTCTCACACCTGAACTTGGCTTGGGTAAGAATCTCAGTTAAAATTTGGAGTGCTCCTCCTTCAAGGGGTGTTACGGACTTGCATTGTACCAGCTTTTGGGTGAGTTGGACCGGATCAATCAGATTGGTGGACATGAAATCTCCTGTATGAAATTCGGATTGGTATCAATCTCGCAAAAGTTCATTTATGGATGTTTTGCTTCTGGTTTTTGAATCCACTTTCTTGACGATAACGGCACAATAAAGATTGACATTGTTTGAACTCGGCAACGATCCGGATACAACCACCGAGTATGGTGGAATTTCGCCATAGGCGACGGTCCCAGTCGCTCGATCAAAGATCTTGGTGGACTGACCTATGTATACTCCCATTCCGACGACTGAACCTTCCCTTACAATAACCCCTTCCACAATTTCAGACCTGGCACCTATAAAGCAATTATCCTCAATTATTGTTGGTCCGGCCTGCATCGGTTCCAGTACACCGCCAATACCTGCACCTCCGGAAAGATGCACATTTTTTCCAATTTGGGCACAGGAACCAACGGTTGCCCACGTGTCTACCATTGTCCCTTCATCGACATAAGCCCCAAGATTTACAAATGAGGGCATCAATACAACTCCAGGTGCAATGTAGGCAGACTTTCGGACAATACAGTTGGGTACTGCACGAAACCCTGCTTGCTGCCAATCATCAGCAGCCCAGCCCTTGAATTTTGAATCCACTTTATCCCACCAAGTAGAATTTTGTGGCCCGCCATCTTGGGGTTCCATATCCTGAAGGCGAAAACCAAGCAAAACTGCTTTTTTTGCCCATTGGTTTACGTCCCAAGTTCCATCGGCTTTCCTTTCGGCTACGCGAATTTTTCCCTTGTCGAGAGCTTCCAAGGTTGCCTTAATGGCTTCCCTGGTTGGTCCAGTTGTCCCTGGATTAATTTCCGTACGGCTCTCCCAAGCATGTTCAATAGCTTTTTCCAGTTCGCTTACTTGCATTTCGTTTCCCAATCCTTCCATGTCAAGTTTCAAAATTTACAGGGGATTATATCTCTGAACTGAAGTTCAAATTAGGTTCAGAGAAGTCACATTTTAAGGTGACTTCAAAACCAATTCACACTCCTCAGGCAAATCAGCCATTACATAATCTCTGGGATGCCTGCGCTTCGGAGCTTCGGGGTCAGGTGGTTTTTTCAGAGAATCAAGAAAATAATCAGATACCCACCAGTAAAGATTTTCATCACATCCATCACCCCCCTTTGACAACTCGTTTACAGTCGGTTTTTGAGTTATACAACTGGGTGAGTTTTCAGGGCATTTCAAACGAACATGGAAATGATAATTATGGCCATAGTAGGGCCTTATTTTTTGTAACCAAATCCTATCCTCGCCTGCTTTTTCACACATATTGATCTTGGCGGCAGCGGCTACAAATATTCTGTCTACCCTAGGGTCTTCAGAGGCTGCTCTTAACAAGCCGATATGAGTGTCTGTCCAATTTTCATTAACCTTTCTTTGATCCGCTGTCCGAATGGAAATTGAGCTGATATCCTCCCTTTCCTGCCTGGTTAAATCTAACCTTTCTGGGGGTAACATCCAGATATCTACATCCAAACCGATTTGGTGTGAAGCGTGTCCTGAGGTCATGGGGCCACCTCGAGGTTGAGTGAGATCGCCTATATAAAGTCCTTTCCAGCCAAGTTTATTAGCTGTTTGGCTTAGATCTATCAAAAAATCTATTAATACCGGATGGCCCCAGTTCCTGTTTCGGCTTAATCTCATCGCCTGCCAGGTAGGTCCAGTTTCGGGTAAAAGAACACCTCCCGCCAAACATCCCTTGGCATAACTTCCGATAGGAGCCACAGGCTGGTTTGAACCTGTTTCCTTAGCCCCAAATAATTGGTTGGCTTTGGGTTCTTGTGACCATGACTGGGAAGTCAGGAATAATGTCAGTACCGCAACCAAGCCAATGTATGATGTAATATTATCTGTCCGAATTTTCATTTGGTCTTCCGTGTATATCCATTCTGTCCAATTAAACCGAGAAACTCAGTAAATTCAACATAATTTCATTAATATGGGATTGACGGGAATTTTGCTTCAATTCATTAGTCTTGTATTTGTTTAACCTTTGCATAAGTTAGTCACATTAAGGATGGGACGCTAAATGGTACAAATTATATATCTGATTAATTTCCTGCTTGACATACTTTGGTGGGTTGTAATTGCTCACGCTCTGATGAGTTGGTTAATCAGTATGAATGTTTTTGACCCAAGTAACCAGTTTATCAGGAATCTTTGGGGCTTTCTGGAAAGAATTCTCCACCCGATTTACAGTAAAATCAGACCCTACCTGCCAAACACTGGATCCATAGATCTTTCCCCTCTTGTACTGATTGTTGGCATTATTGTTGTCAGGCAGTTATTGGCAAACCTGTTTCTGATGGGCTAGTTTAAATTCACCAATTAACGACATTCAAATGCATGAAATCCAGTCCTGCACTCAGGACCGAAGAAGTTGTTGTGCATCAATCAGTGAGCAAAGACTGCTGAATCACCCCAAAGCTCCTTAACTCTGGCATCTCTACCACAGGCTTTTCGGTATCTTTTGTAAGCCTGGGCCTTGGTTAAAACTCCAAAACGGGTAATAATTCTTTTATCGCTCATATAATATCCCTGGTGATATTCTCCGGCTGGAAAAAACTCTCCTGCATCAAGGATTTGGGTTACGATATCCATACCCAATGCTTCCTGTGCTTCAGCTCTTGAAGTGAGTGCAATTTTTTCCTGGTCTTCATTCAAGGCAAAAACTGCCGTTCTATATGAATGCCCTCGGTCACAAAATTGCCCGCCATCATCCGTTGGATCAATACTTCGCCAGAAAAGGTCAACCAACTGCTGATACGAAACTTTGGAGGGATCAAAATCAATTTTTACAGCTTCGTAATGGCCTGTACCTCCAGAAGTAACGTCCTTATAAGAAGGATTATCCTTGCTTCCTCCGGTAAAACCGGAAATTGTACTGACAACCCCTTCAACGGAATCAAAATCTTTCTCCACGCACCAAAAACACCCACCCGCGAAAATGGCTGTCTCAGTTGTTTTGGCGAAAGAAGCAGTCGAAAAACTAAATCCGACAACGAATATTGTAACAAGGACCAAATTCAATAATTTCATGATGAGCTCCTGGGAAGATTTCGGTAAAATGAAAATTGTTAGAATAGCTTGGAGAAACTTCTCTTGCCGATTTTATTAACAACATTTCTAATCAAATCCAAAACAATTTCACAATCGTTCAAGGAATTGTGAATGTCCGGCTGATTCAAAGCACCTTCATATTTTGCTGCATCAGCGAGTTTATGCCATTTCCAACCTGATCCCCAATTGTTTTGTATTTGCCTATAGGCAGCATATTCTTTCATTATACATCGGCCTTGGTAGGCAACAAATTTAACTTGAGGGCTTTGTAGTTTGCATGTCTGCCTGAGCAATCTGGTATCAAAGTCCAGATTATAAACCAATACATATTGAGCTGCGTTTGTTGTTAATTCTGTAAACCTGTCGTGATGCTCACTCCAGGGTCGGGCATTTAATTTCCTCAATTTATTTTCATCCAATCCATGTATTTTTACAGAATCCTTAGGGATTGGTTTGAGGGGTAGAACATATTCGTTAAAGCGGATTTCTCCGGTGGTATCTATTGCTGAAACCTGTAACACTTCTGAATCTGGTTTGAATCCGGTAGTTTCAGTATCCAAAATCAGTATATCGTCGCGATCCAAAAGAGAGGACCAGTTCTGAACAGAGTTTTTCATAAAGTTTCCATTTTATTGCTTGTAACGCTTCAGGGTTCCATGCATTTGTTATTAACCCTAATTTTCAAATGTACCACCTGATATTTTCGCACGTGCAAGGGTCTTATTTTCAACTTGATCAAGGTTGTTATTCTTTTTTATTCCCTAGCCACAAGGCGTTTTTACCGAGAAATTCCTTTACATAATCGGTATGGGCTTTCATCTCTTGTTCTGAAAGGTCAAATTTTACCGGAATCGGTCTTTCCTTGAATTTTCGTTCCTTTTTTCTAATTGCGCCTGTATCAATATCTGCAAATAAGTCCTTACCACCCTCCTGATTAAGCTTATTATAGATCTCAGACAATATTTGAGCATCTATCAATGCTCCGTGCAAGGATCTGATGGACAAATCCAGTTTGTAATAATTTCCAAGTGCCTCCAAATTGTGCTGTGCTCTGCTTGGTAAAACCTGACGGGCTAGTTGAAGCGTATCAACTACCTGGTCAAAACCAATTTGCCTCCTTCCGCAAAGCCGTAATTCCTTATTGATAAAGGCAACATCGAATTCGGCATTGTGTATGACCAATTTGGAATCCTGTATGGTTTCCAGTAATTCGTCTGCAATTTCCTTGAATTTTGGCTTATCACGGAGAAATTCATAACTTAAACCATGAACCTCCTGCGCTTCTTCTTCAATTTTTCTTTCTGGATTTATATACCATTGAAACTCTCTTCCGGTTCGCTGGTGATGTATCTGTTCAATCATCCCAATTTCAATTATTCGGTTTTGGTCCAGATCCAATCCAGTGGTTTCAATGTCTAAGATCAACTCTCTCATGATTTTAGGTGGGCATCGTTTTGGCAATTATTTCCTTAACCTGAAGCCGCGTTTGTTTGAGGCCTACGGAAATTATGACAAAATCGGCTTTTTTTTGTTTTTCTTCGTCCGAGAGTTGCCAACTCTTGATTTTCTGGAACCATTCCTGGGTCATTCCCTTTCTTTCCATCACACGTTTTTCCTGAAATTCCTCGGGTGCAGATACCACCACCACGTAATCAACATTCCCTTGTAACCCGGATTCCAAAAGTAGAGGAATCTCCAGTGCCACCAGTTTATTGCTTTGCTTTCTGCAACTTGATTTAAACTCCTCCATTTTTTTCCTTACCAGGGGATGGACAATTTCTTCCAACTTCTTCTTAAGGTCTTTGCGACCTAAAAGCTTCTCCTTTAATTTCTCCTTATTCACACCATCGGGACCAGTCACATCCTCTCCAAAGGCTTCCCTCAGGGGTCCTACTGCCTCTCCTCCTTTCTGATAAAGATTCTCTACTTCTTTATCTGCTTCCCAAACAGGAATTCCAGAAAGTTCAAACATTCTTGATACAGTACTTTTTCCCATCCCAATGGAGCCGGTTATTCCTATAATTTTCATGATGTCAATTTTTTGGTAACCAAGTTCCTAAGTTCGTCAGTGACCTCTGGTTGTTTACCAAACCAGAATTGGTAGGAACTTGCTGCCTGATGTAACAACATTCCCAAGCCATCAACAGTCTTGCAACCCCTTTCCTCAGCCTTTTTTAGAAAATCCGTCTTAAGTGGATTATAAACGATATCGTAGACAAGAGTCCTTTGGTTCAGCTTGTCGTATGGTAATTTCAATTCCGGTTGTCCAATCATTCCCAATGATGTTGTATTGACCATAATAGTCACTTCATTCAGTACTTTTGCCATGTCAGAAAAGTCTATGATTTTTACCCTGTTTCCCAAATCGTTCTGCAGTAATTTTGCTCTCTCTACTGTTCTATTTGTCAGGTACACTTTAGGTACTCCTTCCCTGAGCAATGAATAGATTATTGCTCTCGACCCACCTCCAGCGCCAATAACCAGTGCTGGCCCAGTTACGGCTCGCCACGTTGGTACCGTTTCCTTCAAATTCTGTAAAAATCCGTAACTGTCCGTGTTGTCAGCATAAATTTTCCCACTCTTTCTCAAACTCAAGGTATTTGCTGCACCCAAAAGTGCAGCATTATCTGCAACAAGATCTGCACACATCAGTGCTGCCTCTTTATGAGGGATGGTAACATTTACACCACAAAAACCCATTTTTGACAGCACCTCAATTACATCCTTGAAGTTTGTTCTTGATACTTCCAACGGAACATACATACCATTGACGTTATATTTTTCTATCCAGTAATTATGAATTACTGGTGATAGACTGTGTCCTATAGGAGTCCCAATTACACCTGTGAGAATTGGGCTTTTTCTGCTCTGTTTCATAATTTATCTGAGATAGCTAGTGTTAATAACTTTGAGGAAAATCAAGAGGAAAAAGTTGGAGTCCGACAACATTTTGAACTTTCTCTTCTTGTATAAATTTAGGGAGCCTAGTTTACCCTTTTAGTTAAATTATTTTCAACAATTTATCCACAGAAAATTTCTAAATCTTTAGTCCATTATTTTCCCAGTAAATAAAGGTGTTTCGATATTTCTGTGAGTGGTAGAACCTTGTTTTTCCTTTTTATACATAAACATATTTCTTAAATCATTCCTTTATAGAATTAAAAATAAATAGTGACATAAAGTATTAAGTCTTAATTTGTCTCAAGATAAATGTGCTTGGTCTCCATGAAATCACTCAAAGCCTCAACCCCATGCAGTCGTCCAATGCCACTCTGTTTGTACCCACCAGTTTCAGCTTCAGCAAAAAGCCTGTTGTGACAATTCAACCAAACAGTACCAAATTGTAATTTACGACTAAAGCGCATTGCTCGGTTTAAATCATTGGTATAGACGCTGGCAGCCAATCCATAAATTGTGGCATTGGCCTTGATCAAAGCCTCTTCTTCAGTTTGAAATATCTCCAAAGAGGCCATTGGACCAAAGAGTTCCTCTTGCACCAGTTTATGGTCAGTATTATCGGATACAAATAAAGTAGGTGAAATAAAAGATCCCTCCTCCGGTAAATGTTCAGGAACTTTTCCTTCCAACAAAACATCCGTTTCCGCTTTGGCTACTTTAACGAGATCCAGGAGACGTAATTGGTTTGTCTTGTCGATTACTGGTCCCATTTCTACTGTTGAGTCTAGCCCATTTCCGATAACAACACTAGAAAGACTACCTTGTAATCTTTCGGCGAACTGATCAAATATTTTGTGATGTATCAGGATTCGGTTTACTGCAGTACACATTTGTCCCGAAATGGTAATGACAGCTCTGCTTATCTCACCCAAAGCTCTATCCAGATCAGCATCATCAAATACAATGGCTGGTGTTTTTCCACCGAGCTCCAGGGAAACTTTTTTAAGTGTTTTAGCACAGTTGGCCATTACCATTTTACCAGTATTGACTGAACCGGTAAAACTAACCATGTCAAGTTCCTCATGACTGGAAAGAAGTTCTCCAATTTCGATTCCATTTTCATTGATTGAGTTAACAACTCCTGCAGGCATTTCCTTTATCGCATGAAAGCACTCCATAAGTCTGCTGTTCACCAGGGGTGTCTGGATGGCAGGTTTTATAACCACGGTACAACCGGCACATAAAGCGGGAGCAACAGACCTGACCAGCAGGGTAACAGGGGCATTCCAGGGAACGATTACAGAGACAACACCAACTGGTTCCTTGGTCAAGAGGGAAAGTATGTTCGGTGAAGTTTCAGTTGTACGACCAAATATATTCCTGGCCAAACCGGCATAATACCGAGCTTCTGAAACACCGGCGTTTATCTCATGTCTACATTGTTCAAGAATTTTACCATTTTCTTGAACAAGTAATGGGGCAAGATCATCTCTAATTTTCTCCAAATTATCTGCGAATACCAAAAGGGAGTTGGCTCTAAGTCGAGGAGAATTTTGCCACTCGCTATTTTCGAAGGCATTACGGGCAGAGGCAACAGCCCTTTCTGCTGAAGACAAGGAACCAGGAACAGCTGAACCTATTATTGTACCAGAAGCAGGGTTAACGCTGTAAAACCTGTCATTTATCTCAGGTTCTTCAAAGTTGCCCCCAATGTAATTTCGGGAAAATAATTCAGTCATGAATCCTGCCCAGAAAATAAAAAATACAATATTCTAAATTTTAGAGTAAAATTGCTTGCTCAACAAACCAGCTTTTAAGTTTTAACTCCTTGTTAACACAATAATTCAATTGGTTCCGGTGGAGGAGAAGGAAATAAAGTGAAAATTGACCAGTTGCGATATTTTGTTGTTGCGGCCGAAGAAAAAAGCCTGACAAGAGCAGCAGAAATTCTTAATGTAACCCAACCAGCAATAGGTTTGCAAATAAAGAGTTTGGAAAAGAAATTTGGGATTAATCTATTGGATCGTCATTCTCGTGGGGTATCACTTACACAAGAAGGCGAATTTTTTCTGGAAAGGGCCAAGGAAATTCTTCTGTTTACTGATCGAGTTGACAGGGAAATGAAAAATTTGGGAACACGCCAAAAAGGGATTGTTAGAATTGGTGTGCTACCGTCCCTTACCGGCACGATAGTGCCTAAAATTTTGGAATGGTGCTATGATACCCATCCCGAAACAACCCTGGTCTTCACCCAAGGGTTTTCCAGTGATTTGTACGAGGATTGGCAAAGGGAGTTGTTGGATTTTACTTTCATCAGCCGAAAAGTAGAGACCAGTAAATCTTTGAGTTACCCAATGTATAAGGAGGAATTCAAATTGATTGGAAACCCCGAAATGTTTGAAAGTCTATCAAACCCAGTAAAGATGGAGGAATTAAGAAAATTACCTCTATTATTTGATGGCAGAGATTTAGTACTGCAGACCATTCTTGAAAATTACTTGAAAGAGAAGGGAATGGAACTAGCAGATAGAATTGAGATAAGTTCCATAACCATTAGAAAAGAATTTGCCAAAAAACAGAGACGATTTTGCATAGCACCTTCAGCACTTTTTTCGAGTGAAATCCGCAAAGGATTGTGTAAAGCTGTACCAATAGATTTAAAAGCCTTGAAGAGAACGGTTCACCTGGCTGGTCCAAGGAAAGATTTAATGACCGAGGTTCAACTGTCCATACATCAATTCATTGTCAAATTGATAGAAGAAAACCTTGAATCCAAAAACCCTGATTGGGAAAAAATCAATTGATGCAAAAATTCCGGTGAGAATTTTGGGAGGATGACAAACAAGCGCTTCAGTAAAGCTGATGTTCTTATCGTGGGAGGAGGCCCGGTAGGTCTGGGGTTGGCTTTAGATCTATCTATACGTGGGGTTAGGGTAATCTTGGTTGAGAAGAGGACAAAAACACATAATGTCCCTAAAGGACAGAATCTAACCCAAAGGACAGCAGAACATTTTAAATTCTGGGGAGTTGAAAAAACTATCCTGGACAATGTCCATATTCCAAAAGAATACGGCACTTCGGGGATGACGACCTATGGTTCACTGTTGGGGGAGTATCATTTTGAATGGTACAAAAGAAAAAGTGTAAATGAATTCTATTTTGCAGAAAATCTGCGTATACCTCAATTTGAGACAGAGAAAGCCCTGAAGCAAAAATTGGAAGGTTTCGATTGTGCGAAGTTATATTGGGGATACGAGGCTGTAGGAATAAGAGAAAAAGATGATAAGATAGAACTTGAAATTGTTGATCAACAAGGGCAAACGTCTCTCCTAACAGGAAAATTTCTGGTTGGTTGTGATGGGAACAGATCAACAGTAAGAAAAATAGCAAATATACCTCAGTCGATTGTTGACCACAAAAAACGGATGGCCATAATGGTTTTTGATTCAAAAGCCCTGGATGGTTTATCAAGCAAAATTAGGGGTAAATCCTTCTTTCATATAGTTCATCCTGACTTGGATGGTTATTGGAAATTTTTTGGCAGGGTAAATCTTGAAGGTCGATGGTTTTATCACTCCCCCATCCCTTGTGAAGCAAATAAGGTAAATTTTGATGTAGAAGCCGAGCTCTATGACGCAGTTGGTGACAAGTTCAAATTCAAACTTGACCACTTGGGCTTTTGGGATTTCAAATACGCCTTGGCAGACACCTTCCAAAAAAGGAGAGTTTTTTTGGCTGGTGATGCAGCACACGAGCACCCACCCTATGGTGGATATGGACTAAATACTGGTTTGGAAGATTCCCGTAATTTGGGGTGGAAATTATCAGCATATTTTCAGGGATGGGGATCAGAAAATCTATTGCAGTCCTATACAACTGAACGGAGGACAATTTTCATCTCCACCTTAAATACTTTCATTGATCGGCTCATAACCGATGACAGGAAATTCATCAACAAATATAATCCTAAAAGGAACAGGTCGAGTTTTGAAAAAGGGTGGAACCAATTCTCAAGGGTGGCCAATGCTGATGTTGGGTTATATTGTCCCTGTTACGCAGGTTCAGCACTCATTCCAGAAACAGAGAATTCCACAATGAGTGCGGCTGGAAAGCATCGGTACGAAGCCCATTCAGGAGAACATTTATCGCCCGCAACGCTGTCAAACGGAAACAATGTTATTTCAGAACTGGGGAAAAATTTCTCGGTAATTTTTGTGGGAGTTGCCGATGAAATTATACAGAGGGTCCAGAGAGTAATAAGATCCAAGGGTGTACCTGTAAGATTCATTATCACCGAAGAAAATGAATCAACTTCGAAATGGAATGCAAGTATTCTAATTGTTCGTCCTGACCATTATCTGGCATATGCCGCCAAGGAAATTCCCGATTGCATGGGAGATATCATGGAGCAAGCCTTTGGCGGTCAAGAAATGATGTGAATTTTGGGGGGACAATTTTTTTGAATATAGACTTGACCCTACTTGGGACCAGAGGAGGCCCTAGATTATCCAAAGGATCCAGTTGGCCTACATCTATACTTTTGGATGTTGAAAGCAAACTCTATTTGATTGATGCAGGGCTGGGTGTTACACGGCAAATTGTTGAGGCCGGTTATGATCTTAAAGACCTTCATACCATAATAATAACTCACCACCATTCTGACCATAACCTAGAATTGGGACCGCTGTTACATACAAAGTGGGTTTCAACGAAACCTGGTAAGACAGACATATATGGACCACCTGGATTGAAAACCCTTTTGGAAGGCTTCTATCTTTCACAACAATTTGACATAGAAACCCGTATTCAGGATGAAAAACAAGCCCCTTTCAGAGATCAATACAATCCAATTGAATACACCGAGGGGTTGTTGTTTGAAGAAAATTCAATAAGAGTCACGACCCTGCGAGTCCAGCACCCCCCAATTTACCATTGCTATGCATTACGCTTTGATATTGGTGACAAATCTGTTGTTCTTTCTTCGGACACGTCATATCTTCCCCAATTGAGTGAATTTGCCGAAGATGCGGATGTGCTTCTTCATGAAGTAATGCATTATGAAGGTGTAAGGACAATGTGCCAACGGCTCAAAGAGGTGAAACCAAACCTGCTGGAACACATTACAAATGGTCATACAAAGGCCGAAGATGTTGGTCGGATAGCAACCAAAGCTGGAGTTGGTCACCTGGTTCTGAACCATTTTACCCCCACAGACGAGAAGATGATAAGACAGATTGATTTTTACAATGAAGTGAGAAAAACCTGGAAGGGGAAATTAACTGTTGGTTCTGATTTAATGCGCATAAAAGTTTAATATCATGATGCACGATCTCTACCCCTGGATAAAGGCACTCCATATAATTTCATTCGTGTGTTGGATGGCTGGTCTGTTCTATCTCCCAAGGCTCTTTTTTTACCACGTAACTGAGGGTAATGATCCTCAAACCGGTAAAATGTTTTCCACCATGGAAAGGCGTCTCCTAAAAATCATAACCACACCTGCGATGCTAGCAACTTGGCTATTTGGCCTGCTCCTTCTGATTACACCGGGAATTGTTGATTGGCAGATGATTTGGATTTGGATAAAACTGGTTTCAGTTTTACTGCTTACAGCTTTTCATTTTTGGCTGTCATCCAAAAGGAAAGAGTTAATTACAGGTAATTGCCAAGTCAGTGGTAAGACTTTTAAGCGGTTGAACGAAATCCCAACAGTACTTTTGATCATCATTGTTTTACTTGTTGTCGTCAAACCGTTTTGATTACCGAAAAGACCCCAACAATATTTTCTAAAAAGGGTATTAAGTATTGAAAAATTATTTTTCCCCTTTATTCTGTAGGTAAGGGGAATGGTACCTGAGAAAAATTATTCTTTTCTCCACATGTCGGCCTGAGTCCTTCAGGTAGAGGTTTTCAAAGCAGATTAATTAATTACAAGGTGTCTGATGACAGGATTGAATCTATGATTGAAGAGCAAACAATATCAATGGGTGACCTTAAAGCCAAATCACCTTCAACACTCCTATCAATGGCTAGTGAGATGGAAATTGAAAATGTTTCCACCATGAGGAAAGGGGACATAATGTTCCAGATCCTTAAAAACCGAGCTTTGGCGGGCTGGAATATTGTCAGTGATGATGGCGTTTTGGATGTACTTCAAGATGGATTCGGCTTTTTAAGATCCTGTGAAGCCAATTATCTTCCAGGACCGGACGATATATACGTCAGCCCGGATGTTATAAGAAAATTTGGCCTCCGTACCGGATCAACGGTAGCAGGTATATTAAGAGCCCCAAGCGGTGATCAAAACTATTTTACCCTAACCCGGGTAACCAAGTTGAATTATTCAGATCCAGAGGCGGCTCGAAATCGAGTGCATTTTGACAATCTAACCCCTCTTTACCCAGACGAACCGCTAAGAATGGAGTTACCTCCAGGAAATTCCAAGGATCTTTCAGCCAGGGTTATAGATTTGATTTCACCTCTTGGAAAAGGTCAAAGAGCATTGATTGTTGCTCCGCCCCGGACAGGTAAAACAGTTCTTTTGCAAAATATAGCCCATTCCATAGAGAAAAATCACCCAGAGGTTTTCCTGATCGTGTTACTCGTAGACGAAAGACCTGAAGAAGTGACCGATATGCAGAGAAGTGTCAAGGGCGAGGTTGTATCCTCAACGTTCGATGAACCTGCAACTCGCCATGTAGCGGTATCCGAGATGGTAATTGAAAAGGCCAAGAGGTTGGTGGAAAACAAGAAGGACGTTATCATTTTACTTGATTCAATAACCCGTTTGGGACGAGCCTTCAATGCCGTAGTTCCATCCTCGGGTAAAGTCCTCAGTGGAGGTGTTGATGCCAATGCCTTACAACGCCCCAAACGGTTTTTTGGTGCTGCCAGAAATATTGAAGAAGGAGGTTCATTGACCATCGTAGCTACGGCTTTAATAGATACAGGAAGCCGTATGGACGAAGTTATTTTTGAAGAATTCAAGGGCACAGGTAATTCAGAAATAGTCCTGGACAGGAAAGTTGCCGATAAGCGCGTTTATCCTTCCATGGATATCCTCAAATCTGGTACCAGAAAAGAAGATTTGCTGGTCGCCCCGGGTGACTTGCAGAAGACATTTATGTTGCGTAGAATTTTGACCCAGATGGGTACCACAGAAGCGATTGAATTTTTGATCTCCAAATTGAAAGTAACGAAGTCCAACGCCGAGTTTTTCATGTCCATGAAATCCTGATCGGTAGAAGCATATGTCAATTCCAATAATGGAGGTTGGAGAATAGGTTATCGCTTTTGGTTGCTCGGAAAAATAGAGAAATCATTTTGCATGCTTCCCTATCAGGTGTCCGTTTGTGATTGAGGTTCATTTTAATTGATCTTTTCGGGACGTTCAAAAGAGACCATCTTTGCCCCAGCAACAGCCAAGGGAAAATCAGCTGTTGCCATAATCAGAATATCAGGTTCCAAAACCTCTTCCATCCTGAAGAAATTGACTGGAGGCGTCCCAAGAAAAAGGGTTATGTCCCTGAAAAGGATTATTCGTCCCCGAAACGGTGATTTGCTGGATCAGGCGTTGGTGGTATTTTATCCGGGTGGGGAAAGTTATACAGGGGAAGAATCTGCAGAATTGCATATCCATGGGGGTAGGGCAACCGTAAATGCAGTTGTTAACTGCTTACTGGAAGAAGACTTGAGAATGGCTGAACCGGGAGAGTTTACCTTTCGGGCTTTGCAGAATGGACAGATGGATCTCGCTCAGGTAGAGGGCTTGGGTGATTTGATTGAAGCAGAAACGGAAGCCCAAAGGAAACAGGCCCATCTTGCTCTAGAAGGTGCAGCTTCGAAAGCTTCAATGGGTTGGAGGAAAGACCTGACTTATTGTCTTGCCCTGTTAGAGACGGAAATTGAGTTTTCAGAGGAGGAATTACCTCCTGATGTAAAGAATCAGGCCAGGAGCGTTATATCTGGACTTCAGGAAACCTTGAACCGTGAAATAGGTGGAGTTGACATGGCCGAAAGGTTACGAGATGGTTTCGAGGTAGCCATAGTCGGACAACCCAATGCAGGAAAATCAACACTCCTGAACTACCTGGCCGGCAGAGAAGCAGCCATTACTTCCAACTATGCAGGAACTACTAGAGATGTATTGGAAGTTCATATGGAACTGGAAGGTTTACCGGTGTGTTTTCTGGATACAGCCGGTTTGAGGACCTCCAATGACCCCATTGAGAAAATCGGAATTGAACGAACAAAAACTAGAGCTAAAAATGCTGATTTGAGAATATTTTTACTGGAAGAGAATCAACAATTCTTTCCTGGGGTTGACTGGCAGGAGGGAGACCTGAAGCTTTTGTCCAAGGTAGATTTGGTGGGGAATTCCTGCCCTGAAGGGGTCTCGGGTTTGACTGGTCAAGGTGTTGATCAGATGCTACATAATATCGCTGAAGTACTGGAAAACCGGATAGGAAAGGTAGGAGTGGCGATAAATACCAGGCATCGACATGCCATTAAGCAATCCCTGGAATTTCTGGAAAGGGCAAATCTGGAACTAGGAAGGAATAATTGTCAGGACGAATTAGTTGCTGAAGACCTGCGACAAGCTGTCAGGGCACTTGAAACAATCACCGGAACTATAGATATAGAACAAGTGCTGGGAGAAATCTTCTCCAATTTCTGTATAGGAAAGTAGATTCGGAAATGACTCACCATTATGATGTGATTGTTGTTGGAGGTGGTCATGCCGGGTGTGAGGCAGCAGCAGCTTCCGCCCGAGCTGGCGCTGAAACAGTTTTGATCACACTTAAATTTGAAGGCATAGGCCAAATGTCCTGCAATCCTGCCATGGGAGGATTGGGTAAAGGACATCTGGTTAGGGAAATTGATGCCTTGGATGGTGTTATGGCTAGAGTTGCTGACAAGGCAGGTATTCAGTTTCGACTGCTTAACCGCCGAAAAGGACCAGCTGTCCAGGGACCACGTGCCCAAATGGATAGAGCACTTTATAGAAAGGCAATGCAAGCAACAATTTCCCATACAGCAAACCTAACGACCCTTGAAGGCGAGGTTGTAGATATCAACTATGCAAATGGAGAACTGGAGGGTGTTGTACTTGCCGACGGATTAATCCTGACTGCCAAAGCGGTCGTATTGACAACTGGTACTTTCCTGAGAGGGATTATAAGATTGGGGCAAAAAGCCACACCTGCAGGACGGGTAGGAGATCCATCGGCTGTTCGTCTGGCTGAAAGACTGGATGATTTGGGTTTCCCCCTAGGACGCTTGAAAACCGGTACACCTCCAAGATTGGACAGCAGGACAATCAATTGGGAGATACTGGAAGAACAACCAGGTGATGAAGAGCAGGAAATGTTTTCTTTCCTGTCAAGCAAACCCCAAGCCGAACAGATTTCCTGTGCGATTACCCATACCAATGCTCAAACCCATGAAATAATTCGTCGTGACCTGGATAAGTCAGCTATCTATGGAGGTTATTTTGAAAGTACCGGACCAAGGTACTGTCCTTCCATAGAAGACAAGGTTGTCCGATTTCCAGACAGGGAAAGCCATCAAATTTTTCTGGAACCTGAGGGACTGACAACAGAACTTGTCTATCCCAATGGAATATCGACATCCTTGCCTGAAGATACACAGGAAGAATTTGTAAGATCCATCAAGGGCTTGGAACAGGCGCAGATTACCCAGTTTGGATATGCCATAGAGTATGATTATGTCGATCCAAAATCCTTGCGTTATACCCTGGAAACAAGAAATCTTGAGAATCTTTTTCTGGCAGGACAGATAAATGGTACCACTGGCTATGAAGAGGCAGCAGGCCAAGGGCTTGTTGCAGGCGTGAATGCTGCCAGAAAAGCTTTGGGAAAGGACAGGGTACAGTTCCTGAGATCAGAATCATATATTGGAGTGATGGTTGATGATCTTATCACCAGGGGTGTTACTGAACCCTATAGGATGTTTACTTCCCGTGCTGAATTCAGGCTTTCACTGAGAGCAGATAATGCCGATCAACGGTTGACACCCAAAGGCATGAAACTGGGGATTGTTTCAGCCGAACGTAGAGGACAATTTGAGAAAAAAATCCAAAACCTTGAACAGTTTCGTAATGTGTTGAAGAATAAGTCACTTTCTCCTTCCGAAGCCACATCGTATGGCATATTAATCAGTAAAGACGGTATCAGACGTACCGGGTTGGATTTGCTGACTTATCCAGAAGTCAACATGGACAGATTGGCGGAGATCTGGCCGGAATTAAAGGGAATGGATAAGGAAACAACAACCCTTTTGGAGAATGATTCGGTTTATTCCAAGTACCTTGAGAGGCAAAATCAGGAAGCAAAATCGCTTACAGAGGATGAAAGGTGCAAAATACCTAACGAAATAGACTATATGTCCATGAAAGGATTATCGGGCGAGTTGCGTTCTAAATTGAACTCAATCAGACCGGAAACACTTGGCCAGGCAGGAAGAATAGAGGGAATGACCCCTTCGGCGCTGGCTTATATTCTTTCTACTGTAAACAGAAAGAAACCTTTTGATCATGCAAGGCAATAGCAAAAACCTTGTCTGTTCAGGTTCCCATTCGCTAGCAACATCACCCGAATCCAAATGGTCATACAACCCATTCAGGGATTTTGAAGGTTTGTATAAAGGAAAACCTGAAGCATTGAAGGTGCCCATAAACGACGATCCGAAGTCCTTTCTGAAAAAACACCTCTCGGAAGAAACTTTTGGAAAACTGATCCAGTTTCACGATCTCCTGTTTAAATGGAACAAAAAAAAGCAGCTTGTGTCAAATACTACACTGGATTCTCTGTGGTTAAGGCACTTTCTTGATTCAGCTCAATTATACCCTCTGTATCCTGACAAGACCAGATATAAGTGGCTGGATATAGGAACAGGAGGTGGTTTTCCAGGTTTGGTTTTGGCCTGTATGGCTTCCGAATTTGCACCGGAGAATGAATTTTTTCTGGTGGAATCAAATAGCTACAAGGCCGAGTTTCTTCGTCATGTTTCTCTCAAACTCGACCTTAACGTAGTTGTTGTCCGATCAAGGGTGGAAGATCTGGAACCGCAAAAAGCCAACATTATATCGGCCCGTGCGGTGGCAAGTTTGGATAGCCTGCTACAATGGTCAGGCAAACATCTGGTTAGTCAGGGAATGGCGCTATTTTTGAAAGGAAGAACAGTCAATAGGGAATTATCTGAAGCCCTTGAGAAAAGGAACTTTAGTTATACCAAAATTCCGAGTTGGACAACTAGGACAGGAACAGTTCTGGTAGTAAAAGAGATACAGTGAACTAACCACTTCCGCAGATTCATTTTAGCTTAGAAAAATATTTTTTATCTGTTGCTCCACCATGAGCACATGCTTGTCATTATGGCCACGAACAACGACATTTGAACCATAGGTACTATTCTTGAAAAATGGGTAGGAACCTATGCTGAGAGAGGGCCACTCTTCCGCAACTTTACCGAGTTCCTGAGCAATTTCCCCTTCGGGACGGTTAATGGTGATGGTTCTTGATAATTGGGGTTTTCCAGATGGTAGCTCGGGAATAACTTCACCTACCATTGATCGAAATATTGCTGGGACGCCGGCCATGACATAGACATTCCCGATCTTGATTCCAGGAGCCCCTGAGACGTTGTTTTTAATGAGTTTGGCTCCTTTGGGAATCCTGGCCATTCGCAATCTCGACTCGTTTAACTCCAGCCCTTGGGCTTTGGCTCTTGCTTCAATTATGGCCTTAGCCTCCCTGTTTATTTCAAGTTGGGTAGAAAAGGCTTTGGCAACAGCGTCTGCTGTAATATCATCATGAGTCGGTCCAATTCCCCCACTTGTAAACACCAAATCAAACCTATTCCTCAAATCATTCAGGGCGGAAACAATAGAGGGAATAATGTCTGGAACGATCCTTACTTCCTCAAGGTACACGCCATTTGTGCCTAGTGATTTGGCCAGGAAGGCAACATTCAAGTCCTGTGTCCTACCGGATAAGATTTCATCTCCGATTACCAAAAATGCTGCGGTTGGATTGTCCATATTGTTTCCTGCTCTAGTGTTCCAAGGTACCAATAAATCTTCTAGCCAATTCAAAACTCATTCTTCTTCGGTAAAACCCATCCTTGCGCATACCCTTGAAGGGTGTCAGAAACAAATCTCCGGTTTCTTTTCTAAACGTATCAACTCTATTATTCAATTTAGTTATCGCAGATGGGATGTCATCAATACAGCACCCGATTCTTACGAAGAACCTGGATGAAACTTTAACTGGATATTTATTTAGTTCTCCAACGGCACAAAACCTGATTGTTGGCGCTACTATACTGTCAAATGTTACCAGACCCAAATTACCGAGAGGATCGTTGAATCTAATCAGGCTTCCTGACTGCTGCAGCACTGGGATGTGTTTTTCCAGTGATCTCAGATTCCCAAGAAAGTTGTTATCGTAGTAAATACGGGTTTCATAACCGGCTTCCTTGTCAAACAGGGCTAGGCAAACGGGGTTTTCCGTATCATTGAAGATACTTTCATTATGCAAGAGTATGTATGTTGATAGCCGATCCCTGAACAGATTGCTGTGAAGGAAGGAAGCCGGTACCAATGCAGCTACATAATCACAATGTTGCAGACAAAGGCTTAGGCAGTGTTTGTAAAGGTCATCGTAAGGAGTTAAGGGAAAGGGGAGTCTACGCCTTGTAGCCGAGTTTTTTGCCAACCATGGTGGATTTGTTATACAAGCGTCATAACCTACCGGAAATGATTTGATAGTATCCCGGAATTTCACATTTATTTCTGCGGGCGAAATGTCAAAGGAACTGAAATGACGGCAGATACCAAGCGATTGTAATGATTTAACTATGTGATTCGCACCGGCAAAGGGCTCCAGAACTGTCCTTTTGGACAACCCTATTTTCTTTGCCCAATTTTTAAACGGAACAAGGGAAAATGGATTTCCTCGTGTATAATACTGGCCTTTAGACCTTTTGGTTATGGCTTGTCCTGTGTCCATTTACTTTAACGACCTATTTGATTGTTACTTTTCATTATGACTAAATCGCCATTTAGATTTTAGTAGCAAGTTAGAAAATACAAACCATTATGTTTATGTCCGGTCTTAATCTTACCGAAAGCTACCGGACCTCTGAGACGGGGAATATATCTGGAAAATCAAACCAATTGAAGAATAGGAGAGAATAAATGACTTTATCAAAAGTAGCCCTGATTATTGGCGGTGGCAGCGGCATGGGGGCAGATGCCGCTGAGACCCTTGCCAGAGCTGGATTCCAGATCGGAATATTATCATCCTCCGGCAAGGGAGAAACTCTTGCTGGTAAACTTGGAGGCGTTGGGGTGACAGGTACCAACAGGAGTAGCAAAGATATTCAGGTACTTGTAAATAAAGCCGTTAATCAGTGGGGACGTGTTGACGTGGTGGTCAGTTCAGCTGGTCATGGCCCAAAAGGGGATATTCTCGAAATAAGTGATGAAAACTGGCATGAGGGTATGGAGTTTTATCTTTTGAATGTTATCCGGGTTGCTCGAATTGTAGCGCCAATCATGGCAAAACAGGGTGGTGGAACCTTCATCAACGTTTCAACCTTTGCTGTCTTTGAACCGGATCCGCTGTTTCCTACATCTGGAGTGTTTCGTGCCGGGTTGGCCAGTTTTACCAAACTGTTTTCCGACAAATTTGCCAAGGATAATGTTCGAATGAACAACATCCTGCCCGGTTTTATTGACAGCCTTCCCGAAACCGAGGATAGACGAGCAAGAATTCCTATGGGGAGATATGGCAAGGCAGGTGAAGTTTCTTCCTTGATTAATTATCTGGCTTCTGAGGAGGCAGCCTATATTACGGGACAGAACATTCGAATTGATGGTGGCTTGACAAGATCTGTCTAGGTGTCTTTGACAAATTCCCGGGATATCATGTTATGCGTTTTGCCAGGTAATCTGGGAAGGGGGTCTGGCTTTGGCTATGGCACCAAAGAGTTGTTCGCCCGGTAAAATAGTGGCCAGAAAACTTCTAGCCTCTATCAGCTTGTTCAGATCAATATTGGTTGGAAAGCCGCTTCGTTCGCACAGGTAAACAAGATCCTCAAAAGAAACATTACCTGTTGCTCCAGGAGCGAAAGGGCAACCTCCCAAGCCACCGAGGGTGCCGTCCAACACCCTTACACCCGCTTCCAATGCGGCATAGGCATTAGCTATTCCTGTCCCCCTTGTATCATGCAAATGAACGACGGTAGGAATATCACCAAGTTTTTCAACAACCTTTTTGGAAAGTTCATAAACCTGCCTTGGGCCAGCAAAACCAACTGTATCGGCAATGGCAATTTGATCTGCTCCCGCTTCAGCACATTGCTCGGCCAGATCCAGAACTTCATCGGGAGAGACATCACCGGATATAGAACAGCCAAAAGATACCGAAATGGCACCGGAGATCATTGGATTGAATCTGCTCACCTTTCTTTTTTCGACAGCAGTTCGGATTAACCCTACTGCTGAATCCCTGGATCTTTTTATATTTGCCTGGCAATGCTCCTCGGTTGCTGATAGGGCAATGACCATTTCATCCAACGGTGTTTCCAAGGCATCATCCATAGCTCTTTCGTTCAGGGTAAGGGCAGTCGAATATGCGTTAGGTAGTTCCGCTACATAATCAACCAATATCCTGATGTCGGCAAATTGGGGGAATGTTTTGGCAGGTAAAAATGACCCAACCTCAAAATGAGTAACACCTGCTTTGTATTCCATTTGGATAAGTTTTTTCTTGTCCTTTGTGGAAGGAAAGGATTTGGTCATTTGCAAACCATCCCGTAATGATAATTCGCGTAAACTTACTTTATTGGTGGGATACATATCATCTTCAATCATTTTTATTTTCCTTGTGACCGGTAGCTTCACGGATAAAATCCATTTCAAACCCCAACGCTTTCAATATGGAATGGTTATCCTGTCCAACTCCAGGGATACCAAAATTTTTACCAACCCTGGAACTATCAATTTCTATGGGCATTCCGGGAACCCTGATTTGCTTTCCGTCCTCAAAAGTTGATAAAGGTAAACCACCTGCTGACAGAGCCTGAGGATCATCGTACATTTCTGCAGGTCTGGCTACTGGAGCGAATGGAATACCCACTTTCTGAAACTCCGTACACAACCAATCAAATTTAAAGGTCCTGATCGCATCAGTAAAAATAGGCTTGGTCCAATTCCTCGCATTGATCTGATCCATTCTTGTTTGAAGTCGTGGATCTGCCAACAAATCTTCCGCTCCCAAAATTTTGCATAAAACCTCCCATTGTCCGTCAGTAACAGCACCGACAAAGATATCCCGATTATCAGCTGTACGGAAGATATCATATACCGGCCATGAAAAAGCCCGGTTCGGCATGGGTTCTGGTTCCACCCCAAGCATTTCAAACTGAACCATGTGTTGAGCTACCAGCAACAGGCTGTTTTCAAACAATCCAACCCTGATGTTTCTTCCTTTCCCGGTTTCTTCCCTTTCCCTCAGGGCAGCAATTGCCGAAAAGGCTCCAAACAACCCACCCATGATGTCATTGGCGGAGGAACCAATCCTGAGAGGATTACCTGGAGGGCCGGTCATATAAGCCAAACCAGTCATCATCTGAACAACTTCGTCAAGAGCCGATCTCGTTTTATAGGGACCTTCCAGAAATCCCTTGCAGGAAACGGTAATTAAATTGGGATATTTTGTTTTCAGATGGTCTGGTTCCAACCCCATTTTGCCAAGGGACTGATCACGGAAATTTTCGATAAGAATATCTGATGAGGAAAGCAGTTTGTCTAAAACTTCGGTGCCTTCGGGTGTGGACATGTCTAATGTTATTGATTTTTTCCCCCTGTTAAACGTTGGGAAAAATGAAGCGCCCATCCCGGTAAGGTCCCTTGTTTTATCTCCTCCTGGAGGTTCGACCTTGATGACCTCAGCCCCGAGGAAACCAAGGAACAGACCACAACAGGGACCAAAAATCATGTGAGAGAATTCAACAACCCTTATGCCTTCCAGTGGTTTGAAATGTTTATGATCTGCCACATTCACTCCTGCAATTATGAAACCGTACAGTAAATCTGACTAGGTAGAATGGTACTTTTTGAGTTCAGCACGAGCTATTGACCGAAGATGAACCTCATCGGGCCCATCTATAAAACGGAGTGCCCGACCCCAGGACCAAAGATAGGAAAGCGGTGTATCATTGGTTAATCCGGTTGCCCCCCATACCTGTATAGCCCGATCCAGAATTTTGGTTTGCAATCTGGTAGCCACAACCTTTATTTCCGCAATCAATATTCTGGCTGCCTTATTCCCTTCCGTATCCATAAGCCAACTGGCATACAGGTTTAACAGACGAGCCTGATCAATTTCCATTCTGCTTTCCGCAATCCAGTCCTGAATGTTTGAATAATCGGAGAGGTTATTACCAAAAGCAGTTCGATCCAGAGCTCGTTGACACATCAATTCCAAAGCCCGTTCACACTGACCTATGGTTCTCATGCAATGATGAACTCTACCTGGACCCAACCTGGCCTGGGCCAGGGCAAACCCCTTGCCTTCTTCTCCGACTAGGTTGGAAATCGGAACCCTTACATTATTGAATTCCAGTTCACAGTGACCCTCAAGGGCCATGTGGTTCATAATTGGCAAATTCCTGATAATCTGGAACCCTTCGGTATCCTTGGGAACGATTATAAAACTGTGTCTTTGGTGGCGAGGAGTGTTCTCATTCTGGTCGGAAACACCAAGCACAATCGTGAATTTAAAATTGGGATGGAGAGCACCGGTCGTAAACCACTTTTTACCGTTAATAATGTATTGGTCTTCATCACGTTCAATCCTGGTTTGTAGATTTGTTGGGTCTGAAGAGGCAACATCAGGTTCGGTAATGGATACTGCAGACCTGATTGAACCCTCCAGCAAAGGCTTTAGCCACTTTTTCTCCTGCTCGGGTGTCGCAAACAGATGTAGTAACTCCATATTTCCGGTATCTGGAGCACTACAGTTAAACACTTCGGAGGCCCAGGGATAGCGTCCCATGATTTCAGCAAGTTGAGCATACTCGACATTGGTTAATCTGGTACCAGGTTCTGAGTCCTTCAAACCGGGCAGGAATAGATTCCAAAGGCCTTCCTTCCTGGCCAGCACCTTTAACCCACCGATCAGTTCAATAGGGTACGCACCCATTGCAGCAATTTGTTGAAACTCTTCATCAGCAGGGATAACGTGATTTTCCATAAAGGAATTCAACTGTTCCTTAAGTCGAGTAACGTTTTCTGTTGGTTCAAAATGCATAAATACTCAAAGTTTTGTATGTGTTTAAGGGCTACGAAATTCACCCTTTGTTAATTCGAAACCTCTTTGGGCTAATTTTGGCGCGACCTTTCCCAATTCAGCAGCATTCCCAGATGCTGCATTCCCACGTCTTGCCCTATCAGCAACACCAGTAAAAATCACTGCCATTCGAAAAAGGGCAAACGCCAAATGGAAATTTGTCAATTTTTCCTTGCGAGGAGCCTCTTTGTAGTAAACATCAATAAACTCTTCAATAGAAGGTAATCCTTGTTCTCTCAAGTTCAAATTTCTTATACCGTGTCCATACTCATCCGAATTCAGGAACCAGGCATAGGCACAACAATTTGCCAAATCAGCCAGGGGATGTCCCAGAGTAGATAATTCCCAGTCTAGAACAGCAGCGATAGTGGGCTTATCTGAATCAAATACAAGATTACCAATCCTATAATCACCGTGAACCAGAGTGGTTTCGTCATTATCAGGTATATTATCAGGTAACCATTCAATGAGGTAATCTATATATTTGTTCTCAGCTTGTTTAGACAGGCTCCATTGTTTGGTCCACCTATGAATTTGTCGAGCAAAGTAGTTTCCCTGCTTGCCAAAGGTATCTAAACCGACCTTGTGAAAATCTACTGCATGTATTCTGGCAAGCATCCGTGCCATTTCAAAATACAAGGCTTTTCTTTCGGCTTTATCTACTTCTGTAAGCGAGTTGTCATGAAAAACCCTTCCTGGCACATAGCTCATCAGATAAAATTCTGTCCTGACAACAGATTCATCATCGTTATGTAAAATCATTTTGGGCACCCGGACATTGGTTTGCTCCAATGCTTTTTGGACTCGAAACTCCCTTGATACTGAATGAGCTGAAGGAAGCAAATCGCCATCGGGCCTTCTTCTGAGTACAAAAGCTTTACTTTCATTTGAGATGACGTAGGTAGGGTTAGATTGCCCTCCAGTTGTCTCTTGAATATGGAATTCACCCGTAAGTTCAGGAAAGGTGTCCTTTAGAAACTGGTATACGGGCTTAAGTTCAATATCCACTTGTCTCAGTTCCTTGTCTTTTCTTTGAATGGTCTATTTCTAGTTTTTACAAATAAAACTTCAAAGTTCAGGTGAAGTATTTATTCAATACCCAGAAGGCGAGACTAACTTATACCGAACAATACGGGGTTTTTGCAGTGGTAATTTATATGGTTTGAAAGGATGTAAGAATCCAATTACTGCTCCCAAGCAGGATTTTCGTAGATTTCATAATAATCTTTGGTAGTTATTATATCTGTACCTAACATCTTAAGATAGGAAAAGGTTTGCTAAAAAAGCTGGTCCCAACTTCACCGCTTCCTTCCTAAGAACCTATTCAACAATTATATACATGGTGAAAGACCAAGGGAGGCGATGTACTGGACGATAACAGGTCGATACAGGGAACTTAAACACTTGATCTAACCAAGTTCAATGATTTACCTAAATCTTATAGGAAAACTGTAAAACACCAAAAAATTTATAAACAAAGGGAACTATGAAATGACTGATAACGGAAGAGGGTCAAGAGTTGCGTTGATCACTGGGGGTGCTACAGGAATTGGAGCTTGTTGTGTCAGAAACATGGCTCAAAGAGGTTATAATGTTGTCGTAAACTATTTTGACTACCAAATGCAGGCAGAACAAATGGTGGCTGAAAGTCGAAAGCTCGGAGTTGAAGCCATCGCACTATACGGCGATGTTTCAGTAGATGAGGATTGTCGAAATGTAGTTTCAAAAGCGGTGGAAGCCTTTGGCAAAATAGATGCATTGATTTGCTGTGCTGCAACCACCCAGTTTACCCAGCTCAGCGACCTGGAAAATCAGAATTCAGCAGATTTTCTCAGAATTTATGGTGTAAATGTAATTGGAATTTACCAGATGGCCAGGGCCTCGGCGCCCTATTTGAAAAATAGTGATAATGGAGCAATCGTAAACATTTCATCAATTGCATCACAAAATGGCAGCGGGAGTTCCCTCGGATATATTGCATCCAAGGGAGCAGTTAATTCCCTTTCACTTGCCTTGGCCAAAATGCTGGCACCTAATGTGCGTGTTAATTGCGTCCTCCCGGGTTTCGTAAACACCACATGGTTTCTGGATTATGTTGGCCAAGACCGGCTTGATGAAATCAAAAGTGAATTTGCTCGAAATTCAGCCTTGCAGGACATTTGTGAACCTGAGGAAATAGCCAATGCGGTTGCCTTTTTGGCAATTGATGCTACCAAAACGACCGGTCAGTTGTTACTTTCTGATGCTGGGTCAACCCTTGGTCCCTCAATTGAGTATTCTCCAACCAATTGAGCAACTTCAGGTGATATCTCTTGCCGGTTCACCAAGAACATGTTTCAGACGGGCGAACACATCAAATCCCATTTGCCTAAGTACATGAATTATATCAATTGGAACCCAGTTTTCGGCAATTTTATCATTTTCCAATCGGTAAAAATCCATAACCCTCATGCCAACCTTCTTGCCCGTGCCGGGTAAACCTAGCCATTCTCCCAGATGGGTTGCCTCCACAGAAGGCCAACCACCGGTTACGGCAAAGTCACCTTCAGATATTCTGATATAATGTCCGGCGCCCTTTCTGTCGGGAAAGGCGTTTAAAAATGGTATTTGATGATGATACCGAAATCCAGACAAGCCTCTGGTTGTACCAATTCCTGATGCAGCATAATATTGGAAATTGGGTGTCCAGTATTCATCCATGGGCATGGAAGCTATGTTTTTACCATCAAATTGGTGGAGGGCTTGGTGCATTTTCAGTACAGTTCCAATTGCCCTGTTATCTTCTGATGAGTCCACAGTTTCATCATTAACCCCATCCGAGGTTGCTGGTCCCGGCCATAATCCTTCGCCCCCGAGAGAGGGAACCAGGGGCCATAAACCGACCTGATTCATTAAATCCAGAAAATCAATCAGGACGTAGGAATGGGAAATTTTGTTTTCCACCACCTGGTGAACTTCACAACTTCGCAGATGTACCACCTTTTTGTTGGCAGGTATTCCACATAGGGAGTTCTGAAATGTTCCCTGATAATGGCAAATGGATGCTATCATCAGATTACCAGCCATCTGGAATGAAACCCTGTTATCAGGAACATTTTTTCCCATAACGAAAATATTATCTCTCCTCTCCAAGTCAGGCAGGGCCTTTCGTATTTTTTCCCAAACCCCGTTGACGGCTTCAACCCCCTGTAATTCGTTGAATGGATAACTGCCCCACCATTTGGCATTTGGGTGGTAACAAGCTTTGGCATCCATCCCATCTGTTAGCTGATGAAGTTGCGAACGGAGGGTTTTCTTGAGCATGTGTAAACCTTTCAGGGTTAAGGATTAGAAAGAAAAGTATATTTTTTACTGCTTCATTTTAGTATGTAGGAATTAGGAATTGAAGAGAGCATTGCACCACTATTGATAAGTGCTCTACCGGTGTGATTTGAAATTTTAATGACGCGAGGATGCCAACCAACAATCGGTTTGGTTAGACCAAACAGACTATCATGTTGCAAATCATGTGCTTTCATATAAGTTACACCAATCAATCCCGATTTATGGGATGGATAAGTTAATTCACCAAAATTTTAGGAGAAATCTAAATGAAAATTATAACCAAAACTCTGGTTTTGGCTGGCTTCGCGGTGACATTGATAGGAACAAGCATTTATGCTGATTCTATCAGATTTTGGACTACCGAAGAGCAACCAGCTAGATTAGCCAGACAACAGGATATGGCAGCGGATTTTGAAGCTCAATCCGGTATTTCAGTAGAAGTCATCCCGGTTACGGAAACAGACCTCGGTACCCGAGCCACTGCTGCTTTTGCTGCTGGGGACCTTCCCGATGTAATCTACCATCCACTTCAATATGCCCTGCCTTGGGCCGAAGAAGGGATTCTTGACACAGGAGCAGCAACAGATGTTTTGAACAATCTTGGGGCTGATACCTTTTCTCCTGGACCGATAGCCATGGCCGCCTACGGAGATGATGTAACTTCGGTACCAGTAGATGGGTGGACCCAGATGATCGTCTACCGCAAGGACAAGTTTGAAGAAATGGGTCTGGAACCACCTACCTCATATCAAAATGTCATTGATGCCATCGCGGCCCTTCATAATCCGCCAGAAATGTATGGATTTGTGGCTGCCACCAAAGTTGATGAAAACTTTATGAGCCAGGTTCTTGAACATGTTTTCCTGGCCAACGGTGTGTCACCGGTCGATGGTAATGGTTTTGCACCCCTTGATGTTGCAGCCACTACAGAAGTTCTTGATTTTTACAAAGCCATAGCCGAGGCATCACCTCCGGGAGAATTATATTGGAAACAGTCCAGAGAACTGTATTTTGCAGGACAAGCTGCCATGATTATCTGGTCTCCATTTATTCTTGATGAGCTGGCTGGACTGCGTGATAATGCACCTCCAACAATCAACGACGATCCCACGTCACCGGAGTTGGCTTCGAAAACAGGTATTGTTACCAACTTTGCCGGGCCCTCAAATCCAGATGGGGCAGCTTGGGGAGATGTCAGATATTTTGGTATTACAACCGATGCTGATACAGATGCTGCGATGGCCTTTGTAGAATATTCCATGAATGAGGGATATACACAAACTTTGGCTATTGCACCTGAGGGCAAATTCCCGGTTCGAAGTGGAACTGCGGATGATTCCGACATGTTTAAGGAAGCATGGTCCATGCTACCCGTTGGGGTGGACAGAAAAGCTCCATTGGGAGACCTTTATTCGCAGGACATGATCGACGAGATCGTGGGCGGACTTGATGTTGCTCAAAGATGGGGTGTTACCGAGGGACAGCTTTCGTTGGCTTCAAAAATCATCAACAGCCAGGTTATTAATCGTTTGGTTAGGGAATATATTGATGGTAATATGAATGCCGCTGATACTGTTGCAGCCCTAAACAGCGAGCTTGCTGCAATAAATTAATAATTTCAAGGTAGCGGGTTTAATCCCGCTACCCTCTTCCAGTAATCAGGATTTTAATGGAACCACCGAAAGGACGTGGAAAACTAGCTCAAAGAGACGCTAGGTTTGCGTGGTTTATGCTTTTACCCACAGTGATAATTGTGTCACTGGTTGTTATCCTTCCACTATTTGCCATCGTCTGGATAAGTGTCAAACCAATTGATCTTGGTGATTTGCGACCCACTTCCCTTGTCGTTCGAGAAAACGTTCGTACAAGTGGAGATGTGTTCCAGGTAGAATATCGGGTTCGCAACTCCTCTCAGGAAGCCCCAATCGCAAATGCAGGATTCACAGACATTATACCTCCAGAAATTGTTTTACAGGAATTGCCTGAGCCCTGTTTACAATCATCAGATGGGTATCTTGAGTGCAATTTTGGGGATATAGAGGGAGGATTCAGGGAAAGATACAGAATTCCGGCAACGTTCACTGTTTCACCTGATATTGCCGAAGATTTGGCTGAGGAAAGTCAACCCTCAGTGAGAGGGGACGCCGACAGTGTCTTGACCAACTCGGAATTCACCTTTGAAAATTTCAGGAAACTATTTGACCAGAAAGAGTTCTTCACAGTTTTGTGGACTACCCTGTTCTATACTTTTTTTGGTACGGTTGGGGCACTTGTCTTCGGATTGTTTGCAGCACTTTTGCTTAATTCCAGTTTTCGGGGGCAAGGGATTCTCAGAGGCTTTTTCCTGTTTCCATACGTCGCTCCAGTCATTGCTGTTGCCTTTACCTGGATTAATTTACTGGACCCATTCTCAGGATCAGTAAATACCTTGATCGTTCAAATGGGTTTAACCGAGGAAACCATAAATTTTTTCGGTCAGAGGCCCTTGGCACTTATCATGGTCACCTTGTTTGAGGTTTGGCGTTATTTCCCACTTTCATTCCTGTTCATACTTGCTCGAATGCAGGCTATTGATTATGACATATATGAAGCTGCAGATATGGATGGGGCATCACCGTTCCAAAAATTCTGGTATCTCAGTATACCCCAGTTACTCGGGATTCTCAGTATATTATTCCTGTTGAGATTCATCTGGACATTCAACAAGTTTGATGACATTTTCTTGTTGACTGGGGGAAATGCGGGTACTCGCACCTTAACTGTAAATGTTTACGAACAGGCCTTTGGGATATCCAACATCGGTGCTGGAGCGGCGGTCGCGGTGATCATCATGTTGTTTCTCCTGCTGTTCAGCGTTTTCTTTTTCCGTTTCATAAGCCAGGAGGAAGGTTTATGAAGCATCTGTATTTTGGCTATGTCACAGGCCCCATAATCGGTGTTTGCTGGACCTTGGTTGTTGCCACTTCAGTTACTATCCTCATGGCCTTTGCTACTGGTGGTGCCTATCTGCCCAACTTCTGGGGTAGTGTCCTTGCAGGGTTGTTACTGGGATTGCTGACAGTTCACTTTCAAAATCTATTCATAATCATTTCGTCAGCATTTTTGCTAGCCATGGTTCTTCCATTCACAGGATTTGGGCCCCTTGCCTATGGCGAAAGCATTCCCCTCAGCATGCAAGTAATAAGCTCCCTGCTCTTCAGCATCGGTTCAGGATGGGCTTTGGTCAGATATCTGGCAGATTGTCATTGGGGCCAATTGACAAGGCATGAATTTGAGGAAATTGTTATTAGATTCTTGACGGGGTCCGGACTGGTATTCTTCACGGCAATTGTTCTAATTCCCTTTTACGTCATGGTCATGACCAGCCTGAAGTCCCAACAGGAGTTGTTAATAAATCCCCTGGATTTCTCGTTGGAGTTTCAAAAGGGTTGGGGTTTGCTACGGAGCTATTTTGAGCTGTTTAACGACTTTAACTTCGGCAATTACATGATAACCAGTTTTGTCGTTTCGATAACTACGGTTATTATTACTTTATTGTTCAGTGTACCCGGTGCCTATGCCATAGCAAGATTCAGATTTGCCGGTCAAGGAGCCCTTTCCCGTTCCATATTGTTGATCTACATGGTTCCCATGATCGTCCTTGCCCTACCGATTTACGTTGTATTTTCCACAACCGGGTTGCGGAATACAATACTGGGAATCATTTTGATTTATCCGGTTACGACAATTCCAGTTGCCCTGTATATGCTGCAGGGATATTTTCGAGGATTACCCACCGAAGTTGAAGAGGCGGGCTTGATGGATGGGCTTTCCAGGCTGGTGGTGATTTGGAAAATAACTCTCCCCCTGAGTTTACCTGCCTTGGCTTCGGTTTCCTTATATGTTTTCATGATTGCCTGGAACGAATTCCTTTTGGCCTTCATGTTGTTGGATGATCCGAAAATATTTACCTTGACGAGAGGGGTCGCCATGCTCAACTCATCAGAAATTCCCCGCCAACATCTGATGGCAGGAGCGGTCGTATCCACTGTTCCCATTATTACGATTTTCATGGCTTTGGAGAGATTTATGACCAGAGGCCTCACTGCAGGCTCTGTAAAGGGATAGAAATGTCGCTAAACGGAGATATTGACCAACAGGCCCGGGATATTTTGCTGGCTAATGACCAGGGTGGTTATACCATCCCAACCAAGGGCCTTTACCCCCACCAATGGAACTGGGATAGTGCCATGGCCGCTTTAGGGTTTGCAGAATTTGATGTGAACAGGGCATGGCTTGAGTTGGAAACGCTTTTTTCGGGTCAATGGCCCAATGGCATGGTTCCGCACATAATCTTTCACAAACCCAGTAAAGATTACTTTCCAGGTCAAGATACTTGGGGTGGCAACAAGGGTTCGATACCATCTTCGGGAATTAGCCAACCTCCACTGGCATCCACGATGGCCAGATTTATTCATGAAAAAGACCCTGCTCTTGGCAAACAGAAACTCAAGACACTTTTTCCCAAAATGCTGGCATGGCATAAGTGGTTTGTTGCATGGCGAGGTTTCAAAGGTGCCATGATGTCCACCCATCCATGGGAATCGGGGAGGGATAATGCCCCGGATTGGGATGCTTTGATGACCTCAATTGAACCGGTTGGACTCTTGCCCTACACGAGAAAAGATACCTCAATGGTCGAGAGTTCCATGCGACCCCGAAAATTTGATTATGACCGATACTTGTACCTTGTCTCAATTGGTAAGAAAAATGCTTGGAATGAGTGGGAACTAAGGGATTCGAACCCTTTTCGAATTGCTGATCCAGGATTAACGTTTACGGCTTTAAGAGCCGCCAGGGATTTAAAGTATCTTGGTAAAATTTTGAATTATGATACCTCAGAACTGGAAAAGGATCTCCATTTAATGGAAGAGGGATTAGATTATATCTGGAATGAGGAAGAAGCCTATTTTGATGCAAGGAACACACGGAACCATGAGTTTTCAAGGAGTTTAACCAACGCATCATTCCTTAATTGGTATGCTGGTCATCACTCGGAGAATATGCTTCTAAAACTAAGTGACCAGCTTTCTTTGGTTCCTTACGGAGTTGCCAGCCATGATCCACGCAGTTCCAAATTTGATCGGGAACGATATTGGAGAGGTCCGACCTGGGCAGTGGTAAATTTTCTTATAGGAACGGGTTTGGAGGAAATGAACTATGCCGAAGGGTCCGAGTTGAGAGGAAGAACAAGAGAAATGATTTTGAAAGGTGGTTTTTCGGAATATTTTGATCCGATAACCGGCGAACCGAAGGGTGGTCAATCCTTTACTTGGACTGCCGCGGTTTGGCTGGTTTGGGCGGGAAAAGGCTGATGGGTGCAATAGAACTAAAAAAGGCCGAAAAATGGTTCGGCGACATACAGGTAATCAAGGGAATAGATCTTGCTATAGAGGAAGGTGAGTTTATCGTTTTCGTTGGACCTTCCGGGTGTGGGAAATCAACCCTGCTCAGAATGATCGGCGGATTGGAGGATACCTCCAGGGGATCAATCCTGATTGATGGAAAGAATGTAACAGATCAACCCCCTTCAAAAAGAGGGCTATCCATGGTCTTTCAGTCCTATGCCCTCTATCCACATATGTCGGTCAAGGACAATATGGGATTTGCCCTAAAGACAGCTGGTCATCCCAAGGCGGAAATTGATGAAAAGGTCTCGGAAGCCGCAAAAATACTCAAGCTAACCGACTTTTATTCCAGGCGCCCTAAAGATCTTTCCGGTGGTCAGCGTCAGCGAGTCGCAATTGGGCGGTCTATTGTACGTGATCCTACAGCATTCCTGTTTGATGAACCGCTGTCCAATCTTGATGCCGCGCTGCGGGTTGAAATGCGGTATGAGATAGCCAAGCTCCATCGAAATCTATCCCGCACGATGATTTATGTTACCCATGATCAGGTTGAAGCAATGACCTTGGCTGACAGAATTGTGGTTCTGGAACACGGCCAAATTGCACAGGTTGGAAAACCCAAGGATTTGTATGAAGCTCCTGAAAACATTTTTGTAGCACAATTTATCGGAAGTCCAAAAATGAATATGTTGGACTGCTCAACAAGCGAAGGCAGTTTTGCCTTGGCAAACGGTCGCAAGGGACCATTCCACGGTTCAAGTGCAGCCAGCAGGTTGGGGATCCGGCCAGAACATATCAGTATCGGTAAACCAGGGGAAGGTAATTGTGACGGATTGGTCGATATAATCGAATTTTTGGGTGCGGACACATTTGTCGTATTTGATTGCGGAGATTGTGGAACACTTACAGTCAGGGTTCCTGGAGGATTTTCATCTCAAATTGATGATGTTCGTGGTTTAACTTTCAAGGAAGACAAACTACATTTTTTTGATGAAAACGGCTTACGGGTAAGATAGTAAGGCAAAACTTTCAGATTTACCTATTTTTCAAAATAGCATATTAGTCTCCGGTGGACCTTCATGGTTCAGAGAAGCATTTGGTTTGAGGTTGAAATAATTTGATGCAACTGTTTGCCAGGAAAAAGTTGAACAAGGACCGTATCACTCTGCATGAAAAGCAGGATTATACCGAAATGGCCAAGGCAGGTCAGGTAGCAGCCAGAATTCTGGATGATCTTTGTGATCAGGTTGAACCAGGCGTTAAGACTATAGAGTTGGATCAATTTATCTCGGACAAGATCAAGGAATACAAGGTTGAATCTGCAACAATAGGATACCGGGGATACCAGCATGCTTCATGTATTTCAGTAAATCATGTAGTCTGTCACGGTATTCCAAGTACGAAAACACTGGTTTCAGGTGATATCCTGAACATTGATGTAACGATTATCAGGAACGGCTGGTATGGTGATAGCTCCAGAATGTATGTTTCTGGAAAACCAAACCTGAAAGCACTCAGGCTGATTGAAGTTACTCACGATGCCCTGATGATTGGATTGGAAAAAATACGTCCAGGAAATACCTTTGGAGATTTGGGATGGGCTATTCAGCAATATGCACAGAGCCATCGTATGACAGTGGTCAGAGATTTTTGTGGACATGGCATAGGTCGGGCATTTCATGAGGAACCCAACGTTCTCCATTTTGGCCGGCCGGGTACGGGACCTGTATTTGAAGAAGGTATGTTTTTTACGGTAGAACCCATGATCAATTTGGGCAGACCAGGAACAAAGCTACTTCCTGATGGTTGGACGGCTGTTACCCAAGACAGGTCATTATCGGCCCAATTCGAGCACACCATTGGAGTAACATCTACAGGAATTGAGATATTCACCCTATCACCCGGGGACAAATTTTACCCGACAAATTTTCAAACAAGAGCCTGAATCTCTCATTAGGCCTAAGCTAACCATCGAGGTTGGTTCAGTGTTCAAATCAGAATATGGGAACTCTTATGGGCCATAAGAATCCCCCAGAATATCATTTGATTAATTTGATCAACCAAATTGACATTTACCATCAAACCCGAGTTTACTGAAATGGAACTTATTTATTTAAGTTCAATTCCCTTGGCTGGATCATCGCATAACCCCAAAATAAATGTTTGCAGTTACAGAATAAAAAATTGGTAGTTGATAGAATTTGGTAATATATTGAGGTAGCATAAGATTGAAAATTCTTACCCCTGAAAGCATGTCTTAAAAGAGATATTTTCTCATTTAGTAGAAATAATCGCAAAAAAAAGTAATTATTTGCCATAACTAAGTAATTATTTTCACTTTAGGAGAAAAATGATGTTGGTTAAATTTACTCTCAAAAATTGGATGTCCTTCCGTGAAGAAGTCACATTTTCAATGGCAACCACCAGAGAACGGCAACATAAAGAAAGAATTCCTAAGTTAGGAAAATTTAGAAAAGGGGTACTACCTATTGCGGTAATTTATGGCGGAAACGCCTCTGGCAAATCCAATTTTTTTGAAGCTTTTCGATTTGCCAAGAGGTTAGTTGTCAAAGGATCTCAGCCTGAAAATTTGATCCCGGTTGAACCATTTCGACTAGACTCAGAAAGCGCTGGAAAACCTTCAAGATTTTGTTTTGTTTTGTACACCAACGAATCCTTATATGAGTTTTGTTTTGTGGTGAATCGTACAACAATATTAGAGGAGAAACTTGTTTTAATAAACAGTTCGAGCGAAAAAGTGCTCTATCATCGCCGGGCAGAAAATCAAGATCCTTGCTTTCATAATACATTGAAAAAAAATCTTGCCCTCAGGATAGTTTTCAATGGAACCCGAGAAAATCAACTTTTCCTTACCAATTCAGTCTCCCAAAAGATTGATAATTTCTTACCAGTTTATAACTGGTTTAAGGACACTCTTGAATTGGTTGGCACAAGTTCACGTTTCGGACCATTTCATCGGGTTTTTGATGAAGGAGATCTGATCAACTCGTTCATGAATGAATCGTTATCACAACTTGATACAGGAATCAATCGTTTAGGTGGCGAGGAGATACCGATTGCAAACCTTCCAGTTCCCAAACCCATGATGAATGAATTAATGGAAACCGTTAAAGAAGGTGAGGTTGATGCTTTTATTGAACTACCTAACGATCGAATTTTTGTGTCCCGTGTGGGGGATGAATTAATTGCAAAAAAACTGGTGACTTTTCATCAGAAAGATGACGGTACGGAAGCCAAATTTATGATCAGTAATGAATCAGACGGCTCAAAACGATTAATTGATTTACTCCCGGCTATTTTTGAAATTATAACTCAAACTAGGAATAGGGTCTTTGTAATAGATGAGTTTGACCGTAGTTTACACACGATACTGTCACGTTCTTTACTTGAAACGTTTCTAAGTAATTGTTCAAATGCAACCAGATCACAACTGTTGCTTACCACACATGATGTCTTACTCATGGATCAAACATTTATTCGTCGTGATGAGATGTGGGTTACTGAAAGAAATTCATCTGGGAACTCATCCCTGTACTCTCTTAGTGAATTTGAAGACATTAGATACGACAAGGGTATACGAAAAAGTTACCTGAATGGACGAATGGGCGGAGTTCCAAATATTTTTATGGGTGAAACTTTAAATTACTCTAAACAGAGTATCAATGGGACTGATATGAACTGATGTCAACTGGGCAGGATTCATTTCAAAGGCCTCCTAGAAAGCGCAGGTATAAGCAGATGTTTGTAATTGCTTCCGAAGGTGAAAAAACCGAACCCACATATTTCAAATGCATAAGTTATTTTAATAATGAGATTTGTTTTAAAATCATTAAAAGACTGGGGAGCTCCCCATTCCAAGTTCTTAAACAAATGAAGACAAGTCTTTCCAAATTAAAATTGGAATCATCCGATGAAGCTTGGTTAGTAATCGACAAGGATCAATGGCCAGAAAATCAATTGAATGAGTTATCACAGTGGACTAAGGAAAAAGCAAATTATTTCCTTGCCCTAAGTAACCCTAATTTTGAGTATTGGTTACTTCTCCATTTTGAAGATGGTAAGGGTATATCGTCTGTTCAAGATTGCAAAAGAAGGTTGAAGAAACATCTTCGAAACTACAACAAAGTGATCCATGAGAATCAATTCAAGCGAATAGAGATTTTGGATGCAGTTGAACGTGCTTCCAAACGAGATACACATTCAAGTAGTCCACAGCATGTGTTTGGAAGTACAACGGTGTACAAACTAGTAGAAAAAATCGTCAAATAATAAATAAGGCGTCATTTGATTCCAGATAAACAAATGCTCGCCATTGAATTAACCATGGAAATATTCAATCTGATGATCATTGTTATGCAGACACTCAGGAAGCTAAACCTTGTTTTCCCATGGCAAAATTTACAAACCTGAGTACGAGTATCGGGTTGAATTCACACAAATTTTTCTAAACATTGCACATTATTAGAAATCTACAATTCGGGAGGTTAATAAATGAGAATTAAACAGATTACAGCCTATGCCATGGCTTTGTTGCTGATGGGGAGTGTTGTTTCACAAGCTGATACAATGATCGAACCCCCAGACGGTTTTGGAAAGAGACCCCTGACAATGATCGTACCCTTTGGTTCGGGTGGCGGTTCAGACCAGCTTGCGAGAGCTATGGCCAAGGCAATGGGCGAAGTTGGAGGTCTGGATTTCCAGGTTGTGAACAAACCAGGGGGTGGTGGTACATCCGCCATACCGGATTTCATGCTCGCCCCAGCAGACGGATATACCGTGCTTGAACATATTGACAATGCCATATCAGCCTATGCTGCAGGGGATATTTCAGAGAATCCTGCAGTTGATTGGATTCCCTTATGCATGACCCAAATTACCTTTAGCCAAATCTATATTAGGGGTGATGAAGACAGGTTTACTGATTGGGCAAGCTTTGAAGCTTTTGCCAAAGCCAACCCAGGAGATGTATCCATGGCCAATCTGGGAAAAATAGGATCAATGGAACTTGTTGTCATGGACCAACTGCAATCGGCTTTGGGTATAGAGGTTAACCAGATTGCTTATGATAAACCAGCCGAACGGTATGGCGCATTGATTGGTGGTCACGTTGATGTCCTTTTTGAACAGCCGGGTGATGTCAGGAGTTTTCTGGATTCAGGTGAAATGATACCTATCCTGACCATTTTTGGGGAGCGTCCCTCAGCCTTTGCCGATGTACCTACCCATAAAGAAGTTGGTGCTGATTTTGATGCCTTGACCAGGTTCCGAGGATTTTATGTCAAGAACGGTGTTCCCGAAAACATTGTAGCATTTCTCTCTGAAGCTTGTGCAGCTGGATTTAATACTGATGACTATCAGGAATTCAATAGAAGCAAATATATGCACCTCATTGACAGTTTCAGAGATACCGAAGGTTCAATAACCCTCATCAATGATGCGGTCAAGACTTACCAGGACATGTACAAGGTACTTGGAATTGGCAACTGATTAATCTTAAATAAGAGGAGGGTGGAACCCACCCTCCTTTTTCAAAATAAAACTTGTCTGAACCTCATGGTTGCTCAAAATTCCACAACAGCATCCTTCTTGAGGAAAGCATACCTCAAGCCCTTGGCTGAATGGCTAATGTGGATGGTTTTGGTTCTAATAGCTCTCTCGCAAGTCAATAATTTCAGCCAGGAAATTGCTGCGTATAAATTTGATGCTGATGGTTGGCCGATTACCATTATCCTGGCCCTGGGCACCGGAGCAACCTTGCAGTTTTTGTTCCAGATTTTGAGTGTTAGAGCTGGTGGAACAGAGCCAGCAATACAAGCTCCTCCAGAAAAAAAGTCCGAAACCAGCCGGGAAACCAAATTAATCAATATTGCCATTTTCCTACTGCCCTTTGTGTATCTCTTCTTCGCCCCAAGAATGGGAATATATTTTATTACCCCAATTTTTATCATTTCACTGCTTTTGTTACTAAAAGTCAGGTCAATCAAAGCCCTTTTGGGTATAACAGCATTAACCTATCTGTTGTTGCTGCTGGTATTTACCCGGTTCTTTTATGTTGCTCTGCCTGTCGGTAGATGGGAATACTTTTATGACTTTAACAACTGGATTATCGTTGTTTCAAGGATTGGACTGTAACTACAAATCTCTCCCAGCCCACTGAGCCTTTAGGCATCTTGTTTAAATCACTATTACATTGTTTAATCAATCGCATGTGATATTTTTTTTCAAGTTAAACACCATGAAACAATCATAATTGATATTTATTTTGCGTAATTAGGCTAAAAAGTACCACAGGTGGCATAATGAAAATTACCATTTACAACCCAGAAACCGAGATTTTAAATGAACTCGCCCAACGTCTGGCAAGACTTCGAAAGGTACAAGGTTTCACGCAGGTAGAGTTGGCAAAAGAAGCTGTAAAGGCGTGGCCACACTCCGCCGAATTGAAGCCGGTCAGGACATCCAGCTTGTAACTTGGCTAAAAATTCTCAAGGTATTGGTCAGGACTTCAGCCATTGAAGCACTCCTGCCAGAAACATTCAATTCTCCCAGGGCTGAAGCCCTTGCAGGAAAATCGAGAAAACGCAAAAAAGCACCTTCTCAAAATTGGATTGTTTGGGGAGATGAAACCCGATGAGTTTAGCTACTGTCAAACTCGGGGTACCGTGATCGGAGATGTTTCGATGAATGAGTATGAACGATATGCACTCTTTGAATATGATCCGGATTTTGTTGACTTTGGGATAGAACTTGCGCCTCTCAAGATGCCCCTTCGCAAAAATCACATCTACCAGTTTGAAGACTTGCATCGCAGGTCGTTTCATGGATTGCCGGGTGTGCATCTCATATTGCGACATAATTTACCTATTCAAGCAACTTTTGCCTCATAACATTTTCAATCTAATTGTGTTATTGGTGAAGTGGTTTGTAGAATTATCAAGTTTTCTAACCTTCAACAATATTAAGTAAAATCGACCAGCTTCTTTCTGGTGATTGGTATATATGACGAGTTTTAAACGGTATTACGCTAGTTTCTGAATGCGGATTTAACTTCATGGAACATTTTATCACTGGAACCCTGATGCTATTTGGGGATTTGGAAGCCCTATTCCTATTCATACTGGGCTTGCTGGGAGGAATGTTTTTCGGTGCCATTCCGGGGGTGAATATGCTTACCCTTGGAGCTGTAATTTTACCATTCACAATTACAATGGAGCCCACACACGCAGTTATGCTCTATTCTGTCATATACTGCTCTGGTGTTTTTGGTGGAGCTATAACAGCAATTTTGTTCAATATACCTGGTGCTCCAGAGAATGCACCAACCTGTTTTGACGGATATCCAATGACCGTTAAGGGGATGGCTGGAAAAGCTATTGGTGCTGCAGTTTGTTGTTCTGCCATCGGTGGAGTATGTTCGGCACTGCTAATGATGTCAGCAACAGGCCCTATAGCCAACTGGGCCATTCGTGCCTTTGGTTCACAGGAAATTTTTGCCCTGATCTTTTTTGGTTTGGCCGTCTCAGCATCAATTGGGTCCTCCAACCTTTGGAAAGGCTGGCTTTCGGTTTTCGCCGGGTTATTACTTGCAACAATAGGGACTGACCCGGTTGGGGGGATACCTCGCTTCAGCGAGTGGACAATCTTCAATTGGGAGTACAAATCCTATTACCTTTCAGCAGGGCTACACTTTATACCGATGATACTGGGTTTTTTTGCTGTGTCTGAGGTTTTGGTGCAGGCTACTGCAATTTCCTCCGGTAAAAGACAAAGGATGAAGGCTTCCATGGAATTTCCTACGTTCCTGGAATTCTGGAAAGTTCGTTTTACCATGATAAGATCAATCTTTATCGGTTTCTTTGCTGGAATTTTACCTGGTATCGGAGCAACTCTTGCAGCCTTTCTTGGTTATAGCCAGGCCCAGAAATGGTCCTCCCGAAAGGAATATTTCGGTCAGGGCGAAATGGAAGGTGTGGTAGCTTCTGAAACTGCCAATAATGCAGCCACAGGTGCCGCTATGATTCCACTTCTGGCACTTGGTCTGCCAGGTGGTGCTTTAACTGCCATGATCATGGGGATCTTCCAGATCCATGGGATGGAACCAGGGCCATTGATTTTCAAGAACTCCAGCAATCTCGTCTGGATCACGTTTGCAGCCATGTTCTGGGCCAATCTATTAATTGTACTTCTGGGTTGGATTCAAACCAAGACAGTCGTACACGTCCTGAGAATACCCTTCCGTTATCTGGCACCAATCATATTACTGCTTGCTACAGTGGGAGCTTATGCCCTCCGGAACCTTATGATTGATGTCTGGATTATGTTTTTTGCAGGTGTTTTGGGTTATTTCATGCGTTCAAGCGGTTATTCTCCAGCAGGTATAATTCTGGGTCTTATTCTTGGGAAATTAGGTGAATCTGCCTTTTCCAAGTCAATGCAGCTGATGAGTTACGACTTCTTTGGCTTCTTTACCAGACCAATTTCAGCAATACTCCTTATCTTGGGTTGTTTGGCCATAATTTCTTCTATATGGACAGAGATAAAAGCATCAAGAAATCCCCAGACAGAAAATAATGCAATTGGTTAGGACAAGGCTTTTAGTATTTCATGGCTGAAGTAGAGAACGAATTGGAAGATCGGATTGATGCATTGGTAGCCAAGGGTAGGGCTGCGATGAACATGTTCCAAACGGAAGAGCAGGATAAAGTAGACACGGCGGTTAGAGCTTTGGCTTGGGCTATTTATAAACCGGAAAATGCCCGACTTCTAGCCGAGATGGCCGTCAGAGACACTGGTCTGGGGAATGTTGAGTCAAAAATCACGAAAAACACCCGGAAAACCTTCGGAACCCTTAGGGATCTTCTTCGTGCTAAAACGACAGGAGTTATCGAGAGCAACCCAGAAAAGGGAATAGTAAAATATGGCAAGCCCGTGGGTGTTGTAGGGGCCATATGCCCTTCAACAAACCCATCCGCAACCCCTGCCAACAAAGCCATGATGGCGGTCAAGGGAGGAAATGCAGTCATTATTGCACCCTCACCAGCAGGTTACGGTACATCTGCCAGGACTGTTGAGTTCATGCGAGAAGAACTGAAGAGAACCGGTTATCCACCGGACCTTGTTCAGGTTCTTTCTTATCCTGTAAACAAGGAAGCAACCCAAAAGCTTATCGAAAAAGTCGATCTAGCAGTTGTAACCGGTTCACAAAACAATGTCTCAAGAGCCATGCGATCGGGAACTGTTTCCATTGGAGTTGGTCCTGGTAATGTTCCAGTAATCATTGATCAAACGGCCGATTTGGATGACGCAGCCAAAAAAATAGCGATGTCAAAGATTTTCGATAATGCCACCTCATGCTCTTCCGAAAACGCCCTTGTTATTTTGGACAATGTTTATGAAAAATCAGTTCACTCATTGATCAAGGAAGGTGGATGGTTATGCACCCGGGAACAGAAAACCAAAGTTCAGGAAAAACTTTGGGTAAATGGGGTTTTGAATAGAAACGTAATTGCCAAAGATGCCTATATTGCTGCCGAGGTATTTGACCTGCCCCCGGAATCTCGAAAGTGTAAGTTTTTCATGGTTGAGGAAAAGGAAGTTGGAGGTAAGGGAAGTTTTGCTGATGAAAAACTGTCTTTGGTTCTGACCTTATACAAAGCAAGGGATTTTGAAGATGCTCTACGGATAACAGGGGAAATCCTGGAAGTTAAGGGCAAGGGGCATTCGGTAGGAATTCATACAGCTGACATGGAAAATGCCAACAAAGTTGCTCAAAAGACTGATGTAGTTAGAGTTTTGGTCAATCAGGCTCATACTTTTGGCAATGGAGGAGGTTTTGACAACAGTTTGCCGTTTACCCTTTCAATGGGTGGGGGAACTTGGGCAGGAAACACGATTTCAGATAACCTGAACTATAAGCATTTTATCAACGTAACTCACCTTGTGAACACCATTGAACCCGATAAACCTGAAGAGGAGGAACTATTTGGTCCCTTGTGGAAGAAGATTGGATACAGGTAGATAAATGGCCAACTTTTGTGAATTCAGTGGTAAGCAATTATTGGTAAAGGCGGGTATTAAGGTACCTAGGGGCCAAGTGACCACATCTGTGGAAGGGGTAGCCAAAACGTTCCAGGAAATTGGACCTTGCGTTTTGAAAGCCCAGGTTCCCATCGGGAAAAGGGGAAAGTCTGGTGGAATTCTAAAGGCAAATAATCAGGAGGAGGCGATAAGTATTGCCACCAAAATGTTTGGCATGGATATCGGTGGCCATGAAGTCAAAGAAATACTTCTTGAAGAAATGGCTTCAATTGCAACGGAATGCTATGTCGCCATAACCAATGACACCCGAACCAGGGGTCCAATGTTGGTGTTTTCTACCATGGGAGGGATGGACGTTGAAGAAATTTCTCAGCATGATCCAACCCAAATGACTTTTACACCAATACCCTTTGGGAATACAATATCGACAGATTTTATTCGCGAAGCCATCGGCCACATCCCCCTCGTTTCAGACCGAATGGTCGATACCATCCAACGATTGTATCAGGTCTATCGTCTGAATGATGCTGAACTGGTAGAAATTAATCCGCTGGTAATAACCAGAGACTCAGACATAGTAGCCCTTGATTGCAAATTTATACTGGATGACTCCTCAATTTATCGTCAGGAGCAACTTCAAAGTGAAATAGCTCCAGAAAAACAAACTCCCCTGGAAAAGAGGGCCGCCAAAAGTGGCTTGAAGTACATAGAATTGGAAGGCAATGTAGGAGTAATTGCCAATGGCGCTGGACTTACCATGACGACCATGGATGCGATTACCTACTTCGGAGGAAAACCAGCAAATTTTCTCGAAATCGGTGGGGAGGCTTACACCAAAAGTAGGGAAGCTTTGGAGATACTTTTACAAAACCCCAACGTTAATTCCATCCTGGTAAATTTTTGCGGCGCTTTTGCACGTACGGATGTAATGACCGAAGGCATTGTCAAGGCCTGGAAAGAATTGAAGCCCGATATACCGGTGTTTTTTTCCATTAACGGTACCGGTTATTTGGAAGCAATAGCCATGGTTAGGGAGGAGTTAAACCTGGAACCATATGATCTGATGGATGAGGCCGTCATCAAAGCTGTGGAAGCAGCAGGATAAGGCAATTATGATTCTACGAAAAAAACACCGCCTTCTTGTATTCGGAATTACTGGAAAACAGGGTACTTTCTGGGGGGCCGAAATGCTCAAATACGGAACCAGGGTCGTTGGAGGAGTAAACCCCCGCAAGGCTGGACAGGTTCACTTAGGGGTTCCTGTATATGCATCAGCCGGCCAGGCAGCACTGGAAATGGACTTCGATACTGCCTTGTTTTTTGTACCGCCTGCTGCGTGCAAGCAAGCAACCATTGATGCCTGTGAGGCTGGTACCAGGGTTGTTATTTGTCTAACTGAACATATACCGGTCCAGGACGTAATGGAGATGGTATCCATAGCCCGGTTGAATGGCACTCAGATTATTGGACCCAACACCGCAGGGATGGTAACACCGGGCGAAGCTTTTGCAGGAATTATGCCCGGTTTCAATGAAAAGGTTTTCAGAGAGGGATCAGTAGGGGTTATTTCAAGATCAGGCAGCCTTGGAACACTGGTCTGTCTAAATTTGGTTCAAAACGGTTTCGGGCAATCGGCCTTTTACGGAGTGGGTGGCGATCCGATCATAGGTACAAATACCAGGGAAGCTCTGAAGCACATGGATGAGGATCCGAAAACCAAGGCTATCGTGATTTGTGGGGAAATTGGTGGAACTGCCGAAGAAGAGGCAGCGGATTACGCAACCACAATTACCAAGCCAGTGGTTGCATTTATAGCAGGTAAAAGCTCCCCGGAAGGAAAAAAGATGGGTCATGCAGGAGCTATTGTTTCAGGGAATTCTGGAAGCTATCGGGCAAAGAGGGATTATTTGGAGGAAAAAGGAATTCGGGTGGCAGAAATTCCTAGCCAGATACCCAACCTACTAAAGGCTCATAATAGCTCCAATGCTCGATAACAAATCATGATAGGATATTGCAAGATCCAGTCCAGAATCAAAATCGAGACGATCACCAAAGCCCCGTAAACACTCATTTTGTGAATCTAAAAACTTCAAAACATCTGTTCTGTTTTATTAGTAATATAGAACATGGTTTTGTTTATATTTATAATTGTTGAAACCAATAAAATAATATCCTACTTTCGCCGTTCATTTTTCTGTTCTCCAGGAAGGTAGTGAATGAAGTATTTTCCATTATTTTTGGATTTGGCCGGGAAAAGAGTAGCTATTTCCGGTGCCGGTGAAACAGCGGTTCCAAAAATTAGATTGTTGTTCAAAACTAGTGCCCGGATTCTAGTATATGGTAAGAAACCGGTACCAGAAATTCTTGATTGGCACTCCCGAGGAAAATTGATTCATTTTGACCGGGAGGTAGGATCAGAAGATTTAAAGGATTGTGTGTTACTCTACGGAGCTGATAACAACCATGAACAAGATAAGAAGGTACTCGCTTTGGGAGAGGCTCATGGAGTTTTAGTCAACATAGTCGATAATCTTCAATTGAGTCAGTTTATTACTCCGGCAATTGTTGACAGGGATCCAGTTACCATTGCCATTGGAACTGAAGGAACAGCACCTGTATTGGCTCGCAAAATCAAGGCAAGGATAGAGGACTTACTCCCGGTTTCACTTGGCAGGATAGCTAAATTCAGTACTGCGTTCAGGGATAAGGTGGCCTCAAAACTTTCAGCAGTACAAATCAGATCCTTTTGGGCATCGTTCTTTGAAGAAATGCTCCAGAAAAAGATTCGGGATATACCAGAGGAGAAAATTCTGGACAATCTTGCCACGTCATTGGAGAGATATGATCCTGATAAAGTTGGGCAGAGTGTCTTTTACTTCGTTGAATCCGGTGCCAACATCCCAGATTTGCTAACAGTCAAGGCCAGAAGACTGATCGAAAATGCCGATGTGGTATTTTATGATCAAAAGGTTTCCAAATTCATTCTGGAGTTGGCAAGACGGGAAGCAAGACTCATAGATATTGACCAAAGAAAGGCTCTTGAAGGCCTGACAAGGCAACAAATCGTAACAACTATTTGCCAGGAAGTTTCGAGAGGAGAAACCATATTGCAATTGGGCTCAAGTTCTCTTGAAATGTGGGAAGCCCTTGGACCAGAACTGAGCAATTTAGAGCAACTAGATATAAAATTTGAATTTGTGCCTGGAGTTTCGCCCGTTAAAGCGCAAAGCATCGAAGAAAGATCTACGGACCTGCTTACAGTATTCCTTGATGATCGTGCCAGGTGGAAAGACGGCGTAAATTTGAGTTCCGTACACCACAAAACCATATTGCCAAAGGGTTCAGAAGAAATGTATCCCGACAACTTGATTGGAGATATGGCAATTTCAGATCCCACGATTCCAATGGGAGGCAATTGATGGCCAGAAAATATCTGCCGAAGGTGATTACCTCCAATCACCTCCTTGAAGGAGATGTGATTTATTATTCTGATGACGGTAATTGGGTTAGAAGCATTTCCCAGGCGGCGGTGTTTCATGATCCTGAAACGGCTGAAGCCAAACTTTCCGAAGCCGATTTGGAAAGGAATATACACGTAGGTGCCTACCTTGCGGATGCAAAACTTGATGGTGAGGGTAAACCGGAGCCTGTTCATTTCCGGGAGCATTTCAGAACATTGGGACCCTCCAATTATTTTCACGGTAAACAGGCTGGAAACTAGATGTACAAATATAACGAATTTGATCACACCTTTGTCAGAACACGGGTAGCCGAATTCAGGGATCAGGTGGAAAGACGACTTTCTGGAAGTCTGACTGAAGAAGAATTCAAGCCCTTAAGGCTGAAGAATGGCCTTTATCTTCAACTACATGCCTATATGCTTCGAGTAGCTATCCCATATGGGACCCTGAACAGCAGACAGATGAGACAGCTGGCCATGATTGCTAAAAAATGGGACAAAGGCTATGGTCATTTCACAACCAGACAGAATATTCAGTACAATTGGCCAAAACTCAAGGACGTTCCCGACATCCTGGATGCCCTTGCTGATGTTTCCATGCATGCAATCCAGACTTCTGGAAACTGTATCAGAAATGTAACAGCTGACCATTTTGCCGGAGCCGCCAGAGACGAAATTGAAGACGCTAGAATGACAGCGGAGCTGTTGAGACAATGGTCAACCGATCACCCCGAGTTTCAATATCTTCCGAGAAAATTCAAGATAGCTGTTACCGGTTCCCCTAATGACAGGGCTGTCACCCGTGCACATGATATCGGTCTCAGAGCAATAACAGATCCTGAGGGAAGGAAGGGATATGAAGTATTGATCGGTGGCGGTCTTGGCAGAACTCCCATGATCGGCAAGGTTGTCAGGGAATTTCTTCCCAAGGAAGATTTATTACCCTATGTTGAAGCCATTTTAAGGGTATACAACCTTAGTGGCAGAAGGGACAATAAATACAAGGCTCGTATAAAAATCCTTGTACACGAAACCGGGATTGATGAGTTGAAATCACAAATTGAAAAAGAGTTTGTAACCCGCAAGGCGGAGTTTCCCGGAGTTAATCCCGAACTCCTCGAAACGATCGAACAGGATTTCGCACCACCGGAATTCAATAGGTTATCAGTTGATAATTATGTATCCAGGGTTGCCCACGACCGCGAATTCAGGGAATGGGTGAAAAATAATGTAGCAAGGCATAAGGTTCCGGAATATGGTATCGTGACCGTATCACTAAAACCGATCGGTGGAACACCTGGTGATGCCACGTCTGAGCAGATGAAAGTTTTGGCTGACTTGGGAGAAGCCTATGCTCATGATGAATTAAGGGTAAGTCATGAGCAAAACATCGTTCTTCCCCACGTTCCAAAGGCATATATCCCCAAGGTATATGATGAATTAAAGAAGGCTGGATTGGCGACTCCAAACCTTGGTCTTTTGTCAGATATTATTGCTTGCCCGGGTATGGACTATTGTTCTTTGGCGACTGCTCGTTCCATTCCGATTGCCCAGGATATTGCCAAACGATTTGACCATCTGAAACTGGAACAGGAAATTGGTCCACTTAAGATTAAGATTTCAGGTTGTATCAACGCCTGTGGACATCACCACGTAGGACATATAGGTATTTTGGGATTGGACAAGGCAGGGGTTGAGAATTACCAGATAACCCTTGGAGGAAATGCAACTGAGGATGCTCATATAGGGTCAAGAGTTGGACCAGGATTTTCATCAGAGGAACTCATACCGGCTCTAGAGCGTTTGTTAAAGTCATACCTCGAACTCAGGGAATCACCCGAGGAAACCTTTTATAAGTGCTATAACCGACTGGGCATGGATCCCTTTAGGGAAGCTTTGTACCCTCATTTAAAATCCAAATTAAAGGAGAGGACAGGACATTGAGTAAAATTGTTCGTGACTATGGATTCGACCGGGACAGTTTGGAAAAAGCAGAATTTGTAAACTTGGATACTTTAAGGCAAGGAGTTGAAAATCCTGTCAGACTTGATCTGGGGAATGATGAGAATCCAGATGAATTACAGCCTTTTTTCTGCTGGATTGAAATGATCAGAATCCCCTTCCCTGATTTTAATGATGGTCGGGGTTTCAGCTTGGCCAAAAGATTGAGACAATTGGGCTACGAAGGGGTTTTACGCGCCAAGGGATATTTGATTGCCGATCAATACAGGATGGCCAGACTTAGTGGTTTTGATGAAATCGAAATAGATGATTTGCTTGCTGCCAGACAACCGGAATGGCTTTGGCGCAGTCAGGTGTTGAAGAAAAATCTGAGTTATCAGGAAAGACTGTTAAATACCGGATAGTAGCTAGAAGCCTCAATTCTGTTGTAACCCGGGTCGGCCGCAACAATGTTTGTATTTCTTCCCTGATCCACAGGGGCAGGGTTTATTCCTTCCAAGTTTTTTCAATGGTGTATTCCTTTTGTTCTTGGAAGGTAAGGCCTTGTTGGTTGTTTGGTTTGGACTCTCGGCAGGTGCTCTTCCATTTCCTGACGGGGCTTGCTGGGGAGACTGTTCAGAAATTACGGGTCTGGTGAAGGAAATCAGACGAGTAACTGAATTGTTTATATTTGTGAGGAGGGATTGAAACAGTTCAAAACCTTCCCTCTTGAATTCATTCAACGGGTCTCTTTGGGCGTAACCACGGAAGCCTATTACTGAACGCAAATGTTCAAGGGCAACCAAATGTTCCCGCCAGTGGTGGTCCATGGCCTGCAGGAGTATCTGTTTTTGCATGATCCCCATGATTTCAGACCCGAATTCTTCTTTTCTTTTGTCATAATATTCAGAGGTGGCATCGTAGATTCGATCCCGAACAATCTCTTCGTCTACCCCATCCTCCTCAGCCCATGATCCCATGGGGAGGTCTACTCCGGTATTTTTGCGAACGGATTCTCTCAATTCGTTCATTTCCCATTGATCGGGATACGATTTTGGTGGGATATACTGATCAACGTAGGTATCAATGACTTCAAGTCGCATCTCTTCAATGATGTCGGTAACATCTTCACTCTCAAGCACTTCCATGCGTTGGGAAAATATGGCTTTCCGCTGATCATTCATGACATCATCATATTTCAGGAGCTGTTTTCTGATGTCGAAGTTGCGCCCTTCAACTTTACGTTGAGCCTTTTCAAGCGACTTATTGACCCACGGATGTACGATGGCCTCATTTTCTTCCATCCCGATGGTATTTAGGACCTTATCAAGCCGTTCTGAGCCGAATATTCTCATCAAATCATCTTCCAGAGAAAGGAAAAAGGATGATTTTCCGGGATCGCCCTGACGCCCGGAACGTCCCCTGAGCTGATTGTCAATCCTGCGCGATTCATGGCGTTCCGTGGCCAGCACGTAGAGGCCCCCTGCGCTGATAACAGTTTCCTTGTCATCAGCAACTTCCTGTTCAATTTTGGTTCTGATCTCAGCGGGGTCCTGCTCAGAGTCAGCTTCCAGCTTTTCCAGAACCTTCATTTCGACATTACCACCAAGCTGAATGTCCGTACCTCTTCCGGCCATGTTGGTGGCGATTGTGATGGCACCGGGAATTCCCGCTTCTGCAATAATTTTGGCTTCCTGTTCATGATGGCGGGCGTTGAGCACGTTATGCTTCAAGCGACCTCTGGTCAAAATCTTGGATAGTAGTTCAGATTTATCAATTGAGGTGGTTCCAACCAGGATCGGTTGTTTTCTATCATGGGCTTCCTTGATTGCTTCCAGAATAGCATGGTGTTTTTCCTTGGAAGTTCGATAGACCCGATCATCTTCATCAACTCTGGCTACCGGTTCATTAGTTGGAATTTCAACCACACCTAGACCATAGATTTCACCAAACTCATCAGCTTCAGTCAAAGCTGTTCCAGTCATGCCAGAAAGTTTGGAGTACAGTCGGAAATAATTTTGAAAGGTAACGGAGGCCAGAGTAACATTCTCGGATTGTATAGGAACTCCTTCCTTGGCTTCAATCGCCTGATGCAAACCCTCACTCAGCCGTCTTCCTGTCATCATACGACCGGTAAATTCATCAATCAGGACAACTTGACCTCCTCTTACGATATAGTCTTTGTCCTTGAAGTAAACTTTATTTGCTCTTAGACCCTGAGTTACGTGGTGAACGATAGTAACCGATTCAGCATCATAAAGTGATTGATTCTCGGCCAGGAGGTCATTTTCCTTCAGAAGGATTTCAAGGTGATCGTTTCCTTCATCGGTAAGCGTGACATTCCTGGTTTTTTCATCCAGTTCGTAATCTTCAGGGTTAACTGATGAGATCAAACCTTGAATTGAATTATAAAGTTCTGAGCGGTCTCCGGCTGGTCCTGAAATAACCAATGGGGTTCGGGCTTCATCAATCAGGATGGAGTCAACTTCATCAATAATGGCGAAGTGATGACCCCGCTGTACCATGGTTTCGAGAGTAGGAACCATGTTATCGCGCAGGTAATCGAAACCAAATTCGTTATTAGTTCCATAAGTGATGTCAGCGCCGTAGGCTTTACGTTTACCGCTTTTGTCAAGATCAGGAGTTATGACATCCACAGTCATTCCCAGCATGGAATAGATTTTCCCCATCCATTCGGAGTCTCTCCGTGCCAGATAATCGTTAACAGTGACTATATGTACATTCTCCCCGGTAAGGCTGTTCAGGTAAGCCGGAAGGGTCGCAACCAGGGTTTTTCCTTCCCCGGTTTTCATTTCCGAAATGTTCCCCTGATGAAGAAAAATCCCTCCCACCATCTGAACATCGAAAATTCTTAGACCCAGAGCCCTCTTACCAACTTCTCTGGTCAGTGCAAAGGTTTCAGGGAGCAAATCATCAAGACCTTCTCCATTGGTAGCCCTGGTTTTAAATTCCTGCGTCTTTTGGATGATTTCCTGCTCAGTAAGTTTTTCGAACTGACGTTCCAAATCATTAATCCTTACAACGAACGGTTGTACGGATTTAAGCAATCTATCATTGGCAGAACCAAAAAGCTTTTTGGCCAGATTTCCGACACCAATCATGTTACGAACATACTCCTACTCATTACCCATGAGGAAAATTGGAATTTCATTCTTTGCTGGAATTCCCACTAAACAAAAAAGTTCCGCATATGAAAACTAGTATTTTGCGATACCGGATTCAACTTTAGGGGGCAAGCGGATGTGTATAAGTTATACCAAGGAAATAATTATAAGGGTAAAAGTTGGTTTTTGAATTACTTAATGATTGGTCAGATTTTAAGAGAAATATTAAATTTTGAAGAAATTACTTTTAACTAATTCTGGAAGATCCATGAATTTTCTTGGCTTGTTCATTTTTGAACGTGAAGTCTAATTCACTAAGTATATAATCATACCATTGGAATTTATTAATTATGGAAATGAGGAACAAAAAGGATGAAAAGACTAGTTTTAAGATGGGTGGTTGTTATTCTAGCCCTACCAATATTTTTTGCAGGTACAGGCCTTGTAGCAGAGGCAACTAAGGTTACCATCGTTCATTTCAATGATTTGGACAGAATGGGGGCTAAGGGTGGTCGCGGTGGTGTCGCCAAATTGGCTTCCATAATTTCTGAACAAAGGATGGCCAACGATAACGTAATAGTTACCTTTGGAGGTGATACGATTTCACCCTCTTTAATGTCAGGTTTGGATCAGGGGGCGCATATGATTGACTTATTGAACCAACTTGACCTGACTGCCATGGTTTTAGGCAATCATGAGTTTGATTTCGGACCGGATATTGCCAAGGAAAGAATTGCCGAGGCAACTTTTCCTGTTCTGGGAGCAAATACGGTCGATCCGGATGGTAACATTATAGATGGTGCTTTAGCTTCCATCATGGTTGAAGCGGGAGATTTCAACATTGGGATATTCGGTTTAACCACCGTGGGAACCCTGGAGAAATCAAGCCCGGGTGAGTATACCTTTCTTGACCCGCTGGAAGTGGCAGAAGAGCAGGCTGCCAGTCTTAGAGAAGAAGGTACAGATTTGGTTATAGCCTTGGCACATACTGATACAGTCGAGGATAGCATACTTGTTGAAAATGAGGTGGTTGATCTCCTGCTTAGCGGTGATGACCACACCCAGATAGCTGACTTTTCAAATGATACCCTTTTCGTCGAATCTGGTGGACAGGCAGAACGCGTTACTATTATTGACGTCTATCTTGATCATGAAGAGGACGATGATGGCATAGAAACAGTTTGGAATGCTGATTACAGGATCGTCGACACTATTCGGTACGAAGGTGATCCGGAAGTGATGGCTGTTGTAGCAGGGTATGAAAACCAATTGGATGAGCAACTTAATGTTGAACTGGGTGTTTCAGAAACTGCCCTAGATACCAGAAGGGAAACAATCCGGGGCAAAGAGGCTGCATTTGGTAATTTGGTTGCCGATGCCATCAGGGAAGCAACAGGTGCCGACATTAGCTTTGCCAATGGTGGAGGCATCAGAGGTGACAGAACCTATGAAGCCGGTACTGTCTTGACCAGAAGGGATATTCAAAGTGAGCTACCATTTGGAAACAAAACAGTTGTTATGGAAGTATCCGGCCAGACAATCATTGATGCCCTTGAAAATGGTTTCAGCAGAATTGAGGACGGATCAGGACGGTTTCCTCATATTTCAGGTATTAATGTTGTCGTGAACCCAAGTGCGGAACCAGGTAGCAGGGTTGTTGAAGTTACGCGTAATGGTGAACCTCTGGACTCAAACGCAACCTTCGTTTTTGCTGTAAATAATTACCTTGCCGGTGGTGGGGATGGCTATAGCATGTTTGCTGATCAAAAAAGAATTGTGAATGAATATGCGGGAGTATTGGATGCCGTCCAGGTGTTCAATTACATTTCTTCCAGAAGTTCGGTTGCTCCAGAGGTTGAAGGTCGAATTGTTTATCAGGATTAAGTAGTAATTCATTTCAAAGGGGCCCTGTTGGGCCCCTTTTGTGATAACCTGCTGACCAAGATAGATTGTATTTTGTATCTGGTTTCAATTAACGGTTTCAGAAAAGTAACTCTCTTAATGCATGGCTAAAAGAACTCTATCAAACAATTACCAAATCGGGGTGTTCGACCATAATGGAACATTACGTGGCAAATGGTTTCCTGAAAATAAGCTTGAGAAGGTCCAAACGAGTGGAGTAAGGATGCCAGGTTCTATTTTGGCTTGCGATATTTGGGGTCAGGACAGGGTAACCAATGAGTATGTAAGAAAAGGCGGGGATTCAGATCTGGTTTGCATGCCAACAGGTAGAGAAATACTTCCTTTGACATGGTTGGAGAACAACTCCCATTTAATTCATGGCTGGATGCTGAATGAGGACGGTACAAATTTTCAGGGTGATCCACGGGGAGAATTGTCTAGGATGGTTCAAAGGTTCCATGCCAAGGGTTTCTTTCCTGTCGTTGCCTTTGAACTTGAATTTTATCTGGTTGATAAGGAATCAAGTCCTCCCATACCAATCCATCTCGAATCACAAAACAAACGATTGGACAGAGATTCCATCCTCTCGCTAGATGAATTGGATGAATTGGGAGATTTTTTCAGGGATATCGAAAGTGCAGCCATGGTACAGGGGATCAGCACAGGAGGTGTTTCTTCAGAGAATGGTCCAGCACAGTATGAAATCAATCTCAATCACACCAGTGATCCTTTAAAGGCAGCCGATGATGCGCTCCTGATGAAGAGGATAATCAAGGGCGTTGCCTCCAGGCACGGTTTCAAAGCAACCTTCATGGCCAAACCCTACGCCGTTAATGCCGGGAGTAGCATGCATGTTCATATCAGTCTGGTTGATAAAAATGGGCAAAACTTATTTGATAATGAAATTGAAAATGGCCCGGAACGTTTGAAGCACGGGATTGGAGGATTGCTTGATCAATTTGAAGATAGTCTTTTGCTTTTTGCACCTCATTTAAATTCATACCGAAGATTCATACCCGGGTTACTGGCTCCAGTTGAAGCTAGCTGGGGACACGAGAACAGAACTACAGCCATACGGGTTCCTGGAGGGCCAACTAATGCCAGGAGAATTGAACACAGATTGGCAGGTTCTGACACAAATCCATACCTGATACTATCAGTAATACTGGGTGGGATTTTAAATGGTCTGGAAAAGAAAATTGATCCCGGGCCCCCTTTAGAAGGGTTTGCAGGGGATAGGAAATTACAGACAGCACCTCCGAATTGGGGGGCATCAATTGCTCATTTTTCTCAAAGCAGAAAAATGGCAAATATTTTTTCAAGTCAATTTATTGACATGTACATAACCACTAAGAGTTTTGAACTTGAAGAATTCTCCAAAAAGGTGTCCGCTGCTGAATATCAGGCATACCTGGATGTTTGCTGATGCGTTGGGAAATTCCAGCCTATCATTCAGATAGTTCCTATCCGCAAAGCTATTATTCCAATAGTGTCACGGATTCTGGCAAGCTCCATATTCTTAAGGATTCAGTAAAGACTGACATTTGTATTATCGGTGCCGGCTTTACCGGATTATCAACGGCGATCTTTCTCGCCGAAAAGGGTTTCAAAGTTGTCGTTCTGGAAGGAGCACAAGTAGGTTGGGGTGCTTCCGGTAGAAACGGAGGACAAGCTATCAATGGTTTCACAGGAAACATTGAGAGGATTAACAATATTCTGGGTGAAAAACCTGCCCAATTGGCCAATGAGATGTTTGAGGAAGGGGTTGACCTGATTGAATATCTTGTAGGAAAGTACGGAATTGATTGTGATTTCAAGCATGGTAATCTTGCCCTTGCCCTTACACCCAAACAGGCACGCATTTTGGAGAGGGAAGTTAACAACAAAAGAAATTCCGAGCAGGGAGATTTTGAATATCTCGATAAGGAACATCTTTCCAGTCATGTCGGTTCCAAACTCTATTGCGGAGGATATATCGACAGGAAAAGCGCGCATCTACATCCACTGAAACTGGTTTTGGGTGAGGCGAGAACCTTGAAGAGACTAGGGGGAGCCATTTATGAAAACACACCCGCCATTGCCATAGAAGATTTGACAAACCAGGTCAGAATTGAAACTCCAGAAGGAAGAATGCAATGTTCAAAACTGGTTTTGTGTTGTAATGGATACCTGAATATAAAGGGTCATCGGGTTTCCAATCAAATACTGCCCGTTTATTCCGAAATAGTGGCAACAGAACCTTTGCCGGAAGATGTGGCAAGAGATGTCATGCCTTCCGATGCCTCCGCCTTTGATGTTAGGTTCCTACCGGATTATTTCAGGCTTTCGGCTGACAAGAGAATGTTGTTTGGAAGTTCTACCAATTATGGTCGCCCCGGAAAAGTTCAAACGGGTATGAAATCCCTAACTAGAATGCAAAAGGTTTTTCCAGTCCTGAAAGATTTCAGGATAGATTTTGCCTGGCAAGGCAGATTCGCTGTAACGGTAACCCGTTTACCCCAATTGGGAAACATCGGTCCCAGAATATATTACGGACATGGTTATTGCGGGAATGGTGTCAATTGTTCACATTTGTTTGGAAAACTCATTTGCGAGGCTATTGAAGGTTATTCAGATAGGTTTAATGTCTTTGCCAAAATGCCACAAAGAGAATTTCCTGGAGGGAAACACTTACGGATCCCCATAACCGTGGCAGGAGCCCATTATTACCAATTGCGTGATTGGTTAGGCCTTTAAAACAATCCACAAGAATTGGATGGTTACATTACTGGCTTGCAAAAATCATTTTGAAGTTTCATCAGCCTGATGAGAATGGAAAAAAATTACTCATTCAGGTTTCACCATTTCCAATATATTCAAACTCACCCTTTTTGCTTTACTCGGTGTAGCATTATTTACCCAGACGGCAGTTTCCCAAACCACTCTGGTTGATGATGGTATTGCTCGATTTGGGGATAACTTCAACACCCCTTATGGAGACACGTACAGCTCAATGTTATTGAACCAGCTGTTTGGCCCCATTTTTCCAACACCTGACAACGAACGTACAGCAACACTTTTTTCAAGCTTAATCGGTATAATGAACGTTGCTGTTATCAGCGTTGCGGGCATCCTGTTATTCTATAATGTCGTTGTTGCCTTGCTTCAGTCTGCTCATGAAGGGGTAATATTCGGCGGGAGGTATTCTTCGCTGTGGGTTCCCATACGAATCCTCTTCGCCACTGCTCTTTTGATTCCAGTACCTGGAATGGGTGGTTATAATCTAATACAAACTTCAGTTGCCTGGCTGGTTCGGGGGTCAACTGTAATGGCATCAGAATTATGGAAATTTGGTGCCGATGAACTGATTTCTGGCGAAATCCCTATGGTTGTTTCAGGTTCACAACTGGACCCGGAAGTATTTAAAACAGTCTATAGGAATCAATTGTGTGCAAAATTGGCCAATTATCAACTGGAAGCAGCCAACAGTCCTTTAAAAGTAGAATTCCGAGAAAATGTCTATGAAAACTACAGGGTTTATATCTCCTACCTTGGAGACAGAAATGAAGGCATTTGCGGTTCGTATTCGTTGCCGGAAGTTCCCTCATATATTTCCAGTCTGGAACCAATCTATGCCCTTCCAATCAGGGATAAATTCAATGAACTTCATTTGGAGGTTCTCAATACACTTATTCACCAGGTTAACCTGGTCATTAAGTACCAATGGAGTGAATTTGTTGAGAAGTCCGAAGAACCACCAGAGATTACAAACGTAATACGACGAATTTTCAACGATATCAATTTACGTCTTTCCAGCGGAAACAACAATATCAGGGAACTGGTTTCTGGCAATGAATTACAAGAGGGTTCAGCCCGTAAGATTATCAGGGATTTCATTGGCGGTTCAAATTGTACTTTAAGTACGTCCCCGGAAAATAGTTATTCACAATGTTCTGGTGAGGGGTGGTTGGGAGCTGGGAACTGGTATATGACCATAGCAAGGCTGAATACCGAAGTTGCCGGATTACTCAAAGCCTCTCTTGGCGCAAGTGAATCCGCTTATATAAACAACGAAGTCAATACCCTGAACCGATCAGTAGTTCAGGAAACGGAAGAGATTGGTTTTTTCAGTCGCTTGTTTAGGTCAGTAGACGACGGAAAATACCTTCATCTAGCAGAAACCAACAGAATTTGGAACGCTCTGAACGGCAATATGGAAAGAGCAACAATAAATCTCGCCACTTCAGGTTTTTTGATACCAGATTCTATCTTCGGAATATCCACCGATGGTGAAGGTGGATTACTGGGCAAGATTTGGAAAATGGGATTTGCCGGGGGTATAGAATCCATGATTTCCAATTTGTCACCCTCAAGATGGAGTGATGACCCAATAATTGGTGTAGTCAATATTGGGCATTGGTATCTTGATGCTGCTGGAGCCCTGATTGTCGGAAGTTCTGTAGCCTCACTGTTGGCAAGTTCCGTTTCGACAACAGTTACCTTCCTGATAGCGGGACCGCTTGTGGCCGTCGGAATTTCACTTTCATTTATACTGCCATTATTGCCATTCTTTTTCTGGATAGTCGGTCTGGCAAGTTATTTTCTGCTTGTCGTGGAAGCTGTCGTTGGATCTTCCTTATGGGCTCTTGCCCACTTCAGAATGGATGGTGAGGGATTGTCTGGCACTTTTGGTCAGAGGGGATGGCTTATCCTGTTCGCATTGATATCAACCCCACCCCTCATGATCCTTGGTTATTTCGTGGGTATGATTTTGTTCAAAATCACTACGGGATTGCTGGATTCAGGTTTTTATTTCGCTATGGGTGCCCTGGTCAATTCGTCTCCAATTGTTGGGATTTTTGGTTTGATCGCAACGGGCTTTCTTCTGGTCATGGCATACATTGCCATAATTGAGCGTACTTTTTCGCTTATTGTTGAATTTCCCCGAAGGGTTTTGTCATGGATTGGGGGTGATGTCGATCTCACCTCCGGTGGTGAACAACAAAAGGTTGAGGCTGGAGGGAAAGCCATTTCGTCTTCAATGGGAAGGGGTTTCAGCCAATTGGGAGGCGGGGTTTCCAAGGGAGTAAACCTGATTAAATCCAGGACAAGTCTGTTGCCGAAGTAATTCAGTTTTCCACAACAAAATTATCCATACATAGAGCCACTTACAACATTCTGAAGAACAATGGAGAAAAGCAGCAAGTCTTTTGCTGAAAATTTCCACGGAATGGAGTAAGTGATGAATCAAAGGGAAAAACCAACAAGGGGAAAGTACCATCCCAATCTGGTATTGAAAGTGAAGCAGTTTGATTTGGGGAGGGAACAGGCTGGTTGTTATCCTGGGGCTGTTGAAGGTGAGGTAGTCGGTGGATCCAGCCAAGGAAAAACAGTTTGGGTAACCATAAAAAAGACTCTTGGCAACGGAAAAGTTGCAAGATTTGAGGACATAGTCAAACCTGAAACAAAAATTCATGTACCTGTTGGAGGATATCTGGCCTTTCGTTCAGTTTGGGAAAACAACCACGAATGCAAGGCAAACTGGGTTAACAAATTTGCTGATCCGGGCACTGAACTAAGAATAGGTGAACCGATACAAATCGCACCGGTATTGGAAATTGGTGGTGGCCTGAGAAGGTTCAAGTCAAATAATGCCACCATGTACCGGGCATTTATTCTTAATACCCGGGAAGCTCTGATATCCAAACAACCATCGGATGTTCACGAGGCAGTTTCAAAAGTTTTTGCAGACGGTCATGCTGCATTCCTTACGATGATTGCTCCCAATCAACCTAGGGAAACCATAGTTTTATGGCGAGGATGGCGAGATGGCCAACCTACCCCTATGGAGGAGGCTGCCCTCAAGGTATTTGACGAGCCCAATCTTTCGAAATTTGAACTCAATCAAAAAAGAGGTGGGAAAATAGATGTGGTACCTTTGGAATCCATATTTGTAAGCCCTGGTACGGCCGAGTCGATAGATAATCAGTCGATAGCCAGCATAGCCATACGCGACTACACCACCGGGGGTATTGGTGGTAGAGTTGAAACCGCCTTGAAAGAATCCAGAAATTTGAACACCATCGAATTTGAGAAATGTTTTCTTGCCGGTTTAGATAAAAATGCCAAGGGAGCATTTGCCAAATATGGCTTGCCAGGAATTTGGACCTCAGACATTGTCAAGTTTTTTCAGGACCTGGGGATTGAACCACCAAAGGTTCCCATTTACGGTTATTCCCTTTCGAATGCAGTAATCAAGAAACATGAATTCGATGATGGACAGGAAAGTTACTTTTTAACCAAAGCCAGATCACTGGGACCAACAGTTACCAGAGATTTTGTACCGACGCCATCTGACGAAGGATCAATCGAAAGATATTTTACCGGTTTTCGGGAACTTGTGGCTCAAACCATTTCCAAAATTGAGCAAAAGAAAACGCTTGATAAGAAGGTAGGCATATCCAGGGAGGCAAAAGAAGATTCGTTAACAAAAGTGTTTGACAATACCCCAGCAAATGAGAATAGTGGCTCCATTACTGAGAAAACCCCGCGTGTTCCCAATTAATCTACTAGCTTTCGGGTCGTACCGTGACCTTATCTCTGGTTAAAGATACGGAGTCCGAAATGACCCAACTTGACGACAATATTCCTAACCGATGGTTTCAGTTCCCGGAAGATAAAATGAATTTATTTCATGTCTCAAGAACCAATGGGAATTCAGGATTACTACTTCAGGTGAATGATCAGGAGAGTTACCAGGAAACCAGGCAAAAGGCTGAGGAAATGGGATTGCTTGCAATCACCAATCATCAATCCTTTTACCTTCCGCTCAAGGGAGAAAACTGGGATCGGGAACTTACCAAACTGGCTCAGGTTTTGGGTGGAACAGAGATAGCCCTATCAAGCGAGGAAATATCAACAAAGCCATGGGTTCTCAAGGAGTTTGAATGGGGCGAAAACCTAAAACCCCAGTCGACTTCGGGATTGAATCCTGAAGGGCTACACTATCTCGGTCACAATTCATCCGGTATCGAAATCTTCAATTACCTGTCAGGCAACCGATACAGAAAAATCATTGACAGGATGGGGCATCCAAACCTGCAACCGGAAACGATGGATCAACACCACACATACTATTTGCGGGCCAAAACACTTGAGGATTCAAAAGCATTGGCAGCCAGCATTCTCCATATGTCATTTGATCGTTCGATCAGGAAAAGTGATTTCAGAAACTTGATTGAAGCTGCTCTGGAAAAGGAATCACCAGAAGAAATAAAACCGAATAAATTTGAATTTACCCAAGCAGTCAAAACGGAATTAGTTGACCAACTTCTCCAGCACGCAATTGAGGATTCCGGAAGTCGAACGAATTACCACAAAGCAATAAAAATGGCTCAGCATCTTGGTCCATTGGTTGAACCGGATGCAAGTAGTGAAGATGGATTATCCCCCTCGATTCACCTGTTGATTTTATTAAAAAGATTAACACGCAATGTAAATGAGATTGATTTTCTTGGTAATGACTGGTTGGCTAAAAGCCTCCCCAAAATTTATTCCAAGAAAGATATTCAAAACCAGGTTTATGATCTAACGGTTTCCCGGCCAGAGGTGTTGTCAGAAAGAATGGCAAACATTTTAAGTAAAAGAGAGAGCGATGGTAGAAGTATGTTTTTCGTTACCTCTGAGGCTGTTTCAAGGGATGTGGACAATATTAGGCACGAAATTGGTAAAACATACACTTTCGAAGCAGTTGCAGAAATTTCATCTCATATAGCGATTGGAAAATATGGCGACACCCCGACTACCCTGCTGATAATTGGTTCTAAACGAATCCATGTGGATCAAAGTATACCTGAAGCTGTAAAGAGAACCTTCAAGGTTGATGGGTTAAGCGATCTTGATCGGCTTTTTCAGGAGATTCTCAGATCCAAGAAAAGAATTCTTGAATGGGAAGAAGAACATCAAGGGACTGGTTCTGGCAAAGATGGTTTGGAGGAAAACGACAGACAAAGAATTTATGTTCCCCTGTCCAAAGTGTCAAAGACTTATACCATGATTCCAAAAGCCTTGGAGAATTCCACAACGACAGCCTTGTCTCGGGTTGCCAAGGTTTTTGAGAAGGAAGGTGGAGTTGATCAGGTTGTGGCCAGCTGGCTTGGGAAATCAGAGGAGGAACTGGCACAAATCCTGATTGCTGAGCAGGTTGATGCCATTGCCATGGCAGAGGTGGCAAGAAGGAGGGACAGAGGGTTTCTGCTGGCTGATCAGACCGGTATAGGCAAGGGGCGAAGCCTAGCAGCAATTTCAGCCAAGGCCATTAGGGAAGGCAAAAAGGTTATTTACTTTACGGAAAATACGGAAATCAACATTCCAGATGTCTGGCGGGATTTCAGCAGCATCAAGGTTCTGGAACTATTGAAGCCAGTGATTTTAGCCGTGAAAACGGTCACTCTTCACCGGAATGATATGGAAAAGCCAAGGGCTGCCAAACACGGCACAAACCAACCTGTAAAAATACGAACGCTCCCCGCCAAAATGCGTAAGGAACTATACCTGTCAGAAGAGTGGCCAGCGGATTGCAATCTAATAATTACCAATTATTCCCAGTTCAGGGGAGAGGATACGCCCTCAAGGAGATGGGCGAAAAATGCTCTTGATAAAAAGACACTTCTTGTTCTTGATGAATCCCAGAATGCCATTAGCTATCGCTCCCATACCGGTCAGGCCATAAGGGATATGATCAAGGCGGTAGGACGCTCAAATGTAATTTTCTCAACAGCTACTCCGATGAGAAACCAGCATAATGCGGACCTTTATAAACCTCTTTTACCCAATGTCGAAGGGTATAGGCTCAATAATATCCTCAGAATAAAATTTACCGGAGGTGAATCCGCAGAGGAAAGCTTCACCTCAATGCTGGCTGAAGATGGTGTTTTCTTGAGGCGAGACCATGACTTGTCCAACATAGATTTCCAGGTGAGGTTGCCTGATGATGAGACAATAGTCAGGTATCAGAAGATCATGGATGATTTTTCACCATTGATTGAACAGGTACTGGATTGTTCACTCCGAGTTGGTGCTTTGGTTGGACAAGCCAAAGGCAATCATTATACCTGGTTATTGAGCAATGGTTTTGACCGGGCAACGGCTCAGACGGAAGCTGAAACTTCGAACCAGTATGGCTTATCGCCAGGGAGTCACCTCGCCCGACTATCAAGACTGATGATCAATGCTATCAAGATAGATCAGGTTGTTAATGAGGTTGTCAATGAAATCAACGAGGGTCGCAAACCCCTGATTTCTTTTCATTCAACTGGAGAAGTCCTGTTAAATGAGATGGTTTCAGTTGGAAGTGATATTCTGCAGGACAAGGAATTGAAACTGACTTTGGCTGACCATATCAGGCGAGTTACAAACAGTATCTATAAAATTACCCTGGCCAACGAGGAGGTTGATGCCCGAGACCAGTGTGAGGTTATAAAACTTTTATCGCAGGAAATTGAAGAAAAAATTGACTTGATTGATCCTGGTCTTCCAGCCTCCCCCATTGATACCTTGACTGAGAAACTTAAAGCGAAGGGCATTAAGGTAGGTGAAATTTCAGGACGGAACTTGGCCTATCAAGACAACAGGATTGTAAGAAAGCCCAATCCGGGACGTCAACAAACGATCGAACGGTACAATAGTGGAGAGTTGGATGTACTCATGTACAATATGGCAGGTGCCACCGGAGGCTCCTACCATTCATCTGTTGATTTCAAGGACCGAAGGCCCCGTTCCCTAATCGAAATGGAAACTCCCCTGGATATAATCAAATATGTCCAGTCACAGGGGAGAACCAATCGTTACGGTCAGGTGCACCGCCCCAGAGTCGTATCTGTAATGACAGGTCTGGTACCGGAAATGAGGATCATGCAACAGAGAAATTGCAAGCTACGGGCAATGGGAGCCAGTGTAGACGGTAATCGTGCCCATCCCCTGCTCCTTGATGACATACCTGATTTCCTTAACAAAATTGGCGATCAGGCAGCGAAACAGGTGTTGGAAGCAAATCCTGTATTTGCTAGAAAACTAGGTTTCAGTGGTCCAATCAGTACATTGGGTGAACAAAATGATCAAACCTATACATCAAATTTTTTCAGAAACCAAACGGCCAATAATGGTAGTCACCTATCGCAATCATTTTCCAATAAGCTTCTCTCCCGTTCCATTGTCCTGACATCTTCACAACAAACCGAGCTAGTGGAATTGTTAAGGTATGAATTTGAAGCCATTGTTGAGGAACTGGAAAGCATAAATGCCAATCCCCTGAAGCCAAAGGAGTTGGAAGGGCACATAGATATAAAGGCAAGTGTATTATATTCCGGTCAGGAGATTGATCATCGGGATATTGATTCCTCTGCCTTCCTACGACCGTTATACTTGGCTACTGGTATCCATCATTTCCACGAAGAACCCATTAGTAGCGAAGAGTTGAGTGGTTTGGTGAGCAAATCAAGAATAGTTGATGGAGTTGACGGATTTGCTCCTTTGGGAGATCACCTTGAATCCAATCTGGCATCCTATTTGCAGAATCTTCTTCCTCCGGGTATCAGTTTTGGTGATGCGATTGATAATCTCTACGACCAACCGTATCGTTTCAAAAGAAAATATGAAATTCTGAAAAGGCTCATTAACCTTTTGAAAAAAATCAAACCAGGGGTGGTTATTCAAATAGATGAAGGACCTTCCAAGGATACTTCCCTTCGAACGATTGTAAAATTGTTTCCACCGAAAATTCAGTTTGCCCATTTACCCCAAGCCTACCGGATTAAAATAATTTCTCCTGGTGATTCACAACCGCAGCAAATCTTTTTGAACAGATTGATTTCCCTGCCTGAAAACGCCATCCGCTTTCAAATGGGGCTCTATTCGGGTGAAAACCTTCGACATCTGAAGGAATTCAACAAACAAAGTAAAATGGAGCGACAAACTCCTGTACAAATTCTGATAGGTAATCATTTGGCTGCAATTGGTGAAGCCAATCACCACAGGCTGGGTGCACTTTCCCTTTTCAGGGACAAGTATGGTGTCATTCAAAGAGGTGTTGTAATGAGCAAGGGGAATGTCGACCTGTCCAAGTTACCAGTTGCTGTACCTTCAGGCAGGGTTGCAACAGCTTTAACCAATTTACTGATTAAAGATAAGTTAAAGGGCCAAAGCATATGTTTCCGAGTAAATTCCGGAAAGGAAGAAATTGTTTGTATACGTCTTTTCAGAAATCGGTTTGGAGTCGAGGGCGTACGGGGATATTTCACGTTTCCTTACGAGGAAAAACAGATTGACGAAAATGGTGAGGAACTGTTTAGTGCTGAAAGTTTTTACAACACCAGGCGAGAACTTGGGGATATTTTCAGGGTTGTTCCCAATAAGGATTATACTGGAAACGCAACAACCCTAAGTTTCGACTATCCCGAAAAGAAGGATCATTACAAAACTATTTTTTCCAGCCTGGAAGGTCTACCTTTATTTACTGATTGGTGGAACAGGAATTCAGTTTCTGAAATTATCAATGACTTGGAATCAAACAGCTTTAAGATGGAATACAGTTTTTCTGAAACAAAGGTCAATTCCATAAAAAGCTTATTCGACTGATTTCCATGTACATTTTTTGGATTATTGACATTTTGATTGTATTACATTTGATGTATGACAAACACCAACATGGTCTACAATCGTTGGAACAGGTTGCAGATTATGATGGTGAGAATCTGTAAAAGACCAGCGGGATGGTCTCCTAAAACGTGTAGTATTAATTTGTATTTCTTTACTAACGTCATGTGAACCAGAGAATATTTACAGTCCAAAGGAAATAAAACGCACAGTCAAGTAAGGAATTCTTAAATATGAAATATGCTATACCTTCCCCTGCCAAGGAGATAATGAATCAGATGGCACCAATCCTTTTGGGAATATGTTCTGCTGAACAGATAATACTTGGTGGTGGGACTGCTCTGGCAGCCAGATGGAATCACCGAAGGAGCACAGATATTGATCTATTCATGAACTATAAGGATTTTGAGTCAATAAGAGACAGCCTTGAATCAGATCTGGCAAAAGCTTCAGGTGTCCTTGACTGGCGTTCCTCTAAGATGGTGGTGCCGTGGAAGTTTTGCCGAAGGGGACTTCAGTATTTTTTCGACATCGCCATTGTTATTAGCAGAAAGATCAAAAAATCTGGACTTTACAGAACCGTGGGGTTTCCCTTTGGAATCCATTGAAGAAATTCTTGCCAAGAAATTACGCTTACGAATGTATGGAAATGGTGAATTCTATGCGAGGGATTTCTACGATATAGTCACCGCAAATGAAGAAAAGCCACCAGCACTTAGTCGTGCACTTTCTATCTTGGAAAAGGATCAACGAGTAGATATAGTTAAAGAGTTATACTATTGGAGGAGACGTCCCCTTTCCGGACGTCCCTTGGAAGAAGTTCATCACCCTGAATGGCTTCCAGATTTGGTTTCAAGAACTTCAACCATTATTGAAAATGGTCCCAGTTTTGTCCCCGAACCAGATCCTCCACCTCCATCTCCTTCATTTGATCCCTTCTGATACGGATTCGGTAAAATGTCCCTCAATGTCGACGCCATCAGATCAGAGTTTACCCGTCTGGAACTTACGAATGGGAAGATTCGGCTGGACCGGATACCTACTCGGGAAGATATACATGCCCGTTGGCACTGGGGGATGATAAAGTTTTATGAGGATACAGGTAGAGATCCAGCTGAACGCAAACTCGGTCGCCACAGCTTTCTCATTGGAGGAGTTGGTAATCCCGATATCAAACTTGGAGAACCACCTTTGGAATGGCGTTTCAGATATGATCCCATGCCGTTGGCCTGGTTTGACCATCCTGGGGCACATGCGATCCTCTCACCAATAGATCCTGATCATGTTTTTCTACATCACCTTGCATCCAAGCATTTGGCGGGACTGTCTAACCGTCCGAAGGGTAAAGACATCTACCGGATGTTCATAACCGGTCAGTATAATGATAGTGATAAACATATGATGGGCGAGATGCTTTCCAAATCGTTTCCCGAGGATTATCCCCGGTTCTATCGTTGTGATGCCCTCAGCATTTGGCACATTGCCCGAGCGGTACATGACTGCCAAGTACTCCGTGGTCGGCTCTCCTGGTGGCTCAACACGCACGCTGTCAAACCAGAGGAATCCACCCGCTAATAGTTTCCGAAATAACACTAAAATTGCGGTTGAATGATGGGCCAAACTCCTGAAAAACCCTTTCCAACTGGTTCCTCATCCAGATTGGATTGCAAAAAAGCTCCTTTTGTTTGGTTTGGCTCTGCTAAAAATGCCCGTCAAGAACAAGAATTTCCTTGATCTCATAAGGACTTGCAATCATTGGCAATCATATTAGGTAAGTCAAGCTCAAAAACCTTACCACCAGGTTCCCCAAAGATTAGCATTGTTACCAAGCAATCCCGAACATTCAAGGGGCTTGCAAGATATCCAATATACCTACCACAGACTTCAGATTGTACTAGTGAGAATCTCGTAAAGCCAGTGGAAAGAATCCCTAAACAGTGCGCCACTATTTTTTATTTTTTAACCAATGTCATTTGGATCTAAAAACGGTTATGATTTGACGGAGATAAAAGGTAAAAATGACAATAGAGCTTGTAAATATGAAATATTCTATACCTTTCCCTGCCAATGACATTTTTGAGTTGATTGTCCCAATAGTGTTGGAAAAGTTTTCCCCAGAACAAATATCCATTGGAGGAGATACCGCCTTGGCAGCCAGATGGAATCATCGCAAAACCACGGATATTAACCTGTTCATGAAGTTTGAAGATTTTCGTTCAATGATTGAATTTCTTGAAACAAGACTGTTTCAAGTCCCGGGATTGCTTGATTTGCGTTGTGGCGAAGATTGGTATCGAGGGTATTTTGCAGAAGGAGAATTCTATATCGCGGTAACCTACCCATTGTTACCAGCAGAAAGTATAACAACACCGGATAAATCAGAATATGGAGAATTCCGATTGGAATTTGTGGACGAAATTCTTGCCAAGATCTTGCGTTTCAGGATGTATGGAAATGGTGAATTCCTAGCGAGAGATTTCTATGATCTTGTTACTGCCGAAGAAAAAGATCAAGAGGCCTTGAATAGGGCGCTTTCAGTTTTGAAATGGGACCAGAGAGAAACCTTGGCAAAAGAGATTAACTCAATTTGGAGTAAAATCCCATTAGTTGGACAACCTCTGGAAGGAGTTCATCGGCCTGAGTGGTTATCAGACCTTGCTTTGAGAACGTCAGCAATAATCGCAAATGCTCCTCATATGGATTCATAACCGTTTATTATCCCAACCTCGTCCCCACCTACATATTGTACCTTCTGATTCTACAACGGTTTAATGTCCCTCAATGTTGACGCCATCAGATCCGAGTTTAAACGCCTGGAACTTACGAATGGGAAGATACGTCTGGACCGGGTACCTACCCGAGAAGATATCCATGCCCGTTGGCACTGGAGGAGGATAAAATTTTGTGAGGAAGCAGGTAGGGATCTTGCTGAACGCAAAATTGGTCGCTACAGCTTTCTCATAGGTGGTGTTGGCAAACCTGATATCTATCTTGGAGAACCACCGCTGGAATGGCGATTCAAATATGATCCCATGCCATTGACTTGGTTTGACCATCCGGGAGCACGTGCGATCCTGTCACCGATAGATAACGACCATGTTTTTCTACATCATCTGGCAGCCAAGCATTTGGCGGGGTTAGCTGACCGTCCGAAGGGGTGGGATATCTATCGGATGTTCATAACTGGCCATTATGGTGAAGGCGATAAACTTACTATGAGCGAGATGCTTTCCAAAACGTTTCCCGAGGATTATCCCCGGCTCTACCGTCGTGATGCTCTCAGTATCTGGCACATTGCACGAGCGGTGCTTGACTGCAAGGTACGCCGAGGTCGACTTTTCTGGTGGCTCAACATGCATGCTGTCAAACCAGAGGAATCCGCTCGTCAGAAGTTACCGAAAAGAACACATTTGCGGTAGAACTATTGGCAAATCTTCAGAACCAGACCCTCTTATTTCATCTCCTTCATTTCACCTCTTTTGTTACAGATACAGTAAAATCTTCCTGAATATTGAAGCCATTAGATCCGAGTTTTATCGCTTGGAATAAATGGATGGAAAGATTCGTCTGGACCTGATACCCACCCGAGAAGATATCCACGCCAGATGGCACTGGAAAATGACCGAGCTTTGTGAGGAACTCGGCAAGGACCCTGCCGAGTGGAAGGTCGGGAGATAAAGTTTTCTCGTAGGTGGATTTGGCAAACCTGATATCAAATGGGAGAACCGTCGCTGGAATGGCGTTTATGATTTTATCCCATACCGTAGACCTAGCTTGATCATCCAAGAGCACGTGCGACCCTTTCATCATTGGTTCCCAATCATGTATTTCTATATCATCTGTCAGCCAAACATTAGGCTAGAAGGAAAGACTGTTCGAAGTGGAGAGATATCTACGGGGTGTTCATAACCGGTTGTTATGAAGATGGTGACAAACTTATGATGAGTGCTAAGGACAACAACAAAACAGGGCAAGGAAACCCTATTAAAACGGGGACTGTTACGACAATATTTCTTGCAAAATTATAGGTGCTTCCTATATTATCACTACCCTTCGACCAAGCCACAAAACTGAGGAACGCACTTGTGACGGCAAACACATCCCGAGTTTCCAGAAAAGAAGCAAATACCCCTAAACCCCGTCGGCAAAGGAAACCATATACCGGACACATTCCAATTCCCGAGAAATACCATTGCCTTGCTGAACAAAGGTCCCGACGTTTCCAGATTGATCTTGAATATGAAGATATTGGCGATGAGCTTATGAATCTGCGTAAGCAGGCCTTTGACCTTTATGGTGCCACTTGTCTCTGGAACATTCCCGGTGATGCCACCATTGATGGTATGCGGAGTGTTGCCAAAGGTTTGCGCAATTATGGAGACCTGAAGGCGGCCCATCTAGCCATCGAAATTCTCGTCAAAACAGGGTGGAACGAGTTTTATGCCGCTTGATGATTTACAAAAAAGGATTCTGTCCGTAATCCGTGCCAACCGCACGGTACAAAGTCCCTTTGCTGGCGGTTCGGTAATTCAATATCACGGCATGAGGCTCTCGGATGATCAGGATATATTTACAGATGTTGATCCCGAGCCAATCATGCGACGGGATGTTGCAGCCCTTGAAGCTGACGGCTTGGATGTTCATAAAACCAAGTCTTACGACAACTTTTTTGAATGTCGGGTTATGATTCCCGGAAAGGCTCTGGCAATACTGCAATGGACAAGAGTCCTCGGTTACGAATATTTCTCCCCAGTTCCTGATCTGGATTTTGGTCAACGATTGCATTTCGTAGATCTGGCCGCAAATAAAGCCATCGCTGCCGGTAGCCGTATGGAAGCAAGAGATTTTTACGATCTCTGGATGCTGGACAGGTACGTCATACCCCTGTGGCGTATGGCCTGTGCTGCATGTGGCAAGGATCCTGATTTTTCTCCTACCGGACTAATTGAAAGAATTTCACGCAACCGCCAGCCTGCCATGGCTAAAAGGGATGGTCTCAAACCAGTTTTAAAAACGCATCATGTTTCTGATCAGGAAGTAACCGAAAACCTCATGGAGGCCATGGATAAGGCAAGAATAATGTTGCCCTTCCTGCCAGCTCATTGTCTCGACAAGCTTCAGGTAGCCAGGAATGGACAACCCATACGTGATTCTGAACATGTTCCGGGGGGGACAGACTCATGGATCAGTCCTCAGTTGGGTGGGGCCTACCCTTCTTTTGAAGGAGATGATGAAGCGATGATCGCGGATATTATTGCTGAATTTGGTGTCGAAGGTAACCCTGAGTCTGCTGTTGGGAATTCGGATAACCCTGAGACGAAGGATAAACCCTCACCTCCCAAATTCCGTCCATAAGAAAGGTCAACCGTAAATGAGATACTAGCGCAGATCCAACCATTCCAGACGCGGTAGTGATATGCCATGGTCAATGACGGCCGATGGTCACAGTGGCGAAATGCTTATTCACAACCATGCCAGGCAAGGGACAGACCTGAAAAACCCTATACCACGAGAATACACTCTTTCTTTTACAGGTTCCGGTCTTGATATCCCGATTACCAAAAAAAATTGAGCTGGATAGCAGGAGTAGAAAGTAACGATCGCCCTTTATGTCAATATCGCTCGAAAGATAATCAAGCAATTGCGGTTGTATTATGTACCAATCTCTTGAAAAGCCCTTTCCAACTGGATTATCATCCTGATGGATTTGCAAAAAACTTTCTTTCGTTTGGTTTGTTTACAGCTATAAATGTTCCGCAAGACCAAGTATTTCCTTGATTACATTAGGACTTGCCACAATCGCTTTGCCACCATTGGCAATCATATCAGGCAGATCAAGATCAAAAACCTTCCCACCAGCTTCCTCAACGATTAACATTGCAGCCAGGCAATCCCAGGCATTCATGTGGCTTTCAAGATATCCAATATACCTACCACAGGCTACATAAGTAATTCCGAGAGCCCCAGATCCATTTCTACAAAAGATCCCATCCCTTGATACTAGATCGGCCAGAAGATTGATAATTCGACTTTTTGCATCCTTGGTTGATGTTCCGATACCAACCAATCCATCATGTAAACCCTCTGAAATACTGGGTATATTTGGTTGCCCGTTCCTAAAGGAACCATATTCTTTACAGGCATAAAACATTTCCTGGTGAACGGGGTCATAAACCACACCAATTTGAGTTGCCTTCTCATCTACACATGCCAGTACCACTGCCCATGTAGAGATACCCCTTACGTAATTTGCTGTACCATCTATTGGATCAATTATCCATGAATAGGGAGAATTACCGGGTTCCTTGTTTTTAAACTCCTCACCAATCAACCCATCCTCGGGAAAATGCCTTGTAAGGTTTTCACGAATTAACAATTCGACTTCCCGGTCAGCTTCAGAAACCAGATCCTGAACACCTTTCTTTTCAACATTCAGATTTTCGAGATTTTTGAATTTTTCCAGTGCCAGTTCACCAGCACCCTTACATATCTCCAATGCGGTATCCAACCGCTTTTTTAAATCATTATCCATTTAATTTGTCCGGCTTTTTGAAATGGAAAATTCAAGGAAGTTTACCATCAGTCCTGCAAATTTTTCACTTTCATTACGGGATTCAATTGCGCCCTTACCTTGTTTCCAAAGGTCTTGGTCTATCTCGTTATTTTCGAACATGTAATCAAGTAGCTGGTACATAAAATCGTATGACATTTCAGGGTGATATTGTGTTGTGAAGAAATGATCCCCGATTTTGAAGGATGCATATTTGCAGGCTTTACTGGTACCAAGCACAACAGCCTTTTCAGGTAGTTGGTAAATCTGTTCACTATGAGCAGAATACAGCCCTATTGTCCCAATGTTTGCCACGTTCCACCTTTCCATGGAATTAAATATTGTCTGAGCTTTGCCGAGTTGCCATCCAGTTGCGTTTTTATCTACAGATCCCCCCAAGGCTTTGGCTATAGCCTGATGCCCAAAACAACAGCCAACAGCAGGAATCTGGTTTTCATCAAGTTCCCTTATCAGATTTAAAAGGTTACCTATCCAAACCTCAGGGTCATTTACTGAAGCAGGGCTACCAGTAATCACATAACCATCATAATGGTCAATGGATTTGGGAAAGACATTCTCCATCACAGGAATGACATGAAAATCCCAATCTGGTTTCAGTGGTGAAAGAATGGAAATAAATTTTTCGCCGTCATCTGGGAACCTCTGGGCAAATTCAGAGGTATCATTACTGGTTAAAAGGATTGCAATCTTCATAACTTCACCAAGTATACAGCTTTTTACGAACCGGTATTATAGTTCCGAATGGGAGTCACTATTTTAAATACCCCAAAATTATAGATTCCGCATCAATCCCAAAGTGACGTAGGTTGTACCATATTTTCTAACAAATTTTTCCGACCAGTAAGAACTTGATGGAACAGGGGAACCGCTTTCAATGACCAGAACGCTGTCTGGTGCCAGCCATCCACCCTTGTAAGCACTGTGAATTCCAGATTCGATAAGATTCTGTCGATATGGAGGATCAAGGAAAACCACATCATGGAAATCCCCTTTATTTGAAGGCAGGCGAGTTGCGTCCGCCAACACGATATTGGTTGCTATTCCAGAATTGATTGTTGATAAATTTTTTTCAAGTAAATCAAGATTGCCTTTGTTTTTCTCAATGAATGTGGCTGCCCTGGCACCTCTGGATAGTGCTTCTATTCCAAGAGCCCCAGTTCCAGCAAATAAATCGAGAACAGTGCTACCGGTAATTACATTACCCATTGGACCGTGAGTCAAAATATCAAAGATGCTTTCTCGAATCCTGCCTGATGTAGGGCGAAGGGTGGTGTACCCCTTCCGAAGTTTGGGAGTATGAAGTTTTAATCCCTTAAATTTCCCTGCACTTATACGCATAATCTGAGAAGGTGTATTTCTATTTGGAGAAGCCAGTGAAGCAGGAGAAATTTTTCAATAATACCAAGTTAATTTATGGATTTCTGGCAATTTTCTCAAAAGCTGTAAATCACAAATTGTCATCGGAAGAATCTATCGTCTTAGAAGTTGCTTTAAATCCACCTGGGGATTCCCCAAAGTCTCAGGATCAACGCTGATTTCCTGTTCTAACAAGCGTTTCCCTACCATATAGGATCGCGAATCATTAATGGCGTCAACGGCTATTAGATCATCACCACGCATATACCAGTAACTGACAGAGCTATCCATGTTTCCTTGCCTAGTGATTATTTTGGTATATCCGGTACCCAGGCCAGAGATTTGAAGCTTGGCTTCATATTGGTCGGTCCAAAACCATGGTACGGACTGATAATCCTTATCAGAACCCATAATATTGGAAGCCACTGTTTCTGATTGATCAATTGCGTTTTGTACGCTTTCCAACCTGATAAAGGTATCTTCCCAAGGAAATGAGGTACAATCACCCGTGGCCCAGATGTTGGGTTGTGAAGTTTGTCCTTTTTTATTTACCCTAATACCATTTGATACTTCCAACCCGGCAGCTTCTGCCAGCGCATCGTCGGGACGGACACCAATTCCCACAATTACAAAATCAACATCCAATTCTTCGTTATTCGACAACTCGGCCTTATTAACACGTTTCTCACCAAGCAATTGATTAAGACCAACACCTTCAAGCAACCTTGCACCCTTGTTGTTATGGAGATTTCGGAAGAAAGAGGATGTTTCTGGTGCAACAACACGTTGCATAATCCTTTCTGCTGCTTCTACTATGGTTACGTTTAGCCCCTTGGATATCAGGGCTGAAGCAACTTCCAATCCAATAAATCCACCACCCACAACAAGCACTTTCCTGTCTTTTTCAATTTCCTGTTGCAGGGCGGCGATATCGGCAAGATCCCTGATGTAATAAAGGCCTTCCAAATCACCTCCAAGACGGGTAGGTAATTTGGTAGGATAGGAACCGGTTGCCAGTACAAGATGGTCATATGCAACAGTCTGACCATTCACCATGACTGTAGAAGAGTTGATATTAAGTTCTTCGCAGCGAGAACCAAGCATCAAATCAATATTGTTTTCCGTGTAATATGATTCCGGGCGTAGATAAAGTCGCTCCTTTTCCAGTTCACCAGTCAGGTATTTCTTTGAGAGAGGAGGTCTTTGATAGGGTAATTCCGGTTCTCCACAAATCATGGTTATCCCTCCCGGATAACCTAGCGAACGCAACTTGGAAACAACAGATAATCCCGCCTGCCCACCTCCAACAACAACTACATTTTCCATAAATCATTCCTAAATGGTATCAACTCTATTTATAAATAGAGTAAATACTTAATTTTAGTGGCAAAGAAAAAAGAAGGAAAATTATGGAAATTTCAATTGGAAGCAGGTTACCTGAAGCAAAATTGTTGCAGTTTGGCCTGAAAGGACCTGAAGAAGTATCCTTGAATGAATTGATTGGGGGTGAAAAGGTGGTCATTTTCGCTGTACCAGGCGCATTTACTCCTACCTGTTCAGTCTCACACGTTCCGAGTTTTGTCAGAAATGCGGAAAAACTTGCCGATAAAGGGATAACTAAAATAATCTGTATATCGGTTAACGATCCCTTTGTGATACAGGCATGGGAAAAGAGCCTGGATGTCAAGAAAGCAGGTATTCAGTTTTTGGGAGACGCAGAGGGGTCGTTCATAAAAGCGATCGGGATGGAATTTTCTGCTCCTGCAGTTGGATTGGTCGGTAGATCAAAAAGATTTACGATTTATGTTGAAGATTGTGTTGTCAAGCAACTCAATGTTGAAGCTAGCCCCGGAGTCTGTGAAATTTCAGCAGCTGAAACCCTTCTTGAACAAATCTAAGTTATTTTGGAGTGATTTTAGATTGGTGATCATCCCTTAATGGGTTAGTTGTTGCCTTAATTTGTCAATTCTTTTGGCAAGCCTTGCATCAAGGTGGGTCAATCCCTTGGCACTGTGAGTGGTGAGGGTTAACCTGACCCTGTTATACACATTGTGGATTTCGGGATGATGGTTGAGTTTTTCAGAAACCAATCCAACTTCCATGATCCAGCCAAGAGCTTCAATAAAATTCTTGAATTTAAAGGACTTTGTCAGCGCGTCATTTGCACCGAGGTATTCCCATCCTGATTGTTCCATTTCCGCCAGAACAGATTTTCGTTCATCTTCAGTTAGTAATTCGATCATTAATTGCTTATTCCTTCTTATACGGACCTGCTTCAGTTAATTGCCTGATTTCCTGAGAAACCACTTCTCTTTCCCTAAACAGATAGTTGCTAAGTACCCCATGAAATCCCCTATGCCCTATCCAGTGCAGTGAGTGGGTCTTGAAGGGCAAATATCCACGTGCCAATTTATGGTGCCCACCTGCACCTGCTTCAACAAATTCCAAGCCATGTTCAATGGCATAGTCCATGGCCTGATAATAACATAATTCAAAATGTAGAAAATCCTGATATTCAGAACATCCCCAATACCTGCCAAAAAGTTTTTCCCTGCCAATAAAATTCAGGGCACCAGCTATGGGAGATCCATCCTTTTCACACAAAATCAGGAGGATATCTTCAGCCATTGTTTCCCCTACAAGACTGAAAAACTCTCTTGTCAGGTATGGATATCCCCATTTTCTCATTCCTGTTTCCTGATAAAACAACCAGAATGAATCCCAATGGTGCTCCTTGATCTCACTACCGTTTAATAACGTGATTTTCCCCCCGAAGGATTGAAGATTTTTCCTTTCACGACGGATATTCCTACGCTTCCGAGAGGATAATTCGTTAAGAAACTGATCAAAGTTCTGATAACCTGGATTGGTCCATCGGTATTGATATCCCGTTCTATGCAACAACCCATACTCCTTGCCCAGAGCAACCTCTTCTATTGTACAGAAATTAATGTGCGCAGATGAAAAAGATTGTCCCTTGACGATACTCTTCATAGTTTGAACCAAGGCACTTGTCCCGATTGATTCATGCCCAGGCTTAATCAGGAATCTCTGACCTGTTACGGGAGTAAAAGGGACAGCTGAAAGTAATTTGGGATAATATGGTTCTCCCAAAAGCTCATATTCCTGTGCCCAGGAATAATCGAATATGAACTCACCCATGCTGTTGAATTTGGCGAAAAATGGCATGACAGCTATAATTCCGCCACCTTCCGATACCACGAGATGGCAAGGTACCCAACCAGCTTCAGGAGAAGTCGATTTTGAAATTTCGAGGGCCAGTAGAAACCGATGGGTTATGAATGGATCAAATGGTCTCCCTTCCGTTGTTTCTGGACACGCACAGGAATCCCACTCGCCTTCAGGGATATCCTTGATAGCTTGACAAGCCATCACTTTGATATCAAGGGGTTTATCCATAATTGGTGAACAAGATTAACATAAATCAGATCCAAACAAATCGCTTAGGGTTTGATCTGAAAAATACCCTCAACTTCAACCGGTACACCAAATGGCAGATCAGCCATACCAATTGCAGATCGAGCATGTCTTCCTTTTTCTCCCAAGGCTTCAACAAAAAAATCAGAACACCCGTTGATAACTGCAGGGTGTTGACCAAAATCAGGGGTTGAGTTAACAAATCCGGTTAGTTTCACTACCCTCTCCAATCGCTCCAAATCACCATCACAAGCATCCTTGACCTGAGCAAGAAGATTGATTGCGCAAATTCTTGCAGCCTTCACACCTTCTTCCACAGCCATTGTATCCCCCAACTTTCCCTTTGTCATATTTTTACCTTCAAGGGGAACCTGTCCCGAAACAAAAACAAGATTGTTTACTACGACATAGGGGATATAATTGAAAACGGGTTTTGACATTGGTGGTAATACAACTCCCATTTTTTCAAGATTTTCTTCAATTGTGTTCATTCTCAACTCCAAAAATTGTTAATTGAAAGCCAAATCTGATACTATTGGCAGAGACCTGTAATAGCATACCTTCAATTTGCTCCAAAGAACTTACTTACTTTTCAGTTTGTAGGAGTATCAAAGCAAGGGGACAGGATGCAAATCTTTATGAATTTTCTCCATAGCCAAACGCCAGATTTCTGCAGGTAGGCCTCCACCAGTAACATTCTTCAAAGGCGTGTTATTGTCATAACCCATCCAGACACCTGTAATATATTTACCGGTAAAACCGATAAACCATGCATCCTTCGCTGATTGCGTTGTTCCTGTCTTACCAGCACTTTGCCAATTTTCCATTTTGGCCCTTTGTCCAGTGCCATGCTCAATTACCTGGTTCAACATGTAAACTAGTTGTCTGGCAGTATTTCCAGAAATAGCTCTTTGCCCTGATTTACCCTGAAGACTAAACAAAACATCATTTTCTCCCTTAAGGCGAATTTCTTCAATCCCGTAAGGAATGACTTCCCAGCCACCACTCAAAATTCCTGTGTACACCCCTGTCATCTCAAGGAGTGTTGCCTCGGATGTACCTAGGGCAAGGCTTGGCCCGCCTACCAGATCACTTTCCAGGCCAAGATTTTTGGCAATAGTTACAACACGGTCTCGACCTACATCCAGTAGAATTTGCACGGCTACGGAATTCAAGGATCTAGCCAGGGCCTCGGTAAGAGTAACGTTTCCAAAATATTGACCTTCGTAATTTCTGGGAACCCAGGTTTTACCATTTTCCAGAGCAACAGATATTGGTTGGTCGGTATAGGTGTCCCGAAAATTCAGACCGGATTCCAAACCAGCCGCAAATACAATGGGTTTAAACAGGGAACCAGTTTGCCGGTAGGCATTTGCTGCCCGGTTAAATAATCCAGAAGCCTCAAAGTTTTTACCACCTACCATACCTAACACTGCTCCCTCCTGAGACATGGTAACCACGGCAAGTTCTGCGTTTGATCCTTTATATATTTTCGTGGAAAAGACTTCCCTTACGGCATCCTCCAGGGCCCTTTGAATTGTCAGGTCAAATGTGGTCTGGATTTCAACATCTTCACGCGTATCGTAGGTAAGGAAACCTGGAGCTGTTTGTAAAATCCAGTCAACATAGTGACCTCCAGATTTGTTCGTTGATTCTGGAAAGAGTTGAGCAGGCTTGTTGATCGCATCCCGAGCTGCATTTGGAGATATATATCCCTGATCCTCCATCAGGGAAACAACCAGATTTGCCCTTTCCTGGGAAATTGTAAGGTTTCTGGTTGGGGCATATCTGGTAGGTGCTTTCAGAAGTCCGGCTAGAAGAGCTGCTTCGCCCAAAGTTAATGATCTAGCTCTTTTGCCAAAATATCTTTGGCTTGCAGCCTCAAAGCCAGTTGCACCTGCTCCTAGGTATGCCCGGTTAAGGTAAACCATTAGGATTTCATCCTTGGTATATTTAAATTCCATAGCCAGGGCAAAAGGAATTTCCTTGACTTTTCTCCAAAGGGTGTTTGTACGGCAGGATTTCTCATAATCCTGTGGTGTGGCCCATTTTTCGGAATCATAAGGGTTATTGAAACACAGCAATTTACCAACCTGCTGTGTAATTGTTGAACCACCATGTCCTACGAAGGGCGACCTACCTTCTCTCACATTGATGATTATGGCGCCAATTATTCCCCTAGGACTGATACCCAAATGTCTGTAGTATCTTTTGTCTTCGACAGCAATAATGGCATTGATCAAGTGAGGCGAAACAGTATCAACAGTCAATTTTCCACCGAATTGCTCCCCCCACCAGGAGAAAATTTTCCTGTTCCGGTCAAAAAAGGTTATAGAGCCCTTGGTTCGACCATCCACCAAACTCTCTGCAGCTGGCAGGGACGAATAGTAATAAGCTGTCGATATGGCTAGAATAAGGAATAAGACAGTTCCAATTCGCCAGCCAAAAGCCCAGATGGACTTGAGAACCAATTTGCTTACTCTTGCCCAAAACCATGGAGGTCTGGGTTTCTTTATTTTCCGCGGAACTTTCTTTTCAGGTGTCCTTTGGGGGCCGTTTATCCTGGTTGGATTCATTGCTCGACTAATTATTCTGGAAAATTTCTGGTTTCGGGAAATTGAAGCCAGATTTTCGGTATCAGTTATTTATTGTCCCTAGAGAGAAGTATCCCAAGTGTATGAAAATTCAATAAATCTTGCAATCATTATTGCCCGAACTCCCTTAAACAAGGACTTCAATGGGATCCTGGTTGCCAACTTCGAAAATTTCCCGGTAATGTGTGATTAAATTATTAGGTCCCATTGCTTTATTGGGATTATCAGAGAGTTTTACGGTCGGGCGACCGTTGGCACTGGCTGCTTTACAGACCAATGAGATTGGTGCCAAACCATCTTGTGGTGCAAAGCCTCTGAAATCGTTGGTTAACAGGGTGCCCCACCCAAAACTCAACCTGACTCGTCCAGAAAATTGGTTATAAAGTTCCTCAATTTTATCAACACCCAGCCCATCCGAAAAAATCAACAGTTTTTGGCTGAGGTCTTCATCTCTTTGTTCCCACCAATTGATGGCAATCTCACCCATTTTTTCAGGATTTCCTGAATCTATTCTGATTCCAGTCCATTTGGAAAGCCAGTCTGGAGCATTATTCAATAACTGTTCTGTCCCGTACGTATCAGCAAGGATTATCCTAAGATTACCATCATATTCTTTTTGCCAATCCTTTAGAAGTTGATAAGGGGCATTTGCCAAATCTTCATCAGTATCGGTAAGTGCACAATAAACCATAGGAAGCTCATGGGCACTTGTTCCTATGGCCTCCACCTCTCTTCGCATGGCAATAAGACAATTTGATGTACCAATAAATTTATTTCCCAAACCTTCGCTCAAAGCCTGGACGCACCAATCTTGCCAAAGATAGGAATGCCTCCTTCGAGTTCCGAAATCAGCTAACCGAAGGTTTTCCAGTTTACCGAGACGCAGGGTGTTTTCCCAAACCCGGGCCATTGCCCTGGCATAAAGTACCTGTAATTCAAACCGGCCAAGCCTTTTCAATATAGACCGAGAGCGAAGTTCGGTCAGGACTGCTAAAGCGGGTATTTCCCACAGCATAACCTCAGGCCAGTTACCCTCGAAAGACAGTTCAAATTGACCATCCCTAACCTCAAGGTGATACGGGGGCAGTTGCAGTTTTTCAAACCAATCAATAAATTCCGGGCGAAACATTTGTCTTTTCCCGTAAAAGACATTTCCCCTTAACCAGGTTGACTCTCCTCTTGAAAGTCTCAGGGTTCTGATATGATCCAACTGTTCTTCTAACTCTTTCCTGTCAATCAATTCTGCCAGAGGAACGGCGCTTGTCCTGTTAATCAAATTGAATACGACTCGAACCTTGGGGCAATTTTCCAGGACAAATTGGCACATCAGCAATTTATAGAAATCAGTGTCGATCAAGGACCTGACGATGGGGTCAATTTTCCAGTTATGGTTATAGACCCTTGTAGCAATGTCAACGTTGGGAGTAAACATCAGATGTGACTTATGCAAGAAATTCTTTGGTGGTAGTAAGAACAATACCTTTGGATTGCATATCATCAATAGCCGTATTCAAGGAACCGTCCAAATCAATAGCTCTTGAGGCATCCATCAATATGGTTACCTGATAACCCAGTTTTTTGGCGTCTATAGCAGAGAAGTACACACAAAAATCTGTTGCAAGCCCGGCGCATACGATCTTTGTAATTTTTCTGCTTGAAAAATAGCCATCCAATCCTGTCGAGGTCTTTCGATCATTTTCAAAAAATGCCGAGTAGCTGTCTATTTCTTTACGGAACCCCTTTCTGATGATCATATCAGCCTGATCAGTCATCAGGTCCTTATGGAACTCCGCTCCCCTGCTCCCTTGTACACAATGATCAGGCCACAAGACCTGTTCTCCGTAAGGTAAAGCTATGTTTTCGTAAATTGCCTTGTTTTTGTGGTTTGAGGCGAATGAGGTATGGCTCTTTGGATGCCAGTCCTGTGTAAATACCTTGGCAGCAAACCTTGGCAAGAGCTTATTAATAGTGTCAATAATTTCATCACCTTCTGGGACAGCCAAAGCTCCACCCGGACAAAAATCATTCTGGACATCAATGATCAAAAAAGCAGTTTCGGAATCATTTCCCATTTTTAACCTTTTGCAAATTACTCTCGAGGAACGACAAACCGTCCTTATAGCAGTCAGGAGCTTTGTTCTTCAAGAAAAAAGGGAGTCATTCAAAGGGGGATTTATTCAAATTCCTCCATTTTTAGAAATCTCATTTGTAAATTGAACCAGAACAACAGCGTCATCATAATCCAGATTTTCTGTCAAACACCACTGTGGAATGAGGTGCTTGTCCGAGTTATACATTTCGAATCCAGCTTTTTGATAAGCAGACACAGCACGAGGATTTCGAGCAGATGGCCTTATAATTAATGTGTTAATCGAATTATCATCGGATAGCTTTTCTATGGCCAATTTTAAGGAAGTTGAGCCGTAACCATTATTCCAGTTTTTCCTTTTGGCAATCCACAAGTCCAATTCAGCAACCTCATCTCTTATGAAATAACTAATTGCCCCGATTTCTTCCTTATCCACCACAATTAGGAACAAACGAAATTCGCCATAATCGCGGAATGCTTCTTCATTGTAGTCTTTACAAAACTCCTCGTAGGTAGGTACCGGGGTATCTGGAAAAGTTGGCGGTCCAAGCATTTCGGATGTTGCATCGGAACAGGCCAGCCATTGATAAATTTTATCTCTGTCAATTAATTTTGCTTGTCGAAGTCTGATGTTCATAATGTTCATCCTTGGTGTTGGGTACCTACGTATTTATCCGAAGGGAGCACTGACATCTCCTCAAAGGAATGGGGAAAGTATCAGATATTGCCGAAGAAATCGAAAACTAAAATGCATACAAATTATTCAATAACTGGTAGCAAGAAAAATACCGCTTCGCTGAATTTAGGCAACTCATCGTAAAAATATTATACCTTGATTTGCTTAATTGCGATTTAATTTATCAAGCCCTCCTGCGGTATTATTGCCTAAACACCCTTGGCCAAGCCACTTTGGTGAGTTGGTTTAATGTCAATGAGGCCAATATTCTCATTATTATAAGCACTGTTTCTTGACCCCCCCCAAGTGTGAAGCAAGATTAGCCACACTTAAACCGATTGCGTGTTGGATAGTTACAATCCAACTACTGATAGGACATTCGTCACATGAGGAGACATCCACAATCATATAGGCCTTGCCAAAGGATTGCTTTCACTTGGGACTGTTTACGGGCATACAATAACCTGAGAATTTTGGAAAATTTTTCCTGATTGCCCCAACTAATTTTACGGCTCTTTTTGGAGCTCAGTAAATTATGCGAAAAGCATGGAATTGGGTTCTGATTCGATTATGGCAAAATAGATACAAAAAAGGGTCAAAAACATGGCCTTGAAGGTTTTATTTTTTCTCCAAAAAGAGTATATTTTGAGGAACAGAAGCTAGGAGAGAAAATTGGCAGAAAATCTACCTGAAACAGAAACATACGATGAAGAGAAAATCAAGGTCCTAAAGGGACTTGAGGGTGTCCGGAAAAGACCTGGCATGTATATAGGTAATGTACAGAATGGAGACGGTCTTCATCATCTGATCTACGAAGTCGCAGACAATGGAGTTGATGAGGCCCTCGCAGACCACGCCGATCAAATCAAAATTGTTCTGCATGATGACGGTTGTGTTTCGGTTGAAGACAATGGCCGGGGTATCCCCGTCGGCATTATGGAAGAAGAAGGAAAATCAGCTGTAGAAGTAATAATGACCCAAATGCACGCAGGAGGCAAATTTGACAGCAACAGTTATAAGGTTTCGGGCGGAACTCATGGAGTCGGTGTTTCAGTTGTAAATGCCCTGTCGGATTGGTTGGAAGTAACCGTTTGGCGAAACGGGAAGGAATATTTTGTACGCTTCGAAAATGGGGAAGCTGTTGAACCCTTGAAGGAACAGGGTTCCTGTGGAGACAAAACAGGTACAAAGGTAAAATTTAAAGCCAGTTTTGATAGGTTCAATAACACAAACTATGAATGGGACCGTCTTGAGAAAAGATTCAGGGAACTATCCTTTCTGAATACCCAACTGAATATTTTGCTCCGTGATGAACGGGAGAATGAACCCCGGGAAGAAAATTTCTTCTCAGAAGGAGGTGTCAAGGAGTTTGTATCTTACCTTGATGCCTCTCGAACACCTCTTCTGGAAGAACCAGTCCTAATCACAGGTGAAATGGACAAGGTTGGGGTGGAAATTGCCTTCTGGTGGAACGATTCCTACCATGAACTGATTATGCCCTACACCAACAACATTCCACAGGCAGATGGGGGAACCCATGTTGCCGGCTTTCGAGCAGCTTTAACCAGAACAGTTAATTCCTATGCAGCAGAATATGGACAATCTTCCCGTCAAATCAAAACCCGATTCAACGGTGATGATATCCGGGAGGGTATGACTTGCGTTATTTCAATCAAAAGACCTGAACCGGATTTTAGTTCCCAAACCAAGGACAAATTGGTTTCTACCGATGTCCAAACAGCGGTGTCTACATTGGTGTCGGAAAAGTTGATGGAGTATTTTCTGGAAAATCCGGCAGTTGCCAAGAACATTCTGATCAGGATTAGTCAGGCCGCTGAGGCCAGGGAGGCTGCCAGAAAAGCCAGAGAACTTACCAGAAAAAAATCCTCGCTGGACATTGCATCGCTTCCCGGGAAACTTGCGGATTGCCAAGAGAAGGATCCCAGAAATTCGGAATTGTTTATTGTTGAGGGAGATTCAGCAGGAGGATCAGCCAAGCAGGGAAGAACAAGAACAAATCAGGCTGTTTTGCCCTTACGGGGAAAAGTACTTAACATTGAAAGAGCCAGGATAGATAAAGTGCTGGGCAATGAACAAATCGGAACATTGATCACTGCTCTCGGGGCAGGCATTGGTAGAGATGAATTCGATATTGAGAAATTGAGATATCACAGAATTATCATCATGACCGACGCTGATGTTGATGGAGCTCACATTCGTACTCTTTTACTCACCTTCTTTTTCCGTCAAATGCCGGAAATCATTGAAAATGGCTATCTCTACATAGCCCAACCGCCACTTTACAAGGTTCAGAGAGGCAATTCGGGGACTTACCTCAAGGATCAGAATGAACTGGATGATTTTCTTGTTCAGGCAGGAAGTGAAGGGGCTTTGCTACGCTTGGGAACAGGAGAAACTCTTGCTGCAGCAGATTTGATCCGAGTGATTAACCAGGCCCAGGAACTGAATAAAATACTAGGTAAATTTCGAGCAAACCACTGGCTTCCTGCAATTGAGCATGGAGCTATAGCTGATATCTTTTCCAGGGACCTCAAAGCCAATCCTCAACAGGCCGCCGACAAGGTTTCCGACAGATTGAATATGGCAGCACTGGAATATGAGCAAGGGTGGAGTGGCCGCCCTGCCCAGGATGGCGGACTAACGTTTCGAAGAACCTTACGAGGTGTTGAAGAATTACAGACCCTGAGAAGGAGTTTCCTGGTTACTCCAGAATGCCAGAAACTGGTTTCCGTGGCTAAGGATTTGGAAAGTGTCTACCAATATCCTGCGGAGTTGATAGTTAGACAGAAGACTGAAAAGATTTTCGCACCTTCACAGTTGCTGGCAAAGATTCTGGAAATTGGACAAAAGGGTCTTTCACTTCAAAGATACAAAGGCCTGGGAGAAATGAATCCCGACCAACTCTGGGAAACCACCCTTGATCCAACTGAAAGAGTTCTCCTGCAAGTTAAGGTTGAGGATGTAGCGGAAGCAAATGATCTACTTATCAAGCTGATGGGTAAGGATGTACCCCCAAGAAGGGATTTCATAATTGAAAATGCCTTGAATGCAACGAACGCCTTTTATTGATCACGTACAGCCAACAGGGTGAGATTTTCCAAAATCAGAATTCGGTCAGAACAAAAGCGATCATTGGTTGTTCGAGAACCAGGAATCCGTCTTGCTTTTCAACGAGTTTGTGAAACAGGTTTTCCATATCATTGGTTACCGATCTAGCCCTTTTCTCCCTCCGTGGGTCAACGGAAATTGCCTCGTTGATTATGCTTTCTAAACTGTTGACTCTGACGTAAGTCATATATTCGAAGGCATCCTTTAACCGCCCCATCTTACTTTCAACAAATCGATGTAATTGATTCAAGGCTTTTTGGCAAACATCGGTTTCATCCTCCAGGGGTTTGAAGATTTCAAAATAACTGCCAAAGTTAAGTGGTTCCAAGATTAATACCGGGTGGCCGGGTATGGTAAATCCCAGTGCTTTTTGCAAGCTCTTCTGAATCTCATGTTCAGGTATATGATGCAGGGTGTTTTGAATAATGGCTCCATCAAAAACATTATTATCAAAAGCCATTTCGCCCGCACCTGTAAGCAAAATTTCAGCTTTTGGACATCGCCTTCTCGCTTCAGTCAGCGATTGTTTATTCACATCAATACCTGTTGGCAGGGCCAACCTGTTTTCCAGAGCCTTGAGCAAACTCCCTTTACCACAACCAATATCAAGTAGTTTTTTGTCTTTGAGAGGAGAAAAAGTTTTTTCAATGACCTTAATGTTGCGGTTTATATCAGTTCTCTTTCTGATACAGGAAAATAGGGGAAAATCATGGTAGTTCATCATTTTTTCAAAACCCGATTCCGTGTATAAATAGTCCAAAATTCATTATTACATTTCACAACTTATGATGTATAGTTATCCGTAGATTCAAAATATCTTGAATACAAAATTTCGAGGAAAAAGGAGCAATTTAGCAAATGTCAGAAATGGAATATCTTGAAGCACTTAAGCAAAAGCACAAAGAACTTTCCGAGAGAGTCGAGCAAGCCGAAAAGGCGCCCTCTCCTGATCATATTCAGATTGCCGAAATGAAAAAACAAAAACTGCAGTTGAAGGAAAAGATTTTTGGGTTAAGTTGAAAAAACACCTTTAATCTAATTGAGTGATACCTCAGATTACGGGGGGTTACTTTTTAACTTGGTTTCAGGTTAACAAGTTCTCAAAACGAGAATAGGGTTTCCAGTCGGAGACAAAATTTGCAGCAACCAGATAGTATAAAGTATTGGGTTAACGACAAGCCTCCCTTACCTCTAGCCTTTTTCGCGGCCATTCAACAACTTTCCCTTCTTGGGACAATTATGACCCTGCCCTTGGTTCTGGGGAGAACTTTGGGGCTGGAAATTGAAGAGCAGATCCACCTTGTCGCCTTGACCATGATTTCTGCCGGTGTGGGAGTTATTCTGCAGACCCTGAACAAGCACCAGATTGGAATAGGCCTGTTTGTTCCGATGCATACGACTTCTGCCGCATTTCCGGCCATGGCCATGGCCTCCCAAATGGGTGGTTTGGGACTTGCCTTCGGCATGCTAAGTGTAGTTGGATTGGTTCAAATCATGGTGAGCACGATTATCACCCGATTGAAGGAGATAATTCCGGTTGAAATCGCCGGATTGGCAGTTTTTGTAATCGGTATTGAGGTTGGTTTATTAGGCCTTCAGAACATCTTGGGCATAGGGACGGAATTCGAAAACGATCCTCTATATGCCGCGGTTGGGTTTTCCACACTCGCCTTCATTATTGGGTTGACAATCTGGGCTCCTTCAATATTCAAAACCTTTGCTGTTATAACTGGGCTAATTCTCGGTCAATTATTGGCCATTTGGGTCGGTTTGGTTCCAACAGAGGATCTGATAGCAATTGTAACTTCTGATTTGTTTTCCATACCACCAATTGGGGAATTTGGTTGGAAGTTCGACTGGAGAATGATTCCTGATTTTGCCATAGTTGGGATAGCTCTCTCCCTCAATTGTTTCGGTATTATGACGGTGGCTCAGAAATCCTATGACGCTTCATGGAAGAGACCGGATATTGAGGGGGTTAGAAGAGGGTTGGTAGCAGAGGGTTTAACCAATATTGTTATTTCATTCATCAATGGCATTTCACAAACAAGTTCAGGACCTGCTGTTGGCTTGGCCTTAACGTCTGGAATTGTTAGCCGAATTGTAGCTTTCATACTCGGTGGATTGTTTATTATACTCGCCTTTTTCCCACCGGTTCCATACATTTGGAACAGCTTGTCGACAACCGTAGTGGGAGCCATTCTGGTATTCGTAGGAGGTTTCATAACTATTACAGGCCTCCGAATTCTTATGCTGAGGCTTTTGGATAGTCGTCGAACAATTGCCATAGGGTTGGCGATAATTGGAGGCGTTGGGTCAGGTTTATTGGCAAGATTGGCCGATGAGGATGCATTTTATTTTGCCCTGTTTTCAACACCTCTGGCCTTATCACTGAGTATTGCAATTTTCCTGAATGCTGTTTTTCTGATTAACAGCAGAAAAAAACTCACGTATGAGGTTCACTTGATTGAAGGATGGCATAAACAATTGGACAAGATGGTCTGGGAGTTGGGGAAAGCTTGGGGCTCATCCCCTGAAACTGTCGGGCGTATAATTCATTCATTGAATGAACTGGTTGATGTTATAGCCGGACACGATTTGATTGCTAGGGATAAAAACAAAATTTCACTTTCGGCTAGATTTTATCAATCAGGGTGTACAGTAAAGATAACATATACTGGTATGGGGTTCAGAATTGTTAACAAACCTCCTACCCCCGAACAAATGCTGGAAGATCCTGATTCCGTAACAGATTTAGCTGGATATTTGGTTAGACGCATAGCTGATGGAGTTAAAATTTCCACCCACAGGAATGGAATTACAATAGTCACTTTGGATTTTTATGACTGATGATGGTGTGCCAAAATAGTAAGTATGAGTGTTTTCCAATTAGCTTTGAATGTATTACCTTTTAGCCAATTTATCTAATTTCGGTCTGCCAGGTCAAAGTCACAATCTTTCAGGATACGACGAGCTTGTTCCAAATCCTCATCGGCTACCATAAGTCTTCTCGGGAGAATACCAATTTGACCTTCCAATACACTCATATGGGAATCCAATATGAAGATTTTGATGCCCTCACCCTCTAGTATAGCCGTTGCAAAAGATAATTCTGTTGGATCGTTGGTTCGGTATAGTTCTTTCATTTGGTTTCCTATATTAGCCTAGAAACAAATTAATTAAAAATTTGGATATGACAAACAAAACAACCACAAGGAATGCTCTAAAAGTGCCTGAAGTCCTGAAAACGGATTTGGCTAAAGTCGAGACGATCATCAAGGACCGATCAGATTCCGAACTTGTTGACAGGATAAATCAGGTACTGCTTCATATTTTTGGCAGTGGGGGTAAAAGATTCCGGCCCTTACTCACTCTTTCTTCAGCCAGATTATTGGGATATGAAGGTGAAAACCATTTGAATTTGGCCGCTGCTGTGGAGTTTGTACATACCGCTACCCTTGTTCATGATGATGTGGTGGATCAAAGCAAGCAAAGAAGGGGGAAACCCGCTGCCAATTATCTATGGGATGATAAAACCTCTGTTCTGGTTGGTGATTATCTGTTTGCCAGATCCTTTCAACTTATGGTTTCTGCAGATTCGCTTCGTTCGCTTGCCGTCTTGTCTGATGCCTCCGCAACCATCGCTGAAGCAGAAGTTCTTCAACTCGTAAACCAGAACAACCCCTCCATCAACGTGGACACCTATCTGACTGTGATACAAGGAAAAACAGCGGCGTTATTTTCAGCATCTACAGCGGTTGGAGGCATAGTAGGAGGTGGAAACGATCAGCAAATCCAGGGATTAACGGAATTTGGAAATTATTTGGGTATTGGATTCCAGATAATGGATGATTTGTTGGACTATGAAGGATTATCCCCAGATTTAGGCAAGAATGTAGGAGATGATTTTAAGGAAGGGAAAGTAACCCTCCCAGTTATCCTTGCCATTGAACAGGCTGACAAAAAGGAAACAGCTTTCTGGAAGAGGGTTTTTGAAAATAAAGTCATTGTGGATGGAGATCTGGAACAGGCCTTAACGCTTTTGAAATCAAGGGGAATTATTGAAGAGGTAAGGATGCAGGCCTTTGGCTGGTCAGAAAGAGCCAAGGAGTGTCTGGAAAAGTTACCGAATAACCAAATTGCAGAATTTTTAAGAAACCTGGCTGATAATTCCGTTTCACGAAAAAACTGATTATTGTGGAAGGATTCGAGTGGGTTGTACCCACCATTCTGGAATGCCGATTTTTATTTTCCTCGCGGCAACAGATGTCTGTTCCATGGTTTGAAAAATACCGAAACAGGTTCCGCCTGAGCCTGACATTCTTGCCAATAAACACCCCTCCTGTTTTCTTAGACTAAAGAGAACATCCTTAGTTTCAGGGCAAAGATCAAAGGCAGGGGCTTCCAAGTCATTCCGCTGTTCCTTTAACCAGTCTATGACATCACATTTGTTTCCCTCAACCGGATAAGAAGTTTGTGGTGGATTGTTCACAGCAGACAGTTGTTTGTAAACATCCCCGGTTGGTACTGGCTTATTTGGATTTACAAGCAGAATTGGAAACTCAAAAAACCGATCCAGGATTGTAATTTTTTCCCCAAATCCCCTCACCAAAGCGGGCTTGCCTGTGAGACACACAGGTAGGTCGGAACCAACTGAAGTTATTTTATCGGAATCGTTGGGTAAGGGACATTCCAGTAATGCGGCTGCTAGTTTCAGAGCTTGGGCAGCATTTGTGGACCCTCCGCCCAATCCGGCTGAAACGGGTATGGATTTTTCCAGATTTATCTTGAATTCAGTACTTGCTCCTTCGAGAATTTGAAGTGCTGCAAGAATAATATTTTCTGATGAGGGCGGAAGTTCTCTATTGAAAGTTCCACAGGTTGTGAGAATAAATTTGTTTGCTCGTCTTAATTCAAGAATATCTCCGAACTCGGTAAAAACAACCAAGCTATCGAGTTTATGATAGCCATTTGGAAGTTTGCCTGTAATATGCAGTGAAAGGTTAATTTTTGCATGAGCTATACCCTTCATCACAGTGGGGCGTTTATTGCTCTTCAAATTTTTTAATACCTTCTTCCAAACCAAACATGAGTTTAAGCTGAATTTTCTTTTCAAGTGATTCGTATGGTTCGTTTTCCAAAGCCCTTTCCCATTCTCTCGTCGCCAATTCTTCCTCACCCAAAGACCAATATACATCAGCAATATGGTCTATAACCTCGGGCTCATTGGGAGTTAGGCGGTCAGCCCTTTGCAAATATTCCAATGCTTCGTTCAATTTTCCACGACGATATAAAACCCAACCCAGCGAATCAACGTAGTAACCATTGTCTGGCTCTGTTTCCACTGCCCTTCTGATAAAATCCTCTGCTTCTTCAAGTTTGATATTCCGATCCGCCAGAGTGTAACCAAGGTTATTTAGAATTAGTGCATTATCCGGGGATAATTCCAAGGCTGCCCTCCAGTCGACTTCGGCATTATCCCACTCGTCAAGGAAATAGTAAATTGATCCTCTCAGGAAATAAATATCCCAATTATCACGATTGACTTCCTTTGCCAATTCCAGGGTCTGGTCAATGCTAACAAGAGCTTCATCATATTCACCTTCGTTATAACTCAGCTCACCTGCCAGATACCACAAATCAACCGAAGTTGGATAAAGTTCAAGTGCCTTTTCTACAATAGATAAGCTTTGTTCATAATCTCCGCTATCATAATAAATTTCAGCCTGTAAGGCTGAGGCAGCCTGAAAATAGGGATTGCCAGGCAAGAATTCTTCAATGAGTTTTAAAGCCAGTTCATGGCTTTCAAGGTACAAGAGGGTTCTGCTGGCAAAAAAAGCAAGAGAAATATCTTCTGGATCAAGGTAACTTGCCAGCCGGAACAAAGCAAGAGTATCACCTGAAGCATCATTATTATTGGTCGCTATTCTGCCAACAGCAGATAGTAGCTTGGCAATACCTTCCTGGGCAGAAATTACGAGATCAAGGTCGGAAGTATTACCAGATGTCAGATATTCCTCAAGGTGTAAAAACCGAATTTTTCTGGGTTCAATATCTGATAAAATTACCAGATCAAGATCCTCCCTTGCCTGATCAAACTTGCCCTGCTTGAGTAAAATACCCGTCTTCAAATAAAGCACCTCGTTTTGAAGGGCTTGAGGGTAATTTGTGAGCTCACCCAAGGTATCCAGTGCCAGATCAAAATTACCAGTTGAGGCATGTACCAGACTCATGGAAAAATCGCTCAGGAAACTCGCATCCTCTTCGAGTCCTTCCTTGAAAATTTCCAATGATTCCTCCACTAAACCTTCGCCATACGAAGCCCATCCCAGCAATAGGGAATTGAGAGGAAAATTCAGGGGGATTTCTTCAAGAGAATCTTCTACTGCACCATATTCATGTAGGTGAAAATGGTCGATAACCTTGACAATACGGGCCAAAACAAAATCACTGTCCATCGCGAGTAAGCGATCAGCCAAAGTAATGGACTGGTCTATCTTTCCAATTCCTACAGAGGTCTTCAGGGCCAATTGAAGGATTTCGGGATTTTCAAAGGCCTCCTCAGGTAATTTTTCAATGTATTCTTCAGCCACATCATAGCGATACTCATCAACCGCAAATTGGGCAGCTAGAAAATCTCCCAGAAAGTCCTGTGCCTTAATTGGGGAACTAATACCCAAAGCCAGCATCAAAACTATTCGGCAAACATGGATAAATTTATTCAACACTAATTATCCTTCCACTTGAGATTATCAAAAACTAAGTCGGGCAAGAATCCTTCACAAACAAGGAAATATGGTTTCTTCCGAAGTATCTCAAATTATAGTTCAGAACTATAGGTGTCCTCAACCTCAATAATAATTCACTTTCCTGTGATGATATCATCCTAATCTACATATTGGGGTAATTGGGACCGTCCCCACCCTGGGGTGTACACCAGTTGATATTTTGACTTGGATCCTTGATATCACAGGTCTTGCAATGTACGCAATTCTGATAGTTTATCTTAAACTCTTTCTCACCATCGTTGGTCTCTAGAACCTCATAAACACCAGCAGGGCAGTATCTTTGAGCTGGTTCAGAGTAGTTCGGGAGATTAAATCCGATTGGTATTTCCGGATCGGTCAGTTGTAAATGGACAGGTTGACCCTCCTCATGGTTGGTTCCAGAATAGCTTACATTGGTTAACCGGTCAAAACTGATTTTGCCGTCTGGCTTTGGATATTTTATTTCCTCATGTTTACTTGCTGGTTCTGTGCTTTCTGCATCAGATTTTCCATGCTTAATTGTACCAAAAGGACTTCCGCCGAACAGGGTTGAACACCACATATCAAATGCTCCAATGGCAAGGGAGCCATAAAGGCCATACCTGGACCATAGGGGTTTTACGTTCTTTACTTTCTTGAGATCCTTACTAATGAGACCGTTTCTCAGGTTTTGCTCATAACCAACCAATTCTCTATCTGTCGACCCTTGAGCCAATGCCTCCGTGGCAGCATCTGCTGCGTATATACCACTTAACATGGCATTGTGATTTCCCTTGATTCTTGGTACATTTACCAAACCGGCAGCACACCCTACCAAAACTCCCCCCGGAAAGGTTGTTTTGGGAATTGACTGCCATCCCCCCTCGGTAATGGCTCTGGCACCGTAGGCTATTCTCTTGCCTCCTTCCAACAGTGAGCTCACCAAATGATGGTGCTTGAACCTTTGAAATTCCATGTAGGGATAGATGTAGGGATTGGCGTAGTTGAGATGGACAACAAACCCCAAACTCACCTGATTTTTCTCTGTGTGATAAAGAAACGATCCACCTCCGGTTTTCGAATTCAGCGGCCATCCGGCAGTGTGGGTAACACTTCCAAGCTTGTGTTTTTCGGGGTCAATTTCCCAGATTTCTTTCATGCCAAGCCCGAATTTGGGATAATCAGATCCCACACCCAGCTTGTATTTTTCGATTACCCGTTTGGTTAAAGACCCCCGAGCTCCTTCACAAAGAAACAAAAACTTGCCTTTAACCTCAATACCCGGTTCATAGTTATCTCCTGGTGTTCCATCGGGTTGTTTTCCAAATTCTCCGGCAATAACCCCCCTAACCCTGTCATTTTCATCACAAACAATTTCTGAGCAGGCCATTCCGGGGTAAACTTCTACTTCAAGTTCTTCGGCCTGTTCGGCCATCCATCGACAAACATTGGCCATTGAAACGATATAGTTTCCATGATTGTTCATGAGAGGGGGCATGGACCAATTTGGTACCCTGATTTGCCCACCTTCTCCCAAAATGTAGAAACGATCCTCAGTAACAGGAACGTTCAGGGGAGCATTGCGCTTCTTCCAATCTGGAATCAGGGTGTTTAACCCAATGGGATCAAGTACGGCTCCGGAAAGTATATGAGATCCGACTTCGGCCCCCTTTTCCAAAACACAAACTTCCAATTCTGGGTTATTTTGTTTCAGCCTGATTGCTGCAGAAAGGCCTGCCGGTCCTGCGCCAACAATGACGACATCAAATTCCATTACTTCGCGTTCAATTTCAGTCATAATCTTTTCCCGAAAGGAACGGAATTAACCGCACCGAATGGTTAACCTTCGAAGGTAGCCAAACAACAGGCCTGATCTTAATTTCGAAGAATTAACGGCTTTTCATAAATTTTAATGATTTTGCAATAATTATGAAGATATAAAATATTTTCTCTAGCTCTCTTCGCAATTACATTTTGACATCAAGTATGTCATTCCAGACCGCTAGATCTCCAAAAAAAAATCTATTGCCAAATTATTGATTGTCTTTTTAGTATTGCCCTGTTTCTAAATGTTGCAAATTTAAAGTTGTGGGTTAAATTCTAATTTCTTTCAGTTAATTTAGGTTAAACAATCGGCTTCTTGGTTTTATTTCTTCATCTGAAGGAGTAATCTTTTTAAGTCAATTTATCAAAATAGTTTTTTATGGACAGGATTTTTATTACCAAAAAAGGCGTTTCAGATGTTGAGGATGATCTGAAAAAGCTTGTCTCGATTGACCGACCCCAAATCATTAAGGCTATCGCTGATGCGAGAGCCCTTGGTGATCTGAGCGAAAATGCTGAATATCACTCAGCCAAAGAAAAACAGGGTTTGATTGAAGCTCGAATATCATATCTGAAAAATATTCTTTCCAGGGCTGAAATAATAGATGTTACCCAGCTAAGTGGATCAATCAAATTTGGGGCAACTGTCAGTCTCGAAGATGAAGAATCAGGGAAGGAGGTGACATACCAAATTGTTGGGGAACCTGAAGCCAATCTCGAAAAGGGCAAGTTAAATGTCCGGACTGCCCTAGGTAGGGCACTGATTGGTAAGGATGAGGGAGATAGTATTACCGTTAAGGCACCCAATGGAGAAAGGTATTATACTGTGTTGAAGGTGAGTTATACCTAGGGAGAACGATCATTTTTGGCAATGAAAAATATAAATTGGGTATCAATAAAAACAGAAGAATACCCATCCGTTCCTATGCGGCATATGGGTGTGCTTCGGTGGCAACAATTCTGTGGGTCTTATTTTATTATGAGGTAAGCAGAGGGGGTTTTCCGAGCGAGGCTTTTCAGAATAACAGAGGCGTGGCTCACATTATAATCGGGTTCATTCCAATTCTTTTTTTCTGGCTTGTGGCCCAACTTTATAATGTGGCAACTCTGAACCGGGACAGATACAAGGAACTGAATAAGAAAATAGGCTTTCTTCAGGGTGAACTTGATCATGCTTTATTCGGAGAAAGTGACAAGTTCATGAATCCTTCAACAGGGAATCCTTCCGAAATCAGCGAGGTCCAAGAAACTAATGAAGAACCGGAACAACTTGTGCCTGAAAGTGAAAGTATGCACGATCTCCAATTCAATCCACTTACACCAAGTGAGGAAGCAAAAGATGAAGCAAGCTTAATAGATGAATGGAATCTTGATGCCTCAACTCTTATCAGAGCTTTCAACCTTCCTAATGATGAGAATGATGCCGAAGGTTATGACGCGATAGATGCAGCTGTTAGAATTGAATCTATTGCCACATTACTTGAAAATTCCCATCAGCTCCTTTACACCTTGGCAGATTATGATCTGATTATGGATGACCTGGAAATTGATTTGGGTTTGATTTCTACTTGGCGAAAATATGCGACAGACAGTACAGAGGGGACAGTTTCTTCATTGGGAGGAACAGGAACTTACCTGGAAATTGACAAGGTTTCGAGCATTGTGAACGAAAACAGTGACTTTGAAGAACGTGCCAGCACTTTCAATTCACATATGGATAAGTTTATTTCCCAAGCCATACCACAACTCAAGGATGAGGAAATAAGAAAACTGGCCCAAACGAGAACCTTTCGTGCCTTCTTGTTACTCGGTCAGGTTTCCAGTGCCGGTTATAATCCAGACTAAGTGATCCCGAAACTACTGTAGGGATAATATCTAACCAAATCACCGTTATCTATATTCCGGATATCTTCCCCCAATTCAACCAACCCTTCTGACCATGCCAGGCTGGTTGTGAGCCCTGACCCTTCAGATGCAAAAATTTCAACCAACCCTTCGTTGTTAGTTCTGGCACGTAGATATTCCCTTCGACCGACCTTCTTACTCTTCTTGAATGCTGCCGGTAGCATAAAGCCCACAGGAGGCTTCCAATTTTGACCAGACAGTTGCTGCATGGCAGGTAGTCCGAATATCAAGGAACAAACAAATGCAGCAATGGGATTACCAGGTAGTCCAAAAATGTATGTATCATTCCATTTGGCCAAGGCCAGAGGTCGACCAGGTTTTATTGCAATCCGCCAGAAGTTTAGCTCGCCTTCCTTGGATAAAAGGTCAGAAATATAATCCTCCATCCCTGACGATGCCCCACCGGAAGTAAGGATTATATCAGAACTTGATGAACCCAGGTTTATTTTATCGCGGACCTCATCCCTATTATCTTTGGCTATACCGAGATCAATTGGAATGAATCCCAACTTGTCGACCAATGATAACAGCAACGGTCTGTTCGCATCAAATACCTTAGCCGGTTCAGATGTCATACCAGACTTTAACAACTCATTTCCTGTGGATAAAACGCCAACCCGGAGCTTGGTATACACTTTGATTTTTTCTGTACCCGCTGCTATCAGGGTAGCAAGATCATTGGTTCTGATCTTGTGACCCTTCGCAAACAATAAATCTCCCACTTGGATATCTTCCCCTGCCAATCGGGTATTCGCACCTTTTTCGGGATGAGTCTTGAATTGAAGAAAATTTGATTTGATTTGCGAATACTCTTGGAGTTGTACAGTATCTACACCCTTGGGCAATGGTGCCCCAGTCAGGATTTTTATGGCTTTCCCAAAGGGGACAGGTTTATTCAGATTGTTACCCGGAGCTGAAAACCCTCTTTCAAGTTCCAAATCCTTATTTTCCTGTAGTGAGTCATGTGAGAATCCGAAACCATCCACTGCGGAGTTACTCATTGCCGGGTTAGCTCGCAGAGCCGTAATTGGTTCAGCCAAGACTCTTCCAGTTGCATCCTCCAGAAAGATAACCTCTGTTTTTCCCAAAGGGGAAAAATTTGATTGGATCCTTTTTATGGCATCATCAACTGGTAGCCATTTAACCCCTGGGGGCATGGCAAAACAATCTTCACGAGTAGTTTCTATACGCATTAGGTAGATACTTCAATGATGAATTTTGGTATTGACACTCTTAAGTCCAAACCTTTTGATTACAAAATCAGCAATACCCCTGATATCTTCAAGGTCAAATATGGGCATGTGATTATCAGTAACGGTTTCATCGCTAGCTATCGCGATAATGTTGGCATCATTTGGTGCAAGAGGAGGTCCAGACGAAACTTTTCTTCGGACTTCCAGCTTGGGAATTGGAAAGGTTTTGAAACCTTCTACGAGAACCAGGTCCGCTTTACCGAGTTTTTTCGCCATGTTCATTAAATCTGGTTTTACAACTTTGTTTTCCTCATGAATTAATGCCCATCGTTTTGAAGATACAATTAGCACTTCTTCTGCACCAGCCTTCCTGTGTCTGTAACTATCAGTTCCTGGTTGATCAATTTCAAAGTTGTGATGGGCATGTTTGATTGTCGAAACCACTAGCCCTTGTTTGGCTAACTCTGCAACCAATGAAGCGGCTAGGGTAGTTTTACCGGAGTTTTTCCATCCGGCAATTCCCAGCATTTTCATTTTACAAACCTTATCAGGTTTTCAGCCTCGTGTAGGTCAGCTGGAGTATTTATATTAAAAAATGGGTCTACCTCTTTTGTTGGAAACTCGACCAATTTCGCATGATGTTGATCTGTCCACTGGACAATTTTGCGTACGCCCCTATCAAGATTGAGTCTTAAATCTTGTCTTAGATGTACAGACCACAGTCCAAAAGTAGGGTGACGATGGATTTTCCCACTCGACCTATTCCTTGTCGCAGCCAGAACGATGTTCTCTTGACCTTGTTTTTGTCTGAATATAAGCTTTGATACCAGGTCTTCTGGAAAGAAAGGGGTATCACCAGCAATTGTCACCAAGAACGAATACCCTTTCTGACGCGCCCACTCCATACCAGCAAGAATTCCAGCTAGAGGTCCATACCTGTTCTCATAATGATCGGGCAAGATCGGCAAACCTAGGCTTTTGTAAATTTTAGGATCATTATTGGTATTTAATGCCAGATCTGACACTTGGGGCCAGACCCTTTCTATGACTATATCCAGGATTTTCCTTTCACCAATGGCTTTGAGGGTTTTATCTCCACCTCCCATTCTGGTAGCCAAGCCACCGGCCAGTATTACACCAGCAACAGGGGAAGTCTGTTTATTCAAAGTGTTCATTCTCATTCCAAAATACTGGCCGTCAAAATTACCAACGGCAATGCTATTTTAATTCTAGTATTGAAGTCAGGTCATTTGCCAATAGCAATCGTATGGCACATTATTTTGTGCACCAAGCCCTCCACCAGCTTTTTTTACTTTTGCATTTAAATTGAACCCAAAATACGCCACATTAATCTTTCTGAGCACCCTTTCTCTGATGCTTTCTGGCTTCTTCCTTTATTTCACTTGATGGAACATCTCTTTCCAATCGTTCTTCACCGGATAAGCAGATAAATCTCCTTCCTCTCATTCTGCCAACGAGAGTGAGGTTTACTTGCTTTGCAATCTCAACACCCCAAGCTGTAAATCCGGACCGTGAAACAAGTACAGGTACTCCCATTAGAGCCGCTTTCAGGATCATTTCAGAAGTAAGCCTCCCTGTGGTATAAAGTATTTTATCATCAGGTTTAATATCATTGGTTTTCATCCATCCGTTAATTTTATCAACAGCATTGTGACGACCTACATCTTCCATATAAACAAGTGTTTTATCTTCCTTGCAGAGAACAGTTCCATGAATGGCACCAGCCTCCAGATAAAGACTGGGAGTTAGGTTTATGGCCTTGGCCAGATGATACAGCCAAGAGGTTTTAACCCTTAGAAACGGTAATTCCAACCCTTCAATCAGTTCCATTTGATCACCAAAAACAGTTCCTACTGCACAACCACTGGTTCTTACCTTTTTTTGAAGTTTTTCCTCATAATTTGTTTTTTCGGTTGTTCGAACCACAACAGTTTGCAAATCCTGATCATAATCAATTTGTTGAACGTACTGATAGGAATTCAACATTCCTTGGTTAAAGAGGAAACCTAGTGCAAGGTATTCCGGGTAATCCCCAATGGTCATTACTGTTACAATTTCCATGGAATTCAAAAATATCGTCAGGGGTTTTTCTTCAACCACTTTTATTTCTTCATGAATGCCCTCATGGGAAAGTCCCTGAACGCGTCTTGTAAGTTCGGGCTGTTTTGGGTCTGGTAGGATCAAATAATCCCTGCTCCTCTTGGAATTAGCCATAATTCTGGGGACTTCCTTTATGAGATTGAAACTGAGGTTGCCCGATTGCTTGTTCAAACACGAGTGATATTTCCTTTAATGAAGTCTACGAAAGCCATAGAATCAACATACATACTTTTTAATGAAGTGTAAGGCAGACGGATTTTGGTTGCAATTGATTTCAGATTTTCAACCATTATACTTCAGATCGTAAATAATAATCTGTACGGTATTTTTATCTTGAATTTCATTTTATAATACTTTGTTCTGGAGCATCCTTGTACAGTCTCATTAAGAAGGAACAGTTGTATTCTCAACCTCCTTACGGCAATAGACCTAATTACGGCTTAGATGTCTAGTATCCAACAGGCAGAACTTTTGTCCATCAAGGTATTGGAGTGGATAGCGAGCAATCCAAGCTTGTTTGCAGCCTTTCTGAATATGACAGGAAGTACCAAGGAATCGATAATAGACAATTATACGGATAGAGAATTTTTAGCTTCCGTTTTGGATTTCCTGCTTATGCAGAATGACAAATTGATTATGGATTGTTGCCAATCAATATCTGTTTCACCAGAAGATCCCCTAAAGGCTAGAAGAGAATTGCCTGGTGGCGAGGAAACAAACTGGACATGACCAAGCCACGATTTAGGGGTATTATTTTTGACAAGGATGGAACTCTTTTCGATTTTCAAAAAACCTGGACACCCTGGATGGCAAATCTCTTGAAAATTCTTTGTAGTGGAAACAAGGAACTTTCAAGACAAAAAGGATATTCGCTTGGTTTTGACTTTGACAAACGAATATTTCTCCCTGAAAGTTCATTCATAGCTGGTACACCTGAACAGTTTCTGCATCAATTGCAAACCTATTTCCCGGAATGGCCAGAGAAGGACTTATTAAATGTACTCACCGAAACCACAAATACTACTGAACAAATCGAGGTTGTTCCCTTGGCCCCAGTTCTTTCGAACTTAAGAAATGAAGGTTATGTTCTCGGGCTGGCGACCAATGATGATGTACAGGAAGCAAGGAAACATCTTGAGGAAAAGGAGGTTCTGAAGTATTTTGATTTCCTGGCAGGGTACAATAGTGGATTCAAGGCCAAGCCAGATCCAGCAATGCTTTTGGCTTTTTGCCAGAAAACAAAGCTTTTTCCCGGAGAAACAATCATGGTCGGCGATAGCATTAGTGATCTGACAGCTGGTAAAAAAGCCGGAATGTTTACTGTTGCAGTCTTATCTGGAGTGTCGAAATCGAAGGTTTTAGCTAAACATGCAAATTTGGTTATCAAGGATATTGGTGACCTGCAAGGAGGTCTGGTGCATGCAAATCTGGAACAATGACTGGATTAGATGATAGCAGGTCACAAGAATTTTATTACCAATTGAAATTAAATTTGTTTTGGTGTTTCTCTTCATAGAGAAATAATTTTGAATTTTAAATTATTTTCTTTAAGCGGGAGAAGGTCAGGGAATCTGAAAATGCCAAGAAGAAGTAGAAGCGGTGGCAGATCAGCCAATATTAGTTTGCGTAGTACTAAGATATTTGATCAAATGCCCTGGCGGCTACCCTATAACTCTGATGAACCAACCGAGCCATTGGATGAAGAAGGGGTTCAAAGGATTCATGAAACTGGACTCCAGATTATGGAGGAAATCGGGATTGATTTTTTGAATGAGGAAGCAAGATCAATTTTCAAAAAGGCGGGATGCAAGGTTGAGGACACCAATGTAAAGCTTGATCGGGAATTTGTCATGGAAATGATAAAGCACTGTCCTGAGCAATTTACCATGACACCAAGAAATCCTGAGCGCGAGCTGATTGTTGGTGGAAACTACATGTTATTTGGTTGCGTTTCGTCACCTCCCAACACATGGGACATCGAAAATGGCAAGCAGGTTGGAACACATGAATACTTCCGTAAATTTCTAAAACTCACCCATTATTTCAACTGTATTCATTTTGCCTGTGGATACCCGGTGGAACCTGTGGATATCCATCCCTCAATACGCCATCTCGAATGTTTGTATGATAAACTCACCCTCACAGACAAGGTCGCTCATGCTTATTCATTGGGTACAGAAAGGGTAGAGGATGTCATGGAAATGGTAAGAATAGCAGGAGGCCTCACACATGAGGAGTTCAACGCAAAACCCAGAATGTTTACCAATATCAATTCTACTTCACCACTAAAACATGACTGGCCCATGATGGATGGAGCCATGCGGTTGGCTAGAAGGGGCCAACCAGTGATTGTTTCTCCATTCACCTTGGCAGGTGCGATGGCACCGGTAACCATGGCTGGAGCAGTGGCATTATCCATGGCAGAAGGATTGGCAGCCATCGCCCTGTTGGAATATATCAATCCAGGGACCCCCATTGTGTTTGGTACCTTTACTTCCAATGTTGATCTTCGTTCAGGTGCTCCGGCTTTTGGTACACCCGAATATGTTAGGGCAACACAGATGACTGGTCAAATGTGTCGCTTCTATGGACTGCCCCTGAGGGCAACCAATGCATGTGCTGCCAATGTTCCGGATGGCCAGGCCATGTGGGAAAGTATGAATTCAATGTGGTCAGCTGTCCAGTCGCGAGTAAATATGGTCTACCATGCCGCGGGGTGGCTTGAAGGTGGCTTGATCTCCAGCCCAGAGAAATTTGTAATGGATTGTGAAACTCTTCAGCAGTTTCAAAGATATTTTGAAAAGACAGTTTACGGTACTGAGGAAAAGGATTTGGCATTTGAGGCTATCTCAGAAGTTGGTTCCAATGGACATTATTTTGGTGCCGAACATACCCAGGAAAGGTATACAACAGCTTTTTATGAACCATTTCTCAGCAACTGGCAAAATTATGAAGCTTTTGAACTTGGGGGAGGGGAATGGACTGCTGAAAGGGCCCATAAATTATACAAGAAGATTATACAAGACTATGAAGCCCCACCCATGGACATTGCGATTAAGGAGGAACTTGCCGATTTTGTGGCTAGAAGAAAAGCTGAGGGAGGTGCTCCGACAGATTTTTGAGTTCCCAGAACTGCCCTATGTATTAGGGGAATTACTTTAGGGTGTTTTCAGAAAATAGGTTGTGTAATCGTTCAATTAGCTTCAGTTTTTCAATTTAAAACATTCCAAAATGTATTCTTTTGATTCATGATCTCACATTTTTATTGATTTTCAATCTTCTTATGAGACAATATGGTCTGACTCCAAACAATTAGTTTGAGTTGAAAAGGGAGGGATATCATGGATCAAATCAACTCTGTAATCAATGCAGTTAATGCCTTCGCTTGGGGACCACCCATGTTGGGAATACTGGGAGTAACCGGTGTTCTTCTGACTTTGGGTTTGGTATTTATGCCCTGGCGAAAAGTAGGTTATGGCTTCAGGTTGCTATTCGCCAAGGATGATGGTGAAGGTGGAGAAGGTGAAGTAAAACCATTTAATGCCTTAATGACTGCCCTTTCCGCAACTGTGGGAACAGGGAATATAGCCGGTGTGGCAACAGCTATAGCTTTGGGGGGACCTGGAGCTATTTTTTATATGTGGCTGATTGCCCTTTTCGGAATGGCCACGAAATATGCTGAAGCTGTCTGTGCCGTTACTTATCGTGAGGTTGACCAGGAAGGAAAGTATGTTGGAGGACCAATGTACTATCTTCGAAACGGTGTCGGTAAGTTTGCACCGGAATTAGGCAAGTCATTAGGATTGTTATTTGCCATCTTTGGAGCCATAGCTGCTTTCGGGATTGGAAATGCCGTGCAGGTAAATTCCATGGCTGCCGTTTTGGAAAACAGTTTCTCGGTACCAACTTTCGTTACAGGAATTGTTGTTGCTGCACTTGCGGGAATAGTCATCATTGGTGGTATTAAAAGAATTGGTGATGTTGCAGGTAAGTTGGTTCCAACGATGATTGTACTTTATATCGGTGCTGCTGTCATAGTAATTCTGCTGAATATAACCGAAGTTCCTGCAGCAATTGGTTTAATCTTCAAGCATGCTTTCACACCCGCCGCTGCCACCGGAGGTTTTGCTGGAGCTGCCGTTGCAGCTGCTGTTCGTTTCGGCGTTGCAAGGGGTGTATTTTCCAATGAATCTGGCTTGGGTTCTGCTGCTATTGCTCATGCTGCTGCAAAAACCAACAACCCTGTCAGACAAGGTATAATTGCCATGTTGGGCACCTTCATCGATACTCTGATCGTTTGTACCATGACAGCTTTGGTCATTATTACTTCAGGTGCATGGATAATGGAAGTAGATGGTGGTGGACTTACAGGAGCAGTTCTTACGTCAACCGCTTTTGACATTTCCATACCGGGTGGTCAGTACATTGTAACTATTGCCCTTGCGATTTTTGCCTTTACAACCATCCTTGGATGGTCCTACTATGGAGAAAGGTGCTGGCAATACCTTTTCAGTGAGAAAAGTATTTTGATCTATCGCATTTTGTGGATTTTGGCTGCACTGACCTTTGCAAATTTAAAGGTAGATCTGGTTTGGAATCTTGCAGATACGCTCAACGGGTTGATGGCAGTTCCAAATCTTATAGGCCTTTTATTGCTTTCACCAATGGTCTTCCAGGTAACCAGGGAGTACTTTGAAAAGGAAACGAAAAAGGGATCAACTTGATCAATCAGCCCAAAACTGATGGCTAATTGAACAAAAACAGCGATAAAGAACTGGCCCCAGGCAATATATCTTGATTGTCCGGGGCCATTTTGTTGTTTGGTCCCATTAATTGGGAATGAATTTTCTGATGGTGATTAAAACTTCAAATCGCCGAATTTTTTCTTGAATTTGGAAACTCTCCCGCCAGTGTCCATGAGGTGAGTACCTCCGCCAGTCCAGGCTGGATGGACAGTTGGGTCAATGTCCAACTGCAAGGTATCGCCCTCTGAGCCATAGGTTGATTGCATTTCCAACTCTTCACCGTTGGTCATTTTAACAGTGATTTTGTGGTAATCTGGATGAATGTCCTTTTTCATTTACCAAACTCCTTCTATGATGTTTCCTTTTTTGGTTTGTAATTGGTTTGCTCAGCTATCCTTGCTGCCTTACCTCTACGATTTCTCAAATAATAAAGTTTTGCTCGCCGGACCTTGCCCCGACGGACGACAGTAATCGAGTCAATGTTTTTCGAGTGGAGAGGGAATACTCTTTCTACACCTTCCCCAAAGGAAATTTTCCTAACTGTAAATGTGCCATCTATACCACTTCCACCTTTTCGGGCAATACAAACACCTTCATAGTTCTGTACACGAGTCCTTGTACCTTCAGTAACCTTAAAGCCAACTCTTACCGTATCACCCGCTTTAAAATCAGGAATGTTCTTATTCTGCTTAAGGGTTTCCAATTGCCGGTCATTAAATTTTGCAATCAAATCCATGGTCTTTTCCTTCCAGATTGTTCTTAATTCTTGGTTATTCCAAATAAATTCTAAATTTCGCTCTCGGTCTTTTGCTCACAGTATTTGTGCCAAAGGTCCGGTCTTCTTAATTTTGTAATTTCTTCAGCTTTTGATTTTCTCCATCGAGATATGTTTTCATGGTGCCCTGTTAACAGAACATTGGGTACTGAAAGCCCGTTCCAAATCCTTGGCCGGGTGTAATGAGGATGCTCCAGTAATCCACAATAAAAGGATTCATTTTCGGTTGATTCAAAATTTCCCAGAACATTGGGTATAAGTCTCACAGTCGCTTCAATCAAGGCCTGTGCTGCAATTTCTCCGCCGGAAAGAACAAAATCACCCATGGAAATCTCCATAGCACCTGTTGCCTGAAAAAACCTTTCATCTACACCTTCATATCGACCACATATCAGTGTTATCCCCTTACAGGTTGACCATTGTTGTGCTGTCTTCTGGTCAAATAACTTCCCTCTCGGGGACAAAAATGCCACAGGCCATGAATCTGTATCCACCCCGACCGTGTCCTGTGCAGCCTGAAGGGCAGATGTCAGTACATCGGGTTTTATTATCATGCCTGGACCGCCCCCTATCGGCGTGTCATCAACAGCTCTGTGTATACCCTGTCCAAACTCTCTCAAATTAACAGTTTCCAGTTGCCAGGTTTTATTCAGTGCTTTCCCGACAAGAGAACTCCCCAATACTCCAGGGAATACCTCTGGAAATAGTGTGATAACCTTGGCTGTCCACATAACCAAATCACCCTCGTGATCTAAATTTATGGGTGCCAGAAAGATAGGCTATTCTGGTTTCGGCCATAATGATATCAAAGGTAGTGTGGGACATTATCAACAACCAAATAGCCTGATGGAATCTCAACCCTAAGAACATTGTCCTTGGTAAAAGGGATTAGAACCTTGTTTCCAGATTCTTCCAGATGCAATTCCATCAAATCGCCGGCACCGAAATTGTTCATGGAAATTACCGTTCCAATGAATTTTCCTTCAGAATCCAGAGCCCTTAAATTCTGCAAATCAGAGTAGTAGTATTCATTTTCTTCCAAAGAAGGAAACTCATCACGGTTGGCATACAGTTTCGTACCCTTCAATCGGGCCGCATCCTCACGAGACCTGATTCCCTCCAACACAGCTAAGAAATCTTCTCCTGTACCAGTCAGTCGTTCAATCTTGAAGAATTTATTACCACTTTCGGAATAGAGGCACGAAAAAGCCTCTATGTTTCCAGGATCCAGGCAAAAACTTCGTAATTTAATTTTACCTCCCGTGCCATAGGGTTTCCCCAATATACCAACCCAAACAAGTTGAGGGCTTTTACTGGTGCAAGATACTGAGCTTTGGATATCCAACATCGCCTAAAACCAAAATTCCGTGAATACCAATTCACCTGCTAGACGTTATGAGGTAGCAGGTTCTTGTGATTGTTTCCTTGGAATAGCCTTTTGGGGGTTGTTTCTTTGTTTTGGTTCCAGTACCCCCTTTGCTTCAAGAAAACGGCTGATTCTATCAGTCGGGATGGCACCTAGACCAATCCAATGTTGAATACGTTCTACATCCATTTTAACACGATTTGGATCGTCTTTTTCCAGAAGAGGATTATAGGTTCCCAGTTTTTCAATGAAACGCCCATCTCTGGGCATTCTGGAATCTGCAGCAACGATACTGTAAAACGGTCGTTTTTTTGACCCTCTACGTGTCAACCGAATTTTCATGGCCATAAAAGTATCTCCTTATTTTGACTTAGCACTATTGTTTTTACGGTGAATATGATGGTGATGGATGACTTCCCTAATGATAAAATTTATGTATTTTTTGGCGAATTCGGGGTTTAGTCCAGCACATTTTGAAAGCTTTTCAATTCGTTCAATCTGCCTTTTTTCACGTTCGGGATCAGAGGGTGGCAGATTGTTTTTGGCTTTTAGAATACCCACCTCCTGGGTCAACTTGAATCGTTCCCCAAGAGTATAAACCAGAATGGCATCCAAACGGTCGATCGATTCCCTGTGGTTTTTAAGTATTTTTTCTGCTTGATCCTCTTGCATGATGAACATCCAACCCAAATTTTCGTAAAAACCCTGCTCCTGAAAAATTAACGAAAGCCACGTCTTGAAGGAGGCCCTGCAAAACCCGGAGCGTTTCCAAACTGTCTCATTATGTCCGGGGTAAGGTTACCCAAATCTGGTAAACTATCTTCGCTAGTACCTCCTGGGTTACTTTTTAAAGCACGCATCATTTCTTTCACTTTTCCACTTTTGGAAAGCTTTTTACCTAGCATTGCAGTACTTTGATGTGCCTTGAGAAGATAATTTACATCTGAGACCCGAAGTCCGGCACCAGCTGCAATCCTCTTTTTTCTGCTTGCTTGAATGATTTTGGGATTAGCTCTTTCTTTACGTGTCATGGAATCAATTAAGGCAATGTTTTTTTTGAATAAATCTTCATTTTGTCCCATCTTGGCAATTTTTTGCCCCATACCCGGAAACATTGATGTAATGCCTTGTAATCCTCCCATTTTTCCCACGGAAAGGTATTGTTCCCTGAGATCATTCATATTAAGCCTTCCAGATACAAATCTACGGGCTGAGCGTTCCAATTTTTCTTCTTCAAAAACCTGTGTGGCCTTTTCCACAAGGCTTACAATATCCCCCATTCCCAATATTCTACCGGCAATTCTCTGAGGGTCGAAAACTGAAAAATCTTCGAGTTTCTCACCGGTTCCGATAAACTTGATTGGTTTCTTGGTAATAGCCCTCATACTGAAAGCAGCACCACCTCGGCCGTCCCCTTCCATTCGGGTTAGAACAACTCCACTAACGCCAATTTGGGTGTCGAATTCCCTGGCAATGTTCACGGCATCTTGTCCAGTTAATCCATCTACTACCAGGAGGGTTTCTCTCGGATTGGATATGTTTCTGACAGAAACCACTTCATCCATTAGGTCGTTATCTACATGTAGGCGGCCAGCGGTATCCAGTAAAACAACATCAAAACCATTGGTTTTGGCTGTAAAGGTAGCCCTCGAAGCAATCTCTGAGGCATTCTGGTTCGGGATTATGGGGAGTGTCTCAATTTCGGCCTGCTCACCCAGAATAGCGAGTTGCTCCATTGCCGCAGGTCTTCTCGTATCAAGAGAAGCCATAAGAACTTTCTTTTTCTGAGTGTCCTTGAGATGTTTGGCCAATTTCGCTGTTGAGGTTGTTTTACCCGAGCCCTGGAGACCAACAACCAGAACTTTTGCTGGTGGGGAACTAATGTTAATTTCGGTATCCTCGGTCTCATCACCCGATAATACCTTAACCAACTCATCATGAACGATCTTGACAACAAGTTGGCCAGGAGTGATTGAACCCAAAACTGCCTGACCTGTGGCCTTTTTCTGAACAGACCGCATGAATGACTTAACCACTGGAAGGGATACATCTGCTTCCAACAGAGAAATACGGATTTCTCTCAGGGCACTGGTTACATCCTGTTCGCTCAGGGTTCCTTTTTTATTGAGGTTCTGAAAAACAGATGAGAAACTATCGGATAATGTCTCAAACATTGGAAAAAACCATTCTTAATTTAGTATCTAGCCCAAAATTTCTTACAACGACTATTGCATCCGCGGGCGACACTCGCTGACGGATGGCGATTCTAGATTTTACCTCGAACCGAAAAACTACAACTACTGAGGTATTGTCCATATATAGGAACGATCAAAAATAAAATCAAACCCTAATAAGCCAATTTTAAAGGGCGTTACTGTTTTTGATATTCGGCAGGGGGTAATTGTAGTTAGAATCACCACTTTGTGATGAATTTGGTTGTTACTTGATCGGGATAGAACTTGATGATTAATTTTACAGAGCAATCCAAGGGGCATATTTTTATGCTAGCCTTTTCATTTGGGATTGCTGGCTCGTTCAGTCTAGGTGGGATGGTCGCCAATCTAATTGATCCTTTTTCCCTAACTGCTTCAAGATTCTTTTTGGCCTCAATCCTCATTGGATTGATTGTCTATTTCGGCACAAATCTAAAAAGAGAATACATTCTGGGGGCATGGCGTTATTTTGTCGCTGGTGGACTTATGGCAATTTATTTTGTCCTGATGTTTATAGCCTTACAAACAACTTCTGCCGTTTCAACAAGTACCGTATTTACTCTAACACCCTTGCTTTCGGGATTATTTGGCTGGATCCTTCTTAGACAAAGAATGACCAAAAGGATGGCATTTGCCTTGGGTGTAGGAGCCATAGGAGCTGTTTGGGTTATCTTCAGAGCAGACATCAATGCCATTATTCAGTTCCGGGTGGGACAAGGTGAGATAATTTTTTTCTTCGGATGTCTCGCCCATGCGTTTTACACTCCCTTTCTGCGATATGCCAACCGAGGTGAACCACCTCAGGTATTTGTACTGGGTATGGTTACGACCGGGACGTTGTTTCTCTTGATATTCGGGTGGGGAGATATTAGGGCAACCGATTGGACAGATTTACCTTCAATTGTCTGGGTTACAATAATTTACATTACCCTGATTGCTACCATTCTGACATTCTTTGCCGTCAGCTATGCATCCATGCGTCTACCTTCAGCCAAAGTAATGGCTTACACCTATCTGACTCCTAGCTGGGTGATTCTTTGGGAATTCGCACTAGGTAGGGGCTTACCCTCGCTTCCGATATTGCTTGGAGTAGCAACGACAATTATTGCTTTGTTATTGTTACTCAGAAATGATCATGAATCGGATTGAAGCATCCCCAAGCACCATTTCATGATTGATTTCTGTACATGAAGACGGTTTTCCGCTTCGTCAAAGACTGCCGAATTAGGTCCATCCAGAACTTCTGAAGTTACTTCTTCTTCCCTGTGAGCCGGAAGGCAATGCATGAAAATAACATCTGGTTTGGCATGAGTTAACAGTTTCGAATTAACTTGGAATGAATGAAGTTTTTGTTTGGTATCCCGCTCAGCATCTTCATGCATTGAAACCCAAGCGTCGGTTACAATCAGATCGGCATCTGAAACACTACTGTATGGATCTCTGTCCTGAGTAACTTCACTCCCCATGGAGGTTGCAAACAAGACGGCTTCCTTATCCGGTTCAAACCCCTTCGGTCCACAAAAAACAAAATTGAAACCGAATTGACCGGCGGCATGGAGAAAAGAGGTGCAAACATTGTTGCCATTGCCTATCCATACCACCTTCTTGCCTTTAATAGACCCTGCTTTTTCCTCAAAAGTCATTACATCAGCCATTATCTGGCAAGGATGGCTATAATCGGTTAAGCCATTGATGACAGGTACCGTAGCATGTTCAATAAATTCCCTGATGATTGAATCGGCAAAGGTTCTGATCATGATGAGGTCAACATATCGTGAAAGTACCAGAGCAGTGTCCTTTATCGTTTCTCCTCTTGACCTGTGCAAGTCAGCACTTGAAAGTACGATTGATTGACCGCCCATTTGACGGACTCCCACGTCAAATGACAAACGGGTCCTCGTGGAGTGTTTTTCAAATAACAGGGCAACAACAATATCGTCTAGAGGTGTATCGTCATCCAAAAAACCTTTTGACCTCCCAATACGCTTCTTCTTTACAGTCTTGGCATCTTCCAGAATCAGCCTCAGATCATTTGCTGAAACCTCATTTAATTCCAGGAAATCAGGCATTCTTCTTTCCCTTTAGTTTTGAGGATGCCTTTTCCAAGCGCTCAATCATTTGCTTGAGTTCATCATGATTAATGGTCAGAGGTGGGAGTATTCTGATCACGTTATCACCCCCTGGAACAGTCAACAAATGCTGTTCATAACAGGAATTAACGACATCCATATTACTAACCTTACATTTAAGTCCCAACATGAGTCCTTCCCCCCTCACCTCAGAAAATATATCAGGATAAGTAGCAATAACAGATTCAATTTGTTGTCTGATCCAACGGGAAGAATTCCGGACTTTTTCCAAAAAGGACTCATCTGCAATAGTTTTTATAACTCTGCATCCAACTGCACAGGCTAAGGGGTTGCCACCATATGTTGAACCATGGGTCCCTGCAGTCATACCTTGTGCGGCTTTTTCTGTCGCCAGACAGGCCCCAAGCGGAAAACCTCCCCCTATACCCTTGGCTATGGCCATAATGTCCGGTTTAACACCGGCCCATTCATGAGCAAATAATTTACCTGTCCTGCCCATTCCGCACTGTATTTCATCCAATGCCAGAAGTATTCCTTCTTCATCACAAAGTGTTCTCAGATCTCTTAAAAATATGTCAGGAAGGGGAATGATACCCCCCTCTCCTAAAACTGGCTCGAGGAGAACAGCAGCAGTTTTCTCAGTTAATGCTGTCCTAATCTCTTCTAGATTCGCAGCTTCCACCTGAACAAAACCGGGAAGTAAGGGACCAAACCCTTTTGTTAACTTATCCCCACCCGCAGCAGAAATCATGCCCAGAGTTCTGCCATGAAAAGAGTTTCGGAAGGTAATGACTTCATGTCGCTCTGGAAACCCCATCTGATCCCAATATTTTCTGATTACCTTGACGGTACATTCTACTGCCTCGGCTCCACTATTGGTAAAAAAAACAGTGTCCGCAAAGGTGTGCTGAACCAATAAGGAAGCGAGTTCCTCTTGTTTGGGAATCCGATAAAGATTTGATGTATGCCACAGCTTTTCTGCTTGGTCTACCAGTGCCTCAATCAATATTGGATTGCTGTGCCCCAGTGAATTTACGGCTATTCCTGCACCCGCATCCAGATATTTATTACCATCAGTTCCATATAGCCAGCAGCCCTCACCTTTCTCAAAACCCATTGTGGTTCGGGCATAGGTCGGCATAACTACGTCAATCATTGCTCAAGCCCATATTTTAATTGTTGAACCCTCTGATATATTAATCCATAGGGCAATTTAAACCAACCAAGGACACAAACAATCCTTGAGGCCGCCGTTAAACAACCAAAAAACAATATAAAGCTTAAATTTGTTTGAAGATTCTAAATCATCATCTGCCTTGAATTATTTTACCTTGACAATAACTTTTATTTATCGCTGAACATTGCTCTTGTTCCAAAGGGCGTTTGAATTGACCCAGGGAGATCATTTATGGGTGGGTGGACAACACAACAGGTTAATAAAGCTGTTAGCATGTGGAAGGAAGGCAATACGGCAACCGAAATTGCGAGAAGAATTTCCAAGTCACGCAATGCGGTTATTGGTAAACTCAACCGATTGGGAGTAAAAAAACCAAATACAACCACTTCCATGGGTACATCCCAAATCAAGGATGGGGGAAAAATAACCTCCAGCACGACAGGAAGTAAACAAACAAAGAGCAAGAAGGTTGACCCAACCCCGGAACGCCCATTAGAGGACCAAAGACTAACCTTGTTGTTCTTAAATGAAAAAACCTGTCGATGGCCCATTGGGGACCCCTCAACCAAAAATTTCTGGTTTTGTGGGAAACCATGCCTTCCGAATAAAAGGTATTGCGTCCAACACAGCGAATTGGCATTCCAACCCAACCCGGTCAAGAAGGAACGATCAGAGCTTCAAGCCAGGGTTATCACTCGACCATATGCTATGGCCCGTAAAAGTACTAAATTATCTTGACAAATTTAGCATAATTTTTCCAGAATTAGTTAGATCTGGGATCTAGAAGCCTTCGAGCAATAACATTGGCCTGGATCTCAGCGGCACCCTCGAAAAGGTTTAGAATTCGGGCATCACACAAAATTCGACTGATATCAAATTCCATGGCAAAGCCATTACCACCATGTATTTGAACGCCATTGTCGGCTGCTGCCCAAGCTACTCTAGCCCCCAATAGCTTAGCCATTCCTGCTTCCAGGTCACACCTTTGACCGCGATCTTTCTGACGAGCCGAATAATAGGTAAGTTGGCGAGCAATCATTATTTCAACTGCCATCATGGCTAGTTTCGAACTTACTCTCGGGAATTTTATTATTGGCTTGCCAAACTGATGTCGTTCGAGTGAATATCTTAAAGAAACATCAAGAGCGGATTGTGCGACACCTATTGCCCTTGCAGCAGTTTGGATACGAGCAGATTCAAAAGTTTCCATAAGTTGTTTGAATCCCAATCCTTCCTGACCACCAAGGAGATTAGCAACAGGAACAGGAAAATCCATAAAGGACAATTCGTATTCCTTCATTCCTCGATATCCTATAACATCTATCTCGGATCCGGTCAGACCTTGATCTGGGAAGGGCGTATTCTCTGTACCGGCAGTTTTTTCCGCCAGTACCATCGACAAACCTTTGTAATTGCCGGATTCAGTGTCAGTCCTGACAAGCAAAGTCATCAAATTGGCTCTGCTGGCATGTGTTATCCAGGTTTTGTTTCCTGTAATCAGATAAGTATCACCATACTTTCGGCCCTTGGTAATCAGGGATCCGAGATCAGAGCCCGATCCAGGTTCAGTAAAAACTGCGGTGGGTTTTACTTCTCCGCTAGCAATTAATGGCAACCACTTATTCTTTTGTTCTTCCGTACCACCCTTGATTATTAGTTCAGAAGCGATTTCGCATCTTGTTGCCAAGGACCCTACTCCCAAAAATCCTCTGGATAATTCTTCAGAGACAACACACATTCCTATTTTGGGTAACTCCGAACCACCATAATCACCTGAAATGGTTAATCCAAAAACTCCCAAATCAGCTAACTCATCAATCAGGGACATTGGAATTAACGAGTTGTCCAGATGCCATCGCTGCGCATTGGGAGCAACCTTGTCCATGACAAAACGGGAAAACTGATCCCTGATAAATTCGATCTCCTCATCCTGTCCTGTGTTGCCATAACAGGCGACGCCTAACTGATCCTGCATCAAATCAACAAGACGGGTTCTGGTAGCAGATGTGTTTCCAAGGTTTGTTAATTGATACCATCCCTCACCTTTGTTCCAATCGAAATTTTCAACAATCAGAGACAACCTTGCTACTTCCCCCTGGTTCATTGGAATTCCACCATCTATCTGGCTCAAATATTCTCCAAATCCAATTTGCAGCAGGAGGGCATTCAACTCATCAAATTCGCCCCTGTCATCCAGTGCCTTTCCCCAGGAATGTAATTGCTTTAGTGCTTCTACGTATGTAGCGATCCAGGAAAAGGAATGAGCTTCATACTGACATTCTTCAAGTCTGGAAAGGGATATCTTTCCATCAACCACAACCTGCTGTTGTAATTTTCTTGATAGCTTGGCCAACATGGACTCCAAGTCATTTATTACCCCTGAGGTAGTATTTAGTAGGTTTGGAACCAAAATTGTTTCCTTTGGTATGGTATTGGTCATTGGCAGAAACTGTGTAAACAAGAAAAAAGAATTTTGTTGGTGTTATCGTTATTTGGTTTTGATTTCAGGATAGTCAAAGAGACTCATTAGCAGGAAGAAAATGGATTTTGGGATATCAGAAATCAACATATTTCAGCTTTTAGTTCTAATTTTTGTTCCATTTTTTGGTGGATTTATCAAGGGAGTTACTGGTTTTGGATTTCCCATGATTCTGATTAGTGGCTTGGGGGTTATTTTAAACCCAGAGGTAGCTGTTTCATTTTTGATATTTCCTCTTCTGGTGGTCAATGCCTTTCAAATGTTCCAGTTTGATATTGACCGAATTTTGAAGGCTGTTATTCGATATCATCGAATTACCATCACACTTTGTGTTTGCCTGTATTTATCCTCACCTTTGGTATTAATTCTGAGCAAATCAATACTCTTTCTGCTTCTCGGGTTTCCCATAACTGTAATTGCTTTGCTACAGCTCTGGGGATGGAAACCGATACTACCTGACAACTATCGTAAACCGGGTGAGTTTATTGCCGGAATAATAGCTGGCTTCGCGGGAGGTTTCGCAGGGGTTTGGGCTCCCTTGATTGTAACCTATCTCTTGTCCTTGGACATATCCAAAAGAGAAAACATTCTTGCCCAGGGTGTTATCTATTCCGCAGGTTCTATAATTCTGATTGCAGCTCATCTCAACACGGAAATATTGAATTATCAAACAATTCCAGTATCCCTGATTTTGATTGTTCCATCTGTTTTAGGATTGTTTTTTGGTATAAAGGTTCAAAACAGGCTAAATTCAGATAGATTCAGGCAATTCGTCCAGTTTATATTGGTACTTGCCGGGGTTAATTTGATTGTTCGGGGGTTGCTTTAACGTATCAAAATTAAAATGCAACTTCTCGGATTTCATTATCAATAGTATCTTCAAACTGTTTAAAATTGGTACGAAATTTTTCTTTGAGGTTTTCAACCGTTAAGTCATAATCCGCTGGATCGTCCCAAGTATCTCTGGGATTGAGAACGTGATCAGGAATGCCGTTGATTTTCAAGGGTATTTTTAATCCAAAAAACGGATCTTTTCGAACAGAGTTTTCATCAATTTCACCATTTAATACGGCTGTTAATAGGGTACGAGTATGTTTGATTGATATTCGCTTACCAATACCGTGCTTCCCTCCTGTCCAACCCGTGTTTACCAACCAACACTTTACCTTATGCTTTATTGCTTTTGCACGGAACAGGTTACCGTACACAACCGGGTACAGGGGAAGAAAGGGCTTCCCGAAACAGGCTGAAAAGGTTGGGGCGGGATCATTAACTCCGGTCTCAGTACCAGCAACCTTGGATGTAAAACCAGAGAGATAATGATACATTGCCTGAGCCGGTGTCAGGAGAGAAAGTGGAGGCAGGACGCCGTATACATCACAGGTAAGGAAGAAAATATTCTTGGGATGTCCAGCTAGACTGGTATCAGAAGCATAGGGAATTTTTTCTAGTGAATATGCACATCTCCCATTTTGAGTAATGCTGGTGTCATGATAATTTAGCTCTCTGGTATCCGGGTCGAATGTCATGTTCTCAACAATTGACCCAAATGTTTTGGTGGTCTCATAAAGATCAGGTTCATCTTCCGGATTCAACCCGTTGGTTTTAGCATAGCAACCACCTTCAATATTAAAGATACCCCGATCTGACCATCCATGTTCATCATCACCAATCAAAATCCTGTTGGGATCTGCTGACAAGGTTGTTTTTCCGGTTCCAGACAGGCCAAAAAACAAGGCGGTATCGTCGGGATTATCCTTGGCATGATTTGCAGAACAATGCATTGACAGGATACCCTTTTGCGGCAAGGAATAGTTCAGGTAACCAAACACCCCCTTTTTGTTTTCACCTACATATTGCGTACCACCTATCAAAATCAGCTTTTCGCTGTAATTGGTTGCAATGATTGCTTCTGAAACACAACCATGTAATTCCGGGTCGGCTTTAAAGTCCGGTGCGTTGATTACAATCAAATCAGGATTAAAATATTCCAATTCTTCATGAGTTGGTGAATTGAACAAGGCTTCAACAAATATTGAATGCCAAGCCAAACAATTGATAAACCTGATACTAAGCCGATTTTGATTTTCAGAACAAGCATAGACATCCTTGACAAAGACCTCCTTATTCTCAAGAAACCTCAGGAAGTCTTCTTTCAGACATTTAAAGTTTTCTTCACTTATGGGAGGATTATTATCCCACCAGATAGTATCCCTGAGTTCTTCTGTAAAAACGGTGAATTTGTCCTTTGGTGTTCGCCCAGTGAATTTTCCTGTCGTTACCAAAAGAGACCCTCCCAAACCCAATTTGGCTTCACCTCGCAGTAAGGCAGTTTCGATTAGCTTGATTTGGGAATAATTGACGTGTCCTTCCTTTACGGAGAAGGGATTAAGACTGTGATTGCCGGTGATAATTCTGTTGATTTTCTCATTTTTCATATTAATGCCTAAGTAAAATTTGAGTTTTTATTTGGTGAAAAAATCAACATTGGACCCAATTGTTTTCATCAAAGTGTTGGCTTAAAATTTAATGATAAATCTGATTTTGACCAAAGTAAGTAGTTAAAACAACTTTTTCGAGTTATTTTCCATCCTTTTTTTCCTGATTAAGAATGATCCGTTTTGTAATGATCTATTGGAGCGTTGTTATGGGTCTATTGCTCACGAGCATTAAAGTAAGCATTGTCCAGGTTTGTTCCGAGCATTAAGGTGATCACATCTGAACCCTGAAGTGTCAATCAGGATGGAAATTTGTGAGTGGTCGAGTTGTCCGGTGAGCGATACTCGCGCAATTAAGCGATTAAATGCTCAAACTATTGCTCACGAGCATTAAAGTAAGCATTGTCCAGGCTTGTTCCGAGCATTAAGGTGATCACATCTGAACCCTGTATTTAGCATTTCTTCCATGTCCCACAAGCTGTATATTTTTGTTTTCTCGCTGTAAATCCTTCATCATGCGATAAACCTGATTACGGTCTAAATGTGTGAATTTTCTGATTTCCTTGTTGCTTAAACCGGGTTCATTTCGATGGTCTCGTTGTGCTAAAATTCTAAGAACACTTTTTTTCGCTGTGTGCCAATCATAGGGCCGATATACTGAACCCGATGCGTCCTTTGACAACCGGGTGTAAAGATCAGGGTGAATAAACCAATAGGTACCACGACCTTTACCGCCATTCACAATGTAATCATTGGATTCCATATTTAATAGTTTCTCTCGAATACTTGGCTCATTTAAATGACAAAGCCTTGAGGCGGTTAAACTGTCAATTTCAGGATGCCTCAGGAGGTAATGGATAAGTAATAGCTCATCCACATCTAAAACTTGGTTTTGACTGCTTTCTTCAGCTACAAATAAGCGAAAAGAGCCGTTCAAATCACTTTTTGGAAATGCTACAAGAATAGATTCACCGTTGTCTTGTATGTTGGGTGGGTCCTTATCCTCAATAAGAAAAGCATTGTATATACGAGAAATACCTAAACTACTTCTATTTACAAGACGCAGGCAAGTAAGTGCTTCAACAAGAAGCGGATTTCTTGAAGCAGGTTGATGATGAAGAATGTTATAAGGAGTTATTCCGCCGATAAAACCGCCATTATTACTGATTTTCAATCTATTTGGATTCAGCTTGATCAACACCGGTCCAGCAACTTTTATCAGAGTGACAAAAGGCATTCATCAAAGCCTCTCGCAAGGCAATTTCTGGCCATGTACGATATTCAAAATGATACAATCCCTGCTCAAAAGTGGTTATTGGATTGAATGGTACCAGAAGTTCTTCAATTCGTTGTATGAACAAGGGGAGAGCACTGACACTATCCTCGCGGTTATCATAATTGGTATCAGAATTCATTTGTAGAAAAGTCCAGTTCTGTCCAGGAACAAATTCCCTGATAGCTTCTTCATTTCCTACCAACAATATTGCAGCGTGAGTGAGGTTGTTGTTTTTGATTAAGTTTAGGGAAGAAAGAAACTCTATATCTGATAATTGAAGGAGGTCGTTAGGAGCTCTTTCTTATCGAGCTTGATTTCTTAGTATTTCAAATGCTGAGGCTGAGAAATAGTCAGTATCCACCTTGCCCACGGTTTTTGCAGTGAAATCTGCCTCTCCAGTTTCTATACTTAACTTATTTCTTATTGTACCAGTAAGGGGTACACAATCCTTACCAATCCGAATTTTGCCTGTACCCTTGGTATCAGTATAAGGTAGCAATCCAGGGAATATATTCATAATGATTAGGCGACCAGTACCTTCTGGGACATTCAGTACTTCGAAAACAGGTGTAATTTTTGGATCAGTTCTTTCGTATACTGTTCGTTAAGTATATTGGGGTCAATTTCTGGCGGCACTCCAATAATAGCGGATTTTCACCCCTTTATTTTATCTGCTACACCAAATACAACAGTACCGCCACCACCATTTGCCATGCAAACGGCCATCTCCTCTACCATGCTCACAGCATCTTTCGTGCTGTACTCATTCCACTGCTTGAAGTCTAGTTCCTGATTCTCTAGGTCATCAGCAATATGATGATCTAAATTATCAAGAATATTTTTATTTCTGTACAAGTGTGCATGGTATATGAGTTCCAGTAAATTATCGGAAATTGTTAAAGGTTTTTTTACCTATGTAATTGAACTTATTCGCTTGAGTATCAATGAAGATTCTTTCCTATTATGTTTCCAAACAAAATTTCAGACAGACAGATGCGATACTTATTTCAAAAACCGAATTTGGATGAGTGTTCAGTTTAGTAATTATATAAGGTTTGGGAAATCCCTTCTGGAGCAACAGTCAATATCATTTGATAAATGAAACTAGTATATTCCTTACAATGTTAATTATTGAAAATTTTTGGTTCCTTGAGTATCTTTGTGAAGCCCAAAAGAAATAAATATTACTCAATTTTGGGTATTTGGAGATACTGATGGAACCCGTAACCCTGACTAATGAAATGGTTGTGGTTTTAGTACTGCTTGGGTTCACTATATTCCTCTTCGTTTCTGAGGTTGTAAGGGTTGATTTCGCCGCCATTCTGGTGATGGTAATCCTGGGAGGAATCAGTTATATTCCCGGTTTGGAGGGCGTGACCGATATCAACCTGTTATTCGAAGGATTTTCATCAAATGCGGTACTCTCCATTATCGCTGTAATGATTATTGGTGCTGGTCTGGATAAGACTGGCCTGCTAAATAGTGTGGCGGGTATTATTCTGAAGTTTGGTGGCTCTTCTGAAAAACGTATTATTCCAATCGTTTCGGGTACAGTTGGTGTAATCTCCAGCTTTTTACAGAATGTAGGGGCAGCAGCCCTTTTCCTGCCGGTCGTAAGTAGAATCTCGGCAAGAACAAATCTCTCACTTAGCCGGTTGCTAATGCCAATGGGGTTTTGTGCCATCCTTGGTGGTACCATGACGATGGTTGGTTCCTCACCACTCATTCTTCTGAATGATCTGATCATTAACACCAATAGCGTAATTTCAGAAGAACATCAAATGCAGACCTTTGGTTTGTTCTCCGTAACCCCGATAGGTGCAGTTTTGGTCCTGACTGGCATAGCTTATTTTGTTTTCCTGGGAAAGTGGTTATTACCATCCGTTGGAACCAAGGAAGACGCAACAACTGCTCAATCAATGAAGGAGTATGTAAAGCAGTTATACGGTGTTGATGCAGATGTATTTGAAATAGTAATCCCCGACAACCATCCACTCTATGGAGAACAGTTTTCAGACATGATGGAAGCCTTCCATTTTTATGTTATTGCTTCCTACCATCAAGGTCAAAAATGGCTTGCGCCCTCTGTAGATACAGAGATTTTAACCCCCTGTCGCTTGGCCCTACTCGGTGATAGCCAGCGGATTAGAGATTTTGCCACTACGTTCAATCTGGATATAGATCCTGAAATGACGGTTTTTGGGCATGATTTTGAAGTAGATAAGTCAGGAATTGCCGAAATTGTCATTCCCCCCAATTCCAGGTTGATAGGTAAATGTGCCCGGGAGATTAGTCTGCGTAAAACCTTTGGTTTGAATCTCCTCGCTATTCATCGTGGTGAGGAAAACCTGAGTTATGCTGAAGGAAAGGATGATCCTAAAAGTCAATTGGGTTTAATACAATTCCAGGCAGGAGATTCACTGGTAGTTCAAACCCAATGGACATCACTGTCAAGACTGACTAAGAATAGGGATTTCGTCGTCGTTACATCGGAGTTTCCTCAGGAAGAATGGCGGCCAAAAAAAGTAAATTGGGCACTTATTTTCTTTGCCATTTCCATTTTTCTGATCCTGTTTACAGACATTCGGCTGTCATGGTGTCTGCTTGTTGGGGCCTGTGGTATGATAACGACAAAAGTTATTTCAATAGATGAAGCTTATCACGCCATTGGCTGGAGTACTGTTTTCCTATTGGCGAGTTTAATACCCTTGGGACGAGCTGTTCAAAACACGGGAACAGCAGAATGGATTGCCTTTCAGGTATTGCAGGTGCTTGAGGGTTGGCCAATATGGGGTATTCAGGCCGGGATAGCTGTAATGGCTACTTTTTTCACATTGGTCATGTCCAATGTAGGTGCAACTGTACTATTGGTGCCATTGGCTGTATCCATAGCTATCCCACTTGGTGCAAACCCTGCGATTTTCGCATTAACTGTAGCCATTTCCACATCAAATTCGTTTTTGATTCCCACACACCAGGTAAATGCTTTAATTATGGGGCCGGGAGGTTATCGGGTCATAGATTTTGTTCGCACAGGTGGTGTCATGACCATCCTCTTTCTTGTCGTATCTCTGGTCATGATGAATTTAGTGTTTTGAAACTCTGGACTATCTAGTAAATAAAAAAATAAAAAATTGTTCGGAGATTAGTCATTCAGGAATCAAGTTTTTTTAAGGTCCAAAACCTTTCCAAGGAATACCCCGGAGTAAAGGCCAATGATCGCATTTCCATGTCTTTGGGAGAGGGAGAGATTTGTGCTCTTTTGGGAGAAAACGGTTCCGGAAAATCAACCTTGGTAAAATTGATGTACGGTTTAATCAAGCCAGATGAAGGGGAAATGGTATTTGAATCCAGAAACTATTCTCCTTCTAATCCCAATGAGGCCAGGGCAGCAGGTATTGCAATGGTTTTTCAGCATTTTTCATTATTTGATGCTCTTACGGTAGCTGAAAATATTGCCTTGGGGATGGCTAATCCTCCTTCATCTAGTAAGCTCTCAAAGAATATTGAAGAGAAAGGAAAGACCTATGGTTTGTCCCTAAATCCAGACAGTCTAGTGGGGACACTTTCGGCAGGGGAAAGGCAAAGGGTGGAAATAATCAGGTGCCTCCTTCAAAATCCTAAAATTCTTATAATGGATGAACCCACCTCGGTACTGACTCCACAGGAAGCTGATATTTTGTTTGAGGCACTTAAAAACCTAGCTTCAGAAGGAACAACAATACTTTACATTTCTCATAAACTGGAAGAGATAAAAGCTCTATGTTCCAAGGCGACTATTTTAAGGGCTGGTAAAGTTGTAGCCACCTGTAATCCCGAGGAAAAGTCGGCACGTCAGTTGGCAGAAATGATGGTAGGTACTTCAATTGGTACACCCAAGAGATTGGGAGGTCAAAGACATCACGAAGGGGCTCCTTTATTCAAGGTTAAAGACATCAACAAAGGTTCTACTTCCAGTTTTGGAACGAGTTTGAAAAATATTTCCTTTGAAGTTTGGCAAGGAGAGGTATTTGGAATTGGTGGGATTGCCGGTAACGGTCAGGACGAATTGATGGAAGTTCTTTCAGGGGAGGCATTGCCGCAAAACGGATCTATCCTGCTTGACGGTAAGGACATGGCCAATTTAAACCCCAATGAACGACGTAAAAGAGGTTTGCTTTTTGCACCAGAACAAAGGATAGGTCATGCAGCAGCTGGGGAGATGAGTTTGACCGAGAATTCCTATCTTACTGCCGCAGACCGAAAAGAGCTTTCCAGGTTTGGACTAATCAATTGGTCGTTAACTGGAGAATTTTCTCAATCCATCATTAATCAGTTTGATGTCCGGACACCTGATACAAGAAGCTTTGCCCAATCTCTCTCCGGTGGGAACCTCCAGAAGTTTGTTATTGGAAGAGAAATACTGCAGGATCCCGAAGTATTGATAGTTAACCAGCCTACTTGGGGTGTTGATGCAGCTGCAGCTGCAAGCATAAGGCAGAAGCTGATGGATTTGGCTGATAGAGGTGCAGCAGTTGTCGTAATCAGCCAGGATATAGATGAGTTGTTGGAAATTTCTGATTATGTGTCGGTTCTTTCCGGTGGTAGACTCAGTAAGGAAAGACCAGTACAAGAACTAAGCAGGGAAGATATTGGCTTGATGATGGGGGCTTCTCAGGAAGTACCGTTGGGGGCCTAGAAATTTTATGTTGGTATTTGAACGGCGTAGACAACCATCCAGATTCTGGACCATCTCTACACCAGTTTTGGCTGTTGTGGTCACTATGATAGCTGGTGGTATACTTTTTGCCCTCTTGGGAAAAGACCCTTTGGAAGCAATTAAAACCATTTTTTGGGCCCCGCTTTTTGATCCTAACCTCTCTGCCTATGCTCGACCTCAGATCCTGGTAAAAGCCGCACCATTGATACTAATCGCCATTGGCCTTTCGATTGGTTTTAAAGCAAATATCTGGAATATTGGTGCCGAGGGTCAATACATTATGGGAGCAATCCTGGGTGGTGGAGTTGCCTTGGCCTTTTATCCCCTTGAGGCGTGGTGGATTTTCCCCCTTATGATTATTTCCGGTGTATTAGGTGGTATTCTCTGGGGATTGATTCCTGCCTTACTGAAAATCAAATTCCGTACAAACGAAATACTGGTGTCCTTAATGCTGGTTTATGTGAGTGAGCATTTTCTGGCGTCAGTTTCATTGGGGTTGCTTAGGAATCCAGAAGGTATAGGTTTCCCTGGCTCAAGAAACTTGCAGCAGTATTCAAGTGCTTCCAATGGGGAAATCATTGCAGGTACAGGTATTCATTTGGGAGTAATTACTGCATTGGTATCAATATTTGCAGTCTACGGTTTGATAAAGTTTCACAGACTCGGATTTCAGGTCAGGGTCACAGGCCAATCTGAGAGAATCTCCAGATTTGCAGGTGTAAATCCAAACATGATGGTCCTTTTTTGTTTGGCAGCAGGAGGAGGATTGGCTGGTTTGGCAGGAATTTTTGAACTGTCGGGTCCCACCGGTCAATTGTCCATTGATTTTAACGTCGGCTACGGTTTTACAGCCATAATTGTTGCATTTCTGGGAAGATTGAATCCCTTTGGTATAGCTTTGGCCGCTTTGCTGATGGCCCTTACATACATTGGGGGTGAGCTTGCCCAGTTTATGTTGAATTTACCTTCAGCCGCGATACAGGCCTTACAGGGGATGTTACTTTTTATTTTACTTTCGATGGATTTTCTATCCCAATATCGCATAAAAATCAGGCAGTGGGGGCGTAGTTGATGGATTTGGCAGCAATAAACCCTTTAGTTTTCTTTTCAACCATGGTGGTTGCTTCGATTCCAGTTCTGTTTGCTGCCTTAGGCGAGTTGGTCGTGGAAAAATCCGGAGTTCTTAATCTTGGGGTTGAAGGAATGATGATCATCGGTGCTGTGTGTGGCTTTATAGCCATAGTCAACACCGGTTCTCCGATTCTTGGAGTTTTGGCCTCAATTATTGCTGGGGGAATCCTGGCACTGGTTTTTGGAGTCCTGACCCAAGTCCTGCATTCCAACCAGGTCGCTACCGGTTTAGCACTTACTTTGTTTGGCTTAGGTTTATCAGCCTTGTTGGGTCAATCATATGCAGGCATTAAACCTCCAGTTTTTCCGAAACCAGATTTTGGCTTTTTAAGTGATCTTCCAATTCTTGGACAAATGTTTTTCAAATATGACTACCTGGTATACGTAGCGTTCTTGCTAGTTATTGGTGCAAGTTATTTTCTTAATCGGACTCGTTCCGGGCTTGTCCTGAGGTCCATTGGAGAAAATCATGATGCCGCTCATGCTCTGGGCTACCATGTAGTTAGGGTTCGGTTGGCAGCTATTGTTTTTGGTGGCGGATGTGCTGGTCTGGGAGGAGGTTTTCTGGCAATGATAAGAGTTCCCCAATGGACTGAGGGCTTAACTGCCGGCGCAGGCTGGATAGCCCTTGCTCTGGTGGTATTTGCTTCTTGGAAGCCGTACCGGGTCATTCTAGGTGCTTTTTTATTTGGGGGTGTTACATTATTGCAGTTGAATTTACAGGCAGTTGGTATTAAAATCAATCCAGCTTACCTTTCCATGGCTCCATATATTATTACAATTATCGCTCTAGTGGTCATTTCAGGTTCCAGTTCCAAATATTCAGTCCTTGCACCAGGTTCCTTGGGCAAGTTATTCCACAAAACCATGTAAACAATTTCAATTCCCAACAAAGAAAGGATAAGAGATGATGAAAAAAATTACTTACAGTGGCCTCACCCTGTTGGCTTCCCTTATATTGTCATTCGGTTTCGCGCATGCAGAACCGACGAAGGTTGGCTTCATTTATGTTGGTCCCGTTGGTGACTTTGGCTGGACTTACGAACATGACCAGGGACGGTTGGCCGTAGAGGAAGCTTTTGGAGACAAGGTTGAAACTTCCTATGTCGAAAATGTACCCGAAGGGGCCGATTCTGAAAGGGTACTGACCCAGATGGCTCTCGCAGGTAACGAGCTGATTTTTACTACTTCATTTGGATACATGGATCCAACGATCAATGTTGCTGCCAAGTTTCCAGATGTAAAATTTGAACATGGTACGGGTTATAAACGGGCAGAAAATGTTGCTACCTATAGTGCACGTTTCTATGAAGGTCGGGCTGTAATTGGCCACATAGCAGGTAAAATGACCCAAACAAACAAAATTGGCTATATTGCATCCTTTCCAATCCCGGAAGTCATTAGAGGAATAAATTCTGCTTATATCCATGCCAAGAAAGCCAATCCGGATGTAGAATTTAAAATTGTTTGGGTTTTTACATGGTTTGATCCTGCCAAGGAAGCTGATGCTGCCCAGACCTTGATTGAACAGGGTGTGGATGTCATTATGCAGCACACTGATTCAACCGCTCCCATGAGTATCGCGGAAGAAAAAGGGATATATGCTTTTGGACAGGCCTCAGATATGAAGGAATTTGGTCCAACAGCCAGACTTTCATCAATTATTGACAATTGGGCACCTTATTATGTTGCCCGGACCAAGGCAATAATGGATGGGACGTGGGAAAGTGTAGATACTTGGGATGGTATCTCAACAGGGATGGTTGAAATAGGTGATTTTTCAGACCGGATTCCAGAAGATGTACGAGCTGCCGCACAAGCAATTTCTGATTCGATTGTAGATGGTTCGTACCACCCATTTACCGGACCAATCAACAGACAGGATGGATCCGCTTGGTTGAAGGATGGAGAAGTTGCTGATGATGGAACCCTCCTTGGCATGAATTTCTACGTTGAGGGTTTGTCGGGTTCAATTCCCAACTAGCTTTTTGAAAGCGGGTCTTCCTGACAGGAGGCCCGCTCTTCTATTAATTTAGAACGTCAAGTTTGTGGTATTAAATCAGGGAGTTATCTCCCTAAGGGCAGGCATTGTGGCATCATATTCAGTATTAGCTTGCATAAATTCGGGGAAAAGTTATGAAACCACCTTTTCATGCTGATCACGTTGGTAGCCTTTTGCGTCCAAAGCAAGTTGCTGAAAGTCGAACTAAGTTCAGTGAGGGATCAATTTCGGCTGATGACCTTGAGGAAATGGAAAACAGACATATTCGCCAGGCCATCAAACAACAGGAAAATGTTGGTTTAAAAGCTGTTACAGATGGAGAATTTAGAAGGTCATTCTGGCATTATGATTTTATGGGCATGCTTACCGGATTGGATTTGGAAGAAAGGGATGAAGGTATAGCCTTTGCTGGCACAACCCTCAGGCCGATTTTTCCGGTAATCAATGAACGGCTGGACTTTCCAGATGATCATCCGATGCTTGAGCACTACCGATTTGTTGCAGAAAACACCTCGGTATTTCCGAAAATATCTATTCCAGGTCCAAGTTGTTGCCATTTTCGGATAGCAATAGAGGATATTCAACCGCCCGAGTATCAGGATCCTGAATTTTTAATGAATGATATCATGCTTACCTATAAAAAGGCTGTACAATCCTTTTATGATATCGGGTGTCGGTATTTGCAAATGGATGATATCTTTTTTGCCTATCTTTGTGATCCGGTTCACCGAAAAGCGAAAAGTGATATTGGTCAGGACCCGGACTGGTTGATCGGGAAATATGCCTGGATGATGGATCAGGCAATTAGAGATCGACCTGACGACATGGTGATCGGGATGCATTTGTGCAGAGGTAATTTCCAGTCAACCCATGCAGCAGAGGGAGCGTATGATCCCATAGCGGATATCTTGTTCAATCAAACGGGCGTTGATATCTTTTTTATGGAATACGATACCAATAGAGCTGGTAGCTTGGATCCATTGAAATACCTTCCCAAGGGAAACCAACGGGTTCTTCCCGGATTTGTTACAACCAAGTCAGGTGAGCTCGAATCCAGAGATGAAATTCTGCGAAAATTTGAACAAGCCTCACGGTTCACCAATATAGAACAGCTTGGTCTGGCTCCCCAATGCGGATTTGCTTCGACGGAAGAAGGAAACAAGCTATCTGACAAGGAACAATGGAAAAAATTGGAGTTCGTTGTCAGTATCGCGGAGGAAATTTGGGGAGAGGTTTGACACTTTTCCAAAAAATCGAAATGGGTTCATGAGCGATCCTTCAGCTCTTGTATTTAGTGCTCACGCAGCAGACTTTGTCTGGCGATGTGGAGGAGCAATCGCTTTACATCAGGCCAAGGGGTATGAGGTTACGATAATTTGCCTTTCCTATGGCGAAAGAGGAGAAAGTGCAAAACTTTGGAAACAAGGAAATACCTCAGTTGAAGAGGTAAAACAGTTAAGAAGGGGTGAAGCCGAACGTGCTGCTGCAGAATTGGGAGCACACAACATCATCTTTTTGGACCTAGGGGATTATCCACTTGAAGTTGATAAGGAAACCAAGTTCGAGATTGTAGATATCTTAAGAAAGGTACAGCCTGATTTTATTTTGTCACACTCCAATTATGATCCCTACAATTCCGATCATATGTCTACAACCGAGTTGGCTCTGGAAACAAGGATGATTGCGCAGGCATGGGGACATAAACCGGGTGAAAAGATCCTGGGTGCTCCCCAACTGTACCTATTTGAACCACACCAGACAGAACAAATGGGTTGGGTACCAAATGTATTCCTGGATATCACAGATGTTTGGGACAATAAACGCAAGGCCATTGAATGTATGAAAGGGCAGGTTCATCTGTGGAATTATTACACCAATCTGGCTGAAAACAGGGCCAATCATTTTCGCCGTAATTCCGGTGGGCAAGCGGGTGGCAGACATGCAAGATATGCTGAAGGTTTTCAGGCGGTATTTCCTCGCTGTGTGGATGAATTATAATGGCGGATAATATAGTTGTCCAACATTTTGACAGGGCTGAACCGTCAATAATCAGGGGATTGGGAGAATGTGGGGTATCAACAGTACATGAGGCACAAAGTCGGACAGGATTGCTTCCACCCCAAATAAGACCGATTTACAGTGGTACTCGAATTGCCGGTTCTGCCTTGACCATACTTGCACCCCCAGATGATAATTGGATGTTGCATGTAGCCATGGAACTGGTTGTACCTGGTGACTTCCTTGTTTTAGGCACAACATCTCCTTCTGATGCGGGTTATTTTGGAGAATTATTGGCAGCTTCCGCCAAGGCAAGAGGGGCCCTTGGTTTGATAATTGATGCTGGGGTTCGTGATGTAAGGGAACTTAAAGAAATGAGTTTCCCTGTCTGGTCCAGGGTAATATGTGCCCAAGGTACAGTCAAAGAGAGATTGGGTTCGGTCAATACACCAATTGTAATTGGCACAACCGAAATTAATCCGGGGGATATAATTGTCGCAGATGATGATGGGGTATGTGTTGTGAATCGTAAAACTGCACCTCAAATCCTTGAGGATGCCAAAACCAGGATTTCTTCAGAGGAAGAAAAAAGAAGACGGTTGTCTTCCGGTGAATTGGGAATTGATATGTATGACATGCGAAATAAGCTCAAGGAAAAAGGGTTAAAGTATGTCTAATGGGAATTCAAATGTTGCCCATCTCGGACATGTAGAAATTTATTCAAATAAGATTGAGGAAAGTTTAAATTTCTTTACTGAAATTTATGGGTTGACCGAAAGTGGTCGGGAAGGAAACAGCTATTACCTTAGAGCTTTTGATGATTACGAGTTTCACACGCTTAAATTGACTGAGCATCATACGACTGGAGTCGGGCATATCGGCTACAGAACCTCTTCACAACTGGCACTTGAGAACAGGGTAAAAACCATCAGGGACAATGGAATTCAGGGAGAGTGGGTTGAAGGTGATATGGGTCATGGCCGTGCTTTCAGGTTCAAGGGGCCATTTGGCCATTGGTTTGAACTATACTGGGAAACCAACAAGTATCAACCTCCCCCCTCAGAGAAACCTGCCCTGAAAAACATCCACCAAAGGTTTCATGGCAAAGGGTGTTGTCCCCGCCGGTTGGACCACGTTAACCTATTGGCCAAAGATGTATCCGTTTTTCGTGATTTCATGATTACATGTTTTGAAAGCAGGGTTACCGAACAGATATTATTGGATAATGGCCGCTTGGGTGGCTGTTGGTTTACTGTAAACAACAAGAGTTATGACCTGGCCTGTACAGAGGAACATGCAGGAGGGCAGGGAAGATTTCATCATGTAACCTATGTTACCGATCAAAGAGATGAAATTATCAGGGCAGCCGATATTTTTCTTGAAAATGGTATCCATATTGAAACAGGTCCCCATAAACATGCAATACAGGGCACTTTCTTCCTTTATGTATTTGAACCAGCAGGCAACAGGGTTGAGATTGCCAACCAGGGCTCAAGGCTAATTTTACAACCTGATTGGGAACCCATTGTCTGGACGGAATCCGAAAGAAAAAAGGGACAGGCCTGGGGGTTAAAGACAACAGAAACTTTTCATACCTACGGAACTCCTCCAGTAGGTCAAAACTGATTGGGAGAAGGGGCTAATATCACAAATACCTACCTTTTGCCGGATGGAATCGGCCCTCTATAATATCCTGGAAATTCACAGGTTTGCCTTCGGTCTGCTCAACAGAGATATTGATATACCGTTCGTCAGGTTTATTACCATCCATAACCAGTTTCTCATGGATATGACCATGAATGTTACACTCGGCCCATCGTGGAATAGATTCTGGGTGAAGGGGTATATGTGACAGAAGATATTTTCCGATTTTCAAGGATCCCTTGATATCGTCAAAATAGGGTATCAGGTCTTGGGATTTCCAACGATCGTGATTACCACTGATAAGTACCTTACGCCCCGGTAGCCTCCCAAGAATCTGCAATGATTCCCGGGGAAATGCAATATCTCCTAGATGATAGACCTTATCGTTTGGTTTAACCATTTTCATCCACCAATAAACCATCAATGCATCCCCCTTTTCTTTGTTGTCTGCATACCAGGGATCGGTGAATCTTCTAATGGGATTGCCCTCGTTATCAACAAAACTGTAAATGTTTTGGTGCCCAAAATGGGTATCGGAAATTAACCAGGTATTGACCATGATTTATGCCCCTGTACTATCCAGAAAATCAAGTGATAGAAAGATTCAACCCGGATCAGTGAACAGAAAAAGTGGCTTAGCCAGCCTAAAATGCAATCAATGGCTTAGCCAAAATTTATCCCAATTGCGTACGGAAGTGCCAACACAATCCCGCCTCAATGACCCAGGTATTTGTATCCAGTACCATGAACTGTCAAGGCCGGTGTAACCTTTAATTAAGGGAGGATAACACTTATCCAGGAAAAGAATCCTTGTTTAGGTTTTCAACGTCATAACCTAACAGTTACTTCCTACAATCAATCGCTCGCTGATCAGAAAGATTTTATAAATTATTCAAATGGTGCGCTGAGGAAGATTCGAACTCCCGACCCCATGATTCGTAGTCATGTGCTCTATCCAGCTGAGCTATCAGCGCTTCTCAGAAAGATAATATCCTGGATAGTAACTTCAAGAAGCCAAGTTAAAGGGTTGTTGGAAACGAGGAATGAAGACTTTAATAAGCATCGTGTGAATAGCTTCTTATTGAAGCAGGCGGAAATGTGTAACCCTCTAAGAGCAGTTTGGCATTTTGGCCGTGAAAGTTGTGATCTGTGGTATGTTCATAAGTCTTCCAGTTCAAACCAATACAGTAGAACTAGGAATGTTGTTTTGATAGAATTTTTTAATACTTGCTTCTGACCGCTACCATTTGACAAACTCACTAATATATTATTCAGCACAGGTCAGTTTATTCTTGGCACTTTTTGTATTCTGTACGAATTCATTAGTAATTAACAAGATACGATTCCAAAAATTTATTTTCATAGTTAAGGGTTGTTACCATGGATCCAGAAAAAATTAGCATCTTCAGAAGCAGAAAAGGGTTTATTTCCGCATTAGATCAATCGGGTGGTTCTACACCAAAGGCCTTGAAAGCCTATGGTATAAATGAAGACCAGTATTCCGGCGAAGAGGAAATGTACGCCCTGATCCATGAAATGAGACTTCGGATCATAACCTCCGACAGGTTCACCGGTGGTAGGATTGTCGGGACAATATTGTTTCAGGATACGGTCAACCGACAAATAGGGGGAGAATCTGTACCTAGCTACCTTTGGAATCAAAAGAAAATACTGGCTATCCAGAAAATTGATGTTGGATTGGAAGATGAGGGGCAGGGTATCCAATTGATGAAGCCAATCCCGGGTATGAAGGAGAGTTTGTCAGAAGCGGTAGCAAATGGTGTTTTTGGAACCAAAATGCGGTCAGTAATCTGGGAAGCTACACCCGGAGGTATCAATGAAATTGTTTCTCAACAGTTTGAAATCGCCAAGATCATTATGGATTACGGCCTTATCCCGATTGTAGAACCAGAAGTTTCCATTGGCATTCCAGACAAAACTGAGAGTGAAGAATTATTAGTTTCAGAAATTTCAGAACACCTGGGTAAACTCAAAGACAATCAGAAGGTCGCGCTCAAACTTACTTTGCCTAGCCAAGACAATTTTTACGAAGGTTTGATCATGCATCCGAATGTGGTCAGGGTTACAGCTTTATCTGGTGGCTACAGTCATGAGGAGGCCTGTGAAAAACTGACATTGAATCCAGGCATGATCGCCAGTTTTTCACGGGCTTTGACAGAAAGACTGAAGGTTGACCAGACGGATTCTGAATTTGCAAATGCCCTGGATTCTTCTATCGAAAGTATCTTCCAAGCTTCAAAAACCTGAATTTTCAAGTCTTGGGAGCATTATTCAGAAAGGCTATCTGATGAAACTCCGATTGCCTGGGATCGCGCTGGTAGTTTTGACTAACAGGACAAATCCTTCTGACTTTACACCCCATGCTTAAACATTCCTCACCTTCGGAAGAACCTATAAACGTTCGGCATCCATCGGCATCATAAATATCTGGTGTCAAAACTCCTACGGGGCACTCTGTTATACATGGTTTATCCTTACAGGTCTCGCAAGGACTACTTGCCGGGGGTTGAGGTAATTGAATATGGTCTTGATAGGCCAAAACTCCCCGATACGAAACCATGAGGCCAGCTGTATCATGAACCAGAAATTGAACTGGAGAATGCCAACTCCTCCGTGTTTTCAATGCCCAGGTCATGAAGGGGTGATAAGGAGGTCCCCCGAAGGGATAAACTGGTTTTCCGTTGGTTTTGCTCCCGATCAAATCAATGACTCTCTTTGACCATCGATCCAACGGATTGGGCAAGCCTTTACTAAATTCGTCCTGAGAGGTGAAATATGTCCAAAAACCCGGTTCCTTGGGACCAAGCATGATAAGCGTTTTGGTTCCCTCGGGGACTTTGTCGTGATCTTCAGGATGGAAACCACCGTAAATATCCAGTTGGTATTGTCCGGCAATATCCAAGATTTTGGTATAATCCATTAGCAAACAGTAAACGAAATGTAGCTAGGGTGACTCTCGAGAAATCAGAGTTCCGATACCATGATTGGTAAATAATTCAAGGAGCACCGAATTAGGGGTTTTGCCATTTAAAATAACAACCGCTTTAACGCCATCCTGGACCGCTTTCAGGGCTGTTTCAGTCTTTGGTATCATTCCTCCCTGAATAACACCTGACTGAATTCTTGTTACAACTTCTTCAGGGGTTAACCTTGAAATCAGATTGTTTGAATTGTCAAGAACGCCGTCAACATCAGTTAACAATAATAATCTGTCGGCGTTAAGTGCGGACGCGATTGCACCTGCAGCTGTGTCACCATTTACATTCAGAGTTGTCCCATCCTTGCCTATACCGATAGGAGCAATTACCGGAATCAAGCCGTTTTTGAACAGGTCTCTCAAAACAGGCGAGTTGACATCACTGGGGATACCTACCAAACCGAGTTCCGGTTCTGCCATCTGACAAACCATTATATTGGCATCTTTCCCGGATATCCCCAATGCCAAACCACCTTCCCGATTAATGGCCTGAACTATCCTTTTATTAACATTTCCTGCTAGGACCATTTCGGCAATTTCGACAATTTCGGGACTGGAAACCCTTTTGCCCTTGATAAAACTTGATTTTATACCCAAACGATCCAGTGTAAGATTTATTTTTGGTCCTCCACCATGAACAACAACGGCATTGATACCGATTTGTCTCATCAGCACAACGTCTTTGGCAAAACTGACGAGAGTTTTTGTATCGGCAATAGCATTTCCCCCAATCTTTACAACGACAACGGAATTGTCATAGCGTTGCATGTAGGGCAAAGCCTCAGAGAGAGTTTTTGCTGTTTTCAACCAACTTTTCGTGGTAATCATTTCAAATATCCCGGAATCAGACACTCTTCTTTCAGTTAACATAAACCAGAAGATTTAGAATACCATTAATCCTGTTTTCAATAAATCAAACCAATTCGGCTATGGCAGTTTGTAGATTGGTTATACAAGATTTAGTTTTTGAACTTGTAAATATAACCTCAGGTAAACCTACCGGATATTTCGAAATGGTTTTCTCCGCCATTGTGAGGAGTTTGGTTCTGTGTTCCATCTTTACCTTGTCAACCTTGGTATAGATCAGTTGGAAGGATACAGCACTATCATTCAGTAATTTAAAAAAGCCATGGTCAATATCCTTGGGGCCAATCCTTGCATCTACCAATACGAACACTCTACGAAGGGAGGCACGCCCCCTTAGATAGACGGAAAGAAACCTTTGCCGTCTTTCCTTGGTCTTCTTTGACATTTTGGCATAACCATATCCCGGTAAGTCAACGAGGTAGTGGGTTTCACCAATGCAGAAATAATTTATTTCCTGAGTTCTTCCTGGAGTGTTTGATGTACGTGCCAGGTTTTTGCGATTGGTAAGAGAATTGATCAGTGAAGATTTTCCGACGTTGGATCGACCACAAAAACAAACTTCAATTCGGTCTGGAGAAGGAAGGTCAGATTCGTGAACTACTCCCTTTAGGAAAAGAATTTCACCTGAAAACAGTTTTCTTCCTGCACTATTTTGTTCGAAGGAAAGTTCTAGAGAACTTTTAATGTTTAGTTCAAATGGCTTGTCCATTCACCGAATCCTGGAAAAATCCTAGATGCAAGAAGGGAACCTGGTACCAAAAAAACTGCACCAGAGGGGTTATTTCTTCTTTTTGCTTTTTTTAGCAGGTTTCTTGGGAGGTGGTTCCTCCTTTGCCTTCGTTTCTCCAACCAAAGGTAGTTTTGTTTTGGCAAAACCGGTCCTGATGTTCCCCAGTATATCGGGTTTTACACCCTGGGTTCGCATAATCACATATTGTTGAATAAATGTAATCAAATTGTTGGCAATCCAGTAGATAATCAATCCACTGGCAAATTGCCCTAGCATGAACATGAATACCCAAGGCAACCATGCAAAGACCATTGCCTGGGTTGGATCGGTGGGGGCGGGATTAAGCTTCTGCTGTAGCCACATCGAGACGCCGAGCATTATTGGTAATACTCCAAGAGAGATAAGTGCCAGTAAACTACCCTGTTCCGGGGTTGACCAAGGAAGTGCCCCAAATAGATTCAAAATTGATGTAGGATCCGGGGCTGATAAGTCCTTCACCCACAAAATGAAGGGGGCGTGTCTCATTTCAATGGTAACAAAGATTACCTTGTAAAGTGAGAAAAAAATTGGAATCTGTGGAAGAATAGGCAGGCATCCGGCAGCAGGATTGATTTTTCGTTCCCTGTACATGGCCATCATTTCTTGTTGCATTCTTTTGCGATCATCTCCAACCTTGGCCTTTATCTTTTCCATCTCTGGCTGCAATTCCTTCATCCGGGCCATGGAAACGTAAGACTTATAGGCAAGAGGGAACAGAAATGCCTTAATGATTAAGGTGAGACAAAGAATGGACCATCCCATATTGCCAACTTTGCTATTGATCCAGTATAAAAGTTGGAAAATTGGTTTGGTCAGAAAGAAGAACCAACCCCAGTCAATCGAATCCTCAAAGCGATCAATAAGATAATAATCCTGGTAATTTTTGATAGGTGTCCATTGCTTGGCTCCGGCAAACAGGTAGGTAACCGTTTCGACAGTTGAGTTGGGATACACTTCAACAGCAGGATATCTTGATTCTGCCTGATAGATATCTGACCTTTCAGAATATTTGGCAACCGAGGTAAAAGAAGTTCCAGGCTTGGGTGCCAGAGTAGTCATCCAATATTTATCAGTAAAACCAACCCAACCATTGGACTGAACCGTTAGTTTCTCCAGATTTGCTCTTTCCACAGAATCGTAATCCAGATCTGGGACATTATCGTAATCAATTTCTTGCAACTCACCGTCGGTCATACGCACGACCCCTTCGTGAAGTATAAAGAAATTCTGAAGATTCTGCGGCTCACCATGGCGTGCAATGATCCCGTAGGGGGCCATTCGCAATGTTGTATCACCATTGTTTGTAACACTTTGGGTTACTGTGAAGAGATAATCGTCATCAATCTCAATCACCCTGCGAAAGGTTACCCCCTTATCGTTGGACCAGGTTAATACCAAGGGTGTATTCGGAGAGATTTCCTTGCCGCTTTCAATAATCCATGGTGTTGAACTGCTTGGTACGTCACTAAATTCCAGATTTCCTGCAGGAGACCAACCGAAAAGTACATAATATGCTTGACTGACACCGGCCGGCGAAAGTAATCTGACAAGTTCAGAATCTTCCCTTAACGTCTCATTGTACCTGGTGAGGGACAAATCATCAATTCTGCCGCCCTGTAAGGAAATTGATCCGGTTAAACTTGGAGTATCAATAACGATACGGTCGGTGTCATCCAGAGCTTTTGCAAGAGGAATCTCACCAAGGGGGTTGGACGTTAATGAAACAGCAGTACCAGCAGTAGGAGGAGTTGTGGCAACCCCATCTTCAGAAACACCCTCTTGCTGAACTTGTTGCTGTTCCAAAGGTACTTCGGGTTCCTCAGGTGCGAATAACAAAACCCAAAGCAGTATCACCACAAAGCTAAGCCCTATGGCTTTAAGCATGTTTTTGTTTTGTTCATCCATTGATTGTTTCTACCCCGAAAGAAAATTCATCTGCCATTTCTACCTATTCTCAGCCTGTCAACAAATAGTTGTGTAGAAATAATCTTCAATTGAGATCTCACAAGGTAATGGCAGAGGGTTATTGGGCAAACAACACTTCGAAAAATCTAGTCTGGAACGTGATCAATACCGGACCCGCCCCATGGGTGGCACCGCCCCACTCTTTTGATAGTAAGCCAAGATCCTTTAAGTGCTCCATGTTTTTCCAGAGCCTCAAGGGCATAAGCAGAACATGTCGGTTGAAATCGACAATGCATACCAACAAATGGGCTTCCAATCAAACGATATAATCGGATGGGTAGAGCAATGACAAAAGCCAAGGGAGACATACGTATTATAGTTTGTTCAGCCTTACACATGAGTTCTTCGGTGCATTTTAGTCAGGGCCCATATTAGGTCCTTGTTCATCTTGTCAAAATCCAGATTAACTGTTGTGTCCTTAAAACCAATCATAACATAATCCCAACCCGGTTCACCACAATGAGGTAAAGTCTTTTGCGCTAGGTGGCGTAGTCTTCTTTTTGCACGATTTCGGGTTACGGCATTACCCAGTTTTTTTGAACATGTAATGCCTATCCTTATTGTCTGGTTCGTTTCATCCGTTTCCCGGCGAATTCCCTGAATCAGAAATCCTCTGGTACGCCATCTCAACCCTTTAGCAACCTTCAGGAATTCTTTCCTCTGTTTTAGAGATTCTATCTTCCTGTTCTGTAACTCTGCCATACCCCCAAACTTAATATTCATCAGGGTGGAAACACAAAAATGTGAAGCCTAGGCAGAAAGTACCTTACGTCCTTTTGCCCTTCTGCGGTTAAGAATGGCTCTCCCGGCCTTGGTGGCCATTCTGGCTCGAAAACCATGGCGTCGCTTTCGAACAAGGTTACTTGGCTGAAACGTCCGTTTCATGACTCCCTCATTTTTTACCCAAAAAAATCAAGATTTTGATAATAGAACAATGATTTAAGATTGAATCACCTTAAATCAAGTTATTTCATGCAATTCAATAACCAAAATTAATGACGTGACCCAAGTAAGTTTGTTCATGGTGTTAAACCACCAATTATATTTTAGGTTGTGGGATCAAAGTAAAGAAAGGGGCTGGAATTGAATAACAGGAAATCTGAAGGGCTTGATCCGAAAAAGCTTATACCCCTTGCCATTATTGTTATTATAGCAGTTGTTGGTTTTTTCACACTCAGGGACTACCTGACTTTCGAAACAATCAGAGATAATCGGGAAACATTGATCCAGTTCAAGGACAACAATTACATTGCTACATCTCTGGTCTTCCTGGCAATTTATATTGTAATTGTTGCCTTCTCCCTACCAGGTGCTGCTATTGCATCTTTGACCGGTGGTTTTTTATTCGGATTGTTCCCTGGGACGCTCTATAATGTCCTGGCAGCAACCATAGGTGCGACAATCATATTTATCGCTGCGCGGATGGGACTTGGTGATTTTCTCTCAAAGAAAATGGACACCAGTACGGGTACTGTTCAAAAACTCAGAGATGGCCTGAGAGAAAATGAAATCAGCGTACTTTTCCTGCTAAGGCTTGTGCCTGCCGTACCGTTCTTTGTTGCAAATCTACTACCTGCACTTGTGGGAGTCAAGTTCAGAAATTTTGTTTTCACAACCTTCTTTGGAATAATTCCTGGTGCACTGGTTTATACATGGGTCGGTGTGGGTCTGGGTGAAGTGTTTGCACGGGGAGAAGCTCCCAATCTGAGTATTATATTTGAATGGTATATACTCGGACCAATTCTTGGGCTATGTGTCCTTGCCCTACTACCGATTGTTATCAACATTCTCAGGAAATCAAAGGAAAAAGATAATTGATTTTTTGGTTTGAGGTCCAAAATATGACCACTAATGAGCTTGTATTCGGACATTATTGGTAGTGTAATTATTTGGGAGGATCAGTCTGAAAACAGCTAGTCAAGAGGGAATTTCTCTTTCCAAACTAATCCTGCTTTATTCGAGTTTCCTCATTATTTTCCTGGAAATCGTCTTCCTGACTGTTTCTGTAGCCTCTTTTGAAAGGGGGCAATTGGAATCGCTGGCCAATCAGATTTACCTGGTTAAGAATATTTATCTGGACGACCTGGATTCATGTGAAGAGGTAGTTGAATCGGTCGCTATCTCCCCAGATTCCTACTATAATTTGATTGGACCACTCCCTAGTTCAACGGTAAGTCGAATACCGGTTGAGACTGTACTTACCGGCAACGAGTCTGTGGATGAGTTTTTGAATGCCCTCGGTTATTCGTCCCTTGGATTTCGTTACGAGAGATATGAGAATGGTGAAATCAGTTGTCGCCAAAAATATGATTTCAATACAGAGGGTAATTTTCTGGATAGCCAGGAAATGCTTAAGGTTGACCTGAGAGAGGAAAACATTATAGCCAACTTGCGGTCTGGCTTTGTTTCCCTTTACTACAAAACCTTTCAAAAGGGATTTGTCTACACGGTCATTTTCGACCGTGTAATACAGGGGAAAAGGGAGGTATATGAATTTACCATCTCAAGCGAAAAGGTTTTGATCTCATTTGAGGCCTTATTCGGGGTTATTTTATTTCCATCAATTCTTATTCTGCTTGTAAATACTGCCCTGATCACGTTTGGATCATTCATGTTTTTTTCCAGACCCATTGAAAGGATAACAAGAAAAATCCAAAGCATTCATTCTATCTTGAGCGAATCCGATGAAAGGGAAAATCTAAAGGTGAAAGCGACCAAAAAAAGCATTTTCCGGGAGATTAACAGGATTGAAAGTGAAATAACAATGGCAACAGAACGCCTCCGCCCCATCAATACGCTTGAAGGAGAAGGTAAGGCCTTTCAACATGAAATAAAGAACTACATTTCAACCATACGTGCTTCACTTCGCAATTTGCTTTCTTCACTCGGGGAGGAAGGAAATCCATATCTGGAGAAGGAAAGAAGTATAGAAACAATAGGGAAGATGATAAGTACCAAGGTAGAACATCTGGTGAGCTATGTTACATCTGACCCTAGAAGCCTGGAAAAAGAGGAATTATCCCTTGGCAAGCTATTTTCTTTTGTCAAAAATACGGGAGAGGAGGTAGCCAAGTACCACGAAGTGGATGGTGCGTATGTGGAGGGAAAAAACAACGAAATCAGTTCAATAATTGCCATTGATTGGAATAATGCCAGGCAAAATGACGTAAAGATAAAAGCCAACTGGGAGTCCTTGTACGGGGTTATGTTCAACCTCGTACTTAACGCCATAATTGCCATTAGAAACAGGATGGAATACGAAAAAGATGTGGGTATCAAGAATAGTGAAAAGGGTAAAATCATAATCTCAATTCAAGAAACCTTGGATGGTCAATTTATAGAAATATCCGTCGAGGATAATGGTGCGGGTGTAGAGGAAATGATTCGTCAGACTTTATTTGATTACGGGGTTCGTGGCGGATTGATCAATTCAAGACATAACGAAAGAAAACCTCTCGGAGGTGTAGGCCTTCATTACTCCTTTCAACAAATAAATTATCATGGAGGTGAGTTGAAGCTGGATTGGACAAGTCATTTCAATGATCATCCGCCACCGTCAAGAACAGGTTCAAGGTTTAAAATTACTTTGCCAAAATGAAATCGAATGGCATTCTAATAAAGCGCTCTGTTGAGGAAGGTGATACATCAAGCGAGGCAATTTACTCTTCTTGCGAAGCGTATCGATATGAGTTGACAAGAGTTTGGAAACCAAATAGAGATCGTATTTTGTTTGTCATGTTGAATCCCTCAACAGCTACAGAGATAAAAAACGATCCGACAGTTGCGAGGTGTGAAGGAAGGGCCAGACATCTCGGTTTTGGTTCATACAGGGTATGTAATATTTTTGCTTTACGGAGTACCAATCCCAAAGGGCTGTACCGGAGCGAATGCCCAATAGGAATAGAAAATGATGAGGCAATTAAAAGGGGTTGTACCTGGGCCGATAAGATTGTCTGTGCCTGGGGAAACCATGGCGAACTTCTTGATCGTGGCAAGGAAGTAGAACGTCTGATGCGAAGTACTGGCAACCTCCTTTTGCACTTGGGTTTGACTAGGAAGAACTTCCCAAAACACCCACTCTACATTTCTCATTCACAACCGCTCATTCCCTGGGATTGAATTCAGATGGGAATTGAAATTACTATAAGATAGATAGGGCTAAAACTATGAAATTAATTTTAGTACGTCATGGCAAATCCAGTTGGGTTACCAATCATTCGGACCATGATAGACCCTTGGCTCCAAGAGGGATTAGGGCTTCAGAAAAAATTGGGAATTGGTTGTCTTCCAATGGTCATATTCCGGAAACAATTCTTTGTTCGACAGCCAAAAGGACCAGAGAAACATGGGGTACAATCAAGAAGTTTGTTGAGACTGATTATGAAGAGCAAATGGTTCCAGAATTATACGGGGCATCGTCTGGTACCATGTTTAGATTGCTTCAAGGTGCAAGCGGGTCTGCAGCATTAATGGTGGGCCATAATCCCGGGATCGGGGGGCTGGCTCGTTTACTATTACAACAACCGCTCCAAACGTCACAATTTTTCCGGTATCCTACTTGTGCCACCCTGGTTTGTGAATTTCCTTGCACAGACTGGCAGGACATAAAGCCTAGCGAGGCAGCTCTGGTAGATTTTGTGGTTCCGAGAGAGCTTTAGGAATAGGCAGGGTTGGTTCTGCCAATTGATTGCTTTCGACTCGGAGTACGTCGACCGATGAAGTCTAGTGCCCCAATATCTGACTTAGGAATAATTTGGTTCGCTCACTTTGAGGATTGTTGAAAAACTCCTCTGGTGCATTTGATTCTACAATCTGTCCTTCGTCCATAAAGATTACCCTGTCAGCAACCTGTCTGGCAAAACCCATTTCATGGGTTACACAAAGCATAGTCATACCTTCCTCTGCAAGTTCAATCATGGTGTCGAGAACTTCCTTGATCATTTCCGGATCAAGAGCCGAGGTGGGTTCATCAAATAACATTATTCGTGGCTTCATACAGAGGGACCTGGCGATAGCCACCCTTTGCTGCTGTCCTCCCGATAATTGACCAGGATACTTGTAGGCCTGGTCGGGTATTTTGACTTTTTCAAGAAAATGCATGGCAGTTTTTTCTGCTTCATGCCGAGGTATTTTACGAACCCAAATCGGAGCAAGAGTACAATTATCCATAACAGACAGATGAGGGAACAGGTTAAAATGCTGAAAACACATTCCAACCTCAGATCTGATCAAATCAATATTCTTCAGATCAGAAGAAAGTTCCGTCCCTTCTACAACTATAGATCCAGATTGATGTTCCTCCAGACGGTTAATACATCGTATCAGTGTGGATTTACCTGAACCGGAAGGTCCACAAATGACAATCTTTTCACGATTGCTGACAGTAAGATTAATATCCCGAAGCACATGAAACTTGCCATACCATTTGTTCATGTTCGAAATGACAACAGCAGGCTGCGAATCCTCTTCGGTTGTTACATTCTCTTCCATAACTTCCTGCATTGGTTTTTCCTATTAACGGTGTCCAGTTTCCAGTTTTTTCTCAAGATAAATTGAGTATCGTGACATGGCAAAACAGAAAACAAAAAATACTGCGGCCACAAACGCGTAGAGTTCCCAAACGATTCCATTCCAAGCGGTGTCGGACCTGATTGCACCCGATAATCCGATTGGGTCTAACAATCCTATGATGGAAACCAGGGTTGTATCCTTGAAAAGGCCTATGAAAGTTGAAACAATGCCAGGGATGGAGATTTTTAAGGCTTGGGGAAGAATAATCAATCGCATTGATTTCCAATAATCCAGACCCAACGCATCGCCGGCTTCATACTGCCCTGTGGGAAGTGCTGCCAACCCACCCCGGATGACTTCAGCCATGTAGGCTGAGGAGAATAGGGTAACCATGATTACAACCCGGAGGATAATATCAAAATTGGTTCCTGGGGGCATGAAATAATTCAAAAGGGTTGAAGCAACAAACAAAAGAGTTATCAGCGGAACCCCTCTGATGAATTCGATAAAACCGACACACAGGGTTTTAACGATGAATAGATCCGATTTTCTTCCCAGAGCCAGCAAGATCCCTATTGGAAGGGATGCAGCAATTCCTGTCGCGCCTATGATTACCGAAAGGGTAAATCCTCCAAACTGATCACTTTCTACAATTTCTATTCCGAGAAATACGACATTCTTACTTAAAAACTCTGCAACAGGAACAACTCCAAACAAAAACCACAAAATGACAAGAAGGCCCCCGATAATCACACCGAGCAGAAGCCCTTTTTTTTCTGTAATGTAATTTAGAGCCAAATAACCCACGACCAATCCAGCAAGGGTTAGGAAGGGTGTCCAAATTGTTCCTCCCCAGAGTAACCAATAGCCGAGGAACGGATAAACGCCAGTAAAATACAGTAATTTTCTTGGAAGTTTGGGAAACAGTACAGGTGCCAAGGCCACAAGCATGCATAAAAAGGTTAAATTGACCCGCCAGTAGAGTTCTCGTGGATAAAATCCATAGAACAACTGCAGATATCGTTCCCTAATGACTGCCCAACAGGCACCGGTGGTACCTTCACCATAAGCCAGAGGAATCAACTCCCGACATTCCTTAAGGGAATTGGCTGTCCAGGAAGAAAGAAATACCCAGGGAAGTATCTCATACATGACAAAGAGAATAAAGGCACCAAACAAAAGGGTCAGAAAGGAATTGAAAGGTCCATTGAAAAGATTATTCCGCAACCAGGCAATAAAATTTCCCTCCATGGTGGGAGGAGCCGATGAGGGGATCATGTTTTCTCTGACAAAGGACAAACTGCTCATGCTATCTCTCCTTTATCTTGACTGTAGAGTTATACCAGTTCATTATGGCCGAAATACTTAAGGAAATACTCAGGAAAACCAGCATCAATAGTAGGATGGTTTCCAGTTCCCGGCCTGTCTGGTTAAGTGTAATACCGCCCAACGTACCCGTGATATCCATATATCCGACGGAAATAGCTAGGGAGGAGTTTTTTGTCAGGTTCAAAAATTGTGAAATCAGGGGTGGAATAATAACCCTCAAGGCTTGGGGCAAAATAATAAGGTTCATGGTTGGACCGGGTCTTAAGCCCAGCGAATAAGCTGCTTCTGTCTGACCCTTTGAAATTGCCATAATCCCGGCCCTGACAATCTCCGCAATAAAAGCTGAGGTATAGCAGGATAAAGCCAGCCATAAGGCGATCAATGAGTTTCTTAGATAAATGCCACCTTGGAAATTAAATCCCTTTAGTTCCGGGAGCCCAAGATAGAATCCAAGTACATAAAGCAGTACAATGGGTGGTAAAACAATGACGGCTACCCGGTAGGGCCATACCAAAGGCCGACGCCCGGTTTCCCGCTGGGAAGCATCAGCCCTTTTTTTGAGAAATCCCGATACTAGAAAACCTGCAAAAAGAACTATGAGGAAAGCCACGAAATCAAGGCTTACCTCGACAACTCCAAAAATACTTATGTCCCCCAGACCATTATTGAAAAGAGGTTCAGGGAGATAAGTCCCCCTGTTGGTCATGGCGACTGTATCCCAGAGGAGTAATGAAGATTCAGGGTTCTCACCCCGGAAACTTGCTGGCCTAGGAAAGGTTTCAATCAAAATGGCCATGAAAAAAACGATCCAGAGTAAAACCGGGACATTGCGGAACATTTCTACCCAACAAGTCATTATTTTTGCAACAATCCAATTCTTGGAAAGTCTCAATATTCCGATTATTATTCCCAAAACCGTGGCGGTAATGCACCCTAAAACGGCAACGATCAAGGTATTGATCAGTCCTACAAATGCAGCCCTCAAGTGGGTTGACCGGGAATCATATTCAATAAGTTTCTGGTTGATATCATAACTAGCTGGTTCGAACAAAAACCAGAGTTCTACCCCCTTTCCCAATGTGGCCAAGTTTTGGATAGTATTGCTGATTAACCAAGACACCAGCAACATGAAACAGACTAGAGCAAAAATTTGGATGGTCATGGATCTGTACCGGGTATCGTACAGTAGCATGCCTAGGGTAAAGGTCTTTTTTGGAGGTACTTCAGCCACGTCAGATCTTTATTAATTTGTAAAAAAACCGTGTGTGCAACACACACGGTTTTTGTTTCTTATAGAAATTGTTGGAAATTGCAAGTACAACTAACCAACAATTAAATCGCTTGACAATTAACGATACGGAGGTGCGTAAATCAAACCACCATTGGTCCAAAGATCATTAACACCACGAGCAAGGCCGATTGGTGTATCAGGACCGATGTTGTTATCGAAAATTTCTCCGAAGTTGCCAACCTGTTCAATGGCGTTTACAGCCCAGTCATTAGGCAATCCGACCATATCGGCGTAAGCACCTTCAGTACCCAGCAGACGGTTGATTTCCGGATCATTGGTAGGCGCACTTGCCATTTCACGGACATTTTCGGAAGTAATTCCTTTTTCCTCAGCAATAATCAGAGCATTAAGAACCCATCTTCCAATATCTGCCCACTGATCATCACCATGCCTTACGAGAGGTCCAAGAGGTTCCTTGGAAATAACCTCAGGAAGGACAACGTAGTCGTCTGGATTACCAGAAGCTGCTCTTGTTGAAGCCAAACCGGATCGGTCAGTTGTATAGGCATCACAAGCTTGGGAAAAGAACTGTTCCTGAGCTTCCGCATTGGTTTCGATTGGTACGGGCTCGTAGCTCATACCATGTACACGGAAGAAATCGGCAAGGTTCAACTCTGTGGTGGTACCTGTTTGAATACAAACGCTGGCACCATCAAGCTCTGTTGCGGATGATACACCGAGGTCTGCTCGAACCATAAATCCTTGGCCATCGTAGAAGTTGATTCCCAAGAATGTTTGCTTGAGATCGGTATCTCTTGAATATGTCCAAGTGGTGTTTCTGGCTAGTACATCAAACTCGCCTGAAGCAAGTGCCGTGAATCTGTTCTTTGTTGAAACAGGGTTATACTTGACAGCATCGCTGTCACCAAAAATTGCAGCAGCCAGTGCACGACAATAATCTACGTCAAAACCCGACCATACACCTTGGTCATCTGGGCTGGCAAAACCGGGTAAACCAGTTGATACACCGCATTCGAGATGTCCTCTGGCCATGACGTCATCCAGGGTGGCTGAGTAAGCAGAACCTGATATAAATGCAGCTGTTATAGCGACAATAATAAACTTTAATTTCATTAGATTTCCCTCTATTGGATTAAACTTAGAAGAAGGTACAGGATAAGACAAGGTCGCCATATATTGCAACAAAAATCTTTTCCTCAGTGTACTTTTCCAAAACTTCCAAGGAAATTTAGAACACAGTTTTGAAAAGTAAACCAATAACTATTCAATAATCCTTTTCTACTGCATATTTACAGAAATTTTCCTGATAGTCTGCTTGTAGGTTTTAATTTCAAACAAGGTTTTAATCTGTTGTGAATGGGTTTTATCCCAGGAATTCACCAAAAATTATTAATTGACAAACATCCTCTTCAAAACACCCGAAATTCACTTTATAAGACCTACACAGATACTGGTCTCATGATAGAAATATTTAACAGCATACTCCCCTTTTTTATCGTTGTCGCTTGCGGTTATGGATCGGCGAAGATAGATTTTTTATCAGCTGATGCCATTGCAAGCATTACGAAATTCGTCTTCTACATTGCACTGCCCTGTATGCTATTTCGGTTCTCTTCCGGAATTTCCATAGGCGAAATGTACGACCATGAATTTTTTTGGGCATATATTTGTGCAACCTTCGGAGTGTATCTTTTTACTTTTGGGCAAGCATTAGTCAGAGGAATCGGCAGTGCAGAGGCTGCAGTTGAAGCTCAAAGTGCTTCCATAGGGAATGTGGGTTTTCTCGGTATTCCAATGTTGGTAGTTCTCATAGGAGAGGAGGCTGTTGGACCAATTATTTTCTACTTGGCACTGGATTTAATAATTTTTGGCACCCTGATTGTCATGACCATCAAGATTTCCCAAGAGGGGAGGTTAACACACGAATCCTTGGTTAATGTTATAAGGGGGGTTATTGGCAATCCAATGGTCCTGGCGATTTCACTTGGATTGATTTGGGGGGAGTTCAATTTACCAATACCAGGTCCCGTTGAGGAATGCTATATCCTCCTGAGTGGTGCTGCAACTCCTTGTGCTCTTTTTGTCATCGGCGCCTCTCTTGCTGATAAATCGGCAGAAAAATATGTGGTTGCCGGAGGGCTTTCGGTACTAAAACTCGTCGTACATCCCCTTTTGATGGCCTTTTTTGCCCTGATGGTTTTCAAGGTTGATTCTTTTTCTGCCGGAATTATGATTATGGCTGCCGCCATGCCAACGGCTGGCAATATCTACATTTTGGCTCAACATTATGGTGTGGCACCGAAAAGGGTATCAGCAACAATTTTGATTTCAACAGCGGTTAGCGTTATCACTTTATCAATAGTCATTGCCATGATAATCGGTGGGAACTGATTTCAACCGCAGAAAGGTAAGTAGAAAATGGAAACCGTTAGCATGAACAAGTGTTTTGGTGGGACACAAGGGGTATATAAACACTACTCCGAAGCTTGTAAGTGTAACATGACCTTTGGTTTGTTTTTGCCTTCAGAAGAGAAGGCCGGTTCATTTCCAGTTCTGTGGTACTTGTCGGGTCTAACCTGTACTCATGAGAATGCCATGACCAAGGCTGGAGCCCAACAAAGGGCAGCCCAGCTAGGGATTGCCCTGGTTTTCCCAGATACTTCACCAAGGGGCGATAATATTCCCGATCACACTGATTATGATTTGGGCCAAGGGGCAGGATTTTATGTTGATGCTACGCAAGAACCATGGAAAAAGAATTTTCAGATGTGGAGCTACATAAGTCAAGAGCTACAGGAGATAGTGACATCAAATTTTCCTGTGGACAACAATGCCCAAGGAATCACTGGCCATTCCATGGGAGGACATGGTGCTTTAACGCTTGCATTTACCTATCCTGAAACTTATCGATCTGTTTCAGCCTTCTCACCTATAGTAAATCCAACCCAATCAGAATGGGGACAAAAACAGTTTGTTGCCTATTTCGGAGAAAATTCCAAACTACCGGAACAACACGATGCAACTAAATTGCTTGACCGAAGAAGGTACCCTGGTAAAATTCTCATTGACCAAGGTACCAAGGACAATTTTTTGGATTTATTACGACCCCACGAATTGGTTTCTGTAATGGAAAGAACCGGTCAGATAGGTACGATAAACATGAGAGATGGTTATGACCATAGCTATTATTTCGTAGCCTCATTTATCAAAGATCATATAGATCATCATTATCACAATTTATGTGATGGTGATTGACCATCAGGCTGATTCGCCATCAACAACGGTATCAAATAACTCGCGGTTGGGAAATCCGTCAGGAATCCATCCCCGAGACTTTTGAAAATGCTGGATGCTTTGTATGGTTCGGGGACCGAGAAGCCCATCAATGCCGCCGGTATCATATCCTTTGCCTATCAAGCCTTCCTGAACCATTTTCAGTTCGTTAGGTGTCAATAAATTGTCAATGGAGGGCCACTCGGAAACAAGTTTTTTTCTACCCGACAAAAGGTTCATGAGATAACCCACTGCCAAGGCATAAAATTTTGACGGATTATAGTCCAGAATTGTTTTGAAATTATCAAATAGAGCAAATTTAGGACCATCCTTACCTGTTGGGGTGATAATTTCCGCTACTAAATCAGGAGACAATTCTTCGTGCACAAAATCTATTCCATAAGACATCCAGAATGCCACAGTTTTCCCCCGTCCAGAATTGGCCATCAAGAAATCAAACCTATCAGGTAACAATATTTCGGACATGACAGGTGCGTTTGCCTTCCAATTGTGCTTGTTTAGATAATTGGCCGTTGATGCCAAAGCATCAAGGGGATCACCTTCCCAAATATCGATTTTCTTCCTGTCACGGACATCGATTCCAAATTCCAGATAGGTGGACGGCATGAATTGGGTATGCCCCATGGCTCCCGCCCAGGATCCCTTGAACAAATCAGGATGAACTACATCCGAGTTAAGAATTACTAAGGCCGAGAGTAAATTGTGTTCAAAAAAGTTCTGTCTGGAGACTTTGTTTGCTGCAAGGGTAGCCAATGCATCCAGAACGAAATGGCTGCCTCGGGTTTCACCATATCGTGTTTCAATTCCCCATATGGCTGTCAGAACCTCCTGATCAACGGATAACCCAAAGTCCCATATGGTCCTGTATGTTTTTTCTTCCACAAGGAGTTTTTCCAAACCCGTCCTTAATTGGTCATCCGAAACCAAGATTTTGAAGTACTTCTCAAGAGAAAATTTTTCCTCGGGCTGGTTGTTGGTTTTCTTCCAGACTTCTTCATCAAATTGGACTGATTCCAAGTAACAGCTTACTTGTCGTTCAGATAGAAACTCTCGCTTGCGATAGGTAAAGTCTCCCAGCCACTCATCAAATTTGGAAGCAGGACCGGAAGGCATGTTTGGTGATCAAAATGACCAGTGAAGGAATTCTCGTATCAATTGGCTTTATGGGATTCCTGGAAATTCCTTTGCTGTTCAGCAGTTGCCTCTTTTTGATAAAGCCTTTTCCACTCGTCAAATGGCATCCCGTAAACTATCTCCCTTGATTCATTTTTTTCAAAAACGATACCTTTTTCGGAAGCGGCTTCTGCGTACCACCTAGATAGGCAATTGCGACAAAAACCGGCAAGATTCATCATATCTATGTTCTGAACATCTGTTCTGTTTCTAAGATGATCAACAAGTCGCCGGTAAACAGCGGACTCTATCTCTATTTGTGTTTTTACATCCATGGTTACACCGAGTCTTAAATTAATTTGTTTGCATCGCTTGCGAATTATTCCTTAATCATACCACAAAATGGCTATCTGAAAACCCTATTGCTTCAAGTCAAGGAGTTTCAATATTAATCCGAATATTGGTTTGTTGATACGGTAAATTAGACTGTTTTATGTTGACCATGATGAAATAATGCAAAAATATGTTTGGGTGTGTGTATTACCAAAACGGGATACTTGCCAGGAAACCTGTCCAGAATATCCCGAGGAAATACGTTCTCAATACTGAACTCCAGTGGCTTGAGATTCGATTAAAGACTCAATCCACTGTGAAGTGAGGGGACGTCAACGGGTAAAAATCCGTAATGACGAAGCCAACGTATATCGGATTCAAAAAACGACCGTAAATCAGGAATACCATATTTCAGCATGGCAATACGGTCCAATCCCATACCAAAGGCAAAACCCTGATATTGATCCTTATCCACACCACAAGCTGTTAAAACATTTGGATGAACCATCCCGCACCCCAGAATTTCCAACCAATCATCACCTTCACCGATTTTTAACAGATCTCTTTCCCATGAACAACGGATATCCACCTCAGCGGAAGGTTCAGTGAAGGGAAAATGTGAGGCACGAAACCTTAATTCCACATTGTCTACTTCAAAGAAAGTTCGACAAAACTCTTCCAAAGTCCATTTGAGGTGGGCCATGTTTAAATTTTTATCTATGGCCAAACCTTCAATCTGGTGGAACATGGGGGTATGTGTCTGATCGTAGTCACATCTGTAAACCCTGCCTGGAGCGATAATCCTTATCGGCACACCCTGTTTGGTCATGGATCTGATCTGAACTGGAGAGGTATGTGTTCTTAAAACATTGGGATTTTTCTCAGTTTTGGAGTCCCCCCGGATAAAAAAGGTATCATGTTCCTGCCTAGCAGGATGCTCCGGCGGGATGTTCAGGGCATCAAAGTTGTACCAGTCGGTTTCAATTTGGGGACCTTCTGCGTAACTGAATCCCATTTCTGAAAAAATTGCAACAGCCTGATCAATTGTTTGGCTAACCGGATGGATTGATCCTTGCTGCCGAGATCTTCCGGGAAGAGTTACATCAAGCCATTCATTTTCTATTCGCTCTTCCTCTTCTTTTTCGACCAATTCCTGCATTCGCTCAGAATTCATAAGAGTAATCTGTGTTTTAAGATCATTCAGCAAAGGAGCAATCTGTTTTCGCTCTGCCAAGTCAATTGTACCCAGTTTTCGAAACAAGGAGGTCAATTCCCCTTTTTTTCCAAGGTAATAAATACGGATCTTTTCAACTTCATTTTTTGTGGATATCTGTTGTAATATATTTTTATAGTTGGTTGCAAATTGTGTAATGGCCTCATTCAACTCATTATTTTTCTCTACGATTCCCTTATGTAACGAGGCAAAATTTTCAGAAAATTGATTTACCGTCTCATGCAACTCTATTTGTCTATCCCGGATTGCCTGATTTGCCTTTTTAATGGTATTGGAAGCGCCAGAAGTAGCCTCCCTTAAAATTCTATTTCTTTCAACAATTGTTTGATTTAAATCAGCAAGGGTTTTAGAGAATTGATTTACCGTCTCTTGTGGCTCTGTTTGTTTATCCCGAACTTTCTGATTTGCTTCTTTAATGGTATTGGAAGTGCCAGAAGCAGCTTCCTTCAATTTCTTGTTTCTAACCCGAGTTGCTTGACTTGCCCCTGACAGAGCATTTGAAAGTCTAGCTACAATCTCTTGTAAATCGTTTTTTTCATTCGAATTTGACATAACAGGTAAATGCTAAAAAACACACCAGTAGAATCTATTTCAGGGCTGCCTTGGATTTTTCCACTATAGTCCTGAAGGCATCCGGCTCGGTCACAGCAAGATGTGCCAGAACCTTTCGATCAAGGGTAATATGGGCTTCCTTCAGACCATGGACAAACCTGGAATAGGTCAGTGATGGATCAACTTCCCTAACCGCTGCATTGATCCTTTGAATCCAAAGGGCTCTGAAATTACGCTTGCGAACCTTTCGATCTCTGGTAGCATATTGCTGAGCCTTGTCCAATGCCAAACGGGCTGCTCGGTAAGTATTTTTCCTCCGACCATAATAACCTTTGGTTGCATCGGTTACTTTTTTGTGTCGGGCGTGTGTAACCTTCCCGCTTTTTACTCGTGCCATTGATTTTGATCCCTACCGAGAGTAAGGCATGAAAGCCTTAACAATTTTTTCATCTTGAGCGGAAAGGGTTGTTGTTCCCCGCGCATTTCTAATAAACTTGTTTGATCGCTTGATCATCCCGTGCCGCTTACCTGCCTGCTGAACCTTAATACGTCCGTTGGCGGTAACTTTGAATCTTTTCTTAGCACTAGACTTTGTCTTCATTTTGGGCATTTCAAACTCCTTGAGTCGAGAAAATGACACGGTACCCGGCATGCCTCAATCGGCCGGCACCATGAGAAGGTTATCAGATAGGGGTTTTCAGTCGAATATCAATAATCGTGAAGGTCTACCATCAAAAAAATCCAAATGTGATTGCGTAATCCGCATGTTTATAGTTAAGAAGCCAAAGTCATTTATGACCGCCTGCTTCTTAAATTGATTAATTTCAAACGCAGTGCGTTCAGCTTGATAAAGCCACTGGCATCATTCTGATCATAAGCCCCGGCATCATCCTCGAAAGTAACATGTTTTTCAGAGTATAAGGAATAGGGTGATTCCCTTCCTACAATCTGGACACTCCCTTTGTAGAGCTTTAATCTTACCTTTCCTGAAACAAATTCCTGACTTTTGTCTATCAATACCTGAAGCATTTCCCTTTCGGGGCTGAACCAATAACCATTATAGATAAGCTCGGCATACCGGGGCATGATTTCATCCTTCAGATGAGCTGCTCCCCGATCAAGTGTGATTTGTTCTATCCCTCTATGAGCTTCCAACAATATTGTTCCGCCAGGTGTTTCATAGATTCCCCTTGATTTCATCCCAATGTAGCGATTTTCTACCAAATCCAGACGTCCGACCCCATGATTGCCACCTACCTTGTTCAATTTTGACAGCAATTGTGCAGGAGATAATTTTTCCCCATTAATCGCTACCGGATCGCCCTGCTCAAAGGTAATTTCCAGATATTCCGGAGTATCAGGAGCCTTTTCCGGATCTGCAGTTCTCTGGTAAACAAAAGATGGTGCTTCAATAGCTGGATCTTCCAAAACCTTACCCTCAGAGGAAGTATGAAGCAAATTGGCATCAACTGAAAAGGGTGCCTCACCCCTTTTATCCTTGGCAATAGGGATTTGATATTTTTCAGCAAAATCGATTAGTTTGGATCTGCTTGTCAGATTCCACTCACGCCATGGTGCAATGATTTTGATTTCGGGATTCAGAGCATAAGCGGAAAGCTCGAATCTGATTTGATCATTTCCCTTGCCCGTGGCCCCATGGGCAATGGCATCTGCATTTGTACCAGCAGCAATTTCAACCAGTCTTTTGGCAATCAAAGGGCGTGCAATCGAAGTTCCCAATAGATACATTCCCTCATAAAGAGTGTTGGCTCTGAACATTGGGAACACAAAGTCCCTGACAAATTCCTCACGCAGGTCCTCAACATAGATTTCCCTGATACCAAGTATTTGGGCTTTTTTTCTGGCCGCTTCCAGCTCCTCTTCCTGTCCCAGATCGGCAGTAAAAGTAACGACCTCAGCCTGATATTGTGTTTGCAACCACTTCAGGATAATGGATGTGTCCAAACCTCCTGAATAAGCCAATACAATCTTGTTTATCTTGTTCATTCCTCTCCCTGATTAGATTAAGAAGTCCACGGATAAAGGGTAAATATACTTTTGAAGATGAGTTTTTAACCCCATCACACTCAGGTACAACTTTTGAATTTTACCTCTCACAATCACTTGGAGTTCGAAAACAACCGTCCTAAATTCGGGAAAATCCAATTCCCAGCCACGAAAGGGTAAAGATTTGAATCAGGAAATCATATCTCATGTTTCTCCCATCAGGGCCTTGTCAAAAGGATAGGTTGTAAGGTTGTCGGGACCATTTTCTGTTACCAGGACCTGATCTTCCAACTTAATTGAAAAATCCCCACCCTCAGGGCTGATCAATGCCTCGACGCAGAAAACCATTCCAGGTTCGACACAATAATCAAAAGCACCCTTGGTATAACCATCAGGGTAGTTAATTCCCGGCCATTCATCACAGAGACCAACACCATGCATCAGAACACCGTATTTTTGTTTTTGGTAGATTGGGTCCAGTGTATGGCTCTTGAAGGTCAATTCGTCGAAATGGGTACCAGGTTGCAATAACTGCATATTGTACTGAATATGCTCAACACCATGTTTCATTGCATCAATCATGTCCTGTCGAGGTCTTTGATCTCCTATCCACCAGGTTCTAGAGATATCGGTACAAATACCATAACATCCTACCAGGTCCGTATCAAAGGCCAGAATTTCATTGTTCTGCAATTTTCTGGGGCCACACTCCTGAAACCAAGGGTTGGTTCGGGGTCCACTAGACAACAACCGGGTTTCGATCCATTCCCCTCCCCTTTTTATGTTTTCTGCGTGTAGAACTGCCCAGATTTCATCTTCCGTCATACCCGGTTTGGTTGTATCTTCCATTACCTTTACAGATTTTTCACAGGCATGGCTTGCACACCGCATAGCCAGGATTTCATCAGGTCCTTTGATAGAACGGGACTTTTCTGTAATCTCCTCACCATTCATGACCTCAAGCCCAAGATTCTCCAAGGCGCGCAAACCGGAGACCATGATTTTATCCACGGCCAGCCTTTTATTGTTACCACCATGTTCTTTAATCAAATCATTAACTTCATCAGCAAAGGTACCCGCCCTTTTCTCCTCGGCATCGCCTGCTGTGAAATAAAATATTGAGGCTCCTGTTCTTCTTTCCTTAACTAAGGGATTGAACTTGGCAAGAAAAACGGAAGATTTGTAATCCCAAATGACCATATATCCATCGGCACAAAGTAAAACTGCCCGGAAAGGGTTGTGGGTGTTCCATAGTTGCATGTTGGTCGAATCTGTAGCATATCTGATGTTAAGTGGATCAAAAAGTAAGAGTCCTCCGTAATCACGATCAATGATGTGTTGAGTTAATCGTTTCCAACGATAATTTCGCATCTTTTCCAGGTTTGGCAGTTCCAAACCAGCGTCCTCCCATTCTCTGAACGCAAGCAATGTGGGGCCGATCTCCATACGGTCATGATCGTTAAGCGTCCCATCATTCAGATGTGTTCCCTTTGAAGGGTCAATTTTTCGGTGATCAGAATAATGTTCCTGGTCCATCAATTTCCTCCCTAAACTGATTTCAATAACTCACTGTGATTTGATACAAGCAAGTGAACAAATAAATTCTTCAATTTTTCCTTGAAATTTTTGCCGATGCTTCATGAGTTTTACGAAATTTGTCAAGAAAATCTTTCCTTTGAACCTTGGGTGGAAGAAAAAACCAGAAGGTTGCCCGGAATTAATCCGCTTGGTCTCCAAAAATGGTTGTACCGCGATGATGCTTTTGACAGGCAAATGCAATACAAGGATCTTCTTATTGAAGAGAAAAGAAACATAGTGTTTGACTGCTTTAAAGAAGGGGATCGTATAGCCGAAGAGTTGCTTCAGACCATTTGCGACTCGCTTCAAGGAGATAAGGATTATATTTGCGAAAGGGGGGTAGTGACCAGACCTGATGGTCAACGAATCGATTTAAGCGAAGATCATCCCCTGGTTATTGCGGGGCGTTTGGTTCAGGAGGATTTGTGCTTGTTGAGCTATTGCGAAGATCAACACATACTAGTTGGAGCCACATTGTGTTTTCCAGCGAGTTGGCTGCTTTCTGAAAAAATGGGATTGCCCCTTACATCAATTCATGATCCAGTTCCCCAGTACAATGATCGAATCGCCAAAGTTGTTCAGAGGATGTTTGATAATCTTCAGCCCGGGAGGGTCGTATTCAGGGGGAATTATCTATCGTATTCAAACCCGGATCTCCACCAACCAAGAAGCATGAATCAAAGACGAAACAGAGATGATGTCGGCAAAAAGTGGGCCAGGGTAGAACGTCAAACCTTGAGAAAACTGGATCAGACCAAGGGTGTTGTCTTCGGGATCCATACATCAGTCTGTCCTGAAGAAAGGCTATCCAACCGAGAGGAGTTTAAGATTTTCCTAGCCGAAAAGGAAAACTGATACTATTGAACTTATATAACCACATGGTTTCCCAAAGAATTTTGGGATCAAAAAATTATTAATTTCAGCTTTTTCAATTTGGGAGGAATATTAATCTGTGTCACTAAACCTGACATTTGATAAAATACGGGTTGGTTTGCAAACCTACCACGGTGAATCTTCGGATTTTATGTTGAATGAAAACCTGTCAGACATAAAACCCAGAGCCAGAGAACCAGCCAGCGTTCTAATTCCATTGGTCAGGAAATCAGACGGTATAATGGTTATTTTTACCCGAAGAGCCAGCCATCTAAAATATCATGCAGGACAAATTTCATTTCCTGGTGGGAAAACCGAACAAAGGGACAAGGATTATTTATCAACGGCCCTGCGTGAAGCCAAGGAGGAAATTGATCTGGATCCAACCCAGGTGGAGATCTTGGGTCAGTGCCCTCCACATGAAACAGTAACCGGTTTCAGGATTACTCCATTTGTTGGCAAGGTGGATCCCGAATTTAATCCCTCCCCTCAAATTGAGGAGGTTGCCGAGATTTTTGAAGTTTCCCTGAACTTTCTAATGGATATATCAAATTATCGGATTGAAGCAATAACAAGGGAAGGGAAGGAATACAGATATATCGGTCTCAATTATCACGAGTACCATATCTGGGGAGCAACAGCTAGAATTCTCCATGGTTTTGCCAGCCATTTCAACGAGCAATGAATCTAAAACCTCTTTGGCAAGAAGACCCATTTCTCGTCAGATTATTCGACCTTTTCAGACGAGAAGGTTTTAGATTATTCTTTGTGGGAGGATGTGTCAGGGACAAACTTTTGGGCAAGACTGTTTCTGACATTGATATGGCAACTGATGCTACCCCACCGGAAATGATAGGGATTTTTCAAAAAGAGGACATTAGGTACAAAACCTTGGGGATTGAGTTTGGCTCACTGGTAGTCGTGCCGCAGGGGATTTGTATTACCTCTTTTCGTGAGGATATCAAAGCCTATGGGAGAAAGGTAGATGTGAGCTTTACAAGAGATTTGGAAAAGGACTCTGCCCGAAGAGATTTCACCATAAATGCTCTATATGCTGATTTTGAGGGAAATGTAATTGACCCTCAAGGAGGGATAGCTGATCTCAAGAGAAAACAGGTGAGGTTTATTGGCAATCCGGATGATCGCATAAATGAGGATTACCTTCGAGTATTGAGATTTTTTCGCTTCAGTTCGATTTATGGTGATCCTTCCAAGGGATGTGATCCAAGAGGATTGGCTGCTATTAAACAGTTTCAGGCAGAAAATCTTTGGCACTTGAATGGATATCGCATAAGATCGGAAATTTTACGTGTACTGTCGGTAAGACCCCTCTTTTGGTGTCTCAAAGAATGGCAGAAGACATCAAGCTGGAAATGGATCTTTCCAGACGGTTGTTCAAAAGAGCATAGGAAATTGGAGGAATTGGAAGAAGAATACCAGATTGAACCCAACAATATAACGAGCTTGGCAGTGCTGAAAATCTCCGAATTCAACTTCAGGATTATCTTCACCAATGCCGAACTTGCGAACCTTGAAACCTTGTCAAAATTCTTGGAGGAAAAAGACCAAACCCTTGAGAAACTGGCCTACTGGTATGGTAAAAATACGGCAGAATCTATAGTTTTGACTAGAGCTGCTCTTGGTATTGTGGAAATTGAACCAGACTTTAGAAATCGAGTTGAATTTGCTGCAACCCGTACATTTCCGGTTAAAGCTGGGGATATAATGAGCAGATTTAAGGGGAAGGAATTGGGAGAAAAGCTAAAGTATTTGGAGGGGGAATGGGTCTCCTCGGGGTTTGAGTTATCCAAAACAGCTCTTTTGAAATTACTTTAGAAAAGAGATACAAATAGGAATTTAAAATTAGGGCTAACGGTCTTGTTTTCAGGTAAATTGATAAATCCTTACCAGTATTCAGAAGGTGTCCCACCCCAAACCCTTGGCAGGTTTTACATCTGGTGCCTGAAAGGTTCATTCCCACTGATAATAATTGGTTGTGCCGTGTCGATGGTGGCAGGTTCACTGGAAGTATTTTCAGCGCTAATTCTGGGGTTGGTGATTGATAGTGCAGTATCAAGTGATTTAAACAATATCTTTACTGACAATGTTTTGCTCCTTGGTGGAGCAGTAATTTTCTTTCTGGTTGTTCGTCCCTTTGCCTTTGGGGGAAGTGCATATGTTAATGCTGTCCTGATCGGGCCGAATATTAATTCTCTTGTACTTTCAAGACTCCATCGTCACACCATGGACCAGGCCATTTCCTTTTTCGATGATGATTTTGCTGGCCGGATTTCACAGAAACAGTTACAAGCTTCCAGGGCCATTTCGGATACAGTAAACGAGTTTGTCAACGTAATTTCCTTTGCCATGGCTTCGCTGTTTGGATCTTTCCTTCTTTTGATTTCTATTGATTTCAGAATTGCCTTATCCCTGATTGTCTGGCTTTTTTGCTACATCTTTCTCATACGATGGTTTTTGCCCAGAATCAGGATGAGATCGGCCCAAAGAGCAGGTGCCAGATCGTTGCTTTCCGGTCAAATTGTCGATACTATTACCAACATCCGAACAGTCAAACTATTTGCTCATAACCGTCACGAGGATAGAGCTGCACTGGATGCTTTGGAAAACTTTCGTGGCAGAGCCACAGAGTTTGGTTTGGTTGCTTCTTCCTTCAGATATTTTTTGATGTTGCTTTCCGGGTTTCTGCCTGTCATTCTAGTTGGAGGTTCGCTTTTACTTTGGACAAATGGACTTGCAACAACCGGAGATATAGCCGCCACCGGGTCTGTTGCTATCAGGATAGCTCAAATGTCAGGCTGGGTCAGCTTCGTACTCATGGCAATTTATTCAAATGTGGGAGAAGCCGAAGACGGAATGAGGACCTTGGCTCATCCTCATCAACTCGTCGATACCCCAGATGCCAAGTCTGTCCCCAGATTGGAAGGCAGTATAGAATTCAAGGATGTTTCTTTTCGATATGGAAGAGAAATCGGAGGGGTTTCAAACATTAATCTACTAATCAAACCAGGTGAACATATAGGCTTGGTCGGGGAATCAGGTGCAGGAAAATCCACACTGGTTACTCTTCTGATGAGATTATATGACACTGAAGGGGGGAACATCCTTATTGATGGAACCGATATTCGCTATATGACGCAGGAAAGCCTTCGCAAGCATATAAGTATGGTAACTCAGGAAACAGCCATGTTCAATCGATCAGCTTGGGAAAATATTGCTTACGGTAATCCACTGGCAACGAGAGAAGAAGTCATTGAAGCGTCGAACAAAGCACAAGCCCATGAGTTCATAGTTTACATGGAGGACCGTTTTGGTCGCAAGGGGTACGATGCGCATTTGGGTGAAAGAGGGGTAAAGCTATCTGGTGGGCAAAGACAAAGGATTGCCTTGGCAAGAGCAGTCTTGAAAGATGCACCAATCCTTGTTTTGGATGAAGCGACCTCAGCATTGGATTCGACTGTCGAAGCTTACATTCAGGATGCATTACGGAAAATTGTCGTAGGGAAAACAGTAATTGCCATAGCTCATAGACTTTCAACCATTTTACGAATGGACCGGATCGTTGTCATGCATGGAGGGAATATTGTAGAGCAGGGTACTGTTGATGACTTGCTTTCAAAGGGAGGAGTTTTTAGCCAGCATTGGGAAAAGCAGGTGGGTGGTTTTATTGGGATTGATCCTGATTCTGATAGCCAAATCAGAGCAAAAGCTGGTTAGAAATTTCTGAAGTTATTTTTCGTTTTTAAACCAAAAAGTAACTACTCATGTAGTTTCATTTAGAGAAAGTTTTTGGGGAAGTTCTGCAGAATCATTCTGTAAAACCATTCTATAGTCTTTCAGAAGATTATTATCTTTATCGGATTCAATCCCACACATAAACTTCAATAATTTGGTTGCTAGTACACGTCCCTTAGAAATCATTTTATTTTGTTCTGGGTCCCAGATTACGTTTTCGTAGGGTGGAGTTCTCATATCTATTGGAAAAAACTTAGCAGTTCTCAAAGCAAATTCAAAATCATCTTTTTTTGTTAAATCAGCAATTATTACTGCAAACATTATTTGTCCTAATGGTCGAAACAGAACATTACATACTTCAGGAGAACGTTCATATTCTGCAATTCCATCTTTGGCACCTTGTTCAAAAAATTTATTTAGCTCATTATTAATATTTTTCAGACCATCAAAATAATTAATAACCCTATCATAATAATAGTTTATCCTCTCATCAGAAAGTCGAATTGTTTTTGCTCCTTTAATTTCTTCACGTTCCTTTTTATTGGTGGCCAAGACATAGGGTAATAAAATTTTGATTATTCTGTAAAGGGTTGCAATAGTAAACAATGATGATGACTTTTTGGGTATAGCATCCGTGAAACGCTCTATATCAACCTGACCTTTTGAAAACCATTTATGTTCGTCTACCAATTGCCGAGAAAGGATCGCGGCTAGATCGACCTCATCAAGGATAATTATATCTTTTTTTCCTACTGGAATTGAATGTTTATTTAGATCAACAAATAGACGCCGAGTCCTTTTTATCCCTTCATCGGAATTTTTGTGAGATACGAATAAAACTGTTAATGAGTCTTTATTTTTATTGTCATCTGTATCTAATGCTTCTTTGATTCCTGCTACTCTGTGTTGACCGTCAATGGCAAACATTTGTTCATCACCTTGGAGTTCAAGAAAACCAATTCTATCTTTTGCTTCAAGAAATTTCAGTTTCGCGGCACTAAAATCTGCATATGGTTCAACCTTGAAAGGATGCCATAAGGGGTTACCCCCGTAAATACCAACAACTATAGAATTAAAAAAACGTGCTTCGTTGGAATTTAAGTATTCAGCAATTTGAATTGTTCTATTAAACTTTCCAGAATTACAATCTTGTAGTTGTCTTTGTATCAACTCACTTAACCGATTATTTTTATGAATCTCACGAGCAAAGCTTATACGCTTTTTGACTTCAGAGAGAGACATTGTTACCGAATAATACTCCCAATTCCCAAAATTTGCTTGTAAAGCAGGCAATAATATTGGGTTATTCATTGCCATGCGCTTTTTCCTCCACGAACTTTTGCTGAGTAATCTTTAATACTGTAAGGTGGCATCATAGCATCGTTAAAATCTTTTTCTAATTGTTTAAGTGTCTGAATATCTTCCACTATAACCCACCCAAATGATAATTCGCCATCAAATACGTTAAGAAATTTTTTCACAGGGATTCGGCCATTATCCTTTTGCTTCTCACTAAGATACTCTTTAAATCGAACTTTTAGAGTACGGAAGGTTATTCCTCCGTATAAAGCTAACCCAATTGTAGGTAAACACCTTAATTTATGCCCAATATAAAAGCAGTATAAACCTGGCTTCTCAGGAATTTTATTAACATTATTTGGTTCAAAAAGAGTGAAACTCCAATTATATTCGTATTCTTCACAAAACTTTTTCCATCTAGACGGATTAAGCTGAATTTTAACATTTCGTAACTCTTTCGATCCCAATTCTTTCAAGAAAGCTTCTTGTGCCAATTTAACTCCTTTTTTGACTAGTTTGTAAAAACCATACGAAATTAAATACGAAAACAATAATCAATTGTCTTCTAGCAAAGATTAATGTGCTTTTTTCCAGCAAAGAATCTTTTTTGTTTTTGCTTCAGTTCTGATTCTACAAAATGCTTCACCAATTTGTAGACTAGTAAGGGGAGAATTATTACCAAATATCCGCTTTGTTGGACCTGGTTTGGCTTGAGTACTAAAGGCTAAAGTTAAACCCATGTTGTCAAGGTAGCTGTCTTGAGTATATTCAAAATCATCGGGAGATTGTGATACTAACATAACTGATTCGCCTTTGGAACGACTCATTCTTACAAGGTTAGCTAGAGATGGAAGTCGGGTTGACAGTATTACATGAGCTTCATCTAGCATTGTTAAATGACGTAAACATCTTACACCATTTTCATCTGTTGGTGAATCTGGTTGAGAGTTAATCCATCTATCCAAAGCATCCAGAGTTAGATTTATAATTAGCCGTCTCATTTCGGCAGATCCTTCTTGAGGTAATTGAATCAACCAACTTCTTGAAAAGAATTCAACAGGAGAATATTCGGGGTTGAAAAGAGAAAATTGGGTTAGTTCATTAAGAGTCGAAGTTAATTCATCTGGCTTACGTCCACGTTCTTCATACTCCAATTCAAGCGCCTTAGCAATATCGCTTAGAGTTACTGAAACACCGTCATTACGATTTCTTAGCACTGAAGTAATTGCTTCACGCAAAGCTTCTGATTGAACTCCACTAGGTTTACTAGATTTTACTGCAATGATTGAATCTCTAATGCGTGCAGAAGTCGTTTTTATTAATGTATCATCATCAGAAAAAACATGAAGTACATCCAAAGGGACTGCATTATGTGGTGGTGAAATTAAGGTAGCTCCAAAGGTTCGAGTGAACGGATCAATCAAGTCTTTCTTGAAATCAAATGCAAGGAATGGAAGTTCATTACTTTGTTCACGTATTGATTGTAGCATATTTAATGCAGTCCTAGTTTTACCAGATCCTACCCCACCCATTATTGCCATGTGTGGACTACCACCCGCACCATTTACAGAAAATTTGATTTCTTTATTTGTATGGGTATCAAGCGAAATCTCTCCAATTGGAATTCTTACTTCTCCTTTAACAAAATTTAAGTTACCTGAATCTAAATCATGGTGTTTCCCTTCATCACCTGTAAAGCTGGCAAGTTCGGTTAATCGTGATACAAATTTCTCCATTTGCTTATCACTGTCTTCCCAATCCTTCTTTAATAGGAAGGCTCCTCTGTGCCAATGAAGGGAAACTAAATTTTGCAACTCTCTCTTGGATATTTCAGTTAATTTTGAATGTTCTACAATTAGAGCCAACCATCCTGAAGCCTGCGAATCCTCACCAAGTAGCTGAAGTCCCCTTAGGGGAGTAGCCATGTCCTCGAATTCTGCTTGAAGTAATTCTTTGGGCTGTTCAGTTAGTGACAACGATCTTCCAATCGCTAAACGAGCAGCAACATATCGATGTTTCCAACCTAATTGCTTTGTGAGATATTCACAAAATTGATCAGCTTTTTTAGTGGTTTTAAACGTAGTAGTAACAAGGTCTGATAGTTCAATAACCATTTTAAATATCCTTTAAATCAAGGTTTTGAACATGTGTTACAGTTATACCATTATCAGTTGCAATTTTTAATTCAAATCCAACTAACAAACGGTCTCTTATGGCATCTACTTTATCACCAATTACTTCTTCATCTGTTGATAATAGAATTACTTGCCCTGTTCTATCAGTAAAAGTCTTTAAAACACCTATTCTTTGTTCACGGCTTAACCGTGCCAAAGGGGTATCAACTACAAAAGGAAAAGTTCGGCCGCTGACATTTGTAATTGCTGTAATAAGAGCTTGGGTAAACACCTGACTAGCACCGGCAGACTTATCAATTACATGCAAATCCTCTCCATTCACAGTAAGCATTTTAACTTTACATTCTGGGGTAATCTCAATTTTGTCAACTCGGTCTGAATGATGGGCCATTGCTTTCCAAACTCTTGTCATTTCTTGAGCAACTCCTCCCACTTCCCTTGGTAGAGCTTCTTGGAGTAACTCATGGATTAGGGCAGAGTATTTATCTGCGAAATTGGCACGTCTAAGTGCAGGAAGGCTTGTTCCCTTTCTTTCCATATATCGGCCAAATTCTGCTCGTTTTTTACCAAGTTCTGCATTTAATCCTTCCAAGCTAATATTGGCCTCATTTCTCTCAGTTCTTAATTTACCTAATTGTTCAGATAGTTCTTTCAATTTTTGTGTAAATTTCTCTATTTCAGGTATTGATGTTTGAAGTTCTTGCCATTCTCTTTTTGAGCTTTCAGCGTTTTCTATTGCTAAATGAAAACATTCTACCTTTTCTTTGACTTCTCCTTCGCTGTGATTCGCTATTGATTGTAAAAATTCTATAGTACGTTGTCGGCTTGTACCTTGAAGGTATGGATGTTTGAAATTTTCAGCACACCCATTGGGGGCCGGATACCATAGGGCTTCCCAAGCTTTCTCACCAGCTTTGATTATTTTTTGAAGTTGATATTTATCAAGTGGTGGTTCAAGAGTAGAAATACGACGCATAAATTCCTTACTAAATCTATTAAAATTTGAAGCACCTTCGCTTTTTCCTGCTTCCCATTTCTCAAGTATCTTTTCTTGTTCCAACCTATTTATTGTTTGACCCCTTAGCACATGACCAGCTAAAGCCAAAGCGACATCTTTTTGGATAAGTGCCGTTAATGATTCAAATGAACGTCTTGCCTCTTCCCGATATCGGTTTTCATTTTGTATTAATCTTTCTAATGATGCCTGGGTTCCTTCCCCAAGGCTTCCAATATTTTTGGTTAATTCATCACTTTCTTCTTCTAGTTTGGGTATTGCCATTGAAGCTTCGTCATGAATTTTTTCTTTTTTTCTTTTTTCTTCTAAAATCCTGCTAATGTCTTTTTCTACCTGTTCTACAATCTTATCAGAGGGCACCGCAGCAGATGAGCGCTGATTTTGAGCGTATGAAGCAAGAGAATCCTTAAGGCTCTTCAAAATAGGAAAACCTAATAATCCTTCTATTCCTTTTTGAACCTGGGCACTCATTTCTCGATTTGCATATCTCTGCACTTGTTCTCCATCAAAAAGGAAAAACTCCGCCAAACTCGGGTGAAGAAAATTTTGTGCAATCCAATCGCTATACCATTGGTCTCGATTTGTAATTCCTAATGGTGGTGATACAGGTTCCCTTTCTATCCCTTGAAATATTGTGAGATTGTCATCACTAGGTTTGTGCTGGCCATTCTTACGAAAATGCCAAATCCTTGATAGTTCTATAGGATATCCGTTATCATCTTCAACTTCAATTGTTACAGAACATTTTGCTGGACCCGTATCAATTGCCCTGTAATGAAGAGTGTTAGTGAGGAACTGGCTATAGCTCGTATTGATTACTTCATCAGCATTTCCATGCGAGGAAGCTTTGGCCCGAGGTACAAGAACAAGACCTTCTCGACCGAATATTCCAAGGGCTATGGCTTCAAAGAAAGAGGTTTTACCGTATTCATTCGGTGCCTTTATCAGTATAACATTTCTTTCCCTATATGGTGTCGGAAAGTTAAAACGAGCGTGTTTATATGAACGCCAATTGATCAGCTCAACCGAACGGAGATGCATAATTATTCAATCTCCGTTTCAATCCCATTAAATATCTCATTGAAGGATTCTGTAATTCCCCTTTTTTTGAGTTTGCCTTGCTGTTCTATTTCAACAGCAATCAGTTGCTTTAGAACGCTTGAATCTAGTTTCGCTGACTCACACATGGATTTGATTAGTTTCTTTCCTTCTTCACTTTGAAAAAGTACAACTTTACCGTTAGGCATGGCTCATCTCTGCTCCCAATGATCGTTGAACTTTTAAATTTCGTTCAGCACTGACAATAACATCTTCGACCCATAGTTCACGAATTCTATCAATTTCAGTTTGTTTAATTAAATCCATTTTTGATTGTGTTTGAAGTTCCAATAGCCGATCTAGAATTTCATGCCTAGTGGATATGTTAAATGGTCCCGGTACAAATATTCCTTTATTTGTAATTGTAACACGTCCATTCCTACGCCTAGCAAGGCGACGTTCTGGCTCGTTTCGAATTTCGATTAGCCAGTCTCTAAAATTTAATAAAGGTAAAAATTGTTCGAATCCGGAGTCAACAAACCCAATAAGACTCTTATCTTTTTCAACAACTGTACATGTCCAACACCCAAAACGTGGTGATGTTGTTCCACATGAAGGAGCATCCTGTAAAGATGTTACAACTGGACATTCCCCTCCCCCAGCTTCTCTATATAGCTGAATTAATCGTTGATGGCTTCCTCCCCATGGTGGTTTATTCAATGCAAGAAATTCCCAGACATCTTCAGTTTCAAGTTCAAGAATGGGACGAAATACATAGCATCCAGGAAGGCTATTGTGCGGGTTCAAGCGAGAACCATTGTCATACTTTGCCGCACTGGTAGCTCGAGCACGGCTTTCATTTCTTCTAACCCCTAGTAGAAGTATTACTTCACCAGAAATTTTGGCTTGCTCACGGATATAGTTACTAGTTGGTCTTATCTTCATTCGATCTGTACACCAGCGAAAATTTCGATTAGGAGTAGGATAACCGCGTCCAATAAGATTAACCCAAAAGGTCTGATCAATTTCTGGCGAAGTTATATATACTACGATTGGCAGATCAAACGCCAAAGCCGCTTTCTTAATCTCATTTAGTACACTCTTGACATGTGCCATTACAAGTGGGCTTTCGACAAGTGTATCATTAGCCACCACATGAATAGGTCTTATTCTCTCACTACGTGGTAAAGAAACAAGATGTTCTACTACAAGGTGTAGCACTAACGTACTATCCTTGCCACCCGAATATCCTATAATCCAAGGTTTTTCGTGAGGTTCTGCATATTCATCACTTACTTCATGTCTGATATTATTTAACTTGTTTTCTGAGTCAGGTATATTAGAATCAATGTATGATTGTTTCTGGACCTCATGGGACCTAGGTAACGTATTATCTAGTGAGATATCGTATAAATTATTTGGGAACTCACCTTCAATTGGCATAATATTTCACATTATAACTACATCGATAAACAACGAAAGCATCCCATTATTAATTTCATGTAAAAATGTTTCAGGTAAATGTACAAAGTTTTCTACCTTTCGTGGGATTATATACACGTATCCAAGGTTCTGCAATACTCACTCCTCTTGACCCAAGTAAACAGCAACATTTGATATTCGTATTTTTCAAAAATTCAAGCAAACTAAATTATCCATTATCCCTGCAGTGTTATCGCTTTTGAGATAGCCCTGATACCTGGTATATATTGATAGATAGAAATCGCTAATCGGAATCCTCGAATTTTTGACATGCTGATGAAAGAGAATCGTGTGGAATTAGATTCTAGTTCAGTTATGCAGAAATTACGGATAACTGCTCTGAATGGGAATTGTTATATCTTCCGTTAAATTCGGCAATTACAACACAAAACCATCTTTCGGGAAAACCGTAATAAGTTTCCCAATCTCTAATGAACTCGTTTTTGTAGGTTTATCTGGTTCTGGTTATTGCAAACTTGGCAGCCTTGATCAGCATAATTGCTTTATCGCCATAGGGCTCAAGATGTGAAATAGCTTCTTCAACTTGTTCCTTGGCCTTGTTTCTAGCGCCCTCTACTCCAAGAAGCGAAACAAAAGTATGTTTTCCCTGCGATGAATCCTTGGCAAGAGTTTTCCCGACGTCCTCAACGTTTCCGGTAATATCCAAGAGATCATCGGCAATTTGAAAGGCAAGTCCCAGCGAGGCAGCATATCCCAGAAGGTTGGTTGGATCCGAACGTCCCAAAATAGCACCGGCTTCACAGGAGAAACCTATGAGTTTCCCAGTCTTGTTTTGTTGGAGGATCGTTATTTCGTCAATAGTGGTGAGTGGTTTGGACTCTGCTTCCATATCCAGAATCTGGCCATAGACCATACCAGAAACTCCAGAAGCGCGCGCTAGTGAGAATACCAATTCAGCTCTTGTATTAGGGTCTGGGATTTTTTTCCGATCAGCTAAAATTTCGAATGCTAGTGTTTGCAGTGCATCGCCAACCAAAACAGCTGTCATCTCATTCCATTTGGTGTGAATAGTTGGTTTGCCACGTCTAATCGGATCATCATCCATACAAGGAAGATCGTCATGAACAAGGGAGTAGGTATGCAGGCATTCTATGGCCGCAGCCACAAATTCAGGAATTTTGCCTTGTACACCAAATAATTTAGCACTTTCAACAACCAGAAACCCACGGAATTTTTTTCCTCCCTCCAAGGAATGTTCAATCGGAGGGACAAGTGAATTCTGTGGTAACTCCGAACAAATTTCCTCAAGGGTCAAACCTATTCTATTCCCAACTTCTGCCAAATAGTCGGGGAAACTTGACATATCCCTTCAGAAGCCTCTGTTAGTCCCTAGCAAGGTCCAGGTCGCGAAGACCGATTGGTTCACCTGATTTATCCAAAGTAATGACCTGGGGTGGAGTGGTATCGGGAACCAAGTAGGACTTGCAATAATCAGCGAGGTGTTTGGAATATCTTAATAACTGGGTTGCTTCCTCTACAGAAATTTCCGGATTACCCAAAATTCGTGAGATTTCCTTTAATCTGTCCTGGGCCTGTTGATAACCCATCTCAAGAATACCAAGTATTAACTGGTTATACTTGGCTTCCAAAGTATCTCTTTCTTGAGGCATCAGTATACAATAATTACAAAATAAACTTTCATCCGGAATCAGTTGTACCAGGATCTTCCAGGGAAATCTCATCTACCCGTTCCTGAGCCTTTTTCAAGGTGCCATCGCAATGCTTTCGCAGTTTGGTACCAAGAACATAGAGATCAATCGCCTCATCCAAGGAAACACTCCCCTTTTCGAGTAATTCAACAACAAACTCCAATTTTGCCAGGGCTTCCTCGAAACTCATGGCATAAATTTCAGCCTTGTTTATTTTAAGCAAATCTTCTGTATTTTCCATTAATCTTGTTCCATTAAAGCTGTTAAATGGGCTTTCACAGATGTAGTGAGGCCAAGTATACTGTATCCTCCTTCCAGGGAAGAAACCAGTCTATCCTCGCAGTGAGAACGAGCTAAATCTTTCATGAGTTGGGTTGCCCAGTAAAAATCCTCTTCATCTAATCTGAGAGACGCCAGCGGATCATCATAATGGGCATCAAACCCTGCAGAAATAAATATCAATTCCGGTTCGAATTTATCCATTTGATCAACAATGGCGTTTATCGCTTCACGAAATTCCATGCTTCCTGTACTGGTTCCAAGTGGTTTGTTGATTATTTGATCAAAAGAACCCTTTTCGGTTTCGTATCCCGAACCAGGATACAAAGGCATTTCATGTGTTGAGGCAAACAATACTCGTTTTTCATCCCAAAGAATATCACTCGTACCGTTACCATGATGAACATCAAAGTCCAAAATTGCTACTCGTTCCAAACCATGCTTTTGAATGGCATGCAAGGCCCCGATGGCTACGGTACCAAAAAGACAAAATCCCATACCCCGTTTTTTTTCAGCATGATGACCTGGTGGACGAACAGCACAAAAAGCATTTTTGGCACTCCCCTCAAAAACCATATCAGTTGCCTTGACTATTGCGCCAACAGCCCTTCTGGCAGCATTCCAGGAACCCTTGCTCATGCTTGTATCAGCATCAAGGTAGGCAAAACCATGGGTAGGCTCCATTTTGTGGATTTGGTCTACATAACTCTGTGGGTGTGCTAGCGTAAGACGGTCTAGTTCACATAAAGGGGCTTCTAATCGTTTAATTCCTGTGAACTCAGGCTGACTGAAGACATCTTCAAGCCGCTCCAGGCGTTCAACTCTTTCGGGATGTCCCCTCGGTGTTACGTGCTTGGTACAATCGGTATGAGAAAAAAGGATAGTGGTCATGTGTGTAGATAACTTTCAAATAAAAATTTTGAACTTGCAAGTAATTACTGGAGTTTGATCATCCAAATTCAGGTGGCAATTTCAACTTGGTCAGGCACCAAAACGTATCCCTTCCCTCGAACGGTTTTCAGGAAACGGGGGTTTTGGGGATCATCAAGAAGTTTCCTTCTTAATCTGGATATCCTCAAATCTACAGTACGGTCGATAATATGTTCGCCCTTGGCTGAGGCCTGACGGCAAATAACCTCTCTGGAAGTGGTTCGATTTGATCTTGAAGCCAGAATGGTTAGGATGCTTTTCTCGGCATCACTCAAAAGAATGCCCTCGCCATCAAAGGTCAATTCTCCCCGAAATAGATCATACTCAAAGCGACCAAAGGAAACTTTCCTGATTTTTTCATATGGGGTTCTTCGGATAACGGCCTTGATTCTAAGAATGACCTCCTGGGGGTCGAATGGTTTCATAACATAATCGTCTGCACCTGCCTCCAGACCGGTAATCCGATTTTCAACCTCGGATTTGGCTGATAAAATAATGACTGGTGTCTCGGTTGTTTCCTTAATGTATCTGGTTAGTGAAACACCATCCTCACCGGGAAGCATTACATCCACGAGAGAAAGATCAAATCGAAAGGTACCCAATAGTTCTCTGGCCTGCTGAGCATTACTCGCCAATGAGCAGTTGAACCCGTTCTTATTCAGAAATAGTTTTAAGAGTTCACTAATTTTATTATCGTCCTCGACAAAAAGAATATGGGGAGACCTTGAGTCTTTGAAAAGGGTACTATCCATAGTCCTGTCCCTGTTTTGGGTGCTCGGGATTTATCAGGTTATCCAATACTTTACGGAATCCCAGGACAGCTTCACTTCCTGCTACCCGATAGGCCATTCTGACACGGTTCATCTGTACTCTGGCAAGTTCATCGGCAAGCTCTTTGCCTGCTGGTGTAAGGTAAAGCAGTTTAGAACGTCTATCCTTTGGATTAGTGCGGGCCTCAACAAAAGAATCATCAATCAATCGTCTAAGAACGCGATTTAGTGATTGTTTGGAGATGGCTAATATTTTCAACAAATCGGAGACGTTGATATTATCCCTGTTCTGAATGAAATGCAAAGCTCTGTGATGGGCTCTTCCATAACCGTATTTGGTCAGGATTTCATCAGGATCAGAAGTGAATCCGCGATAGGCAAACATCATTGCTTCAATGCCCTTGGTTATTTCCTTGTCCGTGAGGTAGAGCAGTTTATTTCCTCGGGAACGTTGGTCGCCGTTAGCCATAATATAAAAAAGTAAGTATTGTTGACATAATTTAGGTAAACTATATTGACTTTTATCTAGGAATGTAAATACATAGTCGTTCTGGAAAGGCAAGAATCCAAGTAAGAAAGTGCTGATTTGTCGTTAACAATTAAAAGAGTTTTCAAAAGAGGGAAGTGATGTCCACAGATTCAGATGCACCAGGTTATGGAAACAAGGATGGTTATATCTGGTTTAATGGGGAATTTGTACCCTGGCGGTCAGCCAATATCCACATTTTAACCCATGCCATGCATTACGGTTCATCAGTGTTTGAAGGTGAACGGGCCTATGGAGGGAAGATCTTTGCCAATAGGAAACACACACTCAGATTGATAGAATCTGCACGACAACTGGACATAGATATACTTTACACTCCCGAGGAAATCGAAAAGGCCAAGGACGATGTCATGAAACTCAATGGACTGTCTGATGCTTATGTTCGGCCGGTAGCTTGGCGGGGGGTAGGTGAGGATATGGGGGTAGCATCCCAAAAAAATCCCTGCAATTTGGCCATAGCCACTTGGGAATGGGGCCGGTATTATGGTAGTGATGATGATCCAAATGAAATCAAGGGGATTAAACTGGATATTTCCGAATGGCAACGACCAAGTGAAAAAACGATTCCCAGCCATGCCAAGGCCTCAGGTCTGTACATGATCTGTACCGTTTCCAAACACAGAGCACAACAGAGAGGGTTTTCTGATGCCCTCATGTTTGACTATCGGGGTTATGTTGCAGAGGCAACAGGAGCAAATATCTTTTTTGTAAAGAATGGTGAGGTTCATACTCCATTACCTGATTGCTTTTTAAATGGTATCACTCGCCAAACAGTTTTGGAATTGTTAAAAAAAAGAAATATCAAGGTTCATGTACGGCATATAATGCCCTCTGAAATGGAAGAATTTGAACAATGCTGGTTAACTGGTACAGCAGCTGAAGTTGAACCGGTTGGACAAATAGGGGATTACAATTTCGAGGTTGGTGAGTTGGCTAAATTGATGGTCGCAGATTACAGCAAGTTGGTAAGGTCCTGATAATTGAGTAAGGATTCCAGGCTAACCCGGTTAAATCACAACGTATTGAGTAAATATAGGCGAGTAATAATTCTATGAACCATGGCTTTTATTCTACCACTCAAGTAGCAGCAGTAAGGGAACATTTTTCTGATACAACCGATCTAAACAAAGTTGATAAGCTCGGTTTGATTCCACTCCATTGGTTTGCAATCTGCAATTTATCCCCGGCTGTCCTAAAATCATTGATTGAACTCGGGGCCGATGTTCACCAACAATCAAGGCAAGGGTTAACTCCCCTGCATGGAGCTGCTGCATACAACTCAAATCCAGAAGTCATTGGTACTCTTATTGAAGCCAAGGCTCCTGTAAATGCCACCTCCGCTAGTGGCCTCACACCTCTGCATGGAGCTGCTGCTTACAATCCAAATCCTGAAATACTTGAAGAATTGTTCAAAGCAGGTGCCTCGGTTGATAAAAAAACGCCATCAGAAAAAACTCCCCTTCATGCCGCAGCTGCCAATAGTTCCAACCCTAAGATCGTTCATATTCTGCTGAGTAAAGGTGCAAAGGTCGACTGTGAAGATGAAAAGGGAAATACACCCCTTCATCTTGCTGCCTCAGCCAATGATAAATTCGAAATCACCAAAGCTCTGCTTGAAGTTGAAGCAGAGGTTAATGCCCTGAATTCTGAGGGTCTGACCCCCCTTCATCTTGCTGCCAGAGATAATTCCAACCCGGAGGTTATAAAGACTCTCATTTCCTTTGGAGCGAAAACAGGGATACCCGACAGAAACGGAAATTTACCGTATGATTTGGCCAAGGCATCAAATGCCAATATCACTAGTGCCAGGATTTTCAAAAAACTGCGTACTCTACATCTCAAAAATTGGGGAACAAAAGATTTTTTTCAGGAGGCTGAGGCCGAGGATGTAGAAAGATGTATACGCCAGGGTGCTAAGGTATCAGACCAAATATTTCCCAACGGATTAACACCTCTGCATTGGGCAGTTAGATGTACCAAGCATAAGGAGGTTATCGAAATCCTGCTAAAGAATGGTGCCGAATTAAATGTTGAGGAAAGAACGGGATTGACACCCTTGCACTGGGCAGTTCAAAATCCACATAACCCCGTGGAAATAATTGATCTACTAGTTCAAAATGGAGGTGATATCCATGTTCGAACAAAAACAACCAAAGCCACTCTAATCGAAACAACCATACGTAATGCTTCCAGGAGCGAAGTATTAAAATTTCTGATTGATTTGGGTATTTCAGTCGACAATGATGTTGCGGCGGGTATTCCATTAATCCACAGGGCAGTTACCAATACTCATTGCCCATTGGAATTATTCGAAATCCTCGCTGCTCATGGAGTTGATCCCAAGGTATTTGACCGCTTGAACAACACTACGCTACATGCCTCACTGAAGTCAAATAAACTTAATCTGAAACTAATTCGAAAGCTGATATCAGTTGGAGTTGACCCAAACGTACAGAACACGTTGGGTAACACTCCCATGCACAGAATCGTGCGAATGAATTCAAACTATCCAGCTATAGAATTTTTAATCAACTCCGGTGCTGACCCCTACTTGCCCAATCACAAAGGCAAATCACCATATGATCTGGCTTCCGAGCCTCTGAAAAAACACATTGGAAGAGTAGTTCAAAGAAATATCGAATTGGAACAGGCAGAGGTTGAAGCCGAATCCCAACCCACTGTTGACCTAGCCAAAACTTCTACACCAGAAACAGACTAAAGGCGAATCAGTCTCACCTTAAGGACAATCAAATGTTATTCAAGGAAGCGGAACTGGTTGCAACTGCAGAATTGCTATATCAATCAATGGCACCAACCCCCCAAATCCCATGGCCACTATTGCAAAAGGAAACAGGAGTTGAGGTTTGGGTTAAGCATGAGAATCATACTCCTATTGGAGCCTTTAAGGTACGTGGCGGTATAACCTTTATTGATTGGTTACGTAAAGCCGAACCAGACATTGAAGGAGTTGTTTCTGCTACCAGAGGCAATCATGGACAAAGCATTGCTCGGGCCGCCAAACCTCACCAAATGGTTTGTCGAATTGTGGTACCCCATGGCAATTCAGGTGAAAAAAACCAGGCTATGAATGGTTTTGGGGCTGAGTTGATTGAATACGGGAATGATTTCGATACTGCCAAAGAAGAGGCCATACGAATATCCAACAGCGAAGGATTATATTTCGTGCCGTCATACCACAAAGAGATCGTCAGGGGTGTTGCCACTTACGCACTTGAACTATTCACGAGTAATCCTGACCTCCACACTGTCTATGTTCCCATTGGCTGTGGTTCAGGGATTTGTGGGGTAATTTCAGTACGTGATGCCCTGGGATTGAAAACAAATGTTGTTGGTGTGGTTTCCGAAAATGCCCAGACAGCAAAAATTTCCCTGGAGGCTGACAAGCTTGTCGAAACCAACTCGGCAAATACCTTTGCCGATGGAATTGCAGTACGGGTTCCTGTTAAGGAGGCTTTTGAAATTTATTCCAAGGGTGTGGATAGAATTGTAGCAGTTTCAGAAGAAGACATTCTAGAGGCAATGCATACCCTTTTCAGGACAACACATAATGTTGCAGAAGGTGCCGGGGCAGCACCATTAGCTGCCTTGAACAAGGAAAAGAGCATGATGAAGGGAAAGACTGTTGGTATTGTTCTCTCTGGTGGGAATATTGATCTGGACAAGTTCAGAACCGTACTACATGGCAAGGTTCCAATTTTTTGACCAATGTGGATTTCAAAACTTACTAATCTTTTTTATGATGGCTTAAATTACTTTTTTGATTCAATTTTTTGACCAATGCACTTAAGTTGGGGTAGAAAATAATTTTAGAATCCTTAATAAAAAGTCAGGATTGTATCCTGATAAAGGAGAATGATAGTTATATGATGGATTTTAAATGAATCCTGTTGGTTATTAAGGAGGTTTAAACTCTGACCCAAGAGAAAAGAGCGGATTTTAATAAATCCATCCTAACGGCCCCTTCCCAAAATTCTACACCCCTACCTAGTTCAGAAAGTCTGCTTGAACTGATTTTGAAAGTTCTTGATGATAATTTAGCCATGGAGATTGTTGAGATTGATCTCCGGGGCAAATCGACCATCGCAGATTTTATGGTTATTGCATCAGGCAGGTCCAAGAGGCAAGTGATATCACTTTCAGAAAAGTTGATTGAGGTTCTGAAATCGGAATTCAAGATCCAGACTACGATTGAAGGTAAGGATGGGGGCGACTGGGTGTTGATAGATGCGGGCGATATAATTATTCATTTATTTCGACCGGAGGTACGAAATTTCTACCAGATAGAGAAGTTATGGTTACCGACAGAAACCCATGTCAGGGAAAATGAATGAACATTACCATTTTGGCTGTCAATAAGTTGCGGTCAGGCCCTGAACTGGAATTAACAGAACACTACCTCAACAGATATGGAAAGTTAAGCCAAGCCCTGGGCCTTGGAAACTTGGAGGTTCTCGAAATTGATCCAGAAAAAGCCGGTGGAAAAAAGCGTACCCTGAAATGTCTCCATGATCGTGTTTGTTTACTTGATGAAAGAGGAAAACAATTAACAAGCAGAGAATTTGCTCTCAGGATTGCCTATTGGCGAGATGAAAATGTTGGTAATCTGACATTTGCTATCGGAGGTGATCAAGGTAAAACTCAGCTACCGGAATTTGATCCTTATTTCACTCTTTCTTTAGGTCCGATGGTATTTCCTCATAGGCTGGTACGGGTTATGTTGGCAGAACAACTTTATCGAGCGGCATCAATACTATCAGGCTTGCCGTATCACAAATAATTAGCAAAGATATATTGCCAGAAAGTTTTCAACAATTGCGTTGACGATTTTGTTGGGTGTGACTATATTTTCACTGATTGCCACACCTCATCGTAATTGCAGGGTTCACGGACATCTTGGAGCTATACTTGAATTACTAAATGGTGTCTGTCAAATTATACAAGGCCAATTGGCAGCATTGTCAAAGTGGATCACAATTGTTGCTAGTGTTTAGGCCCATACAAAAATATTCCATTATAACGACTTTGAACCAAGTCCAGATCGATATTTTCTGTTAACAAAAAAGGAACTATCTGAATGAATCGATCCACTAGATAACACTTCCAAGGGTTAAAAAATATGAAAAAGCAGGTGGCATTGTGTATCCTTGACGGTTGGGGTTTACGACGTGAAGTTGATGGAAATGCCGTTGCCCTCGCCAATACACCCAACTTTGACCATTTAATGGCAACATGTCCCAATTCGACACTTGTTACCCACGGTGAAGCAGTTGGATTACCTCCCGGGAGTATTGGCAATTCCGAAGTCGGGCACCTTCATATTGGAGCTGGACGAGTTATACTAATGGAAGTTCAAAGGATTAATCAGGCCATCAGGTCGGGGGAGTTTGGTAGAATGGAGCCTTTGGTAAATTTGGCCAAGGCAACCAAGAAAACGGGTAATTCGATCCATGTCATCGGAATTGTATCCGATGTTGGTGTCCATGGGTTGGCAAGTCATCTGATTTCCACCATTAAAGCACTTACCGATTATGGAGCCAAGATCAAGGTTCATGCCATTACAGACGGTAGGGATGCTGCACCAGTCAATGCCAGGAAAGACATCAAGCGACTGGTTGAGGGTATTGATGGTATAGCCGAACTATGTACCATTTCCGGCAGATATTTTGCCATGGACCGGGATAATCGATGGGAACGTGTCAAAAAAGCCTGGGATACCATATTGCTTGGAGAGGGGTTGCAGGCAGCCTCAGGGTACGATTGTGTAGAGGAATCGATAGCCAGGGGAGAAACTGATGAATTCATCCTTCCAACCAGCATAGGAGAATACAAAGGTATGGATTCAGGCGATGGAATATTTTTTGTCAACTATCGCTCTGACCGTATGCGTCAATTATCAGCATCCTTAGCCGATCCGGAATTCAAGGAATTTGAGGTGGCAGATAGACCCACCATGTCCACGGTCGTTTCCATGGCAAATTATTTTACCCCACGAAGGGATTGGATTGTACCACTTTTCGGGAAAACCAAGATTGTCAACACTTTGGGAGAATGGGTAGCTCAACATGGGTTGACACAGATGAGAATTGCGGAAACCGAAAAGTTCCCCCATGTAACCTTCTTTTTAAATGGGGGAAAGGAGGCCAAGGAGGAAGGAGAAGACCGGTTGATGCCCAGCAGCCAACGAGTGGCTACCTATGATTTGGCTCCAGAAATGTCAGTTAAGGAAGTCTATAAGGGTTTTGTTGAAGCAGTAAGAAAGGGATATAACCTGATCGTTGTAAATATTGCCAATCCAGACATGGTTGGACATACTGGAAGTTTGCCTGCTGCCATCAAGGCCTGTGAAGCAACAGATCAGGCTTTGGGCAAAATTGTAAATGCCATATCGGCTGCCGGGGGTGATTTGATTGTTACTGCTGATCATGGGAATTGTGAAATGATGATTGATAAGGATACAGGAGGAGCACACACGGCCCATACAACCAATCCTGTGCCGGTAATATTGCTGACCGGAAATGACATGATAAAATTACATGATGGGGGGAGTTTGATTGATCTGGCGCCCACCTTGCTTGATTTACTGGGCTTGGCTAAACCGAAGCAAATGACAGGAAAGACATTGATTTATGGAAATTAGACTGAATTTTTTCTTATATTACGGGTTTTTCAATAAATTATTTTTTAATTGAACCTGACGAAATGAAAGTTATATTTTTGGTGAACGGTTTGACTTGCGTTCTCCCGTAGATTCCCGAATAGCTAGGACCATCATGATTGATTTGAGATTATCCAGATTCCCTATTTTTGGCGGAATATTACTTGCCTTGATACCCCTCCAACCGGGGTGGGCACAGTCCGACGATGACGGATTCAATATCTATGAAAATATAGGATTGATTTCCGAAACACTCAGCAGGATTAGCAATGGTTATGTAGAAGAAGTCGATAAGTCTGAATTGATACAAGCGGCCTTGGACGGTATGTTAAGCTCACTTGATCCTCATTCTGGTTATATCTCACCCGATGAAATGCTGGAAATGGAAGAGCAAACGTCGGGGGAATTTGGAGGATTGGGAATCCAGGTTACGACCGAAAACGGTTATGTTAAGGTTATTTCTCCTATAGATGATACACCCGCATTCGAAGCAGGTGTTCAGGCAGGTGATTATATCATAGAGATTGATGGTGAAACTGTTTTCGAAATGGATCTACAGGATGCTGTGGACAAAATGCGAGGCCCTCCAGGAGAAGATATAACTATTACAATCCTGAGGGAGAATGTTGATACTCCATTTGAAGTTACAATTACCAGAGATATTATCCAGATTGATGCCGCTGAGGTTAGGCGAATTGGGGATGTTATAATTGCCAGGGTTAAAACCTTTAGTCGACAGGCTGTTCCGAATCTGGAAGAAGGATTCAAGGAAGTTGTTGCCGAGTATGGCGATATCAATGATTTTTCAGGTGTCGTAATTGATTTAAGAAACAATCCAGGAGGCTTACTTCAGAGTGCTGTAGGTGTTTCTGATCTTTTTCTTGAGGAGGGTGAGATTGTTTCCATCAGGAGAAGAGGAGACAGGACCAATACCTACGATGCTGAAGAATACTATAAGGGTGATATAGCCGAAGGTATCCCGATTATTATCCTTATCAATGATGGTTCTGCCTCTGCCTCGGAAATTGTTGCTGGAGCCTTACAGGATAATGAAAGGGCTGCCGTGATCGGAACACAAAGTTTTGGCAAGGGGTCTGTCCAAACAGTTATTGATCTGGATAATGAGAAGGGAATCGATACCAATAAGCCACGTAAGTTTGGTGGCATAAGAATGACTACGGCAAAATATTATACTCCTTCTGGCAAATCAATTCAGGGTAACGGAATAACACCCGATATCGTACTCCAGAGGCATTTTGATGAAGTAGAACTAGATGAGGAAGAGGACGAAAGATATCTCTTTACCGAATCCAAGTATGGCAACAGCCTGGAAAATGACGGTATTCCTATAGATCAGGAGGAGCAAGAAGAATTGGCCAGAGTAAATGAAGCATTGGAGGAATTAAGAAATTCGGATAACCAACTCGGATATGCGATTGACCTTATCCATGGGTTCAAGGCTTTGGCTCCCGGAAATTTCTAGCTCTAAATCTATTCTATCTTTCCCGTAATCCGGAGGTTTTTTTGTATCTTCATGAAATTGTAGATATGCCTTATAGGCCGTGTGTCGGTATCATGCTGATCAATTACGACGACCTGATTTTTGCTGGTCAGCGACTTGATGGAAAAACAGATGCCTGGCAAATGCCTCAGGGTGGAATAGACGAGGGAGAAACACCCCATACTGCGGCTCTACGGGAATTGGAAGAAGAGACGGGTATACCGTCTGATCTGGTTAATTTGCTGGATGAATCTGAGGGCAAATACATTTATGATTTACCTGTAGAAATGATTACAAAATTATGGGGTGGTAAATATCGAGGTCAGGAACAACAATGGTTTCTATTCAGATATTTGGGAGATGACAGTCAAATTAACATCAATACTCCCAATCCTGAGTTTTCGAATTGGCGCTGGATGACTATGAAACAGTTGGAGGCAAAAATAGTTTATTTCAAAAGAACGGTTTACCGCCAGGTTTTCGAAGAGTTCAGGGAATACTTTTGAAGGTATTAACCTTAAAAACCGAAGACATATTTTTTCAAAATTGACTTACAAAATTGTTTAATCCCGGTAGAAAAATTGATTTCAAGACCCTTGGTCTGGATATGGGGGTAGACTTTGTTCGTTTCCTGACAGGTAAGGAGCATCTTCATTATGGAATTTGGGAAGAGGGTGTCGAGGTGTGTGCCGGAAACCTTTTACAGGCCCAGGAATTATACACCAGGAAACTCATTTCCCATTTACCGGATGGGAATACCCTGAACATTCTGGATGTTGGAGGCGGTGCAGGAGAAACTGCCCTTACCTTAAATAATTTGGGACACAAGGTTGAAGTTGTTGTACCCAGCAATATATTGGCGAAACGATGTAGGGCCAAGTTGGGAGAAACCGTACCAGTTCATGAACTTGGTTTTGAAGAGTATGAAATCACCGGCAAATTCGATGTTTGTCTTTTTTCTGAGAGCTTCCAATATATCCCCTTGGAAGTTTCTCTTGATAAAGCCCGGGAAGTTACCCACCCCGGTGGTTTAATTTTGATATCAGACTGTTTTCGAACACCTGAGGGACATTCGAATATGATGAGATACCGTCCAGTAGGGGGTGGTCATCCTGTATCCAGATTTTATGAGGAAGTTGAGAAGGCAGGATTGGAAGTTGCTTTCGAAGATGACATTACCGAGAAAGTAGCACCCTCAATAGAACTGGAAACTGAATTTTATAAATTTGTTGGTAATTCAATAGCGAGGCTAGACCAGGAAATTAAGGACAAGACTCCACAAATCAGGGGTACCATGGCTTCAATCTTTAAACTTCTTATCAAGGAAAAATCCAGGGAGAAGTTACAACGAAGATTGGTTGGGCAGGATAGAAATACAGTTGAGTTTTGTAAAAACAACCGTTACCTAATGGTAGGTATAGTGAATCCCTAGAATCACTGATATTACAATTAGTCCAGGAGAAGTCCTTGCAGATTAATCAAAACATCCGCGAGATCAGGGTATCGGGTACCATCAAGCTAGCTCAACGGGCAAGGGATATGACCTCCGAAGGTAAGAGAGTCATTGACCTTACCGAAGGACAGCCTCATTATAATACTCCAAGACACATAATTGAGGCTTCCTATGAGGGTGCACTTGAAGGAAAAACCGGATACACAGCTGTTGCTGGAACCCCCCAAATACGCAAGGTAATTGCCGAGCATATCAACAAACAGAATAGTACCAACTACCGGTCTGAAAATATAGTGGTTGGATGTGGGGGCAAGCATCTGATATTCAATGCCTTGCTGGTTTCGCTGGAACAAGGTGATGAAGTCATTATTCCAGTCCCCTACTGGGTGAGTTACCCCGAAATTGTCAAGTTGGCACGAGGGGTCCCGGTGTTGGTACAATGTTCGGAGAAAAATGGCTTCAAAATTACCGCGGAGCAACTCAAGACTGTCCTTACGGATAAAACCAGATGGTTGATATTGAATTCACCAGGGAACCCCACAGGAGCCGTATATTCAAAAAAAGAACTGGCGTATATTGCAGAGGTAATTAGGCATTATCCACAAGTGGCAGTTTTGTGTGACGATATTTATGAAGCTATCGTTTATGAAGATGCTGAATTCACAAGTCTAACCAAGGTTGCACCAGATTTAACCCCCAGAATTCTAACAATCAGTGGATTGTCAAAATCCTTTGCCATGACTGGTTGGCGGATTGGGTATTGCGCCGGAGAAGTAGAGTTTATCAGTCAGATGATTAAACTACAGGGACAATCCACGACGAATACCTCCACATTAAGCCAGGTTGGGGCCGTTGCCGCCCTGGAAGGTCCAAAGGAGTTTCTGAAGGATTGGTTGCATGATTATTCCAACGCACGAGAACTTGTTTGCAGGAAGTTATCTCAAAGTCCTTATCTGGATGTTTATAAACCAGAAGGTGCATTTTATCTTTTCGTGGGGTGCAAAAAGCTATTCGGAATGGGTGGTATTTGCAACGATAACGATGTATGTGATTACTTACTGGAAGAAGCGCGTGTAGCAGTGATTCCCGGAAGTGAATTTGGTTCCCAGGGATATTTTCGCCTTTGTTTTGCCAAACCTGATGAATTGTTGGAAGAAGCCACAGGTAAAATTATTGCTGCGATAGCCAATCTTACTAAATTTCAAAGCAATACCCTTTAATTAAATCGCTATTGAAACACCGCTCTCATTTATATTTTTCATCACTTACCCGGTCTATGGGGCTGATACCAATGAGGAACAAATCCCTTGCAGAGAACCAACATCCAGGCGGGATGACAAGGCATCTTTTTGTAAAAGATCATTGGTCAAATAACCGTGGTATTTTTCGAATATCAGGTTTGGGGAGTGTTCGAAAATATCAATAGAATTTCCTTCTGAAAGATAGGCAAGAACACGCATCAGGGGTTGGTCAGAATTGTCATCTTTAATGTTCAAAAACCCGGCCGCCTGTTCTACAGAGAACCCTTTAGAACCCAATGCCAACGCCAAGGTATTGGTCTTAACAGAACCACATCTAGTTGCCAACAAGTAAGTGCCTTCTTCAGTATTGATTATGGATTTGGAGGATAGGTTGAGTCCAGAAAAAACCTGACGAGCTTCATTCAACAAGCGTAAAGAGGTTTGGTCCATATAGACAGGGTTATAATTTGATTCGAAAAGTTCGAACATTTTTTTGACAATTCCATCATGAATGATACCAGATCCGTTAGAATTAAATCGAGGAAGAGTTCCTGCTTTTGAGGGTTTGACCAGGATAACTTTTTCAAGTTCCCAAATTTCCTGAATGATCCATCGTCTACCGGAGAAAAGCAAATACATCCCAGGAATCAGCATGTTATTAATTGGTATGGTTCCCAGTTCCTGGTTTCCGGCAATAACACGAAATTCTTCGGTTGTTTTGAAGACAGCATAGAAACTGTAATGTTCAACCAACTTTTCTCCTTTTGACCCCAGGAGTAACAATCCATTTTCAGTTTGTTCAATCAAATTGGTTTCAGGCCTACCTAAAGCTCTAAGTACATCAAGGAAAGTTTTGATATCAACTTGGTCGAAAGGACCCTCCTGACAAAGGATATAAAATAGCCGATTGGCACTCACACCACCCTGTCCTGCTATGATGGACAGGATTTGATGTACCATGGTAGTAAGGTGTAATGCTTCTGGATTTGGGGGTTCGCACCATTTTTCCAGAAGCAACTCAATCATGGCTATCGTTTGGATAAGTCCTGTCCTGAGACGATCCAAACAATTACTGTTTGATTCAAGTCGGGGTAAGATATTATATTGACGAAGGATTGCCGGCTGACCTTTTCGACGACCTGAGCGTCCCAACCTTTGTCGCATGGCGGTTACACTAAATGGAGCCTCGATTTGTGCTACACATTTAACCTCTCCAATATCAATACCAAGTTCCAGCGTGGATGTACAGACAGCTGTTGTTGGGAGATTGCCATTTTTAAGCCGCTTCTCTATCAGTTCCCTGTGACCTTTTGCCAGGTTGCCGTGATGTGGATAAAATTCCTCCGGCAAATGGTTTTTTTCGCATAACATCCTCAGGGCGTCGGTGTAGATTTCAACTTCTACTCGCGAATTGGCAAATACAAGATTGTTACTACCGCGAAGATTCTTGAACAAATGTGTTGTGATTTTATCGGTTACCGATTGAGTCTCCTCCTTATTTCCCTTTTCGTAACCTCGTAGTTGTAGACGTAGTTCGGTTTGGCCACCCCTGGATTCGATTACATGTACACTTTGGGGATTGTCTGGATTCAAATATGAACGAGCTATTTGCATATCGCCCAGGGTTGCAGAAAGACCTATGCGACGAATGGGGCGATTTATTGATATCGAAAGTCTTGTCAGTAAAGAACGCACCTGAATACCCCTTTCACTATCCAGGAAGTTATGTAATTCGTCAATTATAATTGCTCGTGTAGCACCAAACAGGCGAAGAATCTCCGTACTTCGACGGATAAATACTGCCTCTAGCGATTCTGGCGTAATCAGTAAGATACCTTTAGGTTTTTTTAGCGCTTTGGATTTTTTGGAAATGGATACATCACCATGCCAAGGGTAAACTGGAAGGTCAACATGATGACAGATGTTATCTAGGCGTGAAGTCTGGTCATTAATCAATGCCTTTAATGGGCCTATATATAACAAATCGAAACCACCTGCTTCGACAGGTTTATCTATCACCTGCGATATAAGAGGTAAAAAAACAGCCTCTGTTTTACCTCCTGCAGTTGGTGCTGAAATGATCAGGTTTGAATCAGTATCACTTATATGGTGAATTGCATCGGCTTGAAATTGTCGCAACTCTTGCCATCCTTCATGCCTGACCCATTTCTGAATAGGATATGAAAGTTTTTCAAAAGCTGAAACCATTTTGAAGATTAAAGTCGAAAGCTGACTAAATCCTCATTGCCCTCAATGTCTGGTGTATTAATGTCATCGACATCATCCAAATCTTCACCGTGGTCCTCTTTGATTTCGATTTTTTCAATAAGATCATGCCATTCAACATTAGAGTTCTGTTCAAGTACAGCCAGTAGGTTGATAAATTCGGTCACTGTATTTCTTGGCGTGCGGAAATATGCGTCACCAATTCGCTTTGCACAATGATTCATGAACGATTCCAGTGCGATTTTAGGGAGGTTATTTTTCTCACCTAGTACAACTGTTCTCAAATTCTCCAAAAGAACAAATAGCTCCTCCGGTGTCAAATTGTTCAATTTAATCACAGGTCCAGACAAATCAATTAATCCATCCCTGGCAAAAGGATTTTGGACCAGACGCGATTGCAGGGCCTCATAGCTGTAAAGTCCCCGCCGGGTATTCATCAAAAATTCTGGCGTACCTCCCATTAGAAAACCCAGATTTTTCGCACTGCCCTGAAGCACATCATTCAAAATTCGCAGAATTTGCTCGTAGTTTGATTTTCTTGCCTGAGATGAGGTAAGTTTAAAGAGATTGACCATCTCGTCTATTCCCACCAGCAAACCCTTATAGCCGGCTTCACGTACGAACAATGACATAATTTTAAGGTGGTCGTAGATATTTGCATCATCAATGATATCTCGTATTCCGAGAGCCATGCGTGAATCTGTACGGGTTGTAAATTCCCCCCTTAACCACCGTAAGGAAGAAGTTTTAAGTTCTTCATTATCGGTATCATAACTTTCCCAATATCTATGGACAGCTTCAGAAAAACCAAATCCACCGGTTAATTCTTCAAAGTAGGAAAGTTTTTCCCGGATTATGTTCCCTGTATTTTGGTCTCTTTTTGTTGCCTCTCGCTGAGCAGTCGTAACAAACCGTTCGACGACGCTGGGTAATGCACCACCATCAGGTTTGGTTCTTGTGGAAAGGTTTCGTGTTAATTCAGCATACAATCCTCGGGCTTGTCCACCTGTCGCGTGGAGACGGCGGTTAGGGGCCAAATCGGCAAACATAACCACAAAGCCCTTTTGCAATGCAGCCAATCGGATCAGATTCATGAAGAATGTCTTACCCGATCCATAATCACCTATTATAAATCGAATGGCAGCACCTCCTTCCGAAATTCTTTCCAAATCTTTGACAAGTTCCTTGATCTCATTAGCTCTACCTACCTGTATATGTCGCAATCCCAACTTTGGAACTACACCTGCACGAAGGGCTTGGATTATAGAATCCCTTTCTCTAGCTTTGAGTTTTGCCATAGTTTTTCTTTCAGTTTAATTTTTGAACTAATATCTCAGTGATATTTTGAGATACGTCATAATCATCATACTCATCCAATAGTACTTCCTCAAAGGAATCAAAAGCCCATTCATTAATGTTTTCCAACGCACCGGAATGCATCAATCCATGTCTTTTACAGAGGTTCTGGAATTCCTTTTCAGTCCAATTTTCTCTGGTAATTAAATCTTTAACCAAAAGAGTATGTTTGGTATCCAAACCAGAAAGTTCTGTTGTTTGATAGTCATTTTCCGTTGGTTCATCAGGTAGGTCATCGAAAATTTCCCCTAAAACAGATGAAGCCTTACGAGTGTCCCATTGGATGGTAGCAATTTTTTTGGAGTCTAGTTGCAACCCGGAAGAGGGCATTACCGGAGGAATATTTTCACCGCCGGAAGAACTCTTGGCTTCTCTTACACGAACCAGGCCATCACTCAATTCACCTTCGTGTAAATCAGAATAAACCAATTTAGGGTCAAAGCCTAACGCTTTATACACCCTTTCAATCTCGGCTACTTCCGAAGATTGTACCATGCCATCAGAATGTGCTGCCAGGATGAGTGCCGAACGAATTTCCTCTTGGTTAATTGAATTGGTATTTTTAAGCTTTTTTCTAAGGAGTGCCAAATCAGGCGGAACCTCCAGCATCCAAATTAAATTTGCGTGAAGTCTTCTTTTTTCTTGTTCACTCAGATTCTCTGTATTGGCAACTTTATTTAATAATGCACCTCGTTCTTTTTCGGTGATTTTTCCATCCGCATGGGCCACATACGTGCCAAGGGTAACTTCCAACAATTTCGTACGATAATCAGCAGAGACGTCCTCAAGTTCCAAGATGTCCTCACCAAGTTCAAATAACACGACTGGTTCATTCATCTTTGGCGAACGCAAGGCAAAACGCGGATCTGGGGCAAAACCGAATCCAATTTGGGCTAAAATATCGGCTACTCTCGTCAATTGACTTTTACTCAAATTTTCTGGTGTCTTACCTTCAATACGGGAAATAACATCCAATACCGGAACCAATCCACCTTTCCGGCTTAATTCACTAGCCCAATCTTTGACCTGGTTCAGCTCTTCACCTGGATACTCAGCCCTCAAGACCCTGGGAAGTAAAATCTGGGCTTGTACACTTCTTCTTCCGTCAGGATTACGTGCAAGATAGCGACTGAATGGTTCCAATTCATACATGACATCGTTAGCTATTTCTTGTGCTACCCTGATAGGTTCTCGCAGATCAGTAATATCTGGTACAAATTCGCCTCCAACAATCGGAGTGATTATTTTTTCGAATTCACCCGATGCTGCATAATATGTGGCATGTAGCTTGTGGTTACCGTGACGTACTTGCAAACCATCTGGATAGCGTTTGTTAAACGTCACCTTAAACAGGGCAACGAATTCTTCCCTGCAGCGCTTTGCGACACTTCTTAATTTCCTTTCCGGATGGCAAATAAACCAACTTAGTAACCAATCGGCAGTAAGATTATCCCCTTTTTTGAGTCTTGCACCAATTGCATACTTCAATGAAAAAGGGAAAATCCAATCCTGCCAGAAAAAAATTGGTTCTATTTCCTCAAAGTTGGTTTCCATAACCGTAGAAAAGTCCAGAAACATATTAAGGTATCGTCTAGTGGATTCATTGTCGTTAAACAACCAAAGCAATCGCTTAACCTCGTCGATAATTTCTGAGGATTCCTGATTGGATCGATCAATAAAATATCGTCTTTCCAAGCCAAAGAAATAAAGAAGCATGTACCGCGGATTGTAGGAATTATCCTTTCGCCCACCAGCAAGCCAACCCAGATAGGTAGATCTGCGTATCGGAGAAAGGTCTGAATACCCTGGCCAATAAGGCATTCCTTCTCCAGCCTTATCAATTCCCCTAATGGCAACTGGTAGCGAGGGATCAATATATGCTTTACATTTATCCTTTAAGTTATTTTTAAGTATTAATGGAGGTGTTCCCACATAGACCATCCCGCCAATATTACGTTGAGCAATTGTTACCGAAACAGAAGCAGGTATCCAACCTGTCTTTGGCTTCATCTTATTTGTACTTTTTGCTCGTCCTCTTCTCCGCTTAACCAATTCGTTACGTCTAAATGATGAAGTCCCGTATTGATAAACGCTTTCGGATTGATCAGAATTGGTTAGTTTATGTGGGTTTCTCAGTGGCTGCCCAATAGTTTTCCTTACTTCTCCGCTTCCAATTTTATCGAATTTTGATGGATGACTACCATCCTCTGCACCAGCCATTTCTTGTTCTGGAGCATATTTTAAAGTTTTTGTTTCTGTCTGTAGTCTCTCTTTGTTCAAAACCAAATAAAAAGGGGCGATAACCACAGCAAAAAAGAAAAAGAAAGGGGCTAATATCAATTCCCATTCAGGAGCTAGTAGGAAAAGGGAACCGGCGGCAAGTGTCGTGCATATAACTAAATAGAACAAATAGAAAAATAAAATTCTAACCAGTTTGGCCATGGAAGATACAATCCAGGATCTAGGCTTTTGTTTTTTTGTATCCGCACTCGTGAGGCTTTGCAATTCTTGTTTTGGAATGTCATCTAGGGGTTTAGCTACTTTTTTATACCTCCGTTTCTCCTGCCACCTTACTAAATATATCGGTACAACAATCGAGACTAATAAGAATAGGAAAGGGATAAATACCCATTCCGATTCTGGATCAAGTTCGGCCAGGGTAATGGTTGCGATTATTGTTCCTAAAACGAAATAGAGCACCAAGAAAAATAAAATTCTTACCAACCCACCTATAATTGACATAATTGAAAGTCTGGGTTGATGTTGTTGACTACTACCGGTGGTAGAACCTTCCATTTGATTAGTGCTATCTAATTCTATGCTGGAGGTTCCAAACAACCATTTTTCCTGTAGCCAAACGAAATAAAGTGGCATAACTATTGAGGCAATCAGGAATAGAAAAGGGGTAAACATTCCCTCCATTTCAGGATCTAGTGCTGACAATGGTATAATGGCCAAACCAGTACACAAAAATAAATAGAGTACAAAGAAAAGAGTGATTCTGACTAGCTTAAGGATGATAGACATGATTGAATTTAGAATTTGCTAGTACCCAGGTATCCCCATTTATGGGACCACAATTTCATCGGGGAATATATTTCTCCTTGGAAATGCAGTATCCAGTTCTCTATAACAATCTAGAAACCAAGGGTTTAATTGTTTTTGGAAAATATAAAACCGTTTCATAATTATGATTTAATTGAACCTAATCCACAAGTAAGCCAACACACCCCGATTTATATTATGAAAAACATTCTCCCGAACGTTATCATTCCCAATTTTCACCGCAGGCATACTGGAGTATCCTCCACCGTCAAGGCTTTGGTACCTCATCAGAAAAGGGGAATGGATATAGGTATTGCAGATTGGGGAGATCTAAAAACTGGTGAAAAAAACCATTCCATACTGTCCCTGATAATAAAGGGATTTTCCCGGCCAAATGGTATCGCCAGGTATCGTGTCCTGCATACCCGTCGTTCAATCGACATGATATTGGGCCTATTTCTAAGGGATGTGTTGAAGCAAAGATGGAAGCTGGTATTTACCTCGGCAGGTAATCACCTCCATAGCGGCCTATTTCTGAAGCTGATTGGAAAAATGGATGTGGTTATTGCAACATCCAGCCATACCTACAATTTTGTTGACAAGGAACTTTGCTCTGCCGAAATCCACCACGGTATAGATACCACAAAATTCTATCCGGACCCTGTTCAATCAGAAGACGATCAATCCAGCGAAGGAGACAAGATTGGCTGTATTGGAAGGGTGCGTCACGCCAAGGGAGTTGACCTGTTTGTTGATGCGATGTTAAAAGTGCTTTCGAATCATTTGGATTTTAAGGCTGTTATCGCTGGCTTATGCAAACCCAAGGATGAAAACTTCAAAAAACAATTGCTTGCAAAGATAGAAGCAGCTGAAATGGAGCAAATGATTGTCTTTTCAGGTGAAGTTGGGCCGGAACAGATGAGGGAGTTTTATCGGACCATGGTACTTTGTATCGCATGCCCCAGGTCGGAGGGGTTTGGTTTAGTCCCCTTTGAAGCACTTGCCAGTGGGGTTCCAGTCGTTGCATCAAATACCGGAGCATGGCCAATTTTAATAGGCAAAGATGTTGGTCGAATAGTAAAGACTGATAATACCGAAGAATTGATTGCTGCTTCCGAGGAACTCCTCTCCAATAATTCTTTACGTAAAACCATGCGAGGAAAAGCCCGGGAACAGGCCGTAAAAAGTTTCCCAATTAGCAAGGAAGCTTTGGGAATTAACAAGGTGTATGCATCACTTTTGTATTAGGAAGTTATCAACGGTCCAGCCTTCCTTTTCCCTTGATGATTTTGGACCTGTAGTTTTCAATCCTTCTGGTTTTGGTCGTTGAGTGTTTCGCATTTGAAAAATACAATATGTAGCCACGTTGACGACCTGGTGTCAATCTTCCAAAGGCCACGTTTAATTCAGGATCAATCGAAAGCCTGTCAATCAATTCCTTTGGATAATCAAGATGGGTTGCCATTTCTACCTTGCGTCCAGTTTTCTCGTTTTCTATTGCCTGTTTGACAAAAGCTTTAATCCACCGGGCCAGGTCTTTCACTTCTTGCGTATTGGTAAATCTTATCCGGTAATCAGACCGTGAATTTGGTCCTTGCACTTCCAGTAGACCTTCCGGATCATTCAACAAGGCTCCCTTAAAGAACAGAAGGGCAAGGAAGCCTTTCATATCCTGGATTATGCAGATGTTCTTACCCCGATGGGTAAAGCAGGGCTTTTTCCACTTGATTTCTTCCCTGAGATCACATTCCAGAAGGATTTCTCTCAGTACTGAAATTTCCTCTTGCCAGCGTTTAGTTTCTTCAGGCTGCATTGAAAATTCTGGAATGTTCTCCTCTATCCATGTTTCTATTATGAGATCACACGGCTAGATTATTTGTTGCTGCTGTCTTTGAAGCAATTATATCCCAAAGTGTAAATACTGGATTACTTGGCCAGTAATTCCTCCATCAGTTTCATGCCAGCACCCCAACCTTTACCCATGTCATCCTTAGCCTGCTCGAAACAAGTCAATTCAGCGTCGGTTGCGTTGTGTGGTACCCATGTGAAAGTTTGAGTTGTCACACCCTCATTTTCCATCAGTGTAACTGTTGAATGAAGGGTTCTCGGCCAATTGTTGGGCATGGCAAAAATATTCCATTTTTCATCTGTAGTGGAATGAAGCCAGACAAGTTTTTCAGGAGGAAGAATTTCCAGATATTCCGCACTTTGATACATGGAGTTCTCTCCCCATTTCATTTCACAAAGCCAAAATCCGTTCACCTTAAGATCAAACCTGTGAATGATTGTTTCGATATTTGGTCCATACCAGTGAGATAGTAGTTCTGGATCGGTCCAGGCTTCCCAAACCTTTACACGTGGTGCGTTGAATTTATGCTCCAAAATATAGGTTGGTAATTCGTTCATCGGTCTAATTCCTTTTCAAAACAGTGTTGGCAGATTTAATTTCTGAATAATCGGTTGTCAGGTTGAAGAATTATACTCACGAATACTGAAGTTAGAATCAATAATCCGACCTTTGGAAGAAAATAGAAACCCAGTTGCTAATAACGATACTCCCAAAGTCATCAGCCAGCCCATTCTAAAAAAGATGGTAAGATTAAGTTTTTTCTTTCGATTGTCGCCTTTTTGCCTCTGCGACAGCATTTTCAAGAGAGAATTTATAAGGGATCCTGTTTTTATCACCCAAAATTAAATCGGCCATAACCTCTGCAATTTTGGGTGCCATACCTAGACCTATCTTGAAACCACCGTTGGCAATAAAGGTATCCTTTTGGATAGGATGTGCTCCAAGTATAGGAGCTCTGGTTACAGATCTAGGACGATCATGGGCCCATTTTTCAACAATACGGGTATTCTTTATTAGGGGTAACAACTCAATTGCTTTAAGAAAAAGCTCATTGAGCCTAAAATCAGTTTTGTAGGGGTTTTCGAAATACCGTTCTGTTGTTGAGCCTATAGCAGTGACACCATTTGGCTGAGGTACAATATTTATACCCTCACCAGAAATTATGGGTTGATCCATTGCATCATAATTTATCAGCAAGGCCTGACCTTTCTCATGTGCTGCCATCGGGAGATCAAGTTCCCTACTCAAGGCATTTAATCCAGCTGTGCCTGTAGCCAGCACCCGGTATTTATGATGAGGTTTTTTCCTCTCATTTAGTTCTACTAAAGGAACACCGTTATTCACCAGAGCATTTCGAAGTGCTTTGATTGCCAATCTGGGATTAATCCGGGCAGATAAACTGTCGGCAATCAATTTTCCAGTGGGGCTTACGGGTTTCCAAGCTGGATAATCAGAGGAATTTACAATTTTCCAATCGGCCTTTTTTTTCCAGTTCGTAATGGCCCCAATAGCTCTCTTATTCGCTAGCGTAAGGCCATTTTCATCTGGAATGGGTTGAAGGCGGCCACACCTCTTGTAGTGAGGATCAATTCCGCTTTTCGAATGAATCTCGCTCCACCAGATATCTCCCTTTAGCAAGCTTTCAAATTGGAATTGTTTTTTGCTTTCCCAAGGTTCAGGTACGTGAGGAGTCAATGCCCCAACAAGCCCATAGCTGGATGATCTCTGGTAGGGTTGATGGTCTACTACCCTCACCCTGGCCCCCAGCCTTGAGCATTCCCAGGCAATAGAGAGACCCAAAATCCCCATGCCTACAACCTCTATGTCAAAACTTCCTGATTTCACTGTAGAAACATGATTCGAGTCAGAAGGTAATTTGATGAGCAATTCATCAAGTTTGCTTTCATTTGATATTGGCACCTCTAAATAACAGGTTGAAAAATTGCGGGGTGTAAGTTCCCCGGCGGTATGAATATTTTACCATAAATATCATATAATTATTGTTAATACTGCTGTGATAAAACTTCCAAGTTCGAGATGTTGTTCAAAATCGGCGTATAGTGAAGACGAATTAATTCCTAAAGGGATAAAACTTCAGAGAGCATGATGAAACCTGGACCTGACGATAACACTCAAAATTCTGATTATCTTGAGATATATTGGGATGATACCAAGCAGTTGAGGTCTGCAAGGTTTCGGGATATTTTTTTCAGCTCCAATGGTATCGAAGAAGCCATGCATGTCTTTATGGCAGGAAATAATCTCCCCGGGAATTTCAATACGGACTTTCACATAGCAGAACTTGGTTTTGGAACCGGGTTGAATTTGTTTTTAGCCCTTGAACTATGGAGAAAATGGGATGCCAATAAGGTTTTGCGATTCACCTCTTTTGAAATTCATCCTCTTCCGGGAAGTGTTATGACCGAAGCTCTTAAGGAATTTAATGCCATCCATGGTATTATGAACGAGTTTCTTATTCATTGGCAGAAAGGCAAATCCAAAATAAAACTCTCCAACCTTGAATTTGAACTTATTGTGGGTGATGTCAGAAATACTATCCACACCTTCAATCATAAGGTCGATTGCTGGTTTTTGGATGGATTCTCACCAAAAAACAACCCGGAAATGTGGGAAAAGGACTTGTTTAAAAACCTTGCTGAAAGAACCAAAACTGGTGGTACGCTTTCTACTTTTTCCTCGGCTGCAATGGTACGAGAAAATCTGATGGAGGCCGGATTTGAAATAACAAGAGTTCCCGGATTTGGTAAAAAGAAACATATGCTTACAGGTAAGTTGGTTTAGGAGGTATTATTTTGGTTGCTCATCTTGAAGGAAAATCGGTGGAACCTCTTCTTGATTGGCTGGAATTACTTAACTGCCTAAAAGACGGACACCAACACCCCACGCCCCAAATAAAAGATCATATCCTTGCCCAGGGTACCAATCGTCTACTGAACCGGCTGGCATGGGTAGAAGGATTGGGAAGTGCTGTCAAGACATGTACGGTGTTTCCTGATAACTCTCTTTGTAATATTGCAACTATAAATGGTATGATGACCCTGTTTGCAAACGAAACAGGTATACCAGAGGCTATAATTGACTTTCATCTGGTGACCAAGTGGAAGACTGCGGCAGATTCCTTGTTGGCTACTTCCCTGTTAACACCTGATGATCCCCAGAATTACCTGATTATAGGCGCTGGTACCGTTGCCCGATCCTTGGTTGAGGCTTACAAGCGACTTTTCCCAGACCTGAAAATAACCGTATGGAACAGGACCAAGTCCCGAGCATTAGATCTAATCAGAGAGTACCAGGACAGGTGCGATATTAGCTATACAGAGGATTTGCCTAAAGCAGTAGAAATGGCAGATATCATAAGTTGTGCGACAATGTCAAATGAACCGGTTCTAAAGGGCGATTGGGTTTCTCCGAATACCCACATCGACCTGATTGGTGCCTTCACCCCTGACATGCGTGAGGCAGACGATAAAGTACTCCAACGAGGAGATTTGTTTGTTGATTTTCGCAATACAACAATCGGTCATATCGGTGAACTGACTATTCCCATGAGTAGGGGAATTCTGGATGAGGATGATGTAGTCGCTGATTTTTATGATATCAAATCAGGTCGATTTGCAAGAGTACCAGAAGGCAATGTGACGGTTTTCAAGAATGGAGGAGGAGCGCATCTGGACTTGATGACAGGAAAATACATCTATCAGAAGTGGATGGAAAACCAAGACCAATTTTGAGGTAAATTGATTAGCTAAAACAAGGTACTTGTTCGAATAGGAGCAGTCCTGCTGCTGAAACGGTGTTGGTATATGGTAAGTGATTCAATTACTCGCATAACGTAATTTCGGGTTTCGGAGTAAGGAATGTGTTCTATCCAATCAATAACGCTTTGATAATTATCGTCTGGTCCTCCAAGAGTTTCCAACCAGGTATTTAACCTGCTTGGTCCGGCATTGTAGGCTGCAAATGCCAGTACATTCTCCCCACGGTATTCGTCAAGCAGTTCCTGTAGATAGGCCGTACCGATTTTCATATTCGACTCCTCGTCAAGAAGGAGTTCTCTTATCGGGCCTTTAATACCCAAATCCCTGGCGATTTCCTTACCTGTACTAGGTAGGACTTGCATCAAACCCAAGGCACCCTTATGGCTTTCAGCTTGTGATCGGAATTCAGTTTCCTGGCGGATTATTGAAAGGGTAACTTCCGGTTTTGTTGGTAAATTTTGAGTAGTCAAGTCGGGTATTGGGTACAAGTAATCCAACATGACATTTCCTTGTCTCGTACCTTGCTTGGCAATCTTGACCAGGGAAAAATCAGCTCTGTTCATTTGAGCGATTGCTGCCAGGGCAGATAGCCCCTCCCGGTCAAGTATTTCGGATTGGTGAGCAAGGAACCAGCCAGCGTAGGGTTCAATTCCAACCGAATGAAACAGTAAAGCTGCCCTGACCACCTTTTCGTTTTGAAGTCTGGAAACCAGTTGGTTGTTAACGGGTTCGTTTGATACCAATGATTTACTTGTTGGGTAGTTTATTCTTTCAGCAGCCAATTGGCCATAAAATGAGGTTTGGAATCGAGCACCAAACCGATAGGCAGATTTGGCGTCTTCCGTGTTTCCAGCAGCTTCATGAGCTACTCCCAACCAATACCCTGCCCTTCCCAAACGTACGGGTGAATAAGAAGGGTAGGAGTAGGAAGGTCGAAGTACTTCCTGATAATAATTATAGAAATGTCCCAAGGCTCTTTGTGGTTCATCAAGTTTTCGGAGCGAAATAAATCCAGCCAGCCATTCAAGATCAAGATATTTGCTTCTCTGCTTCCTTTCCCAAGTAGGGACATCTGTTTTTGAAAGCCAATCCAATGAGTTGAAGCGATCATTTCTGGTTAGAAAATGATTCGAAGCTATATCATACGCAATTTGGTTTTTTTCTTCTCTCATCAAGGCATGAGCTACCCTGTATCTTGTATCTGCCCAAAATATCGGTTTGCCCAGAGTTGTTTCAGATATGCTTTGCTCAAGCAGCAATTCCAAAGCTGATAATTCATGACCATGGTGGTCTCTCCATAATACACGATCATAGGCTAGTCCGGGGTCGGAATCATATTCTCGGGGAATTCTGTTTATTAACGCATTGACACCATTATCCATTGCATCAAGGGAAATTCGGGCTTTATAAAGTGATTGTTGTTCCTTCTTGAGATAAGGTAACAATTGTTTGGCTTCCTCTATACGGTCCAGCCAAAGTAGATTGTCAATTCTGGTTTCCAACAGGGGTTTTGTTTGGGCAGGGTACGTGTCGATTACAAGTTTGAGATCATCATCCGAGAATGGCAAGGAAAGGATAGCGTTGCTGATGAGCTGATGAGCTTTTCTTGGTCTTTCAAGACGTTTCAATGCTTCTGCATAGCGAAGTGCACCATACCCCTCTTGGGGATGATAATTACTGAAATAATTTACTACCTGGTTTGGATTTTCTTCTCCAGTAAGGGATTTTTCTCCTGATCGTCTGAGTATTTTTAGTCCTGGCCAATCACTGTTTGATTGGAGAAACAACCGATATTGTTGCCAATCATCAATACCTGCCCGGAGATGCAACCAACGAACAACATCAACAGCAACCGTATCCGAAACCATTCGGGCATGGTTATATGCATCATCCCATTGCTCCCTTTCAGCATTTTCAAATGCCAGTTTAAAGTACTTGGAATCCTCAACACTCGTGCTGGAAAGGGCGGATGAACACGCAACGAGGGAAATTAGCAATCCCCTAGCTACAGAATGCCACAACCGATTAAAAATCATGGAAATAACCAACTAACACTGCTCTTTTTTGTTTTTCTATCTATATTATATTGCTTGTGCATTACAATATTTTGCAACGACATAGTAAAATAAGTTAAATAACGGATAAATTGATGTTTTCTGGATCTTTACCTGCGCTGGTTACTCCTTTTAATTCAAAAGCTGTAGATTGGAGTACTCTTGAAGTCTTGGTGAAATGGCATATCGGTGAAGGATCGAATGGAATAGTTCCAGTGGGAACAACTGGGGAAAGTCCAACCCTGAGCCACCAGGAACACGAGGATGTTGTAAAGGCCGTTATCGAATACTCTGGTGGAAAGATTCCTGTGATTGCCGGAGCAGGCTCAAACTCAACTGATGAAGCAGTAAGATTTGTACAATCGGCCGAAGAGGCAGGTGCTGATGCTGTGTTGGTTGTAACACCGTACTATAACAAACCAACTCAAACAGGTCTGTATGAACATTATCGTGTACTTCATGATAATAGTAATATCCCAATCATCATTTATAACATCCCAGGGCGTTCCGTTATTGATATGACACCCGCCACCATGGGGCAGCTGGCTAAACTACCCAGGATAATTGGAGTTAAGGATGCGACGGGCGATGTTGTTAGGGTATCTCAGCAAAGAGAGTCATGCGGTGAGGATTTTCTGCAACTATCCGGTGAGGATGCCTCTGCTTTGGGTTTCAATGCTCATGGTGGCAGAGGATGTATTTCTGTAACAGCCAATGTAGCTCCCCGATTGTGCTCAGAGTTCCAGCATGCTACACTTGGAGGCGATTATTCCAAGGCCCTGAAGATGCAGGATATGCTTTTGCCACTGCATACAGCAATATTTATTGAACCGGGATTGGCTGGAGCAAAATTTGGACTATCTGTTTTAGGCAAGTGCTCCGAAGAAGTTCGTTTGCCGTTAGCACCACTCACAGAACCGACAAAGAAGAAAATTATTGAAGCGATGAAGGTTGCCGGTATTATTGATTAGTTGGCTTTGGTGACATTGGCCTGAAATAAGGACTTACAATCCGTTCAGGACAAGTATTGAAACCGAGGTTGTTAAACTTGAAGGTTTAAACCCAAGTGAAGTTGGTTGATTGCATTTCCTTAAATCTGACTTTTCGTGATGTTGTTTTTTAAACTGAATATACCCGACAAATTTTACCCACAAGGCTATTATCACAATATTGAGAATCTGAAGTTGAACAATGCCCAAGTCCCAGGAAGAGAAGAACTACAAGATTCTTGCCGTGAATCGGCGTGCGAGACACGATTATTTCATTGAAAATGAATTGGAGTGCGGTATCCTCCTTGAGGGATCCGAGGTCAAGTCTCTCCGAACAGCACAATGCAATATTGCCGAAAGTTATGCCTCAGTTGAAAACCAGGAATTGTGGTTAATTAACAGTTATATTGCTCCCTATGAAAAGTCTCGACATTTTCGCCATGAAGAGCGTCGAAAAAGAAAACTTCTGGTTTCAAAAAGGGAGTTGGCCAAGCTGTGGTCCAATACCAAACGAGAAGGCAAAACCTTGGTTCCTTTGGTTTTGTATTTTAATCACAAGGGACTTGCAAAGGTAAAAATTGGTATAGCCAAAGGTAAAAAACTTATGGACAAACGGCAAACCCAACAAAAAAGGGACTGGAAACGTAACCAGCAGAGGCTTTTGAAGCATTCAAACAAGTAATTGGTTGGTTTTAACTTGATTGACCTTTTGAGTAAAATAATAGGAAAGTGTTAGATTTAGGAGAAGAGGGGATTCCAATATGGGAAATGAAGACCCGACAAAATTAGTTTCAACTGAATGGTTGGACAAGCATATCAATGATCCCGATTTAAGGGTAATTGACGCTTCATGGTACTTGCCTGGAGAAGATCGGAATCCCTTGGAAGAGTATAAACAGTCTCATATCCCTGGTGCACGATTTTTTGATATTGATGAGATTGCCGATAAAGATACCCAGCTGCCTCACATGGTACCACCTCAGGAGTTGTTTGCTGCTAGGGTAATGAAATTGGGTATTGGCGATGGACACCAGATCGTGGTTTACGACACGGCTGGAATATTTTCTTCACCTAGGGTTTGGTGGCTTTTCAAGTTAATGGGACACCGTGACGTTGCAGTATTGGATGGTGGTTACCCCAAATGGTTGAATGAAGGTAGGGAAGAGGAGGATATGCTTCCCCTTTTTAACGAAAGACACTATTCCGTTAGGAAACTGGCTCAGAGAGTGAAGTCATATGCTGAAGTACAAGCAGCATCAGAGGAGGGTCTCTCTCAGATTTTGGATGCCCGTCCAAGTTCAAGATTCAACGGGCTAGCCCCCGAACCCCGACCGGGACTCCGCGCAGGAAACATCCCAAATTCACTTAATTTGCCTTACACCAACCTGTTGACTGAAAATGGAACGATGAAGGAGAAAAAAGAGTTGCTTGAAGCCATTCAATTGGTTGGTATTGATTTGGACAAGCCGATAATTACGACGTGCGGGTCTGGAATTACGGCAGCAATTTTATACTTGGCACTTGATTTGATTGGACATAAAAACATCTCCCTTTATGATGGCTCTTGGGTAGAATGGGGCAGTAAATAAATCTGTTTTGGTCAATCGTAATGTGACAATTTGGATCAAGAGAGTTTTTAAATTTGAGGATTGAATATGTTTGAAGCAATACCACCAGCACCACCTGACAAAATAATAGAGCTTATCCAGAAATTCCGAGAAGACCCAAGGGAGCAGAAGGTAGATCTTGGTGTAGGAGTCTATAAGAATGCCAGTGGAATTACTCCAGTTATGGAAGCTGTAAAAGAAGCTGAATTACGACTTTGGAATTCCCAAACGACCAAAACCTATACGTCCCTGGTCGGCGATACGGCTTTTCATGAGGCAATGATCAAACTTATCCTGGGTGGTTCTGTTCCACGGGATAGAATCGCAGCGGCCCACACGCCGGGAGGGACTGGAGCTGTTCGTATGGCTTTTGAAATCATCAAATTGGCTTCACCTGAAGCTTCTGTCTGGATTTCCAATCCAAGTTGGCCCAACCACAAAGCCATCCTGAATTTTATCGACATGAATATGAGGGAATATTCATATTTTGACAGGGCCTCAAGATCAGCTGATTTTTCAGGAATGATGTCGGATTTGCAGGAAGCCAGGCAAGGGGATGCTATTGTACTACACGGATGCTGTCATAACCCGACTGGTTCCGACCTTTCTCATTCGCAATGGGAAGAATTGGCCGAGTTTCTACTTGGTCGTAACATAACCCCCATAATTGATTTTGCCTACCAGGGATTTGGAGATGGTTTGGACGAGGATGCCAAGTTCTTGCAGATGATCGCTTCGAAATTTCCTGAAACCCTGATTGCCGGAAGTTGTTCCAAGAACTTTGGAATTTATCGGGAAAGGGCAGGTATCATGCTTGCCGTTACTCAGGAAACCAAGACCAGAACAGATATTCAAAGCGTCTTGGCATCCCTGAATAGAATGAGTTTTTCTTTTCCACCAGATCACGGTGCCAGTTTGGTAACAATGATTTTGAACGATGATGAATTATCTGTGTTGTGGCGAGAAGAGTTGGAAGCTACCCGTCAAAATCTTCAGAACCTGAGGGTTAAATTGGCTGGAGAGTTACGAGATCTTACCGGTTCGGACAGATTTGGGTTTCTGGCTTCACATAAAGGTATGTTTTCCTTAACAGGATGCACGCCCGAACAGGTGATCACCATGCGGGAAAAACACGGAATTTATCTCGTTGGCGACAGCCGAATAAATGTTGCTGGCTTGAATGAGAATTCGATTCCTTATATGGCCAAGGCGATGCTTGATTCGGGTATGTAAGGCAGTCCAATGGTTTGACTTTTCTTTTGTGCATCAACCAACCTTTCGGATCTATAAACCACTTTCCTAGTTAACGTTTCTCGCTTCTACTGTTAGGAATTCCCATGAATTATCCCATTATGGTCGGTATCGCCGCTATGGCTCTTATTGTCGTTGCTTCCAATATCCTGGTTCAGTTTTTGGTAGGTCAATGGTTAACCTGGGGGGCGTTTGTTTATCCGATTGCATTTCTAGTGACAGATTTGATGAATCGGGTTTTTGGAGCCACGGCAGCTAGGAAGGTGATTCTTGCCGGATTTGTGGTGGGCATATTCTGCTCTTTTGTAGGATCCCAAATAGAAGGTGAATTCGGGCCATTGGTAACCCTCAGAATTGCCCTTGGTTCAGGGACAGCATTTTTGATTGCCCAACTTCTTGATGTTGCCATTTTTGACCGCTTACGAAAGGACGATTGGTGGAAGGCTCCCTTGATATCAACACTGGTTGGTTCTACAGTAGATACCTTCCTGTTCTTCTTTATCGCCTTTTCCAGCCAGCTTGCTTTCATTGAACCAATGGTCGGTACAGAATGGGCAAATGAGCCAACCATGCTGTTGGGTCTTGGCCCGGAATTTCCCTATTGGGTGAGCCTGGCATCAGCTGACCTTGGTGTAAAGTTGACAATAGCACTATTTCTGTTGATTCCATTCAGGGCAATATCTCAAAAGTTGGTCTCGTAATAGAGATCTGAATACAGAATTGCGTAAGGATTTTTGACATGGTCAATTTTCTGGAAGTTGACTGGAATGAGTTGCCAGAACCCAAAGACGATGGAAAAGCTGAACATCTGTCAAATAAGGTCATGCCCAACCTGGAATTACCTTCGACGGCGGGTGGTACGGTAAACCTCGGAAAACTTCGTGGTTGGCACGTTCTTTTCTTCTATCCAATGACGGGTCAACCGGAGACACCTCTACCGAATGGATGGGACGAAATTCCTGGGGCAAGGGGATGTACTCCTCAATCCTGTGCATTTCGTGATCTGTCACAAGAACTTGCTAAAAAGGGAGTGTCTTCCGTATTTGGAATTTCAACGCAAAGTACTGAATACCAAATGGAAGCAGCTAATCGACTAGATCTGCCATTTGCATTGCTTTCTGATGTCGATCTGAATCTGACAAGAAACCTGCATCTTCCGACTTTTGAGGTTAGCGGCATGGTACTCATCAAAAGGCTGACACTTGTTCTTCATAATACAGAAGTCAAGCGGTTGTTCTATCCAGTTTTTCCACCTGATCAGAATCCAACGGAGGTATTGAAATTTATGGAAGCCCGCCAGGTCTAGGGTGTTTTTTCAGGACAAAATTCCACCATTTGGTTCTAAAGGGGATTATCTTCTTAAAATTTTTCACGAACTTCACTTCAGCCCTTGATTTTTTGCCAAAAAAAATATAGAGATAATTTGCAAACGCGTTTAAGTAGGTCACCCAACTTTAGAACGATAAACCCCGGATTTGGTTCCTGCTCCCGCCTTTGCACAAAAAAGGACTGAGGAGAGTATGAAGAGAGAATCAACACCTTCCCTTAGAGGTAATGGATCAGGTCTTTATGAAGAAGGGAATCTTGGTAACGTGGATTTTACCAAGAACCTCGTTAAGGATGGAATAAAGCTTGATTATGGCAATGTTTTACTGGTTCCAGGTACGAATACTGTCGTAACCAGTCGCAAACTTGTGAATTTGAATTGCCGAATCAATTTTGGTCGTAGTGAGGACTCCTATTTTGAAGGCATACCAATTATGGCTGCCAATATGGACGGAGTTGGCTCCTTCACCATGGCCGATGCCTTGATCAAGCATCGGATATTTACCTGTCTTGCCAAAATGCATTCCGAAGAAAATCTGGTTAAATTCTTTTCAGAGGATCCCTTGCGAAGAGACTATTGTGCCATAACGGTTGGGTTACGACACAATGACAGGGAAAAGTTTAAAAGTGTACACCAACAAGCCGGACCAATTAAATTTGCCTGCCTGGACGTTGCTAATGGTCACACACAGCGGTTTGTAAATTTCCTCAAGGATTTCAGAAGTGAGTTTCCGGATGTTGTTATCATTGCCGGCAATGTGGTGACTCCAGAGCAAACTAAAATACTGGTGAAGGCTGGTGCTGACCTTGTAAAGGTAGGAATCGGCGGCGGAAGCGTTTGTGAAACAAGGATAAAAACAGGGGTTGGCTATCCACAGTTTTCTGCCGTAATGGAATGTGGCCAGGCGGCTCGTGAAGCCGGAGCCCATATTGTAGCCGACGGAGGTTGTACTTGTCCGGGTGATGTGGCCAAGGCATTGGCCGCAGGATCAGCTTTCGTAATGCTGGGAGGGATGTTCGCAGGACATAAGGAAGGTGGTGGCCGGGTCATCACAAGAACATTCAACACGGGAGAAATTCGTGAAGGCAAACCTGTACTGAAAGAAACCAAATTTGTTGAGTTTTATGGAATGAGCTCCCAGGTAGCCAACGAGAAACATTTTGATGGCCTGCAGCCCTGGAAGACCAGTGAAGGCAGAGAAGTTCTTTTACCCTTCAAACCTTCAATTGATGAAACTGTTCAGGACATGTTGGGGGGTCTTAGAAGTACTTGTACCTATCTAGGGGCAGAAAATCTTGAAGATCTTCCTCATCACGCAAAATTTGTTCAATGTCATGATACCCATAACAGGGTTTTCGAGGATTCTCCCATTTCAGATCACTCAATCAGTTCAATGCTGATTTGAGATAATTGATTTGGATATTCAGAATCTTGCTGGCCAGATCTACCAGCTTTTTGAATTTTTCGACAGAGTTGGAGGGGGGTATAAGACTACCTCAAGAAGCCTTTAGGCTGTCTTCAATTCTATCCGCAACGTCCTGGATCGAACCATCACTTGATACATAATTCAATAACCCGGCTCGGTGGTAGTACCCTGTTAGGGGAGCAGTTTTCTGGTAGTATTCCAGCAATCTTGTCTTGAAGGATTCTTCATTGTCATCCTTTCTTTGACCAAGTTTACCTCCGCAGACATCACAGACACCCTCTATCGTCGGAGGTTTGTTGATTTTATGGAACATGGCTCCACAGTTTGTACAGGAAAGTCTTCCGACAATTCGATCAACCAACTGGTCTACATCAACGGTAAGTTCAATAACCCGGGCAATTTTCGTGTTTGCTTTGGTTAATTGTGCTTCCAGTGAATCGGCCTGGTTTAAAGTGCGAGGGTAACCATCAAAAATAAATCCGGAATTCTCGGTTGATAGTTTTTCCTCAATCAGGGAATTCATGATATCATCGGTTACCAGTTCGCCAGCTTCCATAATTTTGGCGACCTTTTTGCCGAGTTTTGAACCTGACTTGACTGCTTCCCGAAGCATATCCCCAGTGGAAAGCTGAACCATACCACGGTTTTCAACAAGTATCTTTGATTGTGTACCCTTGCCGGATCCCGGTGGGCCCAGCAAAATTAAATTCATCGTAATCGAGCCTTTTTCTTACGCTTGCCACGCAACCGCGATTTATCAATTAAACCTTCGTATTGATGTGCCATCAGATGTGACTGAACTTGGCTAATGGTATCCATTGTTACAGAAACGACAATAAGAACGGATGTTCCACCAAAGTAGAAGGGAACTGCAAATTGTGCCCTGAGAATTTCTGGCAAGAGACAGACGGCCGATAGATAAGCCGAGCCCAAGACCAAAATACGGATAACAATATGCTCCAGCAAATCTGCTGTATTTTGCCCCGGACGAACTCCCTTGATGAATCCATTCTGGTTTTTGAGGTTCTCTGCCACATCCTCAACCTTGAAGGACACATTCAGAGTGTAGAAATAGGCAAAGAAAACAATCATGGCGACAAAGAAAGCAAGATACAATGGCTGTCCTGGTCCGAAATACGCCAGAACGATCGACATGAATGTGTTGGTGGAATTACCCGAAAACGTGGAAATGGTTGTTGGCAACAAAAGAAGCGAAGAAGCAAAAATAGGAGGAATAACTCCCGAGGGATTAATCTTGATGGGCAAGTATGAGGATCCACCCTGAAATACTCTATTGCCTTGCTGACGTCTTGGATAGTGAATCTGAATTCGTCTGAGGGCCCTTTCAATAAAGACCACAAAGGTTATGACCGCGATGACCATCAGAATCACACCGATGATAACTACTGGTGAGAGCGAACCCGATCTACCCTGACTGAAGAATTGAGCTAGGGCTGAAGGAATTTCGGCGATAATTCCAGTGAATATGATCAGCGAAATACCATTACCAATACCTCTGGAAGTAATTTGTTCTCCCAACCACATCAGGAACATTGTACCGCCAACGAGGGTAATGACACAGGCAATCCTGAAGTACCAGCCCGGATCCAGAGCCAATTCACCGGTTTCAAGGCTTACAGCCAGACCATATGCCTGGAAAGTAGCAAGAAAAACGGTTCCATAGCGGGTATATTGATTGATTTTCTTGCGTCCCTGTTCGCCTTCCTTTTTCAATTGTTCAAGACGGGGTACCATGGCTACCATAAGTTGCATGATGATGGACGCAGATATGTAGGGCATAATACCAAGGGCAAAGATACCCATTCTGCCTATGGCACCACCAGTGAACATGTTAAGCATGCCACCAAGTCCAGTGGAGGCAGCATCAACAAATTCACGCAGGGCAACTGTGTCAATACCAGGAACCGGTATGTAGGTACCGATCCTATAGACAATCAGGAGTCCAAGGGCAAACAGGATTCTTTGCTTGAGTTCAGTAGCCTTGCTGAATGTACTCCAGCTTAAGTTTGAGGCCATCTGTTCAGCAGCGGAAACCATTTAACTATCCTTTAATTTCATGGGAACAGGATAAGTCTTCCATGCAAGGGAAGAAAGTCATGATCATAGTAATACTAATAAATATAATTTTGATTCCAAGTATTCAGCAGGTCATGAAGTCTTCAGAGACCCACCAATTTTGTTTACTGCTTCGACTGCAGCTTTCGAAGCTCCAGCGACCTCAAGGTTTACTTTTGAGCTAATCTCGCCTTTGGCCAGAACCCTTATACCATCTAGTGGACGCCTTACCAAGCCACTTTTGATCAGGGCTTCACTGTCGATAACCTCGTCAGGATTCAACTTGCCATCATCAATAAATGCCTGAATATTACCCAGATTTACAACAGAATAACTTTTTCGTGAAGGATTGTTAAATCCTCTTTTGGGAAGTCTTTGATAAATGGGCATCTGCCCACCTTCAAATGATCCAAGAGCCACTCCTGATCTTGATTTCTGACCCTTATGACCCCGTCCACAGGTTTTACCCTTGCCGGAACCGGGCCCTCGCCCCACTCTTTTGCGGGCTTTTGGGGTAAAGGTGTCGTCTCGCAACTCATGTAATTTCATCATATTCTCCTAGCAAGCCCAATAATCCTGCCATTTCCTCAAAGGCTTCGTCGTCTATTTTGTCTTCTCTTCAATAATTTCCACCATATGGGGAATCTTACGTACCATTCCCCTGATGGCTGGAGTATCCTCCAATTCCCTGACCCGGTGCATTTTGTTCAATCCCAAGCCCTTGAGAATTGCTTTCTGCTTGGCCTGGCGGCGAATGGGAGAACCGATCTGTTTTACAACGATTACTTTGTTCATGGTAAGCTCCTGCACACCCTATGATTGAAATTCCGGTTTGCGGCCGATCTGTGAGACTTTCAAATCTCTTCTTCTGGCAACCTGTCTCGGACTGGAAATCTTTTTCAATGCATCAACTGTAGCCCTGATCATGTTGTAGGGATTTTGTGAACCGATGGATTTGGCGACTACATCCTGTACCCCCAGCATTTCAAAAACGGCACGCATTGGGCCGCCGGCAATAATCCCGGTTCCTGGAGGAGCAGTACGAAGAACCACCTTACCGGCACCATGCGACCCCTCCATGTCATGAAAGAGGGTTCTGCCCTGTTTTAATGGAATCCGATGAAGACTTCTTTTGGCATTTTCCGTGGCTTTTCTGATAGCCTCGGGAACTTCCTTGGCCTTGCCCTTGCCAAAACCAACACGTCCATTCTGGTCGCCAACAACAACCAAAGCAGAAAAGCCAAAACGCTTGCCACCCTTTACCGTCTTGGAGACCCGATTGATTGCAACCAATCGTTCACCAAAATCAGGACTGTCTTCCTTGGATCGCCTTTTATCGTCACGAGCCATGCATTGTCTCCTATATCTTTAATCCGTTTGCCCGGGCGGAATCCGCCAAGGCTTTCACCCTGCCGTGGTACATGTATCCACCACGATCAAAATAACATTTTGCAATCCCAGCCTTCTGTGCACGATCAGCTATAGTTGCACCGATTTTTTCAGCCGCAGCGATATTATTGCCCCTGTCAATGCCAAGATCCTTTTCCAGGGTTGATGCTGAAGCCAATGTATGTCCCTTCGTATCATCAATTACCTGAACACTGATATTCTTGTTGGAGCGAAACACGGAAAGTCGAGGACGGTCGGTACTGACGGTTTTCAATTGGTGTCGTACCCTTGATTTCCTTCGCTTGAAGAGTTCTTTTTTTCTAATGCCCATTTTAAGACCTTATTTCTTCTTGCCTACCTTGCGGTATACGTATTCATCAAGATACCTGATACCTTTTCCCTTATAGGGCTCAGGTGGTCGCCATTTACGAATATCCGCTGCCACCTTGCCGACAACTTGCGGATCATTGCCTTCAATCACGATTCTGGTATTTGAAGGTGTCGTGATGGTAATTTCCTTGGGTACATCAATGTTGACATCATGGCTAAGGCCCAAAGTCAAATTCAGGGAATTACCCTTCATCTGTGCTCGATAGCCAACACCGTTAATTTGCAACTCCTTTGTAAACCCTACTGTAACACCCTTGACGCAATTCGCTATCATGGTTCTGGACATCCCCCATTTCTGGCGACTTCTGATATTGTTTAGCCTGGGTTTGACCTTTATCTGCTGATCTTCAATTGAGCCTGAGATTTCATGCGGAATGGTAAAGCTCAAGGTTCCTCTTGGTCCCTTGACGGTTACCACCTGATCGTCCAGTTTAGCCTCAACTCCGGCAGGTATATTTATCGGTAATTTCCCAATCCGGGACATTTTGGTTCTCCTAGAATACCGTACATAAAATTTCGCCGCCAACATTCTGTTCACGGGCTTTGGCATCGGACATGACGCCCTTGGCGGTAGATACAATGGCAACACCAAGACCTTGCCTGACATAGGGAAGGATTTTAACACCTGAATAAACTCTTCGCCCGGGCTTGGAAATTCGCTTGAGTTCCCTGATGGCAGGATTTCCAGCAAAATATTTCAGCTTGATTTCAAGTTCCTTGAACCCTTTTTCATTGTCCACCTGGTTATAGCCGAGGATGTAGCCGTCTTCTTTCAGAACATCAAGAACCCAAATCCGCAATTTGGAGGAAGGGGACATGATCGATCCCTTCTTGCGCATTTGTCCGTTCCTGATACGGGTCAGCATATCTCCGACTGGGTCACTAAATGACATATCTGTTTACTCCTACCAACTTGACTTTACCATGCCAGGAATTTGGCCAAAACCACCATACTCACGCAGGGCAATACGTGAAATCCGTAGCTTCCGGTAATATCCCTTGGGCCGTCCGGTCAACTGACACCTGTTATGAAGCCTGGTCGCCGATGAGTTTCTGGGCAACTTGGCCAATTTAAGGTTGGCCGAAAAACGTTCCTCCAAGGGAAGTTCCCTGTTATTTATGATGGCCTTTAAACGAGCTCTTTTTTCCTCGTATTTCTTGACCAGCCTTTGTCGCTTAAGTTCTCTTTCCACCATTGCTTTTTTTGCCATTGTGGTTATCTCCGTTATTAATTCCTGAAAGGAAGGTTCAATCTTGTCAAAAGACTTTTCGCTTCCTTGTCTGATTTGGCGGTTGTACAGATGGTAACGTCCATCCCCCTTATATCATCCACCTTGTCATAATCAATTTCAGGGAATACGATATGTTCTCTCAAACCGAGGGAAAAATTACCGTTTCCGTCAAAGGATTTATCCGATACGCCACGAAAATCCCGAACCCGGGGGAGGGCAATAATTACCAGCCGGTCCAGAAACTCGTACATGCGGTTGCCCCTGAGAGTTACCTTGGCACCAATGACCATTCCCTCTCGTAGCCGGAATCCCGATAGCGACTGGCGAGCTCTGGTCGGAACAGCTTTCTGACCTGCTATTGCAGTCAGTTCCGCTTCGGCCGCTTTGGCTTTTTTGGAATCCTTGGCAGCTTCGCCAACTCCCATGTTTAGCACAATCTTGTCGAGCTTGGGAACCATCATGTCATTTTTGTAGTCAAATTCCTCCATTAAAGCAGGTTTGATCTGGTCCTGATAAATATTCTTTAAACGAGGTGTTGAACTAGCCATCGATCACTACTCCAGTTCTCTTGGAAAACCTTACCTTTTTATCATCTTCTACCCGAAATCCTACCCGAGTTGGCTTGTCGTCAGAAGGATCAACCATTGCCAGATTGGAAAGATCTATCGGCATATATACGGGAATTTTGCCACCTTCCTGGTTTTGCGTTTGTTTTTGGTGCCTGATGGAAAGATTGATGCCCTCAACCACCGCTTTTCCGCTGGTGGGGTTGACACTGTTGATTACTCCTTGAGCACCAGTATCCTTGCCGGCAATCACGATCACCTTATCACCTTTTTTCAACTTGGCCGCCATTACAATACCTCCGGAGCCAGAGAAACAATTTTCATAAAACGAAGGGCTCTCAGCTCTCTTACCACCGGACCAAAAATCCTGGTACCGATAGGTTCATTGTTGTTGTTGATCAGTACGGCGGCATTCTTGTCAAATCGGATCACGGTACCATCATCACGTCGAACTTCCTTGGCGGTTCTCACGATGACAGCTCGTCTGACTTCACCCTTTTTGACCCGGGCTCTGGGTATGGCTTCCTTGACTGAAACCACAATAACATCACCAACGGATGCAAACCTTCGTTTGGAACCGCCGAGAACCTTGATGCACTGGACTTTTCGGGCACCCGAATTATCCGCAACATCCAGATTAGTCTGCATCTGAATCATGTTAAAACTCCCGACCTGTGGGGACTTCTGAAATAGCCCCAGGGTTTCGATTAAAAAATTATCCCGGCTTAAGTAGCTTCTATAACTTCCCAGGATTTGGTTTTAGAAATAGGTGAACATTCCCTAATTTGAACCTTGTCACCCAAATGAACTGAATTATTGGCATCATGGGCACGATATTTCTTGGATTTTCTTACGGTTTTCTTCATGACCGGATGCATGAACCGTCTTTCAACCAGAACAGTAACCGTCTTGTCACTTGAATTGCTGATAACCTTACCAGCCAGTATTCTTTTTGGCATGACTAAGCCTTCTCCTTTTCCCGGATCACGGTTTTGATCCGTGCCACATCTCTTTTAATCGTTCGAATACGGGCTGTATTGGGGAAATCCCCTTCTGCCAACCGAAAACGAATATTGAATGCTTCTCTCTTCAATTCTAGCAGCTTGTCACCTAATTCGTCTGCTGTCTTTTCTCGTAATTCTGATGCATCCATGACTTTAATCCTACTACAGGGTTCTCATTTCTACTATATTCTACCAATCGTCCCGCTGAACTATCCTGGTCTTTACAGGCAATTTCATGGCGGCCAACCTCAGGGCTTCACGCGCAGTACCATCGGCTACCCCATCAAGCTCAAACATGACACGGCCAGGTTTGACCCTCGCTGCCCAATACTCCACTGATCCCTTACCCTTACCCATACGAACTTCGGTAGGTTTTTTGGAAACGGGAACATCGGGAAAAATCCTGATCCAGACTCTTCCCTGCCTCTTCATTTTTCTGGTCATCGCTCTTCGGGCAGCCTCGATTTGTCGAGCAGTAATCCGCTCGGGTTCAACAGCCTTCAGGCCATAGGAGCCAAAATTCAAGGCAGTTCCACCCTTGGAATTACCATGAATACGACCCTTGTGTTGTTTCCGGTATCGTGGCTTCTTTGGTTGTAACATATCTAAATCCTCGGACTATGATCTACGGGGGGCAACCCCACCTTCCCTCAGAACCTGGTCTCGACGATCCCTTGCCGAGGGATCATGTTCCAGTATTTCACCCTTGAAGATCCAGATCTTGATTCCGATAACACCGTAAGGGGTTGATGCTGTAGCCCGAGCGTAATCAACATCAGCTCTCAGGGTATGTAGAGGAACACGTCCCTCCCGATACCATTCTGTTCTGGCTATTTCAGCTCCACCAAGACGCCCAGCGACATTAATTCGGACTCCCAGAGCACCCATTCTCATGGCACTTTGTACGGATCGCTTCATGGCCCTACGGAAGGATACCCGGTTTTCAATTTGCTGGGCCACCGAATCGGCAGCCAGTTGAGCATCTATCTCAGGTCGTTTGACCTCAACAATATTGAAAAATAGCTCTGAATCGGTCAGTTTTCGCAATGATGCCTTTAGAGCTTCTACTTCGGCACCCTTTCGGCCTACAATAACACCTGGCCTTGCCGAGTGCACCGTAATTCGGCATTTCTTGTAGGGACGTTCGATAATCACACGGCTTATACCAGCCTGAGCACATTCTTTCTTGATAAATGCCCTGATTTTCAAATCTTCCTGAAGAAGATCTCCATAATCCCGTTTGTTGGCGTACCATCTGCTGTCCCAGGTCCTGTTGACCTGTAGACGCATGGCGATAGGGTTAACTTTTTGCCCCATAAGTTCTAATCCCCTATTTCCTGCACAACGATTGTAATTTGTGAAAATGGTTTGACAATTCTGTTGGCCCTTCCTCTTGCCCTGGCCCGAAACCTTTTCATGGTCAGGTTTTTTCCGACATATGCTTCAACAATCCTCAGACGTTCGCCATCCATGCCAATATTGTTCTCGGCATTGTACATGGCCGTACGTACTACCTTGAGAACATCCTTGGCGACTCGTTTTTCCGAAAAGGTCAGGATATTGATGGCATCGACTATTTCCTTGCCACGTATCAGGGCTGCCACCTGGTTCAGTTTCTGGGGGGATACCCGGATCATTCTGCCAATGGCAATAGCCTGATCAAGAGGCATCCTACTCTGTATTTTAGACATGATTGAGTTTTATCTCCTTTTTGCCTTTTTATCGGCAGAATGCCCGTAATAAGTCCTTGTTGGGGAGTATTCTCCAAATTTCTGACCGATCATTTCCTCTGTAACCAGAACGGGAATATGTTTTCTGCCATTGTGGACGCCAAAGGTAAGACCAACAAACTGGGGAAGGATGGTTGATCTGCGAGACCAGATCTTGATGACATCCCTTCGCCCTGATTCCTTGGCCTTTTCAGCTTTTTTCAACACATATGAATCCACAAAGGGTCCTTTCCATGTAGACCGTGCCATGTTAACGTCCTTTCTTTCGCACTGACCGTCGACGCAGGATATATTTATCTGTCGTCTTGTTCTTGCGTGTTTTCATTCCCCTTGTAGGCTTACCCCAGGGAGTTACAGGATGACGGCCGCCGCTGGATTTTCCTTCACCACCACCATGTGGGTGATCCACTGGGTTCATGACGACACCTCTTACGGTCGGTCTGATACCCATGTTGCGAGTTCGGCCTGCTTTCCCGAGATTGATATTGGAATTATCCGGATTCGAAACGGCACCAACTGTAGCCCGACAGTTTTGATGAACGACTCTCAACTCTCCCGATGACAGGCGAAGCTGAGCATACCCGCCATCACGACCCACGAACTGGGCATAGGTACCTGCAGCTCGGGCAATTTGGCCACCTTTGCCAGGTTTCATTTCAACATTGTGTACGATCGTACCGATAGGCATGCCGGAAAAGGGCATAGCATTGCCAGGCTTGATATCCGCCCTTGCTGAAGAAACAATTTTATCACCAACAGCAAGTCTCTGTGGAGCAATAATGTAGGACATCTCGCCGTCATCATACTTGATCAGGGCAATAAATGCCGATCGGTTGGGATCATACTCAAAGCGATCAACCGTACCTACAGCATCCAGTTTTTTCCTTTTGAAATCTATTTTCCGGTAAAGCCGTTTGGCACCACCACCTCGATGACGAACTGTTATACGTCCAAGATTGTTTCGACCACCTTTTGAGTTAAGCCCCTCGCTAAGGGATTTAACAGGTTTTCCTTTCCATAGATGGGAACGATCAACCAGAACGAGTCCACGTCGTCCCGGAGTAATCGGTTTATAGGACTTTAGTGCCATACAATTACCCTTTATTCCCTTCCCGAAGAGCCATAAACGGAATCTTCATACCGTCTCTCATTATCTTGTTCCACCAGTATCAATTGAATAACCTTCTTCCAATCGGATAAAGGCCTTTTTAAAATCTTTTCTTTTGCCGGGACGTCCCCTGAAGCGGGTTCTTTTTCCCTTCTGGATAACAGTATTGACGGATTTAACCTTTACCTTGAATATAGCTTCAACAGCCTCCTTGATCTTGGGTTTGGTAGCATCCATAGATGTTTCAAAAACCACGGTATTGATTTGTGAGGCCAAGGTGGACTTTTCGGTAATTCTAGGCCGACGGATAATGTCGTAATGTTCAGCAACCGGTTTCATGACATTCTCTCCTGCAGGGCATTCAATCCCTCCACGGTAATTACCAGAGTGGTACACTTCAAAATGTCATAGACATTAGCTCCCTGCTGGGGCAAAACATCCAGATCCGGGATGTTTCTAGCCGCCCTGGCAAAATTTTCATCTACTTCTGGTCCATCAATAACCAAAGTCTTTTTCCATCCCAGGCTTCTGATTTTCTCATTCAGTTCGGATGTCTTGGGATTATCAATCTTGGCCTTGGATAAAATAACCAATTCACTGTTCTTCAATTTTGAAGAAAGAGCCATCTTCAAACCCAGCAGGCGAACTTTCTTGGGCAAACCATGGCTATGGTCACGAGGGGTCGGCCCCTTGTAGACTCCACCTTTGGAAAAAATCGGTGCATTTCGATCGCCATGACGGGCATTACCCGTGCCTTTTTGTCGGTAAATCTTACGCTTGGAATAACTTGTTTCGGAACGGGTCTTGACCTTGTGCGTACCTTGCTGTTTACGAGCTCTTTGCCAGCGAACAACACGATTCAATATGTCTGATCTACTCTCTAGACCAAAAATATTTTCGGCCAAGTCTACCGACTCAGCTTTTTCGCCATTAAAACTGATTACTTCTGTTTTCATGACTCAGCCTCCCCGGATGCGTCCTGATTTTCTCCGACATTCTCGGCAACGGGTTCGTTTTTTCTGATTGCGCCGGGCATTGGTAGATTATCAGGTGCTTTTTTCTTGCATGCATCCCTGATGGTTACCCAACCACCCTTGGACCCTGGAACAGACCCCTTAATCAGGATCAAGCCGTTTTCAGCATCTGTCTGCATGACTTCAAGGTTCTGGGTGGTAACTCGGGTATTTCCGAGATGTCCAGCCATCTTCTTGCCCTTGAAGACTTTTCCGGGATCCTGACACTGACCTGTAGATCCATGTGATCGATGACTTACCGAAACGCCATGAGTTGCTCGCAAACCAGCAAAATTGTGTCGTTTCATAGCACCAGCAAATCCCTTGCCGATTGAAGTTCCTGAAACATCTACTTTCTGACCAGGTATAAAGTGATCAGCCGTTATTTCAGCTCCGATATCAATTAAATTATCCGGTGAAACCCGGAACTCAGCCAATTTCTTCTTGGGTACCACCTGAGCCATGGCAAAATGACCACGCATAGCCTTCGATACTCGCTTGGCTTTTGCTGAGCCCGATCCAAGCTGGACAGCAGAATAACCATCACGGCTTACTGTTCGCTGGGCTAGAACCTGTAGATTGTCCAGATGAAGCACGGTAACAGGTACCTGCTTTCCATCATCCTGGAACAAACGCGTCATTCCTAATTTTTTGGCAATCACTCCAGAACGCATTCCGGAATCTCCCCCTACTAAAGTTTCAATTCCACGGCAACACCTGCCGCGAGTTCAAGTTTCATGAGCGCATCCACTGTCTGGGGCGTTGGATCAATGATATCAATCACCCGTTTGTGGGTTCTTATCTCCATTTGCTCACGCGACTTCTTGTCAATGTGAGGTCCCCTGAGAACAGTAAATTTTTCGATTTTGTTCGGTAAGGGTATGGGCCCTCGCCAACGCGCACCAGTTCTCCTGACTGTATCAATGAGTTCAGATGCGCAGGCATCAAGAACCCTGTAATCAAAGGCCTTCAACTGAATGCGAATATTTTGATGTTGACTCATACTCTAGCTCCGAAAGCAAAAAGGGCACAAACTCCGTTCATGCCCTTCAAAATCACTCAATAATCTTGGTTACAACACCTGCACCAACAGTACGTCCACCTTCACGGATGGCAAACCGCAGTTTTTCTTCCATGGCGATGGGGTTGATGAGTTTAACCTTGAATCTGACATTATCACCAGGCATCACCATTTCAATACCACTTGGCAGTTCAACCGAACCGGTAACGTCAGTGGTTCGGAAATAAAACTGAGGTCGATAGTTGGTAAAGAAAGGTGTGTGACGCCCCCCTTCCGACTTGTCGAGAATATAGGCCTCAGCTTCGAATTCAGTGTGGGGTGTTACCGAACCAGGTTTACAAAGAACCTGGCCTCTTTCCACACCATCACGTCCGACACCTCTGAGAAGTGCACCAATATTGTCTCCAGCTTCACCCCGATCAAGAAGTTTGCGGAACATTTCAACACCGGTACAGGTTGTTTTGGAGGTTGCCCGAATACCAACGACCTCAATCTCATCCCCTACCTTGACGACACCTCTTTCAACTCTTCCGGTAACAACGGTACCACGTCCAGAAATTGAGAACACGTCCTCAATCGGCATCAGGAAGGGTTGATCAATCGGGCGGTCAGGGGTTGGAATATTTGCATCAACTGCTTCCATAAGTGCCTTGATACTTTCTTCACCAATTTCATTATTGGTACCATCCATGGCCGCAAGGGCAGATCCCTGAATCACTGCAATGTCATCCCCGGGGAATTCATACTCACTGAGAAGTTCCCGGATTTCGAGTTCCACCAATTCCAGTAGTTCTTCGTCATCAACCTGATCGACCTTGTTCATGTAAACCACCAGAGAAGGAACACCAACCTGACGGGCAAGAAGAATATGCTCACGGGTCTGAGGCATAGGTCCATCAGCAGCACTCACCACGAGTATGGCTCCATCCATCTGGGCGGCACCGGTAATCATGTTCTTAACATAGTCGGCATGGCCCGGGCAGTCGACGTGAGCATAGTGTCGGGCTTCAGTTTCATATTCAACGTGTGCAGTTGAAATGGTGATTCCTCGATCCTTTTCCTCAGGCGCACCATCAATTTTATCATAAGGTGTAAATTCACCAAAATACTTGGTAATGGCAGCAGTTAAAGTTGTTTTTCCGTGGTCAACATGGCCAATCGTACCGACGTTGACATGCGGTTTGTTCCTGACAAAAGTTTCCTTAGCCATCTGATAATCCTTTCTGGTTAACCGAACTTGTTAAGTGTGCTTTAAGCATATTTAGATTGAATCTCTTCCGAGATATTTTGTGGTACAGCCTCATAATGAGAGAACTGCATGGTGAAATTCGCTCGTCCCGATGTCATGGAACGAAGGTTGTTGATGTATCCAAACATATTGGCCAGTGGCACAGTTCCAGCAATAGCCGTGGAGTTTCCTCTGGGTTCCTGCCCCTGTACCTGTCCGCGTCTTTTGGTCAAATCTCCATTGACTGTCCCGGTATATTCTTCGGGTGTAACGACTTCCACCTTCATGACGGGTTCCAGGAGTTTGACTCCAGCTTTTTTCAAACCCTCTCGCATGGCAGCCCTGGCACAGAGCTCAAAGGCCATGACCGAAGAGTCAACATCATGATAGGCTCCATCAATAAGTGTAACCTTGAAGTCAATCACAGGGAAACCGGCCAGAGGACCTGAATCCATCACCGAATTAATCCCCTTTTCAACACCGGGTATATATTCCTTGGGAATTGATCCGCCAACGATTTTGGACTCAAAACTGTATCCCTTGCCGATTTCCTGAGGTTCAATAATCATCTTGACCCGTGCAAACTGACCGGCACCACCGGTCTGTTTCTTGTGGGTATAGTCAATTTCGGCCATATGCGAAACAGTTTCACGATAGGCAACTTGTGGTGCACCAATATTGGCCTCCACCTTGAATTCCCTTTTCATCCGGTCAATCAAAATATCCAGATGAAGTTCCCCCATACCTTTCATGATGGTTTGACCTGACTCAAAATCGGTTTCAACCCTGAATGAAGGATCTTCTGCAGCCAATCTTTGCAAGGCCTGAGCCATTTTTTCCTGGTCGGACTTGGTTCTTGGTTCAACTGCGATCTCAATAACCGGGTCCGGGAAGGTCATGGTTTCGAGAACAACGGGTTCTGTCGAACTACAAAGAGTGTCGCCAGTGGTAGTTTCCTTCAAACCGGCCAGGGCAATAATATCACCGGCATAGGCTTCCGTGATTTCTTCCCTGTTGTTGGAATGCATCATCATCATTCGACCGACACGTTCTTTCTTTCCTTTGGTCGAATTCAACATCTGGTCTCCCTTGTTGATCGTACCGGAATAGATTCTGGTAAATGTCAGTGAACCGACAAACGGATCATTCATGACCTTGAAGGCCAATCCCGAAAACGGATTCCCATCATCGGCCGTTCTCTCAATGTTACGAACCTCAGCCTTGTCACCAGGTTTAAAACCTATATAGGAAGGAACATCCAATGGACCCGGCAGGTAATCAATGACCGAATTCAACATCGGCTGAACACCCTTGTTCTTGAAGGCGGAACCGGCAAGAACAGGTACAAATGTCATATCCAGAGTTCCCCTTCGGATTAATCCCCGAAGAGTTTTTTCATCAGGTTCCTCTCCCTCCAGATAGGCCTCCATGACATCATCATCCATTTCTACGGCTGTTTCAATGAGTGTATTTCGCCATTCATTAGCCAAATCCTGGAGATCCGGCCTGATGTCCTGCAGTGTCCAGGTCGCACCAAGAGCTTCACCCGTCCATGTCCATTCCTTCATGCTAACAAGATCAATAATGCCACTGAACTTGTCTTCAGCACCAATGGGAATCTGTATGGGAAGGGGGGTTGCTCCAGTTCGGTCTTTGATCATTCTTACACAGTTAAAGAAATCTGCTCCGATCTTGTCCATTTTGTTGACAAAAACAAACCTTGGTACCTTATATCTATCAGCCTGTCGCCAGACGGTCTCAGTCTGCGGTTCGATACCAGCGTTTGCATCAAGGACACAAATTGCCCCGTCAAGGACTGCCAATGATCTTTCAACTTCAATGGTAAAATCAACGTGGCCTGGAGTATCAATGATATTAAAGCGAAATTTTTCTGAAAGTGGTGTTTCACCATCTTCAGTTCTTTCCCAGAAGGTGGTTGTCGCAGCTGAGGTTATGGTAATTCCTCTTTCCTGTTCCTGCTCCATCCAGTCCATGGTTGCAGCACCATCATGAACCTCACCGATTTTGTGGGACTTCCCGGTATAGTAAAGTACCCGCTCAGTTGTTGTTGTTTTCCCAGCATCAATATGGGCCATGATACCAAAATTTCGATAACGGGAAAGTGGATATTGACGTGTCATGAGAAAACTGTCCTGCTTTGTTACTTTACCATCGGTAATGACTAAAGGCCCTGTTGGCTTCGGCCATCTTGTGTGTATCTTCCCGTTTTTTTACTGCCCGTCCCCGGAAGTTTATAGCATCCACCAGTTCGCCTGCGAGCCTTTCCTCCATGGTGTGTTCCGGACGTTTGCGAGCAGCATCAATAAGCCATCGGATGGCCAGGGCACTTCTCCTTTCTGGCCGAACTTCTACAGGGATCTGATAGGTTGAACCCCCAACCCGTCTTGACCTGACTTCAATTGAGGGTCGGACATTACCGATGGCCTCATGAAAAACTTCCAACGGATCGCGTTGGGTTTGGCCCTGGATACGATCAAGGGCATTATAGACAATACCTTCGGCTACGGCCTTTTTGCCGTCCTTCATCAGATTGTTCATGAACTTTGTAAGGGTTTGATCACCAAACTTGGCGTCAGGCAGTACTTCTCTTACATCAGCGCGACGGCGACGGGACATATATACAACTCCTTACTTAGGTCTCTTGGCGCCATATTTGGAACGTCTTTGCCGTCGTTCCTGGACACCGGTTGTATCAAGTGTTCCCCGCAAGATATGGTATCGAACACCAGGAAGGTCTTTCACCCTTCCTCCCCGAATCAGAACCACCGAGTGTTCCTGAAGGGTATGGGTTTCTCCGGGAATATAGGAGATGACCTCAAAACCGCTTGTCAATCTGACCTTGGCAACCTTCCGCAAAGCCGAGTTTGGCTTCTTCGGTGTAGTCGTGTAGACACGAGTACACACACCACGTCGCTGAGGACAACCCAGCAGATGCATTGACTTTTGTCGCCGAACCTTGGGCTTCCTTGGCTTGCGAATTAATTGTTGTATCGTTGGCATATCATTCCTAAAATTTTTTCTTTCCTAGTATGACCATGGCCTCTAAACATAAAGCACAAAGAAACCGCTTCGCTTTCCTCAGCGGTCTGTTTTTCAGAGGAACACCCGTTCAGGTGTTCATGTACCCCAAATCTTAATGGCTATTTGACTTCCAAAGGCACTGGTCTTGTGAAAGTTCGTGCCAAGTAATAGCAAAAGGCAAAAATGTCAACAGTTAAATGTTAAAAAATATTAACAAACCACAAATCAAGAAAATGTTTATACGAACTTGTTAATTCACAGTTATCAGAAGTGTATGAGAATTTATATCTCCTAATATGCCAGGAAGTAAAAATGAATACTACGATTAAATTTCAGATTAGATCGCGCTGAGCAATTTTCCACAATCGTTTAAACGTAACATCAGAAACAAGATTTTGAGAAGAATCTTTAATTTTAGTTAAGATTCTCTTGAGTTCTGGCCTATTCCAATTCTGTAATTCATCATCCATAGTTTTATTTAATAGTTGTAATGTTTGATGTGGAAAACGAGTGGGATGGTCAGAATTTTGTAACCGATAAAGGCCACGACAATGATTTGTATCAATAGGTTTCAGGATATCTAAGCTTGTGACCCGTTCAACTGCATTTGGAAAGGTATCTTTACATTCCACAAGCAATTCAAGGAAAGCACATGAAGTATCTGAAGTATTTAAATTTTGCAACTGTGGCCAGTAATTATCAAGCCATGGCCACACTTTTCCTTCCCATACGACGTCATTTTGGCCATCGCTTTCAGCAATTCTACTACGTAAATAAATAAGTACTGTGATCAATTCTTTGGCAGAAAAATTTTCTACGACATCATGGATCTCATTTTTTGTAAACTCTTTGGAAGCATCCAAGCAAATCATAATAAATAACGTCACAAGATTTTCTGACGCTTGATAATCACTAGAATTCAACTTTAAGACGTCCAAAAAGCCATCCTTTATCGCCCTAAAAAGATTGGGCCCAATCACTGAAGACCAAGAATAGGATGACCAAAGGTCCAGAGCGTCCTTTTTGTATTTCAAATCCATGAATTTGATAATGTTTTTCGTAGTCCAGTCAGGATCAATCGTGAATAGATAATTCAAACGAGATGCTAAAATTACCCTACCCTTGTGGCTATGAGTACTTTTGACGATACTTTTAAAATATGGCACAACTTCTTTAGGTATACCCTCTCCTTCTCTTGGGTTTCGTTTTACTAAACGTTTCAATGCAGCCTCAGTAAGATATCCTGCAGGGTGGTTCAGAGAATCTGTCAATGGATCATTAATTATCATGCTTACAATCATCTTCAACAACGATATTAATCAAGACTTTTTCCCAAAGTATCCGGTATTCAAACTCTGCCTCAGGTGGGCATTTGTCAGCAAGAAAATTTAATAGTTTACCAACACTAAATCCAACTTTACCGAATAGGCAGTCTGGTGCATCCATAAGAATCTTTGCTACAAAAAGGGGTAGTTTTGTTCGTTGCCCAATTTCCTCTCCATTGGGATTAAGTTCACTAAGATAAATCTCCCAAAATTTCAAAGGCCACTCGTTTTGTTTTGTCAGATTCCGAAGTGCTGATACCACCTTAATTGGCTGCACTTTGGTTAATCCCAAAAACTCGTTTGGTTTTAGTTCCTTATTGATTAGACCTAGAACTAGCTTATTCATATTGCCACTTAGAAATTCAGAGGGGGCAAACTCAGCCATATTCACAAAACGAGCCTTCCCACCCCATGTTAGAAACTCACCTTGTTCGTCTGGCTCAGAAGTGTAATCCAGTTTGGAATCATCAAGTAGTTTTAAGGATTTTTTATTAATTTTAGCGCCTGACCAATAAAGCCTATGCAAACGTAAATGTTTCTCGTGGTTTATCCAGTCGGATTCATCATTGACCTCAGGTTGTTTTTCAAGAATTGCTTCTTCAATCTCTTGTTTCATTTCAGAAGACAAGCGGTTACCAGATAGTTTGAGAAAGCGTAACAACTCACGCCGCAAATTCCAATCCCACAAACCTTGATGATTATTTCCTAAAATTATATGCATAGCAATTTGGATATCTGAATTCGGATCCGTAGTTATTGCATGAAGTGCTAGACGATGAAACAGTTGCCAAGGCGAATTTATCCATCTCTGAAGCAAATTCTCAGCCCGTAGTTTATCCTTTTCATTGATGGCTAGATAACTATCTCGTACCAAGTTTATAAGGTACTTCCATTTCCTAGAAAATTCATCCTGTTCATGTTCAGCAATTGATTTCCTGAATGAGTAGGTGTGCCTAACTTCAATTTCAGCAATTTCAGAAAGAACATGTGCTGTTTCTAAATATTCTGTAAGAATTTCCGCATGTCTGGACAAAAAGCTAGAACTACTCAGTATAATATCTAACAAGTGCCAACAATTATCGTCAACTGTTACCAAATCAAAATGGCCACAAAAATCAATTAGAGGCAATTCATTTGGTTGTTTATTGCTCATTAATTGCTGAAATTTCTTATCAGGTGAGATGCCACGCTTAACGATTAGATAGGGAGCTATTTCCCTGATCACCTCATCCTCAATAACAGTACGTAAATTTATATTATTATCTACATTCTCATACTGTTCCGCAATCCACTGTAATTTATACTGATCCTTTTGTTGGTTATTTACCAAGACCGACCACATGAGTTCAAGTTTAGGATCAATGCTTGGTGAATTAGCCAGTTTTATGTTGATCAAATTACGGAATTCAGGATGAAGATGTCCCCCATTTTTTAGTACCCAATTTAATAATTGCGGTACATGCAGATGTTTTGTCAACCATCTTACAAGGTGGCGTCTTGTACTGTCCAAATGGGAAATATTCGATTCCCAATGGAACCCTGAGACAATTCTGATTTCTTTCGAAGGGCAAGAAAATAAATTGCTATTTGAAATCAGATTGAACCATTCTTCAAGTTTAACGTAATCCTGTTCATCGGTGATAGGGTCAGCGTTAGCAAGTGCTTCAGCGGCTGTTTCATCATTAAGTGCCCATACTACACGTTCCACTATAGGATCATCTTTTCCTGTGGGCATTTTTTTGATGCCATCCAATACGATATTTATTCGACTGAAGGGATCTCTTCCGATTCGAGCCCATTTAGTTAAGGTTTTTTCCAAGAGGTCATGTTTGTTTCTCGAACTGTAAATTATTGGCACAACGCCTTTGGTATGCCATTCTTCGCCAATTGAAAAACGCTCTTTTTTTCGAAGATCTATCCCTGTAAATGCAAAGGCTTCTTTGAATTGTGTATTCCTTGACCTTTCCGTTGCAATAGCATCAATCATGTATCTTAACACCGGGTCGTTGAGGCTGTAACCCACAAAAACAACGGTGTACTTACGAAACAACTCAGTTATAAAACGTGCAGCCCACCCTTCAGTTAGATATGCACGACCGAAATCAGCAGATGTGAGTACTAAATTTTCACCCTTTTCATATTCCGTGTTAGAAATAATACCATGAAGGTGTACCAGGCTTCGCCAGCGATTAGAATCCGGTATAGGGAGTTTTGGCGCAGAATCAACGAACTCTTCTTCCAAACCAGCTTCAATGAATCTACGGTCAAAATTAGTGGTTACCAGCCTGAGTCCTTCTTCTTTATTCGCAGGATTAATTCTAGAAAGTTCAATTAATGCCTTGTGTAATGGGAGGTTTTTATTTTTTGGTGGCTTAGATAGCTGCTGGATAACATCTTGCCTTACGACATTAGTTACAAGTTCTCTTTCCAATAAACCAAGAACCCGGTCCAATTCATTTCCGTCTAAATCAATATTGATGTTGTTGTTTTCGATTAAATTTTCGACCAGGCCTTTGAATGTAGGAAGGTTTGAAGGCTTTCCTGCTGATATTCCAGCCCCACAGAAAAAAACTACATCCCCATTGTCCAACTCATTGAGTAGTCGTGTCGGAATGGAAGGACCATCTGCAATCAATTCAGGCATACCTTAGTCCGGCAAACATTTATTTTTACTGGAGCAAGATACACCGTGAGGGTATAAACTTGTATTGCTAAAAAATTTTCTATTATCATTTGGTACATCTGGCACTTTGAATTCGAATTTAGGGACATAATTGCACTTTTTGGAGTTTATTGTTTTTTGTGTAAATAAGTCATTCACTATCTGCTTGGTATATACGGAAATTTGCCAAAAAACATTGCTACTGCAGGTAATCTATGTAAAACGAACGAACGAGTTCTTGTTTGACTAGCCCTTGTTGGATGGATATACTCCGTATATTGAATAAACAATAACCCCTTTGGGCACTGGGTACGAATCTTTGTTTATTTTGTTTGGAGTGTAAGAATTTTGGTTACACTTTGGTGAAATCGTAAGGTTGATTAATGTTTTGGTGTAATGGGGTAATCAGGAGGATCTATGATGATTAAGAAACTTACGTTAGTACTTGCAGGATCATTAATTGCCCTTTCAGCATCAATCAATGCTTCACAGGCAGACAAGCTGACACTCTACTGTAGTGCACAAGAGGATTGGTGCCAGCTCTTGGCCCGAAGCTTCGAAGACGCCACCGGAATTGACGTGAATATGACAAGAAAGTCTTCAGGGGAAACCTACGCTCAAATACGCGCAGAATCTTCCAACCCAAAAGGGGATATCTGGTGGGGCGGTACGGGTGACCCTCATCTTCAGGCAGCTGAGGAAGGTTTGACTATGGAATATATGTCACCCATGCGTGATCAACTTCACGACTGGGCAATCAGTCAGGCAGAAAGTGCCGGCAACAGGACAATTGGTATCTATTCTGGAGCTCTTGGATATGGCTACAATACCGAAATTCTTGAAGCTAATGATTTACCGGTCCCAGGATGCTGGAGGGATTTGCTGAAACCTGAGTATAAAGGACATGTCCAAATGGCAAATCCAAATTCATCGGGAACGGCTTATACCACTCTTGCCTCAATGGTTCAGATTTTCGGAGAGGAAGAAGGATTTAACTTCATGAAAGATCTCCATAAAAATATCAACCAGTATACCAAATCAGGGTCAGCACCGATCAAGGCTGCCGGACGTGGTGAGAATACCATAGGGATCGTTTTCATGCACGATGCAGTGAAGCAGGCCGTTACCGGCTTTCCTATCGCGGTAGTTGCTCCATGTGAGGGTACAGGCTACGAAATCGGTTCAATGTCCATAATTGATGGTGCTCGAAATCTGGAAGAAGCAAAGATGTTCTACGATTGGGCATTAAGTACTGATGCACAAAACCTGGCACTCCAGGTCAACGCCTTCCAGGTACCATCAAACCGCTCTTCTGAGACATCACCGTCTGCACCGGACATGAGTCAGATTAAATTAATCGACTATGATTTCAGGAAATATGGTTCTTCAGATGAACGGAAGCGATTGCTACAGAAATGGGACGAAGAGGTATCCGTCCTTCCACAGTAACACTTGCTGACTAATGAAAACAATTATCCCCACCCGATACTGATCTTCTGGATTATTGTTGGGTGGGTCGGCTTTTGCCTCTTCCCGTGGTATGGGATTGAGGATGGCTTTTTCTCATTTCGATGGATTTTTGACGGTTACCCACTAGACCCGGACTACGCTCCGGCAGCCTTTCTGCTTTTAAGTGGCGAAAAGGTTTGGCTCACGCCTTTCTTCATTCTTCTTGTCTTACCACTTACTCTTATCAGACGACGTAAATCCGATCCACTTTATGGCCGCGGCCTGATTCTAATCGGAGTGGTTGGTTTCGGTTGGCTGTTTGTCCAAGGTTTCGCGATCGGGATTCGAGGCTACAACTTCGACTGGTTGGAACTGGTGTTTGGTGAACTTGGGGACCGACAGTTCGGGATGGGTTACGGTGCAATGCTTTGTGCCATGTCATTTCTATTTTTTTTTACTCAAGGTATTGCTGCACGGGGAGCAGTTGAGGGTGATGTATTTGTAGTAAGTGCTATTGGTGGGGTTATAGTGATCGTACTTACTTTCGTTGCATTCCCTATCGCCAATATGCTCATCTCAGCTTTTTTTGATGATGGTGGCGGGTACTCCATTTCTGCTTTTTCCTCGAAATTTTTTGATGACCGATTATGGGGTCTTGCCTGTATCACGGGTGGTCGGTGTGGTGCTGCCTGGAACTCACTTTTCCTTGCCGTTACAGTAGGATGCACCACGACCATACTTGGTCTTGCCTTTGCCTTGGTTGTCACCCGTGCCAGGTTTCGTTATCAGCGAGGATTACGAACACTGACAGTTCTTCCCATTATTACGCCACCATTTGTAATTGGCCTTGCCTTAATCCTGCTTTTTGGCAGATCAGGAACCGTTACGGTTTTCATAGCCGATATGTTCGGAGTACAACCAAGCAGGTGGCTCTATGGATTGCCGGGAATAATAATCGCCCAAACACTAGCCTATACGCCAATTGCATTTCTTGTACTCATAGGAGTTGTCGAAGGGGTATCGCCAGCCATGGAGGAAGTCGCACAGACCCTACGTGCCAATCGTACCCAGATTTTTCAAACAGTTTCCCTTCCGCTTATGCGGCCAGGCATTGCCAACTCCTTCCTCCTTGGTTTCATTGAGAGCATGGCGGACTTTGGAAATCCGCTGGTTCTGGGAGGAAATTTTGATGTCCTTTCAACCGAAATCTTTTTTGCTATTGTGGGAGCTCAGTATGATCAAGGCCGTGCCGCAGTACTGGCGATTGTTTTACTCTGTTTTACTCTCTCAGCTTTCTATGCACAGCGTGTCTGGTTGGGAAAGAAAAGCTATACAACTGTTACAGGCAAGGGAGATACCGGTATTCATCCCGATCTACCACGAGGATTAGCGATCATTGTCACGACAGTTGCTCTCATTTGGGCGTTTTTTACAGTCACCGTTTACGGTATGATCGTATATGGCAGCGTGGTTGAGCTTTGGGGAGTAAACAACACACTGACGCTAAAGCACTATATCACCGCGTTTTCGATACGTTTTGAGGACTACGGCATCCGTTGGTCAGGAGCAGCATGGGACAGTTTCTGGACCACGATTACTATTGCGGGTATTGCTGCCCCACTGACCGCAGCCGTGGGAATCTTAACTGCATATCTGCTTATAAGAAAGAACTTTGCTGGCAAGAATGTCTTCGAATTTGGTACCATGCTTTCATTCGCAATTCCCGGTACTGTTATTGGTGTCAGTTATATTCTTGCATTCAATGTACCACCAATTGAAATCACTGGAACTGGGGTCATCCTTGTCGTTAGTTTCATTTTTCGTAACATGCCAGTCGGAGTACGTGCAGGAATCGCATCCATGTCACAACTTGATCGCTCACTAGATGAGGCATCGTTGACTCTCGGTGCGAGTAGCTGGCATACCTTCCGTAAGATTATCCTACCTCTTCTTAAACCGGCGATTCTTGCTGCACTGATCTACAGTTTTGTACGTGCTATGACAGCAATTTCTGCGGTTATTTTCCTTGTTTCTGCGGAGTATGACATGGCCACGAGCTATATTATCGGAAGAGTCGAGAACAATGATTACGGCTTGGCCATTGCTTATTCAACTACGTTGATATTTGTTATGCTCGCAGTGGTAGGAATATTGCGTCTGTTGGTAGGTCGAGTACAGATTGGAAGACGGACCCTGCATGGATCGGAGGTACAGGTATGAAGAACAATTTACTGGGAAGAAGAGCTGCCCCGGTACGGTTTGAGGGTGTCACAAAGACGTTTGGAAAAGATATCGTTGCTGTGAACAATATCAATCTTCAAATTGACGCCGGCAAGCTTGTTACCCTGCTTGGACCGTCTGGTTGTGGTAAAACAACAACACTAAGATTGATTGCCGGTCTTGAAATGGTGACAGCAGGCCGGATTCTGATCGGCGATCACGACGTAACCAAGTTTCCAGCTACAGACCGTGACGTTACAATGGTCTTCCAATCCTATGCACTTTTTCCACACATGAATGTTCTTGCCAATGTCATGTATGGTCTTACCTTTTCAGATTTCGGCAAGGACGAGGCTCGAAGTAAGGCCGAACAGGGACTAAATCTTCTTGGTCTCAAGGGATTGGGTACTCGACTTCCAAGCGAACTCTCGGGCGGACAGCAGCAACGGGTTGCTTTGGCCCGGGCCCTGGTATTGGAGCCTCAGGTTCTCTTGTTTGATGAACCACTCTCAAATCTAGACGCCAAACTTCGCCGCCAGGTAAGGGAAGACATTCGATCAATTCAGCAGGAAACCGGTCTCACCGTTGTATATGTAACACACGATCAAGAGGAGGCCCTGGCAGTTTCGGACGAAATTGTCGTAATGCGAAACGCTGAAATTGCTCAAACTGGAACACCACGCGAACTCTTTGATTCACCAAACGACATTTTCGTAGCAGACTTTATAGGTGAAGCAAATCTGCTTTCATGCAAAATTATTGATGTCAAGGACGGTATAGCAACCATTGAGATTGAAGGTTTTCATCATCAACTATCGGCACGTGGGCTTTCACCCGGACCGGCAGTTCTTGCGGTTCGGCCATCGCGGCTTCTAATTGGCAAGGATGACGGCATTCCAGCAACCATCGCAAAATCGACATATGTTGGTGTTCGTATGGAATACACTTTAGTGGGCTCCTTTGGACAAGTCTTCATGGTTAATGACGATGTTGGTGAACCACTTAAGGTTGGTTCTGAAGTTCTGTTGTCGTTTGCGAAAAGTGGACCAGTTCTCCTGCTGTCGGAGTGATCTGTTATTCACTTGACGAAAGCGATGCGTTTAGAAAAGTCCTTGCTTCTGATCCAGTGGTATGGAGAAATCAAGGCTTTCGATCGACAGGTTTTTGTTACTGATTATAAAACCTTCTTCAAAATCGGTCCAACCCTAGATTCAGTATACTAAGTCTCCAATGGTTCGGAGTCTTCCTCAATCAAGGCAGGGAAGTCACTGAAAATGTCAGATTCCTTCTCCAGTTCCAGAATTCTCTCATCCTCCTCGTAGGCAATCTTACGGATTTCTGAGGCAGCATTGCCCGTCCCAGCCGGGATAAGCCTGCCGACGATAACATTTTCCTTGAGACCGGAAAGCCTGTCAACCCGTCCTCGGACAGCGGCATCAGTCAAAACCTTGGTTGTTTCCTGGAAGGAGGCAGCCGAAATAAAGGAATTGGTGCCGAGTGCCGCCTTGGTAATACCAAGAATGACCGGAACTGAATCAGCCTCCTTTTCGTCTCGCTTCCTGGCTGCTTCATTGATTTTCCTCAATTCTGCCCTGTCGATGATTTCATCTGACATCAAAACAGTGTCACCGGGTTCCGTAATACGAACCTTCTTCAACATTTGGCGTAAAATGACCTCAATATGCTTGTCATTGATTTTCACACCTTGCAACTGGTAGACTTCCTGAACACCTTCAATCATGTATCGGGCCAGGTCGCCCAATCCCCTTGACTGGAGAACATCTTGCGGTGAAGGAGTTCCATCTACAATAAGGTCGCCGCGCATGATCTTGTCACCTTCCTGAACTTCCAGATGCAGACCCTTGGGGATCTTGTACTTGGGAGGAACCGCAATGTTTTCATCATCAGGATCTATGCAGATAACCCGGGAATTCTTATACTCCCTTTCAAACCGAATGGTTCCGCTGACCTCAGCCATGACGGCAAGGTCCTTGGGATTTCTGGCTTCAAACAGATCTGCAACCCGTGGAAGACCTCCCGTAATATCCCGGGTTTGGGCAGTCCTTTTCGGGAATCTGGCCAATTCATCACCAATAGCGATCTTTTGTCCATCATTGACCCTTATATTTGACTCCAGGGACATTTCATAAAACGCCGGATTGCCATTTTCAAAGTACAAGGGTTGTCCGGTAACCTCATCAACAATGAGAATTCCAGGCTTGAGGGTATCCAAATCTCGCCAGCTTGACGAAAAACTCTGGGCAATTTTCCTCTGGGTTTGTTTCATTGGTGGAGGTGTGAACAAATCTTCACCAGCCTTGATGGATTGCCCGTTGGTTACCTGCAACACGGAATCCTGAGGAACATAATGGGCAGAAACTTCTTGCCCCTGGCTATCAGAAATAACCATCCACATATCCTTGGAACTTACAACCAGATTGCCATCGGGGCCATTCTCCAATTCGGCAGATTCAAACCAGACCCTTCCCTGCTCGGTTGCCTGCGGCGACCGTTGGGGATTGGGCTTCAACCGATCAGGTTTTTTGCCGCCACCGGTATCAGTTACGACTTCTTCAGTAATACCAAATTCCTCAATTGTCCTTCTTGAGGTGGTCATGCCATGAATGAGATCAATATGGCGGACAACGCCTTCGACTTCAGAGTAAAGGGATGAGGCAAACGCGTCCCATTCAAAGAGGCGTGCACCTCTCTTGACCTTTTGACCATCAGTAACCAGAATGTTGGAACCATAGGGAACGCGATAGGGTCTTATGGCAATTTCATTGGGATTCTCAACCGAAATTCTCATAGCCCTTCCATTGGCAATTGTTCGCCCGGATTTATCCGTCAAGGTTTTGGGATTTTCGAACTTGATTTTACCATCGGTACTCGCTTCTATAAACGATTGTTCTTCTGATTGTTGCGCAATACCTCCAATATGGAAAGTTCTCATGGTCAGCTGGGTACCTGGTTCCCCAATCGACTGGGCGGCCATAATTCCAACAGCTTCACCAACATTGACCAGAGTTCCCCGAGCCAGATCCCTTCCATAGCATTTGGCACAGACACCATCCTGGGTCAGACATGTCAATGGTGATCTCATCATGACGCTTTGGAAACCGGCTTTTTCGATTTCCTTTGCCCTGATTTCACTCAAAAGTTCACCCTTTTTGGCAAAAACTTCACCTGTATTGGTATTGACTACATCCTCGGCCAAAACCTTGCCAACAATTCGTTCGGCTAGATTAACAATGATTTCACCATCCCGAATGGTTGCTTCAACCTTGATCCCAAATTCACCACTATCCTCGATGGGGTTATCTGGATTCTCAAGACAGTCAACTTCCCTGACCAGACAATCTTGGGCAACGTCTACGAGTCTTCGAGTGAGGTATCCGGCATTGGCAGTTTTCAAGGCGGTATCAGCAAGTCCCTTCCTTGAACCATGGGCTGAATTGAAGTATTCCGCCACATTAAGACCTTCCTTGAAGTTGGAAATAATGGGGGTTTCAATGATTTCGCCCGTACCCTTGGAAATCAGGCCTCTCATACCTGCCAACTGCTTCATTTGGTCCCTGGAACCCCGGGCGCCCGAATGAGTCATCATATAGATGGAGTTTCTCTCCTGTTCGACATTGTCGATGAATTTACGGGCCTGAATATCATTTTCCATCATTACCTGGATTCGGTCGGTACAACTTGTCCAGGCTTCGACCGTTTTCTGGTACCGTTCAGTTTCGCTGATCATTCCCTGCTTATGGTCTTCCTCAAAACCGGCAACCTGTGCCCTGGTTTCTTCTACAATCTTGGTTTTGTCCTTGGGAACCAGCATGTCGCTTCGACAGAAGGAAATTCCGGCATTACAAGCCTCCTTAAAGCCAATTTCCATAATGTGGTCACAAAAGATGACAGATTCTTTCTGGCCACAATAGCGATAAACTGTATCAATGACTTCCTGAACTTCCTGCTTCCGCAATTCCTTGTTCAGGATTTCAAATGGAACAAGCGGATTCAAGGGGAGATGTGATCCCAAAAGGATACGACCTGGTGTCGTGGTATAAATCCTGGAGACTTCTTCACCTTCCTCATTCAATTCCCGTATTCGGGCCTTGACCTGGGCATGTTTATGAACCACTCCGGCAGCCAGTGCCTGTTCGACTTCCTCGACTGAGCCGAAAATCATTCCTTCACCCTGCATACCCTCGCGAACCAGACTGGTGTAATAAAGACCCAAAACCATATCCTGAGAGGGTACGATAATTGGGGCACCATTGGCAGGCGACAACACATTATTGGTTGACATCATGAGGACTCGGGCTTCCAGTTGAGCTTCCAGAGAAAGTGGCACATGGACAGCCATCTGATCACCATCAAAGTCAGCGTTAAAGGCTGAACAGACAAGTGGATGAAGCTGGATTGCCTTCCCTTCAATAAGAAGGGGCTCAAATGCCTGGATACCTAACCTGTGAAGTGTCGGTGCCCGATTGAGAAGGACGGGATGTTCCCGTATGACTTCATCCAGAATATCCCAAATTTCATCCGATTCCCTTTCAACAAGCTTTTTTGACTGCTTAACGGTGGTTGAAAGTTCCTTTTCCTGCAATTTGGCAAAAATGAACGGTTTGAAGAGTTCCTTGGCCATCTTTTTTGGCAAACCGCATTGGTGCAGTTTCAACTCGGGACCGGTTACAATCACCGATCGCCCCGAAAAGTCGACCCTTTTTCCAAGCAGATTCTGCCTAAATCTTCCCTGCTTTCCCTTGAGCATGTCACTAAGGGATTTCAAGGGTCGCTTATTACTGGTATTGGTAATGACCCTTCCTCGGCGGCCATTGTCAAAAAGGGCATCGACAGATTCCTGCAACATTCGTTTTTCATTTCGAATGATCAATTCCGGTGCCCGAAGTTCAATCAGCCGCTTCAGACGATTGTTCCGATTAATTACCCTCCTGTAAAGATCGTTCAGGTCGGATGTAGCAAAACGCCCTCCATCCAGTGGAACAAGGGGTCTCAGTTCTGGCGGAATAACAGGCAGGGCTGTTAATATCATCCATTCAGGCTTGTTACCGGATTCCAGAAAATGAGATACGATCTTGAGACGTTTTTTGATGTCAGTCTTTCGTTGAACACTACCTGTTGTAAGCAATTCCTCACGTAGAATTTCCTGCTCCATTTCCAGATCAAGATTACTCAACAATTCCCTGATTGCTTCGGCTCCGATGGAAGCATTGAACGATTCTTCCCCGAAAGCATCCCGGGCTTCCTGCATTTCTGCTTCAGTGATGAGCTCTTTCTCACTGAATTGTGTCAAACCCGGATCAGTTACGACAAATTTTTCAAAGTAAAGAACACTTTCCAGATCCTTCAACTTCATATCAAGCAGAATGCCTATTCGACTTGGAAGGAGTTTTAAAAACCAGATATGGGCAACCGGAGCAGCCAGATTTATATGGCCCATTCGTTCACGACGAACTTTTTGAAGGGTAACCTCAACACCACATTTCTCACAGACAATTCCCCGGAATTTCATCCGTTTATATTTACCGCATAAACATTCATAGTCCCGAACCGGACCAAAGATCTTGGCACAGAAAAGACCATCTCTTTCTGGCTTGAAAGTTCGGTAGTTTATGGTTTCCGGTTTTTTGATCTCACCTTCCGACCAGGCAACGATCCTTTCCGGTGAGGCAAGTGAGATTTTTATTTCGTCAAAGGTCTCGGGAAGTTTCCCGCCTTTGAACATATTTTGTGCGAAATCATGCTTCATGTTTTTCCCTCTGGATCATTTTTTTGTTGCGGTTCATTTGCCTCAGTTCTATATTCAAACCAAGACCTCTAACCTCCTTGACCAACACATTGAAACTTTCAGGTATACCTGATTCAAATTCATTTTCACCCTTGACGATAGCTTCGTAAACCTTGGTTCGCCCAGTGACATCGTCTGCCTTGACAGTCAGGATTTCCTGTAGTACATGGGCAGCACCATAAGCCTCAAGAGCCCAGACTTCCATTTCGCCAAAGCGTTGGCCACCAAACTGTGCCTTGCCTCCCAATGGTTGTTGGGTAACCAGACTGTAGGGTCCGGTTGATCGGGCGTGGATTTTATCGTCCACAAGGTGGTGGAGTTTCAACATGTACTTGATGCCCACTGTAACCGGTCTTGCAAACTTTTCACCAGTAATGCCGTCATAAAGTTCTGACTGTCCGGATTTGTCAAAGCCTGCTCTCTTCAGGGCATCATCGATATCGGGTTCCTTGGCGCCATCAAATACTGGAGTTGCTATGGGGACACCTGAAGCAACAACCCTTGCCGAAGCAACCAAATCGTCATCACTGAGTTTGGCAAGGGTGGAATTGTACATTTCAGGACCATAGGCATATTCCATGGCTGATTGCACCCGCTCAATCCTTACCGGATCATCCTGATTGTTATCATGATATTTCAGCGATTCATCAATGACCTTGCCCAACCCTCGTGAGGCCCAGCCCATATGAGTTTCAAGAATCTGCCCTACATTCATCCTGGAAGGCACACCAAGGGGATTTAGAACTATATCCACCGGTGTTCCATCTTCCAGAAACGGCATATCTTCCATGGGAACAACCTTGGAAACCACGCCCTTGTTGCCATGTCGTCCAGCCATTTTGTCACCGGATTGGAGCTTTCGCTTTACAGCTACGAAAACCTTGACAACCTTCAATACACCAGGTGAAAGATCATCACCTCGCCTGACCTTGGCTACCTTGTCCTCATATCTTTGTTCCAATGCTTTCAGCTGGAGTTGATATTGTTTTTCCAGGCCTTCCCTGTTCTTGGAGGTTTCCTCATCCTCTAGGGCAAGTTTCCACCATTTGAATTGGTCAATCTTTCCAAGTAATTCTTCGGTAATGATATCGCCCTTTTTGAAAGGCTTTGGCCCCTTGGCAACGACTTTACCCTTGATTAAACTGTGTAACCTTTCGTAGATGGTACGCCTGAGGATTGCCTGTTCATCCTCATAATCCCTGGTAAGGCGGTTTATCTCCTCACGTTCTATCTGGATGGTACGTTCGTCTTTCTCAATACCATGTCGGTTGAAAACCCGAACCTCAACGACAGTACCAAAATCACCTGGGGGCAATTTCAAGGAAGTATCCCGGACATCGGAGGCCTTTTCACCAAAAATGGCCCGCAAGAGTTTTTCCTCGGGGGTAATTGGGGTCTCACCCTTCGGTGTAATTTTCCCGACCAGAATGTCACCACCCGAGACCTCTGCTCCGACATAGATAATCCCAGCTTCATCCAGATTTCGAAGGGATTCCTCCCCGACATTGGGAATATCCCGGGTAATTTCCTCTGGACCCAATTTGGTATCCCGAGCCAATACGGAAAATTCCTCTATATGAACAGAAGTGAAGACATCATCCCTGACAATCCGTTCCGAAACGAGGATTGAATCCTCAAAGTTATATCCATTCCAGGGCATAAATGCGACGAGCACGTTCCTCCCCAAAGCCAACTCACCCAAATCGGTGGAGGGTCCATCAGCAATAACATCTCCCTTGAGGACATAATCACCAACATTGACCAGCGGTTTTTGGTTGATACAGGTATTTTGGTTTGACCTCTGGAACTTTCTCAAGCGATAAGTATCTACACCGGGATCCGTAGGATCATCAGCGGCAGCACTGATCACAATCCTCGTTGCATCTACCTGGTCAACAACACCTTCTCTTCGGGCTACGATCGCGGCACCGGAGTCAACGGCGACTTTTTCTTCAATACCTGTTCCGACAAAGGGTGCCTCTGCATTTAATAGAGGAACAGCCTGACGCTGCATGTTTGAACCCATAAGAGCTCGGTTGGCATCATCGTTTTCAAGGAAGGGGATCAGTGAGGCAGCTACTGATACAAGCTGCATGGGTGAAACATCAATCATATTGACTGATTCCTTCAAACTCATCTTGAATTCACCATCAATTCTTGTGGAAACGAGATCATTCACCAGACGATTATTCTCATCCAGTCTGGCATTGGCCTGGGCTATGACCTTGTGGGATTCATCAGTGGCGGAAACATATTCATACTCGTCAGTTACCTGGCTATCCTTAACAACCCGATATGGTGTTTCCAGAAAACCATATTTATTGACTTTGGAATAAGAGGCCAACGAATTGATTAATCCAATATTCTGACCTTCTGGTGTTTCCACAGGACAAATACGCCCATAATGCGTGGGGTGAACATCTCTTACTTCGAAACCGGCACGTTCCCTGGTCAAACCACCTGGGCCCAACGCCGAGAGACGTCGTTTATGAGTGATCTCGGACAGCGGATTGGTCTGGTCCATAAACTGCGATAATTGTGATGAACCAAAAAACTCCCTAATGGCACCTGAAAGCGGTCGGGGATTGACGAGGTCCTGAGGTATTTTCTTGTCAATTTCTACGGAACCCATTCGTTCACGAATGGCTCTTTCCATACGAATTAAACCAATTCGACATTGATTCTCCATAAGTTCCCCAACCGACCTTACACGTCGGTTTCCAAGGTGATCAATATCGTCGATTTCGCCCTTGCCATCTCTAAGGGCAACCAATCTTCTCAAGCAGGCAACAATATCGTTCTTTTGGAGCGTACGAACGTTCTCGTTTTCGTTGAGACCCAGTCTCATATTCAGCTTGGCCCTGCCGACAGCCGACAGATCATATCGTTCGGAATCACTGAAAAGTTGATCAAAAAGGGCTTCTGCATTTTCCGGTGTTGGTGGTTCTCCGGGTCGCAGAGAGCGGTAGATTTCAAGAAGACCTGTCTTTCGATCGTAGCATTTATCAAGGAACATGGTATTCCGGATGTACGGTCCAACTGAAAGGTGGTCTATTTCAAGCAAGGAGATTTCATCAAATTTTTCATCAAGAAGGTGGCGCAGCAACCCTCCCGAAGGATTGCCATTTTCATCAAAGATGCTGGTTAATTCATCGCCTGCTTCGGCCAGAACTATTCCAGTTTCTTCATCAATCATGTCCTTGGCGATATAGCGACCTGCGATACGGTCGCTGGCTACCGCAATTTCAAGATTCTTCCCCTGTTCTTCAAAGCCCTTCACCAATTTTCGGGTAATGCGGGAACCTATCGGTATGACTACATCCCCGGTTTCACTGTCAAGAACGTTGTCTTCAACATTTGTCCCGATTTTATCCTTGTATGAAAAATTGGTTACCCATTTTAGTTCCTCGGGTATAAAACTCACAACCGTTTCACCCTGATTGCTACCAAGTTTTATGGGTACACTGTAACCGCCAATAAGTGTCCCATCTTCACTATTGGCAGGTAGTTCAGATGTTTGGCCCAATTCTTCATTCTTGAGTTTTTGGGCTTTCCTTTTGATTGTTTCCTCAAGTTCGACAAGCCCATAGAAAATTTCATCCGCGTTAAGTTCGAACTTTTGGTCTTCCAGGTGGATACCCAATTCCTTGGACACAACAAGGTTGACTTCATTACCGGAACGGTGGGATACCATTCCTGTATCAGGGTCGTAGATATTGAAAGTTGGAACCCTGAAGCGCCAAACTTTCTTGAGCAGGGTTACCAAGAGTTTGCGGCCACCATCAGAGAATTCTCCAGCAAGATCGTCTATCCCTACCAAATCAAGGTCGGAATTCTTGTGAACGGTTTCAATTGTATCCCCGTCTGTAGTAAGAAGTTTGTTGTATGCATACAATGTCAGGTTTTCTGCAACCGGCTCGTCCTTTTTCCTCGGAGCAAAGTATGTCAGTGCCTGATTAAGCGGTACCTTTAAGGACCAACCCTCCAAGCCCTCGATTTTTTTGTATTTTGCCGGTGTTAACTTAACACCTGCCTTGGCAAGGAGCTCATTGGTATGAAAATCAACGATGTTGAAATTTGGTGTAACCCTTTGCCATCTTTCGGGAATAAAATCTTCAATCAGATACTGTCCATCAGGGCTCAATTCCCGACTTTGCGGAGATGCCAACTGTCGATAGGTGCTCTCAAGATATTCAAGGTAATCTTCGTCTATTTCCTCCGCTTCTCCGGCTCTTTCCAAGGCGGTAGACAAGTTTCCCTGATCAAGGCTGTCGTGCAAAATTCTGAGTTTGGCTCCATCAAATTCCTGCTCTATCTTGTTAAGTTTGTAGGGTGAAATCTTCTCCCCGGCCGGAGCTACAATTTCGCCGGTTTCGGGCGAGATGAGATCGTAATTGGGAATGACATTCTTCCAATTTTCCTTCTGAAAGGTGAATTCCCATGCTGCAGGTTTTTTTCTCAATCTGAAACTAGTGGAATCGTAGAAGGATTCCATAATGCTTTCCTGGTCCATGCCAAGGGCAAAAAGCAGGGTTGAAACGGGGAGGCGTCGCTTGCGGTCCACTCTGACGTTTATTAACTCCAATTCCCCAAGTGTCTTGTCCTTTTTCAATCCAAACTCAAATTCAATCCAGGAACCTCTTCCAGGGAGAATTTGACAGGTATAAAGCCGTTTTCCGGTAGCGTGAGTTGAGTAATTGAAAAAGACCCCGGGGGAACGATGCATCTGGGAAACAACTACTCTTTCCGTGCCATTGACAATAAAGGTGCCGTTGTTGGTCATTAGTGGGATATCACCCATATAAACCTTTTGTTCCTTACTGTTTCGAAAAGTTTGGTTTCCGGTTTCATTGTCGACATCATAGATGTTGAGAAGGAGTTTGACCTTCAGGGCACCAGCATAGGTCATATCCCTCTGCTGACATTCTTCAACATCAAACTTGGGATCTTCGATTTCGTAACCCTCGAAGTACATCTCGGTCATCCCGGAGGCGTCCCTGATTGGAAATACAGATTGGAAAACCCCCTGAAGGCCCATACCGTCCGTATGGTCTGGTTCTTCTCCCGAGTTCAAGAACAAATCATAGGATTGTTTCTGTATCTCTATCAGGTTGGGGAGAGGGGCTACAGCGTTGATATTTTGGTAGGATCTTCGGTAACGATTGCCACTAGACTTCTTCTGCTTCATTGAGTTTACCCTTTTGGTCTGCATTTTGTAAGACTGTCCACAACCAACCAATTCCGTTCAGTAACTGTGTTGGTGCTCATGAGCAATCCTGTATTCACCAATTGGTCTTTTGGCTCTATTGTGTTCAACTGAGAGCTATTCGGAACAGCTCTCAGCAAATTGTTAGTTTCATATCCGAAACAATTCGGATTATTTAATTTCTACCACTGCTCCTGCAGCTTCGATTTTACCTTTTATTTCCTCAGCCTCTTCCTTTGAGACACCCTCTTTCAGAGGTTTATCTCGCTCTTCAACGAGGGCCTTGGCTTCTTTCAGTCCCAAACCGGTTATGGCTCGTACTTCCTTGATCACCGCAATTTTTTGCCCGCCTACATCTTGCAAGAAAACATCAAATTCGGTTTGTTCTTCCTCCTGCTTAGGTCCATCTCCAGCTTCAGCAGGACCACCTGCTACCACAACGGCACCACCACTTGCGGGTTCAATGCCATATTTGTCCTTGAGGATTGTTTTCAGTTGCTGGGCTTCCATAAGAGTAAGGCCAACAATCTCTTCTGCTAATTTTTCTAAATCTGCCATGTTTGATTCCATTTCTTAAATTGTGTCTCAATGCATGTTAAAGTCGTCCACATACGCTAATGACAAGCCTTATGCAGCCTCTCTTTCTTCCAATGTTGTAAGCACGGAAGCAAGAGATGAGGCAGGTGCACCAATAGCACCCAACAAGGTCGCTCCGGGGGCTCCAATACAAGTTACTACCGAAGCAATCAATTCTTCTCTGGATGGCATTGCCGCCACAGCCTCAATTCCCTTGGGATCAAGGATGGAAGAACCAACTGCACCTCCAAGAACGACAAAGTTCTTGTTGTTGGAAGCAAATTCTTTTGAAACCTTCGTAGCTACCGTGGGATCTTCCGAGTAGGCCAGCAAGGTCATTCCTGATAGAAGTGAACTTACCTTTTCACAAGGGGATCCTTTAAGTGCTATTTTCGACAACCTGTTCTTGGCAACACGTACAAAACCTCCAGCCTGACGCATCAGATTACGGAGATCTTCCATTTCTGGAACGGTCATACCCTCGTATTTGGCGACTACCACCACACCTGAGCTCTCGAAGATTTGGCCGATTTCAGCGACCACTTTTTCCTTTCGGGCTCTATCCACAGGTTTGCTCCAAATTTGGAAAGAAAATTCTTTCCGGTTAAAGTTGACCGAGCTACGCTCGATAGTTGTAGTCCTTGACTTCCAGGAACGAACAGCTTCCCCCACGCAGAAACACGTGAAATGAATCCATTTTTCCCATCTCAGGCAGGATTTGCATGCGTTGTTTCCTCAGCACAACCCACCGTCTCGGACGGCTACACGGGTACAGGTACCCGCGATCCAAGGCCTTAATCATAAGACCAAAGAATCTCTTTAATTTCCCTCGGTGGAAGCGATTTCAACTTCCACCCCAGGCCCCATTGTGGAACTGAGAGAAATACGTTTAACAAATTTACCTTTGGCACCGGTTGGCTTTGCCTTGCTAACGGCACCGACAAAGGCGGTTACATTTTCGACCAGTTGTTCTTCATTGAAAGAGGCTTTGCCAATGCCGGCGTGTACGATACCAGTTTTATCAACCCGAAACTGAATTTCACCTCCTTTGGCGTTGGCGATAGCTTCCTTGACGTTGGGTGTTACCGTTCCGACCCTGGGATTGGGCATCAGGTTTCGAGGTCCCAAAATCTTTCCCAAACGACCGACTAAAGGCATCATATCCGGTGTTGCTATACAGCGATCAAAATCAATTTCACCACCCTGGATGGTGGCAACCAGATCTTCGGCCCCAAATATATCGGCTCCTGCTTCCTTGGCTTCCTCAGCCTTCTGGTCACGGGCAAAAACAGCCACCTTGATTTTTTTACCGGTTCCATTTGGTAGATTTACCGTACCTCTGACCATCTGGTCAGCATGACGCGGGTCCACACCCAGGTTCATGGCAATTTCCAATGTTTCATCAAATTTGGCAGTTGCACTTTCCTTGACGAGTTTTACAGCGTCCTGGACAGAATTGGCCTGGAGGCCGGATACTTTTTTCCGAGCTTCCTTAATACGTTTCCCAGTTCGAGCCATTGATTAGCCTTTCACTTCGATACCAAGGGATTTTGCGGATCCCAGAATTATTTTCATTGCCCCTTCAACAGAGACTGCGTTCAAGTCCTTCATTTTCATTTCAGCAATTTCCTGAAGTTGTTTGGCAGTTATTGACCCGATGGTTTCTCTCCCGGGGGTATTGGCGCCGGATTGCAAATTTGCTGCTTTCTTCAGGTAATAAGAGGCAGGTGCTGTCTTAACCTGAATGGACATTGATTTATCCTGATAATAGGAGATTATGGTTGGACAAGGTGTGCCGGGTTCCAAATCTGCTGTTTGGGCATTAAAAGTCTTGCAGAAGGCCATGATATTCAGACCCCTTTGGCCTAGTACCGGTCCAACCGGTGGGGCTGGAGACGCCTTGCCTGCGGGAACCTGGATTTTTATTTGACCTGCTAATTTTTTTGCCATGGTGATTCTCTAAATTGATTAATTATCCTTGGTAACCTGATCGAAACTGAGTTCTGTCTGAGTAACCCGACCGAAAATTGAGACACCGATTATCACTCTGGAATTATCACTATCAACATCTTCAACCATACCGTTCCAACCTTCAAAGGGTCCATCTGTAACCAAAACCTGATCTCCAACTTCAAAGGTAATCAGCGCTCTAGGCTGAATCTGGCCTTCGCTAGCTCTGTTGAGGATGTCGTTGACTTCATTCTCATTGAGTGGAACCGGTTGTCCTCGTGGACCCAGAAACCCTGCCACGCGATTGATTTCGTTTATCAGATGATAGGCTTTATGCGACATTACCATCCGAATGAGAACATAACCTGGCATAAACCGCCGTTCTCGTTCGGTCTTTTTTCCTCTGCGGATTTCAACTACGTTTTCAACCGGGACCACGATTTCCTGAATGGATTCTGACAATCCTGCCTTTTCAGCATTTGTCTTGATTGTCTCAGCGACCTTTTTTTCGTAGTTTGAGGCCACGCTTATTGAATACCAACGGAGTGCAGTCACGGACATTAGCTTTCTGGAATATTGCCTAAAGGTTGCTCAACTTAACAAACAAAAAAAGACGCACCTTGCGAGGATGCGCTTATTTAATAAGAGGGAACTATCCCATATAGATTTTTATATTCAGTGTCAAGAGAAAAATTACTCTTTTATAACATTTTCTATCAAAACAAGCCCAATAAACCCGTCAAACCTAATCGTATAATCTGATCAACCAGGAAAAAAAACAAGGATGCCACGGTGGCCATCAGGAAAACCATACCCGTTGTGACCAACAAATCACGCCGACTAGTCCAGACTATTTTTGAAACTTCAGTACGAACCTGTTGAGTAAACAAAAGGATTGGTTTAATAAACGCCATTCTCTAATCCTCATATTTTCTGGAAATTTCCACAAGTGAAATGATACCGGATTATTTCTTCAAGTTTTAGGGAGTCTACCGATATTGGGTTGAACATAGATAAGTAATACTATTGATTTGTATTTCAATACCGGAAATCATTTTTTTCAAAGGAATTAAATTAGCCACATTAGCAAGTACGTATTATATTGATGTTTAGCGTTTTAAATTAGACATTTTCAGGAAGTTTAAACTATTATGGGTTCGATTGTTGTACTATTGATTGCTCTGATCCTGGATGCACTTATTGGCGACCCCAAAGCCTTGTGGAAAAAAATACCACATCCTGTCGTAATGATGGGAGAAGCAATCAAGTACTTTGATAAAAACTACAATCTGAAATCTACAAATAATCGGAAACAGGCGGGACTAATCGGTCTTGGTATTGCCTCGGTTGGGATTCTGCTTCTAGGACTGCTTCTGGAAATGTTACCCTATTCAATTGTTGATATTATAGTTGTGACCATATTTCTGGCCCATAAAAGTCTTATCCAACATGCTGAAGAAGTAGAGGAGGCTTTGGGGATGAGTCTGATGGAAGGGCGTTTGGCAGTAGCAAAAATTGTTGGTAGAGATACATCACATCTTGAGGAATCAGAAGTAGTAAGAGCGACTGTTGAAAGTACAGCTGAAGGATTTCTTGATGGAGTTTTTGCCCCAATTTTCTGGTATCTGGTTGCAGGATTACCAGGCTTATTATTGTACAAGTTTGTGAATACAGCAGACAGTATGATTGGATACAAAAACGAACAGTATTCTGAATTTGGTTGGGCAACAGCAAAATTTGACGATATATTAAATTTCATTCCTGCGAGGATAATTCCTTTCATAGTAGGATTATCACAACTTTCCCTTAGCCCCATAAAGGCGGCTTTTGAGGAAGGTTCTAATCACCGTTCTACCAACGCTGGATGGCCAGAAGCATCATTTGCTTCTGTATTAGATGTAGCCCTTTCCGGTCCAAGGTCATATGAAGGAGAAGTTCACCAATACCCTTACATTCATCCGCAGGGGCGTAAGGATCTGACAAAAAGTGATATTAAAGATTGTATCAAGGTAACTTGGAAAGCTTGGGCTAGTGCCTTGGCTGTCTTGGTTGCATTAGGGATTATTTTCTGACAATCTTGCGATAAGTATCCCTTTCATGGGAATTATTAAACCAATTTTCCGATTGTTAGGCAAACCTTCTATCCATCAAAAGCTACTTGAAGGTGTTTTCAAAATCAAACATATCAAGTAAAACGAAATTCATATACGGCTAGTTTCCTCAATTGGATAAATCACTGAACACCGAAAGAACATAACAAATTCAAGCTATAAATATCACCTGAATTCTCGCATGGTAAAAACACATTAGTAAACAGATAGAACATGAATATGAAATCAAAACCCCATACGTCATTGCCTGATCAAATGAAGAACAATGCCCACAACTGAAAAATGGACAAAAACACCAAAATCGGCCTAATTATAGCAAAATTTGTCGCAATACCAGATTTACACCTGGCATTCAGGGTTGAATTGACATTCGCTTCCATGATATCAAAATCCTTCTTCAGAAGTTCTATTCGCTTTTCAAGTTCACATATGACTGATACAATCACCTGGAGTGCTTCCGATAAATATCCTTACGATGTCCAACAGTTATTACTGTCACCATGTCATCGGTGAAACTGTAGATAATGCGGTAATTTCCTATCCTGGCCCGATATTTAAGGCTGTTTTTTTAACTTCCTCATATTACCTTGCAACGGGTTGTAACAGATACTCTCGGCACACTCAGCCAGTTTCTTTGCAATTTCCGGATTTTTTTTGATGAGAGTGGTAATCTGCTTTTTAGCTTTGTGAGTATACTGCAGGTTACGCATTTTTCATGCGTTTCGTAAGATCTCTGGATTCTTCTATACTGATCAGACCCTCCTCCAAAGCTTCTTCAGCCAACTCATCCCATAATCTATCTTCTTCTTCGGTATCCCTCTGGATACAAGACTCCAAGGCCTCAGCCACATAAGTCTTTACGCTCTTTCCACTGGCCTGGGCTATCTCTTTCAATTCCTCATGCAAATCAGGCAAAAGATCTATTGATACCCTAGTCGATGTTTTGGTTCCCATGATACACAATCCCTGTCAACGAAAATATAAGATGACATATAAGCACAACACACTGTCATTGTCAATTAGCCCCCATTCTGCAGTCATTGAAAACAAAAAAGGGTTGTTTTCCGAGGTGTTCAGATACCTCGAAGGGTGAGGATGTGCGTTAAATCAAAAATGAGAGAGAGGTTAGCGGCCAATTATGGTTGTTTCGGTTTATGTTCATGATTATATCCCAAGTTCGATAAGTGAGCCATCCAGTTATCCATAAACGAGGAGAGCAGAGATATGTATGATTGTGATTCTGAATTGTTGGTCGAGTTTCTCCGTGAGATGAGAGATAATGATGGAAGTTGTTATCTACATGTGTCATCTGATGGAGGAGCTCAAGAAAGAGATGATAAAAAGAAAAAACGTCATCTTGAATTTTTGGTTAAGACCGGTCGGGCCGAAAAGGAAAATAAAATCGAGTTTCGAATAACAAAAGACGGAGATGACTTTCTGAATGCCATTGACAAAGACAAGGATACCTAGAAGAAGTTCCTTGAATTATATGAGAAGGGCATACCCTACGTGACAGCTGCCCGTAAAGTGGTCGAATTACTTGATAACCTAACCAAGTGATAACAGTCAGAAAACAGACTGACATTTAAAGGACCCCTTGGTGGGCGGAATACGGTACCACGACTTACCATCCCGGTAGATCGACTTCGCTCCGTCATCACGGTTTTCGACAACCGCCCTAAGGGCATCCCTGCCTGCCTCCCAGCTCGCTGCAACAATCTCGGCCTCAACCGCGGCAAAATCATCCCCCAGATGATCGCTCAGGTAAATGTCCGTGCACGAAACAGCAAACTTGGCAATCATCGGGAGAAGTGCCGGGGGAATATTATCCAAAAAATTCTTGGTGGTATCTTTATCTCTTACTATATGTAAGGTCATCGGGAATGCCTTCTGTTCTAGTTAAAATGTGAGATATTAAGGCGTTCCCGACCTTCCCAAAAATCACCAACGCGTTCGTTTAGGTAGGGAAAAAGCAAAAACAAACACAGGCCTCAAACGAATCAATATACGATAAAATAACAGAATTGGTCTCTGCAGGAGAATCTGAAACCCTGGAGTTCAAAGAAACAACTGGAGCAAGGAAAGAAGTTGCCAAGACAGTTTGTGCTATGTCGAATCGGAGTGGAGGATATGTGTTGATTGGTGTAAAACCAAATGGTCAGGTAGTAGGTCAACAAGTAGGTGATAATACAGTGGAAAAATTAAATTCAGAGATTCAGAGGATTGAACCATCCGTTTATCCTCGGATTGAACCGATTCCTATATCAGAGAGTTCAGATGTAATTGCTGTTGATGTAAGATCTGGTCAAGTGCAACCATACAGTTATCAAGGTAAATCCTACATTCGTGTAGGCAATACAACACAAGTTATGTCAAGTGATGAGTATCACCAAGTTCTTTTTGAGCGAATGCACAGTGTACAGCGTTGGGAAAACCAACCCGCTGAGGGATGGACAATTGATGATTTAGATCAGGAGGAAATTCGCATCACAGTCGCAGAAGCAGTCAGGTTAGGCAGGCTGTCTGAACCAAAAGGTGGACAACCAGAGGATTTGTTACGTGGGTTGGGATTGCTCCGTGACGGGGTTCTCTTTAGAGCTGCAGCCGTACTGTTTGGTGACAAAGAAAAACTTGAATTCGAAACGCCGCAATGCTTGCTTAAGGTGGCTATATTCAGAGGACTTGATCGCTCAGAGTTTTTGGATAATCGGCAATTTACAGGAAATGCATTTTCACTTCTTGCGAGGGCTGTAAATTTTCTTAGGGATAGTGTTCCGATCGCTAGTCGTTTTGAACCCGGAAAAATGGAGCGTATTGATGAACCATTATACCCTCCCCTAGCTACGAGAGAAGCTCTAGCGAATGCTTTTTGCCACCGAGACTATTCAATTGGAGGGGGCTCTGTAGGGCTTGCGATCTATGACGACCGCTTGGAAGTGACTTCAACAGGAGGGCTTCATTTCGGCCTAACACCCGAAACTCTATTCCGTCCCCACGAATCAAAACCTTGGAATCCCCTTATTGCAAGAACATTTTATATGCGTGGTATTATTGAGGAATGGGGCCTTGGTACATTGAAAATAGCGGATCGGGCTGTAGCAGCCGGATTACCCCATCCAGAGATTGAAGAAAATAACAACTGTGTAACTGTGCGCTTTCGTAGTTCTGTAATTAAATCATTACATTTAAATCAAGGTGGATTGACGAATCAACAGGTAGAAATCTTATTACTACTCAAATCAAAGGGCGCTCTGTCCCTTAGAGAAATTCATGCGTCTTTAAAGATGAAGACAAAAAAGCGGAAGTTGCAGGAAGATTTAACTATACTTAAGATAAAGGGATTAACAGAACCGCATGGGATAGGTCGGGGTGCACGTTGGTTGTCTTTATAGAAGATTGGTAGATTTGCGTAGGTCATTCTGATTAAACGCACGGGTGATTACGCTAATTGCACGGGCCATTCTGGTCAATTACCTGGGCCCATCCGTCCCATTGCACTTACACTCCCTTCTGATGGTAGTCCATACTGTCCAATGATACAGTCGATTAGGAGTGATTGCGTAGGTCATTCTGTAAATACCACAGACAATTATATTCTAGAAGGAAACTCGGTCGCCACCCTTTAAGTCGAGGATTGCCCTGGCTTCATCAGGTGATGCGATCTCATGTCCAAGATCCTCCACTATACGACGGATTTTCGTAACCTGGGCAGCGTTTGATTCGGCAAGTTTCCCACGAGAAATGTAAAGACTGTCTTCCAGGCCTACTCGAAGGTTACCACCCATTTGACTGGCTGTTGTTGCAAGGGGCATTTGGGATTTCCCTGCACCAAGTACTGACCATCGGTAATCATTGCCGAAAAGACGATCGGCAGTGTTTTTCATAAAAACCAGATTCTCCACCTCAGGTCCAATCCCTCCCAGAATTCCAAAGATGAACTGAATAAAGACAGGAGGTTTGAAAAGCCCCATATCCATGAAAAACTTCAGGTTATAGAGGTGTCCAACATCGTAACATTCATGTTCGAACTTGATATTGTGTTCGGCTAGGTTTTCGGCAGCAATCCTGATGTCCTCAAAGGTATTTCGAAAAATATTTCCCTCAGAGCTTTTGACATACTCTTCTTCCCAATCAAATTTCCAGGTGGAATAACGACTGGCAATGGGATGGAAAGCGAAATTCAAGCTTCCCATGTTGAGAGAACACATTTCTGGTGAGAATGTTTTGGCAGGTTTGATTCTGTCCTGAATCGAGAGCTTTAGCGATCCACCGGTAGAAATGTTCACCACAGAATCGGTGGATTGTTTAATACGGCTCAAAAATGGTCTGAAATCTGCTAGTTCAACGGAAGGTGAACCGTCTTCGGGGTTGCGAGCATGCAGGTGTAAAATTGATGCCCCAGCTTCCGCGGCTGCAATGGACTGAGTGGCAATGTCATCATAGGTGTACGGTAAAGCATCAGACATGGTGGGTGTATGTATTGCGCCAGTGATGGCACAGGTAATAACAATTTTCTTTTGCTTGGCCAATCCTTACTCCTAAACTTGTAGCAACCAAAAATAATAATTGAGAGTGGTTGTAGAATATTCCCAGCCCAAATTAAACCGTAATCTCACCAGAGTTCCAGATATTTCCAGATAAGGGGTGGATTTTTATGCCAGGAAATTGGAACGTTATTCCATCAAAAAGCAATTTATACTCCAGGTTCGGATAATTTGCTTGCGGTAATGTAATTCACATCAAAATCTCTATCTGAAAGAGACCACTCAGAAAACAAGGGGTTAAACACAAACCCCTTCAAGTCAATCATATCAAGACCAACGTTGCCAAGCATCGCCTTTAATTCGTCAGGTTTGATAAATTTACTCCAATCGTGAGTTCCGATTGGAAGCATTCGGAGCAAATATTCTGCACCGACTATTGCCATCATGAAACTCTTGGCGTTCCTGTTTAAAGTAGAACAAATAAACAAACCCTCCCTGTTCAGGAGGCGACGGCAGGAAGCCAGAAAGTCTTGAGGATCCTTGACGTGTTCAATTACCTCCAGGCAGAAGACAGCGTCAAATTTTACACCTTTTTCGGCAAGCTCTTCGGAAGATATCTTTTCATACATGATATTCAGGTCAAAGGATTTGGCATGTTCAGTGGCTACCATGATATTTCGCTCTGCAACGTCAATCCCATGAACCGTTGCACCAAGCCGAGCCATGGGTTCTGTAAGCAGGCCTCCCCCACAGCCGATATCCAGAATACTCAGATCCTTGAAAGGTAGGGGGGTACTTAAATCCCTGTCAAATTCCAGCATGATCTGGCTGTTGATATAATCCAGGCGGGTTGGATTCATCTGGTGAAGTGGCTTGAATTTCCCTTTTGGATCCCACCATTCCTGAGCCAGAGCATCAAATTTCCTCACTTCTTCCTCATTTATGGAAATTGATAGAGAAGGTTCTTGTTTCTTAATGGCCATATTCGTAAACGATCATTGTTGCTGGTTGATAAAAACCCTTGGTTTTGTGTTCTCTAAACTCTCAGGAACAATTGTCTGTATATAACATTCTTGGGGACTTTCTTGGTAAAAGTCACACACTGAGCGAAAAACGTTTCAATCCTGCCAAGCTAGATGTCCTTGAAATATTCCCTGACCTGATTCCAAGCAAATGCCAGATGCAATCGCAAATGCTCCTCCGCCGCATCAGGATCGCGCATCAGTATGGCCTCATAAATTTCTTGATGAGCCTCAAAATTTTTTTGATTGGTTTCTGGGCTAAACGGCATCTTTAACCACCGCGGGGATAACCAGGCCGTGTAGGCTCTGTGGATAGCCGGTAGAACTGGATTTTTAGATATTTGATAAAAGACCGAATGAAAGGATACATCAGTTTCATAGAATAACTCACTGTTATTAATTGCTTCCTCGTTCTGTAAAAGGGCCTCTTTCAAAGTAGCTATATCTTCCTTTTCGGCTTCGGTGGCAGCCTGACGGACAAGCATAGATTCGAGCAATATTCTCGTATCATAAAGATTTTTGACACTACCTGGTTCAACCAAAAAACGTGAAACCACATCGTTAACTGCATAAAATGCAGCATCAAAGTCGGACTTTCGAACAACCGGTCGATAGCGGTGGCGAGCTTCTACCAGTCCTTTGTTCGCCAAAGCGAGAATTGCCTCTCGGACAACTGTACGGCTGACACCAAGAGATTCGACTATTTTTCGTTCCGTAGGTAAGGGTTCACCCTCCTTTAACTGTCCTGAATTGATCAATTCGACAAAGTGTCGGATAAGATCATCCGCAGCTCTACTATCTTTGGTCTTTCCATTTGAAGTGTCTATGTTGTTTGTATTCTTCATTGATTCTATCTAAGACAAAAAAACTAATTAAGTGGTTTGGTCAGACAAAAAGGACCTCCACGACGATAATATTTAAATGTTTTGGTATCAAACAGGAAATATTAAGGATATGTGCAGTCTAGAACAATTTGAAGTTAACCTTTTCAAGATTCCGCTTGCAGAGGTATTAACCGATGCCAAGCATGGTGATCATACTCATTTCGAATTAATTACTGTCTCCTTGAAGTTGGCAGATGGAACTGAGGGAACCGGATACACATATACCGGAGGATGGGGTGGAAAAGCAATAAAGGCCTTGCTTGAATATGATGTCAAACCCTTTCTGTTGGGTAAAGACACGGTTGATGTTGAAGCACTCTACGAAGAAATGCAATGGCGTCTTCATTATGTTGGTCGAGGAGGAATAGTTTCCTTTGCAATTTCTGCTACCGATATTGCGTTGTGGGATATTAGGTGCAAGAGAGCTGATCAGCCTCTCTGGAAATTGGCAGGAGGATTTTCTGACCGTTGTCAGGTATATGCCGGCGGGATTGATTTGAATTTTCCTCTGGAAAAACTGCTCGGTTCCATTCAAGGTTATATTGACAGGGGATTTAATGCAGTAAAAATCAAGGTAGGACAACCAACTCTTGAGGAAGATGTAGAAAGGGTCAGGGCAGTGCGCGAATTTATTGGCCCCGAAATGACCTTCATGGTGGACGCCAATTATGCCTTGACCGAAAGTGAAGCCATAGATGCTGCGGAGGCTTTTAAGCCGTACAACATTCTATGGTTTGAAGAGCCAATCATTCCCGATAACTACAAGGGCTACGGTCGTATAGCCGATACCACCGGTATGCCTCTTGCCATGGGAGAAAACCTGCATACAATCCATGAGTTTGAGTACGCATTCAGTGATTCAAAATTGAGCTTTATCCAACCGGATGCATCAAATTGTGGCGGCATTACCGGATGGTTGCAGGTTGCGGAGCTATCAAGGAAAAATAATATTCCGATTTGTAGCCACGGGATGCAAGAGTTACATGTAAGTCTGGTTTCAGCTCAGCCCAATGCTGGTTGGCTGGAAGTTCATTCTTTTCCAATTGACCAATATACCATTTGTCCATTAAAGGTGGAGGAGCACATGGCGGTTGCTCCCAAAATACCAGGTACAGGAGTAACTTTTGATTGGGACAAACTTCATCTCACAAGTGATTAGGTCAATTCAATGGATGGTACATATTTAGCTGCTTATTACCGTGGCAACCATTCCTTTACCCTAGATCGGAGAACATTGAGAAAGCCTAAACCTGAGGAGGTTACGGTTAAGGTCAAGTATTGTGGAATTTGTGGTACTGATATGCACATCTTTCATGGAGACATGGATAAGCGAGTCGGACATGAACGGGTTATCGGGCATGAAATGTCTGGTATCGTAATGGCTGTGGGCGAAGATTGCGATGACATAGAGTCTGGAGACAAGGTCGTTGTTCGTCCACTTGATCATTGTGGTGATTGCCCGGCATGTAATACAGGCCTAAGCCACATTTGCCACAATCTTAAATGCCTTGGACTTGATTCTCATGGGGCGATGCAGGAATTTTGGACGGTACCTGCCCATACGATTCATGTATTGCCTACTGATTTACAAATGGACCATGCTGCCCTCATCGAACCTCTTGCCGTTGCCTGTCACAGTGTCCGATTGTCAAGCCTCAAGGATGAAGATGTCATAGTCATTGGGGGTGGTCCCATAGGAGCATTGGTTGCTATGATGGCTAGGGGTGAAGGTGGAAGGGTAATGATTTCTGAAATCAATCCTCATCGAATCGCTGTATTGGAAGATCTGGAATTTGTGGTCATAAACCCTTTGGAAAAGGATTTAGCTGCCGAGGTCAGTAAGCGTACCAATGGGAAGGGGGTTGATGTCGTTTTTGAGGTGTCCGGTTCTCAAGCTGGAGTTGACATAATGACGGCGGTTGCTGCTACCAGGGCACGTTTGATTATGGTTGCCATCCATGCCGTAAAGCCACAGATTGATCTGTTTCAGTTTTTCTGGCGAGAACTGCAGTTGATGGGAACCAGAGTTTACGAACAAGAAGATTTTGAGAAGGCTATTGACATAATAGGCAATGGTTTTTTCGATATAGAAACACTTATAACCGATATCAGGCCCTTAACTGAAATCCAGGCTGCTTTTGAGGATTTGGACCAGGATCCTTCGGCAATGAAAACCCTGATTAGTATAGGATAGAGTTTATGAATGTGTCGTCACTTTTTGATTTAACAGGTAAGGTTGCCCTTGTTACCGGGTGTCGGCGTGGTATAGGCAGAGGTATGACCGAAGCTTTGGCAAGTGCAGGTGCAGATATCATAGGAGTGAGTGCTTCTCTTGAGAAAAGAGGGAGTGATGTTGAAAAAGCAGTTCGAAATTCGGGTCGAAATTTTAAGGGCTACCAATGCAACTTTCAACAACGTGAAACTCTTTACGAGTTTATAGCTCAACTTGAGAAGAACGGAGATGTTCCCGACATTCTGGTGAACAATGCTGGTGCCATTAGACGCAAACCGGCCGTTCAGCATCCTGACACATGGTGGGATGAGATTTTGGAGATTAATCTGACAGCCCAATTTATCCTGAGTCGTGAAATAGGACGAAGAATGGTCGAGAGGGGAGGTGGAAAAATCATATTCACGGCCTCAATACTTACCTTCCAGGGTGGAATTAACGTACCAGGATATTCAACCTCCAAGGGAGGTATAGGTCAATTAACCAAGGCTCTTGCCAACGAATGGGCCAGTAAAGGGGTAAACGTCAATGCCATCGCTCCGGGCTATATAGCGACAGACAATACATTGGCTTTATACAATGATGTCGACCGAAACAGGGCAATTGTGGAAAGAATACCTGCGGGCAGGTGGGGAAAGCCTGATGATTTGGGTGGTCCGGTTATTTTTCTTGCTTCGTCAGCTTCGGATTATGTAAATGGTGAGATTCTTACGGTTGATGGAGGGTGGATGGGTAGGTAAATACACATTCACACGCATCAGATTCGGCCAGAAACCGGCACAAAAATACATCTGGATAGTCCTTGTTTTTCTCGAAATATTTGCCTCAAATTTCTAATTGCACATCTGTTATCAAATCCTTACTTTAGTCCTACCAAATTTTAACTTTCGCATATTGGCGGGGGAGAAAAAGTCTTTTATATGGAGGATAATAATGAGTCTCACTAGAATAACAGGTATTATTGCATCAGTATTCCTGATGATTGTTGGATCGGCCGTGTCGACTTCAGCACAAACGTTTCTAAGAATTCAAACACACTTTTCACCTGAAACCCTTTCAGGGCAAATGGCTGCTGAATTTATAGAAGATATCAAAGCCATGTCCAATGGTGAAATCGACGTGGAGATGTTTTACGCTTCGGCTGTTGTCAAATCGGCAGAAACCTTTGATGCTGCTGCAACTGGCATTCTGGACTGCGACATGACAGGTGGTGCCTACCAGACAGGTAAGAATCCGGCCTTTCAGTTTGCGGGAGATCTGGCAGGTGGTTACACCAATCCATACCAGCAGATGGCCTGGCTCTTGCATGGTGGTGGATATGACAAGTTGAATGAACTCTATAATGCACATAACATGGAGTTTATCGGTTGGTGGATCCCTGGTCCTGAATCACTCTCTTCAACCCGTCCTATTCGTGGTGTTGATGATTTCAAGGATTGGAAATTCCGCTCACCTCCGGGCATGATGACCTTGGTCTTTAATAATCTTGGTGCATCTCCGATTGTCATGGATTTCAATGAGATCTTCACTGCACTGGAAACAGGTATTATTGACGGCGCAGATGCTGCTAACCTCACAAATAATGTTGGATTGGGGCTTTATGACATTGCCGAGCATACCAACTATCCGGGTTTCCACTCAATGCCTGCGGACCACCTTACCTGCCGCATGGATGTTTGGGAGGCAATGCCAGCCCATCACCAAGCCATTCTCAAGGTTGCAATGCAAGCATTGGCACTTAGAAACGCAACAGCCAACGAAGTCAATAATGCCAGGACAGCCAAAGAGCTTCGTGCCAAGGGTATTAACCTCTATGAATGGTCTGAAGAAGAGTTAAACAAATACAGGGCAGCTGTTAAATCTGGCTGGACTGAATTTGCAACGACTCCAGAGGCCAAGGATCTACTCAACAGCCACATTGAATTCCTGGTCGATCTCGGTTTGATGACGCGATAAACATAATAGTTTATTTTACTTTATTTACGGCGGCAGATTCATCTTGTTTCTGCCGCTGTTACTTGACTGGATTTACAACTGGTTCTTGCAGATGAAAATTGTAAGGGTTACCAGCCATGTTCTCCAGTATGATCTTCCAGAAAAACTAGGTTACTCCCAGCAATATTATTCCAAGAGAACAGCCCATCTGGTTAGGGTTGATACAGACGAAGGAGTAACTGGTTGGGGAGAGTGTTTCGGACCAGGGAACATAGCAATTGCCAACAAGGGCATCGTCGAAAGGGTTATTCAACCCCTGATTTTGGATGAAGATCCCTTGGACAGGGATGTGATTTGGCACAAAATCTACAATATCCTTCGTGATCATGGTCAAAAGGGTATGCCTGTACAGGCCCTGTCGGGGGTTGATATTGCTTTATGGGACATTACTGGCAAGGTAGCCGGACTTCCTATACACAAAATCATCGGTGGATCCCACCGGAAAGATGTTCCGGTTTATGGTTATGGAATGATGTTACGGCCTGAGCAGCCACAGGAACTTGCATCTCGTTTTAGAGAAGAAGCTATTGTATTGAAGGAGATGGGATTTTCTGCGATAAAAATGAAAGTAGGTATCGGATCAAAACAGGATATTTTACTGGTTCAGGCTGTACGTGATGGAATTGGAGATGATCTTACCCTCATGGTGGATGCCAATCACTGTTATACAACCAGTGAGGCTTTCCAGGTTGGGCATTCACTTGAAGAACTTGATGTTTATTGGTTTGAAGAACCAGTCGCACCAGAAGACCTTAGGGGTTATAGAGAATTAAGGGAAGGATTGAGAATAAATATTGCAGGTGGCGAAGCGGAATATAATCGCTGGGGATGGCTAAACTTGCTGGAATCACGAGGGCTGGATATAGCCCAACCCGAAGTTTGCGCCTTGGGCGGAATAACGGAGTATTTACGAGTCTTGGCTTTGTGCCACGCACATTTCACACCGGTTGTAAACCATGTTTGGGGGTCGGCCATTGCTCTGGCCACAAATTTGCAACTACTTGCCTCGATTCCACCATTACCAGGAGGATTACATCCTTGGGAACCAATGCTGGAATTTGATACAACAGACAACAGATTTCTTGAGGATTTACTCAAGATTCCACTTCGAATTAGAGAACAGGTTAAAGAGAATGGAGGAAGAGTAGCCATTCCAACCGGGCCGGGCCTGGGGGTAGAACCTGATCCTGACTTCATAAAAAGTTATGAAATCTCATAGAAGGATTTAGGGGGAAAATTGAACAAGATACTTGAAAATCTATGGGATTGGTTGATACCAATTGCTTTCATTGTATGTTTCGGGTGGTGTATCTGGCATGCTCCCGCTTTTATTCTGGATTTAATTCCGCCGGAAAATCAAAGCCTTTTCGATCAGATAAGCGAGTTACATCTACGCAAGGACGTAGCCCCCTGGGGTGGAGGGCTGTTTGGTGGTTATACCGACCTTTTTGACTGGGTGGCAATTATCATGATCCCGGTTCTGTTTGGCTTCGGCATTAGAAATATTAAGGTTGAACCCATGGAATACCAAGAGTGGAGACCGGTTGATAGGGTCGCCCTGTTTTTTGGACGGGTTACTATGGTCCTTATTATCTCCATGACTCTTGTCATGTTATATGAAGTCTTTCTCAGGTATGCTCTGGAAAGACCGACTTTATGGGCCAATGAACTTACGCTCTGGATAGCCGGATTTGTCTTCCTGCTGTCAGGACTGTATGCCATGCAACAACGATGCCATATCCGGATTTTCCTGATTTACGACATGGTTCCGAGATGGGCCCAACGTACCTTTGATTCCATTTGGGCATTATTGATTGTAGTCTTTGCTTTCTTTTTGATTTATGGCAGTTTCCAACAGGTTTTTATTGTTAAGTTCTACCGCTGGGAGATGTTTGGAACGGCTTTTGATCCCCCAATTCCTGCTACTGTTCAACCTGCGATTCTGATTGTCGTGTCGTTGATTGCCATACAGGGTATTCTGAACCTGATTTCCGACTGGAACAAGGAGCCAACTGTTCACTCGGCAGCTGATGATATTGACATGGATGAAATTGAAACAATAAAACGTAGTTTGGGGACCGAATAAATGGATGTAGGTACAATATCAATCGTTCTGGTCTTTGGACTGATTACCCTCCTCGCCATCGGGATGCCGTTGGGCTTTGCCTCGGCAGTCCTGGCCCTTTTGGTTATGGTCATGAAATTCGAACCCAACCTGTTGTTGAATCCATTCAGTTTCGGGGAGGGGTTTTTGACGGGTAGGCCCGGGACGGGTCCCCTCTATCTTCTTACCCAGAAGATTTTCGATCTCATGACGGAATATGTCTTGATATCGGTGCCGTTGTTTATATTTATGGCCGCCCTCTTGGAGCGGTCGGGTATAGCCAAGGAAATGTATGATTCCCTGGATTACTGGTTATCAAGGGTCCGTGGAGGTATTGCGATTATTACTTCCCTGATGGCTGTTATCATGGCTGCCATGTCTGGGATCATTGGTGGTGAAGTTGTTCTTCTTGGACTCATTGCATTGCCCCAAATGCTCCGTCTGGGATACAACCAGAACCTTGCCATAGGTACAATCTGTGCCTCGGGAAGCCTTGGTACAATGATTCCACCCTCAATTGTTCTCATCATCTACGGGTTGATAACGGAAACCTCAATCAAGGCTCTCTTTACCGGTGCCTTTATTCCAGGTTTCATGCTGGCCAGTTTCATTATCATCTACATTGTTCTCAGGACACAGTTGAACCCGACATTGGCACCTCTGCCGGAACCAAGAGAAGGTGATCCAACCAGCATCCAGAAGCTCGGGTTGTTTGGGGCTTTTCTGTCTATACTTCTCACCGGTGTTTCCTCTCTCCTATTGTTTAGGGCATTATATTTTACCATCACGGGCCAGAATTCCACACAGGATGTATTGAATGAGCCTATTTTTCTGGGCATGTCATATCATCTACCCTATCTCGCCGGTTATCTCGTTACCGGTCTGGTTCTAGCGTTTTTGGTCTTTGGACGAGAACGATGTCGTATCGGATGGACACATGGCAAGGGTTTGGTGCCTCCATTTACTGTCATTGGGGTCGTTTTGGGTTCGATTTATGGTGGTATTTCCGGCATTACCGAAGCTGCTGGAATGGGAGCATTGGCTGTTTTCGTGATTGCCGCCTTCCGTGGAGAAGCAACGGTTGGTTTGTTGTGGGACAGTCTAATGCGAACATTGAGGTCGACAGGAACGATTATTTGGGTAACAATCGGGGCTGCTGCCCTTGCTGGTGCCTACACTTTGGCAGGTGGTCCGGTCTTTATTGCCAATCTTATCGTTGGAAGTGAAATGCCAACCATGCTGGTTCTGCTCACCATGATGGTGATACTCCTGTTTATGGGAGCCTTTATGGATTGGGTTGGTATTGTGTTGTTGATTATTCCGGTATTTTTGCCCATCGTACAGAGGTTGCCCATCGAAGAAATCGGTTTCATTGGTCAGTTGGAACCCAAACATGTCGCTGTTTGGTTTGGTGTCCTGTTCTGTATGAACATGCAGGTGAGTTTCCTCTCACCACCATTTGGTCCCGCTGCATTTTACCTTAAATCGGTTGCACCTCCACACATTTCACTAACCGATATTTTCAAGGGCTTTCTGCCATTTATTTGTATACAATTAGTTGCACTTACTGTTATGCTTGTTTGGCCGTCAATTGTAGAAATACTTTTGTAAACCGAGGTAATTGCCATGCTTGATAAAGACCAGTTATCTTTTTTTGCCGAGAATGGTTATCTGGTAGTTCCAGATGTCATTGATAAGGCAACCCTTGATGCCGTAAAGATTGAATACATTGACCTTGTGGATGATCTATACAGAGGTTGGCATGCCCAGGGTCTGGTTTCGGTATCACCTGAGGGTCTTTCCTTTTGGGACAAGATCAGTGAATGCAATCTGCGAGGGATTGATTGGTTTCAGCCCCTGGATATCAGTCTTCCCCACAACGATATTACGGAAACCACTCCCATGCATTTTGGCCCGGGAATTTTTGACATAATAACCTCCGGGAAACTTGTTGATATTGTGGAGCAGTTGATTGGTCCGGAAATAACTTCAAATCCCATCCAGCATGTCAGGATAAAACCACCGGCAAGAAGTGTACCCAAATCAGAAACACGTGCGCATATTACCGCAACGGACTGGCACCAGGATATGGGTGTAACCCTTGAAGAGGCTAATCAAACGAAAATGGTTACCGTCTGGCTGGCTGTAACTGATGCAACTGTTGAAAATGGTTGCCTTCAGGTAGCGCATGGAAAACATAGCAGTTTACTTCCACATTGTAACAAGACCCAGGTTGGAATTGCCGACAGGTTTCTTCCTTCGGAACACATAGTCCCTACTCCTGTCCCGGCAGGTGGCGTTGTCATTTTTCATCCTTACACACCTCATTCTTCACTACCAAATTCAAGTAATGAGTTCAGGTGGTCTTTTGACTTGCGGTATAATGTAACTGGTCAGCCTACTGGCCGTAGCCAGTTTCCAGAGTTTATCGTGCGTTCGAGGGCACGTCCGGAGAAGGAACTTCATGACTGGAAAGTGTGGAAAAGAAGTTGGGAAGAGACAAGGTGGAAACTCTCAAATATCCCACATATTCCCCAACACCGCTGGAAAAACGAAGCACCATATTGCGCCTGAATTGCAGAAAATCAAACAATTTTTTCCTTTTCCTAGTTGCCTGGTGTGACTGCAATGTGTAATTGCTTGCCAGGCCTTAAAGTTGATGTGGTGTTTCTTTAAGGTTTAGGGACGGTTTGGAACTCCTGTCTCCTTTCTTGTTCAAGTCGTCCCACTCTTTCCTAACGGTCATTGCAGGTTGCTCTAAATACCATGGTTCAAGTTGACTATGGATTAGAAGATTATATTTCTTATCCTCCTTTGAAATCGAAAATCTATTCTTGATTAACTCTTGTCATTGAGAAGAAGTTATAACTAATACATCACTTTGACTGAGCGATTAATCTGACCATGAGGAAAAACAACTTTGACACAAAACCGTCCTGCATTACGTCTTTACGACAACCAGACTTCAGGCAATGGATACAAACCTCGTCTTTTACTTGCACATCTTGGAATAGTCTACGATCATGTTGAAATCGACATTCTAAAGGGAGAATCACGAACCCGGTCCTTTTTGGAAAAGAATTCAAACGGGCGTATTCCGGTACTTGAGTTGGAGGACGGTACTTGTCTGGCAGAATCCAATGCCATTCTTTATTATCTTGCAGAAGGTTCCCGGTTTCTTCCCAAGGAACGGGTTGCTCGTGCTCATACCCTACAATGGATGTTTTTTGAGCAGTATAGCCACGAGCCGAATATTGCAGTTGTTCGCCATTGGCTCCAACATACGGGAATGACCGATGAACAACGTGCACAACTTCCTGCGAAACAAGCAGGTGGGCATGCTGCACTCAAGGTAATGGAAGAACACCTAAGTCGATCGGACTGGTTCGGTGGTGAGAGTATAACCATCGCCGACATTTCACTCTATGCCTACACTCATGTGGCAGAGGAGGGAGGGTTTAATCTGGAAACCTACCCTTTTGTTCGTGCCTGGCTTGACCGAGTTGCAACGGAACCAGGTCATGTTCCAATGAATCATGCAAACGGAAGTTAATTGGGCACCGATTGGCTACCGAGGAAGGTGATGTTATTGATGGATAGTGAATACAGTGCCAATAATTTTGAACCAGCAGAATTGATTAATCCACAAGGAGATTTCCCCCTTTTGCTGGTATGTGAACATGCCTCAGATCATATACCCATTGAGTTAAATGATTTGGGAGTTTCGGCCGAAACAAGAAAGAGTCATGCAGTTTATGATATTGGTGCCAGGGAGGTAGCATTTGAACTCTCCAGGATTCTGAACTGCCCCCTGATCATTTCCAATGTTTCAAGGATTGTAATTGATTGTAACCGGGATCCGTTTTCGGTTGCGGCAGTCCCTGCCAAATCGGAAGTCCACACAATCCCAGGTAATAAAAACATTACGAAAGAAGAGCACGAAAGACGCGTTCAACTGTACTACAACCCGTTTCATGACCTGGTTGAGGAGTTTCTGAACAATAATACAGAGTTAAGTTCCCTTATAGCCATCCACAGTTTCACACCGGTGTTTTTTGGTGTGGATCGACATGTGGATTTGGGAGTATTGTTTGATGAGGATAGCAGGTTGGCAGAACTTCTGTTGAGGAAACTGATCAAAATCGACAACCTCAGAGTTGTACCAAATGAACCTTATAAACCCGACCCAAAAGTTGTCCACACTGTACAAAGACATGCCCTAAAAAGAAACATGCCCCACCTGATGATTGAAATAAGAAACAGTCTTATTAGAACCCAAACCAATCAGGAGAAGATGGGTAACCTGTTGTCAACACCAATAAAGCAGTCTGTTGAAAACATTAGACAGGGAATATAACCAAGTTAAGAAGGATTGAACGAATGCCAAAATATTGTCACTGGTCGTATCCGACTGATATAACATTAGGGAAGGGAAGCCTGAAGCAACTACCAGAGGCTTGTGTTGCTACCGGTATCCATAAACCGCTTGTCGTTACCGATAAGGGTCTTGAAGATCATCAAATAATTCATGCCTGTCTTGAGATCTTGAGGGGAAATGGGTTTTCCACGGAACTGTTCAGTAATGTGAATTCCAATCCAAACGAGGAAAATCTCAATGCAGGATTAGAAGTATTCTTGTCTCTTGGTGCTGATGGAATTGTAGCAATTGGAGGAGGGTCTGCCCTTGATCTAGGCAAATTGATTGCTTTCATGGCCGTACAGAAGTTGTCTGTTTGGGAATTTGAGGATTTTGGAGATTTATGGAAGAAAGCTGAATCAGAGGGGATATCCCCAATCATAGCAATTCCAACGACCGCAGGTACAGGTTCTGAAGTCGGAAGGGCCGGGGTTCTGACAGATACCAGAACTAAGACCAAGAGGGTGATATTTCATCCCAAAATGTTACCCGCAAAAGTTATTGCAGATCCTGATTTGACATATTTCCTACCACCGCCCCTGGTTGCTGGAACTGGAATGGATGCCTTTGCTCATTGTCTTGAAGCCTATTGTGCGCCTTCATTTCACCCAATGAGTCAAGGGATTGCTCTGGAAGGTTTACGACTGGTTAAGGAAAATTTACCAATAGCCTACGAGGACAAGGAAAACCTGGAGGCAAGAGAGAACATGCTTGGTGCTGCCATGATGGGAGCAGTAGCTTTTCAAAAGGGATTAGGGGCCATTCATTCCTTATCCCATCCAATCGGTTCCCTCTATGACAAGCATCATGGAACAACCAATGCCGTTGTTATGCCATATGTGCTTGATTTCAACCGCCAAGTAATAGAAGACAAAATCATCTCAATAACAAACTATCTTCAAATCCCTAGAGGGTTTGATGGGTTCGCAGAATATGTCCGTGATTTACGTTCCTTTTTGAACATCCCGGCTAACCTTACTGCATTTGGGATTCCAAGGGACAAACTTAGAGTCATGGCAGAAATGGCTCTCAAAGACCCTACTGCTGGTGGGAATCCTGTTCCTTTAAACGTTGATAATCTATTGGAACTTTATGAATCTTGCTTCTGAACAAGAAGCTATTGGTGCCTATTTTGAAGGGAGGTCCTGTACATTTCAGGTTGTTGGCAGTAGTGGAAACGAACGGATACCAGAGAGGTCAAAGATCATGTCCGCGATGCCACAAGCATTCCATTTTGACAGTGAGGACGTATCCTCAGGAGGACCGTCCAAGACCTTTTGAACAACTGTCTTCTGATCATCTTCAGACAATCGACTTGGCCGTCCTTGATTGTGAGCAGGTTGCAACCCATCCAAACCCTCGGCGCTGTAGGTAAAGACCCAATCCCGTACGGTTTGGGTTCCCACCCCCTGCGACCGGGCAGCAACCGTGCGAGAAAAACCAAGCAGGGCATGATAATGGCTCTTGCCTTTCGCTCCACATGATGATCCTTGCATTTCTTGGCAAAGTACTCTCATTCTTTTATCGTGTAGTGATTTTCTATGGGTATGGCTCTCATATCCTGTACTCCTTCTCTATTAGAATCGCTGGTTGATTTGAAACCAATATGGGAATCTTGGAAAGCCACTACACTATCTTTTTCTGTTAACATGCGGATGAGTCATTCGTTAGTTGGTTTGGTATAACATCCATGTTACTTAATTTACACCAAGTAACACAATCAGGCAGTTTTGTTACTTATCCTGTTGCAACTAACATCCGTGTTACTTAATTTACACCAAGTAACACAATCAGACAAAAATTAAACTTCTGGAAATGGAATGGACAAATCAGGTCGTATAGGTAGTTTTAAAAAAAGTTCTGCAATTGCAGGAGAAATATATGAAGCATATATCCCCAAGCCCCTGCCACCATCACCCCCATTGGATATGTCACGTCTTTACCCATTGCTGGATAAGGCAACCACAGCTATGGGACGGCTGGATGGAATGAGCATGGTTTTACCGGATGCTTACTTATTCTTATACATGTACATCAGAAAAGAAGCTGTTTTATCCTCACAAATGGAAGGGACACAGTCTTCTTTTTCAGATCTTCTCTTATATGAGAATGAGGAGGCACCAGGTGTTCCAATAGATGATGTAACAGAGGTTTCCTGTTATGTAGCTGCAATGAACCATGGTCTTGAGCGCTTGAAAAGTTTTCCCCTTTCTCTCCGATTAATAAGAGAAATTCACGAAATTTTAATGAGCAATGCCCGCGGTGGTAATAAACTACCTGGTGAATTTCGTTCATCACAAAATTGGATTGGTGGTACCAGACCGGGAAACGCACGGTTCGTGCCTCCTCCACCAGAAGATCTAATGGAAACATTAGACAAGTTTGAGAAGTTCCTGCATGATACAAACGTTAAAATGCCCGCACTAATAAAAGCAGCTTTAACACATGTTCAATTTGAAACAATCCATCCATTCCTTGATGGTAACGGCAGACTTGGACGATTGCTCATTACTTTTATTCTTTGCAATGAGGGTGTTTTAAATCAACCACTCCTTTACCTTAGCTTGTATTTTAAAATAAATCGGCAACAATATTACAATCATCTCCAATCCGTACGAAAAACAGGTGATTGGGAATCATGGGTTGAGTTTTTCCTAACCGGAGTTATTGAAACAGCCGAACAGGCGACGGAAACTACACAAAATATTCTTAATTTATTTAAAGATGATATGGATAAAATTACGAGTTATGGAAATTCTGCTGCAGTTTTGACCGTTCATAATTATCTTCAAAAACAACCGATCTCTTCAACAACCAAAATAAGAGATAAATGTGAATTATCTTTGCCTACTGTCTTAAGAAGCCTGAGAACATTGGAGGCCATTGGCATTGCAAGAGAAATTACTGGGAAAGATCGTCACAAGATTTTTGTATATGATCACTATATAGACATATTAAGCCAAGGTACCGAACCGTTGTAATAAGACAGATTTCTTTATGTAGGCCTTCGTCCTTTTCATACCATTTCCAAAAAGCAACAACCCATGGCAAATGGAAATCGGGATTCCCCTACCCTCTCCTCCAGACATGTATTCCCCTATTCCGTTATCGGCATAGGGGAATGTCCCGGGGATCAAAGAAGGCACTTGGCGGGTTCTGGCTGTTCCGCCGGGGCGAAGGGACTACCCTGTCGGTGTTTACCCTGCCGACAAGTGGTCCACCATCAAGCATGTGCTTCGGCATGGTCCTGTCTGGATGTTGTGACACCACTTGCCGGTGGAACGTGTACCACCTCCATCGCACCAATCGGGTGGAGTTTTGGGACGGGCGGAGGAAGGACATCAAGCCAATCTGCTGTACCAAAAACGATTGGGAAAAAGAAAATATCGTAACCAGACCGAAAAAGCGTGAAAAAATTGGAATAGCGTGAGAAAATTTTTCTCACTACTTAAAGTGATAAATGATGCACAATACCAGTTCACACCCATTCTATATTTAACCTGATAATCCCGACACTTATTGGTAAACAATTCAAACTCTCCGTTAATTTCCGTCAAAATCAGGGCCAAAATGAACGAGGGTATCGGGGGCATAAATTACTTCAGTCATTTAACCATTTTACGTTGACTTTATTTTAAACGATAAAACAATGAATATCTTAATGGATATACGGTGATTAAATTAATAAATATTCAATGACATTATAATTATCTGAATACTAAGCAAAATGAAATAAAGTTGTTTGAAAGAAAAAACTTGAGCCAAGTTAACTATCCTAGGCACACGATCCGTCAACTTGAGGAATGGTTGGCTTTCTATAGAAGTATTAATGTTATCGGTCCTCGGCGGGTTGGGAAAACAACATTGGTACGTGACCTTTACCAAGGTGGAAAATATATCTCCTTGGAGAAGACGGATATAAGTAAAGTACTCGAAATGGATCCAGTACCACACTTGGAGGAATTGAAGGAGGAGGCTGGAACTGAACCAGTAATCATAGATGATTTTGCCCAAACAACGAAACTTGTCTTACCAGTTAAAATCCTCCTTGATAGAGACAAAAGCAAAGGGCAATTTATCTTTACCGGATCATGGAACGTTTTTACTTTGGAGAGTGTACCAGATTCCCTTCTGGGAAGAGTCGTCTCACTTTATCTCTGGCCGTTGACAGTAACAGAAATCAAAAAGAGGCCACCAAGTCGATTGCTTGATTGGATGCTACAGGAAATTCCTGAACTCAATCAAATTGTGAGGTGGGAGAAAATATCCAGAAAAGAGTATATCCGATTAATTTTGCAAGGCGGTTATCCAGAAGCACGTGACTTACCCATACACGAGCGACAAAAACTCTATAAAGGTTATGTTAATGATATATTGGATCGTGATTTTGGTGATGTATTCCCCATACGTAAACGAGATAAGTTCATCCAGTTAATTATTGAGATTACAACCTATACCGCAAAGGAAATCAATCGCTTGGATTTGGCCAAGAGTATTGGAGTGAAGTGGGAAACAGTCGATGTATACCTTGATGTATTGAAAAAGCTTATGCTGGTCATTGAAGCTAGAGCTTGGACATCAAGTGAAGCCAAAAGAGAAATCAAGCAGTCAAAATTTCATTTTATTGATACGGGCATGAATTGTGCCTTGCGTGGATTTAATGAAGGCTCTTTCAAACTAGGAAATCCCACAGCAAATCAACTCGGTGGATTGCTTGAGAGTTTTGTATTCAATGAACTACTCAGGATGGTTTCATTTCAATCAAAGGGTTTTCGTTTATATCACTGGAGAAGTGCCGACCGAAGGAATATTGATATTATCGTTGAAGGCCAGGGTCGACTTGTGGGAATAAAGGTTAAAGCAGCCAGTACGGTAAATCGGGACGATTTTAAACATTTAAAGTGGTTTGACACGAAAGGTCCTGGAAAATCACTACAATTTAAAGGAATTGTATTCTATCTGGGTGAAAGGAAACTCAGTTTTGGAGATGGATGGTATGCCTTACCAGTAAGTTCGCTTTGGGCTGAAATAAATCAAGACTAATGACTTTTCCACATACCTACAATTTTGGTAAACATGTTGGCAATGAGGAGGTGAATGAAGTTTCTTGAACAAATGGAGTATCAATGTGTTAAGTTGAAACGGTTTATATTCTTTGTAAATAGATGAAAATGTACCCCAATTAAATCCAAATTGAATGAGGATAAAAATGGTTATTGATTACAGGGTAAAGGAATGTTTAACACCTGAAGGAAATCCAACCGGTAAATGGGATGTTGAATCTAGAATTAATAAAGGTCAGTGGAATATTGATCCATGTAGCGTTGACAAACCTTTTGATTCCAAACAAGATGCTGAAGATTGGATCAAATCGGATTCAGGTGAAGGTAACTAAAAAAAAATTTTAGAAACTGATTTTTAGTAATTCTACCACAGGTCAGTAAGGTACTTGGCGGCCGTAAGTTCTTCTAAGGTAGTATACCTTGGTCCTTGGACTTGTAGATTAGTACAGGGAACAAAGATAACTGGTGGTTTTAGTTCTTTAGGACTATCCGAGAAATACAGAATATATTTTCTTGTATTTAAGTATCGTTCAATCCTTTCAACAGGAGCAAAATGTGTAATGGCACTTACAGGATGGGTTTGATAAACTGCCAGATACTTAATTTTGTTATGCATCTTACCACTCATGGGAATCTTAGACCAACAATTCTTAGCGATAAATATTTCCTCAAATGTTTCCCTTTTTGCTGAGACAACAACTGTATCCCTGTTGTTTATGGGTGATGTATATTGCATAGTTTTAATACCACCTCCATGATTTAGATCAAAATCAAGCCCAGTTACCTCACGGTCAAAAATTATTGCTTAACTTCAAAGCTCTCCAATAGTTTGTTTGGTTTTGAATTTCAAACAAATGAATTCACTCAAGTGGAAAAATTTATAAATTACCTTGAGGAAACTTTAATACCAACCTCATCGGCTTAACCAAGTTTAATTCCGTTTATCAAAGGGAACGACTTTAACAGTAAATAAGTACGGATGAATACGTCTTTATTACCCTCAAACAATTGAATTACTCAGTATTCAAAATGCTATTATAACCAAGAGTTTCAGAGGGTTATTGCCAATCTTGTACCTTGATCAATGGCTATTTTGGCATCCAGTCCAGTTGTATTTTTTGATCCTCCAATCAGGTGATACTCTTGCCCTATACGAAATAGCTCCGTGGCTAGAGAAGATTCTGGTTTTTGACCAGTACAAAGAACTACTGTACCTGCTTCAATTTGCTCGGTATCACCCTCATGGTTTGTAATGAGTATTCCCTTTTCGTTGATTTGATTATAAGTGACACCTGTCAACATCCTAACACCCTTCATTCTCAATGAGGATCTATGTATCCACCCAGTAGTTTTTCCCAACTTTCTTCCAATTCGGTCGCTGCTTCTTTGCATCAATGTTATATTTCTGCTCATCGGGATTGGCTTGGGTGAACCTTGAATAATTCCTCCACGGTGGGTTTCTGGGTCAGTAACTCCCCAATGTTTCTTCCATGAATCGGTATCTAAAGTGGGGCTATCTCCTTCCTGTGATAGATATTCGGCAACATCAAATCCAATACCTCCAGCCCCTACAATAGCAAAGTTGGTACATTTGGTGTCAAATTGATCCCAAATTAAATCATTGTAGGTAACAACACTGGGTTGGTCTAAACCCTCAATATCGGGTATATAGGGCTTTACTCCTGTAGCTAATATGATGTGATCAAAATCCAATAATTCCTTGTAATTGGGGCTTGTACCAAGGATAACATTTACACCAACTTCGTCTAACATGGTTTTGTACCACTCAAGCAGGCCAATAAACTCCTCCTTTCCTGGAATTCTGCTTGCTAACTGTAATTGGCCACCAATTCTAGAATCCCTTTCAAATAGAGTAACCTTATGGCCTATCTGAGAAGCAGTTATTGCAGCGGATAGACCTGCCGGACCTGCTCCAACTATACAGATATTTTTTGGGTCAGAAGTTGGTTCATAATTTAGTTCGGTTTCATGACAGGATCTGGGGTTTACTAAGCAGGTGGATATCTTCATGTTGAAGGTATGATCCAAACAGGCTTGATTACAGGCTATACAAGGTGCAATGAATTTTGACTTACCTCTTCTGGCCTTGTTGATAAACTCAGAATCTGCCAAAAAGGGTCTAGCCATTGACACCAGATCAGCACATCCATCAGCAAGTACTTTTTCAGCTGTTTCGGGAGAATTGATACGGTTTGATGTAACAATGGGTATGTTAACTTGTCCCATAAGTTTTTTGGTGACCCAAGAAAACGCATATTTTGGAACACTTGTTGCAATCGTTGGTATCTTTGCTTCATGCCAGCCAATACCGGTATTAATGATCTTTGCTCCTGCTTTCTCGACCTCCTTGGCCAAAAGAACAATCTCATCCCAATTTGATCCCTCCGGCACCAGATCAATCATCGAGAGTCGGTAAATCACGAGGAAATCATCACCAACGGCGTTTACTGTTCGTTTCACCACTTCTACAGGGAGTTTCATTCGCTTTTTGTAACTTCCTCCCCAATGGTCAGTTCTATGATTGGTTCGTTTCACCAGGAACTGGTTTAGGAAGTACCCTTCGGATCCCATGATTTCCACACCATCATAACCTATATCCCTAGCTTTAACGGCCGTTTCGGTTATGTCGGAGATTTGCTTTTCAATTCCTTCCTCATCCAATTCTATTGGTGTAAAGGGAGAAATCGGAGACCTTATCGGAGAAGGTGCTACACAATTCTTGCCATAGGCATAACGACCAGCATGAAGAATTTGCATAGCGATTTTACCACCAGCATTGTGAACTTTTCCAGTTAGAAATCTGTGTCCCTCTAGATCCTCTTCTGAAAATAAACCAGCAGCGTTTGGGAATACGGCACCTTCCTTGTTCGGGGCAATACCTCCTGTGACCATGAGGCAAACGCCTCCACGAGCTCTTTCCGAATAGAATTTTGCTACCCTATTCCAGTCCTTGGTTTCCTCAAGCCCGGTATGCATTGAGCCCATTATGATCCGGTTTTCCAGGGTCATAAACCCTAGGTCCAGAGGTTGAAATATATGTTTGAATTCAGGTTCAGGCATAAGTGTTCTAATTCCTCATAAAGAAAAACTTACTTGGCTTATTAAATCAATGAGTCAATTTTCATAATTTTTGATACAATTTGAAACAAAACATTCGATCATGAAATTTTGCTTCAGAAGCCTCTTCACTCTGGAAGTATGATGAAGGAACTCACCTGGTCAGCAAGCAACTTAAGAGAATCATTCTATTCGGTTGAATAAATCTCAGCAGAAGTTTTGTACTCATTAATCGGTTAAGATTTCGATAAATGCAGGAGTAGGAAATTTTCGACCTGAACAATAATCTGAGTGCTTTCATGTACCTTCAATTTCAGTTCTTGCCAGTAGTCCCAGTTACACTATATGAATTAGAGGACATAGTAACGGAGTGTTATCATGCACCAACTCATCGCCGACAAGAAAGAAGAGATTGCCGAGGTCTGTCGGAAGTACAATGTGGCAAGACTGGAGATTTACGGTTCAGCTGCCAGAGGAGAGGATTTTGATCCTGAAACCAGCGATGCCGACTTCCTGGTTGAGTACAACCCACCACTCCTGCCGGGACTGTCGAAAAGGTATTTTGGTATGATCAGGGACTTACGAAAAACTCTTGGCAGGGAAGTGGACCTGTTAACTGTTGGTTCAGTCAGGAAAAAATATCTCCAGGAAGCAATCAATCGCGACCGTGAGGTGGTTTATGCCGCCTGATCCCAAAGTACTTCTGGAAGACATCATTACTGCTTCTGATCATATACGGAGAGTCACCTCAAATTTGGATTTGAAATCCTTTTCCTAGGATTTTGACAACAGATCTGCCGTGGAACGTTGGTTCATTACCATTGGTGAAGCAATGAGACGACTGCGTGAGCATCATCCCGAAATAGCAGCAAGAATACCAGATATTTCGGACGTAATAGATTTCAGGAATGTTCTTGTTCATAATTATGATGATCTGGAAGAAACGCTCATCTGGTCCTCAATCACGGACGATCTGCCCTTGTTATACAGAACAGTTTGTGATCTAAGGAATGAACTTGATCCACCCCTTCAGAAGCCACGTTCTACTTGAACAAAAATTTAAGTATTGCTACAAAAATTTCGAATTTGCCCCGGGCTCTTTCCAAAAACACCTTTCCTTTTGGTTATATGATGGTTTTTGCTAGCCTATTACCTTCTAGTACTGCCTCATGTTTGACATCATTTGGTAGGCGAATCCGATTACAGATTTCGTGCCTTCCCTTCGTGTTTCGATACTAAACCTGATTAAATTATATGTAAATACATGAAATAAATTAACCTCATCAAGGCTTTTGGTGAACTTGCCCCAGCATTTCCTGTACTAGAAGGGAATAGAAGGATTTCTAAAGAAATTCAAAATTTCACAAACAGTATTTGTTGTTGATAGGTGTATCTTGAACGATAATCAGCATCAAATCCAACTACAAGTCTGTAATTGAACGGAGGAAGTGTTAATGCGATCCGCGCAATTGTACAAGTACTATCCGACCCTTTACCACATTGCTTGGGGTGGCAGTTGGCCAAGTATTCAGAAGTACGGACTGCTTTCCTCCAAAGAGTTGCTAAGATCCTACGGTAAGGAAGGAGATGAATTCAAAACCCTTACCCAAGTACGTCGGGAGTGTTGGGTAAAGGTCAACTGCCCAGGTCGACCTTCTGCAATTCTTAGGGATCAAAAGCCTTTGAATGAGAAGAAACTCAAAAAAGCACTTCCAAAAAACGTCGAACCCTGGCAGTGGTACGATTTAATAAATTCAATGGTCTTCTTCTGGCCTACGAAAAAACGACTTAAATCAATGATTTCTGCTAAAGTATATTCCGAGTTATATCATGATGTACTTCTAGTGGACACTAAGAAGTTGGTGGAATTGGAAGAACAAAATATCCGGCTCTCACATATTAATAGTGGAAGCACGTTTTATAAACCTCAACCAAGGGACATGGGACTATTTAAACGGTTTAAAGATTATCAATTTGATTTCAGGTTTAATAAATTTGGAAAGGAGGGTGCTGTGGCAGAGGTCTGTGTGTTGGATAGTGTTGAAAGAATCCACAAGGCGGTTATTGGCACTAAACATGGGAAGGCCAATGAAATTCTAGAGGAATTGAAGGTGGAAGAGGGTACGAATCACAATAAAATTGCTTTGAAAAGGCTATTTTAGTTTTTATATTTGGTTCTATCATACAGGTTAATTCTTCCCAAAAACCACGCTATATGGTTTGCAATCTGGATCCTTAGTTAGATTTAGCGGTTGTAAAATAACTCGTTTTCAGGACAAGAAATTTTGAGCTATTTGAACCGAGCTATTAAACCTAACTTAACATTCGGCGTCTTCATTGAAGTACTGAGCGAAGGGTGTCTATAAACATATCACATTGATTGCGCATGAGATTGTTAAAATCCAGATATGAATTGTCTGGAATTTTCAAGAAAAGGACATGAAAAGGAATTTCTTGACCTTGCTGCCGGATTATTTCTGAAATTAATCCACGGGTTTTGTCCATATTGTTTGCTGTCCACTTTTCTTCAGACATCGGGTAAATAAAACCACAACCACCCATTATGGCATTATTGCTATACTGACCTATGTATGTGTGCAGTTGGAAAAGATCTTCCCGATTAACCCCGTATTGAGGATCAAAGGTCTTGTACTTCACGTCAAAGACGTAAAGTCTGCCAATGTTCTCAAAAACAAGATCAGGTTCAATTTTACGCTTGTAACTGCTGAGAGCTCCGGATGGGATTAAGTAGCGCTGTTCAAATTTGCTGAGTAGGTGTATCCCATCTCGTTTGATGAGTTTTCTGATGAAATACTCAAAAAGCATTGATATATCAAAAAAGAAAGCGTTTGTTTCATGCTGGGTATCAAAATCCGAGCCCTGCTGAGTGACGATTTGCTTCGATAAATCTATCAAAACATTGTAATCTTTGTAGAACGGATTGGTATAAAATGGAGTTCCCAGAATTTCCTGACGTGTTCTTTTTACACCCTGATTGGCAGTAAGAAATGCATTATAAACACTTCTTGTAGCTTGACAGAAAGAGTAATGTTTAATCGTTTCATACGCTTTGAGGAATAATGAGGTCGCTGGGCTGACATAACTGTGTTCTCGGTAGGAACATAAATATTTTCCCGAGAAGGTGTTTTGGAAATAGTCAAAGGCATTAATTGTTCCTCTTACAGGGGAAATTCGTTCAATCTGTTTTATATAGGTTTTGGGTAATCCCAACCGATAGGCCCTCTTAAATTTGATATTCCAAAGATAAGCAAGGAGCCACTCATATCCAATGTCATGACTTTCACCACCAATATTATCCATTTCAAGAAAACCATCGGCATCGGCAATGATGTACTTTAGGAAAGCATCACCAAACCGAGAACTAATTTTAAGGGAGTAATCACCACGCTTAACAAAGCCAATTAAATTGCCAGTACCAAGTGTAAAATTTCTTGCATCAGTGCCGGTTACACCGATAAATCCGCCATCAGTATTATGTTCGTATTCGTCGTCGTTGAAAAGGATGAGAGCGTTGGTAATGTTGTCCTCCAGCGTTTTTTCCACATCGCGAGAAACTGAATTCAGAAAATGCCAAATAGCAGGTTCGTTATTCCATACTTTTCCCCTTTGACGATATTCTCTGGCGTGAAGCTGAATTGGTTCTGGAAAACGTTGATTGGTTAATACACCTTCGTTGACCAAATAAGATTGGTTATCGACCAGTGTTCCGTTCTTTATGATGTCGAAAAGCCACACAATTTAAATACCGAACACTTTACCAAAAGAACCAATGAGTTGATCTTCTTTGCCGGTACCGCGCAGGTATTCCTGTAGTAAAGGTCTGATACTGTCATCCCAAACCCGTTCTCTTACCTCTGCGGCTGTGAGATTTCTGGAATACTCCAAATTCATTAAATAGCCGTGTCCGATTTGGTAATCAGAACCCAGTAAAGGCTCTTTGGCTATTTCCGTGTTCAGCTTTTCAAGATTGTCCGCAAGGGGAGCCCATGATTTACGGTGCTGATTAAGATGGTATCTCAACAGACCTGTATCCGGTGGGACTTCTTCCCAACGGAATCTGCGTCGGAGAGCGAAATCAAAAATTTCTACACTTCGATCAACGGTATTCATCGTTCCGATCAGATAAAGGTTTGTTGGAATAAAAAATCGGTACACCTGATCAATCCGAAGCATACCAGTTTGCTCGTTGTTTAAATTAGCATATTGAGTTTTGACGCTACCTTTGACACCACGATACTCTAGACAATACATCAGTTCACCAAAAACACGAGACAACTCAGCCCGGTTAACCTCATCAATAATGAAGAAGAATGGTGGTACAGCATCGGAAACAAGTTTGGATGTATCAGAGATTTCAAATATGTATTGCCAGTGAGGTTCTGGTAATTCTTCTCTATGGTTATGAAGCTCAGCGATTGTTATTTTTTCCCAGTCCTTTTTTAGTCCAAGACCATAAACATCAATTTCCCACTTCCCGGCTTTAAGGCAAAATTCCTTAAAAATACCATTCTGTAATGTCAGCTGTGCAACCCCGTTACTATCTAGAATAGGGCGTAAGCCTTCCATGAAGTCTTCATAACTGAAAGAGGTATGAAATTGTATCAGTTCAATCTGACTTTCATGTGTAAAATTGCTACTTGGTGCAAATTCCTCTTTCCAGATATCAAACAAAAGAGAGGTTTGTTGACGAGCCTGGTATGTTTTTCCAGTTCCGGGAGCCCCGTATTTTACAATTTGTTTTTTTAGACTGAATGGGCTGAGCAGATTCTCATACAGTAGCCATACAAACATGCTCAGGTAAAATTCATCCGTTTTTTGGGACCTAAGTTCATCGACAAACTCATCTTTGATGAACTTTAACAAGTAATTATTTTTCGAAAACCAATCTGGATCTTCATCTGGGGGATACTCCGGGATAATTCCTTCCTTTATTAACCAACTGAAGATTTGATTGAATTTTGCGGAATCAACTGTTGTGGAAACTTCAAGCGTACAGGCTGCCGCTACACGATTGACAAGGACCGGATTGTTTGTTTTACCTTGGGCTGACCACACATCACCAAAATTTCTAAAATTCTCTTTGTTGGGATTCAGGATGAATTTTTCCAGTGCGGATAGAAAATCCTCATTTTTTATAAATAATTTGAAGTTTTCATCACTCAGAACAGACTGACCGCGAGAAGCAATTCCATTATTTTTTTCATAAAGAAGTTTCCTCAGAAAATCTTCATCATTTTCAGACAATCCTTCCCCTTTGCTAATGCGTTCACGGACTTGCCCGACTTTTCCACAAAACTCACGATAGGCACCATGCCAGCCATCAATATTGTGCTTATTACTTTCAATCAGGTAGTTGTAAAGGTTCTTTAGCCTGCTTTTCATTTCAGCCTCTAGTCTATTATATCGTTCTCTTTTTCTGCGATGGGTAGTTCCTCCAGCTCAAAGAGGTCATGTGACTTTCGGCGAACCCCAATGTTATATTCCATCATGAGTGCAACTAACTGTTTGCCGTTCATTAAACCCACAGGAGTTTTATCAGACTGGATGGCCTCCTCGATGGCACCTTTACTAAAGTCGCTGGTAGTGATGATCAATCCCTGTTCGTGCGCTCCAAGGCTCCCGCGAACCTGTTGAACAATTGGGGTCTGGATATTGCCCTTCCAACGTTTTGCTTGGACAGCCATCTTGATACGAACCACATCACCAATCAGTAGTGTACCCCGGACATCTATACCTCCATCGTTGTGGTATTTGGTTACTTCAATACTTTCAAAACCCATCTCAGCAAGTAGCTGCCCAACAAGTTCTTCAAACTGATCCGGGTTTAGTGCTTTTAGCCTAGCCAAAACTTTTTTTCTTATCTCTTTATTGTGTGTGTTAATTTGAGATGGTAGATCAGTTTTCATCCACTTTAATAGGCTGAAATGTCCAGGTGACGAACGAATAAATCGAGTAGGTTTGCCACTGGCCTTTGCCCTTTTGAGTTCAGTTACCAATTGAGCATTCATGGTGGCTTCTGGTGTCCTACCTGTAGTAAATAACACCCCCTTTTTCAGGGCTTTTTCAGTAATATCCTTGTAGTGCATGGGCTTTCCAGACTGTTCAAGAATCTTTTCCGCCGAAGCCAGAAAGGAATACCCACCTTTCATATAAATCCTACTATTGATGCTACCACGGCTATCTTGTTTTTCATTCTTCTGGAATTTCCGAAGAGAAAATTTTCCTGGTGCAACCCTCATAAAAGCGGATTGGTTTTCATTGGTATTGATATCACTATTTAGACTGGAACAAACTGTAGCCTCAGGTGTTTTTCCTTCGCTGGACCACAAACCAGATTCAATAATCCTTTTGGTGATCTCTTTATAATGTAGTGGCTCTTCTACACTCCTCAAAATTTGCAAAGCTGCTTTTTTAACACTCATCATTCAACCTACAATCCGTTCATTAGTTTGAGGTTTAGTGAACGACTAGAAATAACAATTACTGTTATTTTGAGAAATAGCCACTTTATCTCCCGACCTTGAAACTTTGCCCTTATTTTACCTTTTCTCTAATCCCTGTACGCCAATTGTATCTATCTCTGGACTAGTGAGATTCGTACAAACTATTTTGTAGTGACTACGAAATATTAATGTGCACCAATGACCAATATAACCTCTCTATTAACACCCAACACAATAACATCAACTACAAGAGAGGCTCACCAATGGCCATGTTCATACGTACCAAAAAATTCCCCAACACAATAAAACTTCCGTACAACGCTTACAGAGCTTCCCTAATGAAGATAAGGGACAACCACGACAGAGAGTCATCTAATATGACCTCAAATCAGGAGGAACTCGCACAGTTGCAAAAACTCGCAGGATATACCAAAACCAGAATGCACCATCACCCCCCCCATCACACACTGTGGTCCCCGGAAGAAGTTGAAATGGCCATCAAGGCCAAAAAACTGACCCGAGACACACCACCGGAAAGAACAATAGCCAATTTCCTAGCCCTCAAGGATGACAACCGGTATCCATCAGATTAATAGCCACCTCTACAAAGAGATAGGCATTGTGTCAGTAACGGGTGAAATTTGAGCCACTGGGTTAAGGGAAGATGGATGGTTTTCTGTTGGCTACTGATTGGATAGGGAATTGCCTGTTGGCAGATGAAGATAGAGGGAAAATTGGCTGGAATTGTCAGTGAGTGAAAATGAGGGTTGTGTTGCTATCATGGTGTGGGATAATGTGTACATGACGTTGGAAATGATTTTAAAAGTATCTTTGCAGTGCCTCTTCCAAATGGATAATCCCCATGTGAAAGGAGTTCAAGACCTTAAAGTGTCAAAGTCGAGAGATTTGTTTTTAAACCCCTTCCTCAACCAAATCTATTGGTCTAAAGGGCAAAATCTGTGATTTTATTGGTGAAGACGCAACACAATTCTCGTTATAGGCATAGCGACTAGCATGAAGAATTAGCTTTGTAATTTTTCCACCAGCGTTGTGAACTTTTCCGGTTAGATATCTGTATCCATCAAGGTCTTTCTTGTAAAACAAACCAGCAGCGTTTGGGAATACGACACCTTCCTTGTTGGGAGCTATACCTCCCGTAAACATGAGGCTAACACTCCCATGAACTCTTTCCGAATAGAATTGTGGTACCCTATTCCAATCCTCGGTTTCCTCTAACCCGGTATGCATTAAGCCCATTAAGATCCGATTTTCCAAGGTCATAAACCCTAGGCCCAGATGCTGAAATATATGTTTGAATTCAGTTACAGGAATAAGTTTATTAACATGATTGTTTGCCATTAGGGGGTTTCAGAAAGATGGAGTTTGTGAATACAATGTACTCCAGACTAATCGTTACTAATTTGGTGCAGAAATTTCTATTTCTGTATTACTGCCTTCCAACCATTCCACAAGTTTCAATACTGAAATGTCAACCTCAGCAGGGTATTTTAATGCACATTCCCAAACCTTGGCAACACGCCATCCAGATTCCAGAAGTTTCTTAAGAACAATTTGATCTCTTTCTACATTTGAATTCAATTTATTCAGCCAAAAGGTTCTGCGAGTTGAGGGTATAGAGGAGAAACGACAGTCCTCGTGTCGATGCCAAAAACAACCATGCACGAATACAACTGCATTAAATTTTTTAAAAACCAAATCCGGTTTGCCAAATATATTCTTCACATGTAGTCTATACCGCAAACCCCTCGCATGTAATACTTTGCGTAGAGCCATTTCAGGCTTTGTGTCCTTACTCCGGATAGTTGCCATCATTCGGGATCTTGTTTGTTTATCTACTATATCCGCCATAATTTTTTACCTGGTTCCAATCCGGAATCCCATTATATAAATCATTAACAAGATTGTTTTCTGAGGTTAAATTGTCTGCTCCCATTGGTGTAATCGATCTATTTGCTGGGCCTGGTGGCCTAGGGGAGGGATTTGCATCAATTGGAAGTGACGGAAATCCACCATTTGAAATAGGAATGTCGGTAGAAAAGGACAATGTAGCAAACAGAACACTTCAATTGAGAGCCTTTTTACGAAAATACAAACACCGGTACAATAAACTACCCCAAGAGTTTATTGATTTTCACGCTGGTTCAATAATCGAACCCAACTGGGAGGAAGTGGATAGTGAAGCATGGCAGGATGCACGTGATGAAATATTCGAACTTGAACTTGGTTCTCGTGGTACAAGAGGAAAATTAGATTCTGCACTTGCTAGAATACGCAAAAAATTCGATGAAACGATCCTGATCGGAGGACCGCCATGCCAAGCCTACTCTATCGCAGGTCGTGTCCGGTCAAGTAGCAATAAATACTATATTCCTGAAGAAGACAAACGACAATTTTTATTTCGTGAATACATCAGAGTAATCAATAAGTTACGTCCTGCTATTTTTCTTATGGAAAATGTCAAGGGTATGCTTTCATCATCCATCCAGAATCGTAAAATTTTCGAAATGTTGATGGAAGATCTTTCCTCGCTTGGTACAGGTAAGGATCATCTTTATGACCTACGCTCAATCGTGATCAATGAAAACCATGCTTATTTTAAGGAATCCACGAAACCTGAAGATTATATTATCCGTGCTGAAACATTTGGCATTCCTCAGCGACGCCATCGTTTATTTATTGTTGGTATAAGATCAGATCTGTCTTCACGAGCAACCGAGGTTAGTATTGAAATAGATAGAACTGAAAGGACTGTTAAAGATATAATCGGAAACTTGCCTAAATTACGTAGTGGAATCAGTAAAGGACAGGATAATTTTGGAGATTGGGTTGATATTGTAAGTGAATCTGCAAAATCACTTTCAGAAAGTGCCATTATTGAAGATGACAAGAAACTTCGTAATGTTTTTGTTGATATATCCAAAAAAATCAACAAAAACGCCCCTAAGCATCGAAGCTCGACAAAATTACCCTCTAATTACGGCAAATCCAATGATGTGTTGAAGAAATGGATAGAACGGAATGAATTGAGAACCATTGCCCAACATGAAACCCGAGGGCACATGACTTCTGATCTTAAAAGATATTTATTTTCTGCAGCTTTTGGCAAGATCAAAGAATATAGCCCGAAAGCTTCTGATTTCCCACATGAATTGAGCCCCAATCATAGAAATTGGCACAGTGGGAAATTTAATGACCGTTTCCGAGTTCAACTTTTTGATAAATCATCAACCACAGTTACATGTCATATTTCAAAGGATGGCAATTATTTCATACACCCAGATCCGTTACAATGTCGTAGCCTTACGGTTCGAGAAGCAGCAAGGTTACAAACATTTCCTGATGATTACCTATTCCTTGGTAATCGCACTCATCAATACATACAAGTTGGAAATGCTGTTCCTCCATACCTTTCCTACCAGATTGCCAAGTTAATTTCGAAAGTATTGAGTGCTAGCTGAGCCGATTTAAGCTACGTTATAGGTTTTCAGGAAATCCTTCATTATTGAGTTTTTCTAATGCAGCTAAAGCAACATAACATTGTTTATGAGACGGCTTGCGTTTTGGAATACCAGAACAGAACCTGATTACACCCAACTCTTTTGGGGTCAGAAGACCTTCTGTCTTGGCCCAGTTCCAAGCCCTATCCCAATATGAGGCACCCAATTGATGAACCTTTTCTTCGTTGTATGTTCTAGCATCACGTGCTTTCTTATTAAATGCTTTTCTATCATATTTTCTATTTTCTTCTAAAGGTACAAGTGTAGCTTCAAAGCCCTCTGGATAATCCAATAGGTTATCCATAAGTCTTTCCCAACACTGATATTTTTTTGCCCATTCGCTGAAATTCCTTACACCTTCTGGAGGATTTGTAATAACATCTTGGGCTGCTGAGCCAGACTTTAGCAGAGCCTTGCGAAGATGAGATGAAATGTCCTGCTGAAGCCAGATTTTATCCAAATCAATTAACTTGTCCTTTTTCATAACATCATGGACGAGCTTGGCAATTCCGTAAGTTACTATATTGGCACGATACCCTCCCTCGTACCAATTCGAATCGGATACAAGACGCTCAGTTGCTCTAAATAATATTGTTTTTGCAATCATATGTTTGAACCATCGGTCATGAAAGTCGGTACCAGAAGCACTCCAACGTTTTTCCATATTGCGAGCGAATTCAGCAAAGTTTTTCTGTGCACCCAAACTTACTACATGCGGCTTGCATTCCCATGTATTTTCATATTTTGCTAGATCGGTTTTGGTTAGAAACTGTCGCCTTGGGTATTCAGCATCAAACTTCCTACGTTCTGCTGGTGTTCTTCGACTTCGTTCATCGGCATATTGACCTCTGGATCGTTCATAGAACCATTTAGTCTCCCGATATCCGTTCTGGCCTGCTGGAGAAAGGATACTGCGTGAAAGTTTTTCAGTATTAATGTGAAAGGGATGGTTTGCAAAGAAATCTGCAGCATTCACACGATTCTGACTATTGGCAAACTCACATATTAGAGGTACAACCTTTTCAGAATCCTTTGGTGGTATAACTGTCAATTTCAGTTGAACATAGACCTGTTCCAACTCTTTCCGATTTTCCTTCAGAGCGGCATGGAGTGAGGCTGTAGTTTGGCCACCATTTACAATTTGAAGATTATCAACCTTAACCAGACGGAGACCATCATCGTATTGTTTTATTTCCAGAGAATCCGCTGTGGCACTGAGCCCGTTGTTATAAGAGAAAAACATGAGTGGTTCTTCACGGATTGTTTTACGAATTCCCTTGTTAACCTTACTTCTGGCCTGAAGAAAACTTCGTACATTTGCTTCTAGTAGACGTGGTCCCCACTTGTCATAAATAGCTACCAACTTTGGTCCAGAGATTACTGCTAGGTAACTATTAAACGTAGATTTATTACCAGATACAGCCAATACGGGAATGCCTCCCTCAAATTCTGTCTCGAAATTTATAGTTGGGTTTGCACGTACTTGCCCCTGCTGCATGAACTGCTTAATCCGTTTTAGGTCCCAGATACTAAAAGTTACTGGTTTTCCATCAATATCTTTTACCAGCTCAGCATCAGCACGCATTCTTGAATCTGCATTGGTTAAAATTATGAGCTTGATTTTATTGATCTTTTTCCATCTTGAAGATACTAAATCAGCTACCCAAAACCCTTCACTACTTTCTTCAAGCCCCCTACGAAATATTTCCTTTCTGCTTGCTACAAGAAACCTGTACATCCGATTAACCAATACAGTGAGGTCATTTTTGTATATTAGACGTAGGTTATTGGTGATTTTGAAATCACAAAGTATCAAACTTAAAATTCCTTCACTATCACTTGGATCACCACCATATCCATCTATTTGTACGGTTTGACCTGAAACAGTACCAAAGAAATAAGCTCTATTCGAACTTTCCAGTTCTCCCGCTTCGGTTAGTAATTCTCCCACCATTTCGAAGAATGATTCTACAGCATACAAACCATCGCTGTCTGCATCTCTCTGTACATCGGCAATCAAAGTTTTATGAAATTTTTCAAGAAGATCAGTCATATTATTGATTACCTTTAACGACCTCGCTTAAATTTTGGTCGATTTTGAAAGGTTCACAATTTTCAAGAGACAGGTTGTATCTAACTTTTTCTACACCAGGAGGCAAGGGTGGAGATATTCTTGGGAATCCTTCAATAACTTCATAATTACTGACACTTTCCAATTGCCACCGCCGATTTTCGTAGTCATGCATTGGATCATAACCCGTAGAATAAAGCGCCACTTCCCATTTTTCAAAAGCAGTATCTGATTTTTCAAAAATCTTACTAGTCATTTGAACATAATCATGAAGGCTTTTACCTTCTGGAATTACTGCTGAGGCAACATTCACGACTTGGAGGAAAAGTCTACAACCCTCAACATCAGCCAACTGGTCTTCTGAAGAAATTGAGATATAAGGTCTGGCCGAAACTTTCCTGGTCTTAACCTCAATACAATTTCCAATGAGTTCAAAATCCCTTATTGATCCGGATGGGCCAGCCCATGCTTCAATAGCGGTATCTATTCCAAGTCCTGACACTAGGTCACGAAGGCATGATAGTTCGCCAACTAGGCCACGTTGTTCTTCCAAAGTTAAATTGACATTTTTTCCACCACGAAGCAGAAAGTGCCATCGCCTTGTACGTTGAATTGCCCTAGATAGGGCATCTTCAACATTTTCTCCTGTCTCTCCTGCCTCGACAACATTTCTGCAAAGAGTCTCGAAAATTTCAACTTGATTTTGTTCTCTTAACCCAAGTACGAAAGCCATCCCATCAGCTACTAGCCGAAAGGAAATTTCTATGTTCTTAAGTTTAGGTAAATGTATATCGGGTTTTTGAATAAATTCGGGTAATTTTAGCATAAGACCAGGCATATTGTTCTCCAGTACCACCCAGAAGAATTCCCATTTACCTTCGAATTTTACACGGCGAGCATCTCCGATTTCAAGCTGCCCCCAAGGAGAAGGCTTGTTAAGGCTACCACTCCTCAATTTCTTCATCATCTTCTTCAGGTCCAAATATTTCCTTATATCTAATCGAATTGACAACATATTCTACTTGTTTTTTAGAATAAGATGTTTCCGGGAGGCTTATACCCCATGCAACCAAGGGGTCAGGAGGGATTTGCTCCGTATCTGCTTTACTTTCTTTTCCCTTAGGTGGTTTAGCCTTTATCAGGTATAGGATAAATAAACCTCTGTTCCGTACTTCCCTATAAATCCGATCCGGGAAATTGACATTTTTACTTCCATCAATTTGTTTGTTCTTAGGTTCATTCAGGTATCTTTCCTGAGCTACTAACACCTTTTTGTAGTCTACACCTGCTTCTTCTAAACCTCTAGATGCAACACGCATTCTTTTACCGCTAATGGACATAAAACCATGTTTAAGATCCTGTAATCCGACAGCTCTTTGCATGGGTATAATTTGCCATCCAAGTGAATAGTCGGGTTCTCCTTTTTTTAAACTGGGGATAAGGACATCCCATAATTTCAACTCATCCAGTTGTCTTTCACTAATATATTTTCTGATTGGGCCGGGGTCGGTAATTGTGCTTTCTCTGGCATTTCGCCAGCCCACAAGAAATTCGTCAATAAACTCCACAGGAACATCACGAATCAATGTCCCCCACTTCGTATTTTCTTTTGAGAACTCTTGATCAAATTTTTTAATAAATTTCTTTGCCACCTGCAAATTGGAATCCAGATCATGCTTATTTATGCTTACCTTAGATGTTTCTACAAATTTGTTTGATAATCCCACTTGTGTGACAATTCTTTGTCCGGCACCCATCTTGTTTCGAGCAGTTACCATTAATGATGCAGGATGACTCCTGATCTCTAACCCATACATTTTAGGTGTTGCTTTGGCTTGTTCCATTTTTCTGAGTTCGTCATACAATTCCTCAGAGGCTTCAGCAATAAATGAGTACCATTCTACCGATTCTGAAGTCATCCATATCCTACACAGATCCTCATAATTATCTCGATAACCAAACCATCGACCCATCTGCATGAGAGTATCATACATCATTGAGTTACGTAGGAACCATGAAACTGTTAATCCTTCTAAAGTCAATCCTCTTGATAGGGAAAATCCACCAATAACCACTACAGTTTGCCCACGTTTAACTGATGCGGAATAGTCCAGTTCATTCGCAGAACTGTTTACCTCAACAATTTTTGCTGAGGCAATAGCATCGTGTAACTCTTTTTGTATTTGATTCCAATCAAATTCTAAACCGGAATATTCCCTGTTCCAAACTTCATACAATTTGGCTATTTCAGGATCGCTTAATCCATTTATTTGATTGCTTGCATTAATCCGTACCGAATTTTGAATTTGTAATAGGGATTCATGCAGTCGATTCCGAATCTGTCCTTGTAAGGCAACAAATCTGCTAGCATTAACCAACATTGAACAATGCTGGTCCTCTTGACCACGCAAGTTTCTTATGGTTCTTGCCAAGAGAAATGTTCGAAGGGATTTGATTAAAGATCTTGGTAATACGTCTACTACATGGTCAATCTTATGCCTTATTGGTAAGACATCTTCATTGTCCGTGATGAATCTGAGCCAAGTAGGTTCCTCATAATCTGGAAGACCTAATTCAAATATCCTTGTTGGTCCAAAATAGTTGCTCGGCGCGTCAAGACCTATAATGAAATCACGGGGAAAAAGGTCCTCTTCAAACATCTCGTCATTGTTGTCAGGATCAATGAAAATATTTGCGAAAGGTGTTGCAGTATAGCCAACATAACAACTCCTGTGGAACAAGTTTAACAGGTCTCTGATTTGGCCGTTGATTTTAGTAGTGTCGTCTTTAGAGTATTTTGTATTGATTGATGCATTATCAGCTTCATCATCAATTAGAAGCATGGGTTGATCAATCATTTCATGATTTCCACGAGTACTGTTATCCCGTAACCATCCAATAAGGTTTTGAAGTGTGATGTGGTTTTTCTTAACAACAAGGATTACAGGAACCTTGTAAGAGTCAATCTCACTTGTATTCGTATTAGCTGTTTCGCTATTAAAATCCTTTAAAGTATTCGTAAGACTTACTGGTGTATTCCGACTGTCAAATTCACCTACACCGATTACATGTCTATAGCCACCAAATAATCCTGCATTGGATTTTCCAGTATCCCTTCCAATGAAACCCTCGTCAATCCTTGCTTGTGTTTGATTTCGCAGATTGTTACTAAGGCCCGCGATCACTATTATTAGTCGGTATCCAGCATCTGCTGCTTTGCAAATAAGACCAGTATAGTTTGCTGTCTTACCACTTTGTACCTCGCCGACAACCATTCCACGTCGGTCCCATTGACTGGTTAATCTTGGATTACCAAGTCTATCCAAGATTTTTTCAGTAACCCTATCAATTGATATTACAACATCACTAGGTAATCCCTTGAATTTCAAAAGATTTAGGTATCTGTTCCAATAAAATGGATCAATCTCTCTTTTTGCTTCATCTAGCCAAGGTTTGAAATCTGAACTGTCTACAACCGCTTCTAATCCTGCTTTGATTCCCTGTTTGGTTTCTATTTCGCGAGCAATTCTTTCGAGTTCATCATCTCCGAGGTCGGGTGCAAAAACTAGTGCAGTATCTTGGACCAATTTTCGTAACTCACCTCCAGTTTTCTTTTTTTCGCCGACCTGAACAGCTTGAACAATACTAAGTACTTTTTCGCGGGGGGTTATCATGATTCCTTTTCGACAAAATAATCTTCAAGATATTTAGTCGCTATATCCCAATTTGACCTAAACACCGGATGGCACTGTAGAGCATCCAAAATATCTTCTTTTGAAATATTGTTTTTATTCAGGGCATCCACCAAGGTAAAAACAAGATTCCCAAGATCTTTGAAGTCTACTTCATCTGCAACCACAGCCTCAGCATTACCAGCAAATTCTGCATGTAATGCATCAATAGGAAGTCCGGTACCAATTAATTTTAAACACTGTTCAAATTCTTGTCGGAATTCTTGTGGTAATTTCTCAGAAAACATACTGAAAACGGGATGACCAAGATTTGGTCTGAATATAACATTGTTATCTGTTTTAATTCTGTTCCAAAGGGGATAACGAGTTTGCTCAACAAGAACATTTCCTTTCCTTCTGTATGTTCGCTTTGAAGAAACACCCAATCGTTCTGTAATTCTCTTGAGTCTATCTCTAACTCCTAGTGGCAATTGTGCGGATGCTTTCTTTACATCAATTTTCCACTCCGAGTCCATAGTATTGGGTATGTTAATGGCAACACGGCATAGTTTGGTAAGCTCTGTCTGTTTTGCTAGACCGAGCCAACTTCCAGCGATAATCAGACGCTTCTCCCGATAGACATAAAATCCTTGGGTTCGCAAATGACCTTTGGGGCCTCCTAGTTCATCCCATTCTTCTTGGGTCATCTTATTGTGATGTGGTAAGGTGTAACAGCGATAGGAAACCGTTCTATTATTTGATTTCAAGGTTTCTTCTGGACCAAGTTGGGTGGCCAAATGTTTTGAGGCCATGGGGTCTATTGGTTCCAGAATTCGTCCGTTTAATGTAATTTTGAGAGGAGGACTCGGCCCCTCCAGAAATTTGTGAAATACAAGTCTCAAATGATACTCGGAACGAGCTAGTTCCGAGTTGATATGTGCGATTAACTTTTTCCTATTTTTTTTCACTCCTCCTGAAAGCCGATCAAGTTTTTGCCAAATTACGACAGTACCTGAATTGTTTCGTAAATTAATTCCTTTAACAATGTTCGAACCTTCGATTAGTTCCAAATCCCATTCGTTACAATTGGCAACATGATCAAGATCCCAACGGGCACATGAGGATTTTCCATTTTTTCGTGTCAAAACGGCAAGTTTTCTGCATTGAGAAAAACTTGCGCTTTTCAAACCCAATCCAAATCGTCCTAGGTCCTTTGAGGCTCTTTCTTCCCTTGGATTTTTGGAACCGAGGCGCATAGCCTCCACCAGTTCATCCTCAGTCATGCCGACACCATCATCCTTTATGGCAATCCAGGGATCATCGGAGAAAGTTTCAGTTATTATTTCGACATTACTTGAACCCGCAGTTATGGAATTGTCAATAATGTCTGCAAGGGCAGTTTCAAGATTGTAACCAAAATCCCTCATCCCTTCGATTAAAGCAGATGCGTTTGGTGGAATTATTTTACCCCGTGAATCAGTACCACTAGAATCATATTTCAACATTGAGAAATATCTGTATTTATTTCCGGTTATGATAAATTCTATTGGCTAAATAATCATCTGGGAAAAAATTGGAAGTTTGAAGGGTATTAATATGATTCCTCTAAGAAAGACTTCCTGCCAATCACCAAAGTCCATTACACATCATTTCTGATTTGATTGTGGATACAGTTTGTATTTAGCAACCTAATAAAATTTTGGATTAGATTCGGAATAGGGAGTATGATTTTGCCTTATGTTATCTGGCTCAACATGGCTTGAAAAAGGCAACGGCCAATAATTATTCAAGCGTAATTCCATCAAAAATTATACCCTCAACTTGATCATTTGAATACCTCAATTCATCAAGGCTTATCCAATTGGCATCCTCAGGACGTTTCACCTGCCAATATTTCCAACCGTTCAAACTAGGATTCGTACCGTCCTTTGTTCGTGCTGAATCTCCAGCTGCAGTTGAGGGACTTTTATACAAATTTCCATTAACTTCCCATAGTCCATTCTTTACTATTCCTGCATATCTATTGCCACGATAATACATTTGTAATTGTGTACCTTCGGGAAGAGTTACTCCTTTACCGATCCAAGGTTTAGAATCTTTGTGTGTGGGTTTTCCAATTTCAATAAGTGCTCCTTGGTTCTTAAGAAAGGATTCAGTAAAACCTATATCCGGTCTGATTCCACATTCATTCTCGACTTTCTCAATCAGTAGATCTCGAAGAATCATATTAGGCTCTTCAAGAAGTGTCTTATATACATTTTTAAGGATACCATTTGCTTTTTTTTGCCTCATATTCCTTGCATGTTGTTGAAAAGCCTTATCTCTAGATTTCCCCGATAAAACGTTAGACTTCAGAAGGAAATCATTGAATGATTCTAAATTCTTTTGGAATTTACTTTCGTTTTCCAATTGCAAACTAATAAAAAGGCTAGCCGATGGGATACCTTCAACGAAACGATAAAAGTCCCACTGATTACCATCTGTCAAGATAAAAAATGAAATCATATGATTAGGCTGAAATCCCGGTAGGGAATTTTGTTCCCTATAATCATCAATTATCAGCTTAGTCTTGATCAATATCTGTGGTTTTTCACTGTCAAAAAGTACATAGTCGAACAAATCACTTGCAATTTCGCACTTGGGTCTGAAAGCTTTAGGATCTGAATCGTCCCAACCCAATTCACGAAGGATTGGTAGAATTACAGCCTGCTTAATTTGGGCCATGTTGTCAAATTCTTCGTGTTTAAGGCGTGAAATTGAAGTTTTTAAAATCTTTTCTAAATGCATTTGAAACATTCCTCATACACAATCAAAGTGAATATAATTGTAAGGACAACATTGTCAAAAAGTGTTCTGGTCACTACGACTTGCCAAAGTGATGATATGATAAACAGTAATTTCGACCAAGCTGTACAGGGAAGGAACCCAAAGGTCTATTCAATTAGAGGAGTTTGATCACAAGGCAAACTTTATATCAAACCATTTGTCAAAACTTGGATTAATCTGAAAACTTCTTAGGAGCAATTGTGATCTTTGGTTTTTGGAAATGAAGTACTATGACTTATAAGTTGTATTGGAATAATTTCCCCAAAATCATGTAATTGTTTTGTTGAAAAACCCTATTCAATAAATGGATCCATCAAGCTACCCCTTTTGTTATTCAAAAATAAATGGTGAAAAAATTGACATATTTTAGACCCGAACTTTGCTTGATGTTTATTTCGCTCCTTACTAGTTTGCTTTAAAATACCCCCGCTGTAGGAATTCATTATAAATAAAGGGTAAAACGATGGTAAAACTACTAGATGGCACTTGTGGGAAAAATGATATAGTAGCCATTCTTCGTCAAATACAGAAAAATTGTCCAAATCCAAGTACGAATTCGAAAAAATTGTGGAAACTCCGTCGAAAAACGAAAATGTCCAAAAAAAATTGCTCCCCAGAAGCATTACTTGAGAGATCTGTTACTTTGCTGACCAAAAATGATCATATGAATGATTGGTACAATCAATGTCCAATTGCCTCTGGTATAGGTGGACCGAAAAAAAACAAACGCAGGTGTATAGATCTCGTCCAATGGGATCCAAAGAAACAGAGATTGTGTTTAACAGAATTGAAATGGGACAGCGATAATCCCAAAGAGGCAGTGCAACAGATTCTCCGTTATGGAGCAATTTATCTTTATTGTCGAAGGCATCAGGACAAGCTTAATTTTTTTGACGATAAACTGATGTCAGCCACAAATATAGTACTGAAGGTTGTCGCCCCAGAAAAATATTATACCGATCATGGACAACGTGGAGGAGTCCTTAATTGCTTAAAAAAAGCAAGGGAAAGCATACATCTAATCAATAATGAACCAGAAATGAAGGGTCTTACATTTTCATTGGATGTACTATCCTTACCCAAATGGTTCTACCCATTACCTTTCAGAAATTACAAGGAAGTTTATCAAGCTTGTGGCAAAGAATTGACAAGGGATGGAATAAGTGTCATCAAGGCTTTCAATGGATTAAGCCCTGCTTATCCAGAATAAGAAGGGAAAGAAAGGTGAACTAGATGAACTTTACTGTGAAAACTTGGAACTTGGAAAGAGTAATTCACAACGCAGCAGACAACAGGGAAAATGCTGCCTTAACTATTGATTGCTAGGATAGAATCAAGTAAACTATATCAGATAAATATCCTCACCAAGGTACAAATTTGGTAGGGAAAGATACTGCCTCAAACTTATGGATTTGTGAAATGAGCAAAGACAAGGAAACACCAAGTAAACCGCCTCATCCAGGAACCCAACCTGTTCCTACCAAGCAAGAGGTACCGCCAGGGTCTAAAAAAATATGATGAAATGCAAAAATAAACATGTTATGATTTGAATAAAGGTTATTTTGTAGAGCCTGCTGAGGTAAGTAGCCTTGTGGGATAGTTTTACCCTATTCTTTTCAATGGCTTTGGAATACCCTTGTAACAATTTATTTACCAACATATCAGCATCAGCGGACTGATATAGTTTTTCGTATTCCACGACCCCATCTGGAGAAAACGGTCTAAACCACTCTGATGGTATAAGTACCTTGCCTGCAAAAAATATTCCCAAAATAAATTCCAACCCGACTATGGCAATTGTAAGTGTGTTAGTAAAATCAATAGCATTAATAAGCGCAAGGTTTAAAGCAAGGCATCCTGCCGTCTTTATTCCGAAATCTCTGTTCCTTGCATTTTGGTCAGAAATTTCGTCTTTACATACCTCTAGAAGTATGTCCAACTTAGCGGATAATTTATCATCTGCTGAGTCATTCATACTTAATACCAGTTCCTTTAAACATAAAATCTTGAATGCCAACAAAATATTACTTATCAGTTATAAAAAGAAAGTAGTTTTATATGAGCAACGAACAACGCCTTAATTTGGCGATTCAGAAAAGTGGCCGACTGGCAGATGAATCACGTGCTCTGCTCGAGCGTTGCGGTATTGACTTACTGAAAAGTAAGGATCAGCTCGTTTGTAAGGCTCAGAATTTCCCCCTTGATGTCTTTTTTGTAAGGGTTAACGATATTCCAACATTCGTGGCAACGAACGCCTGCCATATTGGAATAATTAGCCAGAATATATTGCTCAATGAACAGTCCATCACTTCAAGTACCCGACTGAAAAGTATTCAGACACTCATGGAATTGGGCTTTGGACGATGCCGATTATCACTAGCCGTCCCCAACTCTTATAATTATCAAGGTATAAAGGAATTTGAGGGCAAGCGGATTGCAACATCCTATCAGGGATTGCTCAAGGAATACCTCGAGAAGCAGGATGTGAATTGTGGTATTGTACCAATGCAGGGAGCAGTCGAAATTGCCCCTCGAATGGGAATGGCCGACGCGATTTGTGATCTGGTTTCAACCGGTACAACACTGGCCATAAACGGCCTCAAGGAAGTTGAAACAATATTTGAAAGTCAATCCGTTCTGATCAGGAACAATAACCTGAACTCTGCCCAGGAAGATCTCCTGGAAAGATTGATGCTACGGCTACGAAGTGTCCAGGAAGCCAAGAAAAGCAAATACATCATGCTCCACTGCTCAATTGAAAGGCTGGAGGAGATCAAGTCAGTTCTACCAGGTTCGGAAGCACCAACCATTCTTTCCCTGCAAGGTCGGGATGACCTTGTTGCTGTACATGCAGTTTGTGATGAGGGTGTTTTTTGGAATACCATGGAGGATTTGAAGGCTATGGGTGCCAGTTCCATCATGGTTTTGCCAATTGAAAAAATGCTTGATTGAACATTACAATGTTCCAATCCCAACAATCTGACAATCCTACTAACGCACAGAGAGTGTTCAAGTAGACAGTTCAATTTCAACAGATTTGACTTATATCCCAAAGACTGATTTCATTCCCAACCCATTTGAGGACAAGCAGTAATGATTACTGAGGAATTGCTGACATTCACAAGGGATAAGTTACTTCACAAAGCCGATGAAGTCATCAGAGACTCCTATAAGGACTATTGTGAAGGCGCAGATATCGATATTCAAACCAAATCAGACAATACACCCGCAACCAGAGCTGATCGGGAGGCAGAAGAGGTATTGCGGACCACGATATTAACAAAATATTCAGACCATGGAATCCAGGGAGAGGAATTTGGATCCTTTCATCCAGACGCTGACTGGATATGGGTGCTGGATCCTTTGGATGGTACGAGGGAGTTTCTGGCAAAGAGAGCAGGCAATTTTGGAACCTTGATAGGATTATTATTTAAGGGTGAAGCTTGCTTAGGTGCAATCAGTGATCCAGTTACCCGAAAACATTGGCTTTCAGACAAGGGGAAAGTAATTGTGAGGACTGAAAGGTTGGAAAAGAGTATAGTTGCTTGCACCAACCCAGAAGGTATGTTTGAGTCGACCGAATTGAGGCGAGGGATCGAAAAGGTACAGAAAAAGGCACTGGAAATCAAAACCGATCTGAATTGTATTGGCTTTGCCGGTGTTGTGGATGGAGATTTTGATGCTGCAATCGAAAACGACCTGAAAGCCCATGACATAATACCCCTGTTGCCAATTATGTTGAATGCCGGTTTGGTTGTCGTTGATCTTTCTGGTATTGATTATGCAACCTATAGGTTTGACACCGAAGATGCATTTACCAACAGATATGGAGTTATCGTAGCCTCCAACCCAACGTTGGCCAAGGAGATTCTGAACTCTTTTCAGAAGGAGGTAAACTGATGTCAATACTGAATCGTGCTCGCCCAGACATTATAGCCATGAAAGGTTATTCCTCGGCCCGAAAGTTACACGCGAAAAAAACAGGTACAATATATCTGGATGCAAATGAATGCCCTTTTGAACCCTTGGTTGGAAGAGAGGGACTGTCTCGTTACCCGGATCAACAGCCAGAAGAATTGGTTAAGGCTCTCAGCAGACTCTATGACGTATCTTCACGTAATTTGATGGTTGCCCGTGGTGCCGATGAAGTTATTGATGTTCTCGTAAGAACTTTCTGTTTATCGAATGTTGACAACATAATCATCAGCCCACCTACTTTTGCCATGTATGAGCATTCCGCAATTTTGCATGGTATCGAAACAAGAAAGGCACAGTTGGTGAATGAATTCAGGGTTGATGTAGATGGTATAAACCAATTATCCGACGACAATACCAAAATTATCTTTACTTGCTCGCCCAACAATCCAACTGCCAATCTAATGGATGCCGATGGCATTATAGAGTTGTGCCAGAAATTTGCTGATAGAGCCTTGGTGGTAGTTGATGAAACCTATATCGAATTTTCCGATTGTGATAGTTTTGTTTCTAAATTGGAGAGCTTTGATAATCTTGTCGTTGTTCGGACACTGTCCAAGTCTTTCGCTGCTGCAGGATTAAGATGTGGAGTTGCTTTGGCCAATTCTGGGGTAATTGAATTATTACTCAAACTACTCCCACCGTACCCGTTACCAGCTCCTGTTGTACAATCTGCGGTTCAATTGTTGACGCCAAAAAATCTTGAACGTCTTGCCAAAAAGAGGGCTGAACTACTTGCAATTAAAGAGGAGTATATAAGCAAACTTCAAGCCCTTGATGAGGTAGAAGAAGTACTTCCATCACAGGCCAACTTTGTCCTATTACGTGTCCAGGATGCCAAGAAGTTTGTTGATAAGTGTCTGAAGGGTAACATTATCGTTCGAGATCAGTCAAAACAAACCGGCCTTGAAAATAGTATTCGGGTTGCAATCGGGAGCCGATCCGAAATGGACCGACTTATTGGAGTCCTGAATGGAGATTTGCCCGAAAATCCCGTAAATGATCGTGTTGCAGCAGTTACGAGAAACACCAACGAAACCAGAATTTCAGTTCATACTGATCTGGACAGTACACAGCCGATCTCAATAGATACAGGTCTACCATTCCTGGATCACATGCTTGAGCAAGTTGCCAGACATGGAGGATTTTCTTTGGAACTTGAATGCCAGGGTGATATGGAAGTGGAAGCACATCACTCAGTAGAGGATTGTGCTATCGCCCTTGGTGAAACCTTAAGGAAGGCACTTGGGGACAAGAGAGGAATAGGCCGATATGGTTCGTTTGAAGTCATTTTGCCAATGGATGAAGCACAGGCTAAGGTGGCATTGGATATTGGTGGCAGATCCTACCTTCGTTTTGAAGGCAACTTTCCAGACGCTTATGTTGGCAATAAAGACAACCCACTTCCCATTGACATGATTGAGCATGTATTTCGCTCTTTGGCTGAAAACCTACAGGCAACGATCCACATTTCCGTTTCCGGTGAAAACACCCACCACATGGTGGAAACCTGCTTCAAGGGATTAGGACGAGCTCTAAGACAGGCTATCCACAGACAAGGTAGGGATCTTCCAAGCACCAAAGGGGTGTTATGATTGCAGTCATTGATAGTTGTGGTTCAAACATCACTTCGGTTCTTTTTGCCCTCCAGAGACTTGGTGTTGAAGCAACACTCACCTCGAATCCTGATGAAATCCAAAAGGCTGAGCGCGTCATTCTACCAGGAGTAGGTGCTGCCGGCTCCGCCATGGAAAAATTGAAGGAACAGGAACTAACCCAATGCATTACTTCACTTACACAACCGGTTCTTGGGATATGTGTAGGCATGCAACTCCTTTTTAGCTATTCAGAAGAAGGATACGCTAAACTTTTGAATATCATTCCTGGTGAGATCAAGCATTTCACTCCAGGAAAGGACAAAACAATTCCTCACATGGGTTGGAACAGTGTCACGTTTCGTAATGACCATCCTTTGGTCAAGGGGTTACCTGACAACAGTTATTTCTATTTTGTACACAGCTATTACCCTGATGTGAGTTCTTACACTATTGGTGAATGCAATTACGGGGATCATTTCTCGGCTATTGTTGCCAAGGAAAACTTCATGGGATGTCAGTTTCATCCCGAGCGTTCCAGTAAATCCGGATCTATGATCCTCAAGAACTTTTTGGAGATCCCGGCATGATTGTCTATCCTGCGATTGATGTCATGGACGGGAAGTGTGTTCGGCTTTACAAGGGGGATTTTGGGAAGCAAACGACATACAGCAACTCACCCGAAGAGGTTGCAATAAAATTCCGAAGTCAAGGGGCAGAATGGTTGCACTTAATTGACCTTGATGGCGCACGATCCCCGGATAATAGGCAATTGAATATCATTGAAAAAATTGTCCAGAAAAGCGAAATGCAGGTTCAAACAGGCGGGGGTATTCGATCGGTTGAGGAAGTTGCCAATCTGCTGTCTATAGGGGTCAGTCGTGTCATAATTGGATCCATGGCGACCAAGGAACCAGAACTTGTAAAGGGTATGTTTACTAAATTTGGACCAGAGAAAATCTGCCTGGCTGCAGATGTACAGACCCGTGATGATGAATACTTTGTAGCTGTGTCAGGATGGCAGGAGCTTAGTACGATCCCTTTGAGATCATTTATCAATGATTATCTACAGGTTGGCCTCAAGCATGTTTTGTGTACAGATATATCCCGGGATGGTACTTTGCAGGGATGTAATGTGGGCCTATGCAATTCAATTCAGGACGAGTTTCCAGGAATTGCCCTTCAAGCTTCAGGAGGTGTCGGTTCTCTATATGACCTTCGAGAATTGAAGACTTCCGGTGTCATTGTTGGTAAGGCTTTGTACGAAGGCAACTTTACCCTGGCAGAAGCCTTGGAGGTTGTATGTTGACCAAACGCATTATCCCTTGTCTTGATGTTAAGGATGGACGGGTTGTTAAAGGTGTCCAATTCAGAAATCACAGGGATATGGGTGATATATTGGAGCATGCTCAGCGTTATGCAGAAGAAGGTGCCGATGAGTTGGTGTTTTATGACATTACTGCCAGCAGTGATGGACGTGTAGTTGATAAGGAGTGGGTACGGAAAGTTGCAAAAGTCATCGACATACCGTTTTGTGTCGCAGGAGGTATCAGAAACATTGAGGATGCTCGAAAAATCCTGAATGACGGCGCAGACAAAATATCAGTCAACTCTCCAGCTTTGGAATTCCCTGGTTTTATAACCCAACTAGCCCAAGCTTTTGGTACTCAATGTGTAGTTGTAGGGATCGATAGTCTTCATGAAAATGGACACTACATTGTACATCAATATACAGGTGACGAGGAAAAAACCATCAAGACAAGCCGTGACACCATGGTTTGGGCTAAAAGAGTTCAAGAGCTAGGAGCAGGTGAAATTGTTCTTAATTGTATGAACCAGGATGGGGTTAGAAAAGGGTACGATATTAAACAGCTCCAGGCAATCAGGGATGCCATTACCATTCCTGTCATAGCCTCTGGTGGGGCAGGCAAGGAGGAGCATTTCTCTGAGGTGTTTGTACGGACAGGAGTAGATGGTGCCTTGGCAGCCTCAGTGTTTCATACCAGACAGATTCACATTGCCGACTTGAAGGAATATCTGAGAATTCGAAATATACAGGTACGACTATGATAAATGTAGCTGAAATCAATTGGAAAAAAGTATCTGGCTTGATACCGGCTATCATCCAGGATTCTGAAGACAATAGGGTTTTGATGTTGGGGTACATGGACCAGGAGGCCATTAAGACTACCCTGGAATCCGGTCATGTCACTTTTTATTCACGCACACGCCAAGCACTCTGGACGAAGGGCGAGACTTCAGGCAATTACCTGAATTATGTTTCAAGCGAATTGGATTGTGATGGGGACACACTTCTTATCAAAGCCATACCTGTCGGTCCTGTCTGTCATAAAGGCAACCAGACATGTTTTAATGACAAAACAGCCTTGTCGTTGGAAATATTAAACCATTTAACGGAACTTATCCGACAACGAAATCAGGATCGTCCCAAAGGTAGTTACACAACCAAACTATTCAAAAAAGGTCCCTACGGGATAGCCCAGAAAGTTGGTGAAGAGGGAGTTGAGTTATCCTTGGCCAAGGTCAAGGAGGATGAGACAGAAATCCTGAACGAAGCAGCTGATCTTATGTTTCACATAATGGTACTTCTGGAAAGCTGTAACCTTTCTTTAGGTGATGTGTGTGAAATCCTGTCAGAAAGGCACAGGAAAACCAACCCAGAGGGTTAACAGAAATCAAGTTCACTTCAAGTTTGGGGTTAAATTTCTGCTTGGAATTACTGGTTTGCAGGTTTTCCTCCCGGCGATCTGTTTATTTCTTTTCAGTTGCGGTAAAGGAGGTACCTACAAGTTTCAAACCGACTTTAAATTGGGATACCTGACCAGTGAATTTTTTCCTTCGTTTGATTTCATTAATCTTTTTGAGCTTACTTGGCATTCCAGTTGTGGCCATTATCGGGGTTTTGGCAGTCGGTATTTTTGTAGGCATCAGTGACTCAGAATCTTCAATACCAGTTTATGTCACGCTAGGGTTTTGTCTTCTATTGTGGGGATATTGGATAAGATTTATTTATAAACCATTGTTTAAGAACGATCAGAAGCCAATTCCGGATCAAACAACTGAGGTTGTTGAAAGGTTTGACAGTTTTCTAAAGGAAGAAGTCGTGCATGAACCTACCACAAGAACCAGCTCGGTAGTTGAAACAAATATCCATACAAAGAAAAGGGACATTAGTCAACGGGGTGCAAAAAAAGGTGGTAGAGGATGGTTATGGTTAGGCTTCATAACTATCGTGATTATTGTCATACTGAATGACGATACCACCAATGAATTGTACTTAGTTGAAAGTATGGAAAGTTCTGCTGATCATGCCAAGCTATCGGTCGTTTCTGTGTTGCTCGTTCCTTTTATCATCACTGTAATAATTCACTTATTATGGCCTCGCCACCCCGTAAAGGCAGTAGATTTGAATGATAATGAATTATCTAAACCAGATATTGCTAGCACTAATAATTCGCATGAAAGTTTAGACCATGACTACAAGGAGAAATTAGCCATTTACGAAAAACTTCGCCAACAGATCGCAGTTTATGATGAAAAACTATCATTCATTGAGCTGGGGGTTTATGAACCACATTTCGATTTTGGTGACAGCGAACAATACAAAGTTGAAATTACAAAAGTGAGAGTAAAGCAGAAAACCATGATTACCTCCAAACAAAGTTGCGACTATCCTGACAATATGACACTTGACGGAAGTCTGGCCAAGGGTAAAGCCATGATGAATCGCCAGATGCGGTTGACGATGCGTGCCTTTAATAATGAATGTGAAGCCACCATTGCGAATACTCGTTGGAACAATGTCGTAGCAATGGAAAAACGCATCCTAAATTCTGCCAAACAGATCAATGCTGCGAATGAGTCCTTAGGACTTAGTATCACTGATGAGTATATTTCATTGAAGTTGGAAGAGCTATATTTAACCCATGAATACAGAGAACAACAGAAAGTCGAAAAAGACGAGAGAGCTGAACGTGCAAGGCAAGAACGGGAGGAAAAAGCCTTATTTAAAGCTGCTGAGAAGGCCGAAAGGAAGGAAGCCGAGCAACTTGAAGCATTAGAGAAGGCTAGAGCTGAGGCTGAAGCTGGAACTGCTACAGATGAGATGTTGCAAAGGATAGCGGATTTGGAAAAAGAACTTGAAGAAGCTCATGCAGAAACAGAACGTGCCCAATCCATGGCACAACAAACAAAGTCTGGCTATGTATATATTATTTCTAATGTCGGTGCCTTCGGTGAAGAAATTGTCAAAATCGGTCTTACTAGACGCCTGAACCCTGATGATAGAGTGAAAGAACTAAGCGATGCCTCCGTACCTTTCAGTTTTGATACACATGCAATGATATACTCTGATGATGCCCCAAACCTGGAGACAGCTTTACACAGAGAATTTTCTGACCGCCGTGTCAATATGGCTAACTTGCGTAAGGAATTTTTCAGGGTCTCACTTGATGAAGTGGAAATAGCGGTCCAAAAACTAGCTCCAGAAGCATCCTTTTTTAAAAATAGAGAAGCTCAGGAATGGTATGAAACATTGGCACGCCGAAATGAGTTGTTTGAAGAGGATGAGGACGGGTTCCCAGCAAGTTTAGCAACCTGAATTTAACTGATTCCCTGTTTGTTCACTTTTAACCAAACCAGCATAACATCCTTTGGTATAAAAATGTATGTTGTTTACAGAGAAACGGGTAATTCCAGAACAATATTTCCCATCTATTTGTCTTTATAATCGAAAGTGAATGAGAGAAAAGGTCAAACGTCATTTCCTATTTTTTTTAGTTGCACTAAACGTAAATGATTGTTTGGATTTATAATTACATTATTGTAGTTATTATATGGTTTTGAAACGAAGTAAGAGAAATAACATAACCAGGCCGGATATGTTCAAGTCTGCCCCAGGATTTGAAGACAGAAAATTGATTTTTCATGGTCTGAATATTTATCCTGAGACTTATTTAAATAGGTAAGAATTTCATGGGAGGGGGTATCTGTCTCAAGCTACCCTATCAAAGATCTTATATCCAGAATAAGTATACTTGAGCATAAAGGTTGGGAAATCCAAATTTACCCAATACAACCTAAGAATTGATGAGAAAGAAGAAAGCATGACCAATAAAACAGTTAGGTATAATGCTGATGAAATACCAATAATCACACTGGAGCAATTGAAAAGACTAAAGAAACAGGAAGGTCAATCCGATGAAGAGATTGATACCAGTGATATTCCAGAGTTAACAGATGCTCAACTTTCTGAGATAAAACGTGGAATACTTTTCAAACCTATTAAAAAGCAAATTACCGCTCGCTTAGATGCTGATGTTCTTGATTGGTTAAAAATCGGAGGTAAAGGCTACCAGACCAGAATGAATAAAATTCTTCGTCATGCGATGCAAACCTATACCTGGGAACAAATCAAGGAACTTCATTCTCTTGACGATAACGAGCAAGGGTGACGTATTGGCTTCTGGGCATTTACCCATCCCAACCAACCAGCAGAGAAAGATAAAGAAATGAACAGGAAAATAGTAAGTTACACGATGGATACCATTCCTACGCTTACCATGAACGATTTGAAACGGCTTAGTGAATTCAAGGATTTACCAGATGATCAGATAGATTATAGTGATATACCTGAATTGACTGATGAACAATTTGCCAAGAATGAACGGGGAGTATATTACCGACCAGTCAAAAAACGGATTACAGCACGTATAGACAAGGACATTCTTGCGTGGCTAAAGGCAGGAGGCAAGGGCTACCAAACCCGCATGAACAATATTCTGAGACATGCGATGCAGACCTACACTTGGGGACAAATAAAGGAACTGCATTCAGATGAGGATATTGAGCATCAATCTGTGTAATAATTTTTGAAATTATCACCAACGTTTCAATGTATTAATATTATTTCCCAAAATGACCTAATGTGCAAATGGCAGGCAAATAAAATCATCTGGGCTATATTTTGCATCACGTCTTTCTTATGGTGAATCATAGGGTTTTATTAACTCCGCCTTTTTAGCATCTGATATTAATCTTGATACTATAGAAATATGTAAGAGGAGAGTAAGAAGCCATAGATTTAGGCAATTAGTCCTGCCCGTATATCAAAACATGTGTGCTGTTTGTAACCTCTCCATGCAGTTATATCCACAACCCAGTTATCTTACACTTGAAGCAGCACATATAAAGGCCGTTAGTTGCGAGGGGCCTGACAAAATCAGCAATGGATTATCCTTATGTTCAAACCACCATGCTTTTTTTGATAGCGGAGCGTTCACAATTTCCCCACACTCAAACAAATTTTAGGTGCTTATATACCTGACTAGCCACTTTTCTCTGATTTTTCTACCTCCTTTTCCCTGAATAAGGCCATTGCGATAGCCTCTGCCCTCTGATGAATTTCATCTGGAATTTGATTATTATTGCTGCTTTCTTGTTCATTCTCATTTGTTTGTTGTTTCATAAAAATTCTCTTGTTTTATTGGTTGTTTAACTTGCTTGACCAATACCCCACCATGGTGTAAGGGATTGTTTGACCTTGAAATTCATAACGGAGTGATAATGTCCTTTAAACAACTAATTCCGAATTTAATTCGAATTGGAAGTGTTTTGATAGGTGGACTGATTGCATATAAAACGGGAAAAGATGCCTACAAAACAAAAAAAGAAGAAGGTAGAAAAGATCAAAAAGAAAATAGAAAAAATTTAAAAGAATACCGTAAGATTTCCAAATTACCTCCTGATGAACGAGAATTCGTTTCTAATATGCAAGCCCAGAACAATAAACATATAGAAAATATTTCCGCTGCTGATTTAGAATATCTAAAAACTATAGCAAAAAATAACTCCATCAATTTTTCAGATTTAATAAATATTTCTAACCCTCAAATTATAAATAAGACACCAGTAGAAGCAAAAATTTTACCACCAGCCAAATCCAAAAAATAGATAAGACATGGCTGGTGATTTTTAATTTTTACTTAATGTACTTATTAAGTTTATTCATAATTTTTCTATGCTTCTTTGGATTTTCGTATCTGAGTAATTGGAATTTGTAGAGCATTGCTTTATTCGCGAATACTACTATTCCACCTACTAAAGTTGTTATTATCAACGGATTCATAACTATTCCTTCCTTTCTTAATCCTATTAAAACAAAAAACCCGAGTACCATCACGGATACTCGGGCTATGAGTTAATCCTCAGTCGCACTTACCGATTAACTCCTTATACATGAGTCGTTCACCACCTAAATGTTGATATGAGACTGTGAAAATATTCAAACGAATTCTTCAAAAGGTCATTTGTACACCAAGAATATGCGCCTTTGGGCTGTTTTTTGCAAACGAAAGTCCCAAAAACAACAAATAAATGTCTCGGAAGGGCACCTTAGCTAGGCAAATAATAGTTAAAAGTGACTTCCTGCCTTAGGCACTAGAATACTTTCACAGTCTCATATCAACATTTTGGTGGATATGTTGACAAATTTTTTATGTTGACAAATGACTCGATATCCCCTTCAAAAGGGAGTTTGAGTTTAAATTTGTCAACATAAAACTGACAGAATATTTCCCATATTTGACTGTTAACACTCATATTACCCTCTCTTTTAAACTTAAAATGAGAGGTTGTAGTTATGAGTACAAACAACATTATACCGGTACCAGACAGTTTTTGGTTGGAGGAGTACATTGGTGACTTCCTGGACTCCCTTACCAAAAAGGGATACGCCAAAGATACCATGTTAACCTATGAACAAACTGCCGCCCATCTTTGTCGTCAAGCAGAGGCCCTTGCACTAGATCCCGATAATCTGGATGCCGAACTCCTTGAAAAACTCGCCACTAGTGATCCTACGATAAGTGCCGGTTACATGGACAGGGTTTCCTTGACTGCCCGTCGTATCACCGATGATCTGATCGACAAGGGGGTCATCTCGAAGCCGCCGGAGGATTTATCGGTTGGTAGGCCTCGGGACCACTTGATACTGGAGTTTGATAACTGGTTGAAGTCTAACCGGGGCTTGTATGATGCAGGGATTGTCAGGCACCACAGGGTATTCAGACTATTCCTGGACCATTTTGACAAGATATCTGACGACGGAAGGGAACTGGCATCACTCACTCCCGGCATGATCCATGACTTCCTTGATGAACACGCTGGCAGGAATGGCTGGGGAATCAGATATGTTCGTAACATCCTGCGGTTCCTGTTCTGGAGTGGCAGGACATCAAGGGATCTCAGCTTGGCCATTCCGCCAGTTGCCGGCAGGCGTCCTAAAAACATAACCCGTCATGTTGATACTGATACAGTGGAAAAACTGTTGGCTGCCATTCGGGGCGACACCCCCATTGCCTTGCGTGATTATGCGGCTCTGTTGCTGATGGCCCGTCTGGGGTTGCGGGCCGAAGAAGTTGTTGCCATGCGACTTGATGATATCGACTGGTTGATAGGCAGGATACTGATTCGTGGCAAGAGGGGTGATCAAAGCCACATGCCTCTTCCGGTAGATGTTGGTGATGCTTTGGTGAACTGGCTTCGTCATGGTCGGCGGGGATCATCACGACATGTCTTTGTAACCGTTTTGGCTCCATTCAATCCCTTGACGACGTCGCGATCGTTCCGTACGGCAATTCGTAGGGCTTACAACCGTTCTGATGTGACACCCCCAGGTGGCGAGTTTCGAACCCATTCCTTGCGTCATGGGCTGGCAATGACCCTTTTAAAGAAGGGCAATTCGCTTGCTGAAATCAGTGATGTCCTTCGCCATCGAAGCATGCAGACGACGACTGTTTATGCCCGATACGACATCACGGCCCTTCGTCCGCTTGCGTGTACCTGGCCACTTGAGGGAGGTGTTCAATGACAACCATGAACGGACATCTTGACAGGTATCTGGCTCAGAGAGAAGCTTTTGGAACTGGCCTTTCTTATGATTCAATCAGACACCTGCGACCCTTTGCGACTTATGCAACTTCCGAGGGTCAAAGCCATATAACAACCGAATTGTTCCTGCGTTGGAAAGAAGAATCTGGTTTCGAGGGTCACCAAGCCTGGTCGAAAAGACTTTCCCATGTCCGGGTTTTTGCCCGATGGTTGCAAAGTCTGGAACCGATGTGTGAGATTCCCCCACGCGGGTTGATATCAGTACGTATCAGGCGACCGGCACCTTATATCTATTCCGATGAGGAGATCATCAAAATAGTCAGGGAAGCCTCCAAAGTGCCGTCAGCAAACGGTTTGCGTGGTATCACCTGTTCCACCCTGTTTGGTCTTTTGGCGGTAACCGGACTCCGTCATGGGGAAGCACTTGGTCTAGATGACGGTGATGTGACTACTGACGAGTGCGTGATTCATGTCAGACATAGCAAAAATGGGTGTGAACGTGTGATACCGATTACACCCTGCACAGCTGAACGTCTGGTTGGATACCAACTCCTGCGGAACAGGGTTCTGGGCGTTTCTTCTGAACGGGCCCTGTTTCGTTCATGGATAAGTGGCCGGAGACTGAATGGCTCCGCCAGCCGAAGATGTTTTGCCCGTGTTGGCCAGGCAATTGGTTTGCGCGATAAGCCAACAAATGGAGGGTGTGGGACTGGACCCCTTGTGCATGATCTCCGCCATACTTTTGCCACTCGTACCATTATTGGATGGCTGCGTACCGGTCGCAATCCTGACCATGAGATCCATAAACTCACCACCTTCCTTGGGCACAAAAAACCGAAATATACCTATTGGTATCTTGAGGCCGTTCCCGAAATCATGACCCTGACCATGAGGCAGGGTGAGAAAGTTATTGGCTATGGGAGGGGATCATGACGACATCTGTCACCCAATCTTTTCCCTATCTCCTGGATGCGTTCTTCACTCGGTTGAGAGCGGAAATGAATGCCAGTCCCCATACCATAGACAGTTATCGCTATGCCATGCGATTGCTCTTGGAATATACAACAGATAAATTGGACAAGGTGTTCACAGATATCAAGGTTGAGGATCTTGATGCCGATCTGGTTGCGGCGTTTCTTCTTCATCTGGAAGAGGAGCGGAACAACAGCATCCAGACCCGCAACATCCGACTTGCAGCAATCAAGGGAGTGTTTGACTACATTGGCAGGCGGGAACCGGAGTTGATGTGTCAGAGAGTATTGGCCATTCCTGCCAAGCGTACAAGGAAACGGATGGTGGACTATCTTGAGCCTTCAGAAACGGCGGCTCTGTTGGCGGCCCCTGATCTGTCCACATGGATTGGCCGTCGTGACCGGTGTCTTTTAGTGGTCGCTTTACAGACAGGTCTCAGGGTCTCGGAATTGGTTGGTCTTGATTTGGGAGATGTTTCCCTGGTCAAGCCAAGGGATGCCAGTCTTCATGCCCGGGGTAAGGGAAGAAAGGAAAGAACAGTTCCCCTCAGAGAGGACTCGGTGAAGGTCTTGACTGCCTGGTTGCAGGAACGAGGCAAGGCGAGGGATGAAGCGTTGTTTGTCACCAACCGGTGGAGCCGGTTCAGCCGGGATGGTATTGGACGTATCGTGCGGAAATACGTTGCCATTGCTGCCCTCTCCTGTCCTTCCCTTAGGGAAAAGCGGGTCAGTCCCCATACCCTACGCCACACTGCTGCCATGGATTTGTTGCGCAGTGGGGTCAGTTGTACGGTGATTGCCCTCTGGCTTGGCCATGAATCGATAGAGACCACCCAGATCTATCTGCATGCCGACATGGAGATCAAGAAAAAGGCTATGAAACAGACCAGACCTGAAGATATTCCAGGAGGTGTCTATCAACCTGGTGATGATATTTTGGCGTTTGTGATGTCCTTGTAACAAGTTTTATGTTGACAAATTTAAACTCAAACTCCCTTTTGAAGGGGATATCGAGTCATTTGTCAACATAAAAAATTTGTCAACATATCCAACCAGATTGGCAACAATTTCACCCATCTGGTCTATAGTGTCCAAATCACGCATATTATGACGAGCAGCAAATTCGTTTACATAACGGTGTAGATGCTGCTTTTCGAATTTATGGAAAGTTCCTTGATGACCTCTCTTAAGTAAAGACCAGAAACTCTCCAACCCATTGGTATGGGCTTGATTCTTCACATACTGCCCAATGCTGTGATTGACTGGGAAGTGATGCGTGAGACCTTTGTAAGACCTGTTTTCGTCCGTATACTTGATTGCATCTTCCGAAACATTGTCATTAATAAAACCCTGTAGGGTTTCCTTCTTGGTATTCTCAACAACCTTCATTTTTACCTGATTGGTTGCTCGGTCTTTAATACCAACGAAAATACTTTTACCAACTCCTCCCCTACCAGCATTAAGTTTCTTATCCTTATGCTTATTCTTCTCCTTGCCACCCATGTAGGTTTCATCAACTTCAACCTCACCTTCAAATACAATACCACTATCCTTAAAGGCTTGTCTGATGCGGTGGTTAAGAAACCATGCACTTTTTTGAGTAATACCCAAATCACGATGCAACCTCATACTGGATATACCCTTGATAGAGGTTGCTTGCATGTAAATGGCAATAACCCACTTCTGTAGGGGAATTTGTGATCTGGTCATTACCGTTCCAGTTCTAACACTGAAGTGCTTACGACAGTCCTTGCAACGGTAGGGCATGGGTTTTCGGTTGGCTGTTTTACTAAACCTTGAAGACCCACAATGTGGGCAAGTTGGTTTTCCTTTCCACCTCACTTTTTCAAGCCACTCCTCTGCTGCTTGGTCGTTTGGAAAACGGGTAAAAAGTTGGGTGAGTGTTATACCAGTTCGGTGGTATCGACCTGGTGCATTTGGTGTTGTAGACATACCTATACTCCTTATGTTGTTATATCCTATTGTAGATACACGGATATTCGTAGAATTTTTGGGGTGTGAGATACCGCTAGGGTATTCTTGAGGGGGGTGTGATTCTTGTATTGCGGTTCATTATTAGATCAAGCTGCCTTCTTTTTTTCCTTCCACGGATTCCAATTGTCATTGGCAGGATCTCTCTTCTTCAGTTCTTCTACAATATATTCCCAGGATTTGTCAAAACGACCCGACTTGATCAATGAGCGAATGCCCAGTATGGCCTGACCACCCGCCATGCTCCAACGCATTCCCGACCTCTTCATCCTCGCCGCGACGTGCGTTTTGTTGGCTGCCTCCACATGACCCGACCCAATCGGCAAACCGCGCCGTTTCAAATCAGCATACTGCATCCGGCCACGGCGCTCGTTGAAGTAATTGTAAATCCCACTTAATTCCTCCCTTGATGCATCGTCTTGAGCCCGGTTCCGCAGACCCCGGATGGCCCCGAGAACACGGTCAACACCATTGTCCTCCTCCAGAAGAATGGAACGCCACTTCCCATACCAAACTTCCTTTGATGACGCATGTGCCGATGCTTCCGACAGATACATCGTCGCATGGTAGAAGTCGACTATCTCCTCATTGACCTCCTGGCCCGACAAAAAGGTCCAGTTGTCCTTCGCACCATCCGCGGCACCAACACTGATCAGGTCAGGACGCTTCTTCATGATCGCTTCGAACTCATCCGACAGCCATTTCTTCAAGGTCTCCTTCAGATGTTCCGGCATCCAGCCCGAACTGATCGTATGCAGGGGTTCCCCCTTGCTGTCAAGAAAGGTAACCGTCCCGCACGAAGCCTCCCGCCAGTTGCCCTTGCACCCATCATCATCCCCGGTGATGCCAATCGGGCGTTCACCGGGACGAAGAAGGACATAAACACCATCAAGGGACAGAACAACACTGGCCGCACCCTCGGGAATGTCCTCATTGCAACGGATATCCGCAAGCGCCTTCCCGGATACATTCCGCCAGGACCAGTCAACCATCCGCGACAGTTTCTGCCAGGTGGAGACCGCAGGGGATCCGCCAACGAACCCGTCAAAAATGTCCTTGGCATTCCTGATCGGCATCTCCGCAACCAGACGGGTCGCCAACTTGCCGGAAGGAACAGTCATCCTTCCAGCCAGTAACCCAAGACCTTCATCAACGGGACAAATTGAGTTCTTGACCGTACTGTTCCGGTACAGGGAACGGTCGTACTCCACTTTGCCAAAAAGACAGTGGAACGTTCCCCTGGAAGGGGGAAGACAATACCACGACTTGTTATCACGCTCAATTGTACGGGCACCGTCATCGCGGTTCTCGGCAACCTTCGCCATCAGGGTGCTGCCAAAATCGCGGAGGGTGTCATGTGCCTTCTCCTCAACCACGGCAAAATCGGCACCCGGGTGATCGGTCTCCAGAAGATCCCCGCAAAAACCGGCAAGTTCGGAAAAGGCTTCATGCAATGCCCCTGGCAACTCCAACGTAATTGATCCCTTGTCAAAATCATCTTCATGGGCTATGTTCTCAGTCATCGGGAATTCTCCTTCATTTGGGTAAAAATTATGGTTGTAGTGTTCCCGATCCTTCCCCGAAAAGACATGATCCTGCACGCTCTTGCCCCTTGGGAACGGAAAACGAACAAAATTGAAATGGAAGATGAACGAATCAAACCGGAAAAGGTCAAAAATACCAAATTCGGGCTGTTTTATAGCAAAATATACCGCAATAGTAAAAACACACCCCTTGAGGGTTTAAAATTTCTTAAGAATAAATTATGGTTCTATAAGGGGTATGTTTAGGTATTATCAATAAGGACAAAATTTTGGCTAGTCAGGTATATAAGCACCAAATTTTATATTGAAGTTTCAGATAGGATTGTATTCAAGGGTAAGGATATGTGGCTTTCTCCCTATGACATGAATCAGCTTTATGTTCCTGATAAAGCAATTGATAAACCCGGATTGGAATTCATTGAATGGCATAGGGAGAATGTGTTTGTTACTTAGTAAATCAACCGACCAATACACTGATTTAATCGAGTCTTCACAAAAGATAATATCACCAACTGTAATTACATGGTTCTATCTGAATTCAAAGAAAGCTCTCCCCTGCATGATCCCTAAAGATATCGGCATCCCTGATATACCTTATGACAGTAGTTGGATTTGTATGTCGGGTAATTTCCATGATCTTGTCCATACGTGCGTTGTGAACAGCTGCACTGGTTATAAAACCAGCTCGCAAGGAGTGTCCTGAAACATCACGAGGATCTATCCCTACAGCCTTTGCGTATTTCTTTATCAACCGCGGGATATCGGAATGATGTAGAGGATTACCGTTCAAAATTCCTCCACGACGCATTGTCTGAAACAGATAACCTTGGGTGAGCCCAGAAGCTGAAATCCAATCCTGCAATCTGTCTATGGGCTTAATCCTTCGCCCCTCAGGGATAGCGATTCGGCAACTCTTCCCAAACTGATCAGTCTTTGACTTACGAATTGTAATAAACATTTTTTTGGTATCCCATCGATCAACGGGTGGAATGATCTCTATGTCAGCCATCTGTAATCCACAAATTTCAGACCTGCGTAGTGCACCAGCAAAACCCAATGCAAGTATTGCAGCGTCTCTCATTCCTATCAAGGTATTTCCACAATGTTCAAGCATAATTAGGATTTGGTGGTCCCTAAGTGCTTTAACTCGCCTTTGGGGTTCCCCACGAAAACGAGCCAATCCTTTCAGAACGGCACTTACTTTTGGAGAACGTGTCGGCGAAACTATGCCAGCTTCGTTGTATTTGTTTGCAATAGCACTTTTGTACAGGGCTAAAGTACTTACTGATAACGGTTTATCTTGCTTGATTGTGGCATTCTGTGAACGGGGTACCATAGACAGAAATAGAAAAAAGTCGGCTACATCCTCCTGATCGGCTCTTAGTGGGTCGATATTTCTGGTTTCACAATATTCAGTGAAAACATTCCAACCCTTATCATAGGCGATTCGAGAATTTTCAGCCAATGATAGAGATAGAATATCTCCACAAAATGAGTTGTCTTTATTGATTTTATTCAGCACAATTACACTCCTACATCTAGATTTGAAAGAAGTGCATGAACTTACATGGCCAAACCAATTTTATTGGGGCATTGAGGGGTAACAACAAAATGTTCATCACTGAAAACTAGATTTAAATGCTGAATTGGGGATTTTTGAAGAAAGCTTGGGTTATTTAAAGTCTGATTAGTAGGAATGACTCAAACGCCACCTCTTACTGCTAGAAAAACAAATTTATGTCAAGGATTTTTTTATGACAGCAAAAGTTTTTCTTTTGGATATTAACTACTCTGTAAGTCAATTATGCAAAATTTGTCATTTTCATTGCTGAAACATAGATGGGAGACTCGTTGAAGTAGGGATCTGATTTTCTGCTATAAGGCTTGCAATGTTAGTGGTTGTACAGAGTTGTTATAGTGTTAGTTTAGACAACACTTGAACAGTAAGGATTGTGTTATACTGTCGATAAGTTTCTATTGACAGGTCATGGGGATGGAGAATGCATCAGGTAATTGCTGAAAATCAGGAAGCCATAGCGGAGATCTGTTGACGTTATGATGTTGATCGGCTTGAAATTTTTGGGTCGACCGCCGGGGAACTGATTTCGATCCAGAGAAAAGTGACGCTGAGACCCCATCCTGATTGATGCTCTACATTCTATCAAACAGGAGTGGGAACTGCACCGTAGATTTCACTTAAAAGTAGGTAGTTTCAATGAGCTGATAAAGTAAATTTTCAAAAAGTGTCATTGTATTTCACTAGTTGGGTATTTACTGGAAAATTTCATAAATATTCGAAAGTCAGCTTTAGTATTTGTTTGAATGGTACCTTCCAGATTCCTTTGAACGAACCACATTTCAAATTTTCCTTAACTCCAAGTACTTTCGGGGATCTCGTACAGCGATAGGGTCCACTATCTTTCTATTGTGTAGTATATAACCATGTGCCTCCAACTGTTTATTGAACACTTCCATCATCTTTTCTAAACAACCCGATTGGATGAGTTTGTTTCGATATTTTCGTAAAGTATTCAGGTTTGGTATTTTGCCATGGCTTCCATGACCTACAAAATACTTGTAAGAAAATCTATCCTTAAGCATGTAATGTAATTGGTTAACATTCAGCCCATTGAGTTCACCTAGCAGAAGGGCACGGAATATGATTAGATAATCCCATGAATGATGGTTAGGATTGCTGTTTTGCGGCGGACCAAATACACTATCAAGTGTGGGTCTAAACTGGTCCCAGTCCACCAACTTCTTCAACTTCGGAAGATCGCTGAATTTACTTAATTGGTCAATATGCTCCTCTTCACTCATCATGTGACATTTTCCTGTTTGATTTGTCCAAATTTACAACATCCATGAAATGTTGATAGTCTTGAAACGGTGATTGACAAAATTCTAGGGTGCCAAGTTTAAAGGATATGTTTGAAATTAAAACGACCAGTTAAATCAAGCCCGTAAGATTATTGGTATTGTCGTCATTAAAGTTATAGATCCATATAGACATGTGATTCAGCTTTGGCGCCTGGTTGTGTTACAGCACCTTCGCGAGTAGGCCCTACTAGTTGAGCATACTTCCAAAGGGCTCCAGAACTGTAATTGGTTTTTCTGGCACCCTTCCAGTCAGCCTTGCGTTTTGCCATTTCTTCTTCGGTGAGATCAACCTCAAGGGTTCCCTTGAGAGCATCAATGGTAATGATGTCACCGTTCTGTAAAAGGGCTATGGGGCCACCGTGGGCAGATTCCGGTCCAATGTGACCGACACAGAAACCGCGGGTGGCACCTGAAAATCTACCATCGGTAATCAAGGCCACTTTCTTGCCCATACCCTGACCGGAAAGTGCAGCCGTTGTGGATAACATTTCCCGCATACCAGGTCCTCCGGCAGGCCCCTCATTGCGGATTACGATAACTTCACCTTCCTTGTATTTTCGCTGTTTGACTGCTTCAAAGGCGTCCTCCTCGCATTCAAATACATTGGCTGGCCCCGAGAATACTATCTGGTCTTTTTCCATTCCAGCTATCTTCACGATGGCTCCATCGGGTGCTAGATTACCACTTAGTCCAACAACGCCTCCCGTTTCGGAAAGCGGGGTAGCTGCCGGATAAATGACGCGACCATCAGCTTCTCTTTCAACCAGATCAAGTTCCTCCCCAACTGTTTTGCCTGAAACAACAACACAATCTTCGTGGATAAGGCCAATTTTTCTGAGTTCCTTCATGACGACTGGAACACCACCGGCTTCATAAAGATCCTTGGCAACATACTTCCCGCCCGGTTTCATATCCACAAAATAGGGAGTGCTCTTAAATATTTCACAAACATCGAAAAGATCAAAATCAATGCCGGCTTCATGTGCTATGGCAGGCAGGTGAAGACCTGCATTGGTAGAACCACCGGTACAAGCGACAACCCTGGCAGCATTTTCCAGTGATTTACGGGTTACAACATCCCTAGCCCGGATATTGGCCTCCAACAGTCCCATTACAGCACGACCGGAAGCTTCACAAAATTGATCCCTGCTTTCATAAGGAGCCGGTGCACCTGAAGAATTGAAAAGTGCCAACCCCAAGGCCTCAGAAACACAGGCCATAGTATTTGCTGTGAACTGACCACCACAAGCCCCTGCCGAGGGACAGGCAACCCTTTCCAGTATGGCAAGTTCAGCATCAGACATATTTCCTGCCTGATGTCTACCCACAGCTTCAAAAACATCCTGGACAGTTACATCCTTGCCATTCAGTCGACCTGGCAGAATGGAACCACCATAAACAAAGACAGAAGGGCAATTTAGCCGAACCATGGCCATCATCATACCGGGAAGGGATTTGTCACAACCGGCCAGACCGACAATCGCATCGTAACAGTGTCCTCGCATGGTCAGTTCAACTGTATCGGCAATAGCTTCACGAGAGGCCAGTGAGGATCTCATACCTTCATGTCCCATGGCTATACCATCGGTTACTGTTATGGTTGTAAATTCCCTCGGAGTCCCATTGGCCGATTTTACTCCCAATTTGACAGCCTGGGCTTGCCTGTTTAGAGCAATATTACATGGCGCTGCTTCATTCCAGCATGTTGCTACGCCTACAAAAGGTTGATCAATTTCAAGATCGGTCATTCCCATGGCAAAATAATAGGAGCGGTGCGGGGCTCTGGATGGTCCCTGGCTTACGTGACGACTTGGCAGGTTTTGTTTTTTTTCAGACATAGTTTTACTTTCTTGCTTTAAAAAACTGGCAGGTGGGTAATTACCCAAGATATATTGTATGAATCTTTGGAAAAGACAATCAAGACAGGGAAATTAGCGAATTAGTTTCCATAATTGAAGTTATTGCCGCCAAATTCCTCTCTTCTGGAAAATTTTTTTCATCAATTCTGCCTCGTCAGTCATAATGGCGTCTATACCGAGATCAAGGAGTTTCCCCATGGTCTCCTCATCGTTGATGGTCCAGGCCTGAACTGGAAATTTATAGGAATGGGCCTTGTTGATAAAACTCCGATCCAGAATGCGAACTCCCTTGTCCCTTAAGGGTGCCTGTACACAATTGGCACCAAAACCACCCAAAGGGATCCCCCAACTGTTTAATCGCAACCGAAAGACTTCCCCAGGTCCCATTGAAGTACATAATTTTGGACCCGCTTCCTTACGAAACCAGGCCAATCTCTGATCCGAAAACGATCCGACACATACACGATCCCAAACCCCGTTGGCAACCAGTATATTGTACAAGGGCTTTACGGCACTATCCTCCTTCGGATCAATAATAAATCTGACATTCGGCCAACTTAATAGAACCTCTTCAAATAAAGGTATAGGTTCCTTACCCTTGACTCTGATTTCTTTCAGGTCGTCCCAGGTCAAGGTATCAATCCGACCTTCAATAGAAGCCACTCTGTTGAGGTCAGGATCGTGAAAAGCAACAAGTTTCCCATCGTAGGTTGCATGAACATCCGTTTCCAGGCATTTGTATCCCAGATCGACTGCAGCAGAAAAAGCTGCCATGGTATTCTCGGGATAGGTCGACGAATATCCCCGGTGGGCAATAGGAAGTGGCAAGGGATAATTCTGGTGAAGTAGAAATGGATGCATCGGGAACATACTTTAATTGTAAGACGGGTAATGCTATTCTAATAAATCCGCTAGCTTTTGATTTGCAAACAAATTCTGGAGAATTATGAACTGGATTTCCAATTATGTCCGGCCCAAGCTAAAGTCCATTCTGGAACGCAAGGACGTTCCGGATAATCTATGGACAACCTGCAATAATTGCGGGGTTATGATCAACCACAGAACCCTGGTTAGGTCAATGAATGTCTGTCCTGACTGTGGTTATCATATGACCATCAGCCCCCGGGAAAGATTTGATACTCTGTTTGATGATAAAATCTATAAAATTCTTGAAGTGGATTCTCCCATGGAGGACCCCTTGTCATTCAAGGATACCAAGAGGTACTCCGAGCGGCTTAAAGCAGCTCAGAAAACCACCGAAGAGAAAGATGCCATGCTTGTGGCCGAAGGGAATATCGGCAAGCTCAAAACCATTGTGGCAGCCCAGGATTTTGATTTTATGGCAGGGTCCATGGGTATGTATGTCGGCAATGCCATCCTTGCCGCCTGCGAAAGATGCCTTAAGGTCAAGGCACCGTTGGTCCTGTTTGCAACTGCGGGAGGTGCCCGTATGCAGGAGGGAATTCTCAGCCTGATGCAAATGCCACGATCAACCGTGGGTATCAAGCAACTGGCAGATGCAGGATTGCCCTACATCGTGGTATTGACAAACCCGACGACCGGTGGAGTTACTGCTTCCTATGCCATGCTGGGGGATATTCATATTGCCGAACCAAAGGCATTGATCGGTTTTGCTGGTCCCCGGGTGATTGAACAGACCATCAAGGAAAAATTGCCAGAAGGGTTCCAGCGATCGGAATATTTGCTGGAACATGGGATGCTTGACATGGTGGTTCCTCGAAAAAAAATGCGTGAAACCATCATGGTTTTAACCAGACTACTCATGAAAAAACCACCAGCCATCAGGGGTGAAATCACCTTCGAAAAGAAATCAGAACCAAAACAGTCTTCCCAAACGGGATAAATTATCCTAAATTACCCTCAAAGCCTGGTTCCTTGGGAGAGTCACCTAGTGAATGCATCAACATCTACAGAAATCCTGCATCGGTTGAAATCACTGTACCCGAAAAGTATAGACCTTACCCTCAACCGCCCCAAAAGGTTGTTGGCTGATCTGCAACACCCTGAGCGACAACTTCCTCCCGTTATTCATTTTGCAGGTACCAACGGCAAGGGTTCCACCCTGGCAATGGTAAGAGCTGGATTGGAAGCTGCGGATCAAAGGGTTCACAGTTATATCTCTCCACACCTGACCAAGTTCAATGAAAGGATTACCCTTTCGGGTTCAATCATTGAAGAAGATGCTTTGGTTGATGTCCTGTTGGAGTGTGAGGCAGTTAACAAGAAACTTCCCATATCCCTTTTCGAAATTACCACGGCAGCAGCCTTCCTTGCCTTTTCGCGGACCAATGCCGATTATCTGCTGTTGGAAGTTGGCCTTGGAGGTCGATTGGATGCCACCAATGTGGTTGATCAGCCTGAATTGACAGTAATTACTCCCATTTCACTTGATCATGAACAGTATCTTGGAGACACACTGGAAAAGATTGCCTTTGAAAAAGCGGGTATCCTCAAACCCGGTATCCCTTCAGTGGTATCCAGACAGCAACCGGTAGTTTTGGAAGTAATTCAAAAGGTGGCCAAAAGCAGACAAACTCCGCTTTTGATACAAGATCGGGATTGGTCAGTTAAACCTGAAGGTGATAATCTGGTTTATACAGATGATAGGGGGCAATTGGTACTTCCCAAACCAAATCTGGTTGGTGAACATCAAGCCATAAATGCTGGAACTGCTGTTACTGTCTTACGATATCTTGGTTTCCAGGAGCCAGAAATCAAAAAGGCTCTCTTAACTGTATGTTGGCCCGGACGTATGCAAAAATTACAGAATGGTCCCTTGATAGATAATGCCAACGGTTCAGAAGTCTGGCTCGATGGAGGACACAACCCGGCAGCCGGTGAAGCCCTGTCCCAAACCTTGAACAACATGCCCCCCAAAAAGACCCGCCTGGTTTGTGGAATGCTTGATACAAAAGATATAAAAGGTTTTCTCAGAAACCTGCTGCCTGCAGCCGATGAACTTTACGGGATAGAAATTCCCGGTGAAGAAGCATCACTCCCTGCAACAGGGGTTGCATCGGTGGCCAGGGAAGTGGGTTTTTCTTCCTTTACTTCGGAAAGCCCCCTGAAAGCAGTAAGGACGATTTCATCCAGTACCCCAAACTCCCGCATACTGGTTTGTGGATCTCTTTATCTTGCTGGTCAGGTTTTGAAAGAGAATTTTTAAGTCGGCAAACTCCGTTTCAGCAATGACAACTGACAAGGGAACAAAATATATCCAAACATGATCGCTCCTTGTGTATGAGGTGGAAAATTATTCGAGGACAGTGGGATTGATTGAAGATATCTACTTTTCCAGAAACACTGACATTTTAATCGGGAATTTCCTAGAAACCAAGAAACATCATGGAAAAGGAGACGCAACCTAATCTGGTATTGTGATCAATACAAAACAATTCCATTCTAGTGACTTTAAACCAAGCTCTATCGGACCGTTTCTAGAAATAGCAAAGGAACAATTGTATGAATCGAACCACTAGCATTACACCGCAAAGCAAGACTTTTTTGTTCTAAATTGTCAGCTTTCCTTACGGCAGGGATTTGGGAGAGATGCTATATATTGAACGCCAGACTACATTCTAAATCTAGAAAATGATCTAAACCAACTACTAAAGGTTTTTGAACTTTTTAATCAAAGCCGTTCATTTGTGCATGATCATTAAAGAGAAAGAGGTCTATCCACATGCTGATAAAGAAATTGAGTGGTTAATGAATCCCTTACAAACCAGATGATCAAATTTATTTTCGAGTAAAACCTGAATTTATTGTATATCAGACATAAGCACACCATTTATTAATAACTATGAATAATATGTCTGAAAATGTTAAAAAAAATGACCCTTCTGAAATCTTCCGAAAATTTGGAGGTACTTTTCGGATGAGTGAGATAATTGAGCAAGGTATTTCCCGCTATACGCTCTACTCACAACTAGATAAGGGGGTAATTGAGCAAATCAGTAGAGGTGTATATCGGCTGGTTGAACTACCACCTGCAAGCCATCCTGATCTAGTTGTCCTTGCCAAGCGATTTCCCAGGGCGGTTGTTTGTCTTATCAGCGCACTCTCGTTTCATGAGATTACAACACAAATACCTCACCAGGTATTTGTGTCTGTTCCACGAAATTCATACAAACCTTCGCTAGATTACCCACCTCTATTGGTTCATAGAATGTCAGAAAAGGCTTATCAAGCCGGAATTGAGGAGCATCAAATTGATGGAGTAACCCTAAAGGTTTATAGTCCAGAAAAAACACTGGCGGATTGTTTTAAATTCAGGAACAAGATTGGGATTGATGTAGTTCTTGAAGCACTGAATCTATACAAGAATAGAAGGAAATTTGATCACAAGAAAATTCTTGAATATGCAAAAATATGCAGGGTCGAAAAAGTTACACGCCCCTATCTGGAGGCAATGATATGAAATCACTGAAAAACCCTTCCGCTTCTGTAAAACAACGGCTCCTCAATCGGGCAAGGAGGGATAAAAGGCCCTTTGAAGAATTACTTCAGTACTATGCTATGGAACGGTTTTTATACCGTTTATCCCAATCGGTTTATGCACAAAATTATATTCTCAAGGGAGCCTTTATGCTCCGGGTTTGGAATTCTCCTGAGTACAGAACGACCAAGGATATTGATATGTTGGTCAAGAAAGGAAATGAAGCGAAGAATATCACCTCCCATATCCGAGATATTCTAACTGTAGAAGTCGAACCAGATGGATTAGTATTTAATAAAGAGTCAATACGTACCGATCGGATTTCTGAAGAGGCTAACTATGAAGGAATCAGGGTGAGATTTCGTGGTTTATTGAATACTGCGAGAATTAACCTGCAATTGGATATTGGATTTGGAGACATAGTTTATCCAAAACCAAAAAAAGAAAAACTCCCATGTATTTTGGACTCACCAACACCTATCCTACTTTGTTACAGTCGTGAAAGCGTCATTGCAGAAAAATTTGAGGCTATGGTTAAACTAGGGCACATGAATAGCCGTATAAAAGATTTTTATGACATTTGGCTTTTGTCCCGGCAGTTTAAATTTGAATTTAGAAATCTTGATAAGGCCATCAGACTAACATTCAAACAACGTGGGACAAAAATATGTGAACCTATTGATGCTTTTTCGACCGATTTCATATCTTATCGACAAATAATGTGGAAAGCCTTCATCAAGAGATTACAGCAAGAACATGTTTCTGAATCTTTTCAAGAAATAGCATTGGATATTGAAGAATTTTTGAAACCGGTCATCAAAGGAAATTCCCGAGACATGATTTGGACTCCAGCAGGCTCTTGGTCATAAGCAATTTTTTTGTCGATGCTATGGGGTTTTAGTATGAGTATGCACCAATTCACAGGATTTGGTAGTGGACTCAATTAAGTTGTTGGCCATTGATTGTAGCAAATACCCTTTAACGCCAAGCATCAAAGTTGCTAGATAGTTTTGTGCCCGTTCCTCATGGTGGATTGCCGCCCTTCACCACAACTTAATCTGGCTAAAGAAACACTCAATCAGATTATGATCCCAGTAGACTTTATGATCAAGTTCTCTTGGTAGTTTAAGGTTGAGCTGTGCAGGAATCACGACCTGTCCCAGTTTCTGATATCAACACAAGTAACGTTGGAAGGAAGATCCTTGAGCAGTGCCTCGGCCTGTTTACAGTCCCAGTACCTGACACCGAGTCAAATGCATTGCAAAAGGTTGGCCATTGCCGTCCATACCAACTTAAACCATGGTGGTCAAACCCCATGGATCCAGCCCATATCCTGAGGTCCACCGTCCCGACGGGAATTCAATCCATGCATGTGAACCCGTCCCGTGGAAGAGTCTATCATTCACTTTTTTGAGGCCTTATCCGGTGTGCCAACAAAATCACCAACCGTCACACTTATCTTCTCGGCGAGATTGAAGATCACGCATGATCTAGCCCCCAGGTTGCACTCTTGCTCCAGTGGCTTTAACAATTAAGACCAGTCGTGTAGGGACAATACTAGTCCGGTAGGTCACGCCACACATGATCGGAGAATAAAAAAAGCTTGCAATTGAGGCCAATAAGAATTCCCATTTTTAAGTAGAAGAATGTATACCAAATTTTTCAACTTGCCTTCTTTGTGCCTCACGACCTGCAATCTGATTATCTAAACTTTTCAGATCATTTATATTTGTGATAACTTGACGCTGTTTCTTAAGGTCATACAATATTTTATATTTCCGATTTGGAAGCTGCATTCTATTGCCCTTTACAATCACACCTGTGATTTCGGCAGGTGCAAAAGTCAGACTGTACTCTTTCTTATCATTTAGTCGCAGACCGCATCGATGAATTATCTTCTTAACTTGCCAGATCATGGCTTTGTGTACAACTGGTCCTGAGATCGTAATGTCATCCACATATAAACTCATTCGGCAACCTGCCTCACTTACAACATTGTATATCTCGTCCCACATCGGATAATTGGAAAAAAATGCAAGGATCGGACTACAGGGGGAACCCTGCGGGAGACTTTTCGTCAATGACACAAGACGAACCAATACAGCTGTCACATCTGGTGAACATTCCAAATCACGTCGAAAAAAACGGGCCACATTATTAGCTGAGCAACTTGGGAAAAAATTTGCTACATCAAGAGACCAAACTACCTCGGATTCAAGGTGATACGCCGCATTGTCCACGTATGATTTTCCTTTCACTGGGCTAAATAGGTAATTTGGTGGTTCAATTCTGGTCAACAACTCTGCTATACGGGATTGTATAGCCTTTAGGCGGGGATCAGGAATGTTGATTGGCCGATATTGATCTGCGATTACACCTTCAGGTTCCTTATTCAGCCATGAGTCCCTTTCTCCGTCATTAAGTATTTTATGTTTCCACCTTAAGGTATATAGAGGTGGTTCCTTCGTTAATTTTTTGAGCGTATCATGAGACACACGTAGTAAACTAGCTAACTTTTTCCTGGATCTAAGGCGAAAAAAAGGGGAATCTTTGATTGTGTATACACTTTTAGTCTTGGTTTTCGGCATTTGCTTTCCTCTCAATAAATCGCAAAAGGTCAATCACTTTTTCGGCTATTCTGGATCGTACTTGCTCTCCTTGCTCGGCATTCTGCAACTCTTCTGCAAAAAACATGATGGATGAAGGGGGAATTTTGAATTCCTGTGAATATTTATTTATCAAGTCAAGTGAAGGAGTTTTCTTTCCCTTCTCAATTTCAGAAATATGAGATTTTGAGAAACCTAGTCTGTCTGCTAGTTCAATCTGTTTCAGATCATGAAAAACACGGATCAGTCTAAGAGCCTCGTTAATCTGTACATACATTTTCTAAATCACATCATTAAAAAAGGGCTTGCGGCTACCCATTAGGTTTTATCAACTCAATCACCCACTGGATTATCCGGTAAATGATCAAAGCCACTGTTATAATGGCTCTTATGGTTTGCTGTTTTCGAAGTTTCTTACAAAATTCGCGTAGCCGCCGCCGTTGATGAATAGATTTTAGGTTAATATACATGTATATCACCTCCTTTCTGTTGGCTTCAGGCATCATCCAGAATTGATGATGCTAAAGGTCCTTCCCAACAGAAAGTGGAAACCAACGGCTATACCTTCTAGACGCGATAGAAGTCCTTCTATCGTGTCTGTTTCGCCGCATAAGAACACTAAGATGTATCCTCAATAGGGGGCGAAGGGCCCCTCCAGCGGTAAAACGATAGAGAGTTTGCACTCTCCTCGCTTCGGTAAAACGAAGCTGTGTATAAGGACTTATTTCCTCTTCTATTCAAGCAAAATATAATATACATTAATCCCTATTCATGAGAATATTTCGCTTAAAGCGAATTTTTTTCAAATATGATCTTCTACAATATGCGATTAGTAAGTATTCATAAGGATCTTTGTAATTTCAGATGATCTCAAGGATTTCAAAAAAAATTCAAATCGCTATTTGAAACATGAGTACAAATACCTGCCGGTGAACAAGGATTTTGTTACTATAAAACATAATTACATGAGAAAAATGTTACTCATGTACATAATTCCCAAAAAATACTATCCCAAGTCTCACGGTCTCGGACACGTTTATCACTTAGATGTCCAGTCGGTGAATCCTGCTTCAATAACTCCCATTCCGTTTCCGTAGAACCATGCCCCCTGATAGAAAGAGACATCACAAACTCCTATGGTAACTAATGATTGTCGAGAGCTGTTCTATAGTTTGAATAAATTGAGTACACACCTCAGTTTGACAAAAAAATATCAATCCTCAATCGCACTTTCAATCCACTTTTTTAAAGCGGGTTTGGGATGTGCCCCGGTGAGATTGCCTACGACTTCACCACCCTTGTAGAGAAACAGTGCAGGAATACCACGAACACCCAACTTAGAGGGGGTTTCCATATTGGCTTCTATATCAACCTTGGCAATGGTCAGACTGCCATCGTATTCGGCGGCCAATTCCTCCAGTACCGGACCGATCTGACGACACGGTCCACACCATTCGGCCCAGAAATCCACCAGCACAGGGTTTGGAGCATTAATTACATCGGCTTCAAAAGATTCGTCTGATACGTGGATTACACTCATTTATTACCTCCTGGATTTCGGGCTGTTAATTTATGGTTTGAGAATTTGTGATTGTAATGGCTCTTTGTAAGGCATTCAATGTCATTTCTTCTGGTAGTTCACTTAATTCCCCCGTCTCCGTCCACAAGATGGCAGTCCTGATTTTTTTATCGGGATAGATTTTTTCCAGCGATCTGTGGTAGGCACCCATTTGACGCAATAACCCTTCAGGTGTTTCTTCCACCTTTGCCGGGACCAATCGGTTGGTTTTGAAATCAATTGCCAAAACATAATCATCGGAAATCACCAGTCGGTCGATGTAACCAAATATCGGTTTGTTGTCCAGTTCGGGTATTTCTGCCGTAATGGCCACTTCCTCCAAGGTGGTTTTGGATGTTGCAAAGAGAAAGTTCAAATTGGGGTTCTCCAGGATGGCCATACTGTTTGCAACCCATTCCTTGCCATCTTCAGATGAAATTTCCGGATGCTTCAATTCCAAAAGCTGTTGTCCCTTCAGCTCCCATTCCTTCCTGGGAAAGGTGGGGAGATGTTCCAACAGCAGATGGATTGCCAATCCTTTCAAAAGTGCAATATCACGAGATGTATCTTCTGGCGGGTCCTCGGCTGCCAATACCTTGCTGCCTCCCAGATTGGAGGGAGATAGTGAAACTGTCGTTGACATTTGTTTGGCAGGTTTTTCATTCACCCAGTAGGGTATAGCAAAATCTTCCAACCGTTCAGTTTTTGGTTCCGTTTCAGATTCAACCGGCCAACTGCCTGATACCATGAGATGACCAATCTTATCGGTCATGTTGTCCTCAAGTTCCTCACGATAACTATGTTTGGTATCTTCCAGACAATGTTCCATTACCCAGTAAACCATTTCATACCAGTCCTTGATATCTTCAATCTTTTTGGGTAGGGTCTTTCTTTTCTTAACACCACAAATGATCAACCGTGATTCAGCTCTGGTCAGGGCAACATAAAGCAGACGAAGATACTCTTTCCAATCTTCCTCCTTGATCAACTCCAAGCCTTTGGCAATTGATTCGACATAATCGGATTTTGTGTTCCATAGCGGGTATTCATCCTCACCGGAAAGAATAATGTTATCCCTGGGATTCCCTGGATTCCCTGTATCGGGTAAAATGACTATGGGCGATTCCAGTCCCTTGGCACCATGAACGCTCATGACACGAATTTCATCCTTCTGCTGTTCCAATTGCCTCTTGATATTGACTGAATCCGGTTCCAACCACTCCAGAAACCCGGTTAATGAGGCAGTACCGGTTTTTTCGTAGGTAAGGGCCTGGTCCAACAGTACGTCCAGAGCCTCAATACAGGAATTTCCCAAACGTGATACCAACAACTGCCGTCCATTGTAAACGGTTAATATTGTCTCCAGTAAATCATAGGGAGTTTCCTTATCCACCAGGGACAACAGATCGGACAAAACAGTGTGGGCATTGGCAGATCGTTCCGAGTTGTCTTTTTGATTTGACAATTCTTGCCATAGACTACCGGATCGATAATGGGCCAATCGGAAAATATCATCTTCATCAAAGCCAAACAAAGGGGACTTCAATACAATCGCAAGCGAGAGATCATCCTTGGGTACAGAAAGGAACAATAGCAGGGCTAGAAGATCCTTGACAGCCAGATCATGTTCCAGTTTTATTCGGTCAGTCCCGGCAATGGGTAAATTTGCCCTTTTCAATTCTCGGATCAAGGCTCTGTAAATGGGTCCTCTGCTTCGAACCAGGATTAAAATATCCCCCGGAGATATTGGCCTTGCTTCGTCCTGATTACCAGTCGGCAAAAGTTCATTGTCAATCATCTTTTGTATCTTGGTTACAAGATTTTGAGCCAGAACCTCTTCAGGTTTTGGTTGAGGCAGGTTAAAATAGGGCGAGGCCCAATCCTCTTTCTCCAAGGTCTCTTTTTGTGGTACTAGAGGCCATAACTCCACCCGCCCAGGAAGATGTGTCTTGTAGGGCTTATGGGCAATAAAGCGGGTATAAAAACGCTCGGGGAAGATCTCCATGAACTTATCGACAAGAGTCAGGATAGCCTTGGAAGACCGGAAGGAAAACTTCAAATCCTCTTCAATAAACAATCGGCCGCTCGTTTCAAACTTGTCCTTGAAATAATCCCGCCTTTCCCGAAACTTTTCAGGTGCTGCTCCCTGAAAGCCAAAAATGGACTGCTTTTCATCACCAACAGCAAACACCGTTCTGGTTAAATTTCCCCTTTGGCCGGCACCGGATGTGAACTCCTCAGCCAGAAGGGAAACTATTTCCCATTGCTTGTGATTAACATCCTGGGCTTCATCAACAAGTATATGATCTATATCCTCGTCAAGCCGATATAGGATCCACTGGGCAATATCCGGATTTTTAAGTATTTCCATAACCTTGGAGAGGAGGTCCTCAAAATCCAGCCAGGCGTTTTTAATCTTGATTTCCCGGTAATAGCCAAGAATTCTTATAGCCAGTTGATGCAGGAGATAGGTTTTTTGGGCTGCCTGGTAATTGACCTCGTTTTTTTTGGCTGCGGAAAGCTTCTCAGTCAATTTCTTTAGTTCTCCACACATTGTTTCACCAATGATTTCCCTAGTATCTTTCGTGGGGAAATTGCTTGCCGAGTAAGGCTTTTTGGCGGTGGATCCTGTAAGAAAAGTTTTTATCAGATGGTTGGTTATGGCAAGCCGATTTTCAGTGGAAAGCATCGCTCCCAATTCCATTCCCTTTTTTAATTCACTGAACGTACCTTTCAACAAAAACGGGACAAGGGACTTTACCAAGCTTATATCTTCCTTGGTAACGGTGCTCACAAAGCTGTTGTCATTCCAATTATCGGGTACACGAAACCTAAGCCAAATCCTGCCCTTGTTGACTTTACCTGGGAAATGATCCCTTTTGGCGAAGATTTCCCTTGATAGCTGTTTCAGCTGTTCATAATCCAGATATCGGGCAAGTTCGAATATCAAATCCTTGTCGTTCTCTTCCAACAGGTTGAGCAGATCAATCTGGATTTTCGTTGCTTCACGCTCATCTATCATCTGGAACTGCGGTGAAACATCCGCTTCCAGAGGGAACTGCCGCAATAAACTTGTAGCGAAAGAATGAAAGGTCTGGATTTTCATACCCCCGGGAGTTTCAAGCGAGCGGGCGAATAGTGTTCTGGCCCAATCAAGTTTTTCAGGTGTTAGCGAGGTTTCCTCTTCACCAAGGTCCAACAATTTTTCCTTTAGATCCTCGTTGGATAGCATGGCCCAATCACCGAGCGTTTCCCCCAAACGATTGAGCATATTGGTAGCAGCGGCATTAGTGAAGGTTATACAAAGTATTTTTTGGGGCGAGGTACCGGCCAGCAGTAAACGGACAACCCTATTGGTCAAAACCCTGGTTTTGCCGGAACCGGCATTGGCTAACACCCACGAGGATTCATGGGGAAATGCAGCTTTGACCTGGGGCAGGGTAGCTTCATCAAACCTATTACTGTCCATCACCCACCTTCACCATTTGTGGCTGATCAGTATCTTCCCACTCTCCATATCGTGCCAGATGATCATACTCATTGGATGCTACCCCTTCGCCTCCATAACGTCGAGGAATGTATCCAACTTCAAGACTCTTGTAGTTTCCAATGAGTTCCTGAAATTTTTCCCAATCCTGTTGAAAGGTATCTGTACCATCATCAGTCTCCCTCGTTACCTCCTTGAGCTCTACTTTTCGGCCAATCCCAATATAGGCCGACTTGGTAACAATGCCGTAATCTCCATCGGTAAAGGAACCATTTTCAGCCATGATGGTTTGCAGGGGAATTTGTTTCTCATACTGGTCAATCTGTCTGGGAGTTGGAATTGCCCCGGATTTGTAGTCAAATAAATGCCATTCAACCTCGGTACCATGTACCAAATCCATCCGATCACATTTGGCAGTCAGGGTAAAATTGAGGTCTTCAAAATGATAAGAACCCGACTCCTCCAAAACGTCCGGTTCACTTTTAATCCTGATTGATTTCTCAATGCCCAGTATTTCCTTGTAGTTATGAGCCAGGGTGGATAGCCAGACCTCTTCCACTACGGGTAGTGTACCGGTGTCGGCCAATATCTCTCTGGATATATCCTTCAACTTTGCTATTTCCTCCTCATCCTTCTCGAAATTAAATGCCGGTACAAACTCTTCCATTATGGAATGGAGTTTTATACCTCTCAGCAGGAAGCTTGGTTCGATTTTTAATCGATAAACTGGTTTCAAGCGAAGTATTTGCCTGGCGTAAATGGCGTATGGGTCTGTAATAAGGGTTCTAACCCTAGTGACACTGATTTTTTTGGGCCGTGCTTCCAGTGGTGGAGATGGTTGGGGTCTGGTGTATGGGTTTTGTTGGAATTGGGGCTTTTCAAACTGTTGGGCAAGATTTAGCCACTCATCGCCACGTTTTTTCATACACTCCAGGGCAGAAATCCCCTCTGGATCAAGACCAGCCAATAAATTCTTCAAGCGACTGAGCCATCGCGAGGGAGTGGTAGGATCACCTTCTTCCAAAGTGCATCTGGACAGGATTACCTCCTTGGCAGAAACAACCTGTTGAAAGTCATGTGCGGCAAGGCCAATCCTGATTTCCGGCAGGTTCAGTCCAATCTGACCTCGAATGTTCCTGTTCAACCAGGGATCCTGGCCTGGAAAAATTGGCCAGGTTCCTTCATTCAAACCACCGGCAATTAATAAATCAGGGGTTTCCATGCGTGCATCCTCGGTATTCCAAAAATACAAGTTTGGAGTATTTTCACCTCTGTTTAAAATCCTTATCTCACCAGCGAGCCCATAAAACAGTTCAGCGTATTCCCTGGGAGGAATTTTTCCAAGAATGGAGGTTTCCTTTTGGATATTGTTGAAAAGATTGTTTGCCTCCCGGGAGGCGTCAATCTCATTGGTCCAAAGTGTTTCTGAACGCCCATCAGGACCATCCGCCAATTTTGTGGCAATGTTTCTGTGGAACGTTACAAATTCTTCCAGAGTAGCCTCTTTTACTTCCTCAAGATTATTTACAATAGTTTCAAACCACTTGAACCAACTTTTAGCCAGACTACCGTCTGCTTGAACCTGCAGCCATTTACCAGTTTGTTTAATGGGTTCATATTCCGGTCCTTTGGAACGAATATAAAACTCGAGATCTGTAGCTAAATGCCGATGGTTGTCATGGTCAGGGCCTGAATTGGTAAGAGGGTGTTTCAAAAGCGAGATAAACTCTTCTGGGCTTGCTTCCTTCCCGATCATATTGGCGATACTCAGAAGGAAATTACCGTGAGAGGATTTTAGAAAGGGTTCCCCCCTTAAATCCTGTGGATTGATGCCCCATTTTCGAAGTGAAGCCCTGACTTTTCTCACGAGGGACCTGTCAGGAGTGACCACTGCTACAGATTTTCCCTCCTCTAGGGCTTTACGCATCTGCAAGGCGATAGTTACAGCCTCCATACGTGCCGTTGGTGCCTCTACCAGAGCCAGACCCTCAGTTGCCTTTTTCAAATCGGTAAGGTTTGGCCCCTCAGACTTCCATTGATTGGTAACCGGTGCGGGTCGCAAGGCAAGCGAAATCAAACTATTTCTGGCTTTATTCCAGGTTATCTGGCTATCCCAAAGGGGAATATCCAAAGGTGATATACCAAGATTCCTGGCCAGATCGAATAGCTGGTACTGGGGGTGATCAACCTGGGGGGTATTTCCACCCATTTTCTCCCAAACACTTTCAGGCAGATCAAAATCAAAGCAGGGCAGGACAAGAGCACCTTGTGGCAAGGAAGCTACCTTTTGCATAAAATGTTGGGTTGATCCAACCGAACCTGTTGAACCTGCAATTATAACCGGATGATCAGGAGGATTCTTTTCCCATCTCTTAGCCAGGGCATCAATGACCAACCTTTGGCGAGCTTCCTGATCAGGAGTTTGATAGGTTTTTACGAAAGTCGCCAGGATCTCCAGAAATTTAAGACTTTCTTTCCAATGAGAGGACAAGTCGGTCTGATCCACAGTACCCAAAAGTGCAGGATCAACATTTTCTTCACTTAATTCATGTAGAAGCGTTTCCAGAGTTCTGGTGAGTTCATATTGGGCCAGATGAGAAGCAAATCGCTGATTTTTTTCCAGAAGTTTTTTGATGGTTTGCATCAGTTCCAACCGTATTCGGAGGGTAGAAACAGGAGGAGGTATTTCTGGAAAACGTGGATCCAGTTTCAAATCATTAAGCAGAGATATTTTTGGGAGGAAAGAATTCTTGCGCTTTATGAAATTAGCAACAACCGCCTGTGAAAGACTTCTGGTACTCAGGTAAATTTCCACCCGAGCCATGTCCTCGGGTTTGCTGTCCTTCATTCTTGTGAAAAGCCCATCAACAAAGGCCTTAACAAAATCACATCCCGGAGGGACGGCAAAAACTCTTGGGTTATCTTGGGTAGGAAACATTTAGACTGATATCGGGATAGTGGGGGTGAAGAACAGTTTTGGGGTTAAATTTTCAGTTTCGTAATTGTGCATATTGGTTATCAAGATCAAGATTCATTATTTCAGAAAGGTTAAAGGAATAAAATCACAAAATTTTTCGGATCGTTTCTAGACCATAAGGTGTATCAATTACCGCCCATTGTCCATCATAAATCAATCCCTTAATTCTTTTATTGTGGATTAAATTATCCCAGATTAAATTAAGGGAAAAGGCCCTTCCGAACTGGGTACCGATGACTGAAGGATTGATGATCTGGGCTCCCAGGTAAACCAAACCGGTATCCTGGTTTTTTCTTCTTGTTATATTTCCATTGGAATCGATGACAAAATCGCCCTTTCCCTGAAATCCATGAGTGTTTTTCAGGGTTCCCAACATCAAAAGGGCATCCATGTTTTTCCTGCCCCAACACTTGGCAAGCACTTGTAAGGGATTTCGTCCAAACCAGTAATTATCAGCATTCATTGTAAATAGCGGCTTACCTCCTAGAAGGGGGAGTGCATTGAGCAACCCTCCACCGGTATCAAGTATGTCAGGTTCCTCAACGATTACTTGAGTATTTGCATAACATGTCAGATGCTCAACAATTTTATGACTGAGGTAGTGTGCATTTACAACGACATTTTTGACACCTGCCTGTTTTGCTATCACAAGGGAATGGTCTAGAAGAGTTGTATCACCGATGTTTATAAGAGGCTTTGGCTTCTCCGTGACCAAATCTCCCAACCGGGTGCCAAAACCCGCCGCAAAAATCATTGCCGAATGAGGTTTGATTTAATTGCTCCTTAATTTTGCCAGATTTTCAGAAGTAGGTTGGGGAAGGTTATTCATGATAAACGAAGTTAGCTCTGAGAGGCCAGCTACTTCCAGATCTCCCATGAGGTAAATCCACACCCGAGGTATATAATCCACATACCAGGTTTTGGAATCCCTGGCTGCCAGCCGGGCAAAAACCCCAATGATCCTCAGGTTTCTTTGAATACCTGATATGGCAACCCCTTTTTCAACCTTGGCAAGAGGTTCTCCGGTCAGTTTGGAATATCGCTCTAACAAGATCTTTTTCAAATCTTGTGAAATATCTCTCCTGGCATCTTCCACCAAGGATACGAGGTCGTAGGAAGATTGCCCTCTGGCTCCATCCTGAAAATCAATGATACCCACCCTTTTGAGGTCAGAACGATCAGGTAACCAGAGAAGATTCTCGGCGTGGTAGTCTCTGTGGATAAATACCTGCTTTTCGTCCAAGCTTGCTACAGCTGCCGATACCATAATTTCAAGTTGGCTAATATCCTCCTTGGGGACCTCAACATCTAATATATTCTGTGCATACCATTTTAAAGACAATGAAGCCAGTTCACCCTGAATTTTAGGTGTATAGGCAGGTATGTTGGGGGGCAAGGCTTTTTCCCTGAGTGCTATCAAAATATCAAGTGCAACAAGGTAGATTTTTATCTCTATCTCCTGATCTCTCAACAGGATGGTGCTGAAGAGGTCATTGCCCAGGTCTTCAAGTATCAGGAACCCCCCAGGTAAATCCTTAGCCAGAATGTGTGGTGCACTTAAACCAAGTTCTATCAAATATCCTGAAATCTTAATGAAGGGTTCCAGAGGTCCGCAGGAATTGATGGGTGCGTCCATCAATACAGCAGTTTTACCTCCCTTGGATAATCGAAAGTATTTTCGAGGTGAAGCATCACCAGCAAGATTGGTAATTTCCCACCCTTCCCATCCTTTCTCTGCCAGAAAAAGGTGTCTTTCCCGAATACGTTTATCCAAGGGTTCTCTCAAGTTCTTGGATGAATGCTCCATCTTTGGTTTCTATGGTCAGACGCCTTTGATTTTCCAAGTCGGGATTTGGTTCAAAGGTGATTTCAATTGGGTTGTCGGGAGTAAACCGTCCTAATTTTTCCCCCCACTCAACGATACATAAAGATGTTTCAAAAGCTTCTTCCAACCCCAATTCTACTATCTCCAGTTCGGTGTCTATTCTGTAAAGATCAACGTGCCAAATTTCCGTTTCATTGGCTTGGTAACATTGAACTAGGGTAAAAGTCGGTGAAGGTATATCTTCCTCTCTGTTTGATTGTCTTAAAAGGGATGAAATTATGGATCTGGCAAAGACAGATTTCCCGGAACCAATTGGTCCTTTAAGCAATAATACCTTACCAGGACCTAGACCTGGAAGCAATTCTACGGCCAAATTTTGAGTGACTTCCTCTGAATCTGAAACAAAAGAAGCTTTAAAAGCCATAATTCTTAAACTCTCAACCAATGTTCACATAAACGAAATTCAGGAACATGTTAGTCAAAATTCTCCCCGATACTAATCAATTTGTTTGGGCTTGACCAAACCAAAACAATAATTGAAAACCGAGTTCAATTACGATTTAAGTCTCATAAAATAAAGAGTCCTGCCTCCAAATCAAAGATAAGGAGTAGGTAAGGTATGGAAACTATTGAGTATAATTATTAGGAACCAAACTATAGTTGGGCTAATCCGACCCTCTGAAACAAAACATCATGGTAAAGACCATGCAATAAGTGATTGGTAGGAAACAAAAAAGAGGCAAAAACTATAGCGATTGATATTCTCCCAATATCATCCTATGGCCGAGCCTCCGAATCCTACGTATCCACAATTTTATAAATTTAAAGTGGCACAAGTTAAATATTTTGTTTTCGAAAAAAAATCCTCATATTTTTGTGCTGACTTGGGCAGTGCTTTTTAGCTCATCCACATCCATGAGGTTTATCCCAGCTAATAACAGGGGCTACAGGTGTAATACGGGTAGGGTTAATTGTATTATGGCTCTCATAGTAGTGACGTCGGGCATGGTTCATATTGACAGTATCTCTTATACCCGGCCATTGATAAAGATCACGTGCATACGCCCATAAATTTGAGTAATCAATAATCCTCTTGTGGGAACATTTAAAATGTCCGACATAGATGCTATCAAAGCGATAAAGGGTAGGAAATAATCTCCAATCAGCTTCAGTAGGTTGTTCTCCAATCAAAAAGCGGTTATTGTCAAGTAGTTCCTCGAGCCAATCCAATGTTTCAAATAAAGGATGAACAGCTTCCTCATAGGCTTCTTGTTTTGTTGCAAAACCTGCTTTGTAAACCCCGTTATTAACAGTACTGTAAATCCTGTCATTAAGCCTATCAATGTCTTCTCGTTGGTGTTTTGGATAATAGTCACCTTCCATTGCTCCGACTTCATCAAAAGCACTGTTCAACATACGAATAATTTCAGATGACTCATTTGACACTATGGTGTTGGTTTCTTTATCCCAGAGTATCGGTACAGTGACTCTACCTGAATATTTTGGATCTGCCTTGGTGTAAATCTGATGAGCAAATTCAAGGCCAAAGAGTTGATCACCTACAATTCCTTGATCATCCTTATTAAAGGTCCATCCATGTTCAGCCATGTACCAATGTACGAATGATATACCGATTAGATCTTCTAGACCTTTCAGTTTCCGATATATTAATACACGATGTACCCACGGACATGCATAACTGGCGTAGAGGTGATAACGCCCCGGTTCTGCTTTAAAGCCTGCATCCCCACTGGGGCCAGCACTTCCATCCTTGGTAATCCAGTTGCGAAATTGTGCTATGCTTCGTACAAATTTACCCTCAGTAGTTTTTGTGTCATACCATTGATCATGCCAAACACCATCAACTAATCTTCCCATTAACGCGTCCTTCCATATAATTACAGGCTACACAAAGCCAACTTGAGTAGGTGTAATTTCTGTCTTAAAAATCCCCTTCGGGAGGAAAAAGATGGAGGGAATGAAAAATATTCCAAGCCACACCGTGCAGTTATCAAGATTTCTGAAGTTTTGTTCGTGTTTTTAAATTAAAACCAATCGGATTAATTCCTTCTTTCTTATACTTCCAAGTCATTCGTCAATTAGTTTTGAATAAAAAAATTAGGGGAAATAATCAGTAGAGCGTCTATTCGAACGAATTGAAATGCTGTCAGTAAATATTTCAAATAACAGGATCACCTAGCGAATGGTTCATCGACATGAATGTCCGTTTTAATGCCAATACGGATTAAGGAGGTAATGTACGGTATGCGTATCATCTACTCAAGCCTAACTTCTAATCAGGAAACAACCCTTTAAGGGGAAAAAAGAACAATTCCACTATAATGAAGAAAAAGAGGAAACAATCTCAAATTGTTATGCTTATAGCAAAATGCTCTTCCACGATATCAAATATTCTACCAACTGAAATGATTTTATGACGTACGAGGGCATCTGAAAGATGCCATCGGTATCATAAAGACACCGTTGAACCAATGTGCTCTTACGAGATCAAATTTAAGTGTGGAGAAGGTGATTCATATTTTGAGAATGTCTGGGTGTTACACTCATCTTGATTTTATCACCCACCTCAATCTCTTTCATCGGTGGCTTTACGATAGCTGAAATAAGGGGCGTGAGGTGATATTCACTTTCACCGGCAATATTGGCATCAGCACCAGCTTCAAGCAGGAATTCCACAATAGCCTTGTTTTCAACCAGCACGGCTCCTTAGAGATCACATTTATCACTGTTGTTTTCTCAACAGTTTTCAATTTGTTCAGGTGTTTCACCCATGCACGGAGCAAATGTGATGGTACTAATAAAATCGCCAATACCTGGAGGTGCAGTTTGGCATCCTGACAAGAACAGGATGGTAATCAAAACCAGTGAAGTTCTCATGATATATACTTTCCATGAACTCAAAAGATCATGATCGGCGGTCAGTTGTAATTCCAGAAGGGAGGGCATGTCATCACGGCAATTGCGACCGAGGTCAATGCCGGCAATGTCTATGTCGCCGAGTTCACGGTGAACCTTGATGACATGTCTCATGGGTCAGAACCTGCGAAGATTGATGAATATTAGGTGAAAAAAGGCCCTGAAATGTGTCAATGCCAGTGATGAAACCGATCTTCATGGTAACATCTCGATTCCAAATCCCTGTTGTCAAGGGATCAAACAATGTTTATATCCTTTTCGGACAGGCACTAGTTATAATTGTATACACGACAGATATTGAAAAAGTTTCTGACTACATGTCCTGTATCCACTGGTTTGAAGAGTATGAAATGATTAGAATGTAACCATTTTAGGGGTCTAAACATGAAACTCTGGCTAGGGTACTTGTATTTTTGCGAAAATTTAGGGAACAAATTTCCTGATATATCGGCTTGATAAGTAAAAATACTGTATAAGATTCAATTACCTCTCCCAATGTTAGGTTTGTTTCATCTAAGGTTAGGTACACTTTTTCGAACCAGGAAGCCAATAGTGATGCTCAATTCCCAGGGATGGTTTCAATTTCACCCTCTTCAATTATATTAATCAGGTCAAGTAGAAATTATGCGGAGAAAAAGCCCATGAGCAGGCCATATGTTGTAAAAGATTTATCACTGGCAGAATTCGGAAGAAAGGAAATCTTGATAGCTGAGACAGAAATGCCGGGTCTCATGGCATTACGGAAAGAATATGCCAACAAGAAACCACTGGAAGGAGCCCGAATAGCCGGCTCTCTTCATATGACTATCCAAACTGCAGTATTGATTGAAACCCTGGTTGTCTTGGGTGCAAAAGTGAGATGGGCATCCTGTAATATATTTTCTACTCAGGATCATGCAGCCGCAGCCATTGCAAGTCAGAATATACCCGTCTTTGCCATCAAGGGTGAAACCCTGCCTGAATATTGGGATTATGCAGATATGATATTCCATTTTGAGGAGGGTGGAGCCAATATGATCTTGGATGATGGTGGTGATGCTACCCTTTATGTTCTACTCGGGGCAAGAGTAGAAGAGGGTGAAGAGGAACTGATAAAGAATCCTGGGTCTGAAGAAGAGGAAGCTTTATTTGAACGTATAGAAATCAGAAGAAAAACCTCACCAGGGTGGTTTGTCAAACAGAGAGACATGATCAGAGGAGTAACCGAAGAAACAACCACGGGTGTCAATCGGCTCTACCAAATGCAGGAAAAGGGTTTGCTTCCCTTTCCGGCTATCAATGTCAACGATAGTGTAACCAAATCGAAATTTGATAATAAGTATGGTTGCCGTGAAAGCCTTGTTGATGGCATTCGACGGGCTACCGATACAATGCTTGCAGGTAAGGTTGCCGTTGTTTGTGGTTATGGCGACGTAGGCAAGGGATCAGCAGCATCTTTGAGAGGTGCCGGAGCTAGGGTCAAGGTCACAGAGATTGATCCGATTTGTGCCCTCCAGGCAGCAATGGACGGTTTTGAGGTGGTTACCCTCCAGGATGCACTACCAATAGCAGATATTTTTGTCACGGCCACTGGTAACAAGGATGTAATCACAATCGATCATATCCGTGATATGAAGGATATGGCTATCGTTGGTAATATTGGTCATTTTGACAACGAAATTCAGATATCCTCCCTGAAAAACCACAAATGGACCAATGTAAAGGATCAGGTAGACATGATCGAGATGCCTTCTGGTAAAAGGATAATCCTGCTTTCAGAGGGTAGGTTGTTGAATTTGGGGAATGCAACTGGACATCCCAGTTTTGTCATGTCTGCCAGTTTTACTAACCAGGTTATTGCCCAGATTGAGTTGTTGGAAAATGGACACAAGTACGAAAACCGGGTTTATACTCTTCCCAAGCATCTGGATGAAAAGGTTGCAACCCTACATCTGGAAAGATTGGGTGTGAAACTTACCCCCCTTAGCGAGGAGCAGGCTGATTACATCGGGGTAAACAAAACTGGCCCCTTCAAAGCTGAACACTACAGGTACTAGTATTGGACGGGATTATTCCTGAATAAAGTTGATGAGCGACTCAAACTCGACCTTTAGGGATAAATTACTTTCTCATTTTGAAGAGTTAAGTGATCCCGAGAGGGCCAAATATCAGCAGTCATACATGAAATCGGATATGCCCTTTTGGGGTGTAAAAACTCCTGAAACCAGAAAAATTATTTCAAACCTGATTAAGGAGTCCCGGATAGAAAATGTTGATCAGTGGAAAAGCCTGATTGAATTTATCTGGACCAACGCTTCAAGAAGAGAAGAATGGTATGCTGCAATTGAAATACTTAACCATGCCAAATTCAGGAAATGGTTAGTACCCGAGCATAATGCTCTTATAGAGAAAATGGTTATTGAAGGAGCTTGGTGGGAAATTATTGATCCGATTGCCACTAATGGTGTCCACAGGATGATGTTGAATCAACCTGAAGAGACGGCCAAAATTTTAAGGAGTTGGGCTCAATCCGGGAATATCTGGAAGCGAAGAACAGCAATATTGACGCAACTCCTGAGCAAGGAAAAAATGGATTGGAGTTTGCAAAAGGAAATTATGGAATATTCACTGGACAAGAAGGAGTTCTTCTTGCAAAAGGCAATTGGGTGGGTTCTGAGGCAGTATTCACGGACGGATCCTCAAAGGGTATCCGATTATGTTGCAAACAACGAACATCGGCTATCCCCTCTTGCCAAGAGGGAGGGAATGAAATTGATCCTGAAAAATAACACTCGTAAGTAATCCCAAGAGAATTACTCGATTCCTCCCATTCTACAAATTTCCTTCCATTCCTCACCGGATACTGGCTGGACTGATAGGCGCGTGTTATTAACCAAAACCATTTCAGAAAGTTTAGGATTGTTCTTGCAATCCTGAAGAGTAACCGGTTTGAGAAGTGATTGTATTGCTTTGACATCAACGCACTCCCATCTCTCATCGTCGGTTGTACTGTCAGGGTGAGCCAAGGCAACAACTTCTACAATACCAACAATTTCCTTGGTTGTCTGAGAATGATAGAAAAATCCAAGATCCCCTAGTTGCATGTTTCGCATGTTATTTCGGGCTTGGTAATTGCGGATTCCATCCCATTCCTCACCGACTTCGCCCTTGGCAAGTTGCTCTTCCCAACTCCAGGTTGAAGGTTCCGATTTAAATAGCCAATATGCCATACTTTACTCCTTAACGGTGTCTGTTAATCAATAACAAATTATACCAAATTCTAAAAATTTGTACCTTTTTGTCTAGGATTTGGCTCCTCTCTTTCCTCCTCCTAATAAGGGAGAACTCGTAGTGTCCAAAGGCCACCTGGAACGAGCCTGAAGATCAAACCCGTCAAACTTTTTGGCTCTGAATTTCTCAATTCCTACCCATGCAATCATGGCACCGTTGTCGGTACAGTATTCCAACGGAGGAGCATAGAAGGGTATATTGTTCTCCCGACAAATTTCCTGAACATCCATTCTGATCATATGGTTTGCTGCAACACCACCAGAAAGAGCAAACAGGGTAGGTATTCGACCGAAAGCATCGGTAAAGATATCCAGGGCAACCTGAGACTTTTGACTAAGTGATTCACTTACAGCTTTCTGGAAACTGGCACATAAATCGGCCATTCGGGTAGTGGATATGGTTTGTTCTGCAGCAATGATTTTTTCTTTCTCCCTGAGAATTGAGGTCTTTAAGCCTGAAAATGACATATTACACCCCTGTTGGTTTTTCAGTGGTCTGGGAAAAGCATATTTGAAAGGGTTACCCTCTTTTGCCCATTTTTCAATACTTGGTCCACCAGGTTGGGAAAGACCAAGCTGACGAGCGGTTTTATCGAAAGCCTCACCAGGAGCATCATCAATTGTTCCCCCAAGACGAATGAACTTATCTGAATCCTTTACGGCCAAAAATTGGCAATGTCCTCCTGAAACGAGGAGACAAAGAAAAGGGAAAGAAACCTTGTGGGTCATCCTTACAGTGAGTGCATGAGCAGCAAGATGATTGACACCAATGATCGGAAGTCCACTACCAGCAGCCAAACCCTTGGCAAATGAAACACCCGAAATTACTCCCCCTATAAGACCTGGTCCTGCTGTTACGGCGATACAGTCAAGGTCTGATAGCTTCAGTTGGGCCGATTTCAAAGCCTCCAAGGTACAATTATCCAACCGGTCTGAATGTGCTCTTGCAGCAATTTCAGGCACAATACCGCCATATTGTTCATGAAGTGTTCTTTGGTTTTGAACAACCATCGAAAGAACTTCGGGAATTTCACCCGGGACATGTCTTAGAATAGCTGCGGATGTATCATCACAACTGCTTTCTATACCAAGTACCTTGATGCTTGAATCCATAAATCTAAAACCGGAATGTTTCTGTTGGAGTAAAATTCGCCAATGACTAAATTTTGAATTTTCCACAATAAAATGGTAGCAGTTAATGAATCAGGAGTTATTCCGAGTTTATAACCCCCTTACCCTGCCATATAATGGTTTCAGTAAACAGATTTAAGAATTACTTGTTCCCGTATCTTGATACAATTGTTAATATCCTTTCATCTTCGAAAAGAGGGCTTGATTAATTGCAAAAGTACCGTTCAATTCTGTTAACTCGGCCAATTAGGGCTTCAAGAAGAACGAGGAATGATTTACTTTCTATCAATAGTGGACTAGAAATCCTGATATCTCCCCTGATTGAAATCCAATACACCACTTATGACTTTTTTCAAAAAGAATATTCGGGATATATTTTTACCTCGGAGAATGCAATACTTTCACTCATGTTCCGAGGAGTGTCATTGGGTCGGGTTGATGTTTATTGTGTTGGTCACCGAACCCAAAGGCTTGCAACAAAATTAGGCTATAACGTTTTGGGTACCTTCCCTCGGGTAAAGTTGATGGTTAGGCGATTGAGCAAATTAAACATAAGGGGGAAATTATTTTATTTCCGTGGAGCTCATGTTTCTTGTGACCTGAAATCTACTCTAGGCAAAGAGGGGATAGAGATTGAAGAATTGGTTGTTTACAATCAGTTAACCCGTTCCTTAAGTAAGGAAGCCTTCATGCTCTTGACCAACCAACCAAGTCTTATACCTTTGTATTCAGCTCGTACAGCCAGGCTTTTTTCAAAAGAAGCATCCGAACTTGCTTCAAATGGCCATCTGATATGTGCCATGAGTGAGAATATCAAAAGAGAAGTAATCCTGGATTGGAATATTGAGGTGGCTCCAAGAGATTCTAGTACGGATTATGTGACCCAATTCTGTCATACGTAGAAGATTGGTCTGTAATCGTAACCTGATGAACCTTTAAATGAATTATATTTATTATTCGCTATATTCTTCTTGGCAAACAATTGCCTGATTAGATAAATTTAAGGCAGTGGTACGGATAGGAAGTTAACAACACTGACGTGATGTTAAAGGGTAAGGTAATGGCGGATCAGAAATCAGACAATAACGGTGGCGAGGAGGAAATTGCCGAAATTATTGCGGAATCACCTCCTGAAGTTTCCAAAAAAACTCGTAAGCCCAAAAAGGAGGGAGCAATAAATCAATTGATGGATAAAATTGCCAGTTTAATTTTTAAGGCTGTTATCTTTGGGGTAATTGCCGGTGGTGTGGGAGTAGGTATTATTCTGGTTGTTCCCCAACAATTTTTACCCAATTCACCGTCCCCTGAAATCCTGGATGGTTCCACGGAGATTGAGGAAAGCATTGCTGGCATCAACACTGAGGTTGAAAAAATCAAATCCGCTGTAATACCAGCCCTGGAAGTACGAATTGATAGTCTTGAAGGCGGGGTTTCACAATTGGTTACTGAACTCAATGCCACAAATAACCAAGGCAGTTCTCTTTCTTCTGAATTGAATTCGATAAAAGGGGCTCTGGAAACGCAATCTGAACAACTGAGAAAATTTGGTATGGGTTTGGATGATCTTGCTATAAAACACGAAGTATTCAGGGATGAATTCGAAACGGCCCTGATTCCGTTGGAGGAGAGTTTATTTGACATTGCTATGGCCCTAGAGGCTGTTGAAGCCGAGAACAGGAACCTGCAGGAAGATTTTTCGAACCTAAGGTTTACTAAACCTATGACATCCAGTTCAGGTGTTGTAGAAATGGCAGAGGAAACAGGCATACCTATAGTCGAAACCACTGAAACAAATTCAATGGTAGGGGTAAATGGTCAATTGATAATGCTTGAGGCAAGGCTCCAGAGGATAGGTGAAAAAATACATGAAGTTGATACCTTATCCAGAAACCTTGAAGACATGGGTGAAGAAATTTCAGATCTCCAATTGGAACTGGCAAGCATAAGCTCTGGTCATGGTTTGGTGAGTGAATTGGGTAGTGACATCCAACGCCTTAACACCCAGTCGTCTAATCTGAAGGATGAGTTGAACAATCTGAATGAACAGAACCAGACCTTGGAAGATCGGGTCAGAGGACTTCAGGAAAATACGACACGGATGGAAATGCAATTGGCTACTCTATCCTCCTTGGCAGTCGGAGAAAATTCCTTGCGAAACCTTACTTTGGTTGGAATACAGGCAGCAGTTGAAGCAGGTATACCCTATGCCGCAATAATCGGGGATATTGAAACTAATCGTTTGGAACTACCTCCAATAATTCTTGAGTTGTCAGATGATGGGGTTGCAACCCTTGCCGAACTGCAAAATGAATTTGAAGCATTGATTACTGAAGCTTTAAAAGCAGTTGAAACTGGAGCTGAAGGTGGATCAATTCAGGATACGGCTAGAAGCATAGTTACTTCCTTGGTTCAGGTACGATCCCTGACACCTAGGGAGGGAGATGATGCAGTAGCGGTTTTATCCAGATTGGAGGAAAGTCTGAATCAGGGAGATCTGGAGAGTGTTTTGCAACTGTACGCTCAACTTCCTCCACCTGTACAGGAAACTCTGGCACCTTGGAAACTCAAGGTACAGAACAGGTTGGATCTGATACTGTCTCTGGAAACATCCTTGTCTAAACCGGTCCCCCAAACTGGGCCATAAAAATGATTTGGTCCTTGGTCAAAATATCTCTGTTCATATTGGCAGTTGCTACCTTAAGCATGGGATTTGCCTTTGTAATGGACCTCCAAGGCAAGGTTACATTTGAAATTTTCAATTACGCAATAACAACCAACCTAATCAATCTGATAATTCTACTATTGCTTCTCATACCGGTAGTATGGGTGATATATTTCCTGGTTGGCTTGATTATGGCGGTTTTCAGATTTTTTATTGGTGATGAAACAGCTTTGACAAGATATCTAAACCGGAGTAAGGATCGGAAGGGATATGAAGCACTGGCCGAGAGTATGGTGGCAATGGCTGCTGGCGAACCCTCCGAAGCTGCCCATAAGATAGCCCTTGCCGAAAGACATTTGGGCCGTCCAGAATTAACCGGTTTGCTGGCTGCGCAATCTGCCGAACGAATGGGCAACAAGGACAAGGCCCAAAATGTTTACAAGAAGATGCTGGGAGACGAGAAAACCAGGTTCGTTGGTATTGTCGGCATTTTAAAACACCGCCTTGAGGTGGGTGATACCAAAACTGCCCTCCAATTGGCTAGAAAAGCTTTTGAGTTGAAGCCTGGTCATGATGAAACCCAAAAGATACTGTTACGCCTCCAAACCCAGGAAGAAGATTGGGAAGGGGTTCGAAAAACCTTGAAAGCTCGATTTGATCGCAAACGGATTAGCAAACAGGAGTATGTTCATGGTCAGGCAGTAACCTTTTTGGCTGAAGGCAGAAAATTGTCGGAGGAAGGAAATGAAGAAGGTTCTGCCAAGGTTTTTGAAGCCAATCGGCTTGCACCCTCCCTGGTACCAGCAGCTGTATCAGCAGCCAAAATCAAGAATGGTAAGAGTGAAAAGCGAAACGCTACCCAAATATTAACCAAAGCCTGGAATTTGGGACCGCATCCTGATTTGGCCAAGGCATACACTGCTTTGGAACCTGATGAAACCGATAAACAGAGGCACGAAAGGTTCAAAAAACTTATTGCCAAGACTCTCATGCACCCTGAATCTCGCATGACAATGGCTGAATTGGCAATTTCAAGAGGCGATTATCGAATTGCCCGGCATGAATTGGAAACACTCCATCAGGATGATCCTACCGTCAGAACTTTCCTGATCATGGCTGCCATTGAGAAAGGTAAGGGATCATCTGATCGGGTTGTAAAGACATTATTGAGTAATGCCCTGACAGCACCAAGGGGGAACCAGTGGGTTTGCAGGTTCTGCCTACAAAGCCAGAAAGAATGGCAACCAGTATGCTCATCTTGTCAGGAATTTGATACCCTAAGCTGGCAAAGGGAAGTGGATGAAACGACAAGTCTGCCTTCATCAATAAAACTTTTGCCGTTGATCAATGAGGAGGAATTGCATGCAGATTCTTTACTCGAAGACAAAACAACTGATGAAATTATCAAATTAGGTTATAAATTAGGATAAGTGCCGGTGTAGCTCAGACGGTAGAGCGGGTCATTCGTAATGACTAGGTCGGGGGTTCAAGTCCCTTCACCGGCACCATTTTCTCAAATTGACAGGAAGGGTTTGTAGAAACCTGGGACAATGCATTCAAAATCAATCCCAATTGTCTCGCTGTGGTACATCAAGGTTGATTAAATAGAAAATCATTTAAATTTCTTTGCCCTTTATGGATTTTGATTCTGGTGAGATCTACCTGGGAGGGAAGTCGATTAACCCCATCGTAGGTACTTTTGGCAAATACTGTGACAATAGTATCGTAAGATTTTTTCAGGGTTTGGACTGGTATGGACTCGCAATTACAAATTAAATCTACATAAGAATTTAATAAAACCAATTTTACTTGGGGACAATCATCTTTAGAGTTAGTCTGTTCCAAAATACCGTCGTAACTTTCGTCAATTTTTCCTTTTAATGGCGGAAGGAGGATTTCCATGCTTCTGAGAGTTTCTTTAATTTGTTGTGGTAAGGGTTTTCGTACAAAAATACCGCTATTCTTCTTCCCAACGATTTCAAATTCTGCCCTGGAAAAAGAATCCCCTACACCCTGAAACAACTTTTCAAGTAGTTTGGAAATTCTTCTTTCACGAGAGGTTATGGCGATGCTTTTACCTGTACAAATTTTATACGTAAAACTAAGAAACAGGTCAATCCCGGAATATTCTGGTAGTACTAGGGTGGGACGGGGGATTTCTTCAACTATAAATTCTGAAATATTCCCTTTCGCCTTGTTTATAGGGTAATCATAACCCTCATAACCGTTCGTCCATTGGTCAATTTTCTTCAGGGTTTTTTCCAGTTGAGTCAATTTTTGATTGATTACACTCGGTTTAGATTTGTCCCCAGTTCCTGGCTGGAGACAATACATCTTAAATTTCAATCTTTTGATGCCTACCACTATTGATCTCCAAAACTTTATAATCCGCCAAATCTCCGAAATATAAGAAAAGTAAATTATTTTTCCCCCTTTGTTTAATCAAACCTACATGCTACCGGATTCGCAACCATCCAAGCCACATATTCCATTAGGATTCACCAAAGTAACAGCTATAAATTTCTGAGTTGACCGTGATAAAAGGAGGTAACAAATAATGCATGGAGTTTGTATTAAGAGCAAATTTGACTGAGAATCCAGCAACAACCAAAACGTAAAGGGATTTAAGGATAGCAATAATCCCCCTAAACTATCATTCAATGTATTATAAAACTGGTTTATATCCAAATATATGTTCTGATTTGTGAAGCCTTGTCAGAATGCACATAAATACGGGGTAGTTAAGTATCTAAAACCAAAATTCATGTCGCAACCAAACCTATATTTTTACCAATACATTTCCCAAAGAAGATCAAACAGTTAGTGGTAGGTGAAAAAAATTATAACAGGACAGTTGGTGTCTTTAATTGAATTGAAATGGACCAGTTGAATGAATGTTTGAGGTGTCGATACTTCTTGTAGCAGGTTTTGTATTTGTTGTTCTTTTGCTTGCTAGATCAGGGGATGGTAGAAAAAGAACAAAGAAACAGTTACGTCATTCTAAACAATCACCGCAACCTAGTTCAAAGTTTGATTTAGTACGAGGAAGGGCATTTGTGATTGATGGAGACAGTATTCGATGCAGGAGCCTGGAAATTCGTATGGATGGCATTGATGCACCGGAACATGATCAGATAGCTTACAATCAAAAAGGCAAGATAATCCGTGTTGGTGCTTTGGCAAAATCATCTCTCATCAAAAAGATTGGAGGAAAAGAGATTGAGGTGAGAATTAGTAAAACGGACCACTATGGAAGGAAAGTAGGTACTGTTTACTGTGAAGGTGAAGATATTAACCTCTGGCTGGTTACTTGAGGCCTTGCTGTTGTATCCTTTGGCGATAAGTACTCCAAGGCTGAAAAATGGGCCAAAAAGAAACGATTGGGTATTTGGGGAATGAAAACGCGTTATTCGCCCAAGGAATGGAGAAAACTGGTTAATTTGTGATCTTGAGAATCACGCTAGATTTAGTGTAAAGGGAAATTTTAAATCTGGGACACCCCAAAAGTTTCGTTCTAACCCAATCCAAACAATTCAAGAAATTCCCGATGATTCAATCTGGATTTCAAGTCCATTGACACATTATCAATCAATCCATCAAACAAGGCTTGCTTCCTACCCGAAATCCCATCAACACGTTTCTCAATGGTACATTGGCAGCTGGATTTAATAACATTGACCTTTATTTTTGTCCCATCAATTCCTCTTGTAACGTCGCTTGTTTCGATTTCAGATAAAGTCTAATCAAATGCAACCCTACACTTGGACAGCACAACAAAAAGATTTAATCGTCATTTTGTTTCAAAGAGTGTTCAAGATCGGTGTTCTCATCGTAGGTACCTTTAAAATCTTCAATCTCAAGATCGGGGTCATAATCACCGTAAAAACGCCTCAAATCCCATTCATTGATAACTGAACGGACCTTATATCTCATTCGACCCCATTCACCTGCACCACTAACATCCACTTCCTGTTCCGGCGGGTCCCAATCAAAGGCGATCCGATACAAGTCACGTAGAGTTTTCACTGTATCCCTAATGCTTTCTTCACTAGGTGCCTCAATGGAAATATTGTTGCTCTGTAAAAGCTCCATACCCACCCTGGCAAGGGGTGCCAAACCACCGTATCGGAGATTCTTACTCATTTTTGCAGGTACATGATCCCAATCCTTCTTTTTTCCATCAGGGCTAATTACCTCTAGGGAAAAGTCATCTGTTAAAGCACCAACAAAGATCAATCCCGGTGAATTCTCACTTTCAATTTCTCCCATCCATCTGGCAATCTCAGAATAGGATCTGCCACGTTGCAAAATTGAATATGAACCCATCAGTTCAATCTCATCAAGAAGGATCACCCATCCACGGAATCCTGCAGCCTTAATCAATTCTGTAGCAAATCGTAATCTTTGAGGTGGCAAGTCAGCTGGTTTGGGAGCATGGATCTTGAAATATTGTGATTGATTGATCAGTTTCAGCCCGTCTCTGACAGTTTTCATCAGAATCCGTTCCCCAGACCAAAAAGATTCTATATCATTGATGAGTTCGAAATCATGGGACATTTCATGAATCTTCAGGGTGGCTGGAAAAATCGCACTCAACTGGTCTTTTTTGACAGCATTTTCAGCCCAATGAAAAAAAGAAGTGTATTTATCCGTATCTGGCCGCAGACCATGTGCTATCTCCTCTATGAACCTCCCTTGGCGACCCATCATCCGCCCGTTTTCCATTGCTGCGGTAAACACTTTACCAAGGTCATAAAGAGGGGTTTCCTTGCTAATTGGCACCTTACTGCAAACAAAACCTCGTGAGAGGGCAAGATGTTCCAAATGGGCCAATAGATGAGACTTACCTGTTCCGAAATCTCCAGAAATCAACATTCCCTGAGATGTCATGGATGGGCTTACGATATCATCCACCCTTTCAAGCATGTTAATAAATTGGTTTTCAACGACGGGTTGATTACAACCGAGTTTTCGAACCGCTTCCCTGTTTGGAACACCATTCCGTAGGGCCTCCACGGCCAAGCGGGCATTAAATTTTTCATCCATTTATATCTCCGTTACCTTAGCCGAACCAATGATGCGACAGGATTGGCAATATTTTTATCTCTAACGTCATCCATCACTCTTGTACGAAGAGCCGGATAAATGTTCCATCCCCGAGGCGAATCCATATCTATAAATTCAAAATCTGACAGGGTTATCCATAAGGTTCCCGAAAGACGGTTGACATCATCTATAAACTCTCGGAGCAACTCATAATGGTCCATAGTCATCGCCCGTGTGTAATAACGCATTCCATCCTTGGGATTTTTGGCTAGTGTAACCCGCTTATTGTCTAGCAGGATAACTGTTCCTGAATACCCGGCCATTCTAATCCAATATACGACCGATTCTATGAAATACCGTGCAGTGGTTCGATTTATTGGAGTATGGATCTGAAATGGTTTTACATTGGAAATCCGTGGGTTTGTTCCTGTTAGCCAATCAAGTAATGGTTGCTTCGTATGACCATTATCTCTAACTCCAATACAAAGGTGGGTCATGGCAACCCGAAAGGCTTTGGCCATGAAAGGATTCTTGGTGATTTTCTCCTGAATTTGTGGGCGCAACTCATAAAAAATCATATTTGATTCGATGTTATTGTATTGAGCTACGGTCTCAATGATGTTTTCTGATCCATCAACATCAATTTCAGGTATTCGAAAATCGTTTTCAAGTAATCGTAGTACAACCCTTCGGGCCAAAGCCCACCAATCCAACTGGGAAGCTAGACTGAAAAACACATCTTGCGGCATATAGACACGACTTTTGATCGCATCCATTGAAATGAAAAGAAAATTGCGGTCTTGGCATCTAGATTTCAATTTATGAACAAGAGGTTCTCGATAATGATCCTCTACAATGGCGAATTTGACAGCAGAACCCCCATCCTTGATGAAGGAATCCATATACTCTCGTTCAATATGTTTCAGCCATTCTTCTATGGGTATAAAGTTGGTCATTTTTTTCTCTAACTGAATTTTATTCCATAATACTCAACGACTTCACCACTTGGACCAACAAAGGAGAATAGATCACTAGAACGTCTACGTGCTCCGGTAGATGAAGGAAATGAAACTTTTTTCCCTTTCCTTGTTTCGCGAGGCCCATCGGAATCCAGTAAGTACAGGTCACGAGCAAAGTCGCTTCGATCATATTCCCGGCTGGTGCCAGGTAAAGCTGTCAAAAGTTTGTAAATCCTGGCAAGGAGAATTACGCGCCCACTCCCCGAAGGAATGAGTTCCTTGGGTCCTTGTTCAACTATATCCGCATAAACGGAATATAAGGATTCAATAAACTGATTTGATTTAAAGCCACTCGACCTGTTCTGGTTTGCCAGAAGAAGCCCGGCAAGATGGGTAGGCCTTACGGTTGAAATTTTCTTTCTGTTTACCTTTACAGCCCTGTCTGTTGGGAGTACTCGTACAATTGAAGGGTAAGAAATCAGTACGCCATCACGTTCATAAATATCCAGTCCTATTTCTGCCGTGGCGACTTTAAGTTCATCAGTGAATTGGTGTACAAAAAGGTCCTGCTCCTCTTCATCGGAATATGGCCAGTGATCAGTTGCTTCAACCATAACCTCAAGGTCTTTCAGTGAATCCTTCAATTTCTCCTTCGTTCGTTTTATGGCTGAAATATTACCGGTTTGGGCTGCCTTGGCCAAAGCACGGGCTTGGGATACAACCTTGGTCGCTGATTTTCTGGTTTCATCAGCAGCACTCTCCGTATCACTGCAAGCCTGTTCAAAACTAATCATTGTATTTTTTCCCTCCAAAATATAATTTTTCTTTGGCTATAATGAACAAATCGGGCAATCACTCAAGTGGGTTTTTACCGAGAGTTATGGCAAGGTTAGATCCATTGAATTAATTTTGAATATCAATTCAAAATTAACCCTCTCTTTACTGGTAGGACACCTTCGTACCAAATGGTACAAAACTTAGCTTAAATTGCTACTTCAGTACACGCTTGATATGAGTTTGCAATCTATTAGTCAGGACCAAAGCGTACGGTCCAGATCTCCATCAAATTCGGCACTGCTGAAGGTACCCCCCTGAAATTTGTCACCAATTTCATCTGGAGCTGTAGTTTTCTGAGCCTCCATGGCATGGGCTACATGATCCTCGGCTTTGTGTTTGGGGCGATAACCAAGGCGGAATGCCGGGCCGTTGTCCCAGAAACTCCGGTCATTCAGGGAGCAGCCAAAAACAATTTCATTGTGCAGGTCGGGATGTTCCAAACCAATACGGACAAGCTGAAATAGATCCTCAATGTGAATCCACATTGAAAGTCGTCTCAAATCCACGGGTTTTTCTGCCACATTACCGATTCTGATTGATAGACACCTCATCCCATGCTTGTCAGCATAAAGGGAACACAGGGCTTCACCGAAGGCCTTTGAAAGTCCATACCGGGAATCAGGCCGAACTTTGGTATCTATACAAATTCGCTTTAACCGGGAATACATTCCAGTAGCATGGTTGGACGAAGCAAATACCATTCGTTCTACACCAGCCAGGTGTGCTGCTTTCATCAGTGTAACCATGCCCTGTATGTTACAGGAATTAACCGTCTCCCAATCACCCTCGACTGACTGACCACCCAAGTGCACAATCGCATTCACACCTTTACAGATTCTATTCATGGCGGTTTCATCCTCCAGATCTGCTTTTTTGAAGGATTCTCTATCGGCGAGATTGGTAATGTCCTCCAAATCACTTAGTACAACCTGGGAATAACGTGATAGAAGGAAAGGGCGGATTCGGGTTCCTATATCCCCGGCAGCACCGGTAAGAAGGACTGTTTTATTTACGACCGTCATAAAAATCCTCTCTGAAATGTTGACAAGTTTGTAAATTGTTGTTGTTTTGGAGTTCAATGGGTAAGAATGAATAAACCCAGGATAGAAACCAGAATACCTATTAAAATGCCAACAAACACACTTGTTTTTTCCAAATTGCTAGAAGGCCGTTCCTTCTGCTCCAGGTGTCGGGGTAGATTCTTCAACAGATCTGGAAATTGTGGTGGCAATCTCGATAAAGTCTTGAGAACCTTGATGCTATCGTGAAAAACAGCAACAGGGCCGATATGTTTGCGGATGTAATCCTCAACGACAGGCTTGGATACATCCCACATATTTAGTTCTGGATTCAGCCTACGCGCTACTCCTTCAACCACAACCATGGTTCTTTGAAGTAAAATCAACTCGGTTCTCGTTTCCATATCAAACCGTTCTGTAACTTCAAATAGATGCCCCAGAAGTTTGCCCATTGAAATGTGACTTGCATCCATACCCAAGATAGGTTCAGTAACTGATCTAAGTGCTTGGGCAAAATCATCTACATCTTGATTGGGTGGGACATAACCAGCCTCGAAATGGACCTCGGCTACACGATGGTAATCCTGGCTTATAAAACCATAGAGGATCTCGGCATAAACTCTCCTCGTGTAACGATCAATCCTACCCATTATACCAAAATCCAGGGTAATGATTTCACCCCCTGGACTTACTTTTAGATTCCCTTGGTGCAGATCGGCATGAAAGAAACCATCTCTCAGTGCCTGTTGTAGAAACAGCTGGATTAGCCTGGTTGACAGCAACTCAAGGTCGTGGTTATCCTTCTTTAATTTTTCAATATCATTAAGATTGATCCCTTCTGCCCAGTCAAGAGTAACCACTTTCTTACCTGATAGTTCCCAATGAACCCTGGGGACTGAAATACCTACATCCTTAGCAGTGGTTGCGGCAAATTCATCAGCGGCAGACGCTTCCAATCGGAGGTCCAATTCGCGTAGAACGACACCTTCAAAATGCTGGACAACTTCACGAGGCTTAAGTCTTCGTGAGGATGGGGAGAGGACCTTGACAAGCCAAGCAGCAAGGTAAAAGGTATCAACATCACTCTGAAAGGCTTTTTCTATATCTGGTCTAAGGACTTTGACAGCAACTGATTTTCCTGATTCCTTGAGTTTTGCCTTATGTACCTGTGCAATGGAAGCTGCCGCTATTGGTTCATTGAATTCCGAAAAAACATCTTCAATCTTGATTCCAAGTTCCGTTTCAACTGATTCTTTTGCTACCTTGGTAGGAAAAGGGGGTAAATGATCCAGAAGTACCTGAAGTTCAGCAGCCAAGACATCACCAACTATATCAGGTCTGGTGGACAGTGTTTGCCCAAATTTAATATAAGCCGGCCCCAATGCCGTTAAGGCTCTAGCAACGGGAGGAAATTCCTTGTTCCCTTTTAATCCGAAAATCGAAAAGGGTACTCCCATGACCCGGGCAAGAATTTTCAAATTGGGATGGATATCCAGAAAATTCAATGCAACTTTCATTGCACCAGTTCTCTGAAAAGTCGCTCCAATCCTAATCAGGCGGAAAATTTTGTGCGGACCCCGCATAGCCTAAAGTTTCCATCCAGAATGAATAGCAACAACACCGAAGGAAAGATTGCGATAGCGAATATTTTCAAATCCGGTTTCCGACATCAATTCCTTTAATTCTTCTTGCTTTGGAAATTTCCTTATACTTTCCACCAAATACTGATAACTGTCCTTATCCTTGGCAATTATACCACCCAATTTGGGAATTACCTTGAAAGAATAATTGTCATAAAGTTCCCTGAGACCAGAATTGGAAACATTACTGAATTCCAGAACAAGCAACCTGCCCCCAATCTTCAATACACGAAAAATCTCTTTCAGGGCATCGGAATAGTTTCGAAAGTTACGCAAGCCGAAACCAATGGTGCAATAATCAAACTGATTGTTCCTAAAGGGCAGTTCCAGACCATCACCAACAGTCCAGGAAATGGAATGATTGAGACTATCTTTGCCAAGTTTATTTCTGCCCTCAAAAATCATATCCGAAGTTAAGTCTACAATATGAACATCAACCGTCGCATTTCGCCTGAGGATTCTCTTGGCAATATCTCCTGTACCTCCTGCCAGATCAAGACAGGAAGTGCTGCTAAGCGGGGCCATCCAGTCCACCAGGGCATCCTTCCATATCCGGTGGACCCCCAATGACATGGTATCATTCATGATATCGTACTTTGAGGAGACATTGGAAAACACCCCCTTCACCAGTCCGGTCTTTTCCTCTTCGGATACAGTCCGGTATCCAAAGCTTGTATTCTCTTGGCAGGTATTGTTCATGATAATTTATTATTTATGATGGATGATTGTTTATGCCAGAAACATATGAAGGTTTTGTTGCAATTTCACCTAATAAGATTACTCCCCAAAGGATTTCTTGCAAGGAGTAGCAGGTATGAAACCATGAAGCCAATCCAATGCCGGAAGAAGAAAATCCCAGATTGGTGTTGATTTTGGTAAATTAATTGACTATTTTCCAAGCAGTTCTCTCGGGGAGCCATTGTGGCTGAGAGGTAATATTTACCGACCCGTTGAACCTGATCCGGTTAATACCGGCGTAGGGATTGAGGAGCATCTTTAACCCCCCAAAACCGTCCTTGATACTACGCCACAGACAAGAAAGTTGTTTTATGTTGCGTAAAATTTTAATATCAATTTCACTCCTGATGATAACCTGCTCGGTTAGGGCTGAAACTTTAACAGTTTATACTTATGAATCCTTTACTAGTGACTGGGGCCCAGGTCCTAAAATTACTGAAGCATTCGAGCAGGAATGTAATTGTGAAGTTGAGTGGCGGTCTGGAGTTGATGCTGCCCTACTTCTATCGTTGTTAAAGGCCGAAGGTAAAAATTCTGAAGCGGATGTAATCCTTGGCCTGGATACAAATCTTATGGCTGAAGCGATAGGCAGTGGTTTAGTCGTACCACATGGTCTTGATGCAGATTACACCCTGCCGATGGAATGGACAGACACCCACTTTGTCCCTTACGATTATGGGTATTTTGCCCTGATGTATGATAGCGAAGCTTTGCCGAACCCTCCACAAAGTATGGAAGAATTGGTAGCAGGAGGTACAACGAAAGATCTGATAATCCAGGATCCGAGAACCAGTTCGCCAGGTTTGGGTTTTGTCTTTTGGTTAAGGAGTATTTATGGTGATGATACCGCTGATATTTGGAAACAATTATCTTCAAGAATTTTGACAGTGACTCCAGGATGGGGTGAAGCTTATGGAATGTTTCTGAATGGTGAAGCACCTATGGTTATGAGTTACACCACGTCCCAATCTTACCATGAGGTAGTTGAGGAAACTTCAAGATATAAAGCGTTGATCTTTCCCGAGGGACATTATATGCAAGTAGAGGTAGCTGGTGTTGGGGCCCATTCCGATCAGCCAGAATTAGCCAAAAAATTCTTGGAATTTTTGGTTTCCGAAAGGGCTCAAAAATTTATTCCCACAACCAACTGGATGTATCCTGTTGTTGAAGTTGGTGACGATTTGCCCGAATCCATGAGAGCCTTACAACAACCAATTCCAAATTTTCTTCTGGATGCCCAGCAAGCAGACGAAGTCAGAGAGGAATGGATTGCTGAGTGGTTGGCATCAATGAACTGATGAAACATGGTTGGTTATAAACCATTACTTTGGCCAGGGGGATTGGCACTAGCTCTTACCCCTGGCATCGCGGTTGCCGCAGTAATTTACATGGTCTGGCTTTCATTTTGGAATCTGCAGACTTTTAGTTATGAAAGCTATTTCCTGAAAGTATTGGAATTTACCCTCCTTCAGGCTACCTTATCAACCCTTTTTTCCTTACTCTTTGCCTTGCCTGTCGCGAGAGCTTTGGTACGAAGGAACAACTTTCCTGGTCGACGCTCAATTCTGAAATTATTCGGCCTTCCCCTGGTTATTCCAGTTGTAGTTACTGTCTTTGGTATTACAGCTATCTGGGGCCAAAATGGTTTAGTAAGCGAAACCCTTGAGTTTGCAGGGTTAAAGGGGCTTAGTCCCCTTTACGGGCTAACCGGAATTTTAATCGCCCATACGTTTTTCAATATGCCCTTGATTGTACGTTTATTGCTCCCGATTTGGGAATCCATTCCAGGTGAATATTGGCGGATTGCAAGTATGACCGGGATGAATTCTCTTTCGATGTTTCGATTTATAGAATTTCCCAAACTCAGAGATGGTTTGCCTGGAATCATAATTCTGGTTTTTCTGTTATGCTTCACTAGCTTTACCATTGTTTTAATTCTGGGAGGTGGGCCTCAATCAACTACCATTGAGGTAGCAATTTACCACGAAGTCAGATCAAATTTTAACCTTCCAAAAGCTATTTTTCTGGCCCTGATTCAGGTGGGGATATGTCTATTGGTTTCCTTGCTATTGTTAAAGTTTGCTCTGCTTCAGCCGAGTGTTGCCACCGAAAATCGTGAAATCATCCGCCCTGATTCGTTAACGCCAATAAGCAAGGTAAACGATTTTTTCTGGATTGTTTTTGGGTGCTTATGGGTAGGGGCACCAATTGCAGGAATAATTACCAAAGGGTTATTTGGTCCAATTGTTCAGGTTCTGGGAAACCAAGCTGTATGGGAGGCAACTTTCAGAAGTTTGATGGTAGGATTTGGATCGGGGCTCATTGCCATCACCCTCGGTTTATTGTTATCCTTTACAACAAGGGATATAGCCGTACGGGGGCAAAATGTGGGATTGGCAAATCGCTTGGAACTAATAGGAAGCCAAACCTTGATTGTTTCCCCCATAATCTTGGGCACTGGATTATTTGTAATCCTTAGTCCCTGGATATCGGTTTTTGAATACAATCTCTATCTAGCCACATTAATAAACGGGATTATTGCAGTGCCTTTTGCATTAAGATTGGTAAGTCCTGTCCTTCGAAAGAATGTAGAAAATCATGATGCCTTATGTAACAGCTTGGGTTTAAGAGGGTGGAACAAAATCAGGATTGTTGAAATTCCTCTTGCCAAAAAGGAAGTGATCCTGGCTTTTGCCCTGATAACTGCCATGGCTACAGGAGATTTGACTTCAGTTGTGTTCTTCAGTTCAGGGAGAGATCCAACACTAGCCTTGATGTTGTACCAGGCACTTGGAAATTATCGGGCTAATGAATCAGCAGTTATGGCTCTTCTTCTCATACTTGTATGTCTAATGGTTTTTTTGATTATAGAAAGGCTAGGAAATGTCCTTTTCAGGTCTTGAATTGGCAGGTGTAGAATTTTCTCAGGGAGAATGGGACCTGAAAGTATCACTTCGATTACCTAAAGGTACGCTTAATGGATTGATTGGGGCCAGTGGGGCTGGAAAGAGTACTCTCCTTTCTCTTATTACCGGCTTCCAGGGTGTGAAGGCTGGATCAATTTCGTTCAATGATGAAAAAATTAGTGATTTACCCCCTTCCAAACGTCCCATTTCTATTCTTTTTCAGGAACACAATCTTTTTTCACATCTGACGGCATTTCAAAATGTATTGTTAGGCATTAGTCCTAGTCTGAAAAAAACCGGGAGCAATGAACAAGAGGTATACGCTGCTTTGGACCAGGTGGGATTGGCTACCAAGGAGCATAGATTTCCAAAGAATCTCTCCGGGGGTGAAAGGCAAAGGGTTGCCATAGCTCGAACCCTTGTCATGAAGAGACCTGTCTTGCTTTTGGATGAACCCTTTACAGCATTGGGACCTGCTCTAAGATCCGAGATGCTGAATTTGGTGAAAAACTTGAGTTTGGAGAAGGAGTTAACCGTATTGATGGTTTCCCATACTCCCAACGATCTATTGGGATTTGCCGAAAACTCTGCATTCATGGACAAGGGAAAAATAATTTACTTTAAGTCCACCCAGGAATTATTAGATGGGAAAAACCTTCCAGAGATTATCAAATACCTGAAATACGAAGGAAATAATGTCAGTGAGGCATAAATACCCCCATTTTTAGATTCCTTTTTTGAAACACTTAGCGCGGTTTTGATATATTAGAGGAATTCAACCTTCCCCAGCATCCAGTTACTGAAGATTACAAGGATTGGAAACAAGATAGGAGAATACTTGTACGAAGCGATGGAGGAATATGATGGGCAAGAAACCAAAGGCAAAAAGCGAGAAAATCTCGACCAATAATTCTTTGTCATCAAATGATCAAGAGGAAGCCCCATATCCTGAAATACTTGGAGCTGTTCCCGAGAAAATCCGTTCGAAGTTTCTAGCTGAATTATCTGTACGTAAGGGGCCTTTACCTCCCGCAGAAGATATAGCTAAATTTGAAGTGGTGCTTCCTAGGTCTGCGGATTGTCTTTTCAATATGGCTGAGAAAAATCAGAATCACAGATTAGGATAGCTAGATAGAACTCTAGAAGGATCTAAGGTTTCTACAAAAAGGGGCAATGGATGGGATTTTCCCTAACAATTTTTGCAATAGGTGTGGCTACATTCTTCACTTTGAATGATGCAATAATAGTAGGAGGTATACTCGCTACTGTATCCGGTATCGGTATTGTACCCTCCGGTTTGAAGATTTTGACTGATAAGAATTCTGATAATTCGTGAGAAGTATTTGTAGCACTGCCAATTTTAGAGCTGGATGATTTCATTGAGCAATGTTCAGCCGGAATCCAAGCAACCCAAAACCCGACCCACCGCAGACCCACGCATCAAGGAATCAGATCCAGAGGAATCTCCCCGGTACGAGGATCCCTTCAACTTTGCACCGAAACCACCTGTTTATTAGGGAGTTCTGTCCTTTTCCCCAACAGTAATGACAGGGAGGTAAATCGGGTTTTTGGGCGACTTTGGCGTTTTTGGTCAGCTACCGGCGGTCAAAAGCGGGAGTCCCCAAAACGCCAGCATCAGGGCAGCAAGAGCCAGACCAACACCGATGATCCACTTGGTTTGGGCATCACTTCGTTTGGCGGCATCTGTATTGATCCGCTCAATATCCGTCCGCATGGCATTCAGGGTTGAATCGACATTGGCCTGCATGATTTCATAATCCTTCTTCAGAAGTTCTATCCGATATACCAGTTCACGGTTATCGGGAACTTGGTTATCAGTATTATTATTGTTCATAACAGGATAATAAAGATTTCTTAATCTGGCAAATCAATTCGGTATTTTATTTCTTTTTTCTGTCTTGATGTTTACTGACAGATATTCTGGAGAATTACCACCCTCACTCTGCAGTCATTGAAAATAAAAACTCACCGTTTTCAGAGGTGTTCAGATACCTTGAAGGAAAAGGGTATGCGTCAAATCGAAAATGCGAGAGGTAAATTGTCATTTTGGCCGATTACGGTTGTAAGTCGAACCCATAGACTAGGAACATCTGCTTCAAGGCAAAAAAGACAGCTTCCAGCAGGCAGTACAAATAGAACGTTGGGGGATTATAAAGGTTACTTGACACCAATTAAAAATAAGATTTAATTAAGAAGGTGGATGTTACCCGGTATACCTCAAAGCCGATCACACATTTTGGAAAAATTCGCGATGACAAGACAACCCGCAATCGTAACCGAAGGCTGGGATGAAGTATAAGGTCATTTGTCACGGACAGGATTGTTTGAGAAAAACCAGTTGAATCCTGAGGCTGCACCACAAATCTTGGGTGATCTCGTGCGTCGGTACACGACAATCATCGGTTACGGTGCTGACGGCATCCTGAACCCAGTCGGCTCGGGAACGTTCCTGCGAAGAACCGATGGAGAGCACGGCATTTTAACCGCAGGCCATGTCATAGGTGCCATCAAGACCAAGAATAGCATCTTTGTACTTCCGGCACAGGACAGGAAAATGGTCCTCTGGGTCGGGACCGAAGGCACAGGTATGGAAGACTATCGTTTATCCAAGGTCCCGGACCTCGGCTGGGTGCCGTTATCTGGAGAAGAAGTAGAGGAGATGAAAGCACGTGGCGCTGTGTTTTACAACATGGCGAAGGAACGCGATCACTTTGAAGACGAGGTATGTACAATCGGTATTATTGGTGGATTCGTAGCTACCGCAAGCTCTTTAGAACAAAAGGAAGTTATCGCCCATGGGCTGATTATGTGCGAAACAAAAGCAATACCTCCCGACCAAGACGGGTGGGATTACGACGAATATGCCATCACAAACGACGACCCTTGGATCCCCCAGACTCATGGAGGGTTAAGCGGGAGTGCAGTCTGGAGGGTTGATTTGCCGATGGATGGAAGCGGGAGGAAAGCCATAATTCTTCCACTGTTGTACATGTGGAGCTTGGGGATTGCCAAGACCACCCTTTTTCGTTATGTCAGCCCAACCGGATAATTACGCGAAGCTGGCCAGAAGGTAATTAATTCCAGAACCATTGCCAAAAAGAATTTACAGACACGATCATTTACGTAGAAAGTGTGTATTAACCGAAGCATATACCAGAATTACGTCTCTAACCTAGCCATAATATCTACAGAAAGTAGTATCCTGTATAGAGAGTGTTTTTTATCCTTTTTATTCTCCCTGGATCCAAATACGACTGTTGATGAAAAAATTAGATTCCAGAATTACATAATGTAACCGTATAAAAATAGTATTGCAATTATTGTTCCATGGCGTGTCAACCCGATGATAATTTGAAGGATACACGTGTGATTATCAGAGTAATGAAAAAACCGATTCAAAATGCCAGAACTTCCAGAGGTTGAAACTGTCCGTAAGGGGTTACAGCAATATATTGAAGGTCAAACTTTCGACAAAGTTGAAGTTTTCACACCGAAGTTAAGATGGGTACTACCCACCTCATTGGATAAATCCTTAATAAACCAATCAATCAGAAGGACAACACGAAGAGGTAAATATCTTTTGTTGGAGGTTTCCACCGGGGATTATCTTATAGTACATTTGGGGATGACAGGCAGTTTTGGAATCCACTCGACAAACGGGTTCCCTCAGTATGACAGTAAGGAACGGCACAAGCATGATCACGTGGTTTTTCATTTGAGGAATGGTACCATTATAACCTACAACGATCCGAGGAAATTCGGAATGATTGACTTGGTTCCAGGTCCGGCATTGAGCGGATATCAACCTCTGAAGACCCTTGGAGTTGAGCCTCTTGGTAATAGTTTTGATGAAAATTATCTTGCAAATCAACTAAAAAAGCGATCATCTCCTGTTAAAAACTTCCTGCTGGATCAGAAGATAATAGCCGGTATCGGTAATATTTATGCCAGCGAAGCTCTCTGGAGAGCAAAAATATCCCCTAGAAAAAAAGCCAACAGGGTTCCCCAAAAGAAGGTGGGAAACTTGGTAATCGCCATACGTGATGTCCTGAACGATGCAATCAAGTCTGGGGGGTCAACACTTAGGAATTATCGAAGTGTCGCTGGCAGTCTTGGGTATTTCCAACATCATTTCAGCGTCTACGACCAAGAGGGTGAACCATGCAAGAGCATTGATTGTGACGGTCGGATAAAACGAATTGTCCAAACGGGAAGGTCAACTTTTTATTGCCCCTCCTGTCAAAAATAAAACTAAAGGATTATATCTAGGAAGGGCTGTATAAACGGCAATAAAATACCAAGGATGAATTAGAGGGTTTGGAGAAAAGTAATATGTCATACCAAAACATCATTGTTGAAACCAAAGGAAAGGTAGGGGTGATTTCCCTTTCAGCCGGAAAATTAAATCCATTAAGTAAAAATTTGTTACAAGAACTGATGGATGCTTTGAAAATCTTTGAAGCAGACGACAATATCCTTTGTATGGTTATTTTTGGCAATGATGAGGTTTTCTGTGCTGGAGCTAATATCAAGGAGTTTGCCGGAGAAAACTTTGTAGATATGTTTTCTCAAAATCGATTTGGAGAAGAAACGGAAGCCTTCCGCAATTGCAGAAAACCAATCATAGCTGGGGTAAACGGTTATGCCTTGGGAGGTGGTTGTGAATTGGCAATGAGTTGTGACATGATTGTTGCTAGTGAATCTGCCCAATTTGGGCAACCAGAAATCCTGTTGGGGCTTATGCCTGGTCTGGGTGGTTCTCAAAGACTGACCAGGGCTATTGGTAAAGCCAAATCGATGGAAATGCACCTGACCGGACGAAGATTGAGTGCCAAGGAAGCTGATCAAGCCGGATTGGTTTCCAGAGTTGTGTCCGATTCCGATCTTAAAGAAGAAACCATGGCATTAGCCCATAAAATTACCGAGCAAGCACCTCTGGCTGTTTTGGCAATCAAGGAGGCAGTCAATCAGTCAGAAGAACTACCTTTAAAAGAAGGGTTGTTGCTCGAAAGAAGGTTGTTTCATGCGTTATTCGCAACGGAGGATAAAAATGAAGGTGTTAAGGCCTTTATCGAAAAGAGGAAAGCCGAATTCAAGGGGAAATAACACGATTCTCCTGCTGGACTACTAGTCGGTAATTTGCAAATTTCCATACTTTCTTCCGGTAATTTGGGGTATTTTAAAGACCTCTGCGTTGAGGTTGAAATTCTAAACTGATCATCATGGGTACTCAGACAATTACTTTTCCAGTGAGGGGTATGAATTGCTCCGCCTGTGCATCGAGGCTTGAAAACTCCTTGCAAAGGTCAGGGAGTGTAACTTCAGCCAATGTCAATTTTGCTTTAGAGAATGCTACCCTGGAGTTCCAGAATGACACTCCCATAAGCAAAATTCTTAAACTCGTAAAGAAGACTGGTTTTGAGGTAGTTACCGAAACGCATCAATTTTCCATACCAGACGAAATTTCACCAAAGGAAAGAAAAGCCCTACAAGACATCTTAAGAGAAACCCAAGGGATAATTGATGTATCAATTGATAACTCGGCATCACAGATTTCAATTGTCGGGATTTCCAAGGTTATCAACAGGAAACTCCTTGTGGATGTTGCCCTGCGTTCTGGCATAACCCTAGGGAATTCTGATCAAGTAGAAAACATTGGAACTACCAAAAAAGCTTGGGATATTGAATTTGGGAAGGTAGTTTTGGCTGGTGTTCTGACGTTCCCTTTTTTCTTGATGATGCTGCTCAATCAATTGGGTTTGGAAGGATCAGGAGATTATTGGTTTCCACCCTTGGTCCAAGGAATACTGGCAACCTTTATATTGGTTGTTCTTGGCGGAAGTTTCTTTAAGGGATCATATTTTGCTCTTCGTGAAAAAAGCACCAACATGGAAGTATTGGTGGTCCTGGGTTCATCCGCAGCGTGTGTATTTAGTTGGTACCAGATATTCACCTCAGAACAGGCGTCACATTATTTTGAGACGACGGCATTTATCATCACCTTCGTCCTGGTTGGAAAATTTCTTGAAAACCGCACCAAGAACAAAGTTGCTGATGCCATAAGAGGTTTGATGGCCCTTCAACCCGAAGAAGCAATACTTGTGATGAAAGGAGGGAACACAAAAACTCTTCAAGTTTCCGAAATACAGGTTGGAGATGTTTTACTTTGCCAGGCAGGTCAACAAATTCCTGTAGACGGGATTGTAATCAGTGGAGCAGCTGAAGTTGACGAAGCGATGATTTCAGGAGAAAGCCTACCAGTTCTAAAAAATGAAGGATCAAAAGTAATTGCTGGATCCATAAATTGTGATGGTTTGATCCACATAAAGGCGCAGGCTATTGGTGAGGAAGCTACCCTTTCCCGACTGATCAAGCTGATTGAGGAAGCCTACTCCAGAAAAGCCAAGATTTACCCATTGGTGGATAAAATAAGTAATATTTTTGTTCCTGCGGTTATGGTCTTGGCATTCCTTTCATTTGGGTTCTGGCTGGGTTCAGGGGAAGGATTTGAAATGTCCTTGATTTATGGCGTTTCTGTCCTTGTTATTGCCTGCCCGTGTGCTTTGGGTTTAGCAACTCCTACGGCAATAATGGCTGGAACCAGTCTTGCCGCCCAAAATGGTATTTTAATCAGGGACAGTGAGACTTTGCAAAAAGCCCGTTCGTTAACTTATCTCGTATTCGATAAAACCGGAACCTTGACAACCGGTCAACCTAAAGTGGATAAAGTTATCCCCGTTTCTAAGGAATATGACGCCATCCAGATGACTGCAATAGCCGCTTCATTGCAACAGGGAAGTCAACATCCTATAGCGAATGCCATACAAAATGAGGCACAAAAACATAATTGTTCTCTGGAGCCAGTTGAAAATTTCCAGAACCATGTTGGACTAGGGGTGGAAGGAGAATTATCCAGCGGAAAATACTTGCTTGGGAGTTCAAATTTGTTCAGGAAATTTGGGTTTGAGGATGTTACAGAACAATTTGAAGATCTCGAACTCCAAGTCATCTTGGGGAGGGTTGAAGAAAATGAGTTGACCATAATTGGAGGAATTTCAATACAAGATGAAGTCAGACCACAGTCAACAGAGGGAATTCAACTACTCAAGGACGAGGGATTGAAGGTCATGATTTTGTCGGGTGATATGGAAAGTGCAGTACAAAGGATTGCCGAGATAACCGGTATTAACCGGTATAAGTCAAATGCCGACCCCGAGGTCAAAATTACCAAAATCAAGGATATGGCAAAACAGGGACATCTGGTTGGTATGGTAGGAGATGGTATTAACGATTCACCTGCTCTCGCTCAAGCCCATGTGGGCTTTGCCATGGGAACCGGTACAGATGTAGCCATGAACAGTTCCGATATTGTTTTAATGAGGTCCGACCCCAGATTAGTTTCAAGTGCTATTGTCATTAGCAAACTAACCTTTCGTAAGATCAAGCAGAATTTGTTTTGGGCTTTCATATATAATGTTGTTGCCCTTCCCTTGGCAGCATTGGGATTCCTCAACCCCGGCTTGGCTGCGGGAGCCATGGCTCTATCTAGCCTAAGCGTTGTTTCCAATTCTCTTCTGCTTAAACTATGGAAAACAAAATATTGACACCAAGGCACCTGTACTCCTGAGAAGTAAATCCTATTTTGCCAGTTGGTAATTAGTGTTAGGAAAATCGTGAATAATACTCTAATAACCATTATTCTGACGAATTAACCTGCCAGAAATTATATCCGGAGCAATTGATGAATACTGAAAAAGAGACTCCTCCCCTCAAGAAGGCAGCCTTGCGGTACCACGAATTCCCTAAACCAGGGAAACTGGAAATTCGACCTACAAAACCCATGACCACCGGGAGAGATCTATCTCTAGCCTATTCTCCTGGTGTTGCCGAGGCGTGTCTTGAAATCAAGAAAGATTCCATGAAGGCTGCCCAATACACGGCCCGAGGTAATCTTGTTGCTGTAGTTTCAAACGGGACAGCTGTTCTTGGCTTGGGAAATATCGGTGCAATAGCAGCAAAGCCCGTTATGGAAGGAAAAGCGGTACTGTTCAAGAAATTTGCAAACCTGGATTGTTTCGATATTGAGATCAACGAAAGTGATCCCAAAAAACTAGCTGAGACAATCAGTAAGCTGGAGCCGACTTTCGGCGCCATAAATCTGGAAGACATAAAAGCTCCAGATTGCTTTGAAGTGGAGAAATTATGTATTGAAAGCATGAACATTCCAGTGTTTCATGATGATCAGCATGGGACAGCAATTGTGGTAGCAGCCGCTACAATTAATGCCTTGATTGTATCCAAAAAGGATATTGAATCTTTGAAGATTGTAGCTTTGGGAGCAGGTGCTGCAGGCATTGCTTGCCTGGATATGCTGATTGCCCTGGGAGCAAGAAGGGAAAATATTGCCCTTTGTGACAGCAAGGGTGTGGTTTCGACAAGCAGGGAAAATCTAACTCCCGAAAAAAAGAGATTCGCACTGGATACAACAAAAACAACTCTAGAAGAGGTCATGGTTGGAGCAGATTTCTTTTTGGGACTTTCCGGCCCCAATCTGGTTTCCAAGGATATGATCAAGAGTATGGCCAGCCAACCGATGGTATTTACGTTGGCCAATCCCGATCCTGAGATTTGGCCCAATGAAGTTCTTGAGGTGGCACCTGATGCATTAATTACGACTGGAAGGTCAGATTATCCGAATCAGGTAAATAATGTCCTGTGTTTCCCGTTTATATTCAGAGGTGCGATGGATGTTGGAGCCACTGCCATTAACTACGATATGAAACTTGCCTGTGCCGAGGCCATTGCCAAATTGGCACGAACAACAACCTCCGAAGAAGTAGGATTGGCCTACACAGGCGAAAACCTCACCTTTGGCTCAGATTACCTGATCCCAAAACCCTTCGATCCAAGGTTACTTTCTCATGTAGCAAGTGCGGTAGCCCATTCAGCCATTATCTCTGGTGTAGCTACCCGTCCAAGGGATGTTGAAGAATACAAGTCTCATCTCGAAAGCCAGGTTTACAAATCCAGTATGATCATGCGTCCAGTATTTGATGTCGCCAGGGCCGACCGAAGAAGGGTTGTGTTTGCCGAAGGCGAAGATCAGAGGGTTTTATATGCGGTTCAAATTCTCAAGGAGGAACATAACAGCAAACCTATTTTGGTAGGTCGTCCTGAAGTCATAGCCCAAAGAATAGAACGGGCCGGACTATCCCTGACTCCTGAAAAGGATTTTGACATGGTCAATCCCCTGAGCGATTACAGGTTTCCTGAATATTGGGGTGATTATCATGATCTGGTGGGCAGGAAGGGGGTTTCTCCCTATTTGGCAAGAACAATTGTCCGCTCAAATACTACGGTCATTTCAGCCCTCATGGTACATCGTGGAGAAGCCGAAAGCATGATCTGTGGTACAGAAGGACAATATCTGTGGCATTTGAAATATATCAATCAAATCCTTGGTAAGGATGGGTTGTCTCCCATTGGAGCAATGTCCCTGATTATTTTTGATGGTGGGTTACTGTTCATAGCTGATACACATGTCCATACTGACCCAACTGCTGAAGAAATTTCTGAAACGGTGATTGCGGCAGCGAGACATGTCAAGCGATTTGGTATAGAACCCAAAATAGCCATCTGTTCAGATTCTCAATTTGGCAATCTTGACAGCCACTCAGGTCGCTTGACAAGAGATGCACTAGCCCTCCTTGACCTGAATCAACCGGATTTTGAATATGAAGGGGAAATGAATACTGATACCGCACTCAATGAAACGCTAAGAAACGATATTCTACCAAAATCAAGGCTTTCAGGTAAAGCAAACACATTGATATACTCAAGTACCGTAGGTGCCGGAGCAGCAAGAAATCTCCTCAAGAGTGTCTCTGGGGGTGTTGAAGTAGGCCCCATTTTAATGGGCATGGGAAACAAATCCCATATTGTTACTCCTGCTGTTACCGCCCGAGGGTTGTATAATATTGCTTCCCTCGCAATGATGCCGGTTGCCAGTTATGGATAGTATTCTCTTTTGAAAATGGCCAATGGAAAGGATTTGCAGTGAAAGGTTTTCTAACCACACATGTCTTGGATACCGCCAGGGGATGTCCCGCAGGAGGGTTGAAGATAGCTTTATTCAAAACGACAAAGAACGGTTTATCCCTGATTCGGGAGATGGTTACGAATAGTGATGGGAGGACAAATTCCCCTATCCTGACTGAAGAGGAATTTGAATTGGGTGAATACGAATTGGTCTTTCACGCCGGAGATTATCTCAAGGATCAGGGTAATGCTGGATTTTACAACACAATTCCCATTAGGTTCAGCCTGAGAGAAACATCACACTATCATGTTCCCCTTCTTCTATCCCCCTTTGGTTATTCAACCTACCGGGGGAGTTAATGAAATTTCAACACTTGGAACATATACAGAAGTGTTGCAATCTCTCCCTTTTGAGATAGTTTCGAAATTTGTTGAAATGCGAATCTATTCATTTATACTCTGATTTTTCTAAACCTATTTTTTTGTTCAAAAGGAGGTGCTCATGTTTCATAGAACTTTAGCTATCTTTACGGCCCTGTTCCTATCTGTTGGGATGGCAGGTGCCCAAACGCCAGTTAATTTTGCCCTTGACTGGAAATTTGAGGGGCCTAGCGGAGCCTATTTCTCGGCCATAGATGATGGTCATTTTGCAGCTGAAGGCCTTGAAGTCGATATATGGGCTGGTCAGGGTTCACTAGATGCGATCCCAAAAGTTGCTACCGGTGCAGCTCAATTCGGTTTTGCAGATATTAACAGCCTTATTAAATTCCTTGACCAAAACCAGGGGGCACCTGTCATTGCTATCATGATGGTTTATGACAAGCCACCATTTGCTGTCGTGGGTAGAAAATCACTTGGAGTAGAAGTACCAAAAGATCTGGAAGGAAAAATTTTGGGAGCCCCTCCTCCTGATGGAGCTTGGGCACAATTCCCGGCCTTTGCATCGGCCAATGGCCTGGATATGTCCAAAATCACCGTTGAGCCCGTTGGCTTCCCAACTAGAGAGCCAAGTCTAGCCGAAGGAGTTGTAGACGCAATAACAGGGTTCTCTTTTTCCAGTTATTTGAATTTGGTCAGATTGGGAATTCCTGAATCAGATATTTCAACCATTTTGATGGCAGATTATGGCTTGCAACTCTATGGTAATGCCATCATAGTCAATACTGATTATGCTGCTGAAAATCCCGAGATTGTGAGCGGGTTCGTCCGTGCGATTATTAACGGCTGGAAATCGGCCCTGGCAGATCCAGCCAGTAGTGTTGACAGCATTGCCGTACGAAATCCTGCTCTGGACAAGGATTTGGAAGTTTGGCGTTTGAACCTGGCGATTGATGCAAATGTCTATACCGATAATGTAAAGGAAAATGGCATGGGCAATATTGATAACGATCGTTTTCAGGCTTCCATAGGACAATTGGCCGAAAACTATGAATTCGCCAATGATCCCGACCCATCGCTGTATTTTACTGATGAATACCTTGGTGATGCCTCAAGCAGAATGATCAAGTAAATCCATTCAGAATGGGCAGGTATAAGCAAATACCTGCCCATATTTTTTTTTAAAAAGGAACTAAATGTCTGAAATTGAGCTGCTGGAAGTCTCTCATGAATTTTCAACTCAAGAGGGGCCTTTCCCGGTTCTTGATAATGTCAGTTTAAAAGTTCCTGAAGGGGCTTTTACATCAGTTGTTGGCCCCTCCGGCTGCGGTAAGTCTACACTTACTCGTTTGATTTCGGGACTTCTCAAACCCACAAAAGGTTCGATAAAACTAGGTGGAGCAGAAGTTACAGGCCCTAAACCAACCGTGGGAATGGCTTTTCAGAACCCTGTAATGCTTGAGTGGAGAAGTGTTGTAAAGAATGTAACCCTTCCCCTTGAGATTGTTTCTCCCAAGATGCCGGCCAAAGAGCAGGAAGATCGTGCCAGGGAATTGCTTAAGCTGGTTTCCCTGGAGGGTTATGAAGAAAATCGTCCATCTGAGTTGTCAGGTGGGATGCGTCAGCGTGTTTCATTATGCCGTTCGCTGGTTCATCGACCGGAAGTCCTCATACTGGATGAACCATTTGGAGCGTTGGATGCCTTTACTCGAGAGGAGTTATGGCAGATTATGCATTCTTTGAGAGCAGAGGAGAGAATTACCTGTCTTCTCATTACACATGATTTGAGGGAATCAGTCTTCCTGTCCGATGAAGTTATCGTCTTGTCGGACAGACCGGCCAAAAATCAATATAGTACTAAAATAGATCTGGGTTCCAAACGAACTCTTGATGATCTGTATACACCCAAAACCACCGAGTTGCTTGCCGTCCTAAGACACCAGATAGAAGTTGCTCAGGGCAGAAAATGAGAACCTACTATGGAAATCAGTAATAGTTTGGTAAGAAAAGTTGTCGTCCCCTTTGTAGCCATTATTATATTCCTGGTGGTATGGGAGTGGATCGTCTGGATTAATGGTTGGCCAAATTACAAAATGGCTTCTCCCTCAGACCTTGGACCAGCTTTCTGGAAATACAGGGTTTTGTTTCTGGAGTATGGTTGGGATACCTTTTGGAGAACTGTAGCTGGTTTGGGACTTTCAGTTTTAGTCGGAACCATGCTTGGTATGATCATGGGATTTTCGCGAATAATCCGTGAAGGTCTGTATCCATTATTGGTAGGTTTCAATGCCATTCCAAAAGCAACGGTTGTCCCCGTGATAGCATTGATTCTCGTGGGTCTGGATGATCTGAACACGGTTCTGATTGCCTTTCTAATATCTTTTTTCCCGATTGCTGTTTCTGTTTCTATCGGGTTGTCAACCTTGGAGCCGGAGTATCGTGATATCCTTCGTTCACTTGGAGCGACGAGACTAACCATCTTTTGGAAAATAGCTCTCCCCAAAACCCTACCAGAGTTTTTTGGTGCACTCAAGGTTGCTGTAACCCTTGCTTTTATTGGTACCAACCTTATGGAAATTGTCGAACCTCATGGTAAGGGGCTGGGGCACCTATTTGACAGTGGCAAGATCAATGCTGATTACCCCTTGATGTTCTCTGTTTTGATTGCTCTTGCGTTCTTGGGTATTGTCCTTTTCTATATAGTTGTAGCGTTGGAGAGAATATTTGCTGGGTGGGCTGAAAGAGAGTGATTCAAACACCAAAAAGTAAGTTGGGTTGATTGTTTATTAAAACAATCGACTTATGAGCTCTCTTTGGATAAGTAGGCAAAAGTAGAAGTAGTCATCATCCAAACCAAAGGATTTAAGAAAGGATAAACCGGGGTAAGTCCAATGCTTGAAATAGCCATAATTTGGGATTGGTTAGCATTTGCCTTCAGGTGGCTTCATGTTATTACTGCCATTGCCTGGATAGGTTCTTCCTTCTACTTTATTGCCCTTGATTTGGGTTTACATAGAAAGCCAAATCTTCCTGAGGGGGTAAGTGGGGAAGAATGGCAGGTTCATGGTGGCGGATTTTATCACATTCAAAAATATCAGGTAGCGCCTCCCAACCTACCTACAAGTTTAACCTGGTTTAAATGGGAAAGTTATTCTACCTGGCTAAGTGGCTTTGCCTTAATGGCCATTATGTATTGGTCTGGGGCAGAACTGTACCTGATTGATCGGTCAAAGATAGATCTTGATCTTTGGCAGGCTATTTTGATATCTGGAGGATCTTTGGCTATCGGCTGGGTATTTTACGATCTGCTCTGTAAGTCAAGGTTGGGACAACACCCAACCACCCTGATGCTTCTTCTTTTCATATTGCTGGTCGTAATGTCTTGGGGATATGACCAGATATTTACCGGACGAGCTGCTCTACTACATGTTGGGGCATTTACAGCCACGATAATGACGGCTAATGTATTCCTGATTATTATCCCGAATCAAAAAATTGTGGTTGAAGATTTAAAGCAGGGAAAAATACCGGATCCAGAGTTTGGAAGAATAGGGAAACTGAGATCAACCCATAACAATTATCTCACACTCCCCGTCATATTTTTAATGCTGTCCAACCACTATCCTCTCGCCTTCGCAAGTGAATATAACTGGATCATATGCTCTCTGATATTTTTGATGGGTGTTACCATTCGTCATTATTTCAATACTGTTCATGCCCGCAAAGGATATCCCAATTGGACATGGGCCCTTACGGCGATAATATTTATAGCGATAATGTGGCTTTCGGCATTAAAACCTCCGATTGGAGATAATGTTGAATTATCAGGTGAAATTAGGGGAGGTAAACCTGCAATTGAGGTACAGTTGGTAGGATTTGAAGAGGTCGATGAAATAATCCAGATCAGATGTGTTGCATGCCATAGCCAGCAACCAACTTGGGATCAAGTCCTATGGGCTCCCAAATCTGTAGTATTGGAATCTGAACAACAAATTCTCGACAATGCCGATAGAATTTTCCTTCATTCGGTAATGACCACCTCCATGCCACCTGCAAATATTACGTTTATGACTCCAGAGGAAAGGCGAACATTGATGCAATGGTACGCTCAGCTTCCTCAATCAACTAAACTACCCTTTAGTATGAAATCTGCAGTCCATAATTGACCAGTGAATATTTGGACCTCAAATCTTGTAATTCAGGAGTTTAACATTAGCATTAGAACGGGAGGACGCAGGCTAGTTATTATCAGCACAGATTGGCCAAACTCTATCTTTCCAACCAAAGCATTAAATGAGGTTTAGTTATTAAACATGTCACAATTTCCATTTGACCCCCCAAAACAAATCACTTTGCCCATAGTGGGATCAGAAGAAAGATTTCCAGTAAATCGGGTGTACTGTGTCGGAAGAAACTATGCAGCTCATGCCATTGAGATGGGTCATGATCCGAACCGGGAAGAGCCGTTTTTCTTCCAGAAAAATGCCAGTAATCTGGATATTTCTGGTGAGTTCCCGTATCCAGATAAATCTTCCGATGTTCATCATGAAGTGGAGTTGGCCGTATTGCTGAAATCGGGTGGAATGAATATTCCGGTGAACCAGGCACTTGAACATGTTTATGGCTATGCACCCTCCTTGGACATGACCCGGCGTGATATCCAGGCCGAGCAAAAGAAACTTGGTAGGCCTTGGGAAATCAGTAAGGCGTTTGAAAGATCAGCACCGATTGGGGCAGTGCATCCAACCACGGTTGTTGGTCATCTTTCAGAAGGTAGGATATCATTGAAGGTTAATGGTACGGTAAGTCAGGATGGCGACTTGAACCAATTGATCTGGAAAGTACCTGAGTTGATTTCGTATCTATCAGGGTATTTTGAACTTGTAGGAGGGGATGTTATCCTTACCGGTACTCCTGCTGGAGTTTCTGCCGTTCAGAAGGGTGATATTCTAGAGGTTATGATTGATGGTCTGGATTCCATGACGACAAAGGTTGTATAAGACGATTGGATTGATCAATCAGGAAACAAACTTACCAGCTAGTGTACAAGTAACTCCTTACCGTACTTCCATATTTGCTGGGTTTAAAAAAAGGTTTATCGGTTGGCTGCGTAATAGGAAAATTTGCGTTCCAGGGCTGCAAGAATTTCGGAAATGGTAAAAGCAAGAGCAAATAACACAATTAGAACAGCCCAAAAATGACTCATCAGGAAATTGGCAGAATAGAGTTCAAACAGTGCACCGAATCCCACTAGTGAGATTAGAAGTTGACCAATAATCACACCTTTAACCGCACGAATAATGCCGATTCTCACTCCACCTAGTATTTCCGGTAGTGCCGCCCAAAAATAGATTTTAACGAAAGCTGCCAAAGGGGTAGCACCAAAACAACGACCCATTTCCACTAGGGAACGGTTGATCTGCAAGACACCTGCTCGGGAATTAAGTATAATTATCCAGATTGCGAAAAGCGAGGTCGTGATAATAATTGATTTCATTCCAAAGCCAAAAAGAACCATCAAAACAGGGACCAAAGCCGTCAAGGGGGCACTCAGAAATATATTGACCCAAGGTAGAAGAAGTTCGTCTAGCAGACGGTTTTTCCCCATCAGAATTCCAACCGGAATACCAATCACTACAGATGCAAAAACTCCAGTGGTAAACGCCTGTGCTGTTTCACGCAACGCTTTTAGAAATGCAGGAGAGTCACCAATCTCATAAAGTGTGATTAGAACCTCCGAAATTGGAGGTAGAAAAAACGTAAATCCTGATTGCCCAACAAGTTCCCACAATAACCCCCAAAGGATCAGTGAAGACATTCCAGGCAATCTAATCCCTTTAATGTACATACGATCTATTCCACATAGGACCGTAGGGAATCCCAAATTCGATCCACCGTGTCCAGATACTCAGGATCTCTTCGAATGTTGGATGCCCCTCTGCTACGTAAATTTTGAGGTCGTAGAATTTCATGGACTCGACTGGGTCGTGGAAGTAGAATGGCAATTTGGTCAGAAACATAAACCGCTTCCTCAATTGAATGGGTGACAAAAATAAAAGTCTTGTTTTCCTCCTCAACCAAGCCGAGAAGATCTTCCTGAAACTTGCGACGGGTTTGTTCATCAACAGCAGAAAAAGGTTCGTCCATCAACAAGACTTCGCTTTCAACAGCAAGAGCACGAGCTAAACCGACACGTTGTCTCATGCCACCTGACAATTCATGTGGAAAACTCTTTTCAAACCCGTCAAGCCCTACGTTCTTAATGTACTTATGAGCAATTTCCTCTCTTTCAGAAACCGAGACACCTCTGAGTTCAAGTCCAAATGATACGTTTCTTAACACATCTGCCCATGGTAGCAAGGCAAAATCCTGAAACACGAAGGCTCGATCAGGACCGGGACCTGTAACCGGTTTGCCATTAATCTCAACTTCACCTGAAGTGGGTTTAAGCAAGCCAGAAATAATCTTTAACAATGTCGTTTTCCCACAGCCTGAGGGACCAAGTAAAGAAGTTAATTGACCTTTGGGAAACTCAAGAGAAAGATCTCGCAGAGCTTCTACATTTCCAGGATAAGTCTTGGAAACATTCCGTGTTGATACTGCAATTTCCATTATATCCCCTAGTTCTTATTTTGTTCAATCAGAGATGTAACCACGTACATTTCCTCTGAAGAGGTTTCTTTCAATGATTTCCAAAATGTTCAGGAAACAGACAGCGAGAACAATAATAGAAAAGATAGCAGCATACATGCTAGGGTAATCAGCAATCGAACGGCTGAAAGTGATTATATCGCCAACGCCTGTAGGTGTAATTTTCAATTCGGCTAGGATCGCTCCAATGAAACCTGCAGAAGTTCCGAGTCGTAAACCAGAAAAGATAAGAGGGGAGGCCGAGGGGATAATTACTTTGAGAATGATATCTCTTTTGGAACCAAGAAATGATGATGACATTTCTTTTAAATTTACTGGAGTATTGCGCACTGCACCTGCAGTATTCAGAACAATTACAGGCATGGCCATAATGCAGACAACGAAGACCTTTGAGGTTAGTCCTATACCGTAAACCATGACAAGAAGTGGAATCAGTGCTGCCAACGGGGCGGCTTGCATAATTATGAAGACAGGTGAAACCAACCAATCGAACCAGTTGCTAAGACCAATCCAAAGCCCCAATGCTATACCGATGAAAGCAGAAATCAATAGTCCAACTATCAAGGGGCGTAATGTGTCAACATAAGCCAACAGTAGAGTACCGTCAATGGTCATTACTATTAAGGCATTCATCGACTCGGAAAAAGTTGGAAAACCATAGCTGACCGGAATTAGACCAGCAATTTCCCAGGCACCGAATACAACTACTGCTGAAAGCAGTTTTAAACTTAGAGATCTACTCATTGTAAATTCATGAAATCACGGTAGCAACTGAGATCAACTGCAACCGTGATTGATTAAAATTTTTAATTTCCTAATGCTTTATCCAGTGGAGCGAGATACCAGAAATCTTCAATATTCAAACTTGAAACATCACCTTCTAGCTGACCGGCCTGACTGTACCATTCCATATCAGCCATGGCTGCTTTCCGCCCACCTCCGTTTGCATCGTAGAGACCTCCTTCTGCTGCTTCCATATAGAAGTTATCTAGGTTATCCAGAATTTCCTGCGGAAGTTGCCCAATTGGACCATCAGGATTTGTCTCACGACTAATAACAGTTGGATCAGCATTCATTTCTTGCCATACACCCAAAAGAGCGTTAACAAAGATTTGTACCTGTTCCTCATTCTCCATGATCCAATCAAGGTTGGCAAATAGGGCCTCATCCGATGCCTCTACATCAAACATAGGTAATACGTTGAACTTATCACCATGTTGTCGCATAACCTTGTTCTTGTTGGACAGATCAATAATTGTAGCGTCGGCTTGGCCAGCTACCAAAGCAACAACGCGGTTGGCTGAACCTGGAACATAAGATCGTTTACCGAAAGTTATCCCTACTTTGTCTTCAATGACGTTGGCGATTGAATCTGTACCACCACCACGTGAGTGCAAGAGGATAGGTTCGCCATCCAAATCTTCTAGTGAACTGTATTTGTTCGTTGTAACAGGGAAGAATTTCAGTTTTGAAAGCTGGAAAATGATCCGTATAGGTGCTTTTGACCTCTGCATTGCAGCGTATGGTGTTCCAAATCCGATATCCATCTGGCCACTCAAGACTGCCTGAATTGCCAGTTCCTCGTCTGAGAAGGCAGTCCACTCGTAATCAAGACCATTGGCCTTGGCCCTGTCCAGTGCTACAAAGAATGCTGCCAGCTCATCTGAGGGTGTTTCTGCGAGCGCGATTTTGATTGTTTCACCCTGTACCGTCGTAACAGAAACAACAAACACGATTGGTAAAATTAAAATCTTCAGCACATAGCTAAAAATATTTCTCATTATTATGTTCTCCCTTTAAACTCATGGCAATATTTCTTTGGACAGGTTAAGACCAAAAAGAGGCCACATAGATTCGCAATAATTTTTTGTGAAACCACCCGACCAGGCTTTTGGCACTTAGCAAAAAGAAACTGATAGGGTAGGTCCCCAGGTCGGTATATCTGTTCACCAATAGTTAGTCAAGGAAGTATAATGATTTTCACACCCAATGAATTTGTCTTTTTCAAGCGATCAAATTCATTCTGGTAAGCAATTTCTGTATCACAGAACATTATTTGAGATAAATTGTTCTTTTCCTGCGTAGTTTTTCTTCAAATATTCTATAAACTGGATCTAATTGATCAGATTATTACCCATCATGGCAAACAAGGTCGCATTCCCTCCTGCAGCGGTGGTATCTGTGCAGACATGACGTTCATGATATAAAAACTCTTCCATTTCGTTTGTTGCAACTAAGGGAATGAATTTATCCAGCCTTACAGCCAACGCTTTTCTGATATTTCTTAATTCCTTCTCACAGCCCCAAAATGCTACTACCTCGAAACCCTCTAGTGTTGTCAGGAGTTCAGGGGGGAGATAACCTGCAATACTATTCATACCCTTGATACCCGGGCATATCTTGACAGCTACGCATCCAGCTTTAGTTGCTATCCTGGCCTGGTCTTCACAATCATCAGAGGTAGGTCCCAAACAGAGGACGGTACCTCGGGGGTAGTAGCTCAATTGATTTGTTTCACCGGTAGGACCAGGAAAATTCTCTGATTTCACCTTTGAAACTTGAATAGCAACTTGGTTAAGTAGTTTTTGTACATCCGTTGGGTTAATCAGAGGTTCCCGAATACTACTGGATGAATGCAGTGGTAAGTTCTTTTTGGTAAAACTTTTTACCAATCCGGGCCCACCAGCCTTGGGCCCTGTCCCGGACAATCCTTCCCCTCCAAATGGTTGGGACCCAACAACCGCTCCAATCTGGTTTCTGTTTACGTAAATATTGCCAATTTTGAGCTTTTCAGTTATTTCCCTGACCCTACGGTCAATGCGTGAATGCAAACCAAAGGTTAATCCAAAGCCACGCGAATTCACTGCCTTAATGATTTCCTCAAGATTTGAAATATCAAAAGGAGCTACGTGTAGTACGGGACCAAATATTTCTTCCTTGAGCTCTTCAATTCCTTTAACCCTGATTACTGTTGGGCCTATAAAATATCCGTCAGTAGGTACCCGACACTGTTTCAGAATATGACCCTTGGATTCTGCTTCCTTGATGTAATTCGTAATTTTTTGGAATGAAGGTTCATCAATTAATGGTCCAATATCAGTGCTTGAATTCCATGGATCTCCAATGCATAACTGATCCATGGCGCCGAATAACATGGTAAGAAAGGATTCTTCAATGTCCTCTTGCAGATACAAAATTCTTAATGCAGAGCATCGTTGACCAGCTGACTGAAAGGAAGAGACGAAAATGTCCTTCACAACCTGTTCAGGTAGTGCTGTACTATCAACAATCATGGCATTTAAGCCCCCGGTTTCTGCAACAAACCGAGCCGTGGGGTTTAGATATTGTGCCATATTTTTCTGTATCAGTTGGGCGGTTTCTGTTGAACCGGTAAATGCTACACCTGATACTCTTTTGTCAGAAACGATTTGTGCTCCAACATCAGGACCTTCACCACAAACCAGTTGCAAGACGCTTTTCGGTACTCCTGCTTGATGTAAAAGGTCAATAGCCAACTGCGCTATTAGTGATGTTTGTTCAGAAGATTTGGCAATAACTCCATTTCCACTAGCCAGGGCACCTGCAATTTGACCAGTGAATATCGCCAAGGGAAAGTTCCAGGGAGAAATACAACTGACAATTCCTACTGGTTTACATGTATCCACTTTTGTTGCCTGGGAAGCATAATACCTCAAAAAATCTACTGCCTCCCTGATTTCTCCAACAGCATCGTTAATTGTTTTTCCCGCTTCTCTACACAGGAGTGCCAGGATTTCAGGTGCGTTACTTTCGTATAGATAGGATGCCTTGGTTAATACCGATGTTCTTTCCTTACCGTCGGAATTAAACCAGGGGGAAGTGGATTCCAAAACATCCGAAACATCTTTCCTGGATGAATACTTGCAATAACCAACAATATCATTTGGATTTGATGGGTTTTTTATGGCTTGTACCAAAGAGGTTTGGTCATCGGACGTTTCAAAAAGAGATTTGTTCCATTGAAAAGTTTTGAACGGTTCACGGGTCGTTTCAATTTCCTCAAGAACCGCGGGATTATGTATATCCCACCCTTTCGAGTTTTTCCGTTCCGGTCCAAATATTTCTTCTGGGGGTCTAACTACCTGCAGGTTTCTTTCCCGGGCTTTTTTCAGTAAGTCAAATGGATCGGTAACTATATCCTTGGTTTGTAGATTAGGATCAGCCAGTTGATTAAGAAATGAGCTATTTGCGCCGTTTTCAAGCATCCTTCGCGCGAGATAAGGTAGAAGTTCCTTATGCTCACCAACTGGGGCATATATCCTGCATTTGGTATTATTCCGGGATTTGATTATCTCGTGAAGAGATTCCCCCATTCCATGTATACGTTGAAATTCAAAGGCTTGATCCTCTTTGGCAAATTCCAGGATGCTTGAAACGGTATGGGCATTATGGCCTGCAAATTGTGGATAAACCCTGTCTGTCATTGAAAACAGTTTCTTGGCACAACAAAGATAAGAGACATCTGTACCCGCCTTGTTAGTATAGACAGGAAAATCCACTAGACCATCAAGTTGGGCTTTCTTTATTTCGTAATCCCAATAGGCCCCCTTGACTAGGCGGATGGCAATTTTTCGATCCAATTCACTGGCCAAGTGATAAAGCCAATCAAGAACATACGGAGCTGATTTGCCGTAAGCTTGGACCACAATTCCGAAGCCATCCCAACCTTCCAATTCCGGTGAGGAAAGGACTTTTTTGATTACTTCCAGAGAAAGTTCAAGCCGGTCAGCCTCTTCAGCATCAATACTGATTCCCATATTGGCTTCTTTGGCCATTAGGGAAAGAGTCCTAACCTTATCAACTAGCTCTTTCAATACCCGGTCTCTCTGTGTCCATTCATATCTTGGATGTATGGCTGAAAGTTTGATTGAAATACCGTGATTATCCCGATAATCTTCGGAAAGGCATTTGGGGGCGAGAGAAGTAATGGATTCCTGATATGCCTCAAAGAAGAATTGGGCATCCTTTTCTGTAAGAGCTGCTTCCCCAAGCATATCAAAAGAATAGAGATATCCTTCCCTCTCGGCGGGTTCCGAACGTCTTAAGGCCTCCCCCATGGTTTTTCCGAGAACAAATCTTCCAGCCATTTTTTTTACGGTGAACTTGGTGGCAAGCCGAATGAAAGGTGTCGTTTTCCACTTGAGAAATCTTCGAGGCCAACCCAGGATTCCTCTCTTGGAGGTTCCCTGGACACAAAAACTTGCGAAATGTAAACCAATGGTAAGAAAGTTGACCAAGCGTGTCGTAGAGGCCCCTCTTTGGGCCTTCCAATCCACTGATGTTAGCTTATCTGCAATTAGGGCATCCATTGTTTTTTTGTCTGGAACCCTCATAAAGGCTTCGGCCAAACGCAAAATGGCCACGCCACCTTTGGTTCCCAGACCATACTGTGCCAGAATGGAGTCTAAGAATCCAACTTTCGAAGTTGTTTTGATTTCATGTACCAGTTCTTCGGCATCTTGGCAGATTTTTTTCCTTGACTGGTTTGAAATACCTGCCTTGGCAATCAAACCGTCAAGCAGTGGATTTTCGTTGCTTATTTTGGCAGAAAGCTGTTTTGCTCTTATTCTATCCAAGGTTTGCTGCATATGTACTTTCTAAAAAACTCTCGCTTAATAACCTACCGAAATGGCTATTAATCTTTTCCTGTTTGATCAGGGATAATTTTGGGTATATCCTCATTTACCAGCTAATTTTTTCTTAAACTGGTAGATATACTACCAAAATAATTTTAGTATAGGTAAAAAATTTGGTTATCCGGATCTAATAGAAGAATAGGTCCACTGAAGAATTGAAATTACTAGTCCAAGGATTTCTTTAGGAGAAATTGATCGTCTCTTGGATGTCCCCTAAAAAACAAAAACTTACTTGGTTTTTGTGTAGGCTAAGACTGAACGAGGAGGCTGGCACTGGTGTTGACAAGTAGTTGAAAACACAAGGAGAAATCAGTTACTCCTACCAACCCCCGGTTACGCTGTATTGAGGAGTTTATTTAGAACTGGGATTCCCTTGTTGTGGTGAAATGGAGGCTGGGATATTTTATTTGCCTGTCATTTGCGCATTGTAGAGTTATTACCAGGTAGGGATGGTATCCCTACGTATCATTTCACCTACGGTTGGAGATTTTCGAATACAGGCCCATTTGTTTCCCTTGACCAATATTTCCGAAACCATGGGTCTGGTGTTGTATTCTGAAGCCATAACGGTGGAATAAGCCCCAGCGGTCATAAATGCCAGTAAATCCTTTGGCTGGAAATTTGGCAGAGGTCTGTTTTCAGCAAAAGTATCGCTCGATTCACAAACTGGACCGACAACATCAAAATGAAACTTATTCGGATGTTCTGGTTTCCGGATGGGCTTTATATCATGAAATGATGAATACATAGCGGGCCGGATGAGATCATTCATGGCGGCATCAATAACCAGAAAGTCCCTGTTTTTCCCCTTCTTTTTATAAAGGACTGACGAAACCAAAATTCCGGCATCAGCAATGATATAACGGCCTGGTTCAATTTCAATTTCCAAATCCATTTCGCCAAAAACATTCTCAATAAGGTTCGCATACTCTTGAACACTGGGAGGATTGTCTTCGGCAGGATTATAAGCCACTCCCAGCCCTCCACCAACATCAAGTCTGGAAATTTGCAGTCCTTTTTCACCAATAAAGTCGGATACTTTTCTGAAAGCCTTTTCATAGGGTTTTAGGGAGGTAATTTGTGATCCGATATGAAGGTCCACTCCCAGCAAATTGACATTGGAAAGCTCAGAGGCAACTTGAAAAAATTCTTCCACCCTAGTTAATGGAATTCCGAACTTGTTCTCTGCCTTGCCTGTTGAAATCTTGTGATGGGTTTCGGCATCAACATCCGGGTTGATCCTCACAGCTATAGGGGCGATTTGTTCTAATTTTTCTGCAACTGAATTAAGAAGCAGTAATTCTGGGAAACTTTCAACATTAAATTGTCTGATGCCTCCTTTCAGGGCAAGCTCCATTTCATTCTGTGTTTTGCCGACACCGGAAAAAACTATTTTTGAACCAGGGCATCCTACTGCTTTGGCTCTCATATATTCACCTCCAGAGACGACATCGAACCCCGCACCGAGATCAAATAAGAGTTTGAGAATTGCCTGGTTGGAATTGGCTTTCATTGCATAAAAGACTTTTCCGCCGAAGCTATTTACTGAATTCCTGATTGCAAGATAATTCTCTTCAATCTGCCGAGAAGAAAAGACGTAGATAGGTGTACCAACTTCACGTACTACAGATGGTATATCAACCTCCTCAACATGGAGAATACCACTAGTATATTGGATATTTGCCATTTTATGGTTTTCGTTGTCTGTTCAAAGCCAATAAAAAAATAAACCTGCAGGAGTTATACAAGGTTCACGATGATCTTCAATTTCTGGGCTAGAAGAGGACTTCTTCACGGGGATTGTCCGGAAAAGTGCTTTCTTGGCCTGCTTCAGGAACAGGATTTCCCTTGTATCCACAACCACTTATTCCAAATCCCAGAATAAGTACCAGGAGAACTATTCGCATTGTAGATGCCCCTTCCAATACTTTATTTGAATTTTAACATTTTCAGGTGAAGTTCCACCTACGCTATTTCTGGAGTTTACTGAACCTTCTACCGATAGCGTCTTCAAGGCCTCAATTTCCAATTCCTTGTAAACCTCCTGCAACTCCTCAAGCGACAAGTCTTTGAGAGCACAGGATTTTTCTTCAGCGAGCAAAACAAGCTTACCTACTATTTGATGAGCTTCACGAAACGGGAGATTATACTCCCTGACCAAAAAATCAGCAAGATCAGTAGCAGTAGAGAAGCCCAATTCGGAACTTTTCTTCATTTTGTCAACATTTGCTTCTAAATCCTGGATCATTCCTGCCATTACGATTAGAACCATCTTGATTGTTTCGGCTGCATCAAATACAGGTTCCTTGTCTTCTTGCAGATCTTTCGAATAAGCAAGAGGAAGACCCTTGATTACCGTAAGGAGTGTCATCAGTGATCCGTAAATTCGACCTGTTTTTCCCCGAATTAATTCCGCTGCATCAGGATTCCTTTTTTGTGGCATAATTGATGAACCGGTAGTGAATTTGTCACTAAGTTTGACAAAATCAAACTGTGAAGTTGTCCACAAAACAATCTCGTCTGCCAATCTGGATAAATGAGCTGCGCAAATAGCCGACGAAGATAGAAACTCCAAAGCAAAATCACGAGAACTGACTCCATCAAGCGAATTCAGCATGGCTCTGCTAAAAGCAAGTTCCTTGGCAGTATAGTCTGGATCTATCGGGAAAGAAGTACCAGCTAGGGCGGCTGAACCCAAGGGTGATTCATTCAGCCTTTTTCTTGTGTCAAGAAACCTCTCTCTATCCCGGTCCAGCATTGATACATAGGCCAACAAGTGATGTGCAAAAGTGACCGGCTGTGCACATTGTAGGTGAGTAAATCCCGGCATAACAGTATTGATGTGTTCACTACTTTTTCTTACCAGTACTCTTTCCAGTTCAAGAATTAGGTCTGCGATGGAATCAATCTGGTTTCTTACCCATAGTCGGAAATCGGTAGCCACCTGATCGTTTCTACTTCTGGCGGTGTGGAGTTTGCCTGCGACAGGACCTATGAGTTCGGCGAGTCGGGCTTCGATATTCATGTGAATATCTTCAAGGGAAACCTTGGGTTCAAACTTACCAGATTCAATTTCTGATAAGATGGTATTCAACCCCTTCAGAATTGATTGAGCCTCTTCCTCCTTTAAAATACCCTGCTTGGCCAACATTTTGGTGTGAGCCCTTGATCCCTCAATATCGAATTTGGCCAATTTATAATCAAAATAAATTGAAGCGTTCAGATTTTCCATAATCTGATCGGTTTGGTTTTTGAAACGGCCACCCCAAATGTTATATTTGTCTTTAACTTCAACCATCGGATTTACTCCCTTCAAGGAAGATATTCAAAATGTACCAATACAATTCCCGTTTCCTGATTTATCTCTTTATTCTGTTGATAGCAAACCCCATGCCCACTTTAGGTTATGATTCCGAAGCGTTGATTAACATGAGAGAAGGTACCCTGGAAAGATTAATCATCCATAAAGAACCTATTGCGACCTCAGCAGAAAATTTTCAGGACCTTGAGCAAAATGATGTTTCTCTGGATGAATTTAAAGGGAAAGTTGTGGTACTGAATTTTTGGGCTACCTGGTGTGCACCCTGTCGCAAGGAAATGCCCACACTTGATAACCTCCAGGCAATCTACCGAGATAGGGAAGTAGAGGTCATTGTTGTGCACGTAGGTCCCAATCGAGGAGGTGAAATCGAAAGGTTCTGGCAAAAGGAAAGCATACAAAACATATCAAGCTATGTAGACCCCAATTTGACCTTTGCCGGCTCAATGAATGTCTTTGGTCTCCCAACTACCCTCATTCTTGATAAGAAAGGTCAGGAAGTTGGCCGATTGATAGGTGATGAGGAATGGGACCAGGACGGAGTTGTTGCCATTTTGAATAAGGTTATAAGTTTTAACTAAAATCTTGAACGGATTTCCGCAAACATTTTGTAGCAAGGTCTGTATAAGAGCCTTTGTTGAAAGCCTTGAGTAAATAATCGATTCATGAATTCATTTGTGTCGTTAGATCAAAACAATTGAAACCAATCGTAGGTTCCAAGCTTGGTTTGGTAAATAAATCTTAAACAATTGTTGAATAAAATGATAATTTTGATTACCTGATAGGTAATGAAAATAGCAAATATATTTATGGAAATAACCTTCAAAACAACCAAGATTGAAAAGGCATGTAGTTCAGAGAAGAATCTTCTGAAATCTTACGGAAAGCAAAATGCAAGAATTATCTTGGTGCGCCTGACAGAGCTTGAATCATTTCTTAATTTGGCTGAAATCCCCACAGAGAAGCCATTTAGATTGCATAAGTAACAAGGAAAACGGGAAAAGCAATATGCAGTTAATCTTGGAAAACAAATGAGACTTATTTTTGAGCCAGATAATGATCCTATTCCGCGTAAGAAGGTCGGAGGCATGGACAAAGAGAAGATTACAAAAATAGCTATCGTGAGTATAGAGGATTACCACTGAAGGAGAACGAAAATGTCTGCCATAAAAAATCAATTTAATCCAGATTATGGTGTTCCTCCTGGATGGGCGTTAGAGGAAATTTTGCAGGATAGGAATTTGTCTCAGGCAGAATTTGCCAGAAGGTGTGGCCGTACTCCAAAATTGATTAGCGAAATAATTTCCGGCAAGGCTCCAATTGAGACTGAAACAGCATTGCAGTTCGAAAGAGCAACCGGAGTAGATGCTGGAGTATGGGAACGTATGGAAGCTAGGTACCGACGTCACCTCGCACTTGAAAAAGAGGTCAAAGAAGCCGAAGTGTGGCAAAAATCTTTCCCATTACGTGAATTGGTCAAGCGAGGTCACCTAACTAGGCCTGAATCAAAAGTTGATGCTGTTTCAAAACTTCTTACGTTTTTTGGTGTCGGCTCAATTGACGGTTGGAAATACCGTTATGATGGAATGAATGTTGCCTACCGGCATTCCCCGAGTTTCAAGAGTAATGAGTATGCTTTGGCTACATGGCTCAGACTAGGTGAAATCGAAGCGGAAGCTCAAGATTGTACTGAATACGATAAGAGCACTTTTAGGAAAGCGGCAAAAACCATTCGTGGATTGACAAGCAAACCGGTTGAAAATGTCATACGGGAAACGGTTGAAATCTGCAATAATGCAGGTGTAGCACTTGTAATTATTACTCCACTACCAGGAATTGCCCTTAGCGGTGCGGCAAGGTGGTTATCACCTAGAAAGGCAATTATCCAACTGACAGCAAGACATAAAGCCGATGACCACCTCTGGTTCAGTTTTTTCCATGAGGTTGCTCATATATTATTGCACAGCAAGAAGAATATTTTTGTTGAGGAAGGGATTGCGAATCAAAAAGACCAGAATGAGTTGGAAGTTGAAGCTAATGAATGGGCTTCAAATTTTCTGGTACCGAAAAAGGCTTGGGACAAATTTATCTTACGGAACAATTTTTCCAAAACTGAAGTATCAAAGTTCGCAAAGGACCTGAAAATAGCTCCAGGAATTATAGTCGGCAAACTCCAATATGAGGGGTTGGTGACCTACAAGTCACGTTTAAACGGATTAAAGCAAAAGGTTGAACTTGACAAAATCAAGTAAAAATTGAGGTTCATTTGCATAATTTTGTGATTGAATTAATAAGCGCTTGATCCTATAGGTTATTTGGTTTGAGCTTCGCACAGGAGCTAGAAATATGGCTGAACAGTTTCCTTGCCCCACCCGTACCAGATGTAGATTTTTACGCAAACTATTATTGATGAACCAGATCGCTCTTGCAAATGTAAAAAGTTTCATGAGCAGCAACCCGAACTTTACGAATTAACATTTATGCCGGACTTTAACGACTTTGATTTTTCTCATGATGGTTTTTGGCCCTCAATTGGAAGGAGAAAGTGGAGGCTGGGTTGGTTGACGCCCATCCTTGCTTCACCCTTGCCAGAAGATTTCAGCCCCAACTTAATTCAAACAAGGTTAAATGGGTCAGAGAGGGTTGGGCAAACGCTTTTACAAAACAGATATATGTTTAATGGAGAGAAGGTTCTGGTTTCCGACAGTAATTTTTGGTCCATCGCTACTACAAATCCCACGCTGCTTGCAAGGTTACACAGCTTTCAATGGATGGGAGACTTGGCTTCGGTAGGTTCGGTTGAGGCTAGAAGCCTGGCTCACAAGACGATTGGTGACTGGTTATCACGATTTGGCAATGGGAAGGGTATGGGATGGGCACCGGAAATTGTTGGCCGTAGATTAATCTGGTTGGTTAGAAACCATTGGTTATACCTAACCACAAACGATCAAAACTTCGAAAGAAAAATCTTAAATTCAATCCAGTTGCAGTACAATTATCTGAATTTTTTCATGAACTCCATTCAGGAGCCCATTCTTCGAGCCGAAGCTCTTATGGGACTTATCCATGCAGGATACTTTCTCAAACGCAAACGGAAAACAATTGGTCGTCATTATCAAAGAATCCAAAATGAAATAGCTGGTCAAATTAAAGAAGATGGTGAAAACCTGATCCGAAACCCTCACGACTTATTGATCTATGGGATAATGCTCTGTTGGATCATAGAACTCGCAGATGAGATGGAAACCGCACTACCTGAAGAAATGGATAAGCTGGCCAATAGTATTGGAAAATCCTTAAGTGTAATTTGTCACTATAATGGGAAATTGGCACGATTTCATGGGGGAAGAGATACACCCTCCCATCTTGTCAGCCAGACCATCAACTTCCTCACCAGAAAAGATAATTCGGTTTCCGGGAAGGGATTGGGGTATCGTAAACTACAGCAGGGTTCAACAAGCCTCATTATTGATGTTGCGCCCCCACCACGGAAAAGCAATTCGCAATCAGCAATTTCAACGCAAAATACATTTGAAATAACATCCAACTTTTCCCCGCTCTGCGTAAACGTTGGTTTTGAGGAGAAAATGGAGAAAACCATTGAATATCAAACCCAGTTTACAAACTCCCATAGCGCTCTCCAGATTAACGGAGCAGTTTCTCTCAAGAACAGTTCTCACGTAGATGTTAGCGAGGAAGAAATTGCCAGAAGGAACTACAGCGAATTGAAAAGGGAAAAGGGTTTTCAGATATTGACATCCCAGCATGATGCTTTCGTAACAGAATTTGGGTATTATCACCAGCGTGAAATCAGAATGGATCCGCTCGGCAATGAAATTATTGGAATCGACACACTGATTCCAAATGAAATGGGGTTGAACAATGATGCTTCCTATACCATCAGTTTTAACCTTCATCCCGACGTCGTACCTGAATGGTCAGAGGAAAGAATGTCTTTACAATTTGTCCTTCCACAAGGAGAGGTTTGGGATTTTCAGTATGAGGGAAGAGGGACCATGGTATGGAATGAGGGTATTTTTCTGGATACAATAAATTCAAAAATTATTCCTACCAATCTGATTCAAATAACTGGTTCAACCAATGGGAACAGGTCCCGACTACGATGGAAATTGCAAAAGGTAGGTTTTTCTAGTTCTGAACAAAACCTTATCACGGCCAGTATTCCCTAAAGGCTTTTATTTCAGGTACTGTTTTTACAGGGGGCAAATGGTTCGGCTATTTTTAATTTCTCTCGTTACACTGTGTTTTGATCAGTTTTCAAAGTTATTTATCCATAATGTTCTTAATCTGGAAGAAATTCGCAGATTAGTTGTAATACCGACGGTTTTGAATTTCCACTTGGCATGGAATGAGGGAATAAATTTTGGTTTGTTTGGTGATGGGGGAGAACAAACAAAATATATCTGGATAGTTATTGCACTTGTAATTGTAGTAGGCTTTTACTGGTATGCTTATAAACAGGAGAAATCATGGGACATGATTATCCCGGTTGGTCTCATTACCGGTGGGGCCTTGGGAAACACGATTGACAGGATCATTTATGGTGCTGTAATGGATTATTTGAATGTAACTTGTTGTGGGATTAAAAATCCATTTTCCTTTAATATTGCTGATACTGCTATATTTTCAGGTCTGGCTTTAATGTTATATTTCAGTTACAAAAACAGAGATTCTATAAATCTCAATAAAGACTAAATTCGATTGGGGACAATACATGAACAAGGGGTTGTGTTTTTCGGTTTTAATTTTGATAACCCTGGCCGGGTGTTCAAGAAATTCCTCAGATCCAGAGTTGGTGTTCTTCAAATCAAAGGGTGCACCAGATGAATTGACACTGGTTGTGTATGACTCCATTGAGAAACCTGGGTCTTTGGAAACATTACCCCCGCCAGGTACCTCCAGAAGTACCGCTGAACCGACGCCCCAAGCGGATATTCTTCGTCTTCTAGGTTCTACAGGGAGGGAAAAGGTTGATGGCAGTATTTCTGCCCAGGATGATGATTTATTACTTTATACACATAGGATGGGCTCTGGTGACGATATCAGGGGATTACTTGCCGAGGAAGATTTGGAATTTCGGCGAAGGAATCAAGCCAGACCCATGGAGAGACTAGCCAATATAAATGTTTATTTTGCAGCCTATTCCTTTATGGCCTTGGATAGTAGAGCGGAATATTTAAGGCTCCAGTCAGAGGGTGTTATACCCTGATTTAGCCTAAATCAATCTTAACCAAATTGTTATTTCCCATTCCTGTAAAGGAGAGGAATAGTATCCAAAATAGTTTTTTGATCAGGTGATAGAAATATGATCGTCAGGTTCTTTTCATTAATTGGTATTTTTCTCTTATCGGGTTCTTTTCCTTTGGTTGGGGAAGTTCCAGACAATGTGTCCCAATTCAAACTTGAAAACGGTTTAAAGATAATCGTTATTGAAAATCACCGGGCCCCAATAGTCAACCACACTATCTGGTACGATGTTGGAGCCTCTGATGATCCCTATGGTAAATCGGGCCTTTCACATTTTCTTGAGCACTTGATGTTTGACGGAACTAAAACTACTAAATCGGGTGAATTTGATAATCGCATCAAACTCATGGGAGGCTTCAATAATGCCTTTACCAACCAGGAAGGTACGGCCTACACAGTGGAAATTTCGACTGAATTTCTGGAGCCTGTCATGGAATTAGAAGCCGACCGCATGCAAAATTTGGACTTAAAACCTGATCATGTAATGCGGGAAAGAGAGGTCATACTTGAAGAGAGGAAACAGCGGGTTGATTCCAATCCTTCCAGTCTTTTAAACGAACAGATGTCCGCAACACTTTTCCAAAACCACCCTTACGGTATACCTACAATTGGGTGGGAACACGAAATGAGGTCTCTCACTCTAGAGGATGTAAAATCATTTTACGAAAAATATTATCACCCCAAGAATGCAACACTGATAATTAGCGGAGATGTTTATCCCGACCAGGTTCTTGAACTAGCCAATAAATATTTTGGTCATTTGACCTCTCCTGAAAATTTTGAGAGAAAGCCAATACTGCTGGAACCTCCGCATATGGCTGAAAGACGGGTTTGGTTTCCCGACCCACGAGTGTCAACCGAATATGTCTTTCGTAAATACCTTGTTCCAGCACAATATTCATCTGACACCGAGAACCTGGCTGCCATTGCCCTCATGGTAGAAGTTCTGGGAGGCAGTGGAATTACTTCGGTATTAGGTGAAAAACTCACCTTGGATGAGAAAATCGCTACCTACACCGGTGCCAGTTTTGCAGGGGATATAACCCGACCGGTTGTCATTAATCTGTATGTGATCCCTGCACAAGGGGTAAGCCTTGAAGAAGCAGAAGCCAAGATGGATGAAGTCATAGTGAATTTCCTGGAAGAGGGTGTTGATCCGGAGCATTTGGAGAGAATTAAGAAGCAGTTGAGATATGCCAGGATTTACGCCCAAGATGATGCCAAGAACGCAGCAATGGAGTACGGCACTGGTTATATCAATGGCCTGACACTGGAACAAACTGCGGAATGGACAGAGCAACTGCTAAGTGTTGATGAAGAGAGTGTCTTGGAATCAGCAGAAATTTTACTCAGCAAAAACAATTCTGTGACAGGGTGGTTACTAAAGGAGGTCTCAGAATAATGTTCAAGAATTTTGCATTTGCTATTTCCTTTGCCACACTCATGGCAACTGGATTACATGCCACGGTGGATATACAGGAAATTGAAACACCTAAAGGTATCAAAGCCTGGCTAGTTGAGGATCATTCCAATCCCATTGTAGCACTACAGATATTTTTTATGGGTGGAAGTATCAACGATCCTGCAAATAAGGAAGGTGCTGTTTACCTGATGATGGGATTACTGGAAGAAGGGGCAGATGATCTTGATGCCGTAGGTTTTCGGGTTGAAATGGAAGAGTTGGGGGCAAGTTTTGAATTTGACGCCTATAAGGAGGCGGTTTCGGTATCAACCCAGATGATTACGGAAAACCTTGAACCTTCAGTGGAGTTGTTACGCAAGGCCTTGGAACAACCCAATTTTGATCTCGAAGCTTTTGAGAGGGTAAGAGGTCAAGTACTTACCATCATAGAGTTCAATGAGACAGATCCTGATGAAATTACCTACAATGCGTTCGCCAACATTATGTTCGGTGACCACCCACTGCATCGAGTAATTGAAGGTACCCGAACTTCGGTCTCCAGCCTGACCCGAGAAGATGTAATTGCCGCCCACCAAAATACACTTGTCAGGGGAAATGTTGTAGTTGGGGCAGCAGGAGATATAACCGCAGATCAACTTGCCAACCTTCTTGATAATTTGTTGGGCGGGTTACCCAAGGAAATTCCATCAGAGCCACCTGTACCTACCATACCGCAAGAAGGTATGGTGGAAGTTATCGATTTTCCCACACCACAAACAAATATTGTTTTTGGACACAGGGGATTGTCCCGGGACAATTCAGATTTCTTGCTGGCCTATGTCTTAAACGAGGTTTTTGGACGATCAGGGTTTAATTCACGTTTGCAAAAGGAATTACGGGTAGAACTTGGATTAACTTACGGAATAGGGACATATCTTTCGACATTCCAATCGGGGGGACTGATTGTAGGAAGCATGGCCACGGCCAATGAAACAGTTAATGAAGCACTGGAGGCAATCCGAAGAGAATGGGGAAAGATAGCTAACGAAGGAATCACCCAGGAAGAACTTGACACGATAAAAATGTATTTAAAAGGTTCTTACCCACTCAGGTTTAAAACCAATGAATCGATTTCAGGTATTCTTGCTGGGATGCAACTGGATAATATACCAGCCTCCTATGTGAAAAACCGTAATGATATGATTGAAGCCATCGAACTGGAGGAAATCAACAGGGTAGCCAAATACTTGTTTCGACCTGAAGAATTGGTGTTTGTGATCGTTGGACAACCTGAGATAGATTCCTGAAACTATTCACAAACAACTCCGTCGCCATCCCTATCCCACATAAATTTATAGGCCGGGTGAGTTGCATATACAGGTGCAATTCCTGCTTTCCGTGCTTCACTGCATGTAACACGTCCATCTCCATCCTCGTCCCACTCTGAAGTTGGCAAGGGTGATGTGGGCGTTCCCTCAAGAAATATCAGTTGAAAGGATTCGCAGGTCTCCATCACTTTATCAATGGCCCCGGCTTCTTTTCGGTCAATTGTCAGGTTGTATTTCAATCTGACCTTTAAAATTCGGTTTACGAACCAGCATTTATTATATTGTGGCAGCCATTCAGCAGCATCGAAATACCTTTTATGATCTCGGTTGATTACAGGGCTGGCCAAAGTAAGATTATCCAGATCAGAAGCAAATTGCCTTTTCTCCCTGTTACTTCTTCCACATAGCCCGCTATCATGGGCCTCTGAGGTAGCAATCATATGTTCAATGTCCGTTTGGGTTCGAAAATTAAAGTACCTGCCTGTATATGGAGAATAGATCTTACCTCCCATTGATCTTATGATTTCCAATTCCACACTTTGTGGATATCTGTAATCATCCCGGTTATAAGGGGCACATCTGTTTTCGGGTGCAACTCTTAGTCCCCGCCATCCTTCCTCGGCAATTAATGACCCTGTTCCAAGTAACAGTGTTATGAGTACTACAAATGAAAGTTCTAGGAAATTTGGTGCTCGCATTTGAGTAATTTTTAAGTCGTTGTCGAAAAGAATTCAGAAAGTACTGATTGGCAGTAATTAAATATAGAAAAATCCAGTATAATATTTAGGCTCGGGGTATCCGAAATTTAAATTGAAGAATTTTATCTGCGAAGGAAAAATCTAGGAGGTATCAATGATAAAACAACTTGTAGCCTTAGTTTTAGTTTTAATCTTGTACGTATCCCAGGTGTTGGGACAAGGACTCCCGGACCTTGAAGGTAAGGAAATTGTTGTAGTTACAGAAAATGCTTATCCACCACTGCAATTTATAGATCCCAATTCGGGTGATGCTATTGGGTGGGAATATGATGCAATGGACGAAATTGCTTCCTTATTAAACGCCAGCATAACTTATGAAAATATCAGTTGGGATGCGATGATAGCTGCAGTGAGCGAGGGTCAGTATGATTTGGGTATGACAGGTATTACAATCCGGGAAGACAGAATGGAAAAGGTTGATTTTTCAGTTGCCTACATGCGTTCTGAAATGGTCATGATGGTAAGAGGTGATGAAAATAGGTTTGGCAATGCAGAGGAGTTTGCCGCTGATCCGGATTTGTTGATGGCTGCTCAACCGGGTACAACTCCATTTTATGTTGGTGTTTATGATGTACTTGATGGAAATGAGCAAAATCCCAGAATAGTTTTGTTTGAAACTTTTGGTGCAGGTGTACAGGCTTTGAAAACAGGTGATGTAGACCTGGTTTTAACCGATGGGACAGCAGGTGCAGGTTATGTTGATGCCTCGGATGGTGGCCTGAAAATCATAGGAAGCCCGTTGGGAACCGAGGATTTCGGGTTTATTTTCCCCAAGGGATCGGATTTGGTTGAGCCCATAAATGAAGCAATCATGGCCATGCAAGCCTCAGGGTCCATAGATGCTTTGAACAAAAAATGGTTTCTTGATTACAAAATGGGACAATAATCCTGGTTCTTAACAGGTATGCACCCATAAAGTGATTTTTAGGAACAATTATTTCCTGCCCTGATTACAAAATGGGGCAAGGTAACGAGCAAAAAGAGGATTTCCCCTGGTGGTTAATTATCATCGGGGGAGTTGGGGCGTTTGCAGCCTTTCAAATTCTTTCCAACGAGATTTACACCAAGGTACTGGTGGCCCTTTCGACTGGGATATATATTACAATATTTGTAACTCTTGTTGGCTTCTTCATGGCTTCCGTGATCGGTCTGTTTCTCGCCTTGGCAAGCTTATCCAAATATCTGATCCTCAGGCAATTTGCGAGATTGTATATAGAGGTAGTAAGAGGTATACCCATATTGGTATTGCTTCTTTATGTCGCCTTTGTATTTGCTCCGGCTCTGATAATGGGGTGGAACTATATTGCTGAGTTATTGGGCTTGGAGCCGGCAAGGACTCGAGATTTTTCGTTATTGTGGCGAGCGATCCTTGCTCTTACCATAGGTTATTCGGCATTTATCGCTGAAGTTTTTCGTGCAGGTTTGCAGTCTGTTCCAACAGGTCAAATTGAAGCCTCACTCTCACTGGGCCTAAATTCCTGGCAAAGATTCAGGTTGATTGTTTTCCCCCAAGCCATGAAAACTATCCTTCCTCCCTTGGGCAATGATTTTGTTGCCATGGTCAAGGATAGTTCGCTGGTTTCTGTATTGGGAGTATTGGATATAACCCAATTGGGCAAGGTTACAGCTGCTGGAAATTTTCGGTATTTTGAAACTTACAATGTTGTGGCAATGATTTACCTCGTAATGACCATATCCCTATCCTTGATGTTACGAAAACTAGAACAGCATCTTCGTAAGAGACCGTGATAACCGGCCTGAAAACGACTTTAGGAGATAAGGGTATCTAGAGAAATAACGAACTACAGTCCAATTAATTGGTCCTGCTTCTTCCGAAGTTTGGCAATATAACTATCCTTAACATGATCCACATTGTGAGCTGTTATCAAGGAGCCCTTCCTTATGGTTTTGGTAACCCTGGCTTTTTCCAGTAGACCGCAAGGGATGGCCTTCTCCTTCCTGGCTTCATCAGTACGATAAGTAACAGCTCGATAGTCGTATTCCCCAATCTGACCAAGTACTTCCCCTATGGCAAGGTCCTTTTTTGCCACTGCACAAACTTCCGCACTAGGTACGGGGTTGGGGAACATATCTGCCTTGTTATAGAGAACTGCTCTGGCACATGTAAGAGGGACCTCAAGAGAAGTTAAGTGATATGGTCTTATCAAAGAAAAAAACGGTCCCTCGCCCATTTTGAGATCTTTCATCCGTTCCAGAATTCGGGGATGCTCAGCCTCGATTATGACAAATACACCTGGTGCAATACCTTTCCCTACTGAAAAATCCACACAACCTGGTGCGGATAATATTCCTCCATGTTCCTTCGGTATCAAAACCTGGGCTAATTCATCAGGTCCAACATTTGGTCCATGCATTCCGGGCACATCTGGTACCAATCCAGTTGCATTGGCTATGGCTGCCATTTCTACCATGGTTTTCGACCCTTCGACAAATTCAACCAACATTCTTGGGTTCATATTTCTGGTTAGGGCTTCTTCTTCATAATCTTTCGGTGTTGCGTCAAATCGTAATGGATTGTTCTTGCCCTTTCCTGCTGCAATGATTTTGTGCCCCATTGCCGTTGCAAACTCTATGAGTTCCATACAGGCAGAAGGCTCATCACCAGCACCTAGGGAATATATAACGCCTTGATCATCAGCAAGTTTCTTTAACACCGGACCTACAGTTACATCGGCCTCTACATTCATCATCACGAGGTGTTTACCATGTTGAATTGACTTTACACCGAATTCAGCTCCAACATTGGGTATGCCCGTCGCCTCAATGATGACATCTACCAAATCACTCTGGACTATATTTGAGGGGTCTTCTGTAATGGCAACTGAGCCATTCTCAATTTCCCTGTTAACTTCTGTTGCTGAAGTTGTTATTTTTGAACGAACCTCAGAATTATAGGCATAATTTAATGCAGCCATGCCTGCTTTGGGCTTGTGGTCTGCTATTGCAACAACCGAAACCCCATCCATGTTTGCAGTTCGGACCACAATATCGGTTCCCATTTCGCCACAACCGATTAAGCCAATCCTGACAGGATTCTTAGCCTCTTGCCGTAGTTTCAGGTCTCTTGCCAGACCGGTCAATGTAACTTTACTCAATGATTAATCCTATCCATAGATTAAGAATGTAACTAGTATGATTCAGGCTTCTTAGCGTAGCAACCAGTACTTTTCCCGGAAGGATGTTATATTTTTTGGGATTTACATTCAAACCATTTTTGAAAGATACTTTCCACCAGAATGTAAGCGAAATTCCGAATATTACGGAAATACAGTTTAAGGATATTATCAAGATGTTAATTGTTAAATGAGTTCAAATTAAGGTACTATAGTCACCTGAAGATTGAGGAGACCCAATATAAATTTTGAACAATCATCCCGAAAACTATTTCAAAATGACCAATGACAAAGGTCAATAAATTTATCTCTGTGGTTTGAACAGCCTTAATATTGAATCATGAGGTGAAAGTGGAGGTGGGTTTGAGGTACGTTTATAGAGACTAATAATTTTGTTTTGGTATAACTTTGAAATTCAAAATAGACAACCTGATAATGAAATCTTGAGTTAATCCATGAATCCAATAAGGCTAACCGGAATTAAAATAAGTGGTTTCAAAAACATAATTGGTTGTGATTTGGAACTGAAGGAAAAGAATATTCTTATTGGACCGAATGGGGCAGGTAAGTCCAATTTTCTAAGTATTTTCCGACTTATCCAACAAATGCAACTTGGTAAGTTGCAGGTGTTCGTTGGTAAAAAAGGAGGGGCAGATTCAATTTTACATTTTGGGCGTAAAACTACGAAAAATATCAGTATAGACGTTAGATTCACATACGGGTCATATCAGTTTCACCTACAACCAACCGAAGATAATAGAATAATAATTGAAAATGAAACTGTTAATGCATTAACCCACGAAGTAACGATTGACACGGGACATTATGAGACTGGAATGGATTCCCTTAGGCACTATGGAATTTATGCTTTCCATGATTTTACCAATGAAAATGTAGCATTAATGAAAAGCTGGAATGTATTTCATTTTCATGATGCTGGGGAAAGTTCTTTAATTAAACAAAGACGCCAAATTAGCGATAACCTCTATTTTCGTTCGGACGCAAGCAATTTGGCAGCCTTTCTTTTTCTTCTCAAACATAACCACAGGGGACATTATGATAGAATAGTAAAGACTGTACGTTTGGTAGCGCCATTTTTTGAAGATTTTTTACTTAGACCAATCCTCAACCGTCCAGATCAAATTGAACTCGAATGGATTGAAAAGCACGATGATGTACCCCTCAAAGCCCATCTTCTTTCAGATGGTACTATACGATTTATCTGCTTGGCAACACTACTATTACAACCCGATTCAATTAAACCCAAAACCATTCTAATTGATGAACCTGAACTAGGGTTACATCCTTATGCAATTGATCTACTTGGTGGGTTATTGAGGACTGCTTCCAAGAACCATCAAATTATTATTTCAACCCAATCGATGGACCTCCTAAATTGTTTTACACCTGAGGATATTATCGTAAATGATCGTAATTATGGCCAAACACATTTTAAACGGCTTAACAAAAAAGATTTGGGGTATTGGCTTGAGGATTACTCCTTAGGTAAACTTTGGGAAAAGAATGTACTTGGAGGAACTCCTTGAACTGGACACGAGTGATGATTTTCTGTGAAGGAAAAACGGAAGTAAATTTTGTCAAACAAGTACTTAGTCCTCATTTTACGCGAAAAAATATTGAACTCCACACTATCGCACTACTGGGAATAAAACCATATTCCAAAGTAAAAAAGGAAATTCAGAATTTTTGTAAACATGATAAATCTGCATGGGCTACCATCAGATTATCCCGGAAAGGCTTTATCAATAAATAATTTGACCGAAATAGAAGCTGTATTGGAGAAATTTCAAAAAGATATTGATCAAAGTAATTTTATTCCTTTTTTATTACTACATGAGTATGAGGGATTGTTATTCAGCAACCCTCAAGCATTTTCGGGATGGTTTAGTGAAAGAGTGGTAAAGAGATTAACAGAAATTCGAAAAAAATTTGAAACCCCAGAACATATTAACGATAGCCCAGAGTTGGCACCTTCAAAACGTATTAAGGATATATGTGATTCCTACAACAAAGTTCTTCACGGAAGACTCGTGGCGTTAGAAATTGGTCTTGATAGAATCCGACTTGAGTGCCATCATTTTGATAGATGGATAAGAAAAATTGAAAAATTGCAGCCAAATTGAATCTACCAAGTGGAAGTTTCCTAGATGTCTTTTTGATTTATGAGAAAAAGTTTTTGAAAGGGGAATATCTGGTACAGAAAATCAAGAAACTGAGTGAGCACTCAATTAACCGGATAGCTGCAGGGGAGGTAATTGAACGTCCAGCTTCTGCAGTGAAGGAATTGGTGGAAAATGCTATTGATGCAGGTGCAACCCAAATTGAAGTAATCTACTCAGAGGGAGGCAAATCTTTACTCAAGGTAACTGATGATGGAGTTGGCATTATACGGGAAGATCTTTCTCTGGCGATTCAAAGGCATGCAACCTCCAAAATCTCAGATCTTAATCTGGACGACATCAAGACCTTGGGTTTTCGGGGTGAAGCCTTACCTTCAATGGGGGCAGCAGGGTTACTATCAATTACCTCCAGATTTGAGGGAAGCGATTCTGCCTATTCCATCAGGGTTGATGCAGGGGTAGTATCTCCTGTTAAACCAGCAGCGTTGAGCAAGGGTACAATTGTCGAGCTAACAAGGCTCTTTCATTCAACTCCGGCAAGATTGAAGTTCCTCCGTACTGAACGGTCTGAAGCCAGGGCCATTTCCGATATGGTGAAATCACTTGCTCTGGCAGCACCTGGAGTTGGATTTACCTTAATCGAACAATCTCCCGATGGTAAGCGAAGAAAGATTTTTTCTCTGGAGTCTAATCCAGGTCAAGGGAAAATAGCCACAAAAGATCGTCTGAACCGCTTAATTGATAAAGATTTTGCTGAAAATTCCTTTCGGATAAACGGACGGATTGAAGAAGCGGAAATAGAAGGATTTTGTACCTTACCCACTTTCACCAAGGGAATTTCAAATTACCAATTCTTTTTTGTTAATGGTCGTCCGGTTAAAGACAGGTTATTGCATGGGGCATTAAGAGGAGCCTATGTAGACCATATAGCCAAAAACAGGTATCCCATGGTTGTTCTTTACTTGACCTACCCTGCTGATCTGGTCGATGTAAACGTCCATCCAACCAAAGCAGAAGTAAGGTTCAGGAACCCAAGCCTGATACGGGCCCTGATAGTTAAATCTATTCAGGATGGCCTTTACAAGGAAGGACACCGCTCAGCGCCGGCGATTTCTTCACATATGATGGATAAGGTACAAGCCAGTCACTTTAATGCCGTCCAAAGATCAAAAACCCATCAGAACCATACGATATCAGTTTATCAAGATGAATCTTCAGGGGAAGGATTGAAAACACTGTCGGAATTTCCTCCCTGGCTTGAAAATGCCTTACCTTCCATTGCTAGCTCAATTGATGATAAGGAAGTAAGTACCCAGTTTCCTTTAGGGGCGGCGATAGTCCAATTCCATGAAAAATTCATAGTTTCCCAAACCAACCATGGTATCATCATCGTCGATCAACATGCCGCCCATGAAAGGCTGGTTTATGAAAGACTGAAGAAGCAATTAGCAGGAAGAAAATCAGAAACCAAGAAATTGCTGGTCCCTGAGATAATTGAATTTTCTCCTACTGATGCTGAATTGATAATTGACATTAAGGACGAATTGGCCGTTTTGGGCCTTGTTGTTGAGGAATTCGGGCAGGGTGCCATTTGTGTCCGAGAAGTTCCTTCCCTATTGGGAAACCCTGATGTTAAGGCTTTGCTCCAAGATATTCTGGAAGGGATTGTTGAAGGTAACAGTACCAATATCGTCGAACAAAAAATAAATTCGGTTATAAGCAGGATGTCGTGCCATGGTTCGATTCGGGCAGGAAAAACCTTGACTATACCAGAGATGAATGAGATGTTAAGGGAAATGGAGAAGACTCCTCATTCCGGTCAATGTAACCATGGAAGGCCCACTTACATTGAGATGAAACTGACGGATATAGAGAAACTTTTCGGAAGAACCTGAACAAAATTTGGTTTACGTACCCTCAGTCTGAATAATACAGGTTTTTCTCAATTCATTATCCGGGTCAAAGGGGGGTCTGGATAATAACCGGGCTCTGCCCCTTTGATCATTGAGGTCGACTTCAAAATGGACCTTTTTTAATTCACTTTTTCCCAATCCAACAAATCCCATTGCAAGATTTGCATTCGTTCTGTAACCAAAATCCCCGGACGTTACAGTACCAATTACTTCACCATTACCATAAATTGTAGCACCTGGATGAACAGGAATCTGCAAGTTATCAATAGTTAATAAAATAAAACTGTTTCTTGAGTTTTGATGGATTCTTTGTTCCAATGCGTCCTTGCCAATGAATTCCTTGCTTCTAACAACAAAAACATCCAAACCTGACTCAAAAGGATCAAATTCGGTAAGGAGATCGGCTTTCCAGTGTTTATATCCTTTCTCCAATCGCATGCTTTCAATGGCCATACTCCCAAAGGGCTTTATTAGAAAATCTTCACCAATAGCCATAATGTGCTTCCAGATTGCCAGGAGCTTATTACTTGGGACATGGAGTTCAAAAGCGTATTCTCCAGAATAGCTTAGATTGAACAGATGGACATTCACATTGTCTATGCCGATTTCCTTGACCTGACCCCAGGTGAATGGGGTGGAAAAGACTTCAGGATTTATGATTTTCCTTACCAGTTTCGGTGCCTTTGGACCAATGAGCAATATTATCTGAAAATCTTCAGTGAGGGGTTTTAACTTTATTGATCCATCCTTGGGAAGGTGGGTGGATAACCATTCCCAATCATGTACCTCTGATGCAGCAGCTGACCCATACCAAAATCTATCACCCAGATTAGCCAAAGTAGCTTCGGACTTAACCATACCATGGGGGTTAAGGAAATAGCACAGGCGAACATGACCTTTTTCTTCCGGTATTTTTGAACATGAAAGCTGATCTAGCCATTGATGAATCCCCTCACCCGAAATTTCTATTCGGTTAAATCCATTTACTTCCGCTATTCCAACGTATTCGCTTGCGTGCAAGATTTCGTCCTTGATCAACGTATTCAATTCTGTTTTTCGAAAAGAGGGAGTAATCCTGAAGTCCTGGGACTTTGCATAAACCATGCTTCGTTCCCAACCGTTTAAAGGAGCAAATACAGCCCCAAGTTCCTTCAAGTGTTTGGTCAGCTGGGTTATCCTTCGATTCCTACCGGCAGGTCTGAACTCGTGAGGCATATGAAAGCGGAACTCATTTTGGTAATCTTCAATGGCCTTTTTGGTTGTGTACTCAGCGTTTGCTTGGGGGTCAAATCTTCTTGGGTCCAACGACCATGTATCATAACAGGCCTCACCATGAACAATTTGTTGTGCCAATAACCAACCATGACCACCCCCCTCGCCCAATCCTGCCCTAAGACCGACTATACAATAAGCATTTCTACGTCCAGGAACTTGTCCAACGAGGGGGAGTCCATCTGCAGAATAGGTGATCGGTCCGTTAACAATGGTATGAATTCCGGCATTTTCCAATACAGGTAACCTCCTGACGGTATTTTCAAAGACATCTCCAATACGATCAAGATCATCCGGGCATAAATCATTTGTAAAGTTCGGATCAATACCCTCCACCCCCCAGGGTTTACACTCCTGTTCATAGAAACCCACTAAAAGCCCGTGTTTTTCCTGACGACAATAAAAATCATCACTAGGGCATCGAAGAAGCGGAATTCTCTTAACGGCGGTTTCGATTTCGGGAATCGATTCGGTGACCAAATACTGATGCTCCATCGAAACAACGGGGTGATATACGTCCATCAGTGCGGCAACTTCATTGACCCTGTAACCGCTGGCATTTACAATAGTCCGGCAATGAATATTGCCCTTTTTGGTTTCAACCAGCCAGGAATGATCTTTTTTCTGGACCAAACCAATCACCTCGGTTTTTTGATAAATCTCCGCCCCCATATTTCTAGCCCTGAAGGCCAGGGCTTGGCACAATTGGGCTGGGTCAATATGACCGTCGTGGGGGTCCCATAACCCCCCTAGGAGTCCATCAGTGGATATCAGAGGGTTTCTCCTCTTGCATTCTTCAGCATCCAATACTTCAAATTCAATTCCCATCCCTTTGGCCAAGGAAACAAAATGATGATAGCCATCTAGATGGTCCTGGTTTCCAGCAAGGCGAATACCCCCATCTGCATAATTATAACTGACTGGATAGGAGGAATCCCGGGCTAGTTCCTTGTAGAGTTCGATAGAATGGGACTTAAGACCAAGCATTGTTTGATTGGTGCCAAAACTGGTTACCTGGGCAGCCGAATGCCATGTTGTTCCTGAAGTCAAGACATCTCTTTCCAGCAAAAGGACATTTGTGCAGCCCTCAACACACAAATGGTAAAGGGTTGAACAACCTGCGATACCCCCACCAATGACTACTACATCTGTTTGGCTTTTCAAAGTATTCCAACTCCCTATAAATTAAATTCGGATTAGTTTGTTGAAAATTTCAATACAAAAAATTGAAACAAATGTGCAAATGTGTGCGTACGACCAGGATTTTGTTTCCATAAGTATCAAGTATTTTGTCCAAGGATTTAGCGAGGTAAAAAGCACATTGTTGTTGCCTTTTTTCTAAATTTTTAATATAATTGGTTTGCTGAGTTTAGGATACTTACTATCCCTTCTATACCTGCGACCTGTTCTATATATTTATATATCCGTTCTGGTAATAGGAGGCCAGTGCGGGGATAATGGAGGTTACTATGGCGACAATTACAAGTACTGACGCCAGTGAATGGCTCTATGGTACAAATAACGAGGAGGATACATTTGTATTCAATCCTCTTACCGACCCAACAAATGTTACGACTGATGTTATTGTCAATTTTGAGTTGGGAACTGATGTAATTGATCTATCTGGCTTTAACCTTACCCAAGGCGTTACTTGGGAGGATTTACAGTCTAAAATGAGTGTTGGTACAGGCTTTTGGAAGGGTGGTTGGATAGAAATAGACCTAACAGAGTGGGGCGGTGGCAAGATCAGAATTGTTGATGTTCAGAAAGTAGAGCAGCTCAAGGAATCGATGTTCATTATGCCCACTGCTAATATAACAGGCGACGCGAGTGGAAATACGCTCACTGGTGGTGCTGGTGATGATATTATTCGTGGTGGCCAAGGTGATGATATCATTACCGGAGGTACTGGTGATGACACTCTTTATGGTGACGGCATAACAGATGATGGCACTGGTTCGGATGCTGATACTTTTGTTTACACAACAGGAGGCGGTAATGACACAATTGTCGACTTTACCGATGGTGAAGACAAGATTGATATTTCAGATTTTACAGGAATAACAGGTTTTGATGATATAAACGCACACCAGGATGGTAGTGATGTTGTTATCGACTTTAGCAATTATGGTGGCGGAACAATAACTCTGGAGAATTTTAACCTCAGCGACCTTGATGCCAACGATTTTCTATTTTAATTCCAAGCTCACGGTTGATGGAAATAGAGGGCTTGTGTCCCGAATCTGAAGTTCTGTATTATAAAATAAAATAGGTCCAATTTTGAGGTAGATATTATAATCTGCATCAGAATCCTGTTGGCCGATTTGTACTGTAGAATAAACAGTGCTAGTTGGTGCGATTCCTTGTAGTGATTGAACCACAATAATGACTCCGATTTTTAGCTCCAGGACGCTAGAACAAGCCAAAGCATTGACATTGACCATGATATTTGTATTTAATTTGCGATTGGTTAGAATTTAGTAAATCGGACAGTTTAGCTTGCAACAGCAATCCAACCAACACCTATATGACACCCCTCTGTTGGAAGCTCGGAGTGTGTCAAAATATTTTGGTGCTGTTACTGCACTTAGGGATGTGAACTTACAGCTATGGCCGGGTGAAGTCTTGGGTGTTGTAGGAGATAACGGTGCGGGTAAATCAACTCTAATGAAAGTGCTCTCAGGTTTGTATCCACCAAGTAAAGGTAGTTTATTCTTTGATGGCAAGAAGGTACAGTTTCACAGTCCAAGGGATGCGCGTAATCTTGGTATAGAAATGGTTTATCAGGATTTGGCACTCGCGGGTAACATGAATATCGCCGAGAACATCTATCTCGGTCGTGAACCCAAACGTAAGTTTTTGGGAGGACTGGTTTCCCTTTTTGATCACAAGCTTGGTTTACAGATGGCTAAGGATCATCTTGATAACTTAAAGATTCAGGTTAAGAGCGTGGAACAAAAGGTTGAAGAATTGTCCGGAGGACAACGACAGGCTGTTGCCATAGCTCGTTCTATAGCGTTTCAGGCACATGTGGTCATAATGGATGAACCAACAGCAGCTCTGGCAATCAAGGAGGTAGGTAAAGTCCTGGATATGATTGTAGGACTAAAGGATAGGGGTATTTCGGTTGTGATTATTAGTCATCGTATGGATGACATTTTCTATGTTTGCGATCGTGTTATGGCCCTCTATCATGGAGCCAACTTCAGTGAATCATACCTTAAGGACACTAGCCGAAGTGAAGTTATAGGTTGGATTATGGGTACCAAAGAGAATGTAAAGGATCTTGCTCATGACCGAGTCCAGTAGGCCAGAAACAGATAATGGGGTTCCTTGGCATGTGCGGATGATTCCGTTCTTTGATCGTTACGGAATACTGATTGTTATAGTGGTGATGTGCTTGGTACTTTGGGCGATGCAGCCTGAAGTTTTTTTGTCTTGGCGAAATATCTCCAACATATTTAAGCAAACTGCTGCCAACGGAATGCTGTCAATCGGGATGTTTCTTGTGATTCTAACCGCGGGAATTGATTTGTCGGTTGGTTCGGTACTTGCGCTTGGAATGATGACACTAGCTGTATCTAATGCCTCTGGAGTTGCATGGCCTATTGTCCTGTGCCTTTCACCCGTGATGGGTATGCTCGCTGGTTTCGTTAACGGAATTGGTATTACAAAACTGAGAATGCCGCATCCATTCATCATGACATTGGGGATGCTGTTCATGGCAAGAGGCTTGGCCAATCTGATATCAGGTGGTGTACCATATTCCGGCCTTCCAGATCCTGTTAGATTCCTGGGTTCAGCACAGATTTTCCTGGGTGAGTTTGACGGGACCAGATACAATATTCCAGTTGTATTTCTATTCACCATTTTTGTGTATTTTATTTTTTGGATTTTACTTGAGCATACTGTGTTCGGACGTCGTGTTTATGCCATTGGAGGAAACCCGGAAGCAGCTCGGGTAAGTGGTATTGATGTTGATAAAACCCTGATCATTGTCTACACAATCTGCGGATTTATGGCAGGTGTAGCAGGCTTGATAATGGCCGGTCGTACCAATTCAGGTTTTCCCAATGCAGGGCAGGGAATGGAATTGGAAGCCATCGCAGCTGTCATCATAGGTGGTGCAAGCTTTTTCGGAGGGCGAGGCCAGGTATTGGGTATATTTGGAGGGGTCCTGATTATGGGGCTCATCAGAAACGGGTTGAATCTTAACGATGTTAGCACTTTCTGGCAACAGATACTTATCGGTGGTATTATTGTGCTGGCCGTATTTATAGACGTTCTACGTAGGGATTGGGGAACAAGAAGCTAGGAAAGCAGAATAATAACCTACGAGTCAGAAAGTTTATTCAATTTCGGAACTTATTCTGATATTACTCGAAATTCTCAAAATTTATTTAAAATAGGGAGAGATATATGAAAAGAGTTATTGGTTTGATTGCAGCTGTGGTAACAGGCTTGGTTATGGTAGTCTCGAATGTTTCAGCGCAAACAATAGTGGTAAGTATGAAGGGACCCGGAGCTGGTAACCCGTTCTGGGCTGCTGTACAAAGAGGTGCTGAGGAAAAAGCGGCTGAACTTGGTGTGGAGGTTGTTGTATTGGCGCCTCCAACGGAATCTGATGTCCCCGCTCAAATTGCTCAGATTGAAGACCAGTTGGTCAAGGGAGCTGCTGGTATTGTTCTTGCTCCAACAGATCCCAATGCATTGGCACCGGTAGTTGATGAAGCCCTTGCCGATGGAGTTCCGGTTGTGTTCGTTGATACCAAGGGAGCTAATGAAGGGGTAACATATATCGGAACCGATAATGAAACCGGTGCATCTCTTGCCGCTACGCATATCTGCGAAAACGTAGAGGCCGGATCTGATGTTGCGATTCTTCAAGGTATCATTACACAATCTACTGGTAAAGCCAGAGCAGATGGATCCAACGCTGGTCTAACCGCTTGTGGCCTTAACATTGTTGCTGAGCAGACGGCCGAGTGGGATCGTGCCAAGGGTTTGGCTGTCATGGAAAATATCCTGACTGGAAACCCCAATCTGAAAGCCGTTTTTGCCAGTAATGACAACATGGCGTTGGGAGCAATGGAAGCCATAAAGAACGCTGGTATGCTAGGCGATATCTTTGTTGTTGGTTTCGATGCCAACCCAGATGCTGCAGAAAGTGTATTAGCTGGTGAAATGGCTGCTACGGTTGCTCAAAATCCATATAATATGGGAGCTATTGGTGTTGAAAGTGTAATGAGTTTGATCAATGGTGGATCATTGGATCCTGTAATTGACACCGGTACCGTTTTGGTTACCGCTGAAAATGCTGCCGACTACCAGTAAACCTTAAAATTGTTTGCCTTGGTTCTTCTTGAACCAAGGCACCTTGTTACACTGGAACACCGTAATGGTTGGTATCTTCACATATTGTGCTTAATGATGTGGTCATTCGCGAAAAGCATTTTTAGAATTTCTTAGAAGCATTAACCTCAACTTTTCCTGCTTTCCTATGTAGAGATTATTCCCCGTTGAGTTCAGTGTGAAAAAAATATAATAATTCAGTTGAATATTTAGGTCCATTAAATCTAATAAGCCCACATAGAGATTATATCAAAAGGTAAGAAAGTCCTTAGGCAATTTTATTCGGGAGATTTGGATGGCAAGAAGGTCAGTTCGTGCTGGTGGGAGAGCAGCAAGGGTAGCTAAAAGAGTTGCCGAGGAGCCCGAAGTTAATCCCGCCCCTCCTGGTCAGATAGGGGGGCAATACAAACCTCTGACTGAGGAAGGTATTCAAAAAATCTTTAATCATGCCCTGAAGTTTCTTGAAGAGTTGGGGATGGGAGATGCTCCAGATTTTCTTGTTGATATCTGTGTTGAGAAAGGAGCCTTTGTCAGTTCTCGCGGAAGGTTGTGTTTCCCCAGGTCAATGATAGAGGATATCATATCTTGTGCAGCCAAGAAAATTACTCTTCATGGAAGGGATGAAAGCAGATCAATTGAAATTGGTGGGAACAAGGTCCATTTTGGGACAGGAGGTGCCGCAGTCCAAACATTGGATATAGATACCGGTTTGTATCGCCCCTCAACTTTACGTGATCTATACAATTTCGCCCGCCTTCAGGACAAACTTCACAATATCAGTTGGTTCGCAAGATGTTGCGTTGCAACTGATTTACCCAATAACTTTGATCTGGATATCAATACCGCATTTGCCCTGGCCAAGGGAACAACCAAACCCGTCGCCACGTCTTTCTTCATTCATGATCATGTTGAACCAGTTGTAAAAATGTTTGACATGATACTAGGAGGTGAAGGTGAATTCAGCAAGAGGCCATGGTGCTTTGTCCACATCAGCCCGATTATTTCACCCTTCAAATATGGCCAGGATGCAGTCGAAGTTTGCCGTGAATGCGTAAGGCACAACTTACCGGTTAATTGTATTACAGCAGCACAATCCGGAGCAACAGCACCAGCTCCACCTGCAGGTTTTCTGGTAACTTCCGTGGCTGAAACCCTTTCTTCTCTAGCCATGGTGAATTGCCTCAAACCAGGTTATCCCATGATTTTCTCCAATTGGCCCTTTGTTGTTGATTTAAGGACTGGAGCATTTTGTGGAGGTGGAGGTGAAACCGCTATCATGAACGCTGCCAGTGCACAAATAACAAATTGGATAGGATTGCCCTCCGGGGTCGCTTCAAGTATGAGTGATGCCAAGGCTGTTGATGCCCAAATGGGGGTAGAAAAAGGGATTACAGCTTTATCTGCCGGATTGGCAGGAGCCAACATGGTTTTCGAGAGTAGTGGAATGATGGCTTCTATTTTGGGTTGTTCGTTTGAAGCCTTTATTCTGGACAATGAAATGCACTCACATATTCACCGGTCCATTCGAGGAATTGAAGTCAATGATGACACAATCAGTTATGAAGCAATAACCGACGCTGTCCTGGGAACAGGACATTTCCTGGGGGATGATGTCACTATGGCGGCCATGCAGAGAGACTATTTCTACCCAAGTATAGCTGACCGAGACCCTCCCATTACCTGGGCTGAAAAAGGGGCACCTGATATCTGGCAAATCGCCAGGACAAAAGTTAAGGAAATTCTTGATAACTACTATCCAACGTATATTTCTTCTTCAACAGAAGAAGAGATCAAGCGTCATTACAATATCTTTATCTGATTTTTGAAACTATTCTGGTTATTCGTTTACCCACCAGGTATTGCGGAGGGGCTGTGAACCTGCAAAACTGGATTCACCCAGCACCTCCTCCAACCTGAGGCATTCATTCCATTTTGCCATCCTTTCCGATCTTGAGAAAGACCCCACTTTGAGTTGTCCACAGCCCAGCCCTGTTGCCAGATGTGAAATTGTTACATCCTCGGTCTCTCCTGAACGGGCTGAAACAATGGCTCCCCACCCTATTTCTCTTGCAATTTCAAATGCTTTAAGGGCTTCTGTTACCGTACCTATCTGGTTCACTTTCAATAGCAGTGCATTACAGGCACCTTCCTTATGGGATTTCTTTATCAATTGTTCAGAAGTAACCAGATAATCATCGCCGACTATTTGATATTCAGGTCCAAATCTTCTGGTGAACTCAATCATTCCTTCAGGATCGTTTTCGGCCAAAGGGTCTTCAATTGAAGCAATTGGATAATCGTCTAACCATCCACTTAAAATCTCAATCCATTGCTCGGTATCATATTTTTTCCCCTCCAATCCCAAACAGTACCTGCAATTCCGATAAAATTCTGATGAAGCTATATCAAGGGATAATACTACCCGTTCACCTGGTTTTTCGCCGGTCTGTTCTATGGCCCTTACAAGTATTTCCAAGGCCTCCTCATTGCTGCTAAAGTCAGGCCACCATCCGCCTTCATCGGCGACTCCGGCCAATTTCCCCATTTGTTTGAGTATAGAACCAGCACTATGGTAGATCTCAGAGGTTACTTCCAGAGCCTCAGAAAAACTTGCAGCTTTGGGTACCATGACCATGAAGTCCTGAATATCAACCCTATTTGCAGCATGAGCCCCACCACCAAATATTTGAATTTCAGGTAGAGGAACGATTGGAGTTGAGTTGGTGACCCTTGAGAATAGTTCCCAAAGAGGGATACCTTCCGTTTTGGCCCATGTGTCATACAATGCAAGAGATATGGCAACAAGGGTATTACCACCGAATTTAGATTTTTGATTTGTTCCATCCTCATTAACCAGAAAACGGTCAATTGCAGCGGTTTCTTCAAGGTGTTTCCCGATTAAACTGGGACCAATCTGGGTTTTGATAATCTGGATTGATCGGGATACATCCTTGCCTCGGAGTGATTGCCCTCCGTCTCTCAGTTCAATAGCTTCCCTTGTTCCTTTGGAAGCACCGGCTGGGGCCAGACCTCGACCTTTAAATCCATCTGAAGATAGAATTTCAACCTCGACGGTAGGGAAGCCTCTCGAATCCCATATTCTTCTGGCGCTTACTTTGTTAATCGTTGAGGACAATAGTTGAAATCACTTAATTCCAGCAAATTGGGTATTGATAACAGTTTGAATATTATTGAGTGGAACCTTGATCAGAGGTATCACAATTTTTCGCACACCTTCCTGTTGATCAGGGTTTAAATACTCCACTGGGGATTTCCCATCCACTCGAGCCAATCCCAACATGGGAAGCAATTTGGCAACCCTTTGATTAAATTCATTCTTGTCTTCCCAATGAACGAACTCGAAATAGTTTTCAAAGAATCCTAAAGCAGCTTTCCTCAATTCTGCTTTGAATTGGGGAGAAAAGACAGCTTTCAGGAAAAAATGATTTAGACAAAAGGCAACATCAAAAGCAGGATCTCCCATTGTTGCACACTCGGCATCAATAAGGATCGGTTTTCCTGACTTTACAAGAATGTTTTTGGGAGATACATCGCCGTGTACCAGTGTTCTGTTTGAATCGGAAAGATTTCTGGCGACCTCATCAAAAGCAGGTTTCAGTTCAGGATGTTTAGAACCGGTGTAAAGAATATAGGGTTCAGTTCGCATGTGAAAGAACACATCTTTTTTCATAAATGAAGATGTATTGAAGGAAGCCTTACCAGTATGGGATTGAACCTTTCCGAAGGTTTCACCTACCTTTTCGGCAACTTGAATATCAGGGGGATATTTAAAAAGTTTTTCCTTCCAGACGAAACAATCATCCCCGCCTACGTATTCCATGGCAAAACCACCCAGCTTATTGGAAAATCCAAACATTTTCGGAGTGTTGTCGGGGATTATTGCTTCGGCAAGTTTAAGCCATTCATATTCCGATTGGTTTCGGTAGACTGGAGCAAACCAATCAGCTTCGACCCGCATTTTGGGCAGTGCAAACTTGACGCAATATTTATTCCGGTCTGTTTGAACCAAGACCACATCCGAGGCTACGCCCCCGGTAAGTGGCTTAATATTGTTGACCTCTTGGCTAGAACCTATCAAATTGAGATCTATCAAAAGATGTAACACTCTGTCATTTAAATTTGCGTTGGTCATAGAATTATACAAGTCAAGTTTTACGGGGATACAAAAATATATTTAATTTGTACAAAATCAAACTAGGAAAAGGTACTTCCCCTTGCGATATTGGACTTCAATTAAGGCCCTACCATAGCGAACTTTGAAATAATTAGATTACTGCATGTATTTATGTAGTGGTCAGTATTTTCGAGTAGGGGTTTAAGATTACCCGAGGGTTTAAGGAATCCATTTGGTTCAGGAATTTCGAGATTAATTACCCGTGTGATAATATGAAACTGGGTGTTTTGATTTATTCTTGGGTGTTGACCGTTTGTAATTCGCTTGAAAAACCTCTAATCATGAATATTTCCGGTCACCCCAAATTATATAGACCCCAATTTGGAGGAAAGTATGTTTCGATTTGTTCATACTTCAGATTTGCACCTAGATTCGCCACTGAAATCCCTTGCCTTAAGAGACCCAGAACTAAAGAAGCAGGTGGGGATTGCTACAAGAGAAACCTTCGCAAATATCGTTAATCTATGTATAGAGGAAAAGGTTGATGCCCTATTAATAGCGGGTGACCTTTATGACAGCGATCAGACCTCAATGCACACGGCTAGATTCCTTGCCAATCAAATGCAAAAGTTACATCTTGAAGGTATAAGGGTATTTATAATCAAGGGCAACCATGATGCTGGCTCGGTAATAACCGGCCAATTAATGTTTCCCGATTCGGTTAAAATCTTTGCAATTAAAGCAGAGACTGTAAATATAACCAAAGGTGATTTAAACATAGCGATTCATGGGGTTAGTTTTCCGAATCGACCTGTACCGGAATCCCTTTTGCCGAAATATCCCTTGCCCAATCGTGGTGAGTTTAATATCGGGATACTTCATACCAGCCTCGGAGGAACCGAAGGTCATGATACCTATGCTCCAAGCAATCTGAGCGAATTACAACAAGTTGGTTATGATTATTGGGCCTTGGGGCATATACACAAGCAGTCGTGCTTCAGGGGGGAAACGACTGTCGTAATGCCGGGTATCCCACAGGGCAGAAACATTGGCGAAGATGGTGAAAAATCAGTTGTCCTAGTTTCAGTGGATGAATCAGGTATCAAGGAATTGAAACACATATCACTATCTGTTTTGCAATTTGAAAGAGTAGAGATTGATGTTGCTAACACCACCGAATGGAATGAAGTGGTGGAAAAAATCCGCAAGAACATTCAACATGCTATTCAAGCCCTTTCTCACAAAATCTTTGTTCTCCGCCTAACCCTGAGTGGGGCTACTGATCTTAATTGGAGAATCAGGAGGGATACTGAAATCTTGTTGGAAGAGGCCCGAAGTATCGTTGAAGGCAATCATGAGTTCTGGATTGAGAAAATTGAGGTCAATACAGAAGAAAAGGATTTGTCCGTTAATAACACAGGTTATAGCGGTGCCTTGGTCCATCTGTCTTCATTGGAAGAAGAGGATAGCCCACACTCGGTTCTAAAAGAGATCAATGGTTATACGGAAACAATTCTCAAAGCTCTACCACCCCCTACAAAGAAGGTTTTGGGGGATACCGAGGAAGAAAGAAGCAAAATTGTTAAAAAGCTATTGCGGGAAGGGATTTCAGATGTCCTTGCCTACCTTAAAAGTCAGGATAATGGGGTTAGGCAATGAGATTGAACAAGTTGAAATTGGCCAAATACGGAATGTTCACGGGTAAGGTTTTGGATTTTGGGGAACATACACACGACAGAACGGATTTCCATATTGTTTATGGATTAAACGAGGCTGGTAAAACTACCTCTATGGATGCCTGGATAGATTTTCTTTTTGGTATAAAACGGGGTTCTACATATGGATTCAGGCATTCAAAGGCTATGGAAATTCAGGCGGTTCTAGAAAAGGACAATGTCCTTGTAGAGTACAAGAGGATCAGGAAAATTAAAGAATCCTTGCTGGATATGGATGGTGAAGTCGTCCCGGACTCTGTTCTGAATGCTTTGCTCGGAGGTTATTCCCGTCCCGATTACGAAATTCTTTTCACGGCCAATGATCAGACCCTTGAAAAGGGAGGTAACGAAATCCTGGCAAGTAAGGGAGATTTGGGGAAATTGTTATTTTCTGCCAGTGCAGGGATGGCTGATCTTAGTGAACGGTTACTGGAACTACAGCAGCAAAACGAACTATTTTACAAAAAGGGCACATCAAAAAACCATTTGGTTCAAACCAGAAAGCAATTGGCCGATTTAAAGAGGGATTGGCAGGAGTTGGACAAGGGAGTAAATGAATACAAGACACTGATTAGATCAAGTGAGGAAGCACAAGGAAACCTTGAACAAACCAGAATTGTGTTGGGCAAGTTGAAGGCAGAATTTTCCCTAGTGGATAGAAAGATCAATGCCTTGAGATGGGTTGCATCCCTCTCAGATACCCAGCATGAACTGAAAGACTATGAAAAACTTCCCTTACCTCCACAAAATTGGAGAACTTTACTGGATAGCTGGAGTCAGGAATTGATAGAAACCAAGGGTCGGTTGGAACAGCTATCCAAAGACATCGATCGCAGGGAAAAAACCTTAAGCAATAATAAAATAGATGAAACGATTTTGGGTTTGGAAGATAAGGTATTTAAGGCAAGAACTCAAAAAGGTTCCTATACATCCGTTTTAAGGGACCTTCCCAGAAGAAACGCCAGAAAAACTGAACTTGGAGCTGAAATTGATTATCTGACTAGCCGATTGGGGCATGATTGCCGTGAAGAAAGCAATTTAATACCTAATACAGCCACCATCGGTTTGATTAGGGATCTAATGCAGGAAAATTCGGGTTTGGTAGTCAATTATCAATCTGCCCAAGAAGAGCTGGAAACGGCCACAGAAGATATGGATTCTCTCAAGGCAAAACTGGATAAGGAAGGGAATTTGGGTCATGGAGTAGAAGCAATTGAATCCCTCCTCAGGGAAATACGGGAAAATGATCCAAGAACTTTACTGCGAACCTTATCCACAGATATTCTGGAAGCGGAAAGTGAAATTGAAAGCGGCATCTCCAGCCTGCTTCCTTGGGAAGGAAGTTCTCAGGAACTGGTAGAATTGCAATGTCCTACCAAACAATCAATCGGAGAAATCCAAAAGCGTTATGAAGAAATAAACCGGGTATATCTTGAAGGATGCAGAAGAAAGGAGACCCTGGATGATGAAATAAGGAAATTGGAACATTCCTTTGCCGAGATTGATACCGAAGCAGTTTCCCTGGAAGACCTGGCAGAATCAAAATCAAGGAGGGAGGAACGTTGGGCAGTTCATAAAACCACATTGGATATTGCTACAGCAGATCAGTTCGAAATAGCCATGAGATTTGATGATCAAATCTCCTCTCGTGCAGCTGATCAAAAAGCTAAAAGTGCTGTAAGATCAGAGAGACAGGCGAAACGCAACGAACTTTGCCTTCAATTGGAGAAGGAAAAACAAAACTGTCAAAGTCTCAAGAATGAATTGGAGGGAATAAAGGAAACCCACAAAAACATCCTGAATGACATTCATGGATTGGGGAACATACAAACAGCAGATGAATTAATAAGTTGGCTGGACTACCGCGAAAATACCTTGGGAAAAGTACGAAAACTTGAAGGTCTTAAGGCAAGAAAAGACCATTTTGAGGAGATACAAAAAAGTTTTATAAAGCACCTGACACTAGCACTGAAAGAAGCAGGAATTGATTGTAAGGATTTCTGGACATTAGAAACCCTGATTTCGGCCGCTTCAAATCTAATTGAGAAAAACAAGGATATAAAAGCTATAAAAGATCAGCTTTTGAGAGCTAGAGTTACACATCGGGCTAGAGAAAAGGCATTTAATAAGGCCAAAGAAGAAAAAGCACGTTGGGATGAACAATGGAAGCAAGCCTGTGAACGGACAGTATTCATTGGAGAAACTATTCCAAAGGTTGTCGAAATGAAAGAAATCATTGCTGCTCTGGATGAATTAATGCCCAAGGTTGCCGAATTGAACAGCTTGAAGGATAGAATTGAGAAAATGAATGAGGACAAGGATAGGTTTATACGTTATGTCCAGGAACTGGCTCAATCTTTGGGAATTGAGGGCGATAATATACTGCATTTATGGTCTACAGTAGAGGACCGTGTTGAGAATACTGTTCGGAAATATAATGAAAATAAAAATATTCTTGCCGAACTCGAAAACCGAAGAGAAGAAAAGCTCGGTTTGGAAGGAGATTTATCCAGAATCAATAGAACCATTCAGGAATTCGGTGTGATTTATGATGAGACCAATTTGGATGAGATAAAGAAATATTGTGTAAAAGCAGAAAAGTATCAGGAACTCAAGACGCTGGAGGAAAAGGCGCTGGCAAACGTTCAGGAGATAATGGGTCTGCCAAACAAAAAGGAAGCGATTGACCAGGTTGCAGGTCTGGATTTAGCTACTCTAGAAGGAGAAAAGAGCAGACTGGAAAGTAAAATAAGGGAATGTGAAGTAGAACTTGAGGATAGACTCACGATTCAGAGAGAGGCCAGAAGGGAATTGGATACTGTTTCAGGTGATGATTCGATAGCCAGAATCAAGGAAAATTATGAGAATTTACTCATAGACTTACAAGATCAGTTATTTGCTCACTTAAAGAAAAAATTCGGGATTTTGGCCCTAGACCATGCCATCAGAAAATTTAGGGATACCCATAAGAGCGGAATGATGACTCTGGCATCGGAGATATTTTCCAAAATCAGTTGCGGGAACTACAAGTCTCTTGGGACAACCCTTGATAAAGGTAGGGAAATTCTAATCGTAGAACCTAAAGTTGGAGGTACCAAATTTGTTGAAGGGCTTTCCAAAGGAACCAGATTTCAATTGTATCTATCGCTGCGGATAGCAGGTTTTTACGAAATTATCAAAAGCAACCAGCAAGCACCCTTTCTAGCAGATGATATACTGGAAACCTTTGACAACCAAAGGACTGCTGAGGCACTGCAAGTTCTGGAACTGATGGGCAAACGCTGTCAAGTAATTTATTTTACCCACCATGAACATATTCTGGATATAGCGAAGAGTGTATGTCCAGATGTTTCAATCCACACCCTTGAACCATCCACCTGACCAAAGTTGCTTTAAGCCTGTTGTTTTTCTTTTCTTAACCGGAAAGCATTCAGTGTTTTTCCCGAGGCAAAATTATGCTTTGCCAAAACCTTTTGGATGGCTACCATGCATTCGTCTCTAATCGTTTCGAGTTCCCTGACGCTTTTACCTTCGGCTTGCAGCTTCGTTCCACTTTCAAATTTATTCAACAATTCCTCGGTGAGTTCGGGGCCATCCATATTGCACCAAGGCAGGGCTAATGTTGGTCCAAATTTTTCCATGAATTTTCGAGCTCCCCCATCACCGCCAGCCATCATGTAGAGTTGGTTCATTCCCATGACAGCCCACCTTAATCCGGGACCATACACGATACTTTCATCCAACTCCCTAGTTGTCGCCATACCCTCATTGAGCATATGAAGAATTTCTCGCCACATTGCTTCCTGAAGACGGTTGGAAATATGGGCAGGTACCTCCCTGTTGACCATGAGCACCTGCATTCCAATATCCTCGTAGAAATCTTGAGCAATGGATTTTGCTTCGTCCGAGGTCATATTTCCACCCACGATTTCCACTAGGGGGCAAAGATACACTGGATTGAAAGGATGTCCCACGATGAATCTTTCCGGATGAACCAGGTTTTTTTGAAGATCAGATGGTAAAAAACCAGAGGTACTTGAAGAAATTACCACATCTTTGGAAGCAGCTTCAGAAACAGGCAGGAGGGCTTTTATCTTCAATTCCTCAATTTCCGAAACACTCTCCTGGATGAAGTCCGACTTATCAGCCATTTCCTGTGGGTTTGTGGTAAATTCAAGTCTGCCGACAGGAGGTAAGTGTATTCCTTCGGTTAATTGGGCAAGAGCGTTTCTTGAATTGTCAACTGAATCCCTGAGCCATTTCTCCATGGCTGGGTCAAAATCTGCTGCGACTACGTCAATACCACAATGGATTGCCCTGGCAGCCCAACCACCTCCAATGACTCCTGTCCCGAGTAACCCGAGGGTATTTATCTTTTTCATGGATCAATTCTGCCTTTTGTTGTTGATATTGAGTTTTCTTGAACGGTACATCAACCTTTCACGGAATTCCTCGGACACAATCCTTGATTGTAATTCACTGTAAATCGAATTTGGAAACGGTTTGGCCTTAGGTGCCCCGTTTTGTGATACATTAAGCAACATACTTTCGCAGGTTGCAACCAACTCATTCGCCGAATACATTTTCTGGTAAATATGAATCCTTTTGGTGTCAGAATCTAGAACGTAAGTATGAATTTCGAGTTCTGCAAACATTTTAACTTCAAGCAGGAAATAATTATGATACTCAAGTGCATAAACTGTGTTTCGTTCAGTTTCTCTGTAATCAGCACCCAAACCAGTTTCCTCCTGAAATTTATCTACCGCCAAACTGAAGGCTAGTGAGTAGAATGAATCACGCATATGGTCGTTATAATCCACCCAATGCGGATGGACCTTTGCCTGATATGTTGATACTTGGGGATTTGTAGGGCTCATTTGTGTCATTTCAGAACTCTGTTCTCATTCTCCGATAGATCAAAAATTGTTTTTATTTTTGGAAAAGCAATACTTCAGAAGTATCAATCTTTGGAAAGATTCTTCTAGGTCTGGGACACTGCAAACGGATCCGGGTTGTAGGTTATTTCTTTCAAATAGAGACCCTCGGGTGGGGCTAAGGGTCCACAAGCCTTACGGTCCTTAGCCTCAAGGATTTTTTTCATATTTTGGGGGGCAAGATTTCCCATCCCAATCCGAATTAATGTTCCAACTATACTTCTCACCTGTTTATGAAGAAAACTGGGAGCTTCCAAAATAATATTGTATTCCTTGCCTAGCGGTTTCATGTGGCAGTCAATATGAATCTTGTGGAGGGTCTTTACTGGGGACAAGGCCTGGCAATGTGATGACCGGAAGGTTGTGAAATCATGTTTCCCGATGAGATGAGATGCACCTTGGGTCATGGCTTCAAGGTCAATATCCTTGTAGATATGCCAAGCAAATCCTTTCTCGAAAACCAGAGGAGAAGATCGGACGATCACCCTATACAGATAGGTTCTTTTGACCGCCGAAAATCGTGCATGAAAATCCTCACCCACCTTTGTTGATTTCAAAATGGCAATTTTGGCAGGGCGGAGATGGGAATTTATAGCGGCCACCAGTGTTTGGGATGACCAGTCTTTACACAAATCAAAGTGGATAACTTGGCCTAGAGCATGAACCCCGGTATCAGTTCGACCAGCTGCGGTGATGTGGGAAAAATCAGGTTCCAGTTTGCGAATTGAATTCTCTATGGCATCCTGAACGGTAAGTAGGGCTTTCTGCCTTTGCCAGCCACAATAATCGCTGCCATTATATTCCAGTATCAAGGCAAAACGTGGCATATTCGTTCCTAATATCCCTTCCTATGAATAGAGTAAAAACGTACCATTTTAATTCATTGACTATTTCCAGGTTGAAATTTGGTGAGTAATACCATTTAGTATAGGTTTGCTTTTTTGTCTTCAATATCCTTACCGAACATAAATAACCATTTTTGTTTGTAGCTGTTAACACTCACTTGATTCCATGATCAAATCAGTTTCTGGAAGGCTTGAAAGTAAATTTTCCCCGGAGCATAGGTAAACATATGAACGTCCAAATCGAAGATTATAAATCAACTCTCAGACTCCCTAAAACCAAATTTCCCATGCGGGCAGGTCTTCCCCAAAAGGAACCTGGAATACTAATGAACTGGGAGAAGATCGGAGTATATGACCGATTGCGTGAGAAGAAGGGAAGAGAATCATTTATTCTCCATGATGGCCCTCCATATGCCAACGGGCATCTCCATATTGGTCATGCATTAAACAAGATACTTAAAGATTTTGTTGTCCGATCACAACAACAAATGGGTAAGGATTCAAGATATGTACCGGGATGGGATTGCCACGGTCTGCCAATCGAATGGAAAGTAGAGGAGAATTACCGGGAAAGAGGTCTACAAAAAGAGGAGGTCTCTATTCTGGACCTCAGGAAGGAATGCCGGGAATTTGCCAAAAACTGGATACAAATACAGCGTTTGGAGTTTTGTCGCCTAGGTGTAATCGGAAAATGGGATGATCCCTACCTGACAATGGATTTTCATGCTGAAGCAGTAATTGCAGAAGAGTTCATGAAGTTTCTCATGAATGGAACACTTTATCAGGGGTCAAAACCTGTTTTATGGTCTACGGTGGAAAAAACTGCGCTAGCCGAAGCAGAAGTAGAATACGAAGATCACACCAGCCAGTCGATTTGGGTGAGGTTTCCTGTCGATACATCATTATCCAAAGGTACGAGTAGAGCTGGATTGCCTGAGGGCACTTCAGTAATAATCTGGACAACTACAGCTTGGACTCTTCCTTCCAATAAGGCAATTTGCTTCAATCTCAAGATTTCCTACTCCCTCTATGAAGTAACCGAGGCTCCAGATGACAATTGGTTTCGCAAAGGTGAATATTTTGTTCTGGCTGATAATCTGGTTGAGGAAACGGCGCAAGTTTCCAGAATCACTGCTTACAGAAAAGTAAAACCAGTTTCTTCTGACTTACTTGCTAGTTTGATTTGCGAGCATCCGTTTAAGGGTATGGTTTCAGAGCAGGAACCTGACGTGAACAGGTGGGATTACCCTGTACCCTTGTTGCCAGGGGACCACGTTACTGATGAGGCTGGAACCGGATTTGTCCATACAGCCCCTTCCCATGGAGACGATGACTTCATGATCGCCAGAAAGTACAAATTGAACATGACCCACAATGTTAATGAGGACGGAAGGTTTCGCTCCTCACTCCCCATTTTTGGAGGGTTGGATATATTCAATTCAAATGGTAAGGATGGAGCTGCCAATAATATCATAATTGCTAACCTAATAACCAGGGGGAAGCTTGTTGCCAGACGAAAGTTGGTTCATTCCTATCCTCACAGTTGGCGTTCCAAGGCCCCATTAATCTACCGCAACACTCCCCAATGGTTTGTTGCAATTGACAAAGAAATTGATGATAACCAATCCCAATTGGGAAGGACGATCAGGGAAAGAGCCCTGACTTCCATTAACCGAAGAGTTGAATGGACTCCTCCCGCAGGACAAAACAGAATCAATTCCATGCTTGAGAAGCGTCCTGACTGGGTTCTTTCCAGACAGCGTGCTTGGGGTGTACCCTTAACCTGTTTTACCAAAAAGGGAGTTAATCCAGGTGCGAAGGGTTTTTTACTCCGGGACCAGAGAGTCAACGACAGGATTACTGCCATGATAAAGCAGGGGGGAGCAGACACCTGGTATCAGGATGATACCAGGGAAACTCTTCTTGAAGGACTTTACGACCCCGGAGATTATGAACAGGTAACAGACATATTGGACGTATGGTTTGATTCTGGCTCGACCCATGCCTTCGTCCTACGAGACCGTAATGACGGTACTTCAGATGGAATGGCTGATTTATATCTTGAAGGTACAGACCAACACAGGGGTTGGTTTCAGTCTTCCCTGCTGCAATCATGCGGGACCAATGGAAGAGCTCCATACCGCGGGGTGTTGACCCATGGATTTACTCTTGATGAAAAGGGTAAGAAAATGTCCAAATCATTGGGTAATACGGTATCTCCCGAAAAACTTGTTGAAAAATATGGCGCAGATATTCTTCGGCTTTGGGTTGCACAGTCTGATTACACCTCAGATCTTCGAATTGGTCCCAACATTCTTCAAACTGTAATAGAGAGTTACCGCAGATTGAGAAATGCCTTTCGGTTCATCCTTGGGAATCTCCAAGATGCCGGCGAGGTACAGCAGGTTGACTGGAAAGATATGCCTGAACTGGAAAGGTGGGTGTTACATCGTCTTTCCGAATTGGATGAAAAGGTAAGGAGCGGTTATGACGAATATGATTTCCGTGGAGTATATGCCGAAATCTTCAATTTCCTGAATACAGATTTGTCGAGATTCTATTTTGATATCAGGAAGGATTCCCTGTACTGTGGTGAAACAGTGGAGAATCAAAACAAAGCTACCCTAATGGTGCTGGATACGCTATTCCAATTTCTTACAACCTGGTTGGCTCCAATTTTACCCTTTACTATGGATGAAATATGGCAATGTCGGAAACCCTCCGATATAGATTCTGTCCATCTTCATGACTTTCCCGTTGCAGAACCGGGTTGGAGAAATGATGAACTAGCTAAAAAATGGGCCACAATCAGGGAGGTAAGAAGGGCAGTCAATGCAGAAATTGAAAATCAAAGAATAGCAAAGGTCATTGGTTCAAGCCTGGAAGTTTACCCTAGAATCCATGTTGAAGATGAAAACGTTTACCAAATCCTCAATTCCGTACCATTGGAGGATATTTGTATAACTTCTCAAATCGATGTTGTTAAGGTGCCTGTGAAGGAGGGCTCTTCAGAGTCTGATGGTATTAATGGTGTAAGTGTAGAATTCAATCTTGCTCAAGGTAAAAAGTGTCAACGCTGTTGGAAAATTCTTCCAGAAGTGGGGTCATTCTACCATCAAGGGGTGTGTGGGCGATGTGATAGTGTCCTAATTCAAATTCAGCAGGCATCCAAGTCAAACAGTGTTTAAAGGGGTTTATATACCAAAATCAGAACCCGGGGCCTTGGTTTGCGAAGTTACCGAATGTATAAAACATCGCAAAGCATCAGCATGACCGGTAAATATCCAATCTTGGATAAACGAAGTACGTACCAAGTTGAGACAACCTTTTCCAACAATTATTTAATTTAGGAAGGAGTATCATTCCTTAAGTAAATTGGTATTCCTTTACGAATTTGATCAACCCATTTGTGATTGGTTGGTAGAAATTATCATTAGATTAACTCCCCAGAGTTGTGAATATCATGGTATTTTGTTATTGCGTCCGTCAGCTATAGATGACCAATATCCTGCCATGGGACAAAAAAATTCAAAATGGTCTAAAAGCAAAGGGGAGTGATATGTCAACATTCAACACAATTGATGTCGAAACAGCCAATGCCGATCGGTCTAGCATATGTCAGATTGGGATCGTGCATGTTCGCAATGGCGAGATCATTGACAAGTGGCAAACACTTGTCAATCCAGGTGTCTGGTTTGATCACTTTAACACCAAAATACACGGTATCAAGGACCAAGATGTCATGGATAGTCCCATCATGCCGGAAATACGTGATGAGTTACGACAGCGCCTGCGTGGATCTTACTTGGTATCCCATACCAATTTTGATCAGATTGCCTTTGAACGAGCAATGAACAAGTACAATCTGGAACAGTTGCAGGTCAAGTGGGTTGACAGTGCCAAAATTGCCCGACAAGTATGGCCCAAACTATTTGACAAAAAATACAAGCTTAACCATATCGCAGAAAGCCTGGGTTTTAACTTCAAACACCACGATGCGCTGGAAGACGCTCGGGTCTGTGCTGATATTGTTCTGCGAGCCCTGTCTGAATCAGGATCGGATATTTCCGATTGGCACGAGGCTCCGGAACGGCGAGCCAGACGACCTGGCTATCAGGCCTATGTCAAGGCACAACAGGAATATTCGTCTCGGGAAACAGATGAAAGCAGGGGAAAGCAAATTTTGTTCAATGACCGAATACCATCTCTCAAGGGTAACCCGGGCGGATTTCTCTTTGGAGAGAATATTCTCTTCACCGGTGGCTTTACCAAGCCTCGCAGTAGAGTGGCTAAAATGTCGGCCGATGCCGGATGCAACGTGGTTAAGTCAGTAACCAAAAACTTAACCATGCTGGTTGTTGGTGTTCAGGATATTAAAGTATTACGTGGTCACAAGAAGAGTAGTAAACATCGCAAGTGCGAAGAGCTGAATGCGATGGGGAGGGAAATAGCAATTCTCTCCGAAGATGATCTATGGGAAATTCTGGCTGACAGTCACGGATTGAGTACTTTTCAAGAAATTCACCGTAGAATAATCCGTGAGGTCAGTTGACGGTATTATAATTATGATATCAAGAAAAGTGAGGGTTCTATAGGAAGTTCTATGAGTTTGTTTACTGGTTTTGATGAAGCGGTTGTTGTTGATGTTGAAACAACTGGCCTTGATCCCAAGAGTTGTCGAATTGTGTCCCTTGGCATGATACGTTCCGATTTTGCAAAATTAAAGGAAAACCCCGAAGGGATGAGCGGTGCAACCATGGATGCGATAATCAACCCTGAATGCCATATCCCCCGTGATGCCTCTCGAATTCATGGTATTTACAACAAACATGTAGTGGATAAGAAAACTTTTAAGGAACTTGCTCAAGAAATCAGGGATTTTATCGGCGATCGCCCAATCATTGCCCATAACGCCTCCTTTGACAAAAGATTTCTGAATGCCGAATTCAAGCGTGCAGGAGTAAAAACATTGGCCCGTAATAAAAGTTATTGCACCATGAGAAGGTTTCAGGAGGAAAATGGTGGTATGCGTAAAGGCAGCAATCTGGATAATGTGGTCAGGATCATGGGGATACAAAGGCGCAAAGGTTCAATTCATGATGCTAGTGAAGATGCCAATCTTGCTTGGCAAGTGGCTGGACTGTTTTACATGATGGACAATAATATTAAACCACCTGGAGTCCAGTCAGAAACAAATAAAAACTCATCAATGAAAATTATTTTCATTGTCTCGGTGATAGTGGTTCTCGGAATAATTATCCTCTCCATATTTTGATGAGTATCACGATTAAGTATATTCGAGTATGTAACCACCTAGTGAGCCTCTAATAAGGTATCAGGAGAGTTCCAGTCTTCGTACTCTATCAATGCAATATTATCAGGATTGATAAAGAAACAGTCTTTGGACTATTTATGCTTAAGGATTTGTTCTGTAAATATGGTTTTCCCTGCCCTATTTGATCCTGTTATTGCGATGAGGGTAGGTTTTTGATGAGGTTGCCTGTTCATCTCCTGTCAGCGTTTCGAAATCCCTCTTCCATGGCTTCAAAAAGTTCCTTTCTTTGTTTTTCTTTTGCCTTTCTAGCACGTTCAATCACACGTTTTTGAAAGGCTCTCATAAGTGCTTCTAACTCTTCATCTGTTGGCTCTACGTTTGGATCGTCGAGAATAACTCTAGGGACTTTGTCGGGCATTTAACATTTCCTCTCTGTATATGAATTGAAATTAACCGTTTGTTCATTTTCTCTAGTGAGAAGAAATCATCTTGTGGTACCACAAGATGGCCAACTAAGTAAATATATTTGGGAAAAAGTAAACACAACGACAAATCCGAGCAATCATAGTCTGATAGGGTTTCGAATAAATTGTCCAAAATCCATATTTACCGTTTGCTAAATTCTTGGATCTCCGGTCATGTCAATTTGATTGTACCGTGTACTGGATAGTGTTTAGTTGTCTACTAAAGTACGTTCGACGCGAATCGAAACGATGTCCGCATCGTGGTATTGCTGGTGGCGAACCGAAGAGGTCAAGTGGTGAAGAAGTCGTAGCGACAATTGTCGTTCAGCTACCGTTTCGTCGGAGATTGCACCCAGCATGGCAATTTGGTCCTCCAGATTGTGCTCTCCGGTTGCAGCGATGAATTCAAGCATTGCATCACCACTATCCTGTCGGATCGTAAGCAGGAGCCGCTTCGGCGATTCCCTCGCCTCTTCTTTGCCGTTTTGTTGTAGTAGTGTCAGCATGGTCTCCTCCGCAACGGCATCCAGTCGATGTTGCATTTCTGTATCCCAGCCGTGTCGGGAGGCGAACTTGGCAAGAAACTCCCTGATCTTGGGTAATTCGCTGATATTGAAGGGTGTTTCAAGGCGGCGACGGGGTTCGGTCAGTTCCACAAACATCGTCAATGCAATGACGATGAGTCCACCTGCTGTCATGCCGTTTTCCAGAAGGCCACCTGCAAACCCGGAAACATATTCCGGAAAGATCAAACCGTTTTGGAATCCAACGCCCACCCAAAAGGAAATGCCAACGATCAGTCCCTTGCGATAGTCTATTCCTGCATCAACCACGATCCTCAAGCCGAGCACGAAAAGCAATGACAACAGGACCAGAATGTAGGCCGACGCAACTGCTGCCGGTATCGCTAGCACCAATGCGAGTACCTTCGGAAGGAATGCCACCACGATGAATATTGATCCGAGTGCTATTCCGACACGTCGGGAGGCGACGCCCGTAAGTTCGGTTACCGCAACACTTGTTGAATAAGTGGTGTTGGGTACGGTTGCAGCAAGGCCGGAAAGTAGGTTACCCACTCCGTCGGCAGCAACTGCACCTTGGACTGCCCTGAAATCAATGGCCCTTGGTTTGCGCCAGGACACACGCTGGATGGCAACTGCATCGCCGATCGTTTCGACGGCTCCGACAATCGTTACAAAGATGAACCCTGGAAGCAATGTCCAGAATACAGGTCCAAAGCTGAGATCGAATCCCGGCCAACCACTGTCCGGAAATCCAATCCAGGCAGAACTTGCAACGCGGTTTACGTCGTAAAGACCGAAATAGAATCCTACTAGGGAACCGCAGACGACCCCGATAACCGGTGCCCAGAGTCTCCACATGCCCCGAGACTTTAATGCCACCGCTCCGATGACAACAATCGTAACCAGCGCAGAGATTGGTGCGGCCGTTGCAGAACTGCCTTCGGGCACATGCTGAAGCATGTCAAACACGATTGGCATTACAGTGACGGGAATCAGCATGATGACTGTCCCGGCAACAGTTGGCGTCAGGATTCTCCGAAACAGTGAGAGCCGAGATGCAAGTGCAAACTGGAATAATGCAGAGACGGCAACCAGGGTCGCCAGCATGGCTGGCCCGCCTTTTGCGATCGCCGCAACGCAGATTGCGATGAAGGCTCCCGATGTTCCCATTCCGAGCACGTAGCCAGCACCGATGCGGCCAAACTTGACAACCTGGAGAATTGTTGTGAGTCCACAAATCGCCACCGCCGCGAAGACAGCCCAATTCAAGAACTCTTCACTTCCTCCACCCATCCGGACAACAATTGCCGGCGTGAGCACGATGCCCGCGGCGATAAGAATGGCAAACTGAAGACCAAGCCCAAAGGCCAACGTCTTTGGCGGTTTTTCGTCTGCTTCGTAGCGTATGGAACTACGACCTTCGCTGTCGGTTATGGCCATTCTGACCTCCTATTCAGTAATAATTTGAATTTGAGCCAGCTACAACGATCAGTCCAGGGCGTTCATCAGCAGCTAAAATTTAATTGTGTTTACATGTACTTGCTTTTTCAAGAGCGTAATCTAAACCATCTGCTGGCTTTTCTAATGACTCTCAAGCTCTCTGGACCGCACTTTCCCAAACAACAAGCATAAATTTGGGTACTTTTGTAGACATCTGAAAATTCTCTATTGTTATTTGAAAGATGGGATCTGTAACTAAGACACGTAAGGTAATAAATACGATTGTTCCATACCACAGTACGACCCAAAACTGAAAATTTGTTGGTAAGGTATCCCCTATTTTGACATTCGTTCGTTCTTTATCGTCACTGAACAATTTTGCCAGAGGACCTCAGCGGAATTCAAACATTAAATAGGAAATGGAGTATATCACCATCCTTGACCTCGTAAGATTTTCCTTCCGTTCTGATTTTTCCCAAATTTCGTGCCTTTTGATACCCACCACATGATACATATTTATCGTATGATATTGTTTCGGCTCTGATAAAACCTCGCCTGAAATCCTCATGAATCACAGCTGCAGCATCGGGTGCAGTTGTCCCTATTGGAATTGTCCAGGCACGGGTTTCTTTAGGTCCGCTGGTGAAGTAGGTTATCAAACCCAATAGGGAGTAACCATTTTGAATGAGACGGTCAAGACCCGAGGAATCAAGGCCCATCTCAGCAAGATATTCCTGTTCCTCTTCTGCGTTTAATTGACTGATTTCTTCTTCAATCTGTGCTGAAACAAGGACTGAGGTTGCACCATGTACCTTGGCATATTCTTTGACCTTGTCAGAGTAATGATTGCCATCCTTGAGGGAATTTTCATCAACATTACAAACATATAGGAAAGGCTTTGAAGTCAGTAACCCCAAATTTTTCCATAATTTCTTGTCTTCCTCTTCATCGGCTTCTGGCTTGGCGTGGATACCTTTTTCAAGTTTTTCCTGGACGACCTGTAGTATACCGTCTAATTTCAATGAGTCCTTTTCTCCCCCCTTAATTTTTCTGGTCAGGCGAGATCTTTGTCTTTCTACAGATTCCAAATCAGCTAGAATCAACTCTGTTTCGATTGTTTCAATATCCCTTAGCGGATTAACCTTGCCATCTACGTGAACAATATTGTTATCATCAAAACAACGAACCACATGAGCTAGAGCATCAACTTCCCTAATGTTCCCTAAAAACTTGTTTCCCAAACCCTCCCCCTTGGAAGCTCCTTTCACCAACCCAGCGATATCAACAAATGTTGTTTTGGCCTGAATTAATTGCTTGGAATTTTCAAAGGTAGCGATTTTTTCCAACCTGGGATCATTTACAGGAACTTCCCCAAGATTGGCCTCAATGGTACAAAACGGATAATTTTCATTCTGGGCAGAAGCCGTATGGGTCAGGGCATTAAATAGGGTTGATTTACCCACATTAGGTAACCCTATGATACCAGTTTTAAAACCCATCTTCTAATCCATTGTCTTTAACATTTGTCAGGGGGTATTATATGAGGTCTTATTATTGTTTTTTAAGTCAGGAATAGAACCATGAAGATAAATCATTACCTGTTTTTTGATGGCAATTGTGAAGAAGCATTCAAATGGTATGCCAAAATTTTTGAAGTCGATGATTTATCTTTTGAACGGTTCAGTGATATGCCGGGAGAAAGTCCGTTTTCGAAGGATATGGATAACAAGATCATGCATGTGTCTCTGACCCTGGAAGGGGGATGTTTGATGGGTTCGGACGATCCTACTGGGAATTATGAGAAACCCGGAGGCATGGCCATTTCGGTAAACTATGAATCTGTAGAAAAGGCACAAGAAATTTTTGAGAAACTATCTAAAGGTGGAACAGTTTCAATGAATTTCGAATCAACCTTCTTTTCACCTGGGTTTGGTGTCTGCAAGGATAAATTCGGCATACCCTGGATGATTCATACACTTCCTGACGAATAATATACATTGAAGGAGATATTCTATGTCTAGGATAGCTTCAACATTTGATCATTTAAGGGTCAACGGCCAAAAAGCCTTTATAGCCTATATCATGGCAGGTGATCCTGAACCAGACTATTCACAGAAGTTGCTTGAGGGATTACCTGAGGCAGGTGTGGATATAATAGAGTTGGGGATACCTTTTACCGACCCGATGGCTGATGGTCCAACCATACAATTGGCAGGCCAAAGAGCACTTGCTGCAGGTCAAACCTTGACCAAAACCCTGGCAATGGTTAAAGGTTTTCGAAATACCAACGAGAAGACCCCAATCATACTTATGGGTTATTTCAACCCAATATACAGCTACGGTGTCAAGAATTTTATTAAAGAATCTGTGGAAGTCGGAGTAGATGGCTTGATAATTGTAGATCTTCCTCCCGAGGAAGATAAGGAATTGTGTATACCTGCGAATGAAGCGGGATTGAGTTTTATACGTTTGGCAACCCCTACAACAGATGACAAGAGGTTGCCCCGTGTTTTGGAAAATACCAGTGGGTTCGTATACTTTGTTTCAATTACCGGTATAACGGGCGCAAGAGCTCCAAAACCTGAAGAAGTCGCTCCTGATGTGGCACGAATAAAGAATGCAACTGATTTACCAGTTTGTGTCGGGTTCGGAGTCAAGACACCTGAAATGGCTAGGGCCATAAGCAGCGTCTCTGATGGGGTGGTGGTTGGGTCCTCTATCGTAAAATTAATTGAGGATGGTTGCACTATAAATGAGGTGATGGGATTTGTTCAAAACCTATCCAAGGGAGTAAATCCTGCTTCAGGCTAATCCTATTGTTTGCCAAATAAATTGACTATAGGAATGATTTGTTCAGCGAAGATAGGGAAAAGGTATTATGCCGATAATTACCAGTATTGATGATTTAAAACAGTTGTATCGGCGCAAGGTCCCCAAGATGTTCTACGATTATGTTGAGACAGGGAGCTGGACCGAAAGTACCTTCAGGAACAATTCCAGGGATTTGGGATTAATCAGGTTCAACCAGAGGGTTGGGGTGGATATATCAAACACAAATACTGAGATCACCATGTTGGGAAACAAAGTTTCAATGCCAATGGCTTTAGCACCTGTTGGCTTAACCGGAATGCAATCTGCTGATGGTGAGATCAAAGCTGCCCGTGCGGCCAAAAAAATGGATATACCATTCATCCTTTCCACCATGTCGGTTTGTTCAATAGAAGATATAGCCAAGGAAGCAGGTGAAGGGTTTTGGTTCCAACTTTATTACATGAATGATCAGGATTTCAGCCGCAAGCTTATTCAAAGGGCCAAGCATGCTAATTGTTCGGTTTTGGTACTTACGATGGATTTACAGGTACTAGGTCAAAGGCACATGGATATTAAAAATGGGCTTGCCATTCCACCCAGGCCCAACCTTTACAACCTCCTTGATTTATGCTCCAAGGTAAAATGGGGATTGGAGATTTTACGTACACCCAGAAAAAGCTTTGGAAATGTTTATGGCCATGTCGAGGGTGTTGAAGATTTGGGTTCTTTGATGTCATGGGTTGCAGATCAGTTTTATTCCAAACTTGACTGGGATAAGGTAAAAGAAGTAAAGGACCTTTGGGACGGCCCGCTTGTACTCAAGGGGATAATGGATGTAGATGATGCAGAAAAGGCTGTTGCCATTGGGGCAGATGCTATCGTTGTATCCAATCATGGTGGTCGCCAACTTGATGGTGCACAATCTTCCATCAGGGCCCTACCAAGTATTGTGGAAGCTGTTGGAGATAAAACGGAGGTCTATTTTGATTCCGGTATCCGCTCCGGGCAGGATGTATTGCGAGCAATCGGATTGGGGGCCAGGTCAACTCTGATAGGTAGAGCTTATATTTACGGCCTTGGGGCACTTGGTGAAGAGGGTGTCGAAAAGTCAATCCAAATAATGCACAAGGAATTGGCTACTTCCATGGCACTATGTGGCGTCAGTGATATTACTCAATTTGGAAAACATAACCTGTTGGTCCCTTCAGATCTGCAAACGAATTGGAGTTGGTAAGATACCAATCAAAAACCATTTCGCAGTTAATTGACCTGTTGATTAATAGGTTTTGTGCAATATATCTATTTGTCGTTGTGGACAGGCACCCTTGGAGGATGTCCACGTAAATGGATTTAGGAGATGAAGATGGTAACGGATAATATACCAAATCTCCGAGCAGAAATCAGACCGGGGACAGGCAAGGGGGCCGCTCGGAAAGCTCGGCGGGAGGGTTTTGTACCCGGAGTTGTTTATGGTGGGGGAGAAGATCCTATAACCATAAATGTCAATTTTAATGAATTGCTAAAAAAACTAAGGGAGGGCAGATTTCTTTCTACACTCTTTAATTTGCAAATTAAGGATAAGGAAGATGTCAGGGTGATCTGTCGTTCTGTTCAACGAGATGTAGTGCTCGACCTTCCTACCCACATTGATTTAATGAGATTACGGAGGAATTCCAAAATTAATCTGTTTATCCCCGTTGAATTTATTAATGAGGACAAATCTACAGGTATAAAACGTGGCGGAGTGCTTACTGTTGTAAGAGGTGAGGTTGAGTTAATTGTAACAGCTGGTGATATACCTAGCTCATTGGTTGCCGACCTGGATGGTCTGGATGTTGGAGATGTTATCACTATTTCGAATATAAAACTTCCCAAAGGAACCAAACCAACCATTAGCGACCGTGATTTTGTCATTGCAAACATTTCGGCACCTTCTGGCTTGAGATCTGCGGACCAGGAAGCAGAAGATGTAGTTGAAACCGAAGAAGAGGAAGAGGTCCAGGAAGAGTGATCTGTTGATAGAATCAATTACTAAAACTGGCTTGGGTTTTTATAACCTGGACATGTTCGCTCTTTAAGGTGATTTCACCTCCCTGATCTTCCTCAATTTGGTCACATTCAGTAATCTGAGGTAAAAGGGACGGTAAGATTGTTGTTAATTGTAGGGCTTGGAAACCCAGGGCCCAAATATAGCTTGAACCGGCATAACATTGGATTCATGGCTCTGGATGCCTTGGCAGAATCCTACTCTGAAAATAGATGGCGGAAGAAATTTCAGGGGCAATCCCTAGAAAGTACTCTGGAAGGAAAGAAGTTACTCTTCCTCAAGCCCCATACCTTCATGAACAATTCAGGAAATTCTATCGGTGAGGCAGCAAAATTTTATAAAATCCCACCTGATCAGGTCATGGTTTTTCATGATGAGATTGACCTTGAACCAGGCAAGGTAAGGGTAAAATCTGGAGGAGAGCATGCCGGCCACAATGGCTTAAGGTCAATAATCAATCACATAGGTTCAGACTTTGTAAGAGTTAGAATGGGTGTGGGGCATCCTGGAAGCAAGGATCTGGTTCACCAATATGTTTTGGGTAACTTTTCAAAAAAGGATCAGAACTCTTGGTTGGAGCATTTGTTAGTAGGGATAACGAAGGGGTTCCCCTATTTGATTGATGGTAATTCCACCGAATTCCTGAACAAAATCAATCTCGCCAGGCCATCAAAATCAGATGAGAAAAGAATATCGGATAGTCTGAAAAAACCTCTGGTATCCAAGCAAAAAAAAGAGGAAGGAATTTTTTCCAAGCTTTCCAAATTTTTCGGATGATGGAATTATTTGATACATGTCTGAATATACCTTCTTTGATCTTGCAAAGGTATATGAGAGATTTCTTATGATTGGCCAGAAATGCAGGTACCAAAGCAATGGAACTGGACAAAATTAGGGATGCATATGGTGTGTTAGGTATACAAGCAAGAATACTTGTAACCGATATTGAGACTTTCAAAACATTGTATCATTCCAGTTTAAATACCAGAGAGTTGCTTGAGGGAGTGGCAGCAGATTTCTTTGGTAGTTAAATCAATAATGTTCTTCGTGATATAATCATAATTCAGATTTACAGGCTGGTTGGTTCAGCCAACTCAAGTGGAAATTTGGATCACGCCCTTGAAAAGTCTTATAGGCCAACAATTCTAGCTAGCTAGTAAAGAAAGCCTGCTTGATAAAGGTCTGCTCTCGACCATAGTATTTTGGTGGTATCAATGCAGTCTTCCAATAATAGGGTTTTTCATCGAAGCAAGTATTTTCTCTGGTACTATTGCCCAAGGGAACCCATTCCACTCCTCGTCTTCAAGAAGGCGCCCGCCTGATTTTGGCCTAGGTCCTCCCCATTGTTTAAAGAAAAACGCTATATCTTCTTGTAAACATTTATCCCTAACTTCTTTTACCCATTCTGGAGCCATCACTCTGGCCTTTGGTCCACTTTCACCACCGACAATAACCCAGACGATATCAGATAAATCAACTTCACCAATTGGTCCCAGGAGTGGTTCGAATGAAATGAACAATGCCTCCGAATTTATTTCTCTCAGATGCTCAATACGCCCCTTATGTCCTGAATTTTCAACTGAAATTCCAAGCCATATATGTGATGGTATGGCTTTTTTATTGTATCTTCTTTTCAAATAGTTTCGCATAAACGAACTTCGCTTGGTTAGGATCTGATAGATATGCCAATCAGCTTCTTCCATGACGTCAAATACTTGGTCTATGAAATGCCGATCAACTTTCTTATGAAACAGATCGCTCATAGAATTTACAAAAATCATGCGAGATTTTTTCCAGGATACTGGTATTCCTAGACGAGAGGGCCAGAGACGTAGGTCAAATCCTTGTTCGTATGGATGACCCTTAATTCCTCGCCACCGTTCAGCAAATCGTTCTGCATAGCAATTATCACACCCAGGGCCTATCTTGGTACAACCCGTGACCGGATTCCAAGTCGCATCGGTCCACTCAATCTGTGATGCCTGAGCCATAAATTTACCCTTATGCTGAGCATCTCTTTGGTTAACAATTACAGATTACACAACAGGAACTGCTCAAATACTGTTGCCGAATGGGGGTTTGATAAATCTTAATTTAGCCAATAGGGTAGTCAATAAAAATTATCAACAAAAAAACTTCAACTACATTCTTGTTTATATGTCCAACAATTACTTCAAAATACGGGTGTTAATTCATATTTTGCTAACCAGGGATTGAAGTATTTTGGATGATATGCCAAGCTTCCATGTAATTGATTTTGACTAATACGGTATATACTCCCCAAATTTTTAATTTTTTCTATATGGTTTGTAGCAATCAAGGCGAAGTTACTAAAATCAGGATTTCAAATGGTCGTATATAATCAGGTAAACGTATTCGGGGAACCGCTGGTGCCTTGTTCACATAACCCCAAAACTGGATTTTTTCGAACTGGATGCTGTGAGACTTCCAGTGATGACGTGGGGAATCACACTGTTTGTGCAATCATGACTGATGAATTCCTATTATATTCAAAAGAGGCTGGGAATGACTTGTCAACACCTGTTCCGGCATTTGGTTTTGAAGGATTGAAAGCAGGTGATCAATGGTGCCTTTGTGCAGGAAGGTTTTTACAGGCCTTTCAAGCAGGTAAAGCTCCGAAGATTGTCCTCAGTGCTACCCATGAAAGGGCACTTGAACTGGTCCCTTTGGAAATTTTGAAAAGATACGCAGTTGATTTGAATTAATCTGTAGATTCCATTTCAATTCCAAGAGCCTTGGCTACGGTGAATATATCCTTGTCGCCACGTCCGCACATATTCATGCAAATAATATGGTTTTTCGGTAAATCACTTGCAATTTTCATTACATGTGCCAAAGCATGACAGGGCTCAAGGGCAGGAATGATACCTTCTTGCTCACAACATAACTGGAAAGCTTGAAGAGCCTCCTCATCAGTAATTGATACGTAGGTTGCCCTACCAGTTTCGTGTAACCAGGAATGTTCAGGACCAATACCTGGATAATCCAGACCAGCGGATATCGAAAAACCTTCCAAAATTTGTCCATCAAAATCCTGCAAGAGATATGTTCTGTTGCCATGTAATACACCTGGCCGACCACCCGTCAAGGAAGCACAGTGTTGCATTTGTTCATCCACGCCTTTCCCACCAGCCTCAACTCCAATGATTTCAACATTTCTGTTATCAAGAAAGGGATGAAACAAACCCATGGCATTGGAACCACCTCCAATTGCCGCTATAAGAGTATCAGGTAGGCGTCCTTCCATTTCCATCATTTGTGATTTAGCCTCTTTACCTATTATTGCCTGGAAATCCCTCACCATTGCGGGGTAGGGATGAGGACCAGCAACGGTTCCAATACAATAAAAGGTATTGTTTACGTTGGTAACCCAGTCCCTGAGAGCATCATTCATGGCATCTTTCAGGGTTCCACGCCCTGAAGTTACGGGAACTACCTCGGCCCCCAGCAATTTCATGCGAAAGACATTGGGGGCCTGACGTTCCACGTCATGAGTACCCATATATACAATGCATGGAAGTCCAAATCGGGCACAGACTGTGGCCGTAGCAACCCCATGCTGGCCCGCTCCAGTTTCTGCTATAATTCTGGTTTTGCCCATCCGCTTGGCCAACAGAATTTGCCCAAGAACATTATTAATTTTATGGGCACCAGTATGGTTCAGTTCATCCCGTTTGAAATATATCTTGGCACCTCCCAGATAATCGGTTAACCTTTCGGCGAAATAGAGGGGGGAAGGTCTTCCCACGTAATGCTTCCACAGGTAATCCATTTGACTCCAAAAGCTTTTGTCATCCTTGGCTTTGATATATTCCTGTTCCAAATCCAGAATTAGGGGCATTAATGTTTCTGATACAAAACGCCCACCAAATTTTCCAAAGCATCCGTTTTCGTCAGGTACTGTGAAAAAGGTATTAACGAGATTCTGGTCCATTAGCTTCCCTTTGCTGCTTTAATAAATTTTCTAATTGCCCCGTGATCTTTCACACCAGGACTTTTTTCTACTCCAGAGGATACATCAACTTGTTCTGCTTTAGTTAATTCGATAGCTGTAGCAACATTTTCAGCATTTAATCCTCCAGCCAACATCCAAGGCAAGCCCCAGTTAAACTCCGAAATTATCTTCCAATCAAAGGCTATACCGTTTCCTCCAGGAAGAGCCTGATTATCCACAGGCTTGGCATCAACCAATATTTGATCAGATACATATGAAAATTCCCTTAGTAAACCTAGGTCATTCTCACCCCTTATACCTACGGCTTTCATGATGGGAAGGTTGAATTTTTCCCTAATTTCTGAAACTCTCGAAACTCTTTCCCGGCCATGCAACTGAATCAGGTCTGGATCGACTGCTGAAATTATCTTTTTCAAGAAGTAATCTTCCGGGTCAACGGTGAGTACAACCTTTTTTACACTTGAGGGCACAAGGGAAGAAAGTGTTGAAGCCTGGTCCAAGGTTATATTCCGAGGCGATTTAGAAAAAAATACAAACCCGACAAGATCAGCACCTGCATCTATAGAAGAAGTAACATCATCAGGTGTGGATAGTCCACAAATTTTTACTTTCAATTGGTTACAATACTCCTGTTAATCATTTTTCCAGAAGTGCGAGTATTTCATCTTCAGATGTGTCATTCTTTTTCAGCCCAGAAACTTTTTTTTCCAATTCCTTAATCTTCTTATCACTTTTCGTTGCTTTTGAACGATGTTGGTGTTCTCGTAACCATTCCCAAAAAAAACCTACAAATAATCCAAATATTATTCCCCCCAAAACAACAATAAAAGTTGGTACAACTATTACCGGAGTCGGAAACAAAGCTGACAGTGTTACAGGTATAAGTCGAAGTGTCACCGGATCCCTGTTGGCCAAGGCCAAAAAACAAAGGATTACCCCAAGAATCAACAAAAAACAAAATTTAATAAAACGCAAAACCAAACCTAGGAAGTATTTTCCTTATACTTTCTGACTGCTTCATTCATTTCAAGCCCAGGTTTGAATACAATCCGATTGCGATCAGCCAAGATAAAGGTTTCACCTGTTCTTGGATTCCGTCGCCTAGTGGGCTTATCCACCTTGGTTGATAAGTGTAGGTAATTCCTGAGTTGTATTGATTTCCCATCAGACAGAGCATTGCCAATTTCATCGAAAACGGTTTCGACCATTTCCACAACTACATTTTTGGGAATTGAATCGAATTTTATGGATAAATTCTGGATCAGGTCAGAACGCTTCATGAAATATTCCTTGTAAAAATAAGGAGTAAATTCAGCATAGTATTGAACATTGAACTGCTCTAAGAACAAACCAACAGAAAAGTTCCAACAAACACACTAACAGACTAGTTTTCGTATACTGGTGCTACTCCATATGGAATCAAGAATAAAGAATAGAAAATGATAAATCAAAAACTTTAATTTAATGGGACTGTTTCTTCAAATTCCAATCACTATTCGTTCTTATTTTCAAGAGCCTCACCAAGAATATCTCCGAGCAGTGCACCTGAATCCTTGGAAGAATATTTCTCTACGGCTTCCTGTGCTTCCTTCATTTCAAGTAATCGAATGGAAAGGTTCAGCTTTCTAGAGGCGGAATCCACGTGGGTTACCTGGGCTTCAATTTCTTCACCTACCTTAAATTTACTTGGAAGTTGGTTATCCCTTTCCTTCCCTAGTTCACTTCGTTTTATAAGCGTGGTAATTCCTTTCAATTCAACTTCTATGGCATTCTCAAGAATATCAGTGACCTTAACTAAAACTGTTTTACCTCGGGAAAGTCCGCTTGTTGCTTCCAAAAATGGATCGACTTCCAGTTCCTTGATGGAAAGAGCAACCCTTTCCTTGTCTATATCAATCTCGCTTACAACGACTTCGACGACATCACCGGGACTATAGTCATTGACAATTTCATTACCGGGTTTGTCCCAACTGAGGTCAGAGAGATGGATCATGCCATCTATGTCAAATTCAAGCCCAACAAAAAGACCAAATTCGGTGATATTTTTTATCTCGCCTTCAAGTTTGGTTCCACGTGGATACTTTTCAGCAAATTGTTCCCATGGATTCGGCATGGTTTGTTTGAGACCAAGAGAAATCCTTCTTTTTTCTTTATCAATGTCCAAAACCATAACTTCAACTTCCTGGGAGGTTGAAACCAATCTGCCAGGTGAATAATTTTTTTTGTTCCAAGTCATTTCGGAAATGTGGATAAGACCCTCAATACCCGGCTCAAGTTCTACAAAAGCTCCATAATCGGTAATATTGGTGACGTGACCTTTGTGCCTGGTTTTAACAGGGTAGTTTTCTTCGACGGTAAGCCACGGGTCTTCACGAAGTTGCTTGATACCAAGAGAAATCCTCTGGGATTCCTGGTTGATATTTACAACCTTTACCTTAATGGATTTGCCAATACTGACTACCTCGGATGGATGCTTTATCCGTCGCCACGACATATCGGTGATGTGGAGTAAACCATCTACTCCTCCCAAATCAACGAACGCGCCATAATCAGTGATATTTTTAACTACGCCCTCAATTATCTCACCTTCAGTGAGTTTGTTAACAATTTCGGCTCGCAGTTCTGCACGGTTTTCCTCCAAAATTGCTCTTCTGGATACGACAATATTGTTTTTATCCCGATCCATTTTCAAAATGGCAAAGGTTTCCAATACCCCCATCAGACTCTCAATATCTCTCATTGGCCGGATATTAACCTGAGAACCTGGAAGAAAAGCTATGACTCCGCCAAGATCAACTGTAAATCCTCCCTTGACTCGGTTAACAATGGAACCTTCTACTTTTTCACTGTTTTCGTGTGCCTTGAGCAATCTTTCCCAAGCTTCCTCCCGCCTAGCTCGTTCTCTTGATATTGCTGCAAGGCCGCTACCATTTTCAACACTTTCGTAATAGACGTCAACCTCATCACCGACATTAACCTCCTCAAGGTTTCCTGGACCAGTGAACTCCTTGCTGTCAATACGACCTTCTACTTTAGAACCAACGTCAATAATGACCTGACCAGATTCTATTGCTAAAACTTTGCCTTTAACGACATTTCCTACCTTGGGACTTTCAAGGGTAAAGTATTCATCAAGCAGAGTTTCAAACTCTACCATTGCACTATCTGTTTGCACCGAATTGAGCTCCTAAATTACGTTTTTGCTGGCCAACGGTTGGTTCCGAAGGTCTTAAAATAAATATTACTGCTACAGAAATTAGTAGGGACTATATACTAGGTATCTCTTAGCTTAAGTTCAACCTTGGCAATAACTTGTTTGGAGGATTGTACTATAGTCATATGGGAGGTATCAATTAATATGGCGTCTTCGGATTGTTTTAAAGGTGCATTTTGCCGGGTAGTATCCCTTAAGTCTCTTTCAACTATGTTGTCAAAAACTTCCTTAAGTGTTACAGTTTCCCCCAAGTCGATAAGTTCCAGGTATCTTCTATTGGCCCTTACTTCCTGACTAGCGGTTATAAAAAACTTTACATCAGCGTTAGGACAGATTACTGTACCTATATCCCGCCCGTCCAATATCGCTCCCCCACCATGATTGGCAAAGTTACGCTGGAATTCAATCAGGGCCAGTCGTACAGCAGGGATAGCAGCAACTTCAGAGGCAAACTGAGTTACTTCCGGTGTTCTCAAACCCTCCTGAGTTAAATCATTGAAATTTAGATTCCTGGCTTCAAAGATTGCGTTTTTGGGATTCGGGGTTCGTTGTTTCTTGACAAGGTTTTTGGCAACTGCACGATAAGCCAAACCCGTATCAAGGAAGGGCCAATCAAAGTGTCTGGCGAGATTTTTTCCAATCGTTCCCTTGCCAGATGCAGCAGGACCATCAATTGCAACTATAAAAGGCTTCAACTAAATTTTCTCCTAAAATCACAAATTCATTTTACTTGGTATATGGAACTTTTCAAAAACAGTCATGATGATGACTTCAAGAAAGATACAGAATAAGATACTGATCTTGCCGTACAATCGAATTGAGAATTTGCTTTTAATTAAAATTCAAGGATTGGTAATAAAATCGTCGGTCAACAATATTTAGACACAACTTTGGATTTATGCCGTTCGAATTGACTCCCGCCTTAAAGGAACACAAAGTAATGGAAACTAATGAACAGAACCCCCTGATTGCCTTCCCATCAAGTAGGTTGGAAGGTAACATCGTAATCTCAGGGGACAAGTCAATTTCACACCGTGCAGTAATATTTGGAGCGTTGTCCGTAGGCGAGACTAAAATCAAGGGATTGCTGGAATCTGATGATGTACTCGCAACTTTGAAGGCAGTACAGCTGCTTGGATCAACTGTAATACGAAATTCGAATGGAAGTTACAGTATTTTTGGTGTGGGGACTGGAGGTTTTTTTGAACCGGGTAACGTAATTGATTGTGGAAATTCCGGTACAGCAGTACGTTTGTTAATTGGAGCTGTATCTACCTCTCCAATAACTGCTATTTTCACAGGAGATTCTTCGCTCAGGTCTCGACCAATGAGAAGGATTACAGAACCCTTGTCCCAATTTGGGACAGAATTCTATGGGCGAAAATCACACCTGCTACCCATGACCGTAATCGGGACAGATGAACCAGTGCCAATTGTTTACAAACTACCAGTTCCTTCTGCACAGGTCAAATCAGCCGTTTTGTTGGCAGGATTGAATTCACCCGGTCAAACAACGGTAATTGAGGAAAAAACAACAAGGGATCATACGGAGAGAATGTTAAAGGCATTTGGTGCTGGAGTTAATATTCAGGAATCAGAAGAGGGCACAGCGATAACCGTTGATGGATATGCAGAACTGAATCCCTTGGAATTGAAAGTTCCAAGCGATCCCTCATCTGCTGCATTTATCATTTCGGCTGGAATAATTGTTGAAGATTCTTCCTTAACGGTCAGAAATATAGGCATGAATCCAACACGAATTGGTTTTTTCAATACGTTAGAAGAAATGGGTGCCACAATACGGTATGAGTGGATTGATAATCATTCGGGAGAACCTTTGGCTCATGTTCAGGTCCAAACCTCGGATCTAAAAGGTGTTGAGGTGCCACCTGAAAGAGCACCGTCCATGATTGATGAATATCCAATCCTTTCAGCTGTTGCCGCAGTTGCTGAGGGGGACACCGTAATGCGTGGTGTGAAGGAACTCAGGGTAAAGGAGACCGACCGGATTAAAGCTATGGTTGAGGGCCTAAAATCCTGTGGTGTTGAGGTTACTGAATACGAAGATGGTTTGACCGTTCATGGCAAGGGCAAAGGGTCAGTTAAAGGTGATACGACAGTGAAAACCTATTTTGATCATCGGATAGCAATGAGTTTTCTTTGTCTTGGCTTAACATCCCAAAAGCCCATTATTGTGGATGATGGAACAGCCATAAACACGAGTTTTCCACAATTTGTTACCCTTATGGAAAATATCGGTGCAAGTATTGAAGAATACCAAGAATGAATATATCCGATCAGATTGATTTATACTCTTCGGAAGGTCAGATAGATTGGTACCCTATCATTAAGCAAGGCTTTTTTTTCATAGCGGGTTGACTGCCAATCCTGCCATGGAAGTTTCCAATCAGAGGCATGTTCAACCTGCCATACAAAATTTGGGTTCAAGTTGAGTTGTTCCACTGTTTGGCGTGCGTAATCCGGTATATCAGTTGCTATTCGCAATTGGGATCCAGGTTTCATAATCCGAGCCAATGGTTCCAGGTGTTCAGGTGTTACAAATCGACGGCGATGATGTTTTTTCTTCGGCCAGGGATCAGGATAAAGGACAAAGACCCTTTCTATCGACCATTCAGGAAAAAGGGGAAAAAGGGACCTGATATCATCCTCAAAAAGCAGTATGTTATCAACCTTTTCCTCACGCATTTTACCAAGTAGTGAAGCTACACCGTTGAGGTAGATTTCACAACCTATGATTCCAACATCGGGATTAGCCTTGGCCTGATGCAATATGTGTTCACCCGATCCAAAACCAATTTCCAGCCAAATTGATGGCTTACCAGTGAAAGCCGAAGTTAAATCCAACTCCTTACTACCTTCAGGAGTTACCCTAAGAAAATTCTGTATGTTGAGTATTTTAAGATCGACCTCAAGGTATTCCTTTTGTTTATTCCTAAGCTTTCTGCCTAACCGCTTGCCGTAAAAGTTACGTACCGGAATACGTTCGGAAATTCCTTTTTTCGCCATCTGAAATCGCTGGTAGTTTGGGCGGATAGTATTTAACTCATCACAAATTCTTCTAACCAAGAGTCTTTGGTTAATCGCCCTGTATACAGTGTCCGGTCAAAAAATAGCAACTTTTGTTCATGAATGGACTTCCGGCAAGGTGAGAACGCTAGTTAAAACAGCTGTCGTAAATAGTATGAATACCACCAGCACAATCTCAACGAGTACAGAGTATTTAAGATGATTTTGGGCATCTAAATCTCCCGTTCTTAAAGCAGGAACAAAACGAAACTTGTTGGCAGTTGCCAAACCTAACAAGCCAATCACGATTGCGATTTTGACAAGCAGTGCCTGACCATATCCTGTAGTGAATAAATTTTCGAAAGAATTTAGCAACCGATAAGCAAGCAATCCTCCTGCGAGTAGTAATAAGGGTAAGAAAAACAAAGCCAATCGACCAAAACGATATGCTATATCTCCTAGGGTCTCAATCTGAGCAGGATTTGAACTTAATCTATATAAGGGAAGCAAAACTCCTATCCAGATGGTTATCCCAATCAAATGCACAAGTAGCAAAATTTGAAACAGATGGTTGGGGGTGTTTGCCACATGACCAATTTCTGTGAAAGACCAAAGTACAACCAAACTGCCAATAACTGCAATTTTTGAGTTCAGTTTTACAGTAAATACGCAAACCAATATTAGAGATAGACCCAGAACACGTAAGAGCAATGCTGTACCAATCTGCGTTTGCAACAGAATGCTCAACATCAAGGGATCGAACGCACCTGCTAATTCACCGGTCAAATTTGCAGCTGTTACGGCATAACCAGACAATGCTGAAATCAATCCTATACATGCAAAAAGACCAGCCATTTGTCGACTGTTGAAACTTGATTTGGCTTGATTTGTTTCAAATAGCATCAAGTAGAAAACCGTTCCAGATGCAAGTAGAGCTCCTAAGTAGAACATAAACTTCAATGCGATGGAACATAGGCTCAAGATGTCCATGGGCTATTATTCCATTACGGTAAATTTGAATTCACCCTTAAGCGTATGACCATCCTGTCCCAGCGCCCTCCAGGAAATGCTATACATTCCGGCTCCCATTGGCTCGATGGGTATTGTGAAATCTTTTTCAAACCCATTAAATTTGGAAATATCAAGCTCAATAACCTCATGGTCATCGTACTGTAATACGACTTTTGTCAACCGGATTTTATTAGCCGTGTGGATAGAAATTGATTCTGGTACTTTATCTAACGTAGCTTCGTTATCGGGTATGGTCATTTCGATACTGGTGTGTGCTACTACCTGCATAGAAAAAACAGCAGAAATTACGATCATCTTTACCAAAATTAAAATTCGATACATTCTTTCCCCCTCTTTTTTGAAAGATATACTACTAATTCAGTTTCAAAAAAATCGAAAATGATTTTAGGAAACCGGTAACTTAAGACCAAAAGGATATTTTCCTTGTTGATAGGGCAAAGCAGGGCTTTTAGGCACCGCCATTATACGATTGGTAATGACCAGAATGTCAGTTAAAAGCGATGGTTTGAAACGATGATTATGAAGCCACTATAGAGAGTCTAGATAGATCTTTGGCAAGAAAGAAGTATTATGAAACTTGATCTGAATCCACAATTCAAACAAGCCATCAGCCAGATGGACAAATCCAGCCGAAATCTCTTTATTACAGGTAAAGCAGGGACAGGAAAATCAACCCTACTGGATTACTTCTGCAATATAACCAGTAAAAGACCAGTAGTTTTGGCTCCAACTGGTGTGGCCGCTTTGAATGTCAAAGGTCAGACCATCCATCGCTTTTTTAATTTTTACATTGATGTGACACCTGAGAAAATCCTGAGTAAGGATACAAGGCCACGTAACCCCAAAATTTACCAGAAACTCAAAACTATCATAATTGATGAAGCATCCATGTTACGTGCTGATTTGTTAGATTGCATTGATGTTTTCCTGAGAATGTACGGACCAAATTCCTCAAAAGCATTTGGCGGTATACAGATGATTTTTGTCGGTGATTTATATCAACTTCCTCCTGTTGTGGTTAAGGAAGAACGAGAGATATTCCGAACGCTTTATACTACACCATACTTCTTCAGCGCTAAGGCACTTGAATCTGCATCGCTGGAGGTCATTGAATTGGAAACCGTTTACCGTCAGAAAGATGCTCAGTTTGTTGGTTTATTAAACAAAATCCGAAATAACTCCGTTGAACAAGAGGATATTGAGGAACTGAATCAAAGATATCTACCAAGTGTGGAGAAGGTTCCAGATGAAGAATTTACAGTAAGCCTTACCACAACCAACGCCAAGGCAGATGAAATCAATGAAAGTCATCTGAATTCCCTAAAGGGCAAACTTTACAAGAGCGAAGCCCAAATACAGGGTGATTTTGGCAGGGAGTATTATCCAACAGCAACTAATCTCCGATTCAAGGTAGGCTCACAGATAATGTTGCTGAACAACGACCAAGATGGACGTTGGGTAAATGGAAGTATCGGCATTCTTGAAGCAGTCAAGCGTGATGAAGATGGTAAAGATTATATAAATGTTAGGTTGCATGATAGTGATGACCTTGTATCTGTCTCACCATTCAAGTGGGAGGTGTTTAAATTTTCTCTCGAAGGAGGGATGATTATTTCCGAACCTGTAGGGAGTTTTACGCAATACCCCTTCCGACTGGCATGGGCTGTCACCATCCACAAAAGCCAAGGTAAAACATTTGATCGTGTGGTTATTGATATTGGCCGAGGTACTTTTGCCAGCGGTCAAACTTATGTTGCACTGAGTCGTTGTACAACTTTTGAGGGTATCCAGTTAAAAGTGCCTATAAAAAAACAGCACATACGTACTGATCCACGAATTTATAAATTTCTTACCACACATGCTTATCAAAAAGCAGCAAAAACGCTCTCCTTTGATGATAAACTGAACATGATCAAACAGGCTATCAAGAATAACGAAGAGCTGGAAATGACCTATCTCAAGTCCAATGATACGAAATCAAAGCGCGTGATTGTTCCATTCAAGATAGGTGAAGAGGACTATCTTGGTCATAAGTTCCCAGGCATGAGCGCCTTTTGTAAAAGTCGGCAGGCTGAACGTATGTTCAATGTGGCACGCATTCTAGATTTGAAAAAGATGTGAGTTATTTCCCTCAGCTTTGGAAGAAAACTGTTTATTTTCTGAGTAGGCTGTCTTGATCACCAGACTGTAGAAGAAAGAATGAGGTTAAATGACTTCCAAAATAGTATCATTTGAATTAACCTCTAGCTAATGGAAGCAAGATCGTCTACGAGATCAGTGTTCTCCCAAGTGAAATCACCTTTTCCACTGGGGACACGACCAAAATGCCCAAAGGCTGCTGTAACCTGATAAATTGGGGCATTCAGTTTCAAATGTTCCCTAATACCCCTTGGTGTAAGCCCATTCATTTTATCACCGATCACCTCACGTAACCGGTGTTCTATTTTTTCAGGAGAAGTTTTTTCGGTACCAAAGGTATCAAGGAAAAGGGATGTTGGTTCTGGTTTTCCGATTGCGTAGGAGATTTGAATCAGGCATTTTTCAGCTAAGCCGGCAGCAACAATGTTTTTGGCAAGATACCTGGCGGCATAGGTCGCTGAGCGGTCAACTTTTGTGGGATCCTTGCCTGAAAAAGCCCCGCCACCATGTGGAGCCGCACCGCCGTAGGTATCCACAATGATTTTTCGTCCAGTCAAACCACAATCAGCAGCAGGTCCCCCTTTGACAAAAATTCCAGTTGGGTTGATAAGCCATTCTTCATCTGGCAAGCAGGAAATCCAATCAGCAGGGAGTAATTCGGAAGCTATGGGCTTGACGATGTCCTTTACGTCTTGAGAATCCAATCCTTCAATATGTTGTGATGAAATAACAATTCTTGCCAAACCTATTGGTTTGCCATCCTCGAAACGAAGGGTGACTTGGGATTTGGCGTCAGGGCCAAGTTTCTTCCCATCGTTTGTGTTCTTTTTTCGAAAATCTTCAATTCCCTGTAGAATTCGGTGGGCATAATAAAGCGGGGCGGGCATATACTCCGGGGCTTCGTTTACGGCATAACCAAACATTAAACCTTGATCACCTGCTCCTTCGTCCCTGTCCTTTGTGGCATCAACACCCTTGGCAATGTCCGCTGATTGTTCGTGCATGAAATTTTGAAACTCAAAGGTGTCCCAATGAAAATCTTCCTGTTCATACCCAATGTCTTTGACACATTTGCGGGCAATCTCTTCCAGGGATTTCCAAACACTCTTTGGCCCCCTGTACTCACCTGCCACAATTACGGCATTTTTGGAAACCAAGGTTTCACAACCTAACCTGGCTTCGTGATGCTCTTTTAAAAAGGCATCAAGAATGGCATCAGAAATCTGGTCACATACCTTATCTGGATGCCCCCTTGATACAGATTCAGATGTGAAAATCCCCTTTTTTATCGACATAAAGACTCCCCGAGTGTCAATTGAATCTAGAACTAGAAGCGTTTTTCAGAAATCAAAGTTTTTTTCAACGATTATTGGTAATTATTTTTGATCTGATTAACAAGCATACCCCTAACAAAAACAAGAAGATAACCAAGGGCCAATCACCCACTTTGGAATAAATTGTAGGCGGAAGTGATTTCGGAATTTGAGTATCAAGAATTCCTACAGTCCCGGTATCTAGCATTTCAATAGATCTTCCAAATCCATCTACAATCGCCGATACACCATTATTTGAAACCCTTACCAAGGGTAAACCAAGTTCAGTGGATCGGGCTTTGGCTATTACAAAATGCTGTTGCGGTCCCCAAGAATTTCCAATCCATGCATCATTCGTAATTTGAAGTAGAGTGTCAGGTCTTTCCCTGGTTCTGACTTCGTGTGGAAATATGGCTTCATAACAAATCAAGGCACGAACCTTGCCCAAAACTGGCAGGGTAAGAAACCGTGAGCCGGTACCTTCGGAAAAGTCCCAGATTTCATCATTTGCCAGGCCAGAATTCATAACCCATTTCAGAATACCCTCGAATGGTATAAATTCCCCAAAAGGTACCAGATGCTGTTTATCGTACACTTGATGCAAGGTACCATTGGAATTAAGAACCATCAAGCTGTTGTACATCCTGTTTTCAATGAATCGCCTGAACCCTGAAATTAGGGGGGTATTGTTTACCTTGGAAGATATATAGGCCATATCCTCTTCATCAACGAAGACTGTAATTGCTGTTTCAGGCCAAATTACGAGACCAATTTCATTATCGCTTGGTGAATTGCTAAGGTCTAGAAGCAGATTGAAAAATTCACTTTGCAGTATGGGGTCCCATTTATCCCTTTGAGGTATGTTTGGTTGGACGATTCTAATCAATTCACCCGAGGAGGTATATTCGGTCTCAGCGGGTACACGTTGCCATCCCCAAAACCAGATAATAGTCAATACAACAATTGTCATACCGATTCCTTGTCCGAAATGTTTCCAAAGAAATGGTATGATAGCCAGAAAAATGATTAAGGCCGTGAGTCCATTTGCTCCAATGAGGGAAGTCACTTGAATGATTGGGGTACCATCAAGGGTATAGGCAAACAAGCCCCATGGGAAACCAGTAAACAGATACTCCCTCAGTAGCTCAAAAGCTACCCAACATACTGCCAGAACCAGGAACTTGTCCTTTGATTCGTTTTTCCAAAGGTTGGGGATACCAAAAGAAATACCCCAGAACAGGGATAGTCCCAGTGCCGTCAAAACCAGGGCAAATGGAGCCATCCACCCTGTCTTATCCGGTTCAACTAGGAATGGGAAAATCAACCAGGAAAGAGTGACAAGAAAATACCCTGCACCAAAGAAATATCCCACCTTGAAAGAAGAGTAAAAGCTGTTTTCCTTGGAGAACAAATATACTGCAAACCCAATCCCAATCAGAGTAAAAATCGACCAGGTTATTGGCGCATTACCCAGTGAAGCAACAAGCCCGGCCAAAAAAGGGTAGACTGAACGAAGGGGTAAGTTCATAACGCCTGGATATTAGGTGAATCACTTATCAGGATAAAGGTCTGCAAAGCAGATAACAGCAGTCAAAATCAGTTCGGAAAATGAAACTACGTTATCGTACACGAACCTCAAGTAAATCCATTTTTCTATTATCGCCCTTAAGGATTTTGATAACCAGCCCCAAATCCTCAAACTCTATAACTTCATCCTGAGTGGGTATCCTATTAATTTTCGTTGATACCCACCCACCAATGGTATCCACCTCCTCTTCCTGATTTTTGGTAAGATCAGTGTTCAGGATTTTATCAAGTTCTTCCAGGGGGGTCTTGGCAGGACATTGGTACAGATTTGCTTCAACTTCTACAATACCCAGGGCATTCTCTTCCTCAGTATCGTGCTCATCAATGATTTCACCGAAATGATGCTCCAGCAGGTCCTCAATTGTTACCAAACCATCCACGCCACCATATTCATCAATGACAAGGGCAATATGACAATGATCTTCCTGCATTTTAACTCTAAGTTCACTGATTGGCATTGAGGGAGGTACAAACAGGAGTTCTCTCAAATCCTCTTTAATACGGAATCTTCTTCTCGCATTACCATTGAAGCCATATTTCAGGGCTATGTCCTTTAAGTGAACAAATCCCAGGGGATTATCAAGGTTCTCATTAAAAACAGGAATCCTGGTTCTTTCGCTTTCCTTGAATACCTTAACCAGTTCTTTAAGTTTGACGGAATCTGATACTGCTACAACATCTGCCTTAGGTACGGCAACATCTTCAACTATACCTTCTTGGTTTAGGGAATCCTCAAGATTATCCAAGCCGTTGGTTCCGGATAAAGGAACGTCGTCATCGTCTCCAGTTACCTTGTCCTCACCTTGGGAAGGGCCGGTAAATAACTGTAGGATTTTCGTTATCCCATTCGGTTTATTGTTACCGGACTTTGAGGATATCTCTTCCTTGAGATAATTTTGCTTTTTTGGTGGTGTATTTTCCATCTCGGTCACTATCAATCATTAGGTCCACGAACTACTTTTATAATTACCCCATCGCCTGAGGTGTTTTTGTGGCAATTTGTCCAGCCTCACTTGTTGTCAATAACATGGTAAACTCTTTTGAGGGTATTGATAAAGAATCAAAACATGTTTGCTCGTAATCGAAATTTTCCTATCAGAATCAGACAATATTCTTCCTTGATGTCCACTGGTTTGGATTGATCAAACTGAAACCAGAAATTACGGGGTTAAAATTCAACATCGATTGCACTATTACACGCTTATATTGTACTGAAAATCCTGAGGTAGGATCACATATGGGTTATTGAATCCCATTGAAGCCATTATTCTTGTTTCCAAATTTTCCATTCGTTTTTGATCTGTTTTATTGTTGTGAGTAAATCCAAGTAGGTGAAGAGTACTATGAACCAGAAGGTGGCTTAGATGACTATCAAGTGTCAAGCCATAATTTTCAGATTCCAATAGAAGTGTATCAAAGGACACAGCAATATCACCCAAAAACCGATGGTCATCATACTCTTCGAGAGTATCTGGAAACCGCAAATCACCTGCCTGCCATGATAATACATTGGTCGGTTTGTTCTCGTTTCGAAACTTTGAATTCAATTTCTGGATTGTCTTGTCGTCAGTCGCCAGTACATGGATCTCACAAGGTTCAAGGCTGGAATCGTATTCTCCAAGTGTTGAATTAACTCCCTTGACGGCAATATCCTCAATCTTGATGTTTTCCCATCTGTGGTCCTCAATAACCAGACAAACCCGGTGGGATAAATCACTAGGCTTAATCATTATACGCCTTGATAATCTCAGATACGATTTTGTTACGCATTACGTCCCGGGCAGTCAGTTCGGAAAAGGCAATCCCCTTAATTCCACCCAGAATTTTTTGGGCTTCAATAAGACCTGATTCTTGACCACGGGGAAGGTCTATTTGAGTAATATCACCTGTGATGGCCATCTTGGACCCCAATCCCATTCGAGTTAGAAACATACGCATTTGCATTCGTGAAGTATTCTGTGCCTCGTCAAGAATGATAAATGAGTTTGCCAAGGTACGGCCTCTCATAAAGGCTAGTGGAGCAATTTCTATCTTTCTTGATGCGATGTGCTTTTCAATTGTACCCGGAGGAAGGAAATCATGCAGTGCATCGTATAGGGGCTGCATGTACGGATCAATCTTTTCCTTCATGTCGCCAGGTAGAAACCCCAAACGTTCACCAGCCTCAACAGCTGGGCGAGCCATGACAATTCGCTCAACTTCCTTTGAAAGTAAACTGGCTACAGCCACGGCTACTGAAAGGTAGGTTTTGCCTGTACCGGCTGGTCCAATCCCAAAAACGATCTCTCGGGACAAAAGTTTTTTTACGTAATTTAATTGGGCCTTTGATTTGGGTACGATGATCTTTTTTCGAGTCCTAATCTCCAACTCTGAACTAAAATCATCCCTGGCTTCTTCCTGCTCCATTGTGCTGATGTTTCCCTTGTTGAGGGCCATTTGCAAGGTATGGTTTAGTTCAACCTCATTTATGGGACGACCCTGACTTACTCTTTCATACAGGTGCAGCAGGGTTTGATTCCCAACTTCAATTTCTGGAGGATCACCCAAGAGGGAAAGTGAATTTCCCTGGCGGATAATATGAATACCCAAACTGCTCTCAATTTTGTTAAGGTTTTCATCACAAACCCCACACAAATCTATCAGTCGTTGATTATCTGAGAACTCTATCCGCTTTTCCGTGGCGGAAGGTGCTATTGACAAAAAAGCCCTCCCTGTCGGGAACAAAATAGATCAAATATCAAAACCTGATCCCTAATTTCAATCGAAAACCTTTCGTTTCACTTTGGTTACAAGAGACACACCCACTAACTTCAAAAAAGTGTGGCCTAATCTTTTTTAGCACCTCATTCCCAAAATTACCAGTAACTCTTTGAAATAATGGTCTATTTTCCTTCTTTCAAAACTTTTTCAAATATACCGATGATTTCATCAAGGTGTGACTTTTCTGCTATCAGGGGAGGAGACATCGCAATTATATCTCCGGTGACCCTTACCAAAAGGCCCTTTTCAAAGGCATCAACAAATAATTCAAAACCCCTTTTGCCAGGTTCTCCGGGTATGGCTTCCAACTCTATTGCACCAATCATACCCTCATTACGAATATCAATAACATTCGGCAGACCTTTTAGTGAATGAACACAGTCCTCCCAATAGGGAGTCATACTTTTAGCACGTTCGAACAACCCTTCTTCCCGGTAAGTTTCCAAAGTGGCAAGTCCAGCAGCACTTGCAACAGGATTGCCGGAATAAGTGTAGCCGTGAAACAACTCAATCAAATATTCTGGTCCTGACATGAAAGCATCATAGATATCCTTGGTCACAACAACCCCACCCATAGGAATAATTCCATTTGTCAAACCCTTTGCACAGGTGATCATGTCGGGAGTTACGCCATAATGGATAGCTGCGAATGATTCTCCCAATCGCCCAAATCCGGTTATTACTTCATCAAAAATCAGCAAAATGTCATATTTGGTACAGATTTCCCGAATTCTTTCCAGATATCCCAAGGGTGGTACGAGCACACCTGTTGAACCGGCAACTGGTTCAATAATCACAGCTGCAATTGTTTCAGGTCCGTGCAGGGCGCAAATACGTTCCAGATCCTCAGCCAGTTCCTTACCGTTTTCTGGTTGTCCCCTGGAAAATGAGTTCAACTCGGGTAGATGGGTATGTCTTAAGTGGTCAACCCCGGTCAATAGAGTACCAAACACTTTTCTGTTGTTTACTATTCCACCAACAGAAATGCCTCCGAAGTTTACGCCGTGATATCCTCTTTCTCTTCCAATCAGCCTGGTTCTCTGACCTTCCCCCTTGGCACGGTGATAGGCCAGGGCGATTTTAAGAGCGCTATCCACTGCTTCGGAACCTGAATTGGTAAAAAATACATGCTCCATACCCTCTGGAGCCAAATCCCTGACTTTGTTTGCGAGTTCAAAAACCTTTGGGTGTGCTACCTGAAAGGTAGGGGAATAGTCCAGTTCGGTAACCTGATTTTGAATTGCCTTTACAATTCTTGGGTTTTTGTGGCCCGCATTAACACACCAAAGTCCTGCACTGGCATCAATAACCTTTGTACCTGACGCAGCGGTGTAATACATACCTTCAGCTTCCACCAATAGTCTTGGTGACTTCTTAAATTGCCTGTTAGGAGTAAAAGGTATCCAAAAAGAGGAAAGATCATTTGGTAGAGATGTTTCGGTGGTCATAAGGCCCTCCTAAAAAAGCAAAACATATAACTTAAAATTAAAATCTGTATCACAAATAAATTGGATAGATTTCAAGCCATTACTATATTTAGTTATGAAAAAAAATTCCTGTTTGGAGATTAGGAAGCTTTACTTACCTGCAGGATTTACACTTTTTCCAGTATAATAGCCGTACCTATACCCCCTGCCGCAGGAATTGATGCAAGACCAAACCCACCATTTTCCATTAACTCATGAAACAACCTTACTGCCAGTATGGTACCCGACGCACCTATTGGGTGCCCTCTAGCAAGGGAACCACCTCCAACATTTACCCTTTCGGGGTCCAATTCTAGATCGTTCAGGCAAGCCAGAATCTGAGCTGAATAGGCTTCCATGATTTCATAAAATATTATACTGTCTCTGGTCAAGCCTTCCATTTTCAAAACCTCCCTGATGGCAGGAACAGTTGCTAATCCTGGTATCATGGGATCATTTCCAATAGTCAATCCACTACCGATTCTGATTTGGGGTACTTCCAAATCATTTGCAATTTTTTCTGATGCAACAAGAACAAAGGCTGCTCCATCAGCTGCCACAGAAGTATTTGCAGGTGTTATGGTGCCACAGATGGGGGACATTCTTTGACAAGTATCCATTGTCAGGTTTCTGGTAAATTGATCTTTTCTTGCAATATTTTGAAAGGGGACAATTTCTTCCTTTATTCGTTCCACATTCGCCCGTGCCTTTCTATGGCTTTCGACGGCCCATTGGTCCTGACATTCTCTAGATATAGAATATCTTGCCGCCAAACTATTGGCAGCCTTGGTCATGTCAGGGTCTTTTTCAGCCCAAGGAGTAAATGGTGCCTGATCTATGGGATTTTGCTCATACTTTCCGTCTTTTCTGAGGAATATCCCTGGGCGCTGTGTGTAACTTTCAACACCACCAACCAAAACCACTTCGGCAGCATTGCTTGTTATCAGTGATTTAGCCAATAAGATAGCATCCAACCCACTGGAACATTGTCGGTCTATGGTAATACCAGGTACTGCTTTCGGCAATCCCAATTGCAAACTGATTACACGTCCCGGATTTCCTCCAGGCCCCAACACATTGCCAACAATGAGTTCATCTATAATTGAATGTTTGATACCTGCCTTGGCAATACAGGTTGAACCAGCATTCTCCCCCAAGGTGTAAATGTCAACATCCTTCAAATTTCCATTTCTAGGGGCCACAGGAGTTCGAGCAGCGGCAATCATAAAAGCTTCAGTTGCCATCACTCCAATCCCAGCCTGGCTTTGATTGTAACCAAATCTAACTTACCTGAAGGAAGTTTTGGTGGTTTATCGTCAATCAATTGATAGGATTTTGGGGCTTGGTAATTTCCCAAATCACTACGGCACCTACTTGCAATATCATTAATATCGGGTTTCACCGAGTTATAATAGATACAGGCGTTTAGATGGTGTGTATTGGGTTTATCTGGTGCAAGGTAAACATATGCTGCTTCAACTCCCTGCAAGGTTTCCAGATAGTTTTCCACTTCTTCTGGATGAATATTGGTATCATGAATGCTGATCATTCTATCCCTGCGTCCCTTGAGAAACAAATTTCCCTTATCATCAAGATATCCTCGCTCACCGGTTTGAAAGTAATCATTTGGTTTTAGGGAAACCTTGCCTTCAATAATATAACCTTCAAACAAATAAGGTGATGCGACCTCAATATTTCCTATTTCATTTTGGGGTAATAGATCCCGGTTATCATCGGTAACCCTGATATCAACTCCTTCGTATGCCTTGCCTACCGACCCTTGCGGTGTATTTGAAGAAGATACAGTGATAAAACTGGTTTCTGTAGTACCATAAAATTCAATTACTTCTGCCTCCGGGAACATTTCTGTAAGTTTAAGTGTTTGAGAGGTAGACAATTTGGAACCACCAACTATAACCCTCCGCAAGGATTTAATCGGACTTAACTGGTGGATTTCAAAGGCACGAATCAGGAGTTGCAACTGGATTGGTGTTGCATATAAGACTGAAATTTTTCTCACTACAATTTCTTTAATTTGTGATTTGGGAAGCCAATCACCGAGAAGGGTTACATTCGTACCAAGATATAGACCTTCCAAAAGACCATATAGGGATATTGAATGGGTTAAATCACCGAGAATACCATAATTATCCCCGGTTGAAATCGACCAGTTTTGTTTGTTGATTTTGAAACTTTGTATCCAGGTACCCTGTAATCTGAGGATTTGTTTGACTGGGCCAGTGGTTCCACCGGTCTGAACTATAAAACAGGGAGGAGAAGTGGCAGGTTGGTAAGTAAACAAACAAGGATCGGGTTTGGTGCTTATTTCACCTGGAAAGGGTTCAGGTGTTAGTCGAAAGCAATAATTTCCATCTACAGCTTGAAACAGATTAGTGATGCTGTCTAAAGGATTGTTATCAAGTTTGATTGCTACCAAAGGACTTTTGGGAAAAGGCCTCTGGTCAGGGTTTAGTTCCAAATTTTTCTTCAACTCGTTGGAATTAAGGGTAAACCCTTTTCCACTTAAAAATGAATTGTGATTCCAGGTGAATTTCAAAGGTACTCCTCAAAAGGTTATATTTAAATCTATTCAGATCTTTGAAACTGTCCACTGTGCAAAAGATTAAACTACTGTTGGGTTATTTGAAACAAATTGAATTGGTATTCAAGTAAAGAAGAAAAGGCATGTATCAATGGAGTTATTTGCAATCACACAATGAATTCAGAAATTTATCGGGTGGGAACCAAGGGCTTATCGTGTTAGATTTTTCCTCTGAATACCTGCTTGTGTCAAATTGATCGGCCAGTAAGTAATCTGGAATTCGACAATAATTGGATTACGAAATAAAGATTGACAATGCTTTTTTGTATACAGCTTTCCCCCTATCTGCCAGTTAAGTCATATGGAGGTACCAGATTATTTTCTGATATGGTTGAATTGGCCGTTCTGGCAGAAAAACTTGGTTTTGAATCAGTTTCCACGACCGAACACCACCTTATAAACTGTTTAATGATGCCTGCCCCGCTGATCCTGGCAACTAAAATTGCTGCACACACAAGGAAAATCAAAATCTTGACATCAGTTGTTGTTCTTCCCCTTCACGATATGAGGGTATTTGCCGGGGAAATCATAACGGCGGATATTTTCTGCCAGGGAAGGTTGCTTTTGGGGGTAGGTAGGGGTGCTTTCAAGTATGAAATGGAAAGAATGGGAATACCAATGGACGAAACCAGAGAAAGGTTTGATGAATCTTTGGATGTTCTAAAGGCATTGCTTAGCCAAGAGGAAGTTTCATGGAGAGGGAAATATTACAATTTTGATGAACTAACCATAATGCCGAGGCCATTTTCATCAGGATCACCAAAAATCATGATGGCTGTAATGGTTCCTGAGGGAATATATCATTGTGTTCTGAGAGGTTTTCATATCCAGACAACGCCTTTAGCGGGGAATCGTCAACTTTTGGTTGATCAGGTCGAAGCTTTCAATAGAGGTAAGGAGGAATTGGGGTCCACAGGAGCAAATCCCACACTCAGTTTATCAAGATTGGCCCATTGTACAGTTTCAGAGGAGGATTTACTCTCAAAAATTGAATTGGCCCATTCTTATTATAGTCGATTTGATAATGTCTTTACCGGTCCCGGAATTGTTGAGCGCGGAATGGTGAAGCCTTTACCCAGAGACCAAACCAAGGAGGAATTGGCTAGGAGTCTGCTAATTTGTAATAAAAACGAAATGATTGATAAACTGTCAGTTTATTCTGAACTTGGAATTGACCGGGTTATCCTGAATATTAGTTTTGGAGCCGAGCATTCCGAAATGGTCGATAATATTCAACGGATATCAGAAGAAGTAATGCCTCATTTTCAGCAGGGGGTTGTCAAATAGTTATGGAACACGATACGAGTGAAATCTGTCCCTTTTCAATTCAAGGGTCTGGTCCCCCACTTTTTCTTATTCATGGGATAGGTGCTTCAAGAGTCGCCTGGAATAATGTGACTTCTATTCTGAAAGACTATTTCAAAATTGTTTCCTATGACCTGCGTGGACATGGTAGTGCTCCTTTACCTGGGAAAGAGATCAGTTTGGAAAGTTTAGTTGAGGACCTGGAACAACTTCGTTGTGTGGTTGATATTGATCGTGCGCATTTTGTAGGCCACTCCCTGGGAGGTATGATTGGGCCTGCCTACGCTAGAAAGTATCCAGAAAGAGTTAAATCACTGGGTCTGCTCTCTACAGCGGCTTTCAGAACAAGAGAGGATTCATCAAACGTATGGCGGGTTGTAAAAGCAATGGAAACAGAGGGTATCGATCAGGTACTGAAAACGCTTACTGAGAGGTGGTTTACAGATGATTTTATCCAGAATCACCCTGAAATTGTTGAAACGCGCCTTAATCAGGTGATCAGCACTAATCCAGAAGTATTCCTGAATGTCTTCAGAATTTACGCAGGTACCGAAATGAAACCTTGGTTACATGAAATCAAATGCCCTTGCCTTGTACTTACCGGTGAGAATGATGGTGGTTGTAACCCACGATTGAACCGTCAAATAGCATCGGCTCTACCCAATTCGGAATTGGTCATTTTGCCAAAATATAAACATTCCATTTTATTGGAAGCAGGTGAAAAGGTCGCCAAAGAAATAATCAGGTTTTGTACACAAGTTCCCTGATTTGCTTATAGGACTATAGTTGGAGATGGAAAAATAAGTCATCAACTGCATGTATTTTGCCGATTTCTATAATCACTGAAATCATCGGTCATATGAAGATAAACGGTATTTATTTGGAGTAAAAATCCAATTTTGATTATTTGTCGAAAAAGGTTTTTCATTCTTGTACGGTAATCTATAGCTTGTGCTACGTCCCCTACCGGGGTTCTGAATGAAGATTTCCCTTTCCTTCAATTCCTGGATATCTCTTAACGCTGGATCATTTGAGCATTTAGCCATTTTGGCATATTTGGAAGTTTTCATGAACCTTTCGAAGTTATCCTCTAGCATTCGGTTGATGATTATTCGCTGACGTTTATTAACTGGTTTTTGATTGATGATTTCCCAAAGCCGTGCCTTGTATAGAACATTCCCAATGGTGGTTTCAGTATTTGAAATTGCCCGCCCAAGACAGTCCAAAAACCATGAAAGCCAGCCTGTGATGTCTGTCGAATTACGTTGTTGCTTTTCGAGTTGGTTGTCATAAAAATACTCTTGTATTTCACCTTCAACTATACATTTGAAACACTTGTTACCCATCAAAAAGGACGAAGACCCAAGAAAAATATAAGATGACGAATAAGCACAACACATTGTCTTTGTCAATGAGCACCTCCACTCGGCAGTCATTGAAAACAGAAAGGGATTGCTTTTCAATGTGCTTGGGAATACCTCGAAGTTTGAATAGGTGTGTTAAAACGAAAATGACGATAAGGTAAATCGTGTTTTTGGTGGTTTTCAGGATAACTTGCCCTAATCATCACAAGGAGATACCTGAAGTCTTTACAACCTAACCCAGCACACCAATGATAATAATTGTGGCCACGGCTACAACCCCAATCATCCATTTGGTTTGAGATTCACTTCGTTCGGAAGCTTCCTTCCGCATGGCGTTCAAGGTTTTTTCTACATTGGCTTCCATGATCTTAAAATCCTTCTTCTGAAGTTCTATTCGCTGTTCAAGTGCTCGATTGTCAGGTTCTTCAGTCATAAAAGAATAATATAGATTTGTTTATCTAGCAAATCAATTCGTAATTTTTATTAACTAATCTGAAGCATTTGACACGTTCAGGGTTTCAGAATAACAGGTATATCCAGTTCATCTACACAATCTAGGGTACCTCTATTAAGGGCACGTCTATTAAATAATTCATCAACTGCATGTTTTAAGCCGATTTCTATAATCACTGAAATCATCAGTCATATGAAGATAAACGGTATTTATCAGGAGTAAAAATCCAAATTTGATTATTTGTCGATAAAAGGTTTTTCATTCTTGTATGGTAATCTGTAGCTTGTACTACGTCCCCTACCGGAGTTTTGAATGAAGATTTCCCTTTCCTTCAATTCCTGGATATCTCTTAATGCTGTATCATTTGAGCATTCAGCCATTTTGGCATATTTGGAAGTTTTCATGAACCTTTCGAAGTTATCCTCTAGCATTCGGTTGATGATTATTCGCTGACGTTTATTAACTGGTTTTTGATTGATGATTTCCCAAAGCCGTGCCTTGTATAGAACATTCCCAATGGTGGTTTCAGCATTTGAAATTGCCCGCCCAAGACAGTCCAAAAACCATGAAAGCCAGCCTGTGATGTCTGTTGAACTACGTTGTTGTTTTTCAAGTTGGTTATAATAATTCTTACGCTCGTTCTCTATCTGGGTTGATAAACTGTAGAAGCGATCCTTTGTACCATCTGCTCTAGCTAGTACCATGTCGCCAATTGCTCGGGCTATACGACCATTTCCATCCTCAAAGGGATGAATTGTTACAAACCATAAATGAGCGAGACCTGCTTTCAAAACAAGTTCTAAATCGTGGGATTTTTCGAACCACTCAAGAAACGCTTTCATTTCTAATTCTAGCCGATAAGCATTAGGTGCTTCAAAGTGCACTTTCGGTTTGTCAATGCGACCAGATACAACCTGCATGGGGCCTTCATCTGGTTTACGCCAGTCCCCAACTGTAATTCCACGCAAACCGCTAAGACCAGTTGGAAACAATGCTGCATGCCAATTAAACAGCCTTTCCTTTGTCAAAGGACCTGAAAAATTTTGCGTTGCATCCAGCGTAATGTCAACGATACCTTCTACTTCACGGTTGACTGTTATTTGCCGTGGATAATCAATACCTAATCTTCTGGCAATTGATGATCGGACCTCTTCCAAATTTAGAATTTCGCCCTCAATAGATGATGATTTCACAACATCATTGGTCAGCGTTCTTAGGCTAGCCTCTCGCTTAAGTTCAAAGCCGAGACTTTCCATTTTACCAAGTAAAAACCCCTGACGTTGCCTAACAGTAGCTAGCTTGGATATAATGGCATTTGAGTCCCAAGTGAAATTTGGCCAATTTTGATGCTCATGTATCCACATAATAATCACCGCATAATATAATGGAAATATAGGATTATTTCACCGCAGAAACAAGTTAAATCACTGCAAAATATGCGGTGGTTAAGGTTTGTATTCACCGCAAGATTGTAAAATAACCTTGTAAATTTAATATAATATATTAATAATACAAGGATGATAGTAAGAGAACTCAAACAATCTATTAGACGAAACTTGGGTCAAAATTCTACAGTTGCTATTCTTGGACCGCGTCAAATCGGCAAGACCACTCTTGCCTTGGAAATCGCAAAACATCAACCATCAAAGTATCTTGACCTTGCGAATCTGGTTGACATCGAAAAATTGAAATATCCAACGCATTATTTAAATCTTCACGCAGATAAACTGGTAATCTTGGATGAAATTCAACGCTATCCCGATTTATTCAGATCATTGCGGGGTATAATTGATACCAGAAGACGGGAAAGGGGTGGCAATGGTTTTTTTCTTGTTTTGGGTTCTGCATCAAATGAATTACTCAAGCAGAGTTCCGAGAGTCTTGCAGGTCGCATTCACTATACTGAACTAGCGGGCCTTAATCCCTTTGAAATCGAAAAACCGGAAGGTGAAGCATTGCTAAAATTGTGGATGCGTGGTGGATTCCCAGACAGTTACACAGCTTTGAGTGATCAAGCCAGCAATGAATGGCGTCAGAATTTTATTCGAACTTACCTGGAACGAGACATTCCTCAAATGGGGCCTTACATTCCTGCAACTACTCTCCTCCGTTTTTGGACAATGCTAGCCTACTCGCAAGGAGAGTTATTCAACGCTTCAAAATTGGCAGGTTCATTAGGAGTATCGAGTGTCACGATTAGCAGATACCTGAACCTTATGGTGGATTTATTATTGGTCCGCAGGCTTGAACCCTGGAGCGGTAATGTGCAGAAGAGACTTGTTAAATCACCAAAAATTTTTGTTAGAGACAGTGGGATTGTTCATTCCCTTTTGCGAATACCCAATTATGATTCCCTGCTTGGACATCCTGTATGTGGCAAAAGTTGGGAAGGATTCGTGATTGAGAAAATTATTTCATCACTTCCTTGGGGGGTTAACCCCTACTTCTATAGAACCTCCGCTGGTGCTGAAATTGATTTACTCCTGGAGTTTGGATTAGATGAATTTTGGGCAGTTGAAATAAAGGCCAGCCGTACACCAAAACTCGAAAAGGGTTTTCATATTGCTTGTGAAGATTTGAAGGTAAAGGAGAAATTTGTGATTTACCCTGGCGAGGAGAAATTTCCTGTAAACAAAGATACAATGATTTTGTCACTTTCAAATTTCATAAGGGAAATAAGGAGAAGAATGGCATAGGAATGCCAATACAATTTGATGAAAGTAAGGGCAAATGTTCTACCAGTGGCGGAGACGAAGGGATTCGAACCCTCGGAACGGTTTCCCGTTCACTCGCTTAGCAGGCGAGCGCCTTCGACCACTCGGCCACGTCTCCGCCGCCAAATGTATGCTTTTTGGAAAGAATTTTGAAGACTTCCTGTATATTTATTAATTCAGATGGTTGAATATTTCATAATCAACCCGAATTCACACTTAGAGTTACCGTACCGAGACTATATGATGTATCCAAGTCTGACGAACAGAATCAAAATTTGAATGAAAGATAGTTGGAGATTAAGGTTTAATTCCACCAGGTGAGAAAATGAAAAAAGATACCAAGTCAAAAGTTACCTTCGATTGGCAAGATCCATTTCTGCTGGAAGATCAGTTGGAGGATGATGAAATACTCTTTAAGGATGCAGCCCAGGCCTTTTGTCAAAGTGAATTGAGGCCACAGGTAACCGCCGATTATTTGGAGGAAAAATCCAGCCGGGATTTGTTTGCCAAAATGGGTGAGGCAGGGTTGTTGGGTACAACCTTACCGGAACGATATGGTGGATCGGAGTCCGGTTATGTCACCTATGGATTGGTTGCAAGAGAAATAGAAAGAGTTGACTCAGGCTACAGGTCGGCGATGAGTGTCCAATCCTCCCTGGTATGCTATCCAATCCTGGCTTATGGAACTGATGAGCAACGTACCAAATATCTGCCCAAACTGGCGAGTGGAGAATTTGTGGGCTGTTTTGGACTGACAGAACCAGAAGCAGGTTCAGATCCTGGAGGTATGAAAACAATTGCCACAAAAACAGCCAATGGATACGAATTGAACGGAACCAAGACCTGGATATCAAATTCACCCCAGGCTGATGTTTTCATAGTTTGGGCCAAATTGGGTGGTAAGGATGGACCCATTCGGGGGTTCATCCTTGAGAAGGATTTTAATGGTTTGACAGCACCAAAAATCAACGGCAAGTTGTCCTTGCGGACATCTTGTACCGGAAGTATTGTAATGGATGGGGTAAGGGTAGGCGAATCTTCCTTATTGCCCGACGCAGAGGGATTGAGTGGCCCCTTTGGGTGCTTGAACAGAGCCAGGTTCGGTATTGCTTGGGGGACAATGGGTGCTGCTGAGGAATGCTGGAAGTTGGCCCGTGACTATGGAATGGAAAGAAGACAGTTCGGAAGACCTCTTGCAAACACACAACTTTTCCAGAAAAAACTGGCTGATATGCAAACTGAAATAACCCTTGGTCTTCAGGCATCCTTAAGGGTTGGGAGGCTGATGGATAGAGATCTCTTTACTCCCGAAATGATTTCCCTGATTAAACGGAACAATAGTGGGAAAGCACTGGATATCTCACGGATGGCCAGAGATATGCTTGGAGGAAATGGGATTCAGGCTGAATACCAGGTAATAAGACATTCACAAAACCTGGAAACTGTAAACACCTATGAAGGAACCCATGATATTCATGCCTTGATTCTGGGAAGAGCGCAAACCGGCTTACAGGCTTTCTTCTAGATCTGATGCAGAACCAAAAGTCCGGATATTATAATCTGAGTAAGTGATTAATCCGGGCTGAGTAGTCAATTAGATCACTATCCTTACCATACCAGCCGATTATCTGAATGGATAAAGGAAGTTTGTTCCTTCCATGTCCAAAGGGTAATGAAACAGCAGGTAACTGTAACAATGTCCAGTCTCGACTAAACAATGGGTCACCAGTAGCCTTTAATCCTTTTGGTGCTTCTCCGGAGGTTGCCGGAGCTATAATTACATCGTAAATGTTATACATAAGGGATAGAACCCTCAATCCTCGTTCTCTGGCACTCAAAGCTTCCAGGTAATCTTCATCAGATCTTGACAAGCCTTCTTCAACCAATTCTATGAATTTTGCGCTGAGTAAGGCCCGATGGTTTTCGTACTCAAACTTACGGGATTGTGAAATCTCCTTGGTCATGACAGTTTTATGTGCTTCTGTCAGATGATCAAATTCCTTGGGATGGTTGACATATTTAACCCGGACATCTTTCTCCTTCAGAAGAACAAAAGCTTTTTTGAAATTTTCCCTCGCGTCATCTGACAATTCCTCCCAATGGGGACCTTTCATAAAGGCTACTCGCGGATTGGCATTTGAATTGATATCACTTTGCTGATCACCCTTGAGAACGCTTCTGGTGAGTTGAAGATCCTCTGCTCCTCGGGCCAGAACACCAAGGGAATCGAGGTTGGAAGAGAGGGCCAGTATACCATCCAAATTAAAATAACCATTTGATGATTTATAGGCAAAAATCCCACAATAACTACCTGGTCTAATCAGGGATGCTGCTGTTTGGGACCCCAATCCAAAAGGAACCATATTATCGGAGACTGCGGCAGCTGAACCACTAGAAGATCCACCTGGAGTATGGGAAGGATTATGGGGATTAACCGTTTTTCCGGGTGTAAAACAGGCAAATTCAGTAGAAACACTTATCCCTATTGGTATAGCCCCAGCCTTAGTAAGTCTCCTTATACATTCAGCGCTTTTGTCAGGAGTTCTGCTGTTATAAATGGTTGAACCTTGAGATATGGGATACCCTTCTACGTCAATTATGTCCTTAACTGCAAAGGGAACTCCAAAAAGGGAACCATCAAAGGGATTTTTATCCGCATTATGTGCTAATTCCAAAGCCTTGTCATAATCAATGTAGGAAAAGGCCCCGATCAGGTCCTCTCTTTCTCTGATCCTCTCCAAACAATCCTGCATAACTGCTGATGCAGTTGTTTGACCAGATTTGATTTTTTGGGAAATCTCTGCTGCTGACAGAAGGTTGTACTTCATTGTTCGGGACTTTCCATTTGATTGAGTGCTTCATGGAAGAGAGTTATAGGCATTTTGTAAATTCCACCCCCAAGTCTACCTAGCAAACCCTCTTTATCCAGAATACCAAGTGAAATGACAGGGCACTTACCCAACTCAACAACACGCTGTGCCATAATACCCAGTTTTATGTCAAGCCCCAAAAAACCGATATGGTCTCCTGCCGGAAGATTTTTTCGTAAGTGTTGGAAATCTGTTGGCAAGTAGGGGGTCATTTTCTGATGCGTAGTGGAATCAAGGTGAATAACCATTGCCCCCAGCCCATAAATATCAACCAGAGCACTATCTCCAATTGCACCTAGTGCTCTTGCCCGAGAGACATCAACGTCAAAGGATCCATCAGGTGGCTCGGCAGTGGACGTTATCCACCTATCTGGACTGGAAGAAATCTTTATTCCGACTTTTTTGCCATTTCCTCCAGCGGTTGTAATTAGACTGGAATTTGGGACGTTCTCTCCAAGAACCAGCATGCATTTTGTTGCTGCCATCCATAAGTTCAGAAAAAGGCTTGGGCAATTTTTCAAAAATTCAGAACATTTTGTATTGATTATTCCGTTTGAGGTTCGGTATTTGAGCTCCTCAGCCAGGATTTGGGTAGAATGAAATGTCCTTCCATGACAATCATCGCCCATTTCAAGACCCATTTTGGCAATCGGTACAAGACTAATCCCTTCTGCCAGGCCTGATGCGAGAGTTTCAGCAAATTCAGAATTCAACCACTTTAGATGTTCCACAACCTGCATTGATTTTAATCCTAGCCGTGCAGCGGGTGCATTACCCCCGTTTATGGGAGAAAAGGTCCTGACTGAACCTCGGTGGGCATCATAAATTGCTTGCAAGGGCATTGAGGGGGAAACCACCGCAGCCAGAGGAGTAACGACGTTGAAATCCTGGGCAGGAAACAGCTTGATTTCCCCATTAAGAATCTTTGCTTCAGCTCTGTCCAGATTGTCAGCAAGGCCTTCATATACTGCTGCAACACAGGCTGAATTCAATATGGGTTTGGTTAAGGGTTCATTTTCCTCAAATGGTGGTCCAGCATGTAACAGGAAATTGTCCTCCAGAGGAAGTACATCCCGGGCGATTTCAATCCTGTTCCAGACAGGTTCTCCGACCATTGTATAATCGAATGCAAGCTGGTCCTCTTGGGATATCGGGGTATGCATGCTGGTTATTCCTCAGGAACAACCCAGGTTTCGCTAAAATACAAAAACGCTGTCGTTGTTTCCATCCCTGCCTGAATCCTGGTACCGATTTTACCTGGAAGAGTTCGACCATTGACTATGATTTTTGCTGATTTAGCCGGTACCAGAAGAGTGGACATCAAATGTTCCTTGGTTCCCGTTTGTTCAGGAACCAATTCCAACATTCGTGGTTTTTCCAAATCTTCCCAAACCAACTCGATAACCAGTTCTTCAGCAGAAATGGTTTCTGAATATCGATGACTAGAAGGATCTCCTGAGGGACGTATATTGAAAGCTTGCTGGTATCTAAGATGGCTATAAGGCTTGGCATCTCTGAAAGCTCCGAGTTTACCAATAAAATTTTTCATTAGATAATCGGAAAGTCCGGGATTATCACCGACCAGAACATTAGGGCGGGAACAAGAACCATGATTTGAATGAAGATCGGAATACAGTAGTAATAGTTGCCCCTGTCCAGCTGGTGACCAGGAAACCCTGAAAAACAAGGCCATGGCAGAGAATTCATCATTGTCACCTTTTAGAAGTATACCTGGATTTTCACCAGTCCAATCTACTCTACCTGGCATTATGGGATTATCAAGCGGCATGATCATCACTCATTTTATTTGGTGTTACCCAAGTTTCTGAAAGTGCTAAAAAGGCAGTACTCATGGTTCTTCCAAAAAATTGTCTGGAAGCAACGTTACCTCTAAGTGGAGTGTTGTTGATTCTAATATGAGCCTTTTTTGCTTCCAGGAAAACAGCATACATTTCGTGCGCTTTAGTTACGGAATTGGCCTTGGTCAGCTCAACTGGGAGAGGTGAACCCAACTCCTGCCAAATCATCTGTATCTCAATATTTTTGCCAATTAATGATTCGGTATATTTGGATTTCAAATCGGTCGGGTGTTTGGCCGACCCAAGCAAATCTAGCCAAGTCATGTGCTTGAGACCTATTCTACCTACGAAAGTCGGCATTTTCCTTACCCAACCTTCAATCAGCCAAATGAATAATCTTTGATTATCAGTAATGGTGAAGTTGGGCACATGAGGCCATCCTGACGGAGTATCAGGTTCCCCAAGTATTATAGCTCCGGTACCACTACCGTAAGGAGATAAAACAATTCGGAAAAACAATCCCAGGGCAGAGTAATCTCCATCTGTATCTTCCTTGAGGTAAATTCCTGGATTCTCCCCCGACCATTCTACTTTGCCTGGATTAACCGACTTTCTCATTACCCCAGCTTTTTTCATAATCCATAAGTTCTTTCACAATAAATTCTTTCCTTTTTTTTCCAGTTAGTTTGTCTCCAGATTGGTAGATTTCAGCTACCTTGAGTGCTACGATTTTCTGGATGGCCGCATCATCCCGTCCTTCCTGAAGGGGAATATTCAGCATGGTATCGCCACCATAAGTGGGAATTGGATTCTGATAGGCATCAGATGGCCTTTGAACATATTTTCCTTCAGAAAGGTCATTCAGGACCGATCGGAGTTTTCTTCGAACCTTGGCAACGCCCCTATCTGTAAAAGCCAGATTTTCCCTTTTGTGAATATTTACCGGACCTTGAGAAACCCAGGCATCATAATCACCGGGATCCAATTGTCTAGTTTCATAATCCCGTTCTCCACTTTGTCCATAAAAATCGGTTTTCCCCAATCCTACTTCATTGGGATCAGTCAATCCCCTTGGATCATCACCCTCACGAAAATGTCTCCAGGCAATAACCATGGTTCTGGTATCATCTATTGGTGTCACCCATCTGCTTAGGCCACAACGACCAAAGTATCGGGATTGATCGGGGATTGGGAAATGACCTCCATTCTGGGTATAACTGGGCAGAAACAGGTCATGTATTCTGATCCAGATGATATCATCAACCCTTCTGGTATTGGTATAAAAGTCTCCATATTCCCGCTCATGGAACTGGATTTTGGGCATTTCTGCAAAGGCTTCTATAAACTGGGTTCTGACGGCCTTGGTATGCAGGTATACTACGTGATAGGGATCCCAGGCATTTTCCATTACCTGAAGCCAGTTGCATGGAGATTCAATCAGGTAGGGAATCATGACATCTCCTTCCTCATCAAAGGTATCCATATAGGGAAAAGGCGTGCATAAATCGTTGGGTCCCATATAGGAAAAAATGATCCCTTTATATTCCACAACCGGATACGCTCCCAGACAGGTTTTAAACCTTACCTGACTGGCTGGAGGTTCACAAGGTGTTTCAAGAATAGTTCCATCCAGTGCGTATTTCCAACCGTGGTAACTACACCTTATACCACCTTCTTCAATAATTCCGAATTCCAGAGACATATTGCGGTGACAACAATGGAGATGGACTAAACCAAGTTCTCCTAGTTTTTCACGAAATAGGACAAGATCTTCACCAAGTATTCGAATACGAAGGGGAAGTTCCTTAACTTGTTCGGTTAAGGCAATTGGTAACCAAAACCTACGAAAAAATTCGCCACAGGGTTTGCCAGGACCAACTTCGGACAGCAGGGGGTCGGGTTGCGTTTTCCAAACCTCCTGACGGGAATGCCCCCGAAAGTTTTTGCCTGTGTTTTGCATAGCGTTTGACATCGGTATAAGGAAAACTGAAATTTAATTTGAATACCAAATATTGGATAAATCGAAATCCGAAAGACTTCAATCAATATTTCTTCATGCTCGGGGGTGAAATCTCAACAATTTGGGGAAATACCCTTGACGCCAAAAGAAATCAGTGGCAACCATTATCAAAAGATCCATTCAAGTAAAACCGAGAATTGAGTTACACGAAATATTGTAAGGACCAACCGATTAAAATTGATTCCAGGATACAGTTATAAATTTTATGACCATCCCATTACCCAACCCAGGATTAGACCTAATTGCATGGCATATGATTGATCCAGAGATGTCCTGGCCACCCCCCATGATCAGACTCAATTCCAATGAAAATGCACTCGGGCCCAGCCCATATACAATAGAAACGGCAAAATATTCGGCATTCGAGAATGAGAGATACATAACAAAGCAACACCGTTACTTGGTTCCGGTCCTTGCGGAAAGGTACTCCCTGGATCCTGACAGGATAGCCATCGGGTGCGGTTCTGATGATCTTTTGGCCAGATTGGTAAGGTGTTACCTTGGACAAGGTAACCAAATGCTGAGATCACATAATTCCTATTTGAAAACCCCCCGTTATGCTTTGGCTGCTGGTGGGGAATCAGTTTCAGTCGTGGATCATGAATTTACCGCCGTTGTGGATAATTTTCTTGCCCAGGATTTGGCCAAGGTTGACATTATATATTTAGCTAATCCTGACAATCCGTCTGGAACCACAATACCTTTCAAGGAGATCCAGAGGCTACACCAGAACCTTCCCACAAGAATATTGTTGATAGTTGATTGTGCGTATGAGGAATATGTTGATGAAGGTTGTTTTAACCAGATGAGGGCACTTGTTGAACAACACTCAAATGTTGTGTTTACGAGGACCTTCTCAAAGGTTTTCGGACTGGCAGGGGCAAGAATTGGTTGGTCCTATTCATCAAGGGAAGTTCAAAATATTATCAACAAGGCGAGTTTGACGTTTCCACTATCCTCAACCTCCTTAAGGATGGGTTTGATATCCCTTGAGGATCAAGACCACATAAATTGGGTTATAACCCACAATAGAAACATGCGTGTCAAATTTACTTTGGCTTTTGAAACAATGGGATTAAAGGTCTATCCCAGCCAGGCCAATTTTCTCCTGCTGGAATTTCCAGAGCATGGGCCAACTGCTGCAGAAACAGAATTACATTTGAGAGAGAAAGGGGTGTGGGTAAGACGATTTGCTTCAGATAGTTATACATCTTGTCTCCGAATTACCCTAGGTCTAGAAACTCATCTTGATATAGCTGCCAGGTATATTGAAGATTTTTTATCAATAGGCCGTTGAAATGAATTCGCTAGAATTTCCATCGGGCAGGCAAATCATCAACCAACTTAAGGCGGCTGATATAAGATTTATTGCTTCTCTACCTGACATTGTGACAAGCAGCGGCTTGTTATGGCCCATTACCAAGCATAAGGACCTGAGATTAATCAGGGTTTGCAAAGAGGATGAAGGCGTTTCAATTTGTGCCGCTATGTCCTATAACGGTACGAGAGCAGTACTTTTGATGCAGCAGACAGGGTTGATGGATTCTTTGAATTCAATTCGTGCAATCGCTATGGATTATCAACTCCCGATAGTAATGATGGTCGGTTTACAGGGTAAGGAACCCGGATCAAAGCCGGAAGAATCCAAGGTCTATGGAGTTCGGGTTATTCCATCTGTTCTAGAAGCTATGTCAGTACCCTTTAGTCTGATTCAGGAACCCAAGGATGTGTTGGAAATTCAACCCAGGATTGAATCCTGTTATGTTGAATCAAAACCGCATGTTTTTTTAATCGGTAGGGCACCAGTAGCATGATGAAAAGAGATGAAGCTTTAATCACCCTTGGGGAGTATATTGAAGAGGAAGATATAGTTGTTGCTGTATATCAGACATTGTTTGACTGGATGGAAATCAAACCCAGAGATTTGAATTACGTCGCTACCGGTACTATGGGACAAGCATCGTCGCATGGTCTTGGGCTGGCCTTGGCAAACGAGGATAGGAGAGTGTTTGTATTTGACGGTGATGGCAGCCTTCTGATGAACCTTGGTACTTTAGCCACTATCGGTGAAGCAGGTCCAGTAAATCTGTTTCACCTTGTATTTGCCAACGGGACGTATGAGGTAAATGGAAATCATCCTGTTCCAGGTGGGAAAACCATTGCTTTTTCACCAATTGCAAAAGCATGTGGTTATCCACATACTTTTGAGTTTTCATCTCTATCTGAAATGCAAGGGATGCTACCAGACATAATAGCTAGAAAAGGGCCGGTATTTGTTTCGCTGGACATAGAACCAGGTAAACAATATCCCCGGAGGTATGATTACATCCATAGCCCTGAAGCAAGAGACAGATTTCGTCAGGCACTTAACAACCCCCTAAAATAGGTTTAACTTCTAAATCTGAGAAAGTTAGAACTTTTCACCAATGATCTTAGCCAAGGCTTCCCCCAATAGTCGATGGCCTTTGATGTCAAAATGGATACCATCCACCGGTGAGACTTCCATATTTTCACTGGCATCCATCCAATTCAAATTGTTTTCCTTGAAAAACCCTGGTGCCAATTCTTTCAATTGCGTGGCAGTTTTGTTTCCTCCGTGGTAGATATCCGAGAAGATACCGATTTCCTGAATCGGTGGAGGAAGAACAATCAATACTTCAGGTGAAGTTTGGTTTGGACCCGTGTTGGATGAAGTTACAGCTTGGGCCAACCACCTGAGTGAAATCAGTATCTCCAAGGGGGAGACACAAAACCTGGCCTTTAAATCATTGGTTCCAAGCAGAATACAAACAAGGTCCAGCGGGCGGTGTGAATTGAGAGAAACCGGAAGGTGGGCAAGGCCATTCATATGATCTCCTTCAATGGGATCATTGTGCAGTGTTGTTCTGCCTGGCAAACCTTCCTCAATAACTTCCCATTCAGGAGCTATCAAATTTTTAAGTTGTCCTGTCCATCTGGTTTCAGGATCAAACCTTTTCTGTTCATTCATATGAGACATCGGGGGTGTTCCATGGGTATTGCTGTCACCATAGCAAAGTAATCTTCGTACCATTAATTCAGCCTCTGGTATTTTCAAAAAAGTAATAATTCATTAATTTGCAACTATGCAGTCAAAAGTTGATATTTCAAAACTTCCCCTGACTTGCAACCATTGGGGTGCCTATCGGGTTGAGACACAGAATGGAAGAGTAAAGGAATTACATCCATTCGAACATGATCAAAACCCTTCGCCGATCGGCAGGGGGATTGTCGATGTTCTTTATTCAGACAACAGGGTCTATGCCCCGATGGTTCGGAAAAGTTGGTTGGATAATGGACCGGGTTCAAATAACCATAAGCGGGGAAGTGAACCGTTTTATGAGGTTTCATGGGAGAAGGTTGAAGTTCTTGTTGCCGAAGAACTGCAAAGGGTGATTAACACATTTGGCAACGAAGCAATCTTTGGCGGTACCTATGGCTGGGCCAGTGCAGGGAGGTTCCACCACGCCCCAAGCCAGTTGAAACGGTTTCTGAACTGCATTGGAGGTTTCACCACAAGAAGGGATACCTACAGTTTTGCTGCAGGCGAAGTCATAATGCCATATGTCCTAGGCCCATTAATGACACTCCTGGATCAAGCGACTTCTTGGTCGTCAATTAAGGGAAATACCAGACTATTCGTTGCTTTTGGAGGTGTTCCCATTAGAAACAGCCAGATCAATTCTGGTGGCTTAGGTAATCATTCCACCCTAGACGGTTTGGAAAGTGCATTTCACTCGGGAACAAACTTCATTAATTTCAGCCCCATAGAATCAGATGTTCTTGATTCGGTTAAGGGACAGTGGGTTCCTTTGTTACCTGGTACGGATACAGCACTAATTCTGGGCTTGGCCAATGTATTGGTCAAGGCCGATCTACATGACAGTGAATTTCTTGATACCCATACGGTAGGTTTTGAAACTTTCAGGGATTATCTTACAGGAGTTACGGATGGTATTGACAAATCTCCTGAATGGGCCTCAGCAATTACCGGTGTTCCGGCAGAAACCATAGTATCAATAGCCAGAAGAATGGCTTCGGTCAGAACCATGATTTCCGTGAGTTGGTCCTTAACAAGGCAACATCATGGAGAACAGCCATATTGGGCAGCTACAGCACTGGCAGCAATGCTTGGTCAAATAGGATTGCCAGGGGGAGGGGTTGGTTTTGGTTATGGAGCCGTGAATTCTATCGGCGAAGAACAAATCATAATACCCGCGAAATCGATCAGTCAAAAAACCAATCCAATCAAATCGTTTATACCGGTTGCCAGGATCAGTGATATGCTGCTGTATCCGGGTAAAAAGTATGATTATAACGGTGAGAAGAGAATTTACCCTTTCATTGATTTGATTTATTGGGCTGGAGGTAATCCCTTTCACCAACACCAGGATATAAACAAACTGATCCGTGCCTGGCAAAAGCCCTCTACAATAATTGTCAATGACTGGTGTTGGAATGCCACGGCAAAACACTCGGATATCATTCTACCTTGTGCAACTTCACTCGAAAGAAATGATTTCGCCATTTCAAGGAGTGCCTTTCTGTTTTACATGTCGAAAGCAGCCGAACCTCCCGGAAAATGCAGATCAGACTTCGATATTTTTTGTGCCTTGTCCAAACGTTTGGGGTGTTGGAAAGAGTTTGCAGAAGGTTTGGATGAGGGTGATTGGATAGCATATCTCTATAACCTTTCACGGTCCAGGTCAGCTGAAGTTGGTATTGATCTCCCGGATATTGATACATTCAGATGTGAGGGATGGTATAGCCTGGAGAAGGTAACCAAACCACTGGTTTTTCTCCGGGACTTTAGAAATGCACCTGAGGAGAAACCCTTGCCGACACCATCAGGAAAAATTGAGATTTTCTCAAAAACCATTGAAGGATATGGTTATGATGACTGTGAAGGTCATCCAAAATGGTATGAACCAGTGGAGTGGTTGGGTAATAAATCCACGGAATATCCGCTTCATCTGATTTCCAACCAGCCAGAAGGGAAACTCCACTCGCAGCTGGACCACGGTTCCCACAGCAGGTCTCTCAAGAAAAAAGGTAGGGAACCCTTGATGATCCATCCTGAAAACGCTGTTGATAGGGGGATTAAGACCGGTGATACGTTAAGGGTGTATAACGAGAGAGGAGCTTGTTTGGCAACTGCCATTGTCTCAGACAAGATTCTTGAAGACGTGGTTCAAATGAGTACCGGTGCCTGGTATGATCCCGAAAAACCTGGCAAAATTGGTAGTTTGTGTCTCCATGGCAACCCGAATGTTCTCACTTTGGACAAGGGAACATCAAGTTTGGGACAGGGACCTTCTGCTCATACCTGTCTTGTTCAGGTTGAAAAATATGTAGGAAAAATTTTCACGGTCACAGCATTTGATCAACCTGAAATTATGAAGGCATGAGGTAATAAAATTTATCCTCCAAATGTTTTGGTAGAAATCCTAAATTTTTGGGAATTCAGGGGTGTATCGGAAACCCTGATAAGCAAAGGCATTACTAAGCATTTCACAATCTTTTTCGGATACTTCCTCACGACGTGCAATTTTGTACCATTGATTTTTGACCTGATCTTCCATTGTGTTGATTATTGAGGCTGCTTCTTCCTTTTCGAGATTAAAGCGGTAACATTGGGAAAGCATGTTTTGAGCGTTGGCATATCTACCAAAGTCACCGCAGATTAGTGCCAGGTCTCGACGGTCCTGACTGATCAACTTGGAGGGTGTCAGATCATAAGCCGGAGAAAGTTCCCAATGCAAGTTTTTCGCGATGACTGCATGGTTGCGCGGATGGTCGTCAGTGTTTGAGATAAGTGCATTGAAAACCATGCGCTTGAATAATTCTACCAAGTCAGCTTTGGGTCGTGTACTAATGCGATTTAACTCCTCAGCCAAAATAACATAAGACCAACGGTCCCGACTTAAGTGAGAGTCTTCCGTTCGTAGGACCGTTAACCCACTCATCATTCTGTAACGTAAATAGCCCTGCTCAGTCCGTTCCCGATCAAAACGTTTAATTAGAAGTACGTCACGACCAGCAACCTTAATTACCTTGCTCTGTGCAGGTTTAATTTCGCAGACCTTGGCAAGTTTGAGCATAGCATTTTCAATCCTTACATGGTTCCATTGGTCGTCGGGCCTTGTGAATTTGGCAAGCCAAAGCCCGTCAACATCTTCTATTACTGCTTTAGGTCGTGCTCCCCCCATTGAAGTGCCGATGAGATTTAAATCCCTAACTTGACGGGTCTCAGCACCTTGGGGTACAAACTCGTCTGCAATAATAGCTTCTGAAATTGTTATTAACTTTTTCAGGTCCAAAGTTTTATTGAACTTGCGTCTTGGGGCCGGTGGTGATTTGTTGCGCCCAAAGTTCAGTGCTCCTGCACTGTCATCCATAGAATTTAACAAATAGTCTATTTCACCTAATTGAGGTATTCCTGAGTATTTTTCAACGATATGCCGCCCCCAGTAATCAGGTCCAGCATCACGAAGGGCACCAAAAACTCCCTTGAGTGAAGTTATTGAAAAGATACTTTCTCCTAATTTGAGCCCAATGGGATCAATCGAGACAGCATCTGGATTACTAAGATAACTTTTTCCGTAGACAAACCTACCTACAGGAATACCAGAACTATTACATTCAAGTTGGAATCGACCTGCAGTTACAAAATCACTCTTGCCTGGTAATACGATATATACATAGCATTCCGTAGACCCCAAATCAGAAATCATTATCTAATACCTTTGGGGTACGGGCACGTTTGCGACCTGAAAGACGTTCAAGTGCATAACCTTCTATATCCGAGTGAGGATTAGCAAGTTCGTGAAATGGGTGCATTAGGTCATAAACCCACAAAAGCGTGACATAAGTTACTATACTTGTAGTTGGCTTGCCATTTTCAGCATTTGCTACAGCCCTTTTCCCCGTACGAATTTTTTCTGCGACTTGATCAATAGTTAGATTGCGGCGCAATCGTGCTATCCGAAGATCCCTTCCCAAACGTCTTAAGGCATCCTCAACTTCGTAGGGAGGAGCAATTGAAAGAAAATTTTTAGGTGACATTTGATTTATAAGACTAATTAAAATTAATAAGATGCTTTATAAAGCATATATTTTTAGACTAAAAAGTCAAGTAATTGGAAATTACAAAAAGCTTGAAATTTCCGAAAATTGTTTTTGGAGGGGAAACTTTTTGGTTTTGATTCACTGGTACCAAATGGTTAACACCAGAAAATAACTCTGATTGACGGGGGATTTTGGCTGGTAGCGGGGGAGGGACTTGAACCCCCGACACGCGGATTATGATTCCGCTGCTCTAACCTACTGAGCTACCCCGCCTAATTTAGATAACAACCTAGAAATTTAAATATTGCCAAATCACAATTATTTCTTGGAATTGAATAATAAAAGAAAAAATAATGGAGTTTTCAATAGCCTGTCCATTTGAAAACTAGTGTATTCTCCACACTTATGGGTACTTTGCCAAGTCACATTTTAAATTCTCACCAGAATTTAGGAACAAGTTGGTACATTCAACTTATTCAAGAATCTTTTCTCAAACCTGTTGTGTTTAGGGATAAATAGGTAAAACAATGATTTTAAGCACTCAAAGTTATGAAAGGAATAGATCGTATGTCTTTTGACCAAGAGGAAAGTAAGCAGGAAAAAATTGGAAGGATCATTGAGTTTTGTAATCTTGTTAAAATACGAGTAACATACGGCGCAGTAGCCGGTATCTTGGGGATTATACCTAGAGGAATGAGCAACTATTTGGGGGAGAAAAGAGCAGAAGTCTCTTGGGTAGTTAATAAGAAATCAAAAAAACCGACTAAATACCATCCAGACCAGTATCACGAAGAATTGTTCAAGTATTCATATGTCATCTCGAAACCTCAGGAACTGTTAAAAGCGATTGGAAATAGAGATTATAAACCTCCTAGAGCATAGTTATAAGGAAAAGAATATTAAAATCTCTTTTCGATTCTGTGAGCTGGAAATACAAATTAGGCAATTACAATTTAATTTCTTTCCGCATCAATTGCAGTACCAAAATTCGGAAGGGCAGGGGATTCAATTTTATGGGTAGCAAGTAGAGAGTCACGTACGAAGGCAATTTGGGCTGTTTCCTCAATAATTTCGGCTATATATTGGGCAGCCATCAGCGATTTACCTACACCGATCGTACCGTGGTTTGCCAGAACTGCTGCAACAACCCTGCTATCACGAAATACAGGACTTATTTCCTCTTCAGTTTGAGGGCCACCTTTCAATGACAGTGGAATCATGGGGATATTCCCGATCTTCTCTATGGTTTGTACAGTGAGACAGGGGATAACAAGTCCCGCACTTGCGTATCCTGTTGCCCAAGGGCTATGACAATGTACAATTGCCTGAATATCATTACGTATTCGATAGAGATCAAGATGAAAACCCAGATCTTTCGAGGGTCTATGAGTGGATGGCTCGACTGTACCGTTGAGATGTACAATTTGAAGATTGTCGTGAGAACATTCATTAAATCCAATCCCAGAGGGCTTGATGATAATCGCATCTGTACACTCAAGTCTAACTGAGAGGTTACCTCCCGAATTAGTCTGAAGACGGAGATCAAAGCATCGCTTGGCAACAGAAATGAGTTCATTCATTTTGCTGTAGATTTCTGATTTATCAAGCATGAACAAGTTCTTCCTAGAGTATTGATAAGAGTGACTTGACTGCAGAAATGGCTGTCTCTTCCTTGTTAATATGTGTATCCAGCCTGTTTACTTTATATGCCTTGGCTTGATGTTCCAGACATTCAGCTGCAATGTTTCGTAACTCCTTATCTTCAATGGCTCCCCCTGGACTGTCTTCGTGAGAAAAACCACCCATTGGCAATATAAGCAAAGTATATCCGGTCGCCTGATTCAAGGCATTGGAAAGTTCCCTACAGACCAATTCCATTTCTTCAGGAGATATTTTTACATGTGTAAAGTATCCCGAATGTTGATAATGAGGACGTTCAAGGAATTTCGGGGGTATAAGATCTATTTCACCCAGCCCAATGAAATTCAATCCACCAGGCATTACTATTCTTGGGAGACTTCCAGCCGCCGTAAACCTTTCAGGCATATCTACATGTGCTCCTGCTACGTGTATACGGGTAATTTCATGCACAGTCATGTCAATCACACCATAAAAGGCATCTGATTTGGCAAAGCGAGAAAAAGCTGCACCCCCGTAACCGTTGGCATGGAATGATGTAGTTTCATATCCTGCTCCACGCAGAAGAGAGCTAATTTTTCTTGAGGCTACCTGGGTAATACCAAGTGTTGTCAAACCAATGGATTTTTTGGTTTCTATTGTTTTACGTTCACATTCTACTAGACCGATTAACATGTCGGCTGTATTTTCCAGAACGTATCGCAGCGAACTGTTCAAGCCTTCAATGTCGGCCAAGGTAGGAATCAAAATTATTGAATTGTCGGAAACAGCTACACGAGGATCAAATGGAAGTGTTGTAATGAGGATTTTGGGGAAGTCAAATGGTAATTCTCGCAGGATCTGAAGAATAATTTCTCCCCCGGTACCACCACCCAGTCCCAAAACGACATTGGCCTTGTCAAGATTTTCATTTCTGATACGAGTCGAAACTTGCTGTGCGATTTTCTTCATTTGAGCAAGCTTCCGAGAGGCATTCCAATTCTCTCCAGCTGATCCCAGTGAAATGTCAATCAGATCAACCTTAATCCCGCGACTGTCAAGGATTTCAGTGAGATATCCTACTTCATCGGCCTTGGTTTCCAAGGTTGCCAGCAAGAGGACAGGTTTCATTAACCTCCTTAACCCTTCACGGCACCGGCGGTCATACCAGTGATTATCTGCCTTGAGGCAAAAAGTGTAAATATGATTGGCGGTATGGCCAATAGCATTCCTGTAGCCATAATTACACCCCACTCAACATTGAACTCAGACATATTGTTCACAATCAGAATGGGTACGGTTTTAGTATCTCGGTCAGAGAGGGCTGAAGCCAGTAGGTATTCGTTCCAGGCAATACGAAAGGTAAAGATTGCTGCAGCTGCCAGACCTGGTTTGATAAGTGGCAGTACGACTTTGAAGAAAACCTGGAATGGACCTGCACCATCCACCCGGGCAGCCTCTTCAAGTGATCTGGGTACCTGGACAATAAAGCTTTGTAGAATCCAGATCACAAAGGGTAGGTTCATAGCTACGTAAACCAAAATGATTCCCGAGTGTGTTCCAGCGAGACATACATCTCCTCGTCCCCCAAACATATCTCTGATCCAAGCTCCGACGAGTGTCTCCTTACCGATGCAAAACTCGTTGTTCCACAGTCCAAATACAGGAACCAATAGCACAGCCGGGGGGACCATCCGAACCATTAGTGTTGTGAGTGAAACTGTATCTCTTCCAAAAAAACTAAAGCGAACAAGAGCGTACGCAGCCATACACCCAATGATAAGTGTCAGAGCAGTAGAGATTAATGCGATAACCAGTGAATTGATAAAGGCCCCACCAAACTTCAGTGAACAGAAATCAAGATGTTCAGGCTCATACCAAAGAATATCACAAAGGGCAGTCTCGTAGTTCTGAATTGTAGGGAGAAACAATAATCCGCTTGTGCCACTTATAATGTCTACATCAAGTTTGAAGGAGTTGATAAACATTAGGCAAATTGGACCAACTGCCATGAAGATTAGAACAACAAGCAGAGAATAAAAAGCAGGGTTTTGTCGTTCAGATTGCATTCACTTACCCCTCTTCCTTATATTGTCTTGCAGCCCTTGCAGCTCGTGCCTCCTGAAGTTTTGTGAAGGCAAACATGGCACAAGTGATTAACATAAGCAGGATTAAAAGATAGTTGGACATGGCAGCGGCCGTGCCCAGTTCACGAAATTCTGTCGCTGTCCGGGAGATACGGAGTGCTATGATTTCTGTTGAGAGTCCAGGTCCGCCTTCAGTCATGACCAGAATTACCTCCAATACCTTGAAGGCATCAATTAGCCGTAAGAGTGCTGTGACGATAAGAACCGGCATCATAAGCGGTAGTTTTATAAACCAGATTTGCTGCCAGTCAGTTGCACCATCAATTCTCGCAGCTTCCAGTGCAGAACGGGGTAAGGATTGCAGAGCGGCAAGTGCAAGTATGAAAATGAATGGTGTCCATTGCCAGATATCTGCAATAATAACAGACAAAAGTGCATTCTGTCCCAACCAATCAATCCCCTCAAATCCCCAGGACTTCAGTGTCCGGTTGAAGGTACCTACAGTGGGATGATACATGTAACGCCACATCAAACCCACAACAACCGGGGCAATCATCATGGGGAGTATGAACAAGGTTCGCAGGACTGACATGCCGCGGATGTTTCGATCTAGTAGCAATGCAAGTCCAACTCCAATCACGAGTTCTGCAACAACCACAGAAATGGCAAAAGTCAGAGTAACAGATAGACTTTCACGGAAAGCAGGATCATAAAAAAGTGTGATATAGTTTTTAAATGCTATAAAGTCTGTTTCAGATATGTTCTGACTCGGATCCCAGTCTCGAAAGGACCCATAAACCATATAACCAAGAGGGTAAAGCAAAGCGATTGCCATTATAATGGCCGCCGGTGCAATGAACATATATGGCGAAAGCCTGTTTAGGCTTTGGCGATTCATACAATTTCCCCTTATCTACAACCGGGCCAGTAATTTTCCTGGCCCGGTCAATGGCTCAATTTCGGACTATCTCCAAGTATAGTATCCTGCCTCTTCCATTAATGCGGTAGTTCGTTCGGCCACACCATCAAGAGCTTCCTGAATGTCCAGATCTTCAGTCAAAACCTTGGACAGTGTTGTGCCGAGATCAGCATTTATCTTACCCCAAACCGGAATTATTGGACGCCAGTCAGGGTCAGCATGTTTCAGTGCTTCCCCGAAAGTTGCCATATGTGGATACTTGGCATTTACATCCTGATCAGTATGAGTTGAAAAGCGCGAAGGATTGCCACCTTCCATGGCCACAAGTTTGTCGCCATGCTTCGAAGTTAACCACTGCATGAGAAGGAAGGCAGCTTCCTTGTGTTCAGCATTTTTAGGTATGCCGATACCAAATCCTCCTGTCTGGCTACCACGGCGTACTCCCATTGGGTGAAGTGCCCAGCCGACTTTACCAACAATTTGTGATTTGCTTGGATCATTGATTTGACCAGCCACAACTGTTGTATCAAGGAACATTGCAGTATCACCATTCAGGAATGACCCCAAAGCTTCACCAAAACCAAATGATTTAGAGCCTTCCGGACCGCAATCTACAATTGTTTTAAGGGCTTGGGCAGCTTCCAAACCTGCTTCATTGTTTACAATAGGATTCCATTGGTCATCAAAAATTCTCCCCCCTAATGGTGCAAGATGTAACAAGAATGCATGGCTCGCATGATGGCCAGAGGCAGCACGACTTGACAGTCCTCCCATACCAGGTTCAAGTTCAGGAATCATACAGGCAATTTCGAGCAATTCGTCGTAAGTTTCCGGTACCTCCAACCCGTGTTTCTCAAAAATATCCATACGGTAGCCGAGAATGGAAGTTTCAGATCCATATGGAATACCGAACAGAGAACCAGTTTTACCTTCAAGGTAACCTTTGTTGCCGCCTGCAAACCCGATATTATATACATAACCGTCAATCAGATCGTCAGCATCATATGACGGATCGGCTAACTCTGGGTTCATAAAATATCGAGCTAGATTCTCAAGTTGGTCTGCATAGACATAGTCAGCTTTGGAAAAAACTACGTACGCAATCAAATCGTATTCGCCTTCGTCTTGGGCTAATTCAAGGGTCTGACGTTCACGCATCTTAAGGTAAGGAAGTTGGTCCACTTCAACTTCTATTCCAGTCTCTGCGGTGAATTGTGGCAGGATCTTCATGACCGCATCAAAATGTGGATGTGCAGGGAAATTCACAATTAGTGTTTCTCCACTGTAGGGTTCATAGGGATTTGCAAAAACAGCAGCTGACATAGCAACGGATGTGATGGCACATGTCACCATGATTTTTAGGTTTTTCAACATTAATCTTACCTCCTTTTAATGAACAGCGATCAAAGCGCTTTCTCGGTTGTGCGGTCAAACAGATGAAGTCCCTCAGGTCTGACCGCAAACCTGAGTGTTTCTCCAAGTGCAATAGGTGTTTCCGATTTCAGTTCCACCGTTACGTTGAAATTTCCACAGGTACACAAAAGAACAGATTGTGCACCAATATATTCTGAGACAATGACCTTTAAGTCGAAAGCTCTATCGTCTTGTGCATTAGCATCAAAATTCAGATCACTTGGACGAATACCAAGTGTGATTGATCGATCGGTTGAAACCATCTGAGAATTACGATCTTCAGGTAGTCTTATTTTGAAGGTTTCACCACAAGCGAACAAATGACCCTCTTCTTCCAAAAGGTCGGCCTCAAGAAAGTTCATGGGTGGGGAACCAAGAAACCCTGCAACAAACTTGTTGGCAGGGTTTTTGAATAAGTCTTCAGGTGCACCCTCCTGTTGGATTTTCCCCAAATGCATCACAACAATACGATCAGCCAGAGTCATGGCTTCGACCTGATCGTGGGTTACGTAAATCATGTTTTTCTTCACGCTCTGGCTCATCAAGGCGAGTTCGGCCCTCATTTGACCGCGCAGTTTGGCATCCAGGTTTGAAAGAGGCTCATCAAAGAGAAAAATTGAACTGTCCTTGGCCAACGCTCTTGCCATGGCAACACGCTGGCGCTGGCCACCAGAAAGTTCCCCGGGTTTACGGTGCAAAAATTCAGTCAGACCAACAATACCTGCCACTTCCAACACTTTTTCCCTGATTTCTTTTTTTGGACGTTTTTGTAACCTCAAGGCAAAAGAAATATTGCGGGCGACGTCCATGTGGGGATATAAGGCATAATCCTGGAATACCATTGCCAGGTCTCGTTCCTTGGGGTCCAAGTGACTGACTGGATTGCCTGCAATGTATATTTCCCCTTCGGTAACTGACTCCAACCCTGCAATCATGCGCAGTGTCGTCGATTTACCACAACCAGAGGGACCTACGAGTACTGTAAATTCGTCTGTTGCCATGGTAAGGTCAATGCCATGAAGTACCTCAACTGTACCATAGCGTTTGATCAAATTTTCCAGATGTATTTCAGGCATGGAAACTCATGAAGTAAAAAATATTTAATATTGTATACAATAATAAAGTAAAATATACAATAAAAATAAAAATGTAAAAATAAAATTGTCATAACTTTAAATTAAGTGCAATATTAGGTAAGAAATTACTAAGTATAATGAAGAAACATGATAAGAACTGTAGAACCAACCAAATCTGCATACAAACTTTCGGCAGCACAGAAAATAGAACAGGCCTTGGTTGAAGAAATCAGTATTGGTGAACTTTCGCCAGGACAGCACCTGGATGAAAAGGGCTTGGCAACAAGGTTTGGTGCTTCCAGAACACCTGTTCGGGAAGCATTATCAAGACTCGCTGCACAAGGGGTATTAGTCCAGAAAGATCGCCGGGGAATTTTTGTTGCCGAATATACTCGTGAAGAGTTGGGACAGATATTTGAAGCCATGCATGAGATCGAAGCTGCATGTGCCAGGATAGTTGCACAGCGACTTAATCTCTTGGCCAGAAGCGAAATAGAAGCTGCTCAGGCTGAATGTGTGAAAACTGCAGAATCTGGCGACAGAAAGGGCTATTTATTTGCAAATGAAGACTTTCACAAAGCCATCTATCGTGCCACTGGAAATCCTTACATTGCGGCAATAGCAAGTGAGTTTCGACGACGCACAGGACCGTTCAGGGCAAAAAAATTTGCATCAAAGGAAGATTTGGTTGCATCTGCACGAAGCCACCAAGTGTTATTGGATGATATCTTTTCAGAGGATTCTGCAACTGCAACCAAGAGTATGCGGTCCCATATGACAGAGAGTTTCATTCAGACACTTAAGATGAATTGAATTTATCAACACAGATTGCATAATTATGTGTGCTAATTTAAAAATTTGCATACATTAAGTATTTTGGCTACAACTGCTAAAGGAAAAAGCATGGGAAGAAAAGATACCAAAATCTATCCAATTAATACCGGTTGGTTGCACGGCGATTTAGGAACTTATATTTTTTGGAAAGGTCCCGCCGGAAAGAAAAAATGGCAACCTGTATACTGTCATTATGTCGACACTGGTGTAAACAAAATCCTTATAGACACAGGACTGCCTGATCAAGAGAGAGCTTCGACCTACCATCACAATTGTGAGAAGCGAGGCTGCTTGCAAGTACATGAGCATCTTGAAAAAAAGTTGGGTATTCACCCGGATGAAATAGATGCAATCGTATTTACTCATTTACATTGGGATCATGTGCAAAACATGAAGAAATTCAGGAATGCTCGCTACATTGCACCCAAAGCAGAGATTGAAATGGCCTATAATCCTTTGCCACTTTATTACAGAACTTACGAGTCTGGCCTTCTAGGGATTATACCCGCCTATGCAGGATGTGCTTTTGAGGCTGTGGACGGTGAGTGTGAGATTTTACCCGGTATCACCATGTTCCCAACTCCAGGGCATTCCGTAGGGCACATGGCTGTTTCTGTTGCCACCACTGCAGGAGACATTGTCGTTTGTGGTGATGCAATTTTTGAAGAACGTAATCTGTGCCCGAATCCAGCAGAAAAGTGGAGGTATTGGGTTCCCGCACGTTTTGTCAACAGTTATGAAGGTTGGAAATCGGTAGAGGAAATTGACAAGCGAGCTGATTATGTTTTGCCGTGCCATGATCAAAAAGCCAATGCTCGTTCGGATGTGTTCCCGTATGAAGGAATGCCAATCCGTAAACGGCGACAATCAATTCCAGGTTATCAGTTTTATTTTGGCGATATGCCGTGTGGTGCCGCCAAAAAATCTACACCAATGATGCCCGCAGATGAAGTTGATGCTTATATTAATAGTCTTGAAAATCCTGAAGATATGGTTGATTGAAAATAGTGACTCTCTCCATTGAGACGCTGGCAGAAATTGCAGGGAACTATGATGTTATTGTTCTTGATCAGTGGGGAGTACTGCATGATGGAACCAAGCCATATACAGGTGTAATCGAGTCTTTGCAGGCTTTAGCCTCCACAGGGCATCGATTGGCAGTTTTGTCCAATTCTGGAAAACGGAGTTCAGTAAACGCAAGCAGGATTACCCAAATGGGTTTTAATGCCAACCTGTTTGAAAGGGTCATGACTTCTGGAGAGGCTCTATGGCGTGATGTTAACAGTAATAAGATCCCCCACAGTGTTTTTTTTCCGATAGAACGTAATACGGGAGATGCATCACTTTGGGCAGAAGGGCTTGACATAAGCTTGACTGCAGACCCTAATAATGCCCAAGCGATACTTCTAATGGGTTTACCCGATGGTTCCAGCCTTCTGGAATGGCAATCTTTGTTACAGCAGGCACTAAATAACCAATTGATAATTTACTGCTCAAACCCGGATATATCTTCTCCACGTAGAGGTGGAAAAATTGTTATTTCACCCGGTATATTGGCACACGAATACAAAAAGCGAGGAGGTAAGGTGGTATTTTATGGAAAACCGTATAGTCCTGTTTTCCTAGCTATACAACATGCCATGGAAACAGAACCAGAAGGTGTGTTGATGGTGGGTGATAGCCTGGAGCACGACATTGTAGGTGCCCATAATGTTGGATGGGAAACTCTATTTGTATCTGGAGGTATTAACCAAAGTATTTTTTCCGTTTCGGACCCAATTCAAGTTCTGACAAAAATGGCAAGGGAAAAGAACCTTCCAATGCCGACCTATATGATCCAATCTTTAAAATGAACTTACAAAATTCATTAACTTCTGAATTTCGAGCGTTATCAGCACGATTAGGGCAGAATCCGTTACAGGTACAAGGACCAGGAGGGAATACGTCTATAAAAGATGGAAATGTGATGTGGATCAAGGCGTCTGGTACCGAACTCGCCAATGCAGATACCCAGAACATATTTGTACCCGTTGATTACAATTTAGCTAAGGCCGAGGCAGAGGGAAAGGGTAAGGGAGACTGTATAAGTGCTTTACTAGGTCCTGAAAGGGGATTGCGGCCATCAATCGAGACAACATTTCATGCGGTCCTTGAGTATCCTGTTGTTATTCATACACATTCAGTCATGACACTGGTACATTCCATTTCTCTGGAGGGACGAAACTCACTTGCCAAAAAACTAGATGATCTGCCCTTTTGCATTGTACCCTATGTGAAACCAGGTTTGCCACTTACAAGAGAAATCATCAAATGTATAAAACCTGAAACCCAAATCATTATTTTACAGAATCATGGAATAATTTATTGTGGACAAAGTGTTGCTGAAGTTGATGGGTTGATTTCAATTGTTGAACAACGTCTGTACATGCCCCCTCTTGATGTTACTGCTATCCCACCCAAAAGCCGACCAAACTCGGGGTTTCAATGGTCAGAACACAGTTGGCTTGCCAAGAAACCACGTATTTTTGCACTGGCTACCGTTGGCTCATACTATCCTGATCACGTTGTGTTCCTAGGACCAGCTTTACCACGTCATGACCACGAAGGTAATCCGCCTGTAGTCATTAAAGAAGGGGAAGGTGTTTTGATCCGCAAGACAGCTTCGTCTTCACAAAAGGCGATGTTGCTGTGCCTTGCAGAAATCCTGCAACGTGTGCCTTGTGATTGGGTACCAGAACCCATAGGAATCGAGGCAGAAGCGGAACTTTTAAACTGGGATGCCGAGAAGTATCGTCAAGAACTGGCAAGGAAAAAATGAGTCTGGTACTTGGAATTGATGTAGGAACATCGGGTATCCGGACAGCGGTTTTAGATCTTTCAGGCAAGCTAATCTCCCTGGTACAACAACCTCATGCTGAACAAGAAGCAACTCAGATCAACGCTGAGTTGTGGTGGGATTCAGTCCAGGAGTGTATAAAGTCGCAAACTGTTGCTTTGAAAGCTAAGGGTTGGAGTCCATATGAAATCTCGGCAATTTCCGTTGATGGAACTTCGGGTACAATGCTATTGACCGATGAAAACCTTCAGCCAGTGTCTAGAGCTTTGATGTACAATTCCAAAGGATTTTTTAGAGAAGCAGAACTTATTGATCGCATTGCTCCAGATTTTCATATTACTCGTGGACAGAACTCGGCTTTGGCCCGTGCTCTGCATTTAATTAAGGAGGACGCCGAACATCGCGGACATTATCTCCTCCATCAGGCCGATTTTATTGTAGCAAAACTTATGGGAATCGGGGGGTATTCTGATTACAATAATTCCCTGAAAACTGGGTTTGACCCAGAAACCGAAAAGTGGCCTGATTGGATTGCGGATGTAGGGTTAGACATGACCTTACTACCTAAGGCAAGGGCTCCAGGTACTGAGATTGCTCCAATTTCCAAATTGGTTGCAGAGCGATTGGACCTACCTATCACTGCAACTGTATATGTTGGAACTACAGACAGTATTGCAGCATTTCTTGCCTGTGCAGAACCTGTGCCGGGTGTTGCTGTAACTTCACTTGGTTCAACACTTGTGGTCAAGGTGATGTCACAAAAACGGATTGATGACCCCAAAATTGGTCTCTATTCCCACAGACTTGGGGATGGCTGGCTGGTAGGAGGGGCTTCCAATACTGGTGGAGGTGTTCTTGCAAAATACTTTTCACCGGATGAAATTGAGAGCCATTGTGTATCCATTAATCCAGATACTCCGTTGGGTTTGGATTATTACCCACTACAAAAACCCGGTGAACGATTTCCTGTAAATGATCCTTATCTACAACCCCGCCTGCAACCACGACCTGATAAGGATTCAGAATTTCTTCAGGGGCTTCTTGAGGGGATAGCTAAAATAGAGGCTAAGTGTTACCAAGCTATTCTGGAACGTGGTGGCAATTTTCCTCATACCCTCTATACTGCTGGGGGTGGGGCAGCAAATACAACGTGGACAGCCATACGAGAAATTGCTTTAGGACAAAAGATTTTAAAAGCCAACTACACTGAAGCCGCAATTGGAACAGCTAGACTTGTTCTCACAATGGGGAGAATCTAAAAGCTATAAAAAGAGAGAGATATTAGCACAAGCCAAGGGTTGAGGGGCCCTGCCTTGGTGAATGAAACCTTAAATCTTGGCGAAGTTCGTAAGGTCACTGCACCAACCCAAAAGCAGTAGGTGTACCTTGTTTGTATCTCAATTGATTGAAACCATGAACTTAATTTTCAATTAATTCTTCAATACCCACCTAGCTACCACCTGGACAAGCAAAAGCACCAACATTAAACGAAATACATGGTGTGAAATTACAAAAGCCACATCAGCCTCTGCTACAATGGCTATAATGGCCATCTCGGCCTGTCCACCTGGTAAATAGGCAAGAAGGGTATCAATAGGAATCGTTTGTAATAATCCAACTATCACTAAGGTGAACAGTATGCTGATAAAGCCAAGTAAAATACAATATCCCAAAGCTGCGATAATATACTTTCTTACCTCAACGCCATTTATCCCATCGTATCTGATTCCGACTCCCAACCCGATAAAAAACTGAGCACCCCATATGAATTCAACCGGGGGACGAACCGTGATCATTCCTGTTAGGGACAGGATGGCAGTCAATACCATGGGTCCCAGGATGGTTGCGCCTGAAATCCTCAAAAAGGCTGCAAGTTTCCAACCTGCAATACCGGCAAAGATCATCAAACCAAGCTCCTGCAATGGTACTTGTCCCAAATTAGCCCCGGGTGGACGAGTAAGATCAATATTCCATATGGTTGTTACAACAAAAGGAACTATTAAAAGGATAACCAGTACTCTCGTAGCATGAATGAGTGAAAGGGCTCTTACATTTGCACCCGCTTTATCCCCAAACAAAAGCATTTCCACAAGCCCACCAGGAATGGTTGCATAATAGGAAGTGTTTGGATCAAACCCCAGAACCTTAAAATAAAAATATCCCACACTACAAACCACAACCAGAAACAACGGAACAATTATTAGTGAAGAACCTAGGCGTCCAATCTCTGAAAGTATTTCTGGAGTTATAGTTGATCCTATGGCCACACCCAGAATTGTCCTCATAAGAATGCTGAGAGTACCGAAGCCCTCCAAGCGTAATCCAATTAAAGCAGCTACCAGGCAACCCACCATTGGACCAATCAATAGGGGTATTGGAAGCCCCAGGAGTAAGAAAATTACTCCTCCCAAAGTTGCGTAGAGCAATGTTTTGAATTGAAAGGATGAAATCAATCCGGATTTAATTTTTTTTTTCATTTGCCGAAAATTCATACTCAAACTAAAACAAAATCGGGGAGGTATAACAACCGAATAGGTATAAATCGCTTTTGTCTCAGGATTTCCAACCGTTTGGACATGACTCAACATGATAGATAAACTTTCCTCAAAAGGAGAAGAAAATTGACAAGAAACTTAAGGGGAATGAAACAGATAGGAGATAAACGGTTCCGTGAGGACCCGGGATTGTTCTATGAGGATTTTGTTATCGGGGATTGGTACGAACATTGGCCGGGTAGAACAATCACCGAAACTGATAATATTTGGTTTACCAATCTTACAATGAACACTCATCCGCTCCATTTTGACACGAATTACGCTTCAAAAACCGAATTTGGACAGTGTTTGGTCAATTCAACTCTAACCGTGGCTCTTGTTACCGGCATGTGTGTTTCGAATACAAGCCAAAAGGCCATCGCCAATTTGGGATGGGAAGAGATTAAACTTCCAGCTCCGGTGTTTATCGGGGATACTTTGTACGGTGAAACAGCAATTTTAGATAAACGGGTATCCAAAAAACGTCCCGATAATGGAGTTATCAGAGTCCGTCATTTGGGAAGGAATCAAGACAGGGTTGTAGTTTGTGATATGATCAGATCTTTTCTTATTCCCAAAAGAGGTTCTGGAAATCCAGAATAAAAATCATTTAGTAATAGATAAGCTTTTTTGGGAAAGATAAATGATTTGGAGATTGTCAACTTGAGCGGTGATATTAAAACGATTGAAGCAGTACAGGGCTTGTTGAGGGAAGCCGATTACCTTTGTGATCGCTCACTTGCGACAACAGTATTTCTATCCCTTACCCTCAATAGACCATTATTTCTTGAGGGAGAAGCGGGTGTAGGTAAAACTGAAATTGCCTTGGCTATTTCCCGGGCTTTGGGAAGAAAGTTGATCAGGCTTCAATGTTATGAGGGATTAGATACAGGGTCGGCTGTATATGAATGGAATTTTCCTGCACAAATGGTGGCAATTAGAACCGCAGAAGCTTCAGGAAGTCTAGAACGCCAAGCTCTTCAATCAGAATTATTCTCCAAAGAGTATTTAATTTCAAGACCAATTCTGGAGGCACTTGGTGACCACGATGAGGGGCCACCGGTGCTACTGATTGACGAAATTGACAGAACAGATGAACCATTTGAAGCATTCTTGCTTGAAGTTCTTTCCGATTTTCAAATCACCATCCCTGAATTGGGGACAATAAAATCTAAAGTACCACCAATTGTTATTCTTACTTCCAATCGAACAAGAGAAATCCATGATGCCTTGAAAAGAAGATGTTTTTACTACTGGGTAGAATATCCAGACTTTGCAAGAGAACTTGAGATAATCCAGGTCAAGGTTCCAGAAGCCGGTAAAGTTTTTGCAAAAGAAATCGTTGCTTTCATACAAACTCTGAGAAATGAGGACTTGTTTAAAAAACCTGGAGTAGCTGAATCCATTGACTGGGCAAAATGCCTCCTCGCACTCAATACCATTGAACTTTCTCCCGAGGTTGTATCCGACACTCTTGGAGCTTTGTTGAAATACCAGGATGATCTTGCAAGGATTGGCGGTTCTGAGAGTCAAAGGATTTTAGACAAGGCCAGGGCCAAGCTTAGAGAAATTGCTTAGATATGAAATGAACGGGGATTACATACCTAGGTCTGCGTGCTGAAATTCCCATATGTTCCTTAACACAAAATAATAATTAAAGGAAGAGTTACCATACCCCAAAAAGCTCCCTGCAAGTATTTTCGTGAAGGGCTGAGTCTCCTGGACCTCATGACCATGTTTCCCGACGAACAGGCGGCCGAAACCTGGTTCGTACAGGAAAGATGGGGACCGACCGGGACACCGTCTTTCTGTCCCAAACGCGGTGAACAAGGGCTGTTGAAGAAATATCACCAGTGCAAAAGTTAACCTTGGTACTGTAGCCACTGCCGGGCCAATTTCAGTGTACGCACAGGCACGGTCATGTCCCATTCGGTCATTCCCCTGCAGAAATCGATCCTGACCGCCATGCAATAACGAGGAAACACCCGCCTCTTGTAATTGCAATAAAGACAATATATAGTACATAATACTCTATTATAGTTTATAAAAAGAATAAAAATGATCCATGGCAAATACCCACCCCGGGTGCAGAGAACCCTTCGTAATCTCGGGCGTAACCTCAACATTGCCAGGCGTCGTCGCCGGGAGTCCCAGCAGCAATTTGCCGAACGCATGGGGATCTCCACAGGAACCCTAAAACGCCTTGAGAAGGGTGACCCCGGCATCGGCATCGGTCACCTTGCGATGGCCTTTCTTGTACTCGGCGAAATCAACCGGCTGGACGAAATACTTGCTTGTGATACTGATAATCTTGGCCTTATGCTTGATTTGGATCGCTTGCCCAAAAGAATACACCAGCCCCTTTCACGGGCGGTTGGGGACGGACACCGACGTTTGTCAAAAGGTGATGATGGCCCGTACTCCCCGCAAGGTGAAAGAGGCTTTTGACAATGCAAAAAAAACGGTTACAGGTTGTCCTTGGCGATAGCCGGCAGCCGGTGGGGGAATTGCTTTATGTGTCTGAAATCCAGCGAGACTACAGCGTATTTACCTATGCCAGCGAATGGCTGGAAGCACCCAACTGTTTTGAATTGGAACCGGCACTGCCCCTGAGCCTAACGCCCTATTATTTCGTTGGCGATCGCGAGGATACGCGTGCCTCCATGCCGCAATGTGTTTCTGATTCATTGCCGGACAGTTGGGGACGAGACGTGTTAAGCAGGTATCTCGGTTTTCCTCCCTCCGAGCTGGATTGCCTGGTCAAAACCAATGACACAACCCGCATAGGAGCTCTCCGTTTCGTTGATGGCGATGGTAAAGCCCTAGCCCCACCAACAGACTATCCCATACCAAGACTAAACACCTTGCCGAAACTGGAAAGGCTACACCGCGCTTTTGAGAAAAGAAGCCAAGCCGAAGTAACAAGTACCCAGGTTGGTCCGCATTATGAGGATGTCAGCCGCCAACTTCTTGGCATTTCTGCCGGTCTGGGTGGTGCCCGGCCCAAATCCGACTATGATGACCAAGGAACATTGGCCATTGCCAAATACACATCGGTGCACGACCGGGTTTCGGTGGTACGTGCTGAAGTTGCCACCTTGAGTCTATCCCGTTTATGCGGTCTTTATACGGCTGATGCCAGGCTTGAGTTGAAGGGTTCATCCTATCCGGTAGCCATAATCAGGCGTTTTGACCGACAGGGGAACAAACGCCTGCATTATCTTTCGGCGCAAAGCATGTTGCAGGCAAAGCACCGTTCTCTGTGCTTTTATACTGATCTTGTCGAACAGATGCGAGTTTATGGCGCCAATCCTGTTGGTCAGTTTCGCGAGCTTTACCGGCGGGCTCTTTTTGACTGTTTGATTAAGAACAAGGACAATCATCTGCGCAATCATGGGTTTCTTTATACCGGCCTCAACAACAAGTGGAATCTCTCGCCAGCCTTTGATATAAATCCAAATCCGACCAAGGGGCACGGTCTGCAAACCGGTATCAGTGAACTCAGCGGCGCTGAAGGTTCCATTGTCGGGGCCATTGAGGCCGCACCGTTTTTTGAAATGGCCAAAGATGATGCGGTAAAGCTGGTGGGCACCATGGCCAGGACCATCACCAATAGCTGGCCAACTCTTTTTCGCCAACATGGCATGGAAACGGACGACATCAAATACTTTGCTCCGGCTTTTGACCACCGGGAAATGCGCCAGGCTCTGGCACTGACTAACTCGCCCTCACCGGTCCCACCACCGCTTTCGGTGGTAGCCAAACGACCGGCCCGACCGAGGTCCGGGTCGCGGCCATAGTTGGGTCAGGTTCTGATGAATCCCAAAATGGACATCCGGGCAGGGTTCTCTGTTTTCCTGGACTGCATAAGCCGCCGGTCCACCAGTCCTGTGAGTCGAGGAAAAACAACAAATATAGCGGCAATATCCATTTCACATTGTGGAAGATGTTTAAACCGAGAGTGCAGATTCAAATATGAAATCCCCAAATGAATACACCCTGCCAAATGTTTCCGAAAGCACCCTGCCTTTATCTTGAGGGTAATTCACCATGACTAGGGCACAGGATATTCCAAAAGGTGTAATGGTAGAAAATATTACCCATTTCGCCAGGGCATTACGATCTTCGGGACTAACCGTAGGGACTGGACAAACTGTAAATGCTATTAGAGCAGTAGAAGCTGTTGGTTTATCAACCAGGGAAGACTTTTACTCTGTTTTACGATGCTGCTTCGTCAATAGACCCGATCAACTGGTTGTATTTTCTCAAACCTTTGAGCTCTTCTGGCGAGATCCTAGATATCATGATCATATGATGTCCATGATGTTGCCAAGTATACGGGGTACGACCGAAGAGAGAAAGCCTGAAGCAGGTATGAAAAGGGCAGGTCAATCTTTGTTGGGGGATCAAGAGAGGTCGAAAGACAGAACCGGAAATACTAACGAACCGGGAGAGGAAATTGAGGTCGTTTCATTTGGTACCACATCCTATCAGGACAGGTTTAATTCGATGGATTTTGAACACATGTCTACCTCTGAAACAAGAGAGGCTAAAAGGGTTATTGCAGAGCTTGAACTCCCTGTAAAGCAGATGGTTTCAAGAAGATACAAACCTAACCCAAAGGGAAAAAATTCCGACTGGAAAACAACCATGAAAATTGCTGCCAGACAAGGAGGAGAAATTAACAAATTGGGATACCGAAAACCCACTGAACGATATCCGAATCTCGTTGCCCTTTGTGATATTTCGGGAAGCATGTCGACCTATTCAAGAATGTTGCTTCACTTCCTTCACTCAGTAGCCAATCATCGTACCAATAAATGGGCCAAGGTCCATTCCTTTACCTTTGGTACAAGATTGACCAACATAACCCGTAACCTTGCCATAAATGACGTGGACCAAGCTCTCGAATCCGCTGGTAAGGAAGCTTCTGATTGGGAAGGTGGTACGAGGATTGGCGAGTGCTTGAAGGAATTTAATTTTAAATGGTCAAAGCGAGTTCTGGGACAGGGGTCTTTGGTCCTATTAATATCTGATGGGCTGGAAAGTGGTGATGTTACTCAATTGGAACAGGAAATGAAACGACTTCAATTGAGTGCACGTCGACTGATATGGGTAAATCCTCTTCTGCGATGGGAAAATTTTACTCCCAAGGCCAGGGGAATAAGGGCCATGCTCCCATTTGTGAGTTGTTTCAAATCTGCCCACAACATAAATTCACTTGTAGGATTGTCAAAAGTTCTGAATAATTCTATTGACGATGGAGAGAAAAGCAGGCTCATGGAGACACTGCACTAAACCGTTTTGGCGTTTTTTTCGAGTTAATGAATTTGTTTCAAATAATGACGAAATATGCTGGTAATATGAAAAGACCCGAGTACGAACAGATTCCCGAGATAGCCCTGAACTGGTATCAGGAAGGGAATGCAGCAATTGCTTCAGTAACTCAAACTTGGGGTTCCGCCCCGAGACCAGTTGGTAGCCAATTGGCAATTAGTGCAAAAGGTGAAATTGCAGGTTCGGTTTCGGGGGGGTGTGTAGAAGGTGCGGTTGTATCTGAGGCACTGGAAGCAATGGGGACAGAAAAACCGGTAATGCTTGAATTCGGTGTGGCTGACGAGGATGCCTTCGCAGTTGGTTTGGCATGCGGTGGAAAAATAAAAGTTCTGGTTGAACCAATTGGCGGTCAATTAGGGCTGACCGAAGAAAAATTGCAAGAGCTTGTTTCTCATCGGGCACAGGGAATTCCAACCATTGTTAAAACGACCCTTAACTCATGGGAAAGCGCCGTAATACCCTATGGCACGCCCCGAATGAGTAGTGACCTTTTTCAAGCCCTGGAGCAAGATAAAAGCGGGGTTGTTGATGGAACATTTATTAATGTTTTCAATCCACCATTGAAATTGATAGTGGTAGGCGGTGTACACATTGCCCAACCGTTAATCCAGATTGCTCGTCATTCTGGTTACCAGACCATGATCATTGATCCCAGAGAATCATTTGGGTCGAAAGCACGTTTCCCTGGCGAACGGATTAGTAACGAATGGCCGGACGAGGTCATTAGAGAGGAAAATCCTGATCTGAGAACAGCAATTGTGACACTGACGCATGATCCCAAGATTGATGATTCTGCCATTCATGAAGCCCTTAAATCTCCTGCTTTTTATATTGGCTGTCTAGGGTCAACCAGAACGCATGCCAAAAGGTTGTCCAGATTAAGAGAAAAAGCTATTCCAGAAGATCAACTGGCGAGGTTACATGGGCCCATAGGTTTGGATATAGGTTCACGTACCCCGGCTGAGATTGCCATTGCCATTATGTCTGAAATTACCCAGGTCCTCAGGAAGGGAAAAGAACAATTATGAAATTTGGCACCTGCCAGACCAGAGAGGGGCTAGGGAATATTTTGGCCCACTCAGTGCTGGCAGATGGTAAAAAGATAAAAAAAGGTAAGATATTAAACCAAGGGGACATAGAGCTACTTCAGAATTCTGGTATTCAGGAAATAATGGTTGCTAAGCTTGGTGGAGATGATCTGGGGGAGGACGAAGCTGCGGCACTACTTGGGCATACCATTACAACAGTGGAACCTACTCTGTTTATATCTTCTCCCTTCACAGGTAGAGTTAACATTTATTCCTCGCAGGCTGGTTTACTGGAATTCGATTCAAAGAGAATCACCGAATTTAATCTGGTAGATGAGGCTATTACACTGGCCACATTGCCAAATTTTGCCAGAGTTGAGAAAAACCAGCTTGTAGGTACAGTTAAAATTATCCCCTACGGGGTGGCTAGGTCAAAGGTGTTGGAAGCTTCGACACTGCTTGAAGGAGTTGTAGAATTCAGGGAAGTTCTTATCAAACGAGCTGATTTGATTATTACCACACCTTCAGGTGAAAAGGATAGGCTTTCTGAAAAGGGTATTGAGGTAACCACATCGCGTTTAAAAGGGCTTGGTATTTCGCTGGATCAGGTATTCTTTGAACTACATGAAGCAGATAAATTGGGAACAGCCTTCAAAAAAACCAACTCACCCTTGGTATTGGTTATGACCTCCACCGCGACTTCTGATACAAATGATACTGGACCCCTGGCTCTTAAATTGGCTGGAGGAACTGTAAACAGGGTAGGTATACCTGTTGATCCTGGAAATTTACTTTTTTATGGTGAACTTGATTCGAAAAAAATCATAGGCCTTCCGGGTTGTGCTCGTTCTCCGGCTTTGAATGGTGCTGATTGGGTGTTGGAGAGAATTGTTTGTGGTATTGATCTAACCGATACAGATATTGCTGCAATGGGAGCTGGAGGATTACTGAAGGAAATACCGATAAGGAGTCAACCTAGGGATAGAAGGAGAACGGGTCCGCTAAAACCAAATGTGCAGGCAATCCTAATTATTGATTCAATCAACCAGTGTTTTGACCCCCAACTTTCAACAATCCTTGCTTCACAGATTGAAGGGGTGAGTATTGTGGGTAACCTTTCCAGGGAGGAGATGGCAAAGTATAAAAACAGGGAAACTATAAGACTAGTGAGTGTTGTAGGAAGATCAGACAAGTCAAATTTGGTATCCGAGGGTATGGCTTCACTGCCCAGAAAGGCCGATGCGGTAATTTTTGTTAACGCCCGAAATGAAGACATAACCTCTCATCTGATCAACCGATTGATCAGTGCCTTCAGTCCGGAAGACGGAAGAGAAATCTGTAAATTCGTAGGTAATAGTGTCCCTCTGGGTCCACCAATATTATTTGGAAGAAGATTTTTTGAGAATTTGAGTAGTTTGGATTCGGGGCTTAGACCAAATGACCTTCTCATCGAAGGAAAAGATTATTTGATTGAATTGGACTTGATTTAGAAAGCAAAATTTGGAATTTTCATTTGGCAAGGTTTTATTTTTGTTTAATTAATTTAGGATTGTTACCAATTTTCATAAAATTGAAATTTATTGGAGGATATAGATGGCTACAGTAACCATGGCGGTGAATGGTAAATCGGCTTCTGGAGAAGTCGAGGGAAGAACTTTACTTTCAGATTTCTTAAGGAATGACTTGAATCTGACAGGGACCCATATTGGATGCGATACCAGCCAATGTGGCGCTTGCGTCGTGCACGTCAATGGAAAGGCGGTAAAGTCTTGCACCATGTTTGCCCTAGAAGCTGAGGGGAGTGAAGTTACAACCATTGAAGGGATGGCTAACCCTGATGGGTCGCTGGGTACGATCCAGCAGGCATTCCAGGATAATCACGGTTTACAGTGTGGGTTCTGTACACCAGGGATGGTGATGTCAGCCGCAGCTCTTTTAGACGAAAATCCCAATCCAACTGAAGCCGAAATTAGAGAATATCTTGAAGGTAACATTTGTCGATGTACGGGATACCACAACATTGTCAAGTCAATCCAGGCCGCAGCCGCAGCTAGTTAATTGATTCAACCCGAAAGGATAAAGTCCATTCGGATTTTCAACAAGAAACAATAGGAGAAAATCATGTCCGATAACGGTATAGGTGCCAGTTCCATAAGAAGGGAAGACATTAGATTCCTGAGTGGCAACGGGAAATATACAGATGATATCAACATCCATGGCCAGAAGTACGCTTATTTTCTTCGTTCGGATATAGCCCATGGCAAAATCAACTCCATTGATACGAGTGCAGCAGAAGCGGTACCAGGTGTAGTCGGTATTTTTACAGGTAATGATTTGGCCGATATAGGCGGATTGCCTTGTGGTTGGCTGGTGACTGACCGCTTTGGTGAACCAATGAAGGAACCAGCACATCCGGTTCTAGCAGTTGGTAAGGTCAGGCACGTTGGAGACCCAATAGCTGCTGTTGTCGCCGATTCACTTGAAATAGCAAGAGATGCTGCAGAAGCAATAAAAGTTGATTTGGAAGAATTGCCGGCCGTTATTGATATGAAATCGGCAGTTGAGGGTGGTACTCTTGTCCATGATGAAATTGAAACCAACCTTTGTTATGACTGGGGGTTTGTGGAAGAGAACAGGGATGCTGTTGACGAGGCCATCAAGAATGCTCACCACGTTACAACCATGGAGTTGATAAACAACAGATTGATTCCCAATGCCATTGAACCAAGAGTCGCAATCGGCGATTATGACGCCTCCAATGATGAATCCACACTCTATTCAACCACCCAAAACCCTCATGTCATTCGTCTGATGATGGGGGCCTTTGTACTCAGTATTCCTGAACATAAACTGAGAGTTGTGGCCCCGGATGTTGGCGGAGGATTTGGTTCAAAGATTTACCATTATGCCGAAGAGGCACTTTGTACCTTGGCTGCAAGGAAACTCCGGGTTCCCGTGAAATGGACAGCCAGCAGGACGGAATCATTCATTACCGATGCACATGCCCGTGATCACGTTACCAAGATTGAATTGGCTCTCGATGAAAAGGGTATTTTTCAGGCAATCAGAACCGATACTTATGCCAATATGGGTGCCTACTTATCACTTTTTGCCACGTCAATTCCAACCTGGTTACATGGAACATTGATGGCCGGAAACTATAAAACTCCCTTGATTTACGTAAATGTCAAGGCGGTCTTTACCAATACAGTTCCTGTTGATGCCTACAGGGGTGCAGGAAGACCTGAAGCGACTTTCCAATTGGAAAGAGTAATTGACAAGGCTGCTCTGGAAATGGGAATTGATAGAGTCGAACTCAGGAGAAGGAATTTTATCCAGAAGGATGAATTCCCATATGCAACGCCGGTGGCTCTTGAATATGATACAGGCGATTATGTCGCACTCATGGACAAACTCCATGCAATGGCCGATTTGGACAGTTTTGAGGCTAGGGCCAATGCGTCCAAGGAAAAGGGTCTCTTGCGAGGATTGGGCATTAACTCCTATGTCGAGGCTTGCGGTATAGCTCCTTCCAACCTCGTTGGGATGCTTGGGGCAAGAGCCGGTCTTTACGAAAGCGCAACGGTTAGGGTAAATGCGACCGGATCAATTACCGTTATGACTGGTTGCCATTCACATGGGCAGAGCCATGAAACCACTTTCCCCCAAATAGTTGCGGATATGATTGGGATATCAGAAGATCAGGTTCATATCCAGCATGGAGATACATCCAATACACCGATGGGAATGGGGACCTATGGTTCCAGATCAATGGCAGTAGGTGGAGTCGCCATGGTAAGGGCAACCGAGAAAATCCTGGCCAAGGCAAAGAAAATTGCTGCCCACCTGATGGAAGCCTCTGCCGAGGATATTGAATTGAAGGAAGGTAATTTTTCTGTTGCAGGAACCGACAAATCGGTGGCTTGGGGTGAAGTCTGTCTAGCAGCCTATGTTCCCCACAACTATCCGCTTGAAGAAATGGAACCTGGATTGGAGGAAACTGCATTTTACGACCCGGCAAACTTTACTTTCCCGTCTGGGGCTTATGCCTGTGAAGTTGAAGTTGATCCCGAAACCGGTAAAGTCGATATCTGCTCCTTTGCCGCAATAGATGATTTTGGTAATGTGATCAACCCAATGGTGGTTGAGGGGCAGGTACATGGAGGTGTAGCACAGGGTGTTGGGCAGGCTTTGCGGGAGCACGCCGTTTACGATGAAAACGGGCAATTGCTTTCCGGGACCTATATGGACTATTCCATGCCGAGAGCCGATGATTTGCCAAGCTTCATAGTTGATCATTCATGCAATACACCTTGTACTCATAATCCGTTGGGTGTGAAAGGGTGCGGTGAAGCTGGTGCGATAGGGTCTCCACCAACTGTAGTCAATGCAGTTGTCGATGCTCTAAACAGGGGAGGTTATAACATCTCTCACATAGACATGCCCTTGTCACCTTTGAGGGTTTGGTCAGCAATCAATGGATAAGGTTAATTTGGTAAATTTCATATCTCCATTAGGAATTTCAACAGGAGGATAACACATGTACGATTTTTCATTACACAGGGCTGGAAGTCTGAATGAAGCCATTGAAGCACTTTCTGCCGAGGGAGCACAGCTATTGGCAGGAGGACAAACCCTTATTCCAACTTTAAAGAACCGGCTTGCCAGTCCAGATGTACTCGTTTCCATCGGGGGGCTTTCGGAACTGCAGGGAGTTTCTGAAGCGGATGGTACAGTCTCAATCAAGGCAGGTACAACTCATGGCATAGTAGCAGTTTCAGTAAAAGATTATCCTGCCTTGGCAGCTTTGGCTGGTAATATAGGCGATCCTGCAGTACGAAACCGCGGTACCATTGGTGGCAGTTTGGCAAATAATGATCCTTCAGCCTGCTATCCAGCTGTAGCCTTGGCTTCCAATGCTTCAATTGTTACCAACAAGAGGTCAATTTCTGCCTCGGATTTCTTTATTGGAATATTTGAAACCTGTCTTGAGGAAGGTGAGTTGATTACCCAGGTTGATTTTCCAGTTCCTGATGCAGCAAACTATCAAAAATTTGATCAACCGGCTTCAAGATTTGCACTTGTTGGGGTTTTTGTTGCCAAGTATGGGAACGATGTCAGGGTCGCAGTTACGGGAGCTTCCGAGGATGGTGTTTACAGATGGTCCGATGCAGAAAATGCATTGACGTCTGATTTTTCTTCCTCCGCAATTGATGGGCTGGAGGTTGATTCAGAGGATATGATTGAGGATATACATGGGTCCAAAAGGTATCGAGCCAACTTGGTCAAGGTACTGACCAGGCGAGCTGTTGATGCCTGTTAACAGGAAAATCATCTGGGAATTCGAAAGTACCTCAATTGCAAGCTTTTTTGTAACTATTCAGGTAGTCATAAAAACCCCTTAAGTGTTTTTCTGTCAACTACCTGGTGACAGTCGGTTTGTCTATTCCTATTACTGAAACCGAACCACAAATCAGTGTCGGGCAGTAAAACAGTTCTGGTAGTGAAAGATATCACAAGCAGTGCATCGTCAACTGACCTTACCATTTTAAGAAAACTTGTCGTCAAACAGGACAGACGAGGAACTAATTTAGAACCATATAATTGTGCTACAGATCTCCTGATGGATTATATCCCTCCACTATTAGTAGGGATCTTGAAAAGGCACTATTTGGTATGGTCAAGGATTTAAGAGCATTTCTTGGGATGGAAGTTGACCGGTTATCTATCGGATATGTCAAGATAAATAATTTACCGGTTGCAATAAGCCGAGACCGTGAGGTGATTTATGTCGCCTGACACATGGTTACTACTAGAAGATATTATAATTATTTCTGAGCTTATCCAACGTGTAATCTAAGTTATAAAGGGAAAGACAGCTTGATACTGGAAAACAAATTAAATATTACTGATCAGGTGGAGCTTGCCAAAACCGAGGAAATAATTAGCAAGCAGCAAGCCAAGTTACTTTTTGACTCTGGCGACATTGACAAAGTTGAAGTTGGTACTTTCAAAGGGCTTGCTTTCATCCATGCCTATTTGTTTGAAAAGTTATATGACTTTGCAGGTAAAATACGAGAAGTAAACATTGCCAACGGCAATTTCCGTTTGCTCCGGTTATGTTTCTACCAGGGTCGCTAGAACATATTGACGCGATGACTCAAGACAGTTTTGATTTGATTATTGAGAAATATGTAGAAATGAACATTGCCCACCCCTTCCGTGAGGGGAACGGATGTACCACGCGTACCTGGCTAGATTTAATATTTAAAAAAGAACTGAAAAAAGTGGTGGATTGGAACAAGGTTGATAAAGATGAATATCTCTCAGCTATGCAACGCAGCGTGGTGAAGGATGTGGAAATCAAAGCCCTGCTTAAAGTATCTTTGACCGATCAGATTGATGATCGCGACCTGTTTATGAGGGGTATTGATGTCAGTTATTAGTACGAAGGATATAGCAATTTCAAAACCGAGAAACTTTAGTCAAATGCAATTATGATTTGCTTATTATGGACGTAAGTGATTCAAATCTGGGTTTTTGACCATACCCCTTTAACACAAATCTCATCACCTTGTTTTTGATAAACCAATAGTTCTGGCTACTGTCAAGTTAAAATATCAAATCTAATTGTAGGTAATGAAAACAGACTGAATTTTATTGTACCTTGATTCTTCTAAATTATTAGTACCAATCAACATGATGGTCGACTGACTTCCACCGAGAGATAGATTGTGGTAAGATTCAGGGTAATCGGTGAAGGTGATTGTTCTAAATTCATAGGAATGACTCCTTCATTGGTTGCTATTCAGGAGAGGTCTCTTGGTTGGGGACCTCACCGTTCACCGGCTGTTTTGCTTAATCGGCTAGGTGATTGTCAGCCCATGGTATCTAACTTAAACGGTCTACCCGTAGCTCTGGCAGCATGATAATATAATAATGGGATGAACCTAGTATCCCGAAATCATTGTACTGATGGAAAAAGAGGCTTCAACATTATACGAGCATCCTTGGTCCTAAACAGCCTGTTTGTGATTTTGTACATAGCATTGCGAAGCTTGCTCCATGCTGCAACCTCTCGAACCATTGTTTCACAGTCGGGAATGCATCGTCGCAAACACTGGTGGGTAAGGACATTGCTCTCTATTTCCGCCCTATTCAACCAACTCCCATGCTTGGGTGTATGAGGAGCCTCAAACTTGTGAGCAAAACGAGCCGCTTCCTTGGGTTTAAAGACGTTATACAGGGTCGAAAGCTTGTGCGTGGTCAGATTGTCCATCAACAGCACATTGTGCTTCTTGTCGGTAAAATGTTCGACCGCCAACTCTCACTTGGGGTATAGAGCATAAATAAATTGGCGGTACTATTTCTCTCATATTCGTAATCATGGCAGACCGGGTGCCCCCGACGCATAGGTAAGGGAGTACGTGTTTCCCGCGTTTGCTGGCGTGAGGTCTTGTCCAGACAAACCAGAGCCGTGTCGTCGTCATAATCGGTTTGATAGACGTCAAGAACATCCTTCATAGCATCAACAAAATCAGTTGTCCCCTGGGCGGAAGACACCAACACTTCGTGGCCAAGGCTTCAAATTGTTTTTAGCGTACGCCTGACCGTTTCCTTTGATATGCGATCAACAATCTCCAACGCAACAAGCTGGTCACTCCATAAATGAAGGGTCCATTCAGAATAACCATCCGGTGGTTCCGAACAGGCCAACTTAATCAGGATCGCTTCACCCTCACCATCCAAAAGACGCGGTTTGCGATTCCCTGATCCTTCCGTTCAATCGCCGCTTCCATTCCCTCCAGGACAAAACGCTTGCGAACATGTTCAGGCGTTGCTTTACCAACGGAAACAACATTGGCAATCATGGCATCCGTTAACCCTCCACCCGGACGGTTCTCATCAGCCAGCAAAAAGGATCTGGGTACGGCGACGGGAGGTAACCGACCCCTTGCCGCTGTCAACACATTGTTGTAGACTTTGGCGCTCGTCCTTGCCAAGTCAAACATGATAAAGTTTTCATCCTGAAGTACGCATCATGTCCTGCCTCTGCATAAAGCTCACCAAAGGGCTACTGCTGATTATAATTTGTGATTGAATGTCTAGGAGTTTATCGTTACTTATCCAACAAATTGACAAACTGCATGCAAACCATCAATTCAATGATTTCGAGATACTAGATGAATAAGTACGCCATATGAGAATCGCTCCCCTTGTTCCTATGGTGCTTTACAACTAACACCAAAATCGGTCCTATTATAACAAATTGTGTCGCAATGCGAGATTTATACCCCTCTATAATACAACTGTTTGAAATGAGGGGATGAGTATGTTTTAATAAAAAAAAGTGATTACAAAAAAGGTTGCAATTGTGGCCCATAAGAGTCCCAATCATTTGGGCAAGACAAGGGGAGGGGACCAGAATTACAATCCTAGCGAAAAGTCATCAGTTGTTTCGGAAGGTTGGTTCCAGCCTACCTCAAGTGCCAAAAGGGTTTTCTTAATTGGTAATCCCCAGTGATAACCGCCCAAAAAACCATCCTTTCGGATTACCCTGTGGCAGGGTATGATCCAGCTTAGCGGGTTTCGACCTACAGCATTTCCAACGGCTCTTGAGCTTTTAGGAGCTCCGATGAGGTTTGCCAATTCCGAATAGGTGGTTACTTTCCCCTCTGGTATGGCAATTAAAGCTTCCCAAACCTTGATTTGAAAGGGGGCTCCTGAAACCAATGCTTTTGTTGATCCCTGTAAAGAAATCAAGGGCAAGACGAGGTGATCTATATAATTGCTCCCTTGTCTGAAATTGGCTTTCGGCCATCTGGAACATAAATCTCTGAGGGCTTCTTCTCTTCCCATTACTGATGAAAGGGCAATACCACAGAGCCCTTTATTTGTACCCATAGCCAGCATTTCACCAAATAAACTGGGGTACCATTCGTAGTATAAATCTAGCCCCTCTCCCTTTTTTGCATAATCGCCAGGGCTCATGGCTTCCCAGGTTACAAATAAGTCATGAAGTTTACTTTTGCCCGAAAAACCAAGTAAATTAGCGGTTTCTCCCGTGTTAAAATTGTTTTGCAGTAGTTTCCGGGCATGGACAAGTGATAGGAATTGCTGATATCGCTTTGGTGATACACCAACCCATTTGGAAAAAAGTTTCTGAAGGTGTCCCTGGCTCATGTTCATTTCAAAGGCAAGATTTTCCAAACTTAATTCATCTGATTGATGTTGCTCAATAATCCTCAAGGCTCGATTGATAACCCCGAAATGATAAGAGTTTTCTAGATCCATGTTAATTTATCTCCGTTTCTTACGAGTTTAATTTAGTGTGTTAATCATTTAATGTGTTCGAAATCTTGTTCAAAATTTTGATCCTTAAGTTCCGTAGAAAAAACAGGAAGGTAAGATGAATAGGCAGGTAGATTATCAAACTATTGTAGAAGCATTCACCCGGCTCAGGTACCAAAATGCTGAACCGAAAGGGGAATTGGATCATACCAATGCTTTCACCTTGCTGGTGGCAGTTGTCTTGTCAGCCCAATCCACAGATGTAGGTGTCAATCTTGCAACCCGCAGTTTGTTTCAGGTGGCAGATACTCCAGAAAAAATGCTGTTATTGGGGGAAGAGAGGTTAATTCCTTATATCAAGACCATTGGTCTTTACAAAAACAAAGCCAGAAACGTTATAAAACTCTCCAAATTACTGGTGGAGAATTTTGGTGGGAAAGTGCCATCCTCAAGGGAAGCATTGGAATCTTTGCCAGGAGTTGGAAGAAAAACCGCCAACGTGGTTTTGAATATGTGGTTCAAACATCCTGCTCAAGCTGTTGATACTCATATCTTTCGAGTAGGAAACAGAACTGGCATCGCTCTAGGAAAGGATGTTTTGGAGGTCGAAAGAGCGATTGAAGATCGTATACCCGCTGAGTTTCAACAACATGCACATCACTGGTTAATTTTACATGGCCGCTATGTTTGCAAGGCCCGAAAGCCCAATTGTAAGGAATGTCTCATAATGGATTTATGTGCCTTGAATGGAGTTGAAATAGCGAATTAGGATGATTCGTTCGGATTTATTTTTCAAAAGTTTTGTGTTTGGTTGTCAGGAGGATTTCCTGGTAACACAAACATCAGATTACTGAGAAAGCAAAGCCAAAAACTTGGTCTTGGTTTCAGGACGATGCTGATTGCCTGAATGGGTAGCTACAGTACTTTCAGCTGGTTGTTATATGAAGCATGCTGATTGAACTAATCAAACTCGCACAATTTTCAGCTTTGTTTTCAAGTCAGTCTGGCAGAATGCATGCAAGAAACATGTTCGCTCTGAAATATCCAGCATCTCTTGTGCAGTTGTATCAGATTCAGAGGTTTGCAGATAGACATGGGTCTCAATTGGATCTGCTTCACCTGCCTTCCCAGTGCCACCAGAAGCTCCACCAAGGCTGAAATGTGTGTCCTGAACGATGCGGTAATCGGGCAAATCAAGTTTAAGCATTGATACGAAACGTCCAAACTGAGTCATAAAACAAAACCCAATTCCTGCGCTAATAAGTGTGTTGGCATCCGGGGCTCTGCCATCTTCAGAACTCAAAAATCGAAAAGAGGTTCCATAAGGTGAATATTGCATTTGCTGAATCTCCTTGAGCCCGTCATCCCGCATAATGGCAACAGCCCCAATGTTTAGTCTCCTATCCTGTTCCTCGGCAAGGCTACCGGCAGCTGACGAAGTTCCCAATACCACTTTCTTTTTCGGCGTTGGACCTACGGGTTCCATTAAGGTAAGGGGGGTTATTGCCGCAATGGATTTTGCAAAATGATTACCTGGGTCAGGAAAGAGAGCAGAGTCCAATTCAGCAACTTCATTGGTCGGTAGTTCAGTACCGTTTTTGCACAGTTTAAACAGGTTTTTGAGATGTCCACGCATCAGTCCATTTAGTGGAGATGCATAGGTAGCATTAACAAGGAATTCGTATAGAGAAGCATCTTCCAGATCGCAATCAATCTCGACCCGCAGGTCAATATTTTCAGCACCACCTACCATGGTTCGTTTTGGCATGGAACCCTTCATAGTGTAATAATTGTCTTGTATTAGCTTGAGTTTTCGAATTTGGATCCCCTTGATTTCGGCGAGGGCAAAAATTTCATTCATGAAGCTTGCAACCATACCACAGGAAAGGAATGCCAAAGGACAGGGTGCTGCATCATGTCCGTTTAGATAGGGCCCCTCGTCAGATACCAGTCGCCAGGTTACGCCCGTTTGGGCAGAACGGACAAGTGCTTCTTTCTGAAAACCACTGAGAGAACGAACCCAGGTACGCAACGCATCACCCTTCCTATTTTGGGGAGCATCAATTGAAACTGTATCTGCATTAGAAACAGAAAAGAAGGGAGAAAGCCCACTTTTGCCAATAATGTTTTCACCGATTTTAGTCATAACACTTACAACTCCTTTTCCAAGGATGTTTCCGCTTCAAATTTCGATTTACAGTTTCTAGCGGGATCAGTGTCTAACATAAACAGTTTCTCAATTTATTCGGGTGGCAATTGGCTGGGCGAAGCATGGCATTACCTTTATCTGAAATGGGTCGGATAATCTGATAAATGTTTCTTTCAGCTAAATTTTTCCAGTTCCCTCGCTGAAAGCAGATAGTAATTTCTAGTAGGTGCATTTATTGTCTGGTCAGCAAGGATTCGTAAAGCAGCAACTTTAACTTTCCGGGCTGCGTCAATTTCAACTTCTGCAGCAATCAATCGATCGGCCAGTTCCATTGCCCATTGCGCATCCCTTTCTTCCAGGGCGACTTCAGCAGCATTCAATACCTGATCTTTGCTACCTACCAAACGGATGAATTTGTCCGCTTCAACTGCGGGAGGAAGTTGTCCCAAGTGGGTTGGATTTCCATTGAACCAACCAAGGGTTCCTTCAAAATATGCTCTTGAGGCATAACCGATATGACCGTAAAACTCTTTTAGATAAGGCTTTTGAGCCAATTCATCAGGCAATTTTAGGTTGGCAGCGATTGTTACCGGATCAAGCCCCGCATTCATCCCCTTAGCTGTTTCAGCAATAACATGACGGATTGCATCTCGGTAATCTGTCAATACCTGTTGAATTTTCTCTGTACCGAAAACTGGATTTGTATGGCCAGTTGCCAAGATATCAGGTTTGTAGGTCATCAACTGATCCATTGTGTTTGCCCAAGCGTCAAAATCCCGGTAAGGTGTACCACGGATGGCGTAGAGATTGGGAAAGGAATGATAGAAATTATCACCACAGAATAGGATGCGTTTTGATGCCAACCATACAATTTGGTGATCTGGAGTTTCTCCTGGCGCTTTTGCAAATTCCAAATCAAATCCTTCCCGAGTAATTTGTGTCGTCTCAGTGAATCGCACGGTGGGCTCAATATATCCCGCTCCTATTCCATCCATCGGCCTTTCCCCAGGACCGATTCCCAAACTGACACGCTCGCCTTGGGGCAGACCAATTCCAAAGTGGCGTTTTGTACGTGCCATGAGTACTGCATTTGGGGATGGATGCGAAGTATCGACTGCAACAAGATCTGAGATAAAGTTATCCGCTGCAATTACTTCTACATGTCGGCCTTCCGCAAATACAATTGCTCCGGATACATGGTCTCGGTGGGAATGAGTGTAGATGATTGTGTTTATTGGCAGAAGGGAAATTTGCCGGAAATCCGCCAAGATATTCTTTGCTGCTTTGGTGGTCTCTGTTGTATCTATGACAACAACCCCTTCTGTACCAACGAGAAAATGCACGTTTGAAGCAGCATAACCTACAGCAGAATACACATTGTCGTCAAGCTGGTGGATTTGCTTTATAAATTGGGTATCTTGGGCAAGTAGGTCGGGATGAGCTGACATGATATTTTCAAAATTCTAGCGGTTTGAATCGATTGTGGAATGAGCAAAAAAACAGCTAAAGTTTGATCTTTCTTTTCCTGACATTTCCACATTAAATCATAAAATAAACAGTTTTTCTTCCCAACAAATTCAGTTCGCTCTGGGATGGGTAGATTTATAAACTTCCATAAGGCGGGAAGTTTCGATTTTAGTATATGCCTGTGTCGTACTTAGTGAGCTATGTCCCAATAAATCCTGTATAACCCTTAGGTCGCCACCAGCATTCAGTATATGCGTTGCAAATGAATGCCTCAGGGAATGAGGTGTGGAGTTGGAAGGAAGACCAAGTGAGATTCTTGCCGTTTCCATAGTCTTCCTGACTGTTCTTTGATTTAAAGGTCCACCTCTGACGCCAAAGAATAGAGGATCCATTGGTTTAGAAATAAAGGGACAAAGATTTGTATACTCGGAAACAGCCTTTTGGCAGTAAGGAATTACCGGCACAACACGCTCCTTTTTCCCTTTACCGATGATTCTGATTGATTCGTTGAGGGGAAGTATCTGCTGGGTCAATGCAAGCGCTTCAGAAATTCTTAGTCCACAACCGTATAATAGCGAAATTATTGCTACATCACGAGCAGCAACCCATGGTACCGTTGATTTCGACCCAAGATACTCCAGGACTTCCTGAGTTCCTTTTTCTGAGATAGGGCGTGGGAATTTCGACCTGAACCTAGGCGCTCTGGCCGTCTCAATAAAAGTGTTATCGAAATCGTATTCCTCGCCAAGCCATCTAAAGAAGTTTTTTAATGACGAAAGCTGTCTTGCCAAGGATCTAGACGAAATACCCCGATTTCGTTCATGAGCCATCCAGGACCTTAAAACTCTACGATCAATATTTTTTAAATCAGTAATCGTAAGGGAATCGCCGTTATACTCCTGGAGAAACTCACAAAAACCCTTAACGTCCTTCTGATAGCTGTTGTAGGTATTTTCCGACCTACCAGCAGTTTCTACTTTAACTGCCAGCCATGCTCGAATTAATTCACTGCAATCCAATTTACTTCTTTAAAAAAAGTTCAATTATTCTGGCGAATCCAGTCCCAAATCTTTCCAGAAGATCAGTTTCCATACCCACATCAAACATATCCGGCAGGGTAGAACCTAGAATCAGGAAGGTTAGAGTGAAATCATGATCTGAATCAAGCGAAAGATCAATTATTGCTTCTGATTTCACATGTTTGGCAAGGTTCCCATAAATATTGCTGTTTCCCTTCGAAACCCTTCTCATGACTACACCGTCATCATAAAGGTCCTTACCCTCAAAACCAAGGTATCTGTTGAGTTCATGATTAGTAAGATTCTTGACGGCCAAGCTGGTAACGTCGACAAGTGGAGGGAGTGAAGAATTTCCTGTAAGTTGTACAAAACGAACATAGTCAACATTTATTAACTTCGGGATCCTGGTAAGGACCTTATGGAAAAATTCTTCCAGACTTCTTGCTTCCAGTAAAACCAGAATTGCATTAAAAATGCTGATGGCGCCTTGAAAGTTTTCGCTTGCAGCCTGAAGAGCAACTCTATTGAATTCCTCTGCCTCAAATAGACACTTTTCCAGTTTATTGATTGCCACATTGCGAATGTCGACTACATTCTCACCCAGATCCGGATTTTGGGTTTTGCCTAGAACCAACAGGATATCAGGGTCATTAAGAATTATATCAGGGTTGGCAAGGATTAATTGCTTTAATTCCTGATCGGAAATTTTCCTTTTTGATTTAGGTTTCATGAGGGGCTTTTTTTGTTCAAACAATTTTCATCCCAGTTTGGTCCCAATCAGCCAAAAAGCCTTGCAGCCCTTTGTCTGTCAATGGGTGATGGGCAAGTTTCTTGATTATGGCTGGGGGTACTGTAACGACATCTGCTCCCGCCAAAGCAGATTCACTCACGTGTAATGGAGACCTAATGGATGCAGCTAAAATTTTAGTATCAAAATCATAATTATCGTAGATAATCCTAATATCCTCTATAAGGTCCATCCCATTCATTCCCAAATCATCCAGCCGTCCAATAAAGGGGCTGATGTAGGTCGCTCCTGCCTTGGCGGCAAGTAAGGCCTGATTGGAAGAAAAACAAAGAGTTACATTAACCTGTTTACCCTCGGTAGTCAGTATTTTACAAGCCTTCAAGCCTTCCATTGTCAAAGGAACCTTTACAGCAATATTAGTGGCGATTTGAGCAAGCCGTCGACCTTCAGAAACCATCTCATCGGCTGTAATAGCAACTACCTCAGCACTTACCGACCCGTCCACAAGTTGACATATTTCTGTCAGTACCTTGAATACATCACGGCCAGATTTCTTTATCAGGGATGGGTTGGTTGTCACCCCATCTATCAATCCGAGATCAATCAATTCCTCAATTTCGTTCGTTTCAGCGGTATCAGCAAAAAATTCCATGGCGTTTCCTAATTGTATTTGGTTTGAAGTGTAAAACAATGAGTATATTTTTAAATGTCCTATTAGAACTTTTGTTTCAATTTAAGATAGTTTATTTCTCCAAGTCTGATTTTGGATTTGTGTGTAACCATAGCACCAAAATGTATGCTTGGAAAAGCAGTTACTCCTTAGTTAACTTGAATACCTCTATCCTTTGAAAGAAATTAAGGCTTAAAACTTGCATCAATTTCATACTTTTGCAGAACAATTTCTATATAATTTTTCTTTTCTCTCTCCAATCATGGATAAGAAAATTTCCTTCGGTCGTTAAGTTTGGAAAAAGAATTCAAAAAAGGTGATTTGGTTGGAGTATTACCTTCTGCTCCAATTGATAATTTACTTGATTATAGAGTATCCAGCACTGAAGTAGGCATAGGGGTGTTCGTGGTAGTACCATTGGGTCCCAGAAAGGTAATTGGGGTAGTTTGGGATAAAGGTAAAGGCGATTTTGACTTAAGTAAAACTCGATCAATAATCAAGGTTTTGGATGTTCCCAGGCTTGATAATACTTTTCGACTTTTTTTGGAAAAGGTTTCCGAGTACAACTTGATTTCCTTACCGTTAGCCCTTGCCAGACTTACAAGATTACCGGAACCTACAGAAGCCCCCCAGACAGAAAAATATTGCCTTTGGGATGGGGTTATACCGAAAAAAATGACCCCAACCCGAGAGAAAGTTTTTAATGTTCTAAAACCTGGGAAAGAAGTTTTAATTAAGGGAATACTGGCTCAGACAGGTGTTGGAATTGATGTTCTCAAGCGTTTAAACTCAGGAGGTTATCTTCAATTTTCCGAAAAGGTACTTAGTGATAAACCTCCAACTTTTAACCTGCTAGGGAATACCGTTGAATTGAATTATGAACAAAAAAATGCAACGGATACCATCTTTCGATTTATGGCAGATGAAGAATTTGCCCCTATCCTCCTCAAAGGCGTACCAGGTGCCGGAAAAACAGAAGTATTTCTTGAAGTCATTGCCAGAACACTGGGTGAGGGCAAGCAGGTTTTGGTTTTGCTACCTGAGATAGCCCTTACCGCACAGATTATTAAACGATTTAAAGACCGATTTGGAGTAACGCCTTTTGAATGGCATTCATCGGTTAACAAGGTTCAGAAAAGAAAAATATGGCGGATGGCAGGTCAAGGAACTGCCCGCTTGGTAGTCGGGGCTAGATCAGCCTTGTTTCTACCTTTTATCAATCTTGGGTTGATTGTTGTTGATGAAGAGCATGACAGTTCTTTCAAACAGGATGCTGGAATAATTTACAATGCCCGAGACATGGCCGTATTACGTGCTTCCCTAAGTAAGGCAACAATTATTCTGGTTTCGGCAACACCTTCGCTGGAATCCCTGGTGAATGTAGCCAAAGGAAAATACAAGCGGATAGATTTACTTACACGATTTGGTGAGGCCTCACTTCCCGAAATTGGCATAATTGATATGAAGGGTGAGGCTGAAACTTCTGGAAAATGGGTTTCCGGTGCCCTGATAAAGGAAATCTCTGATAGGCTTCAAAAAGGTGAGCAATCTCTTCTGTTTTTAAATAGAAGAGGCTACGCACCAATTACGGTATGTGCCAATTGTGGTAATCAGGTTGGATGTACTGACTGTGATGCCCGGTTGGTCGAACACAGATATTTCAATGAGATGATTTGCCATCAATGCGGGACCAGGAGCGCTATTCCAAAGGAGTGTCCTGATTGCGGTGCAGTAGGAATGATGGTTCCATTGGGACCGGGCATTGAGAGGCTTGCAGAAGAAGTAAAGTCTATTTTCAAGGAAGCGAGGATAGAGGTCTTATCTTCTGACCTGATGGAAACGCCCGATCAATTGAAGGATACTTTAGAAAAAATTGCCTTGGGAAAAGCGGATATTATCATTGGAACCCAGATTATTGCCAAAGGGCATAATTTTCCTTACTTGACACTTGTAGCAGTAATTGATGCGGATATAGGTTTACAAGGTGGAGACTTTAGGGCTGCGGAAAGAACGTTTCAAATTATCAGACAAGTGACGGGTAGGTCTGGTCGAGCCAAAATACCTGGCATAGCACTGCTCCAGACCTGGAATCCTGATCATCCCGTAATCCAGGCCATTACATCCAATGATGATGAAGCATTCTGGGAAACTGAAAGCCGTGAAAGGGAAGTAACGGGAAGTCCTCCTTTTAGCCAATACATCGGTGTTATTGTGTCGGGAAAGAATTTGGATGATGTTGAAGGGTTCAGTTTGGCTTTAGCACGGGATTCCCAACCTCTATTAGATGAAGATTTTGAATTATTTGGGCCAGCACCTGCACCGATTACCAGAATCCAGGGCCGTGTTCGCTATAGGTTGCTGATTAAAGCTGAAAAGAGCTTACGTGTACAAAGAGCGATCAGGTTGTGGCTAAACCAATTCAAGATACCTGGCAATATCAGGCTCACAATAGATGTAGATCCCCAAAGGTTTCTTTGAGTAGGGCTATCCAAAGGTTCTGTATGGCAATGCTCATCAGCACAAAGTTTGGTGGGAGTAAGGTATTCTTGGTATTTGTAATTCTGGATTTGACCTGTTTGGATTGATAAATTTTTTCCTATCTTTACATAACCATTATGTTGCTTCTGGGAAACCAACGATATTTTTTGAATTGAAAAAATCTTAGAAGTTTGCACCTGTGAATAAAAGGATTCTGGAAAATGTTTGAACGTGTTGCCTTGATAGGTATTGGACTTATAGGGTCCTCTATTTCTTTGGCAATCAGAAAACGTGGCTTGGCCCAATATGTTGTTGGGCATACCAAATCCAGTGAATCTACCAGATTGGCTTTGGAACTCGGTTTGGCAGATGAAATGTTTCCTTCACCGGAAGAAGCAGTAGAAAATGCCGATTTGGTTATTCTTTGTACTCCTGTTGGAACCTTTGAGGATATTGCCAGAAAAATCGGTCCAAGACTAAAACCTGGTTCAACGATAACGGATGTAGGATCAGTAAAAGGATTTGTTATAGAAAAGGTCACCAGGTATATTCCGGAAGGTGTGTACTTTATACCCTCTCATCCACTTGCAGGTACAGAATTGTCTGGACCAACAGCGGGGTTTGCCGAACTATTTGAGAACCGCTGGTGCCTGATGACACCGTTGAATGGTACCAATCCTGAAAAAATAAAAGTACTCTGTAATTTTTGGCAGGCCCTTGGTTCTAAAGTTGAACTAATGGATCCGGATCATCACGATACGGTCTTGGCCGTGACTTCCCACGTTCCACACCTGATCGCTTATACCATGGTCGGTACTGCAGACCACCTGCACCGTATCAGTAATTCTGAAGTTATCCAATATTCTGCCGCCGGATTTAGGGATTTTACCAGGATTGCTGCATCAGACCCCACAATGTGGCGAGATGTTTTTCTTACCAATAAAGAAGCTACTTTGGACATATTGGGAAGATTTACCGAAGAACTGTTTTCCCTACAAAGGTTAATCAGAACTGGAAATGGTCAGGAACTTTTTGATTACTTTCAAAAGACCCGAATCATTAGACAAGGGATTATTGAAGCTGGTCAGGATACTTCTTCACCGGATTTTGGCCGAACAAAAAACAAACCTAACAAAGCTCAGGAAAGGAGAAAGGAAACGCGGCAGAAACCAGATTCAATAGATTGATTTCTCCTTGGGAAATTTGAAATTGATAACTTTCTATGGGTAAGTTTACAGCTAAGAAGTACTGGAGTGGCGAAAGAAATCCATTTGCCACCAGCAAATCAAAAAATTTTTCCTTTTCTCCCACTAAACCAATAGCCAAGGATCCATGAGGTAGACCATTTTGGTTGGTAAATTCACCGGTTAGATCAAGTTTGAATTCATCAAATTCAAACTTGAGGGAGTTGAACTTGATTTCTTTAATTGAGTAACATTGGCTGAAAGCAGATTCGGCAAGAGAAAGGTATCCATTACCCACGAAATCAAATGGGTTTATGAAAATTTGATCTCTGGTATTTGCAAGTGCAATATTTTCAGCTCTAAGGTGTAAAAGAAATTTGTTAGGGTTGGTTTCATCCGGTTGGATAGCAAATAAGCCGGTATCCAGACCCAGGGAGGTTTCTTCTGATGAAGAAATCCTGGTTAGTTTTAACTCAAAAATCAGTGACTCCAAAGGAATTTGCTTCAAATCATTCAAGCTTAAACTCAAACGTGGGTAGTCAGAGTCAATCAGGTATTCCACGCCATTGATTAGAGCATTTTGCAAGGGGGAAAATAAAACAATAAAATCATTCCAGTTATAAACCAGGCTTATGATTTCCAAATCACCCAGGTCCAAGTCTGTTTCGTTTTTCTGGTTTAATATTCTCAGATCATGAATTTTTAAATCAGTACGATTTGGGAATCCTCGAAATGAAACATTGGAGTATTCAAAATACCAATCTCCAAATCCCTCCTCTAGGGAAGACACAACGGTATTTTCTGTTATATTTCCCCTAAGATACCAAAACACTGCCCAGCAGCTGATAAGGAGGACAATTACCACAATTAATATTGTAAATATCTTTCGAGGCATAACATGTAAATATCTGAGAAAACAAAATCAGGGGATTAAATTAATTCGTTACTATATTACAGTTTAATGTGATGTCAGAGAAGGTACCAATTACAGGCTTAAATGGAATTAACCTAAATCGAAAACTTTTGACACCGGAAATTTTCAATTTGTTCATGATACACCCCGAATTTCACACTAAAACCGATCAGGATGATTCCGAATAAGTTAGTTGCGATTGATTGATGAAGGATAAAATTTGGGAAAAGTTTAAGGATGATCAGGTGGATCTGTGGGTATTTGCTTACGGTTCTCTACTTTGGAATCCTGGTTTTGACGTTGTGGAAAGCATACCTTCAGTTTTGGAAGGCTACCGCAGATCATTTTGTATGTGGTCAGTACATTATCGGGGTACCCCGGAAAAACCTGGTCTGGTCTTGGCTCTGGAAAAAAAGGCAGGGAATAAATGCCTTGGTCTAGCACTAAGATGTAAAAGGCAAGACAAGAAAAAAGTACTTGATTACCTAAGGGATAGAGAACTAGTGTCTTCTGCCTATGCTGAATGTACAGATATACTGAAATTAAGCGACGGGAGAATCGCAACCGCTCTTCTTTATGTTGTCAAGACCAATCATCCGCAATATACGGGCAATTTATCCTTGGAAAAGCAAGCTGGGATAATTTCCCGTGCAGAGGGTAAGGTTGGTCAAAATAGTGATTATCTTAGCAAGACTGTTGACCGATTAACCCAGTTGGGTTTAGGCGATAACAGTCTGGAAAATTTGAATAATATGGTTAGTGATCTTCTTGGTTAGCGAGAGGCTTGGCAATCAAAATGGATCCTTCAGAATCGACAACCTTGACCTTTTCTATGGAATCCTTACCAAGAGGTGTACCTTTCTGTAATCGGAAATGCCACCTGATGCCTCCGAATAAAACTATACCCTCATTTTCTTCCAGAGAAACTACTGTTCCGATTTCGCCAATGTTCCGCTTGGAGGGGTTGTTAAGTACTGATTGGTTTTTCCCACCAAAAATCTTTTCAAATTTTGGATAGAAGTGCCAGCCCAAAATAGTTGTAATTACAGTTAGAATTAAAAAAAGCAGAATCTGGTATAAAAAACTAAATTTGACATGAACAATACAACACCAACCAATTTGGCGGCCAATGCAGGCCGAATAAGAATAGTGGTTGGCAAAAGTAGTTCGACAATCCCCAACAGGAAACCGAAAGATATCCAAACCCAGGGCGATAAATCAGTTGACAATTTCAAGCATATTTACTCCTTTCCATGTCAAGCATCATCGGGCTTGTTATCTCCTCCCTTTGCCAGTTCAGAAATACCAGCTATAGAACCAAGAAGGTTGCTTGCTTCAAGGGGCATCATAATTGTTTTTGAGTCTGGTGTAGCCGCAACAGATTCCAGAGCCTGAGAGTATATTTCTGTGCTACAAAATAATTGACAGCCTGTGTATATTTCCTTCAGCAATGGTCTTTGATACCATTTCATTAGCTTTAGCTTTGGCAGCTCTTTCTCTGGCTTGTGCATCCAAAAAGTCTGCCTCTCGTCGACCTTCCACTTCCCTAATCTGAACCTCGTTCAACCTTCTGCCAGTCAAGTTGCAGATTGCTTATCTCCCTCTGCCTGGAGTACTTCTGCCTTCTTATCCCTATCTGCTTTCAATTCTTGTGCCAAGGTTTCGGATGTATTTGGAGGAGGAGTTAAGTCCTTGATTTCAATTCTCGTAATTTTTACTCCCCATGGGTTGAACGCATCATCAATAACCATAAGCAACCGAGAATTTATTTGATCCCTGTTAGAAAGTGATTCATCCAGATCAATTGAACTGATTACCGACCTAATATTGGTCTGGATCAGGTTTCCCAGCGAATTAACAAGATCCCAAACCTCATAGGATGCCCTTTCAGCAATAATAACTTGCTAGAAGACAATAGCGTCAGCCGAAATCGTTGCATTATCACGAGTTATAACTTCCCGTACATCAACATTCAGAACATTTTCCATCATATTGACTTTTTTACCAACACACTCAATTAATGGGATGATTAATCTTAAGCCAGGTTGTTGTGTTCGGACAAATCTTCCAAATTTCTCAATGGTCCAGTTTTCTCCTTGCGGTATTGACTTTACCATCATAAAGAAGAAAAGTAGTATGAAGAACCCTGTAACTGTTACAAAACCTATGAACTCCTGATCCGTGACAACCTCTAAGATGAAATTTGATTTTTAAAGTATATAATTTATGGGTCTTGTAAAATAAGGGTTAGAATCAATTTGCTTTTGTTTACAGAGTATTGGCAAGGTATGAAAATGTTTGAAAGAGTTTGACGTGTTTTCTAGATCTCGGAAATCATTTGTTGAAAAGGGATCCCCAAATTCCAACGACGGGATTGAAATTGTTACCAGTTTTGAACAACCGATTACCCAGATGGTATCAATGTTGCTGGTGGTTTTGGCTGTTATCGGTGGTATTTACGTTTTCTTTGAAAACATCAATGACTTTTTCTATCAATCCAAATATTCAGGATACATTTTAGGCCTAATCGTTTTTGTATTCCTTTGGGGAGTATACACCTGCTTTTCACAGATATTTCTGATTTTCAAATCAGTCAGATGGATAGGGATATTTGTTAACTCCTACAGTACTGATAATCTACCTTCAGCGCCAAGTCTTCTTGCTCCTCTATCAAGCCTTTTGGGATCAACTTCCAAAAGATTAAGGTTGACAACAGCTTCTGCCCAATCACTACTTGATACTGTGGCCTCCAGAGTTGAAGAACATCGGGACAGTACACGCTACATTACCAATCTGCTCATCTATTTGGGTTTGTTGGGCACGTTCATTGGGTTGGCAATTGCCATTCCCCAAATCTCGGAATTTATAAAGAGTCTTTCAGAAAACAGACCAACAAGTAACCTCTTTGAAGTTATTATTGATGGTTTGGAAGGCCCACTTGGGGGAATGGGATTGGCTTTTTCCTCATCGCTTATGGGATTAATTGGGTCTCTGGTTGTTGGGCTACTGGATTTATTTGTAAGCAACAGCCAGAACAGATTTTACAGAACTCTAGAGGACTGGGTTTCCAAAATTACCAAATTGGGTATCAGTCAACCTGGTTTGGAAAATCAGGATGATGCCCTAACCTCTACACCATATTCACAGGAAATAGCAGACTTGTTATTGGAGATAAGGAATTTGTTTATCATTTCCGAACAAAACAAATCGGAAACAATGGAAGCTGTCAGAGATATGAATCTCATGTTTTCCAGGATTATGGAATTTACTGAGGCTAATACACATGATCTTGATGCTAGAGAACAGCTTAGCCAAAATATAACCAATACCCTCTATCAAATTACAGAAAACCAAGCCAAACTATCGGAATCTCTTGAAAAAATTGCTTTGGGCATTGCTGACCCTGAAACACGAATGTTACTTAGAAGCATTGAACTTCAATTGTTGAGGATTCTAGAGGACAACGTTAACGCCAAAAGCGAGATTATCCGGGAATTGGGCTCGCTTTCCACTTCTTGGAGAAACTAGGGTCCTTTAGGATTGTGTTAGATAGTAATCAACCTTTTGGCTGTGCTCCATTACGAACTCCCCATTGGGTAAGTCGTTTTCATAAATCTTGAATTGGATTGATGCATCGTCCAGGCCATAATATTCCCATCTTTTGTATAATCTTTTCTTTAGAACACTTCCGGGAATTTTTATCAGGATTTTCAGATCAAAATATTCATTGAGTCGATTCCACGGAGGCTTACCACAAAGAATGTAATTTCCTTCGACTATCAGCAGATTGACATCTTTGGCTATAAGGCTGGCACCAGCCCGAGCAATTTCCAGCCCGCGATCAAAGACTGGCACAATCACATCTTCGGTTGGGGAAGATACAATCCTCTCAAGAGTATTTTCCAATCCCCTTACATCAAAGGTGTTCGGGGAACCTTTTCTTGGCAAAAGGTTCATTTCGTTTAAAAGCAAATTATCATAGTGGAACCCGTCCATATAGAGGGCCTGTGCCTTATACAAAGAAGTTTGATTAAATTCTTCAACCAGCCAGTTGGCAAGGCTAGTTTTACCTGAAGCGGGAGGTCCGGCTATGGCAATCAAGGACCTTTTATCAGTGGGAAGGTTTCTGATTAGTGATAATAGTTTACTTTTGGTAATTTCACTGGTTGAGGAACTATTGGTCATGATTTGGAGAACAGAAAATCAGATTAATTTGTATTGTCTGGCTTTATTTCTCAGGAAGGGGAGTCCGTTATTCATGACTTCCTGATTACTGCTTGCAACAGGTCTCCAGATACTTAACCCTGCACTGATTTCTGGCGGTAAAGTAATAAAACTCTCCATGGCCATTCCACCCTTAAATCCGATGGCACCCAATGCAGCAAAGATTTCATCCCAATCACAGGTACCTGCGCCGGGAACACCACGGTCACTTTCCGAGAGGTGAATGTATTTTAAATATTGTTGGGCATCAAGAATTCCATTGGCTACACCTTTCTCCTCAATATTCATGTGATAAGTGTCCAGATGGATAAATACGTTATCTGACCCAATTCTTTCGATCAAATCTCTGGCTTGCCACCCCGTATTTAACAAATGGGATTCATATCGGTTGACCGGTTCAATACCAAAAAGGAGCCCCATTGATTTTGCATGTTTGCCTATAGACTCAACAGCAAAGGCAACATTATCCATTTCAGATTGAGTGGGTGGAAATCCTGTTCGTTCTCCTATTCCACCGTATGTTACACCAGAGAGAGCTTCGGCACCGATAGCCTTGGTTATATCCAATACCTTACGCAAATAATCTACAGCACCATCAGGATTTTGGGATGCCCAACAGTTTTCAGGAAGGCCGAGGGAACATACACTCTTCAGTGAATATTTTTCCAACAGTTTTCTAGTATGCTCCTGATCTACACTGAATGGATCCAGGAGTGGTATTTCGATAAAATCCACGTTGAATTCTGCAGCTTCCCTAACTGCTAATTCTGATCCGGCATGATCCCATTTCATACTCCACATACAGGCATGAACACCAAAACCTTCCATTTCATATTCCCTTTTCAATCAAAAATTTAGTGCTAGACGGTTCTGGAGAGAGTCCCAACGAACAAGTTACTGGGCTCCAAAACCTTTCAGGTATTCCGACAAAATAATTCCTGAAGTCAGAAACGCCAGGAATATAATTCATTCCTAAGATCAAATTTGGGAATTACCTTGGTTACATTAATATAGAATTTTCAGGAAAATACACGGCAGGACGGATAGTAATTCCGAACGAATTTTTTGATCCATCTTTTAATTTATCTTGTTACTTAGAAGCGCCGAGTTTCAGTGCAATCAATTAAGCAATAAAATTTTTTCTGTTATAGACAATAGTCATAGGATGCAGAAATCAAACTAATCTGGCTTGCTAAAATATTTTATGCTTTCTACAAAAACAAATTTTCTGGATACTTATTTTTACTTGGTTTTGACTTAAGCTAACATTAAATACAATGTTTGGGAGAATATCCAGGACGAATAATATCAAGAGTATGAAAATTGACGGCCCATGAAATACTCTTCATAATCGTTGGTTTAGTTTTTCTAACCGAACGGAAATTCCCTAAACATATTGCTAGGAATCACTACTCATATTTTTTTCTGTAAAGGCTAAATTTACTAAAACTGTTGGACAATAGGTGCTTACCTTGAAAGTAGTACAGCATAAGATTTAAAATTCGGAGATGTATATATGGGTAAATTAAACTGGTTTAATGCTATACATTACCGATGTATCAATGGACTCTCGTTACCACACTTAACCAAAGCTAACCTAATTACCGGTTCAAATGGAATTGGAAAAACGGCATTATTAGAGGCTATGTGGTTGTTCACTGGTAGATTTAATACTAGTTTGTTGTGGAATACCAATCTGCAACGATTAAGTATTCCAATATTAGACCCAATTTCAGAATTATCTGACAGCGGTGTAATTGAGCTCAGTGGAGGTGAGGATGGTGAAAAACATACTCTGAAGTATGTTTTTGAAGAAAATCTCAACGCTTTAGAGCCAAACGACTTACAACGGTTTAAAATTAAAGAGTTGCCGCCGATTAGAGGCACAATTAACACTTATGTTAACGGGGAACATGTAAAGGATCATGCTGGAGCACAGGTAACTCCTTTGGGTCTCGTATTACACCAATCTCAAATTCTTCCAAATAAACGCCCAAATTGTATTATTGAAGGATTAAAAAATCAGCATGAAACAACTGATGAACACATAGATCGGTACTCAGAACTTATCCGAAAAGGTGGCAGATTGGAACTGGTAAACGCCCTTGGCCTATTTGCTGAGAATATTGATAATTTGGATATTCTGACTCGCGAAGAGAAACCATATTTTTCTGTTTCATTTGAGGAAAGGAAGCCTCTACCACTAGATGTACTCGGAGGAGGTGCAGTTAGACTAGTTCGCTTGTTTTTGAATTTTTCTGCTGCGAAGAATGGAATTTTGTTTTCGGATGAATTGGAAAATGGTTTTCACTATTCCTTACAGAGAGAGCTTTGGGAAAGGATAAAAAATTGGATGAATCACTGGAACGTACAATTTTTTGCTACAACCCATAGTAGTGAATTTTTAGAAGCAGCAATTAATGCTTTTGCAGAAAATCAAGAAGATCTCTCAATTCACAAACTTTACTTTAATACCGAGACCAATAAAACTGAAGTTGCTACCTTTAGTGGTGAGGCTTTAGCCGGTGTCCAGGACATGGAACTTGAGGTTCGATGATTTCGCAAAAGGATAAATCAAGAAGATGAGTAAAAAATTTTCTATAAAGTCAGATTACCTTTTGCTGGTCGAAGGTAGGGATGAGTGTAATTTACTAGGAGAACTTATAAAATGTCATTTTGGGAAAAATTCACCCATACAACTTTTAGATGGTGGAGGGAAAGATAGGTTCCCCACCAATATTAAGGCCATACGTAAGTTGGCAGACACTAATCCAACTTTACAGTCAATAGGTGTTATCAGAGATGCAGATGATAATCCAAAAGCAGCGTTTGAAAGTGTAAGCCGTGACCTCAGGAAAGTTGGTTATGATCCCCCGAATACTCATAATATGTATTCAGAAGGTTCGCCTGCTATTGGAATATTTATAGTACCTGATTTTCACAAAAAGGGAGCAATAGAGACGCTTTGTAGGTTATCTGTGGAGGGTGATGAAATCGCTATTTGCGCAGAACAATATTTGGAATGTTTGAAATTTAGTAATGCTCTAATATCAACTAATCCAGACAAATCATTTGCACACGCTTATCTAGCCGCAACGCAGGATCCTTTGGCCAGAGTAGGAGAAGGTGCATTACAGGGTGTTTGGAATTTTTCTTCGCCAGTATTCAATGATTTAACCAGTTTTGTCAAGGGGCTTGATATAAGGGATACAAATTTTGGTACAAAGGGTTAGTTAATTACATATGTGGAAAGATCAGTAGCTACTCTGAAAGCCAAATTAGTCGTAGGTTTTCCTCGTATTGATAATAGTTAGTTTCTAGTTAAATGGGGCGTGTACACTTCTATAAGGTATGATGATAGGGGGAAAGAATGTGTATCTTAAGTCACTTGAAACTATAGTAATTCGAATATTTTTCTATCCAATGAGGTTATTGAGGTTTGTTTAACCCGACCTTAATAACCAAGCGTGAACCCCTTTTTGGTTCCAGAAAAAAAGGCAATTAGTTTGAATTCTGTACCATCACCCATTCAAAATGCTTTACTCTGTGTTTCCGACAAGACCGATATTGTTGATTTTGCCCAAGAGCTTTACAAGCGATCAATAACTATCCTTTCAACAGGTGGGACTGCACAATTTCTCAGAGAGGCTGATATACCGATCCGAGAGATTAGTGAATACACGGGATTTAAGGAAATCATGAGTGGTAGGGTAAAATCCCTTCATCCACTTATTCATGGTGGAATTCTTGCTCGCAGGGGACATGATGAAGCAGTAATGCAGGAACATGGTATTGAACCTATAGACCTGGTGGTTGTGAATCTTTACCCATTCGAATCCGTGATTTCAAACCCGAAATCTTCCCAATCCGAAGCAATTGAAAATATTGATATAGGTGGCCCAGCAATGATTAGAGCTGCAGCCAAGAATTACAAACATGTGTCCGTTGTTGTTGATAAGTCTGACTATAACCGGATCTTGGATACAATGAAGGTAAATCATGGGGGAGTTGACGAGGATACCAGGTACAATTTGGCTATAAAAGCATTTGAACATACGTCTCACTATGATAATGTGATTTCAAGCTATCTCGGGGAAATGGCTCCAAAGGAGGGATTGAACACCTCTAACGAATTTCCTCCCATATTGAATTCAAGATGGTTTTACCGGCAAGGAGTGCGATACGGAGAAAACCCTCATCAAAGAGCAGCCTTCTATGTCGAAAAAGAGATACCCCAGGGAAGTATTTCAAGTTCGCGACAACTTCAGGGTAAAGAACTTTCCTACAATAATATTGCCGATGCTGATGCTGCAATTGAATGTATCCGACAGTTTGATGAAGCACCTGCTTGTGTGATTGTGAAACACGCCAACCCATGCGGTGTTGCTCTCGCAGAAAGTTCGCTGCATGCATACAACAAAGCATATAAAACCGATCCTGAATCCGCATTTGGCGGTATTATTGCATTCAATCGTGAACTTGATAAAGCCACTGCCCAGAAAATCCTCCGGCATCAGTTTGCTGAAGTAATCATAGCGCCGCAGATTTCAGAGCAAGCATTACAAATATTAGCTACCAAGGAAAGTATTAGGGTTTTGGCCTGTGGCCAATGGTCAAGCTTTTCCACAGCGATGGATTACAAGCAGGTGAAAGGTGGGATGCTGGTTCAGGAATCAGATTCCAAACTTTTTGATGAATTGAAGGTTGTTACTGAAAGAAATCCAACCACACAAGAAATCAACGATCTAAAGTTTGCCTGGCGGGTGGCACGGATGGTCAAGTCCAATGCTATAGTATACGCCAGGGACAACATGACCATAGGAATTGGTGCTGGACAAATGAGCCGTATCACTTCTTCCCGTATAGCAGGCATCAAGGCAAATCATGCTGGCTTGGAAGTCAATGGTGCTGTAATGGCCTCGGATGCTTTTTTTCCATTTAGAGATAGTATAGACAATGCCGCTTCCGAGGGTATTACGGCTATAATTCAACCGGGTGGTTCAATTCGTGATGATGAAGTAATTGAGGCATCCAACAAATATGGAATATCCATGGTTTTCACAGGAACTCGGCATTTCAGACATTAACCTGGTAATCGCCCACGATAAGAGTTTTACTATTGCTCACCCTTCGGGTTGACCCATATCAAAAATATTAAACCAATCAGAGCAAGTGCAATTACTGGTGAGATACCCAGCCGCTGGTCGCCAGTTATGTTTGTAACGATAGCGATCAGGAAAGGTGCCAGGAATGACGTGGCTTTTCCGGCTAGGGCATACAGTCCAAAGGCTTCAGTGTACCTGCCTTTGCTGGCCTGAATGACCATCATCGTTCGAGAAGAGGCTTGAAGTGAACCTCCCACAGCTCCAATGAGACACCCGCAAACCCAAAATAAGTTATGTGGTAAGGACGAACCCTCTTCTACAGGTATGAACAACACTTCCTCAAGTGAAGTTGATAATATTATTAGACCAACAAGTATCAAAACAATGATTGATACCAGAATGACTATTTTGGGACCTAGTTTTTTGTCGTAATAACCACCTATCAGTGTGGCTATTGACCCAAATACCAATGCCAATATGCCAAAAATCCCAAGTTGTGTTATAGACCAACCCAATACTCCAGCAGCATAGATCCCCCCGAACGCAAAAATACCTGTCAGGGAATCACGGTAGAACATGGAAGAAACAAGATAAGCGGCCAGACTTTTATTTTTGGTCAATCTGGAAAAAGTAGTCACCAAGGTTCCAAAATCTTTTCTGATCATCTGGGAAATATGACTTTGGTTGCGTTTGCCATTTTCAGATATCAGGTTCTGATCGGCTTTCACCCATAAGAAAAATGGAATCATGGAAATCAGGTACCACAAGGCACAGAACGGCCCCACAAACCTCGTACCCTCCCGCTCTAAGGGATTTAGCCCAAATAACGGATCCAGGTTGATGTATGTTTTACCAGTTTCGTTTTCCGCAAAGAACAGCATCATGATTGCCAGTGAAACAATCCCACCCAAATAACCAAAAGCCCAACCATACCCAGAAATCCGACCGATCTCTTGCTTTGGACCAAGATCAGGTAACATGGAATTGGTAATGATGGTAGCAAATTCTACTCCAATAAGCCCAATTCCAAAAAATATCAAAATTAATAACACCTGATTGGAATTTGGTTCAGCAACCCAAAGATATGCAGAACCAACAATAATCATCAGGGAAAAGACCACCATCCATGGATTCTTGGATTGATGGTTATCAACAATGGTGCCCAATACAGGGGCAACAATGGCAATAATAATACCGGATGCTGCCATCATCCACCCCCAGTATTCCTGAGCAAGGACGGAATCACTCATAACCTCTGAAACAAAATAAGGTCCGAAAATGAATGTAATCAGCAAGGTATTGTAAGGTTGGCTGGCCCAGTCAAAAAACATCCACCCCCAGAGTCTTTTCCTATTTTTCGTCATATGTTCAACCCATCAGATTGCCTTTACCTTCGTCTTCAGACGAAAAGGCAAATGTTAGTACCAAGAAAATTACAAATCAAACAATTAATTCATCACATTTTGAACAGGTCATACGGGTTTTAATTTAATGCCAATTAAGGTACACAACGCTATTCGAAATAATCCAAGTGGTTGAATTTTAAATCAGAAATAACTTCTCCATGAATTATGCCCAAATTGAATGATACTTTTCCAGGTAATAATTAGTGTTCTTTCATACCTTAAAGTTTTGGGATTAGGTATTCGCCGAATGATCTGTAATGGTTAAGTCAGAAACATCCACCTATTTGGCGACAGCATGGATGATGGGTGCTGTTGTTTCATTTAGTTTAATGGCGTTGTCAGGCCGCGAAGTTTTGGTAAGCCTGGATACTTTTGAACTCATGTTTTTCAGATCTCTTGTAGGGATCATTATTGTTCTGGTTTTCGGTGGTATTTTCGGTACCTTGGGTCAAATTGGTATTACAAATATGAAGCTGCATATCACCCGTAATTTATTCCATTTTGCAGGTCAAAATTTGTGGTTTTATGCTGTTGCTCTTATTCCTTTCGCCCAGTTGTTTGCCCTGGAATTCTCATTTCCTGTCTGGGTTGCACTTGCCGCGCCAATATTGCTTGGCGAAAAATTGACCAAACCCCGGATATTTGCAGCTATAATAGGTTTTTTGGGGGTTCTCGTTGTTTCCCGGCCAGGATTGGGTACCTTTAATATCGGTGTGGTTTCTGGAATACTTTGTGCAATTGGATTTGCCGGATCATACATTTACACAAAAATACTCACACGTTCAGAGTCTGTTACAAGTATACTGTTCTGGATGTCAGTGATTCAAGCGTTTTTCGGTTTGATTATAACTGGCATTGATGGCGAAATTATAGTACCAAGCATGGAAGCACTACAATGGGTAGTAGTTATTAGTTTCACCGGGCTATTTGCTCATTTTTGTATTACCCGGGCTTTGGAACTGGCTCCTGCAGTTATTGTGGCTCCCTTGGATTTCTTGCGGCTACCATTGATAGCAATTATTGGAATGCTCTTCTACGGAGAAAATGTTGACACATTCATCATATTTGGTGCAGTTCTGATTGTCGGTGCCAATTATGCTAACCTGTATTGGGAAAATAAGCAAAAAAACTGAGTAATCACCCTCTCAGATGAACCGTGGGCAAGTATTGCACATGGAATTAATGTGGAATTAGATTTGGGACAATAGTCACCACTTCGGGGAAAATACTCAGAAGGCCCAGGCCAATAACCTGAATAATGACGAATGGTACAACACCCCTATAGATATGCTTGGTTGTGACTTCCGGCGGGGACACCCCTCTCAAATAAAAGAGTGCAAAACCGAATGGTGGTGTAAGGAAAGAAGTCTGGAGATTTACGGCAATCATTATGGTAACCCATTTCGGGTCCAATGTTCCCCCGTATATTACCGGCCCGACAATCGGTATGACGATATAAATGATTTCAAGGAAGTCGAGAACAAAGCCCAGCACAAACAGGACAAGCATGACGATTACGAATACAACCCATTCTCTCTCAAAGCTTCTGAGGAACTCCTGGATATAATGCTCGCCACCAAAAGAAATTACTACCAAATTTAATAACTGGGAGCCGATCAGGATTGTGAACACCATGGAGGTAACCTTGGCTGTTTCTCGAACAACGGGTGAAAGAACCTTAGTTTTGAGTAGTGTCCAACAAGCGTAGATCAATCCCAGAATACAAATGTGATACATGGCCAGGGCAGTAATGATGGCAACCCATTCCTCAAACAGTATGATTGCCTTGCCTGTACGAAGGTCAAAATTAATACCAATGAGGAGCATGATGACCATTGCAAAACTTGAAATCAGAATAACCCGCCCGGATTTATTCTGATCCTGGAGTTTTCTATAGGCTGCAAGCATTATTGCTCCACCGGCACCAAGTGCAGCGGCAGGTGTTGGGTTGGTTATACCTCCGAGTATTGATCCCAAAACGGCAACAATCAGAATTAATGGCGGGAAAACAACCCTTAGAAGTTCATTTTTACCGAGAATTGTCAAAGCATGACTACAACCATATACAACCAGAGCCAGGGGTATGAACAAAAACAAGACTGTCATTCCAGGTGTTGTTGTGGGACTGATAAGTACAATATCAATCAGAATTGCCAACAATGAGCCACCAAAACCAATATACAAGGGCTTGGGATCGCTTGAAATCGAAATACCACGTGCCGTTGTGAGGATCAGTGTCAACAACAGGAACAAAACAGCAACTCCAGAACCAACCAAAGGTGCAGCAGCAATTTTATCCTTAATTGCCTGGGCCAGTTCATCCTCGGTTAATTTACGGCTTTCCTCAACTCCTCCGGCATCCCTGGTAATTTGTGCCTGTTCAACTGCACGGTCCCAGCGTTCCTGACCATGCAGTTCAATCATAGATTCTTGGCACTTTTCAGATACATTTGTTCTTAATTCAGAAGTAAAGGTTACATCCGTCATCGAGTCTACAACAATGTTCTGACTACCAATAAGACCAGCCTGTACCAGGAGTATGGTTCCCCCAATCAATCCGGCAGGTACAGCCAAAAACCAAGTATACATTGTACGTTTGGTAATCGTGCTCCCGGCAGTATTGTCACTGATAACGGGAGGTGCCTTCGCGGGATTGATCATGGCATATCCAAAAGCATAGGCAGCATAAAGAAATGCAAGCATGATACCGGGGAGGATTGCAGCTTGGAATAGGGTTCCAACTGACACAACTGCAGCTTCTCCCAAATACGTAAGAGCATCTGAACAACCTGCAGCTTGTGCTCTTGTTTCTTGCGCCGTCGAGTATAGATCACCGGCCAAGGTCCCCAAAAGTACAATCACGATGGATGGTGGTATGATCTGGCCGAGTGTCCCCGAGGCTGAAATTACACCAGTTGCCAGTTCCGGTGAGTAATTGTGCCTCAGCATTGTGGGAAGGGAAAGAAGCCCCATGGTTACTACCGTAGCACCAACTATTCCGGTGGATGCTGCAAGGAAAGCGCCTACAGCGACTACAGATACCGCCAAACCACCAGGAAGCGGACCAAAAATACGGGCCATGGTTGTCAGTAAGTCATTGGCTATTTTTGATCTTTCAAGAGTAATTCCCATCATTACAAACATTAAAACCGCCAATAGGGTTTCAATGGACTGGCCTGCAAGAACGCGTTCGTTCATTCGGTTGACTATGAAACTCAGATTTCGGTCGACAGCAACTTCCCAACCTCTTTCAAATAGGGGTTGAGCTAATACTGGTAAATCAGGATACCTAAATTTTGAAATGTCATAATGGGAAATACCATTATCAATCAAAGCCTGATATTCGTTACTGGTCGTGTCGATAATTTGGTGGATTAGCAATCCAGAACTGTCAAGAGCAGCCAGTATGGCAAATGATATAACTGCTGATCCCCCGATTGCAAACGCAACCGGGAAGCCAGACATAATAGAGCCAAAAAGAGTAAGAAAGACGATAAGCAGTCCGATTTCTACACCGTCAAGACCGAGAATCATTTGGAACTCTCCGTTTCCTGACCTGATAACCCGGGATCCTCAATCGTTGATTCAAGTACATCCTTGTCCAGGTATTTGTTGTCAGCCCCTTCGCCTTCACGATATTCAAGTAGAGATCGATAAAAAAAGGCGATTGCCTGTAGGAACATGAGTCCCGCAAAGAGTAGTAAAAGGACCTTAAATAAAAAATAGGCATCGAAACCGCTTGGTGAAAAACCAATTGTTTCAATATTCCATTTCGCTATTCGGGATTTTCTTAGCAATGCTTCCAGAGTATCGGTAGCAGAAACCTTGGGAGTGATGAGGTGCCTCCACATGAAATACCAGGCATAAAGCCATATCAATGACATAGCTGGCATCATGAAGAAGAGTGAACCAAGCATATCAATGATTTTCTTTTTGCGTCTAGCGATACCTGCATAAAACAGGTCCACACGTACATGGCCGCCTTGGATAAATGTATACCCACAACAAAGGCATATGACGATGGCATTGTAGAATTTGAGTTCCTCTGCCCACCAGGCCAAATCCTTGGAAAATATCAGATTGGTAGCACCCTGGACGAGGTCATACCCTAAGGGTGAAGTAGGACCGGCTGAAATTTCTGATACCCGAAATATTCTTTGCAGGAAGACAATAACTATTTGCTGCAAAACCATGAGCAGGCCAGCCCAAGCAGCTAAACGTCCAATTCTGTTGCCAAGAAATTCGAGAATTCTAACAGACCACCACATTACGGGGCGATGAAAAATCCCTACAACAGTAAGGATAACAAAAACTAATATAACGGCTGAGAAGAATTCAAATGACCCACCATAGTAGATAAATCGCATCAGGGACTGCTTGTCAGTCCAGTCCAGCCAAAGCTGGGGATGGGTTAATGCATAAAATATGTTATAGAATGTTAGGGCTGTACCAACTACGAACGACGAAAAAAAGTCAATCATAAATCAGTCTCAATGGAAAGGGAAACTGCCCCTTGGACCAAGGGGCAGTAAAAGTTTTTTATGAACCCATTACCCGGTCACGCTGCTCACGGTAAGCGCCAGTTGAACTGGTGAGCCAGGCAGAGCTTTCCTGCATGGTGGTCTGATAGTCAGCCAATATCTCTGCGAACAAATCATCGGAAGAGTATTGTTCGTAGAGTTGCGAAGAAGCTGAACCAAAGGCATCCCAAACGCTATCAGGGAAGGCAAGTACTTTGACACCTTCGGCCTGGAGACGTTTGAGTGCAGCACCATTGTGGAATAGGTACTGGCTCAGGTTCCAAACATTGGCGTGTCCTGCAACCACCTCAATCATAGTTTGATGTTCTTTCGAAAGATTATTGAACACTTCAAGGTTTGTTGCCAAGGTTAGGCCTGCTGCAGGCTCGTGGAAACCGGCAGTGTAGTAGAATTTGGTTATTTCCTGGAAACCGGCTTTCTCGTCGGCCCAGGGACCAATCCACTCAGTACCATCAAGTGCTCCCGAAGCCAAGGCCTGATAGACTTCGGATCCAGGTATGTTTTGAACTGATGCACCTAACAATCCAAGTGCCTGTCCACCTAATCCCGGCATACGGAACTTGAGACCATCAAAGTCTTCTGGTCCATTGATTTCTTTGCGGAACCAGCCCCCTGCCTGAGTTCCTGTGTTACCTGCAAGGAAGGATTTCAAACCAAATATCTCACCAAGAGTATCATGGTACATACGACCGTTGCCGTGATAGTACCAGTTATTCAGTTCGGTGGCAGTCATACCGAAGGGAACCCCGGTGAAGAAAGCGAAACCTGGATGCTGGCCCACAAAATAGTAGTCAGCGGCATGATACATATCAGCCTGACCAGAGGCAACGGCATCAAAAACTTCAAAAGCTCCAACAAGTTCACCTGCGGCCTTGACATCAATCGTTAATGATCCACCAGAAATATTGTTGATGTTATCCGCACAAATCTGTGCTGCATCAAATACACCTGCAAGACCCCGACCCCACGAAGTGACCATCGTAAGTTTGACGTTACCTTGGGCGAAAGCTGGGGCGGCTAGCCCGGCAGAAGCAACGCCAGCTACTGCCGATGATTTCAAAAATGATCTTCTATCCATATTTTCTTTCTCCTAAATGTACACTAAGGCTGGGGAAAGACAGAGGATCCCCCAGTATAAAACAATGGAGGGTAAGTTAAAATAATGGTCGTTATTTGTCAAACATTAAGTTATCACGATTCATATCAAATGTCAGATATCTGCGGATTGTTCACTTTTTTGATTATATTGGCTTGGTGAATTATATTTGAAGTCAATTTACACAGGCGACCTTGTTGGGTACAGAACAGGAAAAATCGTTGGCTCAAGTGGACTGGTATTATTTTATGTTCATGGTAGTGCTATTTATTCAGAATGGTCTTAGGATTGCGGATTAAGTATGAATTTCTTTATAATTCCTATCTCCTAATACTGATATTTACTATTGAATAATTGCATAGCCTCCCATATGGCAGAAATGACAAAAAAATTTAGGAAGATAGATTGTTACGAAGGAAACCAGTAACCCGTAGTTCCAGTAATATCTGGACGGGTTTTGTTGACATTTTGACAGCCCTTCTTCTTGTCCTGGTTTTTATCATTACAATTTTTGTTTTGATACAGTACGTTTTTTCTACTGAGATCAAGAATCTGGAAGGCGAAAAAACTGATCTAACAGGGGCAATTGAAGAACGGGATACCAGAATTGTATCTCTGGATACTAGAATTGAAGAGCTGTTACTGGAACTTGGCGAACTCCAGTCTGAGAAAGATCAACTCAGTGGTGAATTGGATAGCAGGGACACCCTAATTGTTATTTTGAATGCCCGGATTGATGAGATTATTTCGGAAGTAAGACTTCTGCAACAGGAAAGAGCAGAACTGAATGATGAACTCAGGGTAAGGAATGAATCCACCCTTATTCTGGAAAGCAGGGTTGAGGAACTACTTTCAGAATTGGCCAAACTTCAATCCGAGAAGGACCAACTTGGCAGTGATTTGGAAAACAGGGATTCTCAGATAGTTGTTCTGAATGCCAGAATTGAAGAGATAATTGAAGAAGTAAGAAGTCTCCAAGAAGATAAGGGAGAACTGAATGATGAACTCAGGGTAAGGAATGAATCCACCCTTATTCTGGAAAGCAGGGTTGAAGAACTACTTTCAGAACTGGCCAAACTTCAATCCGAGAAGGACCAACTTGGCAGTGATTTGGAAAACAGGGATTCTCAGATAGTTGTTCTGAATGCCAGAATTGAAGAGATAATTGAAGAAGTAAGAAGTCTCCAAGAAGATAAGGGAGAACTTAATGAGAATCTCAGGATAAGAAGTGAAACCACCCTGATCTTGGAAAGTAGGGTTGAGGAACTACTTTCAGAACTGGCCAAACTTCAATCCGAGAAGGACCAACTTGGCAGTGATTTGGAAAACAGGGATTCTCAGATAGTTGTTCTGAATGCCAGAATTGAAGAGATAATTGAAGAAGTAAGAAGTCTCCAAGAAGATAAGGGAGAACTTAATGAGAATCTCAGGATAAGAAGTGAAACCACCCTGATCTTGGAAAGTAGGGTTGAGGAACTACTTTCAGAACTGGCCAAACTTCAATCCGAGAAGGACCAACTTGGCAGTGATTTGGAAAACAGGGATTCTCAGATAGTTGTTCTGAATGCTAGGTTAGATAAAATTAACGCGGAAGTCAGAAAATACCAGGAGGTACAGGTTAAGCTTGAGACAGAAATTTCCGGAATTAATGATGAAAGGAATCAACTCAAAGCGTTAATTGATGAACTTCAGGTTACTATTGAGGGATTGCAAGCAGAAGTAAAGGACTTTGAATTAGAGAATACAGGTAATTTGGCTTCCATTGCAGAGAAAGAAGGCTTGATTTCTGAACTGAGTAATAGGGAACAAACTCTCATTGAGAACATCCGTGAACTTGAGCTTGAAATTTTCAGTATCAAAAAACAAAGAGAGAATTTAGAGAACGAAAGGGCAGTCCTCCAAAGGGAATTAAACCTGAAGAACCAATCTTACGAGGAAGTTCTCATTGATATTTCTGACCTGGAAACTGACCAGAGTAACCTAAATCAGGTGATTGCAACCCAGCAAGTTACAATTGAAGGGTTACAGGAGGAAGTATCACGACTTAAAAGTGAAAATCAGGTTAACCTTGCCCTCATAAGAGAAAAGGAAACAGAGATAAACCGATTAAGGGGGGAGAACAAGACTTTCCTTGAGGATCAGGTCAGATTGGAAGGTGAAATAGCCGGAAGTGTAAGAGCCAGAGATCAGTTGGAAAAGGAGAGAGAAAGTCTCCTTTCTGAGTTAAGCAGAACCAATTCTGAAATCCAAAATAGTTCCTCCCTCATCACGCAACTTGAATCAGATAGAAGTGGTCTGGAAGTAGAAATTTCTACTTTGACTGAAACAATTGAGCGCCTACGGATGGATTTGCAAGATCTCGCTAGGAGTAGAAAGGAAAACCTCGCATTAATAAGTGATAAAGAAATCAAAATTGCTGATCTGAGCGATGCAAATCAAACCCTCTCTGATCAGCTGCAGGAATTGGATCAAGAAAATACAACACTACAGAATGAGAAAATCAACCTTGAAGATGAGATTGAAGCTCTGAAATCCAGAATCAGAGATCAAGAAAGTAAGATTCATTCGCAATTAGTCAGTCTTGAACTCGCTAATAATTTGCTTGAATATGAAAAATCCGAATTATCGAAAGCTCAAAATCAAATAAGTAACCTGGAGACAGATAAAATAGAAGCCGAGCTCAAGATCCAAGTTAAAGACAAAGAAATTGCAACCCTTCGTGAAACCCTTAGCCTATTCAATAGGAGAACCAACGAATCAGACCCAGATATTGATAACCTGTCAAGCGAATTGGAAAGGGTCAATCACGAACTTGACCAGGCACTCTCAAGAATTGAAGAGTTCAAGAAAATAATGTTTGATCAGTTGGGAGTTTTACTGGATGTGGATGATTTGGATAATCTGGAGATTGATCAGGGTATCCTACAAATTACAGCAAAGCTGAGTGAATTTGTTAATCAATATTTGCAAGCAGATGATGAAATTGACATCTTTTTCCGAGAGCGGGATCAGGAAGAACAGAGTTTGGGAGGTGTTCTAAACACTTCATTGGCAAACAAGGTTTTAACTCTCATTGAAGAGTTGAGACAACAAGAGGAAGAAATCGCAAGCCTTGAAAGAAGGATACAAGATTTGGACAGCCAACTTGTAGATTCTTCTCAGGAACAACCAGATGATCAAGAAGAGGTTGGTTTATCAAAATACCAATCGGAGTTTCTGCAATCCATTCGAGATCTGGTGGAGGGCTTGCAAGGTGTCGAAATTGTCGGGGACAGGTTTGTATTTTCAACTGAGGTACTTTTCGCGACAAATGAAGCGGAATTATCCGGTGCTGGAAAGGAAGAAATAAAGCAAATTGTTGAAAAATTACTAAACCTCAACATACCTGATGAGACCAGATGGATTCTACGTGTTGACGGGCATACTGACAACCAGCCAATTATTCCTGGAGGAGAGTTTCAGGATAATTGGGAGTTAAGTCAGGCACGAGCACTATCGGTTGTGAAATTTCTGATTGAGGAACTGGATTTTCCAACAGATAAATTGGCTGCTACCGGTTTCAGCGAGTACCAACCGGTTGATTTGAGCAATACCGATGAGGGAAGGGCTAGAAACCGCAGGATTGAGCTTAAGCTAACAGAACCCTGATCCTAAAATCAGTTCTTAAGAAGTGCTTGTTAGTGTATGAAACTTATCCAAAAATCAAAAATTCAGGGATCCTATTAAATTGACAGATATAACTCAAAAAAGGGAGGGGTCCCAACTTCCAATAGAGGAAGCACCTAAAAACAGACAAACCATATCAGGGACGGTTAAGCGGATAGTTTTCAACAATCCCGAAAATGGGTTTCATATCCTTCGGGTTATTACGGATAATAGCAAATTTGAATCGATGGTAGTTGGTATAGCCTTGGGAACCTTGGGTTCAGGTACTCATATTACGGCTTATGGACAATGGATAAACGATCCTAAATACGGTAGGCAATTCAAGGCTGAATCAATCCAGAGCCGACTTCCTACTCAACCCAAGGCCATTGAGAGGTATCTTAGTTCCGGGATCTTTACTGGCGTGGGAAAAATCCTTGCTACTAGGTTGGTCAGTAAATTTGGAGATCAGGTTTTCACGGTTCTGGAAAAGGAACCTCACAGGCTGTCCCAGATAAAGGGCCTGAATAAAAAAGTCATTGATGACATGGTGAACAGCTGGGATTCTCAAAAAGAAGAATCGCAAGTAACAATTTTCCTGCATGAATTTGGCCTGTCGAAATCAGCTATTCGGCGGATCATAAAGAGATATGGTTATCACACGTTTAATGCGATCAAAGACAATCCTTATCGGTTGATTGAAGATATTTGGGGGATTGGATTTGCTACAGCGGATGAAATTGCCCAGAAGGTAGGTATCAGCAAGGATGACCCCAAAAGAATAAGGGCGGGGCTCATTTATACACTCCAACTGGCAGCACAAAATGGAAGCTGCGGGGCTTTTCTCGCCGATCTTCTGACAGATACCGAGTTCCTGTTGGAGGTACCAAGGGATGTAATCCTCCTGGAGCTAAAGTCTGAGGTAGAACAGGGGGAATTGGTTTTTGAAGATCAATCAGGTAGCAAAACAATCTTTCTCAGATATTATTACGATTTGGAAAATCTTGTAGCTGAACTGATCAAAAAGAAAAATCAGAGATCTGTTACTTGGAGAAACCACGATTTCCAGAGAATTTTTGAAAGAATAGAACGTAACTCCAACATTTCATTTTCGGAACAGCAAAAGGAGGCGATCAAAACAGCATTTGTCAGCAATGTATCTATAATTACTGGTGGACCAGGAGTTGGCAAGACGACAATAATAAATGCTGTATTAAAAATTTTCAAATCCCTGGAGCTAGAGGTTAAACTTTGTGCTCCTACCGGTACGGCAGCAAAAAAAATGGGATTGGCAACCGGACATTTTGCATCAACAATTCATAGCTTGCTTGGCATTGATCCCATTAAGCAGGAGATGAGATTTAATGAGGAAAATCCCCTGGAGTGTGATTTGCTGGTCGTTGATGAAGTTTCAATGATTGATATTGAATTGATGGCCTCCCTTTTGAAGGCCATAGGACCCTCAACTGCTGTTTTATTTGTCGGGGATAAGGATCAGTTACCCTCCATAGGACCCGGAAATGTCCTGAAGGATATAATCCTTTCCCAATCCGTTGAGGTGGTTTTCCTGACGGAAATTTACCGTCAGGCCAGGGGTAGTAGGATAATTACGATTGCTCGACAGGTACTGGAGGGAAGTATTCCGAATTTGAAGAGTAATCCAGAAGATGATTTTTTCTTTATTGAAACGAATGATCCCCAAAAATGCCAAGATTATATAAACCTGATGGTTACGGAGAGAATCCCCAGGAAATTCGGACTGGATCCGGTCCACGATATACAAGTCCTTGCTCCCATGAAAAACGGACTGGTTGGTATTAATACCCTGAACGAGGTTCTTCAGTCCAATCTCAATCCTAGTGCAGGTCCAAAGGTAATCCATGGAGCAAGAAGTTTTTCCAGGGGGGACAAGGTTATTCAAAACCGGAATGATTATGACAGGGAGGTTTTCAACGGAGATATCGGCTTTATTCATCGAATTGAAACAGAAAGTCGCCACTTGGAGGTGAATTTTGATGGGAGGGAAGTGGAGTATGAATTCGAGGATTTGGATTCTCTTGATCCAGCCTACGCCATTACAATCCATAAAAGCCAGGGGTCGGAGTATCCTGCAGTTGTGATTCCCCTCATGCTTCAACATCGGATTATGCTTCAAAGAAAGTTGGTTTATACGGGTATAACAAGAGGGAAGGGTCTAGTTGTTGTTATTGGACAGTTTGAAGCATTTAGTAAAGCGATCAGAAATGCCAGCTTTGGCAGAAAGGCAACCGAGCGGGTGACACGGCTTGGCCAATTATTGCTAGCAAATTAACCCTTAATTTAAAAAATAAAATATTTTTTGCATTGCAGCATTTTTTCTCTTGAAATGTTGCATTGCAGCATTATATCCACCTCAAAGAAATTTCAATTCGGTATTTTAAAGGTTACGACAATGAATCAATTTCAAGAATACACAAAAGCTTTTTCCAATCTGGCTTCTTATTTTCCACTCTCACCTTCTACAATGAATGAAAATTATCAAAAATCTGCTGAGAATTTTGAAAAGGCTGTTCATATTGCCTTGAATGCAGCTTCGGAAGTTGTAGACATTAATGACAAGTGGGCCAAGGATACCCTTGCCAAGGCCAAGGTTGTTTCTGAAGAAAAGCCTTCTCCAGAAAACTTTACCAAAACCCTTCAGGATTATGCATCCTCGTCCTGGGAAGCATCAACTCAATATCTTGCCTCCTATACTGAGGTAGCCCGTAGGGCACAAATGGACACAGTTGAGTTGGTAATCGGATCCACAAAATAAGAAACAATAATTTTCATAGTTTCTCCCACGGGAGGGGTAAGCAATTATCCCTCCCACCTCTATCCAAAGCCCTCCAGAAAGCCTCGAATATAAATTCCCCTTTTTCGAAAGCAGTAGAAATTTTACCAAATTGGGTAAAAACCATCTTATGAATTCCCAAGGAATCCTCACCGAACTTACCGGAGTAAAATGTAGGGTACTTTTTTGGATAGCAATTTAGTTTGATTTTTTTGTATTCCCCCCCTATTAGTTCAAAATGGAATTGTAATTGTTATAGGAATTAACCTGAAAGATGGGATTTCCGTGTTGAAAGGTCTAGTTGAAATTTGACAGAGAGTACCGTATTGATTGAGATGACCAGTAGATTTCTGGATTTCATGCTCGCATCGTTCCTATTGCTTGCTCCCATGCTGTTACTTGGTCTTTTTTTGGCAGGTTTAATTCATGTCTTCATATCAAGAGAAGCAGTTCTTAAATGGTTAAAGGATGACAGTTTAAAATCTGTTTCAACCAGCGCGGCATTCGGCGTGCCAGTTCCCCTTTGCAGTTGTTCAGTGGTTCCTGTTGTGAGGGAAATGCGTAAAAAGGGTGCGTCCAGGTCAGCCTGTATGTCCTTCCTGATAACAGCACCGGAAACAGGCGTAGATTCGATTTTGGTTACGAATGCCTTTTTTGGATGGATCGCCGCGATAGTCCGGCCTGTGATTAGTTTTATTACTGCAGTGGTTGCTGGGATATTTTGTATCGGACTTATCCGGGATAACAGGCACGATCCAAAATCTGGTCAATCTCGTCACGACCACGGCCATCACCACCATCATGATCATGGCGATTGTGGTCACGATCATGGACACAAACACCTGATGGATGATGATTGTTATATTGGTTTCAGGAATTTTTGGATCCTCTTGGTAGATGGTTTGAAGGGAATTTCCTTTCCAAACCTGAAAAAGCTTCTTTGGTTAAAACCAACTTTTTATCGAGATGAAGACATTATTGATGTGAGTGAGGGAGGTAAAAAGGAGAAGGAATTTCGCAAACCAAAGGTTATTAATGGATTGACCTTTGGAAGAGTAACCAAACACATATTTCATTACGGGTTTGTTGAAGTTGCTGACGACATATTATTTGCGCTGTTGGTAGGTCTAGTAATTGGAGGATTTCTATACCTTGCAATTCCCTCCGATCTTGCATCTCGTGAATATGTTCAGTGGTTGGCATACCCGGTAATGGTTCTATTTGCTGTTCCACTTTATATTTGTGCCTCAGCCAGCACCCCCATCGCAGCAGCTCTAGTTGCAAAGGGGTTCAGTCCCGGGGCTGCCTTAATTTTCCTGATGACAGGACCTGCAACGAATACTGGTACGATAGCTATTATTCTAAACCAGTTTGGTGCCAGATTTACTTCCATTTATGTAGGAATAGTGATTGTTGTTACCGTTTTGATCGGCATAGTCATTGATCTTCTGGTTATCTCTTTTGGGTATTCATTGGCGGTAAATCTGGAACCATCAGACTCAACTCCAATAGCATTATTACAATGGGGTAGTGCTTTCGTTCTGTTGTTTCTAGTTGTTTGGCGATTTAGGGCAGGTGCTCTTAAATCAGGGTATCAGGATATGATGCAGAACCTTCACCACATTTTCAGTATGTGGAGTCAAGGCTGGAGTCGTATCACTCGGGGAAGAGGAGTTAAAGGGATTTTTTCTTACTCCACACCAATTGGAATAACATTGGGTTGTTTGATTGTCGTACTATATCTTGCTTCAGGTTTCACGGTAATTCCACCACAAAGCGTTGGATATGGCAAATTATTTGGAAAGGTTCACTGGAGAGACTTGCAACCGGGTTTGCATTATTTGGCACCCTCTCCATTTGCTAAAGTGGACAAGTGGCCAGTTAGAGAGGTCAAATCCATTATGTCGGAAACGCCCAACGAATATTTCGCGGGTGATCTAAACCTGATTTCAATAAAGGTAAATATCCAGTACCGTGTAGCAGATCCATATGTATATCATTACAAGGTCGCTGATCCCGTTGGTGTCATAACCAATATTGCGGAAGAAAGTATAAGAAAGTTTGTTTCAGCACGCGGTTTAGAATCTTTGCTCAACATTCACCGTTTGGAACTCGAAAGTGACATCGCAGAACACCTCATAACAGAAGTATCAAAAATGGATAACCCCACACTGAATAGTATCGAACTAGTTAAGGCAAATCTGCTGAGTGCTCAACCTATAGATGAAACCATGTCTGCCTTTCGCGAAGTTTCAAATGCCCAAGAGGATAAGGAGCGTTTAATTGCCACTGCCCAAAGATTTCTTGTCTGGTTGACACCGTTGGCTCATGGTAACTCATTTTTTGAAGTTAAACAGGCAGAAGGAAGATCTTACAGAAAGGAAATTGTTTCTGCTGCAGAAGCGGACGCTATAATCGAGATTGCTGAGTCTGTCAAGACAGCACCAGAAGTACTGAAAAATATGTTATGGCGAGAAAAATTGGAAACCGCCTTGTCAGGCAGATCAAAAATCTTGGTACCTGATGAGGAGAGCTTGAATAACATCGTAATCTGGAAGAACAATTCACTAACCTCCAGTGTTGGTGAATCACACTCGGGGGATGGGCATAAATAATGACTGTTGTACGAAAATTGATATATGCAGCATTTGCTCTGCTGGTGGTTGTAACAATAATCTACAGTTGTGTATATACGATTCACGAGACTCAGAAGGGAGTATTAACCACTTTTGGTAAGATACAATTGCCAATCAGGGAACCAGGTTTACATATCAAGTGGCCAACTCCGATTTCCAAAATTTATAAAGTTGATCTTCGGACTCAAACGTTATCGGGGATGCCAGTTGAATTGATCACGAATGATCAACAAAACATTCTGGTTGACGGTTATTTGTTCTGGCGTATCGCAGACCCGGTACTCTTTATTGAAGCTGTCCGCACAAAACAAAGAGCAGAGGAACGGTTAACCGACCTTTATCTGTCTACCATCGGAATAGTGGTCAGCAATAAATCACGTGAGAATTTTATTGGTCTTGGCCTACTACACGAGGATTTACAAAGAACATCCCGGCAAATTTACAATCGAATTGCACCAATCACGCTTTCAAATTATGGTATTGAGCTCAAGAAGGCAGGTATAGTTGAATACACCTTACCTCCAGAAAACCGTGCAAGCGTAATCCAGAGAATGATCTCGGAACGTGCCAGGATTGCTGCAAGATATCGTAGTGAAGGTGAAGAGACAGCTATCCGCATTGAAGCCCTAGCCGTGAGTGAGCATGAGAAAATTATGGCTGATGCTCATGCCGATGCAACCAGGATATTGGGCAAAGCTGAAGCAACCGCAATGGCAGAATTGGGCAAGGCATACAGTAAGGACCCGGAATTCTACAAGTTTATCAGAGCTCTGGATAGCTATGATTTGATTATTGATGAACAAACCACTCTGATTTTGCCCACCGAAAATGAATTATTCAGATTTCTAGACAGTAATGAAATTCCTGAATGATTTTTGATAAATCAATGAATGAACAACAGCAAATACCACCTAGTACCAGGGTAATCTACAAGGTTTTCGATTTTGGATCGATGATCGGTGTGCCCCGGATCTTATGGGGTTTGATTGGTATCATATTCGCTTTGATCGTTAGTAGCGGAATATACACGGTGAAAAAGGAAGAACAAGGAGTTCTCACCCGTTTCGGGCGATTGGTTAATGCCGAAGTAAACCCGGGTGTCCATTACCGAATACCGTTTGTTGATGAAGTAGATATCAGACCTGTTAAAAGAGTTACGCGTGACCGAATAGCCAGTATCAAAGAGGGGAAGGTAAACTTTTCTATCTTATCAGGGGATACGAACCTGATGGAAGTCGATATCATGGTTCAATTTAAAATCAACAATTTGAAGGATTATCTTTTTTCGGTTGTTGATCCAGTTTCAATTCTGAAATTGAGTGTCAGAGAAGGGGTTGTAGAATTTTTCGGGAATAATTTTATTGATCTTATCCTCACCAGCAACAGAAACATAATTGAGCAAAATCTTTTTGATGAAACCAAAGAGCATATTAAAGACCTGAATATTGGCTTGGAAATTCTCTCCTTAACATTTGTTGATATTAGACCAATTGAGGAGGCATTACCAGCATTCAGAGATATAAGCGATGCAGTTACTGATAGGGTTCGATCAATTAGTGTTGCTGAGAGAAAACGCGACCGAATGCTTGCCCATTCCCGTGGACAAGCTGAAGCAGTAATTTTGGATGCTTCAGCAAAGGGTAAAAAACGAGTTGAACGAGCTAAGGCCAATGCCTTGGCTTTTGAGGAGTTACTGGCAGAATATCGTAGGGAACCGCAACAGGTTGCAATTACCAGATACTGGGACAGGATGAGAACCATATTCAACGTTGCAAAATTGGCTGCTGCCAATCCTAATGACAATTCAACAATTACAATAAATCTGATTGATAGTGGCAGTGGTATTCCGCCATTGCGATTTGGTGCAGGAGAAATAAAAACTTCACTGCCCGCTCCAGTGGAAGGATTGGAAAGACCCCTATATTCGACAGTAATCCCAAGTTCACCAAATTCCTATACAACTGTTTCAGAGGATAAGCACCTCATAAGTGGTAGGTACCATAATTATCAAGCAGAACGTGATCACATAGCTATAGCCAATATCAGGTCATTGATTTTTGATACTCCCTTAATTTTTCCTCATGGGGATGGCGTAACGGCTGAACTACAGTCCAATGCAGAAAAACCTATGGTAGAAAAGTTGGCGACAGGAGATGTCAACGAAGGTGCTTCTGCAACCAATCTCATCCAAACTATCCCAGAAGCGCCCACAGAGAGCAGTGAATAAAGTTATGGTTTTACTTTTGTTTTCAAAGAAAAGGAAGAATTGTTGGATCAAGACACTTTTGTGCATGAGCAGATTGAAAATATTGGTATTAGCAAGTTTTTTCCTTTGGGTTCCGTTTAACCTTTTGGCTTATCCGGGAATTTACGAGGATAGAATTGTATTTGGTCAAAGTGTTGCCCTAACCGGTTCAAATCAAATTTTGGGGTTGAATTATCGTTTGGGAATTCTTGCAGCCTTTGAGGAGAAAAACAAGGACGGTGGCATTCTAGGAAAAAAACTTGAACTCTTCCCACTTGATGATGCATATGAATCGGACCTGGCCTCAGAAAATGCCGAAAGATTTGTTGAAGAAAACAATGTTTTTACCGTTATTGGGGGGGTGGGAACCCCTACTGCAAAGCGTTTGGTCCCTATACTCAGGGAAGCTGAAATACCTTTTATAGGCCCACTGACTGGTGCAAATTTTTTACGTGATTTAGATTATTCCCCAAACGTTGTTAACATCCGTGCTTCATACCTGGACGAAGTACGGGTCCTTGCTGATCATTTTATACATGATCTTGGATTCTCCAGATTTGGTATAATTTATCAGGAAGACTCATTTGGTCAATCAGTTTATACGGATTTAAAACAGGTTTTAGATCGATTCAGTCTACCTATATTAGCTAGAGCAACATTTAGCAGAAACTCACATGCTGTTCACGGGGGATTGTTTACCTTTTCTAAAGCGGACTTGGACGCCATTTTTGTAATCGGAACCTACACTACAAATTCTGAGATTATTAATCTTTCCCGTTCGCTTGGGCATGATTACACGATAGCCAACCTATCATTTGTTATTTCCGATGAGTTGAAAACACGGCTGAATTTGAGTGATGAGAGTATATTTGTAACAGAGGTTGTACCAGACCCTTATGATACGACCTATCCAATAACCACAAGGTTTCGCCAGGCTCTGAATAATCCGGATTTGGAAAAGTATTTTTCAAATAGTTCCAAACCCTTTGAGATAAAAGCCAATGAGGTATCCCTTGAGGGTTATATACTGGGACGATTTGTTATTGATGTAATGAAGCGTTTGGATGGTGATTTTACCAGAGAGAATTTTATGGTGGTTGCCCTGACACCGGGGACAGTTAATCTGGATGGGTGGATTTTGGATTTTAGGGAGGGGACAAACTCCGGGAGTGACTACATTAGGTTAACCGATTTTTTTGATTAAGGATTCAAGTGAAAGATAGCCAATGAGAAAGCTGGATGACTTTAACCAAGAGGAAACCGGTGAAGAATGGTTACGCGAGGTTTACAAGGTTGTAGCCAGACGCCGTGGCATCATGTTTCGCATGGTGGCCGAAACGGTTAGGATATTATTGTTGGGTAATGCCGGGGGTGCTGCCCTGATTATTGGTTTTATGAGTTCATCAACCATTCAAGTGGCTGAAACACTTCTTTACCATTACTTGTCCTTATCCGCCTTGATGGTCTTTGCCATAGGGACTTTAACCGCTGCCCTAACAATGTTTCTGGTAACAGTGGTTTCAATTCAGGAAGCTCATGGTAATGAAACAGGCTTGCGAATGTTTGTTGAAGGTCAAATAGACCGCTCACAAGTATTGTTTTCGGTGGATCAAAGGGCATTTAGGGTAGCTGACTGGTCTACCTTTGCCGGTATTGTTTCTTCAGCCTGTTTTCTTTTGGGCGGTCTGATTTGTATTGTCTTGATAGCCCTTTTCTTCTAGACCTACAATTTCAGAACTGGAAATAAGCACAAAGGGGCTATACCAGCCAGAATTGTCAAATTCAACTGTGGTCAGATCACTTTAAACTCAGTAATACAGTAAACAAGTTCACTCATAAAACCAGAGCTTGGGTTTCTGTTAAGTGACTAAAATCTTCCATTAGCCCGAAGTAAGAAGAGGAACCTTTGTCACAGAAGATTTTTTCGTCTTGGGAAGAGTAATTTTGAAATCCAATTTGTCCATCTTAAGATCAATTTTGACTTTACCACCCTTTTGAAGTTTTCCAAAAAGAATTTCATCGGCCAGCGGCTTTTTGATTTCTTCTTGAATTAACTTGGCCAGCGGCCTTGCACCCATTTTTGTATCATAGCCTTTCTTACCGAGCCACTCCGAGGCATTGTCACTAATTTCTATCTGGATATTCCGCTCAATCAACTGACCTTCCAATTGTGTTATGAATTTCTGCACAACCTTAACCACAGTTTCTGATTCCAGAGCCTTGAAACTAATTATGGCATCCAGCCGGTTGCGGAATTCAGGAGGAAACAGTTTATCAATCACAATTTTATCTTCGCCTTCTCTTGTTTCTCTACCGAAGCCAACTGCGTTCTTTTCCAGTTCCACTGCCCCAGCATTGGTCGTCATAATCAAGATAGAGTTTCTGAAATCAACCGTACGACCATTGTGATCAGTTAATTTACCATAATCCATGACCTGAAGTAGAATATTGGCGACATCTGGATGGGCTTTTTCAATTTCGTCTAGAAGAACTACACTATGTGGATTTTCATCAACCCCATCCGTTAACAATCCACCCTGTTCGAAACCGACGTATCCTGGGGGTGCACCAATCAAGCGTGAGACGGCATGCTTCTCCATGAATTCCGACATGTCAAACCGTAGCAGTTTTGCCCCAAGGTTTTCGGCCAGTTGTCTGGCAACTTCGGTTTTCCCAACTCCTGTGGGTCCAGCAAATAAATATGATCCGATCGGCTTTTCCTGCTCTCTCAGGCCTGCCCTGCTTAATTTGATGGCACCCGTTAGTGCTGAAATTGCAGGTTCTTGGCCAAAGACGACAATTTTCAGGTTTTTCTCCAGATCGCTTAATACAACCGCATCAGATCTTGATAATTTCTTGGATGGTACCCTGGCAATCGCAGCAAAAGTGTCTTCAATGTCTTTAACACTGATGGTTTTTCGGATTTTGGACTGTGTACGCAACCTATTGGAGGCACCTGCTTCATCAATGATATCTATTGCCTTGTCCGGGAATTTGCGGTTGTTAATATATCTCGCCGACAATCTGACAGTGGATTTTAAAGCCTCATTGGTATACCGGACTGAATGGTGATTCTCCAATTTGGGTTTGATACCCTTCAAAATCTGGAAAGTTTCGTCCTCGGTTGGTTCAGATACATCAATTTTCTGGAACCTTCGGGATAGAGCTCGATCCTTTTCAAAATGCTGTTTGAAGTCCTTGTGTGTAGTTGAACCAATACATTTGAGTGTACCGTCCTGAAGGTTTGGCTTCAATAGGTTGGAAGCATCCATTGAACCGTTACTTGTGGCACCTGCGCCAACCAGGGTATGTACCTCATCAATGAACAAAGCAGCTTTCTGTCTTCTTTTTAATTCCTTAAGAATGTTGGAAAGTCTTTCCTCAAAATCCCCTCGATATCGGGTTCCTGCCAATAAAGCTCCCATATTGAGGGAGTAGATGGTAAATCCCTTCAATGCCTCCGGAACATCATCTTGTGCAATTCTTGTAGCCATTCCCTCTACAATTGTAGTTTTCCCGACACCGGGATCTCCAACCAGAAGAGGATTGTTCTTACTTCTTCGCAATAGGGTTTGAAAACAGCGTTTGACTTCTACATCACGACCTATCAATGGGTCTGTTTTACCTTGTTTTGCCTTTTCAACAAGGTTAATACAAAACTGACCAAGGGCAGTTTTCTTGGGATCTCCCTTATCTGGTCTCTTTTTGCCAAAAGACTTGTATTTCGGAGAAACGGCCGGGTTCATTTCCTTAGAACCCTCAGCAAACTTATGCTTGGTTATTCCGTGTGACAGATATCTGGTTAAATCGTATCTCGTCAGACCGACATTCTCCAATACATTTCGAGCATGGCTGTGGCGTTCTGAAAATATTGCCAACAAAACATCAACACCTGTGACAATATCGGTCCTTCCTGCTCCTTGGACATGAATAGTTGCCCTGTTTAAAACCTTTTCAAATCCGGTAGTTGGGGATAACGGGCGAACCAGACTTTCTGAATCGTCCTTAAAGTTAAGTAATTCTTCTGTATCCGTATCCTTGTAAAGAAATTTAAAGACCTTCCCCCTGATAATATTCGGGTTGATACCACAGGCCTTTATCGCTTCAGAGGCAGGTGGGTCATCCAAAAGAGCCAGAAGAAGATGGTCAAGAGTTAAGTATTCGTCCCCGCTGAGGGACGCAAATTGATGGATCCTTTTTATGGATTCTTCAAGTTCAGAAGAAAATATGGGCAACTAGTGTGTCTCCTTCCCTAACATTGGTATTTATTATCATCCATTTGAATACCGGTTATCTAAAATGACTACTAAATTAGCCCTCTAAACCCATTTGGCTTCGCAAGATTTTTGTTTAGAATCAAATCTCTGCTGACAAATGATAACAACCGGAATGATGATTTCATATAAAAAAATTTGAAACAAAGAAAAATTAAAAATTATCTTTTCTCTTCCTTATTTCGGCAAAGCAATCCTCATCGCTCATAGCCGGGCTACCAACGAGTTTTTTCAATTCGGGTAAACCAGCTCTCAGGAACGGGTTGGTTCGCAATTCGAGATCAAGTTTGGAAGGAACAGTCGGTAATCCCTTTGATCTTTGGGCTTTTTCATTTGCCACTCGATCAATGAGCTCCTGATTATCGGTTTCCACAGTCAAGGCAAAAGCAGCATTGGCCAAGGTATATTCATGACCTGAGTATATCATCGTTTCACCGGGCAATGCAGCTATTTTCTTTAAACTGTTCCACATCATTGGGAAGGTTCCCTCAAAAACTCTCCCACACCCCAGGGCCATTAATGAATCGGCTGTAAATGCTGCTCCTGGGAATAAAAAGGCGATATGCCCAACTGTATGCCCCGATACATCTAGGACAGTCAATTCCTGATTACAAATTCGTAACTTATCCCCCTCTGATATCTCTATATCCAGTTTGGGTAAACGATTGCGATCGTTTTTGTTCCCAACTACCTTGGCACCATATCTCTGTTGGAGTGTCTCTACTCCACCTATATGGTCTAAATGGTGGTGAGTTATGAGAATATAATCCAGATTCCAGCCCTGGGAATCTAGTTCGTTAACTATTGGTTCTGCTTCGGGAGCATCAACAAGGGCAGTTTCACGAGTATTATCGTTGTGAATTAAATAGGCATAATTATCCGACAAACATGGAACTGTTTTTATGGTAATAGACATAGCTAATTCCAGACACGATTTTGAAATTTGAAATATTAAATTTGGTTTAACAAGTAGTACTGATGCGACCTGATATAACCCAGTTGAATAATTTTTATTTCCAAACGGAGCTGGGAAAATTTGTTAATGAAACCCTGATTTCTGAAACTAATGAGATATGGCCGGATAAAATTCCCGGTGGAAGTATAGTAGGTTTTGGTTTTGCATTACCACTTTTGAGTCAATTCCTCTTAGAGGGTTCAAGAGTAATTAACCTAATGCCAGATTCTCTTGAATTTCAGAAATGGCCTGATGACAAGCCGAATACCACAGTTCATGCTCTAGAAAACAACTGGCCTCTACCTACAGCTAGCATTGAAAGGGCAATTATTATTCATGGCCTAGAATTCTGCGAAAATGAGTCGGCAATGCTTTCAGAGGCTTGGAGAGTTCTTGTTCCTGAAGGTTTAATGCTAATTATCGCCCCAAATAAATCTGGAGTTTGGTCCCAAAATTCATCAACACCCTTCGGTTGGGGGCAGGGGTATTCCTATGGTCAAATTGACAGGATGTTATCAAGGCATAAGTTGCAACTGGAAAGACATTCTATGGCCTTGATGGCTCCTCCCAGCAATGATGGGTCACTGAGGATAATGGCCAAAACCATAGAGAAAACGGGAAAAAAACTACATCAAAAAGTTGTTGGTGGAGTTCATTTAATTGTGGCCAGAAAACGAATTTTTCTTTCCCAGAATCCAAGCTTGGGAGAAACTGTAAAAAGTGGCCTTGAGCTGTTGAAGGGAGCAAAAAATCCTTCACCCAAACCGGTAACAGGTCGGGTGAATGGTCGGGAATTCCTATACGAGTACGAATGAGGTGATCACGAGAATGTATAGGTTGGCCATCAGGTTGAACCTGATTAGGGATAGCTAAAGGTCTAATGATTGAAACCTGGTCGTCTTCACCCCTAGCTGATAGGGTGGGTGATAGTGAAGCCGCTTTTGGTCTTGTCTAGTGATGAAAGAAAAGGGATGTATAGGCACGGAGGCTGGCTGCCATCATATAAAAGTACTATCGGGAAGTATAATCTCGTGATTTTTTCGACAGTTGAATTCTTTCTCCAATCCGCCCCCGGGGCGAAATTATCTCCACTGAACACTGTATAACCTTCTCCTTGAACCATTTAATGTCGATGATGAAGCCTGATTCAATTTCTTCAACTAAAAATTTGATTGCTGATTTTTGGTTCAATTTCGCTTTGACAAATGTACCAGAGATTTAGAATTTACATTGACAATTATCACGAAGTAATTTTGGTTAAGCTTGTGGAGAAAATATGGAGTGTGATTGTAGGGTAATGCATTCGGAGTTAAACAAAATTCGCCCTAAACAATTGCAACATGAATTAATCTAACCTAATTAGGTGATTATTGAACGGGGCGCTTTGCATATTTTTTCAAATTGTTGCCCTGGCAATTTATTACTGGATAAAACTATTTTTTAACTGGACATAGTATCTTTAAAGGATTGTAGTGGCAGAAAATTTGTCAATTTCGGCAGGAATCGCCTCTAGGTATTCGACTGCATTGTTTGAGCTGATGCAGAGTGAAGGTATGCTTGGGGAGTTGGAAAAGGAGATTTCTGCCTTGCAACAAATTGTCAAGGATAGCGAAGATTTAAGGGTACTTTTAGGTTCACCCATATATACCAGAGATGATGCCAGAAAAGGTATCGTCGAAATTGCTAACAGAATGGGGCTTAGCAATTTATTCACCAACACCCTAGCCCTTTTGGCAACCAAAAGAAGGTTGTTTGCCTTGCCTCTCATCCTAGACCAGATGGAAGAAATGATCTCAGATCATAAAGGGATAATTCCTGCGGAAGTTCTTTCGGCTCACGAATTAAACGATGATGAGATTAACCGGATTACCGACGCTTTAAAAAGTAGAGCAGGAAAAGATATTAAACTGGATATAAAGATTGATCCAGATCTGATCGGCGGGATGGTCGTAAGATTAGGATCCAAAATGGTTGATAGTTCAATAAAATCAAAACTCATGAACATGAAATATGCAATGCAAGAGGTTGAGTAAATGAGTATCCAAGCGGCTGAAATATCAGCAATTCTCAAAGACCAGATAAAGAATTTTGGCCAAGAGGCAGAGGTTGCCGAAGTTGGTCGGGTTTTAAGTGTTGGTGATGGTATTGCCAGGGTATTTGGATTAGATAATATTCAGGCTGGGGAGATGGTTGAATTCCCGGGTGGTATTAGAGGAATGGCACTAAACCTTGAGGTTGATAACGTTGGTATCGTTATTTTTGGTGATGACCGAGATATTAAAGAAGGCGACCTGGTTAAAAGAACCGAAGCAATTGTTGATGTTCCTGTTGGTGAAGAGCTTTTGGGCAGGGTTGTAGATGCTTTGGGCAATCCCATTGATAACAGAGGTCCAGTTGAGACTTCTCTACGATCTGTTGCAGATGTAAAAGCACCGGGCATTATACCGAGAAGGTCGGTCCATGAACCCATGGCAACCGGATTGAAGTCGGTAGATGCTATGATTCCTATCGGACGAGGGCAAAGAGAACTGATTATTGGTGATCGTCAGACTGGAAAGACAGCATTGGTCCTGGACACTATTCTTAATCAAAAATCCTACAACGATGCAGCTGGGAATGATGAGTCAAAAAAACTGTATTGTATTTATGTTGCTGTAGGTCAAAAACGATCAACCGTAGCACAGCTCGTGAAGAAACTTGAGGAAAATGATGCCTTGAGATACTCAATCATTGTTGCAGCTACAGCTTCTGACCCTGCACCCATGCAGTTTTTGGCTCCCTATTCTGCGACGGCCATGGCTGAGTACTTTAGGGATAATGGCAAACATGCCCTGATTATCTATGATGATCTTTCCAAACAGGCGGTGGCATATCGTCAAATGTCTCTTCTACTTAGGAGGCCTCCAGGACGGGAAGCTTATCCAGGAGACGTGTTTTATCTTCATTCGAGGCTTCTGGAAAGAGCAGCAAAATTGAATCCGGATTTCAAGTCTGGATCACTAACTGCACTACCTATAATTGAAACACAAGCAGGTGATTTATCGGCTTACATTCCAACCAATGTGATTTCAATAACTGATGGGCAGATTTTCCTGGAAACAGAACTTTTTTATCAAGGTATTAGACCAGCTGTAAATACTGGCTTGAGTGTTTCCAGGGTTGGATCTGCAGCTCAGACCAAAGCAATGAAATCGGTTGCCGGTACTGTAAAGCTCGAACTTGCTCAGTATCGGGAAATGGCAGCATTTGCCCAATTTGGATCGGACTTGGATGCGGCTACCCAAAGGTTGTTGAATCGGGGTGCTAGACTTACGGAATTAATGAAACAATCCCAATATTCACCTCTTACCAATGCAGAGATTGTCTGTGTGATTTACTCGGGGACTGGCGGGTTTCTGGATGATATTGAAATTGGGGATGTTGTTCGTTTTGAAAGGGGTCTGATCAATCACCTAAGGGCAAATTGCCAGGATCTCTTGGATGACATAACAGCAAATGATCGTAAAGTGGAAGGTGAATTGGAAGGAAAGATAAAAGAGGCAATCGAGTCATACTCTGCCAATTTTTCCTGAAAAGATAATTAGGTTTATTTCAACATGCCCAGCCTCAAGGACCTTAAAATCCGGATTGAGAGTGTAAAATCCACTCGAAAAATTACCAAAGCCATGCAAATGGTTGCTGCAGCCAAACTCAGGAGGGCTCAGGAGGCAGCGGAAAGAGCACGTCCTTATTCAGAAAAAATGGATAGGGTTGTTTCTAACCTGGCTTCCTCGTTTCAAGGGGGAGGGTCCGTACCCAAAGTGATGTCCGGTAGTGGAAGTGACCAGATTCACTTATTGATCGTTGCAACTGCCGAAAGAGGTCTATGTGGAGGTTTTAATTCTTCTATCGTACGTTTGGCTCGACAAAGTGCCAGAAGCCTTATTAACGAAGGCAAGGAAGTTAAAATTATCACAATAGGTAAAAAGGGTAGGGAACAGTTAAAGAGAGAATTTGAACACCTCTTTATAGATCATATTGATTTAACCCAATACAAAACCATAAAATTTAGCATTGCTCAAGAAATTGGTGAAAAGGTGTTGAACCTATTTGATAATAATGAGTTTGATGTTGCAACAGTATTTTATAGTAGGTTCCAATCAGTAATAACTCAAAATCCAACAGAACAGCAGATTATTCCCGTGGTGGTTAAGGAGGATAATGATGAGCAGGGTTTCTATGATTTTGAACCGGATGAAGCAGAACTTTTGATTGATTTGCTCCCCAAGGCAATTATTAACAATATATTTACTGCTCTTTTGGAAAACGCTGCCTCGGAACAGGGTGCCAGAATGTCGGCCATGGACAACGCCACCCGAAATGCCGGTGAAATGATTGACAAACTGACAATCGTCTATAACCGGTCCCGCCAGGCGGCGATTACCAAGGAGCTTATAGAAATCATATCAGGTGCCGAAGCACTTTGAGAAATTGGAGAAAACCATGGATGCAATAGTTGAACCAAACCAACAATCTGGAATAGGCAAGGTAAAGCAGGTTATCGGTGCTGTTGTCGATGTTCAGTTCAGTGAATTTCTGCCAGAGATTTTGAATGCATTGGAAACGGATAATCAGGGTAAACGACTTGTTCTTGAAGTTGCCCAGCATCTTGGCGAAAATACTGTTCGAACCATAGCCATGGATTCAACAGAAGGATTGGTCCGGGGACAGGAAGTAACCGATACAGGAGGACCGATAACTGTTCCTGTCGGGGATGCTACTTTGGGTAGAATTATTAATGTCGTAGGCGAATCCGTGGATGAAAAGGGTCCGGTAGAAGCAGAGGAAAACAGGGCTATCCACCAACCGGCTCCAGAATATTCCGAACAATCTACAGAAACGGAAGTACTTGTTACAGGGATTAAAGTTATTGATTTGCTGGCACCCTATGCCAAAGGTGGAAAAATTGGCCTGTTTGGTGGTGCCGGAGTTGGCAAAACTGTTCTGATTCAGGAATTAATTAACAACATCGCCAAGGTTCATGCAGGATTTTCAGTATTTGCCGGTGTGGGAGAAAGAACTAGAGAGGGTAACGACCTTTACCACGAATTTATTGAATCAGGGGTTATCAACATAGATGATTTAACAAAATCCAAAGTGTCTCTCGTATATGGACAGATGAACGAACCCCCGGGGGCACGTGCAAGGGTCGGATTAACAGGCTTGACATTGGCGGAACAGTTCAGAGATCAGTCAGGTACAGATGTTTTGTTTTTCGTGGACAACATATTCCGGTTTACCCAAGCTGGTTCAGAAGTATCAGCCCTTTTGGGGAGAATTCCATCAGCAGTTGGTTATCAACCTACTCTGGCAACGGACATGGGAGCACTTCAGGAAAGGATTACCTCGACTAGAGCTGGTTCCATTACTTCTGTACAGGCCATTTATGTTCCTGCCGATGATTTGACAGATCCCGCACCAGCAACTTCTTTTGCGCATTTGGACGCCACAACAGTTTTATCAAGGGCTATTTCCGAATTGGGAATTTATCCGGCCGTGGACCCCTTGGATTCCACTTCCAGAATTTTAGACCCTGAAGTAGTAGGTGATGAACACTACAAGGTTGCAAGGGATGTCCAAGGTATACTCCAAAGGTATAAATCTCTACAGGACATCATAGCTATTCTAGGTATGGATGAATTATCAGAGGAAGATAAGATTACCGTAGCAAGAGCAAGGAAAATCCAGAGATTCCTGTCCCAGCCCTTTGATGTGGCTGAAGTCTTTACGGGTTCCCCGGGTGTTCAGGTTCCATTGGAGGTAACTATTGAAAGTTTCAGACAAGTAGTTGCAGGTGAATGCGATCAATATCCTGAAGCTGCCTTTTACATGGTGGGTGGAATCGAAGAAGTAGCGGCCAAGGCCCATAGCTTAGCTGCCGAAGCTGCATAAATTGGATAAGAAAGAACATGCAATTTGATTTGGTTTCTCCTGAAAAAAGCGTAGCCTCTATTGAGGCAGATGCTGTAGATTTGCCTGGTGTCGAAGGGGATATGACGGCCATGTCAGGGCACTTGCCCATGTTGACCACTTTGAGACCTGGTATCATAAAGGCTAGAATGGGAAGTGACGAAACCAAATTTGTTGTCACCGGGGGGTTTGTAGAAATTACTGCAGAAAGTGTAACTGTTTTGGCCGATGAGGTTTTTAGCGAGGAAGAATTCACCTCATCAGTTCTGGAAGATCTCGTTGAAAGGTTGAAGGAAACTGCCAATAATAAAGAAATGCAGGAAAAGGATAAGGCGGAAAAACAAGTCGGAGATGCACTTTCCCTTAAGGGGCAATCAGGTATATAAAATTTCCAAACTGTTTTAAATTGCTACATATCGGATGCAAAACAGTTTGGAGCGTTGGCTGATGAAAGTCATAGGGCACCCAACAATTTTTGTCTAATCCTATCGTGGAATGATTGACTGAAGAGTTGTTCTCTCACATGCGATCAATACATTCAATTACCGAAGTTTTTACTGTGTTTATCTAGAGTTTACCGCTGGTTTTCGGGGGTTAATTTATTGTATTGACAATAAATTTTCTCGTTTCATAATTGTCTTATGGTTGTAAATATTCTAATTAGTGGAAGTACAATCCACTAATGGCAACTTATCTGTTTCGACGAACAGTTGCCCTGTTATTGGTTTTGTTAGGGCTTGTTATCCTTATCTTTGTCATCGCCCGGATTGTACCGGGTGATCCGGCACGAATAGCGCTTGGTCCATTGGCAACTGCTGACCAAGTTGCTGAAATGCGTGGTGAGATGGGCTTGGATGATCCTTTCCTTGTACAACTCTGGAACTATCTTACGGGTCTTTTGCAAGGTGATCTAGGCAAATCCCTGCTTTCGAGTCGTCCGGTAATGGACGATCTTGTTGCCGCCTTACCCGCAACTTTCGAATTGGTGTTGGCAACGATTTTCTTGCAAATCTCACTGTCGATTCCCCTGGGTGTTTTGGCTGCTGTCTACCGTGATAGCTGGATTGATAATATTACCCGAATAATCTCCTTGATTGGTGTGGTAACCCCTGGTTTTGTACTTGCGATAATCCTTCAGTTACTGGCTAGTTATTACCTAACCTTTTTTCCAGTTACCGGACGTCTTGATCCCGGACTTGAATTTAGAGCAACTAAAACAGGCCTTCTTACTATAGATTCCTTTCTGGCCGGGCGTTGGGATGTATTTGGTAATGCCTGTTTGCACTTGTTTCTACCTTCCATTGCACTTGCTGCTGCTGGAATCGGTCAAGTCATGCGGATTACCCGGTCAGCCATGATTGAAGTTGGTAGTAGAGACTTTATCGAAGCATCCCGATCCTACGGAATTCCTGAACGTGTTGTTACTTTTCGCTACATGTTACGAGTTGCGTCGGTAGCACCTCTAACAATTCTTGGACTAGAATTTGCATCTCTTATCGGGAATGCATTCATCGTAGAATTCGTATTCAGTTGGCCTGGAATTGCCAGTTATGGAGTGAGGACCATTCTACAGAAGGACCTTAATGCCGTTATCGGCGTAGTATTGGTTTCCGGTATCTTTTTTGTTGTAGCTAATCTGGTTATTGATGTTTTGCTGGGCTTCATTGATCCACGAAACCGCTTGCGGGAAGGTTCTCGTAAATGACCAGTGATCCCATTGTCAATGATGAAGCCATCCGAACACTCAGTAGTCGACAGATGGCCTGGTATCGTTTCAAATATAATCCATCTGCTCTCATAGGTGCAGCAATCATCATTTCGGTGATTATTGGTGCAGTATTCGCACCTTGGTTAGCACCTTCACCTGAATCAGCTGGTGCACATGTGGATTTTCTAAACCGGCACAGCCCACCTAGTGGTGAATATTTAATGGGGACAGATAATGTCGGAAGAGATATTTTCAGTCGTGTACTTTTTGGTTATAGAGTCTCGCTGGGATTAGTAGTGGGAGTTTTGGGAATAGCGGTTCCATTCGGTGTACTTTTAGGTTTGACAGCAGCTTACGCCGGAGGTTGGACTGAATGGGTGATTATGCGATTTACCGATGTCATGTTAGCTATACCACCTCTAGCCATGGCCTTGGCTGTGACTGCCGTACTTTCCCCCAATCTTATCAATGCCATGATAGCAATAACACTGTTGTGGTGGACTTGGCATACACGGCTCATTTACCGGATTGCTAAAGGACAAATGGCAGAGGATTACGTTGAGGCTGCCAAGGTCTCCGGTGCAAGTCACGTGCATATCCTTTTCCGGGAGTTATTGCCGAATTGTATTTCGGCAATAGCGGTCAAGACCTCACTTGATGCAGGTTTCGTTATTCTTTTTGGAGCAGCCCTTTCTTTCCTGGGTCTAGGAGTACAGCCACCTACACCGGATTTGGGTACCATGGTATCGACAGGTTCCGAATACCTCCCAGAATATTGGTGGGAGGCATTAATGCCGGGATTTGCCGTCTTATACGTTATTCTAGGTTTCAATCTGTTGGGTGATGGATTGCGTGATATGATGGATGTCGAGCTATGAGTAACCGCATACTTGAAGTATCAAATCTTGATCTCAGCTTCACGACTTACGGTCAGCGTACGAAGGTATTACACGACTTGAACTTTCACTTGAATGCAGGGGAAAGGGTATCCTTGATCGGTCAATCTGGTTCAGGAAAAACTGTGACTATGCGTGCAATTATCGGTACTTTACCCATGCCTCCTGGCAAGGTTGAAAATGGTTCGATACTATATGCTGGACGAGAACTTCTGACGCTTTCCAAAATACAGCGAAACAGGCTAAAAGGTTCAGGTATTTCTATTGTTCTCCAAGACCCACTTTTATCCTTTAACCCCGTCCTCACCATCCACCGGCAGATGGATGACATAGTACGATATGCTGACATGCGAAGTGGGAAGCCCCGAAGCCGTTCTGCACGTCGGTCGCACATCATCGATACGCTTCGTAAAGTACAACTTTCTGACGGTCATCACATCCTGGGTACCTATCCCATGCAGCTTTCGGGGGGAATGCGTCAACGAGTACTCATTGGTATGTCTCTTCTCAACAATCCACGACTTTTGATTGCTGATGAACCAGGCACTGCTCTTGATGTTACGACCCAAGAGGAAGTTCTCAATTTGCTGAACACTCTAGTGTATGAGGAAGGACTCACACTTCTTCTAATTACTCACAATCTGGGTGTAGTTCGGGAAATGGCTGACCGCGTTTATGTTATGGAAAAGGGTAGGATAGTTGAGCATGGGACCAGAGATGAAATTTTTGCTTCGCCCAAACATCCCTATACACTAGAACTGATGAACAGTGTCTTGCCGTTATACGGTGATAAGGTAAAGGATGTTGCTGATACCCATCATGATGAAAATGTCATTGAAATACGTGGAGTCAGCAAGAAATTCTCCCGAAAGGTTGGGATTATCCGTCGTAAAACAGAGGTTAATCACGCTGTTAAGGAAGTTTCTCTTGATATTAGTCAAGGTGATATATTTGGCATTGCTGGTGAAAGCGGGTCAGGTAAAACTACCCTCGCTAAGATTTTGCTCGGGCTTCACAAGCCTAATTCGGGAGATGTAAACATAGACGGTCGGTCATTGGAAAAATTTCAGGGTACAACCGAGTTCCGTAAAACTGTACAGATTGTGTACCAAAATCCCGGTTCATCTCTGAACCCACGGCGAACAGTCGCCGATCAACTGAAAGTGCCATTGAAATTTACTGGTTTTTCATCTGAACATTACGGTAACCGGATAAATGAATTACTTGATATGGTCGAATTACCTCGTTCTTATGCATCTATGTATCCACACGAGTTGTCCGGAGGCCAAAAACAGCGGGTGGCGATAGCGAGAGCATTATCAGCCCATCCCAAGATACTGGTTCTTGATGAACCAACTTCGGCACTTGATGTACTTATTCAAAATTCGGTAATAAACCTTTTACACCGGCTACGTGATGAGTTCGATCTGACATATGTGTTTATAAGCCACGATCTCAGTTTAATGCGGAATTTCTGTAATCGTGTAGCGATCATGTTTCGGGGTGAAATTTGTGAGCAAGGTCGAACCAAGGATATCTTCGCTAAACCCCAACACCCATATACCCGTGCACTGTTGTCCTCAATTCCGGTAATTACGGCTGAAGAAGAACGTTTGAAACCTGTGGTTTCCAAGGCCGAAAGAGATGCAGTGCTTGTAACTACAACAAATTTAGCAGATTGAAGGAGTAACTATGTTTCGAATTGGTATTGATGTTGGGGGAACCAATACAGATGCTGTGATTATGGGAGAAGGCAAGGTATTGACCGGTGTAAAAACGGCTACAACTGCTGATATCATGTCTGGTATTATCGAAAGTCTCAGGATGGCATTGGATAATACAGGAATAGACAGGTCCGATGTTTCTTCGGTTATGATTGGTACAACTCATTTTACCAATGCTGTGGTTGAACGCAGACACCTATCCCGAACCGCCGCTGTAAGACTCTGTTTGCCAGCAGCCCAATGCCTTCCGCCGATGGTTGACTGGCCGGATGATATTCGTGAAGCTGTGGGTAATAGTTACTGGATGGCTAAGGGGGGTAACGAATTTGATGGCAGGGAAATTTCTCAAATTGATGAGGCCGAACTAAAGGATATTGCGAAGGAAATAGGCAAAAAGGGTATAGGTTCGGTAGCCCTTTGTTCGGTCTTCAGCCCCGTAAATGATGCCATGGAGAAGAATGCCATGGAAGTCATGAAGGGAATACTGCCAGATGCTGATTTTACACTTTCCAGCGAAATCGGTCGCCTTGGTATTTTGGAACGTGAAAATGCGGCAATAATGAATGCGTCCTTACGCGAATTATCATCGCAGGCTGTGGGTGCATTTCGTGAAGCATTGTCAAAAGTTGGATTGCGTTGTCCCTATTTTATTACTCAAAATGATGGTACCTTGATGGGGACAGAGTTTGTGCAGACTTACCCGGTACTGACATTTGCTTCGGGACCTACCAATTCGATGCGAGGGGCTTCATTTCTGACCGGGGAAAAGGAAGCGATCGTCTGTGACGTGGGTGGTACTTCCACGGATGTTGGTGCCTTGATCAAGGGTTTCCCACGCCCAGCTTCCACAACTGTAGAAGTCGGTGGGGTACGTACCAATTTTCGAATGCCTGATGTATTTTCCATTGCTCTTGGTGGTGGGACCGAAATTAAACCGGGGAAGCCCGTACAGATCGGTCCCAAGTCCGTAGGCTATCAAATTTTTGAAAAAGGTCTGCTTTTTGGAGGAGATACCTTGACTGCAACAGATGTTGCAGTAGGGCTTGGAATAGCAGATATTGGTGATTCAGGACCGGCAAAGGCTCTTGGGGAACAGACCCTGCGAAATTACAAAGCCAAGATTGATGAAATGATAGTAAATGCAGTTGAAAGAATGCGGGTTTCACCAGAAAAAATCCCAGTACTAGCAGTGGGTGGTGGTTCAATCTTAATCCCCGAAACTGTTGGAAACCTTCCAGTTGTCAAACCTGAAAACTTTGCCGTGGCCAACGCAGTGGGTGCTGCCATTGGTCAAGTTTCCGGGGAAGTTGATCGTATATTCAATCTCACCAAAATGTCTCGGGATACTGCCTTGGAGAATGCTAGGAAGGAGGCAACTGAGAAAGCTATTGTAGCAGGAGCAAACCCAGACAGTATAGAGGTGTTGGATCAGGAAGATGTACCACTTGCCTATCTGCCAGGTAATGCGACACGCATTCGCCTGAAGGTTGTAGGTGATCTTGATGGGTGAATTGTTGCGAGAGGTCTCGGTTGAAGATCTTGAAGCCATCGAAATTGGTGCAGCTATACTCGGCACCGGAGGGGGTGGTAACCCTTATATCGGCAAATTACGATGCCGCGAGGAGTTAAGGAAAGGTCGCCAGATCAAAATCATTCCCCTGAATGAGTTGCCAGATGATGCCTGGGTTGTTTCCTTGGGTGGAATAGGTGCACCGGTAGTGGGCGTAGAAAAAATTGAACAAGGTGAAGAATGTCTCCGTGCACTATACGCTTTGGAACAAGAGACAGGTCACAAAATTGACGCGGTAATTTCCAGTGAAATAGGTGGTGCAAATTCCATGGAACCAATGCTGACAGGTGCACAAGCTGGTATACCGGTTGTCGATGGAGATGGCATGGGGCGTGCCTTTCCTGAGATGCAGATGTGTACCTGGTCGATTTATGGACATAAATCCACTCCTTCTGCCATGGCAGACGAAAAAGGAAGCATAATTATTATCCGTAATACACCTAGTGAAATTTCCCTGGAACGTTTTGCTCGGGCCACTGTTGTTGAAATGGGTGCAGCAGGTGCAATAGCCTTGTCACCCATGCGGGGTAGTTTTGTAAAACGGGCTGCAATACCAAATACCATAACCCAGGCCTTACAACTTGGTCGGGCTGTATTGGAAAGTCAAATTAATAATACAGATCCAATAAGAACCGTACTGGATAAGGAGGAGGGCCAATTACTCATGACCGGCAAGATCATTGATCTGGAGCGTCATCTCAGGGGAGGGTTCGCAGTTGGACATGTACATGTTGAAGGTTTTGGAGAGTTTCAGGGCGAGTTAGGTGAAATATATCTGCAAAACGAATTTTTGGTCTTTAAACTTGATGGTGAAGTCAAGGTTTGTGTGCCTGACCTGATCGTTGTGTTGGAGGCAGATACGGGATTGCCCATAACCACAGAAATGCTGAGATATGGTCAACGGGTTGCAGTGCTTGCACTTCCCTGCCATGACCTGTTACGCTCGGAAGAAGCACTTGATGTGATTGGCCCAGCCGCTTTTGGTTATCCGGAAATCACCTATACTCCTTTGGTTCGTCATTCAACTAGAAAAGGAAATTGATTATGGCATCTAATCCATTAAAAGAAATCCGGCTTGAAGATATGGGCAACATTGCGCTTGGAGGTGCTTTTTTGGGCACAGGAGGAGGTGGTGATCCATATATCGGTAAACTGATGTCAGAACAAGCAATACGTGATAATGGACCAGTTCCGGTTCTGAATGTTGATTCTCTGGCAGACGACGCACTTGTGGTCCCGGTAGCCATGATGGGAGCCCCAACGGTAATGTTGGAAAAACTTCCTCGTGGAGATGAAGCTCAAGCAGCACTTACTAGTTTGGAAAACTACTTGGGACACAAGGCAGATGCTGTTTTCTGTATTGAGGCAGGGGGATTAAATTCAACAATTCCTATCGCTGTTGCCGCTTCTGCCGGACTTCCAATTATTGATGGAGATGGCATGGGGCGAGCTTTCCCCGAGTTACAGATGGTCTCTATGACGATTCATAACATTGCTGCCTGCCCAATGGTTATAGCTGATGAAAAGGGTAATTCTCTTGTACTTAATACTGTAGACAATCTCAGTACTGAAAAATTTGCACGTGTGATAACTGTAGAGATGGGCGGAACAGGATTGATTGCCTTGTATCCGATGACAGGAGCAGAAGCCAAGAAAGCTGTACTACGCGGTTCGCTATCACTAATCAACTCGATTGGGAAGATAATTCATACCGAGCAGTCGGCCAACCGGAATCCGGCTGAGCGATTAAAACAGGAACTTAACGGTATCAACCTGTTTGAGGGCAGGGTAGTTGATGTGGAGCGTCGTACAGAGGGAGGTTTTGCTCTCGGGACAGCCAAAATCGAAGGAATAGGAACCCATGATGGTGAGACGCTGATACTTAGGTTTCAGAACGAATTTCTAATGGCAGAAACAAAGGAAGGAGAGGTAAGGGCAATGACCCCTGACTTGATTTGCCTTTTGGACTTGGAAACAGGGACACCCATAACCACTGAACAAATACGCTATGGGTTCCGGGTAATTGTATTTGGCCTGCCATGTGATCCCCAATGGCGTTCAGACCTGGGATTGGAACTTGTTGGACCCAGGTATTTTGGCTATGATCAGGATTATGCCCCTATTGAATCAATTCCCTGTTGAACTTTTGCTGATTGTCAAAATCTATTGTTTACTTTAAACATTATATTTTTCAGTCAAAGATATGTCGTTCTTTCAATTAACAAAGTTAAACCAGCAAAGTGATTGGTGGTTCAAAAATGATTTGGTCTGATTGAGAAATTTAACGTGAATGAAAATGATTTTCGCTCAATTATTTTAGGAGGAGAAAAGATGAGAATTAAACACTTTCTGATTTCACTGGTACTAAGTACCGTCCCATTTCTGCCGATTTCAGCTCAGGCAGAAAATGTTGCTACTGTGAATGTGGTTCAAATTTTTGGCACCATTGATCCGGCAAAAATTAATGATTACACGGAGTATATGGCAGGTGTCAATCTGTACGATGCCCTAACCACTCTTGATGGCGATGGAGCCATTCAACCCCTCTTGGCAGAAAGTTGGGAAGCTTCGGAAGATACACTTACCTATACATTTCACCTCAAGGAAGGGGCAACTTTTCAGGACGGAACACCTGTTGAAGCCAAGGATGTTGTGTATTCAGTCAAGCGCCTGCTGGCACTAAACGAAGGTCCTTCATATCTTTTTGAAGGTGTACTTGACGAAAATTCAATAACAGAAATTGACAATAACACGGTTGAGTTCAAGCTAAACAAAGTTTATACGCCGTTTTTGACCACAACTCCGATATTGTTTGTGGTTAATAGTGATGCTGCCATGGAATCCATGTCCGATGATGATCCCTGGTCCCAGGATTTCCTGGCGAATAACTCCATTGGTGCAGGTGCTTTCAAGCTAACCAATTGGGACCGGGGAGCAACCATGTCTATGGAAAGGTATGATGGCTATCATCTTGGTTGGGATGATCAAGCCATAGATAAGGTACGCTTTATTGTCACCCACGAAGAGGCCACGGTAAAGGCTTTGGCTGCAGCTGGAGAACTGTCGATGTCTTCTGATGCCCAAGCGATCGAAACCTACGAAGCTATAGGCAAGATGGATGGCTATAGGATCCATTCCTATCCTACCGCAACCAACTTTTATTTAAAACTAAACCATCAGGTCGCTCCCACCGATGATATCAATATCCGTAAGGCGATTGCCTATGCAACAGACTACGATACCATACGGCAAGCACTCTTGCCTGGTGAGCCTCTGGCTGGGCCTATGCCACCAGTATTTGCCGGTGCTTACGCTGATGATCTGGAATTGCCCACATACGACTTGGAAAAAGCAAGGGAACATGTGGAAAATAGCACTTATGCAGGTAATGAGCCTATTGACATTGAGATCATGTTTGTGGCTGGCCTCGCCTTTGAAGAAGAAATTGCTTTGCTTATGAAAGCCAATCTTGATCAGATAGGTTTTAATACCATTCTCAAGCCAGAACCATGGAATCGGATGACAGAGTTGGCGGCAAGGGCAGAAACCACCCCTGCGATAAACGAAGTATTTTATGGAGCCACCTATCCCTCACCTGACAGCTTCTTCTTCACACAGTATCATTCAGCGGCTCAGGGAACTTGGGCCTCAATGGAGTGGGTATTGAGTGATGAGGTTGATGCCTTGATCGATGAAGCTCGTGGAACTGCTGATGTAGATAAGCAGAACGCGATCTACAAAAAACTTCAGCACATCCTTGTTGACAATCAGTCGGATGTTTACCTGTTAACCCAGACCAGCCAACAGGCGTTTTCAAACTGTATGGATGGTTTCACTTGGGTTCCCATGCAAAGCTTCGAGTTCAATTTCCACACAATGAAGTGGGTTTGTAACTAATTCAATTCTGGTGGTGGCCTGCTGCTTACAAGTAGGCCACCGTACACTGACTACACGTTGTATTTAAGGTTTCTTGAGCCCATAGCCCGAATCGGTGAGCAACCTTGAGTAAACCTATACAGATTCAGTTTCAAGGTAGTTCTGGTACCTGCTATTGTGTTCCAAATCTTCCTTTTGTCCTTGGCTTGAAATGCAGGGATAGGCTGTTGTTAGGTGTAAGAATTAAGAGTAATCCTCCATAGACAGTTTTTAGTAACATTATCCAGATTATCAATCAATTTTGATTATATGAATAGCGATTTTGTAATTTAAAACCGATCATTTAAAGCTCTACGCTCTTGACCAATTGTCGGTTTTTATCCTGTCAGTTGATTGCAGATTTACAGAAAATTCCTTTCCATAACTATTCCGTGCTGGCAGTCCTGAACAGGGGGAGATCGCTGTTCCCATAAAGCCATTCAATATTCTTGGCTTGAAAGAGGCTTGATACTGATGTACCACCTGCAATACTTAATATCGCTCTAGCAAAGAGAGGGGCCGTACTCAAAACCCTAATTTTGGGTGAATCCTTTTGTACAGTATCCATTTCAATAGTATCCGTTATTACAAGGGAGCTAAGTTCGGATTCTTCTATACTTTGGTGGGCAGCATTTGAAAGAACGCCATGGGTTATATAAGCATGAACCTCTTGTGCTCCCTTCTCTACAAGCAAATTTGCTCCCTTGCAGAGTGTTCCAGCAGTATCACATATATCATCAACCAAAATGCACTTGCGATCTCTGACGTTTCCAATAACACTCATTTCTGCTATTTCACCTGGTCCGGCCCGACGTTTGTCTATTACAGCCAGGTCGACTCCCAATCTTTTAGCCAGGTCCCGAGCTCTTGCAACACCTCCAATATCAGGAGAAACAACAACCAATTCATTTAAATTGCGTTGAAATAACCTCCTTAAATCTATTTCGAAGATCGGTGATGCATAAAGGTTGTCTACAGGTATATCAAAAAAGCCCTGAATTTGGGCTGAGTGAAGATCCATGGTGAGAACACGTGAGCACCCCGCCTGCGCAATCAGATTGGCTACTAGTTTGGCAGAAATTGGTGTCCGGGCCTTAGTCCTACGGTCCTGCCTAGCATAACCAAAATAAGGAATTACAGCTGTAACTCTCGAAGCAGAGGACCTTCTGAGGGTATCCGAAATAATGAGTAGTTCCATTAGATGGTCATTAGCCGGTTTGGAGGTGGACTGAATAATGAACATGTCTTCGCCACGTACATTATCATAGAGTTCCACGAATACTTCCTTGTCGTTGAATCGCTCCACTCTAGATGGTACGAGTCCAATTTCACTCCCTGTTTGGGACGAGATGCTACTGGCAACTTTCTGGGCCAAATTAGGATTGGCGTTTCCAGAAACTAGTTTTAGGTTAGCGAAGGGAGACATTAACCAATTTTCCATATTTCGATTAGTTTTTGATCATAAACGTAAAGTGGATTTTTAAATTAAATTGAAAACAAATACGCTTTTCTGAGAATAGTGGAAGGGGATTTTGTAAGAATGGGCATCAACCTTTCCGAATGAGAATTCGTTGGTAAAATCTCAAAATTTACTAACTTCATTATATATGTTTGCTATCAATAATATTGATTGAATTTCATTTTTTTTCCTGATTATTCACTCAAGGTGTACCTTGATGTATAATAAGTCAGTCATGGGACATATACTATCCAATTGAGGTAATTGTTATGAAATCTATTTCCTATTATTTTTCAGTTCTTTCACCCTTTACCTACTTTGCTGGAGACAGGCTGGAACAAATTGCGGCAAGGCAGGGTGTAGAGATAAAATACCTACCGATGGACATAATGGGTTTGTTTGCGAAAACTGGTGGACTCCCCCCGAAGGACAGACATATCTCAAGGCAAAAATATCGGCTTCAGGAAATTAAAAGGATTTCAGACTATTTGGGAATGCCGGTAAACCTAAATCCTAAATTTTGGCCGACAGATCCAAAACCCGCTTCCTGTACGATAATTAATGCTTCTGATGATCAGGGAGATATAGGACAACTGATTCGCAATTATTTAACTGCATGTTGGGCAGAGGACCGTGATATTTCAGACAAAGGCGTAATAAAATCGTGCCTGGCAAATGCGGGGTTTGATCCAGAATTGGCAGAAGTAGATAATTCAAGAGCAATGGAGGTATTCCAGCAGAATACCCTCAATGCTGAGCAAGACAATGTTTTTGGATCTCCGACCTATGTAGTTGATGGTGAGGTGTTCTGGGGGCAAGACCGGTTGGAATATCTTGAAAGGTTTCTGACTTCTTAACCGTAATCGTTTAGCCACACTTCGTGGGCCTTATTGTATTCAGCCAGGATTACTCAAACAGCTTTAGGAAAGAATCTATTTCCTCGTTGGTAGTAGACCAATTGCAAACTAATCTTGCTTTTAAAGGTTCTGAAGGATTTCCCTCCAGCGATTGGTTGGGTGGCCATAGATAATAATCTGCTCCCTTGGCAAAGGCTAAATTATGAATTTCCCTCGGAATTGAGGGAAATATCATATTTATGTCTGGTGAATGCTCAATTTTAACCGAATTTTGTTTTGTCAGTCCACTGGTAAGTTTGGTGGCAGCAGAATTAGCTTTCTGGGCCAATCTCAACCATAACCCATCATTTAGATATGCTAACATCTGAGCAGAAAGATATCTATGCTTTGAATAAAGATGTCCACCTCTTTTCCTACGAAGTTCAAATTCCCAAGTGAGGGAAGGATCAAAAATAATTACCGCCTCTACACCGAGCAAACCATTCTTGGTTCCACCAAAGGACAGGATATCAATTCCAGTTTTCCAAGTTAAATCCGCTGGTGTACAACCGAGCTTAACAAGTGCATTTGCAAATCTCGCTCCATCCATATGGATAGGTAGTCCATACCCCTTGGCAACCGAAGTTAGCTTGGATAATTCATCCAAGCTATAAACTGCACCTAACTCCGTGGCGTTGGTTAGTGAAAGCACACCCTTTTGGACATTGTGAACACCAATAACACCAGTTGATTCAATTGCTTTGGTGAGCTGCTGAAGATCAATTTTGGCATCAATACCCCCAACAGTTGTCAATTTGGCTCCCCCGGTGAAGAATTCTGGAGCTCCACACTCATCTTCTTGGACATGAGAATGTTCATGACAGAAAATCGTTGACCATGGTGGACAAATTGTTGCCAGTGAGAGTGCGTTGGCAGCGGTGCCGGTTCCCACCAGATAAACCGCTGCTTCGGGTGCTTCAAAGATTTCTCTTATCTGTGCTTCTACCTCGGTCATTAAAGAATCATTACCGTAAGATTTCTCATAGCCGTTATTCGCCTGGATAAAGGCTTCAAGGACTTCTGGGGCTGCAGGGCCCGAGTTATCAGATGCAAAATTCATTTCTGTTGTACCTCAATTATGTGATTTTGTATTTCATGTTCTGGAACCTCTGTTTCAGAAACAACCCATCCCCTGACAGAAATACCTTTTTCATGAACAGTATTTCTGTCGCCCGAAATCAAATGATGCCAATCAAACAGGGGTTTGTTTTCAAACAAAAGCCTGTAGGCACAGGAAGTAGGCAACCAATAGGGTCTTTCATCAAGTAGTGTTAAACTAATTTTGGAACAGTCTGGAACAATTTTTTTTCGTGCTTCGTAGTGCTTGCATTGACAAGTTGAGCAGTCGAGCAATCGGCAAGCCACATTAGTAAACTCAACCTTATTTTCTTCTTCTGCATCAAACTTGAATAAACAGCATAACCCACAACCATCACAAAGATCCTCCCACTCGGCCTGGGTTAAATCCTTAAGGCTAAATCTTGTCCAAAAATTGTTTCTTCTTATTTTTGGGAAAAATTTCTTTATCCAACTTCCCATCATCAGGTGGTAGAAATAGCTTTTGGTGAGAGTCATAAATTTGATTAAGGTAACGTTGAACGAGCTCTAAGTGATAGTTCAATTCTAGGAAATCTCTGCGAGATATTCCCGAGATACTCTACAATCACTCTTTATTTGGACAATCAGATTATCTATTGAATCAAATTTAATTTCAGGGCGCAGGAATTTGACAAGAGATACGGATATTTTTTCACCATAAATATCCCCGTCAAAATCAAATATGTACGTTTCCAGGTTGGGGTTGTGATTCCCAAAGGTTGGTTTAATCCCAATTGAGGAGGCTCCCTGGTAATTCCCTTTGTACTTTCCAGTTAAAATTTCGATAAAAACAGAATAAATTCCATATTTAGGTATGACCACACCGCTGAATTCCATGTTGGCCGTTGGAAACCCAATACTTCTACCTACCTTCGACCCTTCTTTAACAATACCGGTAACACTATGCCATCTGCCAAGACAAGCTCTGGTGATTTCTAGATTACCCTCTTTCAGGGCATTTCTCACGGCGGATGAAGAATAGGTAAGATCAGATTCAGTTAGTTTTGGAAGGGCTGTCACCTTAAAATCCAGTGATTCGCCCATTTTGGTTAACTGATCAGTATTACCTTCCCTACCTTTGCCAAAACGGAAATCTTCTCCAACCACAACGTGAGATATTCTTAGGCCCTCGTAAAGGACCCGTTGGATAAAATCAGATGAGGAAAGGCTTGCTAGGTTTGTATCAAAAGGCAACTCGAATAACGCATCAAAATCAGAGTCATTTATCAGTTTTGTTCTGGTTTCAGAGGAAATCAACCTGAATGATGGGCTTTCTGGAGAAAAATATTGTCTCGGATGCGGCTCAAAGGTGAGTATGGATGAAGGAACTTTTTTTTCCAAAGCAATATGTTTAGTTACCTCAAAAACCTTTTGATGTCCTAAATGAACCCCGTCAAAATTTCCAATAGCAACCACAGATCCGGTATATTTTTGAGGGATGGATTTGTAGGAGTTGAATTTATCCATTTATCCTGAATTTATACCAAATTTATAATTTTATGAAAAAGGCTAGCCAAAAAAACCTATAGCGTAATCTGGCCTTAGCCCTGTGTGCTTAAGAAAGCGATTTAACTTTTCCGGATCAGGATGTAAACTCGTACCGGTCTCTTTTTTGGCCAACCCCCCTGTTACAAACAGAGATGCATACCCATTCTGAATGGCACCTGTAATATCTGTTAATGGGCCATCACCAACACAAAGGATCCTATTTTTTTCCAGATTTTCGACGATATTCTCGGATCTGTTACAGGCCAGGTCATAAATTTCAGGTCGTGGTTTGCCAAATAACAGGACTTCTCCACCAATCTTGTCATATTGCTGGGCAATGGCACCGGCGCAGATTACTTTTCTTTCTCCACGGTAAACCTCAAGATCAGGATTGGCACATAGGAGTTTCAATCCCTTGGTGAGTGCAACTTCCAGATCAGGAAGATAATCTGAAGGATTATCCAGACTTTCATCAAAGGGTCCGGTACAGACAATTCCTTCAGCTTCATGGAGAGGTACCCGGTTAATAATGGTGGAATTGTTATGGTTCAAACCATGTTGAAAGAAGGGATACTCGTTTTCAGTACCAATGTGATAGATATTCTCTCCAACATCACCCCTAAACAAAGAATGCTGGGCAGTATCACCGGAGGTTACAATTATATCCCATGAATCTCTTACCACACCAATGGAGTTTATTTGTTTTGTAGTTATATGTCCCGGTCGAGGAGAATTGGTGAGCAAAACGACCGTTCCACCATTCGCTTTATATTCCATCAACCCTTCAATGGCTTTGGGATAAGGTTTAACTCCATTGTGAAGGCAACCCCAGACATCAAAGAACAGCACATCAAAATCGCTGGCTATCTCTCTGAAAGAAGTAATAATTCGAGTCATGTTTTTTTCTACAGGGAATTGCTCTAAATTTTGAGATTAGGAATAATCTGCTTTTTCCTACTGACAATCCCGGGAAGTTCCAAGGTATTACCTTGACCTGATACTCCAAAGCTTTTCTCTGCTATTGCCCTAACCATTTCGTTAGGGATCAGAAGGGTTGAATTACCTTTTAGAATGTCCACAACAAACATCAGAATCACGTCAATATTTTCGCTTTCAGCACTGGAATTCAAGTTCACAAGCAATGATGCGGTTCTATTCAACACCTGTGAAGGAGTTGTGGTTTCCATAACAGAAATTCTTAGCTTCTTACCCCCTAAATCATACCTCTTGGAATCAATCATTATGAGTTGTTCGTCGGTAAACATTGACACATCGGATTTGGCTGCAAACATTTCTGCAGAATAGTGTGAAATGTCGATATCAAGATATTTGGCAAGGTCTTCAGCAACTTTACGATCATGATCTGTAGTTGTTGGGGATCGAAACTCCAAGGTATCTGAAAGTATGCAACTTAGGGCTACACCTTTTATTTGTTTGGGCATCCTTTCAATTATTTCTTCCCCCATCAAGTCAAGCATGATTGTAGCGGTACAGGCAAGGGGTCTGATTGTAATATCAATTGGTGTACTCGTACTTAAACCGCCTTGCAAAAGATGATGGTCAATGAGGCCTATTATATTTGCCTTGCCTATGTTATTTGGAAGTTCAGAGACGTTATTTGTATCTACGATAACAACGTCATCATTTTCAGAGACGTCATCAATGATCTCGGGTAATTCTAATCCCCAATAGTCTAAAACAAATTTTACTTCATTATTGGGGTTTCCTTGGAGGACAGGCTTGCTTTGCATCCCCCGGATCTCGGTTAAGTACCAAGACCAGATAATGGGAGACCCGGTGGAGTCTGTATCTGGTGATTTGTGACCGAAAACCTTTATCACTTGTTAATCCTTTATAGCTCTTGGTGGTTGATCTTCTAACATGACTATCTAGGAGAAATTACACAACACTCAATGCCTTTTATCAATCCTCCTGTTGATCGCTTCTCATTTTTATGTATTTGACTATTCTCCTGACGACAAGGCCCAGATCAGTTAGTCCATCACCTGTAATTGAGCTATTCACGCTGTATCTTCACAAATTATCTCCAAATTTTTTTAGATACCTGTTGAAACTTGAAGTCAAGTTTCTATTTTTCCATTGTTAGCACTCGACATAGATGAGTGCTAATAAATAAACTCACGTAACTAATTGGAGAAGAAATTATGAATTTCAAACCACTTCATGACCGTGTTCTTGTTCGCCGGATTGAAAGCGACGAGAAAACCAAAGGAGGATTGATTATCCCAGATTCAGCCAAGGAAAAACCTGCTGAGGGGGAAGTGATTGCCTGTGGGGAAGGTGCTAGAAAAGACTCTGGTGAACTTATACCCATGGGAGTTTCTACCGGGGATCGGATTCTTTTCGGAAAATGGTCAGGAACAGAAGTAACGATCGATGGTGAAGAGCTTTTGATCATGAAGGAAAGCGATGTTCTTGGCATTATCAGCTAAGAAATCGGAAACAACCAAAATACATTCAAATAGGAGAATTCAATAATGGCCGCAAAAGATGTACGGTTTGATACCGATGCACGCAACCGCATGCTCAAAGGTATTAATACTCTTGCTGATGCAGTAAGAATTACATTGGGTCCGAAAGGACGTAATGTTGTTTTGGACAAGTCATTTGGTGCCCCTCGTATTACCAAAGACGGTGTTACCGTCGCCAAAGAGGTTGAACTGGAGGACAAGTTTGAAAACATGGGTGCACAAATGGTTAAGGAAGTTGCATCCAGAACCAATGATGAAGCTGGCGATGGAACTACCACGGCAACAGTTTTGGCCCAATCCATTGTTCGAGAAGGATTGAAGTCAGTTGCTGCTGGTATGAATCCAATGGATCTTAAAAGAGGTGTTGATCTGGCAGTTGAAAGCGTCATTGCCACTATCAAGGACAGTTCAAGACCAGTTGTCGATTCTGCTGAGGTTGCTCAGGTTGGAACTATTTCAGCCAATGGTGAAACTGAAATTGGATCCCAAATTGCCGATGCAATGCAAAAAGTTGGTAATGAAGGAGTGATTACCGTCGAGGAAAACAAAGGCTTGGAAACCGAAACAGATGTTGTTGAGGGTATGCAATTTGATCGTGGGTATCTTTCCCCATATTTTGTTACCAATGCTGACAAAATGACTTCTGATCTCGAAGAAGCCTATATCCTTCTTCACGAGAAAAAGTTGTCATCATTACAGCCAATGGTTCCATTGTTGGAATCTGTTATCCAAACAACAAAGCCTCTTTTGATTATAGCAGAGGATGTTGAAGGAGAAGCATTGGCCACTTTGGTTGTAAACAAACTTAGGGGTGGATTGAAAATCGCTGCTGTCAAGGCACCTGGATTTGGTGACCGAAGAAAAGCCATGCTTCAGGATATTGCTATTCTGACTGGTGGACAGGTGATTTCTGAAGACCTGGGCATGAAATTGGAAAATGTTACCTTGGATATGCTTGGTTCAGCCAAAAAGGTTTCGATTACCAAAGATGAAACCACAATCGTTGATGGAGCGGGTGAAAAAGCTGAAATCGAAGCCAGGGTAAACCAGATTAGACAACAGATTGATGAAACCTCTTCCGATTACGATCGTGAAAAGCTTCAGGAAAGGCTTGCTAAGCTTGCAGGTGGTGTTGCCGTAATCAGAGTTGGTGGTTCTACCGAGGTTGAGGTCAAGGAACGCAAGGACCGTGTTGAGGATGCTCTAAACTCAACCCGTGCTGCTGTTCAGGAAGGTGTTGTTCCTGGTGGTGGTGTTTCACTTGTTGCAGCGACCAAGGCACTTGAAAATCTTGAAGGTGAAAACAGTGACCAGAATGCTGGTATCAAGATTGTTCGAAGAGCTCTTGAAGCACCATTGCGACAGATTGCTGAAAACGCTGGTGTTGATGCAGCTATTGTTGCTGGCAAGGTCAGGGAATCTGATGTTGAAAACTTTGGGTTCAATGCTCAGACAGAAGAATATGGCGACATGTTCCAGTTTGGTATAATTGATCCGGCCAAGGTGGTCAGAACAGCCCTGGAGGATGCCGCTTCCATTGCTGGACTTCTCATTACAACTGAGGCAATGATAGCTGATAAGCCGGAACCAAAGAATGCTGGCCCCGCTATGCCCCCAGACATGGGAGGAATGGGCGGTATGGGCGGAATGATGTAGGTACATACCGATATGAACAAAATTTAGGGGCCGAGAGGCCCCTTTTTTTGATAATACTTGTTTATAAAATTGAATTTCAAAGAAAACAAAAACATACCGCTGATTTAAGATCAGTAGCCCACTAAGAGCTTCCAGAGACATTCCCTTGCCAGTTGATGCGACTATAGTTACATCAAGTCGATCGTGAGCATCAGTTAACCGTTGGGGCACGAGTATAGAGGTTTGTTAGCGTTCGTTGCTTTAGTAAGGAGGCAACCTTCTTGTTACGCGGAACAGGACAAGGGGGATAGCCACTTGTCAATAATTTCCATGGAAAGAAATTAGCTAATACCCTAGATTCGATACCGTTAAAGGGAAAAGGATAGAATGAGGTAAGGACATTCTGTGTGAATATTATAAATTCGCTGATAATGGCATTTAAGTTTAAATCCAGAATACATGTATCAGTAACATCTAAAATTTGATATGTATTCCAATAATTCAGTTTGTTTCAGCAAGATACTTTACTGCATCCAAAGCTGCCATGCACCCCATTCCGGCTGATGTAACAGCTTGTCGGTAGATACTGTCCACTAGATCACCGGCAGCAAAAACACCAGGCATTGAGGTTTTCGTGGTGCCAGGTTTGGTTACAATGTATCCGCCTTCCCTAGTTTCCAGACTACCAACAAACAACTCCGAGGATGGTGTATGGCCAATTGCTATAAAAACACCGCTGCAATCAAGGTGATCTTCTTGCTCTGTCTGTGTGTTTTTAACTACAACTCCAGTTACAGATTTGGGTTCCTTTTCACCTTTGATTTCGACCAAAACATGGTTCCAGAGGGGAACTATCTTTTCATTCTCGAACAGTCGTTTTTGAAGTACTTTGTCTGCTCGCAACTCATCTCGTCTGTGGATAAGGGTTACTTTAGAAGCAAATTTCGTTAAAAACAAAGCTTCCTCAACGGCTGTATTACCACCACCTACGACAACCACTTCCTGCCCTCTGAAAAAGAATCCATCACAAGTAGCACAGGCCGAAACCCCATGGCCCTTAAAATAATCTTCGGAGGGAAGTTCCAACCATTTAGCCTGAGCGCCTGTCGCCAAAATCAAGGTTTTGGAGTGGTAGGTATTTCCACTATCACCCGTAGCTAAATATGGCGTTCTCTTCAAGTCGACACCCACAATATGATCCTGGATTACATTGACCCCAATCAATCGGGCATGCTCTTCCATTCGTGTCATCAGGTCTGGTCCCAGAACCATGGTATCCCCTGGCCAATTCTCTACATCAGTTGTTATAGTTAATTGACCTCCGGGTTGTATTCCTTGAACAAGAATAGGTTTTAGCATAGCTCTGGAGGCATAAACTCCTGCAGTATACCCGGCTGGACCGGAACCAATAATCAAGACGTCGGTGTTATAGTTCTCTGGCATAATGTATCAATAATCTAAGCTATATTTACTTGAATTTTTTCCTAGACGGTTACCAATTCGAGTGGTAACCTGGATAGTGGTTTGGAATCTGTTTCTGAAACGATTGAAGTCCTACCAGTACACATTGCAAGCTTATTGTCTCCATCCAACAGAATCATATGCAGGAAAAACACCATTCCTGACTTGATTTCAGTAGATGCACCAGCCCTGAACATCTCTCTTTCCATCCAGGATGGAGTGTAACGTGCACCAAGGGAATATCCACAGGCGTTCAATTTGAATTTCCCCATACCTAAATGGTCCATGGTTTCGCAATGTGCTAAAAACACTTGTTCCATGGTATTACCAGGTTTAAGTTTTTCTTCGCAGGCAAGAAGGGCAGTTACTCCAGCCTCAAACATATCTTTGTGCTGTGAGGTAGGTTGACCAACCATCACAGTCCGCATTAAACACGAGTGGTAATGTCGATAAACTCCTGCCCATTCCAAGTTGAGTTGATCATTTTGAGATAATTTTCGGGTTCCTGTTGCATATCTGACTAAGAGTGCATTTTCAGCTGATCCTATGATGAACTCGTTCCCTGGATAGTCACCGCCTCCGCTAAAAATGGCATTGTGCATGGCAGCAAGAATTCTCCCCTCATCAACTCCAGGGGCAGCAACAGAAACAGCTGCTTCGAAAGCATCGTCAGCCAACTCTGCCGCTTTCCTCACATAAGCGAGTTCTTCCTGGGATTTAATCAAACGCAACTTTGAGATCATATCACTTGCTTCAACTAAATCTACGTCGTCTCCTAGTTGGTCAATCACCCTTTTATAATTATAGGCAGTCAATCCATGGGTATCAGTTTCGATTCCCAAGCGCTTGCCAAGTAATTTTTTTTCCTTCAACAGATTTTTCAGATCCACCGCTGGGTCTGCCTGGTCATTATCAATCCAAATCCGTACATCATTTATGTTGGATGTTATTTCAGCCTGAAGTTTGTCGGCTGATCTGGTCAGAAGGACAGGTTGGTCACTTCCCACAATGAGACACTGAAAGAAACAAAATCCGAAAGTGTCATAACCGGTTAGCCAAAATTGACTTTCTGGTGCAAACAGGAGAATACCGTCAAGGCCTTCATTTGCCAAAGCCCTCTCCATGGCCTTTTGGCGACGGATAAATTCCTTATCTGAAAAATGTAACATATTATTCTCTCAAGATACGATTACTGATGCATTCAATCCAAAAACAGGTTCTTTTCGATGGAAACTCCTTCTGCAGGAAAAAAACCAGGATTCATTCTGATATGTACATAAACCAATGATTTCAACTTGCTTTATATCTTCTCTATCAAACAGGATGTGGCTCAAACCGCTCAAATCAAACAGGTAGGTATTATCGGTTAACTTACTGAAGCAACTTTCACTCTCGGGTATACTGTCAATAAACACCTCTCTTAAATCGGAACCAAATTCATACTTTGCCTTACTGATTGAAGGTCCAATTACAACCCGAATATCCTTTCGGTTCGATCCCAAACATGTCATTTCATGGATTGTTGATCCAATTATCCCTTTTAGAGTACTTTTCCAACCTGCATGTATCGCTGCTGTAATTCCAGATTTAGGGTCTAACAAGAAAATCGGTTGGCAATCAGCTGTTAAAATTCCAAGCCCTAATCCATTCATTTTTGTAACCATTCCATCAGCTTCAATGGTGGGTGGTATATTATTTTCAAGGACAACTACTCGAGATGTGTGTTTTTGGTTGAGGAAGATTAAATTTTTGCTTTCAATCCCCAGAGTACGTCCAACTAAGGACCTGTTATCTTGTACAAGATCTTTATTATCTTTTGGATTTAAGCCACAATTTAAACTTCGGAATTCATTTTTTGAAAATCCCCCCTTTCTAGTGAAGAAACCATGTCTAAACGGTTCAAGAGATTTTGAGGAAACATAACTTGGTGGCATTAGTTAAAACCTTGTGGGACAGGGCCTTTAGTTGGATATATAGCCCTTACCTTGAATAAGATACCCATCTGATCTGGTGAAACTAACCTGTCAATGGCTTTGCGATGCGATTCCAGATTAACACCAGCAAGGTTTTTTGCCAGGATATCAGATCTTTCCATGATTCCCAGATTTGTCAGAAATGCACCCTGTTCTACTAAAGGAGAGACAGCTATATCTTCAAAACCTTTCACCAAAGCTGCAAAATCTACGTGAGAAGTTAAATCAGCTAGACCTGGACTTTCCAGAGGATTGGTATATTCGTTGTTTACCATGGCCTGGAAGGTGTCTCCCAAGGAATAGTTTTCGCCATAATCTATTATCAAAAATATGCCTCCGTACTGTTTTATTCGATCAACAATATCAATCATAAAAGTGTCGGTGTCAGGTCGTACTTCTACGATATCTCCCTCCCTGGTATCGCCTAAACGTCCCTCCAATGGTTTGAAATTGAATTCTCTTGACCAGACAAAATGTAATTCGTTTCCGGTACTGGCAACCAACCGTTCTTTCCAAAAGCGCTCTCCTCTAATGAATTGTCTGATCGGAAGAGCATCGAAAAATTCATTTGCCAAGGCAAAAACAGGCTGGTCAGGAAGGTTTTCCAACGAGTTTACCCATGTTGGAATAGGGTGGTTAAGTGTTTTTCTTTGCTGGAGTTCGAGAGAAGAACTTCTTTCCAAAAGAAATATGTCGCAAGCCTCAAGATATTCTGGAACGATTCGTGAACTTCTTAACAAGTCTGACATTAGGGTCCCCTTGCCGGGGCCTAACTCCAATAAGGTAAATGAATTGTATTTTCCACAATCAAGCCAGTATTGAGCAAAAAAAAGCCCAATGAGTTCACCGAAAACCTGAGTTATTTCAGGTGCGGTCGTAAACGCTCCCCTAGAACCTATCGGATTTTTACCGTTGTAATATCCCGATCCTTGATCGAAGAGAGCTATATCCATGTACTGAGCAATAGTTAGGGGGCCTTTTGAGGAAATTAAATTTAAAATTTTATTTTTTAATGGATTCATATTTACCTTGTTGGGTATAGAACAGTAATCCGAGTCCTACGATAACCATTGGGATGCTGAGTAACTGCCCCATCGTTATCCCACCCCAATCAGAGATTTGAATGATGTATCCGAGTGGATTTCCTTCGGAAACAAATTGAGGATCGGGTTCCCTAAAGAATTCAACCAGAATCCTTGATACCCCGTATCCGGCAAAAAACAGGCCAGATGTTCTCCAAGGTATTTTGAAATACCCTTTTCGATAAACAAGATAGGAAAGAATCAGACAAAGAAAAAATCCCTCCAATAGGGCTTCATAGAGTTGGGAGGGATGTCTTGAACAAACTCCAACCCAGGATTCTGGGCATATTGTCGCCGGACCCTCTGGAAATACTACCCCCCAACTGGAGCTGGTAGGACGTCCATAAAGTTCCAGATTGATGAAATTGGCTACTCTACCAAGAAATAGACCCGGAGTTACGGTAATGGAGATTGTATCGGAAACACTTCCAAGGTCAGAATCGGTCTTTTTGCAAAATAAAATTGTAGCAATAATCAATCCTATAAATGCCCCGTGAAAGGACATTCCACCCGTCCAGATTTTCAATATCTCTATAGGATTTTCCAGGAAATATGGGAAGTTATAAAATATTACATACCCCAAGCGACCTCCAATGAGGACACCCAAAATAATCCATGTCAGTAATTGTTCTGGTTGTTCTGGGGTAAGTGGTGGTTTGCTTTGAGGCCATAGTTGTGGCCTTTTCATAAAATGAGTGAACCATCGCCATGCCACAAGAAAACCAACAATATAGGAAAGGGCATACCATCTGATTGCTAGGGTAAACCCACCTATTTCAACTGAAAAAAGGTCGGGATTAATATAAGGTAAAATGATTGAAGAAGGCATTCTTGATTATTAAGCAGGAATAGGTATATTATATTTTCTGATCAATCCATTTAGGTTAAGTAAATTTCTTAGGTTATTTATTTTCCGACAATAAGAATTTCAGTCTATTGAAATAATTATTTTACGTTAAGAAGGAAATTTCATGCAGTCTAGAAAAACCATATTTGATGATTTTGCCAAACTGATGACAAATGCTGCTGGTGTGGCACAGGATGCAACCAAGGAATTTGAGACAGCAGTAAGTAGCTTGGTGGAAAGAGTACTTGCCAGGCAGGGATTGGTCAACAGGGAAGAGTTTGAGGCTGTTCGCCTAATGGCAGTTAAGGCAAGAGAAGAAAATCTTGAACTGAAAGAAAAGATCACAGAATTGGAAGAAAAATTATCCACTTTAAATAAGGATAAATAATTGCAACAGTGTAATTTTGTTGCACGTGAAGCTGGAATATTTCTTTACATTAAGAAAGGGCTAGAATAAGTTAGCACGAAATAATTAAAAACCGTACCAGGATAAGAATAACAAAAAGTTCTGGTTAAAATCGTTGAGCAGTACAGATGGCAGAGTTGACAACCGGAGTAAGACCCGGAAATTCCCACCCGTTAAGTGTTTTGGAATCCTTGGCCAAGGCCAATGAATGGAATTTTAACAGGGTAGATGAAGATCTGATATTAATGCAGATTGAAAGTTCTTGGAGGATACTTTCGATAACTGTTTCCTTATCTCATGTTGATGAGGCTATCAGGCTTACATGCAGTTTTGATCTAAACCCAAGAAAAGGTAGGGAGTTGGTACTACACCAGTTGATCAATCAGTTAAATCAAAAATGTGTTGCTGGTGCGTTTACCATCCACAAACCCGAAGGGATTGTAGTTTACCGAAGCAGCACCATTTTGATGGGAGCAAGTGAATTGAATTGGAAACACCTAAAATTCATGTTAAACGAAGCTGTTAAAAACTGTGAAAAATATTATCCCTCAATCCAGTTGGTCAATTTTGGTAAATCTGAGCCGAAGGAAGCCTTGGATATTGTAATTTCCGACGTTCAGGGTACTGCCTGATCCAAAAACAAGTTTCCCATGAATATAAAGTCTCTCATTTTGGTTGGTTGTGGGAAAATGGGTTCGGCCCTTCTCGGTGGGTGGTTGGATAATGGTCTTTCCAAAAATTCAATACAGGTAATTGAACCCTATCCCAATTCTTGGCTTCAATCCCTGAACGTAACCCTAAATTCTCATTCAGTTTACGAGGAACCGGAGATTTGTGTTGTTGCCGTGAAACCCCAGATGATAGACAAAGCACTGGAAAATATTAACGAATTGGGCGGTAGTAAAACAATATTTGTTTCCATTGTTGCCGGAACAAGGTTTCGAAAATTCGAATCAGTTTTGGGAGAAAAAACTCCAGTTGTCAGGGCTATGCCGAATACACCCGCTGCCATCGGGAAAGGTATTTCTGCCCTAGTGGGGAATCATAATGTCAGCTCTGGCGATTTGGACAAGGCAGAAATGTTATTGTCTGCAGTTGGTGATACAGTCCGGCTGGAAAGTGAAGATCTCCTCGACGTTGTAACCGCGGTTTCAGGATCTGGTCCTGCGTATGTTTTCAATTTGATTGAAGTAATGATGAAGTCTGCTGTCAATGAGGGATTGGCCAAGGATGTTGCTGAAAAACTGGTGGTTTCAACAATCATTGGGGCAGGTGAATTGGCCAAAATTTCTGATGAATCTCCTGCACAACTACGTAAAAATGTTACTTCTCCAAAGGGAACCACAGAAGCTGGCTTGCGTTATTTGATGGATAAGGAAAAGGGGCTGGAAAACCTAATTCAGCAAACGGTAAGAGCAGCTGTCAATAGGAGCAGGGAGTTAGGAACAGGAAGTGGCTGAAATTACATTCAATGCCTTTTTGAAGGTGGATATTCGTGTCGGAGAAATTGTAAAGGTCGAATCTTATCCAGAGGCCCGCAAACCAGCTTATAAACTTTGGGTCGATTTTGGCCCCGAAATAGGACAAAAAAAGAGTTCAGCCCAAATAACCGTAAATTATACCCTTGAAGAACTTGTGGGAAAAAAGGTTCTTGCCGTTGTAAATTTTCCACCAAGACAGATAGGTAAATTCATGTCAGAAATACTCGTTCTCGGTGTACCAGATGAAAATAATGAAGTAGTCCTGATTAAGCCAGACAAGAGTGTAGAAAATGGAGGGAGATTGTATTGATGACCAAATCCAAGGTAATGTTTTCCAGGGTCCTCCCTGAAAAGGTCATGAATGAGGCAGAAAGACTGTTTAACCTTACAATCAGAGATTCAGCTATACCTATGACTGAAGAGGAAGCAATTCAGAGTTTGGAAGAGTTTGATGCAGTTGTGCCTACTCTGGCCGATGACTTTAATGCCAGTGTTTTTCCCAGGGTAAAGAATCTTCGATGTAAACTACTTGCCAATTTTGGCGCAGGTTACAACCATATTGACGTTTCTGCAGCCAGCGAAAAGGGTATAGTGGTTACTAATACTCCAGGTGCGGTAACTGATGCTACGGCCGATATTGCCTTGTCACTTATCTTGATGACGGCACGACGAACTGTGGAAGGAGACAGGGTTGTAAGGGCAAATCAATGGACCGGATGGAAGCCTACAGAGATGCTTGGAACCCATGTTACCGGCCAGACTCTTGGTATAATCGGAATGGGAAGAATCGGGAAGGCAATAGCCAAAAGATGCTACGCTGGTTTTGGAATGAAGGTAATTTTCCATAACAGATCAAGGGTAACTGACCCTGGGGTAGAAGCCACCCAATTGGATTCTGCTGAAGCAGTGGTTGCACAAGCAAATTTTGTGGTCATTGCCGTACGAAGTGGACCAGAATCCTATCACCTGGTTGATAGAGAACTTCTGGCATCAATGCGCAAGGATGGTATATTCATCAATATTTCCCGGGGAGATGTGGTTGATGAGAGGGCCTTGATTGAGGCCTTGATAAATAACGAAATTGCTGGTGCTGGCCTGGATGTTTATGAATTCGAACCCGAAGTACCTGACGAGTTGAAGGCCATGGAGAATGTTGTTCTTTTACCACATCTGGGGACTTCAGTTCTTGAGGTCAGGGAAGATATGGGTATGATGGTCATCAACAACCTCAAAGCATATTTTACCAGCGGAAGTCCACCAAATCGAGTGGTGTAGAAACTCGAAAAAAATCAAATATCTTGGATAGGCCGAACATTCATCTCACTGTTCTTTTGGGCTTGCAAGGCCAGTGAAAGAGAATAGGAAGCCGAAGCGGTCGTGTAATATGGTGTGCCATCGGCTATCGCTTCTGTTCTTATCGTCTTGCTGTCTTTGATGGTTCTAATACTATCGGTTGTATTCATGATCAGAACAATTTGCTCATCTTTTATCAGGTCCAGTATATTGGGCTTGCCCTCATAAACTTTCTTCACCCGTTCGCATTCGATTCCATTGGCACGGAAAAAGGCAGATGTACCCTTGGTAGCAACCACAGTATATCCAAGCTCAATCAGGTTTTTTGCTGTCTTTAGAAACAGGTCTGTTTTATCGGTATCCTTTATTGAAATAAATACTTTTCCAGACGGATCGATACTATTTCCGGCACTTAATTGTGCCTTGAAATAAGCGCTTTCAAAATTGTCATCCAGCCCCATTACTTCGCCTGTTGATTTCATTTCTGGTCCTAGTAAACCATCGACACCCGGGAAACGTTTAAAGGGGAACACTGCTTCCTTGACAGCGATATGTCCATTATCAGGGATGGCAAGATCGAATGTGGAAAGTTTCTCGCCAGCCATAACCCTTGCTGCAATTGATGCAACGGGTTTCCCAATTACCTTGGCTACAAAGGGAACGGTTCTTGAGGCTCTGGGGTTAACTTCCAGTACAAACACCTTTTCACCTTGAACGGCATATTGGACATTCATCAAACCCTTTACACCGAGTGCCTCGGCCAAGCGTTCAGTTTGAACCTTGAGCGAATCGATGGTTTTTCTTTCCAAAGTATGCGGTGGAAGGGAACAAGCGCTGTCTCCAGAATGGATTCCAGCCAATTCGATATGTTCCATGACACCTGCGATAAAAACATTTTCTTCATCTGCAATCGCATCAACATCAACTTCAATTGCATCGGGTAAAAACTTATCAATCAAGACAGGGTTTTTGCCTGAGGCAATAATTGCCTGTTGCATATAGGCTTCAAGCTGTTCGATACCTCCAACAATTTCCATTGCTCTTCCACCCAGAACATAGGAAGGTCGTATAACAACCGGGTAGCCAATTCTAGTAGCAATTTCACGAGCTTGCTCAAGACCGAAAGCAGTACCATTGTCGGGTTGGGTTAGATCCAAATCCTGTAGAAGGTTTTTAAACTGCTCCCTGTCTTCAGCCCGGTCAATGGCAAGGGGCGAAGTTCCAAGTATGGGGAAGCCTGCTTTTTCAAGGTCGTTGGCAAGTTTCAGGGGAGTTTGGCCTCCCAACTGAACAATTACACCTGCAATTTTACCGTTCTGATTCTCTGTACGAAGGATTTCCAGAACATTTTCCAACCTTAAAGGTTCAAAATACAACCTGTCGGAAGTGTCATAATCAGTAGACACTGTTTCAGGGTTGCAATTTATCATGATTGTTTCGAATCCAACCTTGCCAAGGGACATGCATGCATGACAACAGCAATAATCAAACTCTATACCCTGGCCTATACGGTTGGGACCACCTCCAAGAACTACAATTTTTGTTTTATCGGTTGGCCAACTTTCACACTCTGGTTCACCAAACGAGTTTTCTTCGTAGGTAGAATAAAGATAAGGGGTTTGGGAATCGAATTCAGCTGCACAGGTATCGATTCTCTTGAACACTGGATTTACACCCATCGCATCCCGATGGTTTCGAATTGCTTCTTCTTCTTGTCCCAAGAGATATGCCATTCGAGCATCAGAAAAGCCCATCATCTTATAATATCTGAATGTCGGTTTATCCTGAGGTAAGCCTTCCCTTATCAACAAGTTCTCAGCCTCAACGATTTCCCTGATTCGGCCTAGAAACCATGGATCATACCGGGTGATCTGATTGATTCTATCATCTGTAAACCCGTGCCTCATTGCTTGGGCGATAATAAGTAACCTGTCCGGCGATAATTTGGAAAGTGCTGATACAATATCTTCTTCATCTGGGTCCTGGTTTGCTTTGGCTTCAGTGTTAACACCAATGATGTCAATTTCGTCAAAGCCATTTAAGCCGGTTTCTAGCCCAGTTAAAGCTTTTTGAACGCTTTCATGGAAGGTTCTCCCGATGGCCATAACCTCCCCAACTGATTTCATGGCGGTATTTAGTTCCGGGGTTGCTTCCGGGAATTTTTCAAAGGAAAAGCGTGGGATTTTGGTAACTACATAATCTATAGTTGGTTCAAAGGATGCAGGAGTGATACCAGTTATTTCGTTTGCCAATTCATCAAGGGTATACCCCACTGCCAATTTAGCTGCTACTTTGGCTATCGGGAAACCAGTAGCTTTGGACGCAAGGGCAGATGATCTTGAGACCCTTGGGTTCATCTCAATAATAACCATTCGGCCATCTTCGGGATTAATAGCCCACTGAACGTTCGATCCACCCGTTTCAACCCCAATTTCCCGTAAAACCGCCAAGGAGCCATTTCGCATTCGCTGGTACTCTTTATCGGTGAGGGTTAGGGCAGGTGCAACTGTAATTGAATCGCCTGTATGAACACCCATGGGATCTACGTTTTCAATTGAGCAAATAATAATAGCGTTGTCTTTTCTATCTCTGACAACTTCCATTTCGTATTCTTTCCATCCCAATAGGCTTTCATCAATCAGAATTTGATGGATGGGTGAGGCATTTAGACCGTTTAGGCAAATTTCTTCAAATTCCCTTTTATTGTAAGCGATTCCTCCACCGGTACCTCCCAAGGTAAAAGCTGGGCGGACTATTGCTGGTAAGCCGATTTCGTCGAGAGACCCCAAGGCCTCCTCAAGATTGTCAGCAATCTTGGATTTGGGACTTTCCAGATCAATTTTATCCATTGCTTGTCGGAATAGATTTCGGTCCTCAGCCTTGCTGATTGCTTCCTGGTTAGCTCCAATAAGCTCAATGCCATGTTTATCAAGAACACCAGTTTCATGCAGTTCAAGGGAGAGGTTTAAGGCTGTTTGACCTCCCATTGTGGGGAGTAAGGCATCTGGTTTTTCCTTCTCAATGATCTTCGTAAGGAATTCCTTGGTAAGGGGTTCAATATAAGTTGCATCAGCCAACTCAGGATCAGTCATAATGGTTGCCGGATTGGAATTCACCAGAACAATACGGAATCCCTCTTCCTTCAAGGCCTTGCAAGCTTGGGCACCGGAATAGTCAAACTCACACGCCTGACCTATGATAATTGGGCCGGCTCCAATAATCATGATGGAAGAAATGTCGGTTCTTTTTGGCATAAGGTATTATAGCGAAAATTAAAAGTAGTACACATGGGAGAACATAGCCATGGTCTGGCAGGATTTAATATACAAGGAAGGAAAAACCAAGATTTATTGGTAAAGGTAGTCTCTGGTAATTGGTACGATATTGTTTTTATGGCTTAACTGAAATTGAAAAACCACCAATCCACCATACCGGAATGACATTTCGCACATGACTAGATAGAACCGCCACATCCTGCAAAAACGATCGTCATAGATATCTCTTATCCGATCAATGTTGTTCATAAATCTTTCGTACCAATTGGCAAGGGTTTCGGCATAATGCAATCGGAGGATTTCAATATCGTTGACCATAAGTTTTTCTTTTTCTATAGCCTCCATAGTTTCTGAAAGTGCAGGAACGTATCCACCAGGGAAAATGTATTTTGCCAACCAGGGATTTGTTCCAGCAGGAGGGGCAGATCTTCCAATAGTATGCAAAAGCGCGACCCCATCATCCTTGAGCGTGTTCCGAACCGATTTAAAATACTCTCGATAATGAGGTGTACCAACATGTTCAAACATGCCTACAGAGACTATTCTATCAAATTTCTTGTTTACTGAACGATAATCCATCAAAGAAAAATCTACACGATCAGATAAACCTTCTTCACGTGCCCTTCGGTTGGAAATTTTGTGCTGTTCTGTCGACAGGGTAACACCCTGAACCCTTGCACCATATTTCTTGGCAAGGGTGAGACCAAGTCCACCCCAACCACTACCAATGTCAAGAATATCCATTTCGGGTTCAATTAGGAGTTTTCTTGATATGTGATCCTTTTTTGCAATTTGTGCTTCTTCAAGGGTAAATTCTGGTGAGGCAAAGTAGGCACAACTATACTGCCTGTCTTCATCAAGAAAAAGTGAGTATAATTCATCCGTCAGGTCATAATGGTGCTGAATATTCCTTTTCGCCCTTATCTTATTGTTGAATTGTGTAATTGATCGGATACATTTCATAAAAAAACTGGTGATTCGGGGAATTGGGGTATTTTCCAAATTGGATATGTTGATAAAGATCAATTCCCCTAAACCTTTTAAGTCATCGCCCTCAATGGTAAGCCCTTCATCCATATACCTTTCGCCAAAAGCCAGATGAGGATTTAAGCAGAGGCTACGCAAGGCCATTTCACTTGTAACTGTAATTTTGATGGGATCTTCACTGCCTTCACCAACCATGAAGGTTTCCCCACTCGGAAGTTCAACTGAGAGTCGACCTATTTTGACGGTTCTTCTAAGGAAAAAGCGAAACCACTTATCCCACATTTTTTACTTACTCCCTAATTCAATTTTATCGTTCGGGTTTAACGAATATTTTTCTGCCCCGGGTTTTCATTTATCGCACCTCCCTTTAACAATTTATATAAAGATTTCCAATCTTAGAAAATGAAAGCGAAGGAATAGCAGTAAATATAAATTTTGATTTTCGGTTGGTCAAAAATCATTATCCAAGTGAAGATTTCGGACCTAATTACAAAAATAAAGGATCCACTATGAAAATTGATAAATTCCTGAAGGGACGAGTTGCATTTGTTACTGGCGGTCTAACTGGTCAGGGCTTGGCGATTGCCAAATTATTGGCTAGACATGGAGCGAATGTTCTGGCGGGTTCGTTTCTCATGGAAAAATTGAAGGGGCATATGGATGCTTCACACTATCCTAGCAACTCAGAAATAACTGAAATAAAAGAGCAACTGTCAAAATATGGAACCGAGATAGTCGCTACTCATCTTGATGTTAGAGACCAAGCCCAAATTGACCAGTTAATAGATCAAGCGATAAATACATTCGGTACAATTGATATATTGGTTAATGCTGCTGGGATCACTGTTGAGCAAGGAGTTTGTAGCCATTCGGATGAACTCTGGGACAAAGTAATTGATACAAATCTTACCGGCTCTTTCAGAACCATCAGGTCATGTTTACCGTTGATGATAAATAATCGGTGGGGGAGGATTATAAATCTTGGTTCTACAGCAGCATCTGTTGGTTGGGCAGATAATCCTGCCTACTGCTCGTCAAAGGCAGGGCTTCTTGGTCTAACGAGGTGTGTGGCACTTGAAGGTGCATCCCACAATGTGTCCTGCGTAATGATTTCTCCTACCTGGGTCGAGACGGAACTCATGAGCCAGAATATATCTCAAATTGCTGAGAAAGAGGGTGAGGGTAGAGCAGCTGAGACATTAAAACAGGAAATTATTGCAAACAACCCGCAGGGTAGAATGATTCAACCTAATGAAATTGCCTCATTGGTCATTCACCTTTGCAGAAATGAGTCGTTAGGAATTACAGGAGAAAATATACAAGTAACGGGTGGTGCTCTTTGGTAAAACTAGATTCATGGTTCAATTTCGAATTATTTCCCCTTTTTGGAAAATTTCCTATACATTGAATCATAATTGATATTATTCATTAGGAGGTTGTAATGATTTATCGAAAGATCACGAATTTGGTCTTGGCAATTGTTATCGCTAGTGGATTTGTACTCTCCACTTTGCAGGTAAATTCTGAAGAACTTGGTGATGTTGATTCTCCAATTAAGCTGGCTATTAATGAATGGACCGGTCAGCATATATCCACACATATTGCAGGTCAATTACTTGAAAAGCTAGGATACTCAGTTGAATACGTAAACGCAGGGAATTACCCACAATTCCAGGCTTTGGCAGATGGGGACATACACGCTACCATGGAAGGTTGGACCAATAACCTTGGGGATATATACCCTGTTAAGAAAGCTGAAGGTACGATTGTGGATATTGGCCCACTGGGATTGGATGCTGGTGAGGGCTGGGTGTATCTTAAATTTATGGAAGATATGTGTCCTGGACTTCCTGCTTGGGAGGCCATGAATGATTGCGCCGAAAATCTGGTGACTCCAGAAACACTTCCCATGGGAAGATTTTTGGCATATCCTGCGGATTGGGGTAATAGGTCCGAGCTGATAATTGAAGCACTCGACTTGAATTACAAGGCAGTCCCTGGTGGAACGGAAGGAGCCATGGTTGCCGAAATCAAGGCTGCTGACGCTGCCCAGAAGCCAATCTTCATGATGTTTTGGCAACCCCATTATGTATTCGCCGAAATTGGTGAAATAGGATGGGTTGATTTACCTGCTTACGAGGAGGGTTGTGATACTGATCCAGCTTGGGGAATAAATCCGGATGCAGTATATGATTGCGGTGTATTCAAGCCCGAAACAATGAAAATCGCCTGGTCTGGATTCCAGGAACGATGGCCAGCTGCTTGGGATTTGTTGTCCTCTTACCAGCTTGATAATGCTTCCCAAGAAACAATGATGTTTCAAATTGATGTTGAAGGTGCGGATATCGTAGAGGTAACTGGAAGTTGGTTAGAATCCAATGAAGACAGGTGGAGTTCATGGGTTTCCTCTGCAATGGGGGGTTAAGCCTTTTCTCAAGGGTGTATCAGAGGTAGGCCCTTGCTTTCAGATTTAAAAAACATTGCAGAAGGTATGGGATGATGCCTTCTGCAGACCCTGTAAAGTTAAGTTGTGATGGACTATGGAAGGTTTATGGCAACAATCCTGAACAATATTTTACAGGTAACCTTGGCAATTTCAACGTCGAAGAAAAGCTTCAACAGGTAAGAGATAACGGCAATATAGTAGCCTGCGGAGACGTTAAGTTTGACATTTCTGCCGGGTCAATTTTTGTCATAATGGGGTTGTCGGGTTCTGGAAAGTCAACGGTACTCAGATGCTTGTCACGCCTGGTGGAACCAACCTTCGGCAAAGTAATATTGGATGACATGGACCTCTTGCAGCAAGGTCCTAAAGAAATGATCGAAATTCGTCGTCACAAAATGGGGATGGTTTTCCAGAATTTCGGTCTTCTGCCCCATCTTAATGTTCTGGAAAACGTTGCTTTTCCACTCAAGGCTCAGGGCCAATCAAAAAAAGAAAGATTGGCTAAGGCCAATCACATGATTGACCTCGTGGGTTTGGAAGGAAGGGAAACATCTTATCCCCATCAATTGTCAGGAGGACAACAACAGAGAGTAGGGATTGCCAGGTCCTTGGCTGCAGAACCTGAAGTATGGTTTCTAGATGAGCCCTTCTCTGCTCTTGATCCCTTAATCAGAACTCAAATGCAGGATGAGTTTCTCCGTTTACAAAGGCAATTGAATAAAACCATTGTTTTTGTAACGCATGATTTTCATGAAGCACTGCGGCTGGCTGATAACATTTGCATTATGAAAGATGGGCAGGTTGTTCAGATAGGAACCCCAAGTGAAATTGTTCTTGCACCTGCTGATGAATATGTTGAAAAATTTACAAGTGAGGTTCCTTTGTGGAAAATTATTGAAGCACAATCCATCATGGAACCACCTGATGACAATGTTTCAGATTGCCCCTCGGTTAGACCGGAGACACTTCTTGAAGAGGTTATGCGATTGTTCGATGGGAAAACAGAAGAGGTTCGAATTGTAAATGAGGCGGGGGAGTGTTGTGGTGTTTTGACCCCTGTAAGTATTATAAGAGCACTATATCGGGACCAAAAAGAGGGATAGCTGAACACATCCGAAAGGGTTTTTCGGCTGATGAAATTACAGTGTTTATTAATAAGAATTTATTGCCAATTCTCTGGGGTAGTGTTCTTCTCTTTTCGGCAATTGTGATGGTTTTCGGAACTGATTTTGAGTGGCTGTTTGTTTTTCCAGAATCCTTCCGGATCCCGATAGCAGAATTCCTTGACTGGATCTTGCTTGGTTTCGTTGACCTGTTCAGATGGTTATTCAGATTTATCAGTCGTGTCCTGGAATGGCCCATGAGGAGGGTTCAAGGATTCTTGAGCTGGCTTCCCTGGCTCACCTTTGCTTCCCTGGCTACCTTCATAGCTTGGCAAGGGGGAGGAAGAAAGACGGGTATTTTAACTCTGATTTTGCTCTTGTATATAGTTATTGTTGGTTATTGGTATGAAGGGATAAATACCCTTTCGCTAGTTATCATCTGCATACCGTTAGCCGTAATACTGGGATTTGTGCTTGGTGTGTGGGGTCATAAATCTCCCCAGGCAAATGTTGTGATCCAGACCACTCTTGACTTTATGCAGACAGTTCCCGCCTTTGCCTATCTCATTCCGATATTGCTGTTGTTTGGATTCGGTCCAGTGGTTGGTCTTATTGCCAGCGTAATCTTTGCAACGCCTCCCATGGTTAGAAATACCATCCTGGGATTAAATCGAGTCCTGCCCGAGGTTAGAGAATCAGGTACTATGTCTGGTTGTTCACCAAGACAAAGATTTTGGTGGGTAGAGGTCCCAACTGCCTTTCCCCAGATGTTGATTGGAGTTAACCAGACCACTATGGCTGCTTTGAGCATGGTCATTATAGCAGCAATTATAGGTGGATTTGAGGATATTGGCTGGGAGGTTCTGGGGAGATTGAGAAAGGCCCAGTTTGGTCAAAGTATTCTGGCTGGTATGGTTATTGTTTGCCTGGCAATAATATTGGACAGGATTACTCTAGCCTATGCAAAAAGGCAGCTTCCTACAGAAAGCCATTCCGGTTTAAGATTAAAAGAATTTTTCATCGGGTTTGTTGGTATTGCTTTGGTTACTTATTTCCTGGCCATTATTGTCGAACCCCTTAAGATATGGCCTAAAGCCCTGGAATTCTATCCAGCAGATGTAATGAACGCCCTTGTTTTCAATATCATTACCAATTTTGGAGACTTCTTGGAGATTTCAAAAAATCAGATGCAGTATTTTGTGCTTCTACCGGTAAAACTTGGCTTTACCAGATCAATATTTCCGATTACATGGGGGTTTGCCCTTACACCTACAATAATCGGTATTTATTGGTTTCTGATTTTTATAGGATCTTTAGTTGCGCTATATTTTCGAAACTGGAAATTAAGTGTAGTTATCCCCTTCATTGCAGGTACACTGTATTTTGGAATAACGGGGGTTTCCTGGATTGTATATTTGGTTGTGCTGCCCTTGCTTGCCTACTCGCTGGGAGGAATTAGGGTTGCCCTTTTTGTTACTGGGTCTCTGATCTTCCTAATGGTTTCTGGCATTTGGGTTCCTGCACTTGTTTCAATTTATCTTTGTTTCGTAGCTGTAGCAATTTGCCTTATATTAGGAGGATTGATAGGAATTTGGGCCTCGACATCAGATCGGGTTTCGGCAATAATTCGCCCCATCAACGATACCCTTCAGACCTTACCCCAATTTGTCCTGCTCATTCCAGCAGTTATGTTCTTCCGAGTCGGAGATTTTACGGCTTTATTGGCCATTGTCGCCTATGCGATAGTACCAATGATCAGATATACCGAACAAGGTTTAAGGAATGTGTCCCCAACAGCGATAGAAGCTGGTATAACAAGCGGATGTACCCCTACACAGATATTTTGGCAAATAAAACTAAAACTTGCACTACCCCAGATTTTGGTGGGTATAAACCAAACCACGCTTTTTGGACTAAACATGCTGGTTATTGCAGCGCTTGTTGGAACAACAGGATTGGGCCAACAAATTTATCTGGCTTTAAGTAAAGTGGATGCGGGTGGAGGTGTTGTGGCTGGTATTGGTATGGCACTTATCGCAATGTCAGCAGACCGTATGATGCAGGCTTATATTAAAAAAACTAGCAAATAGCCGGCTTTTTTCTTCCAATTTTTTGATAGTTACCTAATCCTCAATTAAAAAAAATTTGAATCCAAATACCAGTTTATTTATTGAAAATTTGGGGTTTTATGTGATGCAAGCAGCCCGACCAGTTGTCGCAGGAATTGATGCCGGTGGTACAATGACGGACACCATATTGGTGGATGAATTCGGTACGTTCACAATTGGTAAGGCAGCCACAACTCCTCAACTGGAATCTGTAGGGTTTCTTGAATCGGCGATCGAAGCATCTGACTATCGGGGATTATCAATCCGGGAGATGTTTACGAGTGTTGAGGTTGTACTTTATACTGGTACAGGGATGTTGAATGTACTTCTTTCCCGGACAGGTCGAAACATTGGCCTGATAACGACCAAAGGAATCGAGGACATGGTTCTCATGGGAAGAGGTTTGCAATCCTGGGGTGATTACTCCTATGCTGACCGACTTCATGCGGTTACCCATCATCATCCAACTCCTTTGGTTTCTCGAAGGAATACGCTTGGTGTAACCGGCCGAATGGATCATATGGGGGATGAAATCATCCCCTTGTATGAACAGGAAGTTGAGCAAGCTGTTAATACCTTATTGGACAGGAAAGTTGAGGTAATTTGTATCTGTTTTCTGTTTTCCCAGGTCAACCCAGCACATGAGATACTAGCCGAGCAGATTGCCCGGTCAATATTGACCAGTCGAAAGGCCACGACCGGATTGTTGTGTAGCCACAAGGTAAGACCTGTGATTAGGGAACAGTCAAGGTTAAATTCTCTGCTGATTGAAGCTTATGCTACAGGTGGTGGAAGAAAGCAGTTGGAAAGTATCGAAAAGGTAGCCCGGGAAAATGGCTACAGGTACGGGGTCCAAACTCTTCAATCGTTTGGAGGTTTGACTTCCATAAATCATCCCAATCTCCATGAAACTATGATTTCTGGTCCGATAGGAGGAGTACTTGGGGCCAGATATATTAGCCAGATAATTGAAAATGATTCTCTCGTGGTTTCTGATCTAGGTGGAACCAGTTTCGACATGGGTATAATTTCAAAGGGACAAATCAGGATTGATCAGGAACCGCTGATAGGAAGGTTCAAATTAAATCTACCCTTGATTGCCATGGATACCATTGGGGCAGGTGCCGGAATGCATGTCAAGGTAGACCCCCTGACCAGAAAAGTGAGTTTGGGTCCTGAAAGTGCGGGTTCTGAACCTGGACCAATCTGTTTTGACAAGGGAAATCATATCCCGACGATTTGTGATTGCAACGCCATTTTAGGAAGATTGAATCCCGACTATTTCCTTGGTGGTAAAGTAAAATTAAATGTCGATTTGGCGTTTGAAAAATTTAAGGAAAGTTGTGCTGATGTTCTCGGTGTGAATAATGTTTATGATGTGGCCGAGGGCATGATTAACATGCTGGATTCTGAGGCTAATATAGCTCTAAGAAGGATGCTGTCGGCACAGGGTATACACCCCTCCGAATATACCTTGTTGTCATATGGTGGATCTGGTCCCCTGCATTTGGGAGGATATAGCCGTGAAATAGGTTTCAAGGATGTTATAACCTTTCAATTTGCCGCGGCATTTTCTGCTTTCGGATGTACAACCGCCGATTTTCAAAAGCGTTTCAGCCGGTCTGTACATTTGGACATTCCTCTGAGTTCACAAACACCAGAATACAAGGATATCATCTCCACAATAGATAATATTTGGGGTGACTTGAGAAGCAAAGCTCTTGAGCAAATGGTTTCCGAAGGCCATCCAACAGAAAAGATAGGGTTTCAACCCTTTCTCCTCATGCGATATACAGGACAACTTGAGGATGTAGAAGTTTATTCACCAATCGATCGAATCGAGAATGTCGATGACCTTTATCGGCTTATCTCGACCTTCAGGAATATTTATAAAAGTATAAATAGAAGTGTATCAGATTATGGCCAAAGCAGTGTTTCTGTAATGGAGATGGGAATGATCGCATCTGTTGAGAAAATCAAACCCCAACTAAGAAAATCCAAATTAGGGAAGCCCCAACCTCCCGAAGAAGCCTTCAAGGGATTTAGAGAAGTCTATTTTGAAGGAAACTGGAGAAAGACTCTTCTCTGGGAGATGGATGAGATACTGCCAGGAAATGAAATCAAGGGCCCCGCAATTATTGAACATCCGGCGACAACTCTTGTTATTCACCCTGGCGATCAAGTTGTCATGGATGAGTGGTCAATGCTCCATTACCAGCATCTCAGGGAAGGATGATTTATGTCTGAGTCCTATTCGAGTTACAGCTTACGAAATCGCCTAGAGGAAAGTGAAGCCCTTTTAGCTGAGACCGGTTGTTATGATGGCATATCAACTCTTGAATGCAGGGATCAGGATCCCCTGAAATTTGAAACTATTCATATGAAATTGCGGGCAGGCTGTGTTTCTGCCAGAGAAATTGCCCGAAGAATATCAGCTTCTCCAGGGGTAAGAGAAGTCGGTGAAATGGTTGCAGCTATTTATACACCTGAAGGTGATGCTGTAGCGATCTCCAACGGAATTATGGTCCATGTCCATACTATGAGTAGATTCATTAAATGGATGATTAAAAATGATTACGAGGATGACCCAGGGATAAACCCAGGGGATATATTTGCCAATAATGATGCCTTTATCGGAACTGTTCAGGTTCCGGATGTTATGGATGTTGTGCCAATTTACCATCAGGGTACGCTTGTAGGTTGGGCAGGAGCCGTATGTCATGAACTTGAGGCTGGAGGGATTACACCTGGGGGAGATGTTGCCTTGGCCCAGGAACGATTTGGTGAAGGTTTGTTCATCTGTGCTGAAAAGATTGGCATAAATGACAAAATTCGAAGGGATTATGTCATTAGATGTGAACGAAATCTTCGAATGCCCATCTACTGGATTCTAGACGAGCAAGCCAAGGTTGCAGCCTGTTTTTCAATGCGAGACAGGGTACTGGAGTTAATTGATGAGATCGGTATTGATTTCTACCAGAAAATCACCAAGGAATTCATTGAGGAGGGGCGAAGGACCCAGTTAGCAAGGGTTCGGCAATTGACCGTACCCGGCACATACAGGTCCAATACCTTTTATGGCCATGTAACCAAGGGCAAACCAGGCTTTCAGCCACTTGGCGACCCCGATTGGTTGTATTCCATTCCGATGAAAATGGACATTCAACTGGACGGGAAAATTGTTTTGGATTTTGAAGGTGCACAACCTTGGGGTTATCACTCCATGAATTGTACACCAGCCGGAATGGATGGAGGCATGTTTGTCACCCTCACCCAGCACATGAATTTTGAAGGGCTGGTCAATGATGGGGCTTGGTTGGCTACCCAGTTGAAATTACCTGAGGGAACCTGGACCAACCCGGATAGCGAGTTTTGTGCAACAGCGACATCTTGGGCATTGTTGTTACCTGCCTATGGTTCTTTTCAAAGGATGTTATCAAGAGGATTTTTGGCTCGTGGGTTTCTGGAAGAAGTATTTGTAGGCCAGGTTAACAGTCCTATGATTGAAATGGGAGGGATAAGCCAGTATGGTAAACCGTTTGGTATCGCTCATTTTGAATGTGCTGCAGCTGGGTCTGGTGCCTTGGCCATAAAGGATGGGCTAGATACTGCCTATGTTGGGTGGAACCCGGAATCGGACATGGGGAATATTGAAATTTGGGAATTGGACATGCCGATGGTTTACTTGGGTAGATCAATCCTGCCCAATTCCGGTGGAGCAGGAAAATACCGAGGAGGCAATGCCTTCATGTCAACTTGGGTCATAAATAAATCACCGGAGGTTAGAATTGTTACCTCAGAACACTCCTCACGGGTTTTTGATAATGCCGGTATGTGTGGAGGGTATCCTGCCCCCACCTGTCAGAAACATAGGGTAGTCCGAGATTCCAATATTTTTCAACGAGCTGTGGAGAGAAAGCCACTGGCTCATTCTACCGGATTGAACCAGGACGAGTTAGAAAAATGCTTCGAGGGTAAACAGCAAATTATTGAAGGCCCTCATATTACAGCTCCCATGAAGGAAGGAGATATTTTCACTCACTCCTACAATGGTGGTGGAGGTTACGGTGATCCCCTTGAGAGAGATCCAATTCTTATTCTTGATGATATTATACAGGGGCACTCCTCACAGATCCACGGAGAGAGGGTCCATGGCGTGAGGTTTACGGGTACTCTAGAAACTGAAAATCTTGAGGTTGATCTTAAAAAAACGATGGAGATAAGAAAGCAAATGAAGTCAGAAAGGCTTGCCAAGGCAGTACCCGTGACAGATTGGCTTGCGTCTGAAAGATCAAGAGTAGTCAGGGGTTCTTTTTCACCAGAAGTCGTAAAAATGTATCGAGCTGCAATAAATCTGTCGGAAGAATTCGCGGATGAGTACAGGGCTTTCTGGCAATTGCCAGATAGTTTTTCTTTTCCTGAACCGGAGGAAGAGGACATAAATAATGGATAGCCACCTAATGGAGGAAGAATATAGACTTCTGGTTGAGGGACAATTGCCTTGGCCTCAAACCAAGAACTTGATGAGTTCCTACAAGGATAGGGACAGGTTTTTCAAGATCCTGGAGATTTATCAAGAAAAGGTAGAATGGAAGGAAAAAATTCTCCTGCCGATTGGCGAACATCTATTCATTGTACAAAAGGGCAGTGAGCAAATTGTTAAATGTACTTGTGGGTACGAATTTGGCGATTATAGGAAGAATTGGAAACTACAATCAGTCGTCCATGTAAGAAACAGACAAGAGGAATTGGAACGTATTTATCCTCACTCAGATGTGTGTGATCCCGCTTGGATGGAGATCAGAGAGTTCATCTGCCCAGGTTGCGGAACCTTGTTGGAAGTTGAAGCATGTTCCCCGGGGTATCCCATTACGTTTGATTTTTGCCCGGATCTTGAAGGGTTTTACAGAGAATGGCTTGAATCACCTTTAAAGCTAGGGTGATTCCCAAAAAGGAAGAAATTTACTCCCTGTTATTGAAAACCAGTATTTTACCATAAATTGATTACTCTCATAAACAATTAGGAAGGTAACTCAGGGAATATCCCATTGTTTTCCGTTTTGGAATAACTGTTTGTTCTTCATTTTAGTTTGGTAGATCTTCCGGCTAGGACTTATGAGACCCTGATTGAGAACATAATCTGAATATGCAAATTGAAACAACTTAAGTTTTCACGAGGATTTGATGCATAAATACCGTACTCACACATGTGCCGAATTAAATAGTAACCATACCAACGAGAATGTCCGCCTATCTGGATGGGTACACAGAATTAGGGACCATGGTGGGGTTCTTTTCATTGATTTACGAGATCACTACGGCATAACCCAGGTTTTGGCAGACCCGGATAGTGAAGTCTTTGCTCAAGTGGAGCAATTAAAAGCAGAATTTGTCATATGCATTGAAGGAGAAGTCAGATTACGAGAACCTGAGCTCGTAAACAGTAAGATTTCTACCGGTGAGATTGAGGTCTTCATTAGAAAACTGGAAATACTAGGTGTCGCTGAAGAGCTTCCTCTACCGGTTTTCGGGGAACCGGATTATCCCGAAGAAACTCGTTTGAAATACCGCTTTCTGGATTTGAGGCGTAAGCAGTTGCACGATCGTATTGTACTACGCTCCAGGGTTATTTCCTGGATCAGGAAAAGGATGGAGAAACAGGGTTTTCTGGATTTCCAGACCCCAATTCTAACTGCTTCGTCACCTGAAGGCGCCAGAGATTTTCTGGTACCATCCCGGTTACACCCTGGTAATTTCTATGCCCTTCCACAAGCCCCTCAACAGTTCAAGCAATTGATCATGATTGCCGGATTTGACCGATATTTTCAAATTTCCCCATGTTTTCGGGATGAAGATCCGAGAGCTGATCGATCTCCGGGCGAATTTTATCAACTTGATGTAGAAATGAGCTTTGCCACGCAGGAGGATGTGTTTGAGGAAATTGAGCCTGTCATGCGAGGTGTATTTGAAGAGTTTGGTGGAGGAAAACCAGTAACCAAGGAATTTCCGCAAATTACTTACAAGGAAGCAATGCTTACCTATGGGACGGATAAGCCGGATTTGCGGAATCCGATAAAAATGCAGATTGTAAGTGAGCATTTTGAGGAGTCAGGGTTTAGAATTTTTGCCAACCTTTTGAAGGTCAAGGGTAATGAAATCAGGGCTATTCCAGCCCCGGGAGGGGGTAGCCGGAGATTCTGTGATCGTATGAATTCCTTTGCCCAAAGTCTGGGACTGCCCGGAATGGGTTATATTTTTTGGCGTGTTGAAGAGGGGAATGTTGTCGGGGCAGGGCCATTGGCTAATAATATTGGTCCCGAAAGAACTGAGAACATCAGGCAGCAGCTTGGGCTAGATGCTGGTGATTCAGCCTTTTTTCTTGGTGGGAAACCTTCAAGTTTTGTCGATGTAGCTGCCAAGGCAAGAGATGTCATTGCAAACGAACTGGATCTTGTGGACAAAGACAGGTTTGAACTTTGCTGGATCAAGGATTTTCCCCTTTTTGAAAGGGATGAAGAGACGGGTGACCTTGATTTTTCACACAATCCCTTTTCCATGCCACAGGGAGAATTGGAGTCTCTGTTATCCAAAGATCCCCTTGATGTATTGGGCTATCAATATGATATAGTTTGTAACGGTGTGGAACTATCTTCTGGTGCAGTTCGAAACCATAAGCTGGAAATACTTTACAAGGTTTTTGAAATCGTTGGTTATGACAGGGATTTTGTAGACACCAATTTTAGTGGGATGGTTAATGCTTTTAGATATGGTGCACCACCACATGCCGGGATTGCTCCAGGGATTGATCGCATTATTATGTTGTTAACCAATCAGGAAAATATTCGTGAAGTGATATTATTCCCCCTGAATCAAAGAGCTGAAGACTTGATGCTAGGGGCCCCTTCCGCTCCAACTAACGAAGCCTTGAGGGATCTTGGGTTAAGGATTGTAAAGAAATAGCCCTCACAAGGATTCTATTTCTCAATATCAAGTGATTCTGATTTCTTTTCCAAATCATCAAGGTAGATATTGATGGGACTCTTGTGGGCATCTATTGATCGTTTAGACAACCCTGTAATTTTCGCATTTTTTAATTTTCCCCTTTTCACTGAATTTTCTTGTCAAAGGGTCATTAATAGGGAAAAAGGGGATATTGAAGATGATAATTCTTCGATTTTCAGGATCGGGTTTTGTATTCCAGCAACCCTTTAAAGGATTACCATTAGATGGATCTTAGAGCCAATCAAAGAATTCCTGAACTATGCGCACTGTTTGTTGCCTTAATTTGGGGGTTGGGATGGATTCCAGTTCGCCATTTGAACGAAATTGGATTTGAAGGAATTTGGGGAGGAACAGCTCTAAACATCGGAGCCACCACATGCCTCCTGATTTATGTCGGTTTGATTTCGGGTTTTACCAAAATGTCAGTAAAAAGTACTACAGGTGCTTTTATAATTGGTATGGGTGCCGCTACCTTTTTCATCGCAATTTCCTTTACAGATGTGGCTAACGCCGTACTGTTATTTTACCTGTCCCCGGCTTGGAGTACCATAATTGAATGCCTGTTTTTGGGTCGCAAATGGAGATGGGCTAGCTTGTTGGCAATTGGTTCTTCCCTGGTAGGTATAGTCTTGGTTTTTAAGGGATTTCCCTCTTTTGATTCCATTAATTTTGGGGATTTGATGTCCTTTACAGCAGGTCTTTGCTGGTCAATTGGTATTGCTTTGTTGTTTACAACACGTACGAAAGGTCGGGAGTTTCCCCAACTTGCTCTAATTTCTATGTTTGGGTCAGTACTGGTTGGTCTTTTAATTGCCGTTTTAGGGGGGGCTGATTTGGGGGTTTCCCCCGATGGGAAAACACTGATCTCCAACGGTTATATACCTATATTGTACGGTACTCTATATTATGCACCTCTCATTATTTTGTCACTTTGGTCTTCATCATTGATAGCCCCGGCCTTAATGTGTTTTCTTCTTTCAATGGAAATTTTGTCAGGAATAGGATCAAGTTTTATTTTGTTGGATGAACCATTTGGTCTGAACAAGTTCGCCGGGATGTGTTTGATTATATTTGGAGCCATAGTAGAATTCATGATTCCTAGCAGAATCACCAAAAAAGAAAGGCAAGTTGGCTAGTTTTTCCCTGATATGAATTAGTAAACAATTAAGTGAAAGCAACCATTCATTTGGATTGGATTTACGGACCTTATGCTATATAGAAAATTGAATTAATCGGGCTTTGGGTGGATAAAATGATGTTGGACTCTAAGAGTGATACCAATCTTTCCAAATATTATGGTGGATGGAAACCTGCACCTGAAGAATCGCTTTCCTTACAGGCAGAAACCTATTGCAAGAAAGAGATTTTTGAAGTTGAAAAAAGATCCATTTTGGGCAAGACTTGGCAGTGGGTATGCCATGCCAAGAAACTTACTAGTCCAGGGTCCTATGTAACCACCATTATTCGTGACTACCCAATTTTGATTTGTCGGGACCTGAATGGAAACCTCAAGGCGTTCTATAATGTATGCAAACATAGAGGACATGAACTGCTGAAGGGTGAGGGTGAGACCAGAAGAGTGGTTTGTCCCTACCATGCCTGGACTTATAATATGGAGGGGCAACTAATTAGAGCCCCCCACACTGGTGGCTTGAAGAATTTCCAGGTGGAGGATATTTGTCTCGATTCTGTTCAGGTGGAGGAATTTTGCAGTTTTGTTTTCGTTAATCTGGACACTGATGCCACTTCTCTGGCAGAACAATCGGGTTCGCTGGCTGAAGAAATTAACTATTGGGCACCAGATTTGGCGAACCTGATCTTTTCACATAGGCTTACCTATAACATAAAGTCAAACTGGAAAAATGTTGTGGATAATTTCCTTGAGTGTTACCATTGCCCAGTCGCACACAAGGATTTTTGCACCCTCGTGGATATGGATACCTACAAGGTAACTACTCATGGAATTTGGTCGAGCCATATGGCTGAGGCAGGTAAATCAGCAAATTCAGCTTACTCGGTCAAAGAAGCAACAGTAAAGGACCATGCTGTTTGGTGGTTGTGGCCGAATACCTGTTTAATGAGGTATCCTGGAAGGGGAAACTTTATCGTCATGCACATCATCCCTGTAGATGTTGATCACACATATGAAACTTATGATTTCTTTTTCGAGACCGCGGATCCCACTGAATCGGAGATTGAAGCAATCAGATATATAGATGAAGTCCTACAGGCAGAAGACATCTCCCTTGTCGAGAGTGTTCAACGGGGTATGTCCACACCTGCGTTCACTCAAGGCAGGATAGTTCATGATCCTGGAGGATCAGGTAAATCCGAGCATGCGGTACATCACTTTCACGGATTGGTACTGGATTCATATAGACAATGGGAAAATAATGGGAGATAGACTTGTCGGTAAAAGGGCCATAGTCACTGGTGGTGCCGGGGGTATTGGGACAGCTATTTGTCGGAGATTCGTTGATGAGGGAGCTGATGTTATCTCCTTGGATATTGTTACTACCCCCCAGAAGAACTGGTCAGTGTATCAGGTGGATATAACCAACCAAGATAACCTTCAGGATATTTTTGACAAAATAAATGCACTATGGAATCAGGTAGATGTCGTGGTTAATGCTGCGGGTATCGAAATCGAGAAAACCATTGAGGAAACATCTCTTGACGAATGGAACAGGATATTCGCCATTAATGTAACCGGAACTTTTCTGGTTTCAAAATTATGTCTTCCTCTCCTGAGGCAATCTGGCAAAGGAAGTATTATAAATTTTGGTTCTTATGACGGGTTTATTGCTGATCCAAAACTTGCTGCCTATTGTGCCACCAAGGGAGCAGTTCATGCCTTAACCAAGGCCATGGCATGTGATCACGGTCCAGAGGGGATCAGGGTAAACGCAATTTGTCCCGGATTTGTTGACACCCCGATGCTGGAGAGTTTTGTCGGAGAAGGTAAGAGTGTCCAGGAATTGAAGAGGCAGATTGAACAAATACACCCGACAAATACCATGGGACAACCTGAGGATATCGCAGGATTGGTACTCTGGTTGGCCTCTGATGAGGCAAGATATGCATCTGGACAATTATGGATAATGGACGGGGGCCTTACTGCCCAGGTCCAACAGATGAAGTTGTAAATAAACTTTTACTCCAAAAACAAATGCTGCCCCAAAATTTGACCTATGTGATTGCTTTGAATTGATAAATGAAAATATTAATCTTTGTCCTTTTAGTTTTTCTCAATTGAGGTGGTCATGACTGAAAACAGCAATCAACCCCTGGATTTTCTTTTAACCAGAAGATCACGGCCTTTTTTAATGCTAAGGGAACCTGTACCTTCAAAAAAGGAATTACAGACAATTCTAACTGCAGCGGCTAGAAGTCCTGATCATGGTAAATTGGAACCTTGGAGGTTTATTGTTCTGGAGAAATCAGCCATGCCCAGGATGGCAAAAATCCTGCGTGAAAGGGGTGAAGCGCTAGGTAAGGCCCCCTCCCTGCTTGATAAGGCATGCGAGGTTTTCACGATGGCAAATTTGATTGTAACTGTCGTTTCAAAACCTAATAAGGAAGCAAAAATACCCCTGATTGAACAAACTCTCTCTGCAGGTGCCGTTTGCCTGTCCCTGTTAAATGCTGCCTTGGCCTCAGGTTGGGGAGCAAATTGGTTAACTGGATTCGGTGCACACGATGAAGAATTCAGGAGTAAGGCACTTGGATTGTCCGCGGATGAATATGTCGCAGGGTTTATCCACATAGGTACGTCCTCAACCATTCCACCAGACCGTCCAAGGCCAGATGTTGATGTCATTACCTCCTGGGTAAATGAATGAATTTTTTTAGTGGTACCAACCACAATTGTTTAATCCGTTGAAGCAAGCAACATACTTTCGTTAAGTTCCATTAAATCTTCAGCAAGAGGTTCTTCTGCTAGCCTGGTGACCGGCAACTTGCTTCTGAGCAAGTCATGGTAAGATGGTACTCCCTTCTCAAGTTCAGAAAAGATTACCTTGTCATAGGCAGAGGATTTCGTTGCTTCGCTGACCCAAACTGACAACATCTTGTCTTCTTCTGAGGTTTCCCTGTCAATTCTACCACTTAGATACCTGGCAAGTTTCATTTCCCTCGTTTCGTCGGGATGGTGAAAAATACCACCTCTTTGCAGGGTGACAGTAGGGGTCTGGGGAATTTCCTGGTAGAAAATCACACAATCGGGATAGAAACCTAAAACCAAGTTAGGAAATATACCAATATACAGCCAAATGTTTCGGTTCGATTCTGGCAAGTCGGTATTTTCAGGTAAAATTTTCAGGTAATTTCTAACACTCCAGTGCCTTTTTGGACTAGGGGTAAATCTTCCCACCGACCTGCTTGTTTCGCCAACCATGGGTTCATCATGGTAGTCGCCACCATATAGGTCATTCAATGCCGGATGAGCTTGCGGTACATGATAGCCTTCATTATCCACATCTCTCACAGCTTTCCAATTGGCTTCGATTCTGTCTGTAATCCGCCCTTTGGGAGAAGCCACCATTTGCTCCAGCCCATAGGGTTGAACCTCGCTGGCATGCTTTTCCATTATTGATGCAATAGATTTCTGTTTTCCGGACTTAAACCGAATGAAAACCAAGCCGTTCCAGATTTCAAGTTCAAGTTTTTTCAATCCCAAAGTCGAAGGATCCACATCGGGAAAGCTATCTTTTTTTGCTATCCCCCGCAAGGTACCATCAAGATTGTAGGTCCATCCATGAAAAGGACAGACAAGTACCTTATTGCATTGGCCTCTATTGGGAGAAACTACTCTTGATCCTCGGTGACGGCATAAATTGTGGAAGGCATTAATCCTGTTTTCGGAATCCCGAACTACAAAACCTCGCTCGGTTCCAATATCGTAGGCAACAAATTCGCCTGGTTGTGAAATCTCATTCACATGGCAAACAAACTGCCAATGTGAATAGAATAATTTCTCCAATTCCAGGTCAAAGAGCTTTGGTGAGAAATAGGTCCAGCCTGGGAGACCTTCACAGTTGTCAATTGTATTTTTTCCGCACTTAGAAAGGTGTATATTCATAAAACCAACCTTAATTTCGATTATTAGCTTGGGTCCCAACCTTCAGCCTGAAGTTCTGAATAAACTTTTTCAATAGCTGATCCAAGTTTACTTACAATTTCATCAACCTGCTGTTTGGTTATGGTCAGACCAGGAGACATGATATTCAAGTGGCCCACCGGTCGAACAAGAAGTCCGAGAACTTCTGCAGCATCAGAAATTCTTTTACCAATTTGAACTTCTTCAGGAAAGCACTCCTTGGTTTGCTTGTTCATAACATTTTCTACACACCTCATTAGCCCCATGCCTCGAACATCCCCCACTAGAGGCAAGTCTCTCAGACTATCCAGTTGTTCACCAAAATAAACACCAACCTCCAGTACGTGTTGAAGTATATTTTCTCTCTTGATGATCTCTATGTTTTTCAGGGCCGCCACACAACAAACCGGGTGTCCAGAATAGGTAAATCCATGTGGGAAATAACCATTTCCCCGGCCCTCAGAAATCACTTGATGAATCCGGTCAGAATAAATCATGGCAGAGATTGGTAGATATCCGGATGAAAGACCCTTGGCAGAAGTAATAATATCTGGAATGAAGTCAAACACACTTTCTGATGCAAACCAATGTCCTAACCGGCCAAAACCTGTTACAACTTCATCCGAAATATAAAGGATATCATGTTTCCGACAAATTTCCCTGAAACGTTTCAAGTACCCTTTTGGGGGTACAAGAACCCCACCTGCTCCCATGACGGGTTCGGCAATAAAACCACCAACTTTATCGGTTCCGATTTCTTCAATCTTGTTTTCAAATTCCTCTACCAGAAAGTCACAATATTCATCTTCATCCATCCCATCTGGTGCCCGGTAAAGGTCAGGTCCAGTAATATGATGAATAATATCAGTGATGAAATGGAATTCTGAAGTTCGGTCAGTTTTTTTCCGCCCCAGTGACATGGCAGCATAGGTAGAACCATGGTAGGACTGATGTCGGGCAATAACATGGATCTTTTCCGGTTTACCTTGACAACCCTGATAGTAATGTACTAGCCGGAATGCTGAATCTACAGCAGTTGAACCTCCTGTTGCAAAATGAACCCGATTTAAATCACCAGGAGCAAGTGAGGCAATTGTTGCAGATAATTTGGCAGCAGGTTCATTAGACATGTCGGTGAAGATTGAGGAATAAGCAAGTTTTTTCACTTGCTCTGCAATGGCATCTGCCATTTCTTCATTACCCAAGCCAATATTTGTACACCACAAACCTCCAATGGCATCCAAATATGTTTGTCCATTGCTATCCTTGATGTTGTTACCTTCACCACTTTCAATAATCAAAGCACCATTTTCCTTAAATGATGTGAATTCAGTAAAAGGGTGAAGATTGTGTCTCAAATCTTGATCCCAAATGTGTTTGGAAGCATCATTTGCGAGTTCTGTCATAAATTCTCCAGTGAAAAATTGACCTTTAATTTTGAAAAATGTTCCATTTCATGCGATAGTCTAATTGTACAATTCAAATATTTAAAATACCACTTTTCTGAAAAAAATAATGGATGTGTTCTGGGAGGAAGTGGAAGTTACAAACTCGTTTGATATCACGATCAGCCTATAACATGAAAAATGGAGTACTAGTGGTACAAGCCGTGTAATTCCTGGGCTAGTAATGGACCCCCAACCATTGGAGTATAATAGATATGGTGGTCAGTTGTGCCCCCAATCGATAAATACCAATCTCAACATGCCAATAGATGAAGGTAGTCGATTTAATATCCAACAAACTCCACAAATGGCCTCAACATCGTCTATATAGATGACCGTCAAGATATCATTGATGGAGTACCAAGAATAAAAAATCGTAGAATGTGAACGTAAGGTGATCTAGTAGCTAAAAAAGCCGGTAGATAGAATAAGGCAACGAAGTTGAGCAGGTCACGAAATTAAACAATAATGAACGAGAAGGTTAGTGCAGATTCAGTGCCTGTGAAGATCAAAAGCCGCTATACAGCAAACGCGATCCTGAATGGTTCCTATTTCAAGAGATAAAAGTTCTTTTATGAGAACCTAAGAGAGAACATAGGTAGTTCAGGACAGGATAGCCCTTCCAATGGTTCTCATTAAATTTCTGACTAGGAAAAATATTGGAGATTCTTATGGGTCATATAAGAATCCCCAAAATATTTGATCCATCCTCAACCCAAACAAGATCGGTTTGGGTTGAGGTGATTTTACCTATTCAACCTGTTGAGGCACATTTCACGAAGCTATCAGCAATATTTGAAATCAAATCAAAATATAAATCTGGTCCAGGTTCAATTGTTGCACCAGTTGGATCTATTTCATAAACATTAATTTTAGCTCCAGAAACCACAGTTTCTAATAAATCATCTTCAAACACTGGTTCCGAAAAAGCACATGAAACTTCTTCCTCAGCGATTCTTTCGACAAGCCTACGGATATGCCTTGCTCCTGGTTCTTTATTACTATGGTCAGAAATAATCCCCAAAGGAGTTAGACTAAAGCGGGTTTCAAAATATTGAAAGGCGTCATGGTAAATGATATACGCTGGTTTAACATCATGCAGGCGATCCTGAATAGTGTGATCAAGTTCCATGATTTTTACCTTCGCTTTTTCGGCATTTGAGAGGTAGTTGTCTTTGTTACCAGGGTCTTCGGAAATTAACACCCCGGCAATAATCTCAATCCACCTTAAAGCAACATAAGGGTCTAGCCACGCATGAGCGTCAAAATTACCTTCGTGCTCGTGATCATGGCCATGTCCTCTATTCTTTGATTTCTCATCATGATCATCGTCATCATCGTGTCCGTCTTCCTCGTGACCTTCTTCTTCGTTTTCTGAACCTTCCTCATGGTCATCGTCATCATCGTGTCCGTCTTCCTCGTGACCCTCCTCTTCATTTTCTGAACCTTCCTCATGGTCATCGTCATCATCGTGTCCGTCTTCCTCGTGACCCTCCTCTTCGTTTTCTGAACCTTCCTCATGGTCATCGTCATCATCGTGTCCGTCTTCCTCGTGACCCTCCTCTTCGTTTTCTGAACCTTCCTCATGATCATCGTCATCATCGTGTCCGTCTTCCTCGTGACCTTCTTCTTCAAAGAAGGAACCAATATTTCTTATAGGGAGAAGTAAATCCTCCACTTCTTCTAACAAAGATATTTCTTGGGTATCAGGTGGTAATTCCTCAAATAATTTCTCAAACGAAGGTAGAATTGCTGGACCTGTCCAAAAAATTATATCGGAGTTATTAACCATTCTGACCTCAGAGGGACGCATGGAATAGTCGTGTGGCGAAACGTTTCGAGATATTATCAATTCAGAGGTTCCCAGATCACCCAAAACCATAGATACTAGTGAATGGACGGGTTTAATATCGGATACGATATTTAATGATTCTGCTTTAGTAGCTTGGACGGATGCCAACGTAAACAAAAGCAGAAATGAAGTATAGAAAAAACGCTTGATTGCATGAGAAAACAGACTTTTCCTCACTACGCTGTTATTGAATTTTGAAAGGAGCATAATAATTATCCAATATCCCGAAAGAGTATGATTTTTTAGTCTTTTGTTAAAGTGGCCCCTGATTCTACGAATTTGTTAGGTTTTTAGAAGTGATCTTTTCAGAAATTAAAAATTCTTCAGTTATAGGATCAAAATTTGCCATTAGTCTGAGATTAAGTTTGGAACTTAAAAATTGTTAGATGATTTTATAATTAGGTCTGCCTTGGGAGGACTAGCCCTCGCATTGGCAGCAAGTCCTCTGGGATGTTTTGTCGTCTGGAGAAAAATGTCCTATTACGGTGATGCAACTGCTCATTCTGCAGTTTTAGGAATTTCACTTTCACTTTATTTTAGTGTTTCAATTTTTCTCGGGGTTTTTTTGATGGCATTGCTTGCATCGCTTATGGTTACCTTATTTGTTAACAGGTACTATAGTGCAGATACGATTCTGGGTGTTTTTTCTCATTCTACCTTGGCTTTTGGGCTGATTGCTGTAAACGTTCTGCCTGACCAAAATGTTAATCTGGAATCTTACTTGTTTGGACAGTTACTTGCCGTTACCAAAATAGACTTGGTTTACATCTGGGGTGGTGCCTTATTTATTCTGGGTTTAACATTTTTCAGATGGAGACAGCTTTTGATTTCGACTGTAAGCGAAGATTTAACCTTTGCTTCAGGGTTAAACCCCAAGTGGGAACAATGGATTCTGAACCTTGGATTGGCCGTTTTGGTTGCAGTTGCAGTAAAGGTGGTAGGAATATTATTGGTTACAGCCATGTTGATAATTCCTCCCGCGTCCGCACGTCCATTGGTGCGCCAGCCAGGCGCAATGGTTTTGATTTCAACTATTTTTGGGTGTCTGTCTGTTATTTTGGGATTATTGCTTTCGTTATATGTCGATACACCTACTGGGCCTTCAATTATTTCCGTGGCTGCTATATTTTTTATATTGAGTTGGATTGCCGTATTGATGTACAACGGAACAAATCTAACCCAATTTTTCAGTGCAAATGAAGCTAGAGAGAATTAGGGTTCAAATTTATTTGAATGCGATTAAAAAATTTTCTAAGGATATCCAATTGTTAAGAGGGGTTCGTAATTATTCCTGATTTACAAACTCTAGATTATCAAATTGTTCGTCTAAATAATAATAAAACAAATCTGATACAGTAAATCGATTCGTATCATCCGTCTTCCAACGTATTTCTTACTTTGATGATTTACGAAAGAATTCATGCTTCAAGACTTTCTACCTGTTTATATTACGGATAACCTCTCCTGCGGGATTTGGTATTGAGATGTATTTACACAGATATCAAGTCAAAGGATTTATTTGTCAATTGACCTGGCGATCAGTTCCTTCATTATCTCGTTTGAACCACCATAAATCATCTGAACCCGTGAGTCCGCATAAAGTCGTGCTATTGGGTAATCCAAAATATATCCATAGCCTCCATGTAACTGCAAACACTCATTAATTATCTGGTTTTGGGTTTCACTTCCCCAATATTTTGCCATGGAAGCTGTAGCGGCATCGAGTTCATTATTTTCTATCCTTTGGATACAATCATTGACAAAAGCTCTCAGGATCTCAGCCTTGGTTTTGGCCTCAGCCAGTTTAAATCTGGTGTTTTGCAGATCCATCAATCGCTTGCCAAAGGCCTTTCTTTCCTGAACATAAGCGATAGTTTGTTCTAGTGCGAGATCAATTGTACCCAAGGCCGTAATGCCAATTAAAAGCCTTTCCCATGGGAGTTGTTTCATCAATTGATAAAACCCCTGTCCTTCCTCTTCACCCAGCAGGCTGGTTCTGGGTACCATAACGTTTTCAAAAAAAAGTTCGGCTGTATCATTTCCTCTTTGACCTAACTTGTTCATTCTCTGCCCACGCCGAAAACCATCTAGATCCTTGGTGTCTAAAAGAATCAGAGAAACACCCTTGGCACCTTGGGTAGGATCGGTTTTAGTAGTTAAAATGATTAGGTCTGCCGAGCCCCCATTGGTAATAAAGGTCTTGGAACCGTTTATGAGGTAATGGTTACCCTTTTTTTCGGCTTTCGTCTGTATTGATTGGACATCTGACCCACATCCAGGTTCGGTCATGGCTAATGCTCCAACTGATTGACCGGAAATCAATTTGGGTAACCAAAGATTTTTTTGTTCATGTGATCCATAATTGACAAGATAATGAATGACTATGGACTGGATACCGTAACCCCAGCTTCCGTCACCAACCTTGCCTTGTTCGTAAAGTGCTATTGAATCAAAACCAAAGGATCCACCACTCCCTTCGTATTCCTCTGGGACAGAGCCACCCATAATACCAAGTTCACCAGCCTTCAACCAAAATTTTCGATCAACCATTCCATCTGTTTCAAACCGTTGCATATTGGGAACCAAGTTTTCGGCATAGAACCGTTGGACAACATCAGAAAACATGGAATGTTCATCCTGATTCCAGGTCGAGGTCTGGGTAAATAGGGACATAATTATGCGATATACTTAATTTAATATTTAAGGCACAGATTTAAGCCGGTACTTTTTTGGATATGTACTGGGCAAATTCGTAGTTAGGTCTTTCCAAATGAGAAAGCGGCCCAGGGTTGGGAAAATCAGATTGTAATCCAGCATAAACTCTCTCAGTACATCCTTTGTCCTCTTCGTTTACCTCATCTAGGAGAACTCTTAATTCTTCAAAATGCTTCAGGCTTTCAGGACTGGAAGCAAATTCCTTGGACATACCTCCGCCAAAGTAAATTCGTACCTTTCCAGGCTCTAATGGATATAGAGAAAGGTACCAGAAATAACCCGGGGTTAAGGTAATTAACCAGCTTGGGTAGATGGCTAGAAGATAGGTCATGTATCTACGTTCACCTTCTAGGGTCTTATTATCACGATGTGCTACTGATAGCGTGAATTCTTCCTGCTTCTGGAGAGTATGGTAGTTAAAGGTTTCATATCCCTCTGGGCATTCGACCTCATCCACTTTGGATACACCACCGATGGTAGCAGCATGACAGACTGGGAGGTGGTAGCTTTCCATAAAATTATCGGCCAATACCTTCCAATTGGTATTCCATTCAAAAGTCTCAAAAAAGGCCTGTTTATAGTTCCCCATGTCAAAATCACCCACCATAGATTCTATCTTGGCAAGTTTTTTGGCCACAGGTTCGGTATCGGGATCAAGGGAGACAAGAACCCATCCCAGCCATTCCTCGCATTTGATTTGAGTTAACCCAATTTTGTTTCTGTCAAAGACATTGTTCCTTGTCATCGCTGGGGCACCTCGTAAACTGCCATCGAGATTATAGGTCCACCCATGGTAGGGACAAACGATTCTTTTAGTATTGCCACTTCCTTCAAGCAGTTTGGACATTCTATGTCGGCAGACATTGGCTTGAGCACGCAAATTTCCGTCTTGGTCCCTAATTACCATAATTGGTTGTCCAGCTAGATCAAAGGTAAAAAAGTCTCCTTTATTCGGCAGTCCATCAGACCGACCAACACAAAACCATTCCTTGGCGAATATGTTGGTAATTTCCTTGCTTAGAAATTCTTTGGAGGTGTAAACGCTTTTGGGCATTGCATGGGCAGATTCAAAGGGCTGAAATGCAATAGCCTTTAACTCTTCTGCCGGGTCAAGAGATTTATCTAACAATTCCATTTCTGGTCTCCATATTGAAGGATCAGGGTACAAACACCCAAATCTATGAATAGATCAATTTATTGTTCTAGGTATACCTTATACAATTTCAACTTCAATATAACAGATCTGATTTACTAACCGCTAGTACCACAGCACTCCTTTGGGGCTTGATTGATGTCATGCTGCTTGGAACGTTGATGAAGGTCTGTCACGTTCAAACAGCTCTTGCAACTTAAAAATGAGAAAGGTATCTATCAAGGCATATTCAAGTACTGGAACAATATTATAAAAAATTGACCTGTATTTTATGGGTTTTTTGGGTGTTGTGCACGCTTTCGCAGGGTTCATGACGGTTTACTTTGATACGACGACTGCAGTAACCGCCCTTGCTGATGTCTTCAATCAAGCCCTATCGGCATCTGTAATTTATCCGGTGAGGTCGGTACCATCATAAATCAGCATGGGTTTAACCTTTTTTGGGGTGGGGTAATTACGATCATTGGTAGCATTTTTAATTGGCGATTTGTCAAACGCTGTTTGTGAATAAGGAGCTGTTGCCTTTCAAACAAGTATCCTGATCTAAAGTTCAGTTTGTGGTCGTGATAATAGAAATGGCCTATGTCAAGGGCCAAAAGTAGGGAATCAAATAGCTGGCTACCAGACCAATAATGATATTTAGAGGCAATCCAATTTTGAGATAGTCTTTGAAATCATACCCTCCTGGCCCATAAACCAATGTATTGGTTTGATATCCTATCGGCGTTGCAAAACTGGCTGATGCTGAAATCATTACTGCAACCACCAACCCTCTTGGATCAATACCCAAACTTAAACCAATACCAATTGCAACTGGAGTGACGATAATTGCAACAGCATTGTTGGATACCATTTCAGTCAGAATGGATGTTAGAATGTAGATAGCCCAAACCATAAAAAATGGGTGAAATCCAACCAACAAGGGGCTAATGAAACCATCTAACAGCTCTACCGTACCGGATAACTCCATCGCTTTACCTATCCCAAGCATAGACCAGATTAAAACCATTAGTCTCCCATCGGCGAATGAGAAAGCTTCCTCTGGGTCTATACAACGTGTAATTAATACTAACGCGACACCCAGAATTCCAAGAAGAGCAATGGGAGCAATACCCAAGGCTGCAACTACAACGATCATTGCCAGGGTGGCTACAGCAATTGGCGCTTTGTTTCTTCGGTAGGGTAGAGTTGTGGGTTTGGTAATTTCAACAAGATTTTGGTCCTTGGACATCCGATTCATGTCTTCAATCGCACCTTCAATCAAAAGAGTATCGCCAACCCTTAGAGCCACATCAGAAAATTCTGAAAGACTATGTTCAGTGGGACGATGAAGAGCAATGGGGTATATGTTGTAATTCTGTTGTAGATTCAATTCACCCAATGTCTTACCTATCATTCGGCAACCAGGGGAAATAAGAGCTTCAAGTGTTTGTGACTGTTTGGAAGACACTTTCCGGACCGATGAATTGATTTCATTTATATTTTCTTCGTTAGAAGTACTTCCTTCAGTTGCTTCCGAGGTTTTGATTAGGTTACCGCCACCAAAAACCTCTGCCAATTCTGTTGCCTGGGTACGTAAAACCAGACGATCACCTGCATTTAATTCCAAGGTATTTAATTGATCCTTGAAAGAGATGTTGTCCCTGAAAATATCAACAATTCTTATTCCTCTTTTCCTAAAGAAGTCAGCCTTACTACTTACCTGACCAATCAATGAGCTATCTTTTGGCAATATAACTTCCACGAAAAATTTCATGGTTGTCCTGTCACGTAACAATTCGGAGAGAGATTCACGATCAGGCAAGAGTCTTGGTGCGAAAATCAACAAATAGACAAATCCGACTGCTACCAAGACTAAAGCAAGGGGGGTAATTTCAAAAAGGGTAAACGGCTCCAAGCCGTTATTTCTGGCTACCCCGTCAACCAGTAGATTGGTTGAAGTTCCAATCAGGGTACAAACACCACCCAATATTGAAGCATAGGAAAGGGGTATCAGGAGCTTGGAAGACGAGGTCCCCAGTTCCTTGGCAACCTGTATTACGATGGGAATCATCATAACAACGACAGGGGTGTTGTTCATGAAGGCTGAAGCAAAAACAACCAAACAAGCCAGTACACCTATCGTCATGATTGGGTATTGCTTCCCACCCCTGAGGACAAAAAAAGTAATTGATGACAAGGCTCCTGTACGTACAAGTGCACCGGAAAGGATAAACATTGATACTATGGTCCAAGGTGCTGGGGTGGCAAAAACCTGTAATGCTTCTTCAAACGGAAGTATACCCAACACCAAAAGGACAGAAACTCCCCCCAGTGCCGTTACTTCGACAGGTAAAAACTGTTTAATGAAGCAAAGAAACATGACTATCACGACAACCCCGACTAGTAGGGGAGGGCCGTAGATTGTTATGAATTCCATCTGAAAAACGCCAATTTGATCCAACCTGTAAAGTTGGTTTGAAAATATAGAAAACTCATCTATTCAAAGAGTAGCACATTTTGGTGAGGACTTCTTCATCGGTACAAACCAAACTTCAAATTTACATTGGTTCGCCAAAATAAAAATTACACTTCAGGGTCGAAATCGTATACCCATTCGTGATCAGGGGAGTTGGCAAACCGCCATTTTCTGATCGGGCCGGCCATTACATTCAGATAGTACATTTCATACCCGAAGGGTGTACCGCAAGGGTGATGACCCTTGGGAACAAGAACAACATCATGATTTTTGACGCATATGGTTTCATCAAGCTCACCATCATCGGTAAATACTCTCTGAAACCCAAATCCCTGAGGTGGATTTAGCCTATGATAGTAGGTTTCCTCCAGATATGTAATGTTTGGGTAATCATCGACATCATGCCGATGGGGTGGGTAGGATGACCAATTTCCCTGGGGAGTGAACACTTCAGTTACCAACAAGCTGTCAGCCTCGTCCTGGTCTTCCATGGCTATGTTATTGATCTCCCTGAGATTAGAGCCTTTGCCACGGACCAGTTGATTTACATCTTCGGGACCAATAACCTTGGGTGCCCTTCCGATTTTCCCGGGTGCCAGACAAATACCGATAATACAATCTGATACTGCCAAACCTCGCCATTGATGGTTAGGAGGGATGTATAGCGAATGGGGCGGTTTTTTTTCGAAGACATTCAATCGATCTCCAAGAATGCCAAAATTTGGATGGCCATTAACTTCCAGTTCTATTTTTCCTTCTATCACAACAACAATGGCTTCATTATCACCAGTTTCTTCCCTGACCTTGTCACCTTCCCGCAGATTGTAAACACCAAATCCTACATATTTCCAATTGGCCACCGGGGGAGAAATGTCATGGATTTTCCCTCTATTTTGTTTTGGTCTTCTCAGAAGATGTGACATTATCTGGTCCCTTCCTTATGTTATCCTGGAATAAATTGATAAGTGTTTCTACTGATCGGAATGTGCCATTAACCAACCAGTTATTTGAGTTTCGATTTCAGAATTGGAAATCGTTCCCGAAAGCCAGCTTGAACAAATTACCTGAAAAATTGCCCATGATATTATCCTGCCGGTCAAAATTGATGAAGGATCATTTTGTGGTAATAGGTTAATTGAACTTTCTTGTTTAGTTCTGTCGACTAAGCTTAGAATGCCTTGTGTGTATGGGTCCTTATCTTTGATGATTTGACCGACTGCCTCCCATTCAGGTTTATCGGGTTCATCAAATATCCAAAAATCAGGATAAATCCCAGCCTCCAAAATGGCATTGACAATTCCATACTCGAATTCAGGTTTGTACTCGGCATCAGCGCCATAATCCAGTTCCAACACAAGATTCAGACGGTTTCTCCTGATATATCTAAATAGTCTATACAAGCCATGTTGCTGGGTTTCAAACTTCGCTTTTGAATTTTTATCAACTAACAACTTGATCTTGACAGTATGTTCCAGCGGCCATTCAGAGAGGTTTTCATAGTTTTTCTCCACTTCAAGCGAATAGTCATTTCCAAGATGACCAACAGATTTAGCTAAAAACAGTCCCTGCCCGGTAATTTCATCTATCAGTGAACGGTTTTGGTTAACTGGAAAAATAATTCCAAATTGCTTGTCAGGTACCCGAGCTGAAATCATCGCATCTACAATGATGCGTTTGAACTGCTCCTCCTGTTCCCAGTTTGGATTTTGCTCTTGGGTATACAGTTCATCAAACAGCATGTCTTCCAAAGAGATGACAGTTAAATCTTTCCAGTAAGATCTGCGATTGGTTGACCAATGGATTTGTTCAAGTAGGAAATCATTCCTTAATGCCATTTTTGGGGATCCATTTTTGAGAAAAAACTTTAATTCTTTTAGTGACGGATAGGCTGGGGTACACCCATGTCTTGAAACGGCAAAAGCACCACAAGCATTGGCAAATTTGAGTGAAGTGGATAAATCCTCACCTGTCAACCAACCCTTAAGGAATCCTGCCATAAAGCCATCTCCAGCCCCAAGGACATTAAAGACTTCCACATTAAATCCAGGTCCCGTTTCACCTTCTCGAAAATTGTCAGGTATTTCCTCCTGAAAAGCCACTGCACCCATTGGTCCTCGCTTGCAAACCAAGATCGCCTTTGTCCTTTTCCGTATATTTTTGAGTGCTGTTAAGGTATCACTTGATCCACCAGCAATATGGAATTCTTCTTCGGTACCAACTATGAGATCGAATAGTCCTACGGTTGAAAGAATGGTTTCAGTCACATCGTTGGAGGCAACAAACCGATTTTCGCCCTCATCATGGGTACCCAATCCCCACAGATTTGGGCGATAATCAATATCCAAAGCAGTTTTACCACCTGTTTGCCTTGCCAAACATACAGCCTTCTTTACAGCAGCTGCTGTAATCGGATTGGAAAGGTGAGTACCCGTCGCACAAAGACATTTTGCTTTGGCAATAAAATCCGGATCAATATCTTCCTCGGTCAATCCCATATCAGCGCAATTTTCGCGATAAAAAATCAGGGGGAAACTGTCTTCATCCCTGATTCCGAGCAAAACCAGGGCTGTTAACCTCTCAGGATCAGTTTTGACAGCCGTCACATCAACGCCTTCCCTGATCAACTCCTCTCGGATAAACCTGCCCATATGTTCATCCCCAACTTTGGTGATGACGGCTGTTTTGAGACCTAACCTTGAACCACCCGCAGCGATATTGGTTGGCGAACCTCCAATATATTTCTTGAAGGATCCCATATCCTCCAGGCGACCACCAACCTGTTCTCCATACAGGTCAACCGAAGACCTGCCGATAGTAATCAAATCAAGGTTTTTTTTCATGGTATTTCCAACTTTCGATACCGCAAATTAAAATTAAGGGTATATATATAGGTACCATGTACAACTCAACAGAAATGAAAGCAGTATCAGGTAAACCCTCCAGACCTGAAGCAGTACGGCTTTGTAAAGTATTCAAATCATTTGGTTCAACAAACGCACTCCAAGGACTCAATTTGGAGTTGGAATCAGGAGAGATTCATGCTCTTCTTGGCCCTAATGGTGCTGGTAAAACAACCGCAATTGGGATTATGACTGGAATCAGGAAAGCTGATTCAGGTATGGTTTCCATATTGGGAGAAGATCCAAGGAACAAGTCAATTCGGCTTCGGATAGGTCTTACACCGCAAGAATCCGGTTTCCCCAATAACTTGCGAGTTGCTGAAATTCTCCAGTTGGTCCGGTCTCATTTCCATGATCCACTGACAAACAAGGAATTGTTTGCCAGATTTTCGCTGGAAAAATTAATGGAGAAACAAGCCGGGGGTCTAAGTGGTGGACAGAAAAGAGCTCTGGCCGTAGCACTCTCGTTTATTGGGAATCCCGATCTGGTGTTTTTGGACGAGCCCACCACAGGTCTTGATGTTGTAACTAGGCAAAGCATCTGGAAGGCAATTCTGGATTATCGTAAATCGGGAGGTACCGTTGTTTTAACTACGCACTATCTTGAAGAAGCTGAAGCCTTGGCCTCAAGGGTTGCTGTTGTACACAAAGGTAAGGAACTGGTCAATGGTACCCTGGACCAAATTCGTGATTTGGTTGGTAATAGCCGTGTTAGTTTCAAGGGTGAAATACCTGCCTCAATTGAAGGAGCAACCCATATGGAACAGGAGGGGGACAAGGTAATTATTATTACCAAGGATTCAGACAGGGTAGTTAGGTCGATGGTTGAAAATGAAGTCAAATTCAGAGGACTTCAGATACGCCCTGCCAATCTGGAAGAAGCATTTTTTACCCTCATTGAGAATAGTGAGCGGAAATGATCCTGTACGAGTATTTTAAAACATACCTGTTGGGATTGATCAGGACCCCCAGCTATTCGTTGGTTACAATTTTTGTACCTTCAGTGATTTTTGTAATATTAGGGGTTACTTTTTCTGACAGTCGTATGGAAGCCAATTATACGCTTGGTTCCTTCTGTGTGTTTTCTACCCTGGGGGTAGCATTCTTTCAATTTGGAGTAGGTATAGCCAATGACAGAGAATCTCCCTGGGAGCAATACGCCCGAGTTTTGCCGGTTCAACCCATGACCAGATTGTTTGCAACGATCTTGGCTTCTTTCGTTTTTGTTGCTGTTTCAATCGGAATCCTGATTATAGTGGCGTTCCTGACAACAGATATTGGCATGCCTGCCAATTCCTGGTTCAAGTTGCTTCTGAGTGTGTTCGTGGGTGTGTTTCCCTTGGCTGCCATGGGATTGACCATTGGGTATTGGTGCTCACCCAAAGGGGCATTACCGATAGCCAACCTGCTTTATATAATTCTGGCCTTCCTCGGCGGTATATTTTTCCATCCAAATTTAATGCCGGATTTTTTAAATTCCATCTCAATGTTTACACCAGTAAGACACATAGTAAACCTAACCCAGGCAGGGATTATGGACAAACCCTGGACAATTCAGCCTTTTTTGGTTTTGCTGGGATATACGATATTTTTCTTAATTCTGGCAGCTGCAGGCTATCGTAGAGATGAGGGGATCAAGTACGAATAGAAATAATGGAAGTGTTATTATTTGAGAATATTAAGATTTTCATGCGGTCAAAACTTAACAAGTGAATTAGGATTGATTCTGCTCTGTCTTTTGATTTTATATTGATTTGAACTATTTAGCATTTGCCATGTGGGTCGCGCGGACTTGAATACAGCTCGCAACATACTGGCCTCAGAGATTGGGGCTTTTGCACGGCAAGGGGTGTTCGGATTACCGACCCTTATAACCAGTGAAATTGATACCGTGAAACGATTATGTTATCAAGATATAAAAGTCCCAGAAGAATAGATTAGGTTTAATCGCATTTAGGTCAAAAGGTGGATTTATGAGATATATAAAATACTTCCTAGTAGCCATTTTTCTGTCAATAGTCATCTTTTTTGCTCATTATACCCTTCCTTCTAAAGATGTGGTTACAATTGTCGGAACTGAGGTGGTTAGAACCGAGGTTGGGACAAATCCAGTTTTTTGGGTTAGGGGTGGAACCGGAGAAACTCTGAATCGCGATATTAGATTCATCAATGGGGTTAAATTTGGGAGCGATAGCGAAAGAGTATATCGCAACGAAGATACCGGATGGCGATGGCCCCCCTACCTAAAATTTGATAGTGGTGATATCCAGGCACAGGCCCAGAGGTTGGCAGGAGAAGGTGTCGAAAGAGTATTAATTAACCATTATGGAATTCGTAGTAGAACCTTTTCGATCTATCCTAATATAACAAGCATCAGAGAATTGAGCCCCGGTCAAACCAAACCCCTCAATTGGGTTAGATATCTTGGATTTGGTATTGTAATCGTTTTTCTTCTGGTAGTTTGGCGATTGTGGAGACTTTTTACCCTTTGGATGATTGATAGGTACCAAGGGCTAAAATTCAGAATTTTCAGGTAGTAGCACCTTAATCCACTTGGGGTTTATAATCTGCTATAATAATCCTTGATTGATTGTGCAAACATTTCAATGTCCTCGTCATTAATACCAAGGTGTGTTACAAATCGGAAAGCAGGCTTCTTTCCGGTAACTAGAAACCCATTTGATCGAAGATGATCAAGCAGAGGTTGATGGTCTCCAGATTCGGGTTCAAAGAATACCATGTTGGTATTTTGAGATACATTTATCTTGTGTCTGTCGGAAAGCTCGGCTAGATAAGTAGCCAATTCCTTTGCTCTATCGTGGTCTTCTGCAAGTCTTTCAATATTATTTTCCAGAGCGTATAATCCTGCCGCAGCTAAATATCCAGATTGACGCATACCCCCACCAAGGATTTTACGGTTTCGCCTAATTGATCTTTCAAGTTTAGCTGGCGCAGTAAGTAATGAACCGGCAGGGGCTCCCAAGCCTTTTGAGAGGCAAACTGAAACCGTATCTGCAATTGAAGCGATTTCCATTGGGTTGACATCTAACTCGACGGCTGCATTGAACAACCGTGCACCATCCAGATGTACCCTTAATCCGAGTTCTCTTGCCTTGTCGGCATTTTCCTTCAATGTTGCTACAGGTATGGCTGTCCCAGAGACTGTATTTTCCAGGCAGAGTAATTTTGTCTCAGGAAAATGAGGGTCATCAGGTTTTACATGGCTGCCAATACTCTCGGTCTTTATAGAACCGTCCTTTTCGGTTGGCAAGGGGGTGAATGATACACCGCCCAAAACCGAGGCACCGCCCGCTTCAAATACATAAGTATGATAATTATTTCCTACCAATAGATCACTACCACGACCGCAATGTGCCAAAATAGCAGAGAGATTGGATTGGGTGCCTGAAGGAAAAAAAACACTTTTTTCCTTCCCGACCAATCTGGCAAATCTTTCTTCAAGTTCATTTACTGAAGGATCATCCCCGTAAACATCATCCCCAACAACTGTATTTGTCATTGCCTGAAGCATCCCTTCTGAGGGTTGGGTTACCGTATCGCTCCTGAAATCACCCTTCAGGGAATTGGTTCCAAGTTTAACTTTGCCAGAATTTTCATACATAAAATTTACCATTCGATAATAGCGATATGCGGGTCTCGTTTCCCCCCAAAATGGAAATCGCTTGTAAAATCAGTTTTTTTATTTAGCTAATTGCCAAGCAATTCTAAAGCCCGGATTTTCATTAGTTGGTATTCCAATTAAAAGGAGGAAGTAACAATTTAGTCAATTGATACCTTTTCCATCTGTGGTAATAAAGGGTTAAAACAGAATAAAATAATAAATTGGTTTTTTTGTATTTCGGAGATTTCAGATGAAGAAGATAGGAGTCATACTAGCAGGCGTTTCAGTATTCGCATTAGCTGCTTGTGATGTGGATGATGAAACAATGGGTACCTTGAGTGGTGCAGCAATAGGTGCAGGTTTGGGAATGGCCGTTTCCAGTGATGATGATAAGGAGGAAGGTGCCCTGATTGGAGCCGGACTTGGTGCAATAATCGGGAATTCCCTAGCCAAGCAAAGTGCTTCCAATACCTCTTCTAATGAACAGGCTACCAATCAAGCAAATACGCAACAAGGGCAATCTCGATACGATGGCATACTGGCTGCACATAATTTTGCCCTGCAGACGTCTTTGGAGAATGGTGCTCCTGAAAGGTGGAGGTATCAGGGAGCAAGTGGTACCATCTATCCAACTAATACATGGATTGAGTACGGATTAAGATGTCGGGGTTTTGATTCTGTATGGAATGACCAAGGCCAAACTGGTACTAACAGCGGCGCTGCATGTCGCCAGCCCAACGGATTCTGGAAACAGAATTAATAAATTCAAAAGGATGATTAGACCTGCATTTGCTGGGGGTGTGACTCCCAGCAAGAATTTTTTTTAAGCGGCCAGGTCCTTGGCCTTGGATTTTTTCTGCAAGAGGTTATCCGAAATTATTTCCTTGGCCTCAAGAATCGAGACTTCCCTTACTGCAGCCACCTCCTTGGTTAGACGCCCGTAGGCTTCTTCAAAAAGTTGCCTCTCAGAATAAGATTGGTCTTTAGTAGGATCATGTCGATTTAAATCCCGAACAACTTCAGTGAGTTTAATAATACAACCGGAATTTATTTTCTGGTCATATTCCAAGGCTCGTCGGGACCACATTGATTTCTTTACCTTGGCACGTCCGGTTAAAACTCCCAATGCCTTGTTAAGCTCTTCATCACTGACCAGAGTTCTCAGACCTACCTCTGGTACTCTTTTGGTAGGAATGCGAAGAGTAAGCCCTTCACTTTCAAAGTGAATGACAAACATTTCTTCCTTCGAACCACCGATATTTTGTGAAACAATACTGTTTATCTGGCCAACGCCATGAGAGGGGTATACAACTTTCTCTCCTACGATAAAACCTAGTGCTTTCCTCTTTCGTCCCATTATATAATCCTGTTCATTCAAACGTGAATTCTGCGGAGGAAATACTGATCTACCCAAGTCAAAGGCAACTGTAACGTTGTCTTAACCTCAAATCAAACGACAACCACACCCCTACAACGACTGCAAGGAATCCAGACTACGAGATATGGTGTTAATCAGTTCAAATCAGCTTTGTCTCCAGTGGGATCCGAGATGAAATTCCAGACTTACATGCCGGCTATTCCCCGTATGGGATCCAAATGTTCTTTACCTCTACAGAATGTTTCAAAAACTCTATGTAATAACTTGACCTGAGATTGTACCAGAAATTTAAATTTTTTTCAAGTAACCAAACACGCTTCAAATTGCCAGCTGACAATTTGCTAACCATTGAATGCTGTGACGGGCACCCGGCAAACCAAATGGCATTAATTTCATCATGTTCAACCACAGTTTTTACCAATTCATTATGATGCCCAGTTATGACGTTAATTACACCTGGTGGAACATCGGAGGTATCAATAATTTGGGAAAAATCCATACTGGAAAGAGGACTGGATTCTGATGGCACGACTATGCATCTGTTGCCTGTTGACAGCAGGGAAGCAACCATCGTAACCAAACCTAAAAGTGGTAAATGGTTCGGACATACCACTCCAACAATTCCCAAGGGTTCTTTAAGGGCAAGTACTGTCTTTCTATCCGATACATTATGTACTCGTCCTTCAAACTTGTCTGCCCAGGCAGCGAAGTAGAAAAGCATTTCTATTGAAACCCGAACCTCATGCAGGGCTTCATCTGGGTCGTTTAGGGTTTGCAATTCTATTCTTCTGGCGAATTCACTTTCTCTCATGGCAAGGTTTTCGGCCATAAAGAACAAGACTTGAGATCGATTATACGCTGAGGTATACTTCCAAGATTTGGCAACTCTGGCAGCTTCAACCGCATTTCTAATGTCTTTTCTGTTGCCTTTGCCGACTCTGCCAACAATTTGATTCATTGGATTTGAAACTTCAATCGAATAACCACTGTCTGGCCTTACTTTCTTCCCTCCGATATAGATCTTTGGGGTTTGATCAATCGGAGGTAAAATGTCTTCCATAGGTGAACCTACTGGTTCCCGTGAAGACAATACTTCCTTGTGCCTTTTGGGTTTAGGCTTGGTGTAGTAAGGGATACCCTCCCAACCGCCCTCGCGTCCAAATCCTGATTCCTTATAGCCGCCAAATCCGGCAGCAGCATCAAAATCATTGGTTGAATTTATCCAAATCACACCACTTTCGAGTTCGTAAGCAATTTCCAATGCCAAATTGATGTTTTCACTCCAAACGGAAGCGGCAAGACCGTATCTCGAATTATTGGCTAGGCTGATTGCTTCCTTGTGAGTTCGGAATGTCATACTTACAAGGACGGGGCCAAAAATTTCTTCACGCATCAATATTGAGCTTGGGGTTAATCCCGTTATCAAAGTGGGTGGATAGAAAAACCCCTTCTTTGGTAGTTCAAATCCTGGTTGATAGACTTGTCCCTTATCTACTCCTCCCTGCTCAACCATTTTGGTTATGTGATTTCTTTGATCATTGTTGATGATGGAGCCAATATCGGTTGATTTATCAAGAGGTGAGCCCACTCGCAGGGTATTCATCCTGTTCCGGACCTTTTCCAGGAAGTGTTCGGCGATGGATTCCTGAACCAATAACCGTGATCCTGCACAACAAACCTCACCCTGATTTAACCAGATGGCATCAACAATACCTTCAACAGCAGAGTCCAGATCGGCATCACTACATACAATGAAAGGGGATTTACCACCCAATTCCAGGGTTAGTGACTTATTCTCAGCTGCTGTAAGCTCCCGTATTCTTTTCCCCACAGCAGTTGATCCTGTAAAGGCAATTTTCTGGACCCCAGTGTGCCTTACTATGCATTCGCCGGTTTCGCCATCACCAGTAACGATATTTACTACACCTGGTGGCAGGTTGATCTCGTTGAGTATTTGAGCAAAAAAAAGTGAAGTCAGAGGAGTATGCTCTGAAGGTTTAAGGACAACAGTATTTCCTAGAGCAATAGCAGGAGCTACTTTCCAAGCCAACATTAAAAGGGGAAAATTCCATGGTATTATTTGACCGCAAACGCCGTAGGGAATTCTGTCCGATATTTCAGAATCACTCAAATGGGCCATCCCTGCGTGATAATAGAAATGTCTTGCCACTAAGGGGATATCTATATCTCTGGTCTCCCTTATTGGTTTGCCGTTATCCAGGGTTTCCAAGACAGCAAGGAGCCGAGCATGTTTTTGAACATTTCGAGCTATGGCATAAAGGAATTTCGCTCTTTGATAACCACCCAATTCATACCAACTTTGTTGTGCTTTCCGGGCAGCATTAACAGCCAGTTCAACATCTGCTTTGGTACCGGTCGAAACGCATGCCAGTTCTTCTCCTGTGGCTGGATTATACGTCGAAAAATGGCTCGCACCGGCGGATTCCCGAAATTCCCCATGGATATAATGACCAAAGGACTTACCCATTTTCTTTAACCACTGGTCAACTTCTGTCCGGCTTTCAATGGCAGGACCATAATCCATGGTTTTAATTATGTTCAAAACGTCCATTTGGTCTATCCCAGGGGATGTCTATAGGACGCGGAATATCTTCCGGTAGCCAGATGTTCCAATTGTCTTTCGATATCGTTCAACAGACTTGATGCTCCAAATCGGAATAAATCGGGCTCAAGCCATCGGTTCCCAAGCTCTTCCCTGATCATCACGAGATATTGCAAACTTTCCTTTGCTTTGGATATACCTCCTGCTGGTTTAAATCCTACCCGATATCCAGTTAGTTCGAAAAAGCTTCTGATCGCCCTGATCATAACCAGGGAAACAGGTAGGGTAGCGTTTACCGGTTCTTTGCCAGTAGAGGTTTTTATAAAATCAGCACCGGCCATCATACAAACCATTGACGCCTTGGCGATATTTCTGAGGGTTACCAATTCACCCGTCGCAAGGATAACCTTTATTTTTGCCTGATTACAAGCTTCCTTGAATAATCGGATTTCATCGTATAGTGCTTCCCAATCCTCAGTCAGAACGTGTCGCCTTGAAATCACGACATCAATTTCATGAGCTCCCAAGGCAACTGATTCCCTGATCTCGGCAATTCTTAGGTCAAAAGGAGTTAGCCCTGCGGGAAAGCCGGTTGATACAGCAGCAACAGGGATACCTGTACCCTTTAAGGAGTCCAGTGCTGAGGCAATCATTTCGTGGAAAACACATACTGCACCAACCTGTAATGGAAACTTTTCGACTTTAAGATTATTCAGGATTCCCTTGGAAACAGGATTTTGAGCCTTGGCAGCAAGTCTTTTTACTTTTCCAGATGTATCATCACCCGAAAGAGTCGTCAAATCAATCAGTGTGACAGCTTTTAACAACCAAGCTACTTGCCAATGGGATTTTACTGTTCGCCTGTTATTTAGGGTCTTTACTCTTTGTTTGATGGCTGAACTGTTCGCCCGCATTTCTGTAATCAAACCCAGATCCAGATCCATACCCTGATTTTGACCCTGTAGTGAAATCAGCTGATCAGTTGGTGAATCTTCACGGTTTTGGGTTACCGGTTGTACACCAGGCAGTGGAAGTGTTTCATTTAAAAGCTCTTTTTTCAATTTTACCCGAAAAACTTACGAACAATCGTTCTTAAATTGTTCTCTCGACCATAAGTTTTTTTACCTCGGCTATGGCTTTGGCAGGGTTTAATCCTTTTGGACAGGTCTTGGAACAGTTAAGAATGGTGTGACATCTATATAATCTGAAAGGGTCCTCCAATTCATCAAGCCTTTTACCGGTGCCTTCATCCCGACTGTCTATTATCCAACGGTAAGCATGCAAAAGTGCTGCAGGACCCAGATAGCGGTCGCCGTTCCACCAATAACTAGGGCAGGAAGTTGAACAACAGGCACACATAACACATTCATAGAGGCCATCAAGTTTCTTTCTGTCCTCAGGTGACTGTTTCCATTCATTGCCAGGTTCCGAGGTTTGGGTTGATAACCACGGCATGACAGATGCGTGCTGGGCATAAAAGTGTGATAAATCAGGGACCAGATCCTTAACAACCTCCATGTGGGGTAGTGGATAAATTTTGACATCTCCCTTGATTTCGTCGATGCCTTTAATGCAGGCCAGGGTATTTTCACCATCAATATTCATGGCACAGGAACCGCAGATACCTTCTCGGCATGATCTTCGAAAAGTAAGTGTTGGATCAATTTCATTCTTGATTTTTATTATTGCATCCAAAACCATTGGACCACAATCTTCCATATCAACATGATAAGTATCCAAGCGGGGATTATCGGCCGTATCAGGATCCCAGCGATAGACCTTGAATTTTTTCAAATTACCGGGAGTTTCTGGCCGAGGCCATTCCTTGCCGACTTTTATTCTGGAATTTTTCGGTAATCTCAATTCAACCATTGTGTTAAACTCTTGTTTGTATGTTAATTACAGGCACCTGGAGAACTTTTTGAAGGAACCCTGTTTGAACCTCCGAACAGGGAGGTAGATTCAAAATTTATTGAAACAGATCTAATAATTTCCCCCTTTGAGTTGATCCCCATTTCTGCTTCCCCACTTTGCCTTACTTTTGGACCTTCTGGTTCCTGCTCGCATAAATGTTCTCTAATGCTTTTGTTTGCAGGTTGTGGTGAAGTGCAACCAATCAGGATTGCAGTCATTACACTTATCAAAAGAAAGTGTTTCACCTTAGTAAACCCTCTTCTTTGGTGCAACAATTGCAGGATCTATTCCACCTTCCTCGGGTGATAAAAGAAAATCCGAATGAACGGGGCGGTAGGACATTTCTACCTCAGTTTTGTCAACCCAGGCCAAGCTATGGGCACGCCAATTCTTGTCGTCTCTTTCGGGATAATCCTCGTGGGCATGTGCACCACGACTTTCCTTTCTTTTATAGGCGGAATTTACTGTCGCGAGGGAGCTAGCCATAAGGTTTTCCAACTCAAGTGTTTCCATAAGATCGGAGTTCCAGACCATAGACTGATCTGTAACCTTAATGTTATCTAGAATAGCTGCTACCCGCTTTATTTCTTCTACACCCTTGGCAAGGGTAGCATCACTGCGGAATACGGCAGCATATTCCTGCATGGCCTTTTGCATCATCAATCGGATTTCTGCAGTTGGTACATCCCCATTTGAATGTCTGGTTTTATCAAATCTGTCAAGGATTGCATCTACAGCCCTGTTATCTCCTTCGGGGACTGAACCACCCGGCGATAGTATCTGTCCTGTTCTAATAGCAGATGCTCGACCGAATACAACCAGATCAGTTAGTGAATTTGAACCAAGTCGATTGGCACCGTGAACTGACGCACTTGCTGCCTCCCCTACAGCCATTAACCCCGGCTGGATGGCATCAGGATCATTTTCAGTAGGGTTGATGACCTCTCCCCAGTAATTGGTAGGTATTCCTCCCATGTTGTAGTGTACAGTGGGTAGTACTGGTATCGGCTGCCTGGTAACATCAACTCCAGCAAATATTTTAGCCGATTCTGATATACCGGGTAATCGTTCTGCCAATATTTCTGGTGGAAGATGGTTCAGATGTAGTAAAATATGATCCTTTTCCGGTCCAACACCCCTTCCTTCCCTGATTTCGAGAGTCATGCACCGGGAAACAACATCCCGGCTGGCAAGATCCTTATAGGTCGGGGCATAGCGTTCCATAAAACGTTCACCCTCTGAATTTGTCAGGTAACCTCCCTCACCACGAGCTCCCTCAGTAATCAAAACACCCGCACCATAGATACCAGTTGGATGGAACTGAACGAACTCCATATCCTGAAGGGGAAGATTTGCTCTGGCTACCAACCCGTTGCCGTCTCCAGTACAGGTATGGGCTGAGGTTGCTGAAAAATATGACCGACCATATCCACCTGTAGCCAAGACAACCATTTTGGCTGAAAACTTGTGGAGTTGACCACTTTCCAAATCCCAGGCAATAATTCCCTGGCAAACACCATCATCAGAAAAGATCAGGTCAAGTGCAAAATACTCAACGAAAAACTCAGCCTTTTTCTTTAACGACTGTCCGTATAGGGTATGAAGTATGGCATGGCCGGTTCTATCTGCTGCAGCACAGGTTCTTTGGACTGGAGGACCTTCCCCAAATTGGGTGGTATGTCCCCCAAATGGTCTCTGGTATATTTTTCCTTCAGGTGTACGGCTAAAGGGAACGCCATAATGCTCAAGTTCATAGATTGCTCTTGGAGCCTCTCTTGCAAGATACTCCATGGCATCATTATCACCTAGCCAATCAGAACCCTTAACCGTATCATAGAGATGCCATTGCCAACCATCCGGCCCCATGTTTCCCAAGGATGCAGCAATCCCACCCTGCGCAGCAACCGTATGTGACCTTGTCGGGAACACCTTGGAGATACATGCTGTTCGAAACCCGTTTTCAACCATTCCCAAAGTTGCCCTGAGACCAGCACCACCTGCACCTACTACAACTACATCATAGGAATGACTTACAATATCATATGACGGCATTGAAATCCTCTAACCAACAAATCCAAAAGCAATCCGTGCAATTGATATCACCCCTACTATCATCAACCCCCAGCAAATAAGGGAATTTGAAACCAGGAAAATGACCTTCCAGGATTTGGCATGGACGTAATCTTCAATGACAACTTGTAACCCCAACCTGAGGTGAAAAAAGGCAACAATCAAAAAAAGAATTGCAACAATGGAATTACCCAAATTGGAATAGGATTCTGTAAAATTTTGGTAATCTGACCCCAAGGTGGGTACAAAAGTGTAGACAAACAACAGGGCCAAGGGGATTAAAGCGACTGCTGACAATCGTTGCATCCACCAGTGGTGGGTCCCTTCCTTGGAGGAACCTAACCCTTCAACTTTCCTGAAATTTGTTTGAAACCCCATTTAACCTCAGCAGAAATAAATAAAAACCAGGGAAAGTGCTGTCAAAATCGCTGTACCAGTCAAACCAAGTAATGCTGAAATCGTGACATTCTTTTCATTAAAGGTTAGTCCAACATCCCAGAACAGATGTCGAATTCCATTACAGAAATGAAACCAAAAACCAACCAGACAGGCCAACAATACAAGATCACCTACAATCGAAGTAACAATACAAGTTACAAATTCATAATAGCTCTCGGAAATGGCCCCGGCAAAAAACCACCAAACAATTAGGAGACCTCCAACAAACAGCCCAACACCGGTAACCCTGTGCACAATCGACATAATTGCATTCAGAGGCCACTTATAAATTGTAGCGTGCGGTGAAAGAGGACGACTAGAGCCAGTATTATTCATTTGTTCAATTACATATGCTTCTTGTTATTGATTACCTTTAACCGTCAAGGGGATTTACTTCAAGAAAATTAATTTATTTGCGTTCATAAGTTCCTTTTTGAAATCAGAATTCATACACGAAGAATACTTTTTCATCATAGTGAAGCAAAGAAAGAAAAATTGATAATTAAGCCGGTATCAAACACCAATAATCAAGATCAAGTAAAACCTCCTTATCGTACTTGCCAGAATTATCCCTAAGCTTTCCTACCTGGCCCTTTGAAACCACAGATCGAATTCTGATTGCACCCAATCCCTGCTGTTGCAAATCGTATGTATCAATAATTTCTGACCATGCCCTGACGGTATCACCAGCATAGCAGGGATTTACATGCGAACCTGCATTTATGGCCACAACACATTGTGCGTTGGCCAAGCCATTAAAACTCAAAGCACGAACCATTGAAATCAAATGCCCGCCATAAATCAACCTTTTCCCGTTTTTATTATAAGTGGCGTCGAAATGAACCTTGGCTGTATTTTGCCATAACCTTGTCGCCATCATGTGTTCAGCATCTTCAAGAGTTACTCCATCAATATGGTTGATGGTTTCACCAGGTGTGTAATCACCCAAATGGAACTCTTCTCCAGCCAGGATTGAATCATAATCGGAGAAATTCAACCCCTCCGGAATAGGCAAAGTCGGAGGTAAAACCTCATTTTGGTACTGTGGAATTATAGGCTGCTCAAGATGAATGTCCCCGGTTCTCTTCAAAACCATTACCCATCGGATGTACTCAAGAACGATTTCTTCTCTCTGGTTATAACCTTTTGTCCTGACCCATACGATTCCACTCTTGTGATTTGAGTTTTCTTTGAGACCAATTATTTCGGATTCACTACGAAGTGTATCACCTGAATACACAAAACGTGGGAATCGTACCTCGGAATAGCCCAGGTTGGCGACAGCATTGAGAGATATATCTGGTACGGTTTTGCCAAAGATAATGTGGAAAACCATCATGTCATTAATCGGGGCTTCATCCAAGCCACAGTTTCGAGCAAAAAGGTCAGAGGAATAAAGGGAGCTTCTAACTGGATAAAGTGCCAGGTAAAGTGCCTTATCCCCTTCGGTCACAGTTCGGGGAGTTGCATGATCAATTTTCTGACCGATACGAAAATCCTCAAAATAGTTTCCAAAATTTGTCTTTGATGACCAGTTTGTCATAAATAAGCCTTCGAATTGAAACTTAGGAGAATTGGATAATTTACCCTTATTTTGATTGCGATAATCTGCTAGTCAAAGCAAGAAATAGTATAAAGTAAAGAAATTCAAAGCCCAGGGTGTGTATTACAGAATCGAAGTTTTTTGATATCAGAATTGATTATCCAAGTGTCCGATTTTTCACCTTTAATCAACACCTGGACATAAAAAGTAAGCGAGGTAGGGGGGGGTATTTGCGAGAAACGAACCTTGCCAGGAAAAGTTCATTTAACTGGGTTTTGATCAAACTAAGCTCAAACGTTATAATTTCAGTACAATGAAACTAGGCTTACTTGTTGGTATATTTGGAATGTTAAAAAGTGATTTGATAGTTGTATGATTTAATGTAAAGTCATTGAAAGATTCTGAATAGGGGAGTGGAGATGGATAATTCAGAAACCCAGCCTGATGCTGCACAGAGGTTTGATCCTTTACCTGCTTCAAGCATGCCAAACGATTTTGCAATATCGCTTGATGAGTACCGTAAAGGTGGAACAGAAATGTTTTTGCGGGGGCGGAAGGAATCAAACCGTCTGCACCCGATGCGAGGTTTTGAAGATACCTATACAGATATTGTAGATTATATCGTTCGGATTACCCACCGCATTTGGGAACAAAAAGACATCGGATACATATACGATACCTACAGTCATGATTGCAGGGTATGGGATGATGTGGGACTACAGTATGGGAGAGATAAAATTGTCGCCGATACAGTACATACAAACAATGCCTTCCCTGATATTAGGCTTGTTGCTGATGAGGTTATTTGGGCAGGTGATGAAACAAGAGGATTTCATACGTCTCACCGGACAATGATTTTGGGTACAAACACGGGATATAGCCGTTTCGGAAGTCCCACAGGGAACCCTATTCGATTGTTTTGTATTGCAAACTGCGTTTCAAGAGATAACGAAATTTATCTTGAGCATGTCCAGTATGACACGGCAGGAATGCTCAAGCAATTGGGGATGGATCCAATAGCATGTGCCAAGCAATTAATGGTTGACAGAGATGAAGGTCCCTTTGCTCCAAACTTTCTGGCAAGTGAACCTCAACGCACCCAAGGCCAAAACAAGCCGCCAATCCAATCAATTCCCAAGGAGATTGAAGACGTGGAAGATTTTGTTCACGCGAGTTTTCATACAATCTGGAATCGTCGCAACTTTTCAGTTCTAGACCAGATTTACTCACCATCAATTGTCTATGAAGGAGCAACAGGAAGGATTTACCGAGGGGTAGGCCAGATCAAATCGTTTATATTGTCTGTTCTAGCCATGTTTCCCAATCTGGCCTTGACTGTGGATGATCTCTATTGGATGGGAAACCCAAAGGATGGTTTCCTGGTTGCAGTTCGGTGGGGTGCAGTAGGTACACATCGAGGAAATGGTCCTTATGGGAAACCATCAGGTAAAGAGGTACATCTTTGGGGGATTACTCAATGGCACATCAAGGATAACAAGATCCAAAAGGAATGGACCATCTTTAACGAATTTGGAATAATCATGCAGATTATGAGTTAATTTCTAAGACAATAAGGGAGGAAAATATGTCTCGGATAAAAACAGCAATTACTGCGGTTGTATTTGCAATCTTACCAGTCTTTGCAAATGCGCAATGTAATGTAACAGGAAGTGGGGAAGTAAATGTCCTATCAAACTTCTTTGATGCACTTGAGGTTCTTGCCAACACGATGGAGGAATGTGAAAGGGATGATCTCAAGGTAGATGCCAAACTTACAACTACACATCAGGAGGAAAGAGAAGTCGCATTCGCAGCTTCGACATCACCGTATGACCTTTCTGCGGTGGCCAATTTTTCAATTACGTCTCATCAGGCTAATGGTGAATTGCTACCTCTAAATGATCTTGTCGAAAAATATCGGGAACAGGGGCAGATTGAGGATCAGATGCTGATTCGTTTCGGTGATGATATAATGGCAATTGCTTTCATGGCTAACGCCCAGGTACTGTTCTATCGAACCGATATTTTAGAAAAGCACAACCTGGAAGTACCGACAACTTGGGATGAGCTGCTCGCTGCTGCCGAAGTCCTAATGGATGATGACGAAATTGATTACCCGTACGGCGCTGCATTTGGCGGTCCTGGCAATTGGGAAAGAGGTAACGAGTTTGTAAACATCCTGTTCTCTAATGGTGGACGGTTATTTGATCCGGAAACTTCAGAAGCTGCCTTTAACAGTCCTGAAGGAATTGAAGCACTGGAGATTATGGGCAAGTTAACACAGTACATGTCACCGAATGCCCTTTCCCATGACTTTGGAAATGTTAATCAGCAACTGAGCCAGAGTGAGATTGCGATGGCTATTCAGTGGCAAAATGAAGCAGCGGGGGTTGAAGATCCCAATGAGAGTATCGTTGTGGGTAAAATTGGATTGGCTCCGGCACCAGCTGCCAAGGCAGGTGGAGCTCCTTCGTCCCTGTTCTGGTGGGATGGTTATGTGATTCCCAAGAATCTTGATGGTGATCCTGACGTCGCCTTCCAAGTAATGCTTCATGCGTTAAGGCCAGAGGTTGTTGAAAAAAATAACGATGTGGCATTATGGTTGCGTTCCAACTATCAAAGCAACGACTTTACCAAATCGGTAAATGACACGATAATGCAGGGGGCGCCACCGTTTCCCATGAATCCACAATCTGGATTGGCCCATTCAGCTATTGGAAACAATATCGGGGACTTTTTGGCCGGTAAAGAAAGTGCTGCTCAATCCCTTGCTGATGCCGAGGCTGAGTATACCAAGGCGGCACGGGACGCTGGTTACCTTAACTAAATTATTACTATTTCTTGGGGAAGGGAACTTCCCCAAGATCTTTTTGCAAGTACACTGATTGATGAAGGCCAAGACTTTTATGGCGTTTGTGGCCCCTTCAGTGGCCTCAATGCTATTGTTGATTGCCTTACCCCTTGTAGGGGTTATTTTTCTATCGGTTTATCAATCCTACGTCAAAACAGAACTGAGGGAAGTAACCACAGAGGTTCCCTTATTCGGAGGGCAAACCAGAGAAGTAACTCGTACCGTTCCGCAGCCAGTATTGGATGACAATGGAGATACAATATTTATCTGGGAGTATGTCGGAGGTAGAAACCTAAAAGAAGCATCAGAAATTGAAGGTATTAGGGAGGCGTTTCATGGGCCCTTTCCAGATGATGCGGGTTTGGGTGGTAAAGTTACTCAGTTATATAAGAAAATCTCGAACTACGATTTTTGGAGTGCTCTCGAATTTACACTCCTTTACACTTTCTTCACGACACCGGCCATCCTGATCATTGGTCTCGGTGTTGCATTGGCTGTCAACAGCGTAACCCAAAAACTGCGTGGATCTCTGGTTTTTATTTCCCTTTTACCGATGATCGTAACACCGATCGTATCGTCATCAGCAATCTTCTGGATGTTTTTGGACAATGGGATTGTTTCAGTGATTTTGAAACAATTGGGATTTGGACAAATCTATTTTCTTTCAAGCCAGATTTCTACCCGAATACTTATTATCCTTTATGGCATCTGGTTTGCAGCTCCGTTTGCATTCATTATCCTTTATGCCGGACTTCAGACCATGCCGAGAGACCCGCTTGAATCTGCCATGATTGACGGGGCCAATGCCTGGCAAAGACTTAGATATGTTATTATTCCCCACCTGACACCTCTATTGGCTGTCATCACCATGATTCATGTTATGGATGCATATCGTGTATTTGAACCAATCCTCGTCTTCGGGACTTCGGTCTATGCAAATTCGGTTCAGTACCTGACTTATTTTGTCTTGGGAGTTCAGGATAACATTCATAAGGCTGCGGCGTATTCAATACTGACCATTATTGGCGTGGTAATACTACTGATCCCCATCCTCCGTCATACTTTCAAAGAACAAAAGGCAATAAATTGAAAACCCGAAAATCATTTTTTCTCACGGCTATAACCAATAGCGGTTTGGGACTATGGTTATTCCTTGCCTTGTTCCCATTTTTCTGGATGTTTTTGATTTCTCTCAGAACACCCGTCGAGGCTTTTTCATCAAGCCCAACACTTTTTGCTCCTGTCACTTTCAAGCATTATTTTCATGTCTGGTTTGTTGATGAATTTTGGCGTTACGGCATCAACACCGTTATTGTCACATTTGCCACCGTTGCTGTATCACTTACGGTTGGATGTTTGGCTGGCTATGCACTCGCCCGTTATGGAGGACGGATGGGTTTTTGGCTTTTGGTGGCAGCACTTGTGTTCAGGGCTCTCCCACATGTTGTACTGTTGACAGCATATAAACCCATATTCTATGAGATGGGATTGTGGAGCCGTTACGAAATTTTGATTATTGTTCTCGTGGCCATAAACCAACCCTTTACGATTTGGATGTTAAGGGCTTTTTTCCGTAGCATACCCAAGGAACTTGACGAGGCAGCAATGATTGATGGGTGTACCCGATGGAAGGCTTTTCGGCTCGTAATCATACCGGTTATGTGGCCGGGTGTTATAACCGCAGGGTTGTTTTCATTTATATTGGCGTATAATGATTTTCTGATAGCCAGTCAGCTCATGAGTGGAGATATGACTACCATGACTGCGGCTTTGGGAAATTACATGGGACAAAACCGAAGTATGGAAAGATTAATGCATGGAATTGCAGGTTCAGTTTCGGTAACAATTCCATTGCTATTTTTGGTTTTGCTTTTCCAAAAGCAAATTGTTGAAGGAATGACTGCGGGAGCAGTAAAGGGGTAGATGTTTATGTCTCGTGATTACAACTTAAAGTTGGTGCAGGAAATGTATGAAGCACTGAATCGGCAGGATATTGAAGCTCATGACAAATACTGGCATGAGGATATGATTTGGCACGGGCCTTTGGGTTTTGGTTCCATTCATGGGTTGGACGGTTTTAAGAACCAGGTCCTTAGACCTTTCTACAAAGCCTTTCCAGATTACCATGCCAAAAATGATATAGAATTTGCTGATGAGAATTGGGTAGCTGCTACGGGTTTTGTAACTGGAACCCATCAGGGAGTTTATTTGGGAATTTCTGCTACTGGAAAGCCCATGCGAATGAGGTTTTCCGATTTCTGGTCTGTCAGGGATGGTAAGCTCAGCGAAAATTGGGTTATTATTGATCATATCGACGTATTCAAGCAACTCGGATATGACTTTTTGAAAGACTTTCCTCAATAGAAACTATTGAAAATTCATTAAGGTGTTAGGGCTATGAGTGATTATCAGGATATAAAACAACTTGTCAGGGATTTTTATAAAGAACTAGATTCTTGCCCAAAGGAAGATATCTCGAAAGTACTGTCGAATTATGTCCACCAGGATTATCATTGGCGTGGTATGCATCCATTCAATGAACTGCATGGAGTGGATGAAGTCAGTGCAAAATTTTGGGAACCCTTCAAGAATGCCATAGGACCAATTCAACGTCGACCTGACATCTTTTTTGCTGGAACCAACGACATTATGCCATATGGAGGTGAGTGGGTCTGCTGCATGGGACATCTAATGGGTCTTTTTGATAAAAGCTGGCTTGGAATTCCCCCCAATAGGAAAATGACCTTTTTACGGTTTGTTGAGTTCACTGAAGTAAAAGATGGTAAAATTGCTCAGACAGCTATGTTCTTTGATATTCCGGCAATAATGAAGCAAGTGGGGATTGATCCCTTTCCCAGCGAAACCGGCGCTTGGTTTCTTACTCCAGGTCCTTTCACGCATGATGGTCTGCTTTATACGAAAAGTGATCCTGATGAATCCCTAAAGACTATAAATTTGATCAATCGTATGGTTGATGACCTGGTTGGTTCTGACCTTGAATCTCCTTTGGATGAATTAAGAGAGACATGGCATGAAGACATGATATGGTTTGGTCCTGCTGGAATAGGGGCAACCTACACAGTTCCTAGATATCAAGACCAACATCAAGGTCCTTTTAGTGAGGGTTTAACTGAAATTGAATTCTTGGGTCATATTGCCAGGTTTTCAGAAGGTAAGTTTGGTGGCTTTTTTGGCTGGCCCAATCTGTCCATGAAATCAACTGGTGGTTTTATGGGATTCCCGGGGAGTGATAAAACAGCACATATGAGAGTTGTCGACCTATACCATCGAGAAGGGGATCTACTGGCTGAAAACTGGATCTTCATTGACATGCTGTATTTTCTTCATGAGTTGGGTTTAGATGTATTAGACCGAACCAAGAGGATTTATGGTTAGAGGCTTGGTTAAGTACTATAGTCTGCACGGGGTTAACCTCAATCAAAGTGCCAATTATCCTATTCAGTTCTTGAATTCATAAAGTAGCTAACTCGAATTGAAATTCGGTTATAAACTTTCAAACCCTCATTTGAATCAAAAAATTTAGTTTTCAGTTGTTGAAAAGCATCTGTTGGAAATTGGGATAGGCGACCTTTTGTTTTCCATCAGTTGGGAATGAGGTCAGATAGATGTACCAAAATTTTCTAATCTCAATTGTTGGGGATTAAAGAAAGTGAAGGGTAAAAAGTTATCAACAACAAAAAATATTTAGTTTGAATTGTGAGTTTTAATGAACTCAAACTGAACTAAATTAAACTTCAAACTGATCCGATAGATAAGAATGTTTAAAGAGCCAATTAATTTAGTAAAGAAGTTATGGTGAAAGGGAATTGGAGTTTAGAATGAGTTTTTGTGAAACACGAGAAACAAAAGCGAGGCTTAACAGGAGTGAATTGGCAGTACCAGGAAGCCAGTCCAAATTCTTTGAAAAGGCACTGAAATCCGCAGCTGATGTTATTTTCCTTGATTTGGAAGACGCTGTCGCCCCTGATCAAAAAGATCAAGCCAGAAAGAATATTATTGAAGCATTGAACGATCTTGACTGGAGTTCGAAATCAGTTTCAGTCCGGATTAATGGCCTGGATACTCATTGGATGTATCGGGATATTGTAGATGTTGTTGAACAGGCTGGCCAGTATATCGACCTGATAATGGTCCCCAAGGTTGGCACCAGTTCTGATATTTATGCCCTGGATATGCTTGTAACACAAATTGAAACTGCTAAGGGATTCAACAACCGTATCGGATTCGAACTTATAATTGAAACCGCCTTGGGTATGCAAAACTTATCCCAGATTGCTGGAGCTTCCACACGAAACGAGAGCCTCCATTTCGGTGTGGCAGATTATGCTGCCTCAACCCAGGCCCGGACAACAAATATCGGTGGTCCAAACCCTAATTACGTAATTTTGACTGATCCAATAACACAGGATGTCAGAGAAAAACATTGGGGGGATATGTGGCACTATGCTTTGTCAAAAATGGTTGTTGTAGCCCGGGCAAACGGATTGCGGCCAATAGATGGCCCCTTCGGGGATTATTCTGATCCGGAAGGCTATAAAGCCGCAGCTTACAGGGCTTCGGCATTGGGTTGTGAAGGTAAGTGGGCAATTCATCCTAGCCAAATTTTGTTAGCCAATGAAGTCATGAGTCCTTCTGAAGAAGAAATTGAAAAGGCCAGAAAAATTGTAGCTGCAATGAAGAAAGCTGAAGAAGAGGGCAAGGGGGCAGTTTCACTTGAAGGCAAGCTCATTGACTATGCATCAATCAGGCAGGCACAGGTTTTATTAGGCAAACTTGCCTGAGAGATTGAAAAATACTTCACTTGAAACAAGAACTTGGTTAATTGACTAGTATGTCAACACAAGTATTATCATCTTAAAGTCACATTCAACTACGGGGGGGTATTTTATGGCTAGATCCAAAATTTCGTTGATCGGAGCTGGGCAAATTGGCGGGACACTGGCCAATTTGGTAGCGATGGAGGAATTGGGAGATGTAGCAATTTTTGATATTGTTGAAGGAATCCCCCAAGGGAAAGCTTTGGATATTGCTGAAAGTTGCCCGGTAATCAAGTCTGACATCAGTCTGGTTGGAAATAATGATTACAGTTGCATTGCTGATTCAGATGTATGTATTGTAACTGCCGGTGTTCCACGGAAACCCGGTATGTCTAGGGATGATCTCCTCGGTATAAACCTTAAAGTCATGAAAGCGGTGGGTGAGGGTATTGCAGAATATGCACCCAATGCTTTCGTGATATGTATTACCAACCCTTTGGATGCCATGGTTTGGGCACTGAGACATTATTCTGGTCTATCTCCAAACATGGTAGTGGGAATGGCAGGAATTTTGGACTCTGCACGTTTCAGACATTTTCTTTCCCTGGAATTTGATGTTTCGATGAAAGATATTACTACCTTTGTTTTAGGAGGGCATGGTGATACCATGGTACCTTTGGCAAGGTATTCAACAGTGGCAGGAATTCCCTTGCCTGATTTAGTGGAAATGGGGTGGACAACGCAGGAAAAATTGGATCAGATCATTCAGCGTACTCGGGATGGTGGAGCCGAAATTGTCAATTTATTGGGTTCAGGCTCGGCATTTTATGCGCCTGCTGCCTCGGCAATAGAAATGGCTAAATCCTATCTGAAGGATCAAAAACGTGTTCTACCCTGTGCCGCATATCTTGAAGGGAGTTATGGTCTGGATGGATTATATGTAGGTGTACCTGTAGTTATTGGTAATGGAGGTGTAGAAAGGGTTATTGAGATAAACATGAACGAGGAAGAGAATAATTTATTTATGAAATCAGTGACAGCAGTCAAAAACCTTTTGAATGCCTGCTGTTCAATTGATCCTGAATTAGGTAACTAAATAGGGAAACTTATTTGGAAATTGTTCCATACAAGACCAAAATAATTTCTTAATGTCTTTATGCTGATAAGAACCGGCCTTCACCATTGAACAAAAATTAAGGAAAATTTCATATGAACATCCATGAATATCAGGCTAAAGAGTTACTTCGAGCCTATGGTGCACCGGTTGCAGATGGTAGAGCAGTTCTACGCGCCGAAGATGCAAAAACTGCAGCTGCTGAATTGGATGGTCCAGTTTGGGTTGTCAAGGCACAAATCCATGCTGGCGGTAGAGGCAAGGGAACATTTAAGGAAGCTGATGCAGGTTCTGACGGTGGTGTTCGGATCACCAGATCAGTTGAAGCCGCAGCCATTGAAGCCAGAAGGATGCTCGGCAGGACGTTGGTAACCCACCAAACCGGACCTGCAGGTAAGCAGGTAAACCGAATTTATATTGAAGATGGGGCAGAAATTGATCGGGAACTTTATCTGGCAATTCTTCTGGATAGGGTTACATCTCAAATATCATTTGTTTGTTCAACCGAAGGTGGTATGGATATTGAGGATGTAGCAGCGAATGAACCGGAAAAAATTGTAACTTTCAGGGTTGATCCAGCCACTGGAATTCAGGGGTATCATGGTCGTAGGGCAGCTGCTGCACTTGGGTTAGGTGGCAAGTCTATCAGGCAGTGTGTCAAGCTTATCCAATGTCTGTATGGGTTATTTCTTGAAAAAGATGCAGAACTTCTGGAAATTAATCCCCTGATTGTGACCAAAAGCGGGGATTTGAAATGTCTTGATTGCAAAATGGGATTCGATTCCAATGCCCTCTACAGAAACTCTTCAGTTCTGGCTCTCCGAGACGAATCCGAAGAAGATCCCAAAGAGTTGGAAGCATCCAAATATGATTTGAATTATATCGCTCTGGACGGCGAGATCGGCTGTATGGTCAATGGGGCTGGGTTGGCCATGGCAACCATGGACATAATCAAACTCTACGGTTCGGAGCCGGCCAATTTCCTGGATGTTGGAGGTGGAGCCACCAAGGAGAAAGTAGTTGAAGCTTTCAAGATAATCACTTCTGACCCAAAGGTGAAAGGCATCCTGGTAAATATATTTGGTGGCATAATGCGATGTGACATAATTGCCAATGGTATAGTTGAAGCTGTAAAGGATGTCGGGCTACAGGTTCCTTTGGTTGTAAGACTTGAAGGTACGAATGTCGAAAAAGGTAATTCAATTATTGCCGAAAGTGGTCTAAACGTTATAGCAGCAAGCAATCTTGGTGATGCAGCTCAAAAGATCGTGGATGCTGTAAAATAGTTTCTCCTGGTAAAATATTTTAAAGAAAGTGATTAATAAATGGCAGTTCTGGTTAACCAAAACACTAAAGTAATTTGCCAAGGATTTACAGGTTCCCAGGGAACATTTCATTCTGAACAGGCTATCGCATACGGAACCAGGATGGTTGGAGGTGTAACTCCTGGAAAAGGAGGAGGTGAGCATCTTGACCTTCCTGTATTTGATACCGTCCATGAGGCAAAGGAAAATACAGGTGCCAATGCAACTGCGATCTATGTGCCGCCACCTTTTGCTGCTGATGCCATCTTGGAAGCCATAGATGCCGAAATTGAACTCATTGTCTGTATTACTGAAGGGATTCCGGTATTGGATATGATACCGGTAAAAAGGGCACTGCAAGGATCACAATCCCGTCTGGTTGGACCCAATTGTCCAGGTGTCATCACACCGGGAGAATGTAAAATTGGTATAATGCCGGGGCATATTCATAAAAGGGGATCCGTTGGTGTCGTTTCCAGGTCAGGTACACTAACTTACGAAGCCGTCAAACAAACAACTGATATTGGATTGGGGCAATCGACCTGTATAGGAATAGGGGGAGACCCAATCAAAGGGACAGAACATATTGATGCACTGGAGCTGTTTCTGGCAGATGATGAAACGGAATCAATAATAATGATTGGTGAAATTGGTGGCAGTGCCGAAGAGGAAGCCGCACAGTTTATTGAAGACGAAGCACTGAAGGGTAGAAAAAAACCAATCGCTGGTTTTGTCGCAGGTCTTACCGCTCCACCAGGAAGAAGAATGGGGCATGCCGGAGCAGTTATATCCGGTGGTAAAGGAGGTGCTGGTGATAAAATCGAGGCCATGAAAAAGGCTGGGATTGTTATCGCGGATAGCCCTGCAACCTTGGGTGAAGCCGTTTTAGAGGCAATAAAGTGCTAGCAGAAGTAAAAATTTAATCCAAACGATTTTGGTGATATTATGGCCGAGAAAATTTCCAACAAAGATTTGCATTCAACGAGTTTTCTGTCAGGAGGAAATGCGGAGTACATTGAATTACTCCAGAGGAAATTTAATTCCAACCCCGATTCAGTGGACAGTACCTGGAGGGAATATTTCAATTCAATAGGTTCAGTGGACAGTTCAAATGGGGCTCGTCCATCCTGGAGCAGATCAAATTGGCCTCACATCCAGCGGACAGAGGATTTATCCGCCTTAGACGGGATTTGGCACCCTGAGATAGAGGAATTTGGTCATAACATAGAGGCCAAACTCAGGGCAAAAATTTCATCAGGTGGAATGTTGGGGATTTCCGAAATGGAAATCCACCAGAAAGTACTGGATTCAATTCGGGCTCTTATGGTCATCCGTGCCTACAGGATCAGGGGACACCGTATAGCTACACTCGATCCACTCGGTCTACATCATCATGCACCCCACACCGAGCTTGATCCATCCAATTATGGTTTCACTGAGGACGATATGGATCGTCCCATCTTCATTGACAATGTCCTTGGTCTTGAAACTGCTACCATGCGTCAGATCATTGAGTTGGTAAGGCGAACTTATTGTGGGACTTTTGCTCTCCAGTACATGCATATCTCAGATCCTGAGCAATCCAGTTGGCTGAAAGAGAGAATTGAAGGCTATGGTAAGGAAATTCAATTTACCTCGGAAGGCAGGCGCGCAATTCTACACAAGCTGATTGAAGCTGAGGGTCTGGAACAGTTCTTCCATGTAAAATATACCGGAACAAAGAGGTTTGGGATTGATGGGGGAGAGTCACTTATTCCCGCCATGGAACAGATAATTAAACGTGGTGGCTCATTAGGTGTAAGGGAAATTGTCATAGGTATGCCTCACCGGGGTAGACTGAACGTACTGGCTAATGTGATGGGCAAGCCTTACAGGGCAATTTTGCACGAATTCCATGGAGGGAGTTATAAACCTGAGGAAATTGAGGGTTCGGGAGATGTGAAATATCATTTGGGAGCCTCTTCTGACCGTGAATTTGACGGGAATAATGTTCATTTGTCCCTTACAGCGAATCCGTCTCATCTGGAAGCTGTGAATCCGGTTGTGCTTGGCAAGGTTCGCGCCAAACAGGATCAACTTAATGATAAGGATCGCACCAAGGTTTTATCGATTTTGCTCCATGGAGACGCAGCTTTTGCAGGTCAGGGAATAGTAGCCGAGTGTTTTGGATTGTCGGGGCTTGATGGTCACGAAACAGGTGGCACTATCCATTTTGTTGTCAACAATCAAATCGGTTTTACAACCGCACCCTTTTACTCAAGATCTTCGCCTTATCCAACAGATATCGGCATGATGACGGAAGCTCCAATTTTTCATGTCAACGGTGATGATCCCGAGGCTGTTGTGCATGCAGCCAAGGTTGCAACGGAATTTAGGCAGAAATTTCACAAGGATGTGATCATTGACATGTTCTGCTATCGAAGATTTGGGCACAATGAGGGTGATGATCCCATGTTTACTCAGCCCCGAATGTATAGAAACATTAAGAGACACGGAACAACACTAGAAATTTATTCCAAAAAACTGAGACAGGAAGGTCTGGTTCCAGAGGATGATATTCTTGAAATGAAAGCCAGATTCCGGGAAAAGTTGGAAAGTGAATTGGAATTGGCTGATGCTTATCGCCCCAATGAGGCCGATTGGCTCGATGGAAGATGGGCACATCTTCGAACTCTGCCAGAACAGTATGAGCGAGGTCGGACAGGTATTACAACCGAAGTAATTCAGAAAATTGGCAATAGCTTGGCGAATTATCCTAAAGAGTTCAATATCCATCCTACCCTGAAGAGAATCCTGGCAGGAAGGAAAAGGGTTTTTGAAACTGGTGAAGGATGTGACTGGGCAATAGGCGAAGCTTTAGCTTTCGGCAGTTTGTTACTTGAAGGATATCCGGTTAGACTTTCCGGTCAGGATAGTACCAGGGGAACTTTCAGTCAACGTCATCTGGCCTTTATTGATCAAGAATCAGAGGAAGAATATTATCCCCTGAATCACTTGGATCAAGAACAGAAAAAACTGCAGGTTATTGATTCCATGCTTTCCGAATTTGCCGTATTGGGATTTGAATATGGTTATTCATTAACCGAACCCAATGCCCTGGTATTGTGGGAGGCTCAGTTTGGTGATTTTGCCAATGGAGCACAGATAATTTTTGATCAATTTGTCGCCTCCGGCGAAAGGAAATGGTTGCGCATGTCCGGGTTGGTTGTTCTTCTGCCACATGGTTTTGAAGGTCAGGGTCCTGAGCACTCATCGGCACGATTGGAAAGATTTCTTCAATTATCAGCAGAAGATAACTGGATAGTTGCCAATTGTACAACCCCAGCCAACTATTTTCATATTCTAAGGAGGCAGTTACACCGCGAATTCCGCAAGCCTCTAATCATAATGTCTCCTAAATCCTTGCTAAGACATAAAATGGCTGTTTCAAGATTGGAAGATTTTTATGAGGGAACTACCTTCCACAGGGTACTTTGGGATGACGCTCAAAAGGGAAATTCCGACAATACTCTGGTTGCAGATAGTAAGATAAGGAAAGTCGTTCTCTGTAGTGGGAAAGTATATTATGATCTTCTTGATGAAAGGGATAAGAGAGATATAAAGGATATTTACCTTCTTAGGGTTGAACAGCTTTATCCGTTCCCAGCAAGGAGTTTAATAACAGAGTTGAAGAGGTTTAAACAGGCAGAAATGGTCTGGTGTCAGGAAGAACCTAAAAATCAGGGTAGTTGGTCGTTTATTGAACCTAATATGGAGTGGGCTCTAAACCGTATTAAAGCTAAAACCAAAAGGGCACGCTATGTCGGTCGACAGGCTTCGGCATCTCCGGCAACTGGTTTGTTGGAACAACACCGCAGAGAACAGAAAGAATTAATTGATAAGGCCTTGGAATAGGGATTAGAAATATGTCCATTGAAATTCGGGTACCAACTCTGGGAGAAAGTATTTCAGAAGCCACTGTCGGAAACTGGTATAAAGCGGCAGGGGATGTGGTAGAACAGGACGAGGTTGTATGTGACCTTGATACAGAGAAGGTTGCAATTGAGGTGCGCTCACCAAAAAGCGGTGTATTAAGCGAAATTGTAGCCGCCAAGGGTGAAGATGTTTCTGTTGATGCTCTTTTGGCGGTATTAACCGAAGGAATCCCAGAGGGTGCATCAAAGCCTGCTGCTGCAAAGAAGAGTACCACCAAGGAGCCTGAACCTGAAGCTGAACCAATGAAAGAAAAGGCACTTGAGGATGCCCCCTCTGCCAAAAAGCTAATGGCTGAAAAGGGAATCAAGAGGGATGAAGTTGCCGGAACAGGTAAAGGTGGGCGCGTCATGAAGCATGACGTGATTAATTTCACTGATCTTTCTTCAATGAAAAGTCAGCAAGCTGGGGAACCTGTGGGAGATTTCGAAGAACGGATTCCAATGTCACGCTTAAGGCAGACCATAGCAAGCAGGTTGAAGTCTGCCCAGAATACTGCAGCCATTTTAACGACCTATAACGAAGTTGACATGACTGAAATCATGCAACTTCGAAAACAATACAAGGAAGATTTCAGTCAAAAGTTCGGTATCAAGCTAGGTTTCATGTCCTTCTTTGTAAAAGCCTGTTCCAATGCTCTCCTGGAGGTGCCCGAGGTGAATGGTGAGATTGATGGAACTGACATTATTTTCCGCAAATATGTAAACATGGGGATCGCTGTCGGGACACCAACAGGTTTGGTTGTACCGGTCATCAAAAATACCCAGGATATGAATTTTGGTGAAATCGAACTTACCATTGCAGATTTTGGCAAAAAGGCACGGGAAGGGAAATTAACGCTGGAAGATATGCATGGCGGGACTTTTTCAATTTCCAATGGTGGAATTTACGGGTCCTTAATGTCATCTCCAATATTGAATCCCCCACAGTCGGGTATTCTGGGGATGCACAAAATACAGGAAAGGCCTGTAGCCATCAATGGCGAAATAGTAATCCGCCCCATGATGTATCTTGCTCTTTCCTATGACCACCGAATAGTCGACGGAAAAGGTGCAGTCACATTTTTAGTAAGGGTTAAGGAAGCACTTGAAGATCCAAGGCGGATGTTACTTGAAATTTAATTCATCTCCATCAAATGGGATGTTGTTATTTGGTTCACTGGGCTGAAACAATTTCACCGCTTAGATGATACAACAATTTGAATAAGGGAATACAGTGGCTGTTTACGATTTAATTGTTATTGGGGGTGGCCCAGGTGGTTATGTTTGTGCTATCCGAGCGGGTCAGTTAGGTCTTTCAGTAGCTTGTGTTGAAAGTAGGGAAACACTCGGTGGGACATGTCTCAACGTTGGGTGTATTCCTTCCAAGGCCCTCTTACACGCATCCCATCAATACCATGAAGCAGTACATAATTTTGCCAAGGTAGGGATTGAGGCGGATTCTCTTTCAATTGATTGGGAAAAGATGCTTGCATACAAGCAATCAACGATTGATGCAAATACCGGGGGTATTGAGTTCCTGTTTAAAAAGAACAAGGTGGACTGGATAAAGGGAAAGGGAGAAATAGTTGAACCTGGCAAGGTAAAGGTCGGTGACCAAACTTACCAAACCAAAAACATTGTAATCGCAACAGGATCAGAGCCCAGTACTCTGAAGGGTGTGGAGATTGACGAACAAACAGTGGTTACTTCTACAGGAGCCTTGGAATTAACCTCCATACCTGAGAATTTGGTAATTATTGGTGCAGGTGTGATTGGTCTTGAATTGGGTTCTGTATTTGCAAGACTAGGCTCAAAGATTACAGTCCTGGAATATCTGGATGGAATTACCCCTGGGATGGATTTAGAAGTCGCCAAAACATTTCAAAGATTGCTGAAAAGACAGGGCCTTGCTTTTAAACTGGGGGTAGAAGTAACCTCTGTTACCAAGAATGATAAGGGCAATAAGGTCAGTTACAAAGTCAGAAAATCAGGGAAGGAAGAGTACGCCCAGGCAGATATTGTTCTGCTTTCTACCGGCAGACGACCCTATACCGAAGGTCTTGGTTTAGACAAACTCGGTATTAACCTTACCCAACAGAGTCAAGTTGAAGTAGATTCTGTTTTTCAAACCAATGTAACAGGGATTTATGCCATAGGAGACGTAACACCTGGTCCCATGCTGGCACATAAAGCCGAAGATGAAGGTGTGGCAGTTGCTGAGGAAATTGCGGGCAACAAAGGCTATGTAAACCATGATGTTATTCCTTCTGTAATTTACACCCAGCCGGAGGTAGCTGCAGTAGGTAAAACCGAAGAACAACTGAAGGAAGATGGAGTGGATTACAAAGTTGGGAAATTTTCCTTTCAGGGAAATGCTCGGGCTAAGTCAATATTTCAGGCAAGTGGTTTCGTGAAAATGCTTGCCGACAAGGAAACTGATAAACTCTTGGGATGCCATATAATAGGACCCTCGGCCTCAGATTTGATTCAAGAGGTTTGCCTGGCTCTGGAGTTTGGAGCCTCGGCCGAGGATATTGCATTGACCTGCCATGGCCACCCCACCTATTCTGAGGCAGTAAAGGAAGCAGCTCTTGCTTGTGGTGACGGTGCTATTCATGCCTAGTAATTCAAAATAGTTTTAACTACCTGATAATTATTCTTCCACGTTAAAAAAAACAAATTAAGGGGAAAATCAATGCCAAATGAATTGTGGGGTTCAAAACATTATTGTGAAAACTGTGGTACCAGGTTTTATGATCTTCAGCGTTTTCCTGTCATTTGTCCGAATTGTGGTGACCATTTGGAAGTCTTTTTCAAAGACACTCCAAATAGTATCGCTGATGAAAAGGACCTATCCACCATAGAACTGAAGCTAGGTACCGAAGAGGACTCTTTGAAGAGTGATTCTGAAGATGACTTGGAAGATGATGTGGATGATATTTTAGACAATGATGAAGATACTGTTTCACTTGACGAAATAAAGAATATTACAACCGAAAATACGGATTGAGCTGGTTTTTTGGTGATAGAATTTACCAATAGCGATTAAAATTCCCTTTACAAATTTAAGAAAACATCTAAAAAATGCTCCTGATGGTTCCCGAAAAGTCATAAGACTGGGATTAATAGGGAATACGGTGAGGTGTAGCCAGTAGAGGTACTGAAGCCGTAACTGCCCCCGCAACTGTAAGTGAAAGAGGCCCTTGTGGATACCACTGACCTAGGTTGGGAAGGTACAAGAGGATAAGACTCACAAGTCAGGAGACCTGCCATTAACGTTTGTCTTCCGGACGGGGTGTTCCGGGGTGGGTCAAATGCAAAACAGATTACCGATAACCCATCCCCACTCACCATGAATAAAGATCAACCTGAAAAGGGTTGAATGGTAAATTACTGAAACTTGGGTGGTTACACTCAGGTTTAATATTTAGGGTTAAATTGATGATGTCTACAAAACTAGAGGTAAATAACCTGAGTTGGGGACTCTTACGTCATCCTCCAATTATTAATGGTATTAGTTTTACAGCCAAACAGGGCGAAATAATTGGAGTTATAGGCCCTAATGGAGCAGGTAAATCAACCCTTTTACGTTTGATATTCAGGTATCTGAAACCGACTTCAGGCACCATTCTTGTTGATAATGAAAATATATGGAAAATGGATCCCAAAATTGTTGCCCAAAAGATTTCGGCGGTATTGCAGGAAAGTACAGCCAATTTTTCTCTGAAGGTATTTGAGATCATCAGTTTGGGAAGGCTTCCCTACCAGAGCAAATTGAATTTTGGAAAGTACCGTGATGATGAAATTGTTTGGGAAACAATTGAACGTCTTGAGCTAAAGCATTTGGCACATCGACAAATCCACACCCTGTCTGGAGGGGAAAGACAAAGAGTCATGGTGGCACGAGCACTGGTCCAAAATCCAGAGGTTCTTATTCTTGATGAGCCAACAAACCACCTGGATATCAAGAACCAATTGGAATTACTTTCACTGATAAAGAATTTGGGAATAACCATTATTTGCAGTTTACATGACTTGAATCTTGCTGCAGGGTTTGTCCATAAGGTACTCGCCCTTTGTAATGGTTCTATGGTTGATTTTGGAACACCTGAAGAAATTCTTTCCAATGAGTTGATTTCAAATACTTTTTCGGTTGCAACCAGGAAGCATTTACTACCACCTTTGAATACACCCCATTATTCTTTCCATCTCTAATAGGAGTTAAATATGTTCCGCATACTATGTTCCATATTTATCTGCATTTTTACCTCGCCAATTTTTGCCTATCCAGTTTCAATTGAAAGCTGTAATAGAACAGTTAAGTTTGAAAGTTCCCCACAAAGGGCCGTATCGAACGATACGAATATCACTGAGATGATGCTTGTATTAGGCCTGCAGGACAAGATGGTAGGATTTAGCGGGATTAGTGATAAAGGTCAGATTCGTTCTGATCTTCAACCTTCCTTGTCAGATTTGCAGCAGCTTTCGTCAGAAAGGGCAACAGTGGAAGATCTACTTGGGGTAAATGCCGACTTTTATTTTGCTGGTTGGAATTACGGCTTGAAAGTCAACGGCGATGTAACTCCTCACCGATTGGAGCAATTTGGAATTCAGGTCTATGAACTTACTGAATCGTGCATTCATCTCGGCCCCAAACCAGAGATTTCGCTTGAGGATATGTACAAGGATTTAATGACTCTTGGAAAAATTTTTGGAAGAGAAAAAAAAGCAAATTCAGTAGTAGAAGAATTTAAGGATGAGGTAACCACTTTTCTTTCCACCTTGGACATCCCACAAGAGCCACTCCGCGTATTTGTTTATGACAGCGGTGAGGAAACTCCCTTTACGGCCGGTAAATATGCCATGCCCAATGCCCTGATTAAGGCCGCTGGGGGTAGAAATATATTTGACGATCTGGAGAAAAGCTGGACTACCGTAGGGTGGGAAGGGGTTATAGACCGGAATCCAGAAATAATTATAATTGTAAATTATGGTCAGGTCACAGCTGAGCAAAAAAGGCAGTTTATGTTAGCTCATCCGGCCTTCAGGGATATTGATGCAGTTCGCAATGACCGATTTGTTGTATTGGAGTACAACGAAGCGACACCAGGACCAAGGAATATTGAAGCCCTGAAAAAGTTGGCAACAGCATTCTGGAATCCTTCCTGACCTAACAAATTCAGAAACGCAAGGTAATGCATTTAAATCCCATACTGGTCTTTCTTCTTTTTCTGGGGATACTTCTTGTTTCGCTATTTGCATCTCTTTCACTCGGAGGTGTCTCTGTACCTTTGACGGATGTTTTGGGGATACTTGCAGGTTCGTTATTGTCCGGTGAAATTGATCCTGCCATTTCTAGGGGGCACCAAGCCATTGTCTGGGAGTTAAGGTTTCCAAGGAGTTTACTTGCAGCTATCGTAGGATCAGGGTTAGCTGTTGTTGGTGTTTCTCTGCAATCTTTGACACGCAATTATCTGGCAGATCCCCATTTACTGGGAATATCGGCTGGTGGTGCATTTGGAGCCATTCTAGCTCTCCTGCATGTAGGATTTATCTTTGGTCAGATAACCGTACCCTTGTTTGCTTTTCTTGGGGCGGTAATGGCTACCGGCCTGGTTCTGTGGCTTTCCATAGTAACTAGTTCGTTTTCGGCTTCCCGGTTGGTTTTGATAGGAGTTGCGGTTTCATTCGTGGTCATGGCCTTTTCAAACGTCCTGATATTCCTTGGTGATTCGAGAGCAACACAGACGGTAGTCTTTTGGATGTTGGGTGGTTTAGGTACTGCTACCTGGAATATTATCCCGATAACCCTGATTGCTCTCCTGACATGTTTTGGTTATTTCATTCTAAATTCAGGGACGTTAAATGCCATGACGATGGGTGATGAAACGGCTTCAACGATGGGGATACCCGTATTCAGATTCAGACTGATTGCTTTTGTAGTTGGGGCCTTTCTAACAGGAGTCTTGGTATCCTATTCGGGTGTTATCGGCTTTGTAGGTTTAATGGTTCCTCATATTGCCCGCTTTCTAGTTGGTGGGAACAATTTCAGGGTCCTACCAATCTCCGCCATGATCGGTGCCGTATTTCTCCTATTGTGCGATTTACTGGCACGAACCCTGTTTGCGCCGCAGGAATTACCTGTGGGAATAGTAACCGGTTTGATAGGAGGTGGTTTCTTTATTTGGTTGCTAGCGAACAGAAAGGGTTAAGGGCCAGAAATTTTAAATATACCCGATCTAACTTTTTGTAAGTTCAATTTTGATCATTAATGGGATATTCTGAAATCAAGTTCTTTACCAAACTGAAATTGATCAATGCATCTAATTCCCAAATCTTCACATACATTTGGAATTTTTCTATTCTGGCGTTGTCTGTTTGTTTTTTTCTCTCCCGTAACTACAGTTCTTTGAGTTCTATTTACCATAGCGTAAGCAATTAAATATGGATCCTTACCCATAGTTTCTAAATTACCTTCGGTTAAATTTGGACCATAACCCTCACTAATAACGATCTGTAAGAGTTCATTATTGATGTTCTCCTCTAGAATTAGGTCATCACGATATTGAATTACCCAATCCCTTAGCTCATCCGATCCCTGAGTAATTTCCTCGTATATTTCTAAGGGTAATTTGACATTACCCTCATCAGCTTGACGAAGTAGCCATTCCCAATATTGATCAACACGGCCAAACTCATAATATGTACTCTTGGCTAATATCAGCACGTTTGCGTCAAGCAGGTAAAGCATATCGTAAATTCAAATAGATTGATTTGAATTGGCTTGTTCAAAAAGTGTATAAACTTTATTTGCATTGATACCTAGAACCTTACTAGCCTTCGTGGGAGTAAGATTCCCCTCATGCATCATCTGTTCAACAAACCGGAGTAAATTCTTACCTAATCGGTGTTTGCGTATCTTGTAATATGAAGGGCCACCACCTGCTCTGTGTTCTCTTTCTTTCCTTCTTTGGTTGATGAAAAACTTCTGGAAGGAGGTTTGTAATTCAAGATATTTTTCAAAATTGAAAGCACCTCTCCTGTATAGTTTATATGCTACCAAAGTATTACTTATCTTACGTTCTTTAGAGAATTCTCTAATTTGATCCATTGCACTCTGCAAAGGGGATCTCTGATCTATTTCAAGATACCTCAACTCATGATTTGGGAGCAGTAATTCACTAGCTACATCATTGCAGAACTTTTCGATATTTCTCCTGGGTTTTCCTCCACTCACACCACAATTACCCAACCATAAATGAGCAAGTTCATGTGCGAGTGTGAATGACCATGCACTTGGGGAATCATTTGCGTTGATCGCTATGAAGGGTGCTGTTTCATCAGCAAAAGCGAGCCCACGAAAGACCTCCACATTAATTGTTGAGTGATGGTTTCCTAGGTTATCAACCAGAATTACAAAGATACCGGCATTTTCAGTAAGGGTACGAAAATAGGTGAAGGCTTCTTTAGGATCTTTCTCGGAACGGAATGCATCAAGACTAAACCTGAGTTCTTTTTTGATAGAAGTTACTATCGAAGCTACACCATCAACTTGCTTCTTTGAGTCGATAAATATTAATTTTTCTGCGTCACCTATTTCTTCAAGACATCCTTTTATTAAAATTTGACGTGCTAAAATGTCACGCACAACTGCATCTGCTAGTCCCACATCAACTTCGTCGACTGTTTCAGATAATGTACGGAAGTCCGCTAATAGTTTGTTAGCAGGGGGGATATCTTTAAGGTAGAATGTAATAAGTGGTCGTCTGTATTTCTTTGCCATATTTTTTAGAACAGCCCTGCTTGGATCCTGCTCTCCTGATTCCATGGCAGCAAGACGTTCTTTAGCGGATTTGCCATACGCATCTCTAATTCCAAGTTTCTTGGCTGCTTCCTCTAGTGTCAATCCAGAAGTATCTCTGGCCCACTTCAGAATTTCAGGATTAACTTTTGGCATCTATTACCCGTTAGTAAAGATTGAAGTAAAAAGTGCGGTTTCTAATTAAGGTACCTTAAGATACATCAAACCTTTCGTACTTCAAATCAAAAACCTTGCTTTAACAGGTTGGTATTCTGTTTCCTACCCGCTGTCTGACAATTTCAATAATATCTTTCATGATGGAATTCAATTCATAGTCCTTGGGAGTATAAATTGCCGAGAGTCCCAATTCTTTCAAATGGGAACGATCTTCTTCAGGTATAATTCCACCCAATATTACAGGAATATTACCTGCACCCCTTTCCTTGAGTTTTTCAATTATTTCAACCACAAGAGATATATGTGAACCTGACAAAATAGATAAACCAATAAGATGGACTTCTTCCTCCAAAGCGGTATTGACAATTTCATCAACAGTGTACCTAATCCCCGTATAGACAATGTTAATACCAATGTCTCTTGCTCTGAAGGCAATTTGCTCGGCTCCATTGGAGTGTCCATCCAAACCAGGTTTACCAATTAAAATTTTTACCCTGGAACCAAGTTCTTCAGAAACCCTGTCAACCTCACTTCTGAGTTCATCCAATCCCTCGGTTCTATTTGAGGGAGTACTGGAAATTCCAAGCGGACCACGATAGTTTCCGTAAATCTCACGAAGGGTTTGTGCCCATTCTCCAGTAGTTACACCTGCCTGCGCAGCCTTTATAGATGCAGGCATTATATTTTCACCAATCCTTGCAGAATTGGCCAAGTCATTCAATGCCTTGGTTACAGCTTTGCTATCTCGAGAGTCTCGCCATTCAATCAGGGAAGAGATTTGAACGGCTTCTGCAGTTTCCTTTGGAGTTAGAAATGCATCATCCCCTGCGACTAGGGGAGAGGGCTCACCTTCCACAAATTTATTTACCCCAACCAAGGTAGTTTCACCCGATTCTATTTTCCGTATTCTTTCGGCATTGCTTTCAACGAGTCGTCTTTTCATATGCTCAATGGATTTGATAGCACCACCCATGGTCATAATCTGCTTAAGTTCTGCGAGAGCTTTGGTTTTGATCTCTTCGACTTTCTTTTCGATTTCGGGATTTCCATCAAAAAGATCTTCAAACTCAAGTAAATCGGTTTCATAAGCTAGGATCTGCTGCATCCTGAGCGACCATTGCTGGTCCCATCGTCGAGGTAACCCAAGGGCCTCATTCCATGCAGGAAGTTGGACTGCCCTTGCACGGGCTTTTTTCGAAAGGGTTACAGCAAGTAATTCCAGCAAAATCCGGTAAACATTATTTTCGGGCTGTTGTTCGGTAAGTCCTAAACTGTTGACCTGAACACCGTATCTGAAACGTCTGTATTTTGGTTCCTCCACCTTGTATCTGTTCAGGCAAATATCATCCCAAAGCTCGACAAAAGCTCTAATTTTACATGTTTCAGTGATAAATTTTATGCCAGCATTAAGAAAAAATGAAATTCGACCCACAATCTGCGGAAAGTCTTCTGTCGGGACCTGAGGTTGGATTTCATCAAGAACAGCAATGGCAGTAGCCAGGGCATAGGCCAATTCCTGAACCGGGGTGGCACCAGCTTCCTGCAGATGATAGGAACACACATTCATTGGGTTCCATTTTGGTACTTTCTGAAAGCAATAGGTTGCTACATCTCCCATTAATTTCAAAGATTCATCTGGTGGAAAAATAAAGGTTCCTCTGCTCAGGTATTCCTTAACCAAGTCATTTTGAACTGTCCCCCTTAATTCAGCCGGATCGGTATTTTGCTCTTTTGCCAAGGCTACATAAAGTGCCAATAACCAGGGTGCAGTAGCATTAATGGTCATTGAAGTATTCATCCGGGCCAAGGGGATCCCATCAAAAAGAGTACGCATATCTCCAAGATGACAAATGGGAACTCCGACTTTACCTACTTCTCCCCTGGATAAAATATGATCACTGTCATACCCGGTTTGAGTGGGGAGATCAAAAGCTATTGATAAACCTGTTTGACCTTTGGCCAGATTTGCTTTGTAGAGGGCATTGGAAGCTTTTGCCGAGGAATGTCCCGAATAGGTTCTAATAATCCAGGGTTTATCTCTTACTGTCATGGTCTCTTTGTCCATAAATTATTTTAAGAAATTCTGCAATGCAGCAAATTGTAAGATACAAATTCTAAACAAAATTTCATCGTTAAATGTTTTTCTTACCAAAATATATTTATTAAGTTCACATAAAAGGAGTTTCGATTGGTCCATTTAATTCCAGATAATTTAACCTCTGCCTTGGCATCAATGGCAACTCCTGCCAAAGTAATTGCTGGCTGTACGGATTTTTATCCAGGTTTGAAGGTGGGGCATGTACCCGACAGGATAGTTGACGTCAGCAAAGTAAGCGAAATGGTGGGGATAACCAAAACATCCCCGGGGTGGAGAATCGGTGCTTCGACAACATGGAGCGAAATAATTGACTATCCTTTTCCTCCCGCTTTTGATGGCTTAAAGGCTGCAGGCAAGGAGGTTGGGTCAATCCAGATACAGAATTCAGGAACCATTGCCGGCAATATTTGTAATGCTTCACCAGCAGCTGATGGTATTCCACCACTACTTACATTGGAGGCCATGGTTGAGGTTCAATCAGTGGGTTCAAAAAGATTACTAAATTTGGAAGATTTTGTTCTGGGACCTAGAGAAGTTGATCTTACAACAAATGAATTGGTTACAGCCATTTGGGTACCCGAAATCCAAAATAACACTTCCAGTTCCTTTCTCAAACTGGGAAGTAGGAAATACCTTGTTATATCAATCGCCATGGTTGCCGTGACCGTTACCATTTCTCCACAGGGTCTAATTGAATTTCTGAATATTTCGGTTGGTTCATGTTCACCAGTAGCCAGGAGGTTATTGACACTTGAAGAAAAACTAACAGGACTAAAAGCATCCGATTTGCTTCAATACATCCCTGTCGAGGAGAAGGACCTAACTGCATTATCCCCGATTACAGACGTAAGAGGTACGACAGAATATCGTCAATCAGCAGTTATCGAGTTATGCCAAAGTGCAATTGGTGAAGCGATCAAAAAAGGTCTTACAATATCATGAGTGAGCATGATCAATTTTATTCTGGTGAGGACATTGGATTTACCCTGAACAACAAGGGGGTTTTTGTTACCAATGTTCAACCTGCAGAGAGGCTTTCCGAAAGTCTCAGGGAGAGATTACTTGTCAGGGATGTAAAGGTTGGTTGTAATGCCGGAGATTGTGGTGCTTGCTCAGTAATAATTGATGGGGAAATCGTTTGCTCGTGTTTAACTCCAACCCGGCAAGTCGAAGGTAAAACCATTCTTACATCGCAAGGTATAGTCACTGGCACAGAATTAGGCCAAAGCCTTTCCCAGTCATTCCAAAAACATGGAGCCGCACAATGTGGAATTTGTACACCTGGTATGGTGGTATCAGCCTATAGGCTTTTGCAAGAGGAAGAACAGCCATCGCAACAAATGGTTATGGATTACCTGGGTGGCGTGCTTTGCAGATGTACGGGGTATCGGAAATTCCTTGAGGGAGTTCTTGATGTAAGCTGTACTGAAGAAAAGAAAAAAGTTTCAGGTTTTCCAACCTTGGGAGAGCCCGAAAAGCATCTGGATGGGAAAGACAAGATATCTGGTCTCCTTCAATTTGGGGATGATATTGCTCCACCACATGCATTGGTAGTCAAGGTTATTCGATCACCTTACAATCGAGCCAATTTCCATTTTGGAGACCTTGCTGGCTTTGTTGAAGACAATCCCGAGGTCGAAACAATTCTAACCCACAGTGATATACCAGGTAAAAATCAATTTGGTATTTTCCCGGGTTTTATTGATCAACCGGTTTTTGAAGTAGACGAGGCAAGATTCAAGGGGGCCGCCGTAGCAGCAATTGTTGGTTTTCCAGAGTTTATCAATTCATTTGCTGCAGATGATTTTCCAATATTCTGGGAAGAATTATCACCAGTGTTGGATATGGATGAAGCAGAAGGAGATGAAGCTCATCATGTTTTACCAGAAAGACCGGGAAATATTCTTTGTAGGGGTTTGGTGAAAAAGGGGAATCATGAACTTGGATTGCAAGGTTCAGAGTTTGTTGGTGAAAGCAATTTTTCAACCTCATTTGTAGAGCATGCCTATATCGAAACGGAAGCAGGATACTCCTTTATGGATGGTGATCAATTGGTTATCCATGCCTGTACCCAATCCACATATATGGACCTGGAATCCCTTCAAGAAGTTCTGAATTTGGATCGTACAAAAATAAGGGTTGTTCCTACCGCAGTAGGTGGTGGATTTGGATCAAAGCTGGATTTGTCTGTTCAACCCTATTTAGCTCTTGCTACATTAAAAACAGGTCAACCTGCGCGAATAGCCTACACCAGGCAGGAATCATTTTTATCCACAACAAAAAGACACCCTGCCAAAATTTCGATTAGGGTCGGTGTTGACAGGGAAGGTTTAATTCAAGGAATTCACTTTAAGGGAAAGTTCAATACAGGTGCATATTCATCTTGGGGCCCAGCTGTGATAAGTCGTGTCCCGATTCATGCTACCGGGCCGTATTATGTACCAAATTTCCTTGCTGAGACAAAAGCAATTCTGACCAACTCAACACCCGCAGGTGCATTTAGAGGATTTGGCGTACCACAAGCCACTGTTGCTTTGGAAACTTTATTTGATGAGATTGCTTTAAAATTAGGTATTGATCCCTTGGAATTCCGTATTAGGAATGCTCTTGATAATGGTTTGCCCAATGGTTGTGGCCAAATATTTACCAGTGGTGTAGGAATAAAACCTTGTCTGGAACAATTAAGACCTCACTGGGCAGAAGAGAAAAAGCGAGTCAAGGAATTCAATGAAGCCCAAACAGGCTCTCATTTGGTTCGTGGTGTTGGCGTTGCTTCTGGATGGTACGGATGCGGAAATACAGCCCTATCCAACCCTTCAACAATCAAAGCTGGAATCAAAGCAGATGGTACGGTGTATTTGAATCAAGGAGCAATTGATATAGGACAAGGTTCCAACACGGTGATTCCACAAATTTTCGGGGAAGCATTCGGTGTCAAAAATGTACCTTTCAAACTGATTTATGCCGACACAGAAATAACCCCGGATGCAGGAAAAACCTCGGGCTCAAGACAAACATTTGTATCTGGCAATGCTGCTAAACTTTGTGGAACTGCACTCAAGAAACAAATCACGCGGCAGCTAAATGTTTCAGAAGAAACCAAACTTTATATTGAAGGGTCAAAAATAAGAGCAATTGGTGAACCCAATGAAACTACCCTGGATTTAGCCACCCTTCCACAGGATGAAGACGGTTTTGTTTATAAGGCTATGGAGACTTATGATCCTCCTACGGTTACACTCGATTCAAATGGACAGGGTGAGCCTTATGCCCAATACGGTTATGCTGCTCAACTGGCAGTAGTTGAAGTTGATCAGAAATTGGGGAAGGTAAAAGTGGTAAAGGTTATTGCAGCACACGATGTTGGTAAAGCTATTAACCCCATGTTGGTTGAGGGACAAGTCGACGGAGGAGTTGTACAAGGGTTGGGTATGGCATTAATGGAAGAGTTTATTCCAGGTAAAACAGACAATCTTCATGATTATCTCATTCCAACCATTGGAGATATACCGGAAATAAAAACAGTAATTGTTGAAGTGCCAGACCCTAGAGGTCCGTATGGCGCCAAGGGATTGGGCGAGCATGTTCTTATCCCGACTCCCCCAGCAATTCTGAATGGGATTTATGATGCGACAGGAGTCCAAATCAAAAAAATCCCTGCCACACCCGGGAGGGTGTTAAAAGCCCTAAGGGAAACGAAAAGTGAACACTAAATCCCACATTCACCCGGAGAAAATCAGGTGTGATGCCTGCCCGGTCATGTGCTACATAAGTGATGGAAGGGCAGGAGCCTGTGACAGATATGCCAATCACGGAGGTAAACTGGTTAGACTTGATCCTCTGACAGTTGTTGAAAATATTCAGGAGAAAAGGGGAAGTACCGTGCCTTTTCTTCAATCCGATGGTGGGAATGAATGGGACGGAGACCTGATACAATCCAAGCGGCCATTCGTTACAGCCATTGGCGCTGGTACAACTTACCCAGACTATAAACCGGCTCCATTTATCGTCAGTCAACAGGTTGAGGGTGTGGATATGGTGACCGTTGTTACCGAAGGAATCTTCAGCTATTGTGGGGCCAAGGTTAAAATAGATACAGACCGGTTCATAGGTACAGAAAAAGCTACCGTCAGGGCTAATTCAGAACCGATCGGCCATGTAACTACCAGCGAGTATGGTTCAAAAATGCTTTCCTTGGGAGGAGTAGAACATCTTACCGGTGGAACCAAACAGGAAGGTAGGGTAACCTGCGATATCCTGTTAAGGTTGTGCAATCGTGAACCAATTGAAATTACGATTGAAGGTGGGGCAGAAATGACCGTCCAGGCAGGTGAACCCCCCATAATTGATGGAGAACCGGAAAACCTAATGAGAGTTGGATGTGGGTCCGCTGCCATAGGCATGTTTGCCAAGCAATGGTTTCCACATGTAGATGAGGTGATCGCTGTTGACGATCACATAACAGGTGTTTTGACCGAGCATGAAGGTGGCAAGCAATTGAATATGAAACCTGCAGGTATCAGGGTTGCAGGTAGAAGGTCTACGCCGGGTCGATATTTCAAGGTTGCTCAACCAGGAACAGGTTGGGGCGGCACAAACATAACCGAACCACTAAGTATAATCAAACGGATTGACCCCAAAGTTGCCTGGGAAGGGCTACGCCTTCTGATGGTTTCTACAACGGGTGAACAGTGGGCCTATTTTGAGTTAGACAGAGACCTTAAGCCGAGGGAAGTCAAGATCCCTGCAGAGCTAAAGATTACAACAGACAGGATTGCAGAAAATTGTGAACCCTCCGTTTGTTCGGTACTGTTTATGGGTGGAGCGGGAGGTTCCCTCAGGGCAGGGGTCACAGAAAATCCAGTCCATTTAACCCGGTCGGTAAAGTCTTCCCTGACGAATGTTACCTGCGGTGGTGCTAAAGCCTATGTGTGGCCTGGTGGAGGCATCACATTCATGGTTGATGTTTCCGAAATGCCTGACAATTCATTCGGTTATGTTCCAACACCCGCCTTAGTCGCACCAATTGAATTTACATTGAGTTATAGTGATTTCAAAGATTTAGGGGGGCATCTGGATTATGTTCAACCGATTGAAAGTGTACTGAACTCAGAAATCAGGTTGGTCTAAACAGAGGTACCAAACCACAAAATTTATTCGTATATTGCATGACAAAGACAGCAGCCATGATTGGTGGGGACAGGTTACACCTGCATCATGGTCCTATTGATCTGATAATTTCAGCGGAAGCCAATCAGGAAAGCCTTGTCAGGGAGGCATATTCCATTGCCACAAAGAGATTTGAGAGTGTCCTTGATGAGTTGGTTTCAGAACTTCCCCTTCTAAAATCCCCGATAACTTCCAGATTCAATCCCCCTAAAGGTAAAATTGCACGAAGAATGTATGAATCGGTATGGCTGTATCATCAGAAAGTCTTTGTAACTCCAATGGCATCTGTAGCAGGTGCTGTGGCAGATGAAATATTGACCTGCATGGTTAATGGAACCTCCCTTAACAGGGCATATGTCAATAATGGAGGGGATATCAGTATTTTCCTGGGAAAGGGAGAAAAATTCACGCTGGATATAAATCAATTGAACAATACCAAACTAGGTCAAATTCAAATATGTGAAGGTAGTGGTATTGGTGGTGTTGCTACCAGCGGGAAAGGTGGACGCAGTTTAACAATGGGGATAGCAGATTCCGTTACTGTTCTGGCCAGAAATGCAAGTGATGCGGATGTTGCTGCTACCTTGATTGCCAATCACATTGATATCCCTGGACATCCAGGTATAACTAGAGTACAGGCCGATAGTATAGTGGATGATACCGATTTAGGTAGGCAGAAGGTTGTCGTATTCTGTGACCATTTGGAATACAAGGATGTTGAATTAGCTTTGGATAGAGGGAATAAATTCGCAGAAGAATTATTCAAGGATAATATTATTTTCTCCACTGCAATGATTTTGCAGAATTCTGTAAGGATTGTAGGGCAACCGTTCAATCAGTTAACCAGTCAGATAAATTTGTTGGAGTAGGAGAATGAAAACCAAAATCAGAAAAATTGCTGTTGTTATTGAAGAAACTTATTCGGAAATGGGCAAGGAGGTTACACCACCTACCCGGAAAGCTGCAGCCATAGCCGTAATTTCAAATCCCCATGCAGGGCAATTCAAGGAGGGTTTGAAGGAATTAATGGAAATTGGTGAGGAATTGGGTGGCTTGCTTGGAGCACGGTGTGTAAAGGCACTAGGCATTAAGCCTGAGGAAGTAGAAAGTTATGGTAAATCAGCTATGGTAGGAGAAAATGGTGAACTTGAACATGCAGCGGCCATTCTTCATCCAAAATTGGGTGCGCCCTTGCGCAAGGAAGTTTCCAAAGGTGCAGCTTTGGTCCCTTCAACCAAAAAAATGGGTGGAATGGGACAAGCACTTGATATACCCCTTGGACATAAAGACGCAGCGTATGTAAGGTCACATTTTGATGGTATGGAAGTCAGGTTATGTGATGCCCCAAAAAGTGATGAGATTATGGTTGCTGTGGCAGTTACAGACAGCGGTCGTCCATTTCCCAGAGTAGGAGGGCTTGAAGCCAAGGATGCTAAAGGGGAGGATGGGCTTAGGTAAATTTTAAATAATATAAAAGATACTACCCAACTAGTTGCAGGTAAATCAGATAACCAAATCCTGAAAAGATTGAACCGGTAAAACCCAATATCAGGTACCAAATAAACAAGTTACGTTTAACTAGGGCAAATACAGCCATTGAAGCTGGGAGACTGCTGACCCCGCCAGCAACCATAAAAGTCAAGGCCCCTGGTAAGGACATTCCCATATCGACAAGCCCTCCAACCATAGGGATCGCTGCATACCCGTTTAAATAGGCTGGTACACCAACTGCAGCAGCTGTAGGGATTAGCCACCATTCGCTGTTTGCACCAAGATAGTTGCCGACAAATTCTGGCGGGATATAGGCAACCATAAGACTTTCAATCAGAAATGCCAAGGTTAACCATTTAAACAAAAACCAACCTGTTGTTCTGGATTCTGCTATAAAGGAAGTTCTCCTTTCATCATCTCGCCAAAAAGTCCAAACAATTTCCTTGTTATTAACTTTCGATTTGCAACAACTACTGAATCCGGCAATTGCTTCCTCACGTAGCGGGTTGGCAAATAAACCGCGTTGTACCAAGGCATGAGTAGCAAATCCTGCACCCAATCCAAGCACTATGGCTGCGACGGTTTTTACCGTTGAAAATTCAACTCCTAGAACTGCAGACAGCAGAACAAACATTTCTGGGTCCATCAAGGGTGATGAAATCCAAAAGGCCATTACTGGTGCTAGGGGGACACCGGCCTGAAGCAGGCCTGCAATCAAGGGGATTACTGTACAGGAACAAAAGGGTGAAAGTCCTCCGAATATGGCTGCAGCGACAATCATTTTTCTGGTATGTCCAGCAAATACTGTTGCGATCTGCTGATCCAATCCAGTTGCTTTCGCACCAGCTGCAACCACAATTGACAATACCAGGAACGGGAAGATAAACCCTAGAGAGCCAAATATGAATCTTACACTCTCCAACACTTGATCAGTATCAAAAAGGGCAACTCCGAAGAATATAATGATGAACGTCAAAACAACCTTATCCAGTGGAATGGAATAAGATATCAAAAGAGCTTTTGCTTCTCTAATTGTCATATGTCAACTACATTTCTATCACAATTAATCGTCAGTAGAACTCTATCCCAACAAATTATAATTCGTTCTGTGTATTTCAACAGAAGTAGAAGTTGGATTTCAATCTCTCACGTCTGAACTCGCGTGATTCTTAGTGTTTACGCTCCAGTTCTGAAAGTACAAATGAGAAAATTTCCAACTTTGTTAAACATAATAATTAAATAATAAGATGCTCCATGATATCATCAAAGTTTTTCACTCTGACAGCACCAAGTCGAGCGAATTTATCTGGCCATGATATGGTAGGATTTTGAAAGCAACTATTCAGGATAAACAACTTTCTTCCCTGATCTATTGCAGCTCTGGCTTGTACAAGAGTACCTGACCGTTCTGAAGCTTCAACTATTATAGTTGCTTTTGTAATAGCTGACATAAGCTTGTTTCTCTCGGGAAAAAACAATTTATTGTGATGAATTTTTTGTTTGGAATATCGTACAAAAGGGACAGGACTAATGACCAGAAATTTATTGCTTAAATATTCTTGCAAGGACTTGTTCTCTTTCGGATAATATTCATTAAGGGGAGTACCAATTACAGCCATGGTTTTTCCACCTTCTTCAAGTGAAGTTTGGTGTGCAACCGTGTCTATTCCTCGGGCTAGACCTGAAGTAATAGTTAAGTCCTCTCTGACAAGAAACCGTACAAGCTTACGTGTTCTACGTTTTCCTGCTTCAGTCGGATTCCTTGTTCCAATTACAGAAACTGAAGGTGAACTTACTAAATCCCAATTTCCCTGATAGTAAAATAATCCGATTGGATGCTTCGCATCAAGTAATCTTTTGGGATAATCACAGGTACCGTTTAAACAAATACCAAATCTCCCAATACCGGCAGTTTTAAGCAATTTTAGTGCTTCAGATTTATACTGCTCAATCCTTTGGAGGCTAACGAAATCGGAAGGAAGAGTATTCTGAGGAGAATTAAATCTTTTTGCTATACTCTTGAATGATACATTTGGTTCAGACCAAATTGCCTCGTATGCACCCATTTCCTTGGCTAAGCTAATGGGATGAAAATTGTCCTCATTACTAAAAGTAAATTGAAACTCTCCAGATTTCCTGTTTTTATCATAGCTCGTGATAGAGAACCTCAATTACTGGAGGTGATTGTTCAACAAACAATTGTTGGTAACTTTTTGGCTGGAGGTGTGTTTCTACTCCTTTGAGATCTGACTATTCCGTCTATAATTGTCATACCTACCCCGGGGAGGTTGCCCTGTTCAACTGAAGCAAGAAGTGAATTGCCAGGAGAGTGTTGAGCCTGATCCATCAAAACAAAATCTGCACAATATCCTTCCTCCATTAATCCTACGTCCAAATTCCTGTTTCTTGCGGTGTTTCCGGTACCAAAACAAAAAGCTACTTCTGCAGAAATGTTTCCAAAACTGGATAACATTGCTATCATCCTCAAAATACCAAGGGGTTGAACTCCTGAACCTGCTGGTCCATCAGTGCCCAAAATAATTCTATCCAGCTGATTAAGTTCCTTGGCAGTATTGAGAGTTAATACGGCAGCCCTTTCGTTACCGTTATGAACAATTTCCAAGCTCCTTTGACAGGATTCGCATAAACATACGATTTGATCATCGGGTAATGCAGAATGCCCACCGTTAATGTGCCCTATTACATCTGTATCAGCTTCAAGAACAATGTCCTTGTCAATTAAGCCCGAACCTGGAATAGACGGGCCACCGGTATGAATAGTACTTTGAATGTCATACTTCCTTGCCCATTCGACCATCCTCTTGGCTGTAGGTCCATCTTTCACTGATCCCAAACCTACTTCTCCTAGAAGTTTCACTCCTGCTTCAGATAGCTCCTTAAAATCTTCTTCTTCCATACCATGTTCGATCACCGGTGCCCCTGCGAGTACTTTGACCCCGGAAGGTCGAAAGTTTTCATACCACCTTTGAGCAGCAATTGCCATGGCTTTAAGGCCAACAATGTCTCTTGGTCTTCCAGGCATATGGACTTCACCAGCTGAAATCAGGGTTGTAACTCCTCCGTTCAAGGTAGAATCAATCCAGTGAAGTTGTTGCTGTCTTGGTGTATAGTCACCAACAACAGGATGAATGTGACTGTCAATCAGACCTGGTGAAATGGTTACGCTGTTAGCATCAATCACCTGGTCGGGATTATCGGTGTTCATATCTTTTTCATACCCGAAGGCAGATATCTTACCACCAATGCAAACAACACAATCCCCATCCAAAATTGGTTGCTCCAACTTTCCTGAAAGGATCATACCGATGTTTTTGATTACCAGCTTATTTTTTGATTCGTTCATTTTATTTCACAAATATGGTTGTCAATTCTTGAAGTTCAGTTCAACTTCCCTAAGTCATTACTACTGATATACCACGATAGGGTAAAGGTTTATTGTATTCTGTTTAGCTAACTCCTATCGTGGTTGATCTCCCAGTTCCTGTAAAACTGATTTTTCCATTGAATTAAGATTGGTGCGTCCCCGTTATGGTTGCTGTTGATACACAAAATACCCAGCAGATTTCAAAACCAAAAGGGGTTTTCTGTGAAAAAGTAGTATATGTTGAGCATTATACGGACAGGCTTTTTATGTTCAGGATAACCCGTCCAAATTCCTTCCGCTTTAGGTCAGGTGAATTTGTTATGATAGGACTTCCTAACTCTGAAAGACCAATTTACAGAGCCTACTCAATTGCTTGCCCCAGTTGGGATGAAGAATTGGAGTTTTATTCAATCAAGGTTCAAGACGGACCCCTAACCAAGGATTTACAAAAAATCAAAATTGGGGACGAAATCCTTATGAGACCCAAGCCAACTGGAACCCTGGTAAACGATGCTCTAATTGATGGTACAAATCTTTTCTTGTTTTCAACAGGTACCGGAATTGCACCTTTTGCCTCAATAATTAGAGATCCGGAGACCTATGAGAAGTTTAAAACCATTATTCTTACCCATACCTGCAGACAGGTTGCAGAACTTGAATACGGTAGAAAACTGTTTAACCTAACCCTTGAAGATCCCTTGGTTGCCGATGAGGCAAAAAAACAACTAAAATACTATCCTACAGCTACACAGGAGAGGTTTGAAACCACTGGAAGGGTTACTGACCTGGTACAATCCGGTAAAATATTTTCGGACTTGAATTTATCCGATCTTGATCCCAAGAGTGATAGAGGTATGATTTGTGGTTCGATTGGTTTTCTCAAGGATATGAAAAATATTCTCCTTGATAGAGGTTTCATTGAAGGTTCCAACAGTTCACCGGCCGATTTTGTCGTTGAAAGAGCTTTTGTAGGTTAAGTTTTTAAACCTCGACAAAAATTTTCCAGTAAAGGAGAGATTTCTCAAAAAATTATTGCACCGCAGCAATAAATAGTTATCTATAGTTTCCCACCTAGGAGTCCCTTGTAATTTTTGAGAAACATTATGACACAAACTTTAGCTGATGATGCTCGCCCCATTGGGGAAATTAAAGACCTTTATCAGATGGGCGAAATCCCACCTCTTGGACATGTTCCAAAGTCAATGCATGCTTGGGTAATCCGTAGGGAAAGGCAGGGAGTGCCTGTGGATGCCATGAAGGTAGAGGTGGTTGATGTGCCCGAAATAGACAGCAACGAAGTTCTGGTTTTGGTCATGGCTGCTGGGGTCAATTATAATGGTGTATGGGCAGGACTTGGTACGCCCATCTCAATGTTTGATGTACACAAGGCGGAATATCATATTGCCGGGTCGGATGCCTCTGGAATAGTTTGGGCTGTCGGCGATAAGGTAAGACGTTGGAAGGTTGGGGATGAGGTTGTCATACATTGCAATCAGGATGACGGCGATGATGAAGAATGCAACGGTGGAGACCCCATGTTTTCGGCGTCTCAAAGAATTTGGGGTTACGAAACTCCAGATGGCTCTTTTGCCCAGTTCACACGTGTTCAATCCCAGCAGTTAATGAAAAGACCCAAGCATCTGACTTGGGAAGAAAGTGCCTGTTATACCCTGACCTTGGCAACTGCCTACCGAATGCTTTTTGGCCATCGACCACATATTCTACGTCCAGGCCAAAATGTCCTCGTATGGGGATCTTCGGGAGGTTTGGGATCATATGCCATTCAATTGATAAATACGGCTGGTGCAAACGCTATTGGTATAATCTCAGATGAAAGCAAAAGAGAGTTCGTCCTTGGGCTTGGTGCCAAGGGTGTTATAAACAGAAAGGATTTCAACTGTTGGGGTCAATTACCCACAGTCAACTCCAGCGAATTTAAGGAATGGTTCTCAGAAGCAAGAAAATTTGGCAAAGCTATCTGGGATATTACCGGAAAAGGGAAAAATGTCGACATCGTTTTTGAACATCCGGGACAAGCAACTTTTCCGGTATCAACCTTCGTTGTAAAACGAGGGGGTATGGTCGTTATCTGTGCTGGTACTTCCGGATATAATCTTACCATGGATGCACGATATGTATGGATGCACCAAAAGAGAATACAGGGATCCCATTTTGCAAACCTTAAACAGGCAAGCCAGGCCAACCAATTAGTTTTGGAAAAGAGAATTGATCCGTGTATGTCGGAGGTGTTTGCCTGGGATCAAATTCCAGAGGCACACATGAAAATGTATCGAAATGAGCATAAGCCCGGCAATATGGCCGTAATGGTAAGTGCTCCCTATCCGGGACTTAGAACCTTTGAGGATGTAATTGAGGCTGGTAAACCAACCTTGGTGGCTTAGTTTTATCTCAATTATCCGAATTTAATTTAATTGTAATCCGTTAGGGCTTACCAATTCAGTTTCATTATATTGTAATGTCCAATTTTACAGTAATCCAGTAAGTTTAAAACCGAATGAAGGACTGAACCTTTTCCCTAGTACAAAATGCACATAATTTTTTGGCTTTTACTTAGCTTAGGTATAAACCGTTAACAAATACTTTTGTAGGAATCCAAAATCTTTCAAAAGCAATAGGAACTGGAAAGTAAATACCCTGTTAATAAAAGCATGATTGTTTGGAGAAGGTAATGAAAATTGCCGACTATGTTATAGTTGGTTCGGGGAGCTCGGGTTCTGCCCTGACCTACAGACTGGCCGAAAAATCAGAGGACAAAATAATAGTCCTTGAGTTCGGGGGATCAGATTTTGGTCCGTTTATCAACATGCCAGCAGCCCTGTCCTACCCAATGAATATGAAGAGATATGATTGGGGTTATTTTACCGAGCCAGAACCCCATCTTGATGGAAGAAGTATTGCAGCACCTCGGGGTAAGGTTATAGGCGGTTCGTCCTCAATAAATGGTATGGTTTATGTCAGGGGGCATGCCCGTGACTTCGATAACTGGGCCCAGCTTGGTGCCTCCGGATGGTCCTACAAGGATGTAGTTCCTTATTACCGAAGGATGGAAAATTGGCATGATTGTGGATCTGGAGGTGATCCTTCCATAAGAGGGAAGGATGGTCCTCTTCATGTGATAAGAGGTACAAGAAACAATCCTCTGATTGAAGCATTTGAAAAGGCTGGAATACAGGCAGGATACCAAGCCACCGATGATTATAATGGATTCAAGCAGGAGGGGTTTGGTCCGATGGAACAAACCATATGGAAAGGAAAGCGGTGGTCTGCTGCTTCGGCTTACCTTAAGCCTGTTTTGCAAAAACAAAATGTTGAACTGATTAGGTGTTTCGCCCGAAAAATAATTTTTGAGGGTAAAAAAGCTGTAGGGGTAGAGGTAAATATCGGTCGGCGTGAGGAAGTGATCAGAGCCTCCAAGGAAGTCATAATTTCTGCCTCCGCATTCAATTCTCCAAAACTGCTTCTTTTGTCAGGTATCGGTCCAGCCGAAGAATTGTCAGAATTGGGTATTGATGTTCTTGTAGATAGACCAGGTGTTGGCAGCAATTTGATGGATCATCCAGAAGTTTATATCCAGCAAGCCTGCAAGCAAAATGTCACTTTGTACAAACACTGGAATTGGCCTGCTAAGCTCATGGCAGGAGTTCAATGGACTTTTTTTCGATCTGGAGTTGGTACTTCAAATCATTTTGAGAGTTGTGCATTCATTCGGTCTTCGCCAGGTATTGAGTATCCTGATATACAGATTCATTTCCTTCCAATAGCCATTAGATATGATGGACAGGCAATTTCCGAGGGTCATGGTTATCAACTTCATATTGGTCCGATGAGATGCTCTTCGAGAGGAAAAGTATCACTAAGGGATAACAATCCTCTGACACCTCCAAGGATTGTATTTAACTATCTGTCTGAACAAAAGGATGTAATAGATTTCAGAAAGTGTGTTGCTGTGGCAAGGGAGATCTTTGCCCAACCGGCATTTGATCCTTATCGGGGAAATGAAATTCAACCCGGTGCAAATGTAACCACCAACGAAGAAATTGATCAGTTCGTTAGAGAAAACCTTGAGAGTGCCTATCACCCTTCAGGAACATGTCGAATGGGAAATACAAATGACAAACTTGCTGTCGTAGACCCACAATGCAGAGTAATTGGTGTTGAAAATCTCAGAGTTATAGACAGTTCAATTTTTCCACAGTTAACTTATGGCAATACTAATGGGCCTTCTATAATGGTTGGAGAAAAAGCTGCAGACTATATTCTAGGTCAGACACTTCCACCAGATGAAAGTGCCAAGGTTTGGATAAATCCAAACTGGGAAACAAGCGACCGATAGTACCTACATGCATAATGGGTTGGCAATTCTATGAATCAACTTGTCTCATCAATTGATCCTTCCACCACGGAATTTAATGAAAACAGTGAGGTAATGACAGCCCTCATTCAGGATTTGCGAGGACTAACTTCAAAAATTCAGGAAGGTGGTGGTAAAAATGCCATGGAAAGGCACAGGAAAAGGGACAAACTGCCTGTCAGAGAAAGGATAAACCTCCTTGTCGATAAGGGTGCACCATTTTTGGAACTTTCACCCTTGGCTGCACATGAGGTTTACAAGGAGGATGTTCCATCCGCCGGTCTGGTTTCCGGTATTGGTTTGGTTCAGAATAGACACTGCTTAATCATTGCCAATGATGCGACTGTAAAGGGAGGAACATATTATCCCCTTACAGTAAAAAAACATTTGAGGGCTCAGGAAATTGCTCTCCAAAATGAACTTCCTTGCATTTATCTTGTGGATTCTGGAGGTGCAAACCTACCCCACCAGGACGAGGTATTCCCAGATAGGGATCATTTTGGGAGGATATTTTATAACCAAGCCACCATGTCAGCAAAGGGGATCCCACAAATTGCTGCGGTAATGGGTTCCTGTACAGCTGGTGGAGCCTATGTTCCTGCAATGTCAGAAGAGAGCATTATTGTAAAAGGAAATGGTACGATATTTCTGGGGGGACCACCCTTGGTGAAAGCAGCAACAGGTGAGGTAGTATCAGCCGAAGAGTTGGGGGGTGGTGAAATCCATTCCAGAATTTCAGGAGTTACAGACCATCTGGCTGAAAACGATTATGATGCCATCACCAAAATCCGAAGGATTATATCCAATCTGAAAGAACCAATTTACCCAACAACCTCGCATGAACCAGTAACCCCAAAATATGATGCTCTGGAGTTAAATGGAATCATTCCTTCGAATCTCAGGAAATCCTTCAATATAAAAGAAGTGATCGCGAGGATAGTTGATGGTTCAGAATTTGATGAGTTCAAGGAACTTTACGGTACAACCCTGATTTGTGGATTTGCCAGAATCCATGGGATTAGGGCAGGCATAATTGCTAACAATGGCATTCTGTTTTCGGAATCAGCTCTTAAAGGAACTCACTTCATTGAAATTTGCTGCAAAAGAAATATCCCACTGGTTTTTTTACAAAACATTTCGGGGTTTATGGTTGGGAAATCTTATGAAGCTGGTGGCATTGCCAAGGATGGTGCTAAACTGGTAACCGCGGTATCCTGTGCCAAAGTACCAAAAATCACCATAATCGTAGGCGGTTCATTTGGAGCTGGAAACTACGGTATGTGTGGCAGGGCATTCAACCCCAGATTCCTGTTCACTTGGCCCAATGCAAGAATATCTGTCATGGGAGGAGAGCAAGCAGCCAGTGTTCTCGCAACAATTAGACGTGATAAAATTGAAAATGAAGGCAAAAAATGGAGCGATGAAGAGGAGGAAGCTTTCAAACAACCCATTCGTGAAAAATTTGAGAAAGAAGGTCATCCCTATTACGCTACAGCCAGACTATGGGATGATGGAATAATTGAACCGAAGGATACCAGAATGGTTTTGGGGCTTACCCTATCCGTAACTATGGGAACCTCACAGGAAAAAACAGAATTTGGTGTTTTCAGAATGTAAGCAACAAGCCAAATGAGGTTTCAAAAGCATTGATTAAAAAAATACTGATTGCCAATCGGGGTGAAATTGCCTGCAGGATTATCCGAACCTGTAAAAGATTGGGCATAGAGACTGTTGGAATATACTCTTCCAGCGATCGTAATTCCCTCCACCTGTCCCAGGCTAATGAGACCTACTGTGTCGGTCCCGGTGAAGCAGGGGATGGATACCTGAACGGGGATAGAATTATTGAGATAGCCTTGAATTCAAACTCCGATGCCATTCACCCGGGATATGGATTCCTATCAGAAAACCATGCTTTTGCTCAAAAATGTATTGATCGTGGAGTTGTATTCATTGGCCCATCTCCAGATGTAATCAAATCCATGGGATTAAAGAGCGAAGCAAAGGCTATTATGGCTGAGGCAGGGATTCCAGTAATATCGGGATTTAATCCACAAGAGCAGAATCAGAAATCTTTTCTGTCGTTGGCAAAAAAGATTGGATATCCTGTCATCCTCAAAGCTATCGCTGGAGGTGGGGGCAGGGGCATGCGGATAGTAGAGTCTAATGACGATATGAGGGTAGCTCTTGAGACTGCCAAAAGAGAAAGTCTTTCCTCTTTTGGGAATGAGCAATTGATCATTGAAAAATATATCAAGTCTGCTCGCCACATAGAGGTTCAAATTCTTGGTGATAACTTTGGTAACATCATCCATCTTTTCGAAAGGGAATGTTCACTTCAAAGAAGGCACCAAAAGGTAATTGAGGAAGCTCCAGCCCCTGACTTACAACAATCAATAAGGAAAAAACTGTTTGAAGCAGCAATAAGTGGCGGAAAGACCATCGGTTATTCAGGTGTAGGAACATTTGAATTTTTGGTGGAGCCAGGTGGCCAGTTCTGGTTTTTGGAAATGAATACCCGGATCCAAGTGGAACATCCTGTAACTGAGTTTATTACCGGACTTGATATAGTTGAACTTCAAATAAGAGTTGCTTCAGGTGAGAAGTTGCCTGGAGAATTAAAGGTGATACAATCAAAAGGGCATGCGATAGAAGCAAGGCTATATTCAGAGAATGCTGATTTTACCCCCAGTTTTGGCAAGCTTTATCATTTGGGATTGCCAACAGAAAGCAGGAATCTAAGGATAGATCACGGAGTGCGTGAGGGCGATGAAATAACTCTGAATTATGATCCGATGATTGCCAAGGTTATAAGTTATGGTGCTAACAGGGAAAAAGCTCTCAATATTATCAACGAGGGCTTAAAATCTCTAAGAACCTGCGGGCCGTCAGCCAATGAACAGTTTCTAATTTCACTGATTAACAATCCCAAGGTTATGGCTGGTGATTTTGACACTCGATTCATTGAAGAAAATTTACTCAATCTACAACCTAGCCAAGATATTCCAAACAACCTTTTGGCGATTTCTGCCTATGCCTTGATCACAAAATCTATGATATCAAGGGATGGATACTCTCCCTGGTTTGATACTTCAGGATGGAGGTTGGGATCTTCCATTGGAAAAGAATTAAAGCTATTGTCCAGAAAAAATTCCTGGAGGTTTGCCCTTAAGGGGAATGCTCTGACAATATTGGATAATGATATTTCATTTAAAGTTGAAGGTGAGTGGACAAGCCATCGGGACTTTAAAGGTATTATAGATCAAGATGAATACGTACTGGAAATTTATAATGATGGTGATGATTTCACAGTATTCATCGCTGATCAAAAACTTCAATTGAAACGAGTATCAGATTTTCAGGCAGCTCGGAAGACCAATACCCAATCCGGCACATTAATTTCTCCAATGCCAGGGATTATTGTGAATATCTTTGTCAAAAAGGGACAAAAAGTAAAAGCTGGTACACCACTCCTTGTTTTGGAAGCCATGAAAACAGAACACGTCATTCGTTCCCCTCATGCTGGTAATGTCGGAACCCTTAATTTCAGCATTGGAGATCAGGTTTCAGATGGTGTTGAGCTTCTAAAAATCGAAAAAGATTAGGTTAAACGAACTGCCTTATCTACAAAGTTTAGTTATCATTAGTTTGGTTAGTCAACTCCAATATTTCTGCTGAAACCCCAACTGCAATTTGCCAGGGGTGCTTTCCTAAATCCCTAATACCAATAGGGCATTTGACTTTATTCAAAACGTTCTGAGGGAGTCCTAGACTGAGTAATCTCTGTTGAAACCTTGACCATTTTGTCCTTGAACCTATTAAACCCAAATAGGAGAAATCTTTCCGCAGCAAACCTTCCATTACCTTGAGGTCAAGATCATGCGAATGGGTGAGCACCAGAAAGAGTCCCCCTTCTGGTGCATATTTGGTTAGTTGCTCAGGATTGGCTGCGATAACTTTATTGACACCATCTGGAATCTTCTTTGGGAACCGATCTTCTTCAAAATCGATCCAGGTGATTTCAATTGAAGGAAGGTTTGAAACAAGATTGACAATGGCTGTTCCTACGTGCCCTGAACCAAATATCCAAAGCTGTTCCTTGTTTTCGATCAACTCCTCGGCCAACCACCCTTCCTTAAAAATTGGAAGTCCCTCAATCAAAAGAGGGTTATACGTTTCTTTTCCGTCCACTCTCTTTTGTACAGATCTAGTGTAAATTGACTTTTTAGATACCGTTTCCTTGATTTCGTCCAGCAAGTCGTTGTTAAAATACTCCAGAACAAACTTGATGTGTCCACCACAACATTGACCAAGCCCAGGTCCAAGGGGTTGCGAAATCACATGAGGATTTAGTTTTCTATCTGCTATTCTCTTCCGGCAGATATTGAGTAACTTAAACTCAAGAGCTCCACCGCCAATGGTTCCTTTCTGACCTTTATCCCAAACCAACATTCGTGCTCCAGTTTCACGAGGAGTAGAGCCTTTTGTTGTAACAATCAGAACACGAATTAACTCCTCGTGAACCGAAACTAGTTTTTCAATTTCTTCCAGATTGAAAGTCAAAGGGCACCTGATAATTCCGGGTTAGTGTCTTTAGAATTCGTTCCGGGGTTGCTGGTGCATCAAGAGAAGGGTATCCCTTTGTTATAGATGCTATTGCATTGGAGATGGCAAGAAATACCGAAATTCCCAACATCAAGGGTGGTTCACCCACTGCTTTGGAATTAAAAATGGTCTCTTCACGATTCCAGCCCTTCTCCCAAAGTTTAACCCTTAAATCCATTGGTCTGTCCCGGCATGCTGGGATTTTATAGGTCGAAGGTGCATGTGTTCGTAGAAACCCTTTTTTATCCCAATAAAGTTCCTCAGTAGTTAGCCATCCATAACCTTGCACAAAGCCACCTTCAACCTGACCCAGATCAATGGCGGGGTTCACTGAATTCCCTACATCGTGGATAATGTCGGCTCGAAGAAGCTTGTTTTCTCCAGTAAGAACATCAATAAGGACTTCTGAAACGGCAGCCCCGTAAGCGAAGTAAAAGAATGGCCGACCCTTGCCAATTTTCCGATCCCAATGCAATTTCGGGGTGGAATAAAAGCCGGTAGCCGAAAGTGAAACTCTATTCAAATAGGCATCATTGATGACTTCCTTAAAGCCATAGGTTTCATTGAGAACTTTAAATTCACCCTGTTCGAATCGAACCTCTTTGGGAGGGGATTGGTGCCTTTCGGCTAAAAACCCAATCAACCGGTTTATGATTTTTTCGCAGGCAATTTTTGTCGCCATACCATTTATGTCTGTTCCTGAAGATGCAGCTGTTGCTGAGGTATTAGGGACCTTATCTGTATCTGCAGGGGTAATTCGTACTGAACCGACGGGTTGTCCTAAGGTGTTTGCCGCTATTTGAGCAATTTTAATCATTAGACCCTGGCCCATCTCGGTACCACCATGGTTCAGATGGATGGAGCCATCCCTGTAGACATGTACAAGCGATCCTGCCTGATTCAAATGGGTAAGTGTAAATGAAATTCCAAATTTAACGGGTGTAAGGGCAATACCACGTTTGAGTAAGGGATTTTTCTCGTTCCATTCCTGGACCTCCTGTCTCCTTTTCCTGTATTCAGAAGTTAAAACCAACTCATCGACAATTTCGTTAATGATACAGTCCTCTACTTCCATACCATAATGGGTCTTCTGAACAGTGCCTGAATTGGGAGCGTTATAGAAATTAATCTTTCTGACATCCAAGGGGTCCATTTTCAGATCATGAGCGATATGATCTATGATCCTTTCTATCCCCACCATACCTTGAGGACCACCGAAACCACGAAAAGCTGTTGCTGATTGCGTGTTGGTTTTCACTCGAAAGGAAGAAATTTTAGAAGCTGGCAGAAAATAGGCATTATCTGAATGGAGCATAGCTCTGTCAGCAACGGGAAGAGACAGGTCCAAAGACCATCCACATCGAACAAATTGATCAATAATTACTCCATTTATCTTCCCGGAAGTATCGAAACCAACCTGGTACTTGATTCGACAATCGTGTCTCTTGCCCGTGATTAAAAAATCATCATCCCTGTCATAACGAAACCGGCATGGTTTGCCTGTAAATTTGGCAGCTATGGCACAGGCACAAGACACTGCATTTGCCTGACTTTCCTTTCCACCAAATCCACCACCCATTCTTCGGACTTCTACCCGGACATAATTCATTGAAACACCAAGGGTATCAGCTACTTTATGCTGTACCTCTGAAGGGTGTTGGGTTGAGGAATAAACAAGCATTCCACCGTTCTCCTGAGGAATGGCCATGGCAACTTGACCCTCAAGGTAAAAATGCTCCTGCCCACCAATTTCAATTGCTCCAGAGAGAACTTTTGCTGAGGTATTTATTGCGCTTTCGGGATTACCATTTTTATAAACAAGGGGATCTTCAAACAAACTCCTTTCCTCTAGAGCCTCGTCAATGGTCAATAGAGGTTTGAGCTCCTCTATATCAATGTGGGCCTTTCGAGCAGCCTTTCTTGCATTCAGATTGGTATCCGCAATAACTATGAATATCGGTTGCCCAATATGTTCCACTATGTCCTTAGCCAACAAAGGTTCCCAATAGGGAGAGGGTGATACATCGTTGGATGCCGGCAGGTCCGAGGACAGGAGAACCATAACCACTCCTTCGGATTGCCTGACGGGTTCGAGATTTATTGAATTTATTTTACCCCTTGCAACCTTCGAAAGGCCAAATGCAAGATGAAGTGCTCCTTCGGTAGAGTCTAAATCATCTATATATTGGGCTTCCCCGGTTACATGGAGCTTGGCCGAATCGTGGTGAATATCTGGTTTGGCCTTATAAGTTGACATCTAATTCACCTGATATTGATCAATGGAGGAAAAACAAGAAGTTCCATTTCTCTCAATGAAGTATTTCAGCAGAAGGTTTTTGGCAATCTGCATCCTGTAAGCACTTGATGCTCTCATATCCGTTATTGGATTGAAATCTTGTTCAAGGATTTTTATAGCCTCGTGAATTGTTTCCTGGTTTAGGGTCTTGCCAACCAGAAACGTTTCCGTTCCTGTTGCTCTCTTGGGGGTAGCTGCGAGTCCACCATACGCAATTCTTGCATGTTGAATTTTTTGAAAATCCAGCTCCAAGAGAAAGCAACCACAAACTGCTGAGATATCCTGGTCCCGTCGTTTTGAAATTTTGTAACATCGCAACCACTCGTGCTGTAACGGGATTTCAACACCTTCGACAAATTCTCCGGGCTGTCGATCCTGAATCCCATAATCCACAAAAAAATCCTCAAGTGGTATCTTTCTTCGGGATGATTTCTTCCTAAGGATCAAATTTGATGAAAGTGCAATGAGTGCTGGTGGCAAATCTCCAATGGGAGAGCCGTTTGCTATATTTCCGCCTACGGTGGCCGAATTTCGGATTTGTACTGATCCAAAGCGATTTATCAAAACACTGAGTGAAGGATAGTATTTCGAAATAACATCATCAAATTTGGTGAGGGTAGTTGTCGCACCAACCGTCATGGTATTGCCGCTGATTCTGATCTTTTTGAGTTCAGATATATCAGAGATAAAGCATGGATTTTGTAATGTCTTCAACTCCTTTGTAACCCATAGTCCGACATCTGTTCCACCTGCAATAAGTGTTGCATCAGGATTGGAATCGTACCAGGTTGAGAAATCCTCAATGTTTTTTGGGATATTTTCTAGATTGTCCTGTCTAGCCGAAGGCATGTTCTGATTTTTGGCTTCAGTGCTTTTAAACCATTCAGGTTTGGTTTTTCCCAGGCTTTCTTTACCGGCCTTGATTATCGGATCATAACCGGTACATCTGCATAAATTTCCAGCTAATACGGTATCAAGGTCTTGGGAACCGTTGGTATGTGCAGCAACTAGTGACATGACAATTCCAGGGGTACAGAAACCACATTGGTTCCCATTGTACTTGATCATTGCTTTCTGGACCGGGTGAAGATCTCCTTTTGGACTGGAGGCACCTTCAATAGTTAGAATTGATTTGTTTTGTAATTGATTCAGAAACAAAATACACGAGTTTACAGCTCTGTGAACCAGTCTGTTATCTTCACTTGATTCAATTATTACCGTACAGGCACCACAATCACCTTCATTACAGCCTTCCTTGGTCCCCTTGAGAGAAGCGTTTTCCCTAAGCCATTCTAATAAGGTTTTGGTTCCCGAGGGATCTTCAACTGTTGTTAGTTGACCATTGATAAAAAAATTTATTTTTGACATCAAACCCTATCTTTAAAGGAAATTAACCAATCAATCTACTTTGTATCGGAAGTGCTGCGTTTTTTATTTTTGTTTTTGTAACTAGAATTAAAGCGTTGTGTCAATTGTATTTTTAAATTGAATGAAAGATAAAAACCAATCCTTTCAGTCCACTAAAACCCATTTTACGCCTAGTGAAGGCCAAAAAGTATAGGTCTAATTTAATGAAGGTTACTCTAAGATTTCAGGCGGACTTAAAGTAATGGTCTCCAGTTCCCAATTTGTACACCTCAGGGTCCATAGCAAGTATTCCATTCTGGAAGGTATACTGGAGGTCAGCCAGATAACAAGGTCTTGTCGGGAATTTGATATGCCTGCTGTGGCATTAACCGATACGAGCAACATGTTTGCCGCTTTGGAATTTGCCAAGGGCTGTTCTGAAAAGGGTATACAACCAATACATGGCATCCAGATACAATATAAATTCAGGGAAAACCATTTTAACCCACAAGATCCTGCTGGTACAGCACCAATCATCATCCTGGCACAAAATCAAACGGGTTATCAAAACCTTTTGAAACTTAATTCCCGGATGTACCTGGACCAAAGCAAAGTCTTGCCGTACCTGACACGTGAGGAACTTAAGACTTTCCAAGAGGGGTTAATCTGTTTGACAGGGGGAAGTGAGGGTCCTCCAGGTCAATTTTTGAATGAAGGTTCATATATTGACGCCAAGAAGGTTGTATCTGAACTTACAGATATTTTTTCATCGGGGGTTTATCAGGAAATTCAACGTCATTCATTTGAGGATTCGACCTGTACCATCAGCGAATTGAATACTGAAGCTGGCCTGATTGATATCGCCTATGAATTGGGACTTCCTCTAGTTGCAACCAACAACATTTTCCTATCCCAAAGAGAAGACTATGAGCCTGTTGATATGTTGTTCTATATCAAGAATGGGGGATTTGAGACTCAAAAAGACCCCAGGAGGATACTGACACCAGAACATTTCTTCAAATCTCAGGAGCAAATGGTGGAGTTGTTCCACGATTTGCCCGAGGCAATTGAAAGTACAATTGAGATTGCAAAGCGGTGTAGTTACCACGCCCAAACCCATTCACCCATGTTGCCCAGATTTTGTGATGATGAAAGTGAGGAGCTCAAGCAAAGGACTATTGACGGATTGAAAAAAAGAATCGAGACCATTGAGTTGGCTGATTCTGAGGAAGTTTATTTCAAGAGATTGGATCACGAGATTGGAGTTATCAACAATACCAATTTTGCCGGTTATTTTCTAATTGTTGCTGATTTTGTTGGGTGGGCTAAGGAAAATGGCATACCTGTAGGTCCTGGAAGGGGTTCTGGAGCAGGTTCGCTTGTGGCCTATGCACTCAATATCACCACTCTGGACCCAATTAGATATTCACTATTGTTTGAGCGATTCTTGAACACGGAAAGGCTGTCCTTTCCTGACTTTGATATTGATTTTTGCACGGAAAAAAGAGACGATGTCATAGGGTATGTTACATCGAGATATGGTGAGGATAAGGTTGCTCAGATTGTAACCTTTGGCAGTCTTGGAGCCAAGAATGCCATTAGGGATTTTGGCCGAATTCTCAGGGTACCAAGACATCTTCTTAATCTATGGGCCTCGGAGGTTGACCCCAGATTCTCCTTCAAGGATCAAAGGAAGGGTATTGAAATCCTGAAAGAAGCTGAAAAAAACCCATATTTCAAAAAGATGTTTGATCAAATTGAAGTGATTGAGGGTATACCCAGAAACACCAGCAGACACCCAGGAGGGATTGTCATCAGTAACAAGCCCATGCAGGAAACTGTTCCACTTTACCATGACAAAAAACAGGGTCTCCCAGTTACACAATTTGATCTGAAGTGGGTTGAAGAGTCCGGTTTGGTCAAGATGGATTTTCTGGGTGTCAAGACTTTAACGGTAATCTCGAAAACCCTTGAGCAACTATCCAAGAAGGGTTTGGACATTGATATTGACAATATTTCCCTGAAAGATGAGAAGACCTTCGAACTATACGCCAGTGGAAAGACTTCGGGTGTGTTTCAGGTTGAAGGGGTTGGCATGACCAATGCCCTCAAATTAATGAAGCCAACCAGATTTGAGGACATTATTGCTATGGTAGCTCTGTACCGTCCTGGTCCAATGGAAATTATCGGTGATTTCTGTGCAGTAAAGAACGGTACCAAGAAGGCCCAAAAACTACATAAATCCATTGATTATATTCTGGAAGAAACCAACGGTTTTATCGTTTACCAGGAACAGGTAATGGAAATTGCTCGTCAAATGGCTGGCTATTCCCTAGGGCGAGCTGATGTTGTCAGAAGAATCATGGGGAAAAAAATACCGGCTGAAATGGCCAAAGAAAAACCCAAGTTTTTTGAGGGAGCCAAGGAAAAGGGAGTACCATTAGCAACGGTTGAAAAGGTTTGGGCTCAATTGGAGGCTTTTGCCCATTACGGGTTTAATAAATCACATGCTGCTGTTTATGCCCTCGTAAGTTACCAAACGGCTTGGCTTAAAACACATCATCATTTGGAATTTATGGCTTCGGTCATGACCATGGATTTAAATGATGTAGATAAATTGTCTGGTTATGTGGTTGACCTGAAAAAATCTAGAGTGGAAATCATTAGTCCAGATATCAACCAGTCCAATTCAGATTTTACGGTTAAGGATGGAAAAATTGTCTATTCTCTGGCAGCTATCAAAAGTGTTGGGATTGACGTTGCAAAAAAAGTAGTACAGGTCAGGGGGGATGTACCTTTCAGGGATATCTTTGACTTTGCCGATAGAGTAAATTTATCCACAATTTCCAAAAGTGCCTTTGAAAACATGGCTCGTTCGGGCTGTTTTGACAGTCTAGATCGTAACCGCCTGAAACTGTTAAAAAATTTTGACATTCTCACAAATTATGCCAAATCCCAAAACAACAATGTCAAGCACCAAAGCCTGTTTGACGACATACAAGAGGACATACCCAAACCTGCCTTGAGGACTTTTCAGGATTGGAGCGATGCTCAAAGATTGGCAGAGGAGCAGATTTCGGTCGGGTTTTACCTCAGTGCGCATCCAATTAGCGGATATAAGAACAGTTATTCATTTTCCGTCATAACTCCCATTTCTACAATCTTGGATTGGCAGGATAGCTCACCTGAAAATTTTGGATCGAAGAAATTCATCAAGGTAGCTGGAATTATTGAAAAGGTTAACAAACGTAATTCAAGCACCGGGGGGACAATGGCTTTCATAAAAATTTCTGATGATACAGGGGAAATTGAAGTCTTTCTATCCCCCCAATCTTACTCCACGGAAAGCAATCAAATAGAAGAAAATGCTCTGGTATATGCCAGCTTGGAAGTCGAAAGGTACAAAGACCAACTTAGGGTATCGATTTTCAAGATTTCACCATTGGAGGAGTTAATCAAAAGCCAACCTGTTTCTGTTCAAATTCACTTTGATAGGGATACTGTTCCAGAAGCTGTTAAGAAAATTTTAGACGAAAGTACCAGGGAATTACCCAATTACCAATGGTCAAAGGTTGTTTTTTCACCTTTTTGTAAGGAAATTGAGGAAGAAATATCTATTGAAATTGACCGAACCTACAAATTGAACAAACGAGTCAAACAGGCTATAAAAAGCCTGGAGGGGGTAATTAAAGTCTCACCAATGGATTAATGAACAAAAGCACGGCTTTGAAAAACGTTTCGTCGACCAAAGCCCCTTTTGCAAATACAATTTGTATCTTACATCATTAAGACATTAACCTGAAATCTATCACCAGTAGCCGGACTCAAATTATGGTTTCCAAATCCAAAAACCAAAAAGTAGCACGACCAAAAGCGGAAACACCCCAGGGGTTTCAGGACTATTTTGGTGAAGTTCACAAAATCCGTGTTCAAATGATGAAAACTATTACGGAAGTTTTCAACAAATTCGGATTTGACCCCCTGGAAACACCTGCTATCGAATACTTGGATACTTTGGGGAAATTCCTTCCGGATCTTGATCGGCCCAATGACGGAGTTTTTGCCTGGCGAGAAGATAACAAGTGGTTATCACTACGTTATGACATGACCGCTCCTCTTGCCCGAGTAGCAGCTCAATACAGAAACACACTACCTACACCCTATCGGAGATATGCGATGGGTCCTGTTTGGAGGAACGAGAAACCAGGCCCCGGTCGTTTTCGCCAATTCTATCAATGTGATGCAGACACCGTTGGGTCCAACAATGTAGCTGCTGATGCTGAAATGGCCGTACTGACTTCTGAGATTCTTGCTTCTTTGGGTATAGATGTTGGTGATTATGTCGTAAAAATAAACAATCGGAAAATTCTTGATGGTATTCTGGTAGTGGCCGGGATTTTGGAAGAGGGTACAATTGAAACCAATTCCGAAATCAGAGGGGCCATATTTCGTGCCATGGATAAAATGGAACGGTTAGGCCCGAAGGGAGTTCGATTGCTATTGGGTGAAGGAAGAATGGATGAAAGTGGAGATTACACCAAGGGTGCGGGATTAACCAATAGCCAAATTGACCCGATCATGCATTTTCTTGAACTCGGAAACCTTTCCAACAGGGAAACCATTAATTCCTTGAGAGAACTGGTTGCCGAAACTGATGTTGGGTCTGAAGGGGTATACGAACTAAATGAAATTCTTGATTGCATTCACTCCCAATGTAGCAATACAGAAAATTTTGTGATCGACACCTCGATTGTACGAGGTTTGGATTATTATACTGGCCCGGTCCTCGAGACGGAACTCACTTTTGAGATATTTGATTCTAAAGGAAAGCCAAAAAGGTTTGGGTCGGTCGCAGGTGGTGGCCGGTATGACGATCTGGTAAGGAGATTTATTGGCCAAAAGGTTCCAGCCACAGGAGTATCCATTGGAATAGACAGGCTTATCGCTGCACAGGAATACAGTAAATCTAAAATGGAAAGTAATCAGGGACCTGTTTTGGTTACGGTTATGGACCGCCATCGGATGGTTGATTACCAAAGGATTGTGTCTGACCTTCGCAAGGAGGGTATTAAGTCTGAAGTATTTTTGGGTAATGCCAGGAATTTTGGCAAGCAGTTGAAATATGCTGATAACAGGAAATGTCCAATTGCGATAATTCAGGGAGAGGAAGAAAAGAATCGGGGTATTGTTTTAATCAAGGATCTGGAACTTGGTTCAAAAATTTCGGAAACTGCCTCACAGGACGAGTGGAAGTCTAGAGATTGGCAGCAAGAAGTGAAGACTGAGGACCTGGTTCCAAAAATTAAAGAGATACTGGCCAAAAAGAACTTATAGTTCGCTTGCTATCTGGTTATCTTTGGTAAGGTTCGAATGTAATTATAAAGTCTTCGTAACGGTATTTTTCAAATAACCTGGTAACATTTTCAACACTTCCCACATTCCCCTGAAAAGGTAAGTCAAGAGGGCTTTTTTTGGGGGTAAGGTATCGCCATCCCTGGAAGGGTCTTTTGGGAACTGGCTCCGTACGCACTATTTGTTCATCAAAAACAATGGCCCAGCGTTTTATACCATTTGGGTCAATCCTCTGGTCAAAGGCGATTACCCTTTGACGGGCAGAAATCGCACCGTTGATAACCCAATAGAGTGATCCCCCATTTAAAATTTCTTCATATCTTCTTGGTCGAAACCGAGTTACATGTTCAGGAGGAGTTGACATCCCCCTCTTTCTTCTTTCAACCTGATAATCCTCCAATTGTTCTACTGTGTTCACTCCAACACAAAGTTTTAAGAGGTTCATTTTTTTGGTGGTCATCAAACAAACAAATTACTTGGCATTGAATTTTGTAACCCAGGGAATTTAAATCAGCAAGAAGCTTGGCACCCATTATATTAATCGCAATCCATAAGAAAATATCAATTGCCAAAGAAAAACTGTCTTAAATTCCAAAATCCCTACCTGAATTGCCAAAATCTTGCCCATGAAAGTTGACAATCTACAATTACCAACTTACTTAAACATTCCACTCGCAAATACAGATTAGCCTTGGTGTTGGTGGGTCTCGTAAGAGAATTCCTGTCGCTTGACAATCATTGTCAGGAAAGGACAACACCCTTCAGAAAAGAAGGAAATCAGCCGTGACAAAAAGAACGACTGCCAAGTATAAAATTGACCGAAGAATGGGAGAAAACATTTGGGGAAGACCCAAATCTCCCTTTAATAAAAGGAATTATGGCCCTGGCCAACACGGCCAAAGAAGAAAGGGTAAACTCTCCGATTTCGGAATCCAGCTAAGATCAAAGCAAAAACTGAAAGGGTACTACGGCGACCTGACAGAAAAACAATTCCGTCGTACTTACGGTGAAGCCGAACGAATGAAGGGCGATACGGGTGAAAATCTCATTGGTCTGCTGGAACGACGATTGGATGCAGTAGTCTATAGAGCAAAGTTTGTCGTGACAATGTTCGCTGCCAGACAATTTATCAATCACGGACATGTGTTGGTCAATGGGAAGAGAGTGAATATCCCGTCCTATAGGATCAAGGAAGGTGATGAGATTGAGGTTAGAGAAAAATCCAAGCAGCTGATTATTGTTGAAGATGCCATTGATAATCAGGAACGCGGTATTCCTGAATATCTGGATGTTGATATAGATAACTTGAAGGCAAAATTTGTCAGGGTTCCCCAGTTGAAGGATGTACCTTATCCCACAATCATGGAGCCAAATTTGGTGGTTGAATATTACGCCAAAAACTAATTCACATTTTTCTGTAAAAACACCTTGCACCCTTTTTGGGTATGTTGAATTACTCCTATTGACATGGTCCATTAGGGTACCAAACTAAATCGGAGTAAAGGACCTACTCAACTTTGGGTTGTTAAAGCAAAGGTTTAATCTTGAATAAAATGCTGTTGGCAGAAGCCAGAAACTTGCCGTTCTGGAAGCAGCCAGTATTCTTGCTGATATTAATGGCAACAGCCCTACCTCTTTCTTTTTCAACCTGGAATGCCCTTTTGAACAATTTTGTTGTTGAGGTCGGCAATTTTGATGGGGTAAATATCGGATGGCTACATACTGTTAGGGAAATACCAGGATTTCTGGCCGTTAGTGTAATTGCCCTGATAATCTTTATCCGCGAACAATCCCTGGCGCTGCTTTCCTTGGCAATTATGGCGGCGGCAACCTCAGTTGTTGCCTGGTTTCCAAGTTACCAGGGTATTTTGCTAACTACCATGGTAAGTTCGATAGGCTTCCACTATTTTGCCACAATTAACCAATCTCTTCAGTTGCAATGGATTGAAAAGGATAAAGCCCCTCAAACTATAGGTTGGTTGGTCTCAGTTGGCTCCGGGGCATCATTGGTGGCCTATCTATTTGTTGTAGTTGGCTGGGAACTTTTGGATTTTTCCTACAACAGCATTTACATGGTCACGGGTGGTATAACCTTAATTTTGGTTATTTATTGTTATCTCGCTTTTCCACGATTTGAAACTCCCAATCCCCAAAAAGCCAAAATGGTCCTGCGAAAAAGGTATTGGCTATATTATGCCCTTCAGTTCATGTCAGGGGCAAGGAGGCAGATTTTTATGGTTTTTGCTGCTTTTATGATGGTCGAAAAGTTCGGCTTTGAAGTTCATGAGGTAACCTCACTTTTTATAATTAATTTTATTGTGAATATGATCTGTGCTCCCATAATGGGTAAAGCTGTCAATGTTTTTGGCGAAAGAAATGCACTTGTCTTTGAATATACGGGTTTGACATTGGTTTTCTTAGCGTACGGGGGCATTTACTACTTCGGCTGGGGATTTCTGATAGCAAGCATCCTGTTCATAGTAGACAATGTATTTTTTGCCCTGGCTTTCGCCCTGCAGACCTATTTCCAGAAAATTTGTGATCCTGCCGATATAGCTCCAACTGCTGCTGTCGCTTTTACGATTAACCATATTGCAGCAGTTTTTCTCCCGGCTCTTCTGGGTTATATCTGGATAGTAGCCCCACAGTATGTTTTTACACTAGCAGCTTCAATGGCTCTGATTTCACTGCTTTTAGCTCTTTTGATACCCAGGAATCCTACCCCGGGAAAAGAAACAATTCTCAAAATATTTTGATGTTGGAAAAATAGGTTTTGATTTATACTAGTTTTATTCAAACAACTTAAATCATGTTGATAATTGAGAGGAAGGATGTTCTCATTTTTTAAAAAGACTGATTTGCCAAAAAGAGCGGATTCACTCGCTGGGCGCACAACAGTAATTCCAACAGCCGAAAAGCATTTTCTTAATGGTAGGCCTTTGAAAGGTCCTTTCCCGGAGGGAACAAAGCAGGCATTAATTGGAATGGGGTGTTTTTGGGGTGTTGAACGTTTGTACTGGGGTTTGGAAGGAGTCTGGGTTTCTTCAGTTGGGTATACAGGAGGGTATACTCCCAATCCAACTTACAAGGAAGTTTGTACTGGAATGACCGGACATAACGAGGTGGTGAGGATCACTTATTTTCCAGAAATTATCAGCTATTCAGAACTGCTTAAGGTTTTTTGGGAAAACCATGATCCAACGCAAGGTATGAGGCAGGGAAATGATGTTGGTACCCAATACAGGTCAGGGATCTATTTTTATGATGCCGAACAGCATCAGGTAGCAGAGGAGTCAAAAGAAGCCTATCAGAAAATTATCTCCTCAAGAGGATGGGGTCCTATTACGACTGAGATAGTTGAATCACCTGATTATTACTTTGCAGAGGATTATCACCAGCAATATTTGGCCAAAAACCCTGGTGGTTACTGTGGGATCCGGGGAACTGGTCTGACCTGCCCAATTAACTAGGATTTGTACGCTTGACTTCTGAAAGTCTCAAGCAATCCTGCTTTAGCGTAATTACTTCTCTTTATGGAGAAGATAAAGCGTACAAAGTAACACAAGCACTAGAAAGGTGTGAACCTGAACCTATTGGTGTAGCAACAATTGAGGTTGATGAAAAGGCACAACTTTGGGAAGTTTCGGGTTATTTCAGTACCCCGCCTGACCAGGGTGCAATTGCTCTAATTGAAACTGTTTTCAACCTCAAACCATTTCAAGTATCCCAATTACCCAACACGGATTGGGTGGCTAAGGTAAACCGGGATTTGATACCTGTTAGAGTTGGTAATTTCTGGGTTTACCTGAATCAGGATCAAGGCAAGGCCCCGGCTGGTACCATCCCGATTAGAATAGCTTCTTCCATGGCTTTTGGAACAGGACATCATGGTACCACCCAAGGATGTTTGGAAATGTTGGAACGAGTGTTTACCGATCACCCGGAAATTAAGGCAATTGCTGATATTGGATGTGGTACAGGAATTTTATCCATGGCTGCCAGCTGCTTATGGAAAAGAAAGGTACTGGCTAGTGACAATGATGAGATAGCTGTTGAGGTAACGTATGAAAATGCTAAAGCAAATCAAATGGAAAATCGGATAGTTTGCGCTGTCGCGGAAGGATTAGATCATACTCTCCATAAGGAATTAGCTCCCTTTGATCTTGTGATCGCCAATATACTCCTGAAGCCTCTGATCAGTTTAGCCCCGGAAATCAGCAGGTACTTGAACAAAAATGGACTAGCTATATTGTCTGGAATAATGCTCAATCAGGAACAGGAATTAACCACCAGCTATGCAGACCATGGATTTCGTGTTGAGGACAGGATTATTCTTGAAGAATGGGTTACCTTGCTACTTTCGAAATCCCAGATTTAATCTTTAACCCGCAGCAACTACCTCTTGTGTCTGGGAACCCAGACCTTGAATACCGAGTTTCATGGTCTGGCCCGGTTTCAGGAAAACAGGTGGTTTTAGACCTAGGCCTACCCCGGGAGGAGTCCCGGTTGGAATAATGTCTCCAGGTTGCAGGGACATAAACCTGGAGATATAACTTACCAGAGTTGATACCCCAAAAATCATGGTTTCGGTACTACCATCCTGACGCCTTATGCTATCTACATCAAGCCACATTTTAAGGTTTTGAGGGTCTGGAACCTCATCCTTAGTTACCATCCAGGGGCCAATAGGGGCAAATGTATCACAACTTTTTCCCTTGATCCATTGTCCACCCTTTTCAATTTGAAATTCCCGTTCTGAAACATCGTTCACAACGCAATAACCAGCGACATAATCCAGAGCTTTTTCTTCACTCACATATTTTGTTTCCCTGGCTATCACGATACCCAGTTCAACTTCCCAATCTGTTTTAGTTGATCCCCTTGGAATAACGACATTATCGTTCGGTCCAATGATGGATGAAGTTGCTTTACCAAACAGGATAGGTTCTTCCGGTATGGGATTTCCCGTTTCTTCAGCATGATCGGAATAATTCAATCCAACACAAATCAACTTTCCAATTTCACCTACGCAGGGTCCAATTCGAGTGCTTTCCGGGATTATGGGTAAAGAGTTTATTCCCATTCTATCTGCCCAGGATAAATCCTGTAATGTAGTACCATTAATGTCAGGAATAATTGAGGAAAGATCCCTATAATTACCTGCATCATCCATAATTGCTGGTTTTTCCATCCCTTCGGGACCCAATCTGGCTAATTTCATTGTTTCAAATCTTTCACTGTTTTCTAAGGTTATTCAGGCGTTTAAATCATTATTCCGCCATCAATATTGTAATATTGACCAGTTATAAATGAAGCCCGGTCAGACAGGAGGTATAGAACCATTCCAGCCACTTCTTCGGCAGTACCCAAACGTTTCATAGGCTGCCTCAACTCAAAATATTCTCTAGCATGCTCGTAACTCCCCAGTTGTTCGCTTAGTGCTTCACACCTTTGCCGCCAGGACGGTGAATCCACGGTCCCGGGACAAACAGCATTACAACGAATATTCTGGCCTATAAAATCACAGGCCACAGATTTGGTCAAACCCAGGATAGCTGCCTTGGATGAACCGTATGCAAATCTATCTGGAAGGGCCTTCAATGAGGATACAACCGAGGAAATGTTAACAATTGAACCACCACCATTATGAATCATTTTTGGAACAGCCACCCTCAAAATAAAGTACATGCTATCAACATTGAGGGTAAATGATTTCTTCCAGGACTCGGAATCGCAGTTAAGGAGATTCCCATGATGAACATAACCAGCTACATTGGTTATACCATCGAAAGGCTCATTGGTGTTTATGAATTGGTTGATACTTTCCTGATCAGTAACATCAAGTTCAAAAGTCGAAATATTATCCGATGCGATTTCATCCAATCCCACCTTGTCTATATCGACTGCCATAACCCTTGCTCCCTCAATGGCAGCTTCAAGAGCAACAGCTTTACCAATTCCGGCTGCAGCAGCCGTTACTAATATATACTTACCTTCTAGACAACCTGTCATAACTCATCCAATTAACAAAATTGATAAATGTAAACATTGATTCCAGTGTTTACATTACTGAAGCAACGAGTTCATATACATGTATTTGAAAAAGATTTAAATCATAGAAAATATTTGTAACGGTACAAACCATGAATGGTAGGTGGAGTCCTGCGAACCCATGCCTGAGGCTATGAAAGAATAAAATTTTACGGTTAAATCGTTCGCCCTAATTGCAATCAAAAAATAGTCAACTGGGCTATAATTCAGTGTCCAAATTGAATCAATCTACACTTCTGGTCACACCATAAATAAATTTCTGCAATTAGAGCTCAAAATACCCCTTACAAAGCGTTAATTTGGATGCAAAACACAATCTACATTTCTATTCCAGAAAAAATCACATACTACTCCCTTGAATTTCTTTTCGGGACTGACAATTAAGGTCGCTACTCCAAGCTCATTCAACACTCGCTTGAAATTATATCCCAGGACCATCAGGCTCATTTCAGCACAAAGATATTTTACCCCCCCCCTCCGCATCAGGAAGTAATCAAGAATGGCCGGCACTTAGGGGTACAAACGGATGTTCAGAATTTATGAAAACGACTTAAAATCCGCATGTCCCGGTCTAATGAGAGTGGATGAGGAAACGTGGCTATGATTAGGAACAGAGGCACCGGGATAGTGAAAAAGCCACTGTCAACAGCTATTCACCGAACCTAAAGCAAGGTGCGCCTCCCTACGAGTCTACTAATGAATAACCGATGTTTGCTATTTGGTTTCTTGAAAACCAGACCATTTTGATTTCGGAATGTAGGGGTATTCTAGCACAACAACATTTATTTTGAATCTAAATACATGAATCATTCGTTAGTTGGATGGGTATAATCAAGTATTTTGCCGATTTCCTGGATAGGGCTGGGGCAAACATTCAGATTTTCTAGGATAAAACAGATCAAAAGGCAAATATTTTTGCCTCCATTGGACCCGAATTGTGATTGTAAAGTCCAGGGTAATCCACATTCAATAACATGAGAGAGTAAATTTACTTGGTTGTCCCGATAACTTGACATTCTTTAGAAAATCACGAAAGTTAGATTAAGCAAGCATTGGAGAATCGTATGCTCTGAAAAGAGGGCACTCCCGTCATGTTGATTGATATTGTACCTAAATATGAAGGATATAAAGGAAATTGAATAAATATTGTTGGAGAAGTGCTGGAAAGAGGTCGAATGTGGAGAATCTTCTTTAAGATGAAGAGGTTGGGAAAAGAGCACGAAGTCTACCCTCCAACGTACAATCCCTCCTCAAGGAAAGTGGTGCGGAAAGAATATGGGAGAATTGGAAATTTCGGACGATACTTTTCAGTTCAACTGTGCTGTCAATTTACGATAAATTGCCTTTCAGCAGAGCAACAGTTTCCCACAGCGAAAGACAGGTTGGTGCCATGATTTCGGTGGCCTGTTCACCACTTTGCGATGCAATGGCTAATACTAAAACAAAGTTAGCCACCGGACCGACAAACAACCACACGAAGCACATTTATACAATTGCTTTTTTGATTCTTTTTGGAACCTGAAAAGTAGGAAGTCTGGAATATGACAGAAAGCAACTGTGCCAATGTTATCGAAACACGTAATGTATGGAAAATATTCGGTGACCGTGCAAGCGAAGCTCTTGACGCTGTTCGACGGGAAAACCTTTCCAAAGATGAAGTGCTGGAGAGATTTGATGCCGTTGTCGGTGTGAGGGACGTTTCGATAAGTGCCGGTGCTGGTGAGATATTCTGCATCATGGGGCTGTCGGGATCAGGAAAGTCCACACTCGTGCGTCACATTAACCGCTTAATTGAACCTACTGCTGGTGAGATTCTGGTTAATGGAGTAAATGTGGGTGCGCTGAAGCCAGAAGAGCTACTGGCAATGCGTGCGGAATCAATAGGGATGGTATTCCAAAACATGGCACTTCTGCCTCACAGGACTGTACGCGACAACATAGCATTCGCACTTGAATTAAGGAATGTAGACATTTTCACCCGAAACAATGTCGCAGATAAAGTTATTGAACTGGTCAGCCTCAAAGGCTACGGAGATCGTTATCCCTCAGAATTATCTGGTGGAATGCAGCAGAGGGTCGGGCTTGCAAGAGCCTTGGCGGCCGATCCTGATATACTCTTAATGGACGAACCTTTCTCAGCCTTGGATCCATTGATCCGGCGGGGACTTCAGGATGAATTCCTGGAACTCTCGGCATCCATGAAAAAAACCACACTCTTCATCACACATGATCTCGACGAAGCAATACGCATGGGGTCACGCATTGCAATCATGAAAGATGGGGAGATTGTGCAAACCGGCACACCAGAGGAGATTGTCACCAAACCCGCTGACGATTATGTCGCTGATTTTGTTGCCGGCATTTCCAAACTCAGGCTTGTTTATGCCCATACGGTTATGATTCACATTGAGGAGTTTGAATCTGGTGGTAGCAAGTTACCTGCAATCGAAGAGTGCCCCTGGGCCCATCCTGAGGACAATCTTGACAAATTGATTGGGCTCGCTGTTAACCAAGAAAACCCGGTGATAATTATGGAAGACTCCAAGCCGGTTGGGGTAGTTACTAAAGACGCGCTACTACGCGGAATTCAGGGAGAGACTTGAACCATGTCATCTGATGACAACATCCGACAACCATTTATGGAATTCGCCGGACCTAACGGTACCTACTATGCAAATGTGTTTCTCAAGATTCAGAAGGCCGAACTTCGCCGGACCCATCTGAACCTGGTCGCTATAGTAGGAAGTTTCGTTTGGGCAGCTCTGCGTGGAAACTGGTTACTTTTTACTATTGGATTTGTGATTGATTTAGTCGCAGCCATTAACGTAGCCCTACATTTCAAGTTTGCCAAAGCTGCTGTAGATAATGTTGACCGGGCATATTTGGTCGAACGATACGAGGGCTGGGCACAGTCGCACATCATCGCGGCAGTCGTGATCTTCGTTTTGGGGCGACTGCTGTTCTCCTGGCTAGCGGATCGCCTCTATGTTTTCCAATACAACCGTTGGCGGGTCAACAATTCCGTCAACAGCGGAATCTCAATGAAGAGGCTTGTGATCGTTACCTTAGTGTCAGTGTTGATTGTACCACCGATGATTTATAGAGCATCTCAGTTTTCACCTGATGCTCGGACCTGCATCAAGCAGGATCGTGCAATCGACAGAGGGGAGGAAGTTTCATTCAAGGCTCGGTTTGATTGTTTTGTTATTGGCGAATTTCCAACGCTCTTCTGGATTGAACGGCCAGACGAAATCTCTTTTCCGAGGGATGAGAATGGCGAACGGATTGTGAAGAGAACACCTCCCCGAGAGGGTTCACCTCCAGTCAATATTAACACTTTGGTCGCACAGAAGATTGATGATGGGATTGGTTATGTAACTGTTTTTTACGCATTTTTGTTTGATGAGATTACAAGATTGCTACGCACTATGTTAACGGCTATCACATCGGTGTTTGTTGGTACACCGTGGCCAGTAACGATGGGAGTACTGTTGTTTGTTGCCCACAGAATGGCAGGAATCCGTACCACAATCTTTGTCGGTGCTTCACTGATGTATTTAGCACTGTTCGGATTTTGGCAAACAGCGATGGACACACTATCGCTCGTCGTGGCAGCTTCCATCATCTGTGTTGTCATCGGGTTGCCAACTGGTATTTGGGTCGGCAAGTCGAAACGTGTCCAATTCATTGTGACTCCGATATTGGATGTCATGCAAACCATCCCTTCCTTTGTGTACCTGCTGCCTGCGATAGCATTCTTTTCGATTGGAAAGCCTCCCGGAATTCTTGCGACCGTTATTTTTGCAGCACCCCCCATGGTGCGTCTGACCGCACTTGGGATTCGACATGTTTCTGATGATACAAAAGAAGCCGCTCTAGCTTTTGGTGCCAACCCTCGTCAGCTGTTGACCAAAGTGGAGCTACCCCTTGCCCTGCCGTCTATCATGGCGGGTATCAATCAGGTGGTCATGATGAGCCTGTCCATGGTTGTCATCGCAGCATTGATCGGGGCGGGTGGCATGGGATACATAGTGACTGAAGCTCTTGAAAACACAGAAACCGGCCGCGGTGTGTTGGCCGGCATAGGAATTGCTCTGTTGGCGATGATGATCGACAGGGTAGTACAGAAGGCGAACATTTAGATTGCCGTTAATTTTAATCCGGTGCATTGAAATGCACCATATGAAAGGAAAAAGCATGAAGCAAATTAAAACTTTATTGGCCAGTGCAGCAATTTCGCTGGGTACGGCTAGCTCGATGAATGCGGATACTGCCACAGTAACCATTTCGGATCTTACCTGGACAGGGGCTGAGGCCATCGCGCATGTGATCAAGGCAGTCATTGATGGCCCTCTCAACTCCGAAGCTGTAATTGTAGAGGGACTTTCAGACGGTTCGGTTGTTGCCGCCGGAATGGACAAGGGAGATGGTTCCGCTGATGTTTATACCGATCTGTGGATGCCGAATAGACAGGGGATCTGGGACAAGTATGTTGTTGACGCCAATAGTGTCGGGCACAATGAACCCTATCTCGGTACACAACATATGTATGTACCAACCTACATGGCAGACGAAGTCCGTACAGTTGATGACCTCAGAAAGCCCGAAGTGGCAGCTATGTTTGACAAAGATGGCAACGGCAAAGGCGAATATTGGGCAGGTGATGCTGGTTGGAAGTCAACGAGAATGTGGCAGGTCAAATTCAAGAGTTACGGTCTGGACGAACTCTGGGAACCAGAAATCATCCCGGATGCCACCTTCAAGGCACAGTTGAAAACTGCGATCACTCGAGAGCAGCCGATTTTGTTTTATTATTGGACACCGGAATGGGTGCATGCAGCCTATGACATCACTGCGATTGAAGAGCCGGAAAGGACACCGGGCTGCGAAGACCACGACCTGGACAACGAGGACTGGCTTGAGGTCTCCCATTTTTCATGTGTCAGTAGCGATGCAATGATTTATGTTGCTTATTCAAAGTCCCTAGAGCAGCGTAATCCTCCGGTTGCAAAGTTCCTGAGCCAGATCAAGCTTGATCCAGCCGCTGTAAACCAGTGGATTCTGCAGATTGGCCGTGATAAGGAAGATCCAAGGGATGTTGCTGAAGATTGGGTTGCAAACAACATGGAAATCGTCAATTCGTGGATCAACTAATCAGGTATGCCACTTGAGATGATGGATCGGTTTTTCTGGGAAAACGCTGATTGTAGTTAGTTCAATCAGCCCCAGAAAGACAAACTTTTCAGAATTACAGCGAGAGGAAATAAATTTTTCCTCTCGTTCTATTTTGCGGTTCTGAGTTACTTGGAACTCAAGGCCCAAAAACCATGTCAATATCCAGACCGTTAAATTGCTCGGAACAGCGACAAAATTTGGTAACTACCCTCAGTCATTTCTGTAGCGTACACATTGTCCAGTTCCCATATTCTTGCATCCCTGGCAGCAAGTGCCTCCAACAAGGCATGTACATCAACTGATTGTGAATAAGGGGGACGTAACGTCATGGGGCCGTATCAAAAGGTACTACAACAAATAATTGGCCTCAATGGCATTTATTGAACTCGCGGCTCGTGCCGTCTCATCATGGGCAACAAATAGGCTTGACTTTAATGATATCAACAACAACTATCAAATTGTTCAGGATATTGAATATATTGGGTACCTGAATAGTTACGATTAAGTGAAAATTTTTCAGTTAGAATTATGGATTACACACTAGGAATTGATATCGGAACGTACGAAACCAAAGGTGTCATCGCCGATTCCAGCGGTAGGGTTGTTGCATCTGCATCAAAACCCCACAAACTCATTGCTCCAAAACCGGGCTGGGCTGAGCATAGGCCACAAGAAGATTGGTGGGGGGACTTTGTCTTTGTTTCAAACAGCCTAATCAGGGAATCCAGGATATCTCCAAAAGACATAAAAGCCGTGGCGACATCAGCCATTGGTCCTTGTATGCTTCCTGTAGATCAGGAAAGTCAACCTCTGATGAATGGAATTCTATATGGAGTTGACACACGGGCGGCTTTACAGATTGAAGAGCTGAACCAAAAAATTGGCAAAGACAATATTTTCGAACTTTGTGGCAATGCACTTACTTCGCAGTCTGTGGGACCAAAAATCCTATGGTTCAAACAAACATGTCCAGACCTTTGGAGTCTGACTTCCCAAATACTTACATCTACCAGTTACATTGTTTACCAGCTAACTGGAGAATATGTCATTGATCACTTTACAGCCGTAAACTTTGCCCCATGGTACGATATAAATCTATTGAATTGGTCAGATAAACTCTCCTCGGAACTTCCGCTGGAATTGTTGCCGAAATTGGCTTGGTCGACTGATTTCGTTGGCACGATTACTCCAAAGGCGGCCGAGGAAACAGGATTATGTGTCGGTACACCTGTTACCTGCGGAACAATAGATGCTGCGGCTGAAGCAGTAAGTATCGGAGTCAAGGATAATGGAGACATGATGATGATGTATGGCTCCACCATTTTTATAATTGAGCTTGATCAGCATCAAAAATCTGACCCTAGGCTATGGTATGCACCTTGGTTATTCGCTAATCAGTTTGCGATAATGGCTGCCGTCTCAACGGCTGGGACACTCACGCATTGGTTCAAGGATAATTTTGCTAAAGATTTATCTTCCGAAAACATTTTTCAGCAATTGATGGCGGAAGCTTCCAGCTCTCCAATTGGAGCAAATGGCTTGGTTTTCATTCCCTATTTCTCTGGAGGCCTAACTCCAATTCACAACCCTGATGCTCGGGGGGTTTATTTTGGCCTGAATCTAACGCACACTCGGGGAGATCTGTTCAGGGCCTTACTGGAAGGAATTTCCGCTGGCACGCGGCGCATTTTGGATACATACAGAGAAATTGATGCTTTCCCGAAAAAGGTTCTTGCTGTTGGAGGAGGAACCAAAAACAATATTTGGCTTCAGTCGAATTCTGATATGAGTAACATTGAGCAACACATTTGCAAGCATTCCCTTGGAGCTTCATACGGGGATGCCTTCCTTGCCGCTCTTGCCCTTGGTAACGTCAAAAAGGAAGATATCTTTAATTGGAATCCCTATGATAAAACAATTTATCCTAATCCGAATAAAATTTATGATGAAACGTATCCACATTTTATCAAGCTCTATGAGGAGACCAAGGATATTGCATCAGAAATTAGTGCAATTCAGAGGAAGCCCACCTAGTTCTGCTTGAGGTCCTTGACTTCGAAATTAGAGAGAGCGACTACGTTTTTTGTTTAAATCACAGGAAAACTTTCTGGATTTATCCCAGCAGATTCAATTTTTCATTATTGGGAATAGTCATGTTCATTATGTGGCTAGAAGCCCAGAACCGCTATATACTTGAATAACCTCCTTCGATCATCATTATTGCACCGTTAACCAAGTCCGATGCAGATGATGCAAGATAGAGTGCCATATCAGCGACTTCAACGGGTTCACCAAAACGGCCCAAAGGGGTAGCAGCAATCATGGGAGCTGATTTTTCCTCAGGACTCCAAACCTTTTTACCCATCTCGGTCATCACTACCGTGGGACAAATCGCGTTTACCTGAATATTATGTGGTGCTAGTTCAACCATCAGAGATTTGGTGAGTGCGTTTAAACCCCCTTTTGAGGTGGCATAGGCAACATGATCTGGCAGTGCGATTACACCCGTTTGGGAGGAGATATTGATGATTTTACCTGCCTTGGCCGCAATCATTCCTGGGGCTAAACCTTTGGCTAACAGAAAAGGGGCACGTAGATTGACAGCCATCGTACGGTCCCAATCCTCAGTGGAATAATCAAGTAACGGACCGACCAAGGCCACACCAGCAGAATTTACCAGAATGTCAATCTGTCGAGTTGTTGTGTGTACCTTTGATATTAGTTGTTTACATCCCTCTGCGTTGGCAATATCTGCAGTGATAATCTCACAACCAATCTCTACCTTTAGCTTATCCAAGCGTTCTATCGATTGGCCAGTTGCGATGACTTTTGCATCAGCCTCGGTAAATACCCTTGAGATCTCTGCTCCGATACCAGATGAAGCACCAGTTACCAGAGCAGTTTTTCCTGCTAAGGAGAACCTGTCTACCCACCCCATTACTCATTCCAAATTTGTATGCCTAGTAGACATGTCATCGTATGAAATGCCAAGAACATCCCGTATTTCAAGTACCAATAATTCAAAAAACAGGAACATCATCACCTCGTAAAGTGATCCCATTGGTAGGATTGAAGTGACCACGTTTCCTTTCTTTGAGGTGGCCATTGTTTGTGCGGGAAGGTTAACCACCATATCTGCTGAAAGCGGTACAGGACCATCAGGTTCAGAAGTAATGCATACTATTTTTGAACCTACTTTGCGTGCACCACGAACCAAAGCAGCCACGGTGGAGAAATTACCTGGGCCTGCACTGACTATCAGCATGTCGTTCATGCCTAAACGGGGTGTAGTCATGTCTCCCACCACATGGGCATCAAGACCGAGGTGGTAAAGCCGCATTACAAGAGCCTTGATCATTAATCCCTCGCGCCCTACACCATAAGAACAAATTTGTCCAGATTGAAGAATCGCACGTGCAAATCCGGGTATTTGTGCAAGCACGTCAGGGGAAAAGGCAGTACGTAACTCGTCAAGAATTTGCTCGGTTCGATTCATGCCTCTCCAACTTTTATCTGAATTTTAACATCTGTTGGCCGAGCTTCGACAGCCCGATTGAAGGCTACAATACTATCTTCGAAGGAATATGTTGCGCAGATCAAAGGCTTAAGATTCACTTTTCCAGAGCCTATGAGGGTAATTGCCCGTTCATACATGTTTGCATAACGAAAAACAGTTTCCATTCTTATTTCCTTTGATAATGCCAATGCGAGGTCCACCGGTACTGGAGCCACATGCATACCGACCAATACTACGCAACCCGAAGGTGCAACTGCTTCCAAAACACTCTGTACGGAACCAGCAGCCCCAGCACATTCAAAGGCAACATCCGCTCCCCAGTCTTCAGTAGCCTCACGCAGGACTTGGGTGGGGTTTGTACTAGGGATCAGGATTGGTTCAACATTCTCGTACTGTGATGCAATGTCGAGTTTTTCCTGTACGAGATCAGTAATGAAGACCTTGGCACACCCCCCTGCAAGAGCGGCGAGGGCGCACATAATGCCGATGGGGCCTGCACCTGTGACCAATGCCACGTCTCCCGGCTTGATCTTGGCTCGGGCTACGGCTTGCATACCTACCGCAAATGGTTCAACCATTGCACCTTCAGCAAGACTCACATTCTTTGGAAGACGGTAAGTGTAAGCCGCAGGATGGATGACAGTGGGAGTCAAACAACCGTGATCCGGTGGAGTCGCCCAAAAGCGTACCTCGGGATCTACATTGTAAACTCCTAGCTTGGAAGCTTTTGATGATAAATTTGGAATACCGGGTTCCATACAGACACGATCCCCAACTACAATGTTGGTCACATCACTTCCAATCTCGGTCACAACGCCAGAGGCCTCATGTCCCAATACCATGGGTTTCTTAAGTACAAAAGGACCAATCCTGCCGTGGACCAAATAATGTACGTCACTTCCGCAAATACCTACTGTGGCTATGGCAATGCGTACATCCATGGGGCCAAGCTCGTCGGGCAAATCAATTTCCCTCAGCGCAAGTTTTTGCTTTTCCTCCAAAACCAGTGCTTTGGCCATCATGTCTCCTTCCTTTCCATCATTTCTTGGTGTCCTCTCTCAGAAAATCTGTTCATTTCCTTATAATAGTTACCTTCTCAAAGTTGACTTTCGAATAGGCATGATAATTACGATGTTCACTTGACTGCTCCCATGGTCAGGCCACGTACCAATTGCTTGGATGCGATAAGGGCAAAAATCAGCACCGGGATTACGATCAAAGTTGAGGTTGCCATGATTTTGCCGTAGGGAAGATTATATCCTTCCATGAAACTGACAGCCATTGCAGGAGCTGTTTTGGCATCGGTTCTTGTCAAGATCAAGCCATACATCAATTCGTTCCACGAAAAAATGAAAGAAAATATGGCCGATACAGCAACACCTGGCATTGCAAGTGGGAGGCATATCTTAAGCATAATCGTAATCTGGGAGGCTCCTTCCAGACGCGCAGCCTCATCCAGGTCATAGGGAATACCACGAAACTGGTCGGTTACGATCCAGATCACGATTGGCAGATTAAATGTCAAATATATCAGTATAAGTGTGACATGCTTGTCAAGCAACCCGAGGTTACGGGCAATTAGAAAAAAGGGTAATGCAAGTACGATGGGAGAGACCATGCGGTTGGTGATAAACCAGAACCACAGGTCCTTCTTGCCACGGAATTCAAACCGTGCCAAGGCAAAGGCAGCAGGTACACCAAGAACAAGTGACAATATTGTAGTGCAAATGGCGATGATCAAAGAATTAATCAGGGTTTGCAGGACACCATCCTTAAATAACGCTTCGAAGTAATTGGTTAGTGTAGGTTCAAAGAGCCAGACAGGCGGGGCTTCAAGTGCTACGATTTGGGTTTTCAGGGATGTTGTCACCATCCAATAAAAGGGAAATACGCAAACTGTGATTATCACTATAAGAAGAATGATTTGAGGCCAAAGAGAACGTGCCGTATTCATGGCTCAGACCTCCTTGTAGAAGACACGAATGTACAACTGTGCCAGAACGATGGTAATAATAAGCAGAATAACAGCTTGGGCCGAAGCCAACCCTTGATCAAAACCACGGAAACCCACGCGTTGAATCATCAGCGATATAAACTCGGTGGAGGATCCAGGTCCACCTCTTGTTAGGGTGAAGACCATATCAAACAGCTTGAGCGTATCTGCCGTACGCAGAATCAATACAGCTACCAGTCCTGGAACCAAAAATGGCAACTGGACAAATCGAAGTAGGACCCAATTGGACTTGGTTTCCAATCGTGCAGCTTCTTCAATCTCGACAGGAACCATCGTCAAACCGGCCAGCAGGACAAGAGCCACAAATGGTGTCCACTGCCAGACATCCCAGAATATGATCATGAAGAAAGCGTTGTTGGGATCGCCAATCCAATTTATATTGGCACCTCCCAAAAGCTGGTTAACCACGCCAAATTTCTGGTTGAACATGACTTGTCCCAATAAACCTACAACAGCATAGGTGGTTGCCATGGGTAACACCAGACTAAGGCGACCGAGTGTTTTCAGCAACGTTAATCCAGGCTGATGCAAGACCAGGGCGATGATGAGTCCCAAGGCAATTTGCAAGGGCAAGGCAGTACCCAAAAGGAAAAAGGTTCGACCCATCGCTTGCCAGAAAACTTCATCAGTCAAGACCTTCCAGTAATTTTCCAGTCCGATAAACTCAACGCGTTTCAGCTTGGTTAAATTGTAGAAATGCAAGGAAGTCCAAACAGCATATAGCAAAGGGGCTATTCCAACCAGTGACAAACCGATCACTGCCGGGCCGATAAAGGCAAAAATAGTTCTGCGGGATACTTGCCTTTGCATGTTATATTTTCAATAATCCACACCGCATGGGAAGATCGAGGGCGTCCTTATGACGCCCTCAACCGGTGTATGACCCTTTTCAGTTTATTGAGCAAATGGTTTGTCACCTGAATAATAACCAGCGGCTTCAAGTACATCTTCCATGCGAGTACCGATCTCTTGAGCTCCTTCTTCAGTGGTGACTTCTCCGAGCATTATTTTTGTTCCCCACTCCTGAACGATCTCGGTGATCTCTGGCCATTCTGCAAAACGTGGGCGGAACTCAGGTACACCATCCTGCCAAGACTCGACCAATGCCGGTACGAACTTGAAGTTCTCAAGACCGTCCTGCATATAGACTGATTGACGGGCAGGTACACCACCTCGCTCCAGATATTCCCGTGCATTGGCTTTGGATGTGGCCCATTGGATGAACAGGTAAGCTGCTGCCTGCTCGGCTTCATCTGCCTGGCTAGCAACCGCGAGTGAAAAGCCTCCCAGAGCTGGCTTTCGACCAGCCGGACCCTTGGGCTCAGGTGCAATCTCGACGCAATCAGCCACTTTAGATGTATCCGGTGAAACAACCGTAGAGTAGAATGCCGACCATTCGGTAATCATCGCCACATCACCCTGGCTGAAAGCATTGACTGTTTCAGCGTGATCATAGGCTACAATACCATCAGGCATATACTGCATCAAATCCTGACGAAACTTCAGACCAGTCTGACTCTCGGCACTATTGAGGTTTGACTTGAAATCGGCATCTAAGAACGAACCGCCAAATGGCCAGAGCATTCTTGCAAAACTGTCAGCTGACTGGGTTTCATTCCGCTTTGACTGGAGTGCAAAAGCATATTTGCCATCTCCGGTAAGGGCAGGGCCGTAGACATCCTTGAGATCTCCCCACGTCTCGGGAGGTGCACCAAAACCAGCTTCTTCCAGCCAACAGCGGTTGTAGAAAAGAAGACCGGAATAGTTGTCAAAAGGCAATCCATAAACTATGTCGTTCCAGCCGCCGAATGCGTTGAGTACCAGTGGGAAGAAGTCGTCAATGTCAAGATCAGGATCGACAATATCGGGAAACTTTGCCTGGACGTCTGCAAGTGGCACAATCCATTCGTTTTCTGCAAAATTCCCTATCCATACGAGATCGATAAGAGCTATGTCTAGATCTCCTCCAGCGACAAAATCTCGAACCTGTTCACCCAAAGCGTTTTCATAGGGGTGTTTGATAATATTGATCGAGATACCTGTTTCTTCCTCAAAGGCAGGCAACATGGCCTCAATAGCCTCGTATCCGGGCCGAAGTAGAAAGACGACATCTACGGTCGTACCTTCATACGGTTTGGCTGCTTCCTTGAGACTCCAATGACCAGATGCAAATGCAATGGTTCCAAAAAAACTGAGTAGAATAGTCAAGCAACTTATGTTACGTAACAATTTCATGATAAAACTCCTCCTATTTTTTTTTAATGCATACTGTTTTTAACAGCATTACAGATTTCTGATTCGTGATAACAATATCCTTTTTAGTATTTGTGTCAATCAATGAGTTTTATCATTTGATCTTGACTGGCAAAGGCTTATTGACTACCATGATTTCCACCCGTTAGGTTAGTGGAAAGGATGTTGTGGAAATAGCATGAAAATGCCGTTTTCACATGAATCTAGCGGTTTTTTTGATCGTGATCAGGGAAACCATATGTCACGCTCGGTGGAGGATTAAATATGGAGGAGTTACGTGGCCAGTATTAAAATCGAAGGGCTCAACAAGTTCTATGGCGATATACAAGTATTGTTTGGTATTAGCCTAGACATTGAAGATGGCGAGTTTGTAATTTTTGTTGGTCCTTCAGGTTGTGGCAAGTCGACACTTCTTAGATGTCTTGCAGGGCTAGAGGGGGTTAATTCTGGTAGAATTGAGATTGATGGTCGAGATGTAACTGACTCCGAACCTGCTGATCGGGATTTGGCAATGGTATTTCAGTCCTATGCTCTCTATCCCCACATGTCTGTCCGCTCGAACATGGAATTCGGCATGAAGGTTAACGGTTTCGACCCAAAGCTGCGCAATGAAAGGATAGATGACGCTGCCCGCATATTACAACTTGAGGATTATCTTGATCGCAAACCCGGCCAATTGTCTGGAGGGCAACGTCAACGGGTTGCCATTGGTAGGGCCATTGTGAAGAACCCGAAGGTCTTCCTTTTTGATGAACCCCTCTCAAATCTTGATGCCAAGCTTCGGGTTCAGATGCGGGTGGAACTGGAAAGTTTGCACAAGCAACTTGCTGCAACAATGGTCTATGTAACACATGATCAAGTTGAAGCCATGACAATGGCTGATAAAATTGTTGTTCTTAATGATGGCTGGATTGAACAGGTTGGCACACCAATGGAAATATACCACAAGCCGAAATCGCGTTTTGTGGCTGAATTCATTGGTTCACCAGCGATGAATGTTTTTGTACGTGGGCACAGCATTCGAGAACTACAATTAAATGAATCAACTAAATTCATCGGATGTCGTCCTGAAGATTTTGTGTTGCTTCCTCAAGGAGAAGGTAATTTTGATGCAATAGTACGTGTTAAGGAACAGTTGGGGGGTGAAAGTCTGCTATATCTTACGACAGTTGAAGATACCGAAATAATATCTGATATTGTCGTTAGTGTAAGTGGTGACGATATGATAAATATTGGAGATCAAGTGGGGTTGCATATCCCCAGTCACCGCCTTTACCAATTCGATGCCGAGGGAATTGCCCTTTAAACCAAGTTGTAGAACGAAAGCCGAACCACCATTTTCAAGGAAATTATCTGTACAATACCAGTAATTCCCGGAAGCAGGAATTACTGAATCAAAAACTGAAAAATCCTCTCAGAGGACAACGTTTATGTCAAAAAAAACTCCAAAAAGGAATTTGAAGATATTTCCATAAGTATTGTTAAATTGAGGAAAGACTTAATGAAGGGCACCTCTAATAATACGATTTTCAGAGGTCCCTCCTGAACCATAAATTACAAATTTTAATATTCATATCTCCCAACTGAAGATTTTTTCGTAAAATTCTATTCAATCCTGTCATTTTTTCACCCAATTCACCTCTTTTTCAAACCCAGACACACACTTCCCCTCTCTTTTGGACCCCCTTGACATAATTCGCCCTATACAACCCCGGCTTCCCTCTCCAGATAACTGATACGCCTCAGATTGTAACACAGATTGACCAACCCAATCCAGACCCGGGCCCGGCCTTGCCCAATACACCGCATGTAACCTCCCTTCATATCGTTCCGAAGAGAACCAAAGACATGCTCAACACGACACCGAACACGCGAATAGGCCCTGTTCAGAACACGCTGGTGATCACTCAATGGTTGACCTCGCCGCGCCTTGTGATTGAGGCAGGGATACAAACCCATCCCAACCACATTCGCAATACTGTCCTTCGAACAATAGGCACTGTCGGCCCAAACATGGCGGTCGCCTGTCGAGCGCACCCCCAAGAGCACTTCAAATACCTGACTGTCATGGACATTGGCCGGTGTTACATCCCAATTGACAATCAACTTTGTCCCCTCATCAACTGCTATATGGTTCTTGTAGCCAAACCGACTAACACCATTCTTACTGACCCAACGGCCATCACAGTCCTTCTGACGCAACTTGCGGGGATTATCCTCCCACTCCTCGGGAACCTCTCCTTCCTTGATCCGAGCATTCTCTTCCCGCGTGTTGCGAGGACGGGGAACATCAGTCAGGGATGAATCAACAATCTGACCCCCGGTGTGCAAACCATAACCACGATTGTCCAACTGGTCCAAAAAGATATTAAACAACTCCTTAATACAGCCCGCCTTCTCAAGCTGATCACGATACTTCCAGAGGGTTTTCTGGTCCGGGATACAACTCCTTTCCTCAATGCCGACAAAATACTGAAAGGACCACCGTTCCAAAAGATCGCCTTGAAGATCTTTATCACTCAGGTTATTCATCACCCCAACAAGACACTGCGGAAGATTAAGAGATAATCCCACGACCGACGACCACGATCCGCGTTGCGGGGAGGCCCCCAAACCTTCTCCAAAAGGGGTCTGAAGCTTTCCCAATCAACCTAGTTCCTGATCATTTCCAGATCGTTGAATTCGCGTAGAGCCCACAGATGTTCATCATCTTCAAGCAAGTGGCGATTGGGCATTGTGATTCTCCTGGTTTACCGTGAAAAGGGAAAAATTATTGTTTGACAACAATGAATCACAACCGGAACAACAAAGCCAGGGGTGAAAGGTGATTTTGAAAAAAAAGTTAGCCAAAATTATTTAATAGACATGTCCTTAATTCATTACAACTTTTGGCCAAGTTGATTATCAGGGTTATTGTATATACATTGACGATAGCTTGTCAAGCCTCGAACAAAAAGAGCCGTTGCATTAGATACCTACACCCAATATCTTGACTAATTGACACCAAGAATTTCCAGCATCTCATTGTTATTAGAAATTCTTGCCAGATCAACCGGAGACAATCCTCTTCGGTTTTGTATGTAAAGGTCTGCTCCCAATTCCACCAAAGCCCTTGCTGCATCCAATGAATCCTTGCTTACGGCAAAGTGTAACGCTGTTAATCCATTTTGATTTCGAGCGTTTATTCGGGCTCTATGCGAAACCAGCAGTTTGATGACATCTGGTAAATTTTGATGCGCAGCATAATGAAGGGGTGTCGTACCAAAAGAATTGCGCAAGTCAACATAAGCACCATTTGAAATGAGAATTCGTGAGATTTCTATTGATTTCCCCCAAATAGCGTAATGAAGCGGCGTTTCACCCTGAGTATTGTCTGCATTCACAAAAGCCCCATCGTTAATAAGAACATCGGCTGTCTTCCGTGAGCTCGTAAGCGCTGCAATATGTAGTGGCGTGTCTCCATACCTTCTCCATACCTTCCATGAAAAACCTGTATCTGCTCTATTCAAGCGTTCCCTTAATTTTCTGGTGAATAACTTTTCATCGGTCTTTGTTGTTTCATCAACATTTGCCCCTGCATTCACCAAACTCAAAGCGATACCCGGCAAGTCCATAGCTGCTGCCCAATGCAGGTCAGTCCAACCGTTCTCATCAACTGCATTGATGGATGGCTTGCGATTTAGCAGAACATAGAATTGGTTTTCCTCATCCTGGTTTGTTGAAACCAAGTCCTCACCGACCAGAATTGACAGTAATTGAATAAATACATCTTCAGCAGGAACCGCATCTGGCTGTCTAGCTGTTTGGGCTGCAGAAAGAATATCGACAATATTGTGATGACCCCGATTTCGAGCGATTGATATTGCCGTATAACCATCTGGTGCTTGGATACTCGGGTCTGCACCCTTTTCAACCAACAGCCGGGTGGCCTGAACATCTCCAAGATCGGCTGAATAAAACAATGCACTCCATCCACGACTGTCTTGTTGATTGATATCAGTCCTCTCCTGCAAGGCATTGTCTATCCTGTCAGACCTGCCGTTTGAAGCTGCCTGGTATAGCTCAAGCACTGTCATGCTCGAGCCTTTTTGAGTCGAAGCCGGCAATGTACGGGCTGCATTTCGCATTTCGGACAAATTCGATTCTGTGAGCACATTCTCAATCGGCAGTTTGTGATCTTCAAGAAATAATCGGTATGCCGCCCCGGTTTTGGGTCCCCACAAACCATCTGCCATACCGGGGTTATATCCGAGTTGCAAAAGAAGAGATTGGGCTTCACGTACAAGCTCTCTTGATGTTACCAAACCAGATGATGAAGGTGTATTTACTTGTTTCGGCTGCCATTGCTTGGCGATTTCATTTGCTTCAACAAGCTCTGAATCGGTCATGTCTGCTTCAAGCTTTTCCCTTTCCTCAAGGGCTTCAAAGACACCACGACTTGCTGCAAGATTAAACCACTTGTGTGCTTCTATTTTATTTCGCAATACACCTAAACCTTGTGCGTGAGCCCTTCCTAGAGCCAACATTGACATGCCATCGCCCTGGTTGGCGGATTGCTGCCACTCCAAAACCGCTTCATTGAAACGATATGCGTCCCAAGCTTCTTGTCCCTTCTCGTAATCACTTTCCGCTTCTTGGGCAAGCAAGGAAAAAAATGCAATTATGAAAACAAAAATTGGTGAGAATATTGGTGAGAGCGTTTTGCTTGAATTATGAAATCTCACTTTTCCGTGTACTCCGTTACCAGTGCCTTTTCTGTTGGCTTGGTGACCAACAAAAGTTATGGGAAAATAAGCAATATCATACCAGAGATCCCATCTTGAAGGACCTTATTCCCCGTCGTTATAGGCATAAAGTGTATTTACCATTTGTTATCATATCAGGTCAATAATTTCAATTTTTTGATAAGTGGCAATTCCATATCTCCCTTAGAGCTTGTTCCATAAATCCAAAATTCATGGATAATACAGTTCTTAACCCGAGTTTAACGTGCGCCGTGGAAGGGTGCATTTTCCTAGCGGGTGCGAACCCCGCGCAACAACTGTCGTTCCGGTTGGTAGCAGCCAGAGCGGTTTACGGAGGTAACAATGTAGACTGAAGCACTCTGAATAAAAGGGTCGCCTTGGGCGACTTAGCGACCACACAGGCCATAACGCGAAGTGAACGCTGAGCAGGCCTCGAAAAGGGTAATGTGAATGACGACCTTCCGTTAATATGGGGAAGTCTGACATCGAACGGGAAGAGAACGACATAGGCACCGTTCGGATTCACCGGGGTATTGGCGATGGCATGTATGGAGGATGTGGCAACACGGGAAGCCCTGTCAATGGTGAGCATATACCAAACTGGAACCCCGCGAGGGGTAGTCCGGGTTGGCAGGGTGGCGGACAGGCTTGTAGTACTGTGAACGCCGGGTAATACCGGTTGAGGGAAGGAGCCTGACTCTGGAAACAGTATTAATGCCGACAAATTGATTATGCCGACAAATGACTCGGGATCCCCTTCACCAGGGACTTTGAGATTCAATTTGTCGGCATAACACTTTTTTACAAAGAATTCAGAAACGCCCTAATATCATCAGTCGGTTGATAAACACCCTTGGGAACATCTGCAGGTGTGGTCTGATCCATCGCTCTTTTCTTGATCTCCATCTCGGTATGCAGATAAATCTGTGTGGTATCTATCGTTTCATGGCCGAGCCAGAGGGCAATAACAGCACAATCGACTTGGTGACGTAACAAATCCATGGCACAGGAATGACGCAAGGTATGGGGGCTGACCCGTTTCTCACCAATGGAAGGGCAGGTCTTGGCGGCAATGATGACATATTTTCGTACAATACGTTCAATACCATCCCGGCTGAACCTACGGCGACGGTTCGTCAGAAACAACGCATTATCCGTCGTCTTGCCCCGTTCCCTTAACCATTCGGTCAACACCTCCAGACTGTCGCTACGAAGGGGAACCCTTATTTCCTTTTGCCCCTTGCCGCAAACATGAACATAAGCATCTGGTTCCCTGGCCATGTGAACATCCTTGAGTTTCAGGCCTATCAACTCCGAGACCCTGAGACCTGTCTGTAAAGCGACCACCAAAAGACACCGGTCCCGCCGACCAATCCAGGTGGACAGATCAGGAGCTGCCAGCAGAGCTGAAGATTCGACCGGCTCAAGGTAGTCCACCATCCGTTTCTTGGTGCGTTTCACGGGAATGGCCAATACTCTCTGGCAAGTCAACACCAAGGCTGGTTCCCGACTGGCAATGTAGGCAAACAATCCCCTGATTGCGGTAAGACGCAAGTTGCGAGTTTTAATGCTGTTGTTTCGCTCCTGTTCCAGATGGTGAAGAAACGCAACCACTAAAGCACCATCAATGTCCTCAACCTGAAGGTCAGTGTGGACCTTGTTCAACTTGACTGTTGCATATTCCAGGAACAATCGCATGGTATAGCGATAACTGTCCATGGTATGAGAACTGGCGTTCATATCCTGCCCGAGCCGATTGAAGAATGTACTGATAAAACTGGAGAGGGAGTGTGTAACTGAAGTCGTCATGATCCCCTCCCCTTGCCAATAAGACCTTCGGCCCGCTGCATGATAAGAACCATGACTTCAGGCACGGCTTCAACATACCAGTAGGTACAACCAAGATTCTTATGCCCAAGAAAGATCGAGAGTTTATAGAGTTCCCGATCAATATGACGACCTGTACGCAACCAGTCAATAATGGTCCGAGTTGCGAAAGTGTGACGCAGATCATGCAATCGGGGACCGGTTCCACTCAGTTTATCTTGCCGTTTCGCACGTACTCCTGTTTTCATACATACCCAGGCAAAGTTATCTTCAACCACTCCATGTGCAAGTCGTTGTCCCCATTTCCAGGAACGAAACAGGGCCTGTTCGGTGGTAACTCCCCAAACCCTGTCGCGTAACTTTTGATAGGCCTCCAATCGCTCGGCGGTACAGGAAGTGATGGGGACAAGACGCTGCTCGCCATTCTTGCCATGCTTGACATGGATCAAACAGTCCTCGGTATCCACATCACCATCATCCAGCCCAAGAGCTTCACCGATACGAAGCCCGGTTGTCGCCAACAAGCCAAAAAGCATTGAACAGGTGGGTCCCCGAAGATCAGTGTACGAGGGTAATTTGGCCGCCTCGGCGATTATCTTGGCAATCTCCTCATCAGAATAGATATAGGGCATTGGCCGCCTGTTCGTTCTTGGAAACAACCCCCGTGGTGGAACCTCACACGCTGCTTCAAAACTTTGCAGCCAGCGGGCAAATACCCTTATAAAAGAAAGCTTTTTTGATAAGGTCTTGTTACTCACAGGTTCAGACTGTTCTGTCCACCGAAGGAATAATTCTGTCGTTACATGGCTCTGCCTGTCAGCCGTCGCAAAGGCCGTAAAGTTTTTCAGACAATTGACGGCAGAATAGGAAAGACCCGTGCCAAAATGCTCACGCTGTGCGAGATACCTGTTGAGATGTTCATTCATGGTCGTCATTGCTCACCTCCCTTATGTTGATATCAACATATCCTCCCTCAACAGGCCAACTACGGGCAAGTGGACGAAGGGACTTCAAATCATGCCGGGCATAAAACGTCGTGGTTTGCATGCTATTGTGACGCAATACATCACCGATATCAGCAAGGGAGTTGCCCTTCTCCAGCAGGTTCATTGCCAGGCCATGACGTAGAGAATGGGTTCGATATTCACCCTGAGGTGGGGTTATACCAGAACGATCATAGGCCAAGCGTAATACCCGTCTGATGGTATGTGTTGTAAGGGGCTCAAACGGCGGTTTAACGGAAACAAAAACATGCCGGGATGTCCCCCTGCAACCATTCCGAAGCCAGGCAACCAATGCTTCGCCAACATCAATCGGAAGAGGCATATAGCTCAGGTCTCCTCCCTTACCATGAATCAACACCCGTCCAACTGACCAGTCAATATCCTCAAGACGCATGGTGATCACTTCCTGTGATCTCAAACCCAAACGAGACATCAGCAATAGAACCGCATAGTCCCGCAAGGCAATGGGTGTGTGACCACGGATGGCATCAAGCAGTTTTTCCACGGTTGCAGAATCAACATGACGTACCAGGTTGGTACGACGCTTCCTCGCAATCGGTGGAATGGAGGAACTGAGATCTTGTGATATCCTGCCACTCCAAAACAGAAACCGTAGTACATCACGTAAATATTTAACTCTCCAGCCGTTCTTACCGGCGTGCTTACCAAGGAATTCAGCAATCATCTCGGGAGTAATTGATGCCAGATCATCTGCGACAGCAGTGGCTTTACAGAAGTGATTCAGGAAAAGAGTGAAGACCCTTCTGCAATGGATTATCGTGGACCCGGAAAGCCCCTTGTTATTTGTAAGCCAAAGGACCAGCTCCTCTATGAGGTCCCCACTGGGATCATCAACTTGATGATTTGGCAGTGGTTGGGGAATCACCCCTTTGTTGCTAAGCTAATCAGTGAGGCGGCATGCCGTTCTGGAAAGTTGTGATTCCATATTACGAGTGCCCGTCCCGGGACATGTGCCTGCGAGTTTACTGAAAAGCCCGGCATCCAGGTCTTGTCTTCCAATTCCAAGTGCTTCGGCATGTCGACATAGACGGAAAGAATTGCGGCGGTATGTTCTTATCATCCTCCGGGAGTATCCCTGTTTGGCAAGGGAGTCCAAAAATCCGTCAATATACTCCTTCAACCAATAGTCATCAGTTAAGGATTGGTTTGTGCTTATCTTCATAGATCTAACCTTTCTTAATTATAAAGAAAGGGATTTATGATAAGGAGCTTGCCTCTTCAGGTATTTGGTAAAATTTTACCTGTGTTATGCCGACAAATAGAATCTCAAAGTCCTTGGTGAAGGGGATCCCGAGTCATTTGTCGGCATAATCAATTTGTCGGCATTAATTGGGTTCTTGATGTGACAATGAACGAAGATTATTTACGCAACCGTACGGGTCCGGAGAACTTGGCGGTCATGCAAAGGTTAGCCCTCAATCTGGCCCGTTTGGCTATAGTTAAGAGGACTCCATCCATTCGGGGAAGACTTAAAAAAGCCGGATGGAATCACAATTATACGTTGAAACTCATCAGTTTGGTTGGACTTTTACCTAAAAATGGGGCAGTTCAAAAGCGATACCCCTGTATTAACTGAGCGGAATATGATCATGACTTCCTGAAGCTTGGTATATGGACGAGAGTTCGTTGTACTTTTCGTCAAGACGATTTCTCTGCTCCTCAAATTTATGTTCACCACCAGCAGTCAATTCTTCAATGGAACGACATTGCCAATAATGATTATGCCTGGCGTAATTGCCATTGTCGATACGGAAGACTTCACTCAAAATCTTGAGATCATGGGGGATGTCGAAAGCATCACGAGTATCCACATAGCCAAAGAGGTAATAAAAATTGTCAAAACCGGACCAGGTGATAGCGGATAGACAGAGTGAACAAGGTTCATGTGTTGACACAAACAGACAATCACGCGGCTTGGGCCGTTGTTTCATGTCAAGACCGAAATAGGCGTTCAGTGTCGATATTTCACCATGAAAGAGTGGGTTTTGTGTTTCACGGTTTGTTTCGGCAATGACTACCGAGAGATCATCTTTTCTCAGTATAGCACCCCCAAAAATCTTGTCACCACGGCCGACCCCAATCTCGGTCAGAGGGACAATATCAAATTCAATAACATCCAGAATTCTTTTCGCAAGCATATGATCAGTGTGTTCGGTCATTATACCTCCTTACGTTTTAAAGACTCTTTTCTAGATTTTCCAAAAACAAAAAATAAGCCAAGCGATCGCAATACCAAGTGGAACCCACAATATTGCCCCAAATAACCCGATCCAGGCAAGAAAAATGTAGGCTGAACCCAAAAGCCCAATGAACAGCCGATCACCACGGGTTGTGGTTAGACCGATTATACCTCCACGTTCTCCACCACCCGGCCGGAATATCTCAATTACCGCAAGAATAGCAATGAAACCGAAAATAAAGACAAAAAATGCGGTTGTTGCTCGTGTCCAAGCCATCCAGAAACCCGAGAACAATGGTTCTGACCACCAAGCTGCCCATGTAAATACCTCCTCTTTGGGCTCACTGACATTACCCCATCCTTGAGCTTTGACAACAGCAGGAAATACGAGTGCTAGGAGGGCAAGAATTCGCATCATACTCGTCCTAAAGCAAAGCCCTTGGCAATGTAGTTGCGGACAAAATAGATGACAATTGCTCCTGGAATAATTGTCAAAACTCCAGCGGCAGCAAGTAACCCCAATTCGTAGCCAGCTGACGATGCGGTTCGAGTCATAGTAGCAGCAATAGGTTTGGCCTCAACAGCGGTCAGAGTTTTGGCGAGGAGAAGTTCTACCCAGGAAAACATAAAACAGAAAAATGCTGCAACACCTACCCCAGCCTTAATTGATGGTATAAAGACAGTTATGAAGAAGCGATGAAAAGAGTAACCGTCAACATAAGCTGTTTCGTCAAGCTCTTTGGGCACGCTTGACATGAAACCCTCAAGAATCCAGACGGCAAGCGGAATATTGAACAGACAGTGGGCAAGTGCAACTGCAAGATGTGTATCAAAAAGCCCAACCGATGAGTATAGCTGAAAGAAAGGAAGTGCAAAGACTGCTGCTGGTGCCATCCGGTTCGTCAATAACCAAAAGAAAAGATGCTTGTCCCCTATGAAAGAAAAACGCGAAAACGCATAGGCCGCTGGAAGTGCAGCTACTAGAGAAATTACTGTATTCAGAGAAACGTAAATGATGGAATTGAAATACCCCCAATACCAAACAGGTTCTGTAAATATCGTCCGATAGTTATCAAGAGTGAAATCTTGTGGAAACAAGGAAAACCCCCCAAGGATTTCATTGGTTGTCTTGAAACTCATCGCCACCAGCCAATAGATCGGTAACATAAGGAATAAAATATAAATGATCGGAATCAGGCTTCGTGGTTTCATCAGTCGTCTCTCGTCATAAGAGTATAAAACAGCCAAGATACTGCCAGTGTTATGGCAAAATAAATCAGACTCATTGCCGCAGCTGGACCGAGGTCGAACTGACCAAGAGCTACCTTTACCAAGTCGATTGAAAGTAGTGTGGTAGAATTACCTGGACCACCACCAGTTAATACGAAAGGTTCCGTGTAGATGTTAAAACTGTCCATGAATCGCAAAAGGATGGCAATTGTTAAAACGCGCTTCATTTTGGGCAGCTGAATATGTCGGAAAACTGACCAATTGGAAGCACCATCAATTTTAGCAGCCTGATAATATGCTTCAGGAATCGATATCAGTCCGGCATAGGCCAAGAGCACCACCAAAGATGTCCAATGCCAAACATCCATTACAATTACAGTAACCCACGCCGCAACAGGGTCCTGGGTCATGTTGTAATCAATACCAAGAACATTGTTCAGAGTAAATCCCAACAGACCAATATCGGGCAGGGTGAAAATATTCCACATTGCCCCGACCACGTTCCAGGGGATTAGAAGTGGCAAAGCCATTAGTACAAGACAAATCGGAACCCAGAACCCACGTCGTGGCATCGCAAGTGCAATAACAACACCTAGGGGAACTTCGATGATCAGAATTGTAATAGTGAAGAGTAGCTGACGCCCCAAAGCAGCGTGAAACCGTTCTGATTGAAGGATTTCTTCAAACCATCTAAGCCCAACCCAGAAAAACTGATTATTGCCAAATGTTTCCTGGACAGAATAGTTAACAACTGTCATCAGTGGTACGAGTGCATTGAAGGCAACAAGAACCAGTACAGGAAGAACAAACAGCCAGCCGCGCTGGTCTATGGTTTTCATTATGGTTTAACCTCGGTTGCAATCCAGTTATCAGCGTATAGTCGAGTTTGACTAGGGTTGAATTTTAAATGTATCTCCTCTCCAATTTTGGGTGGTGTTCCTTCAGTGATGGTATTAATAACTGCTTCGCCGGAGACGGCTTCAATCACTGTGTGGCGGCCAATATCAGCTGCTTTACGTACTACAGCATTGATACCACTTGATCCAATTTGCACATATTCTGGTCTTATACCAATTTCAAGAATACCTTGAGTTTCCCTAATAGGACCTTCAAGTTCCACCACATTTCCCTGGAATTGTGTCTTTCCATCAATGATCTCAGCAGGTAAAATATTCATTCCCGGAGAGCCAATAAAGTGTCCGACAAAAGTGTGCAACGGCCGTTCAAAGAGTTCAATTGGGGTACCAATCTGAACGATCTCACCGTCTTGCATGACAACAACCTGGTCCGCAAACGTTAAAGCCTCGGTCTGGTCATGGGTAACATAGATCATTGTAGCAGATATACTCTGATGCAGTTCCTTGAGTTTTGAACGAAGTTTCCACTTCAGTTCAGGATCAATTACCGTAAGCGGTTCGTCAAACATGATAACATTTACATCGTCTCTTACCAATCCCCGCCCCATTGAGATTTTTTGTTTGTTGTCAGGTGTAAGGTGTGAAGCCCGTGTTGATAATCTGTCATTAAGTTCAAGCATCGTAGCGATCTCATGGACTCTGGCATCTATCCGTTCACGATCAAAGCCTCTATTACGAAGTGGGAAGGCTAGATTGTCATAAACACTCATGGTGTCGTAAATCACTGGGAACTGGAAAACCTGTGCGATATTCCGTTTATCAGGAGGAAGTGAAGTGACATCTTCCCCATTAAAGAGAACCCGCCCACTTGTGGGGTTGAGTAATCCCGAAATGATGTTGAGGAGTGTTGACTTGCCACAGCCTGAAGGACCAAGCAGAGCATAGGCACCCCCATCTGCCCAATCAACATCAATTTCTTTCAATGCATAATCCGCCTTGCTTGCAGGATTGGCAATATAGCTGTGTCGCAATTTATCAAGAGTAATTCTAGCCACTTGACGAACCCTTGGCGACAAGTGTTCCGTCAGAACCGAAATAATAGCATTTTTCAGGAATAAGATGAAATTCATGCTCCTCCCCAACCTGAAAAGGATGGGTTCCTGCAGACAGGCTGACCCAATCCCGTCCGCCAAGTGAGAAATACGCCACACTTTCAGAACCGCTGAGTTCCGTAATTTTAACGCGATCTGTCACAGGAATAGAAATTTCTTCAGGAGAGGTAGGAGGAACATGATGAGGACGAATACCCATGGTATAAGAACCGTCCATAAGGTTTTGTACATCACCGGTAGCATCCCAACTATAGGAATCAAAATGGATTCTATTACCTCGCTTTTCAACCTTGCCCAGATTTAAGGGGGGATCTGAGAATACTCGAGCAGAGATTAGATTTATTGGTGAGTTATAGATTTCAGAAGTCTTACCAAACTGAGTGATACGTCCTTCATGGACCAAAGCGGTATATCCACCAAGCAATAACGCCTCTGTTGGATCCGATGTGGCGTAAACGACAACTGAGCCACGCTCAGCAAGAATTTCGGGGAGTTGGTCTCGTAGTTCTTCACGAAGCTTGTAGTCTAGATTGGCTAGCGGTTCATCAAAAAACACTGCTGTTGAGTTTTTCACAATCGCCCTGGCAATTGCAGTCCGCTGTTGCTGACCGCCAGAAAGTTCCTGCGGGCGACGATTGAGTAAATCCCCTAACTGCAGTATATCTGACGCATAACGCACACGTCGATCGATTTCGATCTTGTCAATGCCTGCAACTCGGAGAGGTGAGGCAATGTTTTCGAAAACGGTCATGTGGGGATAATTAATAAAGAATTGATGTACAAGAGCGATGTTTCTTTTTTGTGGGGTGACTCCTACAACATTACGTCCATCAACCAGAATTTCTCCAGATGTTGGTCGTTCCAAGCCCGCCATAAGCTTGATTAAGGTGGTTTTTCCAGAATTGGTTGCACCGAGGAGAATATTGAACCCACCTGGTGCAAACTTCAATGTTGTTTCAAAGATATGGGTATCTGCTCCGACTTTCTTGGTGACTTTTCGAAGTTCCAGTGTCATTGCAGTTCACTTAAGTTACTCGTGGGCTTTAGTTTTAGTATCTAAAAGGGTGGTGGGGCACCCAAGGGTGCCCCAGCCTAGTGAATTAGTTGGACCAGCGGGCCACAATATCCTCGTACCGTACTGTTTCACCTTGCGGTTTTTCGTTGTCTAGTTTAGCTTTGGGAGCACCTGGCTGGCTGAACCAGTATTCAGGATCTCTTTCATCATTGAGCCGTGGTCCACAACCACCGTAAACAGAAGCGGCTTCATCAGCTGCCTGCATACGTGCCATAGTAGTGTCCATCTCAACTGCCAGACGATCCATAGCCTCTTGAGGTGTGAAAGCACCTGAGTTCACATCCCCAATCTGCTGCCACCAAATCTGGGCAAGTTTTGGATAGTCAGGGACGTTGATACCTGTTGGTGACCATGCTGTTCGATCGGGTGAACGATAGAACTCAACCAAACCTCCGAGTTTTGGTGCACGTTCTGTAAAGCTTTCATGGTTGGCAGTCGAGTTGCGGATGAAGGTAAGTCCAACATGAGACTTACGGACATCAACAGTCTTCGATGTGACAAACTGGGCATAAAGCCATGCTGCTTGTGCTCGATCTGATGGCGTTGATTTCAGGAATGTCCAGGAACCGGCATCCTGATAACCTACTTTCTGTCCTTCAGTCCAATAAGGTCCGTGTGGGCTTGGAGCCATACGCCAGAGAGGATTGCCATCAGCATCGACTGTATTGTTTCCGTCTGCTTGGGATGCAACCATGTCAGCGGTGAAGGCTGTATACCAGAAAATTTGCTGAGCCACATTTCCTTGGGAAAGTGCTGGCAAAGACTGATAGAAGTCATAGGATGCAGCACCTGGAGGGGCATAATTTCTGAGCCACTCATCCCACTTTCGGATGGCATATACAGCTGCGGGACCATTTGCGGCTCCACCACGGCTTACACTGGCACCTACAGGATTACATGATCCTGCTTCCATTCGGATTCCCCATTCATCAACGGGTATACCATTTGGTTCACCGATATCACCGGCGCCAGCCATAGAAAGCCATGCATCAGTCATACGCCAGCCAAGATCGGGAGCACGTTTGCCATAATCCATGTGACCATAAACCCTTACACCATCAATCTCCTGGACGTGTACACTGAAGAATTCGGCGATATCTTCGTAGGCTGACCAATTTACTGGAACCCCAAGGTCGTAACCATAAAGGTCCTTGAATTGGGCCTGCAGGTCTTCCCGGTCAAACCAGTCTTTGCGGAACCAATAAAGATTGGCAAATTGCTGGTCAGGTAACTGATAAAGTTTACCATCCGGTCCAGTGGTGAATGATGCACCAATGAAATCATCAAGGTCCAGTCCCGGATTTGTACTCGCAGCCCAATCACCAGCCATCTGATCGGACAGGTTATAGGCCAGCTGAAGCCGGGCATGTGTTCCAATCAGGTCAGAGTCATTCACGTATCCATCATATAGATTACGCTGTGTCTGCATCTGTGTTTGAACCGCTTGTACAACCTCACCCTCACCGAGAAGCTGATGGTTCACCTTGATACCGGTAATTTCCTCAAATGCCTTAGTCAGGGTTTCAGATTCATATGAATGCGTTGGGATTGTTTCAGACAGCACATTGATTTCCATACCTGCATATGGTTTTGCGGCCTCTATGAACCATTCCATCTCGGCAACTTGATCGCTGCGCGATAAGGCTGATAGTTGGAATTCACTATCTATCCATTTTTCCGCAGCGGCCATATCAGCCTGAGCGGCGCCGCCGCATGTCACCAAGGCAACAGCGGCTGTAAACAGTATATGTTTTCTCATACAGTTTCTCCTAAATTTTCACAAGAAAAAAATCATATACCAACCAGCAAATACAAATACAAACAGATAGTTTTAGTCCCAAATTTAAATTTTTTATGAAGATTTTTTTTGAAAAGAAGGATCTATTTCGCAAAGTTTCCTTTAAGGATCAATTATGATCAATGGGCTGATCAATTCGTCAAGTACTTGTAAATACTTGACAATCTGGAAACTCTTTTCTTACCCCTTTAATATTGAGGTTGAAATTACGAAATAGAGTTATTCGGGGAATTTCTGAAATTGTTTAAATTGAGTTTCCCATCATGGTTTATGCGTTTATACACGTTGTTTTTATACCGGTATGATTAATATCTTTTGACAGAAATTTGCAGGTGAGGAGTACCCATTGAAGAGTAATCAAACAATAGACCTGTTTATTATAGGCGGAGGCATCAATGGGGTAGGTGTAGCAAGAGACGCCGCGGGACGGGGGGTATCGGTGATGCTTTGTGAGAAGGATGACCTTGCTGAGGGTACCTCCTCTCGAACCACCAAATTTATCCATGGAGGGTTAAGATATCTTGAGCAATTTGAATTCCAATTGGTCAGGAAGGCATTGATTGAAAGAGAAGTAATTCTCAATATTGCTCCACATATCTCGTTTCCAATAAGGCTTGTCCTAATCAATAATAGCAGGGTACGAAATCCCTTGATTGTTCGAACTGGGTTGTTCCTCTATGATCACTTGGGAGGGAGACAAATAATTCCCTCAACTGACAAAGTAGATCTCGTTTCTTCCCCTGAAGGTGATGAAATAAATAAATTATATACTAGTGCATATGGTTATTGGGATGTTTGGACTGATGATGCCAGGATGGTAGTTTTGAATGCCCGGGATGCCGTAAAATATGGAGCTCAAATTCTGACTAGGACAGAGTTTATAAAGGCCGAACCGAGAGATGGTTATTGGGCTATAACCATCAGTGACAAGGAAACTGGAGTTAAAAAGAAAATAAGAGCAAAATATCTATTTGATGCTACAGGTCCATGGCTAAAATCCAATTCAGGTAGAATTGAAGGTTTGAGTCGTCCTGATGATCTCAGACTTGTACAGGGTAGTCATATAATCTTTAATAAATGGTGGGAAGGAAACCATGGCTATGTTTTACAACAAAGTGATGGCCGGATTGTTTTTGTTGTTCCCTACCTGGATAATTTTGCCGTTGTTGGTACAACTGAAAGGGACCTTGATGGACCCATTGAGGAAGCTAGTATTCTGTCGTTAGAACAAGATTATCTACTTGATGCACTGAATAGCCACTTTAGCAGGCAATTTTATTCAGAAGATATACTATCCACATATTCTGGTGTACGCCCTCTCTTTGACCTAGACAAAGGAAAAGGCTCATCAAGTGTGACGAGAGATTATCATTTATCCTTAACACTGGTGAACGAGGAATTGCCGCTTATTTCTGCCTATGGAGGCAAATTGACAACCTACAGGGTTCTGGCCGAAGACGTTATGAAAATGCTCAAGCCATATATTCCAAATTTGGCCAAGTCTTGGACCGCTACAAAACCACTTCCTGGTGGGGATATACCTAACGGTAATTTCAAAAGGTGGTTTGACGAATTTGCGAAAGATTTTGACTTTTTGGGTAAATCTCTGCTTCGGCATTTGGGAAGAACTTATGGAACGGAAGCAATGGAGATACTGGAAGGGGTCAAGTCCAAAAGCGACATGGGGCACTGCTTCGGAGGAAATTTCCATGAACAGGAGGCCTTCTGGTTAATAGAAAATGAAATGGCGAAGGCCCCTGATGATATTCTGTTTCGAAGAACAAAGCATGGACTTTTCCTAACAAAAGAACAAAGAATATATTTTGAGAATTGGACGGTTCAAAATACATAAAGTTACTGAATGAAACGAGTTGTCAGGATAGTTGTGCCTTGATCTCTTCAGGATATGGTGGATTACAGCCACTCCGGGTACAGTTTATAGCTGCTGCGGTTATACTGTATCTAAGCATTACTTCAAGTTTGTTCTCGTCTAAGTTCTGAATCTGGTCCTTAGAAGAAATACCAAGATTAATCAGCCAAGACAAAATCGTACCCATCAAGGTATCACCACCCCCTACAGTATCAACTACTTCTATCTTGGGAACCTGCTCAGATATGTGATGATTTCGTGTGAACAACTGACACCCTGAACTCCCCGAAGTTACAATAACCATTTTGTTTTGATCATTGAGCAGTTTACCTGCAAATTGTTCGGGTGACGAGCCGGGAGCAATGAATTCAAGATCCTCATTACTGAGTTTGATGATACTGGCTTTTTCAAACAGCTTATCCATAGTTCTAAGCCATTTATCCCTGTCACCTATCAAGTTGGCTCTGACATTAGGATCAAGAGTCAGTATCATCTTGTCAGCCATTCGACATGCGAGTGAAATAATCCTGTCAGATGCAGGTGGCTCAATCAGGGCAATTGATCCAACGTGTAGAAAGCTGCCGTGTATCGGTGCATTTTGATCCAAAACAGGATTCAGATTCTTATTGGTCGAGTTTTCGTTAACAAATACATATTTGGGTTCGCCTTTTTCATAACTCACAAAAGCAAGGGTTGTCGGCAAATCGCTTCGTTCAATGTAAGTACAATCGACATTGTTGCCTTGTAAATGGTTAAGTAAAAGATCACCAAACATATCATTTGAAAAATTACCCAGAAAAAATGTCTGACAACCGGTTCTGGCTGCTGCCAGTGCGACATTGTATGGCGAGCCTCCTGGTTTAGGTAAAAAGGCTATTTCTCCCTCGTTGTCCTTTATTGGTACAAAATCAATCAAAGCTTCACCAGTGATATATAAAGGCATGGAAATCCTGAATTTTACTGCGTTAGTGGTTAAAATATTAAGTTGTGGTTGATATTGTTTCGGCTGCTTTACTGACAGCCTGCTCGGTCATTTCAAAGTCTTCGTCCGTCAATACCAAGCTGGGATAGAGTTTGGATGGCGTTTTCAATAATCCATGTTCTCTCAGCACCTTATTGAAGAAGAGGTTTCTTGAACTGTTAGAAAAAAAGACATCGCGATAATTTTTTACCTTGGTGTCCGTGAAGACTATGTCAAAAAGGGTAGGGTGTCCAACAACTTGATAGGGTAGTCCTGATGCGTCCAAATACTTCCTGTAGATGTCCATGATCCTTTCGCCGTAAGTATACAAGATTTCATAGGATCTTGGACGTCGAAGAATCTCCAGGGTTTTCAGACCGGCAATTGAGGCGATGGGGTTGCCGGATAGTGTTCCCATCATCATGAGCCATTTATCATTGCCCACAATGGGCTTGTCGAAATGATCCATGATATCCTTTTTACCTGATATGGCTGCAAGGGGGAAGCCACCACCAATAATCTTCCCCAATGTACAAATATCGGGGATTACGTCGTAAACCTCCTGTGCTCCACCATAGGAAAAACGAAAGCCGGTAACGATTTCATCGAAAATGAGTAGTGCGTCATGTTTGGTACAAAGTTCACGGACTGTTTGCAGAAAACCTGCTTCGGGCGGAATAATTCTTTGAAACGGTTCCATGAAAATTGCGGCAATTTCTCCCTCATATTCAGAGAGAAGACTTTCCAGAAAATTGGAGTCGTTGAATGGTGCAATCAAAGTATCCTTACGAATTGATTCTGGAATGCCGGCGCTGTCGGGAACAGCTTGAGGAAAGTTCGCAAGCTTTGAAGGCGCCAAACTCATTTGGGCTTCAGAACCCATACCGTGATAACCGCCCTCGAACTTGATAATTTTTTCTCGACCGGTGTAAGCACGTGCCAACCTGACCGCATACATGTCTGCTTCAGAACCCGAGGACAGGAATCGAACCTGTTCAGCACAAGCAACTGCAAGGATGATTTCCTCAGCCAGCTCTAGGGACCATGGGTTGTTGGTCATGAAGGTTGTACCATTTTCAAGATTGGTAACAACAGCCTCAATCACTTCAGGGTGAGAATGTCCCAATATCAATGGACCAGACCCCATTAAATAGTCGAGGTACTCCTTACCGCTTTGGTCCCAAACCCTGCTACCCTGGCCCTTGGTTATGAAAACTTCTGCATCAAAGTTACCTAAGGAACCACCTGGGAAGGCTGCTTTTGCTCTTTCTAGTAATGAATTCTCCATACTTCGTTGAAATCACCTTTTATATTATTGGATGTCTGATTTTCTCTTTGGGGGAAGTATCAATTTGCTCGCTGATCTGCAAGAATCATATCACTTGCCTTTTCACCTATCATGATGGCAGCTGCGTTGGTATTACCTGAAACGATTTCAGGCATGATAGAGCAATCAGCAACCCGCAACCCATCAAGACCTTTTACCCTCAGTCTTTCATCAACAACAGCGTCATCGCCAGGTCCCATCTTACAGGTTCCGGTAGGATGAAATATGGTGGTGGATGTGTCCCTGACCCAATTCAGAATCTCGTCATATGATTGGACTTCAGCTCCAGGTTGGTACTCACTTGAAATCTTATCTTTCAGTGGCGAGTGGGTTGCAATGTTTCGGGCAATTTTCACCCCTTCGACCATCGTTCTGCAATCTGTTTCGGTAGCCAGGTAATTGGGATGGATTTCCGGGTAATCCATCGGGTTGGCAGATTTCAACCTGATTTCGCCTTTGCTCTCAGGACGTAGTTGGCAAACTGACGAGGTGAAGGCAGAAAAGGAATGTACCCCTTTGCCAACACTGTCAGCTGACCAAGGTTGAACGTGGAATTGAATATCGGGAGTTTCAACATGATCACCTGTACGTATGAACCCATTTGCCAAGCTGGCAGCCATTGTCATTGCCCCGGTTCGGGTGGTTAAATATTGCCATACCATTCCCATTTTTGCTATAAGGCTATTCGCTTCATCATTGAGAGTATGTTCGTTACACTTGAAAACAATTCTGGCCTGAAGGTGATCCTGAAGGTTTTTTCCAACCCCCTTAAGATCCGCTTTTACTTCCAACCCTGCATCTTGCAACTCTTTACCATCACCAATTCCTGATAGCATAAGCAAATGAGGAGAGCCAATCGCTCCAGAGGATAAAACTATTTCCCTACTGACCTTGATTTTATTTTCTGCTCCTGAACCATCACGGTAGAAAATACCCTTGGCCCTGCCATCTGAAATATCCAGTTTTGTAGCTTGGGCTCTGGTAATGATTTTTAGGTTGGGTCTTCCTCTTGCCGGATTAAGATAAGCAACTGCTGCACTACATCTCCGGCCATTTCTGGTTGTGATCTGAAAGTATCCTACACCTTCCTGCTTAACACCATTGTAATCATGGTTGAATTGATAACCGCTAGCCTCAGCCGCTTTTACCCAAGCATCGCATATTGGACGGTAGAAAGGCATATTGGATACGCTTAAAGGACCTGAATCTCCCCGAAATTCATTACCCCCACCTTCATAGGTTTCAGCTTTCCTGAAATAGGGGAGAACATCCTCCCAATCCCAACCGGCATTACCCATTTGTCTCCATCGGGTATAATCTTCCGGCTGCCCTCTAACGTATAGTAATCCGTTCAGTGAGGAGGATCCTCCTAAAACTTTACCACGAGGCCAATCAATTTGCCTTCCATTGACACCCGGATCTGGTTCAGTTGAAAAACACCAGTCAACACTTGGGTTGTGCATGGTTTGGAAATAACCGATTGGAATATGAATCCAAGGATTCCAATCCCTGATTCCTGCCTCTAGAAGTACAACTTTGTTGTTGGGATTCGAACTCAGCCTGTTTGCCAGTACACAGCCAGCCGAGCCCCCACCAATTACGGCGAAGTCAAATTCGTCAGCCATAAAATACTAAAATCCTATTGACCATAAATTAGTTCTGGAAGCCAAAGTGCCAGTTGTGGGAACATAAATACCAAAATCAGACCTATCAATTGGATAGCCATAAATTGAAGCATGCCTTTGTAGATATCGGCCAGATCCCAGCTGGGTACAACACCCTTCAGGAAATAGGCTGATAACGCTACAGGTGGGCTAAGCCAGGCAGTTTGTAAGTTGACGGCAACCAAAATTCCAAACCAGGTAAGATTAACTCCTATTTTATCCAGGGCAGGGATAAGGATAGGTACAATGATTAAAACTATTGGTACCCATTCAAGTGGCCAACCCAAAAGAAAAATCAGCGCCATTATAATTATCAGGATAAGTGTCTCCGAGAGTTCCACGGAAAGGAGAATCTCAGTGAGCATGGTTGGCGTACCTAATCTGGAAAATACTGCACCGAAGAAGTTTGAAGCAGCAACTAGAAAAAGAATCAAAACTGTAATTTCCAGGGTTTTGATCAATGCATCATAAAATCTTGACCAGTTTAACTTTCTGTAGCAAAGGGCAAGTATTATAGCCCCCATAGCACCGCACCCAGCTCCTTCCGTAGGGGTAGCCCATCCAAACAGAATCGAGCCCAGGGAGAATGCTACCAGGCCCGAAGGCGGAACCAAACCAATGAAAAATTCATACCACAGATCCGAGAAGTAAAATCCTCCCGGTTTTACTTTTTTAACCCATTTTGCTCCCAAAAGCATTATGGCCCCCCAACCCAGGGGTAGGATTAACCAGGCAAGTGGGAACAGACCCCCAAGCGAACCTGAAAGGGACAGGAAGAATAAAACAAAAAGGACTACAATTGAAAAGATTACCAAAAGGGATTCGAGCCAGTAATAAGGTGATGTTTTTGGTTGTTTCTCAACCGGAAGGATAGGCCCCAAATCAGGATTCATCCAGCATCGGATCATGGCATAGGCAGCGTAAAGCGAGGCGAGGAGAATACCTGGAATTATTGCCGCAGAAAACAGGTCAGTCACTGGTACTTCCAGTACAGGACCCATGACCACCAGCATAATTGAGGGTGGGATTAGAATTCCTAACGTTCCACCCGCAGTAATGGTACCTGCTGCCAGCCTAGTATCATATCCTGATTGGTTCATGGTCTTTGAAGCCATGATCCCCAATATGGTCACCGAAGCGCCGACAATTCCCGTAGCAGCAGCAAATATTGTCGAAACAAATAACACAGCCAGGTATAGGGCTCCACGGGTTCTGGACAACATTAGCTGGACCGAGGAAAACAATCTTTCCATCAATCCAGCCTGCTCCATGACAATACCCATGAAAACAAACAACGGTACAGCTGCCAAGGTTTGTTCAAGCATGACTGAATTGAACTGGAAGGTTTGCAGGTAAAATACAAGTGTACCCCCAAATCCCCAGGCACCAAATACAAATCCAAGGAATATCAGGGTAAAGGAAATAGGGAATCCAACAAAAATTGCGAACAGCATCACACCAATCATGATTACACCAACAATTTCAGTCGGTATCCTGGCTAGACCTGTCGAAGTTACGACTGAAGACCACCAATCTCCCAAGGGCATGATTGACGGGTAGAAGGCACTTAGGAAGATACAGAGCAAACCGATGGCATAAATCGGTAAAACCTTGAAGAATTTTGCTGCACGTCCAGGGCCCATATCATGAAAAGCTCTTAAAATTTCTGCTATACCCTGAAGTATGAGAAAGAAGGCACCAATTGGCATACTAGTACGGGCTGGTGCTAAGGGAGCCATCAGGGTCGTATCCATGGACCTTTCCCATTTGACCCAGGCACTAATGGTATAATCCAGCGAGATCCAGAAAAAGAAAAGCATAGCTGGAAAATAGAATAAAAGGTAAAGTGAAGCATCAACCGTCGCTTGGCTTTTCTTGGTCCAGTTGCGGTAGAGGAAATCTGCCCTGATGTGGACACCGCGCATCAAAACATACCCAGCTCCAAGCATAAATAATGCACCAGCAAACATTCTGCTGGTGTCATATGCCCAACTCGTCGGTGCAATAAAAAGTTTTCTGGCTACGACTTCGTATACCATCGCGAAAATTACGGGAACAAGTAAAAGGCAGGTAAAACGACCCACCCAATTATTGGTTATATCTATGGTAGAAACGATTTTACGCATCCACTCAGGCATGTCTTCTGGAGTTTCTCCAGCAATACCACTTCTGCCTTCAGCGATTAACTCATCACCGAGAACTAGATCATCTGGATCAGGTTCCTTTGCCATTTTGTAATCTTTCAGTAGAAAGCTCGGAGGCCAAATGAACTAATTCCACTTGGAATCCGAGAAATTTTCGAACGGCGGGATAGTCCTATCCCGCCGAAAGATTTTACTTTATTTTAAAGAGTCAGCAAATGCCTTGCCAAGTTGGGCATTTGAAGATTGAGCACCTGCCCAGAAGGGCACTGCAATTGTTGCAAACTCTCTCTGGCTGTTCCAAACTTCAGCAAAGAATTCATTCGCTTCTGCGTTTTTCTCAAGAGTAGCACGAGCAGCATTCATGTAGGCCGGGAAATAATCTGCCGGTGTATCATGCAGAATGACCCCATGGTTCTCAGTCAAATCCTTAAGCGCCTTACCATTTTCGTAAATCCTGTAGGACATGGCCTTGGACAAAGAAGCATTTGCGGCGACCTCAAGGGCTTTCTTCTGATGATCAGTCAACGAATCATAGACATCGCCATTGATATACAGGTCGGCATTAACAACTACCTGGTGTAGACCCTGAAGATAATAATGCTTTAGGACTTTCTGGAAGCCGAAAACGCTGTCTGGCTTCGGACAACACCATTCAGCCGCATCAATTGTACCTTTTTCAAGGGCTGGAAGAATATCTCCCCCGCCCATTGCGACAGATGCAACACCAATGTCTTTGTAGGTTTGACCTGGAATTCCAGGAGGTGTTCTGAACCTGTACTTCCTGAAATCATCCATGGAATTAATTGGTTCCTTGAACCAACCCAATGCTTCCGGGCCAACAGGCTGGAGCATAAATCCTTTAATATTTACACCCATTTCATCCCAAAGCTGGTCATAGAGTTCTTTCCCGCCACCATATTGAAACCAGGAAAGGAAAGCGATGTTGTCGATTCCTACACCGGCACCTGCAACGGGTGAACCGAACAGCATAGCTGCGGGATGTTTACCTGACCAGTAATGGGTCCAGGCAAAACCACCTTCGATCAAACCTTTGTCGACGGCATCAAGAGTTTCAGCTACCCCAACAACGGCACCTGCAGGCAGAACCTCAATTTGAACCTCCCCATTGGTTAAAGCTGCAACATCAGCGGCAAACTCATTCAGCATATGAACTTCGTCCGCTTGAGCCGGAATAACAGATTGAACCCTAATGGTCACCTCGGAATAAACCGATGTAGCCAATAAGACTAAACCACCAATTCCCATTGCGAGGGTTTTGGTAATAGTTCTACTAACATTCATAATAGTCCTCCAAAATTGCCTTCCGATTAAATTCTCGATGCTTAAACCAGTGAAGGCATTACTGGCTTACAATACAATGTATTTTTACCGAGATTACGGGGAAATATAATTCCCTGTGAAACCACAAAATCCTTTATTACAAATTATACCAATCCTGCCAAATGAATTAGTTCCAATCCTCCCTCATACATCAGGTCCAACGACAGGTATATGAGGAAAAGCAACCCGGCATATGCCAGTATCGGGAAACGGGTAAGTATTTTCATTATAACAGTTGCACAGAGGGCCATTATGGCAATTGCCAAGGCTATCCCAAATATCATTAATGCAATCTCGTCTCTTGCGATGGCAGCAATGGCCAAAACATTATCAAGCGACATGGAAACATCCGCCACAGTGATTACAATCATGGCTTTTTTCAATTGTCCCAAAGGAGTTTCTTTGTCCTTGATAGCTTGGTCGTCTACCATTTGAGTTGATTGGGAATGTCCCCTTATGTCCTTGTAGAAACGCCAACATACCCAACAGAGAAGTAAACCACCGAAAAAAAGTATCCCGGGTATCTGGAGCAAAAACGAGGCCATCACGGCAAATACTATCCTCAGGATTGCTGCCATGGCCAACCCCAAGATAATTGCAAATTTCCGGTATTTCTCGTCTACTCCGGCGGCGGCCATCCCAATGACCAATGCATTGTCTCCAGAAAGGATGATATCCGCAAAAATTATCTGCGGAACCATTATCAAGTAATCGACCAATATATGTTTCCCGCTGGTAGAATACTAAATCAAATCGAAAAGAGTTGTTAGCAGATTTGCAAACATATTCCAGATCAATAGTATTACTATGAAAAAATGAGACAAATAATCTCAAAATTGAATTATTGAAGAAAATCATTATTTTCAAGTACCATTATTCTTGGTTAAAGGCAAATGCGAAAAACATCAAAAATTCCTACTTCCTACAGGATGATAAAAATTATTGAAGTTATCGGTAATTCGGGTGGTGCGCTAACTCCGTCTGAGATCAATAGGGAGGTAAACCTGCCGAAACAAAGTCTTCACAGGCTTTGCGAAAGGCTGCTGCAAGAAGGTTATTTGGTTAAGGAAGTAAATAATCGTTTGGCATCTGGAGAAAAACTAAAGGGACTTGCACGTAGAATTTTTCTAGATTCTGATCAAAAAATTGTTCGACATCAAATCTTGCGAAAAGCATCTCAAAATATTGGGGAAACAATCAATCTGGTTATTCCTGATGTCAACGGGATGGTTTATATTGATAGGGTAGAAACAGATTGGCCTTTGAGAATCCAACTTCCCATAGGCTCACATGTACCTTTTCATTGTACTGCAAGCGGTAAAGCATATCTGTCAACTCTAACTGCCCTTGAACAAAGGAAATTGGCCTCAAATCTTGAATTGTCAAAGCTTACAGAAAATACCATATGCACCTCTGATGATCTGATCAAAGAATTAGAAGATGTAACCAAACTGGGGTATGCATTGGATATGGAAGAATTTATTCACGGGATGGTCGCAGCATCAGTTCCAATCTCTGATGAGAAAGGAAAATATATTGCTTCTATAGCCTTTCATGGTCCAACTCAAAGGCTCTCGCTTGAGGAGCTGCTCAAGAAAAAGGACTTTCTTTTCGAAAGTGCCATACGGTTACAGGAAGTCCTGATTTAGGTAACCAATCAAACCGTATTTGTTCATTCAAATTTATAGAATCGACATTAAGGCAAATAATGTCTTAATAGGGGATTGAGCATATTGCCTGGTAATAATACTGGAACTATCAATTTAATGTAAGGCATAATAAGGGTACGAATGAACTAAGGCACATGATAAGAGGGCGAGCAGTGAAAGACCTGAAAAGAACACACGAGCCGAAAATGTAACCGATACAATGAAACCTCAGCGACCAGAAAAGTCCAAGGATACTTCAGAGCGGGAAAGTTAAGAATGTTGGATAAGCTTGATGATACAAACTTTGATCTGCTGTTTTCTATAAGAAGATCAGTTCGATATCATATGCATCGTCGCCGATTTTATGAAGCATGGAATACATATACAATCACTGTTGCACTGGTTGGAGGATCAGTATCTTTAGTTGCTTTTTTGGGAAATTACTTGCATGATTATCTACCAATTTTCCTAGCGTTTGTTTCTCTGGTAGCAATCATCGATTTGGCTTTTGGACCCACAGTCAGAAAAGCAGGTCATCATGGAGAATTGGCACGGTGTTTTATAGAATTGGAAAAAATATTTGCGAAAGGCAAGAATTTAACCAAAGATCAAATTGAAGTTGCTACAAAGCAAAGATTAGAGATTGAAGCTAGCGAGCCACCAATAATGCGTCTTTTAGACGTCATGTGTCATTACGAAATTATGAAGTCGATTGGGCATGAAAAGCCGCTTCCAAGAATTCCTTTATGGCGCCGAATTATCGTTCATATAGGTAGTCAGACAACTTACGCCCGGACTCTCACAGCTTCCTGAAACCAATTTAAGGGGCTTCTATTACCAATGAAGCAATTATTGGTGAAGTAAGTTAGGAGTTCCTACAAGAAGACAACTATGTTGCCGAAATGTGATTTATCCATAAATCTTGTTTGAGCTTGTTTGAAGTCCCTTAAATGAAATTGCTCAGCAAGCAAGGGTTTGATTTCCTTTCTTTCAATGTACCCAACAAGGTTACTAAATGTTCCGCGTGGTACAATGGTTGCACCAACAAGAATAAGGTCTTTGAGATAAAATGTGCGAAGATCAAAGTCAACTATTGGTCCGGCTATTGCACCAGAACAAACATAGCGTCCACCATGATTGAGTATTTCCAGCAATTTGGGCCAAATTCTGCCTCCTACTACATCTGCAACAACAGAAACTCCCTTTCCTGAACTTAATTCCATAACCTTTTGAACAAAATCCTTTTCTTCTCGAAATAGGATTTTGTTGGGCAATACACGTTTGACCTGATCAGCTTTATCCCTGCTGGATACGGCTACTGTCGTTGCATTCCTGCGATTGGCCAATTGGATGAGTGCGGAACCAACACCTCCAGAAGCGCCTGTAATCAGAACGATATCTCCCTCCTTGACCCTTGCTCTATCCAGCATGTTCTCAGCAGTTACACTTGAAGTGGCAAAAGTAGCAAGCTCTGGTAATGAGTAATCCGACCATATTGGATGGACGGCATTACCGGGAACTTTGGTGTATTCAGCAAAACCACCATCAATTTCACTACCAAGATACCCGATTACCTTATATCTTTCGGTATGTTCCAAAGGCCTTATCCAAGGATCAACCATTACGGTTTTACCGAGCAAATGCTGGAATTGATCCCCTTTAACTTCGACAACCTCTCCAGCAATGTCGGCTCCCTGTATTCTTGGGAATTGGAGTGAAGTTCCGCCCCAACCTCCATCCTCGGTGTCTGAGTTTTCTTGATCTTGATTATCCCTCCCTGGTTTTGAGCTTTTCGAATACCAGCCTACTCGGGTATTAACATCGGTGTTATTCAGACCACAAGCACCAACCTTGATCAAGACCTCGCCCTCCAAAAGTGAAGGAACAGGAATGTCCTCACGCCATTCTAATTTATCCATACCCCCATGACCAGTCAGAAGGATACCTTTCATTACCATAACTCTAACCTTTCCTGGTTTATACTTTTTGTAATGTATTCTGAGGATCGTAAGGTGGTTTGTTCAGAATGGAAGCTTTTCTCATTTCATTCATAATTCTGACCTTGATACTGGTTTCATCATTATTGTAATCGGGTTTGACGAAACCGAACGCAAGCAATTTATTTACTCTGTACCCAAAACCAATGGAACTGATTGAACCTATTTGCTTTCCTGATGAATAAATTGCTTCCCCTCCATTGCCATCATCTTTCCCATCATCTTCAATTTCCAATTGAACACAATAGATTTTTGGCTGTTTTCTCAAAGTTGCACGGTCTCCCACGAATTCATGGTTGAGATCAACAAATCTCATCTGTCTAGTTTCTGCTAGAGTAACTTCATTGGTCAGTTCACTTGCACCCATATATCCTTTTTCCAATCGCATGGAGTTCATGGCAAAGGAACCATATAATTGCAGACCGTGTTTTGGTCCCTTCTCAAGAAGAAGTTTGAAAGTATTCCTTATGACTGTCCTCGGTCCATGCAATTCCCAACCTAATTCACCGGCATAGGACATTCGAAAAGCCCAGAGTTTTGAACCATCAATTGAAATTTCACGATTAGACAACCAGGGGAACGCACTATTTGAGAGAGCGTAATCCGTAATTTCTGACAAAATTGTACGTGAAAAGGGACCATTCACAGCCAAAGCACCCCATTCATCGGATAGGTTACGAATGTTAATCCTTTCAGATGCTCTGTTAAAATACAAAATGTCCAGAAGTCTTTGTTCAAAGAAAGCTGCGCAAACGAGATAAAACCTGTCTTCGGCAAGACAAAAAACGGTTGTCTCCAACTCAATTCGTCCCGATTTGTTCAACAGGTGGGTAAGACACATTTTACCTGGTACAGGTAATTGATTGGGGATTAATCCTGTTAAAAATCGCTTGGCATCCTTCCCTGTTACCTCGACTTTGGTAAATGCTGAAATATCCATCATCCCAGCCTGATTCTGAACGGCTTTGACCTCTTTTGCAATTATGTTATGAAGTTGACTTCTTCGAAAACTGTAAATGTCTTTCGGTTCTGTGTTGGGAGGGGCAAACCATCTGGGTCTTTCATGGCCATTGACTTCTTCAAAGACGGCATTTCTATCTTTCAGCAAATCATAAATAACAGATGGTCGGACTGGTCTTGCTTCCATGCGATTAAAATTGGGAAACGGTACTTCGTGCCGAAGGATGTAGTCTTCTTTGGCCTTGATCACCTGGTAGTTGTCTGAAGCATATGAACCGAATCTGCGAGGGTCGAACTCACGCATATTGATTTCAGCCTCCCCATGGACAATCAAACGTGCCAATTCCCTCGTTAAAGCCGGTCCCCAACCAATTCCAATCTGTGTACCGCAACAGCACCAATAGTTTTTAAGTTTAGGAGCTGGACCAATTAAGGGGTTACCATCAGGGGGATGGCTAATAGCTCCATGAACGACTCGACGGATTCCAAGATTAGCTAACATTGGAATTCTTTTGAAAGCATTTTCCAACCAGGGTAAAACCCTGTCAAAATCTGGTTCAAACAACTCGTTTTCTGCCTCCCAGGGACAACCTTCAAGCCATACAGGGTTTGGATTTGATTTTTCATAAATTCCAATCAATCCTGATTGTTGTTCCATGCGGAAATAACCGGAAACCTCTCGATCATCTCGAATAACTGGCAGTTCCGATTCCAAATTTGAGAATTCAGGAACCTGTTCAGTTACAAAATAATGGTGGGTCATTGATGTTGTGGGAAGGTTGTAGTCAGACCACTTGGCAATTTGTTTTGCGTAGGTCCCACCAGCGTTGATTACATGTTTACAGATTATTCTACCCTTTGGTGTATCCACCAGCCATTCACCGGATTTTGTTGTTGATATACCATTCACCAGAGTTCTGCGGAAGATTTTAACACCTTGGTTTTTTGCCCCTTTGGCAAGTGCCTGTGTAACGTTTGAAGGATCCACGTGCCCATCACCAGGAGTGTGGAGAGCCGACTTTACTCCATTCAGATTATAGAAGGGATGTATTTTGGCAATTTCTTTTGGCCCAATGAGATCCATTTGAAACCCTAGTCCTTTCCCTACAGACATGGATTGTAGCTGCCAGTCTACTTCATCGTCAGTATATGCCAATCTCAAGGACCCGCATCCATGCCAACTAACTTTCATTCCCGTTTTTTCTTTGAGAATCCCGGAATAAAGTTCAATGTTGTATCCTACACACTTACCGAGGGAGTAACTTGAGGTGGAATGGGTAATTTGACCCGCAGCATGCCAAGTAGACCCACTTGTCAATTCAGCTTTTTCCAACAAAACCACATCATGTATACCTTCCCGGGGTAAGTGGTAGGCTAAACCACAGCCCATAACTCCACCACCAATGATTACTACCTCTGCATGCGTTGGAACTGCCATAAATTTCACATATAAATTTGACCTATTAAATTACATATGTATTTTTTTACTCAGGAAAAAAAACAAATGGTTAAAAAAACTGAATTAAACAATTTATTGATTGGTATTCAATCCGTTGGAGAAAATTTTCCACCCGAGTTACAAAAAGTTGCCAAATTTGTACTGGAAAATCCTTATAAGGTTGGATTTTCTTCCATTCGGGAGCTGGCCAAGATGGCTAGGGTCAAGCACAGTACAATGGTCAGGTTTGCCAAGGTAAATGGGTTTGCTACCTATTCGGAGTTTCGTGAAGTTTTTCGCCCCGGAATGAGTTCCGAGGAAAAGGTTTTACTGATAAATGACTTACAGGTAACAAGTTATCAGGCTCATGATAAAATCAGAGTTCCATCTGTTGGGAAAGGTATATCTCGGTCCGATTTGGATACCCTGGATACGCCAGTCATGCATCGGTTAATCAGATCAGCCGCAAAAGAGGTGGTTGGAGCTAGGACTTGCTTTGTACTGGGGGTTGGAGTTGCCAACTCAGTGGCACAAAATTTTACGTACCTTGCTGGGATGATCGGACCTGATTTCAAATCATTACCATCCGGGGGAGATTTGCCAATTGATGTCTTGGGACGTGGCACAAAAGAAGATATTCTTGTCGCCATGACCTTCAAACCATTTCGCAAGGAAGTTGTTGAGGCTGTCAAGTTTGCCAATTCCCTTGGAATACCTGTTATCGCAATCTCGGATTCCCCAGCCTGTCCTATAATGGCCAAGGCAAAAATCAGATTTGTGATTCCGACGAGCTCTCCACATTTTTTTCCTTCAATGGTTACTGTAACTGCATTATTTGAACTACTGTTAGGTTATTTGATTTCTGAAATTGGTAATGACGTTATTGAAGACTTAAGAGATTTTCACAATCGTAGACATTCTTTTGGAATTTATGTTGAGGAAGCAGATGAACTTGGACACTGATCTTCAGTATTCACTTGAAGCTAAGTATTATACTAGCAAGGAAATCTATGAAAGGGAAAGGGAAACGCTTTTAAGCAAAACCTGGATGTTTGCCTGCCATGAGAGTGAAATTCCGAATATTGGTGATTACTACACCTTCGAGCTTTGTGAAGAAAATCTTTTTGTTATAAGGGGCAAGGATAGACAAGTAAGAACCTTCTATAACGTGTGTCAGCACCGTGCCCACCAGCTTGTTCAAGGTAAAGGTAATTGTCGTTCCATTATTTGTCCGTACCATGCGTGGACATATGAGCTGGAGGGAAACCTTAGGTCAGGTCCGAATCTGAGCGCGATTCAAAACTTGGATAGGGAAAAGATTTGCCTTCAAAATGTCAAAACTGAAAATTTTCATGGATTTATTTTCGTCAATTTTGATACAAATGCCTCGGAAATGGAAGAATGGTTTCCCGGGGTAAAGGCTGCCCTGGATGAATATGTTCCAAATTTGGATATTCTCAAACCAATGGAATGGATCAAAATTCCTGAGAATTGTAATTGGAAGACATCTGTAGAAAACCATTCCGAGTGCTACCACTGCCAGATCAATCATAAGGCTTTCTCTGGAGGAGTAATTGATCCATCAACCTATGATATTCAACCTAACGGATACTGCCTGAAGCATACGACAAGTATGAATAAGATTGATGCCATGACCTACAGGGTGGATCGGACTGTACCTCATGCCACTGAATACATTACTTTCTTTTTGTGGCCAATGTTTGCCTTTCAGGTATATCCCGGAAACCTACTCAATACCTATCATTGGCGACCACAGGCTGTTGATCATTGTACTGTGTGGAGAGGTTGGTTTTCAATTGATGGTGAATTTGATGAGGTCGTAAGCAAACTCGCTGTTCAAGATCGGGAAACAACTGTGGCTGAAGATATAAATTTAGTTGAAAGTGTTGGTAGGGGATTGAAGAGCAGGGGATATAAACCGGGCCCGTTGGTAGTTGATCCTTCTTGCGGGGTTAATTCCGAACACTCAATTATGCATATTCAGAGGTGGTTCAGGGAAGGCATTGGTCTTTAGGAGTTATCGGGGTTTGGATGCAATATTCAGTAATCTAGGCAATCCCAAGGTAACAGTACTTATCACTATTAACAGGTTAAAGTTAGGTGTTTATTATGGATGAAGAATTGTTTGAAAAAGGTTTGACTGCAAGAAAAAGTACTCTTGGTGAAGAGTATGTAAACAAGAGTTTGCAGCAAGCAGATGAATTCACCCGTCCTTTTCAGAAGGCCATGACAGCCTGGTGTTGGGGGTTTGGTTGGGGCGATGAAACCATTGATCCAAAAACCAGGAGTATGATGAATTTAGCCATGATCGGTGCCTTGGGTAAAATGAACGAATGGGAAATCCATCTCAGGGGGGCATTAAATAACGGGGTATCAGTTGAGGAGGTACGGGCAACAATCCATATCGTGGGGATCTATTGTGGAGTTCCTCAGGCCCTGGAGTGTTTCCGTTCAGCAAGAAAGGTATTGAAAGAGGCAGGGAGGTTGTAATTCTTATAAATACCGAAATATTTATTGTATTACTTACGGTTTCAGGTTTGTGCAGAGACTTTGATACTGAATGATAAAATTTTGTTAAAGTTAAATTGCTTCTTTAACGATTCGACTCGTCTTGCTGCTCGGATGGGTACATATCTTCCTCACCTGCGAGTGCCGACGGCCCAATGTAACTGCATCACGGGCTTGTCGTAGGATTCTGCTGCCGGAACCGACCCCAACTGAACTCTGTTCCCTTTTCAGACCGGTCCCACAGCTTTTCCATAATGGCCTTGTGATAGGCATAAGGTTCCAGGGAGCCGCGGCCGACCGGACCAACCATTTCCATACGACCTGTGGGACCATAGAGAGCCCGCTGTTCTAAGCCATCGTCGGTTGCGCACATGACTTCTGGAAGGGCGCCCTTTTCGGCCGATTGAACCAAAGGTAACTTGGACATGACGAACCACAAGGCTCGCGTGACAAGACCGCCGCTTGTGCTGATGAGTGACGTTGCGGATGCCCCAGGATGGCAGACGTAGACCTGAACGACACTACCTGCCGCCTTGACTCGATCTTGCAGCTCGTAGGCAAACATCATCTGTGCCAGCTTGCTTTGGCAGTAGGCCGGATTGGCACTGTAATCCTTGTCCCAATTCATGTCGTCGAACTTTATAGTCCTCAGCCCCATCTTGTAACCGAGACTAGCGACGACCACGATCCGGCCTTTCGACTCCTCAATGCGGTCGAAGAGAATCCCACACAAGACAAAGTGACCATAGTGATTGGTTCCAAGCTGGCTTTCGAACCCATCAATTGTCAGCTTCCGTGTCGGTACCTGCCCAATGGCTGCGTTACAAATGAGTGCGTCGATACGGGGCACGGTACTGACCACCTCCTCTGCTGCTGCACGCACACTCGCAAGCTCCGCGAGGTCCATGCGGATAAAGTTCACATCGGCACCTGCGCCGAATTCCTCTTTCAGCTCTTTCACGGCAACGGTCGATCTTTCAGTGTTGCGGTTCAGCATCACCACGGTTCCGCCTTTCGAGAGAAGAATGCGTGCGGCCTGAAACCCCACACCCGCATTGGCGCCAGTGATTACGTAGGTCTTGCCTTCAAGGCTTGGGAGCCGCTCTGGTGTCCAGCCCATTGGTCCGAATTGGGTATCCTTCATCGTCTTGATCCTCTCAGAAATGCAGAAAAACTTCTTCAGCATTGTCTGCAGCCACTCCGTCTCAACCCCTTATCGACGGGGCATTTATTATTACGCTGTCTTATCCCTTGTTCTATAATTATGCTTTTCATTATAACGTGATAGATATCTTGGACGGACAACAATAGTTTCAATACCAATGACAGGAAATTCAACCAGAAATTTTGGAGTTCAATTTTAAATTCTTTATCCAAATGAGGATTTTGAAGCCAAGACGAATTGTCACGGCAACCGCGTATTTTAGTTAAGTGCAACGGGTTAGGTAATTTGTCATTTATTAATAAACTCTTGGTAACTACACAGAGATTACCTGAATAGTTACCAAAAACCTACTTCAAAATCTGGTGAATGAGGTTAGGTTGATAAGAAGGTATTAGAAAGTATATTCACCTCTTACAAAGTAGTTGTGACTGAGAGAATGGAAGGCTATGTTTGATAATTCCCTTTCCAGGTTGGCAAAGTATCATTCTTTCCAGCTGTTGCATTGAACACGCCCCTGGCAATTGCCCGAGACACCGTTTTGGCAGCAGCATCACTAATCTCAAATATAACAGAATCTGGGTCAGTTACCTCTTTCATTCCACTGGACGCTGCAAATAGCAGGTCGCCATCAAATATTGTGTGGGATGGAACAATTGCTCGGGCTATCCCATCATGGGCAGCCACAGCAATTCTTGTCAATTGCGCCTGATCCAGTTTGGCATCAGTAGCAACTATCCCTATTGTGGTGTTACCGAAATTCTCAGAAGTTTCCACCTGATTGGAGGGTATCCAATCAGGTTTGATTTTTGTAGTTGTACCAAATCCCCCGAATTCATCTCCAAATTCCCAAAATGCTGCCCAAAAATTTTTTTCATCGTATTGAGTAGTTGTCCCCAGCGAATTAACGGCCATTAAAGAACCGACGGTATAACCGGACTCTAATACTGTTGAAGCCGTTCCCAAACCGCCTTTCAGGTTGTTGGTTGTAGCACCTGTACCAGCACCTACACTTCCAATATCAAAATTTATTGTGGCATTATCCAAGGCGTCCTTTCCCAGATTGGCATAAGGATTTGTGTCCCAATCTTTTTGACCTCCATTCAGCAGATCAAATAAAATGGCACTTGGAACAATTGGTACTCTGACATCACCCACTGGAAATCCTCTATCCCTTTGGGACAATAAATCACCCACACCAGTGGCGGCATCAAGACCAAAAGCTGAACCCCCGGAAAGAACAAGACAATCGACTTTTTTTACCAATCTGTCAGGGGCTAGCAAATCGGTTTCTCTAGTTCCAGGTGCACCCCCCATAACATGTACGGCCGCAACAAATGGCCTTTCCCCCAAGAGCACTGATACACCTGATTTAATATGGCTATCAGTAGAATTTCCCACCATGAAACCCGAAACATCAGTAATTGAATTTCTTGTCCCGGGCTTCAATTTTATAACCATCCAAAAATCAAAAACGCTTTTGATGAAGTTTTGCGACCTGGAAAATGTGACGGTATTCGTTGAATAAAAATTTTAAAACAATTCTATTTCAACGAACGCAAAATCAAAAGTATTGGTGTTTATAACATTGTGCGCTATGCCTTTTTGTCTGTAGTAGGACTTACCTGCTTCCAGGTTCATTTTTGTTGTTGAATCATCAGAATTGATTGCTGTTAATTCACCAGAAGTTAAAGGTACCACAATGTAATCGTACTCGTGGATGTGAAAACCAGTGGCTTCACCCGGTTTGAATTGCCATTCTGTTACATTTACACTGGAATTCCTGATTTGTGGAATACCGGTGGCTAGTTTCTCATCTTTTGGCATAGGTTTCTTTCTGTACTTGAAATTTTCGTGTAGGAAAAGTCTGGAACATTGCAGTATCGTGTACACATTTGTTTAAATCAATCAAGAAATTTCCCTTATATTATAAACAAAGAATCCCTATTAACCCGAAGTATCGTATTTTCCAATTAATATATTATCTTAGGTAGGAATTCTATTTTAGGAAAATAAGTGAAAATAATTGGTATTGATCCAGGTTTAACCAAAACCGGGTGGGGGGTGATTGAAACCAAGGGTCAAACTTATACCTACATTGATTGCGGAGTCATATCTCCCCACGAAAGCGATATCTCAAAAAAATTACTGGCTATTTTCACAAAATTGACAGTTGTAATTGAAACTTTCAAGCCAGATACCGCAGCGGTGGAAAAAACTTTTGTAAACAAGGATGGTACCAATTCACTTAAACTTGGTTATGCTGGTGCCATGGCATTGTTGGCCCCTACCAAAGCTGGATTGGAAGTAAGTCAATATGCGCCCAACACTATTAAAAATGCTGTGGTGGGAATTGGGCATGCCACCAAGGACCAGGTTGAGTACATGGTTGGTATGCAATTGAAAGGCTTTAAGAATAAAGGACCTGATAGTACTGATGCATTGGCAATCGCCTTAACCCATTCATTGCTCATACCCCAAAAGATGATCGAAAATTCTATAAAATTTCAACAGGTGACGTAAATTGATTGGTAAAATTTCAGGGATAATTGATTTTATCGGTTCTGACTTCGTTTTACTCAATGTGAATGGAGTTGGTTACGAGGTGTATTGTTCTTCAAACACCTTGAATTCCTTACCTCCACCAGGAGAGGAAGTCACTTTGTTCACCGACCTTCTTGTAAGGCAGGACCTTCTCCAGTTAACCGGATTTAAGCACCTTAATGAAAGATCGTTTTACAGGGAATTACTGACTGTTCAGGGTGTGGGAAAAAAGGGTGCACTTTCTATCGTGGATACTATTGGAGTACCCGCTTCCATAAGAGCGATTTCAATGGATGATTGGCGTCCATTTAAATCAGCCCCAACGATAGGTCCAAAAATTGCCCAAAGAATTGTTATCGAACTTAAACCAAAACTAAGTAAATTATTATTATTAGGTGGGGGAGAGAATATCGGTTCCTCAACACCGACAGGAGACAATACCAAAACAAACAAACAATCAGAAGAATACAACAAAGAGTTGCAAATTCGTTCAGAAGCTCTTTCTGCACTGGTTCAACTGGGTTATTCAGAAAGCGTATCCGCTGGAGTACTTACCCAAATAATCATGGACTCAGAAGAATTGACAACTGAGAGTCTAATCAAAGATGCCTTGCAGCGTTTGTCTTCACTTTAGGAATTAATCTGATTCATGGCAGAAAATACTTCCGCGATAACTCCCGAAGTCATATCAACAGATAATGATTTCGCCCTGAGGCCAAGAAGACTCAAGGAGTTTATTGGTCACGATGAGCTTAGGAGTAATCTGGGCGTGTTTGTAAAAAGTGCGAGCATACAGTCGAAACCAATGGCCCATACACTGTTTTATGGTCCACCTGGTCTAGGTAAAACTACCTTGGCCCAGATCGTTGCCAGAGAAATGGATGTTAATTTTTCCATGACATCTGGTCCTGTTCTGGCGAAGGCAGGTGATCTGGCTGCCATATTGACCAAATTGGATACACATGATGTACTGTTTATTGACGAAATACATCGGTTACACCCGATTGTTGAAGAAATTCTCTACCCGGCAATGGAAGATTATGCGTTGGACCTGGTTGTTGGGTCCGGTCCCGCGGCCAGATCCGTACGGATAGAATTAAAACAATTCACACTGATTGGTGCTACCACGCGGTTGGGATTATTAACAACTCCCCTTAGAGATCGATTTGGTATTCATATGAGGTTGGAGTTTTATTCAGCAGATGAATTGTTGAAAATTGTAACCAGATCGGCTCAAGTTCTGAAAATTGATATTGAAAAAGCGGGAGCTATGGAAATTTCTCGAAGATCCAGGGGAACTCCGCGAGTAGCAAACAGACTGTTAAGCCGTGTTATTGACTTCGCGATCGTCGAAAATGATGGAAAAATTTCCAATGAAATTGCCAATAAAGCCTTGGATAGACTTGGGGTAGATCACTTGGGTTTGGATTCCAATGATCGGAAGTACCTGAAAATAGTAGCTGATCATTATGGCGGGGGGCCAGTTGGGATTGAAACCATATCAGCTGCTATGTCGGAGGTAAAAGACACAATTGAAGATGTGGTAGAACCTTATCTGATGCAGGCAGGTTTTATTAGCAGAACACCCAGAGGGAGGATGATAACTAACTTGGCTTGGAAGCATTTAGGCCAAGAACCACCTAGTTTGACGAAAGATTTATTTAGTGCAACAAATGAAGCATGAACATATTTATCGAGTTTATTACGAGGACGTGGATTGTGGCGGAATAGTCTACTATGCCAATTATTTTAAATATATTGAGAGAGCTCGCACTGAGATGCTCCGGGAACGAGGTATTACCCTTACCTATTTAGACAGGGTTCACGGCAAAAGCTTTGTTGTCAAAAAACTAACGGCAGATTTTTTGTCGCCGTTAAAATTTGAGGACTTAGCCAAGGTTCGTACAGAAATAAAACGGTATACCGATTACCGAATTGTAGTTGATCAGTATATAGTTTCCAGATACGTTAAGTTATTTCAGGCTGAAGTGACCCTAGCCTGTGTTAACACTTTGGGACGCCTCTCGGAAATACCAAAACAGGTACAAAAGAGACTTGAGCCAAATCCTGTCGACAAGGCAGGGAGGAAATTTCCCGAACTTAAGTACTAAATATTGGCGTAATGAGAGATAAATTTGAATTTATTTTCCCCACATCTTTGAAATTACATAAATGTTATTGCCATTTTCTCGAATCTTTAATATAAAGTGGATATATAAATAAGACCTCCCCGATTAAGGTGGCTGGATGAATTAGGGCAGCAATTATGGAAATTGAGTTAATCTCGGCACCGGAGGGCCTGGATTTTAGCTTGTTGAATCTCTTCCTCATGGCAGGATTTGTGGTTCAGTGTGTCATGATATTACTAATCCTGGCCTCAATAATTTGTTGGGCGATAATTTTTCAGAAGCTTTTGTATTATGGAAAGGTAAAAAACCAGACCTTGGCCTTTGAAAGTGCATTCTGGTCCGAAGATTCCGTTGAAGAACTGTATGAAGGAGTAAAACGTAATCCTGTAGGCGGTTTACAACGGATATTCTGTGCGGCAATGGATGAATGGGAAAAATCCCATAGCCAATCTGGTACTTTAATTGCAGGAGCTTCCTCTCGGATAGACCGCTCAATGAGCAATGCAGTCAATAACGAAATCAATTATCTCTCGAGAGGGTTGGATTTTCTTGCTACTGTTGGGTCAACTGCACCATTTGTTGGCTTATTTGGTACGGTGTGGGGGATAATGAATGTTTTTACCGAAATAGGCATTCAGGAAAACACTAACTTGGCAGTAATTGCACCCGGTATAGGCGAGGCATTGGCTGCTACCGCACTAGGGTTGTTAGCGGCCATACCAGCGGTGGTCTTTTACAATAATCTGTCAACCAAGGCGAATAGCCTTGCAGCAAGGTTTGATGATTTTGCTGATGAATTTTCCACAATAGTTTCAAGGGAAATTGAACAGATGGGACAACGTGAAGAATAGAAATGGCCCTTTCCATAAACAAGGTTGGTAGGCATTCCCGCCGGCAGAAAAACATTATTCACAAACCCATGTCAGAAATAAACGTCACCCCTTTTGTAGATGTTGTATTGGTGCTTCTAATAATTTTTATTGTTGCAGCTCCCTTATTGACAGTAGGTGTTCAGGTTCAATTACCAGAAACGGCAGCAGCCCCCTTGAGTGATAGTGGAGAGGAGCCATTGACACTTTCCATTACTGCTGAAGGCCAAGTGTCAATCAATAAAACAGAATATTCCAATTCCGAGCTTATTCCCAAACTCAGGTCCATATTGGCCGAAAGGACCTCCGACAAGATTTTCCTTAGGGGGGATAAGGAAGCTCGTTACGAAATAATAATGCAAGTGATGGGAGCATTAAATAATGCTGGATTTAGAAATATATCACTGGTAACCGACGGTGGAGGCCCCACCTTTGATGACTTGAATTAAGATTAATGAGGAGAGTTGGTGAAATCTGGGTTTGCTCTTTCAATTTTAGGACACTCTCTTGTATTATTTCTAGTGGTTGGAATGGAACTGTTTAGACCTCATAATTTTATCAATCCAACCGACGATGTAATTAGTATAGAGTTGATTTCCGAAGTGGAACTTAATCGGGACAATATATTGTCAGAAGCGAATGTTGTCCCATCTGAGCTTGATCAGATTCTCGAAATTGAAGATAACCTTCAGAATATTCTCGAAATTGAGCAACCAGTTGTACCAGATTTGAACATACAGCCAGAAATTCCAGAAATTCCAACCAACAATCAAGTATTAATCCCTGATATACCCCGACCCATAGAACCCCCGGGAGTCAATATTGGAATCCCTGAGGGTATTGCCGAAAGCATCGTTTTAAAAGATACTATACCTCTCCCCAAGGCTACAGAATTCAAATTACCGGATATTCCCAAGGTTTCTTCTGAATACAATCCCATTGAAAAACCGGAACTGAAAGTGGCTGATATTACCCAGGAGGCCACCTTGCCCAGTGAGGAAGCGAAGGTTGATGAGAATACGGAACCAGTTGATGAAAGTTCAGTGAAGGAAGCCTCGACGCCCATGACCGTTACAGAAGCCAACAAGTCCGATGAGCCAACTGTTCCCCTTACTGGCTTGGACACTTCCAGGGATCTTTTGGCACTGGGTTCGCCTACCAGCCGTCCCCGGGAGTTTGTAGTACCAGATGAAATTGACATAAGTGACATTATATCTAAAATAGTCGAGGATAAGGACCCCGATGAAATCATTCAGGAAACACCTAAACCGGAGCCTGTTAAACGAGTGACTTTAACGCGGGGTGAAATTGAAAGTTTAAGAACCTTGATCGTAAGTAACTGGAATTTGGGGGCGCTTTCCTCAGAAGCAAAAAGAGTTAGGTTAACGGTAAGAATAGTTATGGACACAAAAGGCAAACCAATTAATATAGAATTGGAAGGCCAAACTGATGGAGCAAGTGATAAGGCCGTCGAATCCGCTTTTGAAGCTGCCAGGAGGGCCATCACAAAAGGTTTGGAAGATGGGCATGACCTCCCCATCGAAAAATATGATCTGTGGAAAGAAGTTAATTTTACATTTAATCCTGAAGAAATGAGGACTAGATAAGAATGAGTTTAGCCATTAGGGTACTTGCAATAATCGGATTTTTCGGTTTTTGGGGCGTACAAGGAATTAGCCAATCTAACAATGATGGCCCCCTCCAAATTGAGATTAATGAAGGCATTATACAACTTTTCCCTATTGCTGCCCCGCAGTTCATAGCTGAGAGTTCAGAAGCCAATAGATGGTCTGAGGAAATTACAGATTTGATTTTGGCCAATCTGGAACGAACTGGATTGTTTAAGATTGTGCCCGAAGATTCACATATTGGCAAAATCACCAATTTTGACTCACCAATACAGTTCTCGGATTGGAAAGCTATAAATGTTGACGTACTGCTTACCGGTTCTGTATCCACCGCCTCGGATGGTGATCTGGTTGTAAAATTCCGGTTGCATGATGTATTTGCCCAATCCAATCTTGGACAAGGAGTTCAGTATAAGGGCCGGGTGAATAACTGGCGAAGACTGGCGCACAAAATATCTGATGAAATTTATTCACGCATTACCGGTGAGGGTGGATATTTTGATACCAGGATTGCATTTATTTCAGAGCTAGGTTCCAAGACCGAAAGAACAAAAAGGTTGACCATAATGGATTATGATGGTGCCAACGTAAGATACTTGACGGATGGTTCAAATTTGGTGTTGGCTCCCAGATTTTCACCTGATGGAGATGAATTGATCTATACTTCCTACCAAACTGGCAAACCAAGTGTTTATCGATTGAACCTGAGAAATGGGAGAAATAATAGGGTGCTGGATACTCTTGATATGACCTTCTCACCCAGGTTTTCTCCTGATGGGAAAAGGGTTATTTTTTCTCGAACAACAAGAGGGAATACAGACATTTTTGAAACTAATCTAGCAACAAATGAATCCCGGCGAATTACTAGAAACAGGGCAATTGATACAGCACCAAGTTACTCGCCGGATGGTAGGAGAATTGCCTTTGAATCGGACCGAAGTGGTACTCCTCAAATCTATACAATGAATCTAGGGGACGGGAAAGTTTCAAGAATCAGTTTTAGGGAGGGAAATTACGGTACACCGGTTTGGTCCCCACGAGGCGATTTCATTGCTTTCACCAAGCAGGTAGGGAGTGTTTTTCATGTCGGTGTCATGTTGGCAAATGGTTCCGAAGAAAGACTTTTGTCAAGGTCATTTTTGGATGAAGGTCCAACTTGGGCACCGAACGGTAGGGTGTTGTTGTTTTTTAGAGAAGAACCAGGAGAAAGAGGTGGGCCATCTCTTTATTCAGTAGATGTCACCGGAAGAAATTTGACAAAATTGGATACCCCCAATTTTGCCTCGGATCCATCATGGTCTCCTCTAAGGTAAATATAATTTTTGTTAGTTCATGGAGCTTAAAATGAAGTTGTTGAGAGTAATGAGTGTAATTGCCTGTTTAGTTCTTATAGCAGGTTGTGGTACAAACACTGTAACCAGAGGTAGTGCTTTTTCAGATGGTTCAGGAAGTGATTCATCCGATGACAGCTTTACTGGGGTGGAAGATGGGGTTATAGAAACCGAAAGTGAATTTGCTTATTTTTCCAAGGAATATTTTGATTATGAAATTGGAGACAGGGTTTTCTTTGCCTTGGATGAAAGTGCACTTTCTGAGGATGCCAAGGAAATTTTAGCTGAGCAGGCCGATTGGTTGTTACAAAACCCTGATTCTACTGTTATTATTGAGGGGCATGCCGATGAAAGGGGTACCAGGGAGTATAATCTTGCCCTCGGGGCCAGAAGATCCGAAGCTGTCCGAACATTTTTACTTCAGCGTGGAATAGATGCCGTTCGGATGTCAACTGTAAGCTACGGAAAGGAAAGACCTTTCGCTGCCTGCTCAGATGAAACTTGCTGGTCCAAAAACCGAAGGGTAGTTACCCAAATTGAAGACACTACTGGAACTTAAGTTGAGATTTAACAGATTTATATTCCCGTTTTTGCTCGCTCCAATAGTAATTGGGGTTGTGGGGCCAACCTCAGGTTGGTCCCAGGAACAGGAAGAAACTCTTGACCCAGCAGTAAAGGAGAGGTTGGCGGATATCCGGATTGAGCTTCAGAATCTGGATTTCAAATTACAAATTCTTCGTTGGGAATTGGTGCAATCAGAAAATGAGATTGATGAACAGTTTTTTAATTCTGATACCGTGCTTGGACGTCTTGATGAAATTGAAGCCGAAATCAGGGAAAATCTGAATAAAATTGAACTAATCGAATATAAAATCAACAATGAAGTGTCTCGAGTAACTATCCACCTTCAAGATATCGAAAAGAGAGTGGGGAAAATTGAAAGTGGGGAGTTCACAATTCCAACAAACGAATTAGCATCTGTTGGTGATAACTTTGAAATTCCCGACTCACCACAGGAAGGAGTCTTATTGGAGAATATTGAAGAGGAAGACATATTATTCAATAAGGGGCTCAATCTGTTTGTAGAAAATGAGTTTGAACAGGCTATAGAGGAGTTTCAAAAATTGATTGAACTCTATCCGGAGAATGAACTCATGGCTGATGCCTATTTCTATCTTGGTGAAGCCCAAACAAAACTTGAGAAATGGAAAGAAGCCAGCGAGGCATTTCTAAAAAGCTTCCTTGAGGATAATTCTGGCCCCCGAGCACCATTAACTCTTTTGAGATTGGGCCAGGTATTCGTTTCATGGGAAAGAATAGAGGAAGCTTGCCAAATGTTTAATGCCGTTATCGAACGCTTCCCAAATACAATAGAAGCCCAAAACTCAATAAACTACACAAACCGTTTTGATTGTAATGGGTCATCTTCAAACTGAGCAAGTTTTTCGATCTTTTGGTTCCCTTTTTTCTTTTTCTAAACAGGATGTAGCCGTTGCGGTATCAGGTGGGAGTGATTCTATTGGGTTGCTCCTTTTATTATCTGACTGGTGCAAAATCAAATACCTGGATTTAAAGGTGATAACTGTAAACCACCAGTTAAGAGATTCAGCACAAAACGAATGTGATTTTGTCAAGGGTGTAGCGAATGATTTGGGCTGGGAACACCAAACACTTTACTGGAAAAACACAACTAAGTTTGGAAACCTATCCAAAAAGGCACGTGAAGGACGGTACCGATTAATGTCCGAATGGGGGCAATCGGAAGGAATTGATGAAATTTTTCTGGGTCATACTCTAAATGACCAAGCTGAGACAGTTCTTATGGAATTGAGGAGAAAAGCTGGCGTAGAGGGTTTGTCTGCCATGCCAAAATTGAAGATGAGGTATGGCATCAAATGGATCAGACCATTGCTGGAATTTAGTCGGTCGGATATCCGGAATTACCTGAAGGTTAATAACCAGGAATGGATTGAGGACCCATCCAATGAGGACCTTAGCCGTACAAGGATTCAAATGAGAAAAATCCTTCCCGAACTTGAGGACGTTGGAATCACTGTCGAAACCCTATCTTCGGTAGCTTCAAATTTACAGAAAACCAGGGAAATGTTGCAAAAAATCCTCCGGGAAAAGGCTGAGGAGGTTATTTCGGTTTCCAAGGTTGGTGAATATGTCTTTCGTGATAATTTTTGGGAATTACCGGTAGAAATCCGGGAGAAGATGTTTGCGCGGGTCATTCAGTTTCTTTCAAACAGCGATTATAGACCCCGACAATCTTCGGTTGCCAATTGCCTGACAAGAGTGAAATCGGTTGGAAGTTCAACCATAAACGAATTCGTAATTCAAAAAGATAGTAACAATTGTGTTAGAATTTTCAGGGATCCAAAGAGAATAAGTGGGCTGGTTCCAGCCAAACAACTTTGGGATAGCCGATGGACGGTTTCAAATACCCCAAAAACATGTACACGGTTGGGAAATCTGGATTTCAAAGGGGTCAATCAGTTACCTAGGCCCATGGATAAGGAGTTCTCAAAAGGTGGTATCCTGTCAGCACCTGCTCTTTGGAGTGAGGAACGAGAGTTGGTTGAAACAGTATTTAATGATTTCGGCACAAATGCCATTTTTGAAGATACCAAAAACAAGGAAGCTTTTCTTCTATTCCTTGAGGGGAATTGAAAACAGTCTGGAAAATGTTATTTTCTAGTCAGGTGCTGTTACCAATATCTGACAATATCTACTACCTAGGAAACCAAGAAAAAAATGGCCAAAAAGAATAACCCTTTTGGGAATGTTAAGAATCTTTTGTTTTGGGTTGTTTTAATTGTTCTGATTGTCGCTTTGTTTAACGTATTTACCAATGGACAATCAGTCAGTACAACAAGAAGTGTTTCCTTTACCTCATTTTTGAATGAAGTAGAAGAGAATAATGTTGTTTCAGTCATTATCGACGGCGAAAAACTAACTGCAGTTCATGATACTGGGGAGCGTTTCAAAACAATAATTCCTCAAGGATTTGATATCACCTCATTACTGATGGAATATGAGGTTGTTATTGACGCACAACCACAGGAACCTAGTGGCTTGATGGCTTTTATAGGCCCCTTCCTTCCCATCCTGCTTCTGATTGGTTTTTGGATATTCCTTATGAACCGGATACAGGGTGGTGGTCGCGGAGGTGCCATGGGGTTTGGCCGATCCAAAGCAAAATTGCTTACCGAACGCCAGGGTAAAGTTACCTTCAGGGACGTGGCTGGTATTGATGAAGCTAAAGAAGAACTGGAAGAGATTGTAGAATTCCTTCGAGATCCACCAAAATATTCCCGTTTAGGTGGAAAAATTCCCAAAGGGGCTTTGTTGGTCGGACCACCAGGCACAGGTAAAACACTTCTTGCCAGAGCAATTGCGGGTGAGGCAGGTGTTCCTTTCTTTTCAATTTCAGGTTCTGATTTTGTAGAAATGTTTGTTGGTGTTGGAGCATCCCGGGTAAGGGATATGTTTGAACAATCAAAGAAAAACTCTCCCTGTATTGTCTTTATTGACGAAATTGATGCTGTTGGTCGTTCCCGAGGCGTTGGCTACGGTGGGGGGAATGACGAACGGGAACAAACCCTAAACCAGCTATTGGTTGAAATGGACGGATTTGAAGCTAACGAGGGAGTTATTATTATTGCAGCAACCAACCGTCCTGATGTTCTGGATCCCGCTCTTTTGCGTCCCGGACGGTTTGATCGACAGGTCCATGTTCCTAATCCGGATATTATTGGTCGTGAGAAAATTCTTGAGGTTCATGCCAGGAAAGTAACCCTTGGTCCAGATGTGGATTTTCGGATTATAGCCAGAGGAACTCCTGGATTTTCCGGGGCAGATCTGGCCAACCTTGTTAACGAAGCTGCTCTTCTTGCAGCGAGGGTAGGACGTAAATTTGTTGCCATGATTGATTTTGAAAACTCCAAAGACAAGGTCATGATGGGTTCAGAAAGGCGTTCCATGGTTATGACTGAGGATGAAAAGAAGCTAACAGCTTACCATGAAGCCGGTCATGCAGTTGTCGGTTTGAATGTTCCAGAGCATGATCCTATTCACAAGGCAACAATTATTCCAAGAGGACGGGCTTTGGGGCTTGTTTTAGCGCTACCTGAAAGAGACCACCTTTCAGTCAACATAACCAAATATCAATCAAAAATAGCAATGGCAATGGGAGGTAAAGTAGCTGAAGAATTGGTTTTCGGATCGGAGAACGTTACCTCAGGTGCTGCTTCTGATATCAAGCAAGTTTCACAGATAGCCCGGGCAATGGTTACCCAGTTCGGCATGTCGGACAAATTGGGTAACATTGACTATGCAAACGAACAACAATCATTCCTTGGACCCTATTCCGGTCAGGTTTCGACCAGTCAGAATACACTTGATATCATTGATGCCGAGGTTCGAAGATTAGTGGATGAAGGTTATGAAACAGCTAAAAAAATTCTTACTGAAAAAAGGGACGACCTGGAAAAATTAGCTCAGGGACTGCTTGAGTATGAAACTCTTACTGGTTCTGACATAACAAAAATTCTGGCAGGAGAATCCTTGAACAAGGATGAAGAGGAAACACCGAAAGATGATACTTCCAAACCCATCTTTGCGATTCCTACTACTTCAAGGAACCGACCTCGGGGCCGCCCAAATCTAACCGAAGCCGAGGTTTGATTTAGGAGACTGTAGGTAGCTAGGAGATTGGTTAAATGACAGGTGGTTTTCTTATAGGGCTATTGCTTATTCTCCTAATGTTGTACCTCCAGAGGAAGCAATCGCAGGGTGGCCCGGGTGGCATTTTCGGTTATGGAAAATCCCGGGCGAGACTTCTAACCGAAGATAATGTGAAAGTTACCTTCCAGGATGTTGCCGGAATTGATGAAGCCAAGGAAGAGCTTGAAGAAATTGTAGATTTTCTCAAGAATCCCACAGTTTTTTCCCGATTGGGAGGTAAAATCCCAAAGGGAGCTCTTTTGATTGGGCCTCCAGGTACAGGAAAAACTCTCCTGGCCAAAGCGATTGCAGGTGAAGCCAATGTTCCATTCTACACCATTTCTGGTTCTGATTTTGTAGAAATGTTTGTTGGGGTAGGAGCGTCGAGGGTCCGAGACATGTTCCAACAGGCCAAGAAAAATGCCCCCTGTATAGTTTTCATTGATGAAATAGACGCCGTTGGTCGTTCCAGAGGGATTGGTATCGGTGGTGGGAATGACGAAAGGGAGCAGACTCTTAACCAACTTCTTGTCGAGATGGATGGTTTTGAAATGAATGACGGTGTAGTCATTATCGCTGCAACCAACAGGCCAGATGTTTTGGATAAGGCACTCCTGCGCCCGGGCCGTTTTGATCGACAGATTGTTGTACCTCCGCCCGATATTATAGGTCGTGAAAAAATTCTGCAGGTCCATGCCCGGAAAGTCGCATTGGGTGCGGATGTTGATTTGAAGGTGATTGCTCGCGGTACGCCAGGTTTTTCCGGAGCCGATTTGGCCAATCTGGTAAATGAAGCGGCATTGATTGCCGCCAGAATTCGCCGCAATTTTGTTTCCATGGTAGATTTTGAAAATGCCAAGGACAAGGTTATGATGGGTTCAGAAAGAAGATCAATGGTCATGACAGACGAGGAAAAACGTCTGACTGCTTATCATGAAGCAGGTCATGCCGTAGTTGGTTTGAATGTTCCCCAACATGATCCTATTCATAAAGCAACGATAATTCCCAGGGGTAGGGCACTTGGTTTGGTCTTGAGTCTTCCTGAAAGGGATCAGCTAACTGTAACTCTCACCAAATACAAATCCAAAATAGCCATGGCTATGGGAGGCAGAGTAGCCGAGGAGATCATTTTTGGGGAAGACAATATCACATCTGGTGCTGCTTCGGATATTCAGCAAGCAACACAATTGGCAAGAGCAATGGTTACCCAATACGGCATGTCAGATAAGTTGGGTAAAATTGATTACTCAACCGAACAGGATACCTATTTGGGAAAGATGAATTCCGGTAGATCAATAAGTCCTGAAACCCAGGAAATTATTGATGCGGAGGTAAGAAGATTGGTTGATGAAGGATATCAAAAAGCCAAAAGTATACTTACTGAAAAAAGACGGGACCTTGAAAGGTTGGCAGAGGGATTGCTGGAGTTTGAAACTTTGACTGGTGATGAGATTACCAGGGTTATTGAAGGTAAGAAACCAGCACCGATAACAAAAAAGGTTAAAGATACGAAAGTTCTTCCCATTCGGCAACCGAGTTCCAATATTGTCGGAGTTCCCAAAGTAAAAAAATCCTAATTTGAAAATCAGGTAACAGTTGATATTTACCTGATTTCAGTTTTTTCATTTTTTCAAACCCGTGAGTGATTTAGGATAATGACCATATTTTCAAATCCGGGATACAGTGGCCGTCTCCTTTGGATAGGAAATGTCACTGACCGGCAGGAGAGCATTAAATCCAAATCAGTTGTAAAGGGGAAGTTGGATTTTGGAGGATTGGTGGGAGATTCGCATTATGGCACGACCAGACCAGCATGTGTACGGGTTGAGGACTTATATCCAGAAGACACACCAATCAGAAATACCCGACAGATTTCAGTTGTTTCCAGTGAAGAGCTTGACCTGATTGCCCAAGATATGGGTTTGGAAAAATTAGCTCCTGAACTGGTCGGTGCAAACATGGTTCTTGAAGGTATACCAGATTTTACTCACCTCCCTCCTTCCTCACGACTTCAATTTCCTTCCGGTGCTACCATTACAGTTGACATGATTAATTTACCGTGCAATTTTCCTGCACGAGAATTAGAGAAACTATATCCAGGAAAAGGAAAGTATTTTAAGACTTCGGCTCGTGAGAGAAGAGGGGTAACGGCCTGGGTTGAAAGGGAAGGAGTTATCTCGGTTGGAGATAGGGTGAATTGCTTTGTACCTACCCAGAGTGCCTGGTTGGCCAATCAATAAAATAATTTTACAGACAGGGATTTTATGACAGCAGAAATCATAGATGGTAAAGGCTTTGCCAAAACATTAAGGAAAAGAATTACTACCAAAGTAAATGAAATTCGCAAAACTCAAGGAAAAGTACCCGGTTTGGCTGTTATCCTTGTAGGACAGGACCCTGCGAGTGAAGTGTATGTTAGAAACAAAGCCCGTCAAACATCAGAAGTTGGTATGGAGTCCTTTAAACACATACTGGATACTGATATATCGGAAAAAACTCTTCTTGAATTAATTGATGAAGTAAATGGTAATGATTTGATTCATGGGTTGTTGGTACAGCTTCCATTGCCTGAACACATTGATTCTGAACATATAATCAATTCGATCTCTCCCCAAAAGGATGTGGATGGGTTTCATATTTCCAATGTGGGATTACTGTCAACAGGACAGAAATCCATGGTTCCCTGTACTCCATTGGGGTGTAAATTGATGCTTTTGAATCATCATGGATCGCTTTCGGGTATGAATGCTGTTGTTGTCGGAAGATCCAATATTGTTGGTAAACCAATGGCAAACCTGCTACTGCAAGAACATTGTACGGTAACCATTGCCCACAGTCGAACAAGAGATTTACCGTCGGTTTGTAGGGAAGCTGATATATTGGTTGCAGCAGTAGGAAGACCTAACTTCGTTCAGGGTAGTTGGATTAAGCCGGGTGCCACTGTTATTGATGTCGGAATTAACAGAATCAACAATCCTGATCCCAATATTTCAAAACCCAAGCTTGTTGGTGATGTAAATTTCGATGAGGCCATCAATGTTGCCGGTGCTATTACACCGGTTCCTGGAGGCGTGGGGCCCATGACAATCGCTTGTTTGCTGGCAAATACAGTAACATCTTTTTGCCGATCTGAAGGTCTTCAGGAACCGAATTGGACAGAAGAATGATGTGGTTCATCTGGATTAGGATTTGAAAAATCCACAGTTGTTTAATCAATCTCTGACAGCCAAACAGATTAAATTTGTATTCTGGAGTTGAAAACCCTTCAAATAGGCCTCATCTTTGATGTGGATTGGCAGAAAGGCAAGGCGAGTTGGCGGAGTGGTTACGCAGCGGTCTGCAAAACCGTGGACACCGGTTCGATTCCGGTACTCGCCTCCAATTTGATGAATACTTAGGTTGATCTTTCCTTCAATCCTTTCAGCCGTGCTTTTACCAGCTGATCCCCTTCCTCTGAACCATCATGAAAAGTTCCGAACCATTTGTCCAGTGGTATCGAACCGTCAGCGTAGTTTACTTCAAAATACTTGTGGTGAAGATAATGGGCAAAACAATGGGTATCTATAAATTTGTCATCACCAACCAGAACTTTATCAAAGCCTACATGGCCTGGTGTTGGGGACATACCCAAGTGTACCAAATGAAAAATAGCGTGGACAGGATGGGATGGTATGATCCAGTGAATAAGTACACCGGAGAAATAAAGAAGATGTTCCACCGGGTGCATTGATAAGCCCGACCAAGGGCCGGGGTTAGAATTGGCGTGGTGAACCTTATGCACACTGCGATAGAGAGGAGGCCAATGAATAAGCCTGTGTATACAGTAAAAATGAACTTCCCTAAACAGGGGAAGGAGCAAGAAAATTGCAAAAAACAGGAGTGGGTTTGATTCCAGGTTCAAATGTGGAATAAACCCATTGGCCATCATCCACAAAGTAATAACTTCAAAGGCAGTCCAAATTGGTAATCCACTACAAAAACACCAAATTAAATTATCAACGGTCTGGTTCCTGAAAAGGAATGCAGAATTGTCTGTTTCAGGCCATTTGGGATTGTATTTGAATGTGGTTCCCTGGTTCCTTTTTATGTAGAACCAAAGATGAAACACCCCATACCACAAAGTCATCAAGACACCGTTCCTAACGGTAATATATGCAATCCAGTTGAAGGAAAAATCCTTCATTGTTTCCAAGGTTGGAGTAAAATAGGTCCAGATGATAACTGCTACCAAGGCATATAGAATATTCCACGGAAATATGTAACCATCCCATCGAAAAAGCCATTTGAATATTTGTAATGGGTTGGTTGGCCAGCTGAATAAAGGGCCATAATCGACTTTCTTGAAAGGTCTCCAGTGTCCCTTTCTGTTTCTGCTTCCAAACTGATTTTCATTAACCATTATATATTTGCTTAAATTTTAGGTTCTATTAATTGGGTTCAACTTGCAATGAGTCTAATGCTTCAAAATTTTCGAAAATACGTAGTAATCTGAGGTGGTCTTTGTGATGGTGAGTATTATGATAATTTTCGGCAAGGCTCAATTAAAATTCGAAACTGATACTCCTCCCAAGGTCAGGAATATCATCTATGATTTTTTCTTTATGTAAATTGAGATTCAATTCAATTTGATAACCAAATCCGTTGCTAGTAATCCTCTTCTGCTACTCTTTGGAGGTTAAGAGTAAGCAATTTTTGTAGAAATTCATCTGTACTGATATGTGGATCCCAATTATACGCTGAGGCTACTGCTGCATCTAGGGTTGCATGGGCATTTGTAAGCCATTCAGGATAAAGATTATATAGATTGGTTAAAGTACGCTTTTTTATTTGGAAAGCATCACCAACATTGCGAGGCACAGGACGCTGTGGATACCCTGGAACCTGTTCTTCAACCCATTCAACCAATTCGGGTGGATACAACCAACGATTTCGCAACAAATCCAAAGTTCGTGCAGCTTCGGCGATGGCAACAGCATTAGGATCTTCAGCATATTTTACCGCTAAAATGTCGGGAGATAATCCCTCGGGAAAGGGGAAGGTATCAAATGTAAATTTTTTTGAATAGCGCGGCCTATCCACCAACCTTGTACCATGTTGCAGTGACCACTCCTTGTGAAAACGGCTATTCAGGATACCGAAAATCACATCGTCATCTCTGGCAATGGCTACTATCCCACTATCGGGAATGATACGAGAATCCAACCAGATAAAAAATCTGTGTTTTGCTACACGTGATGTTGCAATAAAGCGGGGTAACCTTTCCAATTGGTGATACAACGCTTGTCCGGAACGGTCGTGACGCCACCAGAATTGACGTAAATCCATTCGATTGTTCTGTAACCTTAATGGTCTAACATGCTCTCTGACATAACTGAAGGGTGCTTCGTAAAGGGCTGCTTCGTCTAGGGTCATGTCTTGTCCGAAATCAACGACCCACCTATCCGCCCGACTACTTGTAACATCTTTTCCATTCATCAAAGGCTTCAAAACATCGGAATTTGGTCGGTTATTAGGATTTCTGGGTAATTGCAACCATTCTCTAGCCTGTTCACCCGAAATGTCAAAGGGGCCTTTTTTCATACTACCCACAAAGGCTGTATTTCGATTTTGGTTTAGTTTTCTAGCAACTGTCGGATCAGTAAATCGCGTCAAATTAGAGTTAATATGTGGAACATTTTCTCCATTTAATTGAATTGGATAATTGTCAGCAGGGTTACAAAAACAAATCAGGGACACACGTACGTCAGCACCGTCTAATACCCAAGGTTCGTCTGCCCATGCATTATAAATTTTTGTACTCTGGGCGGTACGTTCAAGTACTAAACGATTTTCTCCTTCTCTAATAGAATTTGTTGCCACTAATCCTGCACGTGACACATTCCCTGATGCTACCAATGTTCCAGCCTTGTGAAACCAATAGCAAACGAGATCTGAAATACCTGGGACTAAGCCCTTATAAAGTTCTCTTAAGGAGGTAACATAGTCATTTCCAAGATGTCCTCTCTGAAATGAATATCCTAAAAATGGTGGATTCCCGATAATCACATCACATGTAGGCCACTCCGGTTCCATCCCATCAATTGACAGAATTGCATCACTCATTTGAATATTATTAAGGGGATCAAGTACTGGATCTTTCTTGAAACCAAATCCGTTTTCCCTCATCCACTGAATTTCGCCGATCCAGATCGAAATTCTAGCCAATTCTGCGGCATATTCGTTGATCTCTATGCCCTTCAGGTTGTGCGGTCCCACGACTGGTAGATGTCGTCCAAGGCCTAATTCTTCAGCGTCGTTGCTTACTTTTACTTCAATTTCCTTAAGTGCACGTAGAGCCAGATACAGGAAATTTCCAGAACCACAAGCTGGATCCAGAACAGTGTAGTTTTTCAACTTCTCTATGAACAATTGAAAGTAAGATTGGGCTTTCTTTTTTTGTCTAGTAGCAGAAGATTTGGTTTTAGACTCATCTGCTTTCTGCAGATGAATTTCAATATCAGATTTTACCTCTTCCCACTCATTTAGAAGTGGGTGTATAATGACGGGATGAACGATTTGCATAATCTTTTCTTGATCCGTGTAATGTGCACCAAGTTGAGTACGTTGGCTGGGGTCAAGTCCGCGTTCAAAGAGTGTACCGAAAACGGACGGATCAATCTCTGACCAATCCAATTCATTGGCTTTATGAACAACCTCAATCTCCTCCTTACTTAGGGGTAAGGCTTGATCATCATTAAATAGTCCGCCATTAAACCACTCGACAAAATCAAAACCTACCTCACCACACTCCATCGACATTGCACCGAACAGTTGCCTTGCAAATCCCTCAAACTTGTTAGGTCGTTTTAAGGAACTTTTTATCATTTTTGTGAATAGCCCTTCATTAAGTAGGCCTATATCCTCTGCAAACATGCAGAAAATCAGCCGGTTGACAAAGTGTGCAACATCCTGTGGTTCATGTCCCTTGTTTCGGAGCCTATCAGCAAGGTCGGCAAAAAATCCTGCAGCTTCTTCTGTCAATTGTTGACGAGTTTTACCTGGTCGCAACTTTTCTGGATCTGAAAATACCCATTTTAGTTTTTTAAAATATTCTGTGTTTTTGAGGTCCTCAAGTGAAAACTCATACTTCATGCTGGTGGTGTTGGTCCAAGCTGTTTGAATTCGGAATTTTTCCATGTCTGAAACAATGAGTAGGGGAGGATTTTCAAGTGCGAGTTGGTATTGGCGTAACTGAATAAATGCAGCATCCAGGTTTTTTTTCTTACCTTTATACTCCCATGCAAAAAAACCCTTCTTCCATACATCTGCCCATCCATCCCCACCCCTGTCCTTCTTAACTCCACGATCAAAGCAATACCAATTTCCAATTGGATCTGCTTCAATTGGAGTTGGTTCACCTAACAACCGACAAAGGTCTATGAAATGCGACTGAGAAGCAGCCCTTTCAGTTAGTTCAACATTTTTCCATCTGGTGACGAATTCATTAGGCGTTAGTGTTTGTTTATTCATCTAAATATGATTCCTCTATCGTTGTTGGGAGATTAAAGTCTGGCTTAATCAATTTTTTCCATCTAAAAGATACTCTAGTCAGCAGTAAGATCATATACAGCCGATAAGGTTAAAAATTAAGCCTTAAATGTTGGTTGCAACACTAGCAGCATATTTTGGATATGGATATATTGGGTTGGTGTATTTTTATGTCCTTAACTATATTCACAACACAGTCAAGAATCTGTTAATCCAAGTTTTTCGAAAAATATTGAATTACGTATATTTGCGTCAATAAGGAGTTTATCATACGGAATCACTTCTACAAAAGCATTGGGATCAGTAGTGTATCCAAACAATCCCCGACTGTCAGGTGTCTTTTGTAATTTCCCTGCTAACCTTCTTCTTAGATTGTTTGTAAGATCGGCTACAATATAGCAATGGAATGCGGTATTTTCACCGATTCCAGATAAAATTCTACCTTGATGATCTTGAATGGATTTACCCGATTTGAACAAGTTAATGTAATCCATGATTTGCATAAAGGGATCTGTTTTATCGTTATAATCATTTTTTCCAGGCCGTTTGAATTCAACAAGAATTACGGTATCACATGAGTGGTCCGTTTCACGCCAAGCAAAACAACTTTTATAAAAAAAAGCTAAATCCGGTTCTTTGTTGGATTCTACATCAGTGTATGATCTTATTGTTTTGTCAGAAGCAAAGAAATTAAAAAATGCAAGACGATCATCAAGAATCCAAAGGTTGTGGTCTTCAATACCAAGACAATGTGAATCTGATCTCATAGGACATATGATACTGTGTATCGCTTCTTCAAGGGGATACTTAGATTCTATAGGGCATTCAAAACCTCTCAATTTGTCAAGTAGATCTAAGACTGCCTTCCGGCGCAGAACATACTCAGCAAGAGCACCTTTTTTTACATCAATCAGATAACTTTCATATTCTGATATTTTTTCAGCAAGTGTTTCGTCATATTTTATTGTACTGTTAATTGCATTATTGATATTCTTGAATTTTCGTTGGCGCCTGTATCGGTTTAGGGCCATTTCTTGGTGGATTTGTTCTTCGTTTTTACTACTAGGTTTGAGGTTCGAAACGAATTCATCAATTTCTGGAATTAGATAAAGATACTGTGGATTTTTATTAATTACATCCCTAGAGATAGCCGTCTTCTCAGCTAATATGGCATCAATATCTTCTTTCAGAAATCGACGTACGCATTCTGCAACTTTCCTCCGTATATAAAGACCCACTTCTTGGTCAAAAACGAAATCAGTTCTTTCGGGGTTGACATGTTTATCAAGGTAATCACTAGTAATTGTACCAACGTAGATTTTATTATCACACAAAAGTTTCAAACCGATTTGGTTGTCAATCGGGTATTCCTTAACTCCTCTATCATTAGCACAAAAACATAACCAGTTGTAACCACCTTCTTTTGGTTTAAATTTTTTGTCACAACGGATGTGCCGAATGTACACATTATAGCATTCATCATCAACATTAACTTTTATAAGTTCTAAATCTGATACGGCCTCCATTTTATCAAACAATGATTTGAGGTTAATTTCCTCGTTATCTTCAAGGATAATCTTGGGTGCACGGTCAGCAGCAAAAACAGGTAAAAAGTGTGAAATCAAATTCTGGGCAAGCTCATTGGTTTTGGTTGGACAAAGTCTTTTGTACGACGATTTGAAATTCTTAAGCTGAACTTTGGTTCCCGTAGAGAGATTACTTAGATCACGTTTTTTACTGAAGGGTTTAATTTGGTCTTTTTCTTTCAGGATAAAATTAAAATCTCTAGGGTGGAATTTTTCTTCCTTTAAATATAGAGATTCAACCTTGATATTCTTAAATACTTTCAACCACCCAAGGCGGCCAACACCTTTTCCTCCCCTCAGAATTTTAAGGCGGGAAAATGGAGTTAAGAAGGATTTGAAATTTTTGTCGTCAAGTCCAACTCCGTTGTCTGTAATTCTGAAACCAATCACTGGTTTGCTATTTTCCTTAGTTTCTTGACGAATTACCTCAATTTTGATGATTCCTGAATTTACAACTTCCTCGTCATTTTCATAACGTTCTTGGATAGCGTGAAGTGAATTACTCACAGCTTCAAAGAGCGGGATTAAGGTATTTGCTTTCGTTGGAGGTAAAGGAAGCCTTTCGACTTGTCCAATAATATCACTTAGAAGATCAGGCAAAATTTACTCCCTACTTAATATTCCTTGGTATTAGTTAATACGTTTATGCAGTCCCCGCTACAGTGGGACATAAGTTATAAGAACAAAGAACAGTACGATGTTGTTCAATTCTGAAACAACAAGAAGTTTACCAATTATATTAACATTTTCCAGTAGTGGTAAGTAATTGTCCTGTCTAAAAGGGTATCTAGACAAAAAAGTTTTAAGGTATATTTGTGAATACCTGAGTAGTTACAACTTTCTTAGTATTAAGTTAATCTACCACTGCAACTACTGGTGTTCTAATGAGTTTAAAACTTTGGTCCCCTTCCCCCAAAAGGCAGATGAATTCAACTTTAGCTGACTTCATGAAGTCAATTGGAGTGGGGTATAGTGAGCATTTTTTGGATTATGATGAATTATGGCAATTCTCGGTTAAAAATAAGGAACGGTTTTGGGACGAAACCTGGAAATATTGTGGAATCGTTGGAGACAGAGGAAAAGTAGTTCTATCTCCAAGCGATCATTTGAAAAATACCCGATTTTTTCCTGATAGTAACCTTAATTATGCCGAAAACCTGATCTCACAATCGGGCTCTACTCCAGCAATCATATTCCACGGAGAAAATGGAATAATTCGGGAGATTTCATGGGATTCACTTCGTGAATTGGTGAACAAGGTCAGAAATGCACTGGTTGATGAAGGTATTCGTGAAGGGGATGTAGTTGGCGGGATAGTGACCAATTCACCGGAAGCTGTTATCACTATGCTGGCAGTAACTTCCTTGGGAGCAGTGTGGTCGAGTTGTTCACCTGATTTTGGTATGAATGGGATATTAGACAGATTTGAACAAATAGAACCAAAAGTCATATTTGGGGTAGAAGGATATTTTTATAACGGCAACTGGTATCAGACTGGTGACAAATGTCGACAAGTCGTTGAAAGTATATCGTCCACAAAAAGGCTAATCCTGATACCCTATGATGGAACCTCGTTTGTTGAAAATAATGACCAGGAGGGAAATTCCTCCTGGAATGAAATTATATCCTCACATTGTTCAACCGAGCTTTCCTATAACAGGGTTAACTTTAACTCCCCGTTATTCATAATGTTTTCCTCGGGAACTACAGGCCAACCCAAATGCATTGTTCACTCAGTTGGTGGTACCTTGCTCCAACACCGTAAAGAACACGGTTTTCAATGCGATATTCGTGCCAACGATCGAATGCTGTTCTTTACCACTTGTGGCTGGATGATGTGGAATTGGTTGGTAAGCTCACTAGCATGTAAAGCCACGATTGTCTTGTATGATGGCTCCCCTATGCATCCTTCCGTCGAACGGATGGGGAACATTATTCAAGAAAGTAGACTTACCCAATTCGGTGCATCTGCAAAGTATTTTGATGGCTGTCTTAAAGCAAATTATTGCCCATCCGAAAAAAATGATTTCAGTTCACTTAGGTCAATCTTCTCTACAGGTTCACCTCTATCAGGAGATGCCTTTGACTACATTTATTCCCATTGGAAGAGTGAAGTCTGCTTGTCTTCAATCGCAGGAGGTACGGATATTATCGGTTGTTTTGTCGGAGGTAGTCCAATTAACCCTGTGTATAGAGGACAGTGTCAAAAAAGACTTCTGGGAATGGATGTTAGAGTGTTTGATGAAAAGGGATCTTCCCTGACCAACTCACCTGGAGAACTTGTTTGTGCTTCACCTCACCCAACAATCCCACTTTATTTCATGAACGACAAAGAGGGTAAAAAGTTTGAAAATGCCTACTTCAACAAGTTTGAAGGGGTTTGGCATCACGGTGATTGGGTTGAATTAACCGAAGAGGGTGGAATGATCTTTCATGGCAGGTCTGATGCAACTTTAAATCCTGGTGGGGTAAGGATTGGAACGTCAGAAATCTACCGGCCTGTTGAAAAACTGCAGGAGATTACGGAAGCTCTAGCTATCGCGAAAGATATTGGTGGCGATGTAGAGTTGGTTTTGTTTGTTAGACTTCAAAATGGAATTACACTATCTGATGGACTAATCAGTACAATTAAAGACCAAATAAGAAAAAATGCCTCACCACGGCATGTACCCAGGAAAATTATTCAGGTTTCAGATTTGCCGCGAACTAGGTCAGGCAAGCTTGTTGAAATTGCCGTACGTGATGTAATTCACGGGAAAGAGGTAAAAAATATTGAAGCCATAGCAAATCCCGAAGCACTCCTCCAATTCAAAAACATGAAAGAACTCGGTTGATTTGTTATTGAGTGAAGGTTTAATTTGGGTGGTGGGCGACCCTGGAATCGAACCAGGCATGGGTCTCCCCGGCGGAGTTACAGTCCGCTGCCGCACCTTGCAGCCCGTCGCCCAAAAAAAGGTGGTTACCTTATTGATTATTTAGGCTAACTATTTCAAGGCATCAAGCAGAAAAATTCTTATACTCCGAAATTTAAGAACTAGTACAAAGGGGTAATAATTGAGAACAAATTCTAAGGGGAGAAAATCTTCCAGAAGGTTTTGGATTTACGGTTACCATCCTGTCAAGGCGGCATTGCTTAATACCGAGAGGAAAACCTTTCGTTTGGTCCTTACACAAAATTCTGCCAAAAGACTGTCCGATGAAATTGGCTTCATTGATAACCTTAAACCAGAAATCCGTACAACGAAATTTTTTACCGAGTTATTGGGGTCTGAAACTACTCACCAGGGATTTGCTTTGGAATTGTCACCCCTTGAGGAGAAGGGATTGGACTGTGTGGATTTCTCGGAAAATCCCTTGGCTCCCATCGTTATTCTAGATCAGATAACTGATCCACATAATGTTGGAGCCATCTTACGGTCTTCTGAGGCATTTTTTGGCAAGGCCGTTATCACTACAAGTAGAAACACTCCAAGTGAATCTGGTGTTTTGGCAAAAGCATCTTCAGGTGCTATCGAACGGATACCCCTAGTGAAAGTTATCAACCTGGTTGCTGCCATGGAAAAATTGAAGGATTTGGGATTTTGGTTAATTGGTCTGGATATCCAAGGAGATGATGAATTAGAACCTATTTTACAAAAAACCAATGATGTACAAATCTGTTTTGTAATGGGTGCTGAAGGAAAGGGTTTACGAGAATCGGTAAAGAAGAAGTGTGATTATCTGGCCAAAATACCCATTAACAAGGCAATCAATTCCCTCAATGTATCGAATGCCGCGTCTATCTGTCTTTATTCGGCTTATAGGATCAGAAACATAAAGAATATTGGTTGATACCTTGGTAAAATGAATGGATTCACAAACCTCATTTATTGATCGGATTCAAACAAATATTTCTAATTTGAAACTTAGATGCACAAATTATTGCGATAAATTTCTAAATTCATAAAATATTTAGGATAAAATACCAATATTAAAATATATTTTCTTCCCAAACTACATTTTTCAAAAATCGTCACTAAACAATCATTCATAGAATTTATTTCAATTAGGAAAGAAAAATGAGCGATAACCCAACATATGGATTTGACACCTTACAAATTCATGCCGGATCCTCTCCAGATCCAGCAACTGGTGCTAGACAAACCCCGATTTATCAGACAACAGCCTATGTTTTCAGAGATGCTGCTCATGCCGCCGCTCTGTTTAATCTTGAAGAAGTCGGATTCATTTATTCCCGACTGACTAATCCAACAGTGGGAGTTCTTCAGGAAAGAATTGCTACTTTAGAAGGTGGTGCAGGAGCGGTTTGCTGTTCCTCAGGGCATGGTGCACAAATTATGTCTCTTTTCCCACTAATGGGACCGGGGTTGAACATAGTCACTTCCAATCGGCTTTATGGAGGTACTGTTACCCAGTTCAGCCGTACGATCCAACGTTTTGGTTGGGAAGCACGATTTGTAGATACAGAGAATCTTGATGAAGTTAAGGGAGCGATAGATGAAAACACACGTGCTATATTCTGTGAATCAATAGCCAATCCCGGTGGATATATTACCGACATGGAAGTTTTGGCAAAAATCGCTGATGATGCTGGCGTTCCCCTAATTGTCGATAATACTTCAGCAACACCTTATCTGTGTCGGCCAATTGAATTTGGGGCAACACTGGTTGTACATTCTCTTACAAAATTCCTTACAGGTAACGGTACGGTTACTGGTGGTGCGATTGTGGATTCAGGTAAGTTCGATTGGTCAATTGACGGCAAATTCCCTTCACTCGCTGCACCGGAACCCGCTTATCATGGTTTGAATTTCTATGAAGCCCTCGGTTCAATGGCTTTTACTTTCCATGGTATTGCTGTTGGTCTGAGAGACTTGGGTATGACAATGAATCCACAAGGTGCTCATTATACCCTGTTAGGTATAGAAACACTTTCCATGAGGATGGACAAGCATGTTTCTAACGCTGTAAAGGTTGCCAAGTGGTTGGAAAATGACAGTAGGGTCAATTATGTAACCTATGCTGGATTACCATCCTCTCCGTACTACGGTAGGATAGAGAAATATTGTCCAAAAGGTGCGGGATCGTTATTTACCTTTTCACTAAAAGGTGGTTACGATGCATGTGTAAAGCTGGTTGATAGTCTGGAATTATTCAGTCATGTAGTAAATCTGGGTGATGCGAGATCCATAGTGACCCATTCCGCATCGACGACCCACAGACAACTTACACCGGAGCAACAAGAAGCAACCGGTGCTGTCCCGGATGTGGTAAGACTATCCATCGGTACTGAAGATCCTGATGATATTATCGCAGACCTTGATCAGGCTCTAGCGAAGGCTCATTCATAAGAAAATATAATTATTCCAGCCAATTGTTTGACAATTGGCTGGAATATCCATGTCAATTCAAATTGACCACTTTTCCCGGGTTTAGAATATTCTTTGGATCCAGAGTTCTTTTGATATTGGCCATTAGTCTCCATGCATCTCCGTGCTGAGCTTGCATATGTTTCATTTTCCCCAACCCGATTCCATGTTCGCCGGTAATTGTTCCTCCCAGTTCCAAGCTACGCTCATTTAACTTCGCCGAAATTTCCTTGGCAATGGCTACTTCCTTGGGGTTTTCTGGATCAAGAAGTAATGCCGTGTGAAAATTACCATCTCCCACATGACCCACAATAGGACCTTCCAGGGGACTATTTTCTATATCATCAACGGTTGCCAGGATTGCTTCGGATAGTTTCGAGATTGGGACACAAGAGTCGGTAGTTAATACCTTACACCCTGGTCGAAGAGCCTTTGCGGCATAATAGGCATTATGCCTGGCCTTCCAGAGTTGGTTTCGATCTTCAGTTTTTGTGGCCCATTTGTAATCACTACCCCCAAAATCAGAAATGATTTCACCAACTGTTTCAGATTGTTCGGCAACACCTGTTTCCGAACCATGAAATTCCAGAAAAAGGTGAGGGGTTTCCGGTAAATTGAAATTCTTGTCCCATAGATTTAACCCTCTGATCATGGCCGAATCTACCAGCTCTATTCTGGCCATGGGAATCCCCATTTGAGTGATCAGGATCACAGAATTTACTGCTGATTCAATATCTTCAAAAGAACAGACTGCTGCAGAAATTGCTTCAGGTTGGCCTTGTAGTTTCAAGGTAATTTCAGTGATAATGCCGAGAGTTCCTTCGGATCCAATAAAGAGGGACGTTAAATCATATCCAGCAGAATCTTTCTTTGCTTTTGTACCGGTACGAATAATTTTTCCATCAGCCAGTACCACTTCCAATGCTAGAACATTATCCTTCATAGTTCCATAACGGACAGCGGTTGTACCAGAAGCCCTGGTCGATGCCATCCCGCCCAAGGTCGCATTTGCCCCTGGATCTATTGGAAAGAACAGCCCTGTTGTCCGCAGTTCCTGATTTAATTCCTCCCGAGTAATGCCGGGTTGTATTACAACATTGAGATCTTCCTCGTTAACTTCAATAATTTTTTTCATGTTGATAAAGTCCATGGTAATCCCGCCTTTTATGGCTAGAGAATGGCCTTCAAGGGAAGTGCCAACTCCCCAGGGAATAACCGGACAATTTTCCTCATTACAAATGGTAATGATTTGTGAAACCTCTTCCTTGCCTACAGGAAAAACAACTCCGTCTGGAGGCGTAAGCGGTAAATAGGATTCATCTGAACCATGAAACTCCAATATTGCTTTATTTGTAGTGAATCTTTCACCGAACAATTGGGCTAATTTAGATTTTGCTTTGTCTACGGACACGGTTGCTCCCAATGATGATGTAAATTTTTATCCAAAACTACGGGTAAAAACCTTTGTTAAAAGAAATAATTTGGTAGTTTCACGTACCACTTATATACTAAGCAGACGAGGTTTAGGAAATCCGATGATCCCAAATTTGGCATTCAAATTCAGTTATACTATGGTCCACCTTTTCCACCGGAAGAAGGGTGGGATTTGGTTTCTCCTTGATTCTATTCAACATGGTGAACCTGACTTGGACCTGAAGATGAAAAAATTGAAACGAAACGCAACCCAACTTGGCGAAGCTAACCTTACGACAATTCTGGTAATGCCTGCCAACGAGATAAAATGCTTTAACATTGAAATTGGTCAGAAACCAGTCAAATTGACAGCTAAAAAGTTAAATTATTACCTAAACCAGATTTCAACCGAACCACTCGAAGACTCCTCTTACGACTGGTATCTTGAAGATGGAAGGCTGAACTTTGCACTAATTCAAACCAGAACGTTGGATAAGGCAGTAGAATTTACAACCAAATACCACTTTGAACCTGGTCTTGCTGTGGGTTTACCCCAGAATAAGACATACAATAAGGTTGTTGTTTTTGATATAAATTCAAAAAAACATCCCGGAATAAAAGATCTTAAACAAGACACGTCTCAATTTGACATGGTTGCTGTTAAACTTCCGAAAACAGCATCTAGGGATACTCAAGTTGTTTACTGAATTTATGGAAAAGGCCAGGATAATTATTCGGTTTAAACCAATTAACCGAGGAGGAATTTAGTGAATATTTCTGATATCCTTTCTCCCCTTCTTCGACCAATTGGTTTAGCTCCCCCCAAAAAGCTGTTTCCCGGTATAAAGGGAAGACCTGCTTCTCTAACCAGGATCGAACCAGCTAATTTACAGAACATCGCATTGAGGCCGGGTACTTTGGCTCGTCCGAGAGGTTCAGCCAAGAAACAAAAGAGAGAATATATAACCGGAAGTTACTCAGTAGAAAATGATGTACTTAACTTGGGATATTATAATCTGATAGGTGTGTTTGGTCCTCCAGAAGACAGAGAAGCCCTATTACTAACTCCGAATGGAAGGATTAAGAGGTTGAAAGTCGGTAGTAGATTTGCAAGGGGAAGAGTGATTTCTATTGGTTTAGATGAAATGATCTACATCAGAGACAACAAAAACTATGTACTGAGAATGAATAATTGAGACCAAGTGCAACATTCTTAATTGAATCTAATTCCAGATTGTAATTCACCTTTAGAGATAACCCCATTATCTCGTGAATTGGTTGTCGATTTGCAAATTTGGAAACCGAGTAATAATTAGGACAAATTCAAATCTTTAGAGTAATTTTATAGAACAGGGTTATACCCATGAGTTACAAAGAGGTATACAAAGCCTGGAATGATGATCCGGAATCCTTTTGGCTAGATATGTGTGAGGGCATCGAATGGAGCAAAAAGCCCTCAAAGGCGTTATTCACCAAGGAAAAACCATTTTACAGTTGGTTTGATGATGGTATGGTGAATACCTGCTGGAATGCTGTTGATCGTCATGTCAATGCCGGCCGTGGAGACCAACCCGCATTGATTTACGATAGCCCGGTCACAGGATTTAAATCCAAAACGACATATTCTGAATTACTGGCACAAGTGTCAAGGGTTGCTGGGGTACTTGAACAGATGGGTGTTGAATGTGGTGATCGCGTTGTCATCTACATGCCAATGATCCCTGAGGCAGTGGTTGCCATGTTGGCCTGCAGTCGTATTGGAGCTATACATTCAGTCGTTTTTGGAGGTTTTGCAGCCAGGGAGTTAGCCGTTAGGATAGACGATGCCCAACCCAAATGCATATTATCGGCTTCCTGTGGAATTGAACCCAACCGTCTGGTTGAATACAAGCCACTTTTGGATGAAGCAATCGAATTGGCGAGTTATAAACCACAAAGTTGTTTGATTTTTCAGAGAGAGCAGTGTACGGCTGATTTAATGAGTGGAAGAGATTTCGATTGGGAAGAATCGGCTTCCGAATCACAAGCAAGTAAGTGTGTGCCCCTTCCTGGCAATCATCCGTTATATATTTTGTACACTTCTGGTACAACTGGCCAACCCAAAGGGGTTATTCGACCCAGTGGTGGTCATCTCGTTGTCTTGAATTGGACCATGAAGAATTTTTATGGCGTTGATCCAGGAGAAGTGTTTTGGGCAGCATCCGATGTAGGTTGGGTTGTTGGGCACTCCTATATTTGTTATGCCCCGCTGATCCACGGAAATACGTCAGTAATTTATGAGGGGAAGCCTGTTGGAACACCTGACGCAGGGGCCTTTTGGAGGGTTATTTCTGAACACAAGGTAAGTACATTGTTTACTGCCCCTACAGCATTCAGAGCTATCAAGAGGCTGGATCCCAACGCAGAGTTGCTGGCAGATTACGATTTGTCATCCTTTAGAACCCTTTTTTTGGCAGGTGAAAGAGCGGATCCAGATACTCTTTTTTGGGCTGAACAGCATTTGAAAGTTCCGGTAATTGATCATTGGTGGCAAACCGAAACAGGTTGGCCGATAACCGGAAATCCCATCGGAATTGAAATGCTGCCAATTAAACATGGTTCATCCTTTGTTCCCATGCCGGGATATGATATCCAGATTCTTGACAATGAAGGAAATGAACTGCCTCGCGGAGAGTTAGGTTCCATTACGGTTAAATTACCATTACCTCCGGGTAACTTCCCGACATTATGGAATGCTGACAAAAGGTATATTGAAAGTTATCTTGAAGAGTTCCCGGGTTTCTACAATACGGGGGATGCGGGGTATATGGACGAAAACGGATATGTATATATCATGGCCAGAACTGATGATGTGATAAATGTTGCAGGTCATAGATTGTCAACTGGCGGTTTGGAAGAAGTTATTGCAAGCCATCCTGATATAGCAGAATGTGCCGTTGTTGGTGCTGCTGATGAATTGAAAGGTCAGTTACCTTTGGGTTTTGTGTGTTTGAATTCTGGAGCTGAGAAGAAAAAAGACATGGTAATACCCGAATGTATCCAGCTGGTCCGGGAAAAAATCGGACCTGTGGCCGCATTTAAACAAGCAGTTGTTGTTGACCGATTGCCAAAAACCAGATCAGGTAAAATTTTGCGAGGGATCATGGTAAAAATTGCCAATGGGGAATCCTTTAATACCCCGGCTACAATTGATGATCCGGTTATATTGGATGAAATTTCCGAGAAGTTGGCAACCATAGGGTATCCACTATCCAAGTAGGAGTTTGTGTTGTTTTTCTCTCAGGTTATATAAAGAAATGGAGAGCAAGGTGAAGGAAAATCTGACCGTAGTAAATCACCCTTTGATACAGCACAAGTTGACATTGATGAGAAAAAAGGAAACTTCGTCGTCTGAATTCAGAAGGCTCCTCAAAGAATTATCCATGTTGTTGGCGTATGAGATTACACGAGACCTGCCAATTCGAGAAAAAACAATTGAAACACCATTGATGTCAATGAAAGCACCTGCACTGGAAGGGAAAAAGCTTGCATTGGTTTCGATCCTAAGGGCAGGAAATGGACTTTTGGAAGGAGTCTTGGAGTTGATACCTTCCGCCCGGGTTGGCTATATCGGGTTGTATCGTAATGAAGAAACCCTCAAGCCTGTGGAGTATTATTTCAAAGTACCGACTGACATAGATCAAAGGCTGGTAATCCTTTTGGATCCCATGCTGGCTACGGGTCATTCCGCTGCTGCTGCTGTTTCTAGGTTAAAAGAAGAGGGTGCTGGCAATATTCGATATGTGTGCCTTGTGGCGGCTCCCGAAGGAGTCAAAGTCATGCAGGAGATTCATCCGGATATCCAGGTGATCACAGCGTCCCTTGACACCAAGCTGAATGAAGTAGGATATATTCTTCCTGGTTTGGGCGATGCCGGCGACAGGTTATACGGTACAAAGTAGATTCTTAAGAATTGAAGAAGAGATAATGAAGCTAAGGTTCTTGAAATAGGGTAGTAACCTTATTTCCACTGACCCAAACCTCCTTGATCGCCTGGCTGTTTCCCATCATGATTGTGGGAAAAATTTGATCCCAAATATTCTCGGTACAATTTGCCCTTTGTGCAATGACCCCTGTAGAATTCAAATCTATCGCTATAATGTCTGCCTCCATACCAATCTGAAGATTTCCGATGGTGTTCTCCATATGCAGCGATTTTGCATTTCCAACTGTTGCCAGCCAATAAAGTTGGGAAGGGTGTAGGGAATAGCCACAAAGTTGACTTACTTCGTAGGCTGAAGCCATGACACGAAACATTGAAAAGGAAGACCCACCTCCAGTGTCTGTCGCAAGACCAATGTGCTGACCTTCTTTTTTTCTTTCCCAAGTTTTGAATAAACCTGACCCGATGAACAAGTTTGAAGTTGGGCAGTGAATTAATCGTCCTCCTGCCTCTTTTATCCTGCCCAGTTCACTCGCTGACAAGTGGATACAATGGCCATATAACCCCCTTTCACCAAGAAGATTAAATCGTTCATAGACATCCAAATAGTCCCTGCTATCTGGATAAAGTGCACCTACCCAAGAGATTTCTTCCAATTGTTCCGAGAGATGTGTCTGCATGAGGCAATCAGGATGCTCCCCCCATAAACCTCCCAATGCTTCAAGCTGTTCAACTGAGGATGTCGGAGCAAACCTAGGCGAAAGGGCATAACTTAAACGACCTTTATTGTTCCATTTTTTCAGCAGTCTTTTGGAGTCGTCATAACTTGAAATCACCGTATCAAGGAGACCTTCAGGAGCATTTTGATCCATACAGGTTTTACCCGCCACGATTCGCATATCCCTTTTTTCAGCAGCAGTAAAAATGGCATCTACACTTTCGGGATGGATAGTACAAAATGTACTTACCGTAGTTATCCCATTTGCCAGCAGCGTATCAAGGTAAAATTCTGCCGTTAGTTTGGCATAATTTTTATCACCAAATTTTTCTTCTTCGGGGAAGGTATAAGTATTCAGCCATTCGATGAGCCTGGCACCCCAACTAGCAATAATCCTAGTTTGCGGATAGTGTGCGTGGGTATCTATCAAGCCGGCAGTGAGGAGGTAATCCTTGTAATCAAAAGTGGGTGCTTTGGGATACTTTGACAAAAGATCTGAACGATTACCCAAATCGGCAATCTTCCCATCGGAAATATAAATTCCCCCACTGGTATTATAGTCTGTAGCACTTTGAATCGACTCTTCAAAGGGGTCTTTGCTGAAACCAAGGGTTTGGCCAAGAATTAATTTTTGCCTACTCATTTCAAAATTCATAATTATTTCATACTCCTAGGTACATAACATAAGCAAGATGAAACTCACCCCAAAAATTTTAGTACTAAAGGGTATATTCAAACCCTTTCAGATGGGACATGTTAAATCCCTGATTATGAATTGGAGGGAAAAATGGTAGAAAAAAATAATTATCAAGAAACCCCATACGAGTTGACCTCTGCTTTGGCTGAATTGGTACTTTCTGCCATTGAAACCCAAGACAGAAAACTCCTCCAAAAGTTGTTTGAAGATATCCATGAAGCCGATATAGCTGATTTGATGGAGCAATTTGATTCCGACACAAGAATAGCCCTGGTAACCCTTTGGGGACCAGACTTTGATTTGGAAGTGCTCTCGGAAGTAGAGGAGAAAATCAGGGATGAAATTGTATCACTCCTCCATCCTACACAAATTGCCAGTTCAGTTGGTGACCTCGAATCCGATGAAATAGTTGATATTGTAGAAGATCTGGAGACCAGGCAACAGGATATATTTCTTGGTGCTTTGGAAGAGACCGACCTTGCTGCTGTACAGATGTCTCTCAAATACCCCGAGGATACGGCCGGAAGGTTGATGCAAAGAAAATTTGTTATGCTACCTGAAGGCTGGAACGTAGGTCAGGCAATTGATAAAATCAGAAGTTTAGAGAATTTGCCGGAGGAATTTTATCATATACTGGTGGTTTCTCCCAAAATTGTGCCCCTATACCAGGTTTCACTGGGACGCTTGATGGCTTCCCATCGTGATGTAGAGCTTAAATCCATTGCTGATGATGATTTCAGGACTTTCCCGGTACATGAGGACCAGCACGAAGTGGCCTATACCTTCAACCAATACCATTTAATATCTGCTCCGGTTGTCGACGAAAACGGTCGGGTTGTTGGAGTCATTACAATTGATGATGCAATGGCTGTTCTAGATGAAGAGGTTGAAGAGGATTTGATGAGATTGGCGGGAGTTGGTGATGAAAGTCTTACAGACAGGGTATTTGGAATTACCCGTCAAAGATTTCCCTGGTTACTTATCAATCTGGGTACAGCAATTCTAGCTTCTCTGGTTATTTCACAATTTACCGATACGATCGAAGCAATTGTTGCTTTGGCCGTTCTGATGCCAATTGTCGCTTCAATGGGTGGAAATGCCGGAACCCAATCCCTAACCGTAGCTGTTAGGGCCTTGGCAACTAAGGATTTGACAGGCTTGAACTCTGGTAGGGTTATAAGGAGAGAAATTTGGGTTGGTCTTATTAACGGCGTCCTTTTTGCCTTCATTATTGGTGGGGTTGGTTTCATCTGGTTTGGCGATCCAAGTTTAGGAATTGTTCTGGGATTGGCCATGATCGTTAACATGGTAGTGGCTGGACTTTCAGGAATATTAATTCCCGTGGCTTTGGAAAAAGTTGCTATAGATCCAGCGGTCGCCTCAAGTGTTTTCGTTACCACTGTAACGGATGTAATTGGTTTTTTTGCCTTTCTCGGCCTTGCGGCCGCGGTTCTATTGTGAGGATTTTCCTCTATGAGTTTTTTTGGCCGTTTAGTAAGGCCATGACTTCTCCCGCAGCATCAGTAATTTTGGTCCCCGGGCCAAAAATTGCCTTGACACCAGCATCAAAGAGGAATTGGTAGTCCTGTTTGGGGATAACCCCACCACAAATTACGATTTTATCTCCTGCTGCCTCTTGTCTTAGCGCGTCAATAAGTTTGGGTGCAAGTGTAGTGTGACCTGCTGCCTGAGAACTGATACCAATTACATGGACATCGTTATCTATAGCATCTCTTGCGGCTTCTTCAGGTGTTTGGAAAAGAGGGCCAATATCCACGTCAAACCCCAGGTCGGCAAATGCTGTTGCAATTACCCTGGCACCTCTATCATGGCCATCCTGTCCCATTTTGGTGACCAGAATACGTGGTCTCCGACCTTCTTCCTTGGCAAATTCATTAACTTTATCCTGAATTGTCCGGAAATCCTCATCTTCTTTAAGAGCATCACCGTAAACACCAGATAACGTATTGGGATTGGCAAAGTGTCTTCCATAAACTTCTTCCAGGGCCAGGGATATTTCTCCAACTGTAGCTCTAGCCCTGGATGCATTGATTGCTGCTGCCAGTATATTTTCGTCGTTGGTTGCAGCTTTTTTCACCTGCAAAAGTGCCTTGTCGCATTGCCTCTTATCTCTTGAAGACTTGATTTTAGTTAATTTGGCAATCTGTTCTTCCCGGACCTTTTGATTTTCAATCATCCTGATGTCCATATCCTCTTCTTCCTGTGGAAGATATTTGTTCACTCCAACGATGACTTCCTCACCCGTATCAATCATGGCCTGACGACGGGCAGCAGTTTCTTCAATCCTCAGTTTGGGTAAACCTGAATTTATTGCTTTAACCATTCCACCCATGTCATCGACTTCTTCCAGCAATGCCCAAGCCTTATCAATTATTTCATTGGTCAATGATTCCACGAAATAGGATCCAGCCAAAGGATCAACCGTGTTTGTAATACCCATTTCCTCCTGAAGAATTAGTTGGGTATTTCTGGCAATCCGGGCTGAAAACTCGGTAGGTAAAGCAATTGCTTCGTCAAGGGCATTGGTATGGAGTGATTGTGTTCCACCCAACACTGCAGCCAAGGCTTCATATGAAGTCCTTATTACATTGTTATACGGGTCCTGTGCCTGAAGGCTAACACCACTGGTTTGACAATGGGTGCGTAGCATTTTCGAACGAGAATTTTGAGGATTAAATTCGGACATGATCCTGTGCCAAAGTACCCTTGCAGCCCTCAATTTGGCAATTTCCATAAAAAAGTTCATACCAATGGCGAAGAAAAATGATAACCTTCCAGCAAACCCATCAACATCAAGACCGCGTGCTATTGCAGCCCTCACATACTCCCTCCCATCGGCCAAGGTATAAGCCAGTTCCTGAACTATGTTTGCCCCGGCCTCCTGCATGTGATAGCCGGAAATGGAAATTGAGTTGAATTTTGGCATTTCAGAACTGGTAAAGGCAATGATATCGCCTACAATCCTCATGGACGGTTCAGGGGGGTATATATAGGTATTTCTCACCATGAACTCTTTCAAAATATCGTTTTGAATAGTTCCGGATAGTGTATCACGAGAAACACCCTGTTCTTCGCCTGCAACAATGAAGTTGGCCAGAATAGGAATAACGGCACCATTCATGGTCATTGAGACTGAGACCTTATCCAGAGGAATACCTTCAAACAAAATCTTCATATCCTCCACTGAATCTATCGCCACACCAGCCTTGCCAACATCCCCTTCAACTCTGGGATGATCGCTGTCATAGCCCCTATGAGTAGCAAGATCAAAAGCAACTGATATACCTTGTTGACCACCTTCAAGGGCTTTTCTATAGAATGAGTTCGATTCTTCTGCTGTGGAAAACCCCGCATACTGTCTAATTGTCCAGGGCCTGCCGGTGTACATGGTGGCTCTCGGCCCTCTCAGGAAAGGTTCATCTCCGGGGAGGGAATCAAGATATGGGCTATCCTTTATATCCTGCTGGGTGTATAAGGGTTTAACGACTATATCTTCTAGTGAAACCTTCTTGAGGTCATCTGGGTCTCGACCTCGTAATTCCTTCTGGGCTCTTTGTTTCCAACCACTTAAATTTTTTGTCATTCGATTTACCGGATTTAAACTATTATCATTATATGTCCTACGGGCCGGGTCTTTTGGTACTTTTGAAGGAAAGTGACCCAATGTTACTGAATTCTTCTATAATTCAACATATATTATAGAGGTCTCGGTATTAGAAGAATTTCTTGTGCTGGAGTTGAATACATTTGTTAATTTGAAAATCTTAATATGAACGATTTAAGAATATGAAGATAATTTCCTCACTCTTTTTGGCTCCGTTTATCGGGTTATTAATGCCTTTGGGAGTCATGGCTCAGAATGAAACTGAAACCAGCTTGGAAATAACCGATTTAACTTTAGAAGAAAATGTGGACCTTACAATTGACGAATTCCTCTGGCAAAAAAGGTTATTCATTATTTTTTCAGATTCTCCGTTTGATCCAAATTACATTGAGCAAATTGGTTTTTTGGAACAGGGAGTTGATAGCCTTCTGGAAAGGGAAGTCGTTGTATTATTTGATTCCAAACCTGCAGTTGAGAGCACTATCCGAACTGAGCTAAGGCCACGGGGTTTTGCCATAATTTTAATTGGTAAAGATGGGATAATCTACCTGCGAAAACCTACCACATGGAATGTCAGGGAAATCAGCAATACCATAGATAAGTTCCCTATTAGGCAGCAGGAAATCAGGGCAAGAAACTAGACAGGTGGATTCATTCAAATTCAAGGATTACCTGGTCTACGGTAAGAGAGCTACCAGGAGATACTGTAATGGCTTTAATTGTTCCTTTCCGGGACGCCTTCAGTACGTTTTCCATTTTCATTGCCTCGACTGTACACAAGGGCTGACCATCTTCAACCGTTTCACCCGTTGAAACGAAGATTTCAGTGATTAATCCGGGCATGGGACAAAGGAGATATTTACTGGTATCGGGAAGCTCTTTCTCTTTCATGAAAGAACTCAGTTCCTGTTGCCTTCTTGTTCTCACCAGAACATCCAGTTCAGCTCCCCGATATTCAACATGGTATCCTTCTGAGATGGGTTTTACCCTCAACAGCAAATGATCCCCTGAAATTTCAAATTTGGCGATGCTTTGTCCTGGCATCCAACTTGAGGTTATTTCCAACTCCCTTCCTTGATTCAGTTTTACCCAGCATCCAGATTCAAATGGGTCAAGTACAAGGTCTATCACTTCCTTATCTATTTGTACCGACCATTCATTTCCAACTGTCCGTATATGGTGATCGATACGGCCCGAAATCCTTGATCGCCGGATCTCGGCAAATCGGTGCATCATGGCGACACAGGCGGCTATTTTTTCCAGTGTTGGCTGAGAATGAATAACTCCTGCAAATCCTTCGGAAAATTCTTCCTCAATAAAGCCTGTGGTAATATCTCCACTAATGAACTTGGGATGATCAAATACAGCCGAAAGGAATGAAATATTACTGGTAATGCCCTCTATCTCAAAGGTATCCAATGCCTTTCTCATCGTCTTGATGGCAGAATTGCGATCGGTGGACCAAGAACACAGCTTGGCGATCATGGGATCATAATGAACGCTTATTTCACCGCCTTCGAAAACGCCAGTATCATTCCTGACAGCATTTGTATCTTCGTAGAACTCCGCTGGAGGGCTATATTTGGTAATTCTTCCTATGGAAGGAAGAAAGTTTCTTCTTGGATCCTCGGCGTATACTCTCGATTCGAAGGCCCACCCATCAATCTTAACCATATCTTGTGAAAGGGATAATTTTCCCCCGTGAGCAATATTTATCATCTCCCTGACCAGGTCCACTCCAGTAATAAGTTCTGTAACAGGGTGCTCAACTTGTAATCGGGTGTTCATTTCAAGGAAGTAAAAGTTTTGATTGTTATCCACAATGAATTCTACTGTACCAGCAGAAAAATAATCCACAGCTCTAGCCAGGCTGACTGCCTGCTTGCCCATGGCTTCTCTTGTTTTCTTGCCCAGGAAAGGTGAGGGCGCCTCCTCTATGACTTTTTGATTTCTTCTCTGAATGGAGCATTCTCTTTCGTTCAGGTAAACATAATTTCCAAATTTGTCCCCGAGGATTTGAATCTCAATATGGCGAGGTGAAGTTATAAACTTTTCAATTAGTATTCGATCATCCCCAAACGAACTTGAAGCTTCATTACGGGACGATTGAAAACCTTCAGCAACTCCATCTTCGTTCCAGGCTATTCGCATGCCCTTACCACCACCTCCGGCCGAAGCCTTAATCATTACCGGGAAGCCTATTTCCCGGGAGATTTCCAGAGCGTGCTCTGGGGAATCGATTTCACCGAGGAAACCAGGAACTGTTGAAACACCCGATTCATGGGCAATCTTCTTGGAGGCAATTTTATCTCCCATGGCTTCAATTGCTTTTACTGGTGGACCGATAAAGGCAATTCCGGCCTCCTCAAGCTTTTGAGCAAAAAGGGCATTTTCGGAAAGGAATCCATAGCCAGGATGCACGGCATCAGCACTCGTTTTTTGAATGGCCTCAATAATTTTATCAATCAAAATATACGATTGATTAACTGGTGGAGGTCCAATCAACACAGCTTCATCGGCCATTTTTACGTGCAAGGAGTTTTTGTCTGCTTCTGAATAAACTGCTACGGTACTTATACCGAGTGATTTTGCTGATTTGATTACTCGACAGGCGATTTCACCCCTGTTTGCAATTAGTATCTTTTTGAACAATTTGTTTACCTTTTTAAATATGGGAAACCGGTCATAGGGGGATATTGTCGTGCTTTTTCCAAGGGTTTTGAGACCTCTTGTTTCTTAATGTTGCAAAAGCCCTGCATACCCGAAGTCTCGTTGAGTGGGGCATAATTACTTCATCAATAAACCCTTTTTCTGCAGCGACGAAAGGGTTTGCAAATCTATTTTCGTATTCCTCTGTCCTTTTGTTGACAAGTTCGTTGTCATTTATTTCGGATCGATACAATATTTCAACAGCACCTTTCGCTCCCATTACAGCTATTTGTGCGCTAGGCCAGGCATAATTGTAATCTCCCCTGAGGTGTTTTGAAGACATAACGTCATAGGCTCCCCCATAGGCTTTCCTTGTAATCACGGTTACCTTGGGGACAGTTGCTTCTCCAAAGGCAAAGAGCAACTTTGCTCCGTGAACAATGATTCCTCCATACTCCTGAGAAGTTCCCGGCAAGAAACCAGGCACATCAACAAATGTTAGTATAGGGATATCAAATGAATCACAAAATCTGACGAATCTTGCAGCTTTCCTGGAACTATCAATATCAAGACAACCCGCTAGAACCATTGGTTGATTAGCAACTACTCCAACAGTAGAACCCTCAAGTCTGATAAATCCTGTAATGATATTCTGGGCAAAATTTTCCTTCACCTCGAAAAGATCACCTTCATCCGCAATTTTTATAATCAATTCTTTCATATCATACGGGACATTGGGATTTTCAGGTGCCAGGGTATCAAGCGAAGGTTCAATCCTGCCGGGATCATCATGAAAGGGTCGGGTGGGTGGTTTGTTCCTATTGCTAAGTGGTAGAAAGTCAAAAAACCTTCTGACCTCAGCCAAGGTTTCAACATCATTCGCATAAGCCCCATCTGCAACAGATGACTTGGTAGTGTGAGTTGTTGCTCCTCCCAATTCTTCAGCGGTGATTATTTCATTCGTGACTGTTTTCACGACATCGGGTCCAGTTACAAACATATATGAGGTATCCTTAACCATGAATATGAAATCAGTCATGGCCGGAGAATATACAGCACCTCCCGCACAAGGCCCCATGATAACACTGATTTGCGGGATTACCCCGGAAGCGAGAATGTTTCGCTGAAACACTTCTGCATAACCCGCCAAGGAAGCGACACCTTCCTGTATTCTGGCGCCTCCAGAATCATTTAATCCAATTACTGGTGCACCATTTTGGACAGCCATATCCATGATTTTACAAATTTTAGTGGCATGTGTTTCCGAGAGTGAACCCCCAAAAACCGTAAAATCCTGGCTAAAGACATAAACCACTCGTCCATTTATAGTACCCCAACCCGTAACAACTCCGTCACCAGAATATTTGGTCTTGTCCATGTCAAAATCTGTACACCTATGGGTAACAAACATGTCAAATTCTTCGAATGAATTCTCATCCAACAAAAGTTCAATTCGTTCTCGGGCAGTTAGTTTTCCTTTGTTGTGCTGGGCTTCAATCCTCTTTTGACCACCTCCAGTCCTCGCTTCAATACGGCGCCTTTCCAATTCTGAAATAATATCGTTCATTAAATTGCCTTAGTTCAAATTCTAATTAAGTATTCTTATTGCTATTTGTTAAGAAACAAATTTTAAATCAAACAATCTATATTTTAAACCTTTGAGTTTCTAGGTTGAGGTAAGGGGTAAGGCTTTGCTTGGGCAAACCAAGAAGTAAATCAGTGGCAGATTCTATACTAACAAAATTCCTTGATCGGAAAACACCACCTCATATTTCGACGCTGATGATCCTATCGGTACTTCCAGCCATTTCGATGACTATGTTCCTTCCGTCTCTTCCCAACATGACCGAGTATTTTCAAACAGATTATCGGGTTATACAACTTTCTGTTGCCACCTATTTGTTTTTTAATGCCGTTTTGCAGGTTGTAGTCGGACCTATATCCGATTTCTATGGGCGTAGAATAGTAATACTTTGGGGCATTGTTCTTTTTCTAGTCGCCACTCTCGGTTGCATGTTTGCTCCGAATGTTGAAATTTTTCTATTCTTTCGTATGTGCCAAGCTGTAATAGTTGCCGGATTGGTTCTTTCAAGAGCGATTGTCCGAGATCTCTACCCCGCCAGACAGGCAGCTTCAATGATTGGGTATGTAACCATGGGTATGGCTGTTGCCCCTATGTTTGGGCCCCTGATTGGAGGTTTCTTGGATGAGACTTTCGGGTGGAAGTCAAGTTTTTCTTTTTTTCTAATTTTTGGTGGGCTAACCCTGGCAATATCCTACTTTGATCTAGGTGAAACCCTGCCTTCAAGGAAGGAAAATATCTGGGTTCAATTCAGAGAATATCCAGAGCTTTTTCAATCCCATCGGTTTTGGGGCTATTGTCTCATAGCAGCTTTTTCATCCGGGGTATTTTTTGCCTATCTCGGGGGAGCACCGTTTGTAGGTTCAGAAATATTTGACTTAAGTCCTGTTTCGTTAGGATTTTATTTCGGTTTGACGGGTTTTGGCTACATGAGTGGAAATTACCTGTCAGGAAAATGGTCTGTCAAGGTAGGTATAAACAAGATGATCGTTATTGGCTGTAGTATAACCCTGTTCGGACCTACGGGGCCAATTCTGGCCACATTTGCCGGATCTACACATCCTCTCAGCTTCTTTGGTTTTGCGATGCTCATGGGGGTTGGAAATGGAATAATTTTACCCAATGCCACTGCCGGGATGCTATCTGTACGACCCCACCTCGCCGGTACTGCTTCCGGGATTGGCGGAGCAATTATGATTGGTGTTGGTGCAGGTTTGTCAGCTTTGGCTGGATCATTATTGACAACCGAAACAGGACCATATCCACTTTACTTTATTATGTTATTTTGTGTATTAATGGGGTTGGTCTGTGTTTGGTATGTTGTCTTGCGGGACCGGGCCCAGCCACTCAATTAGGAATGGGTATCGACCTAGGCAATTAAGGGTTCATTTGTTTTTGTTCCGCAGGTAGTATACCGCTTCTCTCCACGCCATGAATGTTACAGCACCGATTATGATGGTGCCACCAAGAACTACCCACAAATCAATGGGTTCGCCAAAAAACAGGGTACCCAACAAAGTAGCCCAAACAAGTTGGAGGAAAGTAACTGGCTGGGTTGCGGTAACAGGTGCACTGTGAAATGCTTTTGTCATGGTATAATGACCTGCCGTTGCGAAAAAGGCAATAAGAAACAGCCAAAAAAGTTGTTCTGGGGTTGGAGGAATCCAGACAACAGCAGCTATAGGAAACAATCCTATCGTTACTGTTATTGTTAACATGGTTATTATCATCCCGGCATTCAAACGTCCGGTAACCTTTTTGGCAATAATGTAAGATACCGTAAATGATATGACTGTTCCCATCATTGCGAGATGGCCAGGGGATAGTTCTCTGAAACCAGGACGAAGAATCAAAAAGGCACCAAAAAGAGCCAAGAATATGGCCATCATACGTCGGATAGTTATAGATTCACCCAAAATGAGAATGGCAGCAAAGGAAAGAAAAACTGGGGTAAGATAATTTAGTGAGGTGACCTCGGCAATTGTAATTTCGGTCATGGCGTAGAACCAGCAAATGACCCCAAACGTGTGAAAAACACCTCTTATTCCAAACAAGAAATATTCTTCCCTGGAAAACTTGGTTTGAAAGAACTCCTTCAGTAGCGGGACAATAAAAACCAATCCCAGTAAGTATCTCAAAAAAGCAGATTGTGCGGGAGGAATTTCTGTACCCAAAAATTTGACAATGGCAATTAACGCAACAAAGTTAAGTCCTGATACAACCATCCAGGATACACCAATCATGGTGCTGGATCTGCTGATGTTGGGAAACTTTATCACAAGCCAGAATTCTTCCCGCCTAAAATTGGCTTAGAAAAAAGAAATCGGTGACCGAGTTGGGTATTGCTCGAAAAAATGATAGTCGTGAGTTTGTATCAAAGTTGATCAATGTACTCTTCGGGAATATCGAAATTGGTTGTTACCCTTTGAATATCATCGTCTTCTTCAAGAGTTTCGATCAGCCTTATTACTTTTCTGGCACCTTCCAGGTCCAGGCTGGTCGTGGTTGAGGGTTTCCAGATAAGTTTTGTTGATGTGGTTTCGCCCAAAGTCTTTTCCATTTCCGTTGAGACGGAAGCGAGGTCCGTATCAGAAGTATAAATGACATGATTGTCATCGCTTGTTTCTACATCTTCAGCTCCTGCATCAATTGCAAGTTCAAAAACAAGATCTTCATCTCCAACTTCTGGGGAAAAAACAATTTCACCTTTCCGTTCAAACATAAAACTTACGGCACCTGTTTCCGCAAGGTTTCCGCCAAGTTTGCCAAATGTAGACCTTACAAACGAGGCAGTACGATTCCTGTTATCGGTAAGTGCTTCAACGATTACAGCTACTCCAGAAGGGCCATAACCTTCATACCTGACTTCCTCAAGTGATTCGGAATCACCTCCCACCGCTTTGGTAATAGCCCGTTCGATTACATCCTTTGGGACAGAATTACTTTTTGCTTCCTTTACTGCCAAGCGTAACCTCGGGTTCTTTTCGGGGTCAGGGTCCCCCATCTTTGCCGCTACCGTTATTTCTCTTGATAACTTTGAAAAAAGCTTAGACCTGGTAGCGTCTTGTCGTCCTTTACGGTGTTGAATGTTTGCCCATTTTGAATGACCTGCCATTATAACTCTCCATCGTTTTGTTTGGGTTACTATTCCAAGCCTTCATATAATAAGAACTTTCAAGAAATTTAGTGGGATTATTACTTGCTTATCAAAGTTAGTGGGAACATATTTAATTCGGCATTACGAATTTCATTGTGAAATGCTGACATTAGTAACTGTAGGGAAAGGAAAAGTAGACGTTCCATTTGGTAGGGTACAGGAATCATCTTTGGTTTCGCTCTAACGCCTCTATAATTATTAGAAGATGCTAATCCTAATGATCGGGAATCTATCGTTCACCAGAATCCACAGTATTGTCATACCAAAAATGAAAATTATGGAAGAATATTGTTCATCTCTAAGGGAAAGGCGTAATTTTGATTTGGGGTGAATATGTTTAAGTTACGAACAAATTTTAACTTAGTAAATCAATCCCAATATTTCCCCAAGGAAAAGATCGGAGAAAGCATAACTAAATGAATAACTCCAGAACCGTCCTCAAGGTAGAGGGGGATGATTCTTTCAACTTTCTACAAGGGTTGGTAACCAACGATGTTGCTTACGCAGACAAATCACTGGTTTATGCCTCTTTATTGACTCCACAAGGTAAATTTGTTGTGGATTTCTTCATATTTCAATCAGATGAGGTCTGGTTTCTTGATGTTAATTCAAAATTGGCAGATAAACTCTTAAAACAATTATCATTCTATAGATTACGCTCAAAGGTCACCATAGAGAAAACAGATTTACTCGTTTCTCAAGGTTTGGGCGATGCACCATCCGGAGCTTACCCCGACCCTAGACATCCTGCCATGGGGTGGAGGGACTATTCTGGTAATTCCGGTTCTTCCGAGGAGGTGGTATGGGATCGAATCAGGGTCAAATTCTGTATACCTGAAACATTAATCGAATTAATCCCGGATAGTACCTACATTTTGGAAGCTGGGTTTGAGAGGTTGAACGGAGTTGATTTCAAAAAGGGATGCTTCATTGGACAGGAAATTGTCGCCAGAATGAAACACAAGGCACAACTCCAGAAGGGTCTCGTCCGTGTAATGATCGACGGAACAGTTCCTCCGGGAACGGAAATCAGGTCTGGCAACAGACCTGTCGGTTACGTGTTTACACAAAGTGATGGTTACGCCATTGCTCAATTGAGATTTAGACAGATAAAAAACGGGGAACTAAGCGCGGGAAACGTATTGATACGCCTGGATTCGGAATTTTAGAATTCTATTCGAAATGACCCTGAACCAAATCCCTGAAAATCTCGAATCTCTTGAATCCAGATCCAATCAAACCTCCAGAATTTCCTTCAGATCGGTCCAAAGAAGCTGTTAAACCACCTGATTCAATTAACAAAAGTTTGGCGGGGGCTATATCAATTGGATCAATCTCTGGAGCAATTATACCATCAATATTACCTGAAGCCAGATAAACCAAATCAAGGGAAGGTGCTCCTGTAGATTTTATTTCAGCGAAGGATTCGACGAGTCTATCCAGATTTTGGAGCTTAAATTTTTCTCCACCAAAATTAAAGTCTATTGCTACAGAAAAATCTTCAACCTTCTGAGTGGGAGCAACTCGGAGCTTCATTTGTCGAGAATAAGCTCCATCTCCCTTAATCACCTTATATAGTTCGTTACCAAAGGGGTAGTAAATCACACCAATAACGGTTTCACCTTTATATTCCAACCCAAGTGAAATCACCCAGTTTGAATTTCCTCTTGTAAAGTTTGGCAAACCAGAGATAGGACTGATTAGCCATTTTCTAGTGTCATCCTTACCTGTCAATTCTTCTGAAAATGTACTCTTGATTCCGTAATTTGGTCTACCCTCCGATAACTCATAAATCAGTTTATTATTGGCTCTTATCATTGCTTTACGAGTCAACTTGCCTGCTCCTTCAAGTGAAGATTGCAACCTTTGTATTTCTTCAAAGTCTCGATGTAGAATATCTCCAGCAGAAAGAGCAGCTTTGGTCATCAAATTAAGGTTGGCTGTATGGTTTTGCATGGCTGGTAGCCTAATTATTTTTGGAAACTATGGAACAAACAAAAAAGCAAGCTAAATCAGTGTAAAGATAAAACTTGAGTTAAGTAAATTCACTAAATTGATATCTATATAATGTAATGGGGAAAACCGTGGAACAAGGGGTAGGTTCGGTTAATTCATTAAGTGAGAGTTTAAGTCGACTATCTGGATTGGAGTTGATTCAGCGGATGAAGGATGGTTTGATTTCTCCACCACCCATTGCAGAACTTCTGAATTTTACTTTAGACAGTGTTTCCAAGGGGATGGTAGTATTTAAAGGAATACCATTAAAGAGTTGTACCAATCCTATGGGAAGTGTCCACGGTGGTTGGTATGGAACTATTCTGGATAGTGCCATGGCTTGTACCATAATTACTGTCCTTCCCCCGGGGAAGCAATTTACAACGCTGGAATTCAAAGTAAACCTCATGAAGTCAATACCTCTTGGTAAGGAAGTATTTGCAGAAGGAAAAATAATTCACCTAGGAAAAACAACAGCTGTAGCAGAAGCCAAAATTTATGATCTTTCTAAGAGAGTCTATTCTTTGGGAACTTCCTCTGGTTTAATCATTGAGACCAACCTATAGATTTTGATTTCAGGATGGAGTTAGACTCTCTCAGCAAATTCAAAGGTTTCCGTATTAACAGCTACCTCGGTTCCTTCTGATATATAAGGGGGAATCATTATTTTCATCCCGTTATCCAGTAAAGCTGGCTTGAAACTGTTTGCTACAGTTTGCCCAGAAATTACTGGTTCAGTTTCAACAATAGTACAGGTAACTTTTTGGGGAAGTGTAATCCCCAGAATTTCTTCCTCAAAAAATTCTGCCGTTACAACCATTCCTTCTTTTAGAAAGGATAATTTGTCCCCAAGAAGTGTTGCGGGTGCATATGTCTGTTCATAGGTTTGAATATCCATAAGGATTAGTGATTCTCCCTCTGAATAAAGGAATTGTTGATCCTTTTGCTCCAATCTTACTTTTTCAACCTTGTCAGCCGACCGGAATCTCTCATTGAGTTTGGAACCGTTTCTTAAATTTCTTAATTCAACTTGGGCAAATGCACCCCCCTTTCCGGGTTTAACATGATCAACCTTAACTGCTGACCAGAGTCCCCTTTTATGTTCCAGAACATTTCCTGGCCTGATTTCATTTCCGTTAATTTTTGGCATAAAAAACTCATTATTTTTTTGCAATATTATTTTGTATCTGGTATACCAGACATAAGAATTGGTTTCAATTAAACAAAAAAACATCCTCAGGAATAAATCACAATACACCATATCAGAGTGAGATTTACCTGAGACAAGAAAAAAGACATATGTCAAGGGGGGACAAAATCAATGGCGAATTATGATGAAACAGCTTTCAATTTGGAGCAGGGTGCAAGATCACGAAAACTATTTGCAGCTGTAGTTTTAGCTGCTTTGGATGATGCTATATCTGATAATTTGCGTTTTGGTAATGGTCCAGAAATTATTGCAAGATGGGCAAGATCAAAAGATGGAAAAGAAATCCTGACTTGTGCCGGGATTAACCCTAGTGAGCGAGTAGTAAGAGGCTTGATGAACTTTGTATCCAAGGGAGTCAGAACAAGTGTTGCTTTATCACGGGATGAGGCAGAAAAAAACAATCCTCGGGCCAAGGCCGCCTAGTGAGGTCCTTCCAGAAACTTAGATGGTGAATATAAATTCATAATTATTAAGATGTTTGTCAGTTAAGATTGAACTGCGTTCTAGATCAGTAATAAATTTTGCATGTGAGTGACTTTTTCAAGCTACTTAGTTAGTCCTCAATACCCTCATTCTACCAATTTCTGAATGGAGGATTATTCTTTCCAGTTGGTAGTAATTATATTCAACAGGGGATGGGCGGTAATAGAGTTCAAACTGGAATGCAGGCTTTTGCATTTCATCCTCGGAATACCCAGATTTTCTAACATACTGGGATTCACATTTATATTTCCCGGAGCTTAGAGGGGTTGGGGGGCCTATAATTACTTCTGCAACTTTTTCTTCATCGGCCAAAGTATATGAAAATCCACACAGCTCCTCTTCAAGAGTATCCCGAATTACAACAAAAAATCCTGAAAGATAATCGATACCAGAATCCGTTTGTCTTGTTCCTTCCTGATGGATAACCAAGCCGTCTTTATATTCCAGTGATTTTCTATTCGTCACTCCTTTTCTTGTGCTTTCAAGATGATAACTTGAGGGGATTACTGTTTTATCAACAATTTTACCCCTTATTTTGGCTTTGAATTTCATTTTACCAAAAAAATTACCTACTCCTGTTGACCCAATGAGGGATGTAGCTGAATAAAGTTCACCCTTGGTTTTTGATGCCAATATCATGTAGCCGATTCTGAAACCAAGTAGACTTATGTGGAATTCAGCCCTTTCCTCCCGGATTTCACTTGCAGAAATGGCTTCAGTTCCTAGAGAAATCACCAGGAAAATGGATATCAAAAACTTTTTCATAAGAAATTTAAGATTGAGTGGAATTCATCGGAGTCAAACTATAGCACTTTTAAAGGCATAAATGGGGTACCCAACTTACAATAATAAGTTATATTTTATTTTGCGGAGTTCTTACAACTATGGAAATTGATATTGACCAAATCGTTCAACAAGTCAGAAGCAATGATAGAAGAGCTTTTGCTAAAGCAATTACATTGGTTGAAAGTAGTAATGAGGAACATCAGAAATTATCCCTACAATTATTCCAAAAATTACGAAAGTGTACGCAAAACCAAGCTATTCGACTTGGAATTACCGGCACCCCGGGTGTAGGCAAATCAACTTTTATTGATAAGCTCGGTTTGGAACTTGTTAATAAGGGACTTAGGCTAGCCGTTCTTGCTGTCGACCCATCTTCACAAATAACCGGAGGTTCAATACTGGGTGATAAAACGCGAATGTCCAAATTGTCCAGGCATAAATCAGCATTCATTCGTCCCTTACCTACAGGATCATTTAATAGTGGTGGAGTATCTCGTAGAACTCCAGAGGTGGTGCATTTGTGCGAGCTGGCGGGTTTTGATGTTGTAATTGTTGAAACTACAGGAGTAGGGCAGACAGATTACCAGGTTTCACTTATGTCTGATGTTTTTACCCTATTGATTTCTCCGGGAGGAGGGGATGAACTTCAGGGGATAAAAAGAGGTATACTTGAGAAAGTGGATTTGGTTTTGATTAACAAATCAGATGGCGATCTTCTGTCATTGGCCAAGAAAACCAAATCAGAATACCAGGCAGGTTTACATTTGTTCAGGCAGAGAATATTTGATCCCCAAGGGTACCCCAAGGTAAATTTGTTGTCAGCAATTTCGGGAATGGGTATTGAAAACAGTTGGCAAGATATTATTACTCTATGCAACTGGAGGAAGGATAATGGAGTGTGGGATTCCATTCGCCGTGATCAGGATGTTGAAAGGTTTCGATTCGAGATCAGACAAGAGGTTTTAGGTTTATTAACTGCTAATCCTGCAGTAGAGAACTTGGTATCAGAATTAAAGAAAGAGGTCATTCAGGGGAAAATATTTCCAGCTCAGGCTGCTTTACAGGTTGGTCATTTTTTAAGGAAAATTTGATTTGACCGAAATTGATTGGCGCGCAGACTGGGAGAAAAACCTTGAATGAATATATATATCTAAAGGAAAGTGGGTTGATTATGTCTAGGGTGTGTGAGTTAACTGGAAAAAAAGTTATGGTTGGCAACAATGTAAGTCATGCCAACAATAAAACGAAAAGAAAGTTTTACCCCAATCTTAATGCGGTTACTTTAACTTCCGATGGATTGGACCGTTCCTTCAAGTTTAAGGTTTCAGCAGCAGCTTTGAGAAGTGTAGATCATAAGGGTGGTTTGGATAAATTTCTATCAAAGGCAAAGGATGAGAATCTTTCTCCAAAGGCACTGAAAATCAAAAAGGATTTAGAAAAACTGAAGAAAAAAGTCGAAGAAACTCCACTTGAGATAGAGTCTTCTTAAATCCACCAGCTATACAAATCAATTTGAGATACCCGAATTGGTTTACAACAAACTTGGGGGAAAGCATAACTTTCCAGTTTCATTTCTTTCCACCTAACTTGGAGAATACCAGGTTAACCTTCTTTTTTGCCTAGTACACCGGTTCTTGTTTGGTTATAAATTTGAACCTCTTTTTATTCGCCTTTAAAATAGTGTAATCACAAAATTGACCACTTCCCCAAGCAATTCACATATTAGAAATTTCTCAATAGTGGCTCATATTGACCACGGCAAAAGTACGCTTGCTGATAGGTTGATGGAGTTTACCAGAACAGTCAGCAAGAGAAATTTGAAAGACCAGATGCTTGATTCCATGGATATTGAAAGGGAGAGAGGGATCACCATTAAGGCAAATACAGTCCGACTTGAATACAAGGCCAAGGATCAGAAAAACTACATATTGAATTTGATTGATACACCTGGTCATGTAGATTTTTCCTATGAAGTCTCTCGTTCAATGAAATCAGTTGAAGGATCACTTCTTGTGGTTGATGCCTCCCAGGGAGTAGAGGCACAGACTCTTGCTAATGTATATCAGGCAATAGAAGCAGAACATGAAATTGTTCCAGTTTTGAATAAAATTGACCTTCCCGCGGCCGACCCAGATAGAGTGAGGCAACAAATTGAGGAGGTGATCGGTATTGACGCCGATGACGCTCTGGAGATTTCTGCCAAAACCGGTAAGGGGGTTATGGATGTCCTTGAAGCTATTGTAAATCTACTCCCTCCACCTCTGGGTGATAATGAAGGTCCATTGAAAGCTTTGTTGGTTGATAGTTGGTACAACCCCTTTCTAGGTGTTGTAGTTTTGGTTAGAGTATTTGATGGACGCTTGGCAAAGGGAGATAGGATCAAGATGATTTCCTCGGATGCCTCCTACCAGGTAGATAGAATCGGTGTTTTCAAACCAGAAATGGAAGATGGCACACAGTTGAGTTCTGGTGAAATTGGCTATTTTACGGCTTCAATAAAACGGGTTAGTGACACAATTGTAGGTGATACAATCACCCATCAAAAAAGAGCTTGCGATAAACCGATAGAGGGTATGAAACCCTCCCAGCCTGTAGTTTATTGTGGATTATATCCTATGGAAGCAGGTGAATTTAATACCTTGAAGGATGCCATTGAAAAAATTTCCCTGAATGATTCCTCCTTTACCAGTGAAACCGAAGCATCAACTGCTCTCGGATTTGGCTTTAGATGCGGATTTCTCGGATTGTTACATTTGGAAGTTATCAGGGAGAGATTGGAAAGAGAATATTCGCTTGACCTGATCGTAACTGCTCCATCAGTAATTTACCATGTTTACCTGAAGAAGGGTGGAATGGTAGAAATTTATAACCCTGTAGATTTGCCTGATCCAACTGATATAGACAGAATTGAAGAACCTCGAATAATGGCCACCATCCTTACCCCGGATGAATATGTGGGCGAAATTTTAAGTTTATGTCATGCCAGAAGGGGAGTCCAGCACGAGTTATCTTTTGTAGAAAAAAGGGCAATGATCCGATTTGACCTACCGTTGAATGAGGTTGTGTTTGATTTCCATGATCGTCTGAAGTCAGTTTCAAGAGGATATGCCTCCTTTGATTACACTATTTCAGGTTATTCTACTGACAATCTGGTTAAGCTTCAGATACTTGTAAACAGTGAACCTGTCGATGCCCTAGCCATAATGGTACATCGAATCAACTGTGAAGCTAGGGGCAGGCTTATGTGTGAAAAACTGAAGGAGTTGATTCCTCGTCACCTCTTCAAAATTCCTATTCAGGCAGCAATAGGTGGTAAAGTTGTAGCCAGGGAAACAATACCCGCTTTAAGAAAGGATGTTACTGCCAAGTGTTATGGTGGAGACATCACAAGAAAGAAAAAATTGCTGGAAAAACAAAAAGCAGGAAAGAAGAAAATGCGCCAGTTTGGTCGTGTGGACATACCACAACAAGCTTTCATCAGTGCCCTAAAGGTCAACACCGATTAAAGATTTTTGATAATAGAGAATCCACAGAGTTTATGGAACACGAAAAGCCTTTAGCAATCATTAACCCTCCGGTATTGAAGAGGTACTTCTTTACACTGCTCTCTCTGATTTTGGCTGTTTTACTTCTCTATGAGGGAATTTCGTTCTTTCTAGTATCAGGTGACCGTTTAGGTTTTATACTGGTTGGGCTTTTTCTTTTAGGACTAACCTACCTGTTTTATTTCAATACCGGGAAAGCTCTGGTCCTTTATGAAGACCGTTTGGTTTCAACTGACGGCGAACTTCTCTTTGAATTAAAAAATGTAACCTCAATCGAAAACGGACTGTTTTCATTCAAACCAAGTAACGGGGTACTTTTCTATCTCAAGGAACCAATGCCGTTTAAATGGAAACTTGGTTTATGGTGGCGTATCGGTAAAAGGGTAGGTATCGGAGGGTGTACTCAGAAAAGTTCCATCAACTTTGTAGTTGAGATTATCAAATCAAATTCAAACTTATAAGTTGGACCTACAGGTAACCCCGAAGTTCTGTATTTTGGTATTTTACAAACCCTTAGAGCTGTAACTGGAAGCGACTCTTTCTATCGCCACAAGATAGGCCGCAGTTCTGAGGCTATCAACATCATCACGACTGTTCCAAATTTCACTGATGGCCTGATAACCAAGACGCATTGAGTCATCCAATCCCGAACGCACGAGTTCCATTTCGCCAGCACCCTGTAAAAATCGATCAATAAATGATTCCGAAAATTTAACATTCATACCGGTATTTTGGAACATCGTATTCAACTCTTCCACCAATAACCGGCTACGATGTTCTTCTTGCCTTCTTTGCATTCGACCAAACCTTATATGGCTCAGGTTTTTGACCCACTCAAAGTAAGAAACGATAACACCACCTGCATTGGCATACATGTCAGGAATAACAACTATTTCCTTATCATTAAGTATGTTGTCGGCAGGTGCAGTAATAGGACCGTTTGCAGCTTCAATAATCAAGTTAGCCTTTATATTGTGAGCGTTTTGTGTCGTGATTACTCCTTCAATTGCGGCTGGGATTAAAATATCACAATCAGTTTCCAATAATGAATTTCCATTTTCTATATAATTCGCGTTGGGATAATTCTTGACACCACCTGTTGCTTGAATGTGCTTAAAAACATCATCAATATCCAGGCCGTCTGCATTATAAAGGGCTCCATCCCTTTCGATTAAACCGACAACATGGGCTCCATCTTCAGTTGAAAGAAATAACCCGGCGTGATAGCCGACATTTCCCAAACCCTGTAATATTATTTTTTTTCCACTTAAAGTGCCTGTCAGGTTGGCCTTTTTGACATCATCGGGATGTCGAAAAAATTCCTGCAGGGCGTACTGTACACCCCGCCCCGTTGCTTCAAGTCTTCCCGCTATTCCTCCAGCATTAAGGGGTTTACCCGTAACACACGCCCTGGCGTTAATATCTGTAGTATTCATTCGGCTGTACTGGTCAGCAATCCAGGCCATTTCCCTCTGGCCAGTCCCCATGTCGGGTGCTGGTACGTTTTGGCTAGGATTAATCAAGTCCCGCTTGATCAATTCGTAAGCGAATCTTCGGGTAATCTGCTCAAGTTCCTCCGTTGAATAATCTTGTGGATCAATACAAAGTCCACCCTTTGAACCACCATAAGGTACTTCCACCATGGCGCATTTGTAAGTCATCAGGGAGGCAAGTGCTTCCACTTCATCCTGGTTGACGTGTGGGCTATATCTTATCCCCCCCTTTACCGGTTCCATATGTTCTGAGTGAACACTTCGATAACCTGTGAATGTTTCTATCCTATCTCCAAGCCTTACCCCAAATCGTACGGTATAGGTGCTGTTGCACACCCTGATTTTTTCTTCCAAACCTGGTGGAAGATCCATTAGTTTTGCAGCCTTTTCAAAGCTTAATTCAACAGATTTCAGAAATGATGGATCACTATTAGGCATTTTGCTCCTCCCACATATCGCGTCGTCAGAAATGGTAATTCCGGTTCGTCGAAGATAGTCCAAAAATTAACAATTTGGCTATACCTGTTATAATCAATGGCGGGACAGAGTTTCAAGGATTACTTTTGTATGGGGGTTATAAAGGGACATTTACATCCCTTTTAAGTGGTACCGCCTACTGGATTCGAACCAGTGACCTCTAGAGCCACAATCTAGCGCTCTCCCGACTGAGCTAAGGCGGCATAAGTGGAAAAGTAATTTAAAAACCTTCGTTTTCAACAAACATTTCCGTTGGAGGTAGATATTTAGAGTTTTGATTAAAAGATAATTACTGAATTTTGAATAAAGGACTACGACAAAACCGATCTAGGTAGATGCAATCTGTGTAAAAGTAATCAGGGTTAACAAATAAAAAGTTCACCCAACCGGGTTTATTTGCTACAACCCACAATATGCTGGGAGTTTTCCGGCATGCAAAAATATGAGACTATGTGTCATGGATTGAGATCAACCGGTTTTTCAACCAAGCGAATGCCAAACGAAATACTGGTTGTATGCAACCACCAAAACGGGGTTAGTTAAACAGAATACAGGGAAGACAACGGGTGAGGCCGTAGCCCCAGCATACAAAATGACGCACTCCCGACACGAACAATAAGTTAAAAGTAACCATCTTTGTTGTCAAGGGTTAATATTTCAAATCAGGATTTTGTATCATTTGGATACCTTTTTTTGAGTCTCAAATTTTCCTTTTGAAAATGTAACCGCTCTCCTGCATTCATAGCAAATTTTGTGATTACGGCTTTTCGTCTTGCTGGAGACAAAACCATTCGGGGACCAAATCTGAGTATTTCTGCACCGAATTCATCTGCAACTATCAATCCGGTATCTGAGGGTAAAATATCTTGGGGAAATTGACGGTCGACTGCAAAAAAGAATTTGTCGCAATAAGGGAGGTAATTCCTCCACTTTTGGTCAGAAATATAATCTACCCTTGATGACTTACATTCCACAATCCAAATTTCTCCCTTGGCGTTTATGCCTATAACGTCTACTCGAAGGCCATTCTTGGGTACAAATTCCTCCAGATAACTTAAACCTCTATCCCTTAGGTGTTTCCCGACACCTTTGGCTAGTTTCTGACCTTGTGTGGGAATATATGACATGAGAAAATTCTATTTGCAGGGTAGCAGAGATTGGTTTCAATTATTGGTTTTTGTTAATTACAAAGAAAAACCAATAATTACATAATTGTACATTGGATTGCCCATTAATTCAGATAAGGGATTGCTTTGTCGGATAGCATCAAGAAATCTAAAGCCGATTTACGTAAATTGGCAAAAATTATACGACGTAGGGTTTACTCCGTTAATTCTGAAAAAATTGCTCAAGACAAGTTGATTGAGTATATTCATCAAAAATTTCCTGACTCACAATGTGTCGCCGGCTATTGTCCAATACAGACCGAAATAAGCCCAATGGATGCCATGAAAAAATTGGATTCATGGCAATACCCCATTTGCCTTCCGGTTGTTGTAGGGAAGAATGTGTCATTGAAATTCAGATCTTGGAAGGTGAACGAAAAATTGATTAAAGGTGAATATGGTGCTTCCATTCCCAATAGTGGTGAATGGGTGATTCCAAGATTAATCATTGTTCCACTCCTTGCTTTTGATAAAACGGGATACAGGTTGGGATATGGTGGTGGTTATTACGATCGCACCTTGGAACATTTGAAAAAGGATAATGCTGTAAAGGCTGTCGGCTTTGCGTTCTCAGGGCAGTTTTGTTCGGAAATCCCAAAGGATGAATATGACCACAAACTTGATACCATTATCACAGAACAGGGAATTACTGACTTTGATTAATACAACAAAAGGATGATTTAGATGCGAATATTGTTTTTAGGTGATGTGTTCGGAAGAAATGCCCGTGAGACTGTCACCACTTCGCTAATGGGAATTCGAGAAGAACTTAAGCTTGATTTTGTAATTGTAAATGGGGAAAACGCAACTCAGGGTAAGGGTATCAATCCTGGACATGCCGATACCCTTCTAAAGTCGGGTATAGATTGTATGACACTTGGTGATCATGCATTTGATCAACGAAATTTGCTGAGCACACTGGATTCAAATCCCAATATATTAAGGCCCCTTAATTTGGGTAGAGGACTCCCAGGAAAAGGTTATGGCATATATAAGACCGAGAAGGGTAAAAAGGTCTTGGTATTGACTGCTCTCGGTCAGGTATTTATGAAGCAACCCTTTGATAATCCGATTAGGTTTGTTGAGGAGGTACTAGAAAAGTACCCCCTTGGTAGAAGCGTTGATGCAATTGTCATTGATTTTCATTGCGAAGCCACATCAGAAAAGATGATCGCTGGTCGCTTGTGGGATGGAAGAGTTTCTTTGATTGCAGGTACACACACCCATATTCCCACATCTGATGCCAGAATTTTACCTGGTGGAACCGGCTATATTACCGATGTAGGGATGTGCGGCGATTACGATTCAATTATTGGGATGCATCCAACGGTTCCAATGGAACGATTTTCAGCAGGTTTTTCCAAAGGGAAAATGATACCGGCAAACAACAGCATCACCTTATGTGGTGTTGTAATCGATACCGATGATAAAGTTGGGTTACCTATATCAATTTCCCAGTTTTTGAGGGGTGGGGTCCTCGGTGAGTGATTTGATTCATGGGTGCACCGCTCTCAATCATTATCCCAACTTATAATTCTGGAAAGGAACTACCTGAAACTGTTGTTTCTCTATTTGAGGGGTTAGAGGAGGGTTTGATCAAGGAGTTGGTAATTTGTGACTCCACTGAGGACAAAACAGTAGAGAAAATCGCAGACAAGCTAGGAGCGGTGTATATTAAATCCACCACGGGAAGGGGTATTCAACTCAAGGAAGGGGCATACCACTCGACTGGAGAGTGGATGTTGTTTCTCCATGCTGATACGCACCTGGAAAAAGGGTGGAATAAAATTGTCTCAAAATTTATTGCTTCCTTTCCTGACCGTGCAGGGTATTTTCGATTGAAATTCAGGCACCGTGGATTTTTCCCAGGAATGGTATCCAAATGGGCTAACTTGAGGTCAGTTCTTTTCGATCTTCCTTACGGAGACCAGGGATTACTGATTTCCAGGTCTCTCTATGATATTAGTGGCGGATTTCAGGCCATTCCACTTATGGAGGATGTGGATCTTTGCCGAAAGTTGAGAGGTAAGCTCATGATGCTGGATGGATTTGCATCTACAAGTGCCAAAAGGCAGATAAGTAAAGGTTGGATTAAAAGTGGTTTTGGGAATTTTTGGATTTTGACCCTATACTTCCTTGGGAAATCACCTGACGATTTATTTAAAAAATACTATTGATCAGATTTCGGTTAGGATCCAATTACCTGGCTGTTATAAAGGTTGGCATATAACCTTCCACCCGCAACCAATTCGGCATGTGTACCTTCTTCTACTACTCTTCCCTGGTCCAGGACGATGATATTGTCTGCGTTCTTAACCGTAGCAAGCCTATGGGCAATAACCACAATGGTCCGGTTATTTCGGAATGCATCCAAGGCATTTTGAATTAGTTCTTCAGAGTTAGAATCCAAAGCTGATGTAGGTTCATCCAGAAGCAATATGGGAGAATTTCTAAGAAAGGCTCTGGCAATTGCTACTCTTTGCCGTTGTCCCCCTGATAAATTGGCCCCCCGAGGTCCACAAGGGGTATCCAAACCAAGGGGAAGGTCATCGGTAAAAGAATTAACTTGGGCAGATTGTGTAGCCATCTTAAGTTCTTCATCAGTTGAATTGGGTTGGCCTAGCAAAATGTTGTCCTTTATTGTTTCGTCAAATATCCCCTTATCCTGGGCCACAACCGAAAAAAGTCCCCTCAGGTCACGAAGTCGCATGGATTTGATATCAATCCCACCAATCAGGATTTTACCTTCATTTGGGTCCAAAATCCTTGCCAAAAGGTTGAATACTGTGGTTTTACCTGCCCCGGATGCCCCGACAATGGCTGTCGTTTTCTGTGAAGGTATCTTGAAGGAAAGATCCGTAAAGACCTCAAGATCAGGATAGCTGAAAGCTACGTTTTGGAATACGATTTCCAGGTCTTCATTGCTATAATCAAAAGTTTCTGGCTTTGTTATTTGGGTGATATTCGGTTTTGTTTCGAGCAGGACATAAACTCTTTCCAGGGAAACCTTGGTCATTTGCCAGGCGGTAACTAAGCCTGATATTCGTCTGACAGGATCAAACATGAGTACAATTGCCGTGAAAAAGCTCATGAACTGTCCAGTTGATTTTTCCCCGCTAATGACCTCCGTACCGCCTAGTAGGAGTAATCCCAAAAAACCCAATCCGGCAATAACATCAACTAACATTGGAACAGCAGCATTCCCTCCAGCCGCCCTAATGGAAGCTCTCCTGCTTTCGGTAGCTTTCGAAATAAACCTGGAAATTTGATTGTTCTCAAGCAAGTTGAGCTTAATGGCATGAATGCCATGAAAAATCTCATCCAATCGTACTGTTGTATCGGAGGAAGCTCTTCTGCTGATTTGGGTAGATTTCCTTATATACCTTTGTAACCAGATAATGGGTAGAACAAGAAGTGGAATGCCAAGGCAGGTTACCAAGAACCAAATGGGATCAATTGAGATAGCGACAAACATAAGAGAACCGATGGATATAGATCCTCTGACACCAGTTGCGATATAATTTGACCAAATCGTTTTAACGACATCTGAATCGCCCAATATCCTTTCCATGATGTTGCCTGGTGAGTTCACCTCAAAAAACATTGTGTCAAGAGTTAGGATATGATCCATGAGATCCTTCTGTAGGTTCAGTTTAATACGTTCGCTAACCGACACAATAATCACAGTGCTAATGAATCCTGCCACCCCTCTTAAACAGAAAAGACCCAAGATGGCCAAACCTACCCATATCAGAGCTTCTGTGAGTTTGTTGGCAAAAATTTCGTCAAACATCGGCTCAATCATGTAGCTCAAGGCTCCCAGGGTTGCACCTTGAATCGACATGAAGAACAGGGCTATGAAAATCCTCAAAGCTTGTGATTTAAGGTAATAAACCCATAACCACTTGAAGAGTTTTCTGGAAGGAAGATTTTCTGATTCCAAAGTTAGTTTGGGTGAAGTATTCTGCATTTAGGTAGACCAACAATACTAGGTATAATGTCGATAAATGAACAATTTCTTCAAATGACTGTAGATAATTTTTGCCTCCGAAATCTACTTACCTAACCAGTGTAAATTATTATTTTCAATTCCAAGTTTCAATAAAACATAGAGCACCTAAATCTATGTGCATCTGTGACTGACTGGATTGACCAGAAGGAAAAATCATAAAAGCTAGCCAAACAAGTTCAAGGGAAAAAGTTTGATGACCAGATTTTTTGGAAGACACCATATTGCAATACCAGGACCTTCAATATTGCCTGATAGGGTAATTCGGGCCTTAAGCAGGCCAGCTCCTGACATTTATGATCCCGAGTTGGCAGAGATGGTTTACCAGGTGATAGAGGATCTCAAAACTGTTGCTGGCACAAAAGAATGCGCAACCATTTATATTTGCAACGGTCATGGAGTATGGGAAGGGTCATTAACCAACCTCCTAAGCAAGGGCGACAAGGTACTTGTCCTGGCCACGGGAATTTTTGCTCCAGGTTGGGGAGGTTTTGCGGAAGCTTTAGGGATTGATGTTGAAACACTTGATTATGGCAAAAGAATCCCGGTGGATTCTGTAAGACTAGCAGAAAGGCTTGCAAGGGATAAACAACATGAAATCAAGGCGATTTTAGTCGTTCAGGTTGATACATCCACATCTGTAAGAAATGATATTCAGGAGATCTCCAGAACAATTAAAAGCACAAATCATCCCGCACTACTTGCTGTAGACTGTATCGCTAGCCTTGGGTGCGACAAATTCAACATGGATGAGTGGAATGTAGATGTCATGATATCAGGAAGTCAAAAGGGATTAATGACACCGCCCGGATTGGGATTCATTTATTTTAATGAACGAGCCAGAGATTTTGGTAAACGTGCCGGCCTTCGAACCCCTTACTGGGATTGGGAAAGAAGAGTGGATCCGGAAGAATTTTACCAACTGTTTTGTGGAACAGCACCCACCCACCACCTTTTTGCGCTCAGGGAGGCACTTGATATGATTGTCCATGAGGAAGGGCTGGAGCAAGTTTACAAGAGGCATGCAGTAAATTCTGAAGCTATAGGTGCTGCTATTGATACTTGGGGTTCCGAAGGCCAGGTGGAAATGAATATCAGGGATAAAGATCATCGAAGTCATTCCGTTTCAACAATCAAGATGGTACCACCAAATGGTAAATTATTGAGGAAATGGACGAAGGAGCATTCTGGTCTTACTTTGGGGATTGGTTTAGGTATGGGCAGCGAGCAGGATCCAAATTCAACTGGATATTTCAGGATCGGGCACATGGGGCACCTGAATCCCAATATGGTTTTAGGGCTTTTGGGATCCATTGAGGCCGGATTTGAACATCTGAGAATAAGAAGAGGAGATGGAGGTTTAGAAGCGGCAGCCAAAGTTATAGCCGATGCTAACCCTAATTAGCGCAATGCTTATGCTGTGGGTATATTTCCAAATCGTTTAACCAACCTTGAATTCTTTCTCATTCTCCTTGATCTGCAAGAAAGAATTAAAACCTGTAACTGAAAGTTCCTTCCAAAATTGTTCCCGCTAGAAATGTATCCTGTCTACGGCAGCAGAGGTCGTCTGGATTTTTTCTTCAAGTTTGAGTAAATTTTCTTTGGTTTCCTCAACCACTTCAGGTGGAGCCTTGGAAACAAAACCTTCGTTCCCCAGTCGTGCTTTCAGCTTTGAAATTTCTTTCTCAAGTGCTTCTCTAGTTTCGATCAGTCGGTCCTTTTCCAGATTCAGGTCAATGACATTGCCAAGTTGAAGTGAAATTACGCCTCCTTCAATTGGAATAGTGATGGAATCACTTCCCTGCTCACGTTGAAAGGAGGGTGAGTTTGTTCTTGCCATTCTCACTATTAAATCTTGGTATTTATTGAGGACCTTTACATTACTGTCTGACATGGAATTTACTGTAAGTGGTATAAATGCTTTTGGTGGAACACGCAATTGACTCCTTACAGAACGAATGTTTTCAACAATACCAATTATCCATTCCAATTCAGAAGTTGCCTGAGTGTTGCCATAATCCTTGGAGGTAAGTTGTGGCCACTCAGCATGAATAATTCGTTTTTCTTCAGAAAATAACTCTTTCCACAATTCCTCTGTTGCAAAGGGAATGATTGGATGAAGTAAAACAAGGGATTGCTTAAATACCCAAGCCAAAGTTGATTTGGTTTCTACGACAGTTTGAGGGTCATCTGAATCTAGCAGAATTTTTCCGAATTCCAGATACCAATCGCACATTTTTCCCCATACAAAAGCATAAAGGGTATTGGCGGCATCATTAAACCGATAGTTTTCCAGAGCATTATCAACCACTTCCTGAGTTTTTGCTATCTCACCGATTATCCATGAATTGATCCCATTTTTTACTCGCCTTGGGTCAAATTGCGAGTCTATCTTGCATTCATTCAAATGGAGAAACCTGCCTGCATTCCATATTTTGGTACAAAAGTTTCTGTACCCGGCAACCCGTCCTTCAGATAATTTAAGGTCCCTTCCCATTACAGCCATTGAGGTCAGGGTAAAACGAACAGAATCAGCCCCATATTTTTCTATCAGTTCAATAGGGTCAATGACATTGCCAAGCGATTTTGACATCTTTTTCCCGAATTTATCCCTGACCAGAGCATGGACATAGATGTCCGAGAAAGGAATATCATTCACCAGAGCAAGTTGCATCATCATCATACGTGCAACCCAAAAGAAAATGATATCGAAACCAGTTACCAGGACATTTGTTGGGAAATACCTCTCCAGCTCTGGGGTTGCTACTGGCCATCCCAAGGTACCAATCGGCCAAATACCCGATGAAAACCATGTATCAAGAACATCGGGATCCCTAGTCAGAGATTTGCCTTTGGCCATTTTAGAGGCTTCTTCTTCGGACATGGCACAATACTGATTGCCCTCATCATCATACCAGATGGGAATCTGATGTCCCCACCAAAGCTGACGGGAAATACACCAGGGCTCGATATTTTCCAACCAGTTAAAGTAAATTTTTTCATATTGCTTGGGATGTATTCGTGTTCTTTCAGTTCTAACAGCCTCAATTGCAGGTTCTACTATTTTTTTGGTATCAAGAAACCACTGGTCCGTTAAAAATGGTTCAATGGGGATATTTGATCTGTCGCCATGAGGAACTGTGTGCATTTCTGTCTGGATATCATCCAACAGGTCTTTTTCCATAATCAGTTCGATTATTCTTTTGCGGGCTTCAAACCGATCTAGACCATCCAACTCCAGAATTCTTTCGGGAATTTCAAGATTTCCAAGAAACTCGGTGTTTCCCCTCAAAAACATCTTGCCCTTGGGGGTCATGACATTGATAGCTGCCAAATCGGTTCTTTTTCCTACCTCCCAGTCATTGAAATCATGTGCTGGTGTAATTTTAACTGCTCCTGAACCCTTTGTGGGATCTGCATAGGAATCAGCGACAATTCTGATTTTTCTCCCGACCAGAGGCAAAATGACATCTTTGCCAATCAGGTGGGTGTATCTTGAATCATCAGGATGAACAGCAACACCGGTATCACCGAGCATGGTTTCTGGCCGCGTGGTTGCAACAACAAGGTAAGTTCTTTTTTCAAAACTAACTGGATGTCCATCCTCGTCATACTCAATAGGATAATCAAAGGATTCACCATCGGCCAAGGGGTATCGAAAATACCACATTTTGCCCTTGCCCTCGACCTGTTCAACTTCAAGATCGGAGATTGCAGTTTCGAAATGGGGATCCCAATTTACAAGCCTTTTGCCCTTGTAAATCAGTTTCTTGTTATAGAGTTCGATAAATACTTTCAAAACAGCATCATGAAATCCCTTGTCCATGGTAAAACGATTTCTTGACCAGTCACACGAAGCTCCAATTCGTTTGAGCTGGTGAATGATCTTGCCACCAGATTGTTCCTTCCATTCCCAGACTTTTTCTAAAAACTTTTCTCTTCCCAGTTGGTCCCTAGATGGTAATCCTGCTTCATCCAATTGCCTTTCAACTACCATCTGGGTTGCTATACCTGCATGATCCTGTCCGGGTTGCCACAAAACATCAAAACCCTTCATTCTGTTCCAGCGTATCAAAATGTCCTGAAGAGTATTGTTGAAGGCATGTCCCATATGCAGGGCACCGGTTACGTTGGGTGGAGGTATCATGATACAGAAGGAAGGTGAATTTTGTCGGGCATTTGCACCGGCTTTGAAGGCACCATCATTTTCCCACATAGCGTATATACGTGGTTCAACTTCACTGGGATCAAACTTGGATTTCATGACTTCTAAAAGTTAAATTCTGGCAAATTAATGTGAAAATCTAGATTGGGGCACTGGCTAATTGTTCTGGAAAATGTATATAACCCCTAAATATGTTTTTTCCACTTTTCTCTATAATCATATTGCAACAAAATTCTATTAATTGTTATTGTCCCATCCGTTAATCGAAGAGCAGTCGTTAGTTACTATTTTATCTTTAAATTCAGAAATGTGAGTTCAGAAATGTCAAAATTTGGAGTTAGTCAAGGTGTTAAGCGAAAGGAAGATTCCCGTTTTCTCAAGGGAGAAGGAAAGTATGTGGATGACCTGAAACCCAAAGGAAGTTTATATGCTCACTTCTTCCTTTCACCTGTCGCACATGCCAAGATAACTTCACTTGATGTAGCGGAAGCAAAATCATCTCCGGGCGTCGAGGCAGTTTTCACGGCAAAGGATCTAGTTGCAGGTGGTATGAAAAATCGAATGATCGCCGAATTACTGGTAATCAAGGGAGTGAAAATTCCTGATCCGGCACGTACTATCCTGGCCGAAGACAAGGTAAGGTTTGTCGGTGAACCCGTTGCTATTGTTATTGCTGAAACGATTAATCAGGCCAAGGATGCAGCTGAACTAATTGAATTTGACTTTGAAGAATTGGATGCACACCTTTCCATTTCCCCAGGGGGAGTGGATTTGCATGAAGAAGCTCCAGAAAATATTGCCTTTGAGTGGTCAAAGGGGGATCAGGGACAGGTGGATAAGGTCTTCAAGGAGGCAGCGCATGTTGTTTCATTGCAAGTTGAAGATAACAGGGTGATCACGAATTCAATTGAACCCCGGGGATGTTATGCGGAATGGGAAAACAACAAACTTCATATGTGCATGAATGGACAGGGTGTCTGGGTTGGCAAGGGAGAACTTGCCCAACTTCTTGGATTATCTGAAGACAAGGTAAGAGTAACCACCCCTGATGTCGGAGGTGGATTTGGTATGAAGGGATTTAATTATCCTGAAAATTTTGCAGTTGCTCAATCAGCCAAAATGCTGGGGAAAAAGATCCATTGGATGGGGACAAGATCTGAAGCCATGCTGAATGATAATGCAGGAAGGGATCTGACTTCAAGAGTAGAAGCTGCCTTTGATGATGATTACAAAATGATCGGCTATCGTGTAATCACGCATTGTAATCTCGGTGCCTACAATTCCTACTTTGCCCAATATATTCAGACAGACTTGTTCAGAAAGGTAATCTCTGGGGTTTATGACATCCCAAATATTTATTTTGAGGTAACTGGGATTTTCACAAATACTGCTCCAGTAGATGCTTACAGGGGTGCAGGTAGACCCGAAGGCATTTTTGCCATGGAGAGATTAATTGATCATTCGGCCCGTCAATTGGGGATTGGTTCTATAGAGCTCCGTCGCCGAAATTTTATCAAACCAAATCAGTTTCCCTACAAGAATTTTGCCCAAGAAACTGTAGATGTTGGAAATTTTGACAAAGTTATGGATAGGGCTGTGGTGGAAGCCGATATTCCTGGCTTTGGTAAGAGAAAGGGTAATTCCCAGAAAACGAACAAATTAAGAGGGTTGGGAATCTGCTACTACATTGAAACCATACTAGGTGATCCCAGTGAAACGACAAAGCTGGAATTTTGTGCAGATGGTATGGTCAATATCTACGTTGGGACACAATCAAATGGACAAGGCCATGAAACAGCCTACTCACAGATTTTACACGAAAGATCTGGTATCCCTTTTGACAAAATCAGGATTGTTCAGGGTGACAGTGATTTGATAAAAACGGGTGGTGGAACTGGAGGTTCCAGGTCAGTGACAACCCAGGGGACTTCAATTAACGGTACGGCAGATAAAATGATAGCAAATTTTAAGCCTTTTGTAGCGGAGGAGTTGGGTACTGATCAAGATCTGGTTGATTTCGAAGAAGGAGCTTTCAAAGATCGCAAATCCAATAAGTTTCTTGGTATTATGGAGGCCGGCTCACTCGCCTTGTCAAAACAGAGGGAAGATCTGATTACAACTGAAGTCACCACTGAAATTAGTGATAAATCGTTCCCCAACGGAGCTCATATCTGTGAAGTTGAGGTGGATCCTGAAACAGGACATACCAGTGTTGTGAAATATACTGTTGTTGATGATTTGGGTGTAATCATCAATCCCGTATTGGCACAGGGACAGGTACATGGTGGTGTGGTCCAGGGCATTGGTCAAATTTTGACTGAACATGTTGGGTTTGATGAAAATGGTCAGTTACTAACCGGAACATTCATGGATTACGGTATGCCCAGGGCTGATAATGTACCGTTTATAGAATTTCATTCTGAACCTACCCCTTCAGTCAACAATCCAATTGGTATGAAGGGCTGCGGCGAAGCCGGGACAATAGGTGCCTTGGCAGCGGTTGCTAATGCCGTGCAGGATGCTTTGTGGGAAAAGGGGATTAAAGAGGTTCAAGCTCCCCTGACTCCCAACAAGGTTTGGGGTTTACTGCACCAAAATTCAAATTAAGATATTTGAATTTCTTTCTTGGTTTTACGAATCTTCAGCTGATACTTCTGACTCTGTGCTAGGGTCCAATCCAAGATAGTTCATGGTCAAAACGCCAATCTTGGACAATAGGGTGAATTTTGCCAAATCCCTTTCAATCACCGCTTCAACAAGTTGAGTCTGGGCAGAAAGCAAATCCTGTTCTGCTTCCAGAACATCTAGGGTAGATTTCGTACCCAACGATTCCTCAACCTTGGTACCCTGGAGGGCAAGTTGAGAATGATCCTGCTGTTGTAGATAAACATCAATCAAGGATTCTGCGATCTCATACCTATGCCAGGAATTGATAATTTCGTTTTCCTGTAATTTGGCTTCTTGTTTCAAATTTATTCTAACCCCTTGCAGATTTTGTTCTGCTTGCCTTAGTGCTGAGGATAACCTCCCACCAGAATAAAGAGGAATTGAGGTTTGAACACTTATTGTCAGATTATTTAAAGGAGTTTCATTGAATTGCCTTAAATTTAGGTCTGTGCTTGCACTACCCCTCAAATTGATTGGTGGTTTTGTTGCCTGTACCTTAACTAGTTCCCTTTGTTGTTGAGCAATAATAACTTCTAATTTTGCCATCAAAAGTGCTGGGTTATGCTGATTGGCCAACTCCATCGCGCTTTCAATATCCTTGGGAATTTCATAATTGAAATGTGAACCGGATAAATTTTCGGGATATTTGCCAACAGCCAGATAAAAACGTTCATTGGCAATCTCAACTTGGCCCTCTCTGGTTCTGACATTACCTTTGGCAGATGCAACACGTGCTCTCACTAAGCTTAATTCAGTCCGGGATATGTTACCCAGTTCAAATCGGTTATTGGCAGCTTCCAGTTGTGATTCCAATCCTTTCAGGTTATTCTTCTCAAGATCAAGCAAGTTCTTTGCCCTGAGGACTTCCTGGTATGCTTCAACCGCATCCATCAAAACCAATTGTTCGGTCTGGGTGTGATTAATTTCTGCAGACTGCCTGATTATTTCCTCTATCCCCACAGAAATTTCGTTTGCCCCAAAGTCAACCAAATTGTACTCGGTCAATAATTCTACTCTTCCGGTTTGAGAATTATCTCTGTCGTTATCCCGATTATTGGACTGATAATTGGCTCCCAAAGTCAGGGACAAACTTGGTCTGGACGCTGCTTCTGTCTGGGCAATATTTTCATCCTGGATGGAAAGGGTTACTTCTGATCTTTTCAGCAATTCACTGTTTTGATAGGCTAAAATTAATACTTCTTTAAGTGTTTCAGACTGTACCTGATGTGTTGGTCCGAAAGCAGATAATACAACTACAGCTACGGAAAAAAATTTCTTCTGTGATATGTATTTAGGAAACTGCATTGTTATTCCGGTTTTTCAATTAAATTTAGAAGACAAACTCTCTGGCCTTTTCAAAACCTGGAAGGGTAGGGGCTTCGGCGTCAAAGGCAGTTTGCCAATCAATCCCACTTGATCTTTTAATGCCTATGCTACATTTCCCTCCGAGACCTGAATTTAGTATGGCTCCAATTCTTCCACCCAATTTCAACTGGTCAAGAATGCATTGTGGTACGGTTTCTATACCACCCTGGCAGATAATAACATCGTAAGGTCCATATCTGGGTATTCCATCTGCCAAGGCACCAAAAACTGGTACAACATTATCAACGGAGTGTTGGGAAAAGATATTTTCGGCTTCGTTTGAAAATTTCTTGATTTCTTCCAGGGAGATTACTGCCTCTGCCATGCTGGCAATAATTGCCGAGGAATAACCGAGGCCGGATCCAATATCCAAAACCAGTTCGTCTTGTTGAATTGCCAGTGTATCCAACATTTTGCCCAAAACCCGGGGGTCCAGTAAAAACCTACCATCTCCAATTCCAAGGTGATCACCAAGATATGCCAATTCCTTTTTTGATTGTGGAACAAAATCTTCTCTTGGGATTGTAAGCATAGCTTGGATTATTGGGTAACTGGTAACATCTGATGGCCTTATCTGGCCGTCAACCATATTTCTTCTTCGTTGTTCGAAATTACCAGACAATTCGACACCCCCCTAGGTTTAATCCTTTAGCACGAAAAGGTCTGTCGGTTTTCACAGAAATTTTCAATTTACCGATTTTGATAGAAACAAATTTTTGATCCTACCTGAGAAATCCTGGAGCGGACGATGGGATTCGAACCCACGGCCCTAACCTTGGCAAGGTTATGCTCTACCCCTGAGCTACGTCCGCAAAATTTCCTTTAAAATATATTTTACGAGTTACCTAATTTACTAATTGCCCTGCTTCAAGCAAATACAGATAAAATTTCTGGGTGTGTTTTTACTATTGCGATATATTTTGCTATAAAACGGCCCGAATTTGGTATTTTTGACCTTTTCCGGTTTGATTCGTTCATCTTCCATTTTAATTTTGTTCGTTTTCCTTTCCCAAGGGGCAAGAGCGTGCAGGATCATGTCTTTTCGGGGAAGGGTCGGGAACACTGCAACCATAATTTTTACCGAAATGAAGGAGAATTCCCGATGACTGGAAACATAGCCCATGAAAATGATTTTGACAAGGGATCAATTACGTTGAAGTTGCCAGGGGCATTGCATGAAGCCTTTTCCGAACTTGCCGGTTTTTGCGGGGATCTTCTGGAGACCGATCACCCGGGGTGTGAATCTCATATTGCGCCATAATTTACCAAATCAAGCAGCTTTTGTCTCATAACATTCATCACCCCAATTGTCGTTCACCGGTCCAGGGTTGTCAAGTTCAGACATGATCAACCTTCTGTTTCCGATGCACCCGATCGTCAGCTCTGACATCGGGTTCATGCTTTTACAACCGGGACACAATGGGTTCTTGATGTTACCATGAATGAGGATGACCTTTTCACAACCGGGCCGGATGGAATCACAATTAGGCGTTGCACCGCATTCGTTTGGCTGGACTTTTACCTGAAAATGGGGCTGTTCAAAAGCGATAGCCCTGCCATTTGGATACTCCCGATTTACATCAAAAGGGGAATGATTTATTGTGTGTGGCAAGTGAATCACACCACAAACAAAAAGACCAAGATTTAAGCGTGAATTTGAAAAAAAATATGGTGGAACTAATTAATAGAGGTGCCCGTAATCAAAAAATATCATCAAGAAATGCAAGTAATATTTCCCTAGGTCAATCAATCAAATGGATAATGAACATTGTCAAGAAATAGTTAAGGATTTACTTGAACAATCAAAGGAATCCGAATGGCTTGAGTTTAAGCACGATAATTCAGACCCAAAAACAATTGGGCAGTTGATTTCAGCAATATCTAACGGTTCCAACATTCAAAATAAATCGTCAGGATGGGTGGTTTGGGGGTATAGATGATAATACCCAAAAAATAGTTGGTACCACTTTTGACCACGATAAAAAGAAAATTGGGAAAGAAGAACTGAAGTTGTGGTTACTTAAGAATCTTACACCAAAAGTCCAATTTAATTTCACTAAGTGTGTAGTAGACCATAAAAACATTGTTCTACTTGAAATCCCAGCGGCCACTTCTGCTCCAATAAGTTTTATGGGAGAAAGGAAAGTAAGAATAAGTGCGAATACTCGGAATCTATTGGATTTTCCAGAGTTAGAAAAGTGTATGTGGGAAAATTTTAATACCTCACCTCAAGAGAAAAGATCCGCTGCAACTGATCTAAATAAAAAAGACGTTATAAAATTGTTAAATTATGAAGCATATTATGATCTTATTAATAGACCCATACCTTCAAATGAAGAATTGATTTTGGATGAATTAAAAAATGAAGGCTTTATAGAAAAAAGTGGTGTGCAGCGATGGATCATCACTAATCTTGGAGCTTTGTTGTTTGCACAGAACCTAAATGACTTCAATGGGCTGGAGCGTAAAACCATTAATCTAATTAAGTACCAAGGGAGAGGTAGAGTTAATTCAATCAATAGGGAGGAATTTGGAGAAGGATATGCAGTGAGCTTACAAAAGGTTCTACAGAAACTTGATTCAATTATTCCTCCTAGAGAAATAATTCTCGGGGGACGACGCACAACTAAAAAAGTATATCCCTATTTTGCTCTTCGTGAACTTTTGGCAAATGCGCTCATTCATCAAGATATTAATCTTACCAACACCCTAATATCAATTGAGGTGTTTGAGGACCGAATTGAAATTACTAACCCTGGAACGTCTCTGGTAAAAATTGATAGGTTGATTGATAGTATACCAAAAACCAGAAATGAAAAAATTGCTTCATTTATGCGAAGGATAGGTTACTGCGAGGAAGCTGGAACAGGAGCAGATCGAGTAGTTCGGGAAACCGAATTAAATAATTTGCCGCCACCACTTTGGGAAGAATCTGATGGATCTTTTCGAGCAAAGCTTTATGCATCAAAAGACTTCAGATATCTCACCCAACAGGATCGAGTTAGAGCTTGTTATCTGCATACTTGTTTAATGCATTTAGAGGGAAGAGCTATGAACAATACTACTTTGAGGCAGCGGTTTGGAATAAGCACAGGCAATCAAGCACAGGTAACTAGGGTAATTAATTTAGCCCTGAATGAAGGTGTAATTAAAAAAATTGACCCTTTACAAGGTTGTCGTTATGCCCAATACACTCCAATTTGGGCATAACTGTTATCAGAAATATTTACTTCTTGATTTCAGATTTCCAAGTCCCTGCTCATGGTGGGGTCGTCGTACGTGTTCTTATTTGACTGTTATTTGACTGAGAACCAGAATGACATCCCGTCCAAGGGTTCCGGGGCGTTCCCCACGGGGACTTGCAATAACGGCATTCCATTTGACCGCCATTTGACTGGCAGCGGCAATTCTGGTCCGGATGATGGTTTCCAAGTCCCTGCTCATGGTGGGGTCGTCGTACGTGTTCTTATTTGACTGTTATTTGACTGAGAACCAGAATGACATCCCGTCCAAGGGTTCCGGGGCGTTTCCCACGGGGACTTGCAATAACGGCATTCCATTTGACCGCCATTTGACTGGCAGCGGCAATTCTGGTCCGGATGATGGTTTCCAAGCCCCTGCTCATGGTGGGGTCGTCGTACGTGTTCTTATTTGTCTGTTATTTGACTGAGAACCAGAATGACATCCCGTCCAAGGGTTCCGGGGCGTTCCCCACGGGGACTTGCAATAACGGCATTCCATTTGACCGCCATTTGACTGGCAGCGGCAATTCTGGTCCGGATGATGGTTTCCAAGCCCCTGCTCATGGTGGGGTCGTCGTACGTGTTCTTATTTGACTGTTATTTGACTGAGAACCAGAATGACATCATTTAATTTCCACTGTAGGAACCTACTGTTGGTTTTCCTCAAACTTCAGGTATCTGGTAATTTCGGGCAGTTTTTTTCGTCAAGCAATTCCCGGGTGGGATTCTCGCAATCAACATCGGAGACATTCTTTGCTTCCCTGACCCGGACATGCCGCGCTACCAAGCGGACTATGTGCGCGGGAAAGTGCATGCTGTTACGCGACAGGATGTGTTGCGAATGAAGCAAAAATTTATCGATGCGAATCGCTACGAACTGGCGCGACGTCTTGGGTGCAGTGAGCAGGCAGTTCAACGGAGGCTTGAAGGAAACAACGTTCGAGGTAGCAAGAACAGCATATCGACCAAGATATGTTTGACGGGGTGCATGTTGTCGGAATGGGCAGAGGATACGGGACTGTATCTCTATGACCAAAGGATATGGCACAAGGATCCCTGTTGGGCCTTGGCGCGGTTTGCCGATTGGGTCGGGTCATGTGGAGGCAGCTAACAAAACCCACGTCGCGGCGAGGATGAAGAGGTCGGGGATGCGTTGGAGCATGGCGGGTGGCCAGGCCATACTGGGCATTCGCTCATTGATCAAGTCGGGTCGTTTTGACAAATCCTGGGAATATATTGTAGAAGAACTGAAGAAGAGAGATCTTGCCAATGACAATTGGAATCCGTGGAAGGAAAAAAAGAAGGCAGCTTGATCAAATAATGAACCGCAATACAAGAATCACACCCAAATTTCTTCAAAACTTGAGGATTGAATAGTTAAGCCCGCTAGAATCTTTACCCTTGATAAATTGAGGGGTATTCGCTTGAAAAACCTATCTTACATAAGGGTAAGCACTAAATTAATAGCCGTTTTTTTAAAATGGTACCTCATTTCCAGCATATATTATAAATTCTTACAAAAACTGATCACTTTTGGAATTACAATTTCTAGCGGGATTTACTGCATCATGATAGGGTGGGTTGAAAATGTAAAATCATTTGATATACATACTTGGCAGTTGTGGTGCGGATTTGTTCTACATCCATTGCCTGCCAAGGCAGGAGTCAGATACGAAGGGGTGGTGAAGTCACCTCTTTCGTTTTTTTGAGATCTCAACTCTACCTCTTTTGTGAAACCCATCAACACGCCATAAGCGTTTTTTTGTTTTCAATGATGGGTATCTTGCAGTGTGTTCCTAGAGCACCGTTCTTTATCAGTTACCCTCAAATAATTCACCGGTTGGGTTGATTAGGCGTTAGAGGTTTGACTTACCGATACCTAACTTTTGGACCATTGCTTGATAATTCACAGATAGTACAATTTCGTAAAAAAGTTTATTCCTGTCCGCTGGTTTCTATTTGATGTTTCTCATCAGATTTTGATTCTCTATGCTTCTGTCGGATATTCAGTATGACAACAATACTTGAAAATGCCATGGCCCAATAAATGAATCCTTTGTTAATGTGCAGGCCAAAGCCATCTGCCGTTAGGAAGACACCGATTAATACCAGAAAGCAAAGTCCCAACGTTTTTAGAGAAGGGTACCTCTCAATGAAGTTTGAAACACCTTCGGCAGAAATAAGCATTACAATAATTGCAACAACAATTGCAGCAACCATGATCCAAACATTTTCGACCAATCCGATAGCTGTTAAAACTGAATCAATGGAAAACACAACATCAAGAACCGCTATCTGTAGAATAACAGCAATCGAACTTACACCACGGACTGTATAAGACCTTTTGGTTTCCTCTACGGCAAAAATTTCCGTGGTTGCTTTCACAATCAGGAAAGATCCACCCGCGATCAAAATGATGTCCCTCCAGCTGAGCGTAAAGTCAAGCCCAAGAAATGAAGAGAAGGAGATAACATCCCTGGTAAGTGTTGTGAGCCAGGTAATTGAAAAAAGAAAGGCTATCCTGAAGACCAAGGCCAATCCCAAACCAATAGCCCTGACCCGACGTCTTTTTTCTTTTGGTAACTTTGACGCTGCAATCGAAATAAACAGGACATTGTCTATGCCCAAAATGATTTCAATTGCACAGAGAGATAGAAACCCGAAGACTACAGGAAAGAGTTCATACATTGTTTATACTTGTATTATTGGAGATCTGGGAGAAGTAAATACAGTGGAAAGCAGAATTTGGCTATTAAAATGAAATTTGGCTACTAAATCCAAATCATCACCCAAATAATTGGTAACGAAAAATTATTCAATTTCAAAGTCGTTTCAATTTGCAGCAAAATTACTTTTTGGGGGATTTGTAAGCTGAGAGTACACAAAATCCCAGAAGTCCATATTCTGAATCCGCGATGGGTAGAAAAGTACATTTCAAATATGAATTTCTAGTTTCAACAACAGAAAGATTGGAAAATTATGATCAACAAGGGATATCTAGATGGCTTAAACAAAGCGCAACTTGAAGCAGTTCAGAATTTGGATGGTCCCTTGTTGATTGTTGCTGGAGCTGGAACAGGTAAAACCCGTACATTGGTTACCAGATTGGCACATCTGATAAACTTGGGTTTGGCTCGACCATATGAAATTTTGGCCGTTACCTTTACAAATAAGGCTGCCAACGAATTGAAACAACGAATTGAAGTGTTGACGGGTATTGATCCCCTTGAACTTTCATGGGTTGGGACTTTCCATTCGATGGCAGCCAAAATATTAAAATTTGAAGCTGAACGGGTGGGCCTCACCAGTAATTTCACCATTGTTGATGACAATGACCAGACCAAGATAATAAAGGATTTGCTGAAATCAAAAAAAATTGATTCTGATGATATACCTCCCAGAATGCTCATAGGACATATCAACCGCTGGAAAAATGATGCCAAGGGGCCGTCCAACTTAACCGACTTGGAAAAGGGAATGTTTCAAGGTCGAGCCAAGAAACTCTATCAATCATACCAAAAGACATTATTGGATTCAAACTGTGTTGATTTTGGAGATTTATTGCTTCATGTGGTCAAATTATTTTCATCCCAACCAGATGCTCTCATAACTTACCAGAACAAGTTTTATTACATAATGGTAGATGAGTATCAGGATACAAATATTTGTCAGTATCAGTTGCTGAGACTCCTCACTCAGGAAAATAAAAACCTGTGTTGTGTTGGGGATGATGACCAGGCCATCTATAGTTGGCGGGGTGCCCGCCCCCAAATCATGCTGAAATTTAAAGAACACTATCCAGATGCCCATATAGTCAAACTTGAAGAAAACTATCGCTCAACCAAACACATTCTGGGAGCAGGAGTAGGTCTAATCCAGAAAAATGTATTACGCCATGGCAAATCACTTAAAGTGGGTTTGTCACATACGGGTACTCCAAATAAAGTCAGGATACACAAATTCAGTGAACTTTATGATGAGGCAAGGTTCATTGGGAAAAGTATTCAGAAGTTGAAATCCGAAGGAGTTCAGGGCAGAACGTACAGTTATTCTGAAATAGCAGTCGCTGCAAGAACATGGGCAGTAACAGCTGATATTGAGGAAACTTTTATTGAATCAAATATACCTTACAGGGTGATTGGGGGACCAAAATTCTTTGATCGAAAGGAGGTTAAGGACATTTTAGGATACCTTAAGGTATGTCACAACCCGCTAGATAATTTCAGTTTTGGCAGGATTATCAATACCCCAACAAGAGGTATTGGCAAAGTTACATGCGAAAAAATCAGTACTTATGCTGATGAGCACAATATTTCACATCTTGAAGCAGCAAGAAAAATTGTGTCTGAAAAAGGCCTTGGAACAGCCTCATTAACCAAATTGCAAAATTTTCTTACCTCGTTGGAAGGGTGGTCCAAAAAACTGAAAGATAATAACCTTTTTCTACACAATTCAATTAGTACACTTGTTTCTGAAATTGGGTACAGAGACTACCTCATGAAGAACTTTCCTGACAATTTTGAGGGGAGGGCAGAAAACGTGGATAAGTTGTCTGATATGGCTGGTCGTCATGAAACCTTAGGTGAATTTATAGAGCAGGCTGGCTTAATGAATGCCGAAGAAAATCAGGCAGATAATTCCAAACACAAGGTATCTCTCATGACATTGCATGCTTGTAAGGGTTCTGAATATCCAGCTGTTTATCTTATTGGATGGTTTGAAGGGGGGCTTCCGATAAATCGGGTCCTTGATGAAGTGAGGCAGGAAGTTACGCCATTGATATATCAATTGGCGATGGCATTATTTAACTCCACTCCAAAAAGTTCCATTGATCGCATGAGGCTTTTCAATTTGGCAAATAGGGTTCTTGACGAAAAACCAGATCAGATTACCGAGAAGGTTAATTTGGGCAAAAATTTGGCTAAATTAATTCTGAAAACAGGTTGTACGACAATTACCCATGAGATGGAAGCCCTAGCTAAAAAGATCGCTTCTTCTGAAGCAATAGAGGAAGAAAGACGATTGGCACATGTTGGTATCACAAGAGCACAAGAACTTTGTGTCATCACATATAACGAGGTAATAAAATACAGAGGGCAAAAACATTCCGGACTGCTTCCGTCAAGATTTATCAAAGAGTTGCCAGGTGAGGATATTGAGCATTTTGATAAGGAAAGATCAATATCTCCAGGATCAGTTGGGAATCACTCACAACTATCACGAAGTGTATTTAAACAGGAACGGAAGAAACTATCCCGGGAAATAACCAAAAACAAAAATATTTCAGAAGGGACAAGGGTTTCGCATAGTACTTTTGGCAAAGGAACAGTTAAGGCAACCAGCAATAACCGATTGTTGATCAAGTTCGACAATAATCAGGAAAAATTGATTTTGAACGATTTCGTTACTGTTCTGAAGTGAAGTTTACGGTTCGCGAAAGGAGACGGAAACACCTGGGTAGGTGTTTCCGTATAGGAGGAAATTATGATTTAAAACATGTTGCTCGGGTAACTGATCGAATATCGTACCTGTTAAGTCCAATATCATTCAATTCCCTATCGGAAAGAAATTCTAATTCCTTCACGGTTCGCCTGTAGATTTTATATTGTTTCCATTTCTTATCAAGGGCCTTCTTGTAGGCACCTAAGAAATTAAACAAATTTACTCGGGGTAAAGATACATTATCAAGAACAGCCATTTTTTATTCCTTTCGAACTGAGAGATTATTGTTGGTTATTTGTGTGATGGGATATTGGTGCAAATTACCTCAACACAATATCAGGATTTAGCAACCCCAAGTTGCAATTATTGCAATGCTTCTAATAGCTTAATCAAATAATCCTGGTCTTCTGGAAAAATCTGCCATGTATCAATATCTATGAATTGGTTTACAAGATTAGTTTCCAGGATTGAATTGAAATGGCTGTGTCGAAAGAAATCGTTCTAAATGAACTCGCCAGGATTGCTATTCCAGAGGGGAATATTGTAGATCTGAAAATGGTTAAAGCTCTGGTGATCGAACAGGGAAATGTAAGTTTTGTCCTGGAGGTTCCACCTGAAAAAGGAAAGAGAATGGAACCTGTACGGGAATCAGCCGTTCGGGTTTTGGAGCAACTTCCTGGCGTTGAACGAGTTTCTGTCGTAATGACAGCCCATTCGGACAAGGGGCCCCAGGCGGCACCTAAGCAACCACAACCAGATTTAAGATTGGGGGGACATCCGCGATCAGAAACAAATTTGGAAAACCTGGAGGGTGTAAAGAAAATAGTTGCTGTTGCTTCCGGTAAGGGAGGTGTGGGGAAATCTACTGTGTCCCTTAATCTTGCAGTTTCCCTAGTTAAACTAGGGTATAGGGTTGGCTTGTTGGATGCTGATATTCATGGTCCCTCTTTGCCAACAATGACAGGTGTTTCATCAAAGCCTCACTCACCGGATGGAAAAATCATTATTCCTCTAGAGGTCTTTGGCATCAAAGTGATGTCGATCGGTTTCTTACTGCCTAAGGAAGAAGCAGTAATCTGGCGAGGTCCAATGCTTATGGGGGCATTACAGCAAATGCTTCAACAGGTAAAATGGGGTGAACTGGATATCCTTATAGTTGATTTGCCGCCAGGAACAGGAGATGTACAACTGACTCTTTGCCAAAGATTCCCGTTAAGTGGTGCAATTATTGTTTGTACCCCACAGGATTTGGCGTTGGCCGATGCAAGAAGGGCAATAACAATGTTCAAAAAGCTCAATTCACCAATATTGGGTATCGTTGAAAACATGGCTTATTACTTGTGTCCAAAGTGTAACTATAAAGATTATATTTTTGGCAGAAATGGAGCTAGGCAAGAGGCCCGGCAATTGGGGGTACCTTTTTTGGGAGAAATACCCTTGGAGAAAGTCATTCGAGAAGGTGGAGATTTTGGCAAACCTGTTGCCACGGCATCAGGAGAAACTGCCAATATTTTTGCTTTGATTGGTGAACTTATAATTTGATTGATTTTTTGAAAAATTAATTTTTTTAGATCAAATAAAACTGCTCCAAAACACATTTTCTGTAGAAGAAATTACCTCAAATCAATATATAGATAATTTTGCTTATAAATATCTATATATAGAATATAAAGTGGTATATTTTGGCTTGTAATCCCATAAAAAACCAGTAATATCCAAAAAACCCTAACCTTTTCTAGTTGAGTGGTTGTTGTCATGGCAAGTGGCATTGAGGTAGGCGCAGGTGAATTACGTACGGAAGCCAATACTGGGGAGGGGAATTTGGGGGTGGTCGTTCTAAAGCAAAAAGAAACCAGGTCCGACTACCCCATGAATATGAAAAAAATTATAGGGGCTTCAAATATTGTTGACAATTTTTCGTGGGGAGAGTACCCATAAAATGGATCAAAAGGGTAGAGTGTCCATCCCGGCAGATTATCGCAGGATAATAATTGAGGAAAATGCCAAGGTTGGGAAAGAACTGGACCAAAATACCTTGGTCATCGTATTTGGTGACAACAGACAAAACCACCTTGAATGTTATCCGCTGACCCTTTCTCAAGAAATTCATGAAAATATTAAGTTAAAGTTCCCTCGGGGTACACCTAAAAGAGAATTTCTTGATAACTTTTTTGAGACCAAATCAATTGCTGTACAAATAGATCCTAACGGTAGGATGTTATTACCACACAATGTAAGAACCAAGGCCAACCTTGGATCAAATGTCTGTTTTGCAGGTAAGGGGGAAAGTTTCCAAATATGGAACCCTGAATTGTATTCTCAAAAGCAAATGGAATTAGAAGCGATGTTCAGAGATGATGATATTGTTTCTAATCCTCTGGTCTTACTTGAATGATTTGGAATAATGACACAGAACCCAGATCAATTGGAAAATTCTGGTACTCATATACCAGTCCTTCTGAAGGAGTTTCTTCAGGAGGTTTCACCTATTCAAGGTTACTGGCTTGATGGAACATTTGGAGGAGGAGGGTTTACTAGGGCGCTAATTGAGGCTGGTGCAAAGAAAGTTATAGCCTTTGATTGTGATCCTGAAGCTTGTAACCAATATTACCAACTCCCGAAAGAAATCAAAAACAAAATTCATTTTGTCGCGAGTTGGTTTAGTGATATTGATCAAACCAGAGATATCCAGATTTACTTACCTTTGGACGGTGTTGTTTTCGACCTTGGTGTATCCTCCTTGCAATTCGATCAGAATAAGCGTGGATTCTCTCTGAATAAGGATGGACCATTGGATATGAGAATGTCCCAAAATGGGGTATCTGCAGCTGACTTGGTTAATCAATATTCCGAATCCCAGTTGGCAGATTTGTTTTTTTTGTTTGGAGAAGAAAAAGCAGCAAGAAAAATTGCCAAGGGAATAGTAAACGAGAGAAAGATGGGGCCAATTAATTCAACCCTTCAACTGGCGGAAATCATTAAACGATATGTGCCTGGTTCAGGTAAAGGTAAAATACATCCCGCAACCAAAAGTTTCATGGCTTTGCGATTGGTTGTCAACAAGGAGCTGGAACAATTGGAAGCCGGTTTGCAGGCAGCCGCCCGAGTATTGGAGGAAGGGGGTAAATTAGCGATTATCTCATTTAATTCTTTGGAAGACAGAATAGTAAAAAACTTTCTTAATCCAAAAGAAATAAACAATCGGTATTTTCCATCGAAACAACTAAAACAATTCCCATTCAGATTAAAGAATAATAAACCGATTTGCCCTACCTCTGAGGAGATAAGTCGAAACCCCCGTGCACGTTCGGCAAAATTGAGAGTTGGAATACGCAACAAGGTACAGGAAGAATTCGCCTACACTTCTATGGTTCCCAGATTTGGGTGCGGGTTTGCATAGCAATGAAATGGCCTGCTTTTCTTATCTGGTTGTTTTTAACCATCCTGTTGGGTTTTGGAACTAATGTGGTCAATTTGCAAACAAGCGAAGTCAGGAGGGAGGTCGACAGGCTTAGTGAAATAAAGGAATTGAATAGTGAAAAAATAAAAATTTTGGAGATACAGTGGACCCATCTCACCAATCCGGATTTTATCCAAAAACTAACCGAAGAAAATTTTGAACGATTATGGTTGGTTGCCAGTACCAACCTGAATTATGGAAGTATTGACGATTTGCCCTATTTTCCAGAACCAGAAAACGAAAGTCAAAATGAATAAAGTCGGGCATGTAAAAACAATTAAGCGACAATACGGTTTAGCAGAAACATTTGAGGTAGGTGAACAAGGAAATGGAATTCTGGACAAGTCTTAGAAAAAGATATTTTGGTATGGACCCCGCTTCTGCCCGGTCCAACCGATTGAATTTATTAATTGTTTTTATTCTTATGGCCTTTCTGGCTGTCGGGATACGAATGGCCTTTTTCGCCCTGGATACCGACCCCCAATCTATGTCAGGCCGCTCGGATAATACCAAGCAGCTTTTTTCCAGGGGAGATATACTTGATAGGAATGGTGTTTTGCTAGCTTCTAACTTGCCAGCCCATTCGATTTATTCACATCCCAAGGAGATTGAAAAGAATAAAATTGATGATTTTCTGGATGCCTTGGGTGAAATCAAACCACCAATCAGGTTTGACCGAGAAGTGCTAAAACAAAGGTTAATGTCAGAAAAATCCTTTGTCTGGGTAAGCAAAAAAATCTCTGCTGACCAGAGTCAGCAAGTGAACAGAATTTCAATTAAAGGGATTTATACTGGCGAAAGGGAAGTCAGGGTATACCCCAATGGCAGGTTGGCAGCCCATATACTAGGAGGAACATCCTATGGTGAGGAGCATGTTGATAAGGCCGAAATTGTTGGTGTGGCTGGAGTAGAGAAGTATTTCAATGAGTTTTTAAATCAAAATGATAGTAATAGGACAGACTTGGCCCTTTCGATCGATATAAGAGCGCAGCAAATCCTTACAGAAATGCTGGACTTGGGTATAAAGAGGTTTGGTGCAAAGGGCGGAAGTGCGGTATTGATGAATGTTCATACTGGTGAAATAATATCGCTTGTATCCTTACCTGATTTCGACCCAAACCGGAGGGTTGATTTCAATAAACCAGTCACGGGTGCAAACAATCCACTATTCAATATGGTCACACAGGGTACCTATGAATTAGGGTCAACTTTCAAAATATTTTCTGCAGCCATGGCATTGGACAAGAATTTTGTTGAAAAGGATTCAATGATTTCCACCCTTCCAATTCGGATAAGGCATAAGGAATTCAGTGATAAAAAATACCATACCGAAATGACAGTTTTGGAAGCTATAGCACGAAGCAAGAATACAGCCTCAATCCGAATGGCCCTAGGGGTTGGAAATGAAGCTCAGAGAAGGTTTCTTATGGCATTGGGATTCGGCAAAAAAAGTGATATTGAATTGCATGAATCTGCCGCTCCTTCTGTTCCAGAAGAGAAAAATTGGAATGACATAACCTTGGCAACAATTTCTTTTGGGCATGGTATAGCAATCACACCTCTTCACCTGGCAACTGCTTACGCAATTCTGGTGAATGGGGGGTATAATATAAAACCTACTTTACTTCAGACCAATGGTATTGAAGATGGGAAAAGAATAATAGCTCCCGAGACATCAAGGGATGTTGTTTCACTATTACTGAATGTAGTTGATAACGGAACCGCAAGAGATACCAGAATTGATGGATATCTTGTTGGAGGGAAGACAGGAACATCAGAAAAGGTAGGTCCAAATGGAAAATACCTGGAAAATAAAAATTTTGTTATCTTTGCATCAGTATTTTCCGGAAAGGAACCCAATTATTCTCTTGTAGTAATGTTGGATGAGGCATCTTCGGGAGATGATTCAGAATATCAGCGGCAGGCTGGACATACGGTTGTTCCTTTAACAGGTGAAATAATAGCCCGATTGGGACCAGTTTTGGGAGTCATTCCGGATAATCCCTTACCAAAAGAAATAACATTGGCTTCGAATTGATGAATATCATGTGTTCCGAAGACGACAGCCTAGATTTCCGGTTGGTGGATTTAGGTTTTTCGGAAGGTATGAGTCTAAAAATTAAAGGCTTGGCTGTGGAAAGTGGTAAGGTGAGGGAAGGGTTTCTCTTTGCTGCTTTATCCGGAACCAATACTCATGGTGCTAAATATATTCCCCAAGCCTTAGCCAGGGGAGCAGTAGCAATCCTGACGGATACTGAAGGTAAGGAAATAGCCAAGAATATTGGGGTAGATGACGATACCTGTTTAATTGTTAGCCCAGAACCAAGAAGTTTATTGGCCCAAGCGACAGCCAGTTTTTTCGGTAATATTCCGGAAAATTTGGTTGCAGTCACAGGTACGAATGGTAAAACATCCGTGGCTTCCATGTGCCGTCAGATATGGGAAGAATTAGGGTTTCCGGCTGTAAATATCGGGACTACCGGGATTGAGGGAGCTTATTCGGCATCTCTTAAACACACCACCCCGGATCCATTATCGCTACATCATCATTTAAGCCTCATTTCGCAGGAAGGTATTTCATATGTTGCCCTTGAAGCTTCCTCACATGGCCTTAAGCAGAGAAGGCTGGATGGAGTTAAGTTCAAAGCTGCAGCATTCACAAACCTAACAAGGGAACATCTTGATTACCATTCCTCAATGGACGAGTATTTTGCCTCAAAGGCAACATTATTTGAACGACACCTGAGTTCAGATGGCTTTGCAGTAATATGCTCCGACAGCGATTGGGGTAAGAAACTATGTAAAATTACTCAATCAAGGCAGATTAAAACAATTAAGGTTGGCATGTCAGATACCGATATTGTTCTGCTTAATCAAAGATTTTTGAAATCAGGCCAGGAAATCATGTTTGAGTGGAAAGGCCAGAAATATGAAATCTATCTTCCTTTAATCGGAGAATTTCAGGCATTGAATGCACTCACGGCAACTGGATTAATCATTGGTTCCGGGATGGATCCAACCAGGGTATTCAATGTTTTGGAAAGGTTGTCATCAGTTCCAGGAAGAATGGAGAAGGCAGCTGAAAGAGAAAATGGATCAATGGTATTTGTAGATTATTCTCATACTCCAGATGCCCTGGAACTGGCATTGAAATCATTAAGGAACCATTTTTTGGGTAAAGTCCGTGTAGTGTTTGGTGCAGGTGGTGACAGAGATAAAGGAAAAAGAGCATTAATGGGAGAAGTAGCCCGTAAAAATGCTGATGTGGTTTATGTAACGGACGACAATCCAAGGACGGAAGATCCAGCTACTATTCGTATGGAAATATTAAAGGGTTGTCCCAGTGCCACAGAAATCGGAGATCGATCAATAGCCATAATGCAGGCAGTTCATGATTTGGCGCCTGGTGAAGCCTTGCTGATTGCTGGTAAGGGACACGAGCAAGTACAAATTGTAGGTACCACAGAACTTCCCTTTTCAGATTCAGAACAGGCAAGTATTGCAACCCGGATTAGTGATGGGAAAAACCCGGGATGATTTGGAATTCAAAAGAAGCTGAAAAAGCAACTAAGGGTAACTCTACCTCACCTTGGGTTGCCCAAGGTGTTTCAATTGATACGAGAACTTTATCCGAGGGGGATTTATTCGTTGCTCTTTCGGATAAAAGAGATGGTCATGATTTTGTCGAGAAGGCTTTTAAAGCAGGGGCGTCTGCAGCCTTGGTATCCAGGATACCGGATAACGTATCTGTTGAGAAACCTCTTCTTGTTGTCAAGTCTGTTCAGCAAGGGCTTGAAGATATGGCCAGTTTTAGAAGAAATGAGACGCAGGCAAAAATTATTGCGATCACAGGTTCTGTCGGCAAAACCACCACAAAGGAACTTCTCAAGTTGGTATTGGCTAAACAGGGTAAGACCCATGCAGCTGAACAAAGCTACAATAATCACTGGGGAGTACCTTTAACTCTGGCCAGGATGCCCAAGGATTCAGAATTCGGCATATTTGAAATTGGAATGAATTCACCTGGTGAAATCCTTCCCCTAAGCAAGATGGTTAGACCCCATGTCGGTATAATCACTTCAGTTGGACCAGCGCACTTGGCAGCCTTTAAAAACGTTAATGCTATTGCAATAGAAAAGTCCCAGATATTTGGTGGACTGACTGACAAGGGAACGGCAATAATCAATGGTGATCTTGAAACAACTTCCATTCTTGAGGAAGCAGCAATAAAACAGGGAGCAAAAATCATTAAGTTCGGCTTCAATTCAGCGGCACAGTACCAGGTTAAGGACATTAAATTCATACCTGGTGGTACGCAATTTAATTTTTGGGTAAATGGTTCCGAAGTGATTTCAAAAATTTCAGCGAGAGGGGAGCATTATACACTGAATGCCATGTCCGTTCTGGCCGCTGTCAAAGAAGTGGGAGGTAATGAGGTTACAGCGTCCCTGGATCTGACTTTCTGGTGCCCTCAGGATGGTAGGGGAGTTCTAAAGAAAATAAATATGGACAGTGTGGATGATAATTATTCCTTTGATCTTTTGGATGATAGTTACAATGCCAATCCCATGTCGCTTTTGGCTGGTTTGAAAGTAGTAGCTTCCATGGAGGGTTACAAAAGAAAAATCGCCATCCTGAGTGATATGTTGGAGTTGGGTCCAGAAAGTCCAGAAATCCATTCCAATTTGGCTGGTAATCCCATATGTAAAACGATAACCAAATTCCATTGTATCGGACCATTGATGAAAAATTTTCATTCCAATTTGCCCCAAGAAAAAAGAGGAATATGGGTAGAAACTGCTGAAGGTATTGCTTCAAGGCTGAAGGATATTGTCTCAGTAGGGGATCTGGTTTTTGTCAAGGGTTCGAAAGGTTCAAGGGCTTCGGACATTGTTCAGAGAATAAAACTTCTCCACAAACAAATTTAGAAAAGGATAAATTAAAGTATGTTTGAAATGTTGGCTCAATTGTCTGATGGAGGAGATTTCTTCAATCTCTTCAGGTACATTACTTTTCGAGCTAGTGGGGCATTAATGACCTCAATCCTGATTGGTTTTCTCTTGGGACCACCCATGATCAGGTATCTCAAGAGAATTCAACCGCATGGTCAGCCAATAAGGGAAATCGGTCCCGATCACCAGTCCAAGTCTGGAACTCCGACCATGGGAGGGGTATTAATTATCGGAGCCGTGGTTCTATCAACTTTGCTTTGGGCAAAACTGGACAATGTTTATGTCTGGATCGCATTGATTACCACATTGGCCCTATCCTTGATTGGAATGATTGATGACTGGGCCAAACTCAGGACCAAAACCCATCGAGGTTCATCAGGAAAAAAGAGGTTTGGGGTAGAACTGATTATTGGATGTATTGTTGGTTACGTTGCCTTGGTTGTGCATCCCACAGACCTTTCTGGAATGTTGGCTTTCCCCATATTTAAAGATTGGTTGGTGAATTTAGGTATATTCTTTGTACCTTTTGCGGCATTTGTCATTGTTGGTTCGGCAAATGCTGTCAATCTTACCGATGGGCTTGATGGCTTGGCAATTGTTCCAATAATGATAGCTGCTGGTACCCTTGGTATTCTCTCTTATGCAGTAGGCAGGATAGATTTTACAGAGTATTTGGATGTCCATTATGTCCCAGGGACCGGAGAACTTTTAGTCTTTACTTCTAGTATAATTGGGGCAGGATTGGGATTTCTCTGGTATAATGCACCCCCCGCAGCAGTATTTATGGGAGATACAGGATCCTTGGGATTAGGAGGTGCCGTTGGAACGATTGCGGTCTTGACAAAGCATGAAATTGTTTTTGCTGTGATAGGTGGGTTGTTTGTGGTTGAGGCTTTGAGTGTAATTATTCAGGTATTGTATTATCGGAAAACCAAAAAAAGAATTTTTGCCATGGCTCCTATCCATCATCATTTTGAAAAGAGGGGTTGGGGCGAACCTCAAATTGTCATTAGATTTTGGATTATAGCCCTTATTCTTGCCCTGATTGGACTAGCCTCCCTGAAAGTCAGATAGGTGATTAAGGCACCCGGTGTAAAAGGAAAAAAAATCGCTGTCCTCGGTTTGGGACGGTCTGGATTGGCTACCTATAATGCACTAAGGGCAGGCGAGGCAGATGTATTCCCTTGGGATGAAGTTGAGCATGCACGTGAATCTGCCCAAGATGGTAACATCAAGCTTGTAGATATCACCCAGGAAAATTTTTGGAAAACAAATAATATTTCCCGTTTGATTGTTTCACCAGGAATACCTCACCTTTATCCTGAGCCACATCCAATAGTACGTTTGGCGATGAAGGAAGGAGTTCCGGTGGATAATGACATTGGGTTATTCTTTCAGTTCCTGCAGTATTTCAAGAGAAGCAACCATCAAATACCAAAGGTCATCGCAGTTACAGGTACCAACGGTAAGTCAACGACCACAGCATTAATCAATCATGTTCTGGCTTCACACGGATTTGTCAGTGCAATTGCTGGCAATATCGGAATAGGTGTTTTGGGATTGGAACATTTGGAAAAACTCACCCACATAGTTCTTGAGGTTTCTTCCTACCAGCTCGAAGTGGCCAGCACATTGAATCCAGATGTGGCTATTTTTCTAAATCTTGACGAAGACCATCTGGACAGACACCACGGGTTGGGAGGTTATTTTGCAGCCAAGAGGAGGTTATTCGAGGGAGAAGACCTTGAAATGGCTATAATTGGAATCGATGAACCAGAAGGTAAGTTTTTGGCCAACAATATTATATCTCGGGAAGGTGGAATAAAGTTGGCAAGAATTTCGAACCATGGATCAGCTAAAGTTCCTGGTCATGGAATCATTGCCTCGAATAAACAACTCACGGAGTTTTCAGATTCAAAAAAAATCGGTTACTACACATTGGATAGAAATCCCGGCCTAATGGGGAACCACAACCTCCAGAATGCGGCAGCAGCCTATTTGGCCTGCCACCATATGAAAGTTGCTGGCGTGAAAATTATAGACTATTTCAATTCATTCCAAGGATTGCCCCATCGAAGCCAGGTTGTTGCCACAAAAAACGGGGTCGTTTATATCAACGATTCCAAAGCCACAAATGTTAAGAGCACAGCCAAGGCACTGGAATCTCATGAAAAAATACATTGGATTGCTGGTGGATTGGTAAAGGATGGGGGAGTAAAGACGCTAAACAATTCACTTTCAAATGTCAAACATGCTTACTTTTATGGCTGTTCAGCAAAAAGATTTGCTTTGGAATTGTCACATATTCCACATTCATTATGTACCACACTACCTGAAGCAATAAGGACAGCCTCAGAAAATGCCCGACCAGGAGACACAGTTCTTTTGGCTCCTGCTGCGGCAAGTTTTGATCAGTACAGGGATTTCGAGGAAAGAGGTCTTCATTTCATATCAGAAGTAAATCTGATAGAATAAATAGCTTGAATTTTTCCGAAATTTGATTTAATGCACCTGATGGGCTGTTGAGGCCCGGTTAACAAAAAAGAATCCTTTAAGGATCGGTTAGCAATTAACGAGCAGTACCATGACAACTATAACCCACACGTGGGAAGAAAAAACGCCCTCTGAGGCATATATTGCAAACTGGTGGCGCGAAGTAGACAAACTGACAATCGCTGCAGTTCTGGCCCTGTTTACAATAGGAATTATTTTGAGTTTATCCTCAACGCCTCCATTGGCGGAAAGGAATAATGTACCATCATTGTACTATGTAATCCGTCATTCGGTTTTTGGCATAGCAGGCATTACTATCATGATATTAATTTCCTTGCTTAAACCCAAGGAAGCACTCAGGGTAGGATGCTGGGTATTCGTAATTTCCTTTATACTGCTGGTTTTGTTACCTTTTATTGGAACCGGATTTGATAAAGGATCAAAACGTTGGTTAAGCCTTGGTTTCGCTTCTTTGCAACCCTCAGAATTTCTAAAGCCCGGTCTGATTATTTTTTCTGCCTGGCTGTTCCACATTTCTTTTGAAAATAAAACCAATTTTGGAATTTATCTATCACTGTTCCTAACTTTGGTTTGCTGTTTAATGCTCGTACTACAACCTGATTTTGGTCAAACGGGGCTAGTTTTTATTGGATGGTGTGTGATCTATTTTACAGCTGGTGCCCCAATATTGCTTCTGCTTTTGGTGGGAGGTGCCTTTGTTGGGGGTGTAATTCTCGCTTATTTGTATTCATCCCACTTTGCCAGTCGTATTGATACATTTGTGAATTCTTTCTTTGGTACAAGTGTCAAAAATGATCAAGTCGGAATTAGTTTTGAAGCGATCCAAAACGGTAGCATTTTTGGTACCGGTGTCGGAGAGGGAAATTATAAATGGAATCTCCCGGATGGCCATACAGATTTTATCATAGCCATTGCCGCGGAAGAATATGGCCTATTTTTGGTCTTGGCGATTATTCTACTCTATTTCTTCATAGCCTTTCGTGCTCTCATCCGCCTGTATAAGGCCAAAGACAATTATATATGGTTAGCCGGAGCAGGTCTGGTGATTAATGTCGTGCTACAAACTTTTATTAATTTAGCTGTAGCCGCAAAACTTTTCCCTCCGACAGGTATGACATTACCACTAATTTCCTATGGTGGATCATCAATGTTGGCAATTGGGATTGCTTTGGGATTATTACTCTGTTTTACCAGAACTCAGGAGAATATGAGGGGCAGATTAATTTCTGATGAGACATCAGGATTACCAAACTGAATGCCCAGCAATTCAAAACCTCTAATTGTTATTGCCACAGGGGGGACAGGAGGGCATGTTTTTCCTGCTCAGGCCTTGGCAGAAGAAATGCTAGCTAGGGGTTGGAGGGTTAAAGTTTGGATTGATCACAGAGTCGAATCATTGGCCAGAAACTTTCCTCTGGATTCACAATGGGAAACAATTCCTTCAAAATCCTTCTCTCAGAGGAGTATCCTGGCAAGGAGCTTTGTCCCCTTAATTTTGTTTTGGGGTTTGTTGATCGTCCTTGGCAAACTACTGAGAGACAGACCAGCTCGGTTAGTGGGTTTTGGTAGCTATGCTACATTTAGCCCATTATTGGGAGGAATTATTTTGGGAGTCCCTTGTGTAATTCATGAGCAAAATGGCAATATGGGGGTTGTAAACAGACTGTTTTCAAAGAGGGTAAGACTAGTTGCTTCTGGTTCGTTTGCTCCACAATTCCCCCCTCAAACCCATTGGGTATTTACCGGAAATCCCCTTCGAAAAGAGGTACTAACTAGATTGGGAGGTTCTTATAAATCTCCTCACCAGGAAAGGTTATCAGTCTTGATTATAGGAGGTAGTCAAGGAGCAAGGATTTTTGATGAAACAATTCCTCAAGCTGTTTCAAGATTACCGAAAGACCTTCTGAAAAGATTGAGGATATATCAACAGGTTAGGGAGGAAAACCTTCAGGGGGTCGACAACGAATACAGGAAATTAGGAATAGATTACATTGCTAAACCATTTTTTGAGGACATTCCGGAATTGTTGGCTAATTCACAATTGGTCATAGCACGTTCTGGTGCATCATCCATTGCAGAAATTACTGCTATGGGATTGCCTTCAATCCTTGTTCCCTTTGCTGCAGCAGCCAATGATCATCAGACCGTAAACTCGCAGATACTAGAAGGGGCAAAAGCTGCTATAGTGCTCAAGGAGAAAAATCTTGATCCTGCAATGATAAGTGAGGCAATATGCAAAATCTTGATGAATCCTGACCAAGCCGATCAAATGGCTGAAGCGAGTAAAAAATTGGGGGTACCGAATGCCGTTGCAAAATTGGCTGACAGGGTTGAAAACCTAGAGATTGGAGAAACAAATTGAATCGCACAACGAAATTCTCAACTCAGGTTGGTACAATACATTTTATCGGTATTGGTGGCATTGGTATGTCAGGGATCGCAGAGGTTCTTTTAACCTTGGGTTATTCGGTTCAGGGGAGTGACATTAACGATTCAGATATAACTCGCAGACTAAATAGGCTGGGGGCAAAAATCTTTCTTGGCCATTCTCCTGATAATGTTGTTGGAAGTGCTGCCGTCGTCGTTTCTTCAGCAATATCTTCAGATAATCCAGAACTATTTCAGGCAAGAGAAATGGGTCTCCCTATTGTTAGAAGGGCTGAGATGCTAGCCGAGTTGATGAGGTTTAGATCCAACATAGCTGTAGCAGGTACGCATGGCAAAACAACAACGACAACCTTGGTTGCTACACTTCTCGAAAAGGGAGGATTTGACCCGACAGTAATTAATGGGGGAATAATCAAGGCCTATGGATCAAATGCTCGTAAGGGTGAGGGTGATTGGATGGTTGTTGAAGCTGATGAAAGCGATGGTACGTTCCTAAAACTTCCTGCTACAATTGCAATAGTTACCAATATTGATCCCGAACATATTGATCATTACGGATCATTCGAAAGCTTGAGAAAAGCCTTTGATTCATTTGTGTCAAATATTCCATTTTATGGTTTTGCCGTATGTTGTATTGATCATCCCGAAGTCCAGGCGATGGTTGGAAGAATTATGGATAGGAGGATTATAACTTACGGTTCCACCAACCAAGCTGATGTTCAGGTAAATTACCTAAGTTTTGAGAACGACTTGTCCAGGTTTGAGGTATGTTTTAACCATGAAGGAGGTACCAAGGGGTTGTTTCAACTCCCAATGGTTGGAGAACATAATGTTTCGAATGCCGTATCCGCTATTACGGTAGCGAAGCAATTGGGTATGGATTTGAACAGTATTGATAAAGCCCTAAGTGAATTCAAGGGAGTAAATCGTAGATTTTCTCATGTTGGCGTATACAATGGGGTGGAAATAATTGATGATTACGGACACCATCCAGTAGAAATTAGAGCAGTTCTCAAGGCTGCCCTCCAAAAGACCAAAGGACGGGTAATTGCTGTTCACCAGCCTCATCGATTTACAAGGTTGAAGAGTCTTTTCCATGACTTTTGTCGATGCTTCAACCAAGCTGATATGGCAATCATTACTGATGTTTATCCTGCCGGTGAAAAACCAATTGAAGGGATAAATAATGTATCTTTGGTGGATGGACTAATCCAGCATGGTCACAAGAATGCTCGGACAATTGATGGGCTTGAAGAGCTGACTTCACTGATCAGGCAGGAAACAGGTCCAGGTGATATGGTGATTTTCCTTGGTGCTGGAAATATTTCTGAGTGGGCTTATGCGCTTCATGAAATTCTAGTGAAAGATGATAACAAAAACGAACTTAATTATGAAGCCAGAGTTGTTTAAAGATTCAGCAGAGTTTGATTACCAAGGTCTCTTGCAAAACGACTGTTCCCTAGGTACCAGAAGTTGGTTGGGTGTCGGAGGAAAAGGTGATTGGTTATATCAGCCCAAGGATATATCCGACTTGGCAGGTTTCATAAGGAATGTTGATGACAGTATTCCTTATTTTGTCTTGGGTGCAGGATCAAACCTTATTGTAAGAGATGGCGGTTATCGCGGATTGGTTATCAGGCTCGGCAGAGAATTTTCATACATTCGGTGTGAGGATAATCGGGTGTATGCCGGTGCATTTACAAAGGATTCCCAAATTGCCTTTACAGCAGCAGAAACTGGTATTGACCTTACCTTTCTGAGAACAATTCCAGGAACCATTGGTGGTGCCGTTCGAATGAATGCCGGATGTTATGGTTCTTACCTTGCCGACCATTTGGTAAGTGCTTCCATTGTAACCCGGAATGGTGAAATCAAGTGCATTGATGGGAAGGAGTTGAATTTTTCCTATCGTACAAGTGGGTTGCGGGAAGATGCAATTATTGTAGAAGTGGTATTGGAAGGAGAAAAAGGTAATCCTGAAACTCTTCTGGCTAGGATCGAAACCTATTTGGACAAAAGAAATTTAACTCAACCGACAGGTTCCAAAACAGCTGGTTCAACCTTCCGAAATCCTGCAGGTTATTCTTCATTCCTGGAACAAAATGAAGATACTGACTTATTGGCTTGGAAACTGATTCATGAAGCAGGTCTCCGGGGGATACAAATTGGTGATGCTCAAGTATCTCAAAAGCACCCCAATTTTTTAGTAAATCTGGGTAAGGCAACAGCTACTCAAATTGAAAATCTGGGCGAATTGGTTCGACGGGAAGTTTATAAGAAGACGGGGGTAATTTTGGAATGGGAGATTATCCGAATCGGAGAACTGGTTCATCCAATGATGTACGAATGTATCCAAAAGTAGGGAACAATTAATGACGACTCAACAATTCAGGAAAGTTGCGGTTGTTATGGGGGGATTTTCTTCGGAAAGAGAAGTTTCTCTGGTAACGGGCAAAGAGTGTAGCCTTGCTCTTCAAGGGGAGGGGTTTGAGGTTATTCAAATTGATGCAGGATTTGACCTGGCAGAAAAACTGATGGAAGAGAAACCTGATGTTATATTTAATGCTCTACATGGTCGTTGGGGGGAGGATGGGTGTGCTCAGGGTATATTTGAATGGTTACAAATTCCCTATACACATTCCGGGATCTATGCTTCTTCAATTGCTATGGATAAACTTAAGGCAAAAGATGTTTTCGCAGCAAATAAACTTCCTACCCCCCGGAGTTTGAAAATTCCAAAAAATGAAGTTTTAAAGCAATTTCCCCTCAGCCCTCCTTTTGTCATTAAACCTGTTAGGGATGGATCTTCTGTGGGGGTAAAGATAATCAATTCGGAAATACCCACCTCAGTATTAGGCAAGGCTTATGAAGTTGATTACATGATTGAAGAATATGTTCCTGGCAAGGAACTTACAGTTAGTGTACTCGATAAGAAATCCTTAACGGTTACAGAAATTAAAACGGAGGGTTTTTATGATTATAGTGCCAAATATTCAGAGAGAGGCTCTTTTCATGAAATTCCAGCAAAAATACCTGAAGCTGTTTTTGAGGCCTGTCTCGAATATTCTGAAATTGCCCACCATGCACTTGGGTGTGAAGGATTGACCCGAAGTGATTTCCGCTGGGATGACACTAGGGGTTTGGAGGGTTTGATGCTCTTGGAAACGAACACACAACCCGGTATGACACCAACTTCCCTATCTCCCGAACAAGCCAGGATATTTGGTATGGATCTCGGCAAACTTTGCAGGAAACTCATAGAATTGGCTGGGTGTAGAGAGTAAGGAATTTATTTTTGGTTTTCGAAAAGTGACAAATTACTTAAAGCATTTTTTCCTCCATAAATATACTCAGGTAGCCCTTAACTATGTTATACCACTCATCATAGCAGGTGGATTTGCATTTCTGTGGTTGAAATTTTTTCCACCAGATCCAGATTTTTGGAAAGAACCATTTTCTGAAATTACCAGGTGGGGTGGAGAACAGTCCCTAAAAATTACTGATGTAGAAGTCTTAGGTGCATCGGAGGTTTTAGACACTCAAATTTCTCTCTACCTGACTGAAGAGTTAAGAAAAATCAACCTAGATTCACTCAGTCTGAACCTAAACCAAATAAAAAGAGGTATAAATTTTATACCGTCTGTAACCGATGTTGAGCTGGTAATTGAAAAAAATGGTGTTCTGAAAGTTGTAGTAGAGGAAAGAATCCCACACATACTTTGGTATGATAATGATCAATTCCACCTCTTGGACAAGGACGGTTTGGCAATTGATACTGTAACCAGCCGAGATGCCTATCCTGATTTTTTTGTGATAGCTGGCAAAGGCGCTGATAACCAAGTTGAAGAGGCTTTAAAAATCCTTTCGGTTTCAGAAAAGATAAATCACCAGATCAGAGGATTGGTATGGGTGGGGGAGCGCCGATGGGACCTTGTTCTAGATAAAGGGAGATTGGTCAAACTCCCTGAAAAAGAACCAGTCGAGGCTATGCAAAGCCTCAAAATACTGGATGAGAAGGAAAACCTACTTTCCAGGGAGGTTTCAATTCTTGACCTTAGAATTCCAAATCGGGTTTATATAAGATACTACAGGAACGAAGAAGAGATAGAGGAATAATTATGAGGGAGCAGTTTGAGTTTCAAAATAAAATGAGGGAACACCAAAATAATGCCCGTTCCAAGGGGTATATCAATGTACTGGATATAGGTTCCTCAAAATTAACATCAGCCCTTATCCAGGTTGGTGATACCAACTCCGAAAGAGTTATACCAAAGGCTGGTTTATTTTCACCTAACCTAGGTTGTCGGGTTTTGGGTTTTTATTACACCGGCTCTGACGGTATTGAGGATGGAGTGATTACTGATCCAGAAAAAACTTCATTAGCCATTGCAAAGTCATTACATCACACCTTTCGAATAGCAGGAAAAAAGTCGAACGAGGTTGTTATTGGTTTTTCGGGATTAACCCAATCTTCCAGAATTTATTCTGGGAGCGTGGAATTAAATGGAAATCAGGTTACGGAAAAACACATAGCTAAGGCAATTTTGGATTGTAATATACCCACCAAGGTAAATGGAAGGGAGTATATTCATGCCCAACCTGTAAATTTTGCTATTGATCATAGAGGTGGAGTTCTAGACCCAAGAGGTGAATCTGGAAATAGACTTACGATTTCAATCCATACAGTCACCATAGAGACGGAAGTCCTGGAAAGCATTTTGGAGGCACTTACCTTCGCAAAATTGAATTTAGCTGGTATTGTCTCCTCAGCCTATGCATCAGGATTATCCACTCTGGTGGAAAATGAATTGGAATTGGGTTCTGTTGTTGTTGATATAGGGCATGGAGTTACGAATCTTGCCGGATTTATGAAGCATCATATGCTTTTTACGGATTCCTTCAACATTGGTGGTGAGTTGGTAACCTCTGATATTGTTGAGGCGTTCGGTATTTCTGGCGGCTATGCTGAACGGCTAAAAATTTTACATGGCGGAGTTTCAGCCACTTCAAGGGATGACAAGATACAATTTGATACACAGATAGATCATCCGAATGCACCCAAGATTACAAGATCGGATTTGATAAGTGTCATTCGACCAAGAATTGAGGAAATACTTGAAGAACTAAGCCATTCATTAAACAATTTCGAGTGGGGGATTGGAGGGTCCCAACCTATTGTTTTTACTGGAGGGGGAAGCTTGCTATCCGGATTTGATGATTTGGTTAGGCAAAAATTTGGTCAGGGAATTCGGGTAGGACGGCCGGTTCAGCTAACTGGGTATCCAAGCGAAAAGGCAGAATCTCCTTTTTCATCAATAGTCGGGTTGTGTATGCTTGCTTCCCAACCACAGGATGAAGTTTGGGATTTTGATCATCTTGAGGCTCCAACCCCTGGTTTCCCTTGGGAAAAGATGGAAGAGATACTTCCATTGGTCAGTTCAGAATGGTTACGCAAAAGCAACAACTATTTGAAAAATATATTCCAGTAATTTATTTTTTGACAACCCTTACAAAAAAGTATAAATGCTACTGCCAGAGCAGAAAACTAAAATAGGTACAGACTAATGACTCTCACTTCAGTAAGGGTAGAGGCCAGAGACAATAGGCACCCAAAAATCGTGGTTCTCGGTGTTGGCGGCGGAGGTGGTAATGCTGTCAAAAACATGACGCGTAAGGAACTAAAAGGGGTTGAGTTTGCAATAGCCAATACTGATGCCCAAGCGTTAATGGATTGCTCAGGAGATATTGATCAAATTCAATTGGGTGAAGAAACTACTCAAGGATTAGGGGCTGGAGCCAATCCAGAAATTGGAAAAGCTGCAGCTGAAGAGACCAAAGCAGAAATTGAAGAGATCCTTAAGGGAGTACATTTGTGCTTTATTACTGCTGGTATGGGAGGTGGTACGGGTACAGGTGGAAGTCCAATCATCGCCCAGGTTGCCCGAGATCTAGGCGTTCTCACTGTTGGTGTTGTAACAAAGCCTTTTTTCTTTGAGGGATCAAAAAGAATGGAGATTGCAGAAAAAGGCATTAGCGAATTGGAAGCAATAGTTAATACCCTTTTGGTAATTCCAAATCAGAATTTATTCTCGATATCAAACGATAATACAACCACATTGAAGGCTTTCGAGTTGGCCGATGATGTACTTTACCACGGCGTAAAAAGCATCACCGACCTGATGGTTAGGCCGGGATTGATTAATCTGGATTTTGCAGATGTAAATTCAGTACTTAAATTCCCTGGAAGAGCCATGATGGGGGTAGGTTTTTCTGATCCTAAAATGGAAAAAGAAACACGTGGCAGAGTCGCAGCGCTTAATGCCATGAATAACCAACTTCTTGAGGAAACCAATCTTCAAAATGCGAAGGGGGTTCTTATCAATATTATTGGTGGTGAGGACCAGACCCTGTTTGATTTGAGTACCGCCTCAGAAGAAATCAGGAAATGTGTTAATGACGATGTTCATGTTATCGTTGGAACAACCCACGATCCGGAATATACAGGTAGAATAAGTGTTTCTCTTGTAGCTACTGGGCTGGCTAGTTCAGAAGATGAAGCCGTTTCAACAAGTAATCAGGAGCGAGAAACAATATCCAATGAGCCTTGGGAATTGGAGCCCACTATGCACGAATCTATTGAAGATTTTGCAGCAGGTGAATGGTTGGAAGCAGAAATGGCTGAGGATGAAATCGAACATGTCACAGAATCCCAAATATCAAGCGGGGAACTGAATCATGGAGCTAGTATTGAAGTGAATGAATTTTCTTCCGACAACGAAATAGATGAAAATGATTTATCAGAAAGGCCTCTTCGGTCATTTACCGCACCCAAAAGAATGACACATCAACAATGGAATGAAACCCTTCAACAGGATTTTGACAATCAATCCGAGATGAATCTTGGTTATAAAGATGTAGTTAGATCCATGCAGCATGAAGAAGAACACCCGGATGGGGAGTCCATAGAGGAATTGCCACAATCCCAGCATGAGGAAAAGAGTAGTTCAAACTTCAAATTCGGTTTTCTTGGGCGAAGGGGCAAGCCAATTGATAAGATTAAGGTTCCTGCGTTTATCAGGCGTCAAGCCAACTGAAAATATGATCATCTCCCTAATGAAGAGGGATTCCTGTAATCCCTCTTTGATCAACTTGTCACAATATCCGAGTTAATCTGTATCAGTTCGGGAGGTTGGAAAAATTACACCTTCCGATCAATCCATTTCATAATTGCTAACGAGCTGGAGCGCGAAGTTCTTCCTAACAATCTGTGAAAACAAGGTAAAGCGACACCATTTTCCTTGCAGACCAATATCAATAATTACCCTTAAACTTGGTGGCATCAAACAAGATTCATGTTCCCCTTATTTGTAATGTTAACATATAAAGGTAAAAACGATACAGGGTTAAATCTAAGATGGCTACAATATTTGGTATAATACTGAGGAGAATTGTTTTTGGGATTCTTACCCTGTTCGTAGTTTCATTACTGATTTTTGCTTCTGTAAATATGCTGCCGGGAGATTTTGCTCAAGCAATTCTAGGTCAGGGAGCCACTCCTGAAGCGGTCGAGGCAATCAGGGAAGATCTTGGATTGAATAAACATCCTGTCCAAAGATACCTTGACTGGCTTGGTGGAATAATCAAGGGTGATTTCGGGGTCAGTTTTGCCCAGGCAAATTTCGCTGAATATGGAGGTACATCCGTAGAGTTGGGTGGGATTGCTTCGGTTGCTGATCAACTTGCTCCAAGATTCAAAAACACAATGTTCCTTGCCGGTGTTTCTGCAGTAATTTCTGTTCCCTTGTCTGTGATGTTAGGAATATTGGCCGCCCTCTATGCAAATTCTGTTTTTGACCGGGCTATCAACATATCAACACTATCTTCGATTTCTTCTCCAGAATTCTTCCTGGCCTATGTTCTGATTTTATTCCTAGCAGTTTTAAACCCCGTATTTCCTTCACTTTCCAATGTTTACGAAGGTATGACTTTTTGGGAAAAGTTAGATCGGACAATATTACCCGCACTCACATTAACCCTGATCGTTACCGCACATATGATGAGAATGACTAGAGCTGCAATAATAAATCTCATGGCATCTCCCTATATCGAAATGGCACGGTTAAAGGGTACATCACCGCTGATGATTATCGTTCGTCATGCTCTGCCAAATTCACTTGCTCCGATTATCAACGTTATTGCATTGAATTTGGCCTATTTAATTACTGGTGTAGTGGTTGTAGAGGTTGTTTTTGTTTATCCAGGTATTGGCCAATTGTTTGTGGATAGTGTCAAGGTAAGGGATATACCGATAGTTCAGGCCTGTTGTCTTATTTTTGCTGCCTCATATGTACTTCTAAATCTTCTGGCTGATATCATGACAATCCTATCAAATCCCAGGTTAAGGCACCCCAAATAGAGTAATAAAATGATTTTATTTTACCTGTTAATCTGGCTTGTAGGCATTTTTGCCTTAGGCGGAATATTCAGATGGTCTGGTCAGAAGATAAATTGGCCCAAAAACGAGTGGAACATTTATTTTAGGGATATGACCTACCTTGTTGGGGTTGGTTTCGTATTTGGCACCTCCTTAATTCTGTTCACACTGTATGTTTACTTCATCCTTCAGATTAAGTTCTTCATATGGGGAGTTCAGCTATTATTGATATGTGGATTGGCAGGATTTCTATTTCGATTTCTCGGGCAGAAAATTGGAACCGATAGTTCAAAAAAACTATTTCGATCCATGCCGGTTACAGCTGCCTTCGGCATACTAACCGTAATTCTCTATGCCATTTTAGCGGTATTTGCAGATTTTATTGCACCTTACGAACAGGATGAGATTTTTGAAGTCATTAATGTATTACCGGGGGGGAATCCAGAACTTGGTGGAGATCCCAGATTTCTCCTAGGAACCGACCAATTGGGAAGAGATCTTTTGTCCAGACTGATTTACGGAGCCCAAAATACTGTTGGAATCGCTTTTGCTACAACTGTTTTTTCTTTTGTAATCGGTATTACAGGAGGGTTTCTTGCTGCCACAATGGGTGGTTGGATTGATCAGGTTTTATCAAGAGCGGTTGATGCATTGATGGCAATTCCGCAATTAATTTTTGCCTTGTTATTAATGACGATCGCCACGGCCTGGGCTGGGTCCAACAAGATAATGATCATGGTTTACATGGTGCTGATTATTGCTGTACTCGATAGTACCAGGGTATACAGGCTTTCGAGGGCAGTAGGGTTGAACATCGTCGTAATGGATTACATTGAAGCGGCCAAGGTGCGAGGTGAAACCTTAAGATATTTGCTTTTCAGGGAAATACTTCCAAATGCCATGGCACCACTCCTTGCTGAATTTGGTCTACGATTCTGTTTTGTATTCCTGACCATTTCAGCTCTATCGTTCCTTGGTATTGGTATTCAACCTCCCTTGGCAGATTGGGGTACCATGGTTCGTGATTTGGCTCAATTTATTAATTTTGCTGCATTTAGCCCGCTAACTGCTACCCTTCCATTATTAGCAGCAGGTGCGATTGCTCTTCTTACCGTAGCAGTAAATTTTATTGTGGACTGGGTTTTACACAAGAGTTCCGGTTTTAAGGAGTAATAATGGACAATCAGAATCTTGTAATTGTCAAGGACCTGAAGATCGAAGGTTTGACTGATGAAAAATGGATTCAGATCGTTAACGGTATTGACCTTCATCTTAAGAAAGGGGAAGTCTTGGGTCTTATTGGAGAATCTGGGGCAGGTAAATCTACCATTGGATTGGCAGCCATGGGATTTACCAGGGAGGGATGTAGGATTTCAGATGGAGAAATTTATTTCGATGGAATAGATCTGGTGAAAGCAGATGCAAAAACGAAAAGATCCCTTCTAGGTAAACGAATAGCTTACGTTGCCCAGTCAGCTGCTGCCGGATTTAATCCAGCTCACAGGATTATAGATCAACATACCGAAAGCCCTGTTCAACACAAGGTTATGTCTGTCCAGGAATCCCGCAAGGATGCTATTGAATTGTACCGTAAACTCCAATTACCAAGCCCTGAAGAAATTGGTTTCAGGTATCCGCACCAGGTTTCTGGGGGGCAGCTTCAAAGAGCCATGACAGCTATGGCTATGTCTTGTCGCCCAGATTTAATTGTGTTTGATGAACCTACCACAGCACTTGATGTAACTACCCAGATCGAAGTATTATCCGCAATTAGGGAAATCGTTGATCAGTTCAATACAGCTGCAATTTATATAACTCATGATCTTGCTGTAGTAGCCCAAATGGCTGACCGGATTAAGGTTTTGTTAAAGGGAGATCAGATTGAAGAAGCAGAAACCGATATCATGCTATCAGAACCTCAAGAAGAATATACCAAGACACTCTGGGCTGTAAGAACTTTCAAGAGACCTGCCAAACCGAATGTTTCGGCGGGCTCAACCCCAATCGTTTCATTAAAGAGGGTTAATGCAAGTTATGGCAAGGTTCCAGTTTTGCAAAATGTTTGTTTTGATATTTTTCCAGGAAGGACTGTAGCGGTCGTGGGAGAATCTGGATCAGGGAAATCCACAGCTGCCAGGTGTATTGTAGGATTATTACCACCTACTGCCGGGGAAATTTGTTTTAATGGTACCCCCTTACCCTCCCATTACAAAAAACGTACAAAACAGGACCTACAGAAAATCCAGATGATTTACCAAATGGCCGATACGGCTTTGAATCCAAGAAAAACGATCTATGAAATAATTGGTCGACCTGTAGAGTTCTTTCTTGGGTTAAAAGGTAAGGAAAAGAGAATGAGGGTCGAAGAACTGCTGGAACAGATAGAAATGGACCCTGCAACCTATATTGATCGATTACCTTCAGAGCTATCCGGAGGTCAGAAACAAAGAATTGGTATCGCTAGGGCTTTGGCTTCAGAACCTTCATTTATCATTTGTGATGAGGTAACCTCTGCATTGGATCAATTGGTTGCGGAAGGCATCCTCAAACTACTTGCCAATCTGCAAGACAATTTCAATCTTTCCTACATGTTCATTACACATGATTTGGCTACTGTTCGTGCAATTGCAGATGATGTTGTTGTTATGAAGAATGGTGAGGTGATTGAACAAGGTATCAAGGACAATATGTTCAAACCACCACATCATACATACACGGAACTGCTACTGAGCTCCGTACCCGAAATGGATCCAACCTGGCTGGACAAGCTACTCAATTCAAGGAAAGTTGACAAGCACAGGGAAAATACTTAACCAATAACGATGTACCTTCCCGGAAGGGATATACGGAAATTCAGGAATGGAGGGATTTATGAAATTGGATATCAGTCGCCGCGGGGCTTTAAAAGCTGGAGGCGCTTTGATAGCTGCCTCGGCTGTAGCACCACAACTTTTACAAGCCGAAGCCCAAAGGGGAGGAGATTTAAGAGTAGGTGCAAGTGGGGCAAACACTTCAGATAGTTGGGATGCCAGGACTCATTCGGACCTGTTTATGCAAATGGCTTGCATGGGATCGGTTTTTGACTGCTTAACTGAAATTGCTGCTGATGGTACACTGGTTGGTGAACTTGCTGAAAGTTGGGAACCAGGTTCAGCAGAAGGTGATGTCTGGATTTTTAATTTGAGACAGGGTGTAACCTTCCATAATGGCAAGGATTTTGGCCCAGAAGATGTAATTGAATCCCTTCAGCTTCACGTGGCAGAGGGAGCTAAATCTGCAGCCAAGCCAATTGTTGAGCAGATTTCAAATATGGAAATTACAGGTGCCAATCAGGTAACCTTAACGCTCAGAGGGGGGAATGCCAGTTTCCCAACAATGCTGGCCGACTATCACATTGTTATGTATCCTGCCGGTATGGTTGAGGAAGCCATGTTAAATGGTATAGGTACAGGACTTTTCAAAGTTGAAACATTTGATCCTGGAGTAAGGTTCCTTGGTTCGAGAGTCGATGGCCATTACAAGGATGGGCGAGCTGGTTGGTTCAACAGTATAGAAATGATTGCAATCAATGATGGTACGGCGAGGATGAATGCCCTTCTTACAGGACAGGTTGATGCCATAAACAGAATTGATGTAAAAACTGAATCACTTTTGAAAGCCAACCCCAACATTGAGATTTTTGAAGTAACTGGAAACCAGCATTTCACGTTCCCAATGCTGACAAATATAGCACCGTTTGATGATGTAAATGTACGGAAAGCTTTGAAGTATGCGATTGACCGTCAGGAAATGGTAGACAAAATACTTCGTGGACATGGAAGGGTTTCCTATGACAATCCCATTGGTCCTGCCAATACATATTTCCATGAAAATTTGGAACCCCTGACTTTTGATCCCGACAAGTCAAAGTATTATCTGAAACAGGCAGGGATGGATTCTCTTGATGTTGACCTAAGTACTTCTGATGCAGCATTTGTTGGTGCTGTGGATGCAGCACAACTGTACCAAGCCACCGCCAAGGATGCCAACATCAATATCAATGTTGTACAGGAAGCGGCAGATGGTTATTGGTCAAATGTCTGGCTGAAAAAACCCTGGTGTGCCTGTTACTGGTCAGGAAGATCCACTGAGGATTGGACCTTTTCAACAGCTTACGAGCTAGGAGTTCCTTGGAATGATACCCATTGGGACAATGCTAGATTCCAGGAATTGTTGTTGTTGGGAAGAAAGGAAATTAATCCTGACAAGAGCAGAGAGATCTATCATGAAATGCAATCCCTGATCTCTCAGGAAGGGGGTACCATTATTCCTATGTACGCGAATTATGTTGATGCAGCATCAACTAAATTGGCTCACGGTCCTGACATTGGTAATGTTTATCAGATGGATACAGGCAGAATTGGTGAAAGATGGTGGATGGCCTAGAATTCATACAATCTCATAAAATGCCTCCTTGAATGGAGGCATTTTTTTTTGGAAATAATTTCCAAAAGGAATTGGGTGTTAAAAATAGGAATGGGCTCTTATAGCTGTATACTGATGAAACAATTATCCTGCTTCGGTCTGGCGTCGGTGTCGTTGATTGCGATTAAGTCCTTAAAAACTCATCCATCAGATATTCAACCACCTTTTTTGAAGCATCCAGGCTTGAATGTCCTTCTGAAATAGCATCTTGAAATATTTTTCTTTGATGATCGCTAGAGCTTCCTTGTCTAGAAATATCTCTGATTCTGACAAGATAATCCACACAGGAAAGTTCAGTAGCATCAAACCATAACAAATCAATTAACTCTTCGGTCAAGTCCTCAAATGGAACCAATTCATTTATGCCAAGGTCGATTAAATCACCGGAAACCCCATATCGTTGAGCTTTCCATCGGTTCTCAGTTATCAGTGTTCGAGGATATGGCCTCCAGGTTTGGTTAGATGCCCTCAATCTATAGAGATAGGCAATTAATGATTGGTAAGTGGCAACTAGTGCAATGGTATCCCTCAATGAACTACAAATATCCGTAATTCTCTGTTCAAGTGTTGGGAATTTTGCAGATGGTCTTATATCCCACCAAATCTTGCTCGAATCCTCAATACAATTAGTTGAAACGAGCGAATCAACCAGATCAGTATAACTTGAATATGAATGTAGGGTATCAGGTAATCCTGTACGTGGTAAGGAATCAAAAACGGCAAGCCTGTAAGATGAAAAGGAAGTGTCCTCACCTTCCCAAAATGGTGATGAACAGGAGAGAGCCAGTAAATGGGGAAGAAAATAAATGGCTTGGTTCATCAGATCTATGCGTAAGGCTTCATCTTCAATTTCAATATGGATATGCATTCCACAGATCAGCATTCTTCGTGCCGTAATTCCAAAATCTTGGGCAATCGCGTCATATCTTTCCTTGGGTGTATGAGTTTGATCTTTCCAAGCTGCGAATGGATGTGTTGAAGCTGCTATTGGCGCATAGCCAAATTTCTTGCAAACTTGTGAGATTATTGTCCGTAACTCATGAAGTTCCTTATAAGTCTCCTTCACACTGGTATGGGGTTTTGTACCGACTTCAACCTGACATTGTAGATATTCGTTTGTAACCTGGCCCTTAATTTCTTCTTGGCAAACCTCCATAAACTTGGGGTCTGGTTGGCGTATCAGATCCTTTGTTGTGGGATCAACAATCAAGTATTCTTCTTCTACACCAAGTCTAAAGGAAGGTTTTGGTGCCATAGGTGAGTCTCATTATTCAGGAAGGAAGAGCATTAGAACAGAGGTGAAAAATTAATTCATAAAACCTAGTATGAAAGTGTACAAAGATTACTTCTGGAATTTGGCTGGAAATTCAGATTGTCTTGGCCTTGATGAGTTCCATGAATTATCTTGGGAATTTTGATTAACTGGCAGTCCCTAGGGGAATCGAACCCCTCTCTTCAGGTTGAAAACCTGATATCCTAACCGATAGACGAAGGGACCGCTATTTTTACCTATTTATAAATAAGGCATCATCCATTCAAGATATTAGCCGAAATTTTCTAAATAGGTGTTGCTGCATCCTCCACTAAAAAGGTCGGAATAGTCTTTCCACCCCGTACAATACTGCTAAGGGAACCAACAACATGGACTTTCTTTTTTCGGGAACCCAACAAAAATTTGTTCAGGCGTAAAGAATCTCTATTGGGGAGAAAACCTTCAATTCGCTTGCCAACATCATCCTCAAGAACAAGTTTGTATTGTCCATTTCCAAGATTTATTCTGGACCTGATGACGTGATTGGCAAAACAATAACGGGGTTTTGGAAAATTAATGCCAAAGGGTTCAAGCTGAGAAAGCTTCTTGATTAATGATATGGACACCCCCCGGGATGCCAGTATCCCGTCTATATACACCGGGAATGATTTTTCCCAAGATTTTCTTTGAAAATATAGTTCAGTTACTACTCGATCAATAAATCTGTTGATATCCTGGGGTAATAACTCAAGCATGATTTTCATTGCATTTCCCCCTCCTACGGTAATTAACCCATCGTTTAAGCAATTAGCTACGATAATTCCAAGGTTTACCCCAGGTACAGACTGTCCAATCGCGACTACCCTGGAGTCTATGTATGTTAGCAGGATGGTGGGTCTGCTGGTTTGCTGATTAAACCTTGAAACCAATTTATCCAGAACACTCAGGGGGCAGGCCTCGTGGATGGCCCAAACCAAAGGGGAATCACTTTCTCTTTCACGGATTAGAGTATAGAATTGTTCGGAATACTCCTTACAGAGGTCATTTGATGTTTGATGCAAATCATTCAGCTGATGTACCATTTTGGAGACACTTCCCTTCGTGTTTGCAACCAGCAGGTCCAATCCCAATTGACCTTGTTGACTTATCTCGCCGGCACAAATTCTTTCTCCCAATTGAAAAGCTAACTGAGAGGATGAAATTGGTTTCCGTAGAGCAAGTGTATCCAGAAATTCCCTGAGGGCGATATTCTTTCTCTTGTGAACCCCTTCCAAACCTTTCCTCACCAATGCCCGGTTTAATTTTATCATCGGGAGGTGGTCTGAGACAGTCCCTAAAGCAACCAAGTCCAGAAAAGGATACAAATCGACCGTTTCCCTATTGTTTTTCCTAAACAAACGATTTGTGGCAACCATCAAGAGAAAGAAAAGTCCTGAGATCCCCAGATATGCAAAATCAGGGTTCTCATCAAACCTGTTGGAATCGATCAATGCATAGACTCTGGGAAGGTTTTCTACACTGATCAGGTCGTCTATTACAATCACATCTGTACCTGTAATCCATTCTGAATCAAACTCAATATTGGTACCACACCCCAGGCAAATGATAATGTCATGGCCTTTCGCCATAACTTCAAAATGCTTCCTGGAAGGAAAAAATCCCTCAATATCTTTCTCAAGTCCCAAATGATTAATCTCCTTGGAGTAGTGAGAAAACCATTTGATTAAATTGGCCAGGGAACAAATGGATCCCATTCTGCCATTGGTAATTACAGCAAATTTTTCCCCGGTAATTATTCCCTTGAAAATCCTATGAGCAGCCTTATCCATGTCCAATAATAGACTTGGATCAAACATTGCATTCCTCAGTTCGGGGTTAAGAAAGGTTTCAACCTCATCAGGGTCGAGATTCATTCTGGCTAGGGATCGGGCAATAATATCATCCACATTGCACATTTGCTTCAACTGAAGAGATTTCTTGTCCTGATCAGGAGTAAGACCCAACCACAAACGGTTTGTACAGGACCTTTTTATCCCCAAAAAGGCATTGGAACTATAAATTTGAGGGTTGCCCAGCATAACCTATTGTACGTTACTACTTCGAATTAGAAACTAGGATTGCGTAAATCCTAAAATTGTTGATTTCATTCAAGATCTCAAATCCTAGTGGATTTTAAAAGCAAAGTTTTAAAATCAACTTCAGCAGAGTCAGGAACTAAGGAGATTTTGTTTGGTTTGTTATCTTACAGATATATCCTTTATCTCAGAAATGATTTACTGGTTTGTCCGTTTTAATAAAATGCACTTGATCATTTTTCTACCTTTTGTTTATTCAAAACGGATCCCAAATCTTGGTGAGTATGTTGTCATATGAACGAATCTATTTTACCGACGCATATTCTAGTTGCAAAACTAGGGAGTTACTAATATTATTTTGACGAGACTATGGTTAAACCTTTCATAAAATGGGCAGGGGGGAAGAGATGGTTAACAAAGCACCCTTCATTTGAAATTCCCGAGTTTTCCGGACGATATATTGAACCATTTCTAGGTGGAGCAGCTGTATTCTTCTATTTAAAACCCAAGGAAGCCATTCTTTCTGATACTAATAAACATCTGATTGAAACCTACAGGGCGGTTAGGGATGATTGGGAAAAAGTTGAGTATGAACTCAAAAGATTTCAAAAGTTACATTCACCAGATTTTTATTATGAGGAAAGGAAGAGAATTAGAAAAATTCCATACAGGCGAGCGGCTCAATTCTTGTATTTGAACAGAACCTGCTTTAACGGGCTATACAGAGAAAACCTCAAGGGTATCTTCAATGTACCCATTGGTGCAAAAGATCGAGTCATAAACGACGAGGAAGATTTCAGCAAAATAAGTTCTGCTCTCAAGTTTGCCCAAATTTTCACGAGTGATTTCGAAAAAGTTGTTGACAGTTCAATTGAAGGGGATTTGATCTTTGCTGACCCACCATACACAACTTCACACAATGCCAATGGTTTCATAAAATACAATCAACATATTTTTAGTTAGGAGGACCAGATCAGATTGCAAAAAGCACTTGCTCGTGCCGTTGTAAGAGGTGTTAAGATACTGTTAACCAACGCTGACCATAAGTGCATCCGCGAATTGTATGATGGTATTGGGAATTATCGCACCATAGAACGGAAATCTGTGATAGCTGCCAATGCTCGAAACAGAAGGCCGACTACTGAAGCAATCTATATTATATCTTGAATTTCAAGAAATCATGAAAAAATTTTGTAATTGGCTAAAAAAATGGAGAGGGCGTATTGGACGAGGGTTAATTGATGTGTGTATTACCATGCTATTTACCTTTATACCGATTTTACTGGTTGCATCCCTTCCTTGGACACATGATATAAATGGGAGCTTTGGAGATGATTTTTGGAATTCATTTGCAAGTTATTGGGAAAACGGTGAAATGGTCTTGCCCATACTTGGATTGTGTGGATTTATTACAGTAACACTTTTTCGTTACGGAATTAGTAGGACTTGGGAAAAAATCATATTGTTGACAGTGACGGTGATAGCCTTGCTATCAGGTTTGTTTGTTAGTGAAAGCGATGGTTTTGAACTGCCATTGGCTACATTAATTATTTATTCTGGATATTTTATATATCTATTTTTAGCGGTAGTGTGTATAGGGTTGATTGCTGTTATTGAACCCCCAAAATCAATCAGAATGAATTCAAGTGAGCCGGGGTATAAACTATTAAAAGATGCAGATGCAATTCGGGATAAAAAGAAGCTTTAAATATGGATCCAGTATCAATTAAAGTATTAAAAGTTACCCAACCGATTGGCGAATTTTATATAGGCTCGATTGACAGTAAAAAACTTCTTGCTATAACCACGGCGGACGTAAGGAGGTTCCATGAAAAAAACCCAGAATCAATAGATGGAATACAACGGGAACTAACAAAATCACGTGTAAAAAAACTGAATGAATATGTAAATCTAGATTATGCTACTTTTCCTACCTCTGTCATTCTTGCCGTTGATGAACGATGTGTTGAGCTCGAAGAGCTCGAAAATGGTTTATATAGCCTGAAAATAAAGGACTATGATGGTAACGAGAATGAAGATGATCGTCCTAAACCAATACAAGAAGCAGCATTTGTTATTGATGGTCAGCACCGCTTAGCTGGACTTGAAGGCAGGGATCCTGATAAAGAACCATTTCATGTAAACGTGTCGGTATTTGTTGGTGCTGACAAAGCTGATCAGGCAGAAATATTCGGACGGGTAAATCTGGCTCAGACCAAAGTAAATAAATCCCTTGCTTATGATCTTTTTGATTATGCCAGGGAAAAAAGCCCAATAAAGGTAGCCCACGATGTGGTTATTGCCCTGAATAACGATAAGGATGGTCCCTTTTATCGTAGAATCAAAAGATTAGGTGTGCGTACACCTGGCGTTGAAGATGAAATGCTTGCCCAAGCAACTGTAGTGAATGGTTTGCTTAGGCACCTACCCCAAAATCAAGAAAAGGAAAGATCAAAAAGTTTATTTGGTATATCCCAAAAGCGTGAACCAAATGAATCATGGAGACAAAGAATTTTTGTAGACTTCTACAGAGAAGATAATTTTGTTGCAATCTTCCTGAATGTCTCCAATTATTTTGATGCTGTTAGAGAAAGGTGGCCTAATGCCTGGGGCAATCCACAAGAAGGTCAAATACTGGCCAGAACAACAGGATTCAATGCCCTGAACCGGTTTATGAAGGATGTCTTTTTATTGAAGATCGGTTCTGATAAACCAAGCATTATAGAAAAGAACGATTTTGCAGATATATTTAGTCATATCCATATTAAAGAAGAAATCCTAAATAAAGATGAATATGTTCCTGGTAGTTCTGGTCAGGGAAAGTTTTACAGACATCTACTTGAACGCTTGAATGGTATTCGGAGGCATAGCTGACTTCTATTAACAACGCGTTCCACACAATTAATTCAACAATCAATCGGAACAATAAATACCCACTTCTGAAAAGCTCAATGTTATCCTTTATTTATGGCTCGACTCCCAATAAAACCAGAGGTACGGCTGGAACACCTCTGCCTTGACGTATTACGTTGAGCAAATCCCTTTCATAGTAGGGAACACCCGATGACATTTCTGTTTCAAGAGATTTCATGGGCAGTATTTCGATGCCCACATCGATTATATCCGAGACATAAAAACTCAGATGCTTAACAAAAAGATCATGCGCAACAAATGAGTATTTTCCGAATTGAACTTCGACAGCAACACGATCTTTTACAAAATCCGTTTGATTATAAGATTGTATCGGTACATGCCCTTCATTTATGATTTTGGCTCTTTGTTCTTCTGGTGGGTAACCATAAATACCTCTCAAAAGACGTTCATCGGCTGTTACCCAAAAGGTATTTCGTCTTTCTTTCCAATCTAGCCCTTTAAATCCGTTTTTGAATTCTTTGTTCATAGCAACAGGTGAATACAAAATTTTCCCTTTTTTCCGTTGTTCATTTGAAACCTTCGTTCTACAGTCTTCTGCATTTACATTTTCGATTACCCTTTGAACCTCCTCCCAAAGGGTTGGCCTATGGACTAACAAGTATTCTTCGCCATTAAGGTGAGAGTAACGAGCAGCAATCTGCATTAATGCCCCCCCTTAGGTAAACTCGGATCATAAACGGGTTTCCCCATTGGTCGAGTACGAAGTGTGCCTTCACGCCATGCAGATATCCGCTTTTTAGCCATTTCAACATACTCTGGAATATTATCACAACCATAGGCTCTACGTTTATGCTTTAAGGCAGCAATGATGGCCGAACCTACTCCCATATAAGGATCTAAAACAATATCATTTTCATTAGTCATTGACAAAACTAATCGTTCAACCAACTCAATTGGAAATTGACAGGGATGGAATGTTTTTTCTGGATGATTGCTTTTGACATTAGGGAACATCCAAACATCGCTAGGGTTCTTCCCTTTGGGATTACCTGATAATCTGCCTTTGTTTGGTCCTTTGAAATGTCTTTTCCCAGGATATTTTGCCGGTACTCTTATAGGATCCAGATTCCATGTATAGTCGTCAGATAATGTATACCAATTTATCGTTTCGTAACGTCCTGATAAACGTCGAGTACAGTGCAGTCCGTGACCAAAATGCCAGATGATCCTGTTACGAAGTTTAAGACCTAAGCTTCGAAATATCGAATAGGTAAGTGTATCAAGTGGTACAATTTCCCCGTTAGAAACGTAATTTCCAACCTGCCAACAAATTGATCCTTGTGGATGAAGGACTCGTACACATTCTGTAATCACTAATTTCTGTTGAATTAAATAGTCATCAAGTGGAGTGCGCGATTCGTAGTCTTTCCCTAGATTGTAAGGTGGAGAGGTAACAATTAACTTTATATAATCATCTGGTAAAGTAGTAAGGAAATCAATATTGTCTTTACAAGCAATAATTGAATTTTCTGCCTCTGTAAGTGGTTGTATTTTTCCCGCTAACGGATTTAGTGAAATGGTCAAGTAAAACTACCTTTTTTTCTTAAAATCATATAAAACTATAGAAGTAACTATTCAGCACCCCTTATTATGAAGTCGTATTTTAGGCAGGAATGCCACCCGATGCAATGGCATTATTGATACCAATGTCTCACATGGTGATGGTCGCTTGTTACCGACTTGCGATTGGCAGGCACTTCGAAAGGGTTTTATCCAGACGCCTGAACGGGGATATCTACCACAAGCGTTTCGACAAGATCCTCCGGTGAGGCACGAAGCGTTCCCAGCATGCTCCAGCCTTGCTTGTGGGCTGTCGCAAGAACCGTCCTGATGATGGTACGGTTGATTGCTCCCTGCTTGCTGCGGAAACTCCCCGATATCTTCTGCTGGACCTTTTCCATGCGAACTGCCAATTCAGCCATGTTATGCCGATTTCGGCATAACATAGCAAATGCCGACAAATTTATTATGCCGACAAATGACTCGGGATCCCCTTCAATAGGGGCTTTGAGATTCAATTTGTCGGCATAACACTTTTTTACAACGTATTCAGAAACGCCAAAACACCATCTCTCGGTTTATAAACACCTTTGGGAATATCCACTGGTTTGGTCTGATCCATGGCCCGTTTCTTGATCTCCATTTCGGCATGCAGATAAATCTGTGTGGTATCCATCGTTTCATGGCCGAGCCAGAGAGCAATAACAGCACAATCGACTTGGTGACGTAACAAATCCATGGCACAGGAATGACGCAAAGTATGGGGGCTGACCCGTTTCTCACCAATGGAAGGGCAGGATTTGGTGGCCAGTGTGACGTATTTCTTGACAATACGCTCAATACCATCCCGGCTGAACCTACTGCGACGGTTCGTCAGAAACAACGCCGTATCCGCTGTCTCGCCCCGTTCCCATAACCACTCGGTCAAGACCTCAAAACTGTCACCACGAAGGGGAACCCTCCTCTCCTTTCGCCCCTTGCCGCAAACATGAACATAGGCATGCGGTTTCCTGGCCAGGTAAACATCCTCAAGTTTCAGGCCTATCAACTCCGATACCCTGAGACCTGTCTGTAAAGCGACCACTAAAAGACACCGGTCTCGCCGGCCAATCCAGGTGGACAGATCCGGTGCCGCCAGCAGGGCTGATGATTCAGCCGGTTCCAGGTAGTCCATCATCTGTTTCTGGGCACGTTTTTTGGGAATGGCCAATACCCTCTGGCAAGTTAAAAGCAACCCCGGTTCCCGACGGGCAATGTAGGCAAACAATCCCCTGATCGCAGCAAGACGCAAATTGCGTGTTTGAATGCTGTTGTCTCGCTCCTTTTCCAGATGGTGGAGGAACTCGACAACAAGATCACCATCAATCTCCTCAACCAGAAGCTCAGTGTGAACCTTGTTCAACTTGACAGTTGCATATTCCAGGAGCAATCGCATGGTATAGCGATAACTGTCCATGGTATGAGGGCTGGCGTTCCTATCCTGCCTGAGCTGATTGAAGAAGAGGCTCATAAAGGTGGAAAGGTAATGTGTAACTGAAGTCGTCATGAGTCCCTCCCCATTCCCAGATGACCTTCGGCCCGCTGCATGATAAGGAGCATGACTTCAGGCACAGCTTCTACATACCAGTAGGTACAACCAGGATTCTTATGCCCAAGAAAGGTGGAGAGTTTATAGATCTCCTGATCAATATGACGACCTGTACGCAACCAGTCAATGATGGTACGAGTCGCAAAAGTGTGGCGAAGATCATGCAAACGGGGACCAGTTCCACTCAGTTTATCTTGCCGTTTCGCACGCAAGCCAATGTTCATACCCACCTGGGCAAAATTGGCTTCAACCGTTTCGTGGACAAGGCGTTGTCCCCATTTCCAGGAACGGAACAGCGCCTGCTCGGAGGTCATTCCCCAAACCCTGTCTCGGACCTTTTGATAAGCCACCAATTGCTCGGCCGTGCAAGACATGATGGGAACAAGACGCTGTTCTCCCCTCTTCCCATGCGTGACATGTATCAAACACTCCTCGGTATCCACATCACCATCATCCAGCCCCAAGGCTTCGCCGAGACGAAGTCCCGTTGTCGCCAAAAGTCCAAAAAGCATCGAACAGGTGGGGCCCCGAAGATTATTATACGAAGGCAGTTTGGCCGCCTCGGTGATGATTTTGATGATCTCCTCACCAGAATAGATATAAGGTGTCGGTCGCCTGTTCATTCTTGGAAACAACCCCCGGGGTGGGACTTCGCATGCCGGTTCAAAACTTTGTAACCAGCGGGCAAAGACCCTCACATGAGAAAGTTTGCAGGAGAGCGTCTTATTACTCACAGGAGGAGACTGTTCTGTCCAGCGAAAGAATAATTCTGTCGTCACATGGTTCTGTCCCTCAGCTGTTGCAAAAGTCGCAAAGTTTTTCAGACAAGTGACGGCCGAATAGGAAAGACCCGTGCCAAAATGCTCCCGCTGAGCAAAATACCTGTTGATATAGTCAGTCATGGTTGTCATTTCTTTTCTCCTTCAATCGGCCAAGGACGTGCCAGTGGACGAAGGGACTTCACATCATACCGTGCATATAACGTCGTGGTTAGCATGCTTTGATGACGCAAGACTTCACGATATCAGCAAGGGAGTTGCCCTTCTCCAGCAGGTTCATCGCCAGGCCATGACGTAGGGAATGGGTTCGATATGCACCCTGAGGAGGGGTTATACCAGAACGATCATAGGCCAGGCGTAATGCCCGTCTGATTGTATATGCTGTAAGGGGCTCAAACGGCGGTTTAGTGGCAACAAAAACATGCCGGGATGTCCCCCTGCGACCATTCCGAAGCCAGGCAACCAATGCTTCGCCAACATCAATCGGAAGAGGCATATAGCTCAGGTCTCCTCCCTTACCATGAATCAACACCCGTCCAACTGACCAGTCAATATCCTCAAGACGCATGGTGATCACTTCTTGTGATCGCAAACCCAAACGAGACATGATCAAAAGGATGGCATAATTACGCAAGGCAATGGGGGTATGACCAAAACTGTCCTCTAACAGTTTTTCCACTCTTTCAGAAGCAACATGCCGGTCCATGGCAACACGGCGCTTCCCGGCAATCGGTGGGATGGAGGAACTGAGATCCTGTGCCATCTGGCCACTCCAAAACAGGAACCGTAATATGTGACGTAAATATCGAACTCTCCAGCCGTTCTTGCCCGCGTGCTTGTCCAGGAACACATGAATCATCTCAGGCGTAATTGAGGCCAAATCACATGTTCCATCTGTGGCTTCAGAGAAGTGATTCAGGAAAAGAGTGAAGACCTCTTGACATATGATGATTGTAGACTCTGCCAACCCCTTGTTGTTTCTCAGCCAAAGCACCAGTTCCTCAATGAGGTCCTCACTGGGGTCGTCGCTTTGATGAGTAATCGGCGGTTGGGTGATTATCCCCGTGCCGATAAGGTAATCAGTGAGGCGACAGGCCGTCTTGGAAAGTTCTGATTCCATATATCGAGTGCCCGTCCTGGGACATGAGCCTGCAAGTTCACTGAATAACCCGGTATCCAGGTCCTGTATACCAATGCCAAGTGCTTTGGCATGTCGACTAAGACGGAAAGAATTGCGGCGGTATTCCTTTATCATCCGCCGGGAGTATCCCTGTTTGGCAAGGGAGTCCAAAAATCCGTCAATATACTCCTTCAACCAATAGTCATCAGTTAAGGATTGGTTTTTGCTTATATTCATAGATCTAACCTTTCTTGATTAAAAGAAAGGGATTTATGATTAGGAGTTTGCCTCTTCAGGTATTTGGTAAAATTTTACCTGTGTTATGCCGACAAATAGAATCTCAAAGTCCCTGGTGAAGGGGATCCCGAGTCATTTGTCGGCATAATAAATTTGTCGGCATTTGCTATGTTGTTTGTTGCGGGAACCTGCGGATTGCGGGTGAACAGGAGGACGGAATCACGGTGATCCCTCAGGCGTAGCAGCAGATTGTATCCCTTGCGTCGCTTCTTCCTTCCCCGCGTGCCATTCGATGGCAACGGCGACAGTGATTCGTGGTACCGAAAACCCTCTTCGACAATCCGGTCATAGCTTTCCGCGATCGCCCTCATGGTGTCGGGGGACAATGAACTGCCCCGGGCAAGGTTGCATTCGTGAACTGCTCGGCTCAAAAGCCTCGCAAGGTTCCTGGCCCACTTCTCCCTGTCAAATTGAAACAGGCTTTCCAATTCCCTCAGAATATGGGCACAGCAAAGGCCGTGACCCTCAACGTTCGGCATCGCAAAGTAGGACTTCCAGCACTCATAGACGACAAGGCCTCGGGCTTCAAGCATCACGTCACCACGGCCCTTGTCGATCCAGAGAAACGTCAGCAGATTGGTACACGCAACATGCAGCCATTGGAGCCGGCCCCCAATCCTCAGACCGGTCTCGTCCATGTGCTTGACCCGGGCATGAACAACACCTGTCCTGATCTTGTCCACAATATCGCCGTAGGCACTGACCCGCCGGGAAACCATGTTCACAGCCGTTCCTGTAGACAACGTCACGCCGAAAAGATCCCAGAAGGTCTTAACCAAACGCTTCACCGGAATAAGTTGATGTGTATTGAGGTAAAGAACCAATCCCGTCAGATGGGGACCATACTGCACCGGAGATCTGATACCCTCCGGAAAGGAGGCCTTGGTTTCCCTGTTGCACTGCGGACAGATGCAGACATGGGCAAGATGGTCCACAACAATCAATGGCGACTGCTTCGGTATGTCCTGTACCTGGCGTGTCTCAAACCTGACCGACATCCCTTCGTCCAGAGTGTGGCCGCAATGGGCACAGTCATGGGGGAAATGGTCCTCAACATGGTCGGGCTTCTCCGAACGGAGCAGCGTTGACCCCTTGTGACCCTTCTGTCCACCGGGCTTGCGTCCCCTCACATTGGTGCGTTTCGGTGCCCGAGGCTTCCCCAGACCGTCACTTGACGGAGGCTTGCTGCTGTTGGTGCTGTCAAGGCCAAGACGGCGTTCCAATTCCCGTATCCTTGCATCCCTGACAGCAAGTGCTTCAACCAAAGCCTGCACATCAGTCGTATGGAAAAAAGGGAAACGTAACTTCATCTGTCTGTATCAAAAACCACTGCTGCCGTATTGTTTGCCTCAAGGGCATTTGTTGGACTTGCGGACTTCGCCGTCTTGTCATGGCCAACAAATAGGCTTGACTTTCAGATTGTCGACAGGAACAATCCAATCCTTCAGGTTATTGAAAATAGTGGGTACCTGAATAGTTACCAATAATTTTGGAATAATGCGAATTGGCTTTCATAGTTTTGTATAAAACTTCTAAAATTGTGACTTTGGTTTCCCTCATCTTTGTCAGCCCAAGTTTCCATATTCCAACCGGATTCCACGAGGTCAGATGCAGCAAAGATAAATTCAAGGGTTTGTGTTAAAAATGGAAGTAGGTTGTCTTGGTAATCACTTGGGTCTGCCCTGTGCAAAATATTATTTCTATACTCTACAGTTTTCCTAAACACTTTATCTATATCTGGGAGTTTTTGTTTAACATTTTCTGGGAGTAATTTGTACCTCTCTGCTATTTTTTCTCTGAGGCTAAGATTACCGTTTTTTATATAAGCCAATTCGTTTAATAATCGTTGTCTAATTGGATTTTCTTTGGGGCGTATATCCCTAATGGCATTCTCAGCATTTTGAACTTCTTTGTTAGAAATAATTTGAGCATTATTTTGTTCGTAACAAATTCCATCAAAAATGTTTGCCGACCTTACCAAACGATCAATACTAAAGCAGTTTTTTTCGTTTAACGATAAAGTCCAAATTGCTCTTGACTTCCATTTTTCAGGATTCTTTAGTATCCAGTTTTTACAAATTGTTCCGAATTCTTTTTCGTAACCCTTTATTAAAGGAATTAAATTATTTGCTTTTGGATTGTAAAAATTAGGAGAGTCAGATTTATATACGTCCAATTGGCCACCAATTTGGTTACAATCTATCTTAATGTCTGTTAGGTTTTGAGGGCGTCCTATAACCGTACCAAGAAATCGGGCGATAGTATTCAATCTCTCACACATTTCGTTGAATTTAACTGGGGCATCAAACAAAATTTCCATTCGACCTTTTTGTCCTAAGGAGAAAAATTCTGACTCAGGGTAAATAGCTTCATATTTTGCACTTATTGCCCCCAATTCAGTTTTTTCCTCAAATATATTTGCTTGATCAACCACGAAAGTGGTTTGTTTTCTTTGCAAATCGTAATTCGAAGCTGGGTATGGATTTTTGTTGAACAGGTTTTCAAAGTCATCAAACGAAAAACTTACACTTTTAATTTCAGAGTTATCTTCAAAATACTGATTACCAAGAATCACTGTATGCGGAAAAAGTTTTAGGTTGTATATGTTGTTTGAAGAAAATTTCGTTCTAGTAAGTTCAATACAATCCAGTAATGTCACACTTTTACCATTATCAAGGCATCCTTGAATTGGTTCACCGTTTTCAAATTTAAATTTCTTTATTTTCCATAAACAAAGTGAACAGTCCTTGTCATTAATCTTTAATATGCCAGGAATTTTTATATCTTTGGAAGAAATATTAAAATAACCCCGAAGTAATAGATTTTGATTTAATTTTTCCATGGACAAATCCGATCTTCACAAAAATTATAGCCTCAACACCATATCCAGATGCTAGGAAATACTTTCAATTATCCCACAGTCTTCTAACCAAGTATAAATAGTTTGCATCAATCCTAAGAACGCCGTTTAATTATGCATGTTGGTTATGAGTAAATTGAATTTATTTCAGGTTTGGCAATCGTAGTCTGTTGCCTCCTGCACACAGTGTAGGATACAACTGCATGTTTGATATTTAAATTGGGTGGGTATAAACCATCCTTCTCCTTGATCCCGTTTTGGAACGTAACAGGATTGTATCAGTTTCCAGATATCCCGGCAATTTTCTGATTCCCTTCAGAAGTGATCCATCAGTAACCCCAGTAGCTGAAAAGATAATATCCGCTTGTACCAACTCTTCAAGATTATATACCTTGTCCAAATCGTTAATGTTCATTTTTTTGGCTTTGGCCTTTTCTTCCTCGTTCCTGAAAACCAGCCTTCCAAATATTTGCCCACCAAGGCATTTCAATGCAGCAGCTGCCAGAACTCCCTCGGGTGCACCTCCGATACCCATATAGACATCAATACCCGTAGTTTCGGGTTCAGAACAGTGCATAATGGCAGCTACATCACCATCGGTTATCAGGCGAACAGCAACACCCAAACAACGAAGCTCTTCAATTAAATCCTCATGTCTTGGACGATCAAGTACACATGAAGTTATGTCACGCGGTGTACATCCCTTATGCTTGGCTAGGATCTTTATAATTTCCGATGGGCTCAAGTCCAATGAAACAATATCCTTGGGGTAGGCTGGTCCAATAGCCAGTTTCTCCATATACACATCGGGTGATTTTAGAATCGATCCCTTTGGTCCCATGGCAATTACAGTCAGGGCATTTGGCAAATCCTTGGCTGTCAGGGTGGTACCTTCAAGTGGATCAAGAGCAATATCAACCTCCGGTCCTTTGCCAGTACCGACATATTCTCCAATATACAACATGGGAGCTTCATCTCTTTCGCCTTCACCGATGACAACCTCCCCGGAAATATCCAGTAAGTTCAGCTGTTTACGCATGGCATCAACCGCAGCCTGATCAGCAATTTTTTCATTACCCCTTCCGATCTGATCAGCTGAAGCCAGGGCTGCTGCTTCTGTTACCCTAGCCAGACCGAGTGAAAGCATTCGGTCCTTGAATTGCGACATTAGATTCATGGTTCTACATACCTATCAACCAAATTATTTTGCAAATTATTCAATCTCTTCAATTCTAATGGCAAAAGGATCCTCAAGTGATACATCCGATGACTTGATTTCACTTAGTGCGAGGTTAAGACTCTTCCGGTTGGTTTCGTGGGTAACGATAATAACCGGTGCTTCTTCTGTTGCATGCCCATACTGTCTCATACGATTAATGGAAATTCCAGCATTCCCCAGGGATTTTGCTATTTTTGCCAAAACACCAGGTTCATCCTTCAGCGTGAGCCTGAGGTAATAGGGGACTTCAACAGCTGACTTGCAGGGAGTAACTGAATTAAGTGTGTTTGCCTTTTGTCCAAACATTGGAATTCTTGTACCTCTGGCAAGTTCTATCAGATCAGATAACACTGAGGATGCGGTAGGCCCACCACCAGCTCCCGGCCCTTGCAGATAGATGGCCCCTACAAAGTCACCTTCCAATACAACCAGGTTGGTTGCTTCTTCTATGCACCCCAAAGGAGATTTCTCTGGTACCAGACAGGGTTGGGTTCTTTGTTCAAGACCATTTTCAGTAAATTTGGATATACCCAGCAATTTGATTCGAAAACCCATATCCTTGGCTTGTTCAATATCGCCAAAGGAAATTCTTTCTATTCCCTCAATATCCATATTCTCAAAATCTACCTTTGTACCAAAGGCAACGGCACTGAGTAGTGCAAGTTTATGCCCAGCATCAATGCCACCTACATCCAGGTTAGGGTCAGCTTCAAGATACCCCAGCTTTTGAGCTTCCTCAAATACTGTTTGGTAAGAAAGCCTTTCTTTTTCCATTCTTGTGAGAATATAGTTGCAAGTACCATTCATCACCCCCAAAATCCGGGTAATTCGATTGCCGGCAAGACTTTCAGTTAGCGATTTGACGACAGGAATTCCTCCGGCTACGGCGGCCTCAAAACGAATACACCTTGAGCATTCATCCGCAAGTTCCGCAAGTTCCTGACCGTGATGAGCTAACATGGCCTTGTTTGCAGTTACGACATCCTTCCCATTCCTTAATGCTGTCCTGACAGATTCCAAAGCCACACCTTCTGAACCACCTATCAATTCTACAAAGATATCTATGTCTGGTCTTTTTGCCAATTCAATAGGGCTATCTTCCCAGTGAAATCCGGAGATATCCAGACCTCTGTCCTTATTCCTATCCTGGGCCGAAACACTGGTTATGGTTAAATTCTTTCCAGATTTTACGCCGATGCTGTCCTTGTTTTTAAGTAGCATACTGACAACACCCTGACCTACGGTGCCTAAACCGGCAATACCTATTTTCAAATCTGTGTCCACTTACTGCTCCAAATATCAAAAGCTATTTTTTCTAGGGACTAGCGCTTTCGTCAGGCCCTGATGGGGGATCAAAATCAGATAAAGGGAGAATATCTACAGTTTTCTCCCGATCTACCTCGTCTCCAATTTGATTTTCAAGTTCAATTATTTCCTTCAATGGTGGTATGCATCCTGAAAGGATTACTAACAGGAATAAAGATGTCAAAAAGCCAAAAAAGTCTTGTTCATTTTACTAGTGATAGCAATAAATCTGCCAAATTTAAGTCTGATAAATTGGATATTTGGAACAAAGCTTTTGGACATCCTTCCTGACCTCATCCTCAATTATGGCATTTCCCTCAAGGCCATTTTGAGCCAAACCTGCAAGGGTTTTGAGAATCAGCTTACCCACCAATTCAAAGTCATCATTCATGAATCCCCTGGAGGTGCAGGCCGGTGTCCCTAATCTTATCCCTGAAGTTATTGTGGGTTTTTCCGTATCGAAAGGGATTCCATTCTTGTTACAAGCAATGTTTGCTCTTTCAAGTGATGTTTCTGCTTCTACCCCCCGTATACCCATTGGCCTGAGATCAACGAGCATCACATGGGTATCAGTTCCACCGGTGACAATATCCAACCCTCCACCAATCAATGTTTCGGCCAACACTTTGGCATTTGCAACTACCTGTTCAGAATAAGTTACAAATTCCGGTTTCAAGGCTTCACCAAATGCAACTGCTTTCGCTGCAATGACATGCATTAGCGGGCCTCCCTGAATTCCCGGAAATACAGCAGAATTTACTTTCTTGATTATTTCTTGATTATTGGTAAATACCGCTCCTCCCCTTGGGCCTCTTAAAGTCTTGTGAGTCGTTGTTGTCGCTACATCAGCATAAGGAAAGGGAGAGGGGTGAACTTTGGTCGCTACCAAACCTGCAAAATGGGCCATATCAACCATAAAGAGGGCACCAACTTCATCACATATGGCTCGGAATTTCCTGAAATCTATAATTCTTGGTATAGCTGATCCTCCAGCTATGATTAACTTGGGTTTTTCTTGATGGGCCAAAGTCCTTATTTCATCGAAATCAATCAGGCAATCTTCCTTCCTTACTCCATATTGAATGGCGTTGAACCATTTACCAGATTGATTGGGTTTGGCACCGTGAGTCAAGTGTCCACCCGATGCCAGATTCATTCCCAAAAAGGTATCACCTGGGGCAAGAAGGGCATTAAATACTGCCTGATTGGCCTGGCTGCCAGAGTGTGGTTGTACATTGGCAAATTGGCACTCAAAAAGTTCACAAGACCTGTCAATGGCAAGTTTTTCTGCAATATCAACAAATTCACATCCGCCATAATACCGACGATTGACATACCCTTCGGCATACTTGTTGGTCAAAACCGATCCTTGGGCTGCCAAAACAGTTGGATTAACGATATTTTCAGATGCAATTAACTCAATCTGGTTTTGTTGCCTGTGTAATTCCTCATTAATTGCATGGTATATTTGAGGATCATTTTTTTTCAACAAATCTTCCTGACAGGACAAAAGGTTTGCAATCATACTAGGCCTCCGACAAAAACATCATTCGATTTATTCTGATATTAACGCTATTTCAAAAGGTACTCATTTCTACATACGATAGAAAAATAATTTCATATTCCTATATCGTGACAGTTCATTTATTAAACAAGAATTACCAGAAAAGATTGGTATAGGCTCATAGAATTTACATTGTAATCGGAATACCAGTCTAAATTTAATTCCTATGGACAATTCAAAACAAATCTGTTTCCTGGCCAGTTCAGCCAAGAGTGCCCAAACATCCCTACACCTCTTTGAGAAAAAGTTTGGGAACTGTCGCATGGATGAGGCGGATGTGATCGTTGCATTGGGAGGTGATGGATTTATGCTTCAGACGCTCCACCAAACCAGGGACTTGGTTTGCCCTGTGTATGGCATGAACAGGGGGTCTACGGGATTCCTAATGAATGAATATCAAGAAGAAAATCTTATGGACCGATTGAGGGCTGCGGAAGAAGAGGAAATCAATCCGTTAAGGATGAATGCACTTGATAACAATGGATTTCACCACATTGAGTTGGCCATAAATGAAGTATCACTATTTAGGGCAGGACCTCAAGCTATCAAACTCCAAATACTGGTTGATGATAAAATCAGAATGGAAGAATTGATTTGTGATGGGGCCTTATTGGCTACACCGGCGGGATCAACTGCCTATAATTTTTCTGCAAATGGACCGATCCTTCCCATTGGTTCTGATGTTTTGGCGCTTACAGCCTTAGCTGCTTTTCGTCCTCGAAGATGGAGGGGAGCATTGTTACCAAGTTCAGCTCATGTTGAGTTCAAGGTATTGGAACACAAAAAGAGACCCTGTAGAGCTGATACTGATGGAAAATCTGCTTTCAATGTAGTTTCGGTGTCAGTTGACAGTGATCCAACAATTAAGCATAAGATATTATTTGATCCAGGCCATGGATTACAGGAAAGATTAATCCGAGAACAATTTCATTGATGATTTTCACACGTACTGTAGTATCGCTTGGAATAATAATGCGATAACCTTATCCTCCTACCTCAAAGAAAATTAAGAAAAAATATTTTGATCCTCGGAAGAATTTGAAATGGCACTTTCAGCAAGAATACAAATAGTCTCGTGGGGAATTACCCTAGTTGCAGCTTTACTTATCCTTTATGCCTTGGGGGATATCCTGCTACCGTTTATCGTTGGTATTGCCCTTGCTTATCTGTTGGATCCGTTTGTGGATAGAATTGAGCGATTTGGGCTAAGTAGAGTAATTTCCACCGGAATTGTATCGGTTTTATCCTTTGTAATTCTGGGAACAGCGGTAATAGTCTTGGTGCCCCTTCTTGGAGTACAAATCAGAGAACTTTTTGGGATCCTTCCTGCCACTCTGGAGTCACTTCTGAAAATTCTAATTGTGCTATTTCCGGATTTTATTAGCGAGGATTCCCAATTGGGAATTTCTTTGAACAAATTTCTTGGGTTTTTCCAAGACTATACCAATGAGATTGTAACCGGAATTTACAGTTCCTTCAACGTAGCCTGGCAGGCTGGAACCTTTTTGATAATTGTACCTGTCGTATCGATTTATACTTTGGCCGACTGGGATAAAATGGTAGCCAAGATTGATTCTCTTTTACCTGTAGACCATAAAGGAACAATCAGAGAATTGGCCAAGGAAGTAGATTTTATTTTATCCAGTTTTGTACGGGGGCAGCTTACCATTTGTCTTATCCTCGGCTTGTTTTATAGTATTTGCCTATACTTTGTTGGATTGAAAGCAGGGCTTATAATAGGGTTTATAGCTGGTTTGATATCATTCATACCCTTCCTCGGTTCTATCCTTGGCGGTATCCTTTCAATTGGATTGGCGTTGTTTCAATTTTGGCAAGATCCGCTTTATATCGGGTTGGTATGTTTGATTTTTGTTTTTGGACAAATTCTTGACGGTAATTATTTAACACCAAAAATTGTAGGTAAATCTGTCGGTCTTCATCCGGTTTGGATTCTCTTTTCACTATCGGCCTTTGGATTTTTGTTTGGGATTGTTGGATTGATGGTAGCAGTTCCCGTGGCAGCTACTATTGGGGTCTTTTTAAGATTTGGTATAAAGCAGTACTTGGAAGGGGGCCTGTACCTTGGAAAAATGGGTAGGCAAGGTAAGCAAGAAGGTGATTAGTACTCAGATTCTAGATTTTGATTTTAAACCCTCTTACAGTCAGGCCGATTTTATTATTGCTGGCTCGAATTCGAGTTTATGGGATTTATTGCAAAATACTCAGAATTGGCCTGATAACCGTTTTATTCTGGTAGGTCCCAAATCTTCGGGGAAGACCCACTTGGCTAGGATCTGGGAACTTAACAACAATGCATACTATTTTGAAGCAAAAGATTTTTCGGCTGAAGAATATTCAAGATTTCCTTCAACTAAATCAATAATCTTGGAAAATCTGGAACAATTATGTGGCAACAAAGAAAGGGAAGAAGATCTATTCCAGCTTTGTAATTCGGTATCCAGCGAAAATAGAAAGTTATTAATAACTTCTTCCGTGGACCCTAAGGAACTCAGTTTCAAAATACCTGATCTTAGAAGCAGGCTTTTGGGAAGTAGAGTAGGAAAAATAAACCAGCCAGATGCAAAGCTGCTTTCAATTCTATATAGAAAGCTGTTTTCTGATAAGCAGATTTCATATACCCCGGATTTAATTCAGTATCTGGTTAAAAATGGTGAAAGGTCTTTCTCAGCAGCACACCAGATGGTAGAGAAACTTGATAGAATGTCACTCGTAAAGCAAAGGCCGGTTAACAAGAAAATGATTAGAGATTTAATGTCCGAAGGCGTTGTCATGAAAACCACAAGAAAAAGGAAAACAGTTTTGAAGAATTCGGCCAACACCAAGAGTACCTCAGATTTCTTGAATTCCGTATTTCCCGAAACAGTCGCGCTTCCTAAATCAGAAACAGAGGGTCCAAAAAAGTATTTTAACAGAGAGCTCTCCTGGCTACATTTCAATTGGCGGGTGCTGGAAGAAGCACAAAATACCTCTGTGCCACTTCTGGAAAGGGTCAGATTCCTTTCCATATCAGCCACCAATTTTGATGAATTTTATTCTGTCAGGGTTGCCGGGTTGATGGAATTGGCAAGTACAGGTAATTACCCACCTGGAGCAGATGGTCGCCTACCTTCCGAACAGCTTATAGAAATAGAAAAGGATTCGCGGAAACTTTTAACAGCCCAGATCGATACCTGGAATCTAATCCGGGAAGAAATGGAAGATGTGGGTATATTAATACTTGAAAGAGATCAACTTTCCGATGACGATAAGAAATACCTCGACATAAAATTCATAAATGAGGTTTTTCCTGTCTTAACTCCCCTGGCCATTGATCCAGCCCATCCGTTTCCATTCATCCCCAATGCTGGGTTCACTATCGCCATTCGTCTAGAGAGAGCAGAAGATAAAAAACAACTCAGTGCATTGCTTCCCATACCAGTTCAAATTAACCGTTTCGTATCATTGCCTGATGGTCCCAAGGGAGAAAGGAGATTTATTCCTTTAGAGGAACTCCTGCTCGAAAAAATTCACTTTATATTTCCAGGTTATCATGTAGTTGAGAATTGCTTATTCAGGGTGTTGCGAGATAGTGATCTGGAGATAGAAGAGGAAGCCGAGGATCTGGTTCGGGAGTTTGAAACAGCTTTGAAAAGGAGAAGGAGAGGGGAAGTAATTCAGGTATCCATTTCCCAGGGTTCGTATGGGGCATTGAGGAGAAAAGTCCTTACTGAACTGAATTTCACCGATGAAAAGCTTACCGAAATTCCCGGTATGATAGGTATGGCTGACCTTAGTGAGCTCGTTTTGGATGATCGCCAGGATTTGTTGTGGCCAAAATTCACACCAAGGGTTCCAGAAAGGGTTCAGGAACATAACGATGATATATTTGCGGCCGTCAAACGAAAGGATATGTTATTGCATCATCCCTACGAAACCTTTGACATGGTAATCCGGTTTATCAGGCAGGCAGCCCAGGACCCCAATGTTGTTGCAATAAAACAGACTCTTTATCGAACCTCGTATGAAAGTCCGATTGTTGCAGCATTATGTGAAGCAGCAGAGAATGGGAAATCGGTTACAGCGCTGGTTGAACTCAAAGCACGATTTGATGAAGCGGCGAACATCAGACAGTCAAGGGCACTTGAGAGAGCAGGAGCGCATGTGGTGTATGGTTTTATCAATCTTAAAACGCATGCCAAGGTATCTTCCGTAATTCGCAGGGAGGGAAATGAACTGGTTACCTACACGCACTTTGGAACTGGAAACTACCATCCAATTACGGCGAGGGTATATACCGATGTTAGTTTGTTCACTTGTGACCAGGCCTTAGGTAGAGATGGTACAAAATTGTTTAACTATGTATCGGGTTATGCAGTCCCTGATACCCTGGAGAGTTTGTCCATATCGCCATTTAACCTGAGAGAAACCCTGCAGTCATTAATTGCAACAGAATCAACAAATGCCAGAGATGGGAAGCCGGCTCAAATATGGGCAAAGATGAATGCCCTAATTGATCCCCTGATTATCGATTCTCTCTACAAAGCAAGTCAAGCGGGTGTCAAAATCAGTTTGGTGGTTCGTGGTATATGCGGGCTAAGGCCCGGTATCAAGGGTTTATCTGAAAATATTCGTGTGAAATCTGTTGTGGGGAGGTTTCTAGAACATTCACGCCTCTTTAGCTTTTCGAACGGACACAATCTTCCCTCCGCCAAAGCACGGGTATTTATTTCTTCGGCTGATTGGATGGAACGCAATCTCGACCGAAGAGTTGAAACTCTGGTTGAAATCAAGAATGAAACGGTACGCGACCAGATAATGAGCCAAATTATTGCTGCCAATCTTTCGGATCAGGAGCAAAGTTGGGTCTTGCAACCTTACGGCAACTATATCCGAGCTAAATCAAACGAGAAAGACAACCTTTTTAATTGTCACACTTTTTTCATGGAAAATCCTTCCCTTTCAGGAAGAGGCTCGGCTGGTGCAAAAAAGGAAATCAGATTGGTAGGATCCAAGGAGTGACGGATTATCCTTACACAAATGCTTAAAGAGTCTTGGCCTTGTATTCATCATTGATATCTGAAACCGCCAAGCCAATTTTCCAGGACCCAGTTGTTGAACGGGTCAGACGAGCGGCTGTGATTGATGTAGGTTCCAATTCGGTTAGATTGGTCGTTTTTGATGGTGCAGCCAGGTCACCAGCCTATTTTTATAATGAGAAGGTCTTATGTGGATTGGGGGCTTCCTTGGCCCAAACCGGAAAACTTGATCCGAAGGGCAAGGAAAGAGCCCTTTCTGCCATAGGCAGATTCGTAACCATTGCTGAAATGATGAAGGTTTCTGATTTGGTAGGGGTAGCGACAGCAGCCCTCAGAGATGCCAGTGATGGCAAGGAATTTGCTTCAACAATTCTGAAGGAAACCGGGTTGGATTTGACAATAGCAAGTGGTGCTCATGAGGCAAATTTAGCTGCCAATGGTGTAATTTTGGGTTGGCCTGAAGCCAACGGTCTGGTTTCGGATATCGGTGGTGCTTCGATGGAACTTGCCGATGTCAAAAACACCAAAGTTGGCCATTGTGAAACTTCCTCCCTAGGTCCCTTGGTACTTGAGCGGCTGGATTTAGACCTTGAAGCCCTTGAAGCACATATCTGGAATAAAATATCAAGTTTGAGAGTGCATTTTTCAAGAAACTATCGTACCATTTACCTTGTTGGTGGCTCCTGGAGAGCAATTGCCAAATTGGACATATTTCGAAGAAATTACCCGCTAATGGTCCTTAACGAGTATAAGTCAACCCCCAAGGATTATCTGGAGACCCTTGAGTGGGCAGACAAACAAAGTGTTGAGTACCTTCAAGAAAAAACCAAAATTTCCTATGAGAGGTTAAGGCTAGTCCCAAAGGCAGGGTTAGTTCTAAAGGCCCTGATCAAGGGTTTCCAACCAGAGGAAATAGCAATTTCATCCAATGGAATTAGGGAAGGATTGCTATATTTGAGGATGCCCAAGAAACTCAAGGATTCTGATCCTCTGTTGGAAGCCTGCTCATTTTCAGAATATAGTTCTGCACGATTGCCTGGTTATGGTGATTACCTGTATGAATTTATCCATCCCCTGTTCAAGAAATACTCTAGTGAAAAGCAGCGGCTTATTCGAGCGGCCTGTTTATTGCATGATGTAAGTTGGCGAGCTCATCCGGATTATCGGGCAATCATTTGTTTTGAAAATGCAACCAGAGCCAATTTGGGAGGCTTGGATCACCCAGGAAGAGTCTTTTTAGCTCTTTCTTTATTTCACCGATATAAAAACCAAAATGAGTATGGGGAATTCGAAAACCTCCTTTCCCTTCTCAATCCAGAAGAAATTCGGCTTGCTGAAATTGTTGGAAAAGCAATGAGGTTTGGGGCAATGCTGCTTGTTATTTCACCAGAGGGTTTAACAAAATTGAAGTTCAAACCCAAAAAAAACAATCTTGTCCTTATTTTACCCGAAAAAATGAGAAGTTTAACTGGTGAAGTAGTAACTACACGTTTTAAAGCCTTGACAAATGCTATGGATTGTGAGGCGGAAATCAAAATAGAAGATACCATATTTTAGCCAAAAATACCCCGAGGATATATTATGCGAATGACAAGATATTTTTTGCCCGTGCTTAGGGAAGTTCCCGCTGAAGCACAAATTACCAGCCACAAGTTAATGCTGAGGGCAGGAATGATAAAACAGGCTGTATCTGGGATTTACTCCTGGATGCCCATGGGATTAAAAGTCCTCAAAAAGATCGAAAGTATTGTAATTGAAGAACAGGAAAGAGCTGGTCATGTACCCCTTCTAATGCCGACTATTCAACCTGCCTCATTGTGGAAAAAATCAGGAAGATATGATGATTATGGCGAGGAAATGCTACGGATTAGAGATAGACACAATAGGGATTTACTCTATGGTCCAACCAACGAGGAGCTAATTACCGAGATTTTTTCCAGTCATGTAAAATCCTACCGTGACCTACCCTTGACCCTTTTTCATGTTCAGTGGAAGTTCAGAGATGAGATGCGACCAAGATTTGGTGTCATGAGAGGTAGGGAGTTTCTCATGAAGGATGGTTACAATTTTGACATTGACATGGATGCGGCCATTCATTCCTACAACCGACATATGGTAAGTTACCTTAAAACCTACGAAAGGTTGGGTCTCAAAGCCATACCGATGCGAGCCGATACAGGGCCGATTGGGGGAAAATACAGCCATGAGTTTCTTGTTTTGGCAGAAACTGGTGAATCTGAAGTTTTTTACGATAATCGAATACTAGACTTCAATTTTGGCATATCCGAAGTGAATTTCGAAGATATTGATGAATGTCAGAAAATAGTTGATAAATGGACTACCCCTTATGCAAGAACCGATGAAACTCATAATCCCGAAGCCTTTGACCATGACATTCCCAAAGAGCATCAGAAGGTTTCAAAAGCCATTGAGGTTGGCCAGATTTTCTATTTCGGGACCAAGTATTCTGATCCGATGGGTGCTCTAGTTACGAATTCGGAGGGAAAACAGGTGCCGGTTCATATGGGATCTCACGGTATAGGTGTTTCTCGGTTAGCTGGGGCTATCATAGAGGCATTCCATGATGAGAAAGGAATAAAATGGCCTATTTCAGTAGCGCCGTTTAAGGTGGGAATTGTCAATACTGTTATGGGAGATCAGGAATCCTGTGAAGTGTGTGAAAGAATATACTCTGAGTTAACCAGTGCTGACCTGGAACCAATTTATGATGATAGGGAAGAACGGGCAGGTTCCAAGTTCAACACCATGGAACTTATAGGGATACCATGGCGAATTACCGTTGGTCCCCGTGGTTTGAAAAAAGGTATGGTTGAATTAACCAACAGACATACAGGTGAGAGTCTTGAAGTTCCAACGGACAATATAGTTTCCACATTGGTAAACTTGGTTTAGTTTCAGGATTAAAAATTTAACTTTTGCCAACGTTTCAAAGTGCTAGCGAAAAATGCCCGTCCGAACCGTTGTAAATAAAAACAGCAGCCTTTAATAGATCCCGCCCCAAGAGTACAATTAGGTCATTTCCGAACGAATTCAGGTTAGCACCCATTGCTGATACTAAATCAACACTGATACCCGGGCCAGCAAGTTTTCCTGAAAAGGTTGGAACTTTTTGATTATCATGGCCGCAGACGTCATTCTAGCTTCACCAATTATTGGTAGTCCTGCCTTTTTTGCTACATCTATATCTACACAAGTTGCTGTTGCTCCCGTGTCAATCATTGCAAAGCCACTAACAGGAGAAGGTGGCCTTTCGCCTCGTTTAGAATAGGCCTGTAGCACTCCATCGGGTATAGCTAAGGTTATAGGAATAATCGGTCCAATTCCAGCCAAGAAATCGCGAGCTGGCACAGTCTGCCCATTTTCATCCTTTCCTTCGGCACGAGAATTCAGGATTGGCATGGAAGTCCCAAAGCCAGAACTGGAACTGTGAATTGAGGCGTTTCAGTTCCAGAAAGCCGTACTAGGAAAGGCTCTTTCCCGAACCTACGAACACCTTCTCCAACCGCTTGTTCAGCGGTAGAAAAATGCCCAACCAGCTGCTCTCCCTTGATTAGCAAGTGGCGGTTCGTGTGTTCTTTGATAAATTCCTCTTTATGTTCATCATAGAAACCAATTTCTACGTCCAACAGGCTCTTATCCTGTTTTTTCATGCCATTTTCTCCAAATAAGCCCTAAGCTCAAACAAGTTTAAGTAAATAATTTTATATATCAAGAAAAACCTTGAATATGACCCCCATACCGCTACTCAAATCTTTTGTCATACCGAATTAATGGGTCTTGTTCCAAATTCATGGCAATCGTTGTAAATGTTATCCATCACCGGGTCGTGAAGCTAAACTTCCAGATTTTAGTCAAAAAGTGAAATTTGGTAATTTCCCAAATGTCATTGCCTGCTAATAATTAACAGGTTGTTTTGTAGTTTTCATCTGGTTGCATAATGGTATATCCCGCTCAATCTGATACCGTTTCTGCAACCCGTTGGCTGAAGCCAAGGAGTACTTATTGTTAGATTTTTTGCCTGAAATTTCATGACCCAGTCTCGTATAAGTTGCCTGATTATAGCACAAACAAATTGTTAAATTTGGATAAAAATTAATTATTAACCAAGGAAAGATGTTATTTCGTTGCTGAGAAAATGTACTTTATGTGACTAATGGTCCGCATCTAAGACGTATAATAAGCAAAAAATCACTGCTAAATTTATGCTAAACCTGAAACTGTAAAAGGAAATCTGAAATTGCTTGAAAGAACCAAACCTTTTGCCTCATTTGAGTGGATGATCGCCTTGCGCTATCTTAAGTCAAAAAGAAGTCAGGGTGGGGTTAGTGGTATGACATTGATTTCATTTTTGAGTATCACAATAGCTGTTTTTGCTTTGGTAGCCACCTTCGCTGTTAGAACCGGATTCAGGGCAGAATTTGTTCAAACAGTGCTGGGAGCAAATCCCCATACAACAATATACTCTGGTCAGTATATCAATGAACTAGGGGAGAGATCGGCATTAATACCTGATTTTAAAGAAATCGTTAGCCGTGTGGGAACAATAGAAGGTGTTGATAACGTTTTCCCCGTGATTAGCTCTCGTTTGCTCATTAGTTCTGGTCCGAACAATACTGGGGTGGAACTTTTGGGTTTATCAATTGAAGATATCAAAAAAGTTCCCTTGATAAATAACCCAATAGCTCATTTTGGTGATCTTGATGATTTGGGTACTGGTATCGCCATTGCTTCTGGGGTAGCCCGGACTTTGGGAGTACGAGTGGGTGATTCTGTAAGGCTTATTTCTCCAGATGGAGTTAAAACGGCATTTGGAGTTTCACCTAGAATAAACAGTTATCAAATTGTTTATATTTTTGAGGTGGGGAGGTATGACATCGATAGTACCAGGGTTTATCTACCCTTTGACGAAGCTCAAAAATTCCTAAACAGAATAGGATATGCCGATGAATTGGCAGTATTCGTAACGGAACCAGAAAATGTTGAGTTCTTGGAGCCAAAAATTCTCGAAATGTCGGATGATGGTTTTTTTGCCTGGTCATGGAAGGATTCATCCAGGTCCATCCTGAGAGCTCTCAGAATGGAAGACAACTTGATGTTTATTGTTATGTCGATCTTGGTTCTTGTAGCATCCTTTAACATTGTATCCGGACTTATCATGCTGGTAAAAAACAAGTCAAGCAGTATCGGAATATTAAGATCCGTTGGGCTGACTCAAGGTTCAATCATGCGGATATTCTTTATTTTTGGGGCTACTATCGGTACAGCAGGAACATTTTTCGGAGTCATTCTTGGCTGTTTGTTCTCAATTTACATTGATCCCATTTTTGAAGCAGTAAATTACTTGGCTGGTGGTGATGTGTGGGATCCATCCGTGAGGTTTCTTTCTTCTGTCCCTGCTAAAATAGAATTTGTGGATGTACTGTCTGCAGTGGTCCTCTCGCTTGTCCTCACCTATGGCGCAACTTTTTTTCCCGCCCGTCGAGCTGCCAAAATGTATCCAGGTGAAGCAATTAGATATGAGTAATCTCGTAGTTTCCGCAAAAGGGATCAGTAAATCATACAATTTGGGGAAGCCAAATGAGGTTCCTGTACTCAATGGTTTGGACCTAACTATGAGATGTGGTGAAGTTGTAGGTCTTCTTGCTCCATCTGGAGCCGGAAAATCTACGTTACTGTTTGTTTTGGGTCTATTGGAATCCTTTGATAAAGGGTCCCTGGTGATATGTGGTACCGATGTTACAAGGGTGACTGATTCTGTAAGAACCCAAATCAGAAGACAGGAAGTTGGGATAGTTTACCAGCACCACCATCTCTTGCCAGAGTTTGATTCAATTGAAAATGTTATGATCCCCCAGTTTGCAAATGGCAAAACGAAATCTCAAGCCTATAGAAGTGCCAGCGAATTACTGGAAAGTGTTGGATTAGGAGAAAGAATTAACCATCGACCTTCTGAATTGTCGGGGGGTGAACAACAAAGGGTTTCCTTATGTCGTTCACTGGCCAATTCTCCTAAATTACTGCTGGCTGATGAACCAACAGGAAACTTGGATGTTGATAATTCTCAACAGGTTTTTGACCTGATTAAAGACCTGGTTTTTAGAACTGGCATTGCTGCATTGATTGCTACCCATAACCTCAGCTTGGCCAAGCAGATGGATCGGGTTGTTAGCTTGGAAAATGGCAGGTTGGTAGAGTATTCACAGGCAGGAATTTTGTAGTTCGATCCATTCTGTATCATCTAATAACTGTTGATTTATACCCACCAGCGAACTATCACCCGTAAACCGTTCGGGGTCCATACCTTCCGAAATGAGATTGATTGAAAAGGGATCAGAAGAAATGTTAGCTTCTTGAAATTTCTGATACAGTATGACCTCAGGCACATATACAGAGGAAGGCTTGGAAAGATCAGCAGCAAAAGTTTGAAATATGTAAGGTGATATCTCCCTTCCTAGTAATAATTGTAGTGAGGTTAGCAACCCTGCTGATTCCAGGAAATTGGTCAAGGAGTCCTTGATGAGGTCGCGTTCATTAGCCAGGAGTAAATACCCGGCAAATACTTCAGGCTTGTCATCGTAGAGGTTAAACTGTGAACCATTGATTAATACAATCCCTCCAGGCAGTACAGTTGCACTGGGAATCCCACCTGAAATTACCCTGATTTCATTATTGGTTTTCGGGAAAAGTCGATTTTCCAACTTGTTCAGAATAGCATCATCAACCATACAGGCGATATTTCCCTGCTCAAGAATATTTGCATAGAGGGTTTCACCAATTTCTACCCGCTTTGGCCCAACAATGGATCGGGCTATGTTCTGTCCGATATAATCAGAGTAGTAGTAGGCGATACCAACCAAAATCAGGATTAAGGCGATAAATTTACCAAAAAAATTCCAGAAGTTTCCTTTCGGCTTTTCTTCAATTGGACCATCAGTGCTGACAAGATTTCGGATAGCCTTAACCATTAGATCATCATTGATCAAGATGTACTCATTTTGGGAAGAATCAGGTGAAAAGCAGTAAAAATACTCGCTGGAAGGCTGCTCAATAATGGTATCCAGAGACCAATGCCTCAACACAGTACCATCTCCGTCCGAGGACAGAAAGGTTAGCGTTTCACTACCGTAATGAACAATGACCGATTGCTTGGTTACTGTATCAGGTGATTGCCATAACCCCTCACACTCAAGGATTTCATAGCCGGGGAAAGCAATCATAATATCTAGTCCTGATCAATCCAGCAATACAACAATATGTTGACTTTGGTTATGTGATTTTCAGTTGTTCACGCAGTTGAAATTTTTGGATTTTTCCAGTGGCAGTTTTCGGGAGTTCTCCAAAAGTCACCCCTTTGGGAGTTTTAAATCCTGCCAGGTGCTTCCGGCAAAAATGAATGATGTCATCTGGTGAAGGCATTTCATTCGGTTTGAGTTCAATAAAGGCAAAGGGTACTTCACCCCATTTGGGATCTGGTTTTGCCACAACAGCACAAAGGAGAACAGAGGGGTGTTTCATAATGACTCCCTCAACTTCAACAGAGGAGACATTCTCACCACCGGAGATAATTATATCCTTGGCACGATCAGTTATTTGAATGTAACTATCTGGAAATTGTACGGCAATATCACCAGAAGCAAATTTACCTCCTTCAAAAGATTTCCTGGTAGCTTCAGGATCCCGATAATATCCTTTCATGACGGAATTCCCCCGGATAAATATTTCACCAATTGAGACGCCATCATTTGCTACCGGATTTTGTGTTTCAGGGTTTAAGACTTCTACAGATTCCATATGTGGGAATGAAACCCCCTGACGCGCTTTGGTAGTAGCCTTTTCGCTCGGGTTCAGATGATTCCATTCATCATCTTTCCAAACACACTCTGAAATATGGCCGAATGTTTCAGTCAAACCATAAACTTGGGTTACATTGAAGTTTAAGGCCTCAAAAGCCAGTAAAGTGGCTGCCGCTGGTGGCGCGCCGGCTGTAAACACCTCTACCCTGTGGTTTATTTTCCTTTTTTCACTTTCAGGTGCGTTCGCAAGCATATTCAGGACAATTGGTGCACCACCAAAATGGGTAATACCTTCATCAGCCACCAGTCCAAATATATCCTTTGCCGAAATATCTCGGCAGCAGAAAACAGTTCCTCCCAAGAGGGGTATCATCCACGTGTGATTCCAGCCATTACAATGAAATAGAGGGACAGTAGCTAGAAACTTTGGATAGAGCGTTATTCTCCAGCTAACCACTGTTCCCATGGTCATAAGATATGCACCTCGGTGCTGGTAGACTACTCCTTTAGGTTTGCCGGTTGTTCCTGAAGTGTAATTCAGCGAAATACTTTCCCATTCATCATCAGGTATTACCCAATTGAATCCTGGATCACCCGAAGCAAGCAACTCTTCATATTCCATGTACTTCAAGCTTGAATTAAAATCCGAGAACTCGTCATTTGCCTCAATGACTTTAGGTGCGTCTTCCCCAGCGTCCCGGACTACTTCCTCAATGAGTGGAAGGAACTGGCTATCGACTATAACCAACTTTGGTTTGGCATGGCTGAAGATGTAACCTACTGTGCTCTTGTCCAGTCTGATATTGATTGTATTTAATACGGCTCCACAAGCAGGAATTCCAAAATGGGCCTCAACTTGTGGTATCGTATTTGGTAGAATGGTCGAGACTACATCACCCGGTTCAATCCCCAGTTTGGTTAGTCCGGAAGCAAGACGGGAAACCCTTTCTGCATATTGGCTGTAGTTATATCGCCGGCTCCCATAAACCAAGGCTTCTCTTTCTGGATAAACAAGTTTTGCCCGATTAAGGTGTGAAAGCGGTGTTAGCGGAACATAATTTGCCTGGCACCTATCCAAACCACTTTCATCCTCCAACCAGCCCATAATATCCTCTACAACACAAACTCCCGAAAATTCAATTCTAAATCATTCAGGACTATAATAATATAAACAGACGAAACTCAGCTTAAGATAAATCATATTTTTGATTAGTAAAAGGTTTGATTTTTCTTTTGCATGCTCTTGAGAAGATCAGGGGCACCAAACCTGGTACCAAATTGATCTTTCAAGGATGAGCATAGATTTATAGTCTGGTCAATCCCCTGGCGGTCCACCCAGGAAAATGGTCCGCCTGACCATGGAGCAAATCCCCAACCGAATATGGCTCCTACATCCCCTTCACGGACATCGTCTAGAACCCCTTCCTCAATAGTTTTGATCGCTTCCACTACCTGAATAAGAAGGAGTCTGTTTTTTACTGTTGTAACTGAAGGTTGTTCTGATTTCTGGGGAAAGTGGTCGCTAATGCCTTTCCACAAAAATAACCTTTTACCTTCGGAATTGTAATCATAAAACCCGGCCTTGGATTTTCGACCCAACCTTCCAATTCCAGCCAATTTGAAAACCACACGGTCGGCATCATTCTCAATGTATTTGTCACCTAATGCCTCACTTGATGCTTTGGCAATATGTACGGCCAATTCAAGTGAAGTTTCATCTATCAATTGTAAAGGTCCAAGGGGCATTCCAATTTGTTTGGCAGCGTTTTCAATCAAGGCAGGATGATAACCTTCCCCGACCATGGAGACACCTTCATTTATATAAGGTATAATGCATCTGTTCGCGTAAAAGAACCTTGCATCATTTACCACAATAGGCGTCTTCTTCAGTTTCCTAATCAAATCAAAGGCTTGGGAAACGGATTGATCATCTGTTTGTTTACCTCTAATGATTTCCACCAGGGCCATCCTTTGCACTGGGCTAAAGAAATGAATTCCCACGAATCTCTCAGGATTTGATACTGATTTGGCCAAATCAGTAATCGGCAAGGTTGATGTATTGGAGGCGATCAGGCAATCACTGGAAACAACATCAGAAAGTTGTTTAAAAATCTTTGTTTTGATTTCTGGGTCCTCAAAAACTGCTTCAATTACAAACTTGCTATCACTTAAAGCATCCATTTCAGTAGTAAAGTAAATCTGATCAATTATAGCTTTTGCTTTCTGTTGTGATAGCCTTCCCTTTGCAACGTCTCTTTCAAGGACGCTCTTAATCTTTTCCTTGCCTTTGTTTAGAGCCACTTCATTAATATCGACCAGGGTTACGTTCAATCCACTTTGTGCTGCAACGTGGGCAATACCAGATCCCATCATACCTGAGCCGATCACTCCCAGGTCCTGAAGTTTCAATGAAGGGATACCTTGTGGTCTTCTATGGCCCTTTTCCAGAAGCTTCTTATTTACGAAGAGTGTGTTAATCATGGCTGAAGATGAAGGGTTAACCAATACCTTGGCAAACCATTTGGCTTCATTGCTGATTGCCTGATCAAAGGCGAGCATAGATCCTTCATAAATGGTAGAAATAGCTGCTTGAGCAGCGGGATAGAGACGCTGTGTCTCGCCAGAAATCATAGCACTTGCACCAACAAACGTCAGAAAACCTTCACGGTCATAGGGTCTCCCCCCGGGCATATTGAATCCATGCTTGTCCCAAGGCTTAATTATATCTGCTGAAGTCGCTGATAGAACCCATTCCTTAGCCCTGGCAATCAATTGTTCAGGAGGAACAACTTCGTCAACAAGTCCAGCCTCAAGCGCATCTTTTGGGTTAGGGGTCTTTCCTTGTAATATAAATGGAGCAGCAGCCATTACCCCCAATCTTCTTGATAGCCGGGTAGTTCCACCGCCGCCCGGGAAAATTCCAACCAGTATTTCCGGTAGGCCAATTCTTGCCTTGGGATTATCTGCACAAATGATCCTGTGAGTACTGATGGCAATTTCATAACCAATCCCGACGGAAGTGCCGTTCAGTGCTATAGCTACAGGTTTACCTTCTTTACCGGTTTTTGGATCTCCTCCCGCAAGTTCGATTTTGCGCAGAATTCGATGGATAGTCATTATCCCGTTGAATACTTCAAGATCGGATGAAGAATTATCCTTCATTGTTCCCAATACCTTGAGATCCATCCCACCCGTAAAAGTATCCTTGGCGCTTGTCAGAACTATGCCCTTCACGGTTGGGTTTTTAATAGCCTTCTTCATAAAGGTTTCAAGTTCATGGAATCCTTCCCAGGACATCAGATTCATGGTTTTTCCTGGGCAATCCCAGGTGATTGTGGCAACCCCTGACTGGTCTATATCAAAATAAAAATCGGCCATTGAAAAAAGTTCCTAAAGAATTTCGATAATTGTTGAAACACCCATTCCACCTGCAACACACAATGTCGCAAGACCTAGGGTTTTATTCGATCTCTCAAGCTCATCAAGCAGGGTACCCAGGATGATAGCTCCGGTAGCACCCAAAGGATGCCCCATGGCAATCGCTCCTCCGTTGACGTTTACCTTCATGGGATCTAGGTCAAAATACTGCATAAACCTCAGAGGTACTGATGAAAAAGCTTCGTTGACTTCAAAGAGATCAATGTCGTTGATATTCATGGAAGCTTGTTGCAAAGCCTTTTCAGTGGCCGGTATGGGCCCTGTAAGCATTATCGTAGGTTCTGATCCCGATTTTGCAGTTGAAATTACTTTGGCACGAGGCTTTAGATTGTTAATTTCACCGAATTCCCTGGAGCCAATCAAAAGTGCAGCAGCTCCATCAACAATTCCTGAGGAATTACCTGCATGATGGACATGGTTGATTGTTTCCAATTGAGGATACTTCAACAAGGCTACCTTATCAAAACCTGGCATGATCTGACCCATTTCTTGAAAGGATGGCGAAAGGTTTTCAAGGGTTGTGATATCAGTCTCAGGCCGAAGAAGTTCATCCTTGCACAACAGGATTGCCCCTATGTCATCAATTACCGGTATTACGGATTTCTTAAAACGATTTTCTTTCCAGGCTGTTTCTGCCCGTCGCTGAGATTCCACTGCATATTGATCACAATCCAAACGCGAAAAGCCATATTTTGTAGCTATCAAATCTGCTGATACACCCTGAGGAATGATGGAATGATCCATGGCAAGGGTAGGGTCTACCAAAAGCGCTGCACCATCTGTACCCATGGGTACTCGGCTAAGCATTTCCACGCCACCCGCGATATAACCTGTACCAGCACCACCTCTGATTTGATTTGAAGCAAGATTGACCGCTTCCAGGCCACTTGCACAGAAACGATTTATTGTAAGTCCAGGGATGCTGTTTTCAAGATCTGAATAAAGAACCACCGATCTTGCAAGGCAACCGCCTTGTTCACCTATCTGGGTTACATTGCCCCAAATAAGATCGTCAATGGTTGAGGGGTTGACATTGCTTCGTTCAAAGAGTTTGTTAAGTATAAACGCCGATAACCAGACTGAGGTTACTTCGTGTAGGGAACCATCTTTTTTCCCCTTCCCTCTTGGAGTGCGAACGGAGTCATAAATAAAGGATTCCATTTGGTATTATTCCTTAAAATTGCCGATATGTACTTGCGTCTGTATTAATTAGGGGCTGCGGGGCATTAAATCGTAAGGATGTTGCCAGCCTTCCAGATTGGAAATATCGTTTAACCAGCGATCAATTCCTGGCCAATCCTTCCTTTCAAACCCAAATGGTTCGGGGTAATAGAGATATCCACAGCAAGCGATATCAGCTATGGAAAAACCATCACCTACCAGCCAGGTACTTTCGCCCAATCTTTTTTCCAATACCTTTAAAGAAATCCTCAACCTGGCCTTGTGCCAATTGATGACTTCCTGAGGTCTTTTATCTTCAGGGAGAAAATTTGATAGGAACCTTGCTGTACCTGCCACCGAAGACATCTTGTGGTTATCCCAAAACACCCACCTCAATATTTCCAGATTTTCTTCAGGTGTTTCACCACCAAATTTGCCTGTTTTTGAAGCAATATGCTTTTGAATTGCTCCTGATTGAGACAATTTTAACTCTCCGTCAACTAGGACAGGTGCTTCACCCATTGAATTGATTTCTTGATACTCAGGTGTCCTGGTTTCTCCGTTAAAAAAATCTACAAATATCGGTTCCCAGGGGACCTCAGCAAGCTCTAGAGTCAAAGCTGCTTTGTACGAATTTCCACTTTCACCAAAACAGAAAAGTTTTAAAGGTTCATTGTTACGTTTCATGTTCAAATCCCTACCTGCTCATAAGTCTAAAACTTGCACTGAGAAACTAATTTACCTTTACGAAATTACAATAATCCGGTTTGGGTAAAAATGAACTTGCAAGAACCTAATGTGCTTTTTGTAAATAATGCCCTTTGTTTGTATTGACATGGATATGAAACTCATAAATTCATTGGGTATACCTACCTACGAGATGCTTTGACAGCATTTTGGAATTAGAAGATGTCAAAAACGTTTTCAGGATCCAGCAAATTATGATGTGAAGTGTAGGGGCTTTTGCAGTATTTCAAAGTAATAGCTATGTCCTGACGCTGACCTGTTTGACAAAAAATACTGGTTTGATAATTATGAGTGTTTCATGAGCATGGCCTAGGTCGTGTTTAATGTTTATGATGGTTGAGTTTATGTTCAATCGAACAGACCCCTAAAGTGAAGGTCTTAATTTGATAAACAGAGGGAGGAGTTGAATGAATAGTTTAAGTAAAAACGTATCACTGGCAATATTGTCGGCTGGTATTTTAGCGGGAGGAACGGCTGCGATTAATTCAGCGGACATGCTACCCGAAGAGAAAAGCCTTTCCAATTTGGAGTATGAGCCATTGGGAAGAGATGAGTTGCAAGCTTACAAGGCTCTGGATTCTTACTCAGAACCTGCCTTCATGGCCGAAATGGTTGCTGCTGGTCAACTGCCTCCAGTTGAGGAGAGGTTACCTGCCGAGCCGCTGGTCTTTCTTGAAGGTGCAATGGTCGACGGAATTGGTGAATATGGTGGAGTTTTCCGACATGTCATTGGCGGTCGACCTGAAGGATGGAACTGGATGGCTGGACAGCATCAGGGATGGGGTGGTATTAACATGGCCGCCCAGGAATGTCTGGTCCGAGTTGGCCCCCTTTGGCAGATTAAGTCAGAGGATCAAACAGGCCCCCTTCCCAATCTCGCCAAAAGTTGGGATTGGAATGATGATCGAACTGAACTCACTTTGAACCTGGTTGAGGGTGTTAGATGGTCGGACGGTGATCCATTTGACACTGAAGACATCCAATTCTGGTGGGAAGATAATGTACAGGACCCTGATGTATCGGCCTGGATGTCAATGGATGGTATGGGAGAAGGCACTACCCTTGAAGTTATTGACGATTACAACTTCAAGTTCGTATTTACCAAGTCACAAGGACCTGCCAGGGTAGAATCACTTGCCTATATTCAGGGTTGTCCTGGCCCGAGTCATGTTCTGAAGGATAAACACCCCAAATACAACAGTGATGCTACCTATGAATCATACCGACAATCCCAACCGGCAGATATGGTTCCTACGCCAGTTCTTGGTGCTTGGGTGCCTGTTGAATTGAGACCCGATGAATTGGTCATAATGAGAAGGAATCCCTATTACTTCAAAGTGGATGAAGAGGGTAACCAACTTCCGTATATGAACGAGATGCACTTCAAACTATCAACTTGGTCTGATCGTACTACACAAGCCGCAGCTGGAACAGGAGATTTTTCAAATATGGAGAATCCCGGGAACTATGTTGAAGCGCTGAAACAAAGTCAGGATCCAAATTCTCCAGTACAAGCCAACTTTGGTGTACGTGTCCTGTCTTGGGAAGTAGAATTAAATCTCTCGGAAACAGTTGGGGTTGAGGATGACATTGACCGTGAATTGCGTGGGCTGTTCCGGAACAAGGATTTCCGAATTGCACTGAGTCACGCTCTTGACCGAGAAACAATTGGTCAGTCAATTGCAAGAGGTCCATTCAGTCACCCATTCCCGGGAGGTTTTTCCATTGGTTCACCCTATTATGATGCCGATTCCACTGTCTATTATGGCTATAATCCAGACAAGGCAGCATCAATGCTTGATGCATTGGGTTTAATGGACACTGATGGCAATGGAATCAGGAATCTTCCTGAAACCGGTGCTGATGCAGAAATCGACCTTGTGTACGATTCCTCCGAGCCCACCGACAAGAAACAGGTGGATGCCATTGTCTCCATGTGGGGTGAGGCAGGAATTAGTATTCTTCCAAGAGTTGTTGATGAAATCGAACCTGTAGCTGATTCAGGTAACTTCAACATGATTGAACGAAGACATCATTGGATAATTCCAACCCGTCAAACCTGTGATTATGTAGCCATTTCTGATAATTGCCCAGATTGGCATCCGGTTGATGGCGACGGTAACCGTAACCTGTTTGATTGGGAGCTGGAAATGGCCGATGCTGTAAATGCCTTCCAGGAAACCTGGGATCCTGCTGAGGCCCAGGCAGCCGTGAATATCATTCAGAAAAACTGGACAGAAAATGTTTACACAATTGGTACTGTTCAGGCACCGGCTGCATTGCTTATCAACAAAAGGATAAAGAATGCACATCCCGGTACTCCGGTATTCATGTTCAACTGGGCTGAGGATAATGTTATCCGCGAGCGTCTTTGGGTTGCTGGGGATGACCAATTGGATGAACTGTTACCTGGTACGATACCAAACTAAAAAATTTATTGAAGGGGTGGTGTCTACCACCCCTTTTGTTTCATGCACAAGGTGTGCAAGGAGGTTTGACCCAGGATGGGATTAGTATATTTTCTGTTACAGCGGATTATTGCAACCATACCTCTACTTATTGGCATTTCCATAGTATCATTTGGCCTAATACTGGCTATTCCCGGAGATTATGTCGATTTATGGCTTACCCAGACAATGGCCCAAACAGGTCAAAGCCGGGCCGAGCTACAACCCCAGGCAGATGCTTTGCGAGCAGAGTTGGGACTAGATAAACCTGTCTGGATCCAATACTATTTGTGGATCAAGGGAATTGTAACCTCTTGGGATTTCGGATATTCCTATTTCCACAGCCAACCGGTTACCGAAGTTATTGGAAACCGCCTTCCCCGATCCATTGGAATTGCCATTATCACCCTAATTGTTGGGCAATTCATTGGGGCAGTACTGGGGATTTACGCGGCAATGAATCAGTATAAGCTTGGCGATACCCTGGCAACCGTTATAGCCTTTTTAGGTATTGTTATACCCAAGTTTGTTTTGGCACTGGTTATTCTGTACTTCCTGGCATTTGTATGGCATTCACCATATATCGGTGCCTTGAATTCGCCTAACTACGTTATCCAGGACTATTGGAGTTTTGGGAAACTGTGGGATTTTTTCAAGCATGTCTGGCCAATCTTGTTTATTTCAATTTGGGCAGGGCAGGCATACACGCTCAGGATGATGAGGGGAAATCTTCTTGATGTGATGAATTCCCAATATGTAGAAACTGCAAGAGCCAAAGGCCTTTCCCGCAGACAGGTGATTTTTCTACACGCAATACCCAATGCCCTACACCCAGTAATCATGAATATGGGAACCCGGTTTGATTACATGATCAAGGGTGAGTTGGAAATAGCCATAGTTCTAGGAATCCCAACTATCGGACCTCTGATATTAGGATCCATTGCTACCAGAGACATGTTGGTGATTGCAGCAATATTCATGATAATTGCTGTTATTATTGTGATTGGTAATCTGGTTGCCGATCTCCTCCTGGCTATCCTTGACCCAAGGGTTCGTCAGGCAACCATGGAAGGTAGTAGCTGATGACAGACCAAACTTCAGTTTTACCTGACAAAGCAGACAATCTGCATGCTGAAGCAAAGGTTGCCCACTCACTAACCTATTGGCAATTGGTCCGTCGGCGTTTTATCAGAAACCCTTATGGAATGATGGGTTTTGTCATTTGCATATTAATAATTGCTACCGCACTGTTTGCCGGTTTTATCGCTCCATATGATGCCCAGTCGGGAGATCGGAAGGTATTATACTCACCGCCCCAACTGATTAAGTTTTATGATGCAGAAAACGGATTCCAAAGACCATTTGTCTATGGATTTGCAGAAGAAATGGACCCCACCACCTTCGAAATAACATTCATTCCTGATCCTGAAAAGAAAAGTATAATCAGATTTTTTGTACGAGGAAGTGAATGGTCTTTCCTGGGAATGAAATCCAATTTTCACCTCTTCGGTACAGATGATGATAGAAGAATTTACCTATTGGGATCAGACAATCTAGGTAGGGATGTGTTCTCCCGGATGATTTGGGGTACAAGGGTATCCCTTATGATGGGTGTGCTAGTTGTCATTTCTGCCCTGATTGTTGGTTCACTTGTGGGTATGAGTGCAGGTTTCTTTGGGGGGTTGTATGACCTTGTGGTCCAAAGGATTGTTGAGTTTTTCAAAGCATTCCCTGATTTACCTCTCTATCTTGCCTTAACAGCAATATTACCCAGAAGAGCTGATCCCGTAATGATATTTATCATGTTTGCGGGAATTCTGTTTTTACTCCGCTGGGCCGATTTATCCCGAGAAGTGCGTGGCAAGGTACTTTCCATGCGAAGCCTTGAATATGTACGTGCTGCGGAGGCAGTGGGTGCATCGAATGGACGAATTCTTCTTCGCCACGTGGCACCAAATATTTCTTCCCACCTGATTGTTTGGTCAACTTTTCAACTACCAGAGGTCATACTGCTGGAAAGTTTCCTCTCCTTTTTGGGTGTTGGTGTCCAACCCCCAATGGTCAGTTGGGGTGTGATGCTTAACCAGATCCTTGATTTTCAATCCTTTGCTGCAGCTCCATGGATGATGGCACCAGTAGGGATGATTATATTGACTGTTCTTGCCTTTAATGCCTGTGGTGACGGCTTGAGGGATGCAATGGATCCTCATAGCCATGGTTAATCATTCCCATGACAATATCCTGTTGGATGTCAAAAATGTGACGGTTGATTTCAGGACCGTTGGTGGAACCATTCATGCAGTAAAAAACAACAGTTTTTATGTCACTAGAGGTGAAACACTGGCCATTGTGGGTGAGAGTGGATCGGGTAAATCGGTCACAGCCAGGGCAATCATGCGGATGTTGGCCGAAAATGCTACAATCGGTGAGGATACAGAGGTCTGGTTCAAGGGAACCAATCTCCGTACACTTCCGGAAATAGAAATGCAGAAAATTCGTGGGAAGAACATTACCATGATTTTTCAGGAACCCCTGACCAGTCTAAACCCTGTGTACAGGGTAGGGGATCAGGTAGCAGAGATAATTCTCAAGCATAATAAAATATCCAAAAAGGAAGCTTTGAAGAAGGTTATCAGTTTATTTGAGGAAGTACATATTCCCGAACCAGAAGCGAGAGTAACGCAGTATCCTCATCAATTGTCCGGTGGGCAAAGACAAAGGGTCATGATCGCAATGGCACTAGCCAATGAACCGGATCTGTTAATTGCTGATGAACCAACTACAGCGCTTGATGTTACGGTTCAATCTGAAATTCTCCTTCTCCTCAAGGAACTTCAGAAAACCCATGGGATGGCAATAATACTCATAACACATGATTTGGGAGTGGTTAGAAAAAATTCCAATCGGGTTTGTGTCATGCGATATGGCGAGATTCTGGAAGCAGGAAATACCGAAGAGGTCTTTGAATATCCCGAACATCCTTATACGAAGCACCTGATTGCAAGTGAACCCTCTGGTACACCGGACCCTGTTCCTGAAAGAGCCATGGAGGTACTAAAGGGTGATGCCATGCGAACGGTATTTTCAATAAAACATGGCAGTTTTATAAATAGGAAGAAACTCGATCTTGTTGCAGTTGATGACATTTCCCTAAAGGTGCATGAAGGTGAAACACTGGGAATCGTTGGTGAAAGTGGCTCGGGGAAGTCCACCCTAGGGATGTCACTAATCAGATTACAACCATCAACAGGAAGTACCATTACTTTTGGAGGGAACAGGATTGATCAATATAGCCGCAAGGAAATGCGGCCACTAAGACCTGATCTCCAAGTTGTGTTTCAAGACCCCTTTTCTTCCCTTAATCCAAGAATGATTATCAGGCAAATTATTGGTGAGGGGCTGATAGTAAATAATATTGGTAATAACAGTAAGGAACGGGAAGCACTCATCAAGGAAGCTTTGAATGATGTTCAAATGGAAACGCATGTAATGGATCGTTTTCCAAATGAGTTTTCCGGAGGTCAAAGACAGCGGATTGCGATTGCCAGGGCAATGGTATTGAAACCCAAATTTATCCTCCTTGATGAACCAACCTCCGCTTTGGACTTATCCATTCAGGCCCAGATTATTGACCTATTAAGGGACCTGAGGAGAAAGCATAAGTTGAGTTATATTTTTATCAGCCATGACTTGAAGGTTGTGAAGGCTCTTTGTCACAGGGTATTAGTCATGCAACATGGTAAAGTAGTTGAGGAAGGGTTTACTGAAGATGTTTTGGCAAGGCCCAATACGCCGTACACCAAAAGATTGGTTGATGCCTCAATAATTTAGAGAACTATCTGAATATCAATGTAGAAAAATCCACGGTTATGTTGTGATCAATAAGAAATTACTGAACATTTTAATTGATTCAATTCTCAACGCTGATATGTACGAAAACTCGAAAAATATAGGGATTAAATAGTTCAATATCTCTCAACTCTCTAACCATTTTTCGTAATCATTTAAGTGATTGTCAAGCAAATGTCATCTACAAATTATCCTGATTAAGGATATAAAAACCCTGTTTTGTAAAAAGTTCCTTCATAATTGTTTATTGTAAATATCAACTTGATTTGTAATGCTATTTGCATTACATTTTCAATGATACGCAAAGACAGAGGTAGTAAATGCTTGATTTAATTGAAACTAGAACTGGTAAAACAAAACAGACGAAGACAACACAGATACGACATGATGATAAAGTGGCTACATTAATTCAAACAGCTTCAGAGGTATTAGGTGTAAATAAGGCTGAGTTTTTACGGCACGCAATAATTAAAGAAGCAAATCGGATTATTAAGGAAAATTCATATCATGTGCTTACACCGGAAGATGCAAAATTATTCTTAGCTGCACTTGACAAACCACCAGCTCCGACGCCTCATGCCCTAAAGACAGCTGCTTCTTACCGACGCCGTGTAGTGTATGCTGATTGATGATGCGAAAGTAAGAATTGAGAGTTGGGATCCTAATCTACATAATCATTCTGGGTTTGACTGCGGAGTTAAAAGACTAAATAATTTTCTGAAGAATTCCGCTAAAAATCAACAGAGTAATCATCTGACCCGTATCTATGTCGCTGTTGAGCCAAATAAAACTAGTGTCTTGGGATATAGTGCAATCAATGTGGGTAAAGTAAATGTAGACGAGTTGCCAAACAAACCAAGAAGTTCACCAGTACACGAAGAAATACCAGTGTTGTTTTTGGGTCAAATCGCTGTTGATAGGGAGATACAAGGACGTGGGATAGGAAGTTTGCTAATGCAGCATGTATTCCAGAAAGTTATTGTAGTTTCCAATGTAGCAGGCTGTAACGCTGTTTTGCTTGATGTTATGTCGGATGGGGGTTCTGACTCGTTTTCACGACGACTGGATTGGTACAAAAAGTTTGGATTTGAATCCTTTCAAAGTAAAAAGTCCCGAATGTTTTTGCCACTTAAGCAGATAAAAATAAGCCAATAAAATGATCTATTTTCTGGTCCCTGAATTTAGAAATATATTTTCAGTCTTAATTATTGATTAATTTGTCCTCAGTGGAAGAATAAACATCTGCAAGGGCCTACTGGGATTGCCGAACTTACCAAAATCCGTAGTCAAGTGAAAATTCAAATATAATTTCCTAAAACCTCAGGGTTAACTACCAAAGAAGGGTCTAGGCATCCATCAATTGCATTTAAGGCGTTATTTACTGTCATTATCCCCATGGCCATTAGGGTATCATCAGTAAGGGCTGATGAATGAGGGCTAACAATAACCCTGTCATGTGACAAAATCGGATTAGCTGAAGAAACAGGTTCTTCTTCAAAAACATCCAAACCAACCCCATGCAATTTACCCGATAAAAGGGCTTCATGAAGTGCCATTTCGTCAATAATACCACCTCGGCTAGTGTTAACCAGAATAGCAGTGTCTTTTAAGAGTGCTAGTTCATTCTTTCCGATCAGGTATTTGGTTTCAGGGGTTAAGGGTAAATGCAGAGAAACCACATCTGCCACTTCCAATCCTTTTTCAATGGAGTCAAAGTTGGTAAATACATCATCCTTTTGTGATAGGTATGGATCATAAACCAATATATCCATCCCAAGTGCTTGGGCTCTCTTCGCTACTTCCCTACCGATTTTGCCAAAACCAACAATTAATAGCTTCTTGCCGTTTAACTCTATTGGACGATATTTGTTTCTAATACCGAAATTACCTGCTTTAACTCCTTGGTTGTAAATCATTCCAAGTTTAGCAACTGCCATAATAAGGTAAATTGTTTGCTCGGAAACGGCAATTGAATTAACTGAACCTACCAACGCCAATGGGATCTTCAAACGGGTACATTCTTTAAGCGGTACATTGTCATAACCAACTCCATGTCGGGAGACCACCTTGAGCTTTTCAGCCTTTTGCAATGCCTTTTCTGTCAAGTGGGAAACCCTGATTGTCAGGGCATCGGCATCACCAATATGTGCCAGAATATTTTCTTCTGATACGTCTGTAACCAGTTGGTATACAACATCGGTCCTGTCATCAAGAAGTTTCATTGCCTCTGGATGCAGAGACTCAATTATTAATATTTTGTACATTTTGATTTTCCCCAACAATTTAGGTGAGATCAGTTATTACTTAAAAATTTCAATCCACCATCGGATTTAATCAATTTAAACCTATTTACCAGATTAGTTGTTGGGGGATAAACCGGTTATTTGTTAATAACCTACTTCCCAAGGTCTTTAAACGCAGAATGTCAGTTACTCTTACTATTACAGACTTTGCAAAGAAGCAATTACCATATAAATGAAGGAGAATTAGAGACTGACCATAAATCATCATGGGTAAGGTAATAACATCAATAATGTGGTCGGGTTTCAGGTATAAAGCGAATAGGGGAACATAATGAAGAAAATAAAGTGGGGAATTGTCGGGGGAGGTGAAGGTAGCCAAATTGGGTTTGCCCACAGGGCAGGTGTGGCAGTTGAAGAAAAATTCGATTTTGTTGCAAGTGCTTTGGATATTGATCCTGTAAAGGCAAAGGAGTTTGGAATTCGTCTTGGTGTTTCGCCCGATCGCGCCTATACCAACTGGCAGGAAATGCTTCAGGTAGAAAGGGAAAGGACAGACAGGGTCGAACTTGTTACGGTTGCTACTCCTAACAATACCCACTTTGAAATTTGTAAATCCTTTATGGAAGCTGGCATAGACGTTTTCTGTGAGAAACCCCTTACGATTACTGTTGAGGAATCACGAGAACTTGTCAAGTTGGGAAAAGACCTGGGACGTGTATGCGGGGTCAATTTTGGCTATTCTGGTTATCCAATGATCAGACAGATGAGAGAAATGGTTCTAAGAGGTGATATAGGTAAAACCAGAGTTGTTTTTACACAATTCGCAGGTGGTTTTATGGCAGAATCAAATTGGGAAAATGATCCGAGGATTGGATGGCGTTTTGACCCGAAGAAAGCGGGTATATCTGCAGTAACCCTTGATTTGGGTAGCCATGCTATGCATCTGGCATGTTTTGTAACTGATCAAAAGGTGAAAAAGGTTTCATCAGACTTTGCGGTTGGGGTACCAGGAAGAGAGTTGGAGGATGATTCACTCACAGCTTTCAGATTACAGGATGGAACCATTGGGAGGCAATGGGTAAGCGGTCTTGCCTATGGAAGAATTCATGGGCTATCCATTCAGGTGTTCGGTGAACTTGGGGGGCTGAGATGGCAACAGGAACAACCCAACCAACTTTATTGGACAAAGGGCAGGGAGGCAACAAAAATTTTGGAAAGAGGTGCTCCCTATCTCTATGATGAGGCTAATCGGGCTGGTAGAGTGACCATCGGACACCCTGAAGGTATGCCACTCGCATTTTCTACCCTTTACAAGGACCTTGCTGAAGTTATCAATTGCCGAAAAGAGGGCAAAACACCTGAACCCTCAGCTCTGACCTACCCTAAATTTGAAGATGGATTACACATGGTTGAGGTAGTGTTTTCCCAAGTCAAATCATCCAAGGATGGGGGTAGATGGACAGATGTTCCAGACGTAGGATAATTAAATGAAATTTACTTTTTCAATTCTAACTCAATGTTCAGAAACTTAAGCTCGTTTCACTAATGTAACCTGAAATATGATTTTGAATGATGCTTCCAATCTAAATCAAGCAAACTTTCCAAAATTTTAAATTCCTTTAAAACCCCATTACATTCATTTCCAGGATTGATGAGATAAGTTATAAACTATAGGGCACCTCTATTTTAACGATTTTCAGAGATTCCCCCTGATCTTTAAGCAACAATTTTTAAACGTTCTATCTCCAAAATGAAGTGTTTTTCATAAATCTTTACTCAATCCGGTCTCCTTTGAGCCAAAGTCACCTCTAAATCACCCCCTTACACACACCTCCCCCTTCTTTTGGATACTCCCAACATAAGTCGCCCTACACAGCACCAACGTCCCTCTCCAGATAACTGAAACGCCTCAGATTGTAACACAGATTGACCAACCCAATCCAAACCCGCGCACATAACCAATACAGCGCATATAACCACCCTTCAGATCATTCCGAATAGACCCAAAGACGTGTTCAACCCGACATCGAACGCGGGAATAGCTACAATTCAATGAACGCTGGTGATCACTCAACGGTGTTCCTCTTTTCGCTTTGTGATTGATACGGGGATACAAGCCCATTCCAATCACATGCGTAATACTGTCCTGCGAACGATAGGTACTGTCGGCCCAAACACGACGGTCACCCTCTGGACGCACCCCCAACAACGCCTCAAACGAGACTGTGAAAGTATTCAAACGAATTCTTCAAAAGGTCATTTGTACACCAAGAAAATGCGCCTTTGGGCTGTTTTTTGCAAACGAAAGTCCCAAAAACAACAAATAGATGTCTCGGAAGGACACCTTAGCTAGGCAAATAACAGTTAAAAGTGACTTCCTGCCTTAGGCACCAGAATACTTTCACAGTCTCAAACACCTGGCTGTCATGGACACTCGCCGGTGTCACATCCCAATTGATGATCAACTTCGTCCCCTGGTCAACCGCGATATGGTTCTTGTATCCAAAACGACTGACACCATTCTTCTTGACCCACCGCCCATCACAATCCTTCTGACGCAATTTGTTCGGAGTGTCGGCCCACTCCGGTGGAACCTCACCGGCCTTGACCTTAGCATTATCCTCACGAGTATTACGGGGACGGGGAACATCATTCAGCGATGAATCAGCGATCTGTCCCCCAGTGTTCAACCCATAGCCCCGGTTATCTATCTGGTTCAAAAAAAGATCAAACAACCGGTCAATACTATCCGCCTTCTCAAGCATGTCACGATACGTCCAGATCGTCTTCTGGTCCGGGACACGATTCCTTTCAACAAGGCCGGCAAAATACTGAAAGGAAAACCGTTCCAGAAGCTCGTGTTGCAAATCACGATCACTCAGGGAATTCATGACCCCCAACAGAATACAGCGAAAGATGACGAGATAATCCCAAGACCGGCGTCCACGACCTTCCGTGCGAGGAGGTCTAAACATCTCTTCAAGCAGGGGCCGGAGGAGCTCCCAGTCACCTTGCTTCTGGATCAGCTCCAGATCGTTGAATTCGCAGAGGGCCCGCAGATGTTCATCATCTTCAAGTAGGGGGCGGTTGGGCATTGAGATCCTCATGGTTTACAGTGAAAGTGTAATTCTTTATTGTTGGACAACAGTGAATCACATCCGAAACAATAAAACCAGAGGAGGAAGGGTGATTTTGAAAAAATATCCAAAATTATTTAATAGACGTGCCCTTAAGCAACTTCAACTTAAAGTTGTAAAATTTTAGTGAGTTCTAATTTGCATTTTTTTGTATTTACACAAATTTATCAAGAGAATTCCAATCGGGATTAATTTGTATATCTCAATCACCAAATAGGTTTGTTTGAATTTAACTATGAATGATGTGAATAATTCTACCAAAAGTTATTGTGGAAATATCACCGAAGAAGAGTTTAACTTAGCACTGAAGGAATCTCTAAGGTGTACCAAAGCCCACTGGCGCTCGGACAATGGTAAGATTCTTGTTGAACGTACACGGTTAATTTCTGGTCTAGATAATGCAGGTAAGCGTATAGACATTTTGATTAATGATCCTCACTCGCCACCTACTGCAATTGAATGTTCTTTCAATAAATCTGATGCAGATAAAGACGCAATCAACCGACTAGGAGTACATATAAAGCAAGGATACCGTAAAATCAAAACATCCATTTCTGTTTACATCCCGGAATCATTTAGGGAAAGAGATTATTCATTAGCACTTACCGATTTAAATCATGGAAAAAGTATTTATTTTGCACTGCACCAACTCATTGATGACCAATCCCAAACCCGACGTTGGCCATCCAGAGGGTTCATTGAAGGTGGAGTAAAAGAATTAGCAGAATTGGTGTCTGCCACCTCATTACCAAAAGAGGACATAGAACAAGTTGCCAATGAAGTTGCTACTCTGGTAGACGACGCAGCAAATATCCTAAATGCTTTACCAACAATAACTAAGGAGGAAATTACCAATCATATTTTTCAGAGATCTTTCATGAAAGGTCTTAAGACAACCATGGTTCTTTGGCTAAATGCATTACTGACACAGCAACGGCTACACAGCCAAAATGTTACAAACATACCCCCACTGGATTTCACCCAAAAATTACAACCTTTACATACCGATTTTTTCAGGATATGGCAGAAAATCCAAAACAAAAATTGGCGATCAATTTTTGATCCAGCATCAGAAATTCTTAAAATTTCGGGAAACTCTGATCCCTCCTCTACAGGTAGAGCATTGGGTAAATTAATACAAAGTGTCCAAAAAATAGAAATGGCAGGGTTGGGGTTGCATATTAATGTAGGTGCTGAGCTTTTCCCAAAGTTAAGTGAGGATCGTAAGCAGGCGGCAGCCTTCTATACACAAGCTGCAACCGCAGAATTATTGGCAGCTCTTACAGTTAGACCTAAAGATTTTCCAGAGTACGTATGGAGGAGTGAAAATCTATTTGAAAACAAAATTATTGCTGATTTAGCTTGTGGAACAGGAACTCTTCTTAGGGCAGGTTATAAGCGTGTCACGGAAATTCATGAAGCCTGTGGTGGAACAAATGAAAGTTTGGCGAAACTACATCAGAATGCTATGGTAAGTGGGTTGGTTGGTACTGATGTTAGCCCGATCGCTGCACACCTTACATCCTCTTCTTTGGCTGCTATAGGCAAGGGAAAACCTTATGGAGAAACCAGGATTGGATGGGTAAATGTTGGGGGACCATATAATACCACTGGCTCACTTGAGTTTTTAAAAAAACCAAAACTAAAGGATTTGTTTCAAATTGAAGTGGCCGGTCGTTCTACAGGTAGTGATGAGACTACAAATAGCTTTGTTTCCATTGATGATCATTCAGTAGATTGGGTATTAATGAATCCTCCTTATTCAAGAACTAGAGGAGGGCAAAGTGCATTTGATATTGCAGGTCTTTCAAAAGCCGAACGGAGAGGATGTCAGGAAAGATGGGGGACTTTAATTCAGGATGTTCCAGCTATTAAAAATGCTGGTATGGCTGCATCATTCCTTGTTCTTGCTCGTAATAAAATAAAACCAGGCGGGCGTATTGGGTTTGTATTACCCTTAACAGCAGCTTTTGCCGATAGTTGGACAAAAACTAGAAGGATGATTGAGCAGGAATTTGAAGAAATTACTGTAATTGTGGTTGCTTCTGGACAGGCTTTGGGAAAGGATGCACTATCTGCCGATACAGGAATGGAAGAAATGTTACTGGTTGCAACCAAACGGCAGAATCCTGAACAGCAAAAAAAGAATTTTATTGTGAATTGTGTAACTCTTAAAACTCCAATTACACGGCTGGGCGAGGCAGGTATAATTGCACGCGAAATTTCATATTGTTTAGAAAGGATGAATAGCGATGTACAATTATATCCCATAACCGTTGGAGAAAGTGAGGTTGGACAGCTATGCCGCTTTATTTCAGAAGGTAATGGAAGCCCTTGGGAACCATCTGGTGTAGTAAACTTAGGATTGGCCCTTTCCGCAGCGAAAATAGCAAGAGGAAATATAGAGTATCAAAATGAATTGTTAGATTTTAATTTAGGTATGACAACCATTGGAGAGATGTTTGAGATTGGACCAACGCATGATTTAATTGGTTCCCCAAAAGGAGGAGATGGAAGGGGTGCATTTAAATTTTTTCCAAACGAGAATTCAAATGATACTTTTGGTTGGGATATGTCACTTTGGAGTGCTGATGGAGAAAAACAGCACTCTATAGTTGTTTTACCTACACATAAAGGAGTTCCAAATCCGGGAGGAGATGTTGAAGGTATGAGGATGAAACAAGGAAAACTATTTTACGCACGAAATTTGCGATGGACATCACAAGCATTACTTGCAGCTTCAACAGAAAACTTCACAATGGGAGGCAGAGCTTGGACGGTATTAATTCATCATGATCCACGTATTTGTAAATGTTTTGCCCTTTGGGCGAATTCAATCTTTGGTTTATTGATTCACTGGACCAGAGGACAAAGAACACAAAGTGGAAGAGCTACAACCCAAGTTGGGGCAATAAAAAGCATGCCTTGTCCAAGGTTATTCGTTCTTGAGGACACGGAATTAAATTATGCAGCTGCAAAATTTGATGAATTTAGTTCTAGAAAATTATTACCTGCCTGTCAGGCACATGCAGACAATACGAGGAAAGAAATAGATACTATAGTCACTGAAATTTTACAACTCCCTAAGATTACTTCTAAGCTTATGGAACATCTTAGAATTACTTGGTGTCGAGAACCTTCTGTACATGGGTGGAATAAGGACGCACTTGTAAAATTGCGATCAATTAGTGGAAGTACTAATTGAGACATAAAATCCCAATTTATTATAGACCTTCTTCAGTCAAGATTTTACCTCGCTTGATGTTACCATATTCCATGTGATAAATGCATTATCAATAGTGGAAACCAACCTAAAGATTGATTATGAGTAAGTTTTTATTGGAAATAGAGGTGTCCAGATTAAACCAAATCAACTTTTGATACTAAATCCTTGGTTATTCAGAAGTTGGTTTGGTATTAGTTGGCAAAACCCACTCATTAAATGCCGTAAAAAGTTGGTTGTTGAGGATATCACCGATCAGTACCCCTACCTAAGTCTTAAATGCCATAGTTAGCGCTAGATCAGGGTATTAAAACATGGCAAGGATGATAAATTGCGACGAAAAATGTACTGAAAAATGGCTGGTGGAACAAGGTTATGTGACAATTAGACAAAGAAACGATCCACCGGACTTCGTTGTGAATAATTCTTGTGCTGTAGAGATTGTTCGTCTTAGTCGAAAAATCCACTTTGCTGGTAGGCACAACTCTACTAGCCCCAAAACAGATTTTGTTTCTGAAGAGGAAAAAAGGATACCACTCACAGATACTATAAATGGGGTGTTAAATGAAATTAACGAGAAGTATGCATCTTCCGTGAATCGCTGTTGGATTGTAGACGTTGAATATGATCTTTCAGATACCCAATGGTTCATGCACTGCGAAAAGCACATTGTAAAAAAGGAGATTTCTAGGGCCTTGATGCTTCTCTTGCAGCCAAATGGAGATAGTGTTTTTGATGAGCATTCTAGGCATCTAGGTATAGATACAGGTAAGTTAAGAGAAATCAAGGATTTCAGAAACGAACAACAAAAGTGTATTTATTTGACGTGTGGTCTCTTTTTGACCCTTACAGAACTAAAGTATAACCAATGGGATATATTCATTTTACAAAACATATCACCAGATAGTGGTCATGTACCTACAGATGAACTAAAAAAACATTCAATATGTTCTAAAGGGCACCTCTATTAATACGATTTTCAGAGGCCCCTCCTGAACTATAAATTAAAAATTTTAAAATTCATATCTCCCAAATGAAGATTTTTTCGTAAAATTTTATTCAATCCTGTCATTTTAGGGCCAAATTCAACTCGTTAGCAGACCCTTGCACACACCTCCCCTTCATTTGGACTCCCTTGACATAATTCGCCCTATAAAACCCCGGCTTCATTCTCCAGATAACTGAAACGCCGCAAATTGTAACACAGATTGACCAACCCAATCTAGACCCGGGCACGAACCTGCCCAATGCACCGCATTCCACCACCCTTCAGATCGTTCCTTATCGACCCGAATACATGTTCAACCCGACACCCAACGCGCGAATAGGCCTTGTTCAGAACACGCTGGTGATCACTTAACGGTGTCCCCCTCTTGGCCTTGTGATTGATACGAGGATACAAGCCCAACCCAACCACTTTCGCAATGCTCTCCTGTGAGCGGTAAGCACTGTCGGCCCAAATACGACGGTCGCCTGTCGAGCGCACCCCCAAGAGCGCCTCAAATACCTGACTGTCATGGACATTGGCCGGTGTTACATCCCAATTGACAATCAACTTTGTCCCCTCATCAACTGCTATATGGCTCTTGTAGCCAAACCGACTAACACCATTCTTCTTGACCCAACGGCCATCACAGTCCTTCTGACGCAATTTGTTGGGATTATCCTCCCACTCCTCGGGAACCTCTCCTTCCTTGACCCGAGCATTCTCTTCCCGCGTGTTGCGAGGACGGGGAACATCATTCAGGGATGAATCAACAATCTGACCCCCGGTGTTCAAACCATAACCACGATTGTCCAACTGGTTCAAAAAGATATTAAACAACTCCTCAATACAGCCCGCCTTCTCAAGCTGATCACGATACTTCCAGAGGGTTTTCTGGTCCGGGACACGACTCCTTTCCTCAATGCCGACAAAATACTGAAAGGACCACCGCTCCAAAAGGTCGCCTTGAAGATCTTTATCACTCAGATTATTCATCACCCCCAACAAGATACTGCGAAAGATTAAGAGATAATCCCACGACCGACGACCACGACCCGCGTTGCGGGGAGGCCCCCAAACCTCCTCCAAAAGGGGTCTGAAGCTTTCCCAGTCAACTTGGTTCCTGATCATTTCAAGATCGTTGAATTCGCGTAGAACCTGCAGATGTTCATCATCTTCAAGCAAGTGGCGATTGGGCATTGTGATTCTCCTAGTTTACAGTGAAGAGGGAAAAATTATTGTTTGACAACAATGAATCACAACCGGAACAATAAAGCCAGGGGTGAAAGATGATTTTGAAAAAAATTAGCCAAAATTATTTAATAGACGTGCCCTATATAGATAACGTTGATACTCTAAGGGCTTGTTCCATAAGTCCAATTACTTAAAATGACACTCTAAAATTCTGTACAAAACAACCATTTTTGATAAATAAAATCGGGCTGAATTTGTGAAAAACCGTCAGAAATTTCTATTTCTTTGACTTATGATTCAAGCTCATAGAACCTGTTACTTAAATTTCTAAGTTGATAAGCAGCCTTATAACCCTATGGTGTACTCAAGTATAACCAAAAATATAAACTTAATAAGCCAGACACTTTAACCAAGACCATTTTATTAACTCGAATTTTTAGTAGCTATTCTTTTGAGGTATTTGTGCAACCTTTTTGAGTTGCATATAAATAAAGCAACCATTTTTGATTGCATTTTTTGTTTCGTAACCTATATTAGTTGCACTATGAATCAAAATACCCGAAAAATTGCTGTGATTACCGGCGATTTGGTTAATTCAACCGAATTGGGGCGCATCAAGGTAGAACAAGCTTTTGTTAGGCTTGAGGCTTGTGCCAAGATGCAAGCGGATTGGTACGGGGCCCCCTTGCATTTCACAAGAAATCGGGGTGATGGTTGGCAGGTGGTACTGACCCGGCCCAAAATGGCATTGCGGTCGGCGTTGGCGTTTCGGGCAACATTGCGGACTAAGGGGAGTGAGTTCGACAGTTATATGGGGATTGCTGAAGGTGATGTTTTCGGGGATGTTGGGCCGGATTTGAATGCGGAGACGGCAAATGTATTTACTGATTCAGGACGGAATCTTACTTCTGCGAAGGAAATATTGTCATGGCAAAAAATTAAATGCAGCGTAGATGCAATTCAGGCAGTATCAATTCTTGCAGACGACATAACTCAAGGTTGGACTCCAACACAAGCAGAGACAGTACTACAGTTCATGGATCCCAATAAAAAACATAACAAAACTGAGGTTTCTAAAACTCTCGGAAAGACTCGCCAAGCTGTAACTAAAACGTTGAGTTCTGCATCATTTGGCGCAATTCATCTTGTACTAATATTAATTGAAGATCAACTCAATGGCTAGTACCCTCGCTGCCTTCCTCTTTGCTCATGTGGTCGCGGATTTTCTGTTACAAACCAACAGTATGGCCGAACAGAAACGGAAACCTAAGATTCTTCTCCTCCACGGTGTCATTGTACTCGTAACCGCACAATTGGCCCTCGGTCGGTTTGATGCCTGGGAAACTATCGCGCTTGCAGCTGGGCATATCGCAATTGATATCTTCAAGGTATATGCTCTGCCAGACAGGCTGGTTTCTTTCCTTACCGATCAAGCCTTACACATCATTACATTCCTCGCCGTTGCATTCTACGCCCCAACTCTTTACGCTGATGGTCATTGGGCTAACATCACCTGGCTACCTTCGGTGATGATTCTGGCATCGGGGTTCATTGTCACCACCAAAGCCGGTAACCATGCAGTGAAACTTTTTTTTCAGGACCAGAATTGGTGCGATATGGGGGATACCGGTGACAGCCTACCTAATGCGGGTCGTTTGATCGGCCTTCTAGAACGCAGTTTGATCTTCATCCTGTTCATCGCAGGGCAACCCGCTGGTATCGGTTTGCTAATTGCCGCAAAATCGGTTCTTCGTTTCAAAGTTGACCGTGAGCAGAAGGACACTGAATATGTAATAATCGGTACGCTTGCCTCTTTCGGTTGGGCCATGATTACCTCATGGTGTACCCTAAAGCTTTTGGAAACTGTCCAACCTATTGGGATTTTTCTTGGATCACCTTGAAATTTAAGCAAGACAGGGATTGTATTTGCTACAGACTTATGGAACAAGCTCTAAGGGGAAAACCAGTCAGGCTCATTACAGTTACTGCCAATTTGCAAATTCATGGGCTAGAAAAATGAAAACAGGTGTTGTTTTTGAAAATTGTTTTATGCACCCGATATCCTTGGTCCGTTCACCGATGAAGTATTACATGAGTGAAGAAGGTTTGAATCTTCCTAGTTTACGAAAAGCAATTGGTATTCTTGAACGTGTGTTGAGTGCTTATGAAACTGACAGAAACAATGAATATATAATAGATGCATGCATTAAGCGTTTTAAATATTGCTACGGCCTGTCTGCTAAAATAATTAAAAGGCACTTGAAGTTGACCGAAAATGATCCCTCAACAGTTGAAGAAATGTCATTTCAAAATTTTATACGTCGTGCCTATCAAATAGGAATCATACCCAATAGCTGGGACAAATGGTGGAAGTACTGAGATAACAGAGCTGCCACTTCCCTTGGTTATGATGCAGATAGAGCTATTGCAATTGTAGATAATTTGACCGAATTCAACCAAGAAGTACGAACACTTCTTGAAAATCTTACCCGGATACATGAAACTAAATTTTGACGTGAATATCAAGGAATTTGGAATCCTTCGGGATATACTGTCCCAAAACCTTCCTTCAAATGTCAAGATATGGATATTTGGTAGCAGGGCAAAGAATCTGGTACATTTCAACTCAGACCTTGATCTTGCAATTGAGAGCAGTGGGAAATTGCCTAGATGCTTGATCAGTTTCTTGGAGGATGAATTTAGCGAAGCCCCTCTAACTTTCCGGGTAAATGTTGTTGATTTCAATGCTGTCAACAATTAGTTCCGATTTATCGTTAGGTCGGAAGCAATTCAGTTTCCTTTAAGACAAAACGAGTTGAAAAAAACAGAGGCTACCTGAACTATCATAAATTTAGGGTTTATGGACTTTGGAGGTCTTCAATTTCAGAAACCCTAACAGGTCTGTTCTCCACAAGTGATCTATTGGCGGTCTCAGCTAAAAGTAAAGCTTGGTATCCATCCTCAATACCAACGGGGAATTCGCCACCCTTCCTGATGGATTCAGCAAAAATTTCAAACTGCTTCTGATAGGCTTCCTGATACCGATCAATAAAGAAATTAAGGTAGGGAGAACCTGTTTCAGTGTTGGAAGAAGAAAACAACTGGACCTCATTTTCTCGCCTGTTTCCAGAAATGAGCATACCCTTTGAACCAAAAGCTTCCATCCTCTGATCATATCCATACACAGCACTGCGGGAATTGTTTATATGTACCATTTTTCCACTCTTGGTCTTCATGATAACCATGGTGGTGTCATGATCGTTAACCTCCTGACCCAATTCAGGGTCCACCAAAGCCTCGGCAGTTGCGAAAACTTCAATTGGTTCCTCTTCAAGTAAATACCTGGCTATATCAAAATCATGAATGGTCATATCTTTGAATATTCCTCCAGAGGCTAATAGATATTCCTTAGGGGGCAATCCAGGATCCCTAGAAGTAATTATCACCTGTTGTAAGTCTCCAATCAGGCCATCGTCAATTTGTTTTTTCATAGAAGAATGACCAGGGTCAAATCGTCTGTTGAAACCGAGTTGAACCATCCCTCCATTTGCAAGGACATGATCCTTGCATTTTCTGGCACGACCCAAATCCAAATCCAGTGGTTTTTCACAAAACACAAATTTTCCAGCTGAAGTAAACCGTTCAATTAAATCTGAATGGGTATCAGTTGATGAGGAAATGATAACCGCCTCTATATTTTCATTGGTTTCGATAGACGACAAACTTGGAGCGATGTCAACCCGTAAGGATGATTTTAACTGCTGCAAGGCAAATTCATTGACATCATAAATCGAAACCAAATTCATAAAGTTGCTTTGATGAATATTGTTGCAATGCATTTGGCCTATACGACCGCAACCTATGACTGAGACATTGATCATAAAATGAATTCCTCTACAAAATTAAATCAGTTTCAAAAATGATTTGAAATTCATGCGACTACCTTACAAGAAAACCGATATCCCTGGAATCAAGGAAGATCAGTTAAGAAAGAATGAAATCAATGTTCATTTCAAATCAAACCGGCAATCCAGAATTTATATCACGTTTATCCCGCAAAAAAAGCCTATGATATCTTTCCTCTTAAGATTACCTTACAAACTGGGAACATGCATAAAGTAAAATACTGAAGGGATTCCTAGTGCATAATTGAAGAACTGGCTTCAGGAACTGTTGATTCCTTCCCACTTTAACAGGAATTCCTAAACAACCCGCTTTGTATGATATCAACAAGAGAATCCATCATTTTTTCCCTAAAACTTGGTTGCACAGCAAACTATCTTCCAGTAATTATCCCCCAAAAGTGCTCATCTAATACATAGAAGGCACCTGCGAATTAGATCTAAAGGGAGATTTTTATATGTCAATTATCCGAGTATTGCTTGTTGTAATGGCTGTTAGTGGTTTTACAGTTGTTGCCCAGGCTCAAGACTATCCAGATAAAACCATTGAGGTTGTAACCCACGCTGGTGCTGGCGGTGGAACTGATGTTACGACCCGAATGATGATGCTACGGGCCCGCCGTGTGCTTGGTCAGGACATGGTCGTTGTCAATAAGAGGGGCGGAGGTGGTTCGGCTGCCATGGATTATTACCTCACCGTACCTTCCGATGGTTACACGATTTTAACCTTCACAATTGGCCATGCTGCTGAATTAGCCAAGGGTAATACCGATATGAAACTGGAAGATATCAGACCGATAGCCAGAGGTACCGATGATCCTCAAATCTTGATGGTTCGATGTGGAGAATATGAAAGTTCAGAAGCTTTTGTTGCTGCCCAGATGGATTCCGGACTAACTTATGGCACAACACATGTAGCAAACATTGATGATGTGTCCGCGTTTATGTTTACTGTTAAGGGTGGAATGGCAACACCCACAATTTTACCATTTGATGGTGGAGGAGAACTTGCAACACAACTTATAGCTGGAGCAGTGGATGTTGCTGTATTGAATCTGGCCGAGGCCGTCAGCCAGATTGAAGCTGGTGATATATGCCCAATTGTTGTACTTGCAGATGAAAGAATGGCTGCCTTGCCGGATGTTTCCACTGCCAAAGAGATGGATATACCTGTCAGTTTCTCCACAGTTCGTGGCTTTGTCGTTCACGCAGATACACCTGATGATGTTGCCCAAAAAATTGAAGAATCACTCATTAAGGCTATGAGTCACGGCATTTATCAGGGATATCTGACTTCAGTAGGTCTTGATTCAACCTCTGTCGCTGGTTCGGAAGTTTGGGGTAGTCAGATTTCAACGATGATTACGGATATGGAATCTGCACTACGAGAACTTGGATTTATCGAATAAGCAGAATACATCACAGTCCAGTTCAAGTGAGGTAATACCTTTGGACAGTGATTCTGAACTTAAAACCAGGGGGACAACCGTCGAATCTTGGGTGGTTCCCTTGGTTATTGTTATTTTTTGTGGGTTTACCTACTGGCTTACAACCGAATTTGCCCGAATGCCACCAATCCTGAAGCGTGGGATTCAGCCTTCTGATTTTCCACAGATATTGATTGTCCTGATGGTTGGGTTAACTGCCTTGATTGTGTGGAAGGATCCCATCAAAGTCTCGGAAAAAATACCTAATCCAACACTTATTGCTTTCGGAATGATGGCCTTATTCGTTTTACTGGTACAGTTTGATTTCTTTTTTGGCCTTTCGGTATTTTGTCTGGGGCTCACCCTGATTTGGAAGGAACGAAGCTGGTTTACCTTTCTTTTTGTAGGCTTTCTGGTTCCTATAGGGGTTTTCTTTCTTTTTGACCAGGTTTTCGAAGTTCGATTTCCACGAGGGTTTCTAACCAATATGTGGTACGGATAAATGGATTCATTCATAGCCGGTCTTGTTGCCTTGGCAGACCCATCTTTGATTGTTCTCTTGATCGCAGCAACCTTGGGAGGGGTTATAATTGGTGCCCTGCCGGGCTTGAACGCAACAACAGGTGCAGCACTTTTACTTCCATTTACCATAACCATGGATCCAGTGGCAGCCATAGCTGTACTGACCGCTATATACTGTTCGGCAACTTTTGCCGGTGCAATCACTGCGATTTTGATCAATACTCCGGGTACTTCAGCAAGTGCAACAACTTGCCTGGACGGTTTTCCATTAGCACAGAAAGGTGAAGCAGGAAGAGCACTCGGATTAGCTGTGGTATCTTCAACTATCGGTGGTGTGGTTAGTGTTATTGTATTAATGTTGGCAGCACCACTATTAGCACGTGCAGCATACAGTTTTGCTCCACCAGAATACTTTGCACTAACCTTGTTTGGTCTTTCCATGCTGGCAACAATAGGAGGTGGTTCACCTACCAAGAATATTTTGGCAGGATGCCTTGGCATATTGGTTTCAACCATCGGTATTGATTTGATGACAGGTGTCGAACGGTTTACTTTTGATATGTCTGTACTCTCGGATGGAATCGGATTTGTACCTGTCATGATCGGTGTGTTTGGCATATCAGAACTGCTTGTTCAGATTTCCAACAAAAATGACGGTCTTGAAAGGATCAAGCTAAAAGCTGTTAAATTACCCACCAAGGCTGATTACCTAAAGGTCTGGCGAACAATTTTACGATCGACTGGCATAGGAACATTCATTGGTATCCTGCCTGCAGAAGGTGCTACGGTTGCTTCAATGATTGGTTACAACGAGGCAAAAAGATGGTCCAAAAACCCTGAAGAGTTTGGCAAAGGCGCAATTGAAGGTATCGCTGGTTCGGAGGCAGCAAATAATTCCGCCACTGGAGGTGCCATGGTTCCTACACTGGCCCTGGGAATTCCAGGTAGTCCAACAGCAGCTGTTATCCTTGCAGGATTAATGGTTCATGGGCTTCGTCCCGGTCCCACCATGTTTACGGAACAATCGGATTTTGCCTTTTCAATCTTTTGGTCAATGATGTTTGTCAATCTTTTGTTTTTTGGTGTGGGTCTTCTGGGTGCCAAAGTATTTGCCAGGGTAACATTGGTTCCGGTCCAAATTCTATGGCCCTGTGTATTTATATTTTCGGTGGTTGGGGCATATGCGCTTGATCAGTCCATGATGGATGTTTGGGTTGCGCTTGGTGCCGGAGTGTTGGGATATTTCATGCGAAGATACGGCTTTTCGGTTGTTCCGCTGGCAATTGGTTTGATCCTGGGAGAAATTCTGGAACAAAGATTTGGGCAATCCATGGTTATGCTTAAGGAACAATGGTGGTTACTTCCTACCAGACCATTAACTCTTTTCTTCCTGGTCCTGACCTTTCTGGCCCTTTTCGGTAAACCGATCTGGAACCGTGTCAAGGATTTAAGGACATAGGTGTGGGATAATGGTGAAAATTACAGAACTAAGAACAAGGGTTTGGAATTGGGTGGGTCCCACTGTACCCCCAAAAGCCAATTTTTGCACATCAGCAACAGATGCCTTGCCTTCAAGTGAGGATTCAATGGCAAGTTTTCGGTTTCACCAATGGCTGACCTGTGAGGTTATTGCTGATAACGGCATGGTTGGAATTGGTAATGCTGCCCTTGCTCCACCATTGATTAAAGAAACCATAGACCAGTACCTGGCACCGTTGGTAATTGGAGGAGACCCCTTTGACTATGCGCTCCTTTGGGAAAGAATGTATCGCAAGACCCATGCATGGGGTCGCAAGGGGGTAGGGATGACCGCAATATCAGCAGTTGATATTGGTATTTGGGACCTCATGGGAAAAATTGTAGGTAAACCCGTTTTCAAGCTTTTGGGAGGAAGAACAAAGACGAAAATACCCGTCTATTACTCAAAGCTCTATGCGGATACGGTCGATGCGATGCAAGCAGAAGCTGCCAAAGCCATGGAGGGAAATTTCCAAGGATTTAAGGCTCGTTTCGGTTTTGGGCCGAAGGATGGGATGGCTGGAATGCGCGAAAACATCAAGAGGGTTGAGGCACTTCGAGAAGTTATAGGGTATGACCGGGACTTGATGCTGGAAGCTTATATGGGATGGAATCTGGACTACACCAGAAGGATGATCCCGAAACTTGAGACGTTTGAACCCCGTTGGTTGGAAGAACCTGTTATTGCTGATGATATTCTTGGTTATGCTGAACTTAACAGGGGTCCAATTCCCATTTCGGGAGGAGAGCACGAGTTTTCGGTTATTGGTTGCCATCAGTTGCTGCATCATCGTGCGGTTGCCGTATTGCAATATGACACCAACAGGGTTGGTGGCATTACTGCTGCCAACAAAATCAATGGACTGGCCGAGGCCTACCAGATTCCTGTTATTCCTCATGCCGGACAGGTTCACAATTATCATCTCACCATGTCAAATATCAATTGTCCAATGAGTGAATATTTCCCTGTATTTGATGTGGAAATCGGGAATGAGCTTTTTTATTACATTTTTGAGGGAGATCCTGAACCTGTTAATGGCTATTTGGACTTGGATGATCAAAAACCGGGATTGGGGATCACGATTTCGGATAAACATCTCAAGCATTTCAAAATCAATGAATAAATGTTTTCGGACTGTGAATTAGAAAGCAAGACCCTAGACCAAATGGAAAAACCGATGAAGAGATACACAGGAATTTGGCCAGTAGTACCAACCGTCTTCGATGATGCCGGCAATCTGGATCTTGAAGGGCAAAAAAGGACCCTGGATTTTCTAATTGATCAGCAGGTTGATGGTGCCTGTATTCTTGCCAATTACTCGGAACAGTTTTCACTTTCAGATGAGGAAAGGAGTTTATTACAGAAAGTCTGTATAGAACATACGGCAGAACGAATCCCGTTGATTGTAACTATTAGTCATTTCTCAACCAAGATCGCAAGTGAAAGAGCAAAATCTGCACTGGATATGGGAGCATCAATTGTCATGGCCATGCCCCCTTACCATGGTGCTCTCCTAAAGGGCTCTCCCCAACACATTCTTGATCACTTCAAGGAAATGGGTGATGTTGGAATTCCCATAATGCTCCAGGATGCACCTCTTTCAGGTGTACCTTTACCTGTTCCTCTTCTAGCAGAATTGGCACGATCTATCGAAATGCTCCAACTTTTCAAAATTGAATCCACAGGAGCTGCTGAAAAAATCAACAACTTACTACAACTTGCTGATGACTACATTGAAGGCCCCTTTGATGGTGAAGAGGGTATAACCTTATATGCTGACCTTGTTGCTGGTGCAACTGGATCTATGACCTCTGCCCTGATACCAGATCTGATCCGCCCTGTAATCACTTCCTATTTGGTGGGAAACAAAGCCAGCTCCAAGGATCTGTATGGGGCTGTTTTACCAATCATTAATCATGAGAATCGACAATGTGGATTTCGGGCAACCAAAGAAGCAATGGTTGAGGGGGGTATAATCAAGTCGAGTTTCTGTCGACATCCGATTGAAAAACTCCGAACAGAGGCCAGAGATTTACTTATTGAACTTCTACAGCCTCATGATCCAGCCGTTCTGTCTTGGGGGAAGTAGGAATTATCTTTGAAAGCAAATATCAAAAATAAAAGTATGGAGGAAAGAAAACCTAAGATTGGTATAATTCCAGGTGACCCGAGCGGTATCGGGCCGGAATTGATCGCTAAGCTCCTTTGCGATGAAGAGGTTGTATCCCAGCATAATGTATTGCTGGTTGGCGATAGGCATGTTTTCGAATTAGGCCAAAACCACACAGGTAAATCTTATGATCTGGTACCTGTTGATCCTTGGGAAGATGATTGGACCCAAACACCCACCTACCCTTTTTTTGAAAATACAACCATAGAACCAGAGGAAATCAAAATTGCTGAAGTCACACTTGCTTCAGGGATTTCAGCCATGGCGAACCTTAATTTAGGACTAGATCTATTAAGGGAAAAAGTTATTGAAGCCCTGGTTTTCGCACCTTTTAACAAGGAAGCTCTTAAACTGGGTGGATTAAAGTTTCAGGATGAGCTTCATCACATGAAGGATTACCTGAATTACGATGGCTATATTACGGAACTTAATACACTGGATGGATTCTGGACCAGCAGGGTTACAAGCCACATTGCACTGAAGGAAGTTTCGAAAGCCATTACAGAAACGAGAATAATCAACTCGATTGAGTTGATTGACAGGACTTTGAAGCGATCAGGAGTTAAGCGACCCAGAATTGCAGTAGCTGCCCTGAATCCTCATGCCGGTGATGGAGGTAATTTTGGTACAGAAGAAATTGATGTGATTTCTCCTTCGGTTAAAAAGGCTGGTCGTAAGCAAATTGCCGTGGATGGCCCCTGGCCTTCAGATACAGTTTTCCTGAAATACACCAGGGGAGAAGTTGATGCGATAGTAACCATGTACCATGATCAGGGGCAGATAGCTCTCAAACTAATGGGATTTGATCGTGGTGTAACAGTTTTAGGAGGAATCCCATACCCGATTACCACTGCAGCACATGGAACAGCATTTGATATTGCTGGTGAAGGTATTGCTGACTTAGGTGCTTTCCGCAATGCCTTTCTATTGGCTGGGACCATGGTTAAGAATTGGGACCAGGTTAATGGTTAAGATTAAACGGATAGGTTTCATTGGTGCTGGACTTATGGGCTTTGGTATGGCCAAATGTATGCTTGAGAATGGCACGGAGGTCAAGGTTCTCCCCCATAGAAACCATGGTCCGATTCGGAAGCTTAAAAAATTGGGCGCGACGACTGCATCTGACTACCGTGATGTAGTTATAGATACTGAAGGCCTGATAACATGTCTTCCAAATGCTGACATCGTTAAACAGGTTGCCAAAGAAATAGTTCCTGAATTCAGGTCAGGAATGTTTTGGATTGATTCGACAACATCGAAACCCGAAACTAGCAAAATTATTGCCAAGTCTCTTGACGATAAGGGAGCAGTTTTTGCAGATGCCCCGGTTACCGGTGGTCCTGCACAGGCTTTAGAGGGCCAGTTAGCTTCATTGGTGGGTTGTGATCAACAGTTTTTTCCACTCGTAGAAAGTATGGTTGGTAACTACTCCAAGGTCATTCGTCATTTTGGAGAAGTGGGTTCTGGAAACATAGCAAAACTTCTTAACAATCTTGTATCTCAAGGTATGGCCATTCTACTTGCAGACGCTTTTCTGAGTGCAGAATTAAATGGGGTTGATCGTCAAGCCCTATACGATGTGATGGAGGCAGGTGCAGTCAGATCAGGAACTTTGAAAAAAATGATTAAGCCCTACCTGTCTGGAAATTATGATGGCAGCCAGTTTTCTATTGCAAACTCACTCAAAGACTTGTGCTATGTCAACGAGTTGATGAATGAAATTCTACCGGGTCATGCGGGGTTATCAGAATACCTTGTCAGAAGACAACAAAAACAGGTAGAAATGGGGCGGGGAAATAGTTTTGTCAGTAATTTACTTAAACAGGAATTTATTTTATCAGAGTAAATTGTGCTGCTTTCATGTTGAGGTATCCTGCATTGAAATAGTGACAATCTGGAATACAGAATCAGAGGAAATATTTTCAACAGACTTTAGCCTTGGTTTGTGATGGAAATTTTTCCTAATGATTTAGGATACCCTCAAACAACTACCTAATCCTACCGATTTTAAAGCCTTAGCTCTTTCTACAATCCATTCAATTCTAATATTTTGTTCTGGCGATAAATTGTTGGGATTGATACCATTTGGATCTTCAAGCATAACAGTTAATATTGCACTCTCCTCAGGGCTCAATGTTGTGATGTTTTTACCTAAAATAGTCTGTGATGCTGAAGCCACACCAAATATAGAGGTGCCTACCTTAACGTGGTTCAGGTATAATTCCAATATTCTTTGCTTGGTTAAGAGAATTTCAATCAAAACAGTTAATGGAGTTTCAAATACCCTGCGTAGAGTACCTTCTGAACTCCCCAAGAAAAGAACACGTACGGCTTTTTGGGTAAGTGTCGTTGGTTTGCCTACTTCTCTATCACGGGAGGTCCTAAGAGCAAAACCCCAATGGGTACAGAAATGCTCATCCTCAATAGCCAAAAAAAACAAACCAAAATTTTCTGGTAGGTTTTGATAGTCAATCCATTCATGGTTTATGTTTCCATGGTTAATGAATGATTTAGCCATTTGGAGCGAAAAGGGCGGATTAATCAGACTTAGTGAGAATAGGGCCAATACTATAAAAACAGGTATGGCGATTATAATCCGAACAAAAAACCTGATTACCCGTTTCAACAATTTGGGCTTTGCTTCAGGAGAATTTCTTTTGAAAATTTTCAAGTTGATTTTACCTGCCAAAATTTATCGGAGTTAAGTATTTCACCCGTGATTTATCAACAATGCCATCACTCGAATTAAGTTTGCATCAAAAAGCAATCTTTCAATCCATCAAAGTGTGTCGGCATAAAATCTGCTCCACCTCTAAGGTTTATTCCCAAAAATCTAACCAACTCTTTAAGGTTATTCTGGTATCTAAATTTAGTGAGTAAAATACTTAAGTAAAGGTGACGGAATTTGGTTGGATGTCCGTATAAGGTAGTAATTGTTGATAATGGTAAGAAGTTTTGATGGAGGTTTAATAGATGAATAAGTTTAGGCTAGGCACACTTACTGCATTGGTTGCGGGGTTTTTAACAGTCGTCCTATTAGGGCTTCCTGCAAAGGCAGATGATGGTGGTAAGTATCATAAATGGAAAAGGTCTGGTGGACATCAAGTTTCCTTTGAAGAATTGGATACCAACTCTGATGGCATGATTACTGCTGAAGACATTGAAGCATACCAGGAGGTTCGATTCAATAATATCGACACCGATGGTGACAGTATGATTTCGCAAGAGGAATGGGAAGCGAATTTTGAGGCTAATATATCTGAAGGTAATAAATCCCGAATAGCAAAAATGTTTGACCGGATTGATAACAATGATGACGGAATGATCAGTACTGATGAATTGCCTGCGAAAAAAATGAATTTTGAAAGAATTTTAGATAAGTTGGATCAGGATGGCGACGGTGCCATCTCAAAAGAAGAATTCGATGAAGGAAAATTCAAAGGCAAAAGGAAATCTGGAAAAAGGTCTAACAAAGAACGCCACAACGAGTAAGTTCCCCTTTGTCCGGTCCCCAACCAGGACCGGACTCCTCTATAATTTACCCACAGAATTTCTGGTTTGTTTCAAAATAGGTTAGGATCTATTTCCTTTGAATGAGGATGATGAATTAATAAAGAGGTACGCTCAAGGTGATCCGGTGGCAGCTAGGATGTTGATAGAAAAATTTTCACCACCGCTTTACGGAATGGCATGTCGAAGCTTGGGGAGTACTACTGAAGCAGAAGAAATTGTTCAGGAAACCATGGTACGTTTGTGGCGTTTTGCACCCAAGTGGAAACCAGGTAAGGCAAAGGTCTCTACGTGGTTATGGCGGGTAGCATCTAATTTATGCATAGATAGAATCAGGGAAAAGAACAAGTTTGTTGATAATACATCCGAGGAAGTAGATAATTCAGACAGTTCAATTAGCAACCTTATTCATCAGGATAGAGTTAAAGCAATACATGAAGCATTGAGAAAATTACCAGCAAGACAGAACCAAGTGATTGTGCTAAAATACTTTGAGGGGCTTGGCAATAAGGAAGTATCTCAAATCATGGCGGTAAGTGTCGAAACGGTTGAGGGGCTTTATTCCAGAGGAAAGAAAAAATTGAGGGAGATCCTTGTGGCCCAGCAACCAACCCTTGGCTGGAAAGAGTAACCAAAATGAATCCGAATGATAAAATTGATTTGGAAGTTCTACTGGAAGAGGCTAGAGAACATGATTTTCCACTTCAGGACAATTTTGCTGAGGCACTGTTCAAAGATGCACTGGACGTTCAATCAGACTTCAAGCAAAACCAGATAGTAAATACCCCAGAAGTTCCATGGCTAGAAAGTTTGTTCCAACTTGGACATCGTTTATCTCCACTAGGTCCCGGAATTGTAGTTGCGTCCACAGTAATTGGAGTCATCTTGGGATACTATGTCGCCGAAGATTTAGAAGTGATTACCCTTAGTGCATTTGGTTTTTATCCAGATCCTACCGGGCTTGAATTTTATGGCAATATTGAAGAGTTGCTTCAACTTGATGTTGGCTGAGGCTCAACCTCCACCCTGACATTAGACGATCATTAAGTTCAATGTAATATATTGAAACAATCGTTTAATTGTCTTTTTATGTGAAAGAAATTAATACATAGAAGACAATGAAGGAAAGGGCAATGACCCAAGCAGCATTAAATCATGAAGTTTCTTTTGAAGGAGCCGGTCTTCACTCCGGTGAGAGGTCATGCGTAACTGTTCTCCCAGCTCCTCCTGATTTCGGTATTCAGTTTTTCAGAACAGATGGTGCTTTTCAGGATAACTGTGTGCCAGCCAATTACAAAAATGTAGTTGATACCCTCAGATGTACAACAGTAGGTAACACTAGCGGTGTAAAGGTCAAAACAATTGAACACCTTCTTGCAGCTTTCGTAGCCTGTGGTATTAGAAATGCCAAGGTAATGATTTCGGGTGAAGAGGTGCCAGCACTTGATGGTAGTGCCAGGGAATTTGTTAAGAAATTTTTGACCGTTGGTTTGCAAAATCAGGCAACCCCACAAAAAGTGCTCAAGGTCCTTAAGCCAGTCACTTGGGAAGACTCCAGGACAGGCTCACATGTCGCATTTTTTCCATCCGACACGTTCGAGATGGAATTTACAATTGAGTATCCTTTACCGATTGGAAAACAGAGCAAGAAAACCGAGTTGGTTAACGGTTCGGTAGTAAGTTCCCTGAGCTCTTCTCGAACCTTCTGTCTAAATGGCGAAATTGAATATCTTTGGTCCAATGGGTTGGGTTTGGGTGGTAATTACGAGAACGTAGCCATAGTCGACGAAAAAAGTAACAAATACGTGAATCCTGTCAGATGTGAGGATGAGCCCGTAAGTCATAAAATGCTTGATGCGGTCGGTGATTTGTCACTTTCTGGTTTCCCAATTCTGGGTCTTTTTGTTGGATATAAATCCGGGCACCATGCCAACATTGAAGTTTTACGGCAATTGTTTTCCGATAAGGAAAATTACGAAATCATTGAAGCTCCTGAAACCATTTCCGCAATGCTTCCTGGTATGCAGGCAAAACTTTCCGATTTGCCCCAAATTTAAGATTACCTTTTTTTTAAGGTAATGGGTTTGAAGCCACTACATTACAGTCAAGATTGGAGATTGAACCTAGCACCGCTGAAAAAATGTCTTAAATTATGATATTAGTGTAATTTCTTGGGTGACAATCCGGGAAGAAATGATAGGATTCCTCATAAGTGTTGCAGGTAGACACTTGGATATTGGGGCTATTTTAAAATTAAGGGAAATGAATGGTACAAAAATTTCGATCGCTAATTTTGATTTTCGTCATTTTCAGCCTCCTTTTTGGATGTGGAAGGAAAGAGAACGATCCTGAAATTGAAGATTTTAGTGCCCAGGAAATTTTTCAATCGGCGTCAGGAAACCTTGAGGATAACAGGTTTAGACTAGCCGCCAGAAAATTTGAGGAAATTGAAAGACTTTATCCGTATTCAGATTATGCCCGGCAAGGTACTCTTCAAGCAGCATACGCATATAATCTGGCGCGAGAATATGACTTGAGCAGAGATGCTGCTGAAAGGTTCTTATCTTTCTATCCTGGCGATCAGGATGCGGGTTATGCACAATATCTGATAGCAATGAGCTATTATCATCAATTGGACCTCAAAGGGCGAGACAGAGCCATAGCCAAGAGTACCTTAGATGCATTATTTGCAGTCGTACAGGATTATGGCGACAGCCAATATGCCCAGTCAGCAAATTTCCAAATTGATATAGTTGTGGACAGATTAGCCATCAAGGAAATGGAAGTAGGTAGGTATTATTTGAGCAAGCAGCATTACGGTGCTGCCATCAAGAGGTTCAGCAAGGTCGTAGATAACACCTTCCTGGATGATTTCCAGATTTTGGATGAGGAAGAGGAAATTAGTTTGGTTGCTGAACCACCACCAAAATTCAGTGAAATGTATTCCAAAACTACCAGCCACGTCCCCGAGGCTCTGCATCGTTTGGTAGAAGCATATGTTTCCATCGGGCTTATTTCCGAAGCAGAGGAATCTGCGGCAATCCTGGCTCATAATTTCAATAATTCTGAGTGGTACAGTGATACATACACCTTGCTACAAAACGTAGGTGCCAATGTTCCTCCTGAAAAACCTAGAGATGGTTTCTTTAGAAGGTTCAATCGAATGACTTTAAGGGGAGAATGGTTGTAGGAAACTTCAACCTTTTTCTCTTATGCTGAAGGGTATTTCATTAAGGAACATCCTTTTCGTAGAGGAATTGGATTTAGAGTTCTCGCCGAATCTCAATATACTTTCCGGGGAAACAGGGGCAGGAAAATCCTTCCTGTTGGATTCATTGGGTTTTGCCCTAGGATTTGAATCTCCAAAGGAATTCCCTAGTAATGATAAAACTGGTGGAGAAGTAACGGTTTGTTTCGAAGTATCCGAAATGAATCAACTAAGAAGTTTTCTGGAAGAAAAGGGCTACAATACCGGTACCGAATTATTCATTAGAAGAACTCTATCACCCGGCGGCAGATCCGTATCCTTTGTGAACAACAGCCGGTGTTCAAGTGATTTCCTTAAGGAAATTGCTTTTTTTCTAGTTAACATCCATGGTCAACATGACACAAGTCAGCTTTTGAACAAAAGGTTTCATAAGGACCTTCTAGACAAGTTCGGCCAACATGAAAACCTAATTCAGGAAGTAAGGGAGAAATGGGTCAGTTACCAAGCCCAAACAAAGGCCTACCAGGAATTGGAAAACCGTATCAATGCCCTTAACAGGGATCAGGAATACATTTCACATTCGTTGCTTGAATTTCGTGAATTTGGTCTCCAGGAGAATGAGCATCAATTATTGGAATCAAAAAGAACAGGTATGAAATTTGCTTCCCGAAATAGAGAGGCCATCGAAATCGTTGAGAAGATGATTGGTACTGACGGCATTTCAAGAATGGCAATTGATGCCATGAATGCCTTGGGTAAAATCAAGGGGGGATCAGAAGAGGAGGTAAAGAATATTCAGGATGCTTTGGAAAGAGCCTTGGTGGAAGTTGAAGAAGCTGAAAGAAGTGTAGAAGAATTCAAAAGAATAATGGATTTCGATCCCTATGAATTGGAGAATTTGGAAAACAGATTGTTTGCCATCAGGGCTATGGCTAGAAAGCACAATGTACAACCAGATGAATTGTATGATTTTTGGAAGAACCAGGAGGAAAAAATTTCTGAACTAACTGAAGAGAAGCAAAAATTGAAAGATTTGGACAAAACTAGGAATGCCAGCTATGCTTCTTACCTGAAAGGTGCTGACGCGCTCACAAAGGCTCGTGGGGAAGCCGCCCAGAAACTTGATGATCAGATCAGGAAAGAACTGCCTCCACTAAAATTGGAAAATGCGGTTTTTCAAACCGTAGTCAGTGACGGGCAGGAAGGACCAACAGGAAAGGACACAATCCAGTTTTTGGCATCAACCAATCCTGGAGTTGCAATAGGTCCCATAAATAGAATAGCGTCAGGAGGGGAACTGTCACGTTTTCTATTAGCGCTGAAAGTATGTCTTACAAACAAGGATACTGATATAAGTATGGTTTTTGATGAAATTGATAGTGGGATCGGAGGAGCGACGGCTGATGCTGTTGGTAAAAAGTTGATGGATCTGTCAAAAAAATCACAAGTTTTAGCTATTACCCATTCACCTCAGGTAGCTGCCCTAGGCGCTCAGCACTTTAAGATTGAGAAAAAGGTTAGGAGGCAGGAAACCAATATTTCGGTTGAGCTCCTAGATAAAGATAAGCGGGTTGATGAAATAGCCCGTATGCTTGCGGCGGAAACAATAACAGACGAAGCAAAGTCCGCTGCCAAAGTCCTGTTGAGAAATTCCAAATTCTAGATAGCGCGACAAGCCTCATTTAACCAGGATTGGGCTCCTTTACTTACCAAACCACATAGTTTCGAATATGTTTTAGAGTGATATAGATTTATCCAGGTTTTTTCGCTATTGGTCAAGTGTTCAGGCAAGACCAGAGATAGATCAATAGGTACAAAAGTCAGTGTTTCGAAGCAACTTTGTTGACTAACTTCAGAAACACCTTCTTTCATCTTGGTTAAGACAAGATTTTCAATCCTGATACCATATTTCCCCGGACGATATAAACCCGGTTCGAGAGAAAGGATAACGTTGTTTGGCAATGGTTTGTTATTTTTTTTGGACAGACCATATGGACCCTCATGAACTTCCAGGAATTGTCCGACACCATGGCCAGTCCCATGATTATAATCCTCTTCCACTTCACCAAGGGGTTTCCGGGCAAATTTATCAATAAAACAACCTGTTGAACCCAATTCCCAATTGGCTTGCGATATTGCGATCAAACTTTTCAGGACTAGTGTGAAATCCATCTGTTGCTTTTTAGTGGGTGTGCCTACTGCAATGGTTCTGGTCAGATCGGTAGTCCCTTCAAGATATTGTGCCCCTGAATCAATTAGAAGTAGGTCGCCGAATTCCAACCTCCGATTGGTATCGTTATTAACACGATAATGAATTACAGCACCATTTGACCCCGAACCTACAATTGTTTCAAAACTTTGATCCCTGATATTTGATTGCTTTTCTCTATACTCCCATAACCTTTTCACCAAATCAATTTCAGTAAGTTCAGTAGGGTTCGTCTGTTTGTAAAACCAGGTCAGGAATTCGACAACTGCAACTGCATCTCTAGTCTGTACATCCCTGCACAAATTGATTTGAGTTTCATTTTTTATTGCTCGCTCCGCCAAACAAGGGTCGGGTTCAAGTACAACTTTACAAGTTTCATCAAGTATTTCAAAATACCTTTGAGGTGTTGTACCTGCATCAATTTGAATTGTTCCTTGAATCTTGCTCAAGTAATTTTCTAAATCCCTTTGTGCATAAATCCTTATTTCACGATTGTCTTCGAGATTCAGTTCTTGAGGAATCTTTAGCGGATCAATAAAAAGGTCTATATCACCGTTGGAATATAAAATAGCCAGAGAATGAAAGATCGGCGTATTTGGGATATCATTTCCCCTAAGATTTAAAAGCCACCCGATAGAACCAGGATTTGTAATCAAAAGGGCCGAAAGTCCTTTCTTTTTTAACTTCTGGGATATGCGAAAGCGCTTGGCGTCATGGGTTTCACCAGCCAGTTCTTCCGGATAGTAATATATATCTGCAACTGGGGGCAGGGGTCTGTCTTCCCAAATTTCATCAATTAGACTATCTGTAGGAAATAATTTTATCCCAATTTTACTCAGTTCTTTCTTCAGTTCTTCAACTTCTGAAACCGAATGGAAAAGACTGCAATAGCCAACGGTTCCAATTGGAACTGATTTGGCCAACCAATTGACTATTTCTTTGTTTTCTAATGATAGAATTTCGAAGCTATCGGGAACAGTTTCCTGAGCTTCAAGGGTATATCTACCATCCACGAAAAGGGCTACCTTATCCAAGGTTACTGCAAGAATACCTGTGGAACCAGTAAAACCGGTCAACCAGGCTAGTCTTTCGTCACATTCAACAAGTTTTTCACCTCGATAAATATCAACTTTGGGGACAAGAAAGGAATCAAGGTTCCTAAATATAATTTCATGTCGAAGGTTTGTTAATTTCCACCCCTCATATCGAAAATTAGAATTTGGCAAGAAAGATTGGTGCATTACCTGGAATGGGTGGTGCGGAGACCTTGGAAAGATTTTTTAAGTGGTACTGGGTTCGCCTCAAAAAGTTCTGCAAGCTGTTCGGTCATAACACCTGCCAATTGATCAACTTCTGAGATGGTAACCGCCCTCTGGTAATAGCCGGTAACATCATGACCGATCCCTATTGCAATCAGTTCGACCTGTTTTTTTCTTGTAATCATGGCAATTACTTTTCTGAGATGTGCTTCAAGGTAATCTGAGGAATTTACACTGAGAGTTGAATCATCAACCGGAGCCCCATCCGAGATGACCATAAGGATTTTGCGACTTTCAAAACGATTGACCATTCGGCTATGAGCCCATTCCAGGGCTTCGCCATCAATATTTTCCTTAAGCAATCCTTCCTTCATCATCAAGCCTAGATTTGCCCTGGCTCGCCTCCAGGGAATATCACCATTCTTATAAATTATATGCCTGATGTCATTTAATCTTCCCGGGGAAGGTAAACGCTCTCCATTGGCCCATTCAATCCTGCTATTACCACCCTTCCACAACTTGGTGGTAAAGCCAAGAATTTCTACCTTTACTTGGCAACGTTCCAAGGTACGAGCAAGGATATCTGCACACATGGCTGCCAATGAAATTGGTCTGCCTCGCATAGAACCAGAATTATCCAACAGCAGGGTTACAATGGTGTCCTTGAATTCGGTATCTTTTTCGACCTTGAACGAGAGGGGAGTTGTTGGGTTGGCAACAACCCTGGCGAGCCGACCTGCATCAAGAATACCTTCCTCACGGTCAAATTCCCAAACCCGGTTTTGCTTGGCCATCAATTTTCTTTGGAGTTTGTTGGCCAATCTTCCAGCTGCTCCTTTATATGGTTCCAATTGCTGATCAAGGTTTGTCCTCAATCGTTCCAGCTCTTCGATTTCAGCCAGATCCTCAGCCTTAATTGTTTCATCAAACTTACTTGTAAAGATGCTGTAGTTAGGATCAGCCTCAGAGTGTGGCATTCGATTGATTTCAATATCCTGTTCATCACCAGGAGCTTCTTCTGCCTCACCTAATTCCAAATCATCAGCATCAATTTCCTCTAAAGGGTCACCTTCTTCGTTCTCTTCGAACGATTGCTCGTCGTAACTTTCACTATCCTCAGGTTCTTGCTTATCTTCATTTTCAACATCGGGTCTGTCTTCATCCGGGTCAGGTGGTGCTTCATTTTCTTCCTGGTCAGGGTCATCAGGATCATTTCCAAGTTGGTCGCCATAACCAAAATCCCCGATAAGTTGGCGAACCAATCGAGCGAATTCCACCTGATCGGTCAAAGCATCATCAAGCCCTTCCAAGGTTTCTTGACCTCTTGCATCGATTTCATCTGTATACAGGTTCAATACATTCTTTGCTTCAGGTGGAAGTGATTTCCCAGTTACCTTTTCATGAATATAGTAAGATAATGCATCAGCCAGTGGGGCTTCATAAGCCTCTTTAAAGGCGCCGTGGCCCTTTTTTCTGGCATTATCGGTAATCTTGGCCTCAATATTTTGTGCAACACCTTCCATCTGCAGGCAACCCAAAGCTTCACATCGGGCATTTTCCATTGCTGTATATAATTCCCGGGCTGTTACACCAGAGGGTAAATATTTTTGAAAAATATCGGAATTTTGAAACTTCGTCCTCAAAGCAAATCCGTCAGCTAGGCCTCTAGCTACAGTCAGGTCTTTTTTAGAGGATTTTATTCCCAAACTGGGGAGTCTGACTATTTCACCAGTCATTCCAGGTGGGTCAGCAGAAAATCGGACAGTCAGTTCATCTGTCCCTGCAATGGAACGTGTTGTTTCCGTTAGTGCCTTTTTGAAGGAATCAAGGAGATTTTTGTCAAGCTCCGACATGTGATAGAACCGCCATTCTTTGGCCAATAATCATTTTGATTTACCAATGCACACTGGAATTTACAGAGGTCTCAGGTAATTCTTCACCAAAACATCGCTGATAAAACTCAGCAACCGTTGGCCTTTCCAACTCATCGCACTTGTTTAAAAAACTAACCTGAAAGGAATATCCGATATTTCGAAATATTTCTGCATTATGTGCCCAGGCCATTACAGTACGTGGACTCATTACTGTAGATAGGTCACCATTCATAAAGGCAGAGCGGGTAAGATCAGCTACAGACACCATTTTGGAAATAATCGTACGTCCTTTTACAGTATTGTAGTGAGGAGCCTTTGACAAAACGATTTGAGTTTCAGAATCATGCGAAAGATAATTCAGGGTTGCCACCAGGGACCATCGGTCCATCTGACCCTGATTAATCTGCTGGGTGCCATGATATAGACCCGTTGTATCTCCTAACCCAACAGTATTGGTCGTAGAAAATATTCTGAAGTGCTTATGAGGGTAGATGATTTCATTTTGATCCAGTAGGGTTAGTTTACCTTCGGCTTCCAGTACCCTTTGGATAACAAACATAACATCAGGTCTGCCCGCATCATATTCGTCGAAGACTAAAGCTACCTTATTTCTCAATGCCCAGGGAAGGATGCCTTCCTGAAATTCTGTTACCTGTTTACCTTCCCTCAGTTTGATGGCGTCTTTACCAATCAAATCAATCCTGGAAATGTGACTGTCAAGATTGACCCGTACGCAGGGCCAGTTAAGTCTGGCTGCAACCTGTTCAATATGAGTGGATTTACCTGTTCCATGGTAGCCCTGGATCATGACCCTTCTGTTGTGTGAAAATCCGGCAAGAATGGCAAGGGTTGTATCAGGAACAAATTTATAGGTTGGATCAATATCGGGTACCCGGGGTGAAGGTTCTTCAAAACCTAATATTTCCATATCCAGGTCAATACCAAATGTTTCCCGGACTGAAATCCTTTTTGTTGGTTCAGTTACCATGTCTAATCCTGCATTGCTTTTTGATTAATTTCACAATAATCCTGTGTGGGTGAAAGGAGTCAATAATTGGCAAGGAAAATGAATTAATCAAGCAGGTACAGGGATTGAAGTGCTTATTTTTCGAATCAAGGGTCTGGTATCTTGCGACTTCGTTTTATTTGATCCCAAGCCCAAACGACCTCCTTTAAACGATCCTCATCAGATCTGTTGCCATTATTCATATCTGGATGTAAATCCTTGACCAAAATTCTGTATCTTTTTCTCGCATCAGATTTGTTGAAATTAACGTCTAGGTCCAGAATTTCACTTGCCCTCTGTTCGGTTTTACTCAATCGTAGCCTTGAAACCGTGTGTCTGGTTTTGCTACCAATTTCATCGGTTCCCAAAATATCAAAAGGATCATTTACCTCAAAACTTGACCAGGTAAACGTTTTACCACGGTTTTCAATTCCTGTTTTGAAATCTTCGCCCGTATCTTGTTTCTTATGCGCATAAAAATTCCATTGCGTGTTATAGGTTTTGATATGTTGCTTACAAAACCAGTGGAATTCATTTAGATTTTCAGGAGAAACCGGGGCCCTGTATTTACCTTTGCGGTCACATCCAGACATATGACATTTTATCTGCGAATTGTCGTCTTCACTGGCATGCCCTTTTCTTGAAGTGTTCTCTTTTTTCTTTGCGGCAGCAACAGATATATCGAAGTTTAAAAAATCTTTATCCATAATCCGAAATATTTATCTTCAAGCAAATAGAGGCAATTAAGGTAGAAAATTTTAATAGTTAGTGTTATCCATTTGAAAGGAAAAAAATTGAAAATCAAGAACCAAATCCATACTAAATTGTCACGCTATTTTCAACCAACTTTCCTTGAGGTAGAAGACCAAAGTCATCTGCACGAGGGGCATGAAGGATGGAATGAAAGTGGAGAAACTCATTTTCACATCAGAATTTCCTCTTCAGGGTTTAAGAATCTAACCAGATTAAAAAGACACAGGCTGGTTCACGAGGCAATAACACCAGAACTAATGTCCAAAATCCATGCACTCTCTATTGAGATTATTCCGAATGAGAAGTTATAATCTTGATGGAAAATCCACAGTTAACTTTCTGAAAGCAACTTTCCTACAATTTCATTAACAAGTTTGGGATTGGCCTTACCAGCAGTTTTTTTCATTACCTGGCCAACAAAAAATCCTGCTAGTTTTGGATTTTTCTGGTACTTTTCAACTTGGGATGGATTTTCAGCCAATACTTCACGTACAATTACTTCAATGGATTGAGTATCTGAAACTTGTCGCATCTGGCGTTCATCGACAATTTTCAGAGGGTTCCCACCTTCTTCCCAAATAATTTCAAACAAATTTTTGGCAATTTTACCTGATATCTCGCCATTATCTATCAAATCCAAAATGGCCCCCAATTGTTCAGGTGAAATTGGTGATTCCTTTATCGAAAGACCTTCCTTGTTCAAACTACCGAAAAGTTCATTTATTACCCAATTGGCTGCCAATTTCCCGTTCCGATTGGAAGCAACCTGTTCAAAAAACTCGGCATTCTCCTGTTCTGCAACCAAGACGTCGGCATCATAATTGGATACCCCGTACTGCTGAATTAACCTATCTTTCAATCCATCGGGAAGCTCAGGAATATCTGCTTCTATTCTTTCAATCCACTCAGGATCAATTTCAAGGGGAAGGAGGTCAGGACATGGAAAATATCGATAATCATGTGCTTCCTCCTTGGATCTCATTGACCGGGTTTTGCCGGTACCGGGATCATACAATCTGGTTTCCTGCTGAACAGTACCGCCGTCCTCCCATACTCCTACCTGCCTGTTGGCTTCAAAGTCAATGGCCTGCTGAATGTACCTGGTGGAGTTCATGTTTTTTATTTCACACCTGGTGTATAATTCTTCACTTCCCTGGGGTCTGACAGATACGTTTACATCGGCACGTAGATTCCCGTTTTGCATGTTTCCGTCACAAGTTCCCAAATATCTCATAATCTGCCGCAACTTCAAAATATAAGCTGCAGCCTCCTCGGGACTTCTCAAATCGGGAAAGGAAACGATTTCCATCAGGGCAATTCCTGTTCTATTCAAATCAACATAAGAAAAACTGGGGTGAATATCATGCAGGGATTTTCCGGCATCCTGTTCCAAATGAATATGTTCAATCCGAACTTTCCTGATTACACCTGGTTTTAATTCAATAAAAACTTCACCTTCCCCAACCAAAGGATGATAAAGCTGGGAAATCTGATAACCTTGGGGGAGGTCCGGATAGAAGTAATTCTTTCTGTCAAATACCGAATAGGTATTTATCTTCGCTTTAAGTCCCAAACCGGTTTTTATAGCTTGCTCCACACAAAATTCATTTAGAACTGGCAACATTCCCGGCATAGCGGCATCAACAAAATCTACATTGCTGTTTGGATCAGTACCAAAAGTTGTTGAAGAAGAGGAGAATAGCTTGGCGTTCGAAACAACCTGGGCATGAACTTCCAATCCAATAACCATTTCCCAATTTTCATTGGTGCCAATGATAATCTTGGATTCAGGTTCTCTATTTTTTGTTTCCATCAGATGAGAAAATCCTAAATTTCACGTTCTGTCATGTTTGGATTCGATAGCTAGTTGCAAGGAATCTCAAGGGTGGCCTAATTTAAGAACCAAAGATCACAAATCCTAGGCTACCATTCTTTTTGGTAAGTTGTGTTTCATTTTCTGCCATTCAAGTAAAGCACCGCCAAAAGCTTTGAATAATCCAATCGAAACAGGATCATTGATGGCATTGTATTCGGGGTGCCATTGTACAGCGAGTGCAAATCCAATGCTATCCATGATTGAAAGGGCTTCGGATGTTCCATCTGGGGCATGACCTTCAATTATTACTCTTGGACCCTTGGTTTTGATTCCTTGACCATGAAGAGAATTTACCCGAACGCTTTCGGAATTGAGTATCTTCTTGAAGATACTTCCTTCAACAAAATCCACGGAATGTCTTAAGGCAAATTTTTCATCTAGTGTACCATCTGGAGGCATCCTATGATTCATTATGCCGGGAAGGTCCCTGATTTCAGGATGAAGGGTACCTCCGAAGGCAACATTAAATTCCTGAAATCCCCTACAAACACCCAAAATTGGTTGCCCTCTTTTTTCACAAGCTCTGATCAATGGTAAACATACCCGATCTCTGTTTCGGTCGAATTTCCCATGGGCCGGAGTGGGTTTTTCGCCATATTCCTCTGGGTGAACATTTGGTTTCCCACCTGTAAACAGGAACCCATCACAGGTTTCCATCAGCTCATCAACAGAGAAATGCGCTGGATCTGTGGGGATAATTAATGGTACTGCGTCTGCGACCTGGGAAATCGCCATGGTGTTCATTGTTCCGGTCGAATGGACAGGATAATCATTATCCAGATAATAAAAGTTACCCGTAATTCCTACTACTGGTCTGGTCATCGTTTGGTTTCAACTTTCTAATGAGTAAAAACTAGAATCTAGAAAAAATCAATCGCAAATAGTCTGTAATCTATCAACACACCTAACTAATGATTTGGAAGTGATTATACTCCTCATTTGGTCTATTAATTTCAGATCTAACCACTGATACTGATGTAGCATTCTTAAATACGTAAGACATTGATGAGTATCAATGAAGTTTAGGTAAATATTCAAAACTCCACAATATAAATAAGCTTTAAAAATTCCATAATCAGCGATGCAATCCGGACTTCAAGAATAATAAACAGATTAATTCAGTTATTGACTGTTGATTCGAAAAGCACGATCCAAATAAGCGATTTACCATTCTTTTTGACCTTCCAAGGCATGGCAATTGAGACTGTGAAGGAATTGAATAATCAGCTGTTGGATTTTTTTTTCATCATCACGGAATATCAATCCATTTGACCAATATTCGGATCATTTTACCAGTCAAAATCCACTTCAGGTCATGTCATCATCAAAAACATTCCATGACCCGCAACACTCTTCACATAAAAAGTGTGTGTTGAATACTTTCACAGTCTCTTTGGCTCTTCTGGTTCAGGCGGATCAAGTTCCTCCAGCAGATCACACACGTTGTTGTAAAATTTTGGCACATGGTCCTTAATTGTGGACCATACAATCTCATCATCAATATGATCATATTCATGTGTCAATTTGTTCCTAAAACCAATCACGCCTCTAATTTCTGGTATTCTGTTCGCTAAATCAGGGTCACTATTCTTGATTCGATTTATGGCTTCACCAATTTTTACAAAATTATAATGAACAAGATCTTGCTGTTTCCAGTCCACACTCCATTCTACTTTACTCAGATCAGCGGTTATCTCAAAAATACGGTCGCAAAATGTCTTGATATCATAGAGATTTGCTAGGTTCTTATTTTTCATAGATCAAGACACGGTCCTCGTTAATGGATGCCTTGCGATAGGGATTGCGAATCGTCCCAATCCGGACCAAATCAACATCCCTTTCCAAAGCCTCTTCCAAGGCCAGGATCATATCAAGGTGTCTTTGGGCCAATCCTGGAAACAGGGGGGGATTATAATGCACCAGAAAATCAACATCACTACGCAGCGGATCAAAATCCGTTCCCCTAGCTGCGGAACCAAAAATTTCCAGTCTTTCCACATCATATTTGAGACAGATCGCCGCAATTTCATCCTTTTTTTCTACTATGATTTTGTGCATTTGGCTGTCCTCGCCAGTTCTCCGGCCATCTTCACAGGAAATATAGCCTAAAAACCAGCAAAAAACAACTCCTTTAGCCTGGTCCACAGGGCTATCGCTTTTGAGATAATCCTGTATAGAGACTGTGAAAGTATTCATTCAAGACCTTCAATTCACTAAATTTACCGGTGATTGTGTGTTACCCAAAACACTTCTGCTCACTTAGTAGCCAATTTATTCATAAATTATTTCATGTTTATCCCCTAAAGGCTTGGCAATCCTTCGTTGGTTGTGATTCACTGGTGGGTAATTAAAGTCTTTTCATTTAGGACTTTTCGATGTCACAAAGACGTTACAAAGAGGTTCACCCCCGTGCGACGGTTCAGCTGTTGCCAACCTGTCTTGACGATTATGTTGGACCGAACAACCGTCAACTTGGACGGTGGGAACATGAAGCTGTGATGGATCGTCATCGTACCAGGATGGCCAAGGGAAGGGAAGTCATGCGTTTGCGTGGGGCTCTGGTTGAACATCCGTTTGGCACTCTCAAGCGTTGGGCTGGTTTTGAGTATTTTCTGATGCGGGGTTTAGTCAAATGTCGTGGGGAATGGAATCTGATGACATTGTGCTACAACTTCAAGCGTGTATTGAACGAGGTTAAAATAGATGTTTTTTTAGCTTATTGTCAGGCCCGGCAGGAGGTTCAAGGGATGGGTATGTGATTTTTTCCGGGGAGAGGTGTGTTTTTGGTGATTTTAGGGCAAAATGGAGGTTGGATCAGGTAATTTTGGGATTTGATCGGAGATTTGTGGTGAGGTGTTGATGTGACTTGAAAGTCACCCTTGATTGAACTCTGATTTGGGATCAAAAACACCTCTTCCTGTCCTGAATATGGAGAGCCAATCTACCTCCAAAAATGGATTCTTTCACAGTCTCTATAGAGCATTAATCAAGTTGGAGACTCAGCATCAAACAGAGTGATAATTTTGATGCGAACGACAAGATCAATTAAAGGCTGATTGGTAAGGAAAATCTTGATTGATAAGAGTTAGGATCAGGGTAAAAATAGGGTAAAATATTACTCAACCAGGGATCAAATTGAATACTTTCACAGTCTCAATTGTCCCGAAACTGTATTTTACGCTTCCGGCGACACGTTGACAGACTTCTCCCCTATCCCATTATTGAGGTTACCAATAAGATTTACCGGCCAGTTTGGTTAAGGGGGGTAAGAGAAAACCGAAAGGAGGTGATCAGTACAAACTATTCCAAGCAAGAAAGGAGCTATTTTTTGTTACGGAATGGACAACACGCTGACGTGATTGTCCTTTTTCATTGCGGTATCCTTTGATGAGTTGGGCAGCTGTTTTGTGGGTGTTGGGAGATGTTTTTGTTCGGACGTACATTGCCTTTAAGGCCTTTTATCGGAAAATACATTTTAGTTTTTATGGTAGTCATTCTTATTTTGATAGAAGTTCTATATATATGGTTAGGCACAACAAGACTCTACTCCATAAATCAAGACAGATCCTTCTGATGGGGGGGGGGTGAGGTAAAATTGGTAATGGCTAATTTACAAGAAAAGTGTAAAGGTCAGGATAAATGATTAACACTCATGCATTATTGGGTGTTATTATATCGGGAAATGTTGGGCAACTTGGAGATGAGGAATGGAAAACATTTACCGTTACAAACACCAGTCATCCATTTGGTTTTGGTTAATAAAATTGAAACTTGTAGCCTTTATGTTGGGAACGTTAACAACTTTGGGAGCAACTCTGCCTACTTGGGCTATGGATACGGCTTCAGCCAAGATAATTGGTACTGATGGGACCATAATCGGCAACGCAACTTTCGAGCAGACGCCAACTGGAGTGCTTATATATGTAGAAGCAGCGGGAATATCTCCGGGGGGTCATGGTATCCATTTACACACCATCGGTTCATGTTCACCTGACTTCAAGGCTTCAGGCGGTCACATTAACCCAGAGGGAGTCATGCATGGCCTAAGAAATCCTGGAGGTCCAGACAATGGTGATTTACCCAATATCTATGCTGCTGCAGACGGGAGAGTACGAGCCGAGTTCTTTACGACCGTGGTATCACTTGTGGGAGGTTCAATGCCTGCCCTTTTGGATGATGATGGCTCCGCGGTTGTTATACATGAAAATCCAGATGACCATATGTCCCAACCAATAGGAGGGGCCGGTGGACGGATTGGCTGTGGCATAATACAACCCTAAGCGGAATTGCAAAATAATGCTCCAAAGTGGAAAATATAATTCGATAGCCTATGAATTTTCTGTTCAGGTTTGACACTTTTCTGAATTTAACACTCTAGGCGTTGAAACATAGATGGAAAGGGGCTCCGTCTGATGATTTGGGCACGGCAAAGGCTATATTACGACTTTTTTGTAGCCTTTGAAGGTGTAGTTAAACCCTTGGCTATATTTCCTTTCCTTTTTCCAACTGATGTGTTGCGGTATCATCTTTACACACGTCGCCTTCGCTCCCTTAGTGATGTTGGAGTAGATGACATATCGCTTGGCCATTTCCCGATCACACAAAATCGAACATTGTCGTGCAAGCAACGCTTCACGAATACGCTCCGGGAATAATCGGTCCTTGCTAGTAGGCATCCGATGGTCAATAAAGCAAATAAGACTAAACGCATAGAGCAAATGGCAATATGAGTCATTTTTTTGCCGCGGAATATACCGCTATTCAATCGGAATAATGGGTAATTTTAAATCGGTATTGACACTCGCTATCTTAACCAGGAGGTCCTCAACCCCTGCCAGCTGTTTCCCAATCAACTTCAGCCAAACAACAATCCTTTTGATCTCAGCATGGGCATGGGGTGGTCAGGGAAGGCCATAACCGCTTGTGGCAACTGACAATCGATCAGTAAAATCACTAGCCCCTGGTTTGAGATCAAAAATGCCCTGGAGATACAACAATGCCGGAATCTTGCTGTGACCTCGCAAGTATTCCTTCATGAGAGAATCAAGTTCCCGTTCAAGGCGACGCTTGTCCTCAAAATCAAACGACAGAATATGGACATTGGACAGAACACCGGTATCCCCCAAATGCCAAGACTTCAGATCCCGAATCATCCGTGTATAGTCAATCCGATAGACCTTAATAGGCTTGAACTACCGGTCAACCTACAAATTTGCCGGATCAATGATGACAACCTCAATATCAGGAGCCACCTTATCAAGGTAACGTGCCAGCCATGTGTCTTCATATCCACCTTCGTATACCAAAAGAACCTTAGCAGGTGATGCTACTCGGTTCTGTACCTTCAGAACCAGGGTAAGAAAACCATGCGTATCAGCTGGCTCAGGCTTGTGAGTCCTGATATTGTCATCGGTGGCCGGGCAGTAAACAGCAACATCCCAGGAGGAACGACTGACTTCCATCGAAAGTTAAATTGTGTTAAGATTCTCGGTGATCGGTAAAGTGATTTGTTCAGTATTCATAGGAATGACTCCTCAATCGGTTAGTGTCAAGGAGGGAGCACTCAGTGGGGGTCTCTCCGCTCGCTAGGTTTTTTGCTTATTCGCCTAGGTGATTTTCAAGCTAATAGTATCTACAGTCATGCTACAAAACTGCCAGAATAAACTTATCTATAATTCAATAAATATTTACTACCAAATGACATGACTAAAGATTTGCCAAGAGAAACATCTCCCGAGGGGAAAGAGTATATTCTTGAGATTTCGGTGGGTGGCCAGACTCAGATAAGTATTAAACCCACCTTGCTACCATTTGAAAATACTATCCAACGTTTGGAAGAAGGATTGGCACGGTACCAAAAGGACACCAGCGATGATCAAATCCGTGATGGATTGATACAAAGATTTGAATTCACGTATGAACTATCACATAAGGTACTGAAACGATATCTTATATATACTTCAGCAAATCCAGAGCAGTATGATGAAATGACGTTCCAGGATCAGATACGTTCAGCAAATCAGCAAGGTTTACTGAAGGGTAGTTGGCCTGAGTGGAAAACATACCGTCAAATGAGGGGAACGACAAGTCATACCTATAATGAAGAACTTGCTATAGCAGTTGTTGAGATCATCCCAAAATTTATTGCGGAGGTAAAATATCTTCATAAGAGTTTGAAGGAGAGATTGGAGTGACTAAGAACATTCAGCAACTCGACCTTCTTCCTGAACATAGGAAAATTGTGTACAAAATTTTAAACAAGCTTGTACCTGATAAGACAGTATTAGCTTTTGGTTCCCGAACCACTTGGACAGCAAGAAAATATTCTGATCTTGATCTAGCTGTTTTGGGGAATGTTCCCTTGTCATTAGAAACCATCGCATCCTTGGTCGAAGCGTTCAGTGAATCTGATTTGCCCTGGAAGGTAGATATAGTCGACATGGAAAGGGTGGATAAAGAATTTCGGTCCATAATTCTACAAGACGGTATTGTTTTGCAAGAACCGATACAAAAATCAATCTCAACCAAAAAAAGTTTGCACACCGTATAATTTACTTGCAGTTGTTATTTGGGGTTTAAGAATTTCCCAATATCATCAAGTGTTCGGAAATTAAAAGTGATAGGTTAATTGTACCGAGAGCTTATCCCCTGAAAGGGAGTTGCCTTCAGCTATATATCCTGAATATCCAACTTTTCCCTTGAGTTTGTTGTCGGGCTGTGCCAAATCTGCACCCAGAAAATAGTTGAATTGAGTTTCAGGCAATACCGTCGTAGAAAGGATTTTCTCCCCACCTGCATGAAATTCTGACAGGAACTCCACCCCCGGCTTCGACCGATGGGTTATTCCACCTCCAACCAAAGGGGTTATATCCAAAGTATCCAAATTCCAGATATTGCCTACAAATTCAATCCTTGGATTAATAACCAATGATTTGGTCGCAGTTTTAGCTACTGCAAGGGAAAAATCTCCCCCTCCTGTTTCTGTATATGGTTCACTGATAACTCTATAATAACCAGCCTGAATTGACCAGTTCACAGTTCCAAATCCCATTTTCAAGGAGTTTGAAACTCCTGCCGAGATACCAGCTGATCTAGACTTTAAGGTTCCATTTGAGGTTAGGATGTCATCCAAAACAGACAAACTTCGGGTTATATTATGAGAACCCATACCTAACTGTGCTACTAAGGATAACGTACCGATATCTGTTTCCCGAACGTAACCTAAGCCCAAAGTTCCGGAATGTCCTTCGGATTGAGCAATCTCTGCAACATCAATGCGGGATTTATCAATTTTACCAAGTAGTTGGATTTGGCCATCACCATTATTATCAATCAGGGGGATTCTGAAATAACCTTCCAGAAATTTGTCCTCTTGTTTTATTTGTTCAAAATTACCTGCGTGGGTACCAACGGTGAATTTGGCAGTAAAGAATTTGCAATTCTTGGTAAATTCCTCAAGGGTATCTTCGGACTCCTCTTTTGGATAACGTATACAATCGTCGATGGGAGGGCCAAACTGTTCCATGGTTCTTAATTTGGAGCGAATGATTGCCCCAGCAATTTCATTGCCAAGCGAATCCAACGTATTTTGAAGATTCGAAAGCTCCACCATAGTGAACAAGTCCAGGAAAACATCTGAGATATCTTCACTTTCTGATCTTGCTGAATTTAGCCCCCAAAAGACATTGGTTTGATTCCTGTTGAGTAATCCTAGGCCATCCCCAAAAGCCAAAGTCAATTCCAGTTCATTATTGTCAGGAGATTTGCTTACCCGGTTTGTCAAAAGCAAAGTATTTTTAGAACTATATTTCAGAGTGCCAGTAATACCTTCGGTCGCTGTCAGAAATGTTTGTGAGCTGATTACACTACCCGCAAAATCAACATCTCTTTGAAATTCGTAACTGGATAAATCTGGAACTCCAAAAGAGTTTACTACTAGACTTCCTGCGAGGTTTGCCCTGCCGGTAATAGCCAAAAGATCAATCTTATTGTTCAACCAATCAACATCAATGAGCAATTGACCGCTTTCTTCCTGGATATAATTCCCCGTAAACGTGGTGGTCCTGTATTCATTTGCCCCACCGATGTTCACTCTCCCGGTATTAAAAAAGCCGGAATCGGTACCGCTTGGGCAGGATGTTGAAGATATTGCTATGGATTCTTGGGTAACTGTTGTCCCCCGGTTCATAAATTGGGCACAACCCTCAGCCAATATGTTTCCAAACACCAAACCACTATTATTAATCAAGGCTGATTGGTTTTCACCTACTCCTGTCGTTCCAACCAGGGCAATTGCATAAGTACCAGCCTCAGTAACTTCAGTTTTCACCTCTCCTCCTGTACCAATATTGATAATTATTTCGGCATCAGCGGATTCAACCACGATACCCTGGGCAAACTCACCTGAAGTCTTTAAAATTCCACTGACGGTAATATTGATGTCTGTTTCGATATTCTTGGTCGAATCGATACCCAGTGAACGTAAGTAGATTCCACTGGCTGAATCACCATGGGTTTCCAAATCATTTACCTGGATATCAATGTTCCCACTTGCGGAATTACCTGGGTTATGATGACCAATAGAAATACCTGTTACATTGTTTCCTTTGGTTTCAATTTTTCCCGAGGATTTAATATTTATATTGCCTGGTCCCTGAACATCAATACCTGAAGCTGATGAACCGTCTGTACCCTGCAGTGTGATATTTTCAACATTGATGGTGGTAGAACTACCGGCGGTCGAAGAGTCTGGTTGGACCTGTATACCATTACCACCATTACCCAAAATTTCTATATCGCCTACATTCACCTCATAATTACCAGTACCTCCAGATATACTAATACCGTGAGTATTATCTCCAGACGTTTTGATCAAAGTTCTACTACCAGAAGTAATTTTTACTCCATTTGAATCTGTGACATTTATCCCGGTTTTTGTTGTTGTTTCAATTTTTGTGTTGTCTTCTAATTCAATGACGACATTGCCAACACAGTTGATCCCGTCGCTATGAGGATTGTTAGAGGATTGAACCACTTGAGGATTACTATTACAGGTAATCTGGGCAATTACTTCTGGTGATGAAAAGAGAAAAAGAGAGGAAAGGGTAAGGATAAAGACCTTGTTGATACCGAGTTTCACCCAGCAACAAGGACTATTAACCACGCAGGTCAATACTAGCATTAATTTGACTGTCCTTTTAGAAATTTAACAGCCAGAATTAACTGCCGGGCAGTTAGTTATTGGTATTCTGGAGAATTACAAACAGGAAAGAAGATTTTTCCTTTTTTGAATGACAGAAAAAGTTGAGATTGGCCTTGTGAAAAAGCAATCAATGGAAGTGAATTCTCCGTTAATACAGTACTTAAGAGGAGAATGTTTCAATAAAACTCTGGGTCAAAGGAGATTTTAAAATAATTTCAGAATAACTGCTTTTTGCTAATTTACCGCTCAGGATATGCATATGCCATTCTGTCCAAAGTTGAGTGTGTATTTCCGGTTTATCCCAATTTTCACCCAGAAGTCTCTGCCATGCAACCTTTGGAGTAAGCAAACCCGCTCTGTGGAATTTTTCCTGATCTCTTTTTTTACTTGCTTCTTTCTTCCACTCAATCACTTCATCAAGGTTTAGCTCAAGGTCTCCCGTTTTTGCTGCTTTCAACCATTCCGTAATTGCTGTCTTACATTGTTTGTTGGGGATCCTGTTATTCTTCCCCTTGTGTTGACAAATGGACAGCCGAGTCAACTCCTGAATCATATCCTTTGTATTGGGCGGGCGAACTTCAAAGGTAGAGTAGCTTTTCGTAGCATCTGTACTCTGAACAGAAAATATATGACACCGTCCTTTCCTTGCCGAATTAACGTAAAGATTTCCAACGCAGTGTTTGAGCCGATCTGATTCTTCCTTTAAATCCTTTTCCGATGTCAGATTTCTGATAGTCAATGAGTTACTGGTCTCAAATTCTTCTGCCAGTTCAGGCCAGGAGTTATTCTTTCTCATTTCTTCAAAGGCCTTGTTAACCGATATTTCCTCCTTTACTGGAGTGGAAATCTGAACAATTCGCTGATAGCGATTAGACCACCTGTTTCCTAGGTAAAATAGGAATCCAAGGAGGTTTGAAGCCTCTCCCCGCAATAGGTTGAAACTGGCAGTATTGGCAAGAAGTAAGTCGGACGTGGTAGGCAAGGGTAGGGGTTTATCTTCTTCCAGGATATGTAGCAAAACCCTAGGCAGAAAAATTGAACGTGTAAAGTCGTCAATTGCCTCCAACGCATCTGCCGCTGCAAAGGTAATATAATCCAAATGGAAACCATCCGCAGGTATTCCGGCATTTTGGGCAAGTATATAATGAAACTTTTTCCAGTTTCCCTTGGAAGAATTCAACAACTCGGAGAGGGGTATATTCAACCGCTTATTTAAAGTTAATGCACATCCTGAAGTGATCTGCAGAAATGTCTCCCAATCACAATACGAATTTGGCAGAATACCCGTTTCAACCTTGTTAAGCGCCTCAATTATAGTTTCTGTTCGCAGGGTATTAGCCAATGTGAACCTACGGGTTCTTTGAATTTCGATGGGGAAGACTGCTTCATCCTGTTGACCGAGAGTACTGTGTGAAGGAGGTGGCCTCTCCATCTTGGTTATGCGTTTTAGTTTACCTTTGTTCAATCCGGTTACTTCTGCAATTATCGGTAATAGTCTTTTGCCAGTATCAATGGCATTTACAGCTTCTTCTATTTTAAGCAGATATTCTGCAAGCAAGGGGTAGGATTTGGCTGCCTGTATCCGATAGCCGTGACTTGGGTGTTTTGTGTTTCCGTAGAACCATAAGGTTTGGGCGGTTGGATCAGGAACCAATTTCAAAATCTCAAGTGCCAAATTGTAATCAAAATTATAAAACCCCTCAGGTAAATTAATATTGTAGGTCTCACACGTTTGCCGAAGGAGTTCAATTGAATCAAAAGCTGGTTCAAGGCCTCCTAGGGAAATTTCTATGCTGTCACTGAGGTCGAATTGATTTTCTGCCTTTTCTAAAGAGGAATATTTTAAACCGAACTCGATAATTGGTTGAGATATGGGAAGGTACTCCTCATCTTGTGTTGAATTCAGGAGTGCACTAAATTCCAAACTCAACTCATCAACGGGGTTAACAGCTGAAGATTCACCATTTATTGCTTTCTGGATGGGTAAATTAGTTCCTACTGATAGACATCCCAGTGAAATCAATTCAAGGAGGTTCAAAGTTTCAACACCGGAGTTTATTCCATTTATAAGATGTTGGGGCAGAGATACTTTGACTGATTGGGGTTGTAAAATTGGGTATCCTATATCAATATGAATTGTACCGGCCAAGGATAAATTAGTAGTATCAAGGGATAGGGAGATAAAGTCATATCTGGGATCTTCGTCGCTTTCTTCTGGTTGGATAAAGCAAAAAGAACGTAGAGTTTCCCCTTTGGTTTCCGAATGGAATCTCAATTGCAATTCAAAGATCCTGACATTTATTACCGTCCTCAATAAGCATAGAATTGAGAACCGATAATATCCTTTTTCTGAACAATTGAAATCTGAACCATGACAGTAAACAATTTGGTAAAGCCCCCACCGTACACTTTTTCAATTGCCCCCATGATGGATTGTACCGATCGGCATTGTCGGTACATGTTTCGTCAAATAACAGAACATTCCCTTTTGTACACTGAAATGATTACTGCACCGGCTCTTGTACATGGCAAGAGAGAAAGGTTTTTGGTTTACAACCCGGTTGAACATCCGGTGGCATTGCAAGTGGGGGGTTCAAACCCCAGGGAGTTGGCTTTCGCCACGAAGTTGGGAGTCGAATATGGTTACGATGAAATCAATCTGAATATGGGCTGTCCCTCAGATCGGGTTTCACAAGGATGCTTTGGAGCGAAATTAATGACTTTGCCTGAAATATCCCACGATTGCATCAAGGCCATGCAGGATGTATCAGATGGAACCGAAATAACCATAAAATGCCGGATTGGTGTTGACGATGCAGATCCCTATGTGATGCTACCCAATTTACTGGAACTCTTCAGCTCTCTTGCTATCAAAAGAGTGATAATACATGCTAGAAAGGCTATATTGCAGGGATTAAGCCCTAAGGAGAACCGTACCATTCCCCCATTGGATTATGATCTGGTGGTTAAATGCAAAGAATGGTTTCCAGAATTGACCCTCTGTATCAACGGTGGTATCACTACAATAGAACATACACAGGGGTTACTTGATAGGGGAATGGATGGAGTGATGGTCGGAAGAGCAGCATACCATACTCCCCTTGCCATTCTTAAAGACGTTGATAAGTGGATATTTAAATCTTCTGGAGAGAAAAATGTTTACGATATTATGGAAAACCTGATTGGTTATGTTGAAAAGGAAGTTGAAAAAGGTGTGCCGATCAGGAGGATTACCCGCCATATGCTGGGTTTGTTTGCAGGAATTTCTGGTGCACGAACTTGGCGAAGGAGGTTATCTTCACCACAATATATTGATCATGAGGGTATAAGTGGTTTGAGGGCAACCCTCACAAAACTACTACCTCAAAATGCTGAAAATAATTTGTATGGATAGCAATTTAGCTTCTTGCATCTGTCTCTAGTAGCCTTTGGTTGTATTAAGAAAAACTACCAGGGGATCTTTTGTATTGTTTTCTTTGGCGTTTGCCCCTGCGCCTTTTAACCATATGACTTCTTTGGGGAAGTTCTTTCAATAGTGATTTTCTTTTTTCTTTAGTAAACAAAGTCCAGTTACTAATCTCCTCAGGAGTTCTGAAACAGCCAATGCAGATATTAGCATCTGGATGAATAAGACAGATTTGTTGACAAGGGCTGTCCGGTTCCTTCCTTTGCCATACTCTATTCTTGGTCATTACAGAGGCCTTTTGTAGTTGAAATAGTCCAATGCGGTTTGAAGTATGATTGAGGCAGCAAAATTATCCTTCTTCTTGGCCCTTTTTTTGCGGGTTGTGCCTGTTTCCAAGAGATATTTTTCGGCAGAAACTGTAGATAACCTTTCATCCCAAAAGGTTATTGGAAGGGTTGTGAATTGACACAGATTTCTTGCAAATGATCTTACTGACTGACACCTGGGACCTTCTGATCCATCCATATTTCTGGGTAGTCCAAGTACATACCCTCCCAGATTCCAGTAAGATTCCAAAGTCTTCAATTTTTCCACATCTTTCTTGAACTTTGTTCTCCGAAGCGTTTCGAGTGGGGTTGCAATCCTCATTGTCGTATCTGAGATTGCCAAACCAATAGTTTTTGAACCAACATCAAGAGAAGCAATGGGTTTCTCTGGCAGGATAGATTGCAGGAAATCATCAGGAGAATCATATGGTGTATTTACATCTCCAGCCGGTACAGATGGTTTATCAATGGAATCAATCAATTAAAATTTCCTATTTAATCTGTTTTCACCTTTAGAACAAATTGACTCCAGCCCTTTGAGCAACCCCACCAATATGAGATTTTATATAATCTAACAATGGGCTTTCGGTATCAGAATTGTCAACCAGTATTTCACTCCAAATTTCAAAGGTAAAATCTGGTCTTGCAACTTGTTCATACATCAATCCGAGATAAAACCTTGCTTCCAAGTTTTGTGGATCGCGGTCAAGTATATCCAAAATCACCATTTCGGCTTCGGGTGAAACATATAGCTGAGTTGAGTATATCATAATCTCAACTTGATAAATCAGGTCATCAAGGGTAGCCTCATCACCCAAAATTGAAACAAGGTGATTATTCAGCTGAGAAGCAAGAAAGAGTTTATCCTCTGCCAAACTGGCTTGAATGAGAATTCGTAACACATTTTGGTAATCCACAGCATTTTGGTAATTAACCCTTTCCAGTCTTTCGATTGTATCAAAAAACTCTCTTTCATCTGTTTCAATACCTCCCAATGATTTTAAGTATTCCACTTGGCTTAGCCGGTTATCCTTCAGGTTTCTTGCAGTTTCAACCCGTTTATTGATTGGTTGATCACTATAACCCGGACTACCGAGATAATTGTGGATAAGTTGGGAACCCACAATCAAGGTTAAAACAACTATTGCCGAAAGTATTAGCTTATAACCGTCAAGTTGAGATTCATTTGTAATTTGGGATTTTTGGAACTGTTTATCCGATTGAAGGATTTTTCTTCCTAATTCGGATTTTGCTTGAGTCAATTCATTTGATGAAATCAAACCTTCCTCAAATTGTTGTTTCAATTCTTCAAGCTGCTTGCCATAAACCCGGATCTCAAAATTACTTTCTGTTTTGTCAGGATTGTGTCTGTACAGGATAAAGACAATCACTCCTGAAGCAATTGCAGACAATAGTATTCCCGGGAACCAGATTTCCATCTACTAGATTTGAGTATAAATGTTAGCTATTCAACCTCAAGTTTCTATGTCCTGGAATCGTTTAACGTAGAAACATACAAAAACCGCTGTATGAAACCTCCAGCCATTGTTAAAACCGAAGCACTATTCTCGGCTACCCATTCTCTTTATCAAACTCTAATCGACGTTTTAACTGGAAAATTAATTCATTTAGAATAAGTAACCCTGTTAGATTAAGTTAATTTGTTCCCTAGGCTCAATTTTGAAGAAGTATTCGCTTTTATCCCTTGTAAGACAGTCCCTGAATTATCATACCGGTTGGGAAAGGGCTTGGAAATCCCCCGAACCCAAACAAAATTATGAAATTGTAATTGTGGGGGCTGGTGGGCATGGCTTGGCAACGGCATATTATCTTGGCAAAAACCACGGAATTACCAACGTGGCCATCCTCGAAAAAGGATGGTTGGGAGGTGGCAACACTGGTAGAAATACAACCATCATCAGGTCAAATTACCTTCAAGATGCTTCGGCAGCCATCTACGAAAAGTCACGTAGCCTTTATGAAACCTTAAGCCAAGATTTAAACTACAACATTATGTTTAGTCCGAGAGGGGTCATGATGCTAGCTCAGACCCACCATGAAGCCAGAGGTTATCAAAGGATAAATGCAGCCAATATCATTCAAGGTATCAAAACAGAATATATTTCAGCAACGAGAGTCAAGGAACTTTGCAAGATTATCAACATTGATTGTCCAAGATATCCAATACTTGGGGCACTGTGGCAACCACGAGGAGGAACTGCCAGGCATGATGCTGTTGCTTGGGGATATGCTCGTGCGTGTTCAGAAATGGGTATGCACATAATACAGAAGTGTGAAGTGACCGGTATAACTACCCAAAACAATGGTGCTTTGGAAATACAATCATCCAAAGGAACAATCAGGTGCAACAAATTGGGAATGGTTGTAGCTGGCCATTCAGGCGTTTTGGCCGAACAAGCAGGGTTCCGCCTGCCGATAGAATCCGTTGCCTTGCAGGCCCTGGTTTCCGAACCTGTTAAACCATGCCTGGATGTTGTTGTCATGGCCAATACAGTTCATGGGTATATCAGCCAGTCTGATAAAGGTGAAATGGTTATTGGGGGAGGGGCAGATCAGTTTAACAATTATTCACAGAGGGGTTCGTTCACCCATATCGAAAATACTGTCCGAGCGTTAGTAGAAATGTTTCCAATAATCTCCAGACTGAAAATGTTAAGGCAATGGGGTGGTATTGTGGATATGACTGGCGACAGGTCTCCCATTATATCAAAAACCCCTGTAGATAATATTTTTATCAATTGTGGCTGGGGAACAGGAGGATTTAAATCTATACCGGGTTCTGGCTGGGCTATGGCTGAATTGATTGCCAAGGGAGAGCCAGGGGCATTGGCTAGTCCCTTCAGTCTGGACAGATTCAAGGAAGGAAGGTTTATTGATGAAAGTGTTGCTGCCGGTGTGGCTCACTAGTCAGTTAAATGATGGTTTGTTCGAAATGACAATGGTTTCAAAATGTTAAAACTCGTTTGTCCCTATTGTGGGATTGAAGCGGATGAAACCGAATTGGTTTCAGGTGGCGAGGCTCATTTGAAAAGAGAGGGTCCAGATTCTACCGACGAAGATTTTGAGGATTACTTTTTTCTCCGGGATAACCCAAAGGGTATAATTTTTGAAAGATGGCAGCACGCCATGGGTTGTGGTAAGTGGTTTCATGTGGCCCGCTGTACTGTAACCCAGGAGGTTTTTGGAACATATCCTGCTCAGACATTTAAACCCCCACCCCGGATAATACAGGAAATCAATACACGAAGACCAAGCCGCTATAACGGTATGGTAACTGCCAATGGGGAGAAGGACTAATGAGTGTACGTCTCCCGTCAGGTGGTAGATTTATAGACCGAAACAAGTCACTTACCTTCAAGTTTAATGGTAAGAAACTCAAAGGGTATCAAGGGGATACAGTCGCCTCAGCCCTATTGGCCAATAACCAACAACTCGTAGGTCGGAGTTTTAAATACCACAGACCACGAGGTATTATTGCAAGTGGACCTGAAGACCCCAATGCTCTCTTTACAATCGGTAAGGATGGAGAAAGAGAACCGAACCAGGTTGGCACCATAACAGAATTGACAGGTGGTCTGGAAGTTCAAAGCCAAAACCATTGGCCCAGTTTGGAAACTGATTTGGGAAGTGTTGCCAATCTGGCTTCAAGCATTATCCCGGCTGGTTTTTATTACAAAACGTTTATGGCACCCAGGCAGGGCTGGAAGCATCTTTTCGAACCTGCAATAAGACAATCTGCCGGTTTGGGCCCTGCTCCTAAAGAGAGTGACGTTGACCACTATGAACATTTTTATGCCCATGTAGATCTACTAGTTGTAGGTGGTGGAGTAGCTGGGTTGCTTGCAACCAAAATATTGGCCGATACAGGATTGAAAATTCTATTACTTGAACAGTCTCCGAATCTGGGTGGAAGATTGGTTCAGGATCATAAGGAATTTGGAGATGGATCATCGGAAGAATGGTTGAGTTCTACACTGCATGAGCTTTCTTCCATGAAAAATGTAACCATTCGTTCAAGAACATCCGTTTCAGGTGTCTATGATCATGGATATGTAATTGCTGATGAAAAACTACCGAAACCTTCAGGAAAAACTGGATATTTAAAAAGAAGAATTTGGAAGATCAGGGCAAACAGGATCATACTGGCAACAGGAGCAATTGAAAGACCACTTTGTTTTGCTGGAAATGACATTCCAGGCGTTAGGTTGGCTTCTGGTATCAGAGACTATCTGATTAATTTTGGTGTATCACCTGGAGACCGGACTGCCATAATTACCAACAATGATGATGCCTATAAAACTGCCATTGCCTTGACGGAAGTGGGGCTTTCAGTTCCATTAGTTCTGGACACCAGGATAGAAATTAAAGGGACCTTGCCAACCAGAGCTCAAAAACTCGGTATCAGGATTGAGCCCGCTAGAGGGATTGCGGAGGTCCTAGGTAAGAAAAGCGTTTCTGGATTGGAAATGTGTTCTCAGGTTGGTGAAGGTACTTCTCTGGAAAGGATTGGTTGTGAAGCCATTGCAGTTTCTGGTGGTTGGTCTCCAACAGTACATTTATGGTCTCATTCAAGTGGTAAGGTTAAATGGGATGAATCAAGAGTAATGTTTGTTCCGGACTGGCAACATCCACCGATAGATAGACAGGGTAAGCAGAATGTTTTCCCGGTTGGCGCAGCCAATGGATACTTGCAATTACATGATATCCCTTCTGAGGTTGAAAAAACTGCCAAATTGGTGGCAAAGGATTTCGAGAAAGACCTGCCGGATATTCAACTTCCTGAGACTAGAAAGTTGACCGAACAAAGGTGTCAAGGTACCTGGTTAGTACCTTACGGATTGAAGCCGGCCAAGCGAGCAAAGGCATGGGTAGATTTACAGAATGATGTCAAGGTGTCGGATATAGATTTGGCTGTCCTGGAAGGGTTTGAAAGTATAGAGCACTCCAAACGGTATACGACACTAGGTATGGCTACCGATCAAGGAAAAACCTCAAATGTTAACGGTATCGCCTTGGTTTCTCAGAATCTTGGAATTTCTATGGACAAGGTGGGGACAACTACTTTCCGTCCACCTTACTCACCAATACCCCTGGGTGCCATAGCTGGGTCGGCAAAACAGGAGTTGTTCAAACCGACAAGGAAAACCCCAATTGATTCCTGGCATGTAGCCAACAATGCGCATTGGGAACCGGTTTCTGATTGGCGTAGGCCATATTGTTATTTGTTGGAAGGTGAATCTGTTGAAAATGCTGTGAACCGTGAAGCCCTGAGGGTTAGAACTACAGTGGGTCTGCTTGATGCCACGACTTTGGGTAAAATCCTGGTTAAAGGTAAAGATGCAGCAAAATTCCTTGATCTAATTTATACCAATTCCATCAGTACTCTTAAGACAGGTCGCTGCAGATATGGATTGATGTGTGATGAAAATGGCTTCCTGATGGATGATGGGGTCGTTGCTAGATTGGATGAAACAACCTTCTTATGCCACACAACCACTGGTGGTGCAGATCATGTTCACGGTTGGATGGAAGATTGGTTACAATGCGAATGGTGGGATTGGAGGGTCTTTACTGCCAATATAACCGATCAATATGCTCAAATTGGTGTGGCTGGCCCTGATGCTGGGAAAGTACTGGAAAATCTGGGAGGGGCGGACCTGGGAGGGGAAGAGCTACCTTTTATGGCATGGAAGAAGTGTACCCTTGCCGGGCATGATGTTCAAGTATACAGAATATCGTTCTCCGGTGAGCTTTCATATGAAATTTCCATCAGAGCATCCGAAGGTCTGGAGCTTTGGGAAAAAATCTACGAGGCTGGAAAAAAGTTCTCCATAGAGCCTTACGGTACCGAAGCTCTTCATGTGCTTAGAGCTGAAAAGGGGTTCATCATGATTGGTGATGAAACTGATGGGACCATTATACCCCAGGACCTAGGCTTGGATTGGGCAATATCAAAGAAAAAGGAGGACTTCCTTGGCAAGCGAGGCCAGCAAAGATCATATTTGCTTGATCCTGATCGGTGGAAGTTAGTTGGCCTGGAGGTATTGGACAATGATGAACCTCTACCACACGGGGTGTATGCTCAACTTGATGAAAAGAATGAATTTGATCATCCCAAAATGGAAGGTCGGGTGACTTCGACGTATTACTCCCCAATATTAAGGCGGCCGATAGCCATGGGATTGGTTGAGAGAGGTCCAGAAAGAATGGGGGAAATAATAAAATTCAATAGTGGTAGCAAAATGATAAAAGCCAAGATCGTCAGCCCCGTCGCTTACGATCCAGAGAAGGAAGTATCATAAAAATGGCTGGTTCGACTGATGTGAATACTCCCAATCTGAAGATTGTGCAAAATATCGGGATGATTTTATTTCGTGGTGATCTCAAATCAAAATCCCTTCAAAATGCCATATTCGAAGTTACAAAGTTAAAAGTACCCGTACGGGGTAAAATTAACTCAGAGGGGGAAACTTCAATTGCCTGGATGTCACCTGACGAATTGTTGATATTTACTTCTTTAAAGCAGGTTACACACTTGACAGAAAAACTCACCAATAAAGTAGGGGAAGAAGATACTCTTATTTGGGAAATCAGTGATTTAAGGACAGTTTTTGAGATTGAAGGTAAATTCATAAGGGAAGTCCTTGCAAAGAATTCTCCTGCCGACCTGAACAGGGATAAAATGAAAAAGGGGATTTTTCGACGGACCAGATTTGGACAGGTCGCGGTAGCATTCTGGTTTAAGGCTGAAACCAAATGGTTTCTCATCTGTCGAAGGTCAGAAACCGAATACGTTGAACAATTGTTCGATGTTTCCTCTCAACCTAGTGAAATACCAGTTGTTTTCTGACACCAAAATAAAATACAAAAAATTATTCATAAGGAAAAATTATGACTAAGAATATTCCTGGGTACTTATCACAAGGAGAACCTGCACGATTATTCCCTGTTTTGTCTTTGACTTCCAAAGAAGCAAGAGCCACATAATCCTACTTTCTTGTATCGTATATGCTGAAAGGTTTGGTGCTGAAATACTAGGTACAATAAAGCAGAGAAGAGGCAAACAAACAAATTTAAAGGCATTCACAGAGGTTGTATTCAAAGATAAATCGGGTTCTGCGGATAGTAGGCCAGATGGATTAATTACCCTTTCTACAAAAAGGAAGAATTGGCAGGCGTTAGTTGAAACAAAGGTTGGAAATAACAAGTTAAATGTCGAGCAAGTTGAACGATATAGAAATTTAGCAAAAGATAATAAAATTGATTGTGTGATTACTATTTCAAACCAGTTTGCTACTACTCCCTTTAATCATCCAGTAGACGAAATACGAAGAAGTAGATCAAAGATTCCTGTATTTCATTGGTCGTGGATGAGTTTACTAACCACTACAGAATTACTTATTTTGAATAAGGAAATATCCGATCCTACCCAATTGATGCTCTTAAATGAACTCAGACGCTTTCTAAGCCACGAAAGTACAGGTGTTAAGGGGTTTGACCGAATGCCAAAGGATTGGAGTATTCTCAATAAACAGGTTTCTGCCGGTGGGCAAATTAATGTTAAATCACCTGAGGTACAGGCCGTATTAGATTCATGGCATCAAGAGACTCGAGACCTTTCACTTATACTTAGCAGGATGACAGGAGCTCCGGTTAAAGAAAAGTTATTACGTAAACATCTATTGAGTCCCGGTCAACGGAGAAAAGATGAAAAAAACTTTTTACAAGAAAATTGCCAACTTCGTTGTTTTTTTGAGATTCCTGATACAGCAGGGCCTGTAGAAGTAATTGCCGACATAAGGCGAAGAACAATTGAAGTCGGGATGTCCCTGAAAGCCCCTGAAGATAGAAAGAGTTCAAAAGCAAGACTTAATTGGCTCTTAAGGCAGATAAAAGTTGAGAACATGGAAGGGCTGTTCATAAGGTTATTTTGGCCCGGTTCTAGCGTACCTACCCAGTTTTCAGTAATTGAACTGAAAGAGAATATTGGAGTGATTGAAGAGGGTAAAACACACTTGGTTACTACAGGTTTCCATGTATTTTATTCAAAGCGTTTAGGGCCAAGATTTACACAATCAGCCAACTTCATATCCGATATAGAGAATATTGTACCTGATTATTATCGTAATATTGGGTCGAACCTTACCGCATGGAAAAAACCTGCACCGAAAATCCCTAAGGACAGAATTTCAGCTGATGATGTTTCCCCTGATGCCATTACTGATGATGCAGATTTGTTCCAAATCTAAAACCACCAGATCAAATCAGTCTCAGTTAGGAAACATGAGATTTATATTTGATTTATACCTCGCCAGGTTTTAACCAATCCGTTTACTGTACAAGGGTCTGATTTAATTATTCTAGGGTTAATCCGCACAAGAGTTAAGGCCTTGGAATAGTCATTGGTCATTTTTGTTGAACCAATGATTGCCACATCATAAAGATTCCAGAAACTTTTCAATCTCGCCAATTCTAAGCCAATCGATAGTCCAGTTAATCTGGAAGTAGCCAAATTTGGTTTAGCAATCCATGGGACCCCTTACACTGAATGGACTGGTATTGAAGTTGTTGAAAAATTTAGGAAGAATAAATCTTTGAACACTAGGATTAATATGAACAGTTGAATTTGGTACTATTCTAGATTATTCTTGGTTTACATAAAAAGACGCTCATTGGTAAATGTGATTTGGTTCTTAAAAACTTATGAACACAGATTCAGGGGTGAGTGAGGTGTTTGAGAGGAGAACACAATAATACCCAAAAAGACTGAAAAACTTAGTCGACAGGAAGTACGCGATAAAATGTTTGAAGAAGCAATGAATCGACCTGGAGTTCGAGAAGTCATGAGAGTTTACCTTGGTTGGGAAGAGACAGACCGCTACCTAAAAAAAGCTCAACAAACTTCAAACAAAGCTAGTAGTGCTGCAGCACATTCTTCCTATAGCCCCAAAGCTTAGACTAAAATCAAAGGTAACAATTTGCCAATTTGGAGTTAAATTCTCTCACAACTGGATAGTACTGATCCATCAAGATATGATCTAGTTCGAAGAAATTATCTGGCCAAACTTATATCATTAGACAAATCGTCCTGTAATTCTTTACGCATCTGCCTGGGTTCAAAAACCCTACTATCATTCAGTTGATCTTATGATTAACGATGAAGACATACAAGCACTAATGGAAGTTCTACATGGAATTGATGGAACTGATCTAGATATAATTCTTCACAGTCCTAGTGGTTCGCCTGAATCGACAGAAGCTATTGTTTCCTATTTGCGTTCTCGTTTTAAGCATTTTCGGGTGATAGTTCCTCAACTTGCAATGTCTTCCGCGACCCTGTTGGCTTGCTCCTCAAATCAAATTGTACTTGGTAAGCATTCTTCACTCGGTCCAACAGATCCACAATTTATTATTTCGACCTCATTTGGTAGTAGACAGGTTGCAGCCCAAGCAATTCTTGAACAGTTCGATAAGGCTACTCAAGAGTGTTCTGATCCTGTAAAACTAAATGCATGGATTCCAATGCTCCAACAATATGGCCCAAATCTTCTTTTTCTTTGTCAAGCAGCGTTGGTGATGACGAAGGATTTGGCAAAGACATGGTTAAAAAAGTATTTGTTTTATGGTGAGATAGATGCATCGGTGAAAGCAAAAAAAATTTCCAGATGGTTATCTAATCATAAAAAGTTCAAAAGTCACTCAAGACATATCAGTCGTGGTCAACTTGAAAAAAAAGGGCTGATCATTAAACATTTAGAGGATGATCAAGAATTCCAAGATCTAGTCCTTTCAGTATACCATTCAACTACCCATACATTTCAGGGAACTCAGGTCGTTAAAATTGTTGAAAATCATATGGGCAAGGCATTTATGAAGCTTGAAAAATAATCGGAAACCAACAATCAAATCTCTAGGTTTAGTAAAATCAAGTACATTGTCAGAACGCAACAGAATTTGTGAAGAGGTTAGTTTTTGGGAAGTTGTCGTTAAAGTCAACTGAGGCGTTCTTTAGTTGTAATCAAGCCTTTAATTGTACATACATCTGAATCAACCATTAGGGGATTGATTCTTACCCGGTTTAAAGCACTGTTATAGTTATCGGTCAGTTTTCTTGAACCAATGATTGCCACATCATTAAGGTTCCAGAAATTTTTCAATCCCGCCAATTCTAATCCAATCAACAGTCCAGCTAATCTGGAAGTAGCCAAATTTGGTTGTAGCTTTCCAATTAGCGATTCTGCGCGGATTGAAAAAAGCTTGGAGGAAATCTCTTCTGGACATTTGAGGGAGGTTTCTACGGAAGAAGTAAACTCTTTATCGTCCCAGGAATTGAGATCAACCGAATGTCGAAGAATCGAGGACTTGCAAAGTACATCAAAAAGCTCTCCAGTCATAAAAGTCCTAAAATATTTCACTTGTCCCGATTTGATTTCAGTCCATTTTGTGTGAGTGCCGGGTAAGCACAGAAAACCTTCAAAATTTGGGTTGTCAGCAAGGAATCCACAAATTTGGGTTTCTTCACCCCTCAGGACATCATGGTTGGGTGAATAATTGGCAATTCCAGGGATTATGTGGACTTTCAAGTATGGGGATTCAGTTTGTACTTTGATAATTTTTTCAATGGAAACTGGTTGACAGGGGGCCTCCTGATACTTTGCCTCAACCCATCCATTGGTAGCACCAATCATTCCACACGCTATAACCTGTTTTCTATCTGAAGGCTTAAACCATTCGTCAATGGTTTGAAGTATGTGTGGCTCGTACTGGTTTCTTTTGATGAAATTCATCCCCATTGAAGAGGTTTTTGAGGACAGTAACTTTCCCTCTTCGGAAATTAACCAGAATCGGACATTGGTTGTTCCCCAGTCGATGGCAACCCAATTCATGGCAACGATTCAAAGCTAATGATCATATTTCCAAGGTTTCCGTTCATATCAAATGCTAAGGGCCGTTCAGTTAAAAATTGAGTCGGGCAGTAACAGGGCAAGACAAAGGAAAGAAATTATTAGAAATACGGGGATAAACATAGCAAACCCAAAAGGCCAATTGTCTCTGAATATAATATTGATGAGAACTTAGCGTGCAATACCCTTCATCACAAAAATTTTGCATCAGTTGTTGGCGTAATCAAACCCATTTCAAGAGTAACAACGATAATTAATCCAAAACAGATTGAATTTACCCCTGAACCTCTCGGTAAGGGTTATGTTTAGTGTCAAGCAAGTTAGGCATCCTGCAAATTTCAAAGGTATTTTGTATCAAACATTCACTATCGTGTTCGTTTCGGTGTTGAAAAAAATGAAATTTCAAATCAAACCCGAATTGATAGAAGGGTGAGACTTCCATGTTTTTGCGTGGAAAAGATAATCAAGTTGGCACAAGGTTATATCGATAGGTAATAAATCAGGTGAATTTGACTACAAATAATACACAATTTAAATAAGCCTGCCATGAAATTGGTTATTTACCCTTTAAACATGTTTAATTATCTGCATGGACAAACGTTGGGCTTTGTTGATGCCAACATCAAATAAATTCACAAAAAATTGGCAGCAGAATCAATCCCGATTATTGACCTATTTGCAGGCCCTAGCGGACCCAGATTGTTAAATTTTACCCTTGAGACCGGCTAATGTCTTGGAAATTATGCTTTGGGTAAGGAAACTCCCTTTCGCTTGTACAGTAGGTGGAAGCGGTGAAGAATATCCTATTTTCGATGATAAAAGAAAGATTCTGGGAGCTAGCCTCCTTTTAGCTGGGGGAAGTTAACAAACATTCTAGCTGGGTTGACAAATACTCGTTGTGTAGAACTCATGGAATTATTATATTCCCAACTTATGATCGAGCACCATCTCTCGCGGGCAACAGACCATCGGGTCTGATGAGAAGCAATATAATGACGATGCTCAAAACGATTGCATCACGATAAGGGGCAAGACTGTCAAGCAGAAATGCTTGTGCCAATACTTCAAGTATACCCACCACAAAACCACCAAGAACGGCACCATTCAGGCTACCTAGCCCTCCAAGAACCGTAGCGATAAAAGCTTTCAGCACAGGAAAGGTTCCCATCATAGGATCAACCGACCCGCGCTGGGCCGTCCAGATTACCGCGGCGATACCAGCAAGTAGGCCTGAAAGCGCAAATGACACGGCAATGATGCGGTTAGCCCGAACACCTAAAAGCCGGAGCATCTCGAAATCTTCGGCCGCGGCACGCATAGACATTCCGGTTGCTGTATGTCGCAGGAAAAATGTTAACCCACCAAGAGCCGAAATTGTGACGATGATTGAAACCGTTGGAGCCACACCAATCGTCATTTCTCCAATCTGGTACGATCCAGACCACAAGGATGGAAAGGAAATCGGTACAGGTCGAGCTGAGATAAAGTTTTGAAAAAGAACCTTAAGAATTTCCGAGACAGCAAGGCTAGTGATTAAAAGTGAAATTATACTTGCCCCACGCATTGCCCGAAAAGCGACCCGTTCCATCATCAGTGCCATTAACACGGCGGCACCAATCCCGACTGCAAGTGTCACAAGAATTGGTAAGTCCAAGGCCATAGAGAGGAAAATGCCATAACCTCCGAAGGTCATAATTTCACCATGAGCAAAGTTGATAAGCCGTGCGATGGAGAAGACAATCGCCAGTCCAAGAGCTAACATTGCATAGATTCCACCAAGGCTCAGTGCATTTATGAATTGTTGGAGCCAAATGTCCATTGTTCAGGCCGCCAAATACGCCGATTTCAGAATGTCTTGCCCAACGATTTCGGATGGTGTGCCAGCCGCAGCAACTTTCCCATTGGTCAGTACAACCGCATGGTCAGCTATTTCAAGGGCAAGGGAAGCATTTTGTTCAACGAGAAGAATTGAAATTCCCTCGTCCCGGAGTTCCTCAATGATTGCAAACATGGTGTCAACCATTTGTGGCGCAAGACCAAGTGAGGGTTCATCCATGAGGATTAAACGAGGCCTGCTCATTAACGCCCTTGCTACTGCTAGCATCTGCTGTTCTCCCCCAGATAGTAGTCCGGCCAGTTGTCGTCGACGCTCTCCTAAGATAGGAAAACGTTCCATCATCATTGCTCGACGTTCGGCCGCCGATGTTGCGGATTTGGTTGTCGCTGTCCCTGCAATGATAAGATTTTCTTCCACCGATAGGGAGGCAAAGATACGCCGTCCCTCCGGTGTTATGGCAACGCCCGCACGAATAATCTTATCGGGCGCTACCCCAGTCATTCCTTGACCAAAGATAGATATTTTTCCTGAAACATTCGGCACGACTCCAGCAATGGCCATAACAGTGCTTGTTTTGCCTGCTCCGTTAGCGCCGAGTAGTGCTGTGATACCTGCCTTAGGAACCACAAGATCAACGCTACGTACCGCCTGAATCTGGCCATACCGCACATCAAGCGCCTCTGTCTCAAGAGCGATATCCACTTGATCAGTGTTACGGTTGTGGCAGGATTGCAGGATCCGCTGATTGACGCAGAATGAATTCCTTATCACCGTTGGCATTGATTCGAGCAACTACGACATCACGTAACGGCATTCGGTCAGTACCAGCGAAGGTAAAGTTCGACATGACACCTTTACCATCTTTGATTTCAGCCATTGCGGCACTGACTGCGACAGGGTCAGTGGATCCTGCAGAGTCAATCGCCTGTTCTATCATATGAGCAATATCACAGCCATTGACATAATAGTTGTTGTCTGGTGTTGTGCCCGTGGCATCCTCAAAACGGCTTATAAAATCAGCATAGGCTGATCCTTCATCGGGATATCCACCAGATGTATGTATCACGCCGTCAACCACAGTGCCGAGGCCACGTACAGTAGGGGTATCTAACACATCACCGCCCATCACTTGTGTATCCACACCCGCACCACGTAAAGCCCGGATGAAGGCAGGGAAATCTGGCTCCCAGGCCCAAGTAACGATTAAATCTGGCTGGTTATCGGCGCCCTTGATTGTTGTGACTATGGCTGAAAAGTCAGGTTGATTCAGTGAATAGATGCTTTCACCAACGACAGTACCGCCAAGTTTAGTAAAAGCCTCACCAAAATACTCAGGACCACCGAGCGTATAGGCACTATCAGGTGACTTGAGGAGCCAGACATTTTGAAAACCCTCATTGTGGGCAAATCCCGCAAGAACTGTAGCCTGTTGGTTATCTGCGGGATAGCTCCCAAAGACATGCGAACCAACTTGAGTTAGGACCGGAGCCGTTCCAGCAAAGGTCATGGTTGGAATCATGCCGGCAGCAGTAATTTGTGCAGCGGCTATCGTTGGATCCGCGTCCGCTGAAGAAACGACAAACTGTGCACCTTCATCAATCATTTCCTGAACTACCTGAACACCCACAGCAATATCTGATCGGGTATCTTTGACAATCAATTTAGCCGGTAAGGTTCCATTCAGTCCACCATTGGCGTTCATTTCATCAATGCAGAATTGAAAGCCTGCGTAAGCTGGACCGTCGTATGGTGCAAGGTAGCCTGATTGGGCCGACATTACCCCGATGACATATTCTTCCGCCCAAGCCGTAGCGGTGAGCACAGCAATGGCGGATGTTAGTAACAATGTTTTTTTCATATCAAAACTCCTTCTGGTTGTTTAAACGGTTATAGGTTTACTTATGGCAGTCTGGGCAGTTCTGCCCCAGCCAATATATGCCTCAATGACATGGGCATTGGTCCGCACTTCTTTCGGTGTTCCTTCCGCGATCTTTCGCCCGCGGTTCATCACTACAATTTGATCAGCCAAGCGATTCACAAATCGTAGGTCATGATCAATGAGCAGAATACCGATGTTACGATTACGTCCCACAGCGTCGAGGCGGCTGGCGAGATCCTCAGTCTCAGCCGGGTTCATCCCCGCGGCGGGCTCATCTAGCAAGAGCATTGTGGGATCTTGTGCTAACGCACGGGTGATCTCTAGCCGCTTGCGCGCTCCATAAGGGAGTTTTTCGGCCTGCATCCCGGCAATATCAGCCAAGTCAAACGCGGCGAGTTCCCGTAGTGCAATTGCTTCGGCAGTCCGGCGGGTATGGCCAGTTGCAAAAGCGGCCACGAGCACATTTTCAAAAGCTGTCAGTCCATGAAACAGTCGTAGATTTTGAAAACTCCGCGCCACACCACGACGAATAACGGCATGCCTAGGAAGATTTGTAAGATCTGCCATCCCCATATGAGTACTGCCAGAATCGGCGTTATATTGGCGAGTCATCAGATTGATCAGCGTCGATTTTCCGGCCCCGTTTGGTCCGATTAATCCGGTGATTTGACCGGTTGGTACGGACAGGCTGATATCATTGACAGCGGTCACCCCGGCAAAACTTTTTGAAAGACCACTCACAACAAGCTTTTCATCTCCAACAGGGGCAGAATTTGACGCGGGTTCAGATCGACGGGAGAACTTGCGTAGAACCCCTGAATCTGCTTCAGGTCCCAGTTCGAACATGCCAACAATGCCTTGGGGTCGTAGCCAGATAATGAGCAGAATTGCAAGTCCAAGGGCAACAGTTGTCAAACCAAAGACCTCCGGCAGCACAAAACCTCCTACAGAAAATCCGCCTTCAAGATTGCGTACGCTGTTTTGTAACAACGTCACTGCGATGACCCCTACAACCGCACCACCGACTGAGCTCATACCACCGACGATCATCATCACAACTTGTGCAAAAACAAGACCAAGATAGAAGGATGCGGGGGAGAAGGCACCAAGAACATGTCCTTGGAGTGCTCCGGCAACAGTGGCCATGGCACCAGATAGACACCAGGCAATGAACCGCGCACGAAAAGGGGCAATGCCTAAGGCGGTAGCGGCATCTTCGTCATCACGCACCGCTCGAGCAAAGAATCCCCAGCGACTTTCCCGATAAGCGCGAGCAATCAAAATGAAAATTACCGCCGTACTTAAGACAAATAGAGTGTCAGTAATTCTTGGCACACCATAAAAAGTTTGACTGCCACGCGTAATTTCACGTGCACTTACCGCGATACTGTGCACGATTATCAGAAGCCCAAGTGTTGCAATGGCAGCGGAAGCTTCTTTGAGACGTGCAATGGCAAATCCTGTAAAAATGGCTACTCCAAGGCCGGCAGCAGCAACAAAAGGCAGCGCCACCAAGACGGTTAATTCATGCCCAGCAAGAAATTTCGGAAGTTGTGGGAGTGCCGAACCCTGGAGTGCCGTTGGCATGGTTAAAATACCCGACAAATAAGCACCAATTGTCATGAACGCTCCGTGTCCAAAGGATACATTTCCCGTATTGCCGCAATAGACCGCTAGCGCCACGACAGCAGCAACATTCACACACATCTGCAAAGCGATCCGTTCACCCGTGTTACCAAACAACAGAGTGAGTGCTAGGACACTGACAAGGAGAACACCTAAAGTTGTTACTGAACGCAACCGGTTGGCCATCTTCAGGCGCGTTGGGTGAGTCTCTAATGTAGGGTTATTGATCAATTTCCTGTTCCAATTCGGCGATCATATCTTTGGTGATGATTTGTCTGCAATATCCCTTAATGGCACGCAAAGAGTTTGAATGCCGTTCAGAACTGTAAGTTAGGCAGGCATCCGTTATCTGTGTGACAAGATACCCAAGATCACAAGCGTCACGGATTGCACTTTCAACACACTGATCTGTGAGTAGTCCCGAAACGATCAATTGGCGAACACCAAGGTTGCGGAGGATGTAATCAATTTGGGTCGAAATAAATACAGAGGATGATGATTTGGTCAATACGATTTCGTCATCTTTCGGAGCAATCTGATCAATAACTCTTCCGTTCCAGTCGCCTTTGGGTACATGAAGTCCTGTGATCTTGTAGTCAAGAGAGCGATCACGTCCATCGTGAGTAAGGCTTTCAATGGTACAATACATAACCTCAATACCCGCATTCCGGGCAGCCCGTTGGATGGATTGCATATTGGGTATGACACGATCATCTAACTCTTTAAAAAACCAGCCGTATTCAGTTTCAAACGTTGTTCTTGGGAGAGATCTAAACTCGGCTCCCTCGCGATGCGCAGAAAAATTCTGTACATCAATGAAGAGAAGAGCAGAGTTTTCAGGATTGAGTGGAATATTTCGGGTCAGGGCCATCAGGTAACCTTTAGAGTTTGGGCAATTGCATCTGCGAGTAACATGGCCCATTGCGCAGCACCTTTTGATCCAGCGATTTGGTCGTTTCGAATCTCGATTAGTGTGTGTGTTAGCTTGCGCCGTTCGGCATGCACTGGGATAAACCAGTCAGTTTCATCGTTTATTTGGTAGGGTTCGTTAACAGCTAATGTAAGTTCGGGGCAGCGGGCCAACACAGCCTTGAGTAAAGCATTGGCTGTGGCAAGATCTTTGCGGCTTAAAAAACCCGCATGCCAGGGTCTGAAGCGTTTGTCCAGTTCCGGTGTGAAGGAATGAATCGAGTAACAGGCAAGTCGATTGCTGATCGCAAACATTTTGTTAATAGTGGCGTTCATGGGTTGGAAGATTTCTGCGATTCGGCGCGCCCGGTCCTCGGGAGTTACTCCGGTATTGCCCGGTATTCGAACACAATCACTTTCGGCAGGAATCGCGTTTTGAGATTGTGGTGGACGATTTGTGTCGATTACAAGACGGCTGTAACGTTGGATAACAAGAGGAGCGCCAAGCTTTTCTGAAATGCCACGTGCAACATCTTCCGCTCCAATATCCCAACCTCGATGGCTCATCAGCAATTCGGATGAGATACCAAGAGTGCCGAGGGATTTTGGGATAGCATGCCCCGCATGCTCACACAACAGCAAAACCGGAAACGCACTATTTTCATTAACAACCTCAACTGGTGGGAGGTCGGTTCCACCGAGCAGTTTATTTTTTTTATTTGCCGACATTATCTAATTTTTGGAAATTTATTTTCACTTGTCAAATAAAATCTATTGACTAAAAAAATATTTTCATGTTTAACATAATGTATGACTGTTCGTAATCTTATCAGTAAAGGCTCTGATCGCCTTACTCATTCTGAACGCAAACTGGTTGCAGCCCTTTTGTCTGACTATCCTTTTGCCGGCCTTCTATCGATTCGTGAGTTGGCTGAGGTCGCAAATGTATCACCACCATCGATTTCCCGTTTTACATCGAAAATTGGTCTCTCTAGTTATAGCGAAATGCAACGCCGGTTGTTGGAAGAATTACGTGAAGGAGAACGTTCCCCGGTGGAACTACACGATTTCGGCAAACGCATTGAAGGGGGATATCTGCAAGGATTTCTCGGACGTGCAGCAGAAAAAATCCAGTTTGCAGGTGATGCCATCACGGAAGGACAATTCCATCGTGTTGTCACTCTTTTTACCGACCCGAAGCGGGAGATCTTCGCACTTGGTGGACGCATTAGCGATACAATTGCCTTGCATCTGACCTTTCATCTTAAACAGGCGCGATCGGGTGTTCTACATTTGCCACGAGATCCTGAGGCATGGCCTGAATATCTACTCCGGATGAATCCTGGTGATGTGATTTTTCTGGTTGATTTTCGTCGCTATGAATCCAACATTGCTCGGTTAGCAGAAATATCGGCTTCTCGGCGCGTACAGGTGGTATTACTTACCGACAAGTGGATGTCGCCGGCCAAACGTCATGCAACAGAAATTCTGGCTGTTCCGATCGAAACCGGAACAATCTGGGATAGTTATGTTGCCGCACTTGCCACAGTTGAGGCAATTGTTAGCTGTTTAGCCGAAGATACTTGGCACAAGACTAGCAACCGTATAACGGAGTGGGATGCGGTGAGGAATCTAGCATCGGAGAAAAGAAAATGACCGATCTGATTTTTGTGGGAACCTGTGATTTCTCTGGAAAGGTACGGGGTAAGGCATTTCCGGCGAAACAACTTGATAAGCGATTAGTTCGCGGCGTGGGTTGGACACCCACAAACGTCCAGATTACTTGTTTTGACGAGATCGCTGACAGCCCTTTTGGTGCATTTGGAGACCTGCTTTTGGTACCGGATGCAAAGGCAGGGTTCACTGCGCAATTTGGTGATCGTACCGAACGATTTATGCTAGGTAATATTATCACGCTTGAAGGAGAACCTTGGGATTTTTGTACACGAGCACTTCTTGTTTCTGCGCTTGATCGTCTGTATAGCCTGTCCCGTGTCCGACTTTTGACAGCGTTTGAACACGAATTTCAACTAAAAGGTGAAAATTCACTTATCGGAGAGGGTTATGGTCGGTTAGGGTTTGAAATACAACGTCCGTTTTGCGAAAAATTGATGGATCAGATTTCTGAAGCAGGACTTATTCCTGACAGTATCATGAAGGAGTATGGTCCCAACCAATATGAAGTTGTCATTAGACCTGAGGTGGGTGTGCACGGGGCCGATGCGGCCGTAATTGTTCGAGAACTTGTGCGTTCTACTGCACGCTATTTTGGAGAGTTCGCAACCTTTTCACCTATTCTTGATCCCGCCAGTGTTGGCAACGGTGTTCATATTCACATGAGTTTCCTTGACGATTTAGACCAGCCTGTGGCTTTTGATTCAGAGGGCATCTGTGGTATGTCCGAACTGACTGCTTCATTTGCGGCAGGAATTCTAAAATACCTCGACAGAATTTTATCTCTGACGGCGCCCTCTGCCATCTCAAGTTTACGGCTGCAACCACACCGCTGGTCTGCGGCTTATAACAACCTGGGTTTTCGTGACCGAGAGGCATCGTTGCGCATTTGCCCAGTAACAAAAAGAGATCAAGCATCAATTGCGCAGCAGTTCAACATTGAGTATCGTGCAGTCGATGCTGCTGCATCCCCTCATCTTGCACTCGCTGCGATTATTCATGCTGGCTGTCAAGGAATTGAAGATGGGCTTGATGCGCCATCACCAACAGACGAGGATCTATCGCTTCTTTCAGTTGAAGATCTTGCGACCCGTCACCTTATTCGTTTACCGGAGTCACTTGAGACTGCGCTTGATCATACGGTGAACAGTCCGATTGTAAGCAGTTGGTTCCCGGAACAGTTCATACCCGTTTATGCGGCTCACAAAGCGACTGAGATCGCTCATGTTGCGGCCATGGACACATCGGCTCGCTGTTCTGCATATGCAAAGACTTACTGAAATGTTTGACACTCCTTCTGAGAGAGCGCTCGTACCCTTTATCAGTGTTGAGTCGACATTGTCGTTGATTTTTACCCTTGGTTTTGATCGTTGTTTGTTTGAAATCACGGACGCGATCGCGGAAGCCTTTACCCGTTGGAACGATTTTGAAACCATCCCCCGCGTAGCATCCCATTCTTCAATGGGGGTTATTGAGTTGATGCCGACTACGGATGGTACGGATTATTCCTTCAAATATGTAAATGGACATCCAATCAACGCCAGTCGTGGGCTGCAGACAGTTGCTGCCTTCGGTGTTTTGGCGTCAGTGGAAACCGGCTATCCTAAACTGATCGCTGAAATGACCCTATTGACAGCTATGAGAACTGCGGCCATGTCAGCATTAGCCACCCGCACTCTCGCTCGCAAGGATAGCCACATTGCAGCCATCATTGGAAATGGTGCACAGTCCGAGTTTCAAATTAGGGCACTGGCAACGGTTTGTGGAATTAAAAAGTTCCAACTATATGATATCGACACCAATGCAACGTGGCGTTGTATAAAAAATCTTTCAAACCAAAAATTGTGCTTAACTGCATGCAGTTCGATAGAAGAAGCTGTTTTAGGGGCCGATGTAATCACGACTTGCACGGCTGATAAGGCTTATCAGACAATACTGACTGACAACTTGATCGGTAAGGGTGTACACGTCAACGCAATTGGTGGTGATTGTCCAGGAAAGACCGAACTCCATCGGGATGTTTTGCTTCGATCTGATATCTTTGTTGAATACGCGCCACAGACACGTCTTGAAGGTGAGATTCAACAACTTGATGAGGATTTCCCTGTTACCGAGATTTGGCAGGTCCTTACCGGATCTGCTGATGGGCGGAAAAGTTCTGGTCATATAACTGTTTTTGATGGTGTTGGATTTGCAATTGAGGATTTTGCAACTCTTCGGTGGCTGGAACAAAACTTAGGAAAAAAATCACAGGCCCAAAATCTTGACCTGATCGCAGATCCCAATGAATCCAAAGACCTCTATGGTATGATATGTCGCTTCATGTCGCAGGCCAAGAATATTGAGCATATATAGAAATAAGGGTCTTCCCCTGTTTTGGTGGGTAAGATCATCTTTTGACTCCTTCAGGATATAGGTTCAGACCACCTGTTGTTTTTCACAATAACCCAATTCCAATTTTTCACATTATTTCGGTAGGATATTGAAACATGGTACGCTTGAATTGGGGTGCAGGGAAAAGGGAAATGTTGTGCCCTTTTTTGAGGAACGAATCCCCATTTAAAGAGAGTTTCCGCTCAAAAACGTCGGAAGTCAAGAATAAGGTATTAAATTAGGGCGAGGTTAATTGTTTAGTACTTCATTGATCGGGAAGTAGTATTAAGGTTTAATTCTTTGATCAATATAATGTGCAGAGTAATTTTGAGAAACTGGAGTTATTTTTTTGGAGGGGCTCCACCTGCAAAAAAGTTGGGTTTGTCATAACGGCACGGTTCGTTTTGCATCTCAAGGTGAAGTTCTTTACCTGAATATGGTAAAGACCTTGCCAGTTCCTCATTGAAATCAATACCTAATCCTGGTCCTGTTGGTGGGATTACATATCCGTTGTCCCAAATTGGAATATTGCCTATCAGCTGACGATGGAAATCACCCCCGGTACCGATCGTTTCGAGTATCAGGAAATTGGGTATACAGGTCGCCAACTGTATATTCGCGGCCCATTCGATTGGACCCGCATAAAGGTGAGGAGCAATGGAAGCATTGTAAACTTCGGCAATGGCAGCAATTTTTTTAGTCTCAAGTATCCCTCCTGATCTGCCAAGAGCAGGTTGAAGAATAGATGCACCTCCAGACTTCAGGACAGCAGAGAACTCAGCTTTTGTGGTTAATCTTTCCCCAGTAGCGATGGGTATTCTACAAGCGTTTGATACCTTGACGAACTCATCCAAATTGTCAGGTGGAATTGGTTCTTCAAACCAAAGAGGAGAAAATTCCTCCAGTACCCTGGCAAGTCTTATTGCACCTGAGGTAGTAAACTGGCCATGTGTTCCAAAAAGCAGGTCTGCCTTGTCACCTATAGACTCTCTGAGAGTACGACAAAAGGCCACCGATTGTTCAATATCTCTCATTGAGGGTTGGTGTCCACCGTAAATGGTATATGGACCAGCTGGATCAAACTTGACGGCAGTAAATCCTGCTTCAGTCATTTTCAAAGCCGATTCTGCGGTCATTTCGGGACTTGACCAGAACTCCATTAAGTCATGCTCGGGAAGAGGGTAGATATAACTATAGGTTCGGATTTTCCTATTTACCAATCCACCCAAGAATGAATAGGTTGGAAGGTTATGGGCTTTTCCCATTATATCCCAGCAGGCTATTTCCAAACCCGAGAAAGCTCCGATAACTGTCAAGTCAGGTCTTTGTGTAAAACCAGAGGAATAAACCCGTCGAAACATTAATTCTATATCACCCGGGAAACTCCCCAACATATGCCTTTCGAATACATCTCGGATAACAGCGGTCATTGCATCTGGACCAACAGATGCCGAATAAACTTCACCGTAACCTGTTATACCACAAGTGGTAACTAGTTTAACAAAGATAAAATACCTGCCACCCCACCCAGGAGGTTGGTTTTCGACTACGAATATTTCGAGATTTTCAAGCTTCATGATTCTTATTCGAAAACGATAACATTTCGTCGAACTTTGCCGAGTTTAACCTCTTCAATAGCCTCGTTTATTTGAGTGAGGGGGAAGGTACCTGTAATCAACTCATCAAGGAGTAATTCGCCTTTTTTATAAAGTTCAATCAGGTAGGGGATATCTCTTTCAAGTACCGTGTCGCCCATTTTGGAACCCCGAATGGTTTGCCCCATATAGGCAAGATTAACCGGGCTCCATTTAGCAACTAAATCAGAAGGGGGCATACCAACTGCAATCACTTCTCCCTTGGGTGCAAGATACTTAAACGAAGTATTGTAGGCAATGCCGGCCCCAACAGTGATGAATGTGTAATCGACACCTCGGCCTCCTGTCATTTTCCGAATTGCCCTATGGGACGTCTGATTTGCCAAAACAAAATCTGTAGCACCAAATTCTCTTGCCTGTTCCAGCCTAGTGGTATCAATATCAACAGCAATAATTTTGTCAGCACCACAAATTCTTGCACCTTGGATGCTGTTTAATCCAACACCACCTACACCGACAACGGCAACAGAACTCCCTTTGACCATTTGAGCTGTATTTTTTACGGCTCCAAAGCCAGTAATCACACCACAAGACAAAAGGGAGGCAACGGTAGGAGACACATCTGTCGGCAGCTTTTGGATTTGGGAGTAGTGGACTAAAGCCATTTCAGCAAATGCACCGGTACTCAAACCATGCTCAAAGGTACCATCTTTACCAATAATCGGACTTTGATCAAAACGATCATAAGGCTCTTCACATGTAGCTGGTGAATGTTTTTTACAGGAAATACATTCCGAACAGGATCGAATCAACGTCACAAGTACCTTGTCGCCAACTCTGTAATTCGCAACGCCTTCACCGACCTCAAGAATTTCACCAGCAGCTTCGTGCCCATAAACAGCGGGCAGGGACCCACCCCAATCGCCTTCCATAAATGAAATATCAGAATGGCAAACAGCACAGGCCAAAATTTTGACCAAAACCTCTCCCTTACTGGTTTCTCTCAGACTAACCTCTTCAATTGTAAGGGGTCCCCCAAATTCCCGGCAAACTGCTGCTTTCATAAGTTCCCTTTTCAATCTAGGATTTGTTTTTCTGTCCCGAAGCCCAAAGACAAATCAGTTCGATGGCAGCATGGGCACCAGCGATAGAAGTAATGCCTGAAGTGTCATAGGGAGGAGAAACCTCAACGACGTCCATACCTACCAAATTGATTCCAATAATATTCCTCAGGATAAGGGAAATCTGAACGGGAGTTAAACCTCCCCAGACTGGAGTCCCCGTACCCGGTGCATAGGCTGGATCCAATGAATCTATATCAAAGGTCAGGTAAGTTGGTCTGTTGCCAAGAATTTCTCTTATTTGTTCTGCTACAAAATGAGGGCCCTTTTCATGCACTTTAAAGGTATCAATAATGTTCATACCCATGGGATCAAGATTTGTTGTTCTGATACCTACCTGAACAGAACTTCCAGGATCTATGATCCCATCATTAATGGCATGGTATAACATAGTTCCATGATCTATATCGGTTGGCTCATTGGCTTTCCAAGTGTCTGTGTGAGCATCAAATTGCAATAATGAAAGCTCACCATGAAATTCCGCATGGGTCTTCAAAATTGGATAGGTAATATAATGATCACCACCCAAAATCAGAGAAGTTACATTTCGAGTGAGTATTTCCCTGACATGGTTTTGAAGTCTTTGTGGAAATCCACCTACATTACCGTAGTCAATCTGCAGATCCCCATAATCAATTATTTTAAAATCTGTAAAGGGATCAACATCCCACCCGTAGGGTGCTTCGTGGATTTGTAAGAGAGAAGCCTCCCTGATTCCCCTGGGTCCGAATCGTGTACCTGGTCTATTGCTAGTTGCACAATCAAAGGGAACACCTGAGACGGCAATATCAACATTTTCCAAATTTTTACTGTAGGGTTGGGCCAGAAAAGTTGGTAATCCAGAAAAGCTGGGAGTTTTTGAGTAGCCAAAACTACCTAAAATACTTTTTTCCTGAACCATGAAGTTAAATCCAAAACCAACTGACCAGGAGGGTTAAAATCCAGAACAATAATCCAAATGCTATTGCGAACGCGATACAATAATGAATTTTATCAAGACGAGAACCCTTTTTCCTGTGAGCAAGATAATATCCCCAACCAACTCCCAAAAGGACACCCAAAATGACTAACAACGCAAAACCCTACCTATACAATTTTCTGATATAAATGATGATTAATTAGTCATCATGCTTGTGGATTATATCAATGGAGGAATACAAATATAATTTAAATTATAAAGATGTAATCAGCAGAAACTTAAACAGCTAAGATTTAAATTTCCCGGAAAGTTACTAATGGCTAATGATCACCTTGAAAATATCGCTATTGTCGGGTGTGGTCTGGCAGGATTAACCTTGGCAATTTCATTGGCTGAGAAGGGTATAACCTCAACCATTTATGAAAGAGAATCGGAAGAGAACTTGGGTGGAATGGGAATTCAAATTACCCCCAATGGTTCTGAAATTCTTGCGAAATTGGGACTACAGGAAACCGTAAGAAAAATCTCTACCCCCTGTGAACAAATTACGATTGCTGATGGGGTGACTTCCAAGAGTTTGTTCTCAATGGAATTAAGCCGATACAACAAGGAGGGAAATTTAGGCTATATAGCGTGTCATCGGGGTGAACTAACAAAAATACTTTGTGTAAGGGCAAGAAAGTTGGGGGTTAGGTTTTGCTTTGAAAGGAACATTATTCTGGGGGGATCATCCACAGAAAACGGCAACTTTAGATCCCGGGATGGTAGTGAACATTCTTCTTCCCTTTTAGTTGGTGCGGATGGTTATAGCTCATCTATCAGTCAAATAGTGAATCCGACTGTGAAAAAAGCCATGCCAGATTTCATTGCCCTGAGAGGACTTGTACCAACAGTATCTCTTGATAAAGGAGGAATTAGGTCTGGTGTTAACCTCTACATGTATCCTGCCAAGCACCTGGTAACCTATTGTATCGACAAGGGAAAGTATCTGAACTTCGTGGTTGTAAGACCCTTAGAAGGTAAGGATTCCAGAAATGATGATCTGGAAACTGTAACCTCCAGGTTTGGTAATTTTCCTTTTCTTGAAAAACTAATTAGCCAAGCTTCCGAAGTCCGCACAAATTATTTGTTCAAAGGGTATATCAAACCAACTTGGTATAACGGAAAGGTAGTTCTTTGTGGGGATGCTTTGCACCCTATGCCTCCTTTCCTGGCTCAAGGTGGCAATATGGCAATTGAAGATGGGTGGGTACTAGCTTCGACATTATTAAATTCTTCAAATCCAACACAGGCTTTTAACTTGTTTAAGTCCGAAAGACAGTTTAGGTTAAAAAGAATAGTACGTCTTTCTAATTCCCAAGGCTGGATCAATCATTTGAAAGGCGGTGCCATACATCAACTTAGAAATATGACCCTAAAATTGGCTGCCAGTTCTTTCCCCAGTCTTATTACAAGTCGCTATTCATGGATTTACAAAAGTGTGATGAAAACCAGCTTATAGGGAGGTTCACCTTACAGTTTCCTCCGACAAATAACACAGGCTTCACAATACCGAAAGATTCCCCTCCTCAAATAGGTGGTATTTTTTTTCTTGCGTGTCAGCCAAGAAAGTTAAAAAACTCATCCGGTTTTCACCCATTTTTTCGCCGAGATATTCGCGATACATCTAGTGTCGTAGAAATCACAACAAAAAATATCTCTTATTAAAAGTCAGGTGATGGATTGAAATCATTGTCATAATTGACACTATTCTTGGTATTGGAAGGTGAATGGTTTGGGTCTGTTATCTCATTGAGCAGATCATGAGTGTAGCTTCCTTTTTTGGCTAAATCCAAAGGAAGTCTTATCCTGTTATCCCGGATCTGTGGATTGGTACCATTATTCAACAAAAGTTGGGTTACCCCATCCCAATTGTTTTCTGCTGCTATATGAAGTGGAGTCCTTCCCCATGCATCCGGACCGTTAATATCAAGCCCATGATCAAGATTCATTTTAACTAGTTCCAGATTGCCACTATATGCTGAAATATGAAGCTCTGAACCTGTCTGGGTAACTGAATATGAATGCAAGGATGGTATTGGACATACTAATACAGGCGCAGGATTGTCTTGCATTTTATCAATAAGCCCATATCGAAGTAGAAACTCAAAATCCAGTTGTTGCAACTCGGATTCTGATAATCTTTCTGTCCATTCTGGTACTCTACGCTGCTTACTTGTGATAGTTTTAATTTCTACCCCTCTTCTTGGAACTGACCCAATCTCTGCCATGTTTTCTCCAACTACCTCAGGGTTGGGACTAAACGGACCAAAACGGGTATTGTAATAACTAACCCGGTAAGTTGTTGCACCGAGTTTGACTAGATGGGGGTCTACAGCTGAGAGATTACCCTCATTTTCCAGCAACTCCTGACCTAAAGCAGCCAAAGTGTTCTCGACGTGCTTTGGCCACCCATCCACCCATCCCCCAATACGGGTACTCCACTCCGAAGTTAAATCAGAATTGGTCTTCACATGGAAATAGGTCATAAATTTTTCCACAGATTCCTTGACTTCAGATAAGGATAAAGGCTCTAGATGTCTTTCCACCGCTCTGCCAAAACGGGAAATACCAATCTGCTGGAGTACTGCCGAACTGTTTGATAATCCGGCAAATACCGGGAGTATCGGATAACCATTGCTCCCCGCATGAAGACAAAGTAATACTTTTGCCACTTCAGATTCTTTATCAGCATGTATCGATTGGATTTCATCAATCATCAACAAGATCACATGGTTTTCAGGAACCAGGGGCTTGTTTTCCATTGCATGATTAAGGTCTATCCCAACCTCAAAGGCTGAAATGGATGATATTGCTTGAAGAGATGCTCGCATTGACTCCTTAACCCTGGAAATGGATATATCGCTTTCAAGTTCTCCTATTGTGTTATGGATTCGCGTATTGAGATATTCAAATGAAAGGTTTACCGGATCCTTGATCATTACAGGAATGATCTTGAACTGAGTGGATTCATCATTCAATTGTTCAATGCAGGTCAACTTGATTTTTTCCAGCAAGGAGGTTTTGCCAATACCTGGTGCTCCCATAATCACATGGGTTGATCCCTCGGCTGGATTGCTACTTGGATTATCCTGATATTCCAGACCGATATTTTTGCTGATAAAATCTATTCTTGTCAGAAGGTCTGACCGACCGGTAAAAAAAGGATTAATCCTACGGTCCACACCGCCCACGAAGCGATGGAGATTTTTAAAATCAAACGATTTGGTCATAACCAATTTCCTTTGAATCACGGTATATAACAAATGGTCGTGAGTGTAGAAATAAAAAAGCCCGTTCAAATACGTTAGATGTTGATAACCCGGAGCAGTCAGCACGCCTTGTAGACGTAGTTGAAGTATGACTGTTGTAGCAATTACCAGAAAAAGTATGAAAAATTAATTCAGGTTTGCTCTAGCTAGCTTATAAGATACGAAAGTTATCCTTTGATCCTGAGTATAGGAATTTAGATACAGATGACTTGCTATTCAAAATAGTCAAACCAGTAGAGAAAATGGATTTCAGCAGTCAAGCTTCACCCATATGGGAACATGGTCAGAAGGCTTTTCCCAACCACGAACTTCCTTGTCAATCTTACATTCTAACAAAAGGTCTGCACACTGGGGAGACAGCAATAAGTGGTCAATCCTTATACCATCATTTTTATTCCAGGAATTACCCTGAAAATCCCAAAAGGTAAACTGTCCATCCTGCTGATTCATAAGTCGAAAAGCATCCTGGAATCCCAAATTTAGTAACTTTCTCCACTCGGTCCTTGTTTCAAGGCGAAAAAGGGCATCATCTTGCCATTTCTCTGGATGTTGAGCATCTTCTATTTGAGGGATAACATTATAATCTCCAGCTAGGATCAGGGGTTCTTCAAATTGTAGCAGTTCAAAGGCCCGGTTTTGCAAGCGCTTCATCCACGAAAGCTTGTAGTCGAATTTTTCTCCCGGAGCCGGATTGCCGTTGGGAAGGTAAAGACAGCCAACTCGGACTACATTCCTTTCTCCCTGTATCACAGCTTCAAGCCATCTGGCCTGGGTATCAGAATCATCTCCAGGTAATCCACAGTTGACATCATCCAGAGGGAATTTTGATAAAATGGCAACTCCGTTGTAACCCTTCTGACCATGAATAGCTACGTTGTAACCAAGTTCACCAAACGCGGATTCTGGAAACTTTTCATTTTCACACTTGATTTCCTGAAGCAATGCCACATCCGGTTTGGACAGTTTCAACCAGTCAAGAATCCTGGGAATCCTGACCCTGACACCATTGATATTGTAGGTAGCTATTTTCATCAAATGAAAACTATAGGGAAAAACTCATTGAGCATCCGCAAGTTGACTTGGCATTGGGATTCAGAACTATGAATCGTGAACCGATCAATTCTTCGGTGTAATCAATGGTAGAATCCTGAAGAAAGGGAAGTGAGATTTCATCAATCAACACAGCTTGACCGTCTTTAGCCAAAACCAAGTCATCCTCCTGAGGTGTGTCCAACAAAATTTCATACTGAAACCCGGAACATCCGCCTCCCTTCACAGCAACCCGAAGACAAAGTTTTTCATCATTTTCGGAATTTACCTCGGCTAATCTCTCATAGGCTCGGTCAGAAACTTTTGGTGGAATAAGAATAGTCATGATTGGCGGTATTAAATGTAATGGGAAATCCTTCGCAAGTAGGATATAGTAATCCTAGCCGATTGGACAAGAAAAACCAAGAATAAAGAATAGAGACAAATCAGTTGGGAATTTTTTCATTTTGATAGACTGTGCAGTAAATCATGACGTTGACCCTGAACGGCTATATCCGGAAGTGGATTATCCACACAGGTCCCCTTTTTTCCGGGATGGGGACAGAATAATCCATACATCAGCCTTTAGAAGGCTTATTGGAAAAACACAAGTATTCATCAAGCCGGAAAATGATCATGTACGAAACAGGTTAACCCATACCATCGAAGTATCAAGGGTATCAAGACAGATCGCAAGAATGTTGGGGTTGAACCCCGAACTTTCTGAAGCAATAGCACTCGTACATGATCTGGGACATCCTCCTTTTGGACATCTGGGGGAGAGTATCCTTGATGAATTGTTATGTGATTTTGGCGGTTTTGATCACAATGTCCAGGCCCTAAGGGTGGTGACCCATCTGGAGAATCCATACCAGGAATTTAAGGGCCTTAATTTATCATGGTATTGCCTGGAAGGTATTGTCAAGCATAATGGTCCACTAGAGACTAATATACCTTCCTATGTCCTGGAGTATAATGCCAGGCACAATCTTCTACTGAATACATTTCCCAGCTGTGAGGCACAAATCGCCTCCCTTGCAGATGATATTGCCTATAATTGTCATGATTTGCAGGACGGTTTAAGGGCAGGACTTTTCACGTTGAACGATATAACCAAAATACCTTTGGTTGAACATTTCCAGAATGAAATACTTGAGCAAAATCCCAAACCAAATAAAAACCACTTGAGTTTAGAGATAATCCGAAAAATTTTTGATTATTTTGTTAGGGATATAAACCAAACTTCTCAGAAAGCACTGGATTTGTCAGGATTAAAATCCGTTGTGGATGTACGAAAATACCCTACCAATATTATTTCCTTTTCAGATAGGGCTTTGGGTGATCTTAAGTTCATAAGGGAATTCCTTTGGGATAACATGTATCAAAACGAAAGAATACTAGGCCAAGAAGACAGTCCAAGAAAGATAATTAGTGGCGTATTTGATTATTTCATGGCTAATCCGGAAGATCTTCCAGATACTTGGCAACAGAATGTAGATACCGACAGTGAACAAAAAGAAAGAATTATCGGGGACTATATTTCCGGCATGACAGAAAAATTTGTTATTGATACATATCGTACGAAGGTAATTTAAACTTTCAGCGAAATATTTACTTTGCTACAGGAATGAAAATAATTACCTTTTCCAAAGTGAGGAGTTTGTGGCAATCGATTTCAATAATAGTTTCCAGTAGTTAAACCTTGGCTACTAACAAACTCCACTTTAGCCCATACATTTGAACGAATTGTTAATTTAAATTATTCAGTACGAAAAAGTTCCAGAGAAGATGGATATATTTTCAGAATTAAAATTGCTGGTCGCGGCCAAGATTAAGGAGTTAGTCAACGAGGGTTCACTACCCGTAGGGGTAGAAGAGAACGATTTCTCTGTTGAAAGACCCAAGAACAATGATCACGGGGAAGTTTCGACGAATGCCCCTTTGATTGTTGCAGGAAAAGCCAAATCCAATCCAAGGGCGATTGCCGAGACATTGGTTGAGAAACTCTCCAACGAGAAGAGAATTAAATCTGTAACAATCGCCGGCCCTGGTTTTATCAATTTTGTCCTTAACCAAGACTGTTGGCAGGGTGTCTTAAGGGAAATAATTAACTTAAATGGTGAGTATGGCCGCAGGGATATAGGGAAGGGGTATAAGATAAACCTGGAGTTTGTTTCAGCTAATCCTACGGGCCCACTGCATGTTGGACATGCAAGAGGTGCAGTATTTGGAGATGCTCTTGGCAGGCTACTGGAATTTTCAGGATACGATGTAACCAGGGAATATTATGTCAATGATGGTGGTGCTCAAGTCGATACTTTGGCCAGAAGTAGTTATCTGAGATACCTTGAAGCAATCGGCAAGGATATAAAATTCGGACCTGACAACTATAAGGGCGATTATCTGGTAGCCATTGGTCATATGTTAAAAGATAAATACGGTGACCAATACGTGGATCAACCTGAAAATGCATGGTTGGATATCTTCCGTGAGTTTTCCATCAAGAAAATGCTTGACCTGATAAAAGAAGATTTAGGTCTATTAAATATTGAAATGGACAATTTTGTCCACGAAAAATCAATAGTGGAAACGGCCAGAATCGAAGAGGCAATTGATCATTTAAGAGAAATGGGTCTAATTTATCGTGGGGTCCTTGCTCCCCCCAAAGGTAAAGTTTCCATGGACTGGGAGGCGCGTGAGCAATTGCTTTTGAAGTCGACTGAGTATGGCGATGATGTTGACAGACCTATCAAGAAATCGGACGGAAGTTGGACCTATTTTGCTCCTGATATAGCTTATCATTTCGATAAGGTTTCAAGAGGATACGATGAGTTGATTAATGTATTCGGAGCTGACCATGGAGGATATGTCAAAAGGTTGACGGCAGTAGTCGATGCCCTTTCGGAAGGTAAAGTTCCTTTTGTAGTGAAGTTGATTCAACAAGTCAATGTGATCAGCGATGATGAAATTCTCAAAATGTCCAAGCGTGCAGGAAATTTTGTACTTTTGAGGGAAGCAGTTGCAGAAGTTGGTTCAGATGTAACTCGTTTTGTGATGTTGATGCGCAAAAATGATGCTCCTCTGGATTTTGATTTTGAAAAGGTCTGTGAACAATCCAGGGACAATCCTGTATTTTATGTTCAGTATGCTCATGCCAGGATATGTTCCCTCCTGAAAAGAGCCGAAGAAACTGGCCTGGATGTCAGTGATCAGGTTCTGGAACAATTTAATCCAGAGTATATTTCAGAACCGGAACATATATTCTTTCTGCGTAAACTAGCCGAGTGGCCTCGTATCGTTGAATTGGCAACTACTCATCGGGAACCCCACAGAATAATTTTCTATCTCATGGAAGTAGCCTCTGGTTTCCACAGCTTTTGGTCCCTGGGAAAAGAAAGGGACAGGTTGAGAATTCTTCAGGAAGGTGAACCGGAAAAGACGATTGCCGGATTGGCACTTGCCAGATCTACCGGGATAATTGTTGCACAAGGTCTTGGGATTATGGGAGTTAAACCCTTGACTGAAATGTGACATATGTTTCTACTATGCATTTGACACTACGATGAAATCCTCAATACTAGATTATCCAGCCATCAATAAAGGGCCTGGTATAGCGAAGAGAATTTTCCAGGGTCTGATTATCCTGGTTTCTCTGGCCATCTTATATTTCTTGATCAGGATTGTATTTTATTATGAAGTTACCGGAAATCAGGAGCAATCAAATATACCGAAAATCAAGGCGGAACTGGATCTTTGGATCAAACCTTTAGACCCTGGAGGTAAGGAATCAAAACATACAGGTTACAGGGTAAATGTTTTGGTTCACGGAGACCCCTTCAGCGGGGAATTAAAAACAATTGGATATGCTCCCCCTACCGTGGAATTACCTGAAGATATTTTATCCTTGAACTCTTTAGGAATACTTTTTCAGCAGGAGGTAGAGCCTGAGGAAGGAGATTCATTAGTGGCCAAGACGGGTAAAGAGATACTTGAGGATTTCTTTACCCAGGTTGAGGTGGGTGTCCCTCCAATGGATATAGAGGCAGCAATAACTCTATCAGATGGAATAACAATAGACAATGCTGATACAACCCTGGTTTTTTCTGGCCGGGAACTAGAGCCTTCTGAAATTCAGGAGGGTACCATTATTGCCTATATAGGAACATATCCCAACTACAATCTAGCTTCAAATAATTGGCGAGAGATATTGAAAAAGTTTCCCAAGGATCTTGCTGCCAGGAATTGGGTGATCAAAAAATTTACCGGATCAACATCGGTGTCTTATCGGTTATACGCGGTAGGGTTTGATTCGGAAGAGGAAGTCGATTCCTTTTGTGCCAGAATTGAAGCCGGTGGGCATCCATCCTGCATTAGGACTTTGTTCGACTGATGAATTACGGAAGGTACATTTTTGGCTGTTCTGGCGTAAGTTTAACACCGGAGGAGTTGGCTTTTTTCAATGACGTGAAACCTTTTGGTTTCATTCTCTTTAATCGAAATCTTAAAAGCAAGGAACAGATTAGAAAACTCACAGATGATTTACGATCATCGGTTGGTTATTTTGCTCCCATACTGATTGACCAGGAGGGAGGCAGGGTCCAGCGTCTTACCTCACCAGAATGGAAGGATTGGGACCCACCTCTCGAAATTTGTACCCACTTTCCTCTGAAAGTGGCCAAAAAAATTATGTGGCTTCGATATCGTTATATTGCCAAGGAGCTTCTTGACCTGGGTATTGATACAAATTGCGTACCACTTGGTGATTTGGCAACTGGAAATACTCATCCGGTTTTAAGAAATCGCTGCTATGGAACAAGCCCTGAAAAAGTTTCGGCCATTGCCCAGGAAGTGGCCAGTGCCTGCCTCCATGGCGGGGTTTTACCGATCTTGAAACATATCCCGGGACACGGCAGCACAACGACAGATAGCCATGAAGAATTACCGGTATGTCATAAAACATTGGCAGAATTGCAAACCAGTGATTTCCTGACCTTCAAGTATTTGAATTCCATACCCCTTGGTATGACAGCCCATGTATTATATCCTTCAATTGATTCTGAAAAACCGGCAACCACCTCACCCAAGGTGATTGAGCAGATACGGACAGAAATCGGTTTTGAAGGATTGCTAATGACGGATGATCTTTCCATGGGTGCTCTTGGAGGCAGTATTCAATCAAGAGCAAGACAGTCAATCAAAGCAGGGTGCGATCTCATTCTTCATTGTAATGGTGAAATGGAAGAAATGGTTGTTATCGCCTCGGAAGCAGGGGCTATGGGGGATTTGGTCCAGGCACGAGCTGAAAAGTCGTTGACTAGCCGTCGAAAACCTGAAGAGGTTGATCCAGAAAAATTGCTCAAGGATTATCTGCTACTGACGGATTTCAAATAGGAATTCAGTTTGTAACCTTGAAATGGCGTGACAATTTCAGTCTTTGACCCTGATAGTTGGAATAATTCTGCGAACCATAGGGATTTTCGGGTTCGGCCATCATTTTTTCAAAGACCAGTTTCCCCATTTTTTGGCCGTGTTCAAGCAAAAAGGGAACTTCATGGCACCTAACTTCCAGTACTCCCCTGGATCCGGCTCCACCTGTACCTTGAAAACCGAATCCCGGGTCAAAGAATCCTGCATAATGAACCCTGAATTCCCCCACCATAGGCAAATAAGGAGTCATTTCAGCAGCATAGCTAGGTGGAATAGTAACCTCTTCCTGACTGGCTAGAATATAAAAAGATCCAGGGTCAAGAATAATCTGCCTGTTCGAAGCATAAACAGGATCCCAAAAATCCCGGGGGGGATAATGATTGGAGTTGGATAAATCAATTATACCGGTATGCTGTTTTGCCCTATACCCGACTAGATCATCTTCCAGGCTGAGATCGACTGAAAAATCCAGTCCCTCGTTCAGGTTTATAGAATCTGATGTAATGTGATTGGCCTGACAAATTTTATGATAATCCTCCGTTGATAATCGGGTGTTGCCATTGGCAAACCTGATCTGGTTCAGTAATGTTCCCTGCTTGACACAGACTGAAAAAGAACGGGGGCACACTTCAGCAAACAGGGGACCACAATAACCATCTTCTATTCGGTCAAATTCAGAACCAAAATCCGTAATCAAACGTGTCAGGAGATCAAGTCTTCCGGTTGTACTCTTGGCATTTGCAACACCATATATTCCAGTAGGAAGTTCCAGGGACTCCATCAGGGGAATGACATAAACACATCCTTTTTCCAGAACAGCACCATCTTCAATATTGATGGTATGCATACCGAATTCCCTGATGCGATCAAGTATTCGTCCTTCCTTGTTGGTCAAAAAGGAAACGCGTACCCTGTAAGCAGTACTTCCCAATCGTAAATCCAGGCTTGCCGGCTGAATTTGACTCCGGTTGATTTCATCCTGGCTTTGGATCACCCCCTGATGACACATCAGGTTGATTATCCTGTCCGGTAAGATGCCTTTAGGTTCGAAAAGGTTCTCTTCTAGCTGCAACTGATTTCCTTGCCTGAAATTGCCCCGAATATGGTCGGGCCAGTGAGATTTGAACTCACGACCTCTCGCCCCCCAGACGAACGCGCTAACCAGGCTGCGCTATGGCCCGACTCTATGGATTTGTCAGGAATTCTGATTCCAAATACCATCGGAGAGATATAATATATTGGTACATTTGTTCAAATACTAAATCATGCCATCCGAGATTTAATATTTTCCAACTTTTTGTAAACTTCTTCCAGTTTATCCTTGTTTGAAGTATCAACAGGAGCCATTCCATTTTCTGGAAGATTTAAACTAATCCCAAAACTTGCCGAATTGAGGATTCGGCTAAAGGTAGAAAAATCAAGAGTTTTCCTTGCTGATAGGGATTCTTCCGCTGGTTGTGGATCCTGAGTAGGAGTATTATCGAATAATAGACTTTTTACCTGATTTTTTGCAGTGTTCTCTTCAGGAACAGATTTCTGGAACAAGGGTAACTCTGCCACCTCGATAATGTAATCCCTGCCTTTTTCTTCTATTAACCTCTGAACCTTTTTTGTCGTATATCCTTTTTTTGTTATCAGAAAATGTATTCCCTTCAAAAGGGTAATTATTTCTTGATCATAAATACGCTTTTTGTCTTGAAACTGTGGTTTGGCAATCGGGAATTTAGTTTCCCAATACCTCAATGTTGACTGATCAATCCCCAACTCCTTGGACACGGTACCGATTAGTTTGTACTTTTGTTTCTCACCGGACAATTATTCACCATTCAGAAGTGGACTAAGTATTAACTTTTTGCTTAAGTTTGTTTGAAGGAATGAACTTGACCTTGTACCTTGCATCCAGGGTTCGTTCCTCCCTGGAGTTTATATCTATTATTTCCTGGCTTGCTTTGAATTTCACCTGGAAAGTACCAAACGAAGAAATTTTTATCGGTTCGCCTTTGGTCAAGGTATCTAGAATTTCCTGGAAAATAGAATCCACGAATGATTTACATTCAGCTTGTGAAAGTCCAAAGCGGTTTTGAAGGATATCGACAAGATCCTTTTTGATAAATACCGCTTTTTCCATCCATTTTTCCTTAAGATCCAGAAAGGGTTGGGAGGATTCTACCAGAAGGATTTAAATTGGGAAAGAAATTGTGTTGGAGGAAATCAAAATTTCTCAAATCACCAAATCGGTTATTACCACCGTAAAAGGAAAGAACCCCAACAAAGGCCGCCACCAATGGCGTGAGAAAGAATCAAATCCCCTTTACGGAATTTACCTTCTTCATTGGCAACCGATAGGGATATAGGAATGGAAGCAGCCGACGTATTGCCATGCTGTTCCAGGGTCACCACCACCTTTTCGATAGGTATATTCAATTTTTGTGTAGCCGACTGAATTATTCGTATGTTTGCCTGATGGGGTACGGCCCAGTCAACATCTGTACTCATTACCTTGGCTTTTTTCATTACTTCTTCGGTGGAGGTTACCAGTTTTGACACAGCATGCCGAAATACCTCTCTACCTTTCATCCTTAAATGACCGGCAGTTCTGGTGGTGGATACACCTCCATCAACGTAAAGTATGTCTTTATATCGCCCATCGGAATGCAAATCAGTTGCGAGTAAGCCCCTTTTGTTGACGCTATCTGTTGCTTGTTCGGCTTCTACAACAACCGCACCGGCACCATCACCGAAAAGGATACATGTTGTCCTGTCTTCCCAATCCAATATATTGGAAAAGGTTTCTGAACCAATGACCAGAGCCTTGGTTGCTTCTCCTGATTTGATCAGGGCGTTGGCGTTGGCCAAGGCAAAAACAAAACCAGCACAAACGGCCTGAATATCAAATGCGTAACCACGGGAAATCCCAAGGCCACATTGAATTTGGGTCGCGGTTGATGGAAAAGTATGGTCTGAAGTTGAGGTTGCCAATAAAACCAAATCGATATCTTCGGGTTTATTACCGCTGTTGAGTAGAGCCATTTGGGCAGCCTTAATACCCATTTTAGAGGTACTTTCATCTGGTGAGGCGTAGTGTCTAAACTTTATACCCGTCCGAGTGGTAATCCACTCATCTGAGGTATCTATAAAGTCTTCAAAATAGCTGTTAGGAACTATTTTTTCTGGGAGATAATGACCCGTACCGGTTACAACAGACCTGATTTTATTCATTCGAAACTATTATGCTCGTATTGTGATACAAATGGCCCGAGTATATCAAAAAGAGTTCGACCTTGCCAATTTCACTCCCAGCTTTATAGCAGCAGCAATTCCAATGGCATCTGAACTCCCGTGAGATTTGATAACAATTCCATTCAAACCCAAAAACACCCCTCCGTTTGATCTTCTTGGATCTATTCGCTTGAAAAACCTTCTGAGAGAAGTATAGGCAAAAAAACTGCCGATGCGGGAGAAAGGTGAATGGGTAAAGGCTTGGTGAAGTTGACTCCTTATAACCCTTGCAGCACCCTCCGAACTCTTGATGGCGGTGTTTCCGGTAAAACCATCCGTTACAATGACATCAACTTTACTTGAAAATATATCAGTACCTTCGACAAAACCTATGAATTCATATCCATTTTGCTGCTCATTCTCTGATATAAGGTTGAATGCAGCCTTTATTTCAGATCTCCCCTTATGAGATTCAGTTCCCACGTTCAGGAGGCCTATTCGGGGTTTGTTTATCGTCAAGCCATTTTGTGCAAATCTGGTACCTAAGATACAATAGCAAAGCAAATCCCTTTCATCAGCCCTTATATCTGCACCTGCATCAAGCAGTACATTGAAGCCGCTCTCATTAGGTGATGGGCAAAGGCAAGCTATGGCAGGTCTGGATACCCCAGACGCTTTTTTCAAATTTAGCATGGCAGTAGCCATCAGGGCACCCGTATTACCACAGGAAACAGCAACATTGGCAAGACCTGCTTTCAGGGTATCAATGGTTGACCACATTGAAGAATCCCTACCGGTTCTCAGAGCGGTAGTTGGCTTGGTATCCATTGAAATTACCTTGGAGGTGGCTCTTATTTCACACCTGTTTTCAAGGGTTTTATATTTTTTTATACGCTTGTTGAGCTGATTTTCGTTACCGTGAACGATAAAAGCTACATCAGGATCTTTCTTAGCCACTTTTGCCATGCCGGCAACAACGGGAACGGGACCCTGATCTCCTCCCATTGCATCAATCGCAATAACAGTTATTGTCTTCCCTTTAATTTAATCCGACTCGTGATCGAGGCTGTGAATCAAAAATCATCTTCATCAATTTCGGGTTCTCTAACTTCCAGAATAGGTCTACCTTTATAGTGACCACAAGCAGGACACATATGGTAGGGTAGTTTCAACTCCCCACAATTATCACACTCAACCCAAATCCCTGCCCTCAGGGCATCATGGGACCTGCGCTTATTCCTTCTTGCACGACTTACTTTATTTTGCTGAACAGCCATAACCTATTACCTGAAAATGTCTCTAACCCATCGGTCTCTAAAACCAAAAAAATTACCAAAATATAGGGAATACCTACTAATTTTGGTGATTAAAAGAAATAATTCAATGGTAGATAATTTCAAGGGACAGTTTTGATCAAGACATTTAATTATGAATTGTCTCTGGCAAGGGCTGAAAAGGGATTATCTTGAATTCCCGGGTCGTGTAATTTGCCGATGTCATCGTTAATGGAAGAATCGAAATCTGATCCTGAGCTGGTGGGATATTCAGGCAATTCAAGAAACAGAGTTTCCCTGACAAGTTCAAGGAGGTCAAAAGAGGGGGTAAGCAATTCGAGATTTTCATCTTCAGGTATGGAATTGTCATGCTGTGGAGAAAGTAGTTTGGGATTGGAGACAAATTTTCTTAACACTCTGGTTTTCAAAGAGATGGGGAAGTGCTTAAGAGTACGCCGGCATTCAAGTACTATCCTGCAATTCAGGTGCCCCTTCATTATCCAGTCATACTTTCTCGAAGACTCCAGGTATCCATTGAATCTGAATTTGTTAAGGGAAATAATCGCCAGATCCTTAACCAGTACTTGCTTTGAAGTCTGGTCCAGATAAAAGGCAAACCAATTTTTATCGTCACTGTTCAATTCAGAAAAAACAATTTTTTTCCTAGTAGGGAATTTATGAGAAGAGCTGTTAGGCACCGAAATTCGATTCGCTATTTTGGAGATAAATCACATTAATTTTGGTATTCTTTTATATATTTGGACAGTGCGGCACTAAAGACAATAGTTTGGAAATTAATTTGGTTCACTGAGGGGGCAGGTTAATTGAAATATTTTAATTTTAACAAATCCACATTAAGTTTAGGGTTCAGTTCTAATTTATTCACATAATCATTATTTGTTGGCTGGATTGATTCGGTAAATTTACAAAGTGTCGTGATCCGGGAAAAAATTCAGGGGTCTTTAAAAGATTGGATAAACCATGGTTCGAAATATAGTATTCATCCTTCTGGTATTCTTCGTTGTCGGTTGTACAGGGATTACTACTCGGCATGGATACATACCTACAGAAATTGAATTGGAAACCCTTCAGGTAGGACAAACAACTACTGAAGAAGTGGTAAATGAAATAGGTAATCCCGCGATAATCAATGAGGACTTTGGAACAACCTGGATATACATGGAATCAAAACAATTAACCAAAGGGATACGCAAGGCTGAAACGATTGAAAGAAATGTTGTTGTATTAACCTTTGAGGGTGATGGAACACTTGCAAATGTGGAAACTCTGGGTTTAGAGAATGGTAGAACGGTAAGGTTTACCCAGAGGGTTACCAAAACCTACGAAGGTAGACTGTCGGTAATTCAGCAAATCCTCAGAAGTTTTGGGAATTTTGGTTCCGGTGCTTTGATTGCACCAGCAGAAAGACAATTTGAAAACTAGTCTTCTGAAGCTTTGAACCTTAAGGCAGCTCCGTTGATGCAATAACGAAGCCCAGTCGGTTTGGGACCATCTGGGAACACATGGCCAAGGTGAGCATCACACTTGATGCAAACAACTTCTGTTCGCTTCCTGAATAGAGAGAAATCGTCGTTTTCACCAATATTCTCCTTAATGCTGGGTTGATAAAATGACGGCCATCCGGTACCGGAGTCGAATTTGTGGCTGGAATGAAAGAGTTCGGTGTCACAACAGATACAAGAAAAAACGCCATTTAGTTTGGGAAAATTATCGTTGGTAAATGGCCGTTCGGTACCACCTTTTCTAGTAACCCTGAAAGCTAATTCCGAAAGTTGGTTTTTCCACTCTGCGTTACTCTTGGTAATTTTTTCTGACATGCGTTACCCCTCTTACGTTAACCGCCTGTATGGCTCATGTATCTTGAAACCTGACCGTCAATTTTCTGGCGGGAATAGTCAAAATCATGTCCCTTCGGTTTTCTTGAAATGGCTTCTCTGATTCCTGCTATAACTTTGGAATCATCATCTGGATGTTTTCTCATCAAGCCCTTTAAATCAGCGTTATCCTCCTGTCCCAAACACATATAAAGTTCACCTGTACAGGTTAACCTCACCCGATTGCAACTTTCACAAAAATTATGGCTCAGGGGGGTGATAAATCCAATTTTTTGGCCGGTTTCCTGAACTTCTACATATCTTGCGGGTCCACCAGTCCTTTCGGCTAAATCTTGCAGGGTATATCGGGTACTTAATCTTTTCCTCAGATCCTTCAGGGACCAATATTGTCCAAGCCTACTTTCATTTCCAATATCACCCATGGGCATGACTTCAATGAAAGTTAAATCAAATCCATTGTCATCACACCATTCAGTAAGGGCAAACAACTCATCTTCATTAAAACCCTTCAGGGCAACAGTATTGATTTTGATCTTTAATCCTGCTTCTTGTGCCTCCTTGATTCCTTCCTGTACTTGGCCCAGCCTTCCCCACCGAGTAATTTCCTTGAACTTGTCTGGGTGGAGAGTATCTAGTGAAACATTGATTCGCCTTATCCCAGCCTTGAAGAGATCTCGAGATTTTTTAGCCAATTGGGATCCATTGGTTGTTATGGTTAATTCGTCAAGTACTTCATTATCCAGATGCCTAGACAACCCGCGAATAAAGTCAAGAATGCCTCTTCTTACCAAGGGTTCTCCCCCTGTTAACCTCACCTTCCTGATGCCTAGTTGGATAAACAGGGAACAAATTCGGTCAAGTTCCTCTAGAGTCAGTAAATCCTTTTTGGGTAGAAATACCATGTGTTCGGACATACAGTAGACACACCGAAAGTCACATCTGTCCGTAACCGAAACCCTTAAATAGGATATTTTCCTCAAAAAAGGGTCAATCAACGGAGCCTTTTCCGATGATTTATCTACAGTGAGGTTTGTGGAATTTAATGGCAGATAAGAAATTTCAATATACCTCGTTTTTGTCGTATCAATTTTTGGAGAATAACTCCCCTTGTGGAGGAATTAAAACCCGCCCATAAAACTAGGGAATTCTAGCCTATAAATTCAAGAGCAGGTAAAACTGAAAACAGAGTAATAAATTAAATCTAGAAGTTGATTATTGTTCATATAATATTACAATATCAAATCTAAGGTATCCAAAAATCAGTTGATTAAAATTATAGGGTTTCAATGTTAACTTTCCCGGAAGAAATAATGCTAATGATTTTGGAGGATGAAGATGGCAAAATCCTTCACGTCCCAGAGCTTTCCATGAGATGTGTCCTATCTGGTGCTGTGTTAATGGAACTCGCCCTGCAGAATAAAATTGACACTGACTTGAAGAGACTTGTTGTCGTTGATCCTACACCTACAGGCGATGAAATGCTTGATCCAACTCTTGCAATGATTGTTCAGTCTGAGGGAGATTATAACGCCAAGTTTTGGGTAGAGAAATGTGCTCTGAATGCTGACGAAATAAAGAAATTGGCCTTGAACAGGTTGGTCTCAAAGAAAATCCTAGAAAAGGTTGATGATAAGTTTTTGTGGGTTTTCAGCACCCGCAGGTATCCGTTAATTGATGGTAAGGCTGAACAGGAAGTAAAAATCAGGATAATGGACCTGCTGTTCAGTGACAAACTCCCTGACCCAAGAGATATCGTAATAATCAGCCTGGTTGAAGCTAGTGGAATATTTAAACACATCTTGTCTGAAAGTGAACACAAGCGTTCTCTAAATAGAATCAAACAAATCAGAAACATGGATCTATTGGGGAGGGCGGTCACCAATTCTGTCCGGGATATTGAAGCTTCCTTGGCTTTGGCCTTACATCCACCTTTTTGAATCTACCCGACAGATGCTCAATCCCTTGTCTAGAACAGGTGAATTGGGGAGATTAATTTTCGGTAATTTGTGGCTTAATCATGTCATTGGTAAACTTTGAAGGTGTGTTTTTTTCTTATCCTGGTAAGAAGGTTCTACATGATATTTCCTTCAAAGTTGAACCAGGAGTCTTCCTGACGATAATTGGTCCCAATGGCACTGGCAAATCCACTATCCTCAAGTTATTGGTTGGTGCCTTTAATCCGTCCAAAGGATTAATCTCCAAGGCTGAGAATCTACGGATTGGTTATGTACCACAAAAACTAAATATCAATGACACCATTCCCATTGATGTTCTTTGCTTTCTTAATTTGGGGCAGAAATATCCGAGGGCAAAAATAAATAATATTGCTGAGGAAACAGGTATTGGTCATTTGTTAAAAATACCAATTTTGGGTTTATCAGCAGGACAATCCCAGAGGGTTTTGTACGCCAGAGCTCTTCTTTCAGAACCAAATTTACTTATCATGGATGAACCTACCCAAGGAATGGACACCGAAGGGGAAGAACGATTTTACCGTTTGGTGAACAACTATCGTACCAGAACAAATTGTGCCGTCGTCATGGTTAGTCATGAGCTCCATGTGGTTTCCTCCTTTTCGGACTGGGTAATTTGTCTGAATGGCCATATTTGCTGCCAGGGTGCACCCAAGGCGATATTTGAAGATGAGAAATTTATCAACCTGTTTGGAAAATTTCCCCACAATGAATTTGCCTACTATCCGCATAGGCATGACCACTCACACGATAACATTTAAGTGGAAACTAAAATTACCGGAAGAGGTTATTAAAAAAGTCTTTTTCAGGTAACAATCTTTAGGTAAATGTCCATTTTAGTGACAACACTGTAATTCCCTCAGTACCGTGAACAATTGAGGGATGGATCGGGTTCCTGTTACTATTGGCTTGAGAACACAGTGCGGGTGACCCTTTGCCCAAAGATTACACATTATAGTCCTGATCAAAGGAGAAGGTTTATTTAGAATAAATTTTTGATTGTAGGTAAGATTTTGGTAGCAATTGTTGAAATGGCATCTATACTATCACGTAATAAGACCCGCCCCGCTTAAGGTGAGATTTTGGTTTCATACAGCGCACCCCGGCGGGTTTTTGTTTTTTTGCCTCGTTTAATGCACCTGAGTATAGAATTATGAAATTCCAAAAACCCGCTACTTCAATACATGACCAAATCGAAATCCTGAAGAAACGTGGAATGGTGATTGACGATGACAAATATGCAGAACATTATTTAAATTTTATCTCCTATTACCGGCTTCAGGCTTATTGGAAACTTTTCAGGGTATCCACAAAAAAGTATGGTGACATCTTATTTAAAGACGGTACAACGATTGAAGATGTAATTAAACTGTATTTTTTTGATAGGGACCTCAGGCTTGTGGTACTAGACGCTATAGAACTTGTTGAGATAGCTCTTCGTACAATTTGGACCAATCACTTGGCAATGAAATACGGGCCTCATAGTCATTTGAAAAAAGAATACTTTTCTAATATCTAAAGGCATAAGAAAGATGTTTCGGATCTAGAAGTTCAATTCAATATAATTAAAGATGAAATTATTTTGAACTACAAACAAAAATACTCATCATCTCATCTCCCTCCTGTCTGGATATCATCGGAGTTTATGTCTTTTGGCCAACTCTCCAAATTTATCAACAATTTAAAAAGACGTGAAGACCGACAATTCATCGCCAAGATTTTTTCACTTGATGAAGCAGTATTAACCTCATTTATACACCATTTGAGTTATGTACGTAATATCTGCGCCCATCATGGAAGGCTTTGGAACAAACGTGTGACAGTCAGGATGACCGTCCCAAGATATCCCCTAGAACTTAACGAAGCTATGCGAGAAACGAATATCCATCATCTGCATAATACACTCATAATGCTAGACTACATGTTGAAGTTCATTGTACCGGAAAACAAATGGAAAAAACGACTTGTTAGACTTATTGAAGGATGTCACTTGGCAAATCCATCTAGGATGGGATTTCCAGATGAATGGTGCAAAAGGACAGCATGGAGTGTTTCATAAAGTACGATATAGCGAATGCATTTGATCTTTATGAAATGGGATCAAAAGGATTGTCGACATTGATATTAGCCGAATAAATCACTATTCGTTTGCTAGTGTACCCGGTTGCCTTTAACTTACATATTCTACCAATAGTTAAGCCTGATTGGAAATTGTATTTTGTCCGGTATGGTAATTCAAAACCTCAGTTACTCTAGATGCATTGTCTACAGCGATCTCGCCATTGAGGTTATATAAATTATTCTCAAACCCTACCCTGATTTTGTGCCCAAGTTTGAGGGCTCTCGACAAAATAAGGGTTTCCTGCCTGCCAAAAGCACATAATGCCAGATCAGTTTCGGGTAGTACTTTATCAACATAACAAAGAAGTGGTTCCAAATCCCCCAACCTGGCAGAATTACCACCATATGACCCCATTACCAGCAGGATTTGCAGTCTTTCTGATGGTACAACGGTGGTTTCCACCATTTTAGCAAGTAATTCTATGTCTTCTCTGGAATACAGGATATGCTGTAAGTCAGTACCGCTTTCAAAGGCTTGGTGATAGGCTATGCTAGTAAGCTCCAACTCATCGTCTGCCAGAAATTCCCTGATTGACACAGAAACAGATTTTGCTTTCAACTTGGTTAAGATGTCTCGCTGATCAGATGGGCTATAAATACCGGCACTCTCTGTTGTCAACTGAACCAACATTTCTGGTACAGCAATTTTCATTTCTTGCATTACTTCTTGATAAAGGCTGATATCAAGGGTATGACGGCCTTGACTATCCCTGATATGGACATGAATAGCCTCTGCTCCTACCTGATAGCAGGCAATGGCATCGGTAACAAGTTCGGATATGGTTATTGGCAGGTTAGGGTGGCTTTCCTTGGACCTACGTGCCCCGTTGGGTGCTACCATTATACGTGGTAAATTTTTACTGCGTAGCATTGCCCAAAACTGAGTTAACCGCTCTTGCGAGCTTTTCTACAAGTTCATCCATCTGATGATTAGTTATGATGTATGCAGGTGCTAAAAGGACATGATCACCACCGGTTCCATCTATAGTTCCTTGCATTGGGTAACACACCAATCCCTCGGACATTGCCGCTGCTTTCAGCTTTCCTGCTATGTTGAGGTCTGGTCTAAAAGGTTCTTTTGTCTGGCGATCGGCAACAAATTCAAGCCCCATGAACAAACCACGACCACGGATGTCCCCAACATAAGGGTGCGGATCAAATTCGAATTCCAATGCTGATCTCAGATAATCACCTGCCCGGTTCACCTGATCAACAAGTCCTTTTTCATCCAATTCCTGTAAGACTGCAACACCAGTCGCAGCAACCAAGGAATGCCCATGATATGTATGCCCGTGTTGGAAGAACCCTGACCCGTCGGCTATTGCATCGTGGATGTACTTCTGGCACAGCATTGCCCCAATCGGTTGATAACCAGCACCCAAACCCTTAGCCATGGTTATGATATCTGGGATAACTGATTCCTTATCAATGGCAAACAAACTGCCTGTACGTCCGGTACCACACATAACTTCATCAGCGATGAGCAAAATACCATGCTTGTCGCAGATTTTACGGATGTGTCTAAAGTATTCAGGTGTGGGTGGTACTGCACCCAATGTGGCTCCAACTACTGGTTCAGCAATAAATGCCATCACATTCTCTGTACCCAATCTTACAATTTCTTTCTCAAGTTCACCGGCCGTACGCAGACTGTATTGTTCAATTGTTTCACCAAGTTGTATCCCCCGATAAGAAAAACATGGAGTTATGTGTGATGTCTCCATTAGTAGGGGAGCAAATTGTCGTCTCCTCCAGACATTACCACCCACGGCAAGTGCCCCAAGAGTGTTACCATGAAAACTCTGTCGGCGTGCTATAATCAGGCTTCTCTGCGGCTGATCAATTTCTAGATAATACTGACGGGCAAGTTTGATTGCAGCTTCAACTGCTTCTGATCCTCCGGATAAAAGATAAACCTTCTCTATGCCATCTGGTGCTTTATTAACTAATCGTTCAGCGAGAATTTCAGCAGGTTCTGATGTGAAAAAACCTGTATGAGCAAAAGCCAGTTTCTCAAGTTGGTTATTTAGTGCTGCCTTGACTCTAGCATTGGAGTGACCAAGACATGAAACTGCTGCTCCTCCCGATCCATCAAGATACCGTTTGCCGTTTTTGTCAAAAAGATAAACTCCCTCACCGCTTACCACTGTTGGCAATTTCGTCCTTGAATTTCTGTTAAATACATTGCTCATACCTACCTCGTGGGTGCAATTGTCTGAAGCAAAAACATGTAACTTTGTTTCAAACTCCTGGTGGACAATTTAGTTCAGTTGTAATTTATATTTGTGACATTGTTACGAAAAATAGGATTTTGGTAGATAAACAATTTAAAACGTTTCTGTTAGCCGGGAAAAAAAGCGGTTTATGTAAGAGTAGTTTCAAAATCAGAAATGAATGTGTTTATATTAGGCCATTTTTTTCTAAATTTATTGTGATATGGTGTATGGCTGAATAAATCTGGAAATGGTAAGCGGGTGTTCAATTAAATTTACTTGCTTAACAATAAAGGGTTCAAGATTAAATTGTTGATAACCCTGTTGGAGGGCAATGTCATAACTTGAGTAGAACCCCACGGCTTTTTCATTTCTTATTAATGCAAATTGCCCCTCATGACCTTCCCATCCATGGATATGACTTCGGAAATAGGACAATTGCTTTTCAATATAATCACATTCGTTCTCTTCCATAGATTTTCACCTAAATTTCCATGAAGTTTAATTTTATTCCACACCATCTCCCCACATGAATTCGTATGTGGGGGATAGTTTAACCAAGTAATTTTTCCTTTAGTTTCTCATGAAACCAGTCGACGGCGACGGAGTTGAAGCCAAGCGATGAGTGCCAGCAACACGACCGAAGGAATATAGAAAACTTCCTTCGCAATTCGATCTGCCTCGGTTTCAATATAAAGAACTTCCCAATCGAAATCGATACCCTTCTCCTGAGCATATTGTCCAAAATTTAACATATCAACAAATACCCTGCCATCATCTTCAGTACGGAATGACAGTCCTGCATGACGGTCAAGTCTGACAGCACCATCACCATCAGATGTTTTGCCCAAAGGAAGATCAAGTGTGGTTTCAACAATTTCACCGGTTACGAAATCTTCACCAGACATTCTGACCCTAATGCTTTCTCCGTCTGGTGCTGTATCGGCCATAGTTACCAATTCCGAGGAAGGGATTCTCTGATAAGGGTCCGATATCATATCAAGCCAGAAACCAGGACGAAATAGGCTAAATGCAATGAGCAACAACAAAGCGCTCTCCCAAAGCCGTGACTTTGTCAGAAACCAATTTTGTGAAGCAGCTGCAAACAGCATCATAGCCACTACAGAAACAAGGAATACAAATACAGCCTTCCCAAAAGTAACATCAATCAGTAGCAATTCGGTATTGAAAATAAACAGGAATGGCAGTATGGCCGTCCTGATGTCGTATGAGAATCCAATTACACCAGTTTTGATCGGATCACCACCTGAAATCGCAGCTGCCGCGAAGGCCGCCAATCCAACAGGAGGTGTATCATCAGCTAGAATGCCGAAGTAGAATACAAACATATGTACCGCTATGAGAGGTACGACAAGACCAGATTTCGCACCGACTGCAACGATCACAGGCGCCATTAGAGATGTAATTACGATATAGGTTGCTGTTGTGGGTAAGCCCATACCGAGCACCAATGAGAATAGAGCAACAAAGATCAACATTAATAATAGATTGCCACCGGAAAGGACTTCTATAAATTCGCCAATCACCTGATGGGCACCTGTCAGTGATACAGTTCCGACAATAATGCCGGCTGTACCTGTAGCAACAGCAATACCAATCATGTTACGTGAACCAGCAACCATGCCCTCAATCAATTCATTCCATCCACGTGACGTTGCCTGGGCAATTTTTCCCTCACCCCGGAACCATGCCTTGATCGGATGCTGGGTAACCATTACAAAAATCATGGCAAATGTGGCCCAAAAGGCAGAAAGTCCTGGTGAAAGACGTTCGATCATCAAATTCCAAATCAAAACAACTACAGGTAAAACATAATAGGTTCCTGTTTTGGCAATGGGGCCAGGTAATGGCAACTGCTTGAAGGGGGTATTAGGATCATCAACCGTAAGGTCGGGTTGAGCAGATGACCATTTTAGAAGGACGAGATATGAAGCTATGAACAGTAACGACATGCCTATCAAAGAGTAGGAACCGAGTAAAGGCTTGAGCCAGCCGAGGCCATAATAAGTAAATAGACACAATCCACAGAATATGGCGACACCAAGTGCTAAACGAACTAGCTTCAGCAGTAGAGGCTTTGGTTCACCAGCCCTTGGAAGACCTTTCAACTGCATCTTTTCAGCCTCCAGATGCACGATATACACCAAGGCAATGTAGGAAATGACAGCTGGTAAGAAAGCGTGCTTGACAACCTCAAGATAGGAAATACCCACATACTCAACCATAAGGAAGGCAGCAGCACCCATGACCGGTGGAGTTAATTGCCCATTGGTTGAAGAGGCAACTTCTACGGCACCTGATTTCTCGGCAGAAAATCCGACACGTTTCATTAGGGGTATGGTGAAGGTACCTGTTGTTACTGTATTGGCAATGGAAGAACCTGATATAAGACCGGTAGCTGCAGACGCTACGACCGCTGCTTTGGCTGGTCCACCTGTCAGGTGTCCCATCAGAGCAAACGCAAGCTTGATAAAATAGTTCCCGGCACCGGCCTTCTCTAGCAATGAACCGAACAAAACGAAAAGAAATACCATTGAGGCCGATACCCCTAATGCAAGCCCAAAAACACCTTCCGTTTGCATCCAGAAATGCCACATGGCCTTACCAAAACTGGCCCCTTTCCATTGCATTGCATCAGGAAAGAAATCCGCATCACCAAAAAACACATAAAGTAGGAAAACGCTGGCTACAACAACCATTGGCAATCCTAGAGCTCTATAGGTTGCAACTAGAACAATCGAAAGCCCCGTAGCGGATGCAATCAGATCACCAGTTGTTGGCAAACCAGAGCGATCGGCAATGGCCGCCGAATTGGCTATCAGGTAAAGCGTAGAGCAGAGGCCCGCAACCACCAATAACCAGTCATACCATGGGATCCTGACTCGTGAAGCAGATTTGTAGAGGGGATAGGCTAAAGCCGCCAGTGTAAGACCAAATGCCAGATGTAATACTCTTTCGGTATCGGAATTGACGTATATCCAGTTAAGACCAAGTGTTTGTGCCAGGATTGCCGGTAGTGGTGAGGCATTTAATATTTGCAAAACAGCCCATAGTAAGGCTGTACCTGTAATTACTGCAGCCTGCCAATTATCGGGATTTCGCCCACCTACATCCAGATCACTAGCAAGTGCATGGGCTTTGGTCTCGCTGGATGATCCTGAAGAACTGCTCCTATTCATAACCCATCACATTGTTTGCAAGTCAAAAAAATGTACTTGCGATTGTATGAGCACAGCCGGTAAACCGGCTGTGCTTGATACAGTTCTATTCAATCAAACCTAACTCTTTATAAGCCTTGATTGCACCTGGGTGTAATGGTGCTGATAATGAATCCTTGACCATTTCTTCAGCTTTCAGGTTGGCAAATGCGGGATGCAACTTGCGGAAATCATCAAGATTTGCAAGTACAGCTTTTGCAACAATATAAACAACCTCTTCTGGTACATCTGCAGATGTAACAAAGGTAGCACCAACACCGAATGTCGTTATGTCATCAGGATTTCCAGGATACATGCCACCTGGTATTGTTGCACTTCTGTAATATGGCCTATCAGCGATAAGTTGATCTATTTCTGGAGCTACCGCCGATACGATAACTGCATCACAAGATGCAATAGTTTCGTGCGTTAGCGCCGACGGATGGCCAACAAGCCAGAAATATCCATCAATCTTGTTATCACAAAGGGCTGCCCCGGTTTCAGCTGATTTCATTTTGGCAGCAAGGGCTAGATCATCACGACTCCATCCCATGGTAGCCTCAATGACTTCCCATGTTCCAAGCGTACCGGATCCATCATTACCTATGTTGAATCGCTTTCCGGGAATATCGGTAATATTGTTTATACCAGAATCTCGACGAGCAAGAATTGTTACCGGCTCAGGATGAACAGAGAACACTGCTCTCAACCCCTCGAACTGGTTATCTTCGAATTTTGAAGTTCCATTGTAGGCATGGTACTGCCAGTCAGATTGTGCGACCCCAAATTCAAGTTCACCGCCCTTGATTGTGTTAATATTGTAAATTGATCCACCAGTTGACTCCACAGAACATCGGATACCGTGTTCCTTGCGGTCCTTATTAACCAGTCGACAGATTGCACCTCCAGTTGGATAGTACACACCTGTAACACCCCCGGTTCCGATCGAAATAAATTGCTGTTGTGCTACAACAATTGTCACTGAAGCAATGCATGTGCCAATCGCAACAATCAATGCTGTAGTAATTCTTGTCAGTTTTAATAGTTTCATGATTTCCTCCTCTCTTGCCATTCCCCCAGATTACCCAAGGTAATGGAATTACTTTATGGTTATTAAACCCGAATATTAGAGGAAGAGTCAAGTAATTTCTAGGGTTGTACTACTGAATGAAAATATAAAAATGAAACAATTTTTGTATTGGAATAGCCATTTTTGATGAATCCCAAAACAAACTTCTATGGGGAATTAGATAAAATTATAAGGCTAAGAATGGACACAATGCATATCTAATACTTATAAACAATTTAAGTGATGAAATGTTGATGCGACTCGTTCTGTTATTTACCAAAAATGATTAGTATTTTTGGAACATGGATATCAAAATAAAGATGATGTATCCTGAAAATAACGGGTTTGGTAATTTCGTAAGGGACTTCTGGGTATTCACCCCTTAGTTGGTGAAGCAAACCCAATAGATTCTCCCTTTGGTAATCATGAAAATACAGAAAAGAAATCTCTGATTATTGGAATTGTAGAAAGAAATGGGAATGCTGTTGCCCAAGGTTATTGACAACCTACAAGCAAAAACCATTCTCCGCTTTTTATTATCAAAGATAAGGTTGATCCACTCGGTTCCCATTTAATTACTGATGAATTTAAAGAGTAAGTTGCTGACTGTAAATTAATTTCCCATGCAGTTATCAACCATCAAAAACCTTACGTTGAAAGAACAATATACACCAATACAATTGAAAGTTTTTGGCACTATTAAACCACTCACATACAGGATCAAATCATCATCATTCAAAAAAGTGGATTTCCCTGAATGTTGCTCAACAATGTTGGGAATTTAGCAACTAAAGATGCGAGGGTATTTTTCAAACATTCTTAAAAAAATTTATGTCATGAATCGTTTACATTGTGGTGATTATCTAGCTGTTATATGTGAAATGGGTTTGGATTCAGTTGACCCAATTTATCTTGATCCACTCATTAAATCAGAAATCAGCATAGATGCTTGAATGTCATAAAAATTAATTATATCTAACGCCAACTGTCAATCCGATAATTATTCAGCCAAAAAATCAGGGTGGGATTACAGTTCAGATCCTAGCTTGAAGTTTGTAAATATTTTTTACTCATGTTTAATTGTTATCTATGAAAAGTTTCAGCCAACAAACCCAGCCATTTTAGTTCTTGGCAGACCTTAGATAACAGCAGTTTTTTCGGATGAACAATTTCATTAGCCAAGTATTATCGGTTACCTGCTTTATTTTATCAGCTGGCCCCAGCTATAAAATTCAGCAAGCCAGTCCAAAGAAAAAATTTTGACCTAGCAACATATGGTCACCTTCGCCATTTTGTATGGGGATTTTGATTTCCCTCGTTGTTGCCTTTTATACAACAAACGCTTATGCACAGACGACGCCTACCATAACTCTGTCTGTCCCGGCAATGACTGAATTTGCGGAAGGTGAGGGTAACACCACCGTTACCGTCACCGCAACGCTTTCGGTTGCACAATCCAGCGAAACTGTTATTGACCTCACCCTCGGTGGCACTGCAAAGGGCACAGACTACACAGTTGTACAACTGCCTGACATCACGATTAAGATCGGGGAGACGGTTGGTACAAAGGATTTGACTCTTAGCCCTGTAGAAGACAACTTCTTCGAGGGCAAGGAGGAAATAAGCATCGGTGGTACTACTACATCCAACTACACGGTGACCCCAGTAAATGTTCCGCTCATCGACAATGACGAAAAACCAGACGTAGAGATTACGTCTTCAAATACGAATTTTGTCAAGGAAGGAGTTTCAGCCAATACCGATGTTGAGGTCAAGATCACGGGAGGCTCTTTATTCGAGGAAGACGTGACTGTTACTCTTGAGCCGGTCGATCCAGGTGGAGGCTATACGGATGCCGACGTTGACTTTGAAGTTAAGCCTCCATGGACGCTGGTCATCAAGTCGGGTACAACTCTGGGTAAAACGAATGTGGCTTTTACGGTGGTTGATGATGATGAAGAAGAAGGATCGGAAGATGTAAGTTTACAGGCAACTTTCACGGTTGGGGGAGTAGTCTTTACAACAAAATTGCCTACAGGCAATAGAGGCTTTATTAGAATTCCTGCCTCTGACACTGAATCCCCTCTTTCATTCGGGATCGAATGCCAAGGACCTAATTATGGCCTTGTATATACGGGTGATGACACATTGTCTTGTTATCCGATTATATTACACGGCCCTACAAAAAGGAGTTACACTCTTACAGCAACATTCGAAAAAATACCCACCCTAAAAGATCCCAACGAAATGATAACACCTGTAACACCGGACATTGAGTTCACGATTCCTTCTGGGGCAAATGGGTATCAGACAAGTAACGAACCGCCCTTTAAAACAGATCTCAAAAAAACATTCTCCGTGGCAAGTGCTGCTGCCGGCAAGGATCTCTCATATGATGTGAAAGTTATTCCCAACGACGAGGATGAACGAACTCGATCCAGAAAATTTTCAGTATTATCCAATGAGGAATACACCTGGAATGTGACCGATATCACGATCGAAAGCTTAACTAGTAGAGATATAGGGGTTACACAAATCCCGGCTTTGGCATTCAAACTCAATCCGCCACCTCGTCCTGTAACTCTGGATGGAAACCCGTCGATGGACATCATACTTGATAGTGGAAGGGTGTCAACAGAATGCAAGGCATCAAACAGGAGGGACGTGTCCTGCAGATATACTCCTCGGCAGGGTGATTATGACTTTGACGGCAAATTCATTGTTCCCAAGGGAGCAATCAAAATGACAGGCTGGATGGACGCGAATGATCCTTCAATTAAAGGTACATTTGGGACCATACCAGAGGTGGCGAAGACTTTGACAGTTCCAGGCATGAAAATCTATGGTGGCTGGCATGCGATAGATTTTACATTCAACCCAAAGGGAATTCAGGAAGGTAAGGGTGAGCAAGAAATAACAGTTATCGCCACAAAACGAAATTTCCAAAGAATCGAAACAGATCTAACAATACCAATTGAGTTTACTCACATTTCCACGGATTCGTCCGATTTCACTATCAAGGAAAAAAATCCGAGCATTACTATTCCTGCCGGTCAATCCTCTGCTTTGACCACTGTACACCTCACCCCAACAGACGATCTGAAAAGGGAAGTAGACATTGAAAGGTTACTAATTGAAGGACCCAAGGGCAGGGGCTCATTGAGGACGCCCTTTGTAAGGGGGGCGGAACTGACCATCCTCGACGCTGCTGGCATAAAACTTTCGGTATCTCCGGATAAGGTCAAGGAGGATGGCGGGGCACAGCCGGTGACGGTTACCGCCGAATGGGGTGATACCAACGACACCGTGTTGCAGAGTGATCTAGAAATTGAACTAAACTGGGGCGGTACAGCTGATACCGGCGACTACACACGCAGCGATGTTACGACAGTGACGATACCGGCGAATGCCCGCTCGGGCAGTGTGACGGTGACCATAACACCGACCCCTGACAACCTGCTTGAGGGGAATGAAACGATAGTGATTGGGGGCAGTACACCGGGTCGGGTTGTTACGAGCGCCGAAATCACGCTTGAGGACGATGATATGACACCTGAAGTCACGATCATGGCTTCGCCGACCGAAATTACAGAAGGTGGTGGCGCACAGACAATTACAGTCAGTGCGGTACTGGCCCCGAGCGTGGTCGCCAACGATGACACCACAGTGACACTGAATCTCGGTGGTACGGCGGTGGAAGGGACAGACTACTCGACCAGTTGGTCGCCGACATCGCAGGTGATTACGATCCCGATGGGATCACAAACTGGTTCGAACACTGTTACCCTCATTTTGACGCCAACTGATGACGTCAGAGCCGAGGGTGACAAAACCATCGTGGTGCAGGGTGAGGCAACATTCGGAAGTGATGCCCTGGTTGTGAAGGTGGCAGGCATCACGTTAGAGGATAACGACGATCAGGGCGTAAACATCTCACGGACGACGTTGACGGTAGCTGAGGGTACCACGGATACCTACGATGTCTCGCTTGGAACACAGCCCGCCGATGAAGTAACGATTTCGCTGTCAAGCTCGGACGCAACGGTTGCAACGGTAAACAAAAAAGTGTTGACCTTCAAACCAACCGAATGGGACACCAAACAGACGGTGACTTTGACCGGTGTGGAGGATGACTACAACAACATTGACGATAAACGTGAAACAATGATCAACCATGTCGCGAGCGGTGGCGGTTATGACGATGTGGAAATAGCTACGCTGGATGTGACGGTTACAGACAATGATGAGGCTACATCATTCACGATTGCCGATGTATCTGCCGCTGAAGGAGATACGATTACCTTCACGGTGAGCCGGGCAGGTGCAACCGGCGATGCGGTATCAGTAAAGTGGAAGACCGCCGAAGACACCGATGGCGATCATCCGGCGTCCACGTCTGACTATGTGCCCCAAACCACTGCTCAAACTCTAAGCTTTGCAGCAGGAGATACATTAAAGACCTTTACGGTCCAAACGACCGAAGACACTCTGGACGAGGACGACGAGACTTTTCTGATTGAGTTGAGCGAGGCGAGTTCCGGTACCTCCCTCACGGACGGCACTGCCATCGGAACCATCACCGATGATGATGCTCCACCGGTTTTAAGTATTAATTCGCCATCGGTTGTCGAGGGTGATACCAGTGCTGAAACCCTCATCTTTGACGTCACCTTGTCTCCGCCAAGCGGCCGGGCAGTGACGGTCGGTTTTACGGATGTGGGGGGGGGTACGGCAACCTCTGGAGTGGACTATACAGCCGTTACTGCGGGTACGCTCAACTTTGATGCGGGTGAGACCAGCAAAAGCATCACGGTTACGGTCACGGGTGAGACCACCGATGAGCCCAACGAGACCGTCATTCTGCAGTTGTCCACACTGTCCAACGCTATGCTGGACGGTGGAACGACCACCCTGAATGGTACCGGCACGATTATCGACAATGATGCAACCTCTGTGACACTTGCTGCGGGGGGGGGGACAGTAAAGGAAGATGGTACCGATTCTGCGGATGTGACTGTATCCTTGGGCCGAGATCTCAAGGCAGGTGAGAATGTCACAGTTCCCCTTTCGATTTCAGGTACGGGCATAACTGCCTCTGATTACACAATAGATCCCAAACCAGGCAACAGTTTGAATAAGGGGGTAACTCTTCTGACAACCAATCCTTACAGTATAGCGGAGCCCGCTGTGATGTTTGCAGGACACGACACAGATACTGTTCAGGTGGCTACACTTAGGGTAAAAGCACAGCAGGACCAGGATGACGAGGGTGAATCCGAATCCCTGACGGTAGACTTTGGCTCGGTGATCAGCAATTTGGACCGACCTGACCCCACCACCACAGGTGCCGAGGGAACCACCACCACAGGAACAGCTACGGTGACCATCACCGATGATGACAAGGCGGGTATCACCATCACCGAGAGCGGGGATCCGGCGTCGACAAAAGTGAGTGAGGATGGTACCACGACCACGGACAGTTACACGGTTGTTCTCAAGACCAGGCCAACCCACCCTGTTATTGTGACGGTGAGTGCCGGGGCAGGTGTCAAGGTCAACAAGGATGGTGGTACGGCTGGATCAAGCCAGACTTTGACATTCAATTCAAGTGGAGATGATATCTGGAATGTGGCTCAGACAATAACCGTAACTGGTATTGATGATGACATTGATAATGCTGATCGACCTGTAAAAATTGATCATTCAGCTACTTCATCCGATGATGACTACATCATTAGCGACGTAGGAAGTGTGGATGTAGTCGTGACTGATGATGACACGAGAGGGGTTACGGTTTCGGCAGCATCGTCTGGTGTGACACTTCGAGAGACTGATGATACCTCTGACCCCCAGGATACCAAGGAGGATCACAAAGAGACATATACAGTGGTACTGACAAGTAAACCGACCGATAATGTAGAGATTGAATTATCGGTACCGGATGGTGCCCCCTTTACGGTATCCCCTTTAAGTTTGACCTTTACTCCGAGTGGAGCGGGTATGTGGAGTACCAAACAGACTATAACGGTCACGGCAGTCAATGACAATATTGATAATACGGGGGCATGCGGAGTGCAGTTATTACGCATGCGGTGAAGGCAGGGAGTTCTGATTATAATGATGAGAGCGTGTCATCGGTGACCGTGACGGTGACTGATGATGATGAAACTCCGGAAGCTCTTACCCTTACGGTTGATGCTGATACGGGGACCAATAATGTCCAGACATCACTATCCGAGGGAGGTGGGGCGAAGACGGTGCGTGTGACGGCAACACTTGATGGGTCGATTGTCTTTGATGAAGCCAAGGCGGTTACGGTCGAGGTTGGCCATGCCGATGACACCGCCATCGAGGGTACCGACTACACGATGGTAGGGTCGCTGAGTATCACCATCGACGCTGAATCATCAAGTGGGTATTTGGACTTCATGCTGACCCCTACGAACGATGCTGTGGACGAGGAGGATGAGACCATCAGTCTTAAAGGGACACTGGAGGATGTGACAGTCACAGATACCGAGATCACCCTGACCGATGATGACACGAGAGGGGTTACGGTTTCGGCAGCATCGTCTGGTGTGACACTTCGAGAGACTGATGATACCTCTGACCCCCAGGATACCAAGGAGGATCACAAAGAGACATATACAGTGGTACTGACAAGTAAACCGACCGATAATGTAGAGATTGAATTATCGGTACCGGATGGTGCCCCCTTTACGGTATCCCCTTTAAGTTTGACCTTTACTCCGAGTGGAGCGGGTATGTGGAGTACCAAACAGACTATAACGGTCACGGCAGTCAATGACAATATTGATAATACGAATGACATGCGGAGTGCGGAAATCACCCATACGGTGGATGCGGATGAGACGGATTACGAGGATGAGAGTGTGTCATCGGTGGCTGTGACGGTGACTGATGATGATGAAACTCCGGAAGCTCTTACCCTTACGGTTGATGCTGATACGGGGACCAACAATGTTCAGGGCTCTCTTGCCGAGGGAGGTGGGGCGAAAACGGTACGTGTGACGGCAATGCTGGATGGTTCGACGACCTTTGCCGAGGACAAGATGGTTACGGTCGAGGTTGGCGATACCGATGACAGTGCCACCGAGGGGACCGACTACGCGATGGTGGGGGCACAGAGTATTACGATCAAGGCCGGGACATCAAGCGGTCATGTGGACTTCATGCTGACACCAACTGCTGACACCATTGATGAAGAGGACGAGACCATCAGTCTTGACGGGACACTGGCGGGTGTGACAGTCACAGGTGCTGAAATAACTCTCACCGACGATGATGATGCACCTGATGGCATTAGGCTTTCTGTTGATACTGATGGAGATACCGACGGCAGTCAGGACAAGGTCAAGGAGGATGCTGGAGCAACAATGGTGACTGTAACTGCCACGGTAACCGGAGGCACGACCTATAGCAGTGCACATACAGTTGCGGTGAGTGTTGGTGATGGTACGGCAACTGTCACTGATGATTATGTAGCAGTTGGAGATTTCAACATTACAATCCCGGCTGGTGTGGCAAGTGCACGAGGGATGTTCACTTTGACCCCGGTCAAGGACTCTGTTGATGAGGACGACGAGACAGTTGATGTGACAGGTACGATTAGTGATGCTGGTGCTCCTACAGTCACCGACACCACGGTCACCATTGAAGATGACGATACGAAGGGTGTGGTGGTTTCGGCAGCATCGACTGGTCTGACTATTGATGAGGCAGATGATGGCACCACATCTGGTATCCAGGAACACGAACAAACCTACACAATTGTTCTCACGAGTGAACCTGTTGATGATGTTGTCATTGGCGTTGGGGTACCAGGTGGGGCACCTTTTTCCGTGTCCCCTCCAGCTTGACCTTTACTCCAGGTGGCTCGGGCATCTGGAGTACGGCACAGGAGGTTACGGTCACGGCGATCAATGACAATATAGACAATACAGGAGGTGAACGGGTTGCAACAATCACACACACCCTGACAGTTGGCAGTTCCGATTACAGTGGAGTTGAGGTTTCAGATGTGGAAGTAACTGTTACCGACGATGATGGGGCGCCAGGTGGAATTACTCTTTCAGTTAACACGGGTGGTCAAGCTCAGATGGAGATTGGGGAGGGTGCCGGGGCAACAACGGTGACAGTAACAGCTACGGTAACCGGAGGTTCAACCTATGCCACCGCTCAAACTGTAGCAGTTAATGTAAGTGGTAACTCGGCTAAAGTCGGAGATGATTACACAACATCAACAATTCCATTCAATATTGTGGTTCCTGCCGGAGCAAACAGCCATAGTGGGACTTTTACTCTGACACCTGTTGATGATGATATTCACGAAGGTAGTGAAACCATATCTGTAAGTGGTACAATTGATGGTGTTGGAGCTCCAACTGTCACTGGAACCACAATAACCATAACTGATAATGACGTGGTACCAACAGCCTTGACACTTAGGGTTGATGCTGATACGGGGACCGACAATGTCCAGACATCTCTATCTGAGGGAGGTGGAGTCAAAACGGTACGGGTGACCGCAACCCTTGATGGTTCGACGACCTTTGCCACGAACAAAACAGTATCTGTTGAGGTGGGTAAATTGGGTGATAGTGCTGCTGAGGGGATGAGTGGCGACTACGAAACTGTGGGAACTCAATCTATTACCATCATGGCTGGTGAATCAAGCGGACATGTAGAGTTCACATTGACACCTGTAAATGACCTGCTTTTTGAGGGTAGTGAGACAATCACCATTGCAGGGACACTCATGGGTGTTAGTGTAAGGGATACAGAAATTACACTTGAAGATGACGAAACAGTACCAGCGGTTTCGCTCTTGGTTGACCCCAATGCGGTTTCTGAGAGTGGAGGAACTAGAACGGTTACCGTAAGTGCTCAGCTTGACCCAACTGTTGCAATGGAAAACCGTGAATCAACGGTTACACTTTCCCTTGGTGGAACAGCAACGAGTGGGGACTACACATCATCCTGGTCACCGGTTACACCCGTGATAACATTTCCCACGGGTGAAACGAAGGGTGCAAATACTGTCTCGCTTGCTCTGACACCAACTGATGACTCCAGTGTGGAAGATGATGAGACAGTTGTGGTTGAGGGAACAGCAACAGCTGATGATGGCCAAAAACTGGTGGTAAAGGTTGCAGTTATTACGCTGGAAGATGATGATGCCCAAGGTATTAACCTTTCACCTAGGTCGGTGAATGTTACCGAAGGTGCAACTGTTACCTACGATGTCTGGTTGGGTACACAACCTACGGGTGATGTTACGGTGACATTGTCTGGTCATGACACGGGGATCGCAACAGTAGATAAAACGGAACTCACTTTTACAAATACGACCTGGAATACACGTCAACAGGTAGCTGTAACAGGAGATGATGATAACCTGAACAATACCGAAAACAACCGTAAAACGTCAATACGTCATGCGGCTGCAGGTGGTGGATATAACAATGTTGAATCTACTTTGGATATAACAGTTGTTGACAATGACGACGCGCCTTCCTTTTCCATAGATGACGCTTCAGCTACTGAAGGTCAGGTCATCAGTTTTACTGTCAACAGGGCGGGTGCAACTGGTCATGCAGTATCGGTGAGTTGGCAGACCGAAGAGGACACAGGCGGCAGTCATGCAGCTTCAACGTCAGACTATACAGTTCAAACCACACCTCAAGTTCTGAATTTCGCTGTTGGTGAGACCAGTAAGACCATCACGGTGCAAACGACACAGGACAATTTAACCGAGGAGGATGAAACATTTCTTGTAAAACTTAGTGCACCAGGTACAGGGACAACGATTACTGATGATACAGCCACAGGGAGGATAACCAACGATGATGCAACTCCGACGGCTCTTACCCTTACGGTTGATGCTGATACGGGGACCAACAATGTCCAGACATCACTATCCGAGGGAGGTGGAGCGAAGACGGTACGGGTGACGGCAACACTTGATGGGTCGATTGTCTTTGATGAAGCCAAGGCGGTTAGGGTCGAGGTTGGCCATGCTGATGACACCGCCATCAAGGGTACCGACTACACGATGGTAGGGTCGCTGAGTATCACAATCGACGCTGAATCATCAAGTGGGTATTTGGACTTCACGCTGACGCCGGTCAATGACGACATTGATGAATCGAATGAGACCATCAGTTTTGACGGGGAACTGGAGGGTGTTACGGTGAACGGTGCCGTGATCACCCTGATTGATGATGACACCAAGGGGGTTACGGTTTCGGCAGCATCAAGTGGGTTGACACTTCGGGAGACAAATGACCCTGATACCGACCCTACGGCTGACGATGTAGGAACCTACACGGTGGTTTTCACGAGTGAACCCACCGGTGATGTCACGATCAACATTGGCGTGCCCGCGGGTGCTCCTTTTACCGTCAGCGACACCAGTATTGATTTTACCCCATCAAACTGGAGTAACGAACAGACCATAACAGTCACGGCGGCCAATGACAACATAGACAATACAGGCGGCATGCGAAGCGCGGAAATCACTCATACGGTGGATGCGGGCAATTCCGACTATGGTGGTGTGACAGCAGATAACCTGGCCGTGACGGTCACTGATGATGACGATACGCCAGGCGATATCACGCTGACGGTGGACACCCCCTCCATCACCGAGGGAGGAGGGGCGAAGACGGTACGGGTGACGGCAACACTTGATGGGTCGATTGTCCTTGATGAAGACAAGACGGTATCGGTTGATGTGGGCACAGGAGGAGACACTGCCATTGAGGGGACCGATTACACGATGGTGGGATCGCAGAGTATTACGATCGATGCCAGATCATCAAGCGGGCATGTGGAGTTTACGCTGACCCCTACGAACGATGCTTTGGACGAGGAGAATGAAACCATCACGATCGAAGGGACGGCTACGGATGTGGTCGTTACAGGTACCGAAATAACTCTTACTGATGATGATACAAAGGGGGTTACGGTTTCTGCTATGTCGACTGGTGTGACGATCCGGGAGACCGACGTCAGCGGCACGCCGGCCGAAGAGCACAAGATCACCTACACGGTGGTTCTCACGAGTAAACCCACCGGCACTGTGACCATCAATATTGAAAGTGGCGACACCGATGTGGCTACGGTGTCACCTGCAAGCCTGACCTTTACTCCGAGTGGAGCGGGTATCTGGAGCACGGCACAGGAAGTTACGGTCACAGCAGTCAATGACAATACCGACAATACGGGCGATGAACGTAGCACGGAAATCACCCACATGCTGGTGGCCGGGACCTCCGACTACGGAAGTGTGACAGTTGATGATGTCTCGGTGACAGTAACCGATGATGATGGACCTCCGGGAGGAATTGCCCTTTCGGTTGATACTGACACCAGCATGGCTGGGGAGCAGGACGAAATCGGAGAAGACGCTGGTGCCACCACGGTGGAGGTTACGGCCACTGTTACCGGCGGCTCAGCCTACAGCAGTGCGCAGACGGTTGCAGTGAGTGTAAGCGACGGTACGGCGACCGTTACTGATGACTACGCAACTGTGGCCGGTTTCAGCATCACGATTCCAGCCGGTACGACAAGTGCCACACATAATTTCACGTTGACGCCAGTGAACGACATGTTTCATGAAGGTCCTGAAACGGTCAATGTGTCCGGCACGGTCAGTGGTGCCGGTGCACCGGCAGTTACGGGTACCACAATTACCATCACTGATAATGACGCGGCCCCGACGACGGCCACTCTGACGGTTGATGCCGACACGGGAGTTGCCAATAACCAGAACTCGCTGGCCGAGGATGGTGGTGCGAAAACGGTGCGGGTGACGGCGACACTGGGTGGCTCAGTGACCTTTACCGGGGACAAAACAGTGACTGTCGAGGTCGGAAATACCGGTGATACAGCCACCGAAGGGACTGACTACACAATGGTGGTTACGCAAAGCATTACCATCAAGGCTGGATCATCAAGCGGGTATGTGGAGTTTACGTTGACGCCCACCCAGGACATTCAGGCCGAGGGTAGCGAGACAATCAGTTTCAAGGGTACAGCTACCGGGTTGACGGTTACAGATGCCAGCATTACCTTGACCGATGATGACACGGCTCCTACAACGGCCACTCTGACGGTTGATGCCGACACGGGAGTTGCCAATAACCAGAACTCGCTGGCCGAGGATGGAGGAGCAAAGACGGTGCGGGTGACAGCAACACTGGGTGGTTCGGTGACCTTTACCGAGGATAAGACGGTTTCTGTCGAGGTCGGTAATTCCGGTGATACAGCCATTGAAGGGACTGACTACACGACGGTGGGCACGCAAAGCATTACCATCACGGCTGGATCATCAAGCGGGTATGTGGAGTTTACGTTGACGCCCACCCAGGACATTCAGGCCGAGGGTAGCGAGACAATCAGTTTCAAGGGTACAGCTACCGGGTTGACGGTTACAGATGCCAGCATTACCTTGACCGATGATGACACGGCTCCTACAACGGCCACTCTGACGGTTGATGCCGACACGGGAGTTGCCAATAACCAGAACTCGCTGGCCGAGGATGGAGGAGCAAAGACGGTGCGGGTGACAGCAACACTGGGTGGTTCGGTGACCTTTACCGGGGACAAGACGGTTTCTGTCGAGGTCGGTAATTCCGGTGATACAGCCATTGAAGGGACTGACTACACGACGGTGGGCACGCAAAGCATTACCATCACGGCTGGATCATCAAGCGGGTATGTGGAGTTTACGTTGACGCCTACCCAGGACATTCAGGCCGAGGGTAGTGAAACGATAAGTATTGAAGGGACATCAAACGGATTGACGATAACGCCTACGGCAATCACAATGACCGATGATGATGAAATGAAGGGAGTGACAGTATCGGCTTCATCAAGCGGTCTCGTGATCCATGAAACTGATAATATTGCGACAACCCAAACAGAGGAGCACAAAAAATCCTATACAGTTGTTTTGGATAGCGTACCAACTGCCAATGTTGTCATAGGAGTCGTTGTACCAGAAGGCGCACCTTTTTCCGTGTCCCCCTCCAGCCTGACCTTTACTCCAAGTGGATCGGGTATCTGGAGCACAGAACAAACGGTGACTGTTACAGCAATTAATGATGATATTGATAATACGGGAGGAGAAAGAGTTGCAAAAATTACACATACCTTGACGGTCGGTAGTTCGAATTATCAAGGCATAAGTGTACCAGAAGTCGAAGTTACAGTAACTGACGATGACGCCACACCAACAACACTTGCCCTTTCTGTTGATACAGATACCGGAACCAACAATGTCCAGACGTCGATTGCCGAGGGCGGTGGAAGTAAGACGGTACGGGTAACAGCAACTTTGGGAGGCACGATTGCTTTTGACGAAGACAAGACGGTATCGGTTGAGATAGGCAAGTCAAGTGACAGCGCAATGGAGGGTACGGACTATACGGTCGTTGGAACACAAAACATTGTCATTGCAGCCGGGAGTCTAAGTGGTTTTAAGGATTTCACAATGACTCCTACACAGGACTTACTTGTTGAGGGTAATGAACTGATCAGTCTTGATGGAACTCTCGCAGGTGTTGCTGTGACTGATGCGATTATCACTCTTACCGACGATGATGTAACGCCAAGTGCTTTGAGTCTTACAGTTGATGCGGATATGGAGATTAGTAACATTCAGACTGCTATTTCCGAAGGGGATGGAAGCATGACCGTGCGTGTGACAGCAACGTTGGTAGGAACAAATGCCTTTACCGAAGACAAAACGGTATCGGTTGAGATAGGCAAGTCAAGTGATAGTGCGACTGAAGGTGTTGACTACACGACCATCGGAACACAGAGCATAACCATCACGGCGGGCACTCTCAGTGCATATAAAGATTTAACTCTGACCCCAATACAGGATACTGAGGATGAGGGAATTGAAACGATAAGCGTTATGGGTAATTTGGCAGATGTAATAGTGTCGCCAACAAATATTACTTTAATCGATGATGATGTTACTACAATAACATTAGCTGGTGCCAAAGGTGATATCAAGGAAGGTCAAACAAAGGTCTTTACAATTCAATTGGGGCGGGGTCTTGTCACTGGTGAAACCGTGACAATTCCACTTACTTTTGCAGGTACAGCAACCAGAAACAGCGACTATACCTTGACAGGTACAACGGCCGATGGGGCCCAATACAATAATCTTAATACTGGGAATGCCAATGTTGTATTTACAGGTCCCAACATAGGTCAAACAGCCACAACGGCAACCATTACTTTGAGTGCTGCCGCTGATCAAACAACTGAGAGTGCTCCTGAAACTGTTGACATCGGTTTGGGTACTATTACCAACACGGGTCTTACCAATACGGGCGGAGTGTCAAAGACAGATAATTTAATGGTGTTTAATATCACTGAAAACGTGAGTGAAACGGAAAATTGGATTCCAAAAAAAGCTGCTAATAAAGGTCTGATCAGGTTTGGAAGAACAGTTGGTCAACAAGCAGCAAGTGCAATACGTGATCGCTTGGATACCGACCGTACAGAGGGGTTTGTCTCAAGTCTTGCCGGTGAAAACCTACCTCACATAACCAGCACTCCAGATGTTCCAAAACACCATCTTGATTACCCTGGAACAAGGAATGAACACTGGCAGGATGATGGTAGACTTCCTGCCGAAGGTCTTGCAACAGAAGAAGATGAAATCACCCGTGCCCTTACAGATGAGGATTTCCTAAGTGGAACATCATTTACACTTAACACTGTAAGGGGAAACGGTTCCACTTACTCTTATTGGGGAAGAGGCTCAATCTCTGAATTCAGAGGCGTTGCCGAAGACATCAGTCTTGATGGTGAAGTAAAGGATATAATAATTGGTACCGAAAGAATCAGACACGATCGGCTTCTGGGTTTGTTGATCATGGGTAGTAGAGGGGATATTACCTACAGTTTTGAGGACGAAAATGGTCTGATTAAAACCTCCTTAACATCCCTCGTTCCATATGGCAGTTTGGATCTCAACAAAAACCTTTCATTTTGGGGTGCTGTCGGTATAGGATGGGGATCAATGACCCTGACACCTGGGGAAAGTGATCCAATAAACACCAAATTAGATTGGAACATGACAGCTGGGGGTCTGGAAGGAACTCTTTCAGGGTTGTCAATATTACCTGGAGCAGATTTGGGATGGCATACTGATGCTCTATGGACCCATACAAGATCAGAACATGTAGAGGCACTTCCCAAAATTGGTGGTTATACCACGAGGTATCGTCTTGGCATAGAAGCGACTTGGACAGAGAAACCAGCACTCAATGGATTTATATCACCGCATGTTGGGATTGGAGTTCGATATGATGGTGGTGATGCCGAAAGAGGGTTTGGACTGGAAATCAGCAGTGGTTTGACATGGACTGGTCCTGAACGTAATCTTTCAATCTCAGTTGAAGGCCATACCCTTGCTGTTCATGAAGAAGGTGATTTCCGTGATTGGGGTCTGACCTTTGGCCTTGCCTGGGACCCTCACCCAGAGACCAAGGAGGGATTTTCGGCTAATTTAGGCTATGATCTTGGTAATGGAGTTGGCAAGGATGATGTGTTGCTTGGTCCCGAAACTTATCCCGAACAGTCTGAAGCTGTGAATAATGTGTCCTGGCAATCGGAAATGGCTTATGGTATCAGTCAAGGTGGAGGCATGGTTGGATCATCATATGGTGGATTAGGAGGTACATCTGACGAAATAGACAAGGCTCGGGTTGGTTATCGAATTGAACCCGATACGCCCAATGCTGAAAACATCAGTGTCGATTTCTGGACCGATCCGGTGGCAGATGATAAAGGGACAAATACTGGCGCTGAATTCATTTGGCGCTGGTAAAGGTAGCCAATCAGTTGGTTTGAACAATAAAACACACAACCCTGAAGATCAATCAGTAGCACAATTCGAATGTAGTGCTTTTTTTGAGGAATGGTTCCCCATGCCAAGGGAGTTTCCGTTCAAAAGGTTGGAAGTAAAGAGTTTGTTCAATAAATGGCCAAACTGACCTTCATTTAAAATTTTGAAGACTGAACAAAAGAACTTTTAGTATTGAATGGTAAAGTTATTGTTTTTGTAATCAAACTGGACTTACCAACGTGTTGTAACATCGACACTGGTCGTATGGTCAGGCGGTTCTATTGTGCTCACCCTTCGGGTGCCAGTGACCCCCAACGAAAAATCAGGTGCATTCCTGCTCTCCGGTGTCAACCGCCACCCGACACTGTAGTCTCTTGACTGTTCAGCTATATCAACCCCGGCCGTGGGACTGCCGGTATAACTTCCATCTCCCACCGGGAACCCAAAAGCGGCTTCCATTCCCCAGCTGCTATGATCGCCACTCCCGGTTCGGTCTTCCAGGGAAGTGGGAGCAAACAAGGCATCAACTCCACCTTCCGAAGAACCTCCCACCTGCTTGTGAACCGTCAGAGAGGGACCCCGTCTGCTTTGGGGGTTGGGATCATAGGTAAATGAAACAGAGATACCACGGTCCTTGAAGGTATCGTTGTCATGCTGAACCAGGGTCCGACCTGAGAGATCAAACGACACCCCCGAAACATGGTCTCGTAGCGACAGACCAGCCCCAACCTCAATACCGAAACCGGTCTCCGCATCTCCTCCATCATAACGTGTCCCGATCTCCAGTCGCGGCACAAAACTGCTGCCATTCGCCAGGTCCATGTGCCAACTGCCTTCCAGGCCCAACCGAAACCTCGAAACATCCGTATCCGCCGCGGCCAGATCATGGGTCTTCTCGGATGTCGTGTTGACCCATAACACATCGGAAACTACAGCAAGGGAGAGACCACTGCCCTCCACAGGAGGAGGCAACACCTCGCCGCGAAGACCCAGAGCCGCCATCCTCCAGGACATGTCCGACTTGAGTGATCCACCACTCCGGGGGATCAGGGTCACATCACCTGTTCCAAACCCAAGGACACCCCACAATTGAAACCGCTCGGAAACCTGAAAAGACCCATACGGAATGACCGCTGTCAGTGTTGAGGACACCTGACCATCACCCGCACGTATGGCATCCCGGCACAAGGCAACGTCATCATCCTCACAAGTCTGACTGGTCGGACGAGGGTCAAGATCGGTATCACCATAGCGTCCCTTGGCCGTACTCCTGGTCAGGGCAAGACCAACCAGCCACTTGTTCCTGGCATAATCCGTTCCCAAAAACGCCGTGGTGATATCACCCGTGAGGGAAAAGGTCCCTTCTTGACCGTCAAAGCTGGATTGGCTGGCCCGACCCCAGAAAGCGAGACTGCCTCCTTTTGAATCTGACCTGCTCGTTGTCGTGAAACGGCTGTTGAGAAGAGCTTCATCCAGGGTCATTGTGTGCGAACCGTCAAGACCGGTGGCATCGGGGCTGTACGATCCATGTGCGTACGACCGGGTCTGATACCCCCTGTCATCATGACCAGAGAAACCACCAGTTGTCTGTGACCCATGACCGTCTTCAAGGGAATCAGAATGATCTCTGACACCAAAATCAAGGCCATGACCGGCAAGCGCGATATCAACGTCAGCCGCACGTGAACCGGCCAAACGATCTTCAATCCCGTCCAGAGCCTGCTCCGCTACCGTGCGACCAAAACGGGAGAGCCAAGCCGAAGGCAACGGATCAGAGTTCACAATGGTCCCCACACCAACACCGTCAAGAATGGTTGCATTATAGGGCTTGGACAGAACAACTTCAAACGTCTCAGAACCTTCATCGTGGCTGTCATTAAAGATGTACACCCGAATGGGGATACTGGTTTGGCCAGGGGCAAAGTAATACCGACGTCCACTCTTGAGATAATCCTTCCCTTCCCGGGCCGAAACCGGATGTGATTCCCGTGTCTTCCAATGGAAATAAACCCGCTCGGTAGAAGCCTCACTCAGAGTGGCCGTGAAATTCATGAAACGGATATTCTCCGGAGCCGTTACATCATTGATTGATATCGTCGGACCAGTTGAGACATCATTATCGGAAACAGCAATGGAAACGGTCTTGCCTGTACTCGACGGTGTGTAACCTGTACCCGGCTTTATCGTTGCCGTAATGCTGCCATTGGCTTCGTCAGCATTATCATCGTCAGTGGTTACTGTCAATGTTCCAGTTCCGCCGGTGCCAATGACCACCGTCCTTGGTCCGGTCTGGCCAGAAACCGCAAAATCACCACTGTCACCCACATCAACTGCAACCGACAGGTCGCTCAACGGTGCCGGTATCGCAGTGAGCGTGAATGTCGCCGTTCCCCCTTCAGTAATGGCAGTACCGCCCGTGATACTTACAACGGGATCAGATGCAGCAACATCATCATTCAAAATACTGTAGGTTGCGGTTCCCCGGGTTCCATCAACCACAACCCCCTGCGGAGGATCACGAAGCTCAAGGACAATACTCTCATCAGCTTCAACAGCATCATCACCCCTAATCAACAGACGGACCTGTCCGCTTGCCGTGTTCGCCGGTATACTATGGGTATAACAGGTATTGGAAACGGTCAACGGTGTCTCATTGTTCAGGTTGATCAGCTGATAATCCGCACCTGTCCCATGGGTCGCTGTTCCGGTCGTCTTTAAACAGGCCTTGAAGCTGGTTGTGTGTGATCTGACAGGATCAAGACCAAAAGTAACCGTGGCATACCCTTTGTCACCTGTATCCCCCTCGTTGGCCGACGTGGGAGACAGCACAACCGAGAGTGTTGAAAAAGGAGACACATCGTTATCATTCACGGCTATGGTGGCACTGTCGGGAGTGCCCACAGTATAGCCGGTATCAGCCACAACTGTTGCCGTGATATCACCATTTGCCTCATCGGTGCTGTCATTCACCGTGATCAGTGTGTGGGTCGCTGATCCCTGATTGGCCGGAATGGTTACCGTCTGGGTCCCCTCATCACTGCTGCTTACAAAATCACTGGTTACATCATCCTCAATCGTGAGCTTAACCTCCAGATTGGTCGTCGGAACAGGCGTGGCTGAAACGGTGAAAAGAGCCTCACCACCTTCCGTGATGACACTCCCTCCACTAATCGTAACAACTGGATCCGTGCTTGCGACAGTGGCTAAACACTCAAGGGCCTCCACCACCGGATCCCAACGAACCGACCAATACGTCTCACTGTTCTGCTGGGCTTCCGCAACCGTCATCTTGCTATAACCGTTGTCATGACCAAAGGCAGCCAGTACCCGCTTCCACCGGTCCATGTGTGCAGTGCCATTATGGGTTTCCACGGAATAAGATTTAACTGCAGAAATTAGTTGTGGTAAAACACAAGTTTTTTTGGAATTTTCCCCGACAATCTTGACCCTGGTAAGACAATAACTTGAATTTATGCAATGTGGTGCTAATGAGTTGAAAGGTGCCTGTTTTATTCCTGTATAACCCCGATCCAAATCTCCGAGATAAGTTGTGGTATTCCAAACGACATCAAATGTCTTCCCTCCCGACCCAGAACACAATTCTATACCAAGTTCGACACTATCTGAATTAATGTTTTCAATCCTGTGGTAAACCGGTCCGTTGATTACTTCACCAGGGGTACCTGAACCAGTGAAAGCTTTGTTAACCAAGTCGATATCCGGGTCCCTACAATCAATACCTCCCTTGGCAGTTCCTGCTTGGGTATCGTATAGAAATACTACATCTACTCCCCTACCTTTCAGCTCCTCCGGTACATCAAGTCTGATTATGCTTTTTGCACCAAAATAATCAACCGTAGCAGTAGCCGGAGGAGTGATTCCGATTACGGGTTCTCTGATCGTAACAACCGCCATTTTGTCGGAACCAAGAATTACTCCATCTGGAACATCTGTTTCATCAATCATTATCGAAAAGGTTTCATTGGGATCATGGATACTGTCCTTCCTGATTGGAATAGTTACTGAAGCACTTGTTTCATTTGCAAGAATTGTAACTGTTCTTAATGAATTGTCATAATCAGAGTTGGGCTTCGCACTATCACTTGCCTTACTAAAAACCCTTAAAGGTATTATAGTATCGGTTGGACGGGGTTCGGACAGTTTAATTTTGAATGTAAGATTTTCACCTTCCATTACTTCATAACTTGTTGATGACAAGGTTACGATCCTCGGTGTGTCATCATCTTCAATAGCTACTTTAATTCTCTTCTTGATCCCGGTATAAGCATCCTTGCTTCCTGCATAAGTTGCGAAAACAAGATTTACTTCATCATCTTTCCTGTCTTCATCATCTATTGAAGTAGCGGTTACTGTCTGAGGTATATCCCAATCGGACAGGGTAAAGTGTAATACCTCCTTGTTAAGAGTTAAATCAGTTCCGACCATTCCTCCAATACTAACTGCAACACCCCTTGAGGGTTTTGATTTTAATCTTACCGTGAAATTTGCTGTGTCACCTTCCGAAACCACTAATGGAGACGGAGTGATAACAAGACCTGCCGAATCCTTGTCCTCTTCTGTTATGGCAAGATTGACTTTGATAGAATCATAGCCTCCATTTGAAGCGGTATGTATCAGCACTGCTTCTCCATCATTGGCGTTAGGGTCTTCGAGTACTAAAACTGTAACTTTTTGTGGTGTTTTCCAGTTCGTGGTAGTAAAAGTTAACGTAGTGGGATTAGTTGTAAGTTGAGTTGCGTAGTATTCCTGAGAGTTTGTTTCTGTAGATATTCCAACCGTAACAGCTGCGGTTGGTGCCTTTGCAAGGCGTACTGTGTAATTTTTCTGCCCACCCTCAGTTATAGTCAAGGATGAAACAGAAAAAATCAGACCTGGTTTGTCAGTATCAATAATATTTACTGTTATTTCTGCTGTTTTACTATCATAGCCCCCACCAGTAGCGGTATGGGTAATTTTTTCCATATCATCTGCCGTATCAGAATCACCTGAGTCTGTTATTGTTATCGTCTGAGGTATATTCCAGTTACTAGTGGTAAAGGTTAAACTTGTTTTGTCCAACGAAAGGTCTGTACTGGATAGGTCGCTTAAAGAAACTTCGACCGTTCCCGTTGGTCGTGTTTGAAGAGTAACATCATAGCTCCCACTACCTCCCTCAATAAGTTTTAAATTTGTTTTAGAGATTTTTAAGCCGGGTCTGATATTGTCAAATACAATTACAGGAACTTCTGCCGTTTGCGAATTGTATCCACCGCCAGATGCGACCAATTTCAAAGTTTCAACATCATGTCTGGTATCATCATCAACGCGGGTTGATATATTTACTTTCTGTGGGGTATCCCAATTTGCCCTTGTGAAGGTAAGTATAGTTTTGTCCAGGGTGAGGTCAGTTCCATCTGTACCATCAATCAGAACTCTAACCGTACCAGTAGGTTTTGTAGCCAAATGAACCGTAAACTCTGTATCATTACCCTCATAAGCAAGGGCATATCTTTTGGTTCCAACTTTTCCTACAGTTCCTGATAAAGCTACAAGTACAGATGGGGTTTCATCATCTGTTATGTTCCAAGCCCAATCTGAAATAACTTGAGGAGTTGGTGGGTTCGTACCGTCGTGACGTATTGTTAAAGATATTCGACCATAACCATCTCCCATTTCATCATTATCAATGGCACTGACGGTGAAAAACTTGCGCTGTCCAGATTCCGTCCCAGTCCATGTTAATGTACTTGGTGAAACAGATATAACTCCAGGATCAAGACTTTTAAAATCAATATGCGCAGCGTCAACACCGGTGCTCAAAATATAACCGATGTCATATAATAGAGATTTGCCTTCGTTCAGCCTGTCAGACACCAACCGAAGATCATCATCAATGGTAGAAACCGTTATTGTAGCTGAAATACCTTCATAATCTGCTCCACTTGCGGTAAGGGTAATTGTTGTTCGGCGTCTTCCATTAGTATTGCTTACAGCATCGTCCACTCCTGTTATCGTAACAGTTTGCCTGGTATTATAATCTTGTGGGGTAAAAGTTAGGCTTTTCTTACTTATGGTGGCAATGTTTTCATCTTCTACTTCAAGAGTTACTGTAACATTACCTGACGGCTTTGTCGACAAATTAATCCCTTGGTCGTATGTCCCGCCATTTTCTGCTATCGAGACTGTGCTTTGAGTAACTGAAATATACTGAGAATTGGCATTTGTCACAAATCCAAAAACCAAAACATGTACAACAAAAATAGCGTACAAAATCCTTGATGGTATAATACAATTCAGCACAAAAAAGGGATCTGTTACTTTTTTTTGGGGGGGGGTAGTATTGAAGGTTTATTAGCTAATTGATGCAAAGTTCTCACTATTGTCTTAGCCTTTAGGAAAAACCATACACATCACACTGTTAAGCACTATTTGTAGAGTCCAATTAATTATTTTTACAATCCGAGAATAGTATGATTGTTGATCGGAATAACAAGTGCCCCTGACCCAGATTGCTTACATTGATTGTCGCAGATGTGTTTATTATCTGTAAATCCCAATGCTATTCAACAGTTACTGACTTGGCTAGATGCCTTGGATTATCAACATCCAAGCCTTTGATAACACTGGAATGATAGGCAAGAAGTTGTAGGGGTATGGTGTAGATTATTGGTGCCAACAGAGAGTGTACCTTGGGTAGGGTTAAAGCAAAATTCACATTATCACCTATATCCTCAACCCCTTCAGTGTCTGAAAGGAGAATAATCGGGCCATTCCGGGACTGAATTTCCACCAGATTGGATTTTGTTTTTTCAAACAAATTGTCACTAGGTGCAAGGACAATGGTGGGAAATGTTTTTTCGATCAGTGAAATCGGCCCATGCTTCAATTCTCCTGCGGCCATCCCTTCGGCATGGATATAACTAATTTCCTTAAGTTTAAGGGCGCCTTCAAGTGCTGTTGGATACATTAATCCCCGACCAATAAACAGTGCATTGGGGCATTCGGAAACGAACTGGGCGATTTTTCGAATATCGTCACTCAGGCTCAGAACGATGTTGATCAGTCCAGGAAGTTGCTGTAATGCTTGTTTGAATTCGTTGTACTGATCAAGAGTCAGTTTATTTCTGATTTTTCCCATTTCCAAAGCCAATCCTGCCAAAATCGCTAATTGGCATGTAAATGCCTTGGTTGAAGCAACACTGATTTCAAGATCAGCATGTATAGGCAGAGAATATGAGCCTTCCTTGGCCATAGTACTTACCAGGTTATTCAATAGGGATAAATTGTACCCCTTTCGATCAATTACGTACCTTAAAGCTGCCAGTGTATCAGCTGTTTCTCCTGACTGACTGACAAAAATTGATAAATCATTGGGCCTGATAATTGCATCCCTGTATTTGAATTCAGAGGCTATTTCAGTTCTACAAGGGATTTGAGCAAGGTTTTCAAACCAATAGGAGGCTATCATACATGCATAACCTGCTGTCCCACACCCTAAAAGGTTTACCCCTTCAATTTGTTCAAAGGGTAGAGAGTTGACAGAACCTGATTCCAGCCAATTTTCAGAAGTAATGTTCGCAATTGCCTTGGCTAATACTTCTGGTTGTTCATGGATTTCCTTCAGCATAAAGTGTTTGAAACCACCTTTTTGTAGGTCAATGGCATTGATTGAAACGTAGGATTTTGGGCGTGTTACTACATTGTGGGATTTATCAAATACAGTGGCCCCAGTACGGATTACTGCCGCTGTATCCCCATCTTCCAGATAAGTTATTTCCTTGGTTAACCCAGCCAGAGCCAATGCATCGGAGGCAACAAACATGGCAGAATCACCATGCCCGATTACCAGGGGAGAACCTCTTCGAGCTAAAAATATCAAGTCATCGTTGTTCTCAAACAAAAAACAAATTGCGTACTGTCCTTTAAGCATATCTACTGTTTGATGTACGGAATCCTTGTAGGACAATCCCTGGTCTAAAAACTTTTGACACAAGACAGGTATGACCTCAGTGTCAGTCTCGGAACAGAATACATAACCTTCCTGGATGAGTTGGTTCTTGATTTCCTTGTGGTTTTCTATGATTCCATTGTGGACAACGGAAACATTGTTCGTGCTGTGGGGATGTGCATTATTTTCTGTTGCTTTGCCATGAGTTGCCCATCGGGTGTGACCAATTCCAATTTTTCCCCTTATCGGGTCTCTTACAAGTAAATCTGCAAGGTTTACCAGCCTGCCAGCAGCTTTTCTAACTAACAGTTTCCCTTCGTGGATTGTAGTGATTCCGGCACTGTCATATCCCCTGTATTCCAATCTCCTCAAAGATTCCAATAGTAAAGGGGAGGCCTCATTTTTACCCAAGTATCCAATTATACCGCACATTGAAACTGCCTCTTATTTTATTTCTTGACCGGACGGGACTTGGTATAGCCTTCAATATTTTTCTGTTCCGTACGTGAGATGCCCAAAGCACCATCCGGTATTTTTTTGTTGATAACCGACCCGGCCGCGGTCATGGTGTTATTACCTAATTCGACAGGGGAAATGAATACCGTGTTTGAACCTATGAATGAATTTTCACCAACAATAGTCTTGTACTTTCTCACCCCGTCATAATTACAAAATATGGTTCCGGCGCCGATGTTGGTATTTTCTCCGATTTCAGCGTCTCCAACGTAGGACAGATGTGAGACTTTTGTTCCTGTCTTTATTTCAGCCTGCTTCATTTCAACAAAATTACCTATACGGCAGTTTTCCCCAATAATGGTTCCCTGTCTAATTCTAGCGAAAGGACCAATTGTGGAACCAGTTCCAACGGAACATCCTTCCAAATAAGAAAAGGCCCTTACCCTCGAACCAGAGTGGATTTCTACTCCAGGACCGAAGTAAACATTTGGTTCAATGACAACATCATTGTGGATTACTGTGTCCAAGCTAAAAAAAGTATTTTCAGGAGATTGGAGTGAAACCCCATTTGTCATCAATTCCTTTCTTTTTTTTGCCTGAAATATACCCTCTGCAATAGCAAGATCCTTCTGAGTGTTGATGCCGATGGTTTCTTCTTCATCGCAGATTGCAACCGAACATTCAAGTTTCTCATCCTTGGCCAATTCGGCAATATCAGTGAGATAGTATTCTCCACTGGCATTCTGGGTATCAAGCCTTGCAACAAGCTGCTTTAGGGTTGACGTTGACCCACAAACAATTCCGCTATTACAGAGGGTTATATCTTTATGTTCCGGAGGTAAATCCTTGAACTCAACAATTTTGGCGATAGTACCATCATCGTCCAGAATCAATCGGCCATAGTTCCCCGGATTTTCTGCATGAAATCCAAGAAAGGAGATAGATTTATTTTCTGCAGTACGAGTGATTAGCTTTTCAAGTGTTTCCTGTCTGACAAAGGGGGTATCACCATAAAGAATAACCGACAAACCATCAAAACTTCCCATTTGATCCAAGGCACATTTTACAGCATGGCCAGTGCCGAGTTGTTTGTTCTGTATGACAATTTCGGGGTGTAAATCAATATCATCTAGAGATGACAGGATTTCCTCGTTTTCTTTTCCGATTACAAAGTAGGTTTGATTTGGATTGATTTTTTGGCTGGTACAAAGTGAATGAAAATATAGTGGGAATCCTGCCAATTCATGAAGGATTTTAGGTCGGGAGGAATTCATTCTTGTTCCTTTTCCTGCTGCTAAAATGACAATAGCTGTATCCAACAGTCAATCCTTCAAATTCAAATGTTCAAGTTAGGAATTCTGAAACATGTCGATTCTGAAACATGCCCTAGTGTTACTTGTTAACCATCCTCAAAAAATATACCAAGTGTTTGTAGTAAAATATTGTTTCATTTTCATTTTGTGTGTTCTATCAAAATGCTTCCCGGGAAATTGGATTCATAGATTCTGGTCAAGCCCAGAATGTAAATCCAATCAGGGTTAGTAAATGAAATTGGATCTATTCTAAAGGTATATAAGGCATATGAAATCGTTGGTTTTTGATCTGGATGGTACCTTGGCAGACACAAGTAGAGACCTCATTTGTGCAGCCAACAACTGCTTTATAGAGAAGGGAATCAACCCCCCACTTGATCATGAAAAAGACAAACTAACTGCGTTCAATGGCGGCAAGGCCATGTTGAAACTCGGTTATACCCGAGTCGAAGGGTCTGTGTCGGAAGCTCAAATAGAGGCACAATATCCCGTCTTGTTAGGCCATTATGAAGCTTCTTTGGACAAATATACCAAACTGTACGACATGGTTCCTGAAACCTTGGCTGAACTCAAATCAAGGGGCTGGATATTGGGTATTTGCACTAACAAACCCGAAAAACTAGCTTTACAACTCTTGGAGAGTTTGGGGATTTTGAGTGAGTTCAAAGCGCTTACAGGAGCAGATACGTACCCCTTTCGGAAACCAGACCCCCGTGCATTGACCCGAACCATTGAACTAATGGGAGGTAGTGATGATAAAGCTATTCTGGTTGGGGATTCTATAACAGATTTAAACACCGGCAGGGCAGCCGGTGTTCCAGTTTTTCTTGTAGGATTCGACCTTCAAGGTAAAAATGCTTCAAAACTCAATCCAGATGAAATATTTATGGGTTATGATGAATTTCCAAAACATATAGAGGAGTTTACCAAGGGTTGGGACTAGGTACTATTCCGTATTGATAGCTTTAATTTATCCTCTCTATTTAGTAAATTCGAACCTGTTGTTAGGTGTATAATTGATTAGACATTTTGATAAAAGCTTTACTCAACAGGAACCCCTACCTGAGTTATCTCTGAATTCTGCCTTGAAAGTCCTTCAACATGGAAGGCTACATAGATACAACGTGGCAGATAATGAGGATTCAGAAACTTCCCTTCTGGAAAAGGAGTTCGCTGATTATCTTGGGGTCAAGTACTGTCTTTCGGTGGCTTCTGGAGGATATGCGCTGACCTGTGCTCTCAGAGCAGTTGGAGTGCAACCAAATGATCCCATTCTGACAAATGCCTTTACTCTTGCACCCGTACCAGGAGCAATTGCAAGTTTAGGTGCACAACCTGTTCTTGTTGAAATCACTAGGGATCTGGTCATTGATTTTGACGATTTGAACAAAAAGATTGACGAAAGCAATTCCAGGATTCTCCTGATATCTCACATGCGGGGACATATGTGCGACATGGATGAACTGGTAGCTTTATGTCAAAAAAGAAATGTCCTGCTAATCGAAGATTGCGCCCACACAATGGGAGGTACCTGGAATGGAGTGAAATCTGGTCTTCACGGGCTGATCAGTTGTTATTCAACTCAGACCTATAAGCACCTCAATTCGGGTGAAGGAGGTTTGCTGGTTTCGAATGATCCTGAAATCATGGCGAAAGCAATCATCCTGTCAGGAAGCTATATGCTTTTTGACCGTCATATTGCCCGACCAGAAATTGAAGAATTTTTTCACCCCAAGTTTGATTTTCCAAACTGTTCGGGAAGAATGGACAATCTAAGGGCCACAATTTTACGCCCACAATTGAAGGAACTCCCAAGGAAATGTGATGAATGGAATGACCGCTACAGGACAATCGAAAATATTTTGGGAAAGAGCAATCGCATTGGAGTGATTCAACGACCTGAAAAAGAGGGTTTTGTTGGGTCTTCGATTCAATTTTATCTGGATGGAATTTCAACTGAAGGAATAAAGGAATTCATCAATAGATGTATGAAAAGAGGAGTGGAATTGAAATGGTTTGGGGATAAGGAACCCCACGGTTATACTTCCAGATATGACAGCTGGAGATATATTAAGCCTCAGGACTGTCCAAATACCAATGCCTATCTAAGTACTCTTCTGGACATGAGAATTCCATTATCTTTCACAATTACAGATTGTGAACTAATCGCTACATTAATCGTAGAGGAAACCGCGGAGTTGAACTGACTCCAGATAACCAATGAGTTAGGAACAATAGGTTAGATGTTTACTGCTTCCATGAACTTTGATCTTGAGTCTGATATTGTTGAATTACGAGATCTAATCCACCGATGGGCTCAGGAACGAATCAAACCACAAGCCGATGAAATCGATAAAAGTAATCTTTTCCCACATGCCCTTTGGAAGGAAATGGGGGAACTGGGTATTTTGGGAATTACTGTTGAGGAGGAATTTGGTGGAGCTGGCTTGGGATATCTTGCCCATGTAATTTGTGTTGAAGAAATAGCCAGGGCATCGGCCAGCGTATCATTGTCTTATGGTGCTCATTCAAATCTATGTGTTAACCAGATTCGATTGAATGGGACCGATGAACAAAAAAAGAAATATCTTCCGGGATTGATTTCAGGTGAAAATGTAGGTGCTCTGGCGATGTCCGAATCAGGTGCCGGATCAGATGTAGTCTCAATGAAGCTGTCAGCTCAAAAGAGGAATGGCTATTTTCTGGTCAATGGGTCCAAATACTGGATAACCAACGGACCCTCGGCTGATACGTTGATTGTATATGCGAAAACTGATCCAGGTCAGGAAGCGAATGGAATTACTGCTTTTATCGTCGAGAAAAGTATGAATGGTTTTTCGGTCTCAAAACCCTTCTCCAAACTTGGGATGAGAGGGTCCGACACTTCGGAGTTAGTTTTTGAGAATGTTGAGATTCCCTTTGAAAATGTTCTGGGAGAAGAGGGTAGGGGAGTTCAGGTTCTGATGTCCGGTCTGGATTACGAAAGAGTTGTTCTGGCAGGAATCGGTATTGGTATAATTGCTGCATGTCTTGATGAAATCATGCCCTACATGAAATCCAGGAAACAGTTTGGCCAGCCAATTGGTGAGTTTCAGCTGATGCAGGCCAAAATTGCCGATATGTATACATCCTTGAATTCGGTACGATCCTACACCTATGAAGTTGCCAAAGCATGCGACCGGGGAGAGGTAACCAGACAGGATGCAGCTGCCTGTGTCCTTTACTCCTCGGAAGAGGCCATGAAGCAGGCTCACCAAGCAGTTCAGTCCATGGGTGGAGCAGGTTTTTTGTCAGAGGCTCCAGTAAGCCGGTTGTTCCGCGATGCAAAACTAATGGAAATCGGTGCTGGAACCTCTGAAATCAGACGAATGTTGATCGGCCGACAATTGATGAAACTGGTTGATTGAACAATAATAATCTGTACAGAATCCAGAATAGATCAGGCCATGTATTGACCGCCATTTGCACTCAAGGTTGAACCGGTGATAAACCCAGCATCATCTGAGACCAGAAAAGCTACACAACGTGCAATTTCTTCTGGTTCCCCAAGTCTGCCAACAGGAATTTGCTTGATAATCTGTTCCCTTACATTTTCTGGAACAGCCATAACCATTTCCGTAGCAATATAACCAGGGCAGATTGCATTAACGGTAATACCCTTGAAAGCACCTTCCTGGGCCAATGATTTGGTAAAACCAATATCACCAGCTTTTGAAGCTGCATAATTTGCCTGGCCCATTTGTCCCTTCAAACCATTGATGGAAGAAATATTCACAATTCGGCCAAAACTGCGTGATCGCATTCCATCCCACACTTGGTGTGTCATATTGAATAGACCAGTCAAATTGGTGCTGATGACATCATTCCATTTCTGGGGTGTCATTCGATGAAACATTGAATCTCTGGTGATGCCAGCGTTATTGACAAGAATTTCAACAGGCCCCAACTGTTCTTCAACTTCATTCACACCTTGGGTACAAGCCTCATAGTCGGCCACAGACCATTTGAATGTTGGAATTCCAGCTTCCTCTGAAAATCCTGCTGCAGCCTCCTCATTACCTGCGAAATTAGCAGCAACCTTATATCCATCCGCTTTCAGTTTTTTCGCTATGGCAGCACCTATTCCTCTGGTACCACCTGTAACCAATGCTACTCTACTCATGATAATATTCCTTACTATCAATTAAACTCAGTTATTTCGCTGCACACACATAGCAACACCCATACCGCCACCAATGCAAAGCGTAGCCAGACCCTTTTGTACATCCCTTCTTTGCATTTCGTAAAGAAGGGTATTCAGAATTCTGCATCCCGAAGCTCCGATTGGATGACCAATGGCTATGGCTCCACCATTCACATTAACGATTTCAGGATCCCAGCCCATCTCTTTATTTACTGCACATGCCTGTGCAGCAAACGCTTCATTGGCTTCCACCAGATCCAAGTCGGAAACTGACCATCCAGCCTTTTCAAGTGCCTTGCGAGAAGCATTTACCGGCCCAATGCCCATAATCGAAGGATCAACCCCAGCAGTGGCGTAGGAAACAATGGTTGCCAAAGGTTCTATCCCTCTTTTCTCTGCTTCGTCCCTGGACATAAGTAGGACAACCGCTGCTCCATCATTAATGCCTGAAGCATTTCCTGCAGTAACCGACCCTTCTTTGGCAAAGGCAGGTCTGAGCTTTTGCATATTTTCAATAGTTGCGCCATGGCGGATATATTCATCCTTATCTACAACCACTTCACCTTTTCTCGATTTTACAACTACAGGAATGACCTCATCGTCAAAACGACCATCCTTCTGGGCTGCTTCAGCTTTATTTTGTGAAGCCAGGGCGAAGTTATCCTGGATATCACGAGAAATTTGCCATTTTTGTGCCACATTTTCTGCAGTCGTACCCATATGATAACCATTGAATGCATCCCATAGGCCATCCTTGATCATGGAATCGACAAATTCCAGATTACCCATTTTTTTACCGGATCGTAAATATGCCACATGTGGAGACAGGCTCATGTTTTCCTGTCCCCCTGCCAGAATGATTTCAGCATCTCCAAGCTTGATATGCTGGGTACCGATAGCAACAGCTCGCAAGCCGGAACCACAAACCTGATTAATACCCCAGGCTGCTGATTCTATTGGTAAACCAGCCTTAATATGAGCCTGCCGTGCAGGGTTTTGACCCTGGCCGGCGGTTAATACCTGCCCCAGTATGGTTTCGGAAACGTCAGATTTATCAACATTTGCTTTGGCAAGTACAGCTTCCATGACCTGTGCTCCCAGCTCATCAGCCGGTACGCTTGCAAATGATCCATTAAAACTTCCTACAGGTGTTCTCCCAGCACCAGCAATGACAACTTCGTTCATAATAATACCCTTACTTTTAGTACATGCCCCTACCTGGGGATGCATTAAACCAAATCACATGGAATACATGTAACTTCCGAATCAAATCAAAGCTGAAAAGGTTTACTTTGATTCGTGATGCTTTGAGGAGAAAAGTGTTGAGTCTTGCGGATATTTCAAGATAGGTTTTATTATATAACCAAACAATTAATGTGAATTTGATGTGAAAAATTATCTTTTCCCGTAGAAATAGCACAAGGTTTGGAATCATCTAAAATTTGTATTTGATTTTGACCTTTATTTTTGGAGTTAACCTATGCCATTGGAAATGAGTAAGGAGGTGTTCATTACCTGCGCTGTTACTGGCGCTGGAAGCACACAGGAAAGAAGTAAACATGTCCCTAGATCACCTGAGGAAATAGCTGATAGTGCGATAAATGCAGCAAAGGCTGGTGCAGCCATTGTTCATTGTCATGTCCGGGATCCGGAAACCGGAAGACCGTCCCGTAAAGTTGACTACTACAGAGAAGTGACAGATCGGATTAGGGCTTCCAATATTGATGTGGTATTAAATCTAACCGCAGGAATGGGGGGTGATTTGGTCGTCGGGCCTCCCGCTAAACCTTTACCCCTGGTAGAGGGTACCGATTTAGCCGGTGCTAATGATAGGGTTGAACATATCAGGCTTTGTCGACCAGAGATTTGTACCCTTGATTGTGGATCAATGAATTTTGCCGAAGCTGATTATGTAATGCTAAATACACCTGGAATGCTTGATGAGATGTGTTCATTGATGATTAAGATGGGGGTGAAGCCGGAAATTGAAGCATTTGATACCGGTAATTTATGGTTTGCCAAGAGATTGGTTCAAATGGGTATTTTACCTGAACCTGCACTGGTTCAACTTTGTATGGGTGTTCCATGGGGTGCACCAGATGACTTAAATACTTTCATGGCAATGGTAAACAATGTTCCAGAATCTTGGACCTTTTCAGCCTTTTCTCTGGGGAGAAATCAAATGCCCTATGTGGCTGCCTCGGTTCTGGCTGGTGGCAATCCCCGTGTAGGATTGGAGGATAATCTGTATTTAAGCAGAGGAGTACTTGCTCAGAATTTCCAATTGGTAGAAAAGGCTGTAAATATTGTGGAATCTCTTGGAGCCAGAGTAATTGGACCTGAAGAAGTCAGGAAAAAACTGGCTTTGACAAAAAGAAGTCCATTATCAAAATAGTGTGAATAAGGTACCTAATTAGGGTTCAATCTGAAATGGAATCTGTAAGACTCGATATACTTCCTTCTGGCATTGCGAAGGTTGTTTTAAAACGCCCTGAAAAGAAAAATTCCTTTAATGCTGAAATGATTGCAAGGCTTGGAGAAATAGCCAAGACAATCAATAGAAGACCCGAAATCAGGGTTGTCAACCTGATGGGCGAGGGAGATTTTTTTTGTGCCGGGGCTGATCTTGAGTGGATGAAAAAGCAAACCCAAAATTCTCCCGACGAAAAATACAAAGAAGCCTTGGAATTAGCACATATGTTAAAGGCGTGGTTCGACGTTCAAGTCCCAGTCTTGACAGGGGTACAAGGTGGTGCCTTTGGTGGTGGATTGGGGTTGGTTGTATTATCTGATGAGGTAATTGGAGTGGAAGAAACCAGATTTAGTTTCTCGGAAGTAAAGCTTGGTCTCATTCCGGCAACAATTTCGCCCTATGTTCAAAGGGTTCTGGGAAACAAGGCCGGAAACAGGCTCCTTTTGTCAGGTAGGATTTTTTCGGTTTGGGAAGCAAAAGAATTAGGCTTGGTAGATCAAATAGTTCTTATGGAAGAATTGGAATCAGTAATTTTTAGAAGATCTTTGAGTTATTTGGAAGGAGCACCTTCGGCGGTAAAAGCCACAAAAAGACTTTACCGGGGGTTGGGAGAACAAATAACCGATCAAACCATAGAAAAAACTGTTGAAGCACTGACCAAGGCGTGGGTTGAGGAGGAAGCTCAGGAAGGAGTGAAGTCATTTTTTTTGAAAACGAAACCATCATGGAGTATCAAAAATAGTTGACATTTTACTTCAATGTTCTAGTGTTGTTATCCGTGCGATGAAGTTTGAGTTGAAATTAAGTTGAATTCATTTTCTCTGGTCTTGAATTTCTGATGAATCGTCTTAATATTTCGGTACACGTTAATAGACTCCCTACTAGGATTAGGTGTAAATTATAAAGGGTCATTTTTTATGGATATAAATGCCACTAAAGAGGGTAACATACTGATTTCAAAACCTTTGGGCCGGTTGGATGGGACCAACTCAAGGGATTTTGAGGAAACTTTGAAAACAGAATTGAATCAAGAAGAGCTTTCCTTGATAATTGATTTGGAGGATCTGGTCTATATCAGTAGTGCTGGTTTAAGGGCCATACTGTTGTTAGCAAAAACTCTGAATTCTAAAGGCCGAAAACTTGCACTTTGTTCATTGTCTGACCAAATTTTGGAGGTTTTTGAAATAAGCGGATTTAACAAGGTCATCCCAATCCACCCAGGCAGGTCGGAAGCCATTTCAAGTTTACAATAACTTAATTCGTCAAGGAAAAGAAGATGGAAAGTAAGTAGTGATTTACTTTCCGTGCTGGAGGTCACTCCGTGGTTGTTTTTTGCACCAATATTCTCAGGGAATTTTTTTCGTCTTTTCGTTCGTAGGAGACATCTGACACGAGTTTCTTGACCAAATATACCCCAAGACCTCCGATCGGACGGTCCTCCAGAGGTGCTTCCGTGTCGGGAACAGGTGCTTCCTTCAGCGGGTTAAAAGCTTTACCGTCGTCAATGATTTCGATTGAAATTTTCTGATCAAGGTCAGTCACCTTGAGGCTCACATTCGTTACCCTGTCAGGATGACCATAATTTAGGGCATTCAAAATAACTTCCTCCAAAATCAGTTTGATTTTGAAATCAAGGGAAACAGGCCAACCTTGGAGACCAGAAAATTTATCAACCGCCTCCTCAAGTTCCTTCAACCCTTCCTGGGTAGAATTCAATTCTAGCGATAATTCTTTGCTCAAGAAATTGCACCGTCATATTTTAGGACAAGGCAGGTAATATCATCCGACTGAGGTATGCCCTTTGAAAAGTTTTCAACATCCTTAATCATTTCGTGAATTAATTCTTTGTTACCCGCCTTTATGGTGTCCTGAACCAAATTCAACAATCTTTCTTCACCATACAGTTCTCCATCAACATTCATTGCTTCAGTGAAACCATCGGTGAAAAACACAATGTGGTCACCCTTTTCCAAAGTAATCTCCATGGAATCAAAACCGAATCCAGGAAACATGCCTAGAGCGATACCTCCCGGCATGCCAACAAAGTTCGCCTCGCCATTCTCTTTAACCAGAATAGGAGGATTATGGCCACCGTTAGCGTATTGCAAAATACCGGTAGCATGATCAAACAGCCCGTAAATAAGTGTTACAAACATCCCGGCGTCATTGTCCTCTATGAGTAACTCATTGACATCTTTTAAGACAACCGAAGGTTCTGTCTTGGCAATTGCTGAACCTTTTAGCAAGGTACGGCTAGACATCATAAACAGTGCTGCCGGCACCCCCTTATCCGAAACATCTGCAATGGACATGGCAATTTTATTTTCGGGAAGTCTGACTATATCAAAGAAATCACCACCAACATTTCGGGCAGGTTTCATGGTACCGAAAAACTTGTAATTTGATCCTTCTGGTAGGATAGAAGGCAAAATTGATTGCTGCATTTTATTTGCGATCTGCAGTTCCTGATTCAGAGCAATGAGCTTTTCCTTGGAGTTCTGTGCCTCACGCCAAACGCTTATGTGGTTAATGGTTCTGGCTATGGTTATTTTGAGATCTTCGAAATCTATCGGCTTGACCACAAAATCAAAAGCCCCCTCATTCATGGCCATACGAATGTTCTTCATATCACCGTAGGCCGAGACAATTATACTCCACAGGTCTGGATTGACGTCTGGAATCTTCTTGATCAGGGTGAGTCCATCCATCTCGGGCATGTTAATGTCCGACACGACCATATCAATACTACGATCAGCGGATATTTTTTCAAGTGCTTCAACTCCGTTTCCAGCGAAAACGAATTCATAGACATTCTTGCGGATTTCTCTTCTAAATCTTTGAAGAATCAGGGGTTTTACATCCGGTTCATCATCAACAACAAGTATTTTATAAGTTTTATCCATGTACTCCGCCCTGATATTTCAATTTATCCACCCCGAATAATTTTTACAAAATCTTTTTAAGCAATAAAATATCACCTGAGAAATATTCTAAAATTTCGTAAATAAAAAGGTAAATATTTACCCTATACAAAAAACAAAGGGATTATCAGGTAATAAAGGGTAGGTTTGAAGTGATTCAAATGAATCATTTAGATTTGGTTTTTCTTGTTATTTTGTTAAAACGGATTACTTTCAAACAACTTTTAACACAAGGACAATATTGTACTATAGCCATATGAAATTTGAATTACGGTCAAAATGAACAAAACTCTGTTTAATTATTCTTCAATAATGACTAAGAGAAATTTTACAGGGTGTGGAAAAAAAGTGTGAGATTAGGGAATACCGGTGGAAGAGTTACTAAGAGAATACCTTGCAGTTTTGATATTTCTCGGTATAGCCGTTGGTTTGGGCCTGTTGCTTGTTTTATCTGCATTCATTATAGCAATTTATCGCCCTGATCCAGAGAAGGTATCCACATATGAATGTGGATTTAATGCCTTTGATGATTCTAGGATGAAGTTTGATGTTAGATTTTATCTGGTAGCAATATTGTTTATTATTTTTGATCTGGAAGTTGCCTTTTTGTTCCCTTGGGCGGCCTCCTTCAGTAACAATGGTGCATTTGGATTCTGGTCAATGATGGTTTTTCTGGGTGTCCTTACCGTTGGTTTTGTTTATGAATGGAAGAAGGGAGCCTTGGAATGGGAGTAATGAAATCCCCTCAAAACGATGGCCCCGGTGCAATCTCCCTGACAGAGATTCCAAGCAATGAGTTACAGGACAAGGGATTCATTTTAACTTCGGCTGAGGATGTCATCAATTGGGCCCGTACCGGGTCTCTCCACTGGATGACATTTGGTTTGGCATGTTGTGCTGTGGAGATGATGCATACTTCCATGCCCCGCTATGACTTGGAAAGGTTTGGAACAGCCCCCCGTGCATCCCCGAGGCAGTCGGACCTGATGATTGTCGCTGGTACACTAACCAATAAAATGGCACCTGCTTTGAGAAAAGTCTACGATCAGATGCCTGAACCCAGATATGTTATTTCTATGGGGTCGTGTGCCAACGGTGGTGGTTATTATCATTACAGCTATTCTGTAGTCAGGGGATGTGACAGGATAGTTCCGGTAGATGTTTATGTCCCCGGTTGCCCTCCCACAGCCGAAGCTCTCCTCTATGGAATTTTACAGTTGCAGAGGAAGATTCGTCGAACCGGAACCATTGTTCGTTAGGATTTGGTAATGTATCCAAGCGACTTGATACAACTGATGGATATTGTTCTAAATGAACTGGACACTTCACTTGAATCAGGATCAATAACGAATGAAGAACTTGTTCTGATCGGAATTCCAACAGAAATTTCTGAAGTTGTGGGATTTCTGAAGAATAATTCCAAATGCCAATTTACAACCCTTATAGATATTACGGCAGTAGATTATCCCGGCAGAGAAAAACGATTTGATGTTGTTTATCATTTTCTTTCCATGAATCTCAATCAAAGGGTGAGAGTGAAAATCCAGATAGCCGAGGGAGAGCTTGTTCCCTCTTTGGTAAGTTTGTACCCCAGTGCCAACTGGTTTGAAAGGGAAGTATTTGATATGTACGGGATACCTTTTTCCGGGCACCCGGATTTGCGAAGGATTCTGACTGATTACGGCTTTAAGGGCCACCCTCTTAGAAAGGACTTTCCACTGACCGGATTTAGTGAAGTCAGATATGATGAGGTCCAGAAAAAGGTGGTTTACGAACCAGTGGCATTGGTTCAGGAGTTTCGGGATTTTGATTTTGAAAGCCCATGGGAAGGGATGGGAGAAGTTATTCAACAATCTGGTTTACAAAATTCTGATGAGGAAAGTAAATAGCACCATGCTTATCTGGATAAATTTAGATTCTGCAGGGAGGATTGATTGACTGAAATCCCTGCCGAAAATCAGGTCCGCAATTTCAATATAAATTTTGGTCCTCAGCATCCAGCCGCACACGGTGTACTGAGACTGGTCTTGGAGCTTGATGGTGAAATAGTAACCCGTTGCGATCCACATATCGGACTCCTGCACAGGGGAACAGAAAAGCTAATGGAAAGCAGGACCTATCTTCAAAACCTGCCCTATTTTGATCGCCTGGATTATGTGGCACCGATGAATCAGGAACATGCCTGGTGTCTGGCTATCGAGAAACTAACAAAAACTGAAATCCCAAGAAGAGCGTCATTGATCAGAGTACTTTATTCGGAAATCGGTCGTATTCTCAATCATCTACTGAATGTCACTACCCAGGCAATGGATGTAGGTGCACTTACCCCACCACTATGGGGATTTGAAGAGCGTGAAAAATTGATGGTCTTTTATGAAAGGGCCTGTGGAGCAAGATTGCATTCGGCTTATTTCAGACCAGGTGGTGTCCACCGAGACCTGCCTACCGAATTAATTTCCGACATTTACCAATGGACTGAAGAATTTCCGAAGGTTCTCAACGATATTGACGAACTTTTAACCGAAAACAGAATTTTCAAGCAGCGAAATGTAGACATTGCCGTTGTTTCGCAGGCAGAAGCCCTTGATTGGGGTTTTTCCGGAGTAATGGTGAGAGGTTCTGGAATGGCCTGGGATTTGAGACGTTCACAGCCATACGAATGTTATGAGGAGCTGGATTTCTTGATACCGGTCGGAAAAAATGGTGATTGCTACGACAGGTACCTGTGTCGGATGAAGGAGATGGCAGAGAGTCTCAAAATAATCAGACAGGTTATTGAGAAGCTTGAGAGTACAGAAGGAGATGTATTGGCCCGGGGCAAGATTTCTCCCCCTACCAGAAGTGAAATGAAACAATCCATGGAAGCACTTATTCACCATTTCAAATTGTACACAGAGGGTTTCCATGTTCCTGAGGGCGAAGTTTATGCTGCCGTGGAAGCGCCTAAGGGTGAATTTGGAGTCTATCTGGTTTCTGACGGTTCAAATCGACCCTACAGAGCAAAGATCAGAGCTCCCGGGTTTTTGCATCTTCAGGCCATGGATCAACTTTGCAAAGGGCATTTACTAGCTGATGTGTCTGCAGTGATCGGTTCACTTGATGTGGTTTTTGGTGAGATCGACAGATAAGTACAATGTTATTGATTGAATTATGTTAAGACGATTTCATCACACCCAACCCGAGAGTTTCGAGTTCACTGAAGCAAACATGAAATGGGCTAGGGATCAGATTGCCAAATATCCGGAAGGACGACAGGCATCAGCAATTATTCCACTATTGTGGCGTGCCCAGGAACAGGAGGGGTGGTTAACCAAGCCGGCAACAGAATATGTGGCCGATATGCTTGGAATGGCACGAATCAGGGCTTATGAAGTAGCAACCTTTTATTTCATGTTTCAGTTGCAACCAGTTGGTTCTATCGCTCATGTCCAGGTTTGCGGTACAACCTCCTGTATGATTTGTGGTGCAGAAGATTTAGTCTCCGTCTGCAAGGAGAGAATCGCTGAGAAGCCACATGAAATCTCCCCCTGTGGCAGATTCAGCTGGGAAGAAGTGGAGTGTTTGGGGGCCTGTGCCAATGCACCAATGGTCCAGATTGGCAAGGATTATTTCGAGGATCTTTCCCGAAAAAGTTTTGAAACCTTGCTTGATGAACTTGTTGAAGACAGGAAACCTTTGCCAGGTTCTAGAAAAGGCCGATTTTCATCAGAACCTCAATCCGGCGTAAAGAGTCTAAATGATTTGGCAAAAAACAAGGAAGATCTAAGTCCGGCAGTAAGTTTTGCTCAAAGAGAGGGAGTTCAATAACCAATGCTAGCAGATGAGGATCGCATTTTCACCAACTTGTATGGCATGGGAGATTGTTCTCTGGCCGGTGCCAGGAAGCGGGGACATTGGGACGGCACAGCCGAACTGATTAAAAAGGGTCAGGATTGGATTATTACTCAGGTCAAGGAAAGTGGACTCAGGGGGCGTGGGGGCGCCGGTTTTCCAACTGGTTTGAAGTGGAGTTTCATGCCCAAAAATACTGATGGGCGACCCCACTATCTTGTGGTCAATGCGGATGAATCCGAACCCGGAACCTGCAAGGATAGAGAAATAATGAGGCATGATCCTCACACCCTGGTTGAGGGCTGCCTGATTGCAGGTTTTGCTATGAGTTCCAATGTTGGTTACATTTACATCAGGGGTGAATACATCAGAGAAAGGGAATTGCTCCAGGCTGCGATTGACGAGGCCTACCAGGATGGGTTGCTTGGTAAAAATGCCTGTAATTCAGGATGGGATTTTGATTTATACCTTCATCATGGAGCCGGAGCCTATATTTGTGGCGAAGAAACAGCTCTCTTGGAAAGTCTTGAAGGCAAAAAGGGAATGCCCAGGATGAAACCTCCCTTTCCGGCAGGAAGTGGATTGTACGGTTGTCCGACAACGGTGAATAACGTTGAATCAATTGCCGTTGTTCCTACCATTTTGAGAAGAGGGGCAACCTGGTTTGCTTCCTTTGGGAGGGAAAACAATACCGGTACCAAAATTTTTGCCATAAGTGGTCATGTCAACTCACCCTGTGTGGTTGAGGAAACCATGTCGATCTCCTTACGAGAACTCATTGACAAACACTGTGATGGTGTTCGGGGAGGTTGGGATAACCTCAAGGCGGTAATACCAGGAGGCGCTTCGGTTCCGTTACTTCCCAAATCCTTATGTGATGACGCGATCATGGATTTTGATTGGCTACGTGATCATCAATCGGGTTTGGGTACTGCTGCAGTGATTGTAATGGATCAATCTACAGATGTAATCAAGGCGATTTGGCGTTTATCAAAGTTTTACAAACATGAAAGCTGTGGCCAATGTACTCCTTGCCGAGAAGGGGCAGGGTGGATGATGAGAGTCATGGAACGATTTGTGCATGGCAGGGCTGATATTGAAGAAATTGATACCCTTCTCAAGATAACCAAACAAGTGGAAGGTCACACAATCTGTGCGTTGGGAGATGCAGCAGCCTGGCCAGTTCAGGGGTTGATTAGACATTTTAGGGATGAAATTGAAGACAGGATTATCAGGGAAAAAATACCCGCGTAATGATATGGTAACTTAGCAGGAGAGGTGACGTAAAATACTGGACTTTATAGGTTTAGAATTTTCGGTAGAGAAAGAATGAGTGATCTGCGAAAAATAATTGTGGATGGTATCGAAACTGAGGTTATGGGTGATATGACCCTTATTCAGGTTTGCGAACAGATCGGAATTGAAATTCCAAGATTCTGTTACCATGAGCGCTTGTCAATTGCTGGAAATTGTCGGATGTGCCTGGTTGAGATTGTTGGTGGACCACCTAAACCGGCCGCTTCCTGTGCCATGCAGGTCAAGGACTTGAGACCGGGACCTGAAGGAGCACCACCGGAAATTAGAACCAGGAGCGAAATGGCTCGACAGGCTCGGGAAGGCGTGATGGAATTCCTTCTGATAAATCATCCTCTGGACTGCCCAATATGTGATCAGGGTGGGGAGTGTGATTTACAGGATCAGGCCGTAGCCTATGGGATGGATTTCAGCAGATACAAAGAAGCCAAGAGAGCTGTCGACGACCTTGACTTGGGTCCCCTGGTTGAAACCCACATGACCCGCTGTATTTCATGTACAAGGTGTGTACGGTTTACAACCGAGGTAGCTGGAATAACCCAGATGGGTCAAACCGGGCGTGGTGAGGATGCTGAAATCACCAGTTATCTCAATCAGACATTGAATTCCAATTTGCAGGGAAACATCATTGATTTATGCCCCGTAGGTGCCTTGACCTCAAAGCCTTATGCCTTTACAGCCAGGTCCTGGGAATTGGAAAAGGTTGAATCGATAGATGTCATGGACGCTCTTGGTTCAAATATCAGGGTCGATTCGAAAGGCCGCAGGGTAATGAGAATCCTTCCCCGTAATCATGATGGAGTAAACGAGGAATGGATCAGTGATAAAACAAGATTCGTCTGGGATGGGTTAACCAATCAACGTCTGGACAGACCATTTGTCAGAGTTGAGGGCAAATTGGTTTCCTGTAGCTGGGATACGGCTTTGGAGGAAGCCAGTGTATTGCTGAAGTCGGAAAAGGTAACTTCCCTCGCCGGTGATTTGGCTCCAGTTGAAGCAGTTTATGCCTTGGGACTGTTAACTGATTCCCTCGGTGGCAGAAAAGAATGTAGAGTTGATAATGTTGATCTTCCTATTGGGAACAGGTCAGGGTACGTTGGTACGGCAACCATAGAGGATATAGATACGGCCAAAAGAATTTTGTTGGTTGGTACTGATCCGAGTAATGAAGCTCCGGTTTTGAATGCCAGGATTAGAGCATCTTGGCTCGCTGGAACTCATTTGGGTCTGGTAGGTGAAGCTGTAGATTTGACCTATGATTATAAACACCATGGAACCGATTTGTTATCTTTGCAAAAACTGGCCAGAACTCTGGAGGAAGAGGATTTATCAGACACTCTGATCATTATTGGACAGGGGGCCTTACGGCGGCATTTGGATAATTCTTCTCTTGGTATTGCAATGAAACTTGCCCAAAAAGGAGCGGGTTTATTAATTCTCCATACAGCAGCCGGAAGGGTTGGAGCCCTGGATCTTGGTTTTGTTTCCGAAGGAGGATTTGAACAGGCGATGGATGGTGCCGGGGTCATCTTTAATCTTGGTGTTGATGAAATTGATATTCCTGACGGCCCCAAAGTCATCTATCAGGGAAGCCATGGGGACAGGGGTGCACATAGGGCAGATATAATTTTTCCGGCGGCAGCCTATACTGAAGAATCCGGCATTTTTGTCAACACTGAAGGCCGTCCCCAACTCGCTTCCAAGGCAACTTTTCCTATAGGTCAAGCCAAGGAAAACTGGGCCATTATCAGAGCACTCTCGGGGAAACTCAATGGACCACTTCAATTTAATAATCAAGTCCAACTCAGAGTGCAGTTGGCCAAGGAATTTCCACACCTGATGGAGCTTGATGTGGTCAGGGAGAACGAATTGGAACCAATTGAGCTAACCCACGGAAGCAATTCTGAATTTGAAAATGTCATTAAGGACTTTTATTTGACCAATCCAATTGCCAGGGCTTCGGCACTTATGGCAGAATTGTCCTACAGAGCCAAGACAAGGATGGGAGAATTAAATGAAGCTGCATAACGTACCAATTGTATTTTGGGAATTGGTGTAAGGACAAACCGATAATGCTTGAATTTTGGGATTCATATCTTGGGACCTTCATAATCATCTTGGCCCAGTGTGTGGTTGTGGTGGCGTTTGTGATGATTTCCCTGGTATTCCTGGTTTATGCCGATCGCAAAATATGGGCTGCGGTCCAGATGCGAAGAGGGCCAAATGTTGTAGGTCCCTTCGGGTTGCTTCAATCCGTTGCCGACCTGTTGAAATATGTATTCAAGGAAATTGTGATACCGGCCGGGTCTGACCGGGCGGTCTTTATTCTCGCTCCTCTGATATCATTTGTCTTGGCTCTTTTAGCTTGGGCAGTTATTCCTTTCGCGGAGAATTGGGTATTAGCCAATATCAATGTTGGTATTCTCTTTGTGTTCGCAATTTCTTCCCTTGAGGTTTACGGGGTGATTATGGGAGGATGGGCTTCCAATTCCAAATATGCCTTTCTGGGGTCCCTGAGGTCGGCTGCTCAAATGATTTCGTACGAGGTGTCGATCGGATTTATCATCATAGGTATTCTGGTTTCAACTGGTTCCTTGAACCTGACTGCAATCGTGATGGCCCAAGATGGAAATTACGGTTTTTTCAGCTGGTATTGGTTACCCCACCTTCCAATGGCCGTTTTGTTCTTCATTTCAGCCTTGGCAGAAACCAACCGACCACCATTTGATTTGCCGGAAGCTGAATCGGAATTAGTTGCTGGATATCAGGTTGAGTATTCGTCAACCCTGTTTTTGTTATTCATGGCCGGAGAATATGCTGCAATTTTCCTTATGTGTGCCCTGATGTCCATTCTGTTTTTTGGAGGATGGCTTTCACCCATACCGGGTTTACCAGATGGTGCTTTGTGGATGGTTGGAAAAATGGCCTTTTTCTTCTTTCTGTTTGCGATGGTTAAAGCTGTGGTTCCGAGGTACCGATATGATCAACTGATGCGGTTGGGATGGAAGGTAATTTTACCAATTTCACTCGGGTGGGTAGCTGTATCCGGATTATTTGCCCACCTTGGTTGGGATGCCTATGCCCGTTTTGCCATAGGAGGATAGGGAATGTTTGAGAGAGATCAGGTCAAGAAAGCAGCCAGGTACGTAACCTTGGGAGATTTTGTTGGTGGTTTGAAAAAGGGAATGGATTATTTTTTCTCTTCCAAGGCTACCCTGAACTATCCGCATGAAAAAGGTCCCCTGTCCCCTCGCTTCAGGGGGGAACATGCCCTGAGAAGATATCCTAATGGGGAAGAACGATGTATAGCTTGCAAACTGTGCGAGGCAATTTGTCCTGCCCAGGCCATTACAATTGATGCAGAACCCAGAGAGGATGGTTCCAGGCGCACTACCAGATACGACATAGACATGACCAAGTGTATCTATTGCGGGTTTTGCCAGGAGGCCTGCCCGGTAGACGCTATTGTAGAGGGGCCGAATTTTGAGTTCTCTACAGAAACTAGGGAAGAGCTGTTTTACGACAAGGAAAAACTTCTGGCCAATGGTGATCGTTGGGAAGCCGAAATAGCCAGGAATCTTGAACTGGATTCCGAATACAGGTAGATGACAAAAATGCATTCATTAACTGAAAATTCCGGTAAAGATCTGCTTGAAACTACCCAAGCAGAAGATTCTTACTGTCCTTGTGACTATATGATGGGTTAAGAACCGTTGCTTTACACTATAATTTTTTATTTCTTTTCCCTACTGGCCATAACTTCTGGTTTGATGGTGGTTTTTTCCCGCAATCCAGTACATGCAGTTCTTTGGCTCATACTTGCCTTTCTGTCAGCAGCAGGATTGTTTGTTATCCAAGGAGCAGAATTTATAGCCATGCTTTTGATCATTGTCTATGTCGGAGCAGTGGCTGTTTTGTTCCTGTTTGTAGTGATGATGCTTGACGTTGATTTTGCAACCCTCAAGGCGGGGATGGCTCGATACATTCCTCTGGGATTACTGATAGGGATGGTTTTTCTCCTGATCCTGGGTATAGAACTTTCGGATTGGAACAGTTCAGCAATTGCACCTGACTTGCGTCAGGCAATTCAGCCAGGAGAAGTTCAAAATACTGTTGCCTTGGGTAATGTGATTTACACCGAATACGTTTTCCTTTTTCAAATTGCCGGTTTGATTCTTTTGGTTGCAATGATTGGTGCCATTGTTTTAACCCATAGAAAGCGTGAAGGTGTCAAGAAACAGGACGTTGTATCACAAATGTATCGAGATGCTGAAAAATCCGTTTCCTTGAAAGATGTACCATCTGGAAAGGGTCTATCATGATTGGTCTGGAACACTATCTTGTGGTGGCTGCTGTTCTGTTTGTAACAGGGGTATTCGGAATATTTTTAAATCGAAAGAACGTAATCATCATCTTAATGTCCATTGAACTGATTTTACTTGCGGTGAATATCAATCTGGTTTCTTTTTCTGTTCACCTACAGGATATGGTTGGGCAGGTGTTTGCCATGTTTGTATTGACAGTGGCTGCTGCCGAAGCCGCTATCGGCTTAGCCATATTGGTTTGTTTCTTCAGAAATCGGAAATCTATTTCCGTTGACGATGTTAGCCTTTTGAAGGGGTAATCCGGTGGAATTGGTAATTCTCTTCAGTCCCTTGCTTGGTGCCGTGTTAAGTGGGTTTGGACACCATTTTTTTGGAGAAAAGATTGCAATATATTCAGCAACGGGATTACTGTTTTTATCGGCAGTTTTGAGCTGGATTGTTTTCTTTACCTTCAGCGGTGAAACCCAGATCACCCAGATTTTTACCTTCATTGCGAGTGACAGTTTTGTTTCTAACTGGTCAATCAGACTGGACCGGTTAACGGCTATCATGCTGGTTGTTGTAACTACGGTTTCGGCCCTCGTTCATCTTTATAGCGTCGGATATATGCACGGGGACCCTCAATGGAAAGAACATGAAAGTTATAAACCCAGGTTCTTTGCATATCTGTCATTTTTCTCGTTTGCCATGTTGGCCCTGGTTACTTCAAACAATCTGGTTCAATTATTTTTCGGCTGGGAGGGTGTTGGTGTAGCCTCTTACCTTCTTATCGGGTTCTATTATCGGAAACCTTCGGCCAACGCTGCTGCCATAAAGGCCTTTATTGTCAATAGAGTTGGTGATTTTGGGATGGCACTGGGTATATTTGCACTTTTTGCCCTTACCAATTCAGTTCTACTTGATGATGTTTTTGCCCAGGCTGAAAGTCTCTCCCAAAGAACCATTTCTTTCCTTTGGATGGAGGTTAATGCAGCAGAACTTGCAGGAATCCTTCTTTTTATTGGGGCAGCCGGAAAGTCAGCACAGTTGTTCTTGCATACTTGGCTACCTGATGCCATGGAGGGTCCAACACCCGTTTCTGCATTAATTCATGCAGCTACAATGGTTACTGCGGGTGTATTCCTCGTTTGCAGGATGTCTCCTCTTTATGAATTTGCTCCGGTTTCTCTAGCTGTAATTACTATAATTGGAGCCATCACGGCACTTTTTGCTGCCAGCGTTGGACTGGTTCAAAATGATATAAAACGGGTGATTGCCTATTCAACATGTTCCCAGTTGGGGTACATGTTTGCAGCTGCGGGCGTAGGGGTATACCAGGCCGCAATGTTCCATTTGTTTACTCACGCTTTCTTTAAGGCACTGCTCTTTTTGGGTGCAGGGTCGGTAATTCATGCCATGCATCACGAGCAGGATATGAGAAATTACGGAGGGCTTCGTACAAAGGTTCCGATAACCTTCTGGACCATGATGATTGGGACATTAGCCATAACAGGCTTGGGTATACCCTTGACCCAGATTGGATTTGCCGGGTTCCTTTCAAAGGATGCAATTGTGGAATCTACTTTCGCGGCAAATACCGATACTGGCCTTATGGCCTTTATTCTTTTGCTTTTAGCAGCGGCCATGACCAGTTTTTATTCCTGGCGATTGATCTTCATGACCTTCTTCGGTCCTCAGAAGGGTGATTCAGAAACACATGCCCATGCTCATGAATCACCATGGTCGATGCTGGTACCATTGATTCTTTTGGCTTTGGGATCAGTCTTTGCTGGCATGATCTGGTATCCTGAGTTTTTCGGCTATTATGTCGGGGAATTTTTTGGCCCTTCGGTTTTCGTTGGTGCAGAAAACCATGTTCTTCATGATGCTCATGATGTTCCGGGCTGGGTTAAGGCGTCCCCATTCATCGCCATGCTTTTAGGGTTTGGATTATCCTGGATCTTTTATATTAAATCACCCGATATACCTTCTGCTCTTGCTCGCTCTCAGCGACCGCTGTATCTGTTTTTACTCAATAAGTGGTATTTTGATGAATTGTATGAGGTTGCTTTGGTCAGACCTGCCAAATGGCTGGGAACTTTCCTCTGGAAGGTTGGAGATGGAAAGACAATTGACGGTCTTCTCCACCTGGTTGCCAAACGTAGTGTACCTGCACTGACTCAACTGGCTGTTAGATTACAATCGGGCTATCTGTTCCACTATGCCTTGATGATTGTATTGGGGATGGGTCTAATCGTCATTTATGTAGCGCTGTTCGGAGGTGGTTGATTATGAATAACCTCCTTACAGTTATCACCTTTACCCCTTTGATCGCAGCACTGATCATGATGTTTTTCATCAGGGGAGAGGACGATGCTGCTGCCAAGAACATCAAACTGCTGGCATTGGTTGCCACTGGGGCAACATTTTTAATTTCCCTGTTTTTGATATTTGGGTTTGAACCCAGTCAGGAAGGGTTTCAGTTCGTTGAGGAATATACCTGGTTACTTGGTCTGAAATATAAAATGGGTGTTGATGGAATAAGTGTATTATTCATCCTTCTGACAACATTCCTGATGCCAATAACCGTCCTTGCGTGCTGGAAGGTGGAAATTCGAATTAAGGAATTCATGATCTCCTTCCTGGTTCTTGAAACATTCATGATTGGCGTGTTTTGTTCCCTTGATCTGGTCCTGTTCTACTTCTTCTTCGAGGCCGGTCTGATCCCCATGTTTCTGATTATCGGTATCTGGGGTGGGGAACGCAAACTCTACGCGACATTCAAATTTTTTCTTTATACACTCCTCGGTTCCATACTCATGCTGATTGCAATGGTCTACATGTGGGTTGATGCCGGGACCACTGATATCGAAGTACTTCTTAACCATGAGTTCTCATACCTTCCTCTCTCAATCCTGGGTTGGGAGCTTGTTGGAGGTATCCAATCATTGTTATGGCTGGCCTTTTTCGCCTCATTTGCTGTTAAAGTGCCAATGTGGCCTTTTCATACCTGGTTACCGGATGCCCATGTTGAAGCTCCCACTGGAGGCTCAGTAATTCTAGCCGCTATTCTATTGAAAATGGGTGGTTATGGCTTTCTTCGGTTCAGTTTGCCGATGTTTCCAATTGCTTCGGATATATTTTCTGACTTCGTAATATGGCTCAGCGTCATTGCCATTATTTATACTTCTCTCGTTGCGATGATGCAGGAGGATATCAAAAAGCTGATTGCCTATTCTTCCGTTGCACATATGGGATTTGTGACCATCGGAATTTTTTCTTTTACACATCAGGGATTGGAAGGGGCCATTTTTCAAATGTTATCCCATGGTCTGATATCCGGTGCGCTGTTCCTGTGTGTAGGTGTTGTGTACGATCAAATGCATACAAGAAAGATAGATGATTATGGGGGATTGGTTATCAGGATGCCGGTTTATGCACTGGGTTTCATGTTTTTTACCCTAGCGAATGTTGGGCTTCCAGGAACAAGTGGTTTTGTTGGTGAATTCTTGACCCTGGCTGGGATTTTTCAGGTAAATACTTGGGCAGCCTTTTTTGCTGCAACTGGTGTTATTCTGTCGGCTGCCTATGCCTTGTGGGTCTTTCGCCGGGTTGTCCTTGGTGATCTGGTAAAGGCTTCACTAGCCAGTGTCACAGACCTGAGTGGACGAGAAAAACTCGTATTCACTCCCTTGATCATCATGACACTTTTATTAGGTGTCTATCCCTCTTTGGTTACTGAAATTACCGGACCCGCAGTTATGGAATTAAAAAATCATGTTTTGGATTCCCTACCGAAATGATGGATATTTAGCTTTAGTGAATAACAATGTTTCCAAGTGACCTGACAACGATACTACCTGAATTGGTTCTGGCATCCTACGGGTTAGCGGCTTTGATGTGGGCAGTCTTTTCCAATTCACAGAAGACTGGTACGGCGTTGGTGTGGCTTACCAGTGTTTTCCTTATAGGTTTAAGTCTCTGGATTGGATTGGCAACCACAGGTACTAAACAGGCCTTTGGAGGTGCATTCGTTGATGATGGATTTTCCAGGTTTGCCAAGGTTATCATCGCGCTATCTTCGGCAGTTGTTCTCCTTTTGAGTCAGGATTATCTGAGCCGGGAGAGAATATTGAAGTTTGAATTTCCCATCCTCGTGGTATTTGCGGTATTGGGGATGATGATAATGGTATCTGCCCATGGGTTGATGGTATTGTATATGGGTATTGAGCTTCAGTCACTGTCCCTCTATGTTCTTGCTGCCTTCCATCGGAACTATTCTAAATCCACCGAAGCAGGTTTGAAGTATTTTGTCCTTGGTGCTCTGTCTTCCGGCTTACTTCTCTACGGTGCTTCACTTACCTATGGATTTTCTGGAACAACCCTGATGGGTGGTATATCTGAGGCGATATCAAATGGTGAAACTTCGGTTGGATTGCTGTTTGGTTTGGCTTTCCTGATCGTGGGATTGGCCTTTAAAGTTTCTGCAGCTCCTTTTCATATGTGGGCGCCTGATGTTTACGAGGGTGCGCCCACACCGGTTACCCTTTTCCTTGCTACAGCCCCAAAGGTGGCTGCCATGATCCTGTTTGCCAGATTGTTGTTGGAAGCCTTTGGTCCAATCGCCAATGATTGGCAAATTATTGTTGGTGGTATCGCCTTTGTTTCCATGTTCCTCGGCTCCATAGCGGCTATCGGTCAAGTTGATATAAAACGACTGATGGCTTATTCCTCAATAGCCCATATGGGTTATGCCTTGATGGGTATTGCTTCAGGAACAGAAAAGGGATTTCAGGCCATGTTGATTTACATGGTGATTTATACCATCATGAACCTGGGAACTTTTGCCTTTATTCTCTCAATGAGGCAGGGGGGCAGGCCGGTTTCTGATATTTATTCACTGGGATTATATTCGAGACAAGCACCGGTTAAGGCATTTTCCCTTCTTCTTTTACTTTTCTCCTTGGCAGGAATAGTACCTTTGGTAGGCTTTTTTGCCAAATTATATGTCTTTTTGGCTGTTATTGATGTAGGTATGTATTGGTTAGCTCTTGGAGGGGCAATTGCCTCGGTAATTGGAGCTTACTACTATTTACGACTGGTATATTTTATGTATTTTGGTGACCCGGGCGAGAAACTTGATGATACCATGCCAAGAACTTCAGTGATTACTCTTGTTCTATCGGGAACTTTTGTAATTGTTGGTGTTGCCAACTTATTTGGGATCATTGATATCAGTCAAGCTGCCACTGGAACGTTGTTCAACTAGGATAATGTTTTGGAGAGAAACTACGACTTCCGTATTTTTGACAGCTTGGAAAGTACCAATTCAGAAGCAGTAAATCACATCTCAGGATATTCCAAGCCGACTTGGATCTGGACCAGGACCCAGACCAAGGGGAGAGGACGGGCTGGTCGAACCTGGATTTCGGGATCCAATAACTTTTTTGCAACCTACCTCCAAAAAACGGATGAAGCTATACGGCTTATCCCCCTTAGGTCTTTTTTGTCGGGGTTGGCTCTTCATGAAACATTATGCTATTTCACCGATGGCAATTATGAATTTTTTTTGAAATGGCCAAATGATGTCGTGTTGATGAGGAAAAAAGTGGCAGGGATTCTGCTGGAAAATATTAGCCAGGCTGGGACGAATTATTTGATTACGGGATTTGGCGTCAATCTACATGAGGTACCCGAATTGGAAGGTATTCCAACCAGGAAACTTGACCCAGGGGGGATTGCCCAGTTAACAGGTTTTAACATCTCCAGTAGGGAATTTCTTGACGTATTAGCTGAAAGAGTAACAAAATTCGAAAAAACCTATAACTCCTGTGGGTTTTCGCGTATTCGAGATTTGTGGTTGGACCATGCTTTTGATTTGGGGAAAAGAATAACGTTCAGGAGTGACAGGAAAGAAACAAAAGGTGTTTTCGAAGGTATAGATGACCAAGGGCGGTCTATTATTGCAACGCATCAAGGTAAAGAATTTTTCTCGGCCGGGGATATGATATTTGAGGAAACAAAAAGTGCTATTGGCAATTGATGTTGGAAATACAAATACCGTATTCGCAATTTTTGATGACAATCAAACCTTGGAAAGCTGGCGATGTTCAACTTATCCGAACAGAACATGTGATGAGTATTATGTCTGGCTGAAGCCCCTGATCGGTTTGAAAGCAAACATAAGCGACATAGAAACTGTCATAATATCCTCGGTCGTACCAGGGGTTCTTTTTAATCTTGAGCAACTATGCCACAAATACTTTGAAACCAAACCGCTAATTGTGGGTTCCGAGAATTGTCTGCTACCAGTTGAAGTCAGAATTGACCCTGGGGTACATGTCGGAGCTGACAGGCTGGTTAACACCGTAGCGGCTTTTGATCAATTCGGCGGGGACTTGATAGTAGTTGATTTTGGGACAGCTACAACATTCGATGTTGTTGATAATGATGGGGCCTATATCGGAGGTGTAATTTCTCCAGGAATTGATTTATCCTTGAAGGCACTGCATGAAGCTGCAGCTGCTCTCCCACATGTAGGTGTTGTACAGCCACCGGCAGTTATTGGGAAGAACACTCTAGATTGTATGCATTCAGGTATTTTCTGGGGCTATGTAGGCCTTGTAGAAGGAATATGCAAAAGAATTAAGGCAGAGCAGGGTAGAGACTTAAAAGTAATTGGTACGGGTGGATATTCCAAAATCCTTTCGAAAGCTAACCACTTATTTGACAAGCTGGATGTCGAACTGACAATACACGGGCTCCTAGTCATTTATAATTATAATAGAAATGGAAAATATGACAAACCCTAGGTTGATTTATCTACCCCTTGGTGGTGCCGCCGAAATAGGAATGAACATGTATGTCTACGGGTATGGTCCCAAGGGCAAGGAGCGGTTCATTGTAGTGGATACTGGAGTGACATTCCCTGACATGGAAACAACTCCTGGGGTAAATCTGATAATGGCTGATTATACATGGTTAGTGGAGAGAAGTTCCCAAGTGGAAGCCATATTCCTGACTCATGGTCATTTGGATCATGTAGGAGCAATTTCGTTTATATCTCAGGATTTGGGAGTTCCCGTCTACGCAAGGGAATTTTCAAAGCGAATTGCATTGGATTGTGTCAGTGAATATGGAGGGGATAGAAAGCAATTTCATTCTGTTGATATCTTTCCCGAGAGAATCGCAGCAGGTCCATTTCAGGTATCCTTTGTTCCAATCTCCCATTCAACCCCGGAATCTTCCAGCCTGATTATTGATACACCTGCCGGGAGGATTGTTCATACCGGAGATTTTAAGATTGATCCTGACCCTGTTATTGGCGAACCATTTGACGAGGAGGTATGGGGAGAAATTTCCGGTACAGAAAACTTGGCTTTAGTATGTGATTCAACCAACGCCTTCAATATTGGTGCCGGGAGGTCCGAGTCTGAACTTGGCCAAAATTTGGTAGACCTTATTCAGGACTGTGATGGCATGGTTATTGCAACCACTTTTGCTTCTCATATTGCACGAATTTATCAGATTTCACTCGTAGCGGAACATTGCGGACGATATGTCATTCTTTTGGGAAGAGCAATGACCAGATTAGTTAATCATGCGCTTGAAGTCGGCATCCTGTCGGAATTACCGAATTTAATTCCGGTTCATGAAGCTGTAAATCTACCAAGAAACAGTTTGGTAATTTTGGCTACGGGCAGTCAGGGAGAACCGAGAGCTGCAACAGCCCAATTATCAAGGGGAGGTAAATTCAAAGGTATAAGAGTAAAAAGGGGCGATACATTAATTTATTCCTCAAAAACCATACCTGGTAATGAAGTGGCTGTAAGCAAAATCCAAAACCGTTTCGTTGAATTGGGAGTAAATGTTATTGATGATTCGTCGGGTCTTTATCATGTCTCAGGGCATCCCAACCAATCAGATCTGGAAAAACTCCATAAACTCGTGAATCCGAATCTTGTTATCCCCATGCATGGAGAATACAGGCATTTGCAAAAACACGCAGAGTTAGCCATGAATTCAGGGTACAATGCCTTGGTTGTGCCCAACGGATCAATGGTAGATATTACTCGTGAGGAAGTTCTGAGGGAGGAAAAAGAGCATATTGGTCGCCTATGTGTAGATGGAAAGTTATTGATTGGGAGTAGGGATATATCGATCAGGGATAGGCTGAAAATCGCACAAAATGGTTTGGTTTCAATTTATCTCATTAGAAACTCAGACAAGATCACGAGGGAAGATATAATTATTCAGGCTGCTGGTTTGAGTGAAGAATTTTTTGCTGAGTACAAGGGGGAGCTGAAGACTAAAATTTTGGCTAAATTTTATGAAGGTTCAGAACGGTTGTATTCGCGTGAATCCAGTATCAAAGGAATGGTGGCTAAAGCTACCAAGAAATTCTGTATTGACAATTTTGGAAAAAGCCCAGTGATTCAGATCGCTGTCCGATAGGTCTGATTTGATATAACCCTGAATAGTCAATCAAATTCATAGAATACAAAAGAAGGTGTTCTTCCCTCAAACCCCCTGTTTTTAGCATTGTTTGAACTTCTTCTGGTTTTATTTGTATCTTTCTGACCAGCATCCCGGGGCTGTCTCTTTGTATTCTGGTGATTTTCATCAACTGGAGTTTGCCCTTCGGCTTGGACAGGTAATTCATCCGACGTTATATCACCAGAAAAGTTATCTACACCATCATCAGTTTCATTAATTGCTGAAGATGAATCATGTTTTGATTTCCTTTTCGGTAAATCCTTCTTGCGATAGGACCATCTTCTCTTTACCGGTTTTTGAGGGCCTGATTCAGATTTTTCTTCAAGCCTTTCCATTGATTCCATATTATCGGGACTAACTTCTGAATGATGTGAGTGTTCATTTTTGGATCCAAGTTGATTCTTGGCATTACTTTCTCTTTCAGGACTTCGTTTTTTCTTTCTTTTTTGCTTGGGGTAAGATTTATTATCTTCAGAAGGTAAAAGCTGTGTTTCAAGTTCAGTTTCTATATCGTTGTCTGTCATTATCTTAGACTTTTCCCCTTTACTTTTTTGGACTTCGTCAATAGGAATAATTTTCAAATCCTGGGATCTTCCTTTAAGCATAATTTTATATTTATTCAAAGGTTGCGAAATTAGGCTTTCAATATTGTCGAGGGCAGGGAGCTCTTTCTTGCTACACAAGGTTACTGAGGTGCCCCTGTTTCCAGCCCGACCTGTTCTACCAATTCTATGAATGTAATCCTCTGGATTGGAAGGAACATCAAAATTTATGATATGGGACACCAGAGGGATATCCAGTCCACGCGATGCAACATCTGAAGCTATAAGGAATTGTATTTCTCCATTTCGGAACTTGGTCAAAGCTTCAGTTCGTACTGTTTGTGTATGGTCTCCGTGAATCGATTCGCTTTTGTAATGGTGGACCTTCATTGAAGATTGTAAAATATCAACACTACTTTTTGTGTTACTGAAGATAATTGCGTTAGTTAGATCATCACCAAAACTTGAAATTATCTTCCTGAGAATAGTTCTCTTTTTCTTGAATAGGTCCCTTGTACCTCTAGGGTCTATCAGATAGACAAGCTGTTCAATATCATCCGATACCGAGGCTTGAGGGTTGACTTCAATTCGCAAGGGGAACGTCAGGAAATTGTCAGAAATCTTTTCAATTTCAGGATTCATGGTAGCAGAGAAAAATAAAGTCTGGCGTTGGGGTGATGTTCTTGAACAGATCATTTCAACTTGGGGGATAAACCCCTCATCAAGCATTCTATCTGCTTCATCTATTACCAAGAAATGTATTCCATGAAGCATTACATTCTGCCGCTCCAGATGATCATAAATTCTACCTGGTGTACCGATGATGATATCTACACCAGTATTCAGGGATTTTTGTTGTTCTTGGTAGGAAGTACCTCCTATAATCAATGTACTGGATAGTTTGATGTCATTAGAGAGTTCATTGTAATTGTCATAAATCTGTGCGGCTAGCTCTCTTGTGGGTGTAAGAATCAAGCCTCTTGGCATTCTGGCTTTTGCCTTGCCCTCGGCAAGCTTCTTGATTAATGGAATTAGAAAAGCAGCTGTTTTACCGCTGCCCGTTTGAGCAATTCCCAAAATATCACTACCGTCGATGGCAGGTTCAATTGTTTGCGCTTGAATTTCGGTAGGTTTATCATAACCTAGTTTTTCTATTGCATTTAACATTTTGGTATCTAGACCGAAATCCTTAAATGTTTTCATATGCTTTCCCCTGTGTAGATTAGCTGTACCCTATAATTCGAATTTTTATGAAGATTAAAGGGAACTTGGGGTTGTGTTGGAAAAAAATTGATCATTAATTTGTTCTGTAAGGATAGGATTGGGAAATGGACTTTGGAATCGAAGGAAAATGGGCGATCGTATGCGCTTCAACTAAAGGGTTAGGATTTGGATGTGCACAAGCACTCGCTGAAGAAGGTGTAAACCTTGTAATTAATGGACGAGGAAAAGAAAGCCTGGTTACCTCCGGGAATATGATCAGGACTAGATTTAAGGTTGATGTTGTTGAGATTCAAGGTGATGTCACGACTGAGGAGGGAAGAAACAAACTCTTTGAGGCTTGTCCCAATCCAGATATAGTCGTTAACAACGCAGCTGGTCCCAAGGCAGGAATGTGGACAGATTGGGAGAGAGAAGATTTTATTGCTGCCTTTGATAGTAATTTGCTAGCGCCAATAGAAATGATGAAAATTGCCCTCCCAAAAATGATAGATAAAGGGTGGGGAAGGGTTGTCAACATTACTTCACAATCGGTAAAGGCACCGATACCTGTTTTGGGTTTATCCAATACTGCCAGGGCGGGGCTGACTGGATTTGTCGCGGGGACTTCAAGACAGGTAGCACAATACGGCGTAACCATAAATAATCTTTTACCAGGAATTCACGCGACGGACCGGTCTGCTTACCTGGATAATGAAACAGCCAAGGCATCTGGCATTACTCGGGAAGCTGCTGAATCTGAGAGAAAGAAAACAATTCCATCTCGCCGTTATGGTCAAATAGAAGAATTTGGAGCAGCATGTGCATTTCTATGCTCTCAACAGGCAAGTTTTATTGTAGGACAAAACCTGCTGATAGATGGTGGGGCTGTAAACGCAACTATTTAATAAAGAAGAATATGGTAAATTCCTGACTTATTCCATCGACAGGAGTTCATCAATGATTCAAGGAGAAGGATTGCGTAATTCATGGCAGAAGGATTGTACTTGTTGCATGCCACCCATGCCCGAGAATAGTCAGATTTTTTTCACAGAAAATTACTTTTGAACTGAACATTAAATGCATTTTCATAAAAAATTGAAATTTGGGACTTGCTTAATTATCTAAATACCCATTAAATTAGTCGGGAATAAGATAGTTTTGAATTTTTAGAGATGGTGGCCAAACTAGAACTTAAAGGAATCACTCGTATTCTTGGGGGTAAGCAGATATTGGATAATATCTCGCTGTCTGTCAGGGCTGGTGAATTGACATGCCTGTTGGGTCCATCAGGCTGCGGCAAAACAACAACTTTAAGGATTGTTGCTGGAGTTGATCGCCAAGACACTGGAGAAGTCTTGATTGATGGCCAAGCTATTTCAAACCAGAAAGTTCATATCCCCCCTGAAAAAAGATCAGTCGGGCTTCTATTTCAGGATTTTGCTCTTTTTCCCCATCTTACGGTAGAGGAGAATGTTGCCTTTGGCCTTATCGGAAGAGGGTCAAACCGAAAGGAAAGGATTACCGAGCTATTGTATCGGGTTAATCTCGAACCCTTACGGAAAAAATATCCACATCATCTCTCTGGAGGAGAACAGCAAAGGGTTGCGCTAGCCAGGGCTCTAGCTCCCAAGCCCAGAATAATGTTGTTGGATGAACCTTTTTCCAACCTGGATGACAGGTTAAGGGATTTTGTTCGAGAAGAGACCATCAACATTCTGATGGAAGAAAAGGTTGCAGTATTATTGATTACCCATGAACCATCTGAAGCCATGCGTATGGCTGATGAAATCGTATTGATGAAAGAGGGTGGAATTGTCCAGACTGGTTCCCCTTATAATCTCTATAATTTTCCCAAAAACCGGGATGTGGCTTCTTTTTTCTCCGATTTGAACGTTATTCATGGGGTCGTAGAAAATTCAGAAATCAATACACCTTTCGGGAGATTTGCAACTCCTGATTTCAAGGATGGGGCAGATGTAGAGATTATAAGTCGCCCCCAACATATGAGAATTGATTTTGATAGGAAAGGAAGTGGGCCCTTACCAACAGCTGAAGATGGTGTACCCGTTTTGGCCACAGTTGAAAAGGCCCGCTATATGGGTAATACCAGTTTGGTAGAATTTCGGATGGAGTGTGACAAATCCCTGCTTAAAGCCTCTGTACCTTCTGTTTTTTTACCGAAACCAGGGTCACGAATGTGGTTAAGTCTGAAACGTAGCAAATGTTTTCTTTTTCCTTGTATTACCCAGACAAGACTGATTGATCCCTACAAGGAAAGTAAGGACCAGAACCTAAGCCAAGGTGATACTCAATCTGCCACCTGAATTTACAAATTTGCGCAGTTTTTTGTATAGAGGAAAAGGTGAAGTTAGATAAAATGTGTCCTTTGATTTTCTTGAATAAGGGCAGGATTTAGTTTATATCTGATATACGTGGGTGACAAAGCCCTAACTGAAACTGGAGTTGAGTAATGTTGAACAATATTGGGATTCCTGGATTATTGTTGATCACAATAGTTGTATTGGTTCTTTTTGGTCGTGGTAAGATTGCCGGTCTTATGGGTGAAGTCGGTAAAGGATTTTCATCCTTTAAAAGAGGGCTAAAGGAAGGTCAGGACGAAATTACCTCCGAAGGCGAAAAAGAGAACAAATCGTAAATTTTTGTAAAGACTATTGTGTTTGACTTAGGATGGGGTGAAATCCTACTAGTTGGAGTTGTAGCTTTAATCGTTGTAGGTCCCAAAGACCTGCCCGGAATGTTTAAATCCCTGGGTCAGGTCATGGGGCGAATGAGGGCGATGGCCCGTGAATTTCAGAGAGCAATGGACAGCGCAGCTAGTGAAACAGGGGTTAAAGACCTCTCAACCGGCATTAAAGCAGCCACGTCACCGAAGCAGTTGGGGTTGGACAAGTTCAATGAACTTGCAGACAGGGTGACCGATGGATTGAATGTTCCAGATAATAAAATCATGTCCACAGCCCTGAATAAACCCCCTCCCAAAAAGAAACCTTCTAAAGAGAAGGGACAATCCAAGCCCGATGCGAGTTTGAGCAAAGGAGTAGAAACAGAAAACTCGGATGATAATCGCATACCTTCAGGCACTTCCGAAAAAATCACTTCCGAAAATGAGTTGGAAGAGATTGAGTTGGCAGCCGAGCAGAATGGGAGCGAAGCAAATAAAAATGAAAATCAAAACCTCTCGGTTCATTAAGATTAGGTCATGCCTGACCAGGAAGACATCGAAAGTACCAAAGCCCCATTAATAGAGCATTTGGCTGAACTGAGGAAAAGGCTGATCCGCTGTGTTTTGGCCTTTTTGGTCTGCATGGTTGCCTGCTTTGCGGTTTGGGAACCTATTTTTAACTTTCTAACTGAACCTATCTGCAATGCGCTTCTATCAAGAGGACAACAATGCAATCTTATTCTCATCAAATTGCAGGAAGGTTTTTTTGTTGCAGTCAGGATTTCCTTTATGGGAGGGTTTATCCTTAGCTTTCCATATCTTGGCTTTCAGTTGTGGAGGTTTGTTGCACCAGGTCTTTACAAGAATGAGAAGAGTGCTTTCCTGCCGTTCATGATTGCCTCCCCTTTCATGTTCCTCCTCGGTGCTTCCTTTGCATTCTTTATTGTTATCCCACTGGCCTTTAATTTCTTCCTGAGTTTTCAACAGGAAAGTACCTTAGCAGAAACTCCACCAACCGAGATAGTTCTTTCAGAAGATCAAAATTCCAATCAGGACCAGGCAATTCCGACTGAAGATCAAAGAGTTCAGGAAGTGGAGGCAGTAACTACAGACAATGCTTCCGATATTGATATTCTTGCCGATGGAAAAGAAATAATTGCTGATGTAGGTGTTACTTTCCAGGGTTCCGTGGCTGAATATTTAAACCTGACCATTAAATTCATACTGGCATTTGGGTTGTGTTTTCAGCTACCGGTATTATTAACCCTGATGGGTAAAGCTGGTTTGGTAACTGGCAAGGGTTTAGCCGGTTTTCGAAAATATGCTGTTGTTTGTATATTGGTTCTGGCAGCCGTTGTTACCCCACCCGATGTTATTACCCAGGTCATTTTATTTACAGCAGTGTATGGTCTTTATGAAATTTCAATCTGGTTGGTTAAAAGAGTAGAAAAGAAAAGGGATGAACAGTATGCCAAGGAGGGGATTCTTTTTGATGAGGAAGATGAAGAATCCTAAATGGGCGACGTTCAAGTTAATTTTTTATCTGGACGATTTGTTCTTGGAGAGAGCTTAACCGATGACAGATAGAGAACTGATAGATCAAGTTACCAGAATTGCTAAAGTAGCAGAAAGGTTGTCCCCACCTCCTCCAAAGGACCCGAATTTTACTCTGGCAGATGCTTTTGTTTGGAGAATAAATCCAGATATTCTTCACCCAGTTGAAAAGGTCAATCGGGTAGAGCTGGACCTGCTTTTGGGTATAGACAGAACCAAAGAAACCCTATTTCAAAATACCTTGAACTTTTCTCAAGGATATTCAGCAAATAATGCCCTTCTGTGGGGAGCGCGGGGTATGGGGAAGTCTTCATTGGTAAAGGCCATTCACTGGGAAATATCACGTTCAGTTAAGGATTTGAAGATTATTGAGATCCACCGGGAGGATTTACCTACGCTTGACCGGCTTATGGATATATTACGGGAAGCAAAGGAAAAATTTATCCTTTTTTGTGATGACCTTTCGTTTTCCATGGAGGAGAACAATTACAAAACCCTGAAAGCTGCACTTGATGGTGGGGTAGAGGGTCGTCCCAAAAATGTAATATTTTATGTGACATCCAATCGAAGGCACTTGATGCCAAGGGATATGATCGAAAATGAAAGATCAACAGCCATTAATCCTTCTGAATCGGTTGATGAGAAAGTGTCCTTATCGGACAGGTTTGGTTTGTGGCTGGGATTTCACCCATGCACCCAGGATTTGTATCTGGAAATAATAAACAAATATTGTTTCCACTATGGTCTGAATGCTACTGAAAGGATGTTGACAACCGATGCAATTGAGTGGCAACAGACCCGTGGTGCCAGGTCAGGAAGAGTTGCTTGGCAATATATTCTTTTTTTGGCAGGTAAGCTTAAGCGAAATATTGAATCCTGACCCTTTCACCCGACAAAGCTTTAACAAATTAATGAATATTTCATGGATATAAAGTGGCTTCAAAGCTACTTACTCTAAATTTCTTTTATGTCATGCAGTACAACCCTTGGGTCGTGCTGCATACACCACCTCACGGGATTTAGTCTTAACTTCATCCCCTCCCTATAAATGGCATTTTAGTCGCCATTATGGTGAGAAACTGAATATTGGTACTAAGAGGGAACTGTGCAATAAATGCTATGGCCTCACCACAATGCTCAACATCAAATACAGGTTCCGTACTTATTAGACCAGAGGCTTGTGGTACACCGACTTTAAATTTGGCGGCCATTTCTGTATCAGCATTTCCGATATCAATCTGGGAACAACAGATATCAAATTCCCGGCCGTCAAGTGAAATACTTTTGGTTAAACCGGTAATGGCATGCTTGGTGGCGGTGTACGCTACAGTTTTTGGTCTTGGAGCATGTGCTGATACAGATCCATTATTAATTATTCTTCCTCCCCTCGGCTCTTGCGATTTCATAATTGCAAAAGCGTGTTTGGAGCATAGGAAAGATCCAGTTAAATTTACCCTGACACAATTATTCCAATCCTCAAATGTTAATTCATCTATACCTACTGCTGGAGTTCCGGTACCTGCATTATTGAACAAGAGGTCCAACCGACCAAAATGACTAACCAATTTTTCAAATAAGCGCTTTACCTGTTCCGGATCCGAAACGTCAGTAGGAATACAAAGGGAATCGGTATTACTACAAAAAGATGCAGTTTCTTTCAACGGATCAGATCGCCTTCCAACCAAAACCAATTTGTAACCAATTCCTGATAGGGAAATTGCTGCTGACCTTCCAATACCCGTTCCAGCACCAGTTACTAGGGCTACTTTATCCGTCATTGTATTCTCCATTGATTTGAAAAATGATTAACCCAAAGATAAAATTGGGTAAAGATTAAGTCTTAAGTATCTGTGCCTTGGTTGAAGCCCCAATAAAGGCGATCGGATCGCCCTATTAAACCCCAAAGTTATCAGTTGTTGTAACTATTGGATGGAAGATACCTTTTGGGATCTGCTGAATCAGGACCAACCCTAATTTCAAAATGCAAATACCCGAGTGTTGAATCCAATGTTCCCAACTGTTGACCTCTTGCTACCAAATCTCCACGCTCCAAGGTTATATCCTGAAGATTTTGGTAAATTGAAAAGACGTTACATTCGTGAAGTACCAGAAGTACCTTTGTACCCTCAGCCAGATCTGAAATGAGCGCAACCTTACCGCTACCAACAGCAACAACCGGAGTTCCTATCGGGGCAGATATATCAATTCCCTTGTTTCCACTCGGCTGGTTTGAATAATCCGCAATTAATTCTCCGCTTAAAGGTGTATCAAATCCGAATTGGGCTGGCTCGAAATTGTTACAGTCTATTTCATCGGGTATTATTGGTTCGGCAACCCTTACTTCAGGAGTCTCAGTTTTCACTTCTGTCTCTTCCTCTATTTCTGCTACAACCTCTACTTCTTCCACAGGTTTCTCTGTAGCCACTGTTGCAGGCTCCTCTTCCTTTTCTGGCTCTTGGCTGGGAGAGGATACCGGTTCTGGATTGGTACTGATTTGTACATTCTCTTCAATGACCTGATTTGGTGCTGGTATAATCAGGACTTCACCTTCCATCACAGCAAAATCGGCATCCAGTTCATTCCAATCGGCCAAGGTTCTTACAGAAATGTCATAGAGGTTCGCGATGGTGTATGCGGTTTCACCCTTTTGTACCCTATGTCTGTAATAATTTTCTGTTCTTCCCCTGATGTCAATTTCAAAATCGGAGGTGTCTGTTTCACTGGTGCCAATACCGGTAGCATCTTGGCCGCCTGAGCGTACATCTCTGTGTGGTAGGAGAAGGACTTTACCGGGCTGTAGCGTACCGTCAAGTCTAATTTGATTTAATTCTGCAATAACCATGGGATCTTCGTCTGTTCTTTTGGCGATATCCTCAAGGGTTTCTCCTAGACGTACCTCAACATATCTACGGTTATCAAACTGAAATATACCGTCAGAATCAGCTTTGGGCCAAGTTTGCAATTCATCAAAGGGTACTTTGGCATCAGGGATTTTGGTAACATCATCACGGATATCCGGCGCACAATTTGTCAACAAGAAAAAACAGGAACTTATCAACAAAACTCGTTTGAAATACTTATTCATGGTATTTATCCACCCCAAATCAGTATTAAAAAATGTAATGTATTTATGCATCCTCAATTCCCTCAATTAGAGGGACAAACCTTACAGCACATACTTCCTTATATTCCACTTCGGGCTCTGTTTTATTCACAACAACCAATCTTTGTTGCCATTCACTCTCCACAACAGGTAGCACCATTATTCCATTTACCTTCAATTGTTCCATCAAATTTCTGGGAACTTCTTCCGATGCAGCAGTTACAATAATTCTGTCAAATTCTGCTGCGTCTGGCAATCCCAAAGCCCCATCAGAATAGACAAAACTAATATTTTCACGCTTGTATTTCTTCAATACCAGGTTTTTTGCCTTTTGATGGAGTGACCTGATCCTTTCGGTAGTATAAACATGTCTAGCCAAATGAGAAAGTATCATAGTCTGATACCCCGACCCCGTACCTACTTCAAGAACCCTGTGGGTTGATTTAATTTGCAATTCCTGGGTCATTAACCCTACCACTGTGGGCTGGCTTATTGTCTGACCACTTCCGATCGAAATTGGAATATCCATGTAGGCACGATGCTTAAATGATGGCGGAACAAAATCCTTTCGATCAACTTTCCCCATAGCCTCAAGTACTGCTTTATCCTCAATGCCTTGGTTTTTGAGGGTATTAATCAATTCTTCCATCAATTAGTCCTCATTTGGCCAAATCAATTCCATCTGGTCCAGTAGGTCATGATCGGTTAAATCCGCTCGCATCGGTGTAACTGAAATATAATTATCCAGATTGGCATTAATATCAGTTCCCTCTTTGCTTGTGCTGGTCTGCGAACCACCCTGAACAAAAAGTATTTCACCATTAGAAGTAGATTCCAAATAACGTGCAGAAAACTTTGAACCTTTTCTCTGACCCTGTCTTACGACCTTTACCCCCCTGATTTCTCTGGCACGACAGGGTGGAAAGTTTACATTGAAAAATAGCCGGTAGTCTTTTTTGTCCCAGGGTGCATTATAATACAGCTGTTTTACCAGGGTCAAGCCATGTGCGACTGTTGCTTCAAAGGGATTTTCCAGATCCCTATTCATCTGTCCCATATACTGGGATAAGGCAATTGACTTTACCCCTTGAAGTGCTCCTTCCATGGCAGCACCAATGGTTCCTGAATACAAGGTATTTTCTCCAGAGTTGTTGCCCCGGTTGACACCTACGAGAATTAGATCCGGTAATTGTTTCGTTATTCTGTAAAGACCAGCCAGAATACAATCAGCAGGATATCCTTCCAGTTTATAGTTTCGAGGACCAATTTTTTCGATTTCGAAGGATTTGGCAAATGAAACACAATGTGCGGTACCCGATCGTTCATTACTTGGTGCTACCACCCAGACTCCACCATTTTCGCCGGCGAGTTCGGTTGCTATCTTTTTGAGTACCTTTAATCCGGGAGCATCAATGCCATCATCGTTGGTTAATAATATCTTCATTACAGTGATCTCAATAATTAATGGCAGGTTTACCGATCACCAAAAACACCGTCTGGAAGTATGGCTGTGAATCCCCTGAGATATGAAACCAGGACATCAGGGATTGTAATACTCCCATCTTCATTCTGATAATTCTCCAAAACGGCGATCAGAGTTCTTCCAACTGCCAGTCCAGAACCATTTAAGGTATGCACAAACTGAGTGGTTTTTTCCCCCTTTGGTCTAAATCTGGCGTTCATTCTTCTGGCTTGAAAGTCTCCACAATTTGAGACTGAACTGATTTCCCGGTATTTTTGTTGGCCAGGAAGCCAGACCTCAATGTCATATGTTTTTCTGGCCCCAAAGCCCATATCTCCTGTACACAAAACAACCGTTCTATAAGGTAGTTCAAGCTTTTCAAGTATCCCTTCGGCACATCTTAACATTCTAGTCTGCTCGTTTTCGCTCTCGGAGGGTTTGGTAATTGAAACCATTTCCACCTTTTCAAATTGGTGTTGTCTCAACATGCCAGCTGTATCTTTACCGGCGGACCCAGCTTCAGACCGAAAACACTGCGAATGTGCACAAAATCTCCTCGGGAGGTATTCCTCGTCAACAATCAATCCACTCACAATGTTTGTTAGTGTTACCTCCGACGTTGGAATGAGCCATTTACCCTCTTCAGTCTGATAGGAGTCTTCTGCAAATTTGGGTAATTGGCCTGTCCTCATCATGGTTTCAGGATTAACCAACACAGGCGTCCATGTTTCAATCAAGCCATTTTCATCCGTATGGACATCAAGCATGAATTGTGCAAGTGCTCTATGCAATTTTGCTATACTACCTGAGAGTAATACAAAGCGGGATCCTGAAATTTTAGCAGCGGTAGAAAAATCCATTCCTGACTTTACGCCGAGGATTTCAAAATGTTCTTTAGGTAAGAAGGTAAAGCTTGTTGGCGTCCCCCAACGGTGCTTCTCTTCATTATCGTTCTCGCTTTTCCCATCAGGTACTTCAGTTAGAGGAAGGTTGGGGATGGTAAGCAAAAAATTGTTTAATTTCTGATTTTTTTTGGATACCTCAAGATTCAATTCTTTTAAAGAATTCTTCATTAAAACAATGTTATCTCGTAATTTATTAAATTCCTCTATTTGACCGCTTGATTTTGCTTTCCCTGCTTTTTTGGACTCGATGTTCAAGTATTCGCGTTGCTTTTCTAGATATAATATTGAATTCCTACGCGACTTATCAATTTCAAGAATTTTCGTAGAAACAGGTTCCAAACCTCTGCGACCTAATTGTCTATCAAACTCCCTAGGGTTATCGCGAATATATTTTATATCATGCATAAAAGTAATATTGGTAGAATGAACTAGCTTTGGTAAACCTAATTTAGAATAATGCAAAAGTTAAGGTTTAGTACCCTAAAATTAGTTCAATCTCTCAACTAATCTTCTACACATTATGGATGGGGCAACAGTAAATTGAAGCAAAGTTAATCAGCTGGGTGAAAATATCCCACCAATCACGAGTTTTCGGCACAAACAATTCTGACTGCTGTCTACTGACTCAAATCAGAACAATTAAAAAAGTGGGTCTTCGTCCTTTTTGGTGGGAATTTCATCAGTTACCTTGCTTCACAATCACATGTCAAAATCCGGTGATGGGTTGAAATCATTGTTATCTCCCCCGGAACCGGATGGTGATTTGTCAGGTATGTGGTTCTTGGCAAGGTCGTTGGTTGTCGGGTTGTTCCCCTTTGTATTATCCTTGGGGGATGGGTCAAGCATTGCACCTTCCTTGAACATGCACCTGGCAAGCTTGCTCCAGTTGTTTTCAGAAGCTATCCTGAGAGGTGTTCGTCCCCAGGCATCCAACCCATTTATGTCATACCCCAGATCCAATAATTTCCTGAAAGACTTGATGTCATTGGAATAGGCCAATGTATGAAGGGGTGACCCGTGGTGGCAACGGCATATGAATGAAGGGATGGAATCGGGCACTGAAACAAGGGAACCGGCAGGTTGGGAATGACATCAATAACCCCATAGCGATACAGAAAATCAAAGTCAAGCCCTTCAATTTTTGGTTTGATTATATTTGTTGTCCATTGCGGTTTTTCAATTATCCTCCCAATGATTTCCAGGATTTCTTCGCCACTTCTTGGCTTTGGTCCCATTTCGGCCATGATCTCGCCGATTATCTTCCTGACAGTTTCAAACGATCCAAATCTGGAATTGTAGTAGTCAACACGGAAGTGTGTGGCTCGATCCTTGACCGCAAGGTCATCAACCGCCGAAAGTTTGCCTTGTACTTCCAGCAATGATTCGCCAAGTGCCCTCAAGGAATTTTCAACATGTTTGGGCCACCCATTCACCTATTCGTTCACCCCACTCGGAAGTCAATCCAGGAGTAGACTTGACATTGAAATGGTCAAGGAATTTCCCAAGCGATTTCTTTACCTCTTCTAGGGACAGCGGTTGTAGATGATGTAAGGCACCCACCCCCAAGCGAGGGCTCACCGCTTCCATAAGCACAGTCTCACTGTTGGACAACCCGGCAACCACCGGGAATACCGGATAACGATTACTTCCAGTATGAAGGCGGTGAATGACCTTGGCCTGGTCAGACTGTTTGTCGGGAGGTATGCTTTGAATCTCATCAATCAGCAAAAGAATGGTGTATTTCTTCGGGAGTACAAGTTTGCCGTCCGAACTGTTATCCCAGCCGACACCAGCCCCAAAGGCTGATACGGAGGATATTTTACGCAAGGCCATGCTGGCTTTCTCCCTGACCTTGGCAATGGTGATCCTTTTGTCAAGTTCACTTATCGTTTCCTGGATTCGTGTACCGAGAAAATTGAATGTCAGGTTGGCCGGGTCAGCTATCATGACCGGAATGGTCTTGTAAGCCACCGTTTCATCATTCAGCTGTTCAATGCAGTTCTGTCTGATTTTCTCCAACAGGGAGGTCTTGCCAATACCGGGAGGACCTTGAATGACCTGTGTTTGGCCACCTGCCGGATTGCTGCCGGGATCCTTCAAATATTTTTGGCTGATAAGTTTGCTTTTTTGATCAATCCTGCACTGGAGAGCTCCTCTTCCTGTAAAGAACGGATTGATCATCCGGTCTTCATCAATCAAAAAATCATGTAACCCTTAAGCATCGAAAGATTTGGTCATATTATCGAATCCTTACTCGATAAAGATGTATTATACATGAGTTGACCGAATTTGGTGAAAGTAACAACTACTTTGTAAAATTAGATGTGGATAACATTGAACGGTTCCAATCATCTAAAGTAACTTCTGGAGTGAGGTACAATGAAGGTATTGTACTCCATTTCACCTTCAACAATACATTTGACACACATATTACCCATCAAAAAGGACGAAGACCCAAAAAAGTTTTTTAATCGGGGATTATATACTTGATTGAATTTTCTTGATTTGTCATTACATTTCCAGTTTAAACAAATTGGAAATTCTTATGCAAGAACCGAATTGGGAAAATAGAACTTTATTTCACGGAGACAATCTTGTTTTTCTGCGGGCAATGAATTCCAAATGCGTCGATCTCGTTGCCACGGATCCCCCATTCAACACGGGTAGGGATTTTCATGCGACACCCGACAGTCTAGCAGCGGGAGCCAGGTTCCAGGACAGATGGTCCTGGGAACGGGATGTTCATGAAGAATGGCTGGATCAGTTGCAGGATGATCATCCGGACGTCTGGGCGGTTATTGATTGGTCACGAATGACCTATGGTGATGACATGGGAGCCTTTCTGTGTTTCATGGCCGTGCGATTATTGGAAATTCATCGGGTTTTGAAGCAAAAGGGTCCTCTCTATCTACATTGTGATCCGACAGCCAGTCATTATTTGAAAACCTTGCTGGATGCGATTTTCGGGAGAAAGAATTTAATTAACGAAATAGTATGGTGTTATACCGATCCAGCCGGACGAAAAAATTCAAGCCATTACAAAAGAACCCATGATATTATTTTCTGGTATACAAAGAATTAAAAATATCATAAAATATATGAAATTGCCAAAAAACCATTATCCGATTCAACTATTAAGCGTTATAAAAAGTATTTTGATGGGTTTGGACAACTTACCTATGCACGACTAAAACTAACCAACCCGGGAGCATTTAAATCATTGAAAAGTGTTCCTGATGATCTCAATGAAGTATGGTTGGGTCGGTATAAGGGAACTACTGCATCTGATTGGTGGACAGAATTCAAGCCTATAAAGAAAAAAGGAAAAATCAGAATCTGTAGGATACCCCACACAAAAACCCCTCGCCTTATATGAACCTATAATCAATACAAGCTCCAGCTTTTCACCCCCATGTGATTCTGGATCCATTCTGCGGTTGTGCCACCACACTGGTAGCTGCCGAACGGCTTAACAGGCATTGGGTGGGTATCGATATTTGGGACAATGCCAAGGAGGTGATACTTGAACGGTTGCAAAGGGAAGGCCTTGTCCGGTTCGGTCAAAACAGGAAATCATTGCTTGATGAATTTGTCCACTTTACCGACAAACCACCGACCAGAACCGACAACGGGGAAATATCAGCACCCTTCCTGCGGGTAAGAAACCGGATCATGGAACCGGACGGCAAGCGTTGGGCCCGCCAGCAGATGTATGATCATCTGTTGGAGCAGTTTGGATGCAAATGCCAGGGATGTGACCGGATATTTGAAGATTGCCGTTATCTGGAACTGGATCACAACATTCCCAGATCGGACGGGGGAATTAACCATGTTACCAACCGGATCTTGCTGCGGTCCCTGCAACAAATTGAAAAGCAACATTTATACCCTTTCAGGATTGAGGAAGGAAAACAAGAAAAGAGGATACATGAAATGACTAATAACAAAAGACCGGAACAAACAACCAAAACAACACAACAACCCATCCCTTGGAACGGGTGATTTGTTGAACCGGCTTGATTCCTCGGTACCGTTACCTGAGACCTAATCCAAAGACAATCTTGCCCACCAGACAAGCCTTCATTATTCTAAATTGAGACTACCTGAGTAGTTACGTAATTTATAGTTTTAAATTGGAAGTGTAGGGCAAAGATTTAATATATTTTTCCATGAAATTCCAATCTGGTGTTTTATCATATTGCATGGGCAACTTAAAACTGGCTGATTCAATTTTGGATAAATTCCATTTTCTACCATAATTAAATCTATATCTTTCTTGTCTAATTACCGTGACTAAGAACATTCCTATAAATTCATTCAAGTGAAATTTAGGAAATAATATATTTACATCACTTGAAGCAATATATGGAATTGGTTGATAAAACGCTTCACCAATTGATCCATTAGAATTAACAGTTATTGTATTTTTGGGAAATAGGGGGTTTTCGTCAATATATTCAGTACACCCATTGTTATATTTTGATGAACTAATATAGGGGGTTTTACCAGCAGATCTTTCAATTTTATTTATTGACCTACCTTTTTTTATTTTGAATAGGTCAGAAAATTTAAATTCCCCCCATAGTTCCGGGAATTGTAAAGGTTCAGGATATGATTCGTCAAACTTGTCTGGCTTGGGTTTTGCAACCAATTTAGTATTGCCAAATAAATTCGAAACCCATTCTCTTCTTGGAACCAAAATATCGGATAATGTACGATTTGCTTGCCTACCATAACTGTATTTATAGCAATTTGATTTAATTATTATTGAATACCCCAACATTTCATTTTGACTCATTTTAGTTTTAGGGTATAAAATTAATACATGGTATCCAGTATAATAATCTTCGGGTTGATAAAATGCTGAAAGAACAGATCCACTAACTGCAACACTTAGCGTGTGTTTGGGAATTGGGTCTATATCAATAATCGGTCTAATTCTTGCACGTACCCCATTATTTTTTTCTGTCCTTGATACAAATGGTAATCCCCTATTGGAAATTGTACATTTGTTAAGTGCTAAACTTGTACCATAAGAAATATCAAAGATATCACCTAGTTTAGTCTTATCCATGATCACACATCATTAACAAATTGATATGCAATATATCGTTTTACCGTTTGTAGGAAATCTTTTTCACTTAGAGTAGAATAATCAGTTTCCATGTAAGCCTCGGCACACCACTCATCTTCTGCTGTTACTTTTTTCATCACGCTGAGTCCAGGTATACTTTTTTTGTTAATATATGCATCTAACCATGTACTTTTTATTTTCTCCCATTGGCCATTTTCATCTAATCTGCCTTTATTTTTTACCTTAATAAATCCGTCATCTTTAAAATAACCAAAAAAGGTCTCCTTACTATTTGGATGTGGTTGATTAGCTTTAAGTACAATAATCACAGTTACCACACCAACAGGATAAAACAACTCTGTCGGCATACTCATAACAGCTTCCAAAGTATGATTTTCTAGTAACCGGAGTTTTGCGTCGTCCACAGAACTAGTACCGTTTAAAACAGAGGACATTTGACAAATCGCTATACAAGTACCCATCCTTGCACCAAAACAATCCATTGCATTTTCAATAAATTCTAATTGACCATCTGGACCTATATCGTATGGAGGATTTAAGAAAACTTTGGTCGGTTGTTCATGTTTAACTTTATCCTTTAAATCATAATCAAAACAGTCACCAAAGTGAATATGGCTTTTCCCATCCCCCCTCATCATCATATTTGAGCATGCATGTGAAAACATATCTGGCCGTTGCTCAATACCTATAATTTGATCGGTTAATATTGTATGTCTTTTTTTCTCATCACCATGAGCGTGTTCTAGCATTCTATTCATAGCTGAAACTAGAAAACCACCCGTACCACAACAAGGGTCGAAAACCTTATCATTATCATTCAAATTAGAAATATCGCAAAAAAAATCAGTTATATGGGACGGGGTAAGTACAAGTCCGGTTTTTTGATCGCTACCTGCATATCTAATAAACTGTGTATAAAACTTACCTAAAATATCAAACCAACCCTGTTTAACATAAGGTAGAACATTTCTATCAATATCATTTATCAAATCACGAAGTATTGTATTAGGAATTTGCTCTTTTTTCTTTTTATCCCGGGTCTCTAATGCAGATAGAATATTACTTTGTTCAATTTTTCTGTATTCACCTAAAATAACTTTGCTTTTGGTATCCGTGATTCCATTTTTTCTTAATACATTTTCACAAGAACTTAATAATGACTTGATTAAAGCTCGATTAGGATTGAAATTGTCTTTTGATGATTTATGATGGGCAGTATAACTTGTACGGAATGCTTCGTCTTGAAGTGCCATCAGAATTGAACTGATAAATGTACAGCGTTCAACTTCAGGTATTGAATAGCTATTTAATTCATTATTATACTGAATTGCTCTTTTTATTAGTTCACTTTCTTGAATTGGTTTGTTCTGTTTTTCAATTATTGAAACAAATTCGTTCGGTGAAATTATTGATTTTCCATCGAAGTCTTTAAATGTTAAATTGCCTTTTAGCCATAAAAATTGAGACAGACGTTTTTCTTTGTCTGTTTCACCACTAACAGCAACTGCTAAAACATTGAATTCATCTTTCAAGTAGGATGCATATAACAAAACACCATCAACAGCATAATCAACATATTTATCTCTGTTTTGGCTTTGATGTCTTGATAAATCTGCTTTACATTCAATAACAATGATTAAATCAGGATACTTTGTGAATGAAATAATAAAGTCAGGATAACCTTTACCTTTACCTTGTTTTGAAGCGTTTTGTAGTAATTTGTCTATTTTCGGATTACAAGATTTCTGCTCTTCAACTAATGTTATACCTGGTTGATAATATCCGTTACTTTTTAATAAATTGCGGACAATTGCATCCGTATTCCTTTCGTTGGGCATTACCAAAATACTCGTTGACCTAATCTTACCTAAATTAGACTTTAGTCTTTTACCTCTGAATTAATTTGGACTTATTATAAAAATTTCAGTAACTACTCAGGTAGTCTCAGTTTAGAATAATGAAGGCTTGTCTGGTGAGCAAGATTATTTTTGGATTAGGTCTTAGGTAACGGTACCGAGGAATCAAGCCGGTTCAACAAATCACCCGTTCCAAGGGATGGGAAAAAAGGCGGTGACAGCAAGCCACTATCCCCAAAATCACCTAAACCGATTGAAAAAAGGACAGGATAGGGTTGTAAAATATGGTAATCATAATCAACATCAAAAACATGAAAGTGGTTCTCAATAGCCAAGTTAAACATGATGACTTGCTTTCCACAATTTTTCTGTTTGATTTAACGGTCTCGGTATAACCTTCCCCCAAACTGTAGGCAATTCCTCTTGCTTCATAATCGTATAATTTGTCCTTGATGAATATCAAGTCAAATGGACGCAACCAATTTACCGGTTTTACAATACAGACACCCAATCCGATACAAACGGCAAGGTTCAGGAAAACAAAAAACATCAGCAAAGGGGGAATGGAATGAACGGAAACAAATTCAAGGGATATGGCGATCAGGGTAATGATAAAGGCCAAAATTCCAAAGACCTTCAAATTAATTTCCTTGTTCAATGCTTCCTGTGATTGATATTCACACCTACCGGCATTCAAAAATAAAATTTCTCGATTTAAAACACTAGAATCCGTATCGTCCGGCATTGTATAACCCCTCTATTGTCAAATTCTGGTAGGTCAAACGCTTGCCAACCACCCCCCTGACCAATTCGCTCATGATCTTAGCCATGTCCAAGGGGCGATTATTCTGACACCAGACAAACTCATCAACATAATTCTGCAGGTGGTTGGGAGACATCTTGTGGTAGGTGCCCTTGTGCGATCGCTTGAACATTGCCCAGAAAGATTCTATCCCGTTGGTGTGAACAAGCCCCCTAACATATTCCCTCGTGCTATGCTTGACCGCCTCCTGATTGGGTAACCTGCGATAACCGAAAGTCGAATCGGTAAAAACCCTTGTCTTGTCTCCAACATTGACATTGTTTTCAACAAAACCTCTCAAGGTTGCTCCCTTTGTATCTTTAACAACCTTTGCCCTAACCTGTTTTGATTCACGTTTCTTGACACCGACAACCGGCTTTTTTCCCTTGGTTCCCCGACCATCATCTATATCCCTTTCATGCTTGTTGCGATCCTTGCCGCCAATATACATTTCATCAACCTCGACAACACCTTCGAACATGGAAGGCGATTGTTCAAAAGCGGTTCTCAATCGTTGAAGCATGAACCAGGCCGTTTTCTGGGTAACCTTGATATCCCTGTGAAGTTTCATTGATGATACTCCCTTGAGGGAAGTTGTGAAAAGATAAATGGCGATTGCCCATTTCCTGTAACTGATCCGGCTTCTCTCCAGAACCGTTCCAATTCGAGGACTGAAATGTCTTTTGCAAGTTCGACAATGATAGGGCTGGGATTCTGAATTACCATCATTCGTTTTTGTATCGGTTGAATGACAATGTGAACATCTGCGACCATTTGGCCAAATCAATTTTTCAAACCATTCCTGGGCAACCTGTTCACTGGGGACAATTTCCTCCATGAACTCCACGAGTGAAATTCCCTTCCTGTATGCCAAAATCGCGGAGGGTGTCATGTGCCTTCTCCTCACTGGGGACAATTTCCTCCTTTTCCCGGTGCTTTACTTGTCATATCAAATCTCCTTTGATATACAATATAGAATTTATTATGATTCAGTCAAGTATATAGATACCATGAGCTTGACAATCACCTAGCCGATTGAACACAATGGCTGGTGAGCGGAGAGGTCTCCAACCAAAAGACCCCTCCTTGAAACCAATCAGTAAAGGAGTCATTCCCATGAAACTTGAACAAACCGCTTTACCGATCACCGAAGATCATAGCACAATTTACCTGTCTGTGGAAGTCAGCCGTTCTTCCTGGGTCATTGGCGTTTACTGTCCGGCAACGGATGAAAACATCAGAACCCACAAGATCAAGGCCGCTGAGACCCAAGAATTATATGCCTTGGCACTCAAGGCACAACATCGTGCCGGTATGCCGACCTCCCTGATGTTGGCCTTTGAAGCCGGATATGAGGGCTTATGTAGAATTCTACATAAGCCCTCTTATGCCGACAAATTTATTATGCCGACAAATCATCGTAAGTAACCATTTGTCAACAACTTTTAGATTCAATTTGTCGGCATAAGAATAGTTGGAGTTCCAAACCTTACTGATAGTCAAGGCTACTCATCATAAATTTCTTTCACCCAAAATTTTAATGAAAGGAATTATTTATGACTGCAAACAAAAACACATCAATATCAAGCACCTTCTGGCTAGAGGTGTATATTAGTGGTTTCCTGGATTCTCTTACCAAACAAGGATATTCCAAGAAAACAATAGAACAATATCACTATTCTTCTGTTCATCTATGTCGTCATGCGGAAACGCTTGGTATTGGTCCAGAAGACCTGGATTATGATTTATTCAGTAAACTGGCTGCCACTCACCCTGAGTTTGACAAAGATTATTTGGAATACAGGCTTTCCCTGCTTGCCCAAAGTATTACAGTTTACCTTACCAACAAGGGTATAATATCCCCACCACCGGAGGTCTCACCGGTCGCTGCCCAGATTGATGAATCTTGGGAGCGGTTGTTACAGGAATTTGAGTGCTGGCTTATCCATAATCGGGGAGTGTCCGAATCCACTGTAATTAGATACCGCAGTGTATTCATCCTTTTCCTGGACTACTTCTGCAGTAACCCGGTTGGAGTGGATAATCTGGCCTCATTTACCCTAGATATGGTTTATGAATTCCTTGATGTCCATGGTGGCAAAAACTACTGGCGACTCAAATATGTACGTACCATTCTCCGGTTTCTGTTTTGGAGTGGAAGGATGCCACGGGATCTCAGTTCAGCAGTACCACCTATGGCCAGCAGGAACAGAGCTATTATGACCCGTCATGTTGATCCTGAAACAGTCGAAAAGCTGTTGGCCTCCATACGGGGTGGTAATACACCCATGGAATTACGTGACTATGCAGCCCTTTTGATGATGGCACGGTTGGGATTAAGGTCCCGGGAAGTTGTTGCCATGAGGCTTGAGGATTTTGATTGGTCGATCGGTCGAGTTCTGATTCGTGGCAAGGGTGGAGATAAGAGCCATATGCCTCTTCCGGTGGATGTTGGGGAAGCATTGGTGGATTGGTTGTGTCGTGGCCGACGTGGGTCATCAAGGCATGTATTTGTATCCGTATTAGCACCCTTCGAGCCCTTCAAATCATCGGAGGCGATCAACAAAATTATTCGTAGGGCTTACGACCGCTCCGGTTTGACACCACCGGGTGGAGAGTATCGAACCCATGCCCTACGGCATGGATTGGCAATGAACCTGCTGAGTAAGGGCATTTCCCTTTCTGAAATCAGTGATGTGCTGCGTCATCGCAACGTACAGACGACAACTGTATATGCTAGACACGACATCAAGTCACTTCGTCAACTTGCCGTTGCATGGCCAATTGAGGGAGGGATTCAATGACAACGATGAACGAACATCTTGAACGTTATCTGGCCCGACGGGAAGCGTTTGGTACCGGGCTTTCATATAGTGCGGAGAATGTTTTGAGAAACTTTGCTGCATTTGCAACAACAGTGGGACAGGGACATGTGACCACTGATTTGTTTCTATGTTGGAAGGAGCAATGTCCACCCGCAGGGACCAATGCCTGGAGTAGAAAACTCTCTCATGTAAGGGTCTTTGCCCGCTGGCTACAAAGTTTAGACCCGGCATGTGAGGTTCCACCTAAGGGCTTGATGCCAAAAAACAATAGGCGACCAGTTCCGTATATCTATTCCGATGAGGAAATAACCACAATAGTTACCGAAGCTGTAAACCTTCCCTCGGTGAATGGACTGCGTGGACCAACATGTTCCACGCTGTTCGGTCTTTTAGCGGTAACTGGTCTTCGTCCTGGTGAGGCTATTGGTCTTGATGACGGTGATGTGGATATAACAGAAGGTGTACTTCATGTCAGGTATGGCAAAAATGGCAATCAACGAGTGATTCCAATTACCCCCTGTACAGCCGAGAGATTGGTGACCTATCAAAGGCTACGTGATAACGTTTTGATAGTTACTTCCGAAACATCATTATTCCGTTCGTGGCAAAGTGGACGAAGAATCGGACGATCAGTCGTTAAGGAAAATTTTGTCCGGGTTGGACAAAACATTGGTTTACGTGAGAAGCCACTGGATAAAAGCCATGGAACCGGCCCCCGCTTGTATGACCTTCGTCATACTTTCGCTACTCGTACAATCATTGAATGGCTGCGTACCGGGCGCGATCCTGATCGCGAGATCTACAAACTAACCAACTTCCTCGGGCATAGACGTCCTAGTGATACCTTCTGGTATCTTGAAGCCGTACCCGAGATCATGATCCTGACCATGAGGCAGGCTGAGAATGTGATTGGATATGGGAGGGAATCATGACCACTTCAGTTACCCAATCACTTCCCAATCTGTTATGTGGTTTCTTCAATCGTCTCAGGACTGAAGCTAACGCCAGTCCTCATACTGTGGACTGCTATCGCTATGGTATAAGATTGTTTCTTGAATATGCATCGAACAGGTTGGTCAAAGCTCCCACTGACTTAGAGGTCAAGGATCTTGATGCCGATCTTGTATCTGAGTTTCTCCTCCACTTGGAAACGGAGCGTGGCAACAGCATTCAAACACGCAATCTGCGTCTTGCGGCGATAAGGGGACTATTCGAATATACTGCCCTGCGGGAACCGGAGTTGTTGTTAACTTGCCAGAAAGTACTAGCTATTCCATCCAAGCGTACGAAAAAGCGCATGGTGGACTTTCTTGAACCGAAAGAATCATCAGCACTTCTAGCCGCTCCAGATCTGTCCACTAGGATTGGTCGACGCGACAGGTGTATGTTACTGATTGCCCTGCAAACAGGTCTCAGGGTATCAGAATTGATCGGTCTTGATTTGGAGGATGTTTCCATGAACAACCTATCGGATGCTTGTCTTCATGTACGGGGCAAGGGACGTAAGGAAAGAATGGTTCCATTGCGAAATGATTGTGTGAAAGTCTTGTCCGACTGGTTGCAGGAACGGGGTGCGGCGAAGGACAATGCATTGTTTGTCACAAATCGGTACAAGAGGCTAAGCAGAGACGGGGTTGCACGTATTGTGAGTAAATATGTCGGAAAAGCCGCTATATCCTGCCCCTCTATCGGGGAAAAGAGGGTCAGCCCTCATACTTTGCGTCACTCTGCTGCGATGGATTTGTTGCGTAGTGGGGTAAGTTGTACGGTGATCGCTCTTTGGCTTGGTCATGAAAAGATTGATACCACACAGGTATATTTGCATGCCGACATGGCTATCAAGAAAAAAGCCATGGAACGAACCAGATCACAGGATATTCCTGCAGGACTCTATCAACCAGAGGACGATTTACTCGTGCTCTTAAAGTCTCTATAACCAAAATTATGCCGACAAATTGAATCTAAAAGTTGTTGACAAATGGTTACTTACGATGATTTGTCGGCATAATAAATTTGTCGGCATAAGAGGGCTTTTGGTTAGCACGCAAACTGGAGGTTATGGCTCCTGAAATTGAGGTTGTTGTTCTTGATCCGGCCAGTCTTCAGGTTGACCGTCGCTACAAGAAGGTCAAGACTGATCGTCTTGATGCGGAGAAGATGATCCGTGCGTTGAAAGCTTGGCATACCGGTGATCGTGATGCGTTATCTCGGGTTCGCGTGCCACCGGAGGAAGTTGAGGACAAACGCCGTTTGGTTCGTGAGCGTGATGGTTTGATCGGGGAACGGATACGGTGTTATGGCAAGATACGTGGTGAGTTGCATACGCTTGGGATCTTTCATCTTGGGGCTGGTACGCAGGATTTGTGTGCCGAATTATCGGTTGCCAAGACCGGCTACGATACGCCTGTACCGCCGCGGGCTTATGCCAAGATAAAACGGACTGTTGCCAGGTTGAATCTGGTCAGGGTACAAATTGCCGAGGTTGAGGCTGAATTGAATGAAATGGTTGCCCTTGGCAAGAAAGCAGATCCCACAACGATAGAAGGATTGGCGGCCACACTGGTTAGGGTCAAGGGGATTGGTATGGTTGATGCTACCTTATTGGCGAGTGAGGCGTATATACGGGACTTCAGGAACCGGCGTCAACTTGGTAATTGGGCTGGTCTGACATCTGCCCCCTGGAGCTCTGGCAGCATGGACCGGGACCAGGGGATCACGAAAACTGGCCCGGCCAGGGTTCGCTCACATCTTATACAGATGGCTTGGCGCTGGCTTCTTCACCAGCCTGAGAGCAAATTGTCTCTTTGGTATCGTGAAAGAACCAAAGATGGCCAGGGTCGGAACCGTAAGAAGTTGATTGTTGCCCTGGCTCGTAAGCTTCTGGTTGCCCTGTGGCAATTTGCAACCAGAGGTGTTATCCCAGAGGGAACTATTGTTCAATGAGAATACCACCTGGAAACAGGAGTTTTTCCATCATAACTGGACGCGGTTGTGGAGGAGACCGGGATAGGATATGTCGATGTCGGCATGTGAAAGGTCAACCGATTTGGGGATTGGTCACCAGCAGTGGAACCGTAATTATAGATTGGTTTGACCTCCCGGAGTGTCGTCGCCACGAATGTGGGATTTTGGTCACGGAGTTGATGAGTATCAGCAAACCGAACCGGATAAGAGTTTGGTGCCACGATAAAGTGGTATCCTGCATAGAGAGATATGCAGCCCAATGACACTCGACCCGGACTCTAAAATGGCTGTTTGAAATGAGGAGAAGTATATGTTTTAATAAAAAAAAGCGATTACAATAAAAAAATCTTGCAATTAATGCCCATAAGAATCCCCTTTTAATCGTTTCTTGAAAAGCTTTTAAATTATCCTTTAAGGTATTTTCCAATCAATATTGATCTGGTTCTACAGAAATCGATTCATTAATACCTTGTTACCACTCATAAATGGCAGTCATAAATTTGGCTTAAGTCGGCCTGCTATGCGTAATGCGTTTTCTTCAACTAATTTGGCAATATGCCTTACAATCTTGGCTTTAGAACCTGGTTGGTTGGAAACGAGTTCAATTGCCTCATTCCTTGCTGCAACCATATAATCAACCAATTTTTGAACTCTCTGACAAACACCACGAGCATTTAGCCCAGCATTATTTGCAATTTGTTCCCAATGCCTCTTGTCAATGTTAACGGGCTTTCGTTTTTTGCCAGCAATTTTTTGGGCATGATACTGGTTAACATGATCCCAAATCAGAACAGTTGACACATCGTACAAAGGTGCAATCGCAGGTTCACCACTAAGGATTATGGAATAATTCTTGGCATGTGCATCTGTATTGGCAACAAGAATGTTAAAAATCACCTGATCTAGCAATTTCAATGCCTGATCAGTTGGCAAATAGTTACCTGTAAGTAAAAGTGTTTGGAGGTCCAATCCTGAATAAATTCCTTGCTCATACTTTTGTGCAGGAAAAATGCTGTTGGCCTGAGCGAAATCTTCTTGGTGAAGCCGTCTGATAGAACTGTCATTTCTGAGTGTACGATCATAACGTGCTACTGCTAGGGCAGTCCGATTACTTGTTTCAATAGTAGTACAATCTACAGACTTTATACCTATCAATTTTGCAAGTGTAAGACAGTAGGCTTCGTTCTCCACTATACCCGGCAAGTATGGATTATCAGGTTTGACGATGATAGTAGAAGGCGCACCCTTTTTTGGTATGGCCAGCAAATCTTTTGGTTTTGGTAAACCCAGTTTGGGGTGTCCAGATTCATCTAAAATGGCTAAAGCTGATTTCTCTTGACCCCCTGCAAGCGAAAGCCTGACCCCATCTTCTCCTACAAGAAACGGCCGTAGCTTTAAATCTTCAAAGTGTCTTTCCAGTGCCTCCTGCTGTGTTTGCAATTCATAGTGTTGGAGCAAAGTTTCATAATCCCAAACATTCCTGTCACTCGGCTCTCCGATTGAGATTGCACCTGCAGTATCTCCCCCTATTTCCCGTAGGATGGATATAGGGTCAGAAACTGAAAGACCTAAGGCACGTGAAAGGTTTGTAAGTTGCTGTCCTTCTGGAAGCAAATTTATCAACCATGGTACAATGATATAATCGTCGAATTTCCCTTTGTCCAATGGCAGTTTAATTGATAGTGGAAAGTTTCTCTCTGTTGCCAGCCAATTTGGAGTATAAACAAAATGAATGAGTTGTTGGTCCTGAATGATTATCTGGCCAACAACGAACTTTTCGTAGAATACTTCAATTTTTTTAATTTCTGCCATCAATCATTATCCAAATCATATCCTGGCAGATTGAGGTTGGGATTTTTGCTTAGATCATTATCTTCATGAAACAGGTCTTGGGGCTTAATTCTTAGGGCAAGGGCTAACGAGATCAAGGTGGAGAGTTTCACATCTCTCTTTCCCCTCTCAATATTTGACACCGTGGATACAGTAGCACCAGAAAGAAGTGAAAGGTCTTCTAAACTAAGCCCTAATTTTTTTCTTCGTTCCCTGATCTTGTAGCCAACATTTTTAGCCCAAAATAAAGTATCGGTAGGATCAGACACAATTTTCCTTTCGCAGCGAGTAGAATTTGCTCAATTTATTCTTCTAACACCCCGTTTTATCTTGTGCGATAAATATATTAATATTTTCTAACTGGTCGAGAAAATTACAATTGAAGGTAAAATACCCCTTTTTTTGAAAGTTGCTTTATATTTATCATAGAAGATAAATTGATGACTATACCATCAATTTGGATACTTATTTATCCTATGTAATAAAAACATATTCTCCGACGGTAGAATTCATAAAATCTTATCATAGAAGATAAAATAGTTCTTATCTGTAGAAATTCAAATGAAGTTTATCATAGAAGATAAATTGATGACTATACTATCAATTTGGATACTTATTTATTCTATGTAATAAAAACACATTCCCAGACGGTAGAATTCATAAAATCTTATCATAGAAGATAAAATAGTTCTTATCTATAGAAATTCAAATGAAGTTTATCATAGAAGATAAATAGATGACTATACTACCAATTTGGATACTTATTTATTCTATGTAATAAAAACATATTCCCCGAGGGTAGAATTCATAAAATCCCACCTTGTGGTCCGATTCATACAAATAGTACACGTTTTATTTTCAGTAAAGGCCGGTCAAAACTTGGTCTACGTCGTCTGGTCATGGTTCCCTTTCCCTGTCAGTGAAATTGTTGCGGAGTAATTATCCCACTTGGGACTGTTCTTCAACTACACTTTTGGAACAACATGCCATTCCATAAATGGTGGTGACCCACTATATTTGGTGAAGAGCCAAATTAATTAGTGAAAAAGGAATTACTTTGTACAATTGTGGAATCCAAATGATAGGCTCATTTATCACCGAATATTCTCCGTTGAAGAGTACTCCTTTAGAGAGGTCTCTACAGAACCACCGAAAGGTTCAGATAGAGTTTCTTAATTGACCAAGCTTATTGTTTCGTTCTTCCCGTGCCTTAAGTGCTTGGTCCAGATCGACTTTCACAAATCGAGTAGACCAATTGGGTTGAAGTTGACCAATCAAATCCATATCAGAGGAAATCACCGTACCCAACATACAATAGCCCCCACCTGAAACGGCATCTCTGTGTAGCACAATTGGTTCAGTACCTCCCGGTATCTGAATCGATCCATAAGGATAGCAGCTATCCACAATATTGGATGGATCTGATCCGGCACCAAAAGGTTGTTCCCGATCAATGAAGTTTAGAGGGTGGCCCTTTTGGAAACGATAACCAATTCGGTCAGCTTCAGGTGCAACTTTCCAAACATCTTCAAAAAACTGATTCTGCGATTGGGGGGTAAATCTATGCCAATAAAGGCCTGGGACCACCCTCAATTCAACTTCGGACCCAATGGCTTGTCTCAGTTCAACTGGAATCGTACATACTTCTTTTTTTGTATTGGAAGATTCTCCAATAGGCAATTCATCTCCAGCTTGAAGATTACGCCCCTCAAAACCTCCCAAGGCACCAAGAGTATAGGTTGAACGACTACCTAGTGCCAATGGCACATCAATACCACCAGAGACAGCTATATAGGCTCTTGCACCCGACTTCAAAAAGTCAAAAGTCAAGGTCTGACCAGCTTTAACTCCAAACGAAGTCCAGTTTTCCTTCTTTATACCATCAACCTTGGGTGGAAGTTCTGCTCCAGTCACTGCTACAATTGAATCTCTGGAAAATTCCAACTCAGGGCCCATGAAGGCAGTTTCCAGTACAGCTGCACCTTCATCATTGCCAACAAGCAAGTTAGCTGCTCTTAATGAATATCGATCCATCCCGCCAGAAATCGGAATTCCCAAATGGTAATAGCCAGGACGACCCAAATCCTGTACTGAAGTCGCCAGCCCGGGTTTAACTACCTTAATTGACATATAACTTTTCCCCTATTTTGCGATTATAAGCATCAATATCGCTTTGAAATTCTTCCAGACCAAAGACCAAATCTATCGTCCTCGGTTCAAATTTGTTGGCTTCTACCTGGGCACAATATTCGTCATAGGCTTCCCGGTCAATTGGTTTGAATTTGACAATATCACCAGGATTGAAGAAAACCATGAAATCACGGAGGTAATTGATCTCCTGCTTCGGATCAAATATCGGCATTGGCGTTATCCCGAACATTTGATACCCGCCTGCACCACGTACCGAGTAAATACAGGCAAAACATCCCCCATATCCGACAGTCAGTTTGGGGGTGTCTGTACGAGGTCGCAGATATTTTGGTACTTCAATCTGCCTTTCCCGTTCAACCATTTGGTACATGAAGGGTAAACCGGCAACAAATCCAACCATGCTGACGAACCAGGGCGAACTGGTGTAGGCCTCTATGAAGGAGTTTACAGAATCATAGTTGTTAATACTGGCAGCATACTCAATGTCAGTACTATTGGGATCCTGATGTCTCTCCCGAAATCTCATCAAGGTCTCATGAGTCCATGGATCATTGAAAAACACCGGAATTTCAATCACTCGAGTTTTCAATGTCGCATCAGTTTTTTCAGTCAAACCCTCAATTGTTTTCAACTCGTTCAAAAGATCATTTGGTTTAATCTGATCCGGATCAAATTTAATCTGATAGGAGGCATTGGCAGGGCAAACCTCTACCAAACCCTTGATTTGGCTTTCTCTGACGGCCTTTGTCATAGACAAGCTTCGAAAAAAAGCATCAAGTGACATCTCCTCACTGACCTCAGCGAAGATATGATCATCACCTCCAAAAGAATACCTGGTTCCCATAAGCAAAACTCCCTTCTTTACCTTTTATATCAAATTTCCATCGGCTAACCAGTCATCCAGAAAGGATGTATAAACATCACCTTCCCTGACCTGATGGTCATTAATCAATGACTGATGAATAGTTTTTGTTGTTTCAATACCTGTAATTTCAAGTTCCCCCAGGGCTCGTTGCATTCGTTCAATGGCTCTGGACCGGTTTTCATCCCATACAATCAATTTACCAAGAAGTGAATCATAAAATGGTGGGATATCGTAACCTGCATAAAGCATTGTATCAAACCTGACGCCGGGTCCTGAAGGGAATTGGAGTTTTTCAACATGGCCAGGTTGGGGCATAAAGTTTTTCCTCGGATCTTCGGCATTTATTCTGCACTCAATGGCGTGTCCCCTTATCTCAACTTCTTCCTGCTTTATACCAAGTTTGTTTCCAGCCGCTATGGAGATACCTTCACGAACCAAATCTATACCTGTTATCATTTCGGTCACTGGATGCTCAACTTGAATACGTGTATTCATTTCCAGAAAATAATACTCTTCAGTTATTTCATCAAACAGGAATTCTATAGTCCCAGCTCCACCATATCCAACCATGTGTGCAAAATCCCTAGCTTTTGTACAGATGGTGTTGCGGATTGCCTCACTGAGAGGTGAAGCTGGTGCCTCTTCCCAGATTTTTTGCCTTCTTCTTTGCAGTGAACATTCTCTATCAAAAATGTGTATGGTATTTCCGCCATCCCCCAAAACCTGAACCTCAATATGGCGAGGCCGCGGAAGATATTTTTCAATAAACAAACCCCCATCCCCGAAAAAAGATTGCGCTTCAAGACTTGCGACAGGAAATAATCGCTCAAATTCCTCCCAATTGCTTGCGATTCTTATACCTCTGCCACCACCACCCGCTGCAGCTTTGATGAGGACCGGAAAATCGAATTCTGCCAAAATTGACTTGGCCATGTCAAGGGATTCTACCAAACCATTACTTCCCGGTACTGTAGGAAGTCCACTTTGCTCGGCCAGTTTTCTGGCAATCACCTTGTCCCCGAGTTGACTGATGGTCTCCCCTTTCGGACCAATAAAGATCAGTCCTGCCTTTTCGACTTTCGTGGCAAATTCACCATTCTCGGAAAGGAATCCATAACCAGGGTGTATTGCGTCAGCTCCTGAAGTTTTAGCTGCAGCAATAATTTGTTCTTGATTTAAATAGGATTTCAGCGGTTGGGGAGGGCCTATATTAACGGCATCATCGGCCATCATTACTGGTAGGGAATCCTTATCGGCATCGGAGTAGACCTGTATGGTCCTAATTCCTAACTCCCTTGCGGCTCTGATTACCCTTAGCGCAATCTCACCTCGGTTGGCAATTAAAATGCTGGCAATTGACATCGGATTTTGATCCGCTACGGTTTCAGTTCAACAATGGTTTGACCAGCGATTACAGCATCCTCATTATCAACATGAAAAGAGGTGATTGTACCGGCCTTGTCTGCCTGTATTTCATGAAACGACTTCATAACTTCAACAAGCCCAATGGTTTCTCCAACTGCCACTGTATCCCCAACCTCTTTGTATGGTGGTTGATCCGGTGCTGGCTTACGATAGAATGTACCGGGAAGAGGTGATTGTATAATGCTTTCCGACATGTTGCTTTTCTCCATTATTTTAAGGTATCAAAATTTTGTTTTACAGTGACTCGAGGACTTTGTTAGCTGCAATTGCAATTTCAACGGCATTGGGGGTATCTGAATGGACACAGATGCAATCACAACCAACCTGTACTTCCTTCCCGTTGACTGATAGGGTTTTGTTCTCCAAGTAAGCCATTCGACATCTTTCCTCTACTATCTCAGGGGGGACCGGATCATGTTCCATGGTTATAATAAGACTACCATCATCATTGTAATCCAAGTCGGCATAATACTCAGCCATGAATTCATGACCTCTCAATTTGTAGATTTTTTCATGACAGGTATTGACCATACCTAGTAACGGAACCTGGTACACATCTGCTGCATCACAAATCGCATGGGCTATATTTTCATCTCTTGCGGCCATACCATAAAGTGCACCATGCGGTTTTATGTGATGTAACTCATAGTTTTCAGCCTTGAGCATTCCAACCAAAGCACCAATCTGATAAATGACAATATTGGCCAATTCCTCTCGGGTGATTTTCATTTCCCTACGACCAAAACCCTGCAAGTCGGGTAGAGAGGGATGGGCACCAACCTTGACCCTGTTTGCTTTTGCAAGTTGTACAGTTTTACGCATGTGGTTTGCATCAGAACCATGAAATCCACAGGCTACATTCGCCATGGATATCAAAGGCATTAGTTTTTCATCTTCTCCAATTTGATAAAGCCCAAAACTTTCACCCATATCGCAATTAATTTTTGGTTTCACTGGTATACCCCTTTCAGTTAACTTACCAAACTTTCTCTGAACTCAATTCAACCATAACTTTCTGTTCTTGTCTTGCTGAGGTGGTTATGGCCTCCATCACACTGACATTACTTGCGGCCTGAGCTGGTGCTACCCTGAACTTCCCAGTCCCCATACAACTCAGGGCAAATTCCTCCAACTCTGCTTTGAGGGTATCTATTTTTTCCAAGTTGATTTGGCTAACGTTCCCCTCAATGGTTTTTGTCGAGAGACGGTCTCCATCAATGTCAGCAAAAGCATTCATTTTTGTACCGTAGACATTGAACATTGTTGTATACGGTGTCGCAAACATACACCCCAAATACCCGGTTATTCCTGATTGGAATTCAAACAAAACCGATGTTGTATCATCTATATCAACGGGAAGTACTCTATGTTTTGCTTGTGCAGTGACGCTCACAATTGGGCCAGCAATCCAACACATTAAATCTATCAGATGTATACCCAAACCGGCGATTCCTCCGGCCGGACTTTCTGTTCTGTTGGCACGCCACTTGTCCGGTGTATAAGCCATGGCACTTGAAGCGGAAAAATTTGCTTCCAGGTGAAGAATTGTACCAAAGTCCCCAACTTCACTCAGTTGATGTAATTTATTGCTAGAAACTGCAAATCTTCGGTTGTGGCCAACGGCCAAAACTACCTGTGCTTCTTGACAGGCCTTAATGGCTTCTTGTGCAGTTTTATTGGTCAGGGTAAAGGGCTTTTCTACAAAAACATGCTTGCCAGAATTTGCTGCATCAATGACATGCTTGGCATGAAGTGAATGAGGTGTCGTCAGTATTACGGCATCTATATTCTTGTCAGCTAGAAGTTCTTCATAGGTGGAGTGGGAATTAGTACCAAATTCTTTAGAGAAGAAACTGGTCTTATCCGAACTGCGGGAAAAGCAGGATACAATCTGTATCAGGTCAGAATTCCCCTGAATTGATTTAGCCAATTCGTTTGACCACCAACCTAACCCAACTGAAGCTGCTCGGATTTTACGCAATTTCAATCCTGATAACTTGAAACTAGTTTCATTCGGAATCGGTCAACCACTACGGCAAAAATCAGGAGAAGACCAATAACAACTATCTGAAGGTAGGATTCAATTCTGGCCAGATTCATCCCATTTTGGACAAGACCAATAAACAACGCTCCCAAAACGACATTTTCAACCTTGCCAATTCCTCCTCTTAAACTCACCCCGGCGATAACACATGCAGCAATGGATTCAAGCGGCATAGATGCTCCAATATTGGCTTCACCAGAATCCAGCCTTGCAGTTAGTAATATACCTGAAACTGCAGCCATAAATCCTGAAAAAACATATGCCAAAAATAAGGTGCGATTGGTATTTATGCCTGATAGATGGGATGCCTTAATATTGCCACCAACGGCATAAAAGTGCCGACCCAATCGAGTTCGGTCAACTACAGTGTACATCACCAATATTAGCAACAAAGCCACGATCACAGGTACAGGAATACCGTAAAATGTTCCAAACCCAAAAATATCACCAAATGCAATCGGCATACCATAGACCGGTATCCCTCCAGTCAGATACAAAGCAATTCCAAAACCCACAGAGGCCATACCTAAAGTCATCATAAATGGCGATACCCCAAATACAGCAACACCAATTCCGTTCACGACTCCTATCATGGTACCAGCCAATACACCAACCAGAATACCTATGGTTATTACTAGAAACAATGCTTCCGGCATAAATGAGTATGCAGCCGCCATTGCCAAAGCACCAACTACTGAGGTTATAGCCAATATTGTTCCTACCGAGAGATCAAATCCACCCGTCAGCAAGGCAAACATTTGCCCTACCGCGACCAAAGCAAGGTAGGTAGATTGGCGGACAACATTGAGCAGGTTGCGGCCAGTAAGAAAGTTGTCAGACAATGCTGTAAATATGATTACTGCAGCAACAAGTAGAAAGGGCAAAACACCAAGACGAATGAAAGCCGTACGGAGAAAATGACCGATTGATTTTCTTGGTTTGGGGACGTTGTCTTCCATCACATTCTCTCAGTATATTCTACTAGGCTGCGTTATGTCCAAAGCAATGTTCTAACACCATTTCCTGGCTTATTTCTTTACCCGATAATTCGGCTGACAAACTTCCTCTACACATGACATATACCCTGTTTGGTAAATGCAATATCTCGGTCAAATCTGATGATATAACGAGAACAGCTGCATTGTTCTTACACAATTCAGCGATAAATTCATAGATTGCGATTCTGGTACCAACATCAACCCCGACGGTGGGTTCATCAAACACAAACAGTTTGACCTCACGAGTCAAACATTTGGCAAGCATAATCTTTTGTTGGTTACCCCCGGAAAACATAATTGGTGTTTTCTCAATATTGTGAGGCTGTAAATTCATTTTCTTGGCAAGATCGTTAGCTTTATTTTTTTCTTCTTGTAAGCGTACAAATAGACCCCTTGATAAATCTGGTGTTGTCAGGGCTGACATGGATATACTCTCACGAGAGGGTCGAGACATGATTAAACCCTCATCCCGACGGTCTGAAGGAACATAGTAGAGTCCCAAATCAAGCATTTCGCCCGGTAATTTGCCTCTTACATCCTTTCCATCAAAGCGAATTTGACCTGAAGCTATATCCAAAAGACCAAAACAAGCCCTTCCGATTTCTGATTTTCCTGAACCGACCAAGCCTGCAATTCCAACAATTTCACCAGCTCTTACATTTATCGACAAATCCTGAACTGCCCCATTTCGAGTAGTAAGATTGTCAATCTCCAACACCTTTTGGCTTGGATTAAACTCAATTTTGGGAAAAATTTGGTCGAAAACTTTTCCAGTCATCATACGTACCAATTCTTTTTCTGGTACATCAGCCGATGCAGTACCGACATTCTTACCATCTCTTAAAACGGTGATTCGGTCACCAATTCGCCTGATTTCACTAATGCGGTGAGTAATATAAATAATACCCACACCATCCTTTTTAACCAAGTTGATCAACTCAAAGAGCTGTTCTGTTTCCTTTTCAGTCAAGGAGGCGGTGGGCTCGTCCAGGATAAGAACAGAGAGATTGTCACGGAAAGCCTTCGCAATTTCAACCATTTGCTGTTCTGCCCGAGACAGAAACTCAATACGTTGATTTGGTCGCAAATCGAATCCCAACCTGCTTAGTATTTCGGAAGATTGTTTACGTGAACTATTCTTGTTCAGCAGACCAAATTTGGAAATTTCTGAACCTAAAAAAAGATTTTCCTCCACAGTCATTTGTGGTACTAGAGAAAATTCCTGGAATACGGCACTAATCCCCAGTGACCTGGCATGATGTACTGAGTAAATTTTTACTGGTTCGTTTTTGAAACTAAATTTTCCTTGGTCAGGAGATAAGGCACCAGCAATGATTGAAATCAGTGTTGATTTACCTGCCCCATTTTCGCCAAACAAGACCTGTACTTCTCCCGAATTAACAGAAAAATCTACGTCCTCAAGGGCCAAGGCCCCCGAGAAACTCTTGCTAATTCCTTTTAATTCAAGAAGGGGAGGTCTCATTTCAAATGAGACCTCCTTCAATGATTTTGCAGTCTTTAGATGTCATCAATAATTGACGGTAAAGACTGGCTTGAAACCCTCTGGTGCAAGTGATGACGCCATGTCAACACTTTCCAAGTTTTCGGAATCGATCACATAAAGTGCTGGTCCTGCGTGTTTTACATAATCCTTGCCTTCCAAAATCCTGACTGCCTGGTCAATAGCAATACGGCCCTGTATAACCGCAGAATCTGTTGGGGCGGCCAATACCTGTCCCCGTACAATTCCTCGGTGTACTTCAGGAGTAAAATAATATGCTACAAGGTTAACTTGGTCAGATAGACCTCTGGCACGTAATATACCAATTGAAGCTGCAATGGTTGGCGAGGTGCCTGCTATGTAGGAAATATCCGGATAAGCCTGTAAGGTATCCTCAACCAGCTTAGCCTGAATTTCTTTACCAGTATCGCCATATTTTGTATCAACAACTTCAATATCAGAACCAGCTACAGCTTCTTGGAATCCGAGGTTACCAGCTTCGACCCAACCGGCACCTGGAGGTCCTGGGAACCAAGCGACCTGAACCTTGCCAGAACCAGCCGGATGGAGTTTGGCAAGATATTCACCTGCCTTATATCCCATTTCACCAAACGAAACCAGAGACTTGGCTGATAATTCAGGGGATGAAATACCATTAATTACATCAATTACCGGGATTCCCTGTGAACGAATTTCGCTCACCAAATTATTCAGACCATCAAATGAAATTGCCCCTATGACCACTGCGTCTGCTCCTCTTGCTACACAATCCTCAATCTGAGAAATCTGTGTGTTTAGCTCGGTGTAACCACCTGCTTCTACGAGTTGCATCTTGACACCCAAGCGTTCTGATTCTGCGACCACGCCATAGTCAACAGCAAGCCAATAAGCATCTTTCATATGTGGGAAAGAGACACAAATATCCCACTGCTGTTCAGCTTTTTCTAGTGGTACATAATCTACCACAGTTCTTGGGCTTGCCATATCAAACGGAGGGTCCCACACTTCTACTGAATAGGGATACCATTCTTCGGCTGCAACTGCTGTAGCAATCAATAGACCTGCCAACGCAGAAATGCCAACACCAATTTTTTTCATTTCACACCTACCTTTTTATATTCACTTTGAATCAACAATTCTCTCATAGCAGTAACAAAATGAAAGAATTGACTCACAAATATTTATCCATAAAAATAATTTTGTAAAATTATATTTTTTGTTGAGTAAATTCAATTTTTTTGATGGCAATTACTTTTCGCCAAGTTCGTTATTTCATTGCGGCTGCAAATTCGGGAAAGCTTTCTCAAGCGGCTGCCAATCTAAATGTTACACAATCAACAGTAAGTACGGCTATCAACAATCTTGAAAATGATTTGGGTGCACCTCTGTTTTATAGGAAGTCAGGGGGAATTTCTTTAACCTACGAAGGTCACCAGTTTTTTCGACATGCCCAGAATATCATGTTTGCCGTTTCAGAAGCTTCTAGGAGTCTTAAACGTTCGGGAGATACACTCAAGGGTGAGGTTACAATCGGTGTTACTTACACTGTTGCAGGTTATTTTTTACCTGACCTTCTCATGCGGTTTAATCGTACTTTCCCACAAGTAAAGGTTAATCTGATCGAAAAGCAGAGAACAGAAATTGAGTTGGGAATAATCAACGATCAATTTGAGCTTGGGGTACTATTGGTTTCAAATTTGGAAAATAAAAAGTATCTAACCTCAAGAACATTAACACGTTCACGGAGACGGCTTTGGTTAAGTACAAACAACCCCTTGAGAAGTTCTGACGTAATTTCCTTAAGCGATATAGCCCAGGAACCTTATGTAATGCTTACAGTTGATGAAGCAGGCCAAACTGCCATGCGTTATTGGGAAAAAACACCCTTCCGCCCCAATATAGTGTTTACGACTTCTTCAGTTGAAGCCGTTCGAAGTCTTGTGGCAACCGGCATGGGTGTTACAATTCTTTCCGACATGGTATATCGCCCGTGGTCATTGGAAGGTCAGTTTGTTGAGGTGAGAGAAGTTGCAGATCAGATTCCATCCATGGATACAGGTCTGGCTTGGAAGAAAGATAAAAAATTAAGTCAACCGGCTATAGCCTTTATTGATTATCTTTACCAAGCTTTTGCAGACAGGAATATCACTGATGCTTTCGAGTGAAATTAACTTGAAGACGGTATTCTGTTAAAAATCTAACCTTTTAAACAACTTGGGAAAGAATCTAGGGAAGTATTTTACCCTACCTTGCAATTATAATCAGCAAGAAATAATTAAGGTTAACTCAAGTCTCAAAAAACAACTCGCACCAGAGGATTAATTATGTTCGTAACTCCAGCTTTTGCCCAAGCATCAGGTGGGGGAGGTTTAGGTTTAACCAATCTCCTGCCCTTAATACTGATATTTGTTATCATGTATTTCCTTCTAATCCGTCCCCAACAGAAAAAAGTAAAAGAGCACAAGGCAATGGTGACTGCTTTAAAAAAAGGAGATACCGTAGTAACACAAGGAGGTGTTATCGGCCGGATAACTAAGGTTAGGGATAATGAAAACGAAATCGAAGTCGAGATTTCACCTAATGTAGTCGTTAAGGTAGTAAAAAGTACCATTTCACAGTTGATGGAAAAAAGTTCTTAAACCGAATATGGCATCCATTTCGTACCTGAATTTCTGGTATGAATATTTTGGTTCATGAAAATATCTTCAAATCAAGTCCGGTATAGTTTCTATGAAATCGTGGGGTAAAGGTACCCAAATTTCTGTTCAGTAAGCATTATGTTAAATATCCCTTCATGGCAGCGACTGTTAATTTTATCCTTTTGCTTGGGTGGAATTTATCTTGCTTTCCCAAATTTATTTTATTCAACTGTAGAAAAACATAATGATGCCTTGGTTCTGGTTGAACGAGGGCAGGTGACAGAGACTGAGGTAGCAGAGGATATAGACGGCTGGCCTTCCTGGCTTCCTTCCTATTTGGTCAATCTGGGGCTGGACCTGAGGGGAGGAGCACATTTATTGGCTGAGGTTCAACTTGATGAAGTATATACGGACCGGATTGATGCCTGGTGGCCTAGGATCCGGGATGAGTTGAGAAAAAATAGAAACATTGTTGGATCAATAAGAAGACAGCAATCCCCACCAGATCAGTTGTTTGTTAAGATTGAAAATGCCGATGAGATTGATCAGGCAGTCCAGATCATAGAGGATTTAGCCTCACCAATTGTTAATATTTCAAATATCGGGTCTAAAGACATTCAGGTTTCAAGTGAGGGTGATATCTTGATTGTTGAACTTTCTGAGGAGGAGAAAGAAGCCACCGATAACCGTACCATGGAACAATCACTGGAAATAATCAGAAGAAGGGTTGACGAGGTAGGTACAAGGGAACCAATAATCCAAAGACAAGGAGAAAACCGGATTATTATCCAGGTTCCCGGGATAGGGTCTGCCAATGAGTTAAAGGCCCTGATTGGTACTACAGCAAGACTGACATTCCACCATGTTGTCCGAACAGCTTCAAATCAATCTAGCAATAATTCAGGTCTGGAAGTTTCCTATCCTTCAATTGAGAACCCAGGTTTATACTATATTTTGGAAAGAGTTCCAGTGGTGTCAGGTGATGAACTTACCGATGCCCAGCCTGATTTTGATGAGAACGGGAGGCCCGCAGTTTCATTCAGGTTTAATCCATCGGGTGCAAGGAAATTCGGTGATTATACTGCCGAGAATATAGGTTTACCCTTCGCAATCGTACTTGATGAGGAAGTTATTTCGGCCCCTGTAATCAGATCTCATATACCAGGAGGATCAGGTATTATTACGGGCAGTTTTACGGTTGAGGAGTCCACCAACCTTGCCGTTCTACTCAGAGCAGGGGCATTACCAGCGGAAATGGTTTTTCTTGAGGAAAGAACGGTAGGTCCGGATTTGGGTCAAGATTCTATTGATGCAGGAAAAATTGCCTGCATAATTGCCCTGATTGCGGTTATGGTCTTCATGGCGTTAAGTTATGGGTTATTTGGCATTTTCGCTAATATTGCTCTAACCATAAATCTTTTCCTTATATTTGGGGTGTTATCAGCTTTGGGTGCAACCCTGACTCTTCCTGGAATTGCAGGAATAGTGCTGACAATTGGAATGGCAGTTGATGCCAATGTACTTGTTTTTGAAAGGATCCGGGAGGAATTAAAATCCTCAAGAGGGCCGTCCCGTGCCATTGAGTTGGGTTATGAAAAAGCGTTATCGGCCATTATTGATGCTAATCTGACTACCCTTATTGTTGCCATCATTCTTTTTACTCTGGGTTCGGGGCCAGTAAGAGGATTTTCTGTGACCTTGGGTATCGGCATTATAACAAGCGTGTTCACAGCTATTTTTGTTACCAGATTTATGGTTGTTTACTGGTTTTCAAAGACTCGCCCAAGGCAATTGAAGGTATAGGTTCTAATCATGCGTTTAAAACTAGTACCTGCTGAAACCAATTGGGACTTTTTCAAATATAGTAAATACACCCTGTGGGGGTCTGTAGGAGCAATGGGCCTGTCGTTAATCCTACTTCTGGCTGTGGGCCTGAATTTTGGTATTGATTTTCAGGGTGGAACCGTTATTCGGACCCAGAGCAAAGAAGCTGTTGATATTGGTGAATATCGGGACAGTGTTTCTGGATTAGGCCTTGGCGATATTTCCATAACCGAAGTATTTGATCCAACTTTTGAGGAAGATCAGAATGTAGCACTGGTAAGGATAAAAGTCCAAAGTGGTGACGAATCTGTCGCCAAAGAAACACTGGAATTAGTTCAGGAAGCCCTAAGAGGTGTAGATCCGGATATGCAGTTTCCGTTGGTCGAAAGTGTAGGTCCTAAAGTTTCTGGTGAGTTAATTCAGAAGGCAATCTTGGCAGTACTTGCAGCCATATTTTCAGTTCTGGTTTACATTTGGTTCCGTTTTGAGTGGCAATTCTCTCTCGGGGCGGTAGCTGCATTGGTTCATGATGTGATCCTTACACTTGGGATATTCTGCATCTTTCAAATCAAATTTGACCTAGCCATCATAGCAGCGCTTTTGACGATCGTTGGCTATTCCCTTAACGATACGGTCGTTGTGTTTGATCGGGTCAGGGAAAATCTGAGGAAATTCAAAAAGCGAAAACTGATAGATGTCATGAATCTCTCAATAAATGGAACATTGTCTCGAACAGTGATGACTTCAGTTACTACTCTTTTGGCCTTGATCACCCTGATTATTTTTGGAGGAGATGTTATTCGGGGTTTCGTATTTGCAATGACATGGGGCGTAATTGTGGGGACCTATTCATCAGTATTTATTGCTGGTTTCGTCCTCTATAAACTCGGTGTCAAAAGAGATTGGTCAAAAACAGAGGATGTTGAAGCCACCAAGTTCACCTCAAAGAAAAAGTAGGTCATTTATTGGAATCCCTCCTTAGAGAATTCATACCTGAAATAACCTCGCAAGGATTATTGATTGTATCGGTTGGTGCATTTATCTCAGGTCTAGTACGGGGTTTTTCGGGATTTGGAACAGCGATGGTTTACTTGCCGTTTGCGGGATCTCAAATGTCCCCAATTTGGGCCTTGACCACAATGGTTATTATGGATTTACTCGCCCCAATAACCCTGGTTCCCAAAACTCTCAAGGATACTTATCTACCGGATATCTATAAATTAGGTTTGGGGGCCCTGATTACCTGCCCGCTAGGGGTATTGGTTCTTATCATGTTGGAGCCGGAAATATTTCGATATACAGTTTCCCTTCTTACCTTCTTTTTATTGATCCTCTTGGTATTTGGTTTCAGGTACAGGGGGAAACTGACCACTCCCCTGATTGTAGGAACAGGAGGCTTGGGTGGTTTTCTCTCAGGTACTGTGGGGCTTCCAGGTCCACCTGTAATTATGCTCTACCTAGCCAGCACATTACCGGCCAAAACCATTCGTGCCAATCTTTTCATCTATCTGATATTGGCTGATATATTGTTATTGGGTGTTTTCGGATATGAGGGGCTTATGGATCTGTCGGCAGTAATCCTAGGCGGCGTAGTTTTTTTTCCTTATCTCACTGCCTTATGGGTGGGAACTTACTTTTTCGATTCTGAAAGGGAAAAACAATATCGAAATATAGCTTATCTCATAATTTTCTGTTCTGCCATGTTAGGTTTACCACTCTGGTATTAATTTCCGTTGAATTGGAGGGTTTAATTTTTTCCAACAAACCCACATTTGGAATTAAGATAGCCCATGTATCCAATCAGGGTACTTATCCGAGAATTTCAAACTGGAAATACTTGTTGAAAAGGTTATCTTATCATTAAGGGTAGAAGTCTCGAATTTTAGTTAGGAGAATAGTATGACATTTAAATTACCTGAACTTCCCTATTCGCATGGTGATCTTGCCAATGGAGGGATGTCCCAAGAAACTTTGGAGTATCATCATGGACTCCATCACAACGCCTATGTAGAGAATGGCAACAAATTGATTGCCGGTACAGAATGGGAAAACAAGTCTCTTGAAGAGATAGTGGTTGGTACCTACCAAAGTGGTGCTGTTGCTCAAAATGGAATTTTCAACAATGCATCACAGCATTGGAATCATTGTCAGTTCTGGGAAATGATGGGACCAGGAAATTCAGCAATAACATCCGAACTGGAATCGGCTATCAATGACAACTTTGGTTCAGTGGCTACATTCAAAGAAAACTTTGTTGCTTCCGGAGTCGGACAGTTTGGCTCAGGTTGGGTCTGGCTCGTTAAGGAAAGTGATGGATCACTGCAAATTACCAAAACTGAGAATGGAGTTAATCCCCTTTGTTTCGGGCAAACTGCATTATTGGGCTGTGATGTGTGGGAACACTCCTACTACATTGACTTCAGGAACAAACGACCAGCATATTTGACAAACTTCCTGGATAACCTTGTTAACTGGGAAAACGTAGCAAGCAGATTGTAAATTTTTGAATTACAACCAACCCATACCTAATTATCAACCCAATGAGGGAGGGTAGCAAGGGAGTACTGGCCATGGCTTTGGCCAGTACGATCTGGGGTTTTACGGGTTATTACTTCAAGGCCCTGGATCAAGCTTCCCATTGGGAAGTGTTGGCACATAGGATATTCTGGTCTCTTATAATATTTTTTCTAATTATTATCCTTCGGAAAAAGGGTAAGGAATTCAGGTCACTTCTGTTTTCTGATCTTCGAACGACCATCAAATTTCTCTTCGGAAGTTCGATGATTACCGTGAATTGGATAATTTTCCTCTTTGCAGTTCAGAACGGTAAAGCTACTGAAGCCAGTTTGGGATATTTTATTTTTCCACTTACTGCAGTCCTGGTCGGTTCAACTTTTCTAAAAGAGAGATTTACAATTTGGCAATGGGTTGCAGTCGGTGTAGCGACAGTAGGTGTAGGAATACTCACTGTTAGTAGAGGTGTACTTCCTTGGATTCCACTTAGTCTAGCAATAACATTCCTAGCTTATGGACTAGTCAAGAAAAACCTAAGGATAGATCCCATTCTGTCGGTCACAACTGATGTACTGCTAGTTGCTCCGATTGCGTTGGGTTTTATCCTGTATCTACATTTATTTGATATTGGAGAAATTGGCACAAAGGAGGTTGGTTTTTTTGGAACCAATCTGTTTTATACCATCATGTATATTTTTTCAGGTTTGTTTACTGCAGGTCCACTGATCCTGCTTTCCTATTCTACCTCACGAATAAGATATACAGAGGTGGGATTGATCCAGTATCTGAATCCTACCATACAGTTTCTCCTTGCTACCCTTATCATCGGAGAGGTGGTTTCCGATGCAACCATAGTTTGTTTTTGCTTCATATGGATAGCATTAGCTATCTATACGTTTGAACAGCTAAGACTTGAAAAGGATTCTCGCAATCGTGAAATCAGGTCCGGGAAGGTTTTTTCAACAAAATAAAGCTGGTTACTTTGGGGTTCAGCAAATCCATTATGGATTATATTCTCAATTAGTCTTGGTATACCGTCCCAATAACCTTCAAAGTTAAACAAAATAATAGGTTTGTTATGCCACCCAAGTTGCTTCCAGGTGAGGACCTCAAAAAATTCCTCCAAGGTCCCAATACCTCCAGGTAGAACAACAACAGCATCAGAACAATTGAACATTACGCTCTTGCGTTCCTGAATGGTTGTGGTCTTTACGGTGTAATAGAGATCAGGTAGGGCTTCCTCAGGAAATCGGGATGGGATAACACCAATGACATTTCCCCCATTGTTGCGCGCCGCTTTGGCAGTTGTTCCCATTAAACCGGAACTGCCGGCACCATATAACAGATCCCACCCTTCTGCAGCGAATGATTTGCCGATTTTTTCGGCAACTTCAATAAATCGAGGGTTTTTACCTGGACGCGAACCGCAGAAAACGCATACGGTCGGTTTAGAATTTTCAGTTTTCTTATTTTTCATATATATTAACTGTCAAGTGGTGTATTTTGATTAGGTAACTTTATTTAGAAAAAAGTAAAATGCATCTTATGGTTAAAAGAAATAGTACATGGCGGATAACTCATCTGACAATAGCAGAAATATAATAATCGGTATAATTGTTCTTTTGGCAATTCTATTGCTGGTATTTTTACTTACCAGTCAACAGGATGAAGTAGAAACTCCCTCCGAGAAAACGCCTGTTTCCGAACAGGGAGAGACTGCCGAGGAACCTCAGGATGATGGAGAACAGACTTCAGTTGACGAGGAAACAGTTTCAGAAGAACCTGTAGAACCAAAAGATGAAGTTGTCGAAGAGGGTTCAAAGGAAGAAGCAACACCTGAAGTTGTAGTTTCTGAGAAAGAAGAGAGTGTTGAAGAATCTCCACCTGCTGAGAAAACAGTTTCAGAAGAACCTGTGGATGATGCAGAACAACCCACGGGTGACGAGAAAACAGTTTCAGAAGAACCTGTGGATGATGCAGAACAACCCACGGGTGACGAGAAAGCAGTTTCAGAAGAACTTGTAGAACCAAAAGATGAAGTTGTTGAAGGGGGTCCACAGGAAGAAGCAACACCTGAAGTTGTAGTTTCTGAGAAAGGAGAGAGTGTTGAAGAATCTCCACCTGCTGAAGAAACAGTTTCAGAAGAACCTGTGGATGATGCAGAACCCACTGTTGACGAGAAAGCAGTTTCAGAAGAACCTGTAGAGCAAAAAGATGAAGTTGTCGAAGAGGATCTAAAGGAAGAAGCAACACCTGAAGTTGTAGTTTCTGAGAAAGAAGAGAGTGCTGAAGAATCTCCACCTGTTGAGGAAACAGTTTCAGAAGAACCTGTGGATGATGCAGAACAGCCCACGATTGATGAGAAAGCAGTTTCAGAAGAACCCGTTGAGCAAAAAGATGAAGTTGTCGAAGAGGGTCCACAGGAAGAAGCAACACCAGAAGTTGTAGCTGCTGAGAAAGAAGAGGGTGTTGAAGAATCCCCACCTGTAGAGGTAACAGTTACGGAAAAACCAAAGGCCAATACCGTACCCAAACCTGGGATTCCGGTTGAAGTTAACGAAAATCATGTTCAAATTATCGCACCAACTTTTGATGTGGTACGTATTTCAGATGGGGGAGCCTCTGTGATTGCAGGAAGATCTTCTCCCAGTGTCCCTATACTTGTTCTGGCTGATTCAAAATCAATAGCTGAGGAAACGACAAATTCCAATGGTGAGTTTACAGCAATCTTTTCGTTGGTACTTTCCACTGAACCGATTGAAATTGTATTGGCGGCAGTCGCTCCAGACAACTCATTGATTTATTCAAAGGAAATCCGCGTTGTTGCGAGGCCTGTGGGAAACCAGGAAGAAGGTGGTTCTGTACCGATTGAGCAAGTACGGATTGTTCAGGATGATGATGGAATCAGGGTAGTTAATACCCCAGACAAGGAACAGCTACTTGAAATGGTGACCTATGAAGATACCGGGCATGTTAATTTATTAGGTAGTGGAGACCCAGAGAACAAGGCCAGAATTCTACTAGATGGAAAGCAAGTAATTTCTGAAACCATAGATGAAGAAGGTAAATGGGAAGTAGAATTGACTTCTGTTGAACCTGGTGACTACCTCCTGACCATTGATGAAGTCAGCGATGAGGGCAATGTTATTGAGAAAGTAGAAACGCCCTTAAGGATTGAACCGCCCTCTCATGCCTTGGAAGCAAAAGAGAAAATTCAGGAAAATCCAAGATTGGCAAATCTTGTAACAGTCCAAAAAGGATTTACACTGTGGGGCATTTCCAGACGAAATTATGGGTTAGGAAGGCTATACGTTCGTATTTACAATGCCAACAAAAACCAGATTGATGATCCTGACTTGATTTATCCCGGTCAAATATTTGTTGTACCAGTTGGTGAAAACGAAGCACCGGCACCATTAAAATAGATTTTGCCTAACGGTCTTGGTTATTTTCCGCTTCCTTATATTCTGAGTTCTCAGAATGGATATCCGTTGGTTCCCCACCAATTTCTTCTTTAGGTGCAATATCACCCTCGATAATTTCCCCTGGTGGTTGTTCAATCGCCTTCGAGTCTTGTGGCAGGGGAAGGAGAACCTGTTGAAATTGATCCCAGTCTATGTTGATTTGGGGTAATGAACTGGCAGCAATTCGTAATCTGCGGTCCATGGATATACGGCTTTTGGGACCCAAAACCAAAGACGCGACGGTATTTGAGGACCTGTACGTTCCTTTCTCTATCCAAACCCTTATGGCGAGCATGGCAGGAGTAAAAGCTAGTGTCAAGAGCACTGAAGTGCCAAGACCAAATACAACAGCCGTTGCGAGTGGTTTCCACCAAATTGCATTGGGAGAATCTAAAACATAACCTCCATCTCCAAAGTCAAATGATATACCCAGCATCATAGGCGTCAGACCTGCCATGGTGGTAACTGTTGTTAAGAAAACAGGACGAATCCTTGATTCTACAGTTCTGATGATGGCTTCAATCCTTGGCATGTAGTTTGAATATTCGTTATAAGTATCAATCAAAACGATATTGTGATTAACAACGATACCGGCCAATGCCACAATCCCCGTTCCCGTCATAATGATTGAAAAGGGCTGACTCATGACCTGCATACCTATAAGGACGCCAGTTATCGAAAGAACAACAGCAAAGAGAACAAGAACCGAATTGTAAAAACTATTGAACTGGGCCAAGAGTACTACAAACATTAGCCCCAACGCCCCAAGGAAAGCAAACATCAGAAACGTTTGACTTTCATTTTGCTCTTCCTGGTCACCTGTCCATTCCCAGGAAAAATTCGGATCAGAACCAAATGTTTCCTCGAGCCATTCTTCCAAATAAGCTACCCTTTCTGTTGCGGTAATTGCATCACCATTCTCGTTGAAGAGATTTGGTAATAAACCTGCACTTATTTGAATATACCTGTCACCATCATGCCTTTGAACCTCGCTCAACTGCTGTACTGGTTTATAACTAAGAAAATTGGATACAGGTATTAAACCGTTTAGGGTTCTGACCCGGAGGGTTTCCAGTGTGGACAGTGTCCTTTCCTCTTCCGGGAAGCGTACACGTATATCAATTTCATCACTAAGATTGTCCAAACGAATAGTATCCAGCACGACACCACTCGTTACCATTCGTATCATTGAACCCACAGAGACAACATCAGCCCCGAATCTTGCGGCCTTGTCGAGGTCAATATCTATTTGCCAGTCAATACCGGGAAGCGGTCTGGTATCTTCAACAAATACAAGTCCTTTGGACTCTTCAAATTTGGTATATATGATTTCCGTTTTATCAAGAAGATCCTCCCAGGTTGAACTTTTCAACCTCAAATTCAAGGGTTTCCCCTGTGAGGGCCCTCGGGCGACCTCGTAAGTATCTGTCCTGACACCCGGAATAAACGACATTATATCTTCCAGCTTTTCGATTATCAATCTACTGTCTTGAACAGATTCAATCATGGATTGGCGTTCCTCCCATGGGTGGAATTCAATTTGAATTGCACCAATCGTATCAACCGGAGCTTGCTCATTATCACGAAGCCCAGCAACTCCTGTAAATGAAAATATTGATCCAATACCTTCCGTATCCATGATCTCTTTTTCGACCGAAGTGACTAGAAAGTCTTTTTCTTCCAGACTCATGTTACCCCGGGCAAGGACATTGATCCCTATCATGTCTGGTTCGGCATCAACAAAGAAATTGACACCATAATTGTTTTCGGAGTAACTTCTGAAAGTACCAATTACAAATAGGATGGTTCCAGCAATAACAATTATAGGCATGATCGGATTGCCAACGATCAGTTTAATTATCCTACCAACAAGTGATTTTGAAGTATTATTTGAACTGTAATAGATATTTTTTCGCTTGAATACGGACCCTATGGTAATTGACATCAACAGGGCACTGAGACAAAAAATGATAGCCCGTAAAAAGAGCGTAGCCAGAGAACTCCCGGAGTATTCCATGAATGTGAGAGTTGTAGTCACCAGGGAGGAGCCTGAAAAAACAACGAGAACAATCGCTATGCAACTTAAAATTAGCCTGATAAGGAAACTTAAATTTCTTAATAAATCAGTCAGATGCGATAATTTAACGGAAATTCGACCTGCCAAACCACCTACTACCGGAAGGAATATCAAGGCCACAACGAGCGATGCAGAAAGTACAAAAATAAGGGTGATAGGCAATGTTCCCATGAACTCGCCGGCCATACCAGGCCAAAATAGCATGGGAAGAAAAGCGCAAAGAGTGGTGGCTGTTGAGGAGATAATTGGCCAGAACATGCGCTTTGCTGCACTGGTGTAAGCGTTCATGGGGCCTACACCCTCACTGATTTTCTTATCGCCAAGTTCCACGACGACAATGGCACTATCGACCAGCATACCAACAGACAGGATCAAGCCAAACATGACAATGTTGGATATTGATATTCCGAGAACCGCGAGAAAGATCGAACAGAGCAGGAATGAGGATGGAATCGCAAATCCTACCAATAATGCAGACCTGAACCCCAACGAGGCAAGGATAACAATCATAACAAGGGCAACAGCAGTTAGTACAGCACCTTCCAAACGAGAAATCATATCCTGAGTATAAAAGCTTTGATCCTGCACAAAATCCGCATTTATTGATCTATTCAATTCCTCCGGGAGGCTTTGCATGAATTCACGGGTTGTAGCCTTTACCAGGTCAGCTGTGTCGATTTCATTAGTTCCCTTGCGCTTAACGATCTGAAGGCCCAAGGTTGATTCACCATTAAAACGGGCATAGCCGATTCGGTCTTCAAACGTCAATCGTACCTCAGCAATATCACCTACAGTAATAACTCGGTCGCCATTTATTTTTATAGGCAAGTCTTCGATATCCGCGAGGGTTTGAAAGGATGAGGGTATTTTAATCGCAAAAGCCCCTTTGTCTGTTTCAACTTCACCTGCTGCAACCAATTGGTTATTGCGAGTAATTACGGCGTTAAGTTCATCGGCAGTTATACCAAACGACTCCAAGCGGATGGGGTCAATAATGACCTCAATCATTTCCTTACGATTACCAGACAACCCAACTTCCAGTATTGGAGGTAGAGCTTCAAGTGTGTCTTTTAGGTCACTACCTACCTTTTGCATGGTTCTTTCAGGTAATTGTCCGGCAAGTACAACAACCAGAATTGGAAATTCGGCAAAACTGATTTCATTGATGCTAGGCTCCTTTGTATCAGGAGGAAAATCACTTTTTGCCTGATCAACCTTTTCCCTTATTTCAGCCAAGGTTGCACTTTGGTCCAGACCAAACTCGAACTCAAGAATAACCGCTGCATAACTCTCAGCAGCAATAGAGTTCAGGTTTTTTAAACCCGTCAGGTCCGAAAGGTTATCCTCCAGTGGTTTGACAAGAAGTTGTTCACTATCTTCGGAGGAAATGCCATTATGAACGACAGAAACATAATAGACGGGTATTGTGATATCGGGGGATCCCTCCTTGGGGAGATTAAGATAAGCAGCAATTCCAGCGGTGATGGAGAAAATTACCATCGAAAAAATCATGCTGGGGTGCTTGGAAGACCAATCAACGATACCTTTCATAGGGTGTCCTCCATATAAGTTGCTTCCACTGGTGTTCCGTCAATCACAAATTCCTGACCTACAACGATTACATCCACTTTGGAAGGAAGGCCTTGAACCCAAGCACCACGTGGGGAATCCAGCACCAGATTTACAGGCTCAAACTTGGCCACATCATCGACAATCGTGCGTACACCTATTTGTCCCTTGTCATCAAGGGTTAGAGATGATTGGGGAATTAAATGGGCTCTGGTTTCTTCGGCTAGAATGGAAATTTCAGCAGTAAGCCCATCGCGGATGCCTAAATCACTATTGTCAACTGTTATTTCGACTTTAAAGGTTCGGGTGCTTTGATCAGCTGATCTTGAAAGAAAGGTCACAATCCCTTCAATATCCCGACCAGAAATCAATTTTGCCTGGGCAGGTATTCCAATTTCCAGTTTATCAACATCATTTTCGGAAACATAACCAACGATCTTGATAGGGTTAAGTTGAATTATCCTGGCACAAAGGGAGCCGGTTTGAAGAAAAGAACCTATTTCGGCAGCATCCGTTTCAAGTAGACCATCAAAGGGTGCAATTATGGATAATCTGGAAATTTCCTTTTTGGCTCTTTCAACAGCCGCAAGAGTTGTCTGCAAGATAGCTTGGGTTGAGGTTTTGTTGGCTTCAGATCCTAACCCTCCATCAGCTAATCTTGAGGCCGTCAAGGCATTGATTTCTGCAGAATTCAATTGGGCTTCGGCCTCCTCCAGAGCAACCAATCTTGTACCAGGATCCAATTCGCAAAGAACATCACCCTTTTTGACATTCTCACCTTTTCTGAAAGGTTCTGATATGACCAGCCCTGAAGTTTCGGATTTGACATCAACATACCTTGCGGCTTCTGTTGTTCCAGTCAGCGTTACTCTAGTTTCGATCATTTTATCTTCAAAAGTTGTTGCAAAGACACGAACGCGTTTCGTTTCTAGGTCGTCACTATCAGTTTGATTCTGAACATCATTGGATTCTTCCAACTGGGCGTTTTCTTCCTGCGTGGAAGAAAAACCAATTAATCTTCTGAGAAGGTCACGTTCAACTACAAATAAATAGAGTAGTCCCGTTACGATTAGAGCTGTGATTATTGGAATAATTCGCATATTACATTTGCCATAACCCATTTCCCATCACGGGAATTTCTTTAGAATATAGCACCTGAGGTGCATATAGCAACATTAGAGAATTTTTGACTAGACCTTTAGGACTATTTCAGAAAGTACATATATAAGTGCTTAATGACTGTGGTAGGTGATGTATTGCACTACTAATGACAGTTATTCTCACTAAATAATAATTTCCTTATAGACAGGGCGTTTTCGTTGTTGGTGAAATTTATTTTTCACAAGCTCCTTTCTACAGGTTTTTGGTAATTTTACAAAATGTTGTTCTTTACCAAAGCAATAAATAACTTTTTAATAACCAAAACAGCAGTCTTATGTCCCGCAACGTTCTCCGTAGACATGTGTCCATACCGGGTCTTCTTTCCACCGTACGCAAGGTTTTCGAATCTGTTCCCGATCCGACTAGATACCGTGAATTCTCCACTCAAGACTGTCTGATGTCTGGACTGGCTAGGTTCTCTCAAATAGCCCTCCCTTCAAGCATTTGACAGCACAACCCGCAAGCATCCCAATCTGGCGGTTGGTCAGAATCTGGAGACCCTCTTCAAGGTTGCCTAAACACCTTCCGATTCCTGTTTGAGGAAAGACCTTGATGTAATTGACCCAGTGTCTTTAGGAGGTACTTTCAAGAATGTCTTTACCAATCTTCAGAGAAGCAAGGGGCTGGACCATTTCACCTATCTCGGTCATTATCTTCTTTCCATTGACGGAACAGGATATTTCAGTTCCAAAAGGTCACCTGTGCCGCATGCTGTAAAAAACACCATCGCAATGGAACCATGACCTATTACCACTAGATGCTTGTGGGTGTCCTGGGTCACACCACCATCAAGACTGTTTTCCCTCTGACCCCGGAAATGATTGGCAACAGGGGTGGGACTTCCAAGAAGTGTCAAAACCGATTTAAAGATGCCCCATTATTCCAATCGAATAATAGTCCATTCCCCAGCAAAAAAATGATTACTTTACTTGCTTGGAATAGTTAGTGCTCATCACCTCCTTTCCTTCTTCTCTTACGCCATCTTTTTCTTGGCTGATGGTCTAGCTTCCAATGCCCCCAATATCACCCATTTGAAGAGCCATGATCTTCGCTTAATTCTTGGGGTCAAACCCGGTGATCACAAACTCTTCTTCAACTGGGTTGAAACGTCTCCCAAGGTCCAGACCCACACCCACACGACACTTGAGAAGAAAAAGGTGTTCACCCATCACTTCTCATGGCTGAACAAGGTTTCCCTCAATGAGAACAACTTGGACCTTGAGGAAAGCAACGTGATGGCTACAATGCAGGCCGGAAGAGCCCGCTGGTGGATTGAAAACGTTATACCGATGAAGGCATATCGGTTTACATTTGCAGGTACAATATCCTATCAAAGGGAGGGTCTATAAAACATAAATTTGTATTTCCATTTGGCAATTATCTCGGAAATACTCGGAGGTATGTGTATAAAAATTATCAAGAATATATATATTACTTTTTTAAGTTTTATCAGGTTCTCTTTGTCTTAAGGGTTCTATTGTCAATAACGAATTGATAATTCTATCGGCTAAACTATATCTCATAAGATCTTACAATAACAAATTTGTGTAAATTTCAGCACTCTAATGTACGGGGAAAAACTTGAGTAATTCGGAATCATTTATTGAAGAAGTATCCAGCGAAGTAAGAAGAGACAGATTATTCTCCCTGTTCAAGAAATGGGGGTGGATCGGAGGGCTCTTCATTGTGGTTGTCGTTGGTATAGCTACTTTCAGGGAAATCCAAATCCATAATTTTGAAACAACTGCACAGGATTTGGGAAGTAGTGTTTTATCAGCACTTAAAGAAGAACAACCCTCGGATCAAATTAACGCATTAAGACAAATCCAGGCTGAGGAACCCAACGCCAGAGCAGTTGTGGATTTTTATCTAGCAGATATCTATCAGCAAAATGGCAATGATCTGGAAGCTATAAACACTCTGGTAGGTATTGCTGGTGATGATGACGTTTCAATTGTTTATAGGGACTTGGCTGAGCTCAAGGCCATAATGATTTCAGAAGTTACTGTCCCCTATGATGAACTGATTTCGAGACTGGACCCTCTGATTCAATTAGGTTCACCATTTCGAACAATTGCCACTGAATTCAAAGGGTATTATTTGGTTGGATTGGCTGAAGAATCCACTAATCCTGAATTGAAGCAGGAGGGTTTGGATATACTGAGGGGAATTTATTCCGATGCCGATGCATCAACCAATTTAAGGCTGAGAGTAAATCAGTTCCTCACAGCAATTGGTGAAGAAACAGAGAATCTGAATTAGATATAATAAATTTTTGCTTTTAGGGATTTTGCAGGGTGAATATTAGGAGTGTTGTAATTGGGTTTTTGACTCTTTGTTTGTTGACTGGCTGTGGACAAAAAGAGGAAATACTTGCTGGTTACAGAATAGATATTGAAAGACCATTATCAGAATCCACCGAAATAGTTTCCGAGAGAGATGGAACTACGACTGGTAGTTTGGAAGTCAATAACTCCCAACCAGGGTCGAAAGCATTCAGTATCCCTCAAGTTGTGAATTTGACCGAGTGGACACATGTTAATGCAAACCCCCAGCACAATCCGGGAAACTTGGGGATAGATGGTAGGTTAGGCCTTCTATGGCAACGAAATATCGGAGTAGGAAGTACCAAAAGGAACAGAATAGGAACTTCTCCAGTATTTGCCCAAAACAAAATATTCACCATGGATGCAGTTTCAAACGTCAGGGCCTTCAATCTCAATGGTAATTTGATCTGGGGAAACTCTCTAGGATCAGATATTGATGATGAAGAAGCCTCAAGTGGTGGTTTGGCTTTTGGGGAAGGATTGCTATTTGCAACAACCGGTTATGGAGTATTGCATGTTCTGAACCCTGACACTGGAGGGGTTGTCTGGACACAGGAATTTGAAGCACCAGCGGTTTCATCGCCAACAGTTTATGATGGTTTGGTATACTTGATTACTCTGGATAGTAAGGCCTGGGCATTGGATATAAGAAATGGAAGATTAAGCTGGAGTCTTGAAAGTACAGGTGGTATTGCGGTGGTTTCAGGGGATACAAGCCCGGCAGTTTCATCAGATGATATAATTCTACCATTTCCTTCAGGGGAGGTCGTAAGTGCTAATGCCAAAAACGGAAATGTAAACTGGCGAGAATATATCAGTGGCAGTAGAAGAACGAATCCAAGTGCTACACTGATTGGGATTTCCAGTTCTCCAGTGATTGCAGATAATCATGTATTTGTTGCCAATCAAAGCGGGAGTACAGCCGCTTTGAGCATCAGGAATGGTCAAGCAAGATGGTTGGCAAGTGATGGTTCATATAATCCTCCCTTACCAGCTGGAGATTCAGTATTTCTTGTAACAGATAATTTTGAATTGGTCAGGCTTGATGCAGCAACTGGGCAAAGAATTTGGGCAACTACACTTCCCTCCTTTAAGGCAGACAAACCAAGACGTAGAAAAGAAGTTTATGCCCATTTTGGCCCCCTACTTGTGGGAGGTGAATTAATGGTTGCTTCCAGTGATGGCCAAATCCGTTTCTACCATCCTGAAACAGGAGAAGTTATAAGGTCCATGGCAGTACCAGGTGGTGCAACCTCAACCCCTATAGTTGTTAACCAGACAATGTACCTGAAGAGTTCCAACGGTAACCTCTACGCCTTGAATTAAGGCTTCACAAAAAATTGAATTTATGGCCTTAAGCCTATCCATCGTGGGTCGACCAAATGTCGGCAAGTCAACTCTATTCAATCGTCTTTTGGGAAAAAGGACGGCGATTGTAAATAATTCACCGGGGATAACCAGAGACTTCCAGGAGGGAAAATCTGATGCCCTTGGAATCACTTTCAAAATTGTTGACACAGCAGGCTGGGACACACGACCGGAGAACGAGCTGGACGAGAATATTTTTCGCATGACTCGTAAAGCCCTGGATAAATCTTCTGCATTACTGCTTGTCGTTGATGCCCGCACAGGAATTTTACCCGTTGATCTTGAGATTTCTCAAAGATTAAGAAAACTTAACCTGCCTGTAATTCTGGTCGCAAATAAAGCAGAAAGCAGGATAGATGATAGTTTTGAAGCTGATGTACTTGACTTAGGCTGGGGTGAGCCGGTCTACATATCGGCAGAACATGGAACAGGTCTATCCAATCTTCTTGAGAACATTCGGAACTGTCTTCAAACTTTTTCCTGGGAAGAAACAAATTCACCTGACCTGGTACAAAATGAAAAGGGCCCTGCTTTCGATAAAAGTAAACCGATCAAAATTGCTGTGATCGGACGGCCCAATGCAGGAAAATCATCTTTGATAAATCAGATTATCGGTGATGAAAGATTGCTAACTGGTGAAACTCCTGGAATAACCAGAGATGCCATTTCCATTTTGACTTCATGGGAGGGAACTGAAGTCGAGATATATGACACTGCTGGAATGAGGAGAAAAAGCAGAGTTATAGATGCTATAGAAAAAGAATCCGTTTCAGAAGGTCTAAAGGCGATCAGATTTTCTGAAATTGTAATTGTCTTGATAGATGCTACCAGTCCACTTGATACACAGGACCTCAGAATAGCTGATATGGCAGCAAAGGAGGGTAGGGGAGTCGTTATCGCAATCAATAAGTGGGATTTGGTTAAAGACAAAAAAGTCAGACAAAGTGACCTCTACCATAAAATTGAAACTTCTTTACCCCAGTTGAAAGGTATAAAACTAATTTGGGTCTCAGCGCTATACAATCGAGGTTTGAAATCATTATTCCATGAAGTTAAGGCAATTCATGAAATTTGGAACCAAAGAATTCCAACGGGTGAATTGAATAAATGGTTGGAGCAGATGGTTTACAGACATCCCCCTCCAGCAGTTTCAGGACAAAGGATTAAGTTGAGATATATTTCACAAATCAATAATCGGCCACCTAGTTACGTACTAAAATGTAGTAAACCGAAATCCTTGCCATCAAGTTATAAAAGGTATCTAGTCAATGGTTTGCGAAGTAGTTTTGATCTTCGGGGAACGCCAATAAGATTGCTCTTACGCAACCACTAACTCACGAAATAACATACCCGAAATTCAGAATTTTAACGTTTTTACCAGCTTTTCTGCTTCCTCATCCGGAGTTGAAATATCCATTTCCCTTACACCGGGGTAAAAAGTCAAGGTCGTTTTGGTATACATCTCGGCTGGTTTATAAATTATTACCCGTGGTCCTAGGTTGGTGGTTTCCTGCCTCCATGTTTTAGCCAATTCGATTTGGGCTCGCTTGGTGCTTCCATAAATCCCCATGAATTTTTTACCCAACCTTGGATCATCAAAAAAGACTGCCCTCCCACTTTTTTTCAGAAGGGGATGGATGCAGGAAATCAAGTGACAGGTTGCTCTTATGTTAACTGCCATAGATTGTTCCAGGACTTTCTGTTCAATTTGGTGAGTCAGGGTAAGTGGGGCCGCCCTGATTGCTGTATGAAACCATAGGTCTATTTGGCCCCATTTCCTGTAAATATTTTGACAGGCTGTCTGTACCTCCTTATCCTTTGTCAAATCCAAAGGACAAAGAAAAGATTTACCTCCAATGTCTCTTATTTGATCATCTAGTTCTTCCAAACCACCTACGGTCCTTGCCATAGTGACAAGAATAAATCCTCTTTGAACAAGTTTTTTTGCGAGGGATGCACCAAGTCCTCTTGATGCACCTGTTACCAAAGCAATTTTATCTCCCCCGGTTTGGGTTAACATATTCCATATTCCAAAGTTTGAATGCTGTTGAAATGAACGCTTGCTTATTCTTGTGGCACTTCTTCAGCAAGAATTTCACCGGAAGGTTCAACACCTGCTTGTACAACATTGCAGGAGGCCATGAGATTTTGGTAAATATAGGTTACCCAATCAGGTGTGGTACTGGGAATGCTGTCGCGCATGAGTTCTTTTGAATACTGAAAAATTTCCGCTGAATTTGATTCTGAAATGGTATTGAAAATTCCCCCAGTCGGAAGAACTGTGTCAACGGCAAGAAGAATGATTGTCAGTATAAAACATCCTCGTATGACACCGAACAACAGTCCCAGTGTCCTGTTCATGATATTTATACCAGGAAGTTTTGTCACAGAAATCACCACTGAGCTTATGAAAGCTGAGACTATTAAAGCAATGGCAAATGTAACAGCAAATGCACCAAGTATCCCCAGTTCACAACTGTGTTCAAAGATGTTACCAAGATAGGGAACAGAACTAAGGACGGGAGCAACCAAGGGGGCTGCCAGATAGGCAACTATGGCTGAAATAATCCAGCCGAGAATAGACATTACCTCCCTTGCAAACCCCCTTGAGTAGGCAAAAACACCTGAGATCAATACCAATCCCAGAGCAAAGATATCAAAATAATTAAGACCACTCATGTGGATAACCAGTAAAAATGTCTGATATGCTGGAAGTTAAAACTGCTCAATCCATTCGAATATATTCATTGTATCATAACATATTCAAAAATATAAAGGTTAAAAGTATTTCGTGTTTCGCTTGTCAATGTAAAACCATAAAATTATAACAGAATATTGATAATACCGCCATCAACACAATTTTTTTCATGGTAATCCTTCAGTTCGAACTGGGAAGCCCCTTTACAAAGTGGTAAATCACCCCATCATTGATATTTTCAAATTCTTTAGTGGTGCCCGACCAAGCTATTTTTCCATTATTCAGGAAGTTGACTTGGTCTGCAATTTGCTTGACGCATGTCATGTCATGGGAAACCGTTAGGGCTGTTGCTGAATTCTCATCCACCAATTCTCTAATCAATGCACTAATGTTAGCTGCCCTGATTGGATCCAATCCCGTTGTTGGCTCATCGAAAAAAAGAATTTTGGGATTTGCTGCAATAGCCCTGGCCAAGCCAGCCCTTTTTTGCATCCCACCCGATAACTCAGCCGGATAGAGATCTGCCACTGCACTCTCAAGTCCAACTCTCTCAAGTTTTTCCTCGGCAATTTTTCTAGCCTCCCCAATGCTATACTCCTTACGATCCTTAAGGAGCTTAAATGCTATGTTTTTCCAAACTGGGAGTGAATCAAACAAAGCTCCACCCTGAAACAACATACCTATTTGTGATAAGAACTCTTCAAAAGGGGGAATTGTCGGCTTCCCGTTCAAAAGTACTTTTCCTGAATCCGGATGAAGTAGACCTAGAATTATTTTCAATACTACGGACTTACCAGTTCCCGAACCTCCAATCAGGGCCAAGCTTTCCCCTTTATGGATCTTCAGGTTTATGCTACCCAGCACCCGGTTTTTTCCAAAGGATTTGGATACATTTTTCAATTCGATTAAAGGATCGGGCACTTAGAAGAACAATTCGGTTAAGACAAAATTGGAGGCGATAATCAAAATGGACGAAAGGGCTACAGATTGTGTGGTTGCCTTACCTACACCACGAGCGCCCATACCGGATTTGAACCCGCAATAACAACCAATTATTGCCACTATGAAACCAAATACGGCTCCCTTTACCAATCCGGATATGATGTCGGTCGTTTCCAGAAACTGGACCGCCTGATTTAGATAGGTCTGGGAAGAAAAGTTCAATTTCAAGGTACCTACAAGATACCCTCCCATTATTCCCAATATATCCCCTATTCCAGTAAGGAAAGGTAGCACTAGGGTAGCAGCAGTAACCCGTGGAATAACTAGAAACTGCTTGGGATTGGTAGATAATGTTACAAGAGCATCAAGCTGATCAGTTACCTTCATCGTACCAATTTCTGCAGCTATTGCCGAACCAACCCTACCAGCTATCATCAAGCCACAAAGAACTGGTCCCAATTCTCTTACCATTCCGATGGAAACAATTGCAGGAACAGCAGATTCTGAGTTGAATCTCGAACCACCAGAATAAATCTGAAGAGCCAATGCACCGCCTGTAAACAATGCTGTCAAGCCAATAACCGGCAAACTAAAAAAGCCAATAGAGATTACTGCTCGCAAAAATTCCTTGAAATAGAAGGGTTTCTTGAAAAGCAAGCCTAAAGTTGAAACGATGAACAGGGCAAGTTTCCCAACTTCTTCAAAAATGCTTATTGCTCCCCGTCCGACGGATGCCAAGGAAGAAATTACAATCGACATTATAAACCCTAAATTAAAAGATTTAGAGCGCATTTTTGCTTTGAAGAGTGGTTAACAAACATAATTCCTTTTATATCTTCGGCCAAGAGAAGTCAGTACTTCATGTCCTATGGTTGAAGCCTGATTAGCCAAATCATCAATTCTCTGGTTCACACCTAAAAATTCTAAATAATCCGGTATTTCCTGTAAACCGGAAACATCAACTGTTACTAGATCCATGGATACTCGACCAACAACCGGGCAGGGTATATTATTGGCATAAACTATCGCGTTGTTACTTAAACTTCTGATTAACCCATCTGCGTAACCAGCGGCAACAGTTGCCAGCCTGGTATCTTTAGAGGCAACCCATGCCATGTTATAGCCGACACCTTCACCTTTTTTTACATGCTGTACCTGGATTACAGGGATTTTCAGTGACAGAACGGGTATTGCGTCCTCAAACGGGAATCCACCAAAAAGCCCAATACCCGGACGACATAGATCGAAATGAAAGTCATTTCCCAATAGAATTCCCCCGGTAGCTGCAAGTGACAAGGGAGTTTCAATTCCGTTGGTCAATTCTCGAAAGTTATGCAACTGGGTCATATTCATGGAATGATTTTTTTCTTCTGCACAACTCAGATGACTTATGATTAGTTCAGGACCCAGGGAGAGGATTTTATCCCTTAAATCCAGAAAATGTCCGGGCTCCATTCCCAATCGATTCATTCCGGAATCCAGTTGGATTCCAAATTTATGATGTGAAAGTTCTACTGAATATCTGGAAAATTGCTCTCGTGAAACTAGGACCGGGATTAAATCGTATTTTTCCAATAGAGGTTTATCACCCACCATATACCCTGATAGTATGAAGATTCTTATATTTTCTGGCACAAGCTTTCTTAGTTCCATACCCTCTTCGGCCAAGGCTACAAAAAAGGTTTTCACACCAGAGTTCACCAGAAAAGGAGCAACGATCATGGCTCCCAAACCATAACTGTCAGCCTTCAAGACAGCACCGGTTTCGACCGAAGGGGCAGATTTCCTGTCAAGTCTTCGCCAGTTCTCTGCAATTGATTGAAGATTTATTGTTAATAATGACTGAGCCATAGACACTCCCATATTAACAACCCAGTTTTCCAACTTTTGGGATGAATTAGATTTTATTCTATTTCCTGTTTAGCGTATTCCCAACCCAAATTCAGTTAAATTTGTCTAACCCGGGTAGGGAGAAGAAGGAAAATATGGAGAATCATCGGTCTGTATTTCGTGCTCTCCGGCAAGGTTTGAAGATTCCGCAAGATTCCCGAATTTTGTCAGTCTACCCTGGAAAGAAGTTTTGATCGTTCCAATAGGGCCATGACGGTTTTTGTCAATGATTATATCAGCAGTATTACTGTGCTTTGCCATCTTTGACTTCCATTCATGATATTTCTTTTCATCCTCCTGCGGGGGTTCAGACCGTTTAAGATAATATTCTTCACGGTATACAAACATGACCAAATCTGCATCTTGTTCAATTGAACCTGAATCTCTCAAATCACTCATTTGTGGTCTTCTATCTTCCCTTGATTCAATTGATCTGGATAGTTGTGATATAGCTATCACCGGGATATTTAATTCTTTGGCAATATTCTTTAGACCGCCAGTGATCTCTGCAATTTCATAAGTTCTGTTCGTGTTCTTGGATAAACCCTGAATAAGTTGAATATAGTCGACTACCAATAGCCCCAAACCTCCAACCTTCCGGTGAATCCTGTTACATCGAAGGGATATGTCAGCAATAGTAAGTCCTGCAGTGTCATCAATGTAAAGGGGAAGCTTGATCAGTTTCATGGAAGCCTTGGCATATTTTTCAAAATCTTCTCTACCGATTTGATTTTTCCTGATCTTGGTGGCTGGTACTTCAGAAACTTCAGCCAAAATTCTGGAGGCTAACTGCTCACCCGACATTTCCAGGGAAAAAATTGCTACTTTCCCTCCATAGGGATCGGATTTCTTTTTTTGGGAAGGATCTTTGAAATTCTTGGCAACGGTAAAAGCTATGTTGGTAGCCAAAGCTGTTTTTCCCATTCCTGGTCGCCCGGCAATAACGATCAAATCCGATGGCTGTAAACCGCCGAGATGGTTATCAAGGTCAATCAATCCTGTCGAAAGGCCTGAAATTTCATCCTCGTTTTCTGTTGCAATTTTGGCCCGTTCAATGGTTTGAATCAAGGCCTTAGAGAAATCTTGGAAATCTGATTTTTCACGGCCATAATTCCGCAACTGATAAAGTTTGCCTTCGGCATCATCAATTATGACAGAAGTAGGGTTATCGACTTTCTGGTCTACAGCTTGTGCCGCCAGTTCGTTTCCAACGTTAATTATTCCACGCCGGATTGCCATTTCCCTAATTTCTATGGCAAATGAGTGCGCCTTGGAAGGAGCGATATTTACACCTACCAAATCCTTAAAATATTCTCGACCACCAGATTCAAGTACTTCCGGTTCATTCTGGATATAAGGCCATAGTGTAGTAGCTGAAGCCAATCTGTATTGCTGAATAATCTGGGTAATTTTTTCAAAAAGGATTTTGTTTACCGGAAAATAGAAATGCTCGGGTTGGATAATTTTGGAAATTTCCGTATAAATTTCATTGTTGAACAACAACGCGGATATCAGGGCTTTTTCATGTTCCAGGCTATGCGGGATGGTATCATTAGATAGGGGATTGATAGCATCAGATTGTGAGATTTCAAAAAGGACTGAGGTATTCATTATTCAACTTTATATTTAGTGGAGCATTCACCTTAAATGATGATATTGATTATTGACAAGGGTTTAATTGTTTAGGAAAACTTGGGGAAAATTTAATCAACATCTTGACTGCAATCCAAGTTTACACCGAAATATTGAATTTTGGAATTATTTTTTTCTAATTTGTTGAATTTGATTTAAAAAATTGGACCAAAATCATACCCTCCAAAGGGTTAGAATAATTTTCCAAATATTATTGATTGGACTCCCCATTTTTTGTTGCAAAACAGAATTAACATTCATGGATTTTGGGTATTTTTGTATTGGAATAATTGAACGATTTTGGAGATGTATTTTGCCCTTAAACGAATCACCAAAATTTATGAAAAACTAAAATTATTTCTAGTTTATGCGTTGATAAGGTTCAACAGTCCAATGACCTTTCATCATTAGGGCTCATCAGACATTTGATTCTGGTGAAAGATTCAAAAAGTGATTCGAAAACAGAGTGGATAACTTTTTACCCGCAATTTTTTTCCTGCCATCCCATTGGATTTTCCAAAAAGGTCTCAACCTTCTTCAATTCATCTGAAGTAAGCAGGGTCTTGATTTTTTGAGAGGTTAAAATTGCCTGCCAATTTGTGAGGTAGAGCAATTCAATTCCGTATTCCTGTAACTTCAGGGTAGCTTCTGGAAAAATATCGTAATAAAACACAACCGAACTATACCGACAAACTCCACCTGCTGAACGAATACCATCTACAAAACTGAACTTTGACCCTCCATCTGTGGCTAAATCTTCAACAAGAAGGACATTTTCATCAGTTGCTAAAATCCCTTCGATACGGGAGTTTTTACCATACCCCTTGGGCTTTTTCCTAATGTAGGTCATGGGCAGTTGCATCTCATTGGCAACTAGTGCAGCAAATGGAATTCCGGCCGTTTCTCCCCCTGCAATATTCTGAAAATAGTTTTCCCCGACCCTTTCCCGAATTAGGTCTACCATCATATGGATTATTTCCATGCGTGCCTCAGGAAAAGAGATAATACGCCGACAATCCACATATACAGGGGAACATTTGCCAGAGGCCAGTTGAAAGTAAGTTTCTGTATTAAAACTGATGGCCTTGATATCAAGAAGGACCTCAGCTGTTCTCGTAGAAAAGGATTTATTTAGATTACTCCAAGGTTTCATAAGCTATTCTCTCACCTTCCAATATATTTCGAATTCCGGGTCAAATACCTCAACATCCATTCCCTTGCTGGAAATTGGACCTGATTGGCTTAGAGGTGTATTCCCTTTCTGGAGAGTAACAAAGGAAGAGTTGACTGGCTCGCCATAAAACCATGAACCATAAAGTGATGTAAACCCTTCCAGCTTATCCAGAGCGTTTACTGCTTCAAAAACATGAGCTAATATTGGCAGGGCAACGGAGGCTGTGAATATACCTGCGCATCCACATGCAGATTCCTTGGCACCAATGGTGTGTGGGGCACTATCAGTCCCCAGAAAAAAACTGGAATTTCCGCTCATTGCAGCCTCAAGCAAGCTTATTCGATGAGTTTCACGTTTGGCTATCGGAAGACAAAAATAATGGGGACGAATTCCACCCTTGAAAATATCATTCCTGTTAATCACCAGGTGATGAACCGTTATTGTAGCGCCAATATTTTCAGGAGTGTTCTGTACAAATTCAATAGCATCCTTGGTAGTTATATGTTCCAAAATTATTTTCAGGTCAGGAAAATTTTTATGGATTGGAATTAATATTCTTCTGATGAATTCGGCTTCCCTGTCAAAGATATCAACATCACTATCTACAACTTCACCATGAACGCAAAGGGGGACTTTTTTTGAAACCAAGATTTCGAGTGCACCACTTATTTTGGAGAAGTCCTTTACTCCATTCAATGAATTGGTTGTGGCACCAGCAGGATAAAGTTTTACTGCTTTAACAATTCCATTGTTGATTCCTCTTTCAACATCTTCAGGATTTGTTTCTTCCGTAAGATAGAGTGACATCAACGGCCGAAAACCAGTAGTATCCCTTTTCAAGGCATCCAGAATTTTCTGACGATAAGATTCTGCATCTGAGCTGGTAATTATTGGGGGATCGAGATTCGGCATGATCAAGGCCTTCCCAAAATTTTTGGCTGTGTGGGGAAGAACCAGCTTCATCAATTCTCCATCCCTTAAATGGACATGCCAATCATCAGGTTTGCGAATTCTAATTTCGGTCATGAGCTAAAGGAGTATACATAGAGAAGTTATAGTTAAAGGAGCATTTGGAAGAGAAATACCCATCATTGGAACTTAGCTTTTTCAATTTCGGGAAGAATTGTATTATCCAGTGTTCTTTGGGTAATGGGACCTGGGAATCGAAAGGTAACCTTTCCCTGTTCATTGACAATAAATGTTTCAGGTATTCCATAAACACCCCACTCCAAAGCAGTTCTACCATTTTTATCAGTACCAATTACCTGGTACGGATTTCCCAATTCGCCCAGAAATGACAAGGCGTGCTCTTCTTCATCCTTGTAGTTTATACCTATAATGGGAATTCCATTTTCGGCAAGAAACTGAAGGTTGGGGTGTTCTGCTCTACATGGTGTACACCAGCTTGCCCAGTAGTTGACCAATTTAACACCCTCACGAGCTAAATACTCGTTGGTAGGGATTGGATTATCAGGAAAGGGTTGAAGGTTTAACCTAGGTGCATCTCTTCCAATAAATTGGGAAGGCAGCTCGTTATTACTGGAATTGAAGATTCCTGAAACGAAAAAGATTCCGAATCCAAGAAAAATCAATAAGGGTAGTGTAAGCAGTAACCTGTTGCTCAACATTAACTATTTCGCATTAAGTTTTTCAAGTTTAAATTTGGCCCGCCTGTACTGATAAATGGTCAGGACACTAAGACCAAGAAAAACCAAAATGGTTACCCCGTAGGCAGTCAGAATAAAGAATGAATAAGCGCCAAGGTCAGGAATTTGATTTTCTCCCAAGTTTTTCAATCAAAACAATTTGATTGTTTATAATTTCAGTTTTTGTACGTACCAGTATCAAGGTTACAAACAATAGCATAAAACCCAGAATACAAAAGATCAGCGGATAGTAGAAAACGTCATCTATATTGGTTTCCTGATCAAGGGACAGTGTAGCACCCTGGTGTAATCCCTGATTCCAAAAATTAACGGCATACCGGGACAATAAGGCAAAAACAGAACCGACCAAACACACCAGCGAAGAAATATTAGCCGCCGATTCCCTGTCAGAAATATAGATCCAGATCAATTGATACGTAATGTAGTGGAGAAAGAGTATCAAAAATGATGTTAGCCTAGGATCCCAAGCCCAGAAGGTACCCCACATAGGTTGTCCCCAAAGCCCTCCTGTGACCAATGCCACCAAGGTAAAAGACAGTCCCACAGGAGCAGCAGCTTGGGCAGCCAAGATAGAGATACGGTGTTTTCTGACAATCCAGATCAGGGAGGAAACTAGCATCATTAGCCAGCAATTGATTGCCATCATTGCACTTGGTACGTGTACAAAAATAATTTTTACTGTACTTCCCTGGAGATAGTCATCAGGAGTAAAGAAAAATCCCCAAATCAACCCCGAGGCAAGAAAGAAACCACTCAAGATCCACAAAATGGGTGCAATCTTTTCCACCAATTTTCCAAAACGGTGGGGATTGGCCAATTTCCAGATGCTGGAGGTCATTGGGTCCACTTGCTCATTTAAAGCCTCATTCCTCCAGAACTGTTTTCAAGGTATAGGAAATTAAGAAAGGAAATATAGCAACAGTGGCCAGGGAAATGCCTGATAGCTGCAATACCCAAGGAAGATATGCATCTCCATTGGAATAAGCAATAACTGACTTTGTTCCAAATATCAGTATTGGAATACTTAAAGGGAGTACGATTACCGTCTGGAGCAGATTACCATGCCGATTAAAAGTACCTATCCCTCCCCCGAGACAACCTATCGCTGCCAAGGCTGGTGACCCCACCAGGATTGAACATGCACAAACTAGTCCAACCTCAATGGGAAAGTTAAGCAATAGTCCCAAAAAGGGTGCAAGGATAGCTAGGAATAACCCTGAACTTATCCACAATACAATTACCTTGGCCCATACATATTTTTCCAGTGGAAGGTCTGAGCAGGCGATTCTTTCCAGAGAACCGTCCTCCAGATCAGGGCAGAAAACCCTGTCAAGGTACAGAAATAATGAAAATACTACTCCAATCCATAAGATGGCTGGTGCTATCCGGGAGTGAAGATCAATATCTGGACCAATTCCCAATGGTAATAGAACTACGATCGTAAGGAACATGGTCAGGGGAAGCCAAATTCCTGAACCCAACTGAAAATTGGCTTTTAGATCGCGTGTGATTATTGTGAGCAAAAAATCCCCAACAGATTAAAAATTGTCAATACCTAATTCTTATAACGAAATTGTAAGAACAACCTATCGGTAATCATCCAGGGTTATAGACTTGGTGGGTGATATAATAGGTTCCAAATGTGAAGTTAGTACAACAATTCCACCATTTTCACAATGATTCTGAATTAGTTCCGATAACTGAACCTGCCCTTCCTTATCCAATGCATTGAATGGTTCATCGAGTAGCCAAATCGGTTTACCTGTGCCAAGTGCACCGGCTAAAGCAACTTTTCGTTTCTGCCCTTCGGAAAGTAGCTTTACAGGTCTATCAACCAAGCCTTCCAGCCTGAAATAAATCAAAAGTTTGTCTGAAATTGGTGTGTTGTTGAGCTCAAGCCAAAATTTGTGGTTCTTCCAAACTGTTAACTCGGGTTTCAAACCATTCAGGTGCCCAAGAAATGCCGTTTCATGCAAGGGAATTTGTATTGTTCCATCAAATTTACTTGATAAAGATAGTAGGGTTCTCAACAAGGTTGTTTTCCCTGACCCGTTTGAGCCCATAATGAATAATTGATCGCCAGATGTTAAATTGAATGATATACCGGAAAAAACGGTTAAATCGTTTCTGTAACAGGTTAGGTTATCGACCTTGACTTCTAACATTTCTTCTTCTGAACACAGTCCTTATTGTATTTTTGTTATTCTTGGCAATTCAAATCCTGTTCTCACAGGGTAAAAAAGAAATACCAAAAAATGGATTACCTATACTCAAATAATTACCGTTCATTATATTAATATTGTTGATTACAGATATTAGACACCTGTGGAGTTGGTATAATTGGTCTAGGTATAGTTCCATTGTGACCTGTAACAGAGTGTACATAAATTTGATTGAGGAAGAAGAATGAGTCTTATTTTGGGAAAAAATTCCAACGCGACAAGAGAAACACTTAAGGCAGGTTCGGGAGAGTATGATTACTTTTCGATTGCGACAGCTGAAAAAAGAGGATTAGGTAACTTTTCAAAAATACCTGCTTCTTTGGCTGTGGTTTTGGAGAACCTTTTAAGGTTTCACGATGAAGTCACCGTTAAATCGGAGGATATCAAGGCCTTTAGTGAGTGGTGTGAACTCGGAGGTAAAAATCCCAAGGAAATCATGTTTCGACCTGCACGTGTATTAATGCAAGACTTTACAGGTGTTCCAGCAATTGTCGACTTGGCTGCCATGAGGGATGGGCTTGTGAGCTTGGGAGGCGATCCAACCAAGATTAACCCTATAACTCCAGTAGATTTGGTGATTGATCACTCCGTGATGATAGATGAGTATGGAAATCCTAGAGCATTTCAAATGAATGTTGAGAGGGAATATCAACGTAACCTCGAAAGGTATGAATTCTTGAAGTGGGGACAGACAGCATTCGATAATTTTCGGGTCGTCCCACCGGGTACAGGAATATGTCATCAGGTCAATCTGGAATATTTGAGCAGGACAATTTGGTCCGGTAAGGATGCCAATGAAAGGAATATCGCTTATCCAGACACCCTGGTAGGTACTGATAGCCACACTACAATGGTAAACGGTTTGGCTGTTCTAGGTTGGGGAGTGGGCGGCATTGAGGCCGAAGCAGCAATGTTGGGGCAACCCATATCGCTTCTTATTCCTGAAGTTGTAGGGTTCAGGTTGACGGGCAAAATGGTCGAAGGTACCACCGCCACTGATCTTGTCTTGAAGGTTGTACAGCTATTGCGTGAAAAGGGTGTAGTCGGTAAATTCGTCGAATTTTATGGCGAGGGTCTTGATAATTTACCTTTGGCTGATCGAGCAACAATAGCCAATATGGCACCTGAATATGGTGCTACCTGTGGATATTTTCCAATAGACAGTGAGACCTTGAGATATTTGGAACAAACAGGTCGCGACAATGACCTGCTTACGTTGGTTGAAACATACGCTATGGAAAACGGATTGTGGCGTGGAAAGAATTATGATCCGGTTTATACTGATACGCTGGAATTAGATATGAGTGAGGTCATTCCAGCAATTTCAGGACCAAGCCGTCCTCAGGATCACACTCCATTAACCGGAGCTTCCAATACCTTTTCGAAGGTTGTAGGAAACTATCGGGGTACCAATGGTTCCAGTCCAGAAATAAAGTCAAAACCAGTTGAAGGTGAAAATTACCAGATAAATGATGGATCCATAGTTATTGCTTCCATTACATCCTGCACCAATACATCTAATCCGTATGTCATGATCGGGGCTGGTCTGGTAGCACGTAAGGCCAGATCCTTGGGGCTTAAACCAAAACCTTGGGTCAAAACCTCTTTGGCACCAGGATCCAAGGTTGTTTCCGAATATTTGGAAAAAGCAGGATTGCAGGATGATCTGGACGCCATGGGATTTAATTTGGTGGGATATGGATGTACGACCTGCATAGGAAACTCAGGACCACTGCAGCCGGAAATCTCACAAGCCATTAGTAAGGGAGATCTGGTTGCTGTCAGCGTACTGTCTGGCAATAGAAATTTCGAAGGAAGGATCAGCCCTGATGTACGAGCCAATTTCCTTGCTTCACCACCATTGGTCGTAGCCTATTCCATAGTAGGGGACATGAATGTTAATATTGCCGAAGATCCCATAGGAGTTGCCGAAGATGGTTCCGAGATAACCTTGAAGGATATTTGGCCAACCAATGAAGAAATTGCCCAACTGGTAAACCAGACGGTTACCAAAGATGCCTTCACCAGTAAGTATTCCGATGTGTTCAGTGGTGATGAAAAATGGCGTTCGGTACAAACTGTCGACAGTCTGACCTATGGGTGGCCTGAAACATCAACTTATGTTCGTAATCCACCTTATTTTGAGGGCATTACCATGGACCCACCTGGTGTGAAGGATATCAAGGATGCCCGCTGTATAGCAGTTTTGGGAGATACAGTTACGACTGATCATATTTCACCCGCAGGTTCATTTAAAGAAAGTACTCCAGCTGGAAATTACCTGACTGAAAGACAGGTTCCAGTCAGGAACTTCAATTCCTATGGGTCTCGTCGAGGAAATCATGAAGTCATGATGCGAGGTACCTTTGCCAATATTCGGATCAAGAATGAGATGTTGGATAATGTCGAAGGAGGGTATACGGTTGATCCTGATGGTAACCAAACCTCTATTTTTGAAGCAGCAATGGAGTACCAGGAAAAGGATATACCTCTCGTTATTGTTGCAGGAAAACAATATGGTACAGGGTCCTCACGCGATTGGGCGGCCAAAGGAACATCTCTACTGGGTATAAAGGCTGTTATTGCTGAGAGTTTTGAAAGAATCCATCGGTCAAACCTAGTTGGAATGGGAGTCATTCCCTTTGAGTTCATGAATGATAAAAATCGAAAGAACCTGGGTATAAAGGGCAATGAAAGAATTAGTATTGCTGGTCTTGAAAGTGGAATTACACCTTTGATGATCACTGATTGTGAAATTACCTATGACGATGGAAGAACAGAAACCGTCAAGGTTAAATGCAGAATAGATACTGAAGTAGAAGTAGATTATCTTAATCACGGGGGTGTTCTTCATTACGTGCTTAGGGATTTGGCATCCAGATGACAAAGGTTTGGTAACAAACCAGAACCGTATATCATTTAAAGGAGGGGGTTATTCATTGATTTGAATAATGTTCTCAAATTTGTGATTTGATTTATTCCTCTATTCAGAGTAGTTATTTAATCCCCTGATAATTGATACTGGAAATACGATGAGACGACTTCGATTGCCTGGCCTAAGCGTGTTTGTTCTTACTGCATTTGCGGTGTTGATTGGTACAGGTTCCATGAGTGAGGATAGAACCTGGAATAGTGTAATTCTAGCTGAATTTTTTACGTCACAAGGCTGTAATACCTGCCCCCCAGCTGATGATTTTCTCCTTGACTTGGATAAGGAACAAGCAGTTCTGCCCATTGCCTACCATGTTGATTACTGGGACCATCTGGGATGGGTTGATACATTCGGTGATAGGATGTATTCCGACAGGCAAAGGGATTATGCTCGCGGGAAAAACTCCAGAAGATATTATACCCCACAAGTAATTATTGATGGATCCTATCATTTGGTCGGAAGTCATCGAAACAAAGTCAGAACGATACTCAATAACTTGGGACACCAGCCTTCGGCAACCCCGGATATTGATTTACTGGACAGTGTTTTGACCATTGAATGGAATAACAGACCTGCCGATTTTGATCGGATTTATTATGTTCTTTTTGATCCCAAGGTACATCATGTTCAGATCAATGCCGGTGAAAACAGAGGCACTGTCATCCCATATGGAAATGTTGTTACCGAATTAATCGAACTCCCTGTTCCTAGATCACTTGGAAACAGAAAATTACAATGGAGCAGCAATGAGGTTTCAGCTTTGAATTGCCCAAAGGATTTAAAAGTTGCCCTGATTTTTCAACAAACCAATGGAAAATATCCCGCCCAGGTTACGGATACCTTTTATGCTTCGTGCTAATTTGGCGCGAAGGGAATATCCTCGATTCTGCATTTGGACATGCAGTACGGTATGAGTCTAGAGCTTGGATTCTCTCCAAACTGTTATACCGTTTACCCCACGGATTTTCGGATAGATACCTGCAGATACTGCTAAGGTGAGCAGAAAAAAGTTCTTGGTTTTCAAGAACTGTAATAAATTGCTATATCCAATCACGACTATCCATTTGGAGTGAATCAGAAAATTGGAAGATACTAAGTTAGTAGCAATTGAGTTTCAGGAAGTAGTAAAAAAGTTCGGTGATTTTACTGCTATTCACAATGCCAACCTAAAAATTCATGATAATGAATTCTTTACCTTGTTAGGCCCCTCGGGGTGTGGCAAGACAACCCTACTAAGGATGGTAGCAGGGTTTGAGGATGTTACCGAAGGGAACATTTTCCTCTTCGGCAAGGAGTTTATGCACCTTCCTCCCAACAAAAGATCGGTTAACACTGTATTTCAGCAATATGCCTTATTCCCCCATATGACCGTTTTTGAAAACGTTGCTTTCGGATTGAGGATGAAAGGTTGGGCCAAGGAGGAAATCCAATCAACTGTCTGGAATATGCTGGATTTGGTAAGGCTCAGACCTTTCGCCGAAAGAAAACCCAATCAATTATCAGGTGGTCAACAACAAAGAGCTGCCCTGGTAAGAGCGATTGCACCCAAACCCAAGGTCTTGTTGCTTGACGAACCTCTTTCGGCCTTGGATTTAAAACTCCGGCAAGCTATGAGAGTCGAATTAAAGCAGTTGCAAAAGGAAACAGGAATTACTTTTGTTTTTGTAACTCACGACCAGGAAGAGGCATTGGCGATGTCTGACCGAATTGCTGTTATGTCCGAGGGGGTTATTCAGCAGATCGGCAAAGCCCAGGAGATTTATGAAAGCCCGAGAAACGAGATCGTGGCTAATTTTATTGGAGAAACAAATATCCTTGAAGCAACCTTGGTAGAATTGGGAGAGGAAGAGACGAAATATCAGATAGATGATGATTTTATCATTACCGGTGGTCCTGTAACCGGGGTATCAAAAAACCAGACTGTAAAGATTTTGCTTAGACCTGAAAAAATCAGGATTGTGCCGATTAGCGGTGCAGAAGGTGTAATTCAGGGAACCATACAGCAATCAATGTATTTGGGCACAGATACGGAATACCAGGTTAAGGTTTCCAGTGAAAAAAACTTGAAGATCCGTGATCAAAATGGTTTTGAAAGAAGAGAATTATTAGCTACTGGAGGTAATGTGGGTCTCAGGTTCGCAAGGGACTCGATTAGGATATTACATTCCTAGGGGCATTATGTCATCAGTTTATAAACAAAAGAGAGCCTTTGATCCCCTTCGGGTGTGGCTTTTATTACCTTCATGGGTGGTTATCGGAATATTTCTTCTAATCCCTGTGGGTTTAATGTTGGTAATTTCCTTCATGACCAAGGAGTTCAGGGGCGGTGTAATTTGGGAAATTTCTCTAGCCGCCTATGACCAGTTTCTCTTTGACCGAGGGCTATTTGGCGATGATCCACCTTCGATTCAGTGGACCTATATTGTAATTTTTCTGAGATCAATCGTTCAAGCCACCATTGCTACAATTTTCTGTCTGATTATAGGTTTTCCGACAGCCTTTTTTATAGCAACCAGGGATGCCAGGAATCGAACTTTCTGGATATTCCTTGTTACAGTACCCTATTGGGTTAACCTGCTTATTCGAACGGTATCCCTGAAATTTCTAATCAGGGATAACGGTCCCATAAATGAATTCCTGATTGCCTTGGGATTGATTTCCGAACCCTTGGGTTTGATCAATACCAATTTGGCGGTCCAACTTGGGTTGTTCTATTCTTATCTGCCATTCATGGTCCTGCCCATTTATGCTTCCGTAGAAAGGTTCAATTTTACCTACTCGGAAGCTGCAGCAGATCTCTATGCCGACAAATGGAGTACACTGAGGCGGATTGTTTTTCCTGTAGTTGCACCAGGAATCGCCGCTGGTTGTATCCTGGTCTTTATTCCAAGTCTGGGAGCTTTTATTGCTCCAGACCTTTTGGGTGGTGCCAAAAATTTCATGATAGGTTCACTTATTGAAGAACAATTCAAGGGGAATGCCGGAAACTGGCCTTTTGGTGCTGCAGCTTCAATGATTCTCCTGACGATGGTTTTGATTGCCTTGTTACTCTATACAAGGCAACAGGGGTATAGTGAGGCGAAATAATGTGACCTTGACTAATTCTATAAAAAGCATACCCGGCTTTTCGCTCTTGGCGGTACTTTGCCTTGTTATTCTTTATGCTCCGCTACTTGTTGTCATGGTGTACAGTTTTAACGATTCACTTTCGATTACCATATGGGGCGGTTTCAGTTTGAGATGGTATGAACAGGTCTTTTTTGGTTTGGAGGCAGAAAAATTTCAGAAGGCGGCATGGAATTCCATTTCCATTGCATTCATGGCGGCAATTACAGCTACTTCAATTGCCTTTTCTGCAGCTATCGGTGTCGTAAGAACCTCACCTTTCAAAGGTAAAAATCTAAATATTTCCTTGCTGAGTTTACCGATTATGGTTCCGGAAATTGTAACTGCCGTGGCAACCTTGATCTTCTTCAGCATGATCAGTTTCAGGCTTGGTTATACCTCAATCCTCGTTGCCCACATAGTCTTTTGCATTCCCTTCGCCTATCTTCCGATTTCAGCAAGAATGCAAAGTATTGAAAAGGTATATGAAGAAGCTGCATTAGACCTTTATGCTGACCGAAAGCAGATTTTCCTTAGCATTCTCCTCCCCTTGATGGTTCCAGGGATTATCTCAGGTTTCTTACTGGCGTTTATCATATCCCTTGATGATTTTATAATCACCAGTTTTGTAAAAGGGGCAGGGGTCGAAACCCTCCCAACGGCCATTTTCGGTTCCATTAAACAAGGGATAAAACCCGATATCATGGCCCTATCGACATTGTTACTCCTGGTTTCGACTTTTCTCGTGACTATTTCCTATTTTCTAAGCAGAGCTGATTTAAAGAACAAATTAAACTGACCAGATTACACCAATCAAAACAATTTCGTCCATTATGTTGAAAAAAATCGGATTGGCGGCAGTCGAAGATGTCAAGATCACTCAAAAAATACCCCAGAGCTATCGCCTTTGAACGGCCCCATTTTCAGGTAAAAGTCCAGCCAAACTGATGAGTTTCAATGCATAATTGTGATTCCATCCGGCTTTTTTAAGCCTTCCCCGATAAGTTCTATTTCTTCGGCCAAATACTTTTTGGGACCAATCATCGGAACGCCTTTAGTTAACGTCTATTTGTTTTCCAATCATTATTTTGTCAATAATATGATTATATTTATTTAGATTCTCCTCTATCATTTTTTGCTCATTTGAAATTCTGCTTAGCATATCTTCAACATGCTGATCAGCTTCATTCAAACGTTGACCAACTTCTTTATTAATCTGCTCAGATTCTTTAATTATTGTTTCGGCACGGTCTACATATTTTTTTATTCGATGTTTAAAATATTGATCGATCAAAGTTGAAATTAAAATCAAAGAAAAAACAAAAGCACCATAAAATATTAAAGTCTCCATCACATTTTCATTATTCCTAAGGTCAACAATATATATAAAAAAACTGGCAATTTGTATTATCGCCCAAGCGCATATCGCCAATGTAACCAATATCATAACAAATTTGGTTATTGGCTTACCAAAATTGTCCTCGAAATATTTTATTAACTGACCTATTCCAATATCCACAAACGCCTCCAACCACATAATAGGATTAGCACTATTTTCAGGGACTTCTTGGATTCAATACATAGATGTTACCTCCTGAATGTCAACTAGTCTTTAAATTTCCCAACTGGACTTTCTCACTGTTGTTTTTCACAATAATTCAATTCCAATGTGCGCCGTGGAAAGGTGCATTTTCCTTGCGGGTGCGAATCCCGCTCAACAACTGTCGTTTTCCGGTTGGTAGCGGCTAGAGCGGTTTACGGAGGTAACGATGTAGATTGAAGCACTTTAGTTAGAAGGGTCGCTTTAGGCGACTTAGCGACCATGCAGGCCATAACGCGAAGTGAACGCTGAGCAAGCCTCGAAACGGATAATATGAATGACGACCTTCCATCGGTATGGGGAAGTCTGGCATCGGACGGGAAGAGAACGACGAACGCACCGTTCGGATTCATCGGGGTAATGGCGGTGGCATGTATGGAAGATGGAGAATGTGGCAACACGGGAAGCCCGCGAGGGGTAGTCCGGGTTGGCAGGGTGGCGGACAGGCTTGTAGTACTGTGAACGCCGGGTAATACCGGTTGAGGGAAGGAGCCTGACTTTGGAAACAGTATGAAAAGGAGGCAAGGCATGGCTACTGGTTTAAACCTAACAGGGCTACAAGGAGTTCAGAAACTCCAGACCATACTACATGTGAAAGCGAAGAAAGAACCCGAGTGCCGGTTTCATGCTCTTGTTGACAAGGTGTGGCGGATTGATTTTCTGACTGTAGCCTACATACAGGTACACCAAAATGGTGGGGTATGTGGGGTTGACGGGGAGACCTTTGCGGATATTGAGTCCTATGGGCTGGAGACATGGCTTGGGGAAAGCACCGGCAACGGAGATGTTGTTGGCTGTCAAACGAATCATGGATCATCTCAAGTTGCCGGTCACCGACTAGAAGACCCGATGCCTGAGGTGTCCTGATGAGGCTCTTGAGTTTCTTGGATACCGTATTGGACACAATTACCGTATGAACGGGAAAGGCATCTATATAGGTACCCGACCGAGTAAAGCGAGTGTTCAGGGCATATGCCGTAAGATCAGTGAGCAGACAGCCATAAGATTTGGACTGATGGAAACCGAGGATATGGTACTTAGACTGAACCGGATGCTTTCCGGCTGGTCAAATTACTATTGTCTCGGACAAGTCAGCCCTGCTTACAAGGCGATTGACACTCATGCAACAAAACGGCTTCGTCGGTGGCTCTGTCGGAAGCACAAGGTTAGAACCGGAGACTATGTGCGAGTCTCCAATACCAAACTGTACAATGACTATGGGTTGGTCTGCCTTGCACCGATGACAAGGTAAGGAATTGAGGCACCGGTATAGGGCGAAAGCCACCGGCAAACTGACACCCTCCGAACCTAAATCAGAACGCGTCTCCCTCCGACTCTACTAGCCTCAAAATAATGTTGTCATTTTATGAGACAGTATGGGACTAAATAACCGAAAGAGGAAATATAAATTTTTAAAGCGATTACCCTGCCTGGGTTATTGCACCAGATGCTTGAAAACCAAACAGTAGGTAGTATTTATTTGATTCGTCAAAAAATACCGCCTGGATCACGAACAAAATTTGTTGCAATGGAATTATAAAATGAAAATAGCATTGTTGGGTGCAACAGGTGCCGTCGGAGGTTACTTTTTAGACAAAGCCCTAGCAGCTTCGCATGAGGTGACAGTACTTGTCCGTTCATCTAATAAACTTCAAGAGCAGAAAAACTTGATTGTTGTTCAAGGCGATGTTACGAACCCTGATGATGTACAAGCAGTCGTAACCGGAGCTGAAGTGGTTGTAAGCTGTCTCGGTAATGTAAAGGGCGTGCTAATCATGGAAAAGGCATTTGAGAATGTTTTCTCGGCTGCAGCGGCTCAGCCCGTACCACCAAAATGCTTACTAATAACCAGTATCGGATGTGGAGGTACCTCTTGGGCCATAAAACAAATGCTGAAACTTATAGGTGGAAGCACTGGTTTTATGGATTATGAACGTGCCGATGCAAGAGTATTGCAGGAACAAAAAGTGAATTACGTACTTGTAAGACCTGCAGCATTAAAAGAAAAACCAGGTAACAACAAATACCGGGCCTTCCAAGGTAATGGAACCTTTGCACGTCCCATAGCCAAGGAGGATGTTGCGTATTTCCTTATGGATGCACTTTCAAGTGATAAGTGGGACAACAAAGGAACACAGTTGGCTGGAGTAAAATAAGAGCTTATCAAATTTAGATATAATTTGGGATACGATTTAGTTGGGCAATATCTCATTTGACAGAAGTTCAACTTTAAACCTTGGACCGTTGGAAGTAGGAAATGTCAAACATGATGTAGTCTGGTAATAGGTTGTGGTTTTAGGATGTAGTTACAGAGATTTTGTTATTTGCATTTTAGTCAAAAAAATTTAAGCGTTCGGGTCCTACGATTTCACATGATACACGACATAACCAAGCAATCATGTCCTCTTATGATACTACTTCACAAGTTTGTTTAAAGTTGTATAAATTATCAAATCGTAATTTCAAAAATTTAGTGGAGGTAATTATGCTAAAAAAATTGTTACCAATTTCCGTAATCATTTTCTCCCTCGGAACTACAAGTAGTTTTGCCCAAGGGAATCTCTCAATATATCATTGGTTCGAGTATATACCCCAAGAATTGTTGAATAAATTTTCGGAGGAAACTGGAATTGAGGTTACTATGGATACCTACGATTCCAATGAAACCTTATTGGCCAACCTGAAGGCAGGTAAGTTAGGCTCATTCGATGTAGCAGTTCCAGGAGACTACATGGTTTCAATCATGCAGTCAGAAGGCCTGCTTGATGAAATCCAACCAGGTGAATTAAGCAATATGGGAAATATCCAGACTCAGTGGATGGATGTATCCTTTGATCCCGGACGAAAATACTCAATTCCGTATCAATGGGGTTCAACTAGTTTCTCTGTCAACAGAGATGTGTATCAAGGTGATATTCGAACCTTAAGCATCATTTTCGATCCACCTGAGGAGTTGAAGGGCAAAATCAATGTATTGGATTCTCAGGGTGAGGTAATAGCAATGGCTTCACTTTATCTGGGTATACCACAATGTACAAGTGATCAGGATCAGTTACGTGCCATTGATGAATTACTTCAGAATGCCAAAGGGAATTGGGCTTCCTTTAATTCTGATGGAGCCAAGGATGTTTTGGTCTCAGGGGATGCAGCTGTAGGTATGATCTGGAATGGTTTTGGTGCCAAGGCCCGGGCAGAGGGAGCTAATATCGAATACTCCTACCCGCGGGAAGGTTTGGTCGTCTGGATGGATAACGTCGTTCTCCTCAAGGATGCCCCGAATAGGGAAAATGCCCTGAAGTTTATGGATTTTCTCCTGGAGCCTGAAAATATAGCTGCTGTAACCAATTATGCCCAGTACAGTGCAGGTGTTCAGGGGGTTGATGGATTTCTTGATCCAGTTTTGAAATCACAACCGGAATCGGTTCCACCGGCTGATGCTCCTGCAGGCACGTTTGTTGAACCCTGTGATGAAGAAGTCCAGGTTGTTTACAATCAGATCTGGACCCGGGTAAAACAGTAAACCTAATTTGATACCAGGTCATTCAATGACCTGGTATACACTGTATTTTAGATGAGTAGAGATCCTGTTTATGATGTGTTGTTCGAACCAATTCAGATTGGTCCGGTAACAGCAAGAAACAGGTTTTTTCAGGTACCACATTGTACCGGCCTAGGTTATCGAGACCCAACAGCCAGCGCGTGGTTAAGGGGAATTAAAGCCCAAGGTGGGTGGGGTACAGTCTGTACTGAGCAAGTTGAGATCCACTACACTTCAGATATTACTCCCTTTATTGAATTACGAATTTGGGATGACCGTGATATTCCAATGCTGGCCCAGATGGCGGAAAAAATTCATGAATTTGATTCTCTTGCCGGCATTGAACTTGCCTACAATGGTTTAAATGGTCCAAATTTTTATGGTAGAGAAGTTCCACTGGCACCAACCGGTATGCCGGTGCAATCCTTCACCTATGACCCAGTATCCGCTAAGACCATGGATAAACAGGATATCCGCAATCTGAGAAAATGGCATCGAGAAGCGGCAATACGTGGAAGAGATGCAGGTTTTGATCTGGTTTATGTTTATGCAGGCCATGGTTTGGGATTTTTTCATCATTTCCTGTGTAAAAGGTTCAATCACAGGAGCGATGAGTATGGGGGTAACCTTGAGAATAGGATTAGAATCCTGAAAGAAATAATCCTTGATACGAAGGAAGCAGTTGGTGATAAGTGCGCCGTACCATGTCGGATAACAATCAACGAACTCATGGGAAAAGCTGGTTTGGAGACAGAAGAAGCCAAAGATATAATATCCTCACTGGCGGAGTTGCCAGATCTTTGGGATTTTTGTCTTGCCGGTTGGGAAAATGACAGCCAGACCTCCCGTTTCAGCCAGGAAGGCTTTCAGGACAGTTATCGGAAAGGTTTCAAGTCACTGACGACCAAACCAGTAGTCGGTGTCGGCAGGTACACATCACCAGACAAAATGGTTTCATTGATTAAATCAGGTGAGCTGGATTTGATTGGATGTGCTAGACCTTCAATTGCAGACCCTTTTTTACCAAAGAAAATTGAAGAGGGTCGTATTGAAGATATTCGGGAATGTATTGGATGCAATATTTGCGTATCTGGAGATTTTACCATGTCACCAATTCGCTGTACGCAAAATCCAAGTATGGGTGAGGAATGGAGAAAGGGATGGCATCCCGAGTTTATAAGAACAAAAGAATCCAATACACCTGTTTTGATTGTTGGAGGAGGACCGGCAGGACTTGAAGCAGCACAAATGCTAGGTAAACGTGGATACGAGGTAACACTGGCTGAAAAAGATTTGAATTTGGGTGGTAGGGTCATTAAGGAATCAAAACTTCCTGGTTTGGCAGCTTGGGGAAGGGTAGTTGATTATCGACTGAGTCAGTTTAACAAATTACCAAATGTTGAAACCTTCCTTGATTCAAACCTTACTCCAGATCACTTACTTGAATTTGAAATCCCATTGATTGGTATTTGTACTGGATCGACATGGTACCGAAATGGCCTTGGGTTTAACCTGAAAGAACCGATACCAATCCATGAAAATTCGAGTATTTATACACCGGATGATATCATGGCTGGAAAGTTACCGAAGGGTAAAGATGTTTTGATTTGGGATGATGATCACTACTACATGGCCAACGTAATTGCGGAACTCCTGATTCAAAAGGGATATAACGTAAAATACATCTTACCTGCCACGGAAGTTGCCACTTGGACCCAAAACACGATGGAGCAGCATAGAATTCAAAAACAGCTATTGGAAATTGGTGTAACCATATTCCCTAACTTGATCCTTGCAGGTATTGAGGAAGGTTTGGCAGAATTTTCCTGTACCTACACAGGACGGGAAACAAGCTTTGAGATGGATTCCATTCTACTGGTTTCATCCAGATACCCCAATAATACACTTTACAGCAAAATCATGGCACGAAAGAGTGAATGGGAAGATAGCGGTCTTGAAATGGTTAAACTCTTTGGAGATTGTGAAGCACCTGCAACCATAGCTCATGCCGTATACGCCGGGCGTCGGTTTGCCGAGGAATTGGAAACAAAACCTTCTGAAGGAGATTTTGTTCCCTTCAAGCGAGAAATTGCCAAGCTTGAACCTTAGGGTAATCTTCAGAAGCTACTCATCGCCAGGGACACCAAAGCTTGGGGCTTGTTCGGGGTATTTGGCCCTGATCACATAGTCCAGCATTTGGGGTTCATATGCAGTCCAAAGTTCCCTTAATTCCGCAACGGGATCAATATCATTCCAATCGACTCTCAAGTCCACCAGTGGCCATGGGTCCTTATCAACCACCAGTAGCGATGCCGAGTGTGTGGGTCCCATTTCGCCACCTCCTTCGTTAAGTCCACTTTCCAGTGATTTCAAAAGTCGCTCGGGTAGTCCGATTGAGAAATTATCTCCAAAAGTTTTCACCATTACGGCGGGTAATTCACTTGATTGTAATAGATTACCAGCTGCTATACAGTTCTTTCCAGCCGCCACACCATTTGTACCCAAGGTCAAGCTCCCGCTGAAGTGAGAAGTGCTACCCTTGGAGTCTATAGCGATAACCTGACGGTATTCGTTAAATTTCATACCGTTCATGACAGACCCTAATGCCTCCGGTGCATCAGCACCAGTTTCCATCCTGTCAAGGACCATTTTACCTATGGATGGTAAGGTTACATTTTGGGTCGAAACTGCACCAACTTCTGAGCGCGCCCAAGGGCATCGGCTACCGACAGAAATCGAGGATGTAGTAATGGCAATACCGAGTTGGTTTGTTCTAGAGCACCGTCCAGCAATTGAAAAAGTCATTTTAGGCCTCCGGTATTACTGCTGTTGCTTCAATTTCAACCAACCATTCCGGTCTGGCCAGACTTGAAACTACAAGACCTGTGGAACAGGGAAAAACTCCTTTCAACCACATACCCATTTCGAGGTAGACCTCTTCTCTGAACCTGATATCGGTAAGGTAGACAACAATTCTGCATATATGACTCAAATCACTACCAGCTTCCTCAAGAAGCATTTTTATATTTTCCATTGTTTTCCGAGTTTGCAGTGTTGGATCTGAAGGATGCAAGGATTCTCTCGTATCCAGATCCTGTGAAACCTGCCCTCTCAGGAAAACCATTGTGCCCTTGGCGACCACCCCTTGGCTAAGGTCATTATCCAAATTCTGTTCGGGATAGGTTTCTTTCGTATTAAATGGTCGTAACCTTTGATGAATCACAATTTCTCCTATCGTTATAACATGAAATACTGTTTGCTAAATTCATAAAAATGCCTGGCCATCGATGAAGTGCTACTCTTCTTTGGAATGGCAATTACCAAGTTCCCCACTGGTCCGGGTAATTTCGATGAGTATAACTTCCTATTCTGTATCTGAGGTTGATTAGATGATAATGCAGCAAGAACCGTATAGCCCAACCCCTTTTCAACCATGTCGAGTATAACTTCCAGGGAAGTGGACTGAACCTTAATTTTCGGAGTTAACCCTTTTGATCTAAACAGGTCAAAAATATCTGGATACAGACTGCTTTCCAAATGCAGAAGAGGTAATTCAACCAGCATTTCCAGGGTAAAGGGGCCTGGAGGGTTAATTTTACTGTTCGAGGTAGTGGTGAATACATAATGGTTTAGCTGGGTTAATATGTGTTCATTCAAGTAATCCTCTGAGGGAAGATTGTTCAGAAAGGCGATATCACAGGTACCTGAGGCGAGATACTGCAACAATTGCTCCTCAGATCCTTCAAACACGGAATAGCTTAGGTCGAAACGTCCACTTAGAAATTCAGCTAACAGTTCCGGTAAAAATGTAAAGGATAATGGAGCAATACACCCGATTCGGAGCAGAGAAGCTCCTCTATCCTCCTGGTCAGGGTTGGGGTTCAAGGCAATTTTGGAGGGGGAACCATAAGCCCTGTTGGAATAGATCAAGGGAAGTTCATCCTTCTGAAATCGGGTATTCTGTACTCCACCAATGAATACGTGGTGGGAGCCAACCCGAGTGTTCTCCAAGACCTTACATTCAAAGGAAACCAGGGAATTCAAGACCAGAGGAACTCCAGTCTTACCATTGATCCATTCGGTACATGAAAACTTATCATCTCCCATGGCCTTTATTCGTCCTGCAAAGGTATCCGCAATGAAGGATTGTTTCTGGGAGAGGATACTTACACCAAAAACTTTATTTTCCAATATGGCTTGGCAAGCGGGACTTAAATGATGAACACAAACGAGCAGGGTAGGCTGGTCTCCGTCAGCAGAAACCGGCGTCATGGCTGAGACTGTCACACCAGCTTTACCAGCACTACCATCCGTGGTTACAATGTTAACAGCGGATGCAGTATATCGCATCCCTTCAAGAAAATTTTCTCGATCCTTGGTCGCCGGCGGTTCCAATTAAAATCCTATCTTAAATCTCAATACGGATGGAAATACACCCTCATGAGTCATTGCTTAAATCAGGTTCGCAATCTAACCACTTCCGTAATTTTTTATCCTTTACAACATCATCCGAAAGGTTGGCAGCATTTTTCACCAAATCCAGTGGTCCATCCCATCCAAAGTTCCGGTAAACTGCTCCCAAGTGAGCAAAGGGAGGTGATTGGGCAAACAGTTGGAAGGTTAGGCGATGTCCAGCGTAATCAGAGTTTAGGAGATCTCTGGCAAAGGCCAGAAGTTTTCTACGATCTTCGGCACACCAGCTCTCATTAATGGTATAATATTTATCCATCCAGGGTCCCGACTCTTCATCCTGGAAGCAGGCATAATCAGGTGTAATGCAAATCTGACCGCCACAAAGTTCTCTGGCAATATGAATAATCTCGTGATAATTTGAACAGGCATGTACCCGACCCGTATAAAGTAAGGACTGGTTCGGCATGAGCAGCCCACCGGGACTTGGTTCTGCCAAGGCGATGGCTGCAGTTAGGTGGGCATTTATCCCTTCACGATAGACGGCCATCTTGGCAAGTTTTTCCTGTACGGCAGGCTGTTTGTCCAGACCTGTCTGTCTAGCATTAAAAAGGGCTGCTCCGATCATAAGATCCGTGAATGCAAGATTTCTCTGAACAAAGGCAAACGCGGAATATCTATGCAGTGTTGCCCTGATAAACATTGCAGCCTTGGTATGCCGGTAAAATAGGACATTCTCCCAGGGAACCAAAACATTATCGAAAATTACCAGGCTGTCAATTTCATCAAAATTATTGGCTAGCGGGTAATCTGCATTCGGGGTGTTACCTGCAAATCCGGTTCGGCAGATCATCTTTATACCCGGCGATGATAAATCGCAGATGAATCCTACGGCATAATCGGAATATGCTTCATTACCCCAGTTGGCAATCGTTGGTTTGGTAAAAGCCTGGTTAGCGTAAGCCGCTGCGGTTTCAAATTTGGCGCCTCTTACTACCAGCCCGGCATCTGTTTCCTTGACGACATGGAGCAACATGTCGGGATCCTGATCCTTGGGGTGTTTGGAACGATCACCCTTGGGGTCTGTGTTGGCTGAAACATGGAACGGATCATTAAAGGTGACAAGGTCAATATGTTTCTTAATATTTTCTGAAAATTGAGGGTCCACCTGATTAAGTATATCCTGACCATCAAACAGGGACCACATTTCACCGACCGTTTCATCTCCAACCCTGGTTACAACACCACCAATTTCAGCAAAAACCGTATTGGTAATCTTTCTCTTTTCCCACCAATCATTCTGGGTTACAGGAGGTTTTAGTGAAGAAGCCAGCACCTCCCCATTTTCTTCATAAGTTAACAGTGATTGGAATTGGGGTTCATTTTGCATATCGTAAATTCTTGCCCGAATATCAACAATCGGCTTGAACATGGGGTGTGAAGGTACATCCTTAACTTTCTCCCCATTTATATGAACTTCACGCCCGTCCCTTATTGACTGGATATATTCCTCTCCGGTTCTAATCATTTTTTCTTCCCAAAGCTGTTAGTTTCTCCTACTAACAATTAGCAAAATTTAAGATACTGCCAATATCATTTACATAATTCATACACTTCATGGGTAATTTGTTCGTGGAAATTTCGTTCGATAAGTCTAAAGACTTGTGGATAACAACCAAAAGTTACTAATAATTTGATTAATGAATTCATTCCTAGAAAAATTCTCCCCTACCACGGTAGGGATAGTTTCCATGCTTCTTGCCATCCTTATTCTTACTTCAATGGATGCCACAGTAAAATATCTTTCCAGTGATTATGAAATTCTTAATCTGGTTTGGGTCAGATATCTAGGCCAAACGCTTGTCGTTCTAGTAATCGTAATACCCCGTCTGAAGTCAACCTTGACTACTAACCAACTGGGATTACAGCTTGCAAGATCCCTCTTTTTGTTCTTGGCTACCATTTGTTTTTTCATAGGGATTTCATCAATCGAATTTGGTGCGGCAACAGCAATTCTTCAGATTAACCCACTTTTTGTTGTACTAGCGGCCCATTATTTACTGGGGGAAAGTCTGGGATGGCAGAAAATTCTTGGAGTATGTGTTGGACTGTTAGGGGCCCTGATTATCATAAGACCTGGTACGGATGTATTCTCGCCTTATGCACTTTATCCCATAGGAGCAGCATTGGGTTTTTCTGGTTATTTCATTGCTACCAAGTACCTAAGCAAGACTGAAACCATTTGGAGCAGTTTGTTCTATACCACATTAATCGGTGCAATCGCATCCTCATTAATTGTTCCCTTCTATTGGACCACACCAACTTTTGGTGATTTAAAATTTTTCGGTATGATTTCCATCCTGGGCACAGTTGGACAGTTGTTAATTATATATTCGTTATTTAAAGCACATGCTTCAGTCCTTTCCCCGTTCACTTATGCTTCAATCATATATGCCACGATATTCGGTATGATATTTTTTAATGAGTTTCCTGATTTTTGGACTTATTTTGGAGCGATAGTTATTATTCTTGCTGGGCTTTATATTTGGTGGTACGAATTACATATCCAGCGTAAGTAATTTAATAAAATTTGTTTTCTAATGTCAGTTTATTCTGATTATTTGGTTTATTTGTCTTTGCGGTCATTACTCATGGGGATGAAGTTGATTCCCTATAAAAGTAGAGTAGGGATCAGCGGGAAGACCATGGAGAAATTGATTGCACCTCTGACAGACATGAATCAAAGGGTTCATCAAAATCTCAACTTGATTTTTCCTGATATGAGCAGTGAATCAAGAGAAAAGATTACACGGGGTGTTCTCAACAACTTTGGAAGGCTGTTTTGTGAAAACTATAGTGGGAAAGAGTTTACAAACCGTGCCCACTTTTATTATACCAGTGGACCGGGGTTTGAGGAGTTGGATAAAGCCCATAAAAAGAAGCAACCGGTCTTCCTTGTCAGTGGTCATTTTGGTAATTTTGAAGCAGTCAGAGCCTACTTGACCATGAAAGGATATTTGGTTTCTGGCGTCTATCAACCAATGCGTAATCGCTTTTTCAATGAGCATTACGTCAAGAACATCAAAAAAAAGGGTGCTCCACTTTTTTCTACGAAGGGAAAAGGTACTCTGGAGATGATCAGGCATCTGAAAAAGGGTGGAATTGTATCACTGTTGAATGATCAATATGCCTACCAGGGAGAGGAGGTAGAGTTTTTGGGTGTACCAACAAAAACGAGATTGGGTGTAGGGCAATTGGCAATCAGATACAATGCCCTGGTTATTCCATGTTACGGTATCAGAAAAGAAGACGGTTTGAATTTTGAAATCGTATTGGAGTCCTCAATACCCCTGAGTGATCCCAAAACAGTTACACAAGAATTAAGTCATAGTTTGGAATCCATGGTCCTGAATTACCCTGAGCAGTGGTATTGGATTCACCGGCGTTGGAAAAATCTTTCAGTGGAATGACAACTCCAGGGCAATGGACGTTGCTTCACCCCCACCAATACAAACTGCAGCAACCCCTCGCTTGGCTTTTCTGGTTATCATGCCATGAACCAGGGATGTAACAATCCTTGCTCCGGAACAGCCAATCGGGTGCCCAAGGGAACAGGCACCTCCATTAATGTTGAGTTTATGATGTGGAATATCAAGGGACCGCATAAACACCAAGGCAACAATAGCAAAGGCTTCATTGATCTCCCAAAGGTCAACATCCTCTTTCTTCCACGATAGTTTTTGCAATAGGTTCTGCACAGTGTAAATCGGTGAGGTTGGAAAATCCTTTGGCTCCTGTGCGAAGGTATCGTGACCGACTATTCTAGCTAAAATAGGACCACCCAATTTTCTAACAGCTGTCTCTTTTCCCAAGACAACTGATGCTGCCCCATCAGAAATTTTTGAGGAGTTAGCAGGAGTTACAGTACCCAATTTTTTGAATGCAGGTTTAAGATTTGTCATCCTATCCCATTCGGGAACTGAGGGCTCCTCATCAGTGTCAATGGTTTCGCCCTTTCTTGATAAAACAGGAGTGATTTCCTTTTGTGACTGGCCGGATAATTGGGCCTTTATAGCGCGTGTGTATGATTCATATGCATATTCATCTTGTTCCTTTCGGGTAATTCCGTGTTCCCTTGCACAGTCATCGGCGAATACACCCATATGTGCATTATTGTCGTAAGCATCTGTCAAACCATCTGTTAACATATGATCCAATATTTTTGTATGTCCCAAGCGTTTTCCCAAACGGGCATCTGGTACATAAAATGGAGCCTTGGACATACTTTCCATTCCACCGGCGACAATGATGTCGGCCTGGTCCAAAAGAAGTTGATCAACACCCGACATGATTGCCTTCATCCCAGAACCACACATTTTATTTATAGTTGTTGCAGGTGTCTGTTTTGGTATTCCCCCAAAAATTCCAGCCTGCCTTGCTGGTGCCTGGCCAATGCCAGCAGGAAGAACACACCCCATATAGACTTCATCTACATGGTCAGAATTTATCTTGGCATGACCTAGTGATCCAGCAATAGAACTCCCCCCAAGTTGCGGAGCAGTAAGATGACTCAATGCACCCTGGAATTTACCGATTGGAGTCCTTTTAGTTCCCGCTACAACGATCTCATCCATGAAAATCTCTATTAGGGCTGAAAAACCTGAGAAGGAGGGGGTAGTAGGAGCCAGTTATACGAATTTACTTTGCTGGTCCCAAAACCATAAAAATCTGTCGGCCCTCAAACTTTGGAGTTACGACCAGTTTACCCATTTCGCCTACATCATCCTTAACTCTTTCCAGTAACTCTTTGCCAAGGGACTGATGGGCCATTTCCCGTCCCCTGAATCTCAAAGTTACCTTTACCTGATCTCCATTATCCAGAAACCTGAGGACGTGCCGTAATTTTACATTGTAGTCATGGATACCGGTATTGGGACGAAATTTAACTTCCTTGACCTCAATGGTCTTTTGCTTTTTCCTGGCAAGGGATTCCTTTTTTTGCTGGGTATATTTGTATTTGCCATAATCCATTATCTTACAAACAGGAGGATCGGATTTGGCAGATATTTCAACGAGGTCCAGATTTTCGCGGAAGGCCAGATTCAAACCTTCTTTGGGGGTTACTAAGCCGACATTTTCGCCGTTTGCCCCAATCAGGCGAATCTTTGATGCATCAATTTCTTCATTGGCGCGGGGGCCAACCTTTCGTTCAGAATTGGGTTGGAATGGTTTTCTTGCTATGGGTTATTTCCTTATTTTTACCGGTAATAAACCGTTACTTTAACCATGTAGGTCTCATATTTCAACATTAAGGTTAATCATTCATCAAATCAATTTTGTATTTTTATGCTATCCAAAATGTTTTTTATTGATCAGGTGCTTTAACCAATTCAGTAAATTCTGCAAGGGCCTGGTCAAGAGAAATATTACGAACTCTTTTTTCACCGAGTGTTCTGACTGAAACGGAATTATCTTCGATTTCCTTTACCCCAACTGCAAAAATGTAAGGAACCTTGGCTAGGGAATGTTCCCGGACCTTGTAACCAATTTTTTCATTACGGGTATCAGTTTTAGCCCTAATGCCTGCCTTTTGAAGTTTGTTCAAAACTCCTTCAGCATAATCATTGGATTCAGAGACAATCGTTGCAACGACAACTTGGGTGGGTGATAACCAAAGAGGCAACTTTCCTGCGTAATTCTCAATCAGAATACCCAAAAATCGTTCAAAACTCCCAAGGATTGCACGGTGCATGATAACCGGTCGATGTTTATTGCCATCCCTGCCTATATAGGTTGAATTCAGTCTTTCAGGTAATACAAAGTCTACCTGTAGTGTTCCACATTGCCATTCCCTACCCAAAGAATCTGTCAATATAAATTCCAGCTTCGGTCCATAAAAGGCTCCTTCTCCCGGATTATAACCAAACGTACTTCCAGTCGCTTTAGTGGCATTAATTAAAGCCTCTTCTGCTTTGTCCCATGTTTCGGAACTACCAGCTCTGACATCTGGCCTGTCTGAAAACAGAATTTTAAATTCTTCGAAACCGAAATCACTATAAATCCCCGACAACATTTCGATAAAATTTCTTGTTTCTTCCTGGATTTGTGATTCTTCACAAAAAATGTGTGCATCATCCTGAACAAATCCCCGAACCCGCATCAAGCCATGTAGAGCACCTGATGGTTCATAGCGGGTACATGCACCAAATTCTGAAATCCGAATGGGAAGTTCACGATAACTCTTTTGGCCGTAATTGAAAATTTGTACATGTCCAGGGCAGTTCATGGGTTTCAAGGCACTGATTCTTTCCGAGGGGTCAATTTCCATATCAACATTGACAAGGAACATATGCTCGTGAAACTTGTCCCAATGACCTGATTTTTCCCATAATGTCCGATCAAGTACCATTGGGGTGTTGACTTCCTGATATCCGTTAGCCATCTGCCTTCGTATAATATAGGACTTCATTTCCTTACAGATGGTCCACCCATCCGGATGCCAGAAAACCATTCCAGGAGCCTCATCCTGAAAATGGAACAGGTTCATTTCGGCACCTAATTTACGGTGATCTCTTTTCTTGGCTTCTTCAAGGAATGCGAGGTAATCCTTTAGGTCATTCCGTCTCCTGAAGGCGATGCCGTATATCCTTTGCAGCATTTTATTTCTGCTATCACCTCGCCAATAGGCACCGGCAATGCTGGTTAGTTTAAAGGCGTCTGCCGGAAGTTGTCCGGTGTGTGCCAGGTGAGGTCCGCGACAAAGGTCCTGCCAGTAGCCATGCCAGTACATTTTGATTTCCTGATCTTCCGGTATGGCTTCCACCAGTTCAACCTTGTAGGGTTCGTTTGAGTTTCGATAAAATTCCAAAGCCCTTTCTCTATCCCAGACTTCAAAGGAAACCTCGTCCCTGAGGTTAATGATTTCCCTCATTTTCTTTTCGATTACCTGCAGGTCACTTGGGGTAAAAGGTGCATCTCTGTCAAAATCGTAATACCAACCATTATCAATAACCGGTCCAATGGTCACTTTTGTTTCCGGCCAAATTTCCTGGACTGCCCGTGCCATTATATGGGCAAAGTCATGACGAATGAGTTCCAGAGAGTATGGATTGTCATCCAATTGATTTATCTGGATGGAGGAATCTCCGTATATGGGCCATTGCAGGTCCCAATGGGTCCCATTTACATGAGCCGAAATAGCCTTTTTGGCCAGCGAAGGTGAAATGGATTCTGCGATAACAGCAGGAGTGATACCTTTAGGATATTTTTTGGAGTTATTATCTGGGAATGTTACAGAAATCTGATCGTTCATCGATTCATCCTCATCGTTTTGGTACCCACCATGCACCCGGTTGTGGGAAAATTTGAACTGTTAACTATAATTAATATATGGGAATTTTAAAGTAACAGGTGTAGATTATTTTAGAACCTGGATAATTTTCCGTATGCATTTATAAATCCAATTGTGAGTAGGGGGCACTATGTCGACATTTATTGTATTTCCTAACAACCCATCAATCTATTTAGCCTATGAAGAGGTCAAGGGTAGTGAACCGACTATTGTTTTCCTTCCTGGGTTGAGATCAGACAAGGAGGGGAATAAGGCTATGGCCCTTCAGGAATATTGTGTGAAAAAGGGTAGGTCCTATCTGAGATTCGATTATTTTGGCCATGGTAGATCATCTGGCGAATTTTCCGAAACAACCATCAAGGATTGGTACATGAGTCTGGAAATTCTATTGAAAAAATTAGAGATCCAGCACCCAATCCTGGTTGGTTCATCCTTGGGAGGATGGATTGGCTTGAGTTACGCACATAGAAATCCCCAAAATGTTCGTGGCTTTGTAGGGATAGCAAGTGCTGTACAATTCACCGATGCTATATTTGAAGGTTTAAGTAAAGAAGGGAAGGAAGAATTTCGTCAAAAGGGATATGTTGAGATCCCTTCAGATTATGAGGAAGGGCCCTATAAAATTACTGAAAAAATGGTTGAAGACGGTAAATTGTTTCGGTTGTTTGACAGAGAAGTCAACATTGATTGCCCTATCAGGTTGCTTCACGGGCTTAACGATATTGATATTCCACCACCGGTTTCCAAGAAAATCCTAAACCACGTTAACGCCAAAGATAAAGATCTGAAACTAGTTGCAAAAGCTGATCACAGGTTTAGTGATAATTTCTGCATGCAAATTATATTTAATACCATTGATTCTATATCCTAAACATGAAAAATGAGATTCGGGCCAATTGGCCAATCATTTTCCTTGTCTCGAATATCCCCTGATTGTAGCCATTCAGAACTTTTTTCCAGCTTATTAATGTAAATTCATTAATGTCTGGGTATGGAATTGTTTAGATAAATTCTGGTTGCGGTAATGGATGCTCCAAAAAAAATTCTGGTTGGAATTGCACTCATTGCAATAACCCTGACGATACTGCTTCCTATTTTGTCAGTTTTATATTTGGCTGTCTTCGGGGGAGGGAGTATTCATGAGTATCTCCAAACCGGTGCTTTCAAGAGGTATATTCTCAATACAATCTACCTAGTAGTAGGTGTTTCTTGTCTTGCAGGGATTTTTGGAGTTACTACGGCATGCCTGGTAACCATTTACCAATTTCCACTCCGAAAAATTCTTGAATACTCACTATTTTTTCCGCTGGCAATTCCTGCTTATGTTGGGGCCTATTCCCTAGTGGATTTTTTTGAATACGCAGGACCTGTCCAGACTATAATGCGGGATATTTTTGGATGGCAAAATGCTTCCGACTATTTTTTTCCGGAGATCAGAAGTTTAGGAGGTGCAGTGATTGTTCTATCACTGGTTCTTTTCCCCTATGTCTATCTGTTTACCAGGGTTGCTTTGAGGGAACAATCAGCAGCCATAATAGATATTGCAAGTACTTTGGGTAAAGGCCCTTTTTACCGCTTCTTCAGGGTGGTCATTCCCCTTGTTAGACCAGGGATATTTGCCGGTTTGATCATAGTCATGATGGAAACAATAGCTGATTTCGGGGTGGTTGAATATTTTGCCGTCCAAACGGTTACAACCGGGATATATACTGTTTGGCTTGAGGCCTATGATTTGAGTGCGGCTTCGATTCTTTCCATGATTGTCCTGTTTTTTATTTTGATCATTATTTTGGGTGAGCGGTCTCTCCGGTTCAATTCAGAATTCCACAGGGTTTCTCAAACACCTATTTTCTCTAAAAGAAAAAAACTCAATCGGTTACCTGCCTTTTTTGCTTCAGGGGCTTGCATTGTTCTTCTCGGGTTAGGCTTCATATTACCTGTTTCAATAATGACCCACCATGCCCTATCCAGCTGGGGGCTTTGGTTCGAAGAGGAACTCCTTAATTCCTTCCTGAACAGTATGTACACGAGTGGCATTGCAGCATTTTTGACCTTAGCCGTTGCTATCGCCGTTGTATATGGTCAATCCATAACAAAGCCCCGTTTTTCCAATTTTCTTACGCCCATACTGACGGTTGGCTATGCAATACCAGGAGCAGTTATAGGAATTGGGATATTGATTACCCTTGTTTCCTTCGACCATTTAATTGCTGACTGGTTAAATCAAAAATTTGGTTATGATCCAGGTTTGTTGTTGACTGGTTCTGCCTTTGCGATAATCCTTGCCTATTTCATCCGGTTTTACGCCATAGCACAAAACCTGGTTGAAGCAGCATTTGGAAGGATACCGCCATCATTGATAATGGTACCAAGATCCTTGGGAAAATCCGCACCGGAAGCATTGATATCCGTTCATCTTCCCATCATAAGAGGTTCACTGGTCACTGGCTTGATACTGGTTTTTGTGGATTGTATCAAAGAATTACCTGCGACTTTACTTTTACGCCCTTTCGACTTTAATACTCTCGCTACTAGAGTATATGACAGGGCATCTCTCGAAAATATCAGCCAAGCAGCACCAGCTGCTTTATTGATTGTTGCGGTCGGGTGCTGTGGGGTATTATTGTTAATAAAAACAGATAGAATCGGAAAAACGGATTAGAAATGGTTGCAAGGTTACATTTGGTTCCTATTTTTCTGTAATTATCAGGTACAGATTTTGCCCCTATAGCTCAGCTGGTAGAGCATCTGATTTGTAATCAGGAGGTCGGGAGTTCAAGTCTCTCTGGGGGCACCATAAGAATGGTCCTAGACTTGTCCACCAGCAATGGGAATTACTTGCCCGTTAACATTTTCTGCCCCATCCGTACATAGCCATAGTACGGTTTTGGCAACTTCTTCTGGTTTAAGCATTTTCTTATTTCTGTTAAGGCGACTGAGCTTATTTCTGGCCTCTTCGGGGCTAATGTCCATGGCTTTTGAAATTTCTTCCACATTTCTGTCGACAAGGGGTGTTTCGACATAACCTGGGCACACTGCATTTGCAGTAATTCCAGTGTAGAGATATTCTTCTGAAATAGCCCTCACCAATCCGATCATGGCATGCTTGGAAGCTGTATATGCGGATGCTCCCTTAAGGCCTCTTAAACCCGCTACCGAAGATATGGCAATTATTCTTCCCCAATCGCTCTTCATCATTGATTCCAGTGAATATTTTATCGAGAGAAATGCCCCATCCAGATTGGTGGACATGATTTTTCGCCAGAAATCGAAATCCATTGCAGAAAAATTCTGTCCTTCTGCAATTCCGGCATTGGCGATGTGAATGTTTATTATTCCTGATTGTTCTTCAGCCATTCTGGTAGCATCCCTAACAGAATCTTCCTTGGTCACATCCATTTCTACAGGTACGAAATCGTACATTTCGGATACCTCAACCAATCGCTCATGATTTCGTCCACAGATGGTTACCTTTACTCCAGAATTCTTTAGTTCACGCGCAATTGACAAACCTATTCCAGTTCCGCCCCCCGTAATCAGAGCATGCAGATTTGCTTTTTTTGAATAACTCATATCGCATTAGCTTCCTAAAAAATGTTCTCATTTACACACGAATTTGCAGATGATTTAGGAATATAAATCTCCCATGAATCTCCAACTCGATTTTTTCAATTGGTCTTCTAGCTCTTTAGAAGTTTAACTAGATCACAAATTTCCCGATGATAAAGGGTTAACAGCGTATTATTTCTGATTATTGTTGTACCCGTTTCCCTGCACCAAATTCAAATCAGAAATTGCCAAATTGCCTTATTCTAAAACCTACAAGGGTATTCATCATTTGTTATATTGATCAGTGTAAACACCCTATAGACTAACCTACCAATTCAATTACTCTTTAATGGGCACCTCTATTTTAACGATTTTCAAAGATTTCCCCTGATCTTTAAGCAACAATTTTTAAACGCTCTATCTCCAAAATGAAGTGTTTTTCATAAATCTTTACTCAATCCAGTCTCCTTTGGGCCAAAGTCACCTCTAAATCACCCCCTTACACACACCTCCCCCTTCTTTTGGATACTCCCAACATAAGTCGCCCTACACAGCACCAACTTCCCTCACCAGATAACTGAAACGCCTCAGATTGTAACACAGAGTGATCAACCCAATCCAAACCCGCACACGGCCATAACCAATACAGCGCACATAACCACCCTTCAGATCGTTCCGAAGAGATCCAAAGACGTGTTCAACACGACAACGTACACGCGAATAGCTACGGTTCAATGAACGCTGGTGATCACTCAACGGTGTCCCCCTTTTCGCCTTGTGATTGAGACGGGGATACACTCCCATCCCAATCACATGTGTAATGCTGTCCTGCGAACAATAGGTACTGTCGGCCCAAACACGACGATTGCCCTCCGGACGTACCTCCAACAACGCCTCAAACACCTGGCTGTAATGGACATGCGCCGGTGTCACATCCCACTTGATGATCACCTTCGTTCCCTGGTCAACCGCGATATGGTTCTTGTATCCAAAACGACTGACACCTTTCTTTTTGACCCACCGCTCATCACGGTCCTTCTGACACAATTTATTCGGAGTGTCGATCCACTCCGGTGGAACCTCACCTGCCTTGGCCTGAGCATTCTCCTCACGGGTAATACGGGGATTGGGAACATCATTCAGGGATGAATCAACGATCTGTCCCCCAGTGTTCAACCCATAACCCCGGTTGTCTAACGGGTTCAAAAAAAGATCAAACAACCGGTCAATACTATCCGCCTTCTAAAGCATGTCACGATACTTCCAGATCGTCTTCTGATCCGGCACACGATTCTTCTCAACAAGGCCAGCAAAAGACTGAAAGGAAAACCGTTCTAGAAGCTCGTGTTGCAAATCACGATCACTCAGGGAATTCATGACCCCCAACAGAAGACAGCGAAAGATGACGAGGTAATCCCAAGACCGGCGTCCACGACCTTCCGTGCGAGGAGGACCAAAAATCTCCTCAAGCAGGGGCCGGAAGAGTTCCCAATCAACTTGCTTCCCGATCAGTTCCAGATCGTTGAATTCGCGGAAGGCCCGCAGATGTTCATCATCTTCAAGTAGGTGGCGGTTGGGCATTGCAATCCTCATGGTTTACAGTGAAAGTGTAAGTCTTTATTGTTGGACAATAGTGACTCACATCCGAAAAAATAAAACCAGAGGATGAAGGGTGATTTGGAAAAAATAGCCAATATTATTTAATAGACGTGCCCTTAGGATCTTAGGAGTGAATTATCCGGCCAATTCATTGACCAATTCACCACGATTCGACCACTGTATAGGAGACACATCATAATTTTTTATAGCATCCATAACGTTATAAGAAACAGTTTTTTCGGAGTCGTTCAAGATTGCATAGGCACGAGCCTCAGGAGGACGCTCTTCTTTAATGTCGATCCACGAAAATGCCATTACTTGTGCGGCATTACGATCCGGACGATTAATAACTCTCAGAATGCGTTCAGGATGCATTTTCGATTTAGGTATGACAAAGTCGAAACAATAATCTAAGCCACTCTTGCCAGTGAATTTGACGTTTGGTGTATAGCGGATATTGGAAATATCGAGCCAAGTCGTTACTTCCTCGTAAAACAGACTCGTAACAGTGGACGTGGCCAAGTAGAAGAGATCGTTTATAGCTAGCATTGCCTGCACAAGACTGTGCTTTTTTAAAGAAAAATTATCTTGAGTTACCTTCACCTCCAGATTCCCATGATTCTCTTTAACACCGTAACCATTGAGTATAGTATGAAACATGGATTTACGCTTAGGGCTGTCGATTTTGCAGCCAGATAGCTCCAAGTCGTCTAGAATATATCCACCATCCGTCAAAACAAAACCACCATTGAGGAACTTGGCATAAATCTGTAGGTAATCATTATGCCGGTCTAAATAAGGTGTGGTTATCTCTACATAGTCTTCAACTTCATGAACTTTCGTTCGGTCCTTAAGCCAATCCGCGTAACTGTCCAAAAGTGCCTGTATATCATTTATCACGTGAACAATCCCCTGATGATGGGTTGGTTAATTATGTTACAGTATTGCATGAAATCTTCAAGCATCAGCCGTGGATCTGAGGGATTCGAGAATTTGTCGGATGGAACTGGAAAAGCCCATTTATCCCCAAATCCTTCCTTGTAAAGATGCAAATGGGGAATATCAATTTCCTCACCATCAGGGTTGCGGTACGGTGCACCACCGTAATCAAGCCTTGCCAAAATCAAGGTTTTTCTCCCGCGATTTTGGTATGTCCCCTTACTAAGAGCAATCTTTGATCGCCAAATATCAAGGAAAAATCGTTCGTTTCCATCCACTGAGACCAAGGGAGCAATAACTTTTCCTCCCAAACCCGAGTAGTGCAAAATGTTAGAATCGGTACATCTCTTCTCCATGGCAAGAAGTGCATCAGCTTCTTTTTGAGTAACTTCAGTCATGTAAATCCATTATTGTTGGTGGCCAGATCATTTTCATATTTATTGCTCTATCAGTGGTCGGAAAAACAAATTCGTCAAACTTGAATCCACGCCTTATGGGCCACAATCGGAATCTTGGAATCATAGTGATTTTTTAACGTTTTTTTGGGAAAACCCCAACGATATTGAAGAATTCTTGAGGGTTTGTAAAAATGCCTCTATTTTCTGGACGGAAATTAGCTAAAGGGCACCTCTATACTCTGACCCCTCAAGTTTTCAACAATATATTGAAATTATATTTTAGTTCCGTTTAGTATAACTAAATTCGGTTGAGATGTAGTCTGAAAGGGAGTCATTTAAATTTGGTTGTTAATTAAAAGAGATAAAAATCATTATTGTATCAAAGAATCAATAATCTTATTTGCTCATACCAATAAACCAACATTGGAATTTTTACATACTAATAGTTAGATTCATACATAACATATCCCTTTCAAAATGCCGAAAGGGTCAATCTGGACTGGGATTAAAAACATCCAAAGAAGGATCGTTTTGTATTGAATGGAAACCTAGAGTTTATTTTAAAATCGTCAATCCGCCGTAAATACGAGGTATCCTTGCTACCAGAGCAGAGTACACATCTTAATAAAATTCGCCATCGAGTAGGCCAATTCATTGAGAAGCCCATGGTGAATCGTGTGATCATGTCAGTAATCGTTATTAATGCAATTACACTTGGTTTGGAAACTTCTTCTAGTGTGATGGAACGAGTTGGACCGCTTCTTATAATTATTGACAGAGTTGTCCTAACTTTTTTTACTTTGGAGTTGTTAACCAAGTTATTTGTATATGGTAGGCGTTTCTTTACCAGTGGTTGGAATATTTTCGATTTTCTGATCATTGTCATCACGATCATTCCATTTACAGGAAACTTGTCAATACTGCGTTCACTGCGTATCTTACGAGTTCTTCGGCAGATAACTCTCTCTTCTTCCATGCGTCGCGTGGTTTCAGCCCTTTTGAGATCTATCCCTGGTGTATCTAGTGTAATTGCCCTATTAGTCATTGTTTACTATGTCTTCGCTGTATTAGTAACCAATTTCTTTGGTGCAAGTTTTCCAGTTTGGTTTGGTACAATCGGCAAAAGCATGTATTCACTGTTCCAGATTATGGCCCTCGAAAGTTTGTCGGATATTGTACAGCCTGTTATGGAACAATATCCATGGGCCTGGTTAGTTTTTGTTCCCTACATTTTGCTTACTGGCTTTGTGGTCATCAATTTGTTCGTAGCTGTAATCGTCGAAGCAATGTCAAAACAAATCCGAACTGACGTACAGGAATCCAAAGATGAAATTTCCTCAGCAAGCAAAACAGAAATATCTGACTTGTTTATAGAAATTGATACTCTCCAGAGAAAGGTAGAAGATATCAAGAAGATGATTGAACGGCGTTAAGGAAAGCTAAAATACTTTATGACACTATGGAACCAAGCGTGCGGTTAATTATCCATCTCAATCAATATCATCAAGTTGAACAAATTCGGGTACATTCGGGGTTAACAAGTTTTCAGAATGTTGCATCAAGTTTTTTTGGTGAGATTTATATAAAGATATATTAATTGGGGGTTGGATAAATGAAGTTTCTTTGTGATTACAGAGAATAAAACAATGAATTTTTGATGGATCAAGTTGAACTGATAGTGAAGGTGTTTGTATCTTGAGAGTTGGAACAGTTAAGGAATGCTTTGAAAGAGAAGCCAGAATTGCGATTACCCCAGATTCTGCCAAACGAATAATCAAACTTGGTTATAATGTTACCGTTGAAGCAGGTGCTGGTAATGCGGCAGGGTTTGAGGACTCTGAATATGAAGCAGCAGGTGCACATGTTTGTATTTCGGCAAAAGAAGTATGGAACTCTTCGGAAATTATAGTCAAGGTAAACCCACCGGGTAAGGAAGAAACTTCTGAACTGAATGAGGGTAAGACTATAATATCATTTGTTTATCCGCAGGAAAGGTCAGACCTTCTGGATCTTTGTGCAGAAAGAAAAGCTTCCTTATTGGCCATGGATATGGTCCCCAGGATTTCCAGGGCACAAAAAATGGATGCCTTATCTTCAATGGCCAACATTGCCGGTTACCGGGCTGTCATTGAAGCAGGAAATAATTTTGGAAGATTTTTTACAGGACAGGTAACGGCTGCGGGAAAAGTTCCACCCGCCCGTGTTCTAGTGATAGGAGCAGGGGTTGCTGGCTTGTCGGCAATTGGTACATCAGTTTCCTTGGGTGCAATTGTACAGGCCTTTGATGTTCGACCAGAGGTGGCAGAACAAATCGAATCTATGGGAGCACAATTTTTGTTTCTGGACTTTAAAGAGGATGCCAGAGGATCAGGTGGTTATGCCAAACCCTCATCCCCGGAATTCAGGGAAAAGCAACTTGAATTATTTCGCAAGGTTGCTCCCGAGACAGACATTGTCATAACCACGGCATTAATTCCTGGAGTTGGCGCACCAAAATTATGGTTGGCAGATATGGTCGCGGCAATGAAACCCGGTTCGGTGATCGTAGATCTTGCAGCTGAAAAGGGTGGTAATTGCGACTTGACTCAATCAGGAGAAAAAATTGTCACCGATAACAAAGTTACTATTGTTGGTTACACTGACTTTCCCTCTCGAATGGCAACCCAATCCTCACTTCTTTACGCCACAAACATATTCCACCTTCTTTCTGATTTGACTCCGGATAAAAATGGGGAGCCCTTTATCAATATGGAGGATGATGTTATCCGAGGTGCAACAGTTGCTCATGACGGTGACATAACGTACCCTCCACCACCACCTAAAATACAGGCTATTGCAGCACAACCCAAAACTAAAACCAAGGAATTAACTCCTGAAGAAAAAAGGCAAGAAGAGCTTACCTTGTTTAGAAAGGATACTAAAAGGCAAGTGAGTATTCTGGTTGCCGGTGGTATAGTGACAGCCCTACTGGGTTTGGTTGCACCAGTTAGCTTCATGCAACATTTTGTCGTGTTTGTTTTGAGTTGCTTTGTTGGTTATCAGGTCATCTGGAATGTGAGTCATTCACTACATACTCCACTTATGTCGGTAACAAACGCTATTTCGGGAATAATAATCATTGGTGCTATCCTGCAGATTGGTACACTGAACACAACGATTTTGGTCCTGTCAGGGATTTCTCTTCTTATCGCCACAATCAATATTGTTGGTGGGTTCTATGTAACAAGAAGAATGTTAGCAATGTTTCAAAGAAGCTAGGGAATACTGGTATGTCTGAAGGATTACTAGCTGCCGTTTATATAGCAGCCTCAGTTCTGTTCATTCTTTCCCTAGGAGGTTTGTCCAACCAGGAAAAGGCCAAACGGGCAATCTGGTACGGAATGGTTGGAATGGGCATTGCAGTAATTTCCACATTGGGTTCCATCGCATTTATTTCAGATGACAGTTTGCTTGGTATCCAGAATGTTGAATATATAGGTGCTGCCCTGCTTGTTGGGGCAGTTATCGGTATCATTGTAGCCCAAAGGGTAGAAATGACCGGTATGCCACAACTGGTGGCAGCCTTGCATTCGTTTGTTGGATTGGCCGCAGTATTTACCGGTATAAATGCCCAAATTGTTCTTGAGGCTGTTCAAATGATGGACAGCAACCAGGAACTTTATGGATTTGCCCAGAAAATCATTACCAAAGATGCTGTAGAAATAAACATTTTGAAGATAGAAGTCCTTTTAGGAGTTTTTATTGGTGCTATAACTTTCACCGGGTCTGTTATTGCTTTCGGGAAACTTGCAGGGAGGATAACAAGCAAACCATTCAAATTCCCGGGTGGACACCTTTGGAACATCCTACTTCTGTTAGCTTGTTTTGTGCTTGGTTATCTGTACTTTGTTGGAGAGGAAGGAGTTGACCTCCTGGTTTATGTTTCCATCTTGTCGGGAATAATCGGGATACTGCTAATCATGGGCATTGGTGGTGCCGATATGCCTGTTGTCGTTTCCATGCTCAATTCCTATTCTGGTTGGGCTGCCGCTGCTATTGGTTTTACCTTGAGTAATGACCTGCTGATCGTAACCGGGGCCTTGGTTGGCTCCTCGGGTGCTATTCTTTCCTACATTATGTGCCGTGCGATGAACCGAAATTTCGTCAGTGTTATCCTTGGTGGTTTTGGTGGCAGTGGCGAAGCAATACAGAGTGTGGGTGGGGAGCAGATTGCGATAGATTCTGACGGTGTTGCCAGCCTGATTTCAGATGCAGAAAGCATTATCATTGTTCCAGGGTATGGGATGGCTGTTGCCCAGGCTCAGAGTCCAATCAGTGAATTGACACAGAGGTTGATCAGTCAGGGCAAAACTGTCAGGTTTGCCATACATCCAGTTGCTGGCAGGCTTCCAGGACACATGAATGTGCTTTTGGCTGAAGCCAAGGTTCCTTATGATATCGTTCTGGAAATGGATGAAATCAATGAAGATTTTCCAAATACCGACTTGGCTATCATTATCGGATCAAATGATATTGTAAATCCTGCAGCCCAGGAAGATCCCAATTCTCCCATAGCAGGAATGCCTGTCTTGGAGGTCTGGAAAGCTAACCAGGTAATTGTATCAAAGCGTGGCCAGGGCACAGGTTATTCGGGTATTGAAAATTCCCTGTTCTTCAAGGAAAATACTAGAATGTTCTTTGGGGATGCCAAGGATTCAGTGAACAAGTTACTTGCACTGATTTCTTGAGATAAAATTATTCACTTTCAACCAATTTATACCAGTATCCGATTTCTGATAAATCATTTTTATTGGAATAACTGACAACCTGCTCCAAGTTTAACGTACAGCTTTCCACGGCATACGTTAAACTTGGTCTAAGTGATTTATCTCCCTCGTATTCTTGGGTCGAGGGCATCTCTGAGACCATCTCCGAGATAGTTGACCGAAAGAACAGTGAAGGAAATGGCTACCCCGGGCCACAGCACTCTTTCTGGAAAACTTTGCAAGTAATCGGTAGCATCAAAAAGCAATCTTCCCCAGGTAGGAAAATCTGAAGGGAAACCCAAACCAAGAAAAGAGAGGGCCGATTCTGTGATGATGGCATTAGCAATACCAATCGTGGCCGAAACCATTATCGGGGATAACACATTCGGTAAAATGTGCCGGAGAATAATCCTGGTGGAAGGAGTTCCGATTGATTTGGCGGCTAATACAAACTCCCGTTCTTTAATGGTCAGGACATCTCCTCTGACAATTCTTGCTGCCTGCATCCAACTTGTAATTCCAATCACAAAAACAATAAGAATAAAAATTCCGGTCTCAGGCCCGAAAGCAGCTCGCAAGGGATCCCTGAAAAGCAGAATTATAACTAAAAGAAGGGGTAGGATGGGTAAGGCAAGAAATAAATCCGTCAATCTCATCAAGGGACCGTCCAGCCATTTTACAAAACCAGCCAGTACACCTACCAAAGTCCCCAAGATGAGTGAAAGTAACATGGCAGTGATGCCGACAGCTACAGTCGTTTGTCCACCTACAAGAATTCGAGCGAAAGTATCTCTTCCCAGTTGGTCAGTACCCATTGGATGGGCAAAACTCATACCTTGGTCTCTGGAAAGAATATCAATGTATTGGGGGTCAAGAGTCCAGATATAGGGCCCCAAAAATACACCACCCAAAATACAAACAAAAAAGATAGCACCAAATAATGCACCCCTATGGGTTTTGAACTGATCCCAGATATCCCTCAATTGGGATGTAGGTGCAGATTGTAATGAATTGGTGGCTAAGTCACTCATACCGAATCCTTGGATCAAGGATGCCATACAAGATATCGGCAATAAGATTGAAGAGAACAATCAAGACTGCAAAAATAAAGGTCAGGGTTTGAACCATCGGAATATCGTTGGCCTGGATTGCGGTAATCAGAAGTTGGCCAAGACCGTTAACCTTGAATACTTGTTCCGTAATAATTGCACCACCGAAGACAGTTGGAACTCCAATCGCAATTACAGTAACAACCGGGATCATGGAATTCCTCAGAACGTGAACCAGTAGGACTACATTTTCACGCAAGCCTTTGGCCCTTGCAGTTCGGACGTAATCCTGATTTAAATTGTCTAGCATGGAGGCCCTCATAAAACGACTGATCTGGGCTGCATTGTAAAGAGCAAGAACCATGGTTGGCATGATCATCTGCTTTATCTGTACAACCAGACTACTCCAGTTATTAACGACATGTGTTGTATCATAAATGGAGGGAAACCAACCCAGTTGAACCGAAAAAATCACTATGAGCAAAACACCGGTAAAAAAGGTTGGAATTGAAAACCCAACCATGGAAACAAATGTTCCAATCTGGTCAAACCAGCTGTATTGCCGGTAGGCCGAAATTATGCCAATGGGTAGGGCAATAATAGTTCCTATGACATAGGACATGCCTACAACCCACAAAGTTTGGGGGAGCCTTTGTACAACGATATCCATGACAGGCGATCTTGATTGCCAGGATATAACCCTTTGTCGATCTCCTGAGAAATCAACTCCTGTCAATTCAGTTAAAAGGTGAAGAGGCTCGTTGACAAAAAATTGTTCAAGCCAGAGAAGAAACCGAATATGGAAAGGTTCACCCAATCCCAAAGCAAGCCTGATTTTCTCTCTTACCTCGGGTGGAATTGTTAATGGCAACTGGGCTGTCGGGTCACCTGGTGCCAAATCTAGCAAAAGAAACAATACCAAACTGATGAAAAACAGTGTGGGTATTGCCAAAAGAGTTCTTCTGATGGTGTAGTTGAACATCCTGGTTATTCAGCAACTATACTAAATGGAACAAAACAGTCAAACAGGCTCAGGGTTTCAACCCTGAGCCTTCTGTGTTAGGTATTAATTCCTGTGCCAGTCGGCAATATTCCAGAGTTCTGAATCCCATGTGTTCAGAACAACACCACCGAGTGAATTGGAATGGGCTGAAACACGACCACGATGGATAAGTGGAATCATAATGTATTCCTGCATCAGTTGATCATTCAATGCCTTTGATAATTCAATCCTCTTGGCCAATTCACCAGTTTCGGCTAATTCGGCTAGTTTGGTGTCGTAATCAGCATTACAATATCGTGGAATGTTGGCACCCTGCCAGCCATTTGCGGGAGAGGGTTCACGATCACACTTCCAACTGTTCAAATAGGTTTCTGGGTCGGTTCCATCAAAAATGTTGGTGTACATTTCAAGATCAGCAAAAAACTTCTGGAATGTATCGGGACTTCCTGGGTCACCTCCGAAGAATACCGAGGCATCAAGGTTTCTCAATTCCGTTTCAACTCCGATTTCTGACCACCATTGCTTGATCAGAGCCTGGAAATCCTGTCGAACGGCATTGGTTGAGGTCTGGTAAAGGAAGGAAAGTCGCATTCCATCTTTTTCACGGACTCCATCATCACCAACGACCCAACCGGCCACCTCAAGAAGTTCATTGGCCATATCCACGTCTTGAACTAGGCAACCGTCATTAGCGGTTGAGGCATAAATCTTGGGAGCTGGTACAACATTGCAGGTTGGTTTGCCTGTAATACCGTATCCGATCTCATTCAGAATATTCCTGTCTATAGCAAGAGATAGGGCTTTCCTGACATTGACATCGGACAAGATTGGGTGTGAATGAGCACGAGTCGATCTAGCTTCACCCCTTTCAGGTGAAGGATCAGTCATGTTTACCATGATTCTTTCAACAGCTGTACCAAAGGCAGATACAACCTTTCCCTTGCCGGCTTCCGACATTTGTTGAAGAACCTGAGGTGTCAACTGAAGATTCCATGCATAATCAAATTCGCCAGTTTCCAACACGGCACGACCTGCAGCTGTAGCATCACCACCACCTTTAAAAGTCAGAGTGGCAAATCCTGGTTTGTTCGGATCACGATAATTGGGATTGGCTTCCATTGAAATAACATCGTTGGGCCGGAACTCGGTAACAACAAAGGGACCGGTCCCCAGAGGCATGAAATTCTGATCAGTACAGCCGGGTGCTGCTGTACCAAGGCAATTTTCAAACTGAGCTTTTTGAATGATTGGTGATTGGGCACCAACGAATGGACCATAAGGGAAAGGCTTTGCAACCCCGAAAGTTACCTTTACGGTCAAATCATCCAACGCTTCAACAGACACGATATCCTCGAATTTTGATCCTTGTGCACAACCACCTTCAGGATGGGTACAATACTCATAGGTAAAAACAACATCTGCTGAGGTAAAGGGGGAACCATCAGACCAAATCAAACCTTCACGAATGTTCCAAGTAATGGTTTTGAGATCAGCAGATACTCCACCATTTTCAGTGGTTGGAATAGTATCTACAAGCCAAGGTACCATTTCCCCATTTTCGTTATATCTGGCTAGAGGTTCAATGATTAGCGAAGCTGCTTCAATTTCCTTGGTACCCCCAGAAAGATAGGGATTAAGTATTGAAGGAGCCTGCCAGTAAAGAATATTCACATGGCCAGAGGATCCTCTCATTGCATACCCCGATGTCGCCATCGTGATCAGCGCTAAGGTAATTAAAAATAACTTTTTCATATTTTTTTCTCCTTTCGTTAAATTATGTTTTTGTGGTTACCCACAATTACACACTAGAGCCATTATATAGGTGGCATGAAACGAACCGTCCCGGTTCAATTTCAGTTAGTGTAGGTTCTACCTTATGGCAGATGTCAAATGCCTTCGGGCATCTATTACAAAAATTGCATCCTTCGGGTGGGTTGGCCGGTGATGGAACATCCCCACTCAGAACTATAGCTTTTCTGGTTTTTTCGATTTCTGGGTCTGCTTCAGGTACTGCCGATAACAATGCTTCCGTGTAAGGGTGGAGAGGGGAGGAGTACAAATACTCGCTTTTACCGATTTCGACAATTTGCCCCAAATACATTACTGCCACTCGGGTTGCAATATGTCTTACCATTCCAAGGTCATGACTAATAAATAGATAAGTCAGATTCCGCTGTTCCTGTAAATCCTCCAATAAATTGACTACCTGAGCTTGGATTGAGACATCCAAAGCAGCAATAGGTTCATCACATACTATGAGTTCGGGATTCAACGCAAGAGCCCGTGCGATACCAATACGCTGTCTTTGACCGCCTGAAAATTCATGTGGATAACGCGATGCAAAATCTCGATTCAAACCAACTGAATCCATCAGGTCAAATACGCGCTCCTCCTTTTCCTTTTTTGTCAACTTTTGGTGTTCGGTCAAAGGCTCCGATATAATTGAGGATACAGTCATTCTTGGGTTAAGAGATTCCTGTGGGTCCTGAAAGATCATTTGCATGATAGGGCGAATTTTTCTGATTTCCTGAAGTGAAGATTTATGGATGTATTTTCCCTTGATTCGAACGGTACCTTCGGTTATTTCATTCAACCTCAGAATTGCCCTGCCAGTCGTCGTTTTTCCACATCCCGATTCCCCAACGAGCCCAAGTGTTTCCCCTTTCATGATATCAAGTGAAACCTTATCTACGGCTTTGACTTCTCCTACCTTACGTCTCAATACACCAGCGAAGATCGGGAAATATACCTTCAGATCCCTAACCTCGACCAAAGGTGAATTATCAATATGCTGTTCAGCCAACGGATATTACCTTCTCTTCAAGCAGGTGACAGGCCACAAGATGATCCTTTCTTTGTTCAATCAAATGAGGGTTTAAAGCAGTACATTTATCAAAGGCAAAATCACATCTGGGATGAAAGGAACAGAAATTGGGATCCTGAAGTGTTGTTGGTGCCTGGCCCCTAATGGAATTCAATCTTTTTGCCCTATTACCTCTTACTGCAGGTATTGTGTCGATAAGTGCCTTAGTGTAGGGGTGTTGCGGATTGGCAAACAATTCTTCGACATTGGCCTGTTCAACTATTTGCCCAGCATACATCACGATAACTCTGTTGGCAATGCCAGCAATTACTCCTAAGTCGTGAGTAATCCAAATAATTGCCATTCCAAGTTTTTTCCTTAAATCTTTCACCAACTCAAGAATCTGAGCCTGAATCGTTACATCCAACGCTGTTGTTGGTTCGTCGGCAATCAATAACTTCGGATCACAGGCCAAGGCGATGGCAATCATAACCCTCTGCCTCATTCCACCTGAAAATTGGTGGGGATAGTCTTTAAATCTCTTCTTGGGATCTGGAATTCCTACCAAGTCAAGTAATTCAAGTGCTCTCGCCTTTGCGCTTTTTCCAGATAATCCCATATGTTTTTTCAGCGGTTCCATAATTTGGAAACCTACGGAAAATACAGGGTTGAGTGATGTCATTGGGTCCTGAAAAATAAACCCTATTTTACCTCCCCGAATTTGTCTGATTTCCTTGGGACCAGATTGCAAGAGGTCTTTACCCTCAAAACTAACTGTTCCTCCTCTAATATCTGCAGGTGGAGAGGGAAGGAGGCCCAAGAGGGACATCATGGTGACCGATTTGCCAGAACCGGATTCACCTACGACACCAAGGAGTTCACCAGAATTCAGGTTAAAATTGACAGTGTTAACTGCATGGACCTCACCTTTTCTGGTTGAAAAAACCACCTTGAGGCCCTCAACAGAAAGTACTGGAGATACTTCCACAGCCATTTTGATTATGAATTCACTCTATGAGACAAATAACAATCCTGTAATGTATTTGAAGATAAGTAACACCACCGTTGGGAAACTTACCTAAATACAGAAAATTTGTGGTAATTCAATTAAAGATTGCTTGGTTTGGTAAAATAAGTTTTTTCGGCAACCTCACCAAAAATCATTGAATGTAGTTCTTCTGGAATACAGGACTTATAGGCTTTAACAAGTTCACCATATACCTTGTATAAACTGTCTACAGGAAAGTTTGACCCGTACATGCAACGTTCTGGTCCAAATGATTGTAGACAGACATCAATAATTGGTTGATATTCTGCGGCATTCCTTTCCCTGAAAAACATGGGTAGGCCTGAAATCTTACAGCATATATTTGGGAGTGAGGCTAATTGAGACACCCCATCCTTCCATTGTTCAAAACTGTCTCCATTATTGGTCTTTGGTGAACCTGCGTGGCACAAAACAACTTGCAATTCAGGTAACTCTGAAAACAATTTTGTTGCTGGAGCCATCAAGGGTGGTGTAAGCTGAAGATCAAAGGAATAACCCATTTCCGCTATAATCTCCAAGCCGTTGATGAATTCCTTGTCAAACAAAAGGTTATTGGTTCCTGAAAGCCGATCCTCTTCTTCCGACCGGCCTACAATTTGCCTGATACCCACTACGGTAGAAAGGTTAGAATATTGTTTCAGAACAGTTGATCTTTCAGAAGAGGTTAAATCGCAAAAGGCAATCTGGACTAGATTCCAGTCAGGAGTACTATCGGCAACGTATTGTACCCATCTAGCTTCTTCGAAACCATTCTCAGCTCCAACCTGGATATGAACTGATCCAGTAAATCCATTATTTTTTGCATCCGCCCTGAATTCATCAATGAGAAAATTTCTTTGAATCGGCTTGGGATTACCAAAAAACCTTTCCTTGCCAATTTCCATCAACCAGGGATAGTTAACTTTCTCTAAATCCCATAGATGATGGTGAGCGTCAATTTTCATAACAATTCCCGATAAACCAAAACTCTTGATCCTACCTACCCAATTCAGATACAGGAAGTAGCTCAACCGTGGCAACTTCATAATTTTCGTTTTTGATTTCAAAAATTCTTCGTGAGGCTTTTTCTAGGACTTCTGGAGGTACTTGATGAATAAAGGGACCGAGGGAGGCTAGTGAACATCCACCATATTTCATTCCCGAATAATAGCTCAAATTTTCAGTACCAAAGCTATTATTTCTGATCTTGTCCAAAGCCGCATTAAGCGTCGGTTCAAAATGCCACAAGGTTGAAGAAACCATATGCTTGGGATATTCATCAGTCTGATTCTGAACGTTACTAATAGTCAGAAATTCATTTTCGCTTGTAAACCGTTCCACCCCAACCCTCTCTGCGAAAATTAAATCAACACCGAATGATTTTTGGAATTCCAGTTTTTCAGCAATCGATGCTGGATCCAGTTCGCCATCAACTAGTTCTACAAGGATATTGATTTGTGAATTGACTTCCTTTGCACCTTGGATAAAGGCATTAAGATTTCTGTAGGAATTGGCTGAATACAGGGACCCAAAGGTACCTAATACTTTGGACTCGCTTAATCCACTGGCTATGATCCCTGCAATGTATGCTGCATCATGGGTATAGTTTTCAAAAATCGAAAATGAGGTGAGGTATTCTGGGATAGGTTGATAGGAACCAAACAGGTAAGACTTGCTTCGGTAATCCAGAGCTACAGATCTGGCAAGATCCTCGAATTCAAAGATTTCACCTACGATTAAGTCATAATCCTGTTCTGATATTTCCCGCAATATTTTCTCGTATTCCTGTTCAGGTACACCAGAATAGAAATCGTATTTAATATCACCCCGAACAGCTGCCTTTATGGCTGATTGATGTATGGTTTCCGATATCGCAGGGTTTTGTGTCTCCGGAAACAATCCAGCAATATTAAGTTCATACGGTCTCTGTGATTGGGACCTGGCGAATCGGGTAGAAGCCACCAATCCTAGTGTACCAGCAATAAATTCCCTTTTGCTTAGATATTTAGCCACGCATGGTCCCGTTGATTAAACCATATTTGAATTGATAGCTTTGAGTTTTCATATCACGGTGAGAATTAAAGTATTAAAATAATGTGAGCGAATGACATAATTGGAAATTGAAAAATGAATCTTAATAAGAAATTTATAATGTAATTTTCCTCCTTGATAAAATTATTGCGTACATAGTCACCAACGAATAGGTTATGATTATTCGATGTCAATTCGCTCCAGAGAAATACTAGAGACTTTAGTTTCTTTTCCTACAGTATCAAATACTTCTAATCTCGATTTGATTGGATGGGTTTGTGACTATCTTGAGGGATACGGGGTCAAAAGTTATCTGGATTATAATCGGGATGGGTCCAAGGCAAGCCTCTATGCCTCTGTTGGGCCTGAATTACCCGGCGGCGTAATTCTATCAGGGCATACCGATGTCGTTCCAGTTGTGGGTCAGAAATGGCAAACTGATCCCTGGAAACTTACTGAAATAGAGGGCAAGCTTTACGGCAGGGGGACCTGCGATATGAAGGGATTCCTGGCAAATGTATTGGCCATGGTTCCTTCAATGACAAAAACTGAATTGAAGCGTCCCATTCAAATTGCCTTTTCCAGAGATGAGGAGATCGGTTGTATCGGTGCACCCCCTATGATCAGCAAGATTAGAGAAAAATTCCCGCCTGCCAAACTTGCCATAATCGGTGAACCATCATTGTTGAAAGTAGTGACTGGACACAAGGGCGGTACGGCAATTTCGGTTCATGTGAAGGGCTTTGAGGTCCACTCATCCATCATGCATCAGGGTGTTTCCGCGATCATGTATGGGGCTAAACTGATAGAATGGGCAAACCAACAGAACCTGGAAAACAAGGAAAAGGAGAAGGATAACATAACCAAACGATTCGATCCTCCCTACACGACCCTTCATGTTGGAAAGATCAAGGGAGGGACTGCTCAAAATATTACGGCAAAAGATTGCAGATTTTTCCTTGAGATAAGATGTGTCCCTGGCGAGGAGCCAGAAAAGTGGGTTGTACAATTCCAGAAATATGCAGCTGAACTTGAATCCGAGATGAAAAAGGTTAATGAGAATGCAGGTGTTGATGCAAGCAAATGGTTTAATGTGCCTCCATTGAGACCTGAAACAAATGGAGAAGCAGAGGAAATGGTAAGACGGATTACAGGAGATAATGGTATTAATGTAGTATCATATGCCACTGAGGCCGGCCAGTTCCAGGAAAAGGGATACTCTGCGGTAGTTTGTGGTCCCGGTAGCATTGAACAGGCACATGGGGCTGATGAGTTTATTTCTGTTTCACAACTGGAGGTTGGAGAAAGATTTATCGGTAAAATAATTAATGAACTGATCTGAGGAGATTAAATTGGCAATAAGAAATCGTTTATCAGAAATGCAAAGTGAAATAAGTAAATGGCGGCAGGATATCCACCAACATCCTGAATTGATGTTTGATACCTTTAGAACCTCCGATTTCGTAGCAAATAAGCTCAAGGAATTCGGTTGTGACGAAATTGTCCGAGGCCTCGGGCGTACAGGTGTCGTAGGAATTATTAACGGTCGAACAAATACTTCAGGAAGAACTATCGGAATGCGGGCAGATATGGATGCACTACCGATTAAGGAAGATACTGATGCACCATATTCATCCAAAACCCCAGGAGTTATGCATGCATGTGGACACGATGGGCATACTGCCATGTTACTTGGGGCAGCCAAATATCTGGCCGACACAAGAAATTTCAATGGTCGAATTGCGGTCATTTTCCAACCCGCTGAAGAAGGCGGTGGTGGCGGTAAGGAAATGGTTGATGACGGCATGATGGAAAGGTTCAACATCAACGAAGTTTATGGAATACATAATAAACCTGGCATGAAGATAAATGAATTTGCGATTCGACCGGGCCCGTTTTTTGCAGCAGCAGATACGTTTCATATTGATGTGGAAGGTAAGGGTGGTCATGCCGCCCAGCCAGATATAGCAGTTGATACGACCCTGTTAGCTTCCCATATTGTTGTTGGATTACAAACCATTGTTGCTCGTAATGTAGATCCTGCCAAAACGGTAGTGGTTTCCGTAACATCCTTCGAAACCGATACGAAAGCAAGCAACGTTATTCCACAGCGGACCTTGCTCAAGGGTACAGTTCGTACAATGGACAAGGATGTAAAAGACAAGGTTTATCAGAAGATCCATGATATTGCCGAAGGTATTGCGAAATCCTTTGGTGGAACGGCTAAGGTAAAATACGAACATGGGTATCCCGTTATGGAAAACCATGAGAGAGAAACAGAGTTTGCAGTTAATGCAGCTCAGAAGGTTTCGAATAATGTGGATTCCAACCATCCTGTATTGATGGGGGCCGAAGATTTTTCCTACATGCTGAATGCTAGACCTGGAGCGTTTATTCTTATCGGGAACGGTGAATCAGCACCTCTTCATCACCCAAAGTACAACTTTAACGATGAAGTGATACCCGTTGGTTGCTCCTGGTGGGTTGAAATGGCTGAGCAAAGGTTGCCTTTGGCATGATCTGCAGCGTAAACGTCAAACCTAGCCGGCCCAACTATTAAAATAGGGAACTGATGTGGAGTTTTCTGATTTTGTAAAAATTTACGGAAATATCCTGACGAAAGTTCTGGCTTGGTGTCGATTTTTGGCCATGTTTGCTTTAGGGCTGATGGTTATCTGCATTTTGATTCAGGTGTTTTTTCGATATATTCTGAACAATGCCTTACCCTGGCCAGATGAGGCCGCCCGTTTTTGTATGCTATGGATGACTGGATTAATGGCACCGTCTGCCTATCGGTGGGGTAGTTTTGTATCAATTGACATCATCAAGGATTACATGGGCAAAACGGTTGGAGGAGTATTTAATCTGCTCATTTTAGTCTTGGGGATTTGTACTTTATTCGTTGCCCTGTGGTTTGCCAACAAGCATATAGCAAGCGGATGGTTGTTTAACTCAAGTTCTCTCAAGATACCTTTGGCCTTGATTGGAATGGAATCTGTCCGAGTAAAACTTGCCTGGATGTATATGTCTCTTCCAACCGGTTTTGTGTTGATGGTTCTGGTTGGAATTGAATTGATCATTAAGCAGTTACACACTCTGTTGAATTCAGATGTCAGTTACTCCAGCCCTTACGATAAAATTTCTTCTGCTACCGAGTAACTCAAATGATGATTTTGTTTCTTCCGCTGTTCCTGGTTTTCCTCTTTGTAGGTGTACCAGTCTTTTTTGCCATGTTGGCAGGGCCCGGGTTGGTTTTATGGGGGATAGGGCAGGAGAGAGATATAGCCTTTTTGTACCGCAACATTTATAACGGAATTGACTCTTTTCCACTTATGGCAATCCCTTTCTTTATGCTGGCCGGGGAACTCATGAACAGGGGAGGCATTACCAGGAGACTAGTTGATTTTGCCCAGGTGATGATGGGTCATTTCAGAGGTGGTCTTGCACACGTCAATATTCTATCCTCCATGTTATTTGCCGGACTCTCAGGATCAGCTGTTGCTGACACATCTGCTCTTGGTTCAATGCTCATACCTGCCATGGAAAAGAATGGCTATACCAGAAAGTTTGCAGCTGCGGTGACCGCAGCATCTTCGGTTATCGGTCCAATTATACCTCCGTCAGGTATAATGATTATTTACGCTTATGTTATGGGAGAATCTGTTGCCGCTCTTTTCCTCGGGGGTATGATACCAGGAATTATGGTTGGTGTAGGCCTGATGATAGTTACAGGCTACCTCGCCAAGAAAAATGATTTCCCTGTTGCTTCAAAAAGGGCAACATGGAGGGAAAGATTGAATGCAGCCGCCAGGGCCTTTTTCCCCTTACTTACGCCAGTCATAATATTGGGTGGCATTTTGGCAGGGGTGTTTACTCCAACCGAAGCTTCAGCAATAGCTGTTGCCTATGCGTTGGTGATCAGTATTTTTCTGTTGAAAACCATGTCCTGGAATGATCTACCGGAAGTCCTTATCCGGGCTGCCTTATCCTCAACTGTCGTTTTACTTTTGGTAGGTGCTGCCATGGCATTTAAGGCAATCGTAGGTTTGAGTCACCTTCCAGAAATCCTTGCAGGTTGGGTCTTAACCCTTTCTTCTAATCCTCTGGTTTTGTTATTCCTCATCAATATCCTTCTTTTCATTGTTGGGATGTTTCTGGATGCAGGACCTGCCATAATTATTCTGGGACCAATTTTAGCCCCGATATTTATTGATATGGGGGTTCATCCGGTTCATTTCGCCATCATCATGTCAGTTAACCTGACGGTAGGGCTAGTTACCCCACCAATGGGATTGGTTCTTTTTGTGGCATCAAGTATATCGGGGGTTAGGGTCGAATCTCTGGCCAAAACCATTTTACCATTTCTGGCGGTAGAGATTTTGGTTATTTTTTTAATTACCTATATTCCACCCATTTCCCTTTTCATTCCTGAGTTTTTTGGTTTCATCAGGTAAAACAGAAATTTTGTTGCGTATTTCGCTTAAATGGTTATAAAGTAACCTTTGATGGTGTTTGAGATTTATCAAACTCCATTCTCATCAAATGTAAATTAAAGAACGGGGGAAAAGCAGTTTTGCTTTTCCACTGGTTTTAAGTTGTCAAATTCTTAAGTCAGTGCCTGTTTTTTTGAGTTTTTAGGAGGAAAAACATGATTAATGAATTGTTTAACCCAATTAAATTGGGTGTAGCAGTTTTGTTTGGTTTAATGGTTGGTTTGGGTTCTGTTACTGCTGCTGATTATAACCTCAGAGCCGTTGTGGGCCCTGACCTGAATGACGAAGATTATGACGGTATCGTCGTTTTCAAAGATTATGTAGAGTCACGTTCAAATGGTGCCATTTCAGTAGAAGTCTTTGCTGGCACACAATTGTGCGCCAATGGAGCCGAATGTCTTCAGGGGATTTCAGATGGTACCATGGATGTCTATATTTCCACATCAGGTGGTGCAGCAGGTATCTTCCCCTATGTACAGATTTTTGACCTGCCATATCTTTTGAGAGATGACAGGGTTGCTGAAACCGTACTTCGGGGTGATTTCGTAAATGTTCTTCGTCAAAAGGCTTTGGAAGATTCCAACAACACAATCAGATTGATGACTATCGGAAACACTGGTGGTTGGAGAAACTTTGCCAATACGCAAAGAGTAATTCAGAATCCATCCGACATGGAAGGTTTAAAAATTAGAACTGTTGTTGCCGACCTTCCGCAGGAATTGGTAAAAGCATTGGGTGCAAGCCCAACACCAATCCCTTGGCCGGAGTTGTTCACCTCATTCCAGACAGGTGTAGTAGAGGGTTCCAAGAATGGTATTACTGATATTATGGGTATGAAATTCCCGGATGCAGGTCTGAAATACATTACCCTGGATGGACATGCCTACATGGGTGCTCTATGGTGGATGAATAACGAGAAGCTCATGAGTATGCCGGACTCATTGCGAATGGTTGTAGCCAATGGCTTCACCGAATTGCAGCAGGCCACTTTTGCCTCACCGAAGCGTAAGTCCATTCAGGCTTATGCAGATTTCGTAGAGATCGGTGGAAACATCTATGTTCCCACACCCGAGGAAAAGGAGATGTTCAGGGAAGCTGCAGCCCCCGTATACGATTGGTTTAAAAACAACGTAAAGGGTGGACAGGAAGTGTTTGATGCACTGGTCGAAGCCGCCGCTGCTGCTGAGGCTGAAATTGACATGCTGAACGCTTCAGTTACGAACTGATAACTTATCATACATGGAGGTCAACACTGTTGGCCTCCATTTTTTATTTTGGGTAATTAAATTGGATCGTTTTTTCAAAGAGGGTTACTTCGTAGAGGAAGAAAAATTATCCACGACCGACTTGGAATTATTGCAAAATTGTTGTGATGTCCTTTTGGATGAACCTATTGACGATGGTGGAGGTGATCGCCATGAAATTGGTTTGGGTAAAAGGAGAAGGTTTCTTGCTCATCGGCATGAAGAGTTTGATGGTTTGGAAGCATTTATCCTTTCGGGAACTCCAGCCAAAGTAGCCTCCAAAGTTTTGGGTGACAAATCTTATCTTTTCAATGAACAGTTTGTTGTTAAAGGAGCCGAAACCGGGGCAAGTTTTGCATGGCATCAAGACAGTGCCTATGTGGGTTATGATCATAAACCCTATGTAAGTGTTTGGCTTGCAATTGATGAAGCCAATGAAATGAACGGGTGCCTGAGGGTACTTCCACGGAATCTTCAAGAAAAGAATTATATTGATCGACACACATGGGATATGAATTCAAAGGAAATGGTTGGTTATAATGGTCCCGACGAGGGAATTAAGGTGGTTGGACCAGAAGGGATGATTGTGGTATTTTCCAGCCTGACCCTACATTGTTCCGGTGAAAATAAAACCAGTAAAAATCGTCGTGCTTATCTTATTCAGTATAGTTCTGAACCAGTAAAACATCCTGAAACCGGTGAATTGAAGAGGTTCGCAAAACCCACTGCCGTATAATGGACAGTACTCAATCCATAATAAGAGTTTATCTCAAGGGATACATCCAGGGTCTATAATCTTGTACCAATATTTTTCCCTGATTGATTTCCTCAACCGTCATTTTGGGCACAAGGAATTCAAGACTGATTTTGGCATCAGGATCGCCTCCTATGGCCGAAAGTGTATACCACATGTAGGCTCTTACAATATCGGGCTTTTCCAATCCTCTGCCAGTTTCATAATACCACCCTACGCCCGATTGTGCTCCCGGGTGGGCCTTCATGGAAGATCTGAGGTACCACTCAAATGCCCTGACGTCATCCTGGGGTACCCCGAGACCCAGAGCGTACATAATTCCAATCAGTTCTTCGGCATCAGCATTCCCGGAATGGGCAGCTGGAAGAAGTTCTTTCATGGCTTCTTCAAATCTGTTGGTTTCCATGAGATCCCTTGCATATTCAATATCAGTGACTCCCTTTCCGGGAACCAGGATCAAGAACAATACAAAGGGAAACAAAAGTTTTTTCAGGAACATCATTTTGAACATTTGCTGATTTCGAAATTTCTTATACTAATTAGGTTTATCCTATTTACCCTATATTTATTCGTTGCACTAACAGGATTATCAAGAGCAGAAGAACCTTACCTTTCGCAAGAGTTGATTGAATCCATGCAACTTGATGAAAATGATTTTCTACCCTTTGATGAAAATCAGGCCAAGTTGGGGCAATTGCTATTTTACGATCCCATTTTATCAGGCAACCGAAATATTTCATGTGGTACATGCCACCATCATGATTTACACAGTTCTGATGGATTATCGTTGGGATTAGGTCAGGGAGGTCTTGGCATCGGTTTAGATCGCAAAGTACCAGAGGGTAATCAAACCATTAGGCGGAGAATGCCCAGAAATTCCCAGGCCTTGTTCAATCTAGGTGCTAAAGAATTCACGCAATTGTTTAATGACGGCAGAGTGAGTTCTGATGATTACTTTGGAAATGGCTTCAACACTCCGGCCGAAGAATTTCTACCCGATGGTCTATCATCACTTCTCTCGGCTCAATCACTTTTTCCCCTTATTGGTGAAGTAGAAATGATGGGCAATCTAGAGGAAAACGAGGTATCTCCTGCAGTAAATGAGAGAATTGACTATGGTTGGCCACTTCTCATCGAAAGGCTAAGGGGTATTCCAGATTACGAACCTCTGTTTGTGGAAGCATTTGACGATGTAGAATCATTTAAAGACATTGATATAACCCATGTGGGAAATGCCTTGGGTACATTTGTTGGCGCTGAATGGAGAAGTTTTGATAGTCCCTTCGACCAATATTTGAATGGCGATAAAGATGCTTTGACTCCACAGGAGTTGAAAGGCATGAAAATTTTCTTTGGCAAGGGTAATTGTTCCTCATGTCATAGTGGGAAGTTGTTTACAGACCAGAATTTTTATGCCCTGGCAATACCTCCTTTTGGTCCAGGTCGAACTCGAAAGTTTGATCTCCACGTCAGGGATGTGGGCAGGTTAGGAGAAAGTGATAGGCTGGAGGATTCCTACAGGTTTCGTACACCCTCATTGAGAAATGTAGGTCTAACTGCCCCCTACGGCCACAATGGTGCCTACGCTTCCCTGGAGGGGATCATTAAACATCATCTAAATCCACTCGAAAGCCTTGAAAATTGGGATTCTTCACAAGTAATCCTTCCAACCCTTGCCAAGGCTGAGAGGGTGGATTTCATAATCCACACCGACCGGTTGGAAATGGAAAGATATAAAAAATACGTAGATATAGAACCAGTAGTTTTAAGTGAAGAGGAAATCCAGTATCTTATTTCTTTTTTGAAATCTCTTACGGGGTTAGAAAGTGTAAAGGGAGAGTTAGGAAGACCCTCTATGGTACCTAGCGGATTACGGGTAGATTAATTCCGATAACGATTATATTGAGATGGTAAGTATCAAGATTGTTGAATTACATCGGCTCCTGAATCATCCTGAAGTACCATAATACAAGTTAAGAAATACAGTAACTCCTTCTGGGTTTATATTTGTCTTCAATCAAATACGGTTGATAACCCTCAATTCATTTGGGTTAAACCTTTAAACTTCCAATTTCTCCAGTATAGAGTCTCGAAGCCTCACCTGTTGAACTTTCAATACATTTTCAATATCGGTTCCGTGTTGATAAGCGTTGGCCCGTACCACCTTCTGAAAATCAGGATCATTGTTATATTTTTCAGAAATGTGTTCGACACAGATCTCAAAAATTTCGAATTCCTCTTTCCCTATTGTTTTGTCGACAATTTCAGGTACAAATTTCTCTGACCAATCAGATGCCCTGATGTTATCAGCAATCTTTTTTCCAAAATCTGTCAACTGTATTGGGCTCTTCAATTCTACTGTCTGATCTTTGAATATCATTTTGATATCATCACGGATTTCCTTTTGACCCTGAAATAGCAATTTAATATCATCACTGGTTTCCTTTTGACCCTGAAATAGCAGTTTAATATCATCACTGGTTTCCTTTTGACCCTGAAATAGCAATTTAATATCATCACGAGTTTCCCTGACAATTGATTCAAGGGAGTCAAGTCGTTTGTCAGTGGATGCTGTCCAGCGTGCAGCCTTGAACAGGGCAACAGCCAAGGTTATGGTAAGTCCTACAACTACCCACCAAGGAGTTTCTGCTAACCATTCAGGCATTATTTATTTCCCCTTATTTGGATTTAAATTGATGTAAAAAGACGTTTCTTTACCGGAGGATTTTTATCCTAGATTTGCACAAAACGACTACATTTCCTACATCGCGATCGTTTAGATATTAGTATTATTTCTGTAAATCCAGCAACCTTATCAATGTCCCTTCTAAATTAACTCTTATTGTTAGATTATTCAACATTGAATTTCCTTAAGCAAAATTTAATCGTAGGATCGCATTAGTTTAATCTTTTTCATCAGACCGAAATTTTACAATCAAAATTTATGAGCTATAGATTTGTCTGACTCCTATGTCCAATTTCGATATATATTGTTTCGGTGAGAAAATACTCGTTATATTTGGTAACAAACATCCTCAGAAACAACAAAACACATTAATGCCGTGTCAAGGTACTAAAACAAGGATTTTAAACAGAATTGTAAATCTAGTCATTACATTGAGGGCACCTCTAATAATACGATTTTCAGAGGTCTCTCCTGAACTATAAATTACAAATTTTAAAATTCATATCTCCCAAATGAAGATTTTTTCATAAAATTTTATTCAATCCTGTCATTTTAGGGCCAAATTCAACTCGTTGGCAGACCCTTGCACACACCTCCCCTTCATTTGGACTCCCTTGACATAATTCGCCCTATACAACCCCGGCTTCCCTCTCCAGATAACTGAAACGCCGCAAATTGTAACACAGATTGACCAACCCAATCCAGACCCGGGCACGACCATGCCCAATGCACCGCATTCCACCACCCTTCAGATCGTTCCTGATCGACCCGAATACATGTTCAACCCGACACCTGACGCGCGAATAGGTGTTATTTCTCACAATAAACCGTCACGTAACCCCGGTTTTTATCAAATTAATTCAACGCCGATTTACTGATAAATTGAATTAATTTGAGAATCATCCCCTTTCCTTTCCAAGCAGTCCCTTTTTCAAAGTAGCCAAGCCGAAAAAGCGTGAAAAAATTGAAATAGCATGAGAAAATTTGTCTTACTACTGCCGAAATAATGTGAAAAATTGAAATTGGATTATTGTGAAAAACAACAGTCTGGGCCCGCAAGGGAACCCGGCCCCGGATACCACGTGATTACCGCTATGGGTCTTGTTACCTGTTCAGTGCCCTTTGCCCGGTCAGGGACGAAGCCATCGGCCATGTCTGTGACCGAGCCAATACCGTCGAGATGAACAGACATCTGAAGGATATCGGAACCATGGTTCCCAAGGAACGCCATGCCCTGGTCATCTTCGACGGGGCCGGATGGCATCGGTCCAAGGACCTTGTTTGCCCGGTCAATGTATCGGTCCTGAGGTTGCCACCCTATTTACCGTAACTGAACTCGGCGGAAAACGTGTTCCAGTTCCTCAAGGCCAACCATTTTGCCAACCAAGTGTTCGAAACCGCCGAAGATGTGAAGACGAGGGTTGCAGCGGTTTGGGAAAACTTTGCGGGACGGCCCGAACGCATCAAATCAATTGGACATCGTTCCTGGGCCACGGTCCACTAGGAAAAGGGTGACGGAAAACCATTTGAGTGGGATTGGCCTATAGGTTATTACTTAGTTGGTTTAGTATTAGATCATTTTATCCTAATACGAAAGATCTAATAACTAGGAACCTGATGGTCGATTCCCAGTATGTTTATGAGCTAACCCCCGTAATAGGCGTCTTCGTCCCCTGTGAAGATGAAATCCGAAGCGTCTAGATAATCCTTTTGGTAGTTGTACAACTGTATAGAGTTGTTTTCATCAATTTTAACCACGGCCATTGTTATGCCAAACTGGTTTGTAACTTGTGTGATCTCAAGGTCGGAGAAATCTGTTATGTTGGTATAGCCAGAAAGATCAATTCTATCGGTGGTGTTTTCTGCACGATTGAAATAATAGATTACGTCGACACCACTATCAGGTGCAAAGACAAAAATGTCATCGCCAGTTCCACTCACAAGCGAATCTAGTCCACTGCCGCCAATGATCGTGTTATTCCCGGAATTACCATAAATCAAATCATTACCACTTCCTCCATGGATTGTGTCATTACCAATGCCACCATACATTTTGTCGTCGTCGTCACCGCCATACATGGTGTCGTTACCAGCACCGCCATACATGGTGTCGATGCCAGTACCACCCTCCATGGTATCATTCCCACCATTTCCATACATGGTATCATTCCCACTGCCACCATACATCTCGTCGGCTCCTCCACCGCCATCCATGGTGTCGTGGCCAGCTTCGCCATACATCACGTCTTCGTTAGTTCCGCCATGCATGGTATCGTCACCTGTTCCTCCATACATCTCATCATCACCTGCACTACCGTACATTGTGTCGTCACCCTGGTCGCCAAGCATGTAATCATCTCCGGCACGGCCATATAAATCGTCATCCCCAAGATGCCCCCTCATATAATCATCGCCAATAGTGCCTGTCAGGTCATCATCACCTCGTGTTGCAGGTCCAAACACGAAGACGTCTCTAAGGGCGTCAATTGCAAGTCCAAGAGTGGTATCAAAAGATTCGTGGTCAGTATCACCTTCAATTTCGATTTTTAAAGTTCCCAAACCGAATTCACTGAGATCTATGGTGTAGGTAGAATCACCAGAATACTTAATTTTGTCCTTGACATTTTCCCAAGTAATATCGGAATGGTCGGTGAAATCTATCGTATCCTGTCCGATTACGAAGTCATGAATGTAGTCTGAACCATCATTCTGGCTGGCAAAAATATAATTAGTGCCTGCCCGAAAAGTATATAAACATTACAGTCTCCCTTGACAACAAGGGTTTGGAATCGAGATGTTACTATGAAGATCGGTTTCATCACTGGTATTTTCACATTTCAGGGCCTTTTTTCACCTAATATTCATCAATCTTCGCAGGTTCTGACCCATGAGACATGTAATCAAGCCCTACCGTGAACTCGGTGACATTGACATTGCCGGCATTGACCTCGGACGCAAGTGCCGTGATGACATGCCCGCCCTTTTGATAGGACTTCAACATCTTTATTGCGACAAGGAATTGAGGTCCCAGCTGTTTGCCCTTCTGGAGGAACACCTGGCCCCCGATGTCAGCCATGACCTTGGCCGTCCGGGCATGGAGTTGTGGCAGATCCTTGTCATGGGTGTTGTGATGCAGGGGCTGAACTGTGACTTTGACCGTCTGCATGACCTGGTCAACGAGCACAACACCCTGCGGCAGTTTCTCGGTCATGCGGATATCTGGGACCGGAGGCAGTATTCGTACCAGTCGGTTGTTGACAATGTGAGTCTACTGACTCCGGAGTTGTTGTCAGAAGTCGGCAAACTGGTTGTGGGTAGTGGTCACAAGGTCTCAAAAAAAAAGCCTGGCGTCTTGTTGCACGGGCGCAGTGATTCGTTTGTGGTCGAGACGGATGTCCATTACCCGACGGATGTCAACCTTTTGTGGGACGCGATGCGCTGTCTGATCAGGGAAAGTGGTCGTGCGGCTAATGAGTGTGGACTTTCCGGTTGGCGGCAATGGCTTCACCTGACCGATGCCGTCAGGAAGAGGTTTCATGCGGTTCGCAGGACCCGCCGGGTGTCACCGGAACGCGTGGAGGCGTATCTTGTCCTGTGCCGCAAGCTTGTTGTCCGTGCTGAAGGGACCCGGTCGGCGTTGCAGGATGCCCGGATCAGGTGTCGTCTCAGGAAGGGTAATCCTGTTAAGATCGACCATTTCATCGGCCATGCGAAGAGACAGATTGACCAGGTTGAGCGCCGTTTGCTCAAGGGCGAGACGATACCCCAAGATGAGAAGGTGTTTTCGGTCTTTGAACCCCACACCCGGTGGATCTCCAAGGGCAAGGCGGGACGTCCGGTTGAACTCGGTGTTCCGGTGTGCATTGTGGAGGACGAGTTTGGTTTTGTTCTGAACCACCGGATCATGTGGGAGGGGAATGATGTTGACCATGCGGTACCGGTGGTTGGGGAAACGCAATCCCGTTTTCTGGATTTCAGGTCGTGCAGTTTTGACCGCGGTTTTCACAGTCCGCAGAACCGTCTTGACCTTGACACTCTCCTGGAGCACAATGTCCTGCCGAGGAAGGGCCGGTTGAGCAGGGCCGACAGGATCAGGGAAAGTGACGAGACATTCGTAGCGATGCGCCGGAAGCATCCGGCGGTGGAATCGACAATCAACAACCTCGAACACCGTGGTCTTGATCGTGTGCGGGCCCATGGTTCTGGCGGATTTGAACGTGTTGTCGGTCTGTCTGTCCTTGCCTTCAACATCCATCGTCTTGGCCTGTTGCTCCGCCGTCGTCGCCAGTTGCTTCTCAAGCGCCGTCGTCAGCGTTTGCCGCTGGCAGCCTGACCCCCTTTTTGTCTCTGAAATGGTGACCGTTCTGCAGGGAACGGAGGGAGAGGTCTGTCATGGTGGTCGGAAACGGGCTGTTTTTTGTGGATAACTCTCGCAACAAGGCGTTTTTTTGTGGAAAAACTGTTCCAATCCACCCATTATTGGTAAATCGGGAGTGGTTTTGTTACCTGGATTTTTGGTGAATTGTCAAAAATAGGGTATTTTCTGGGCAGGCACTAATTAATCGCACCAGAATTAGAATTATTCCTGAAAGTTTGATCCCCACTCTTCAAATATCTATTTGTAACCATGATCCTTTCTCCATTAAATTCTGACTTTAAATCTCCAACATTCGGTTAAACAACCTTAGAACGTCGCATTCCGCATGTTACTTTAATATTTTTGGTAACACATTAATAATAACACGACATTAGGTTTAATTGTTGCAAAATGGTATCAATTTTTTCTTATTTCGGTAGGTATAATCATTAACCTTTTAAATTTTGAGATTTTTCTCCTCATTTTCTGTGGTATATGGTGAAATGTGATACAACAAATCTAAAACTGAAGTGAAAAGAGTGATTGCTTTCTCAAGCGAAAAATATCCTTATTTTGTACAAAATTTAATACAATGGGGCCACATCCTTCGCTTCACCAGACCTTATTGATCTTTCTGCAGCTTCCCCCACTGCAACAGCCCAATAACCATCTTCTAGCGTTACTTGAGGCTGCCCTATTCCGGATTGAAGCATTTTAGCAAACTGTTCCTGCTGAAAAAAGGTTGCTCCATAGTGTGAGCCCGCTTTAAGGATTTTATCACTGAGGTTGATTTCCTGTTTACGCACCTCGGTTGTTTCCCTACAAGAAAACTGAACAAGAGAAGTCTGGTTGTCGGGATCATTCTTGAATTGCCAAGATGCAGGCACGAAAGCATCAGCCCTACCTTTTGGGCCGGTAATACTAATTTCTTCCTGCCAGGGAACAGCATCCGAAAACATGCAGAGATCAAGCATTCCACGGGTGCTGCTTTCAAACTCAACAATGGTGAAAGAGTTATCATGAATGTCAGGTGTCTGACTATCATAAGTTTCATCCAGATGATTTACATCCATTCCGCTTGAGCAATAGACCCGGACAGGGTTGCTTTTGAAAAACAACCTCATCAAATCCCAATAATGGCAGCATTTTTCCACCATGGTTCCACCTGTATTCCGGTTAAATCGATTCCAGTCCCCAACCTTCGGGAGAAATGGAAAACGATGTTCCCTTATGGATATCATTACAGGGTTGCCAACAAGGTTTTGGTCATTCATTTCGATTAATTTTGCTACCGGGGGCATGAACCTGTATTCCATTGCAACCCAAACAGGTGTACCTTGTTTTGCTTGCAGGGCAAGAATATCCCGACAGTGTTCCATATTTGTGCATAACGGCTTTTCAACCAATACCGGTGTGTTCGTGTAAAGAACATTTTTCAGGATTTCGTGGTGTGTATGGTTTGGGGTTGCAATAATGAAGGCATCACATGAAACCTTCGAAAGCATTTCACGATAATCAGAAAACACTGATGGATTGTTGGGTAGTAAATCACAGGCCTTTTGGCTCATTTCTCCCACAGGATCGGCTATCGCAATAACGTCAATATCCCCAATTATCTTAATATTTTCCAAGTGCTCCTGGGCAATCATCCCGCAGCCAATGAGTCCGTATTTTAATGTCATTTTAAAGTTCCAGTAAAGTTATCCCGTAATTGGAAGCAAATTCAGTGATTTCCTTGTCGTATTTGCCATAAGCCAGTACCAAATGGTGCTCAATTCGTTCTCCAATCAAGCCTTCAAGAACCTTTTCAACACCGTTATCAAATCGGATAATACCTGAAGTTCCTGTATAAGCCATTGGTCTATTGAGCACTTCACCGGTGATCTTTATTACCCTGAAGTATCCTAATGACTGGGTAATTCTAAATAGAGTAATTTCACCCTCCCTCAGGGGAAATTGAAACAGGAGTGGCTTTAGCCTGTTGGTATGAACAGTAGCTTCAATACCAAAAGATGAGTTTCTCATTGATAAGGGTGCTTGTCCACAATGCCAAACGACTCCGGTATCGTCAGAAACATCCATATCAACAAGATCGACCAGAAAGGTAGGCTCATTAGATATTCTTTGTAAATACAATTGGGATAAAGCCCCCATTACATCTGCCTCACAAGCACAAGGTATTTTCTTTTCACCCAAAAGTGAAACCGGTCCGCAAACCGCAGCGCCATATTCGGTAAATGTCTCTGGCCAACACCTGATGGCAAAAGCATCCAGAGAATGGTCTCTTTGAAGCTCTTCCAAGGCCAATTTAAGCTTGAGTGATTTGGATAATTCCTCCTGATTGATAGAATCTAATCCCCTTACATCAGAAATCTCATCCCTAATAGGGGTCAATTTTTCGTCTGGCAGGGATTTTGCAGAATCAAACAATTCCCCCATGGTGAATTCGCTTACTTGAGTGTTGAATTGTTTTAAAAGCGCGTGTTTATCAAACTTGCAGGTATCAAATCCCGGGGGATGCTGACCCATTAGACCTATCTTGAATACTTCGCTATTCACTTCCACTTGTTGCGATGAAGGAATTGTCGAAAACCCTGTTGGTTTGAATTCTTTTCGATTTTCATCATGACCACTTATAACCTTGAGCAAATCATCTTTTGAAGTTTCAGAAGGATTTTTGTAAAGCCAGTTGAAATCCCTGTTTCTAAGTCCCAATGCATGGCTCGCGAGGTTTAATCCACAAAATGAATTAAGCCTAAGACGTTGACCGTTCCGTGGCTCATTCGTTGCCCAAATGGTCATTGAGTGATCGAAAGTAGAACCAATACTACAGACAGTTTCTGCATCCCTGAAGGTAAGTTGGAGAATAAATATGCCATCAAATTCAGTTTGGGTAAGATTCTCGATGAAACTTGCCGTGTCCACCTCATCCAATAAGATATGTGGTGGTACAATCAACTCATGCTCCAGTTGATTCAATACCTCCAGTTTTGCAGTAAAGATTTCACCCGCCAATTCCATATCAAAGGTTGGACGTGCGAGTGGGAATATTGCTAACTTCAATTGAATACTCTCTAGTTAAAAGGGAAGCTTATGGTTCATAAGCCAAAACAAATTTAAAAATTCAGATGGATTACTGGTTACCTAGGAAGGTTTCAACTTCATCTCTTGTTGGATAATTCTCCCTTCCTTTAGTAAATTGGCATTTTAAGGCAGCTGTTGCATTTGCAAATTCCATTGCCTCTATTTCCGAACTACCCTCAGCAATTTTTAACGCAAAAGCCCCATGCCATACATCACCAGCCCCCAATGTTTCTTTTGCTTCAACAGAATGACCAGGTATATTTTCGACCCGGTTCCCATCAAAAAAATATACTCCCTTGTCCCCGTGGGTTACACATAGCCAACCAGGCAACTTGTCTTTAATCATTTTCAAGCCCAAAACCGGGTCTTTTGATTTGGTCAGTGAATATAAGCCCTGATAGGAGAATGCCACATGGCTCGCATCAATCAAGCATTCAAAATCCTTCAGGACCTCTGCATCGACTATACCTGGTTTATCTCTTTTCTTGGCAATTTCCAGGACTGTTTGACCTCCTTTGGACCAGATGACATCTGTTAAGTAAACATCGGCTTTGGGTGCATTCCAGAGCCATACTGTCTCTTGAGTTAGGTTTTCACCTCGGAAATTTATAATCTGCCTTTCACCCTCAGGATCAATCGCAACTGAAGAATAGGGGGATTTTGAATTGGGAATCCTGTTAACCAGGGAAAGTTCTATCCCAAATTTTTCCAAATCCTGGACGATCATGTCACCGACAACATCACTTCCTATTCTTGTCCCAAATAGGACTTGTCCACCCAATTTGCTTATAGCCACTGCGGCATTGGCAGCACATCCACCACCAATGATATAGGAATCTTCTGTAAAGTACTTGTCTCCTTTATCCGGAAGGGTATTTACCCGATAAACGAAATCTACTACAGAAAGACCAAACGCAAAAACATTCGCCATTATCAATTAATTCCATTCAAATGATGCTTACAATCCAAAGATCTATCATTAGGATTTTTGTACCTGTGTAAAAAATTTACTTCTGGGATTCCTATATACTTCGTGTTGTTTCCTTATCAACAATTTCAACTATTTAGCAATCATGCAGTCCAGTCTCCTAATAAAGGTTCAAGATATAAATGTGGTGTTCGGAGGTGATCCCCTGTTTTCCGACATATCCTTCAACCTGCACGAAGGTGACAAGATTTCCATGGTCGGACGAAATGGTTGCGGGAAATCAACCTTGTTCAAGGTAATAGCAGGTGATATTGAACAGGATAATGGTGAAATCGACAGCAGAAAGGGGCTCAGAATTGGTTATTTAGGCCAAGACGAAAACCTTACAGAATTTCAAACTTTGGGTGATTTCGCTTCAGATGGTTTGATTGAAAGTGAGAGATATCTGGTAGATGTAACCGCTCATATTCTGGGTTTTGATCCAGAAGCTCGTGTTGAAGAGTCCTCCGGAGGAGAAAAACGTAAAGCTGCCTTGGCAAGGGTCTTCTCAAAAGAAAGAGATTTGTATCTTTTGGATGAACCGACAAACCATTTGGATATCAACGCAATTCTCTGGTTGGAAGAGACGATTAGGGCTTCGGCCAAGACTTTTGTCGTCATTAGTCATGACCGAACGCTTTTATCAAACATAGGAGGTAAAACATTTTGGCTTGACAGGGGCAAATTACGGATTTGCCCATATGGGTTCGGTAGGTTCGAGGAATGGCAAGAAGAAATCCTTGATCTTGAAAATACCCACCGAACAAAGCTGGACCGAAGGATTAAAACCGAAACCCTCTGGTCCATTGAAGGAATAAGTGCTCGAAGAAAAAGAAACCAGGGAAGATTGAAAGCATTAGCCAGATTAAAGGAAAAAAGAGCAGAGTTTGCCAAAAGGGAGATTGCCTTTTCGGTAAGTGTCAACCAGCCAAAAAGTGATACTCAGATGGTATTGGAAGCTTTCTCAATTGATAAAACCTTGGGTGGGAGAGAGATAATCAAGGATTTTTCCTTACGAGTTTTGAAAGGGGATAGGATTGCCATTGTCGGTCCAAATGGTGCAGGTAAATCTACCTTGTTAAAAGCTCTGACCAAAGAAATAGGTGTAGATCAAGGGAAAGTGAGGTTAGGGTACAATTTCGACCTGGCTGCCATGTGGCAAGACAGAAGTCAAAAAAATTTAAATATTAGAGTTCAGGAGTTTCTTGTGGGAAAGGGTGCCAATGCTAGGGACCACCCGGACCAAGTAATTTTTCAGGGTAGGGGCATTCATATCGTATCCTACCTTAAGCGGTTTCAATTTGAGCACTGGAAAGCTAAAGCACCCATAAAATCCCTGTCTGGTGGTGAATTGGGTAGGTTGCTATTGGCCAAGATATTTTTGAGGGAGAGCAATTTTCTGGCTTTGGATGAACCTACCAATGACCTAGATGTCGAAACTTTGGATATGCTGAAGGAGATTCTTGCCAATTACGAGGGTACTGTAGCCTTTGTTTCTCATGATCGAGATTTCATTGATAATGTAGCCAATATAACTATCGCCTTTGAAGGAGAAGGCAAATGGCAGGCCTATAGCGGAGGTTGGTCAGATTACTTACAGCAGAAGAAGAACAAAAAACCTTCCAGTAGTGGAAGTACATTTTTCCCTGCAGCCAAAATTCAAAAGAAGCAAACCAAAATCGTTTCCAAACCCAATAAAAGGAGTGTTCTTTCCTTTACAGAGAAACACCGGTTGGAAATCCTACCTGATCTGATTGAAACAAAGGAAGCAAGAATCTCCGAACTCACAACCCAACTTGAAGACCCGAACCTTTATTCAAATGATTCCCGATTATTTAACAAGTTAACCCGTGATTTGGTTACAGAACAAAACCAGCTAGTATCTCTTGAGGAAGAATGGTACCACCTTGCTGGTAAGCAGAATTCGGAGGATTAGCTAGATATCCAGATTTGAAGCAAAGGAGGCCTTTTCCTGAATAAACATGAATCTTTCCTCGGCCTTTCGCCCCATCAAACGTGATATCAGGTTATCTGTATCATCATCTTCGTCCCGGGCAATCGAGATCCTTAGTAAGGTACGAGAATCAGGATTCATGGTTGTGTTTTTTAAATCCTTGGCATCCATTTCACCCAATCCCTTGAATCGGGAAACCTTGACGGGTCCTCTCCCACCCAATCCCTTTTGCATGAATTCTTCCTTGGTACCTTCATCCAAAGCATAAACTTTGGTTGCTCCCTGGGTAAGACGGTAGAGGGGAGGGCAGGCAAGGTATAGATGCCCGTTTTCCACGATTGGTTTCATTTGTGAATAAAAAAACGTCATCAGGAGAGAGGCAATATGGGCACCATCAACATCTGCGTCGGTCATGATTATGATTCTGTCATATCGCAAATCTTCCAACTTGAAATTACTGCCCATCTCTACACCGAGAGCCTGACAAATATCCTTGATTTCATTATTGGTTGTAATTTTTGATGATGAGGCTCCCAACACATTCAAAATTTTTCCTCTTAAGGGAAGAAGGGCTTGAGTATTCCTGTCCCTGGCCATTTTCGCTGAACCTCCGGCAGAATCTCCTTCAACCAGAAAAATTTCAGAGTTTTCCGGGTCCGTACATGAGCAATCGACCAATTTTCCAGGAAGTCTCAGCTTATTGACAGCGGATTTGCGGCTGGCAATTTTAGCTTTCTTTCTTCGAATTCTTTCATCGGCCCTCAAGGTTATCAATTCAATCAACTGATTTGAAACCTTGGGATTTCCCACCAACCAGTTTTCAAAATGATCCTTGACCGAATTCTCAACTAGTCTTTGTGCCCCAGAGGTTGTTAGCCTTTCTTTTGTTTGTCCCGAAAATCTTGGCTCCTGAATAAAACATGACAACAAGGCACAACCATTTGACTGCACGTCGTCCTTGATAATCAGCTCAATTTGTTTGTTGCCTACTATGCCACCGTAGGTTTTAAGACCTTTTAGTATAGCGGTCCAGAAACCGGATTCATGGGTACCACCTAACGGCGTTGGAATGGTATTACAAAACGAATGGCTATAACCATCCAGGTAGGGACCCCAATTTAGTGCCCACTCAACAGAACCGATATATTTTTTTCCGAATTTTTCGGAAAAATCCACTTGGCCAACAAAGTGTTCATCAGATAGCATTTCCGAGTCATTCGTAGTTTCCGACAGGAAATCTGATAATCCCCCCGGAAAATGAAAAACTGCTTTGGGTGGTATATCGGGAGTATTGGTATTACAAGTCCACGTTATTTTTACACCTGAGAAAAGGAAAGCCTTGGCTCGTGCCAACTTGAATATTACGGCAGGCTTTAACTTAATTTTATCACCGAATATTTCCTTATCGGGTAAAAACCGCACAGATGTTCCCCTGCGGTTGAATATCTTACCCGACAATGTGAGGTCATTTGTGGGGATTCCCCTTGAGAAACTTTGCGTATACAGTTCCTGATTCCTGGCAATTTCCACTTCCATATATTCGGAAAGAGCATTAACGACTGAAATACCTACCCCATGAAGACCGCCAGAAGTCGTATAGACCTTGTTGGAGAATTTCCCACCTGCATGGAGTGTAGTCAGTATTACTTCCAGAGCTGATTTTTGAGGAAATTTTGGATGAGGATCAATAGGGATTCCCCTACCGTTATCCCGAATGGTCAAACTGCAATCATCGTGGAACTCAATATCTATTCGGTCTGCAAAACCCGCAACGGCTTCATCCATTGCATTATCAATAATCTCTGCGGCCAAATGATGAAGAGATTTCTCATCGGTACCGCCAATATACATCCCTGGATGTCGCCTGACAGGAGTTAAACCCTCAAGGACCTCTATATCTTCAGCACTGTAAGAATCATCTTCAGGCTGGTATTGTGAAAATAAATCCATTTTTCTGCTCTTTTTGATTTCTTACCACTATATATAGTAAAAAATGCATGGTTAATGCAATATATTGTGCCATTTGACTAAAATTTTATTGTGGATAACTTTGGAATATGAGATTATTCCAACTTGTCATTGTCCTGATGAAAATTATTTTTCCCAAACCGGATAATGACGATTATCCTACTAATTTCAAACAAAAGTTTTTCTTTCATATAAGCCAGATATATCTGGCTTATTTATCTTTCCCTGAAAGCACGAATCGATCACAAAATGAAGATGTTAGTTCAGAATATATTTGCCAGTGAGAAAAGGGATGCCTTTCGAGCCACACTGGCTCTGGCGGTTCCCCTTATTGGGAGTAACATTGCTCATTCGATCAAACATCTAACAGATACGATCATGCTTGGCTGGTATAGCGTTGACGCTCTCGCAGCAGGAGTATTGGGAGCCACCATTTTCGTCTTTCTGATGATTATCGGGTCTGGCTTTTCAGTAGCAGTGATTTCCCTTGCTTCCAATGCTGAAGGTAGTCATAAATCATGGATGGTTCGTCGTTACATCCGTATGGGTTGTTGGCTTACCATCCTCTATTGCCTAATCGTGTTATTACCCATGTGGTTCTCAGTACCCATATTTTTACTAATGGGCCAGGATCCAGCGATTTCAGAACTTGGAGGGGATTATCTTCAATATGCCATGTGGGGAATTTTTCCAGCCCTCATCCTGATGGTATTCAAGGCGTTTTTCCTTGCCTTGGTACGACCTAAAATTATCTTGGGTTCAACGTTTCTGGGAACCGTTTTCAACGTCATTGCCAACTATCTGCTGATCTTCGGTAATTTCGGGTTCCCTGAATTGGGGGTAAAGGGAGCTGCTATAGCATCGACTCTTTCCCACTCCCTGGCCCTTTTTATCATGCTCGCTTTTTTAGTCTGGAAAAGAGATTTCCTGCCTTACAAATTACTTTCCAACTTTTTTTCATTCCACAAAGCAAGTTTCAGGGAAATATTTATTTTGGGTTGGCCCATTTGTGCAGGAATGATTGCTGAAGCTTCGTTTTTTTCTGGTGCTGCTATCATGATGGGATGGATAAGTACCGAATCATTGGCTGCCCACGGAATTGTTATTGAAATTTGTGCCATGGTTTTCATGATTTACTATGGATTATCTTATGCAGGTACTACACAGATTAGTAGCGCTTTGGGTAGAAATGATTTTGGCGAGATAAAAACTGTATCCGATTCTATTCTTCAATTAAACCTGCTGGCTGCATGTATAGTGATCTCAATATTTTTTCTATTTCCAGAATTATTGATTTCGGTCTTTCTGAAGGAGGACACTCAAGAAACCAGAGAAGTTATGGCCATTGGAGTACAAATTCTGTTCTTAGCGGCATTTTTCCAATTGTTTGATGCATTCCAAGCAGTTTTGCTTGGATTTTTACGAGGGTTAAAGGATACTTTGACACCAATGATCATAGCTGCAATCAGCTATTGGGCTGTCGGTTTACCAGCCAGCTATTTTCTGGCATTCAATCTAGGTATGAAGGGTGAGGGAGTATATTATGGATTTATCATTGGGTTGGGGTTTGCTTCAATTCTGTTTTACTTCAGATTCAAAGGCAAACTTTCCAAACTCAAAAAGGACCAACCATAACTAAAGAAAAAGGGTGATGGACGTGGTGGAATAGGTTAGTTATTCCACCACGTCCGGGGAGACTTTAGGCTGAATAGTACATTTGGTATTCAACTGGGTGTGGGGTATGTTCAAAATTGTAAACCTCTTCCCATTTCAATTCACTATAACCCTCAATCTGGTCTTTGGTGAAAACGTCTCCAGCCAAGAGATAATCCATATCTTCGTTCAACGAATCCAGTGCTTCCCGCAAGGAGGAACAAACTGTAGGAATGCCTTGCAACTCTTCGGGGGGAAGATCATACAGGTTTTTATCCATTGCTTCACCAGGATTGGTCCTGTTCAATATACCATCAACTCCTGCCATCATCAGGGCAGCAAAGCAAAGATATGGATTTGCCATAGGATCAGGGAAGCGGGCTTCAACCCTTTTTGCCTTTGGGTTTTCAGTCCAGGGAATTCGAATACAACCAGATCGGTTTCGGGCTGAATAGGCTCTCAATACAGGAGCTTCAAATCCTGGAATTAACCTTTTATAGGAATTAGTTGTTGGGTTGGTAAAGGCATTTAGTGATTTGGCATGCTTTAACAGTCCACCAATAAACCACAATCCCTCATCGCTGAGATCCGCATAACGGTCACCTGAAAACAAGGGGGCGTTATCTTTCCACAGTGAGATGTTAACATGCATGCCCGTACCATTATCACCAGCAATTGGTTTTGGCATAAAGGTTGCCGACTTACCATAGAAGTCAGCTACGTTTTGAACCACATACTTGTACTTCTGCAACTGATCACCTTGATCGGTCAGAGAGGAGAAAATCAACCCAAGTTCATGTTGGCTAGCTGCAACTTCGTGATGGTGCTTGTCAACTTTCATCCCGATGCTTTTCATGGTGGAAAGCATCTCCGATCGGATATTCTGAGCTGAATCGGTAGGGTTTACAGGAAAGTAGCCACCTTTTACTCCAGGTCTAAATCCGGTATTTCCAGTGGGGTATTTGGTGTCGCTGTTCCACGGAGAATCAACGGCATCAACCTCAAAGGACACTTTTTGCATTTCGTTACTGAAACGAACATCATCAAAGAGAAAAAACTCGGCTTCCGGGCCAAAATAAGCAACATCACCTACCCTTGAATTCTTAAGATAAGCTTCAGCTTTCTCTGCCGTACTTCTTGGGTCTCGATCATATGGTTCACCAGTATCTGGCTCAACAATTGAACAATGAAGACACAAAGTTCGTTCGGAGTAGAAAGGATCAATATAATTTGAATTCAAGTCCGGCATAAGTTTCATGTCCGAAGCTTCAATTGATTTCCAACCAGCAATAGAAGAACCATCAAACATCATCCCTTCTTCAAGGAAATCTTCATCCACCTGATCAGCAATTATGGTTACATGCTGCAGTTTTCCTCGTGGATCGGTAAATCGAAGATCTACATACTCAATATCTTCTTCTCCGATCATTTTCATTATTTCTTCATTGGAACTCACTGGTTTCTCCTTTCATTTTTTATCCAATAATTGCTTTTAAAGGGCTTCATCGCCTGATTCGCCCGTTCTAATCCTGATTGCCTGTTCAATATCGGAAACAAAGATTTTTCCATCGCCAATTTTATCCGTACCGGCTGTTGAAAGTATTGCGTCAACTGCACCATCAAGCAAATCGTCTGGTAAGACAATCTCTAATTTCACCTTGGGAAGAAAGTCCACAACATACTCGGCCCCTCTATAAAGTTCTGTATGCCCCTTCTGTCTACCAAAGCCCTTAACCTCAATAACGGTTAATCCTTGAACTCCAATATCCTGGAGAGCTTCTTTGACTTCGTCCAATTTGAACGGTTTTATTACAGCTTCAATTTTTTTCATTCTAATAGTCCTATTTGGCATCAAGTGAGGACAAATACCCTCTCTCAAGCGTAACTTCTGTGGAAACCATCGTGTTCGGTAGAATTTCGCATTTACTCGTCAATGTTTACAAGGCAAAAACAACCGAAACTTGACTTTCCTAGGATACATATATTTCCTAGATGTTCAACAATTTCTACTCAACTGGGTATTAGGTGTCATACTTCCTACACTTAAACCGAAACAAGTCACCAAATTTAGTTCACTTTGTTGGAAAAATATCTTCCATTATTTATGATTACAATTTCTTACCTTTCAAGGTTTAAGGTAGTTAATTTAGTAAAAGACCAGATATCATGCCCTCCATTTGTTCCACCAAAGAGATTCAGGTAATTGAAAAACTAGAGATCCAGGATGACGATCAGGTTGCAACAGACCTTATGGAGACAGCAGGTAAAAAAGCAGCCAAGGCTATAAAAAAATGGAACCAGAAAGGCAAGAATACTGGTTCAAACCACTATCATGTGTTTTGTGGCCCAGGCAATAATGGAGGTGATGGATTTGTAATAGCAAGGACACTTTTTGATTTGGGTGAAAAAATTTCCTGCTGGGAATTAAAAAATCCTTCCAACAGATCCGCATCATCAGCACTAATGAGATCAAAATGGTTGGAAAGAGGTTCAATTTCTTCCTCGGAAGATTTCCAGGGGATTATACTTTCAAAAGGTGATATTGTGGTAGATGCCCTTTTTGGTATCGGATTGAGCAGACCGCTTGATGAAAGATGTACCAAAATTATTGAAGGAATTCCCTCATACATCCCAATCATTGCCATCGATATTCTATCAGGATTGGATTCCAGTACCGGTAATTTAATGTCATCCGGTGAACTGACATCTTATGAAGCATCCCTGACCCTAACTTTTCAAATTCCCAAGTGGGGGCATTATTTACAAGATGGGTCGGAAAGATCAGGGACAATAAAGGTTATACCAATTGGGTTGGAAAGAGGTATGAAGGAGTTTTCAGCATCCCATCCACCTCTTGTGGAGTTGGTTGAAACTACACCACCGGATTATATTGACTTACTCAACAAAAGAGGGTCAGCTCATAAATACGATCATGGTCACTCGTTGTTTCTATCAGGTCCACAGGGAAAAATAGGAGCTACCGAATTGGCTGGAACTTCAGCACTTCGGTTAGGTTCTGGTTTGGTGACGATGGCAATGCCCAAGAATGCGTTTTATAACCATGTCAACAGGGTTAAAGCCCTGATGACAACTGAAATCAATAAACCTCAGGACATGTTGGACTTCCTCACTGATGAAAGGATAAATGCCCTATGTCTGGGTCCTGGACTGGGTATAGGTGAAAAAACCAGGGAATTCACCAAAATGGCATTGAATTCCGGGAGATGTGTGGTGCTTGATGCTGATGCACTTACTTCATTTCAGGAAGACCCGGATGTCCTTTATCAGAATCTCCATGACAAAACTGTACTAACGCCTCATTTTGGTGAGTTTACCAGAATCTTTCCAGAGTTGGCGAAGGATATTAAGGAAGCCAAATTGCCAATAATAAGAGGAGTTCAGAAAGCCAGCGCCGTCTCAGGTGCAGTTGTCCTATTGAAGGGGAGACAAACAGTTATCGCTTCTCCCGGAGGACAAACTTATCTGGTCAACGGATCCAGCTTTGAAAACTCTCCTTGGCTGGCGACGGCAGGATCCGGTGATGTTTTGGCTGGAATGATTACCGGTCTAATGGCAAGAAATATTCCTCCCATACAGTGTGCTGTTCTTGCTGTATTTATGCATCTATGTGCTGCCAAAATGATTGGACCTGGATTAATTGCCGATGATCTTCCTGCTACAATCCCTAAGGTTTTACAAAGATTTAACTAGGCTGTTCTGATTAACCTTCGTTTATTCGGGTCATAAACTGGTTTGCTTATTGAATTACCATTCCCCCGTCAATCATGAGCAATTGACCTGTCATGTAATCGGATTCTGGACTAGCAAGAAACCCAGCTGTTCCTATAACATCCTCTGGATAGGAATATCTTTTCATTAGAATCATGGTTTCGGCTAGGGTATCCATGGATTCCCCTTCTTTCTCAAATTTACCGATGGCAACGAGATCTTTGTCAAGTTGCTCCCATAATTCCGTTCGGACCACACCGGGACCATACCCGTTGACCGTAATATTGTGCTCAACAAGTGCCTTTGCACCACCATTTATCATTGCAAGGACTGCATGTTTGGAACAAGAATAGGGAATGACGTCGTCGAAAGCCTGGCGACTTAATATGGATCCGACATTAATGATTTTGTAAGGGCCGTTTTCCTTGCCTTGCTTGATCATTGCTTTGGCCGCTTCCTGCATACCAATGAGTACACCAAGGGCGTTCACCTTCATAATCAGATCCCAATTTTCCTCAGTTACGTCAAGGAACATTAATGGCTTGTTGATTCCAGCGTTGTTTAGCATAACATTGATGGAACCAAAGGATTCTACCGTAGCGTCTACAGCTGCTTTCATGTCTGCCCGTTCAGTTACGTCCAGTTTAACTGCAACTGCAGAACCCCCTGCCTTATTGATTCTTGAGGCAACATCTTGACAACCCTCTAAATTGATATCTCCAATGCAAACTTTGGCGCCCTGGGCTGCATAGTATTCGGCTATTGCTGCACCCATTCCTTGGGCTGCACCAGTAATAAGTACATGTTTACCTTTAAGTCTTGTTTTGTGTATGTTCAAAATTCTTCTCCAATACCTGCAATGATCTTGTTAACTTTTGAATACAAGAATGGTTAAATATATAAATTCCAAAAATAGCCATTTTAGATATAAAATATCCAATATGGCTATAATTCAATTATTTTTTCTTGCCTGCCTCAATTAAAGTGTTTTGGATAGTGCATTTAGGTGCACTGCTCTTTTATTTTATTGGGGAAAAATATTATGTCAAAAAAGAAATTGTCACTGGTACTGGCATTAGTGTCCAGTTTAACCATTGGGCTAGTTGGTGGTGCATCCTTTGCAGCGGATAAGGGTACAATCATTTCATTTAACGGACCAGCTGGTGAAGCCTATATTGGCCGATTCATCAAGGGTATCAAAGAAACTGCTGCACTTAAGGGATTTGATATCAAGGTCTTCGAAAATCAGTTTAATCAGGCTGAACAGGATCAACAGGTACAACAGGTTTTGGCAGCCGGACAATTACCAGACGTTTTTATTTGGTGGCCATCTGACGCTACTGCAGGACTCGGGTCTCTGCGTGCCCTTGCAAAGACTGGTGTACCGGTATTAAAAATCAATCAATTGCCTAACGATCAGGACCGGGAGTATATTTTCGGTTATGCTGGACCAGATGACAGATTACGTGCACGTAATGCTGGTTATATGATGCGAGAAGCCGCTGCACGAAAAATGGCTGATGGTGGAGAAGGTTTCAATGTTCTTGTTCTTTCTTATCCACATTCCTATGGCGGATACGGTCTTTCAATCAACGCTTTCAATGATGCAATTGCTGGTTCACCTTTGAATATTATCGGTGATATTGGTGAAGGTTTCGGTCAGGCTAACGGATACAAGGGTGCTGCAAAATTGATTGCTGCCAATCGGGACCAAGGTATCCATTTTGTATACGGTATGGATGACGCCATTCTTACAGGTGGTATCCAGGCTTTTGAAGAAGCCGGATATGTAATGGGTGAAGATGTCATCGCCGTAGGTACTGTCTGCAACGGAGACAAACAGTTGATTGAAGAAGGAAAGCAATTCGGTACAACCTTACAATCCCCGTTACATGAGGGTCAACTTGCTATCAAGATGGTTGAGGAATATCTTGATACAGGTGCATTGGCGAATTACATCAACTTCACTCCCAACCCGGCCGTTACTCTGGACAACCTCGAAACTGTGGCCCTCCGTGGATACGACGGCAAGCTCTATGGTATTGATGAACTTTGTTCAGGTGCCTGGGGCGGGTAACTTATAAATCCAGCTTAAAGTAAACTTTGGGGGTGGTAATTTGCCACCCCCGTGTGCATAATGAATTTAACTAAAATAAGCCGTGGTGTTAACAGAGAATTCATGTGTTGCTGAAACTATCGTCTATAAATCGGTCTTTTGGAGCTATTCAGGCACTAAAAAATGCTGATTTTGAAATTGGCGAATCCGAGGTCATGGGGCTGGTAGGGGAAAATGGTGCCGGCAAGTCAACTCTAGTTAAGATCATCGGAGGATTTGACGATGGCTTTTCAGGTGAATACACCCTGGATGGTGTTCCTGTCAGGTTCTCGAATCCATCGCGGGCAGAAAAAGCGGGAATAGCTATTGCACAGCAGGAATTAAGTCTTATTCCCGCCATGTCTGTCGCCGAGAATATTTTTTTGGTTGGAGACAATGTACCATTGTTCGCTACAAAAAAATCCCTTGCATCACGAGCCAAACCATTTTTGGAGGAGGTAGGGCTTGATGCAGTTGACCCGTCAATAGCTGTAAACCGTCTTTCGGTTGGAGAACAGCAACTTGTTGAAGTTGCAAGTTTGCTTGCACACGACCCCAGGGTCTTGATACTGGATGAGCCAACAGCAGCACTGGGTGAAACCGATAGCATGCGTATACTTGAAATGGTTGAGAGACTGGCAGCCAACGGCAAGTCAATTATCTATGTCAGTCATAGGTTGGATGAAATCTTCAAGATATGCCACCGAATAATCGTTCTAAGGGATGGGATGAGTCAGGAACCACGCAAGGCATCTGAATTAAACGTACATTCCCTTGTTGAATCCATGCTTGGTCGTGAACTGGAAAACATGTTTCCTGAAAGAACAAAGATAAAACGGATCGAACCGTTGTTGGAAGTATGTGACTTGTGGTCGGACGCGACGGTAGAACCATTCAATTTTGAAGTTTATCCAGGTGAAATTCTTGGTCTTGCAGGCCAACTCGGGAGCGGCTCTGGAGATATACTCTCCGCCATGGGAGGGGCCAGTGGTACACGTCAGGGAACCATAAAGTTTCAGGGAAAAGAGTTTTTACCCAGATCACAGAAGGAAGCCATAAAGGCAGGTATTGCTTATTGTTCCGACGACCGCAAACTTGATGGGCTGTTCCTGGGTCGACCAATCAAGGAAAATCTTACCTCACCTGCATTGGGCAGAATTTCAACCTACGGCTTTCTTAAACATAAATCTGAAGAAAGGTTGTCATTAGGAAATGCTGAAAAATTCACAGTTGATGTAACCCGAATGCGCACCGAAGCTGGTTTGCTCTCAGGGGGTAATCAGCAGAAGGTTGCACTGGGTAAATGGCTTTCGATAGAACCGAACATTATTATGGTCAATGAACCAACACGTGGTGTTGATGTTGGTGCCCGAGCCGAAATCTACAGCAAACTTCGAGACTTTGCGAATGAAGGTAAGGCTGTTATATTTGCTTCAACCGATATCCAGGAGATCACAGGACTGTCAGACCGTATCATAACTTTCTATCGGGGAATGCAAATCGGCGAGATAGCACAGGAAGATATTTCAGCTGCTACTGTCCTTGAGCAAATAACGCATCCTTTTGGGGTACAACAAGAGGTCAAAACGGCATGAGCAATGGTTTGATTGCAGGTGCTAGAGAAAGAGGTCTAGGATTTGTTGACCGTCTCGTTCGTGACTACTCCGTATTGGTGGTCTGCCTGATTGGACTGTTTCTCATTGTTTTTATTGTTGGAATGGCAACAGCCCCGAACTTCCTAACCATCTTCAATTTTAAAACAATAATCCGAGACGCAGCACTTGTGGGAATTATGGCCATTGGTCTGACATTTGTTACCTTGTCAGGAAATTTCTTTCTTCTTTCCATGAAAGAGACAGCAGCTCTTTGTATCATATGCTTTGCCACTTCCATGTCGGCCGGTTACGGTTTCGAAATTTCGTTTCTACTTACCATCGGGATTGCTATCATTGCCGGTGCAGCTCAAGGTTCGTTGATTGGTCTTGGAGGGAACCCAATCGTTGTTACCCTGGGTGCTGCAGGATTATTGTTTGGATTAGGTTCCTGGTGGAGTGACAACCTGGTGGTTTCATTTAGAAGGCCTCATGGCGCTGAATGGCTCGGAACCGGATCATTTCTGGGTCTGCCAAATATCACAATAGCATTTATCTTGATTGCGATTTCTGCTGAATTTGTCCTTCGTTATACAAATTTTGGTAGGCAGGTTTACCTGATTGGATCAAATAGGGCTGCGGGGAAGGCTACTGGGCATGAAAATTTTGCTATGGCAATCAAGGTTTGCATTATTGCATCAGTTTGTTCTGCCTTTGTGGCAATAGCTTTTTCTGCACAAGTATCTAGTGCGCATGTCAACTATTTCTCTTCAGAATTTGGCTCATCAGGTGATATGACGATTATGGTTATCGCAACTGTAATGGTTGGAGGTAATTCCATCATGGGGGGCTTTGGCTCCACCCTTCGCACCAGTTTGGGGGCTATATTTATATCCACAGTGGACAACATGATGGTTCTGCATGGTTTCAACAGTGGTCCCCGAGTTTTGGCTGTTGGGCTCATGATAGTGTTTTCCATAATCGTATTCGCTCTTGCCAGACGTGGGTCTAGAGCGCAGGAATAGGAGACCAGTAAGGTGAACAAGATAAGGAATTGGGTTGTCGAAAACCACGATTTGGCCTTTGCCATCCTTCTGGCAGTCTGCGTTTACGGTTATTTTGCCTTTACCAATGATTTGTTTGCAACTCATCGAACGACTTTTGCGATTATGGAACGTTTTGCAGTACTAGGTTTAGTTGGACTAGCACTCACATTATGTATTATTGCCGGTGAAATTGATCTATCGATCGGATCAAATGCTGCCTTGGCAGCAGTTATAGTCGTACGTTTTACCGATAGTTTGGGTGCAGTCACTGCGCTTTTGATTGCTGTTGCTATTTCGACATCCATTGGAATCATCCAAGGTTACTTCATTGCGTATCTTCGGGTAAGAGCAATTGTACTTACTGTAGGTACTTTAATGTTACTCAGGGGTGTGGCATTGTTCGCAGCTGAAGAAAAAACCGTGATGCTCACAGATTTCAGAGTACCGGATTTCATTACAACAAAGATGCTGGGTTATTTTTCTCCAGCGAGTATTCTCGTGATTATCATGTTCGTACTCGTGGGTATTTTTATGAACTATACGAGATTCGGACGTGAAATCTACGCCATTGGTGGTGCCAGAAAGGAAGCTCTTGCAGCAGGTGTCAATTTGAAACGACCAATGATTATTGTTTTTGCGATTTCTGGATTCTGTGCCGGTCTTGGAGGTATTATTATTGGTCTTCGATCAGGTACCGCTCAGGCTCTGGGCCTCCAGTATCTGCTTCTCGCCGGTACGGTTGCCGCATTTATTGGAGGTGTATCGATTTTAGGTGGAAAAGGTGGTGTTATCGGGGCAGCAATAGGTACCCTGACAGTTAACTTCTTGAATACTGGGCTAGTATTTAATGTTACCCCCGCATTCATGGTACAACTCTATCTCGGGGTTCTACTGATGATTGTAATCATGTTCCAAACCGGAAGTAGAATATTCGATGAAAATCAACGTCGTAGACAAATACTTGCAGATGTGGATGCTAGGCGAGGTCCATTGTTGGCACGGCGTCAGACAGGACCTCCATGAATACAAATCTAGAAATACAAAGATTTGGTTGATTGTATGGCCAAATCGGATATTTTATATTCGATAGTCAGATTGCTGTGTTGTGTACCACATCAATGACAACTTTAATGGTCCATTCATAAGATAGTTTCTATTCAATGTACAACAGGAATAAGCCTGAAGGTCCCTACGAGACTGAAGACAGGCGTTGGCAGCCAGAAGTATCCGGTAGGGAAATTTCACAACTGTTGGATTTCATTGATCAATTTCAGAATGAAGCAGAATTATCCCTTTCACTAAAGGCTGGGTACAGTGAGTTGAGGATTCTTACTGAACTAATGCGGAACCATCTCAGTGGGAAAATGTCCACTAGCAGTTCCTTGGTATGGGTATCTGGAATGTCCTATGGTACTGCCAAGCGTGCCCTCGCAAAAATAGAAGAACGCGGCCTTATCGTAAGACGCCCAAAAACTTCAACGGGCAAGTCATTTTCTCTTCATCCATCACCCAAACTCATTCAGGAGTGGCAAGAATTCACTCGTCGGGCCCGATCACTTTTTGGTGGGCTTGTCGAACCAGTTGGTGGTTCCGAAAATCGCCATGCAGAATATTATTATGGGGCTTCATATGCTGGCAGTAATACTCTAACTCCTCTTTCGGTTTTCAATACCAAACTTCCAATTCGTGGTGAGCTCAGGTTATTGGTCCATGCAGACCCAACTTTTATGGCAATGCATGCATTAAGAAAACAACTGGAAACCATTTTTGGCGTTAGAATCTGGAGTAGAGCCCTTTCCATCGACAGGCTTCGAGAAGAAATATTGAATAACGCAAATGCACGTGTTTCACGCTACGATATTATTGCCTGTGATCTGCCGTGGTTTGGTGAAATGGCGGAGGCTGGGCGTTTTCTACCGGTGGATTCTTTCATTTCTGCAAGTTCCCTAGATCTTTCTGATTTCCATTCGGTAGCCTTGGCAAGCACACGCTACAAAGGCAGGCAGTATGGGATCCCTGTTCAGACAACACCTGAACTACTAGTATGCAGACGTGATTTACTGGAGGAAAAGGGGCTTAAGCCACCTCGAACAATCTCCGAAACAATTGCGACAGCAAAAACCTTGCATGATCCTTTCAGAGGGGTTGCAGGCATTGCCTGGAATGCAGCCAGAGGTACCCCACTTGGCCATTCCTTCCTATTCATTATTGCCGCTTTAGGCCAGCCGGTACTTGATCTACAAAAAATAAATGGTGAATTTGATTGTGAAAATGTTGATGGCAGTTGTTTTCGACCGAAATTTGATTCTCCTGAAGCAAAGGAAGCAGCAGAGTATTTACTGGAATTACTTAATGTATCACCAAATGGGATATTAAATATGTCATGGTACGAGAGAGCTCGCTGTTTCGCTGATGGGAAAGCTGCTATGGCCTATTCAGCGACATTATTGGCCCCACTTTTTGAACTCAACAGGGAATCCAAAGCCTATAATAATACAGAATATAGGCCACACCCGGTAGGTATGAATGGACACCCCATAGCTCCAGTCGGTGGTTATGCTCTTGCTATACCCTCAAATATTGATCCTGTAAGAATAAATGCAGCCTGGGATGCCTTAGCTACATTGACCTCCGCACAGGCCATCAAACTATATATCGAAAACGGCAGTTTGGTAAGCCCAAGGTTCAGCGTTAGCAGCGACCCTGAAGTTCAGCAAATATCACCCCTGATCACCATTGTGGATAAAATGGCACGTGAAGGAGTACTACAGGTGTGGCCTCGCCCACCAGTTCCCGAAATTGTGTATATCATTGATATTGCCGGAGAAGAATTGCATGACATGCTGCTTGGACAAAAAACCGTATCTACAGCGTTAAGCAATGCACAAAAACGTGCTGATGATTTAATGCGGGCAAGAGGTCACTATTAAAGAAAATAGAAAGTATTAATCCAGACTACTATTATCCCTGGAAAAATTAATTTTCCCAGTCATAATCATTACTCAACCGTTTTCTGATTTAACCAAGACAAAATCATGGACTACATGATAAAAGGGTGACGTCATACCGCTGGAAGCAATTTTTTCAGGATCCTCAATCCAATCAAACTTGGCCATCAAGCTTTCCTTTACACCAAAAACTGCATCAGAATGAATGTAGGGATCATCGGGGTCAAAAATATGGGTAGTCAGGCTTTTATATCCATCAGCTGAAATGATATAGTGGAGATGGGCAGGACGGTAACAGTGCCGCCCTAGGGCAGCAAGCAGTTTGCCTACTGGCCCATCACTTGGGATCGGATAGAATTTTGGTTTAACAGCCTTGAACCAGTAGGTTCCATCTTGCGAAGTTCTAAATACTCCTCGCAAATTGAAATCTGGCTGAATTCCTTTTTGTTGCACGTCATAAAAGCCTTCATCATTTGCTTGCCAAACATCAAGTTTGGCTCCACCAATCGGGGCACCAATCGGATCCAGAATTTGACCCTGAACCAGCATTGGCTCCCCTTTCTGATCAAGGCAGATCTCCGAACCCATCTCAAGCTCGGGAGCATCAGCCACGTGACAGAAGCTGCAAGAGCAATAGGTAAAAGCCAGCCGAGCCTATCTCGTACACTATCTCTTCTGGAGAAACGTGTTGATAGACCTCTCTTTCTCAATAACAGACGCCCTTTGGTGCCAACTGAATTCTGTATCCAACTGGCAGATGAAGGCCGTCGTATTTTGAATGCGAACAGGGCAGCAAGCAAGATTGTTTCGCGTTATATGGAGGGAAGAAGTGGGGCCGTAAGACTTGCCGGCACCCCGTTTTTCATGGATGGGGTTATTTCTGGTATGATTGCTTCCTTCCAGGCATTACATCAGGATATTCGAATCGACCAAACCTATAGCTACCCGCTGGAAATTTTTAATGAACTCAGGAATGGGGCCCTAGATATGGGAATCATTCCAATCCGAGTCTCAGAAGTTCTAGAAGAAATGTCCTTTGATCAAATTTTGAGGGGAAGAAATGTAATTACTTGTCGAGTCGGGCACGACCTAACCAAAAAATCGGTGGTGAAATTAAATGATTTAACTTCCTACCCATGGATTGCCCCACCTGCCGACAGTCCATTATATCATGATTTAAGAGCGGGGCTGGAGGGGATAGGTGTCAAGCATTTCAAGATCAGTTTCACTGGTGGAAGTTTAAGTGCGGTGATAAACATACTATCTGAATCAGATTCCCTCACGGTACTTCCCTATTCAGTTGTTTTCAGAATGCGTCCCCAAAACAGACTTGCTGCACTAAGTATTCGCATTGGAGACCCGGACAGACACTTGGGTATTCTTACCATGACGAATCAACGTTTTGAACCGGCAGCCAAGCGGCTGATGAATTACATCACAACGGAATTCAAAAGTCTAAGCGCGATTATCCTTCACCATGAGCAGAACGAATTATGGCGAAAGTAAAATCATACCCGAGGCAACGGAATGGTAAGTACTCAATAGAATCACTGACAACAAATTCTTAAAAATTGGGTATCCATAACGATAGTGTCTCAGATCACCAACTTCGTGTTGGCCAAAAAAACAAGAACCTGTGTAGATTAATCAGTTTGGAGCACGTCCCGATTTTAGGGAGGTGTTTTATAAGTTAGCTCTGGTTTTACCAATTCAACTAATTTTCCTGTATTTATGATTTTACTGATGTGTAAAGTGTATCAGCAATCAGGTTTAGGGCTGTTTTACATGGTCGAAATTTCATTCCCAAAAGATTGAATAAAGACCAAGAAGTACCTAATTTCAACTTCCTGAGAGCAAATCATATATAGACAACACATTACGAAGGGATTTAGCAATCCAAATTTAGTCATTTCAATTTTCGCAAGTTTTCCATTCAGACAGTATGCGGGTGTGGCGGAAATGGTAGACGCACCAGATTTAGGATCTGGCGCTTTATTGCGTGGGGGTTCAAGTCCCTCCACCCGCACCAGTTAAGATGAAAGTAACCCATGGCAGATAGTCAAATCGTTTTTCAAGAAGATTTAGAAGAACCCCAGATACATGTGTCCGAAGAAGGATATAGCAGGATCTACCAACTAGGGATTTCCAATGCGCTGTTCAGAAAGAAACTGACTGAGGAAATTTTACAATATAAGGACAGGGTCAATGTCCCAGGTTTTCGTAAGGGAAAAGCTCCAATTAGTGTAATAATTAACCGTCTGCCTGAGCAAGAGAGAGATACATACCTGCAACAGCTGGTGAGAGAACAAATTGATGAGCATTTGAACGATTCAGACAAGATTGTCTTGGGGGTACCAGAGATTGATTCAGATTATTCTGGTAAGACAGGATTGGCGGCCAGAGTATCAGTATCCTACGAAGTTAGTCCAGAGGTTCCCGACATAGACTATTCCCAATATAATCTGGTCAAGTTTATACCGCAGGACCGTACTCAGTTATTCAAGCAAATCAGGGAAGACTTCTTGACGGCAAACCCCGAGAGGATTTTGCAGGAAAGCGGTTATAAGTCTGAAGTTGGAGATATTCTTAAGGTTGACCTAACCATTGAAGCACCTGGAACTAATGCAGATGGTTTTATTGATCGGGGCAGGGAGGTTCCTGTCGCTGAGGATTCAAGTCTTTATGGTGAAGAATTCAATTCCATAGGGTTAAGTGCAGATGAGGAATTTACAATCGATTCCAAATTACCCTCTTTTTATGAAGATTATGAGTTTGCAGGCGAACCTTGTAGGTTTATTTTCAAAGTACACGAAATTTTCAAAAACCATAAGCTTGATGAGCCGACCATTGAGATGGCCAAGAAATTTGGTTTCAAGTCAATAGAAGAATTGGACGAGGTACTTTTGGAAAGGAAGTTGCAACAATTTGAAAGTATTTCTACCAACCTTCTAAAAAACCAGTTTTCACATGCAGTGAAGAATGATTTGAACTATGACGTTCCAACAAAAGTTCTTGATAGAACAATGGAGGATATCTGGCACGAAAGAAAAGCTGCTTCGGACAAAAGTAGTGCGGAGAATCCGGTGTCCAGTCAAGAAGTTGATAAGAGTGAAAACAAGACTGAGAATGAGGCTCATGAAACGAGTGAAGAAGATTCCCATGAAGTTGATTGGTCATCAATTGATCCTGATGAGGTAACCGAAATCAAGGATCAGGCAATGAAGGGGGTAAGGTATTTGATTCTTCTCAAGGATATTGCCAAGAAGGAAAATATCAAAGCTTCCAGGGATGAAATAGTAGATGAATGGGCATTGTTTCTTACTCGAAATTATAATACCAATGTATATGATCCGGCGAAGGATAGAAGTAAATTGAAGTTTGAACACGTTCCAGAGTATTTTGTAATAAATACCCAAAACAGAATTGTACAGTCTAGGGTGGAGACAATCTTACTGGAAAAAGTGAATTCAGTTGAAAAGAAGGTTAGTTTTAAACGACTATTAGAAATAAGAGAAATGGCGATTGATGATTTGCATGATTTGGTGGAATCAGCAGATTTTGATCAGGAAAATGGAACCGGCAAGAATTAGCAGATGATTTTAAAGAGGCAGAAGGCATGGAATCGTTGACGAATGCATTAATTCCTACAGTGGACGAGCAAACTCCAAGAGGGGAAAGAAGGTATGATATTTTCTCCAAGCTATTAAAGGAGAGGATCGTATTTGTTTGTGGCGAGATAACCGATGAAGTATCCACACTTGCAGTAGCTCAATTATTGTTCCTTGAAGCTGAAAATCCAAAATCCGAAATCTTTATGTACATAAATAGTCCCGGTGGGGAAGTGGATTCCGGCCTAGCCATTTATGATGCGATGCAATATATCTCTCCACCGGTTTCAACCCTTGCTTTTGGTCGGGCAGCCTCAATGGGTGCATTGCTATTGACTGCCGGGGAACCAGGAAAAAGATATTCCTTACCACATAGTTCCATAATGGTACATCAATCCATGGGAGGCTTTCGGGGAAGGTTTAGTGATGTAACCATTCACTATGACCATATGAAAGAGCGTGAAACGACTTTGAGGGACATTCTGATGAAACATACAGGAAGGACTCTAGATGAGGTAAGTGACGCTATCAGGGATGGAGATAAACACCTAAATCCTCATGAAGCACAAGAGTGGGGATTGATTGATAAAATTGTTACAACTCGTTCAAATAATTCTGAAGATTAAACTTATTTCCATTTTTTGTGGAAATCGGTTATACACTTGGCATTGATTCAAGGCAGTTAAATAGGTGTTCGTGTATGATTAATCAGACTCCACCTGAAGAAAGTGAACTTCTCTGCTCGTTCTGCGGCAAAAGCAAAAGTGAGGTCAACAAACTTATTGCTGGCCCTAATGTGTACATTTGTGATGAATGCATAGAGCTTTCTGTAGAAATAATTAAGCAAGATAAGGAAGTCATTTCACGCAAGCAGGAACATCAGCCTACTCCCCCACAGGAAATCTATCGGTTTCTAGATGACTATGTAATTGGTCAGTCTCACGCAAAGAAAGTGCTTTCTGTAGCTGTTTACAACCACTACAAAATGTTGAATAATCTCGAGAATGATCTCGGGGTTGAAATTGCCAAATCTAATATCCTGCTAATTGGTCCTACAGGATGCGGTAAAACTCTTTTGGCTCAGACTTTGGCCAAACTATTGGATGTTCCCTTTACCATGGCTGATGCTACAACACTTACTGAAGCTGGCTACGTGGGTGAAGATGTAGAAAACATAATTCTCAGGCTACTCCAAGCGGCAGAATATAATGTTTCCAAAGCTCAACGAGGCATCGTCTATATTGATGAGTTGGATAAAATCACACGTAAAACTGATAATCCCTCAATAACAAGAGATGTGAGTGGAGAAGGGGTTCAGCAAGCCTTGCTCAAGATAATCGAAGGAACCATCACTTCCATTCCTCCAAGAGGAGGACGGAAACATCCACAGCAGGAATTCCTGCAGGTTGATACCTCCAACATTCTCTTTATTTGTGGAGGTGCATTTGCAGGATTGGAGAAAGTAATTCAGAACAGAACCAGACCCTCTGCTTTGGGTTTTGAGGTGGAAATTTCTGATTTGGAAACAAAGGGATTAAGTGAACTCCTGGAGGATCTGGAACCTGAGGATTTGATGAAATTCGGTCTTATTCCAGAATTTGTAGGAAGGCTGCCCGTAGTTGCTACCCTGAATGAGTTAGATATAGATGCGTTGGTAAAGGTATTTACCGAGCCAAAAAACTCTCTAATTAAACAATTTAGCAAACTTTTTGAATTGGATGGAATCAAATTGACCTTTACTGACGAAGCTATTAGGGCTATCGCTACAAAGGCTTTTGTTTTAAAAACTGGTGCGAGAGGGCTAAGGTCAATAATTGAAGAAATATTGCTTGATACCATGTTTGAACTACCACTTGATGATAGTGTCGTGGAAATAGTTGTAACCGAAGAATGTGTGGTATCTAATGCTATACCTCTGAGGTTCTATTCGGAAAGTACATTACCCAGGGCTGCAGGTTCCTAATTGATCCAATATCCTGGCCCTCAAGGAAAGCGATGAATGAATTTTATCATTAGGTTAATAACTTGGTGGAATTCCCAGACTTTGGGTACCCAGATCTATACTTGGCGCAAGGGCCAGAGAGTGGGTGAAGACCCTGAGGGTAACACTTATTACCGAACCAAGGATGACGAGAGACGGTGGGTCGTCTATAAGGGCAATATTGAAGCAAGTAGAATTTCTCCCCAATGGCATGGATGGTTGCACCATACTTTTGAAAATCCACCAACCGAGGACCCTCTCCCAATGAAAAAGTGGGAAAAACCCCACGTTGCGAACAAAACCGGAATGCCGGAAGCATATTCACCCCTCGGATCACTCAGGGGTAAGAGAAAGGATTTAACCAGAGATTATATTCCCTGGAATCCAGAATAAATAAGGTACATTTATGGCCGAAAATAAATTGGAAGTTGTTATCGGTGCAGCGGTACTTTTAATAACAGGGACCTTTTTCTACTTTTTATTACTTGAAAATGACTCATTTTTTGAAGATGGGGGATATAAGCTCGTGGCAGAATTTAATTCTGCACAAGGTGTTTCTGTAGGGACTGATGTCAAGCTTGCAGGTATAAAAGTGGGTTCTGTTTCGGAAATGGCGATCAATCCACAAACATATAAGGCAGATGTTCATTTGACAATCAACTCAGATCTTGAAATTCCTGTTGACAGTTTCCTTGCAGTTTCCTCTGAGGGTCTGTTGGGAGCAAATTTTGTTGAAATCCTGCCGGGGATTGATTTCGAGTACTTTCAGCCAGGGGAGAAAGTAGTCCAAACACAATCCTATGTTGATTTTATGAGCTTGATGGCAGGTTTTGTTAATTCACAAAACTGAATATGCACCGGTTGATATCATTTGTCCTAATATCCCTGTTATTACCAAATATTGCCAATACCCAGACGAGTCTTAAAGGAGATGGTGCTTTTTTGAAGGCCTTGGATACCATAACGGGAAGAGTTGAAGATTTGGAAATCAAAGCAGGTGAAACCGTAAATTTTGAGAATTTGGTTATTACCCTTGAGGATTGCAGATACCTATCAGAAAACCCTGTCAAATTTTCTTATGCTTTTGTCACCATTTCGGATCAAAGGGAACAATCAGATTTATTTTCGGCCTGGATGATTTCACAATCACCTGCCTTGTCCGCTGTGGAACATCCGAGATTTGATTTCTGGCTAATCCGCTGTATGACCCTTTCACCAGATACTTCCACCGGTAAGGATGAAAATTGAACATTTGATTTCTGACAGGCTGTGCCAATCAAATTTCTAAATTTTTCTTCTGAAATTACCTTCCCTCCCATTTTTTCCAAATGGGAGCTTGGCATTTGAGCATCCAGTACTTCAAATCCAGTCCGCTTCAAATGATCAACAAGGTAAACCAAGGCGATTTTGGAGGAATCAGGTTTGGTGTAAAACATGCTCTCTCCAAAAAACACGCCTCCTAGAGCAACCCCGTATAGCCCTCCGACCAGAGCATTTTCCTCCCAGACCTCTAACGAATGAACAAGATTCCTTTTGTTCAGTTGAGTGTAGATATACTTTACGGCTGGGTTAATCCAGGTTTGCTCTCTTTTGGAACATAGGTCAATAACCAAGGGGCAATTCTTGTTTATCGTCAGGTGAAAAGGGTTTGCTTTGATTTTCCTCCTTAACCTTTTGGGAACCCTGAAACCATCAAGTGGAATAATAAATCGTTCTTCGGATCTGGCCCAATAAAAGGAACATGGGTCTTCTTCATCACCCATGATAAAATTCCCCTGTCGATAGTACAGCTTAAATTTTTCTACAAATTCATCCATTACTCAGAAACAATGGAAGAGGTTAATTTTTTTTCAACAATGGGCCATTTTGTTTTATCCATTTTTCCAACCAGTGGATATCATAATTACCGTTCAGGAAATCATGATCCTCAAGTAGTAACTGAAATAGTGGGGCAGTGGTACTGATCGGGTGGACGATCAGTTCCTCCAAAGCCCTTCTTAATTTGGAAATAGCTATCGTCCTGTTTTCTCCATGGGCTATCAGTTTGCCGATCAGACTATCATAGTTTGATGGGACCGTAAAACCGTTGTAAAGGAATGAATCCATTCTGATTCCCAATCCACCAGGAGAGTGGTATAGGCCAACTTTACCTGGGCAAGGAATGAAATCTGGAACAGTTTCAGCATTGATTCTTACCTCAATAGAATGTCCTCTAGGATGCAGATCCTCCTGCTTTATTTGTAAGGCATTACCTGCAGCGACCATGATTTGTTCCTTAACCAGGTCAATTCCGAAAATGGCTTCTGTTACCGGATGCTCCACCTGTAGACGTGTGTTCATTTCGATGAAATAAAATTTACCGTCCTGATAGAGAAACTCAATGGTTCCAACGCCTTCATAGCCCATTTCAGCAATTGCCCTGGAACAAATTTCTCCAATTTCTGTACGCGTTTTTTCATCTATTAGAGGACTGGGCGCTTCTTCAAGAAGTTTTTGATGACGTCTTTGAATGGTACAATCCCTTTCCCCAAAGTGGACTGCATTCCCTTTGCCGTCTCCCAAAACCTGAATTTCAATATGGCGCCCGTGGGGAAGAAACTTTTCCAGGTATACCTCGTCATTACCGAAACTGGCTTCTGCTTCCTGCTGGGCTGCAAGAAAGGATTGTTCAATATCTGCCTCGGAGTTAACAACCTTCATACCCCTACCGCCACCACCAGCTGAAGCCTTGACGATCACAGGATAACCGATATCATTGGCAACACTTTTGGCCATTTCAATGGAATCTATACTTTCATTAGGGCCAGGTACACATGGAACCCCAAGTTCCAACATTTTTTCTTTGGCAGTAATCTTGTCGCCCATCAACTTGATATGTTTGGAGGATGGTCCAATAAAGGTAATATCATGATCCTCCAACTGTTCAACGAATTCAGCGTTTTCGGAAAGAAAACCATAACCTGGGTGAACGGCATTGGAACCAGTGATTTCACAGGCTGAAATTATTGCCGAGAAGGATAAATAACTTTCTTTATTGTCCGGCGATCTTGGTTTGCCAATACAAACGGCTTCATCAGCCATACGGACATGCATTGCGTCCTGATCAACTGTCGTGTGGACTGCAACGGTAGAAATATTCATCTCCTTACAGGTTCTGATTATTCTTAGGGAAATTTCTCCGCGGTTGGCAATGAGTATTTTTGAAAACATTTTGGAAAAGTTCGTTTAGCTTACTAGAAAGAGATTCAATAATAGGACTGCGGTCAATCAATGATCATTAGTTCTGAACCATACTGAACCGGCTCGCCATCGTCGACCATGATTTTCCTGATTGTTCCAGAATGGGGAGCACCGATGAAATTCATAGTTTTCATCGCTTCAATGATAAGGATTGTTTCTCCTTCCCTAACGCTTTGTCCGATATGAACGAAGGGGGTTTCAGCCTCAGGACTTGGTTTGAGGTAAGCAGTACCAACCATTTCCGAGGATACCAATCCCTTGGTTTCAGCCTTGCTTTCCTCCAAAGGAGGTAATGAGCTTAGAACTTCCGGATTTGGGGGTAAGGATTCCCGAGAGGGTAATATTGCTTTCCCAGCATAAGTAGCCATTCTTAACTTTATTCGCGAAGACTCATCCTCCTTGATTTCAACTTCAAATTCTCCAAGCTCTTTTTCCTTGAACAAATCCATTAGTTTGGAAATTATTTCCAACTTTGATTCTTCCTTGGCCACCTAAACCTCCAAAATAATTATTTCGCTGTCATTTAATTTCGTGCAGTTTCTAATTGATCTATTTCATACCTAAATTCATCAAGAGATAAAAAACCACTATAAACTCTATTTCCTAAAATAAATGTGGGAGTCGCATTGATATCCAGTGCTTGTGCCAACTGATAGTTGTTTTCCAGTACTTGAGTAACAGAAGGATCGTCCATTTTTATTCTTAAAGATTGAATATCCAACTCAGCGATATCCGCTATTTCCGAAATCACCGTATCACTTATTGGTTCCTGAAGTTTTATAAGATGGTCGTGGATGATTTCATATTTTTCTGATCCAGCGAGTTGTAATACAGCTACCGCAAGTTTGGCAGAAATAACAGATTGTTCGCCCAAGATAGGAAATTCTTTGATTACCAAACGTACATTCGGCTCCAATTCTATTAGATCTTTGATTACAGGAGAAGCTCTACGACAAAAGCCACATCGGTAATCAACGAATTCCACCAGGTTAATTTCACCATCTGGATTGCCGCCTACCCATGAATCTGGGCTATTGAAAATAAAATCATAATTGAGTTCAATCAAATGCATTTGCATTTCCAGATTCAACTCGTTTTGTTGTTGCTCCAGTCTTTCGAGAACCTCCAGCATTATTTCGGGATTTTCCAATAAATATTCCTTAACCAATTCTCCAAACGCATCTCTTTCCTTGGGGCTAAGGTTTTCAAAGTCTGCAGCTTTAGACGTAGCAGCAAGTGACAAAAGAAAAATACTGATAGTAAGTATAGGTCGCCACTGGTTGACTATGCCAAACATCCCATGGCAAAAATGAAGAATGATTCTGCTTAATCTGGACACTGTGTAAATTCCTCTGGTTAAATTAGAACAATATTAGTTGATATTGTTAGTATTTTTCCAATTCATGAAACTTCAAAGCTTTTTGTTTCCATTTTTCGATGTGGCTGATTTTTATTCTTTTTGCTCGTGGAAAATTTCCAGGTCAGATGGTGAAATCACTTCAAATGCGCCATCATGATCTATAGCTCTTGCTTCATTTGGAGCAATTTCATTTAATAGGTTTTCAAGATTAGGGTTAATCGCAGGTTTTGCTCTTTGGTGTTTATATTTTTGTTGTGGTTTGGAAGTTGCTGTTCTCTGCTTTCTAGGTAATTTACTTTTTTCGTTATCCTGATTTGCTTCACCAGGCGTATTTTCTTCAGGAGAATCTGTCTTACCGGTATCTCTAGTTGGTGTTCCTTGTTCCTTTGTATTAGTAGTCTTCACCGCTTTCCCGGGGCTTGCATTTTTCTCCTTTGTTCTATTCTTTACCTTCCGTACTTTTACCTTTTTTCTTTTGGCACTCTTGGCTGGCTTGGGTGAATCTTCTTTGGGATTTTGTTCATCTAACAGAGGCATTTCCTTTTGAACGGGATCTGCTTCAGGTGGCATTTGGGTTTCAGGTATTTCAGTTTTCGATTTCCTGTTTTTTGCAAAACCTGGTTCGTTCTGCTTCTCTAATTTTGAATGCGTATCAACTGAAGTTAAGCTTGCTTCCACCTTAGAGGAGGTAGTATCCTGGGATTTTTCCTCCCCCCGGGTATCCTTTTTGCTTCCTGATTTGTATCTATTTTCTGATCCTGATTTCGTAGGGTATTTGGAATATTTTTTAGCAGACCAGCTGGATTTTGGTGAATGATAATTGTTTTTCTGATATTTCGGAGGGTATCTGAATATTTCCTTATTCTTATCGGGGCTGAACAAAACAAAACTGTATTCTTGTGAGAAGAGGTTATTATTGGTTTCAAATCTTATGCGACATCCGTAGACATCTTCTATCCGGGATATTTCCCTTCGCGATTCATTCAGAAAATAGTTTTCAAGTGATGTAGATACGGAAACCTGTACATTACCAGCTTTTCTTAGGGAACATTCTGCTTCAATATGTCTTAGAATTATTACTGCCAGGGTATCATCCAAAATAACCCTGCCAGTTCCACCACATGCAGGGCATATTTTGGTGGTATTCGTTGACAAATTTTCACCGGCTCTTTGACGGGTCATTTCCAGCAAACCCAATTTGGAAATATAACCGCAATTAATCCATGCCTGATCTCTCCGCAAAGCTGTACGCAGGGCAGTTTCTACTTCCTTGCGGTGCTGCTGGATTTCCATATCAATAAAATCAATGACAATAATCCCGGCCAAATCCCGTAACCTTAATTGCCTGGCAATTTCATTGGCTGCTTCAATATTAGTTCGAAGAGCGGTTTCTGAAAGAGTCTTACCCTGGTTGGATTTGGCAGAGTTAACATCAATTGAAACCAAGGCTTCGGTAGGTTGGATCACAAGATGACCACCTGAAGCGAGTTCTACCCTGGGGTCATGAAGATTCCTGAGGTCCTCATGGACTCCATGATAAACGAACAAAGGCTTTAAATTGGTGTGCTTGATTACTTTTTCAGCTTCATGGGGAACCAGAGAGTTAACAACCTCAACAGTTCTTTCGAATCCCTTCTCCCCCTCTACAATAATTTCGTTTATTGAATCACGAAAGTAATCTCTGACAGTTGTTTCAATTAAGTCACTACTTGGTTTTACAAGGCCAGGGGCTCTGGTTTGTTTTACCGTCTCAAGGATGTCCTTCCAATTATTTTTCTGCCTGTTGATATCGGCTTCAATAACCTCGCCCGGTGGAATGGAATTGATTGTTCTCATTATAAGACCCGCCCCTCGGGGAAAATTCAAGGTCTCATAAATGTTTCTCAATTTCTGCCGGGTATCAGGGGAGGCAATTTTACTACTGATAGAAAACCCCTTGTCACTGTTGGGAAGCAACACACAATATCTGCTTGGTAAACTAATATAGGTGGTTAAAGTTGCCCCTTTGGAATGTAATTCATCCCTTGAAACCTGGACAAGCATAACCTGACCCTTAGTAATGACATCCTGAATCAGTACATCATTAGGAAAATTACGGGAAGCTTGTCGTTGGGATCTTTGCTTTCCCTTGAACCCACCTCCATTTGTATGCTTTTGATTTGCAGCATTACCTTTATAAAATTGAGAACGGGTTATGGCGCCGAAGTCAGTGGCATAATCCTCAAATTCCTTTAGAAAGTGAGAATCGGAACCTGCTCCATTGGCTGTCAGGTTATACGGGTCCAGATTATCGTCTGGTACCTTATGGTCAATATTGTAGTAGTCTGGATGGATTGATCGAAAAGGTAAAAAACCGTGTTTTTCAATCCCGAAATCTACGAAAGCAGCCTGAATCGAAGGTTCAATTTTTTCAATTCGGGCAAGATAGATATTTCCTGCCAGCCTGTTGGAGGTTTTGGTTTCCCTTTTGAATTCTTGTACCTTACCTCCTTCAAGTACCAATATCCGGGTTTCATCTCCACCGGTGGTATCAATAAGTATTGAAGAATGCATAATTTTCTCTTTAAAAACAGTGCACTTTCCCTTCCAAATCCTAATACTTGGGAAGTGCTTAATTTAGTTGGTTGAATTTTCATTCGTTTGTTGTTCTCCGTTGACGACGGCCACAATGTTCCTGGTGTAAAATTTAATGTATTCATTTCACTTTGTCTTATGTGTTAATAACCAAAAAGAATGTAACCCGCGTTATACGGACCAAAATAAAAAATCTTGGGTAAGTTAAATGTAATTTTGCCCTATTCTCAATGAGAGCTAATCCCTAGCCGCTCGGCAAGCAAGGGCAAAATCACTCCCATATTCAATCTTGCCACTTTTTAATTATTTACTTGGTTAAGCAGCACTGATAAATTTCTACAGAATTATGTGTCAAAGTCAACACGATTTATTTTTATCTATTCAATTATATTTTATCTTCCAGGCTATGTAACAACCCCAACAATTTCTACCTTGTTACATGTAGTGGAAATAAAAATTATCAATGGTTACCATTTAGATCGTTATGAAACCAACCCGTTCATTCAGAAGGTATCAACCCGAATCTAAGGTAGAGCCCGTAAGAAACAAATCCCTCGGGGAAAGATGCCTAGGGGTCATTGCTTGGGGTTTCAGTGAGTTCTGCACCGGGGTAATCTTTATCTTTATCGCAATAACTGGGATGATAGTTGCTGTAGGTACCAACCTGCCTACCTTTGAGGAGTTGGAGAATTATTCACCACCAACCATTAGCAGAGTCTTTTCTGGGGAAGGAAAACTAGTAGATGAATTCGCAAAGGAAAGAAGGTTATTCAGTCCGATTGAAGAAATACCGGATCTGGTAATAAATGCAGTAATTTCTGCCGAGGACAAATTGTTCTTTCAACACCAAGGTCTTGATCCCATGGGAATAATGAAAGCAGTGGTTCAAGCCTTACAAGGAGAACGCCTCAGGGGTGCTTCCACCATTACACAACAGGTTATGAAAAACTTCCTTTTAAGCAGAGAAAGATCACTGGAGAGAAAACTCAGAGAGATTATTCTGGCGGTAAAAATTGAAAAGGCACTTGGGAAGGATAAGATTTTGGAGCTATACCTGAATGAAATATTTCTTGGCCAAAATTCATACGGTGTTACTGCTGCAGCTCAAACCTATTTCAACAAATCACTTGACGATCTTTCAATTGAGGAAGCCGCCTACCTAGCCGCTCTACCCAAGGCCCCTTCAACCTATCATCCTGTCAGAGATCAAGGTCGGGCTATAGCTCGAAGGAACTTTGTGATTACCGAGATGATTGAAAACAACCATATTTCCGTAGAGGAGGGAGAAAAAGCCAAATTACAGGGCCTGAGAACTGTTATGAGCGGAGCTTATGTCTCGTTTCAAAAATCGCTTCCCCCAAGGAGTTATTTTACCGATGAAATTCGAAGGCAGCTTTCTAGGCAGTTTGGTAACGAAGAATTTTACGAGGGAGGGCTGAATATTCGAGCAACCATAGACCCCCAATTGCAGGAAATTGCCAATTTGGCACTCCGTGAAAGTTTAGAGAAGTATGATAGGTCCAAAGGTAGCTGGGTTGGTACAGGTATTAACGTTTCGTCTCAGACCCTAGAGGAAAAAGAGCCTTTTGAGGTGGATTTGCCAAGGGATATAGCCGGGTGGTCATTAGCTTATATTTCCCACTTTGATGAAGGCAGGGCTGTTATTATTGTCGAAAATCACCCCGATTCACCTTACAATTTTCTTGAAGAGGAAAGCTTTCAGTGGGTTCACAAACGCAACCAGAACCGATTGAATGAAGGAAACCGCAAGGCTGAGGATTTCCTGCAAGTCGGTGAGATAGTCTTTGTTTCTCCGAACAAAAACGAGGATGATGAAATCGTTTCCTGGGATTTACACCAGATTCCAGAGGTCCAGGGTGCTTTTATAGCAATGGATACAACTACGGCAAGGGTGCTGACAATGGTTGGTGGGTTCTCTTACCAATATTCGAGTTTCAATCGTGCTACCCAAGCTTATCGACAACCTGGTTCAGCCTTCAAACCAATTGTGTATGCCTCAGCGCTTGATGCTGGTTTCACCCCAGCAAGTATTATTTTTGATGCACCAATAAATTTAGATACGCCTCAAGGTATCTGGAGACCGGTTAATTACAGTAATAAATTTTATGGCCCGGTGCCTCTCAGAACAGGTGTCGAGCAGTCCAGAAACCTGATGACCGTTCGCTTGGCCAAGGATATTGGGTTAGAAAATATCGCCCAATTTGCAGAAAAGGTTGGTATTTACGACTCCATGCCTCCCTATCTTGCCAATTCTCTTGGTGCCATGGAAACGACTCTTCTTAAGCTAGTTGTATCTTATGCAATTTTTGCCAACGGTGGTTATAAAGTAACACCTACGCTTGTTGACCGTGTACAGGACAAAAAAGGGAAGACCATTTATCAAGCTGGTTTGCAGGTTTGTAGCAACTGTTCCTCTCCTGATTTACCTGAAGGAAAAATTCCAGATATTTTTTCATTTAACCCTCAGATTATTGATCCAGTTACCGCCTTTCAGATTACGTCAATGATGCAAGGGGTTGTAGAACGCGGAACTGCTTCCGGAAGGATTAATGTTGATTTTCCAGTAGCAGGAAAAACAGGTACAACCAATAATGCCCATGACGTGTGGTTTATAGGGTATACTCCCGAAATGGTAGCTGGGTGCTATATAGGATATGATACCCCAAGACCATTGGGAAAAAGCGCAACTGGGGGTAGCCTCTGTGCACCAGTTTTTAATCATTTCATGACCAATGCAGCAGAATTTTACGGTAATTCAGATTTTACAGTTCCTGAAGGAGGTATTTTTGTTGATGTCAACAGGTTTACCGGTGAATTGATCCATGACAAAACTGAAGAACAGGACGGTGCAGTGATTGCGGAGTTTTTCAGAATTGGTACCGAGCCACGTCAGGGGAATATTCGTGTAATAGATGGAGGATTTCCAATGGCATCGGATTTACCGGTAATTAAGTTTGAAGATTGGGATGAAGGAATTTATCAAGCAGCAGAAGTAGCTTCCGATAGCCGAAATATGGACTTGAATGATTATGAAGGAAGTAGCACTAATGAGCAGGAGCAAAGGGGGTCATTTGGATCCATTTCTGCTGGAGGACTTTACTGAGTAGACGGGCAGTAAGTTTAAAATGGAGGTCTTTGATTACAGATCTATCACTGTATTTAAATTACCCAAATCTTCAAACTGTTTCCCAAAATCTAGATAAATTTCACAGTGTGATTAACTGAAAACAAGATTAACTTGCGGCTAGTATAGTTCACCATTACCGTTTGAGTACCGACGATTACCTATTGCAGGTTGATCTATCTAGAAACTTTCTTTGTTTCGTCGTAAATCTTACAGAATTATTTGTTCGAAAGACCTTCCCGTTAGAAATTAGTTTATTGTCCTTGAAGTCATCTTTGAGATCATCATCATGTGTATATAAAATTCGAGCCTTTGAGACAATGGCCAGAGCCAAAACATGCGGATCGTCAGATTTAATCTTACAACCTTTTTCCAACTCTTTTTGCTTATTGTTTACTTCCGATGAATTTGCAGAAATGATTGCCAAACCTCTACTATTGGCTTGCTTAAACCACTGAATGAATTGAGCAGATCCCTTTAATTCATCTAAAAGTTTTCCACCGACAACTAATTTAAGCTTACCGTTGTCAATGCAATCAAAAAAATAATTATCGGCCTCTGTACGATCATTACGCCTACGAAAAACCAAGTCTCTAACACTGTTGTCAACGATTACGCACATTTCAAAATTCCAGCAGCCTATTTACCTCTTTGCGGAAGAACTCCCGGTAGGAAGGTGGTTGGCCTTCGATATTGCCATTTTCATCAATATGAATGTTATGAATTTGAACATCATCGTCACATCGTTCAAAATAGAGAATAGATATGTCCTCTGGCTTTAGGTCGCATTTTTTGTCGCGTACATCCATACGGACGCGGTCTATCAAATAATCGCTATGAGTTTCTACTAAAATCTGTCGTTTAGAGGCTACGTCACATAATATTGAACCAAGACCTGCTTGTGCACTAGGATGCAAGTGTAATTCCGGTTGTTGTAAAAGGAACATTGGAGAATCAACTGACCGGGTAAGCATGAAAAGCACAGGGAGAATCTGACTTACACCATACCCCACATCAATGAGGTTACGCCATTCACCTTTATTCCTTTTTGTATTGTTTCTTATTTGGATCTGAAATGGATCACTACTATTATCTTTCCCTAGCGAACGTATTCTAATCTCATCAAAAACCCCAGTTAATTTACCAAAAGATTCCATGGTTTGTTTTAACAGTTTCCATTGTTCTTCATCTGAGTTTTCTAATCTTGCAAATAAAGCAGGTAAATTTGTTCCTTCTGGATCAAATTGAAACTCATTTGGTTCGTAGGTCCTTAGGGGTTTTGCCCTGACAGGGGAACTAGATATAATGTCCACGAAAAAATTCAAATCTCTTCCGAATTTCTTCCTTAAAATCGTATAGGGTTTTGTTCCTAGTATTACTAAGTCGCTCATGTCCTGCCTAGTGAATGAGGTATCACCTTTGGCAAGGTGCTGATTAGCTTCCAGATGGGCCAAAAAAGATATGGGGCCACTAATATTAATCTTTCTTATCTGTTCTAACTCTGTAGAATATTCATCAGATTTGCCGAAATCAAACTTCCATTTTCCCCTTGAGGTTTTGGCTTCAATCTTTATACGACCATCTGTAAGCATCAAGAGTAGAGATGCTGATTCATCTTCAACATGTAATCTGGAGACTTCTGGAGCAACGTTTGCTTTCCTAAAAGTGGCATCGGACTTGTAATCACCCACTGAAAAACCTCCAGAGAATTCCTGAATAGATCCATTTTCTCCAGATTGCGATACAATTTCCCTATATGAACCTAGAGCAAATGGTGCTTCATTAAAATTGGGAGTCGGATTCTCTACAAAAACAGTATTCCACAAAATCTGTACCATGGCCATCAATGATGTTTTTCCGGTACTGTTTTCTCCAACCAGTAGCGTAAGAGGAGCAAGGCGAATAGTCTGCTGTTCCTGGAAACATCGAAAATTCTGAATAGTCAACTGATCCATTTTGAGCTCCCGTTGATGATTCTGTATTGGCTAATTCTAACATTGTTATCAAAAACTGATGGTAATTGCGAAATTTTCCCAAAATTCACCTGACATTTAGTTACATTCACGCTATTTCGTACCCCGACTGTCTCCTACTAATGTTAGTCCTCGAAATTATTCTACCCAATAGCTAATCGTTCAAAGGGCTAGATATGCGATGGAATACAAAAAAGTGATTTCCGAGTTATCAAAAGTAATTTCTTCCAATTAGAGAAAACTTTTGCAAACACGACCGGCAAGAGCCACTCGGAATATACCATAAAACGAAGTGTCTCGTGTATGACTAGTGATTTGTAGTTTATTTACAAGGGAAAATTGTGTCTTTGCACCTTTGATATACAAAATTAGTCGAAATCAACTGCCTATAATTATAACCTATCTCTTTCAAATTGTAACATTTCATTCCAGTGCTAGAATGATTTCAGTATTTGTAATTATCTACCCTTAAAGAGAGATGATCCACCCATAGATGAAGGGTTAAGGATACGTTGTTCAATAGTTTGGAATCCTACCGGGGTACATAATCATTCTTGCGACATATATTAATTGTGTGATGCTTTTGTTAGAATTCAGAGGAAAATCAGTCAGGTATCCAAGATTGGTACAAATTTGAAGTATATTTCAATAAAATTTTAATATCCTAAAACAAATTTTACTCTTCATAATTGTGTGCAAAGAGATTGGGTAATCAAATCTAAAGAAACAGAAACAATGCGTGCAGATATCCTTAAACTTGTAGAAGAAATCAAGAATTCTCTTGCTCTCCTGAAGGAGAAAATTGGTCCAGATGAACTAGATCAAAAACTCTTGGAACTTAATACCAAAATAGAAGATCCAAAGTTGTGGGATGATCAGGTTGCTGCCACTGCTATTATGAAGGAAAGGCAAAATATAATCGAAAAAAAGGAATCATTTGAGAACCTGAATACCATATTGAATGACAGTATAGATCTCATCGAACTTGGTGAGGAAGAGGGTGAAGAAGAGATTGTCGAGGAAGCTGAAAAGTCCATTATTGAATTACATCAGGAAATTGAGAATAAAGTTGTTGAAGCGCTTCTGGATGACGAAGCAGATAGAAATGATGCTTTTTTGGAAATCAAGGCAGGTGCAGGTGGAACAGAATCTTGCGACTGGGCTCAGATGCTTTCGAGAATGTATGAAAGATGGGCCCAGAGCAGGGGGTTTAAGACGGAATTGATTTCTCAAAATAGAGATGCCGAGGCGGGTTTGCGCTCGGTAACCTTTAAAATAAATGGTTTGAATGCCTACGGTTGGTTAAAGTCTGAATCAGGTGTTCACCGTTTGGTACGCATTTCGCCCTTTGATAGTGCTGCAAGAAGACATACTTCATTCAGTTCAGTTGGAGCCTTTCCTGTTATTGATGAGAATATTGAGATTGAGATAAATCCCAGTGATTTAAGGGTAGATACCTATCGAGCTTCTGGAGCAGGGGGGCAACATGTGAATAAGACAGATTCCGCGGTAAGGATCACTCATCTTCCAACGGGTATAGTCGTAACTTCCTCTGAAAAATCTCAACATATGAACAGGGCTAACTGTATGGACGCCCTGCGATCCAGGCTTTATGAACTTGAACTTCGTAAACGGAATGAGAAGCAGCAGGAAATGCACCAAAACAAAGGTGATGCCGGATGGGGAAACCAGATACGTTCTTATGTACTCACTCCATACCAGATGGTAAAAGATTTACGAACAAATTTTGAATCACCAAATCCCCAAGCTGTACTTGACGGGGATTTGGACGGATTTATGGCTTCAGTTTTAGCTCACAACGCGGCCGGGCGTTCCAGATAAACCTGCTTATTCCCCAAGGTTACATCATTCCTCGGGAGCAAAATTACAGCAAGGCTTTAGGCTTGGATTATCCAAACGGTCAGATTTTACCAGCCATTGGTTTTAAAGGGGCAGGTGTTTTGCCTTGTTGAGATGAAGGTGTGGGTTTCATTTTGCTACCCATATCCTTTTTGCCCGAAAAACCCAGAGGCTCTTCAGTGCGCTTTACTGTTCCTTCAAAGTGAGCACCAGCCTCAATTGCAATAGTACCGTGAATTATATCTCCCTGAACACGGGCTGATTTATTCAATCGAATTTTGGAACCTCGTACTTCACCCTTGACGAAGCCTTCTAAAATAGCTTCCTCAGCACGAATATGACCTTCAATCTCAGATGTTTCCTTGATCGTTAAATTCCGTGCCGAAATATCTCCTTCAACTTTTCCTTCAATGATAATATCGTTTGGTGTTTGAAGGTTACCTACCACCTTAAGATCTTTTGAAATAATTGAAGGATTGTTAGTAGATCTAGGCTGTGCGACTGGTCCCGAAGGGGCGGGTCTCTGCATAGAACTGATTTCTGGCATTGTCTCTTTCTCCTTTTGCTGATTTCTGACAGGATCTTTAGTTTTCCCTTTTGATGTGAACATTTTAGACTTCCATGAATATTAGGGGGTTAATAGCTTTATTGTTTCGTCTTATTTCGTAATGTAGATGAGGTCCGGTGGAGAGGCCAGTTGACCCCACAGCACCAATTATATTTTTCGAAGTTACAACTTCTCCATTCTTGACATTGATTTTACTTAAATGGGCATAAATTGTCCTTAGTCCAGAGATGTGTTCAATTATTATTGTTTTCCCGTATCCACCCTTGTAACCAACGTACTCCACCACACCGTTACCAGTTGCATATACCGGTGTACCTTGTTTTGAACCGAAATCTACTCCATTGTGCATTGCCCATTTACCAGTTATGGGATGATTCCGCATTCCATAACCTGAAGTTTTACGCACTTTTCCCTTGAGAGGGTCCCCAAAGGGAAGTGAAAGGTATCCCATGTTTAGAACATTAAGGTCTGCCAAGGAGGTTTCTAAGTTTTTAGCCGTATTCGAAACAGGAGAATTCGACATACTCCTCAAGGTTTCCATTTTCAAATCATCTGCGAAAAACTGATTTTGGTTGCGATAAAGTGCGCGCAGTTCGTTCTGGATTTTTTCCGGAGAGACATCAACCCGATTTAGAACGTCTTCAATGCCGCTCGTCGCCACAGCAATATTATCTGTTAATTCATTTAAGAGTTTAACCATTCTTTGGTTATTGGCTTTCGTTTGGTTTTGGCTTTTAACAAGTTCAGATTCCAGTGTTGATATTCTTGTCTGAGACTCTCTTAAATTTTCTGTACTGTCTGAGAGTACCCAGGAAAGAGTAGAGAAAAAGTTGGAATCATGCGGTAGTCCAACTGTTTCAACACTTACTTTTTGGGCTGTGGAATTATCGCTATTCTGGAAATTACCACTATAGGGGCCTTCCAGTTCAGCAACTTCTTTCTTTAATTGGTTTAATTCAATCTCCTGTTGATAAACAAGTTCAAGGGCCTGTCGTGTTTGATTGATCAATGTTTGGTTCTCTTTGACTAGATCATCACGTTCATCAAGCAGAGTAATTAAATTTGTACTCAAATTGTTGTAGGAAACGACTTGATCTGGAGTTTTAAGAAAAAGCTTGTTTAAGACCAGGAAGGAAGAAAGCACGGTCCAAAACAGAACAAGGACGGTAAGGAAAAGAAGTAATATCCTTACTTTTGTTCCCAGGAACAAATATTTCGTTTCGCCCCTTGATTGGATGGATATTATCCAATCACTCATTTCAAATGATAAAAGTTTCTTTTGGATTGTCTGTACCCTCTGCTCTCGACCTGAAAAGTCTTTATTTATTAGTTATCATCCTAATTTAGCGAATAAAGTTTGTCAATTGGAAATATCTGCATAAATTACAAAGAAATTTTGGTCTCCTTGGATATTTTAACCGCATTACTCAGATTTGGTATAATTCTTGCGATCGCAATTATGGGTTAAATAAAAAGGTGAGGTTAAATTGGTAGTCCTACCTTTACCCTCTCGCAAAAAGTATAGCTCAGGTTTAAAGCAGTAATTTAGAATCAACTGTGAAGGTTCCCATCATAAAAAACGCACAATTTTTGCCGCTGATCGGAAGGATTGGCTCTGGCATAGCTGGGTTGATCCTTGTTCTGTTTGTCTGGTTATCCCTGGGGTCATTACCAATCCCGAAATTTATCGAAAGGATCATTGTTGAAAAGGTAATCAGCCAGCCGAATATTGAGGTGATGGTGTTAGAGAATGCTTCCCTGACTTTGGATCCCGTTAAGCTTCGACCGGAAATACAATTTGCCCGTACGGAAATCCAATTATCTCAGGATGGAATCAGGGTTGAAATAAATGACTGGAAAATCTCGTTCAGGTTAATCTCTGTATTGAGCGGTTCTTTTGTACCAACTACAGTTATTGGAAATGAAATTTCATTTGTTGTAGTTGAGAATATGAACGAACCTGTAGATAACGATCACACAGCTTTCCCCTCCAACAATATGGGTACCATTTTTAACAGCATCACAATATTTGATTCACCCCTTTTATCTGATCTTGAATTGCTTGAGTTTAAAAAAATCTCTATCCCAAAAGAGGATTTGCCTGGTGAGACTGATTTAGAGATTGAAGGCTTGGTTCAACTGATTAATAATGATTCGGGTATAGAGGGAAACTATTATTATCCCGACGATTCTGCAGAAGCCAAAGTAAAATGGAATATCAATAGTTATCAAAACGATCAGGAGATATCCCATAGGGTAAATCTAGTCGGAGACACCCGAGTTTTATCAGACTTGCTTCAAACTGGAAGTTACCAACCTGGATTTGATGAGGGTATCGATTATGGAATAATACTTGTAGATTTTAGTACAAATGAGCCCTATGACCGAATTGATGGTTCTGTAAAAATTCTGGATTCAAGTTTTGAAATCAGCGCGCTAGTTTCACCTTTAACAGTAAATAGCCTGAGCACCGATTTTTTTTACATTCCTGAAACAGGAACTCTTAATCTGAGCTCTATTGATCTGAGCTCAAATTTTATCAATACCAAGGGGATGGGTACAATAAATATCAAGGGCTTGGAAAAAGGTTTGGAAATTACTGGCCAAGCCTCGATTGAAAGTATTTTCACCGACAAAACAGATACAGATGACTGGGTAGACCAGTCAGGTGCTATTTCTTTCGCAATCATGATGCCTTCTGAAGGCCAAAAAGGGAGCTTTAATCTTGAAGCCGAATTTACAGGTTTAACCCCAGAACAAAGGGAAAGGTCGTTCCTTACTTATTTATTACAAGAAAATAGCCTGTTCATGGGTAGAATCTCAGGTGAGTTAGGAAACCAGGGGAATATTGACTCGTTGAAGGGTCAAATGAGTTGGATCAATGACCCTAGACTTCCCGAAGCGGATTCCAGGGAATCCAGAATTGATATTCCATTTCGCTATGAACACCAGAATAACAGAATAGTGTCGAATGGAATATTCATTTCTGTTGAAGAAATTCCATTTGCTATTGAGGGTGGAATGGAAATGAAATTGGCAGAAGAAGCCAGTCCACTTTATAACGGTGAATTTACCTTACGTGAAAAAGCAAAAATGGTACCATTACCTGCTACCATTGGAAAAATAACATTCAGCGGATTAGACGAAACCGAGGTTCAGAAAATTTCCTACCAACTTACACTGGACGAAGGACTGATCCCCCCTATTGGAGGCATCTCACCTTCCGTTAATTCAAAGGGCGGAATCAAAATCTATAATTTACCCGAAGAGGGGATAGGTGTTGGTGGAACCCTTGATATGATTGTGGAATCAAAGGCTGGTAAAAACGAAATTGAATTGGGTTTTGATGGGGAGCTCCAGCAAGAGAATGTTTACTTTAACGAGTTGGTCTTACACACAAAACCGGTCTCTATATATTCTTCTGGTGAGTTGGTAAATTTAACCAGCGAGGATGGTCCTTCATTTGCCGGCCTGTTCGATATAAAGAGTGTTGAATTTGAAGAAGTGTCCATTGGTATTGATGAAGATATAAAGGTTTCTGTTACGCTGAATAATGAAAATATATCCAGTGAAATTTCAGGCCCCGTCGAATTCCTTTCTTCTCTCTATAACATGCTGGCTAATGAGGTCACCGGGCAATTTGAGCAAGACCGGGGTGAAGGTGAGTTTTCACTAAAAGTAAGTTTCAATTGGTTAACATCTCTGATTACGGGTGAATACAACGGAAGCTCGCTAGTGGTCCCCTTACGTGGTGAAGAAAACCGGTTAAAAATAGATAATCTGGACTTGGTCTTCAGTTATCTACTGAATTCAGAACCAAATAATATAAAAATTGAACGATTATCAGCAGAATCTGATCTGTTTTCTGCTTTGGTAACCGGGAATTTATATACCGAGGGGTCAATCTTTAACTCAAATTTGGTTGGGAATTTGGCCTTGGAGAAAGGCATTTTAAAGCAAAGCCAAATATTTGATGAATCCCTTCAGGAAATGAGCGGCAACATTGATTTCAAGATTGATAGAGAGCAAAGAGAGTTACGGATTGCCCAAGCCTATCTTGAAGAAAATGGAACCCAAATTTGGGGGGAAGGTGTACTTTCGTTTGATGATCAAGAAAAACTTGGCAACATCCAGTTTTGGTCTGATGGAGTGACGAAGGACGAAATTATAAAATTGTGGCCTTTGAATTTTGTTGGCAAAACGAGAACTTGGTTTCAAAAAAACATTCATGCGGGGGAGATAAACGAACTTACAGGTGGAGCGATACTATATCGCAACGCAAAACCACGCATAGAAGCAACATATAGTTTTTCAAACGGTGAAATTACCTATCTAAAGGGATTTCCACCTTTAGTCAAAGGGAAAGGATACGCCACCTTAACAGATACAGACTATTCCATTCAGCTGGAAGAGGGACATACCGAAGTGTTTGAAAATGGAATTGTTACATTGGATGGGAGTCGACTTTATATCCCGAACATAACAAACAACCAGATTCCTTCAGAAGTTTATCTGAATGTGGACAGCAAAATTTATCCGTTGTTTGAACTGCTTGATAAGGACCCCTTCAACTTTATTTCCAAGGCAAACCTGACACCAGTGTTTGTCAGTGGTACCGCTAGGGGTAAGATAAAAATCAGTTTTCCTCTAGTTGAGAAGATACCTTTGGATGTGATTTCCTACGAGGGTTTTGGGACGTTCAGTGAATTTGAAACCATAGGATTGTTTTATGGGAAGATATTTAAGTCCGATAGGTTGGACATCAAATTTGATGATCAAAGGTTAATAATTGATGGTGAGGGTAGCTTTGGTAATTTACCTTTAAAATCAAAATTGATCCAGAATTTTGAACCTGGAATTACTGATAGATTGAAAATTTTTGGATCCTTTGATCTTTCAAATGAATTTTTTGAGGAGTTTAATATTGGCTTCATACCAGAATTAGTTGCTGGTTCAAGTGAAGTGAATTTCGATTTCGATTTTCCACAAGATTCACCACCAATTTTGATGCTCGATTCTGATCTATATGGTACAAATATTGATATACCTGTTATTGATTGGGAGAAGCCTGCCGAAGTAAGGGGAAAACTGGAACTTGAGGCCAAAGTAACCAATCCTCTCGATATAAGTACATTTAAATTATCAGCACCAGGGCTAGGTGCCGAAGGTAAGTTAAATCTTAATGAAGAGGGGGGATTTGTATCCTTTATTTTACATCAGATACAATTGGAGGATTTTTATTCCGGTGAACTCAAAATTTCCTTGAATGAAAGAGGGACTATTCAACTTGAAATTCCCGGTACGATTGAATTGGGTGATTCAAGTATGCTGGCACCATATAGTTCTGATGAGGAATCAAATCAGGTCTTCAGTTTCTCTTTGGGGGAATTAAAGATTTCCCCCCAGTTTTCTATAACCGATATCAATGGGTTTATTCAAAGGGATGAAGACATACGAGCAAACTTTAATGGGAAGATGAATGGCGGAGCTACCCTTAATGGTTGGTTATTTGACAAGGATGGGACTTGGATGTTCAGGATTGCTTCTGACAACGCAGGCCAAGTTGCACGCGATGCAGAATTGATTGAAACTCTTCGAGGAGGAAAGGTGTGGATTGATGTAAATCCTGGAGAAAATGCAGGAGAATTTCATGGAACCATCATAATTAGTGATATAACAATACCCCCTTTTTATAAATTGGGCTCCCGACAGGAAAATAACGTTGTTACAGAGAAGGAAGATCCGGAAGGTATAAAAATGGACCAGATTAGGTCTAATTTCCAATTAACCAAAGATAAACTTGCTTTGAATGATGCTGCTGGGATAGGTACCCAAGTTGGATTTTCTTTTTCTGGTGAATATTCTTTGCCAGAAAAAACCATGAATTTTGAAGGTACAGTTGCTCCTCTCAGGGTCATCACCACTCTTATCAAAATTGTAAATCCTATAAGTTTACTGGTACCCAGAAGAATATCCGGTGAGATAGGTACCTTTGATTTTACCCTGACAGGTACCCTAACAGAACCTGACTTTACAATAGAACCAACTTCAGTCATCAATCCGAGCAATTTGACGGGTTTCCTGTTTTTGAATATTGCACCCTGATCCCGCTTGGTTATGGACCTAAGTTTTTTTGATTACGAACTTCCAGCATCATTGATAGCTCAGAATCCGGTAAAGCCAAGCAGGGCTTCTCGGTTACTGGTATCTCGAAATAACCAGATCATTGATGCTGGATTTGAAGACTTGCCTTCTTTTTTAAATTCAGGTGACCTTCTGGTTGTGAACAATACCAAGGTTTTTCCGGCTCTTTTGCTTGGGTATAAAAAAAGGGAAAACAGTTCGGGTACCATCAAGGGACCTGGACCTAAAATCTCTATAAACCTGGATTCAAAAAATCATAACGGGAATTGGTCTTGTTTAGGCAAACCATTGAAAAAGTTGAGAATCACTGATCGTATTCAATTTGGAGATAACCTAGTAGGTGAAGTGATCCGAATTGATGGAAAATGGTGTGAAATCGCCTTCAATTTACAAGATGAAGAGTTTTTGAGGGAGGTAAACTCAATCGGACAAACACCTCTCCCGAGCTATATTACTGCTCTAAGATCAATATCTTCAGATGACCGCAAGAATTATCAATCTTTTTTTGCCCAGAAATTGGGTGCAGTTGCAGCTCCCACAGCGTCTCTCCATTTTGATGAATTGATTGTATCAAAACTCAGGAAAAAGGGTATCAGATTTACTGAATTAACCCTTCATGTCGGGGCTGGGACTTTTTTACCCATTTCGTCAACAAATATAACCGATCACAAAATACATGGGGAGTGGGGTAGCATCTCCCAAACTGCTGTTGATGAAATACTCAAGGCAAAACATAACAATAACCGGGTTATTGCAGTCGGTACAACCTGCCTCAGGCTTATGGAGACAGCGGCCAAGAGTGGCAAGATCAAGGAATGGGAGGGCATTACTGATCTTTACATCACTCCAGGATTTGATTTTAATGTCGCTGATTGTTTGTTGACAAACTTTCATCTGCCAAAATCAACTTTACTTATTCTCGTTGCTGCTTTTGTGGGTGAAGAAAAAATGAAACAGATTTACCAGCACGCAGTGTGTGAGCAGTATAGATTTTTGTCCTACGGTGATAGTTCCCTTCTGTTTAAAGCCCATTAAAAAAGATCGTCAGGGGCAATATCAAACCCTAAATATCCTTTTGCTAAAAATAATTCTGATTGCAAAAAAATATTGCTTAATTTTCCCCTTTAAATCATACAAGAAATTCCAATATTCGGATTTTTTCGGAGGAAAAATGATGTTTACAATTCTAGGGCAAATATGGGCTTTGCTCTCGGGTATTTTCCTTCTTATGGTAGGGAATGGTCTGCAAGGTACTCTGATTGGAATTAGAGGTGTCGAGGAAGATTTCTCAACCTTTGAACTTTCTATCATTATGTCCGGATATTTTGTCGGATTCCTCATTGGTTCAAGACTGACTCCTCATATGATAATCAGAGTAGGTCATGTTCGGGTATTTGCTGCTTTGGGTTCCTTAATCTCTGCTGCATTGATATTATTTGCCCAATTCCCCTTTCCATGGGTATGGGTTGCCCTCAGGATTTTGATTGGTATAGGGTTTTCGGGTGTTTATGTCGTAGCTGAAAGCTGGCTTAACGATAGTTCCACCAACGAGAATAGAGGTAAGACTCTTGCAATCTATATTTCGATTCAGATGCTCGGAATTATATTAGCTCAAGGCCTGTTAAATTTGAGCGATACTTCAGGTTATTTACTTTTTGTTCTTGCCTCGGTACTGGTTTCTATGTCCTTTACTCCAATATTACTTTCAGTATCGCCTACACCACGCAAAGAAATAACTAAATCCATGAAAATCGGGCAATTATTTAAAGTATCTCCCCTTGGTGTATTTGGATCGTTTTGTCTTGGTGCAGTATTTGCCGCTTTGCTTGGCATGTCACCTGTGTTTGCTGCCAGAATTGAATTGACACCAGCCGAAATTGCCCTTTTTATGGCCATGATTTATTCAGGTGCCTTGATATTGCAGTATCCAATTGGATATCTTTCTGACCGATTAAACCGAAGAAAATTAATTCTGATTGTTGCAACTATATGTACAATATTGTCCTTAATTGGTGCGTTTACAGAGAGCTATCTAATCACTTTGATGATTGTAACCTTTTTAATAGGTGGCACGACCAATCCCCTTTATTCACTCCTTTTATCATGTGCCAATGATTACCTTGAAGTGCGTGACATGGCCGCTGGAGCCAGTGGCTTCATTTTTGTCAATGGTCTTGGTGCAATAACCGGTCCCTTTTTGGTAGGTTGGTTAATGGATTTCATCGGCCCCTATGGTTTTTTCATTTATATTGCGGCAATCATGGCCTCTTTGGCCATATTCTGTACTTTTAGAATAGCCATGCGCCAGCATTCCGATACACTTGAAGCCATGCCTTATGCCCCTGTAAGTGCTGCTGCAACCCCGATGGCTGCGGATATGGCACAGGAATATGCTATTGATATACAAACCAACGAAGAGGAAAATGAATAGATATATAAAATCCTAATACTGGAGGAATTCTCAAGAATTACGAATCGCCATGGATTTTCGTATGCAATGCATTTGAAAAATTCATAAATATTTTATGAGAAAAATTTGGAAGTCATTGGTATCTTAAGGGGGTTTATACCAAAGTTACATTTTGTTCTTGCATGTTTATTACGTACACCTATTTTTTATGGGTTGGATCTGTATCCGATCCATTTTGGCCTCCGGGATTGGGGCTTCTTCACGGCTAGGGGCGTTCGGATTGCCGACTCTTGTGATCCATGAAATTGATGCCAGGAAACGATGATGTGACTTTGGTATATAATTCCCAATCTTAATGACATAGATTTCCTCAAGGATCGAAAATGGGTAATGTACCAAAATGATGAGAAGATCCATTGATCAGAAGAACTATTCTGCCTTGGTATTAAACGCAGATCACCAACCTCTCTCCTATTTCCCGCTGTCACTTTGGCCATGGCAAGTAGCTCTAAAGGCGGTATTTTTGAACCGGGTAAATGTGATTTATGAATATAATCACGTTGTACGTTCACCTTCTACGACGTTTAATTTACCCTCAGTTATAGCTTTGAAGGAGTATATTCGACCTCAGAAAAGCGTGGCATTTACAAGATTCAATTTATTTCTCAGAGATGAATTTACCTGCCAATACTGCCATGAGACAGGTGATCTAACATTCGATCATGTAACACCGATTTCAATGGGAGGGACTACCTGTTGGGAAAATGTGGTAGCTGCCTGCCATGATTGTAATTTCAAAAAGGGAGCCAAGACCCTACAAATGGCGGGGATGGAACTTCGTAAAGAACCTTTTGAGCCAACCACTCAGGAGTTAAGAAATATGGGCAGGAAATTTCCACCCAACTATCTTCATGAAACCTGGTTGGACTTTTTATATTGGGATATCGAACTTGAGCGATAATCAATCCTGTTTATGGTTATTCTACACCGAGATTAAGTTCTCTTTCCACCAACGTAACTTTTTTCAATTTTGGCAATTTGAATTCGATAGAAATCGTACCATTTCGTTTTGCCCAATTTCTGAGCGACAAGATGTTGGCTATCATTCTTCCACCTACTGATTGCTTCCCGGTCCTTCCAATAGCTAAGAGTTACTCCCAACCCATTTGGCATTCGATAGGTTTCAAAGTGTAAAAATCCCTCGGACAATTTTGCTCTTTCAAGGATTTTATCGGCCATTTCTTGGTAACCGGTAGGTTCATCAGTCAAAACAGATGCAAAAATTACAACATAAATTGGGTTGGTAACGCCTCTGAAGGGGTCATCAAAACCTGGATTTGAAGCCACGTTTGAAGGATTTGGTTGGCTCATGTCTTTCAGGTAAACGGGTGAAGGAAAATGAGGAGGTTTGTATCAATCCAGACAATCTTAGGTACTATTTTCTAAAACAGACTTGTCAGAATCAGGTATCTGAATGACAAGTTCCATCTGATCCAAAACATCTTGTGATAGATGACACTTAATTTGAAGCCCACCTGGAAGCGTTCTCATTTCTGGAACTACAGTTTCACAAAGATTCCCCTCGACCTTATGCTTGTGCATACACCTTGTCTGGAAAGGACATCCAGAGGGAGGGTTAAGAGCTGAGGGGATATCACCCTCAAGTACAATATGCTTCTTGGATACGCTCGTGTCAGCAATCGGGACAGCCGAAAGCAAAGCTTCGGTATAGGGATGGTAAGGTGGAGAGAATATTTGATCAGTAGTTCCCATTTCAACTATGTGCCCGAGATACATGACCAGAACCCTATCTGACAAATAACGCACGATGGAAAGATCATGACTGATGAACAGGAGTGTTGTCAGATTGTTCTTTTGAATCTCAAGCAAGAGATCTGTTACAGCTGCCTGGACAGAAACATCCAAAGCCGAAACAGGCTCGTCTGCAACAACGATTTGGGCAGATCCGGCAAAGGCTCTTGCTATACCAACTCGCTGCTTTTGGCCACCAGAGAGCTGTCTTGGCAATCTTTTGGCAAACTCTCTTGGAAGTTTGACAAGGTCCAATAATTCCAACATTCTGTGTTCTCTGTCCTGTGGGGTATTACCAACACGGAAAATTTCCAGAGCCCTGATGATCTGGTTACCAACTGACATTGAAGGGTTCAGGGTATCGAAAGGATTTTGAAAGACCATTTGTATTGACGAAACTGTTCCAACATCCCTTTGTTCAATGGGTACGGATTGAATTGGTTTACCATTCAATTCTATATCACCGTCTGTTGCTACCTCCAATCCCATGAGAACTTTTGCCAAGGTAGATTTACCACAACCTGATTCTCCGACAATAGCTAACGTTTCTGATTCCCTGGCAGAAAAGGTCAAGGTCTCATTGGCCTTTACGACCCTTTTTTCGCCACCACCAAATAGTTCATTGGCAGCAACTTCGTAATATTTCTTAAGATTGTTGACCTTGAGGACTTCCTTACCGAATACACCTTCTTCTTCACTCTCGGAAGATTGATCAAACTGACCCCAATCTATATCCTCAAACTTCAGGCATCTTGAACCATGACGTTCAAATCCAGGTACGGTACGCATCGGTATATCACTGGAATTACATCGACCTTCTTCAAAGTAACCACAACGAGGGCCAAAATTGCACCCCGGCGGTCTTTCATGGGGAAGCGGGAAATTGCCTTCAATAGCTACCAATGGTCTGGAATTTTTATCTGCACCTGGTAGGGGGATGGACCGAAATAACGCCTCGGTATAGGGATGCCTCATTTTATCGAAGACATCATTTATTGAACCGGTTTCTACTGCCTCACCCGAATACATCACGCATAATCTACCACAAGTCTCAAGTATGAGCCCCAGGTTATGGCTGATAAACAGCATGGATGTTCCATATTGTTTTCCGAGGTCCTTGACTAGTTCAACAATACCAGCTTCAACCGTAACATCTAGAGCCGTGGTTGGTTCGTCCAAAATCAACAGTGAAGGTTTTGACATTAGGGCCATGGCAATAACAATTCGTTGTTGCTGACCTCCAGAAAGTTGGTGAGGGTAAGAGTTGAGTATTCTTTCTGGATCAGGGAGTCTTACTGATTTGACCACTTCAAGTGCTAAATTTCTTGCCTCGACTCTAGAAAGTCCGTCATGAATTATAGGAACTTCCATTAACTGGGTAGCAATTTTCATGGCAGGGTTCAAAGAGGCCATTGGCTCCTGGTAAATCATGGCAATTTCAGAACCCCTCAATTCCCTTAATTCCTTTGGAGAGTATTCTTGGAGATTTCTTCCCTTGAATTTGATGGAACCACCTACAATCCTTCCATTAACTCCCAAATCCTGCATGACTCCCAGTGCAACAGTAGATTTTCCACAGCCGGATTCACCAACCAATCCCATTGCTTCTCCAGGATAGACGGTACAGGAAAAATCCATGACCGCAGGAATTTCTCCAGCCCGGGTGAAAAAGGAAATTGATAAATTTTCAATTTCGAGGATGGGGGTGGTGTTGTCTGTTGGATTGTTAACCATAACCCTAGTCCTTCAGTGATTGTTCCCTTAAGCCATCGGCCAACAGATTCAGGCCAAGAACCAGGCTCATAAGTGATAATGCAGGCGGAACAGCTCCATGTGGGTAAAGAGTCAAGACTTTTCGTCCTTCATTGATCGTAGAACCCCAATCTGGACTTTCCGGTGAAACGCCAAGGCCAAAAAATCCCAAAGTTCCCAATAAGATAGTTGTGTATCCGATACGTAAACAAAAATCTACAATGAGAGGACCTCTGGCGTTAGGCAGAATTTCCCATAGTAAAATATACCATGTTCCTTCCCCCCTGGTTTGTGCTGCAGCAACATAATCCCGGGTTTTTATCTCCAAAGCCAAGCTTCTTACTATTCGGAAAATTGTTGGTGAATTGGCAAATACCACCGAAACAAAAACATTCAGGAGATTTGGATCCATGCTGAATACTCCCAGTGGATCACTATCAAAGGCCAGACCTATATAAATCCAAAAACCAACAACCAGGATCAGCCCAACAATGATGTTCCTTTTCATGGGCTGGGTATAAAGCCTCGAATTGACCAATACAGCAAAAAATGCAATTGGAAATAGGAACATTACAGCAGCAAGGATTGTAGGTAATCCAGTTTCCTGAATGGCTGGTGAAACCATGAGATAAAAAAGTAGGATAACAGGAAATGCCAATACCAGGTTGGCTAAAAAACTAACCATGGTATCAAACTTGCCAGGTAAGTAACCTGCAACCAAACCGAGCATAATTCCCACCATGAAAGCAAACATGGTTGCTGCAGGTGCGATGGTTAAAACGCTGCGACTTCCCATGACAACTCTGGAAAAAACATCCCGAGCAAGACGGTCACCTCCCAGGAGGTAATATTCGCCCTCCATACCCCGAACTGGTGTCCCGGGGATCTTGTTCTTCATACCGGAAATCTGGGCATAGGGGTCAAAGGTGATAACTAAATCAGCAAAAAAGGCTGTGAATACCCAAAACATGACAATTCCGAGCCCGATCAGCCCTATTGGGCTATCAAACAGTTTGCCGTAGAGTCCTGTATGTTTTTTTGTTAGGTATGAAGCAATAAAGAAGACAACCAAGGCAATCCAGACAGGCCAAAATTGTACAAATATCTGGCTAATAATTTCCCAACTGGATAAAGGCTCCATAATCTAATCTAGCCCTAACTAACCCGAATCCGTGGATTGAGGAAAACATAGCCAATATCAGAAATTAACTGGGTAATAAGAACAACAATTACAGCTATGATTGAACACCCCAACAGGAGATTGATGTCATTGTTTGATGCGGCCTGTACAAGTGTCCAGCCAAAGCCTTTGTAATTGAAAAGTGTTTCGACAATAACCACTCCAGTAAGCAACCAGGGAAATTGTAACATGATGACTGTAAAGGGAGCGATTAGAGCGTTCCTCAGGGCATGTTTTAGTACAATTGCTGGAAAACTTACCCCCTTTAATCGAGCAGTTCTTACGTATTGGGATGTCATTACCTCAGCCATGGAAGCTCTGGTCATGCGTGCAATATACCCCATACCATAAAGAGCCATCGTAGCTACGGGGAGGGTAAAATTCTCAAACGTAATGTTATCCATTGCTGAAGCAGCGGATCCTTTAAACCATTTCAAACCAACCGCATTACTGGCGAAAAAAGCCACGAGCAATACACCCGATACATACTCGGGGGTTGCTGTCGTAATTATTGAAAAAGTGGAGAGCGTACGATCTGTTCTAGTACCTTCCCTCATGCCAGCCAATATTCCTATAACCAGAGCCACGGGTACCATCACAAGCATGACACAGAGCATTAACCATCCAGAAAGTGCTAGCCTCTTAAATATTATGGAATGGACTTCTTCTCTGAAAATAACTGACCATCCCCAGTTTCCCTGAAAGATTCCACAATATCTTGGGGTATCTTCCAAAGAAACACCAGGTCGAGTACATCTGCCTAATATCTGACCGTCATCCTGAACCAACTGATAGGATGGTAGGACACCCAGCCATTCACCATAACGAATAATATCTGGCTGATTAAATCCATTTAATTCAAGCCATGTATCAACCTGTTCAGCCGACATTCTCTGGCTTCCGAGAAATTTGGCAAGCTTGACGAGATTGCCATCAAGGTTGGTTAGAATAAAAACCACAAACGTAAGGCATAATACCGAAAGGGCAGTAATTCCCAGTCGTCTTAAAATAAACCTAAACATTACGGTAAATTAGATCGTGAAAAAGGATTATGGAATTTTGGCAGGATGTTATCGAACGGAGAGGTTTCCCTCTCCGTTCATTAGTTTCAACGGTAAGATTATCTTACGCCGCCCATCCGTATTTGAAACTGTGAATTTCAAACTGTGGATGCATATCAGCACCTACCAGATTGGATTTGTGGAAACGGTTCAAATTCCTCCAATATGGTTGGATAATCACACCTTCTTCCTGCATAATGGCTTCAAGGCGAGCCATCACTTCACGTCGTTCATCAGCATTGCTCAAGGTCAATGCCTTGTCAAGGAGGGAATCAAACTCTTCACTGGCGAAGGCAGTTTCATTCCATACACCATCCGAGCGATAGGCCAAAACATAAATCTGAACACCAAGTGGTCTTGGATTCCACTCAGTCATGCTGAACAGGTGAGTTTGCCAATCATCCCAGAATGTACCTCCTGGAAGATTGGTTCTCTTGACCTTGATACCGGCTTCTCTCATCTGAGCAGCAATTGAATCAGCTGTCGCACTAATCCATCCTGTATCAATGGAAATCAACTCATGCTCGAAATCAATCATGCCAGCTTCTTCCACCATTGATCTGGCAAGATCCTTATCAACTGTGAGTGGCGGAAGCGCTGCGTACTCCGGATGAGTTGGAGATACATGGTGATTTTCTGCCAATCCGCCGTTATTGTTGAAGCCAAGTTCCAAACATATGGCGTTGTCAACAGCTTTGGCAAAAGCTGTTCGAACTCTCACATCAGCATAAGGTTGAACCTGCGACCCGTCGGCCATATCAACCAAACCATCCTGACGGGATCGACAAATCAAGGTTGCATTTGTACCTACCGTAGATCTAGTCCACCCATCTAAGGTTTCATAGAGTTCAATAAATTCACCGGTTGCCTGATAACACATATCAAACTCATCGGCCTCGGCTCCAGCCACATGAGCTGAAAAATCGGTACCATAGTCAAGAAACTCTATTCGATCCAGGTAAGCACCATTGTCGGCATCCCACCATTCGTGATTTTCATTTCTTACCAATACCCCCTTGACACCAACTTCAAAGGATTCTGGTAGATACGGTCCTGTACCAACAGGGTTATCAAGCATGGTTGCGGCATCATGCGATGAATGTACGATTGCTCCAGGATAGTCAAGCATTCCGACAATCAGGGTGATATCAGACTGTGAGGGGTTCAATTGAACAGTATGATCATCAATAATAACTATGGCACCATCACGGGCCACCTTGGTTTCAGGATCAATCAGTGTTCCCATCCGACCAGCCATTGAATTCCCGGCAACTTCACTCTCACACCATCCAGCAATATTTCTGGCAACATCATGTGCTGTGAAGTCATCACCATTACTCCATTTCACCCCTTTTCGGACATTAAGGGTAATTTGGGTAGCGTCTTCGTTTGAACTCCAACTCTCCAAAAGTCTACCTTCAATAGATCCATCGGCATTTAATTGCACAAGGTACTCCAACCAACCACGAGTAAAATTAGCCATCTCAGACCAATCATATGTACGTGGGTCTTTGAGGGCCCGTACGTTCATTTGGATTCTAACTGTTCCACCCTGTTGGATTGCCATTGTTTCTGCCCTAGGCGCGGAAAGCCCAATCAAACCATAGGCAGTTGCTGACGTAGCACCAAGGGCAGTAGCTCTTGTCATAAACTCCCGGCGTGAGAGTTTACCTTCAAGGCATTCCTTGGCGTACATGTGTACAGCACTTGGAAATTTTTCTTTTCTGTCATTCATTGACACACTCCTGTTGTTAGCTTGAAAAAGAATACTCTTTTACATCTTATTGTCACAATTTGCAAATGGGTTCGGAGAATCGAAGTTGGACTTCACAATTCGTTTATATCTTTTTGCTTTTGTAAAACCATGCGGGATAAAGCCAGAGAAAAGCAAAAAGCAAGGAGAATACAGCATTCCATCCAGCCATACTGAGACCCATAAAACTCCAAACAATTTCATCGCACAAGACAACTGAAATTTCTTCCGAAAAATCCAGGATTGTATCAGGTGACAAACCAGTTTCTGATGAAGAACAACTAGCAAGACCCTCCCACCAATCTTGCTCAACCCCAACATGAAAACCGGCAAGTAAAAAGCTGATTACCATGGTTATGAAACCTAGAATAAACCAGATTGGATTAGGAATTAGGACAATCACTATAAATATTAGAGGGATAATGGCATGTGGCCATCTTTGCCAGATACAAAGTGTGCAGGGTTTAAATCCCAGAATTTCCTGAAAACCGAATGCTCCAATCAATAGACCGACTGATCCCAGAGTAGCCAAAAGATGTGAATATTTAAGTAATCTGTTCATATTGATCTCATAATAGGCTAACAAAAACAAAAGATCCTACGAGAACAATAACAAAGATTATTGAAAGTAACCCCAATCGTTCTTCAACAAAATCTCTGATTTTATCACCGAATTTCCAAAGCAGTACGGCAATTAGGAAAAACCGCAAACCTCGTGCCAGAAAACTGCAAATCACGAATATGGCAAAATTCAAACCGGTAAAACCGGAAAGGATTGTGATGACCTTGTAGGGGAAGGGGGTGACACCAGCTATTATAACAGCCCAGCTTCCATAATTATTATAATGTTTGGCAAATCGACTGAAACTTTCTTCCGATCCGAAAGTGTTCAGAATTGGGTGCCCAATTTCTTCATAAAGAAATGCACCAATAAAGTAGCCCCCTACACCACCCAAAACTGAAGAGATCAGGCAAACACCAGCAAATAGAAAGGCTCTTGAAGGGTAAGCGAGTATCATGGGAATTAGCAATACATCTGGAGGAATTGGGAAAACCGAGCTTTCAAAAAAGCTAATCAGCGCCAAGAGCCAAAGGGCGTATTTTGATCCGGCTTTTCCCTTAACCTTTAAATACAGATTCCTCATCGCGATTCGTGATTGATAAATAAAATTAAAATTCCTGACTACTTAAATTAAATTTTTTTCGAGCTTAGGTAAGATACCATTACATCAAAAGTTTTGAGCCCTCTTAAAAACAACCAGGCAGATAGTATTGAATACCCAAGCACATCTGATCATTGGTGCAGCAGCGTTTGCAAAACCAAACCAAAGGAAGGTTAATATTGCTGCTCTTGTCGGGTCTTTGGCGCCGGATATTTCCCTTTATGTATTAGCCATATACTACCTTTTTATAATGGATGTCCCCCCAGGAATTGTATTTGGCGAAATGTATTTTTCCAATCAATGGCAGAGTATTTTTTCGGTGGATAATTCCTTTTTTGTTTGGGGCATCATCATAGGTATCGGAACCTACCTAAAAAATTCGATTATCAAAATCTTTGGCTTGGCTGGATTTTTACATCTTGTTCTGGACTTTCCTCTTCATCATGACGATGGCAGGGCCCATTTTTGGCCAGTCAGCGACTGGGTCTTTTCAAGTCCAGTAAGTTATTGGGATCCTGGACATTTTGGCAATGTTGTTGGACCTCTTGAAGCCGTACTTTGTTTAGTTTTGTGTGTCATTCTCGTTATTAGATTTCGTACCTTTCGTGCAAGGTCAGGAATTATTCTCCTTGGTTTTTTGGAAATTTTTCCCATATTTGCGAATATCTATGGACGGTTGTTCAATTAAGTCGTCACTATGATTTAACTCTTGAAGTTACTTGTATTTGATAATAATGAAGTATCCAGGCCCGAGTGGCGGAATTGGTAGACGCAGGGGACTCAAAATCCCCCGACTTCGGTCATGCGAGTTCGAGTCTCGCCTCGGGCACCAAGAATATGATTTTGGTTTATGGTATTAATATTTTTGGCATATTTAAGGGTTTTGACAAATAGGGACATAAACCATGCGAAAGCCAAGCAAGACAGCAGAGTTGGTTTGTGCAGTGAGAGCTGTCCACACCGTGCAGGATCATAATCCAGTTTATTTTGATCCCTTGGCAGTCGAATTGTGTGGAAATTTTTGGAAGCGGGTAGCTAATTCCAGTTTTCTGAATTGGCTTATGATCAAAGTAGTTTTAAGAAAACTCTCACCGATCGTTCCAGAAATAATCATCAGAGCAAAATTCTGTCGGGAAGTCCTTGATGATTTTGCCCGTAAAGGTTTAAAGCAATTAATAATCTTGGGAGCCGGTTATGATAGTTTAGCCTATAGGGACGACTTTCCAGCCGAAATAAAGGTTTTTGAAATTGATCTTGAGGTAACCCAAAAAGAAAAAATTACCAGACTCGCAAAAATCAACAAGCACAATCTTTCTCATGTAAGGTTCATTCCTGCCGATCTGAATGTAGAATCGCTGGAGGAGGTTCTAGGTAGAAGTAAGTTCGATTTTACGGAAAAAACCCTCATTTCCTGGTTTGGCGTGACCTATTACATTGACAGGGAAGCCTTTTTTAAAACCCTGACGTTTGTTAAAGAGTATCTTTCGCCCGGGTCCGCAATCATATTTGATTTTCTGCTTCCTATCGAAGACATTCCGAGTGACTGGAAATTACTGGCTGAAAGATGTGAAACTTTTGTTGGAAGTAAGGGAGAACCCTGGATCAATCGGATGAGTGAAAGTGATTTGAATACGGATTTGACGAGACTTGGATTTTCAGAACCTGTTATCTTCATGCCCAAAGCAATTGAAAAAAAGTATACTTTGGGCCGAGAGGACGTAGTTTATCCTCACGTAATGGGGTTTTGTCTTGCTTCCTTACCCAACTAGTCCAAAAATAGTAATTTTGGGTGACTACCTTGAAAAACACTTGAATATTTATCCATTTAACCATTAATGAGACTATTCAAGTTATATGATCGTGACTTCAAACTGTTCAGATGCGGGCGTGGCGGAATCGGTAGACGCAACGGACTTAGTGATTTGAGTGCTTTATTTGGAAACAAAAAAAGTAGAACTGTTCAAATTCGGGGAAGCCTTTAAAATGGTAATCCCGAGCCAAACCCTGGATCCCAGGGGAGGTGTAGAGACTAGACGGACAGCACCTAAGGTATTTGCTAAGGTGAAGGGATAGTCCAGACCACAAACCTGTGAGGGGCAACGAAAGTTGTAGTTGGTAAGAAAATCCGTGTCCCGAAAGGGAGTGGGGGTTCAAGTCCCTTCGCCCGCACCATCATATTGGTCAGATAGCCAACGCTTCCAGCTTTCAGGTGTGTCCAAATCCATCAAGGCTTTTTGATTATCCAACTCCATTAAATCCACTGCATTTACATGTTTGGCAATAACCTCACGAGGGCCTTTATCACCTGTAATCAATTGTATTTCAGAGAAAAACTTCCTTGGGAAAAGGACAGGGTGTCCAGGTACACCTTCAGGTGTACTGGCCCTGAGAATCCTTTCTGGATGATACCTGTTAATAAGCATATTGATATCGGAAACTTCTATCAAGGGCATATCCGGAAGAAGAATCAATATTCCTGCAGATGAAGGATGAGAAGCATTCATACCAGTAATTAAAGATACAGACATTTCATCATTACTGGTATCAGGATGAACCAGTTTAATGTCCAGACCTTCAATCTCCCTGAGCCGTTTGTACTGGTTTTTTTTTGTTACGACGACCACCTCCCTGGCTAAGGAAGCCAAAGCTTTTTGTACAGCCGATCTAAGCAAAGTAGAGTTATTTACGGGTAAAGTCAGCTTATCTGTACTACCCATTCTGGTAGAATTACCTGCTGCAGGTATAACGATAGTGATCCAATTATGTTTCGTCAGGTCGTTCATATTTTCCAAAATTGGTTAGAAATATCCATAAGTAAGGGACCTGGGTCTTGAAAAGTTATCCACATTTAAGCTTGAAGAGGATTTTTTTTGGTTGAAATTTTATAGAATAATCAAGAAAGGTGAGAAGTGCAAAATTAAGATTTAGTGGGCATAAGCAAATGAAAAAAAATTACAGGGTAGTTGTGATTGGTGGAGGGGTGGTTGGAACTTCAGTGCTATATCACCTTGCCAAGTTTGGATGGAGTGATTGTTGCTTAATTGAAAGATCAGTCCTAGCAGCCGGTTCCTCATGGCATGCTGCAGGAGGAGTGCACCCGATTAATGCTGATCCAAATATGGCAGCATTGCAGGCATACACAATAGACCTGCTCCATGAAATTGAGAAAGAATCCGAGGAACCCATAGGATATCATATGGAGGGGGGAGTGACCATTGCTTGTGCACCAGAAAGGTGGGAATGGTTATTGTCACGTTACAGAATATTCCAAACAATCGGTATCGAAGATTCTCGCCTGATGACACGTGATGAAATTAAGGAGTTACATCCATTTATGAATGTTGATGATGTAGCAGGTGGCTTATGGACAGATAGGGAGGGTTTTGTTGATACAACTGGAACAGTTAGGGGATATGCTTCAGCAGCTAAGAAAAGGGGTGCAGATGTAATCGAAAATAACAGGGTTATGGATTTAATCCAAAAGCCTGACAATACATGGGAAGTCGTTACTGAAAAGGGAACAATTTTTACTGAGCACGTTATTAATGCTGCTGGATTATGGGCTAAGCAAGTTGGTAGAATGGTAGGATTGGAATTACCAGTTTCGCCGCTCAAACACCATTATTTTATTACAGAATCTATTCCTGAACTGGCCAACGGTAGTATGAATATTTGTGCCTCAGTTGATCCGGAAGGTTTTACCTATTCTCGGCGTGATCAGGATGGCATGCTAGTTGGATTTTATGAACTCCAACACGAACATTGGTGTATGGATGGTGCACCATGGGATTATGGCATGGAATTATTTGAACCAGATGTGGACAGAATCTCAGATGAACTTGATTGGGCCATCAGAAGATATCCTGTTCTCGGAAGGGTTGGGGTAAAGACCTGGATTCATGGGGCTTTTACTTTTTCACCAGATGGGAATCCCCTTGTTGGACCGGTACGGAAAGTTCCAAATTACTGGCTGGCTTGTGGTGTAATGGCAGGTTTCCTGCAAGGTGGTGGAGTTGGGAAAACCCTGGCTGAATGGATTATTCATGGTGAACCTGAGACTGATCCTTGGGCAATGGACATAGGAAGGTATGGTAAGTTTGCGAGTAATCGGGAGTACATTAAGCAAACCACAGGCCAGTTCTATTCTCGTAGGTTTGTGATGACTTACCCTAACGAACAACTTTGGGGTGGACGTCCCCTCAAGAAATCACCCAGTTACAATGAGATGACCAAAAATGGGGCCAAGTGGGGTGAGAGTTGGGGTTTGGAAGTTCCCATCTATTTCGGTCCACAGGGTTTTCAGGAAATACCTACTCTGAGGAGATCAAACGCGTTTGATATGGTAGCAAAAGAGTGCCATGCAGCAAGAAACCATGTAGGTCTTTTGGATATATCCGGATATTCTAGGTTCAGTGTTACCGGTTCCAAGGCAAGGGAGTGGCTTGACTGGATATTTGCCAGCAGGATACCCGATGTTGGTTATTGTCGCCTTGCACCCGGATTATCCAAATCTGGTCGCTTGATGGGGGATCTTGTTCTGTTGAATTGGGACAATAATGAGTGGTGGATCATGGGAAGCTATTACCTGAGGGAGTGGCACATGAGGTGGTTTGCCCAAAACCATCAGGAGAATGTCGAAATATCAGACCTTTCTGATTCTATACTGGGTTTTTCCATTTTTGGTCCAAAATCTCGTGAGTTACTACAAAGGGTTACTGAGCAGGATGTATCAAATGAGAGATTTCCATTCATGGGCCTGCAAACGCTTGATATTGGACTGATAAGAACAAAAACAGCTAGAATAACGGTTACAGGTGAACTTGGCTACGAAATAAACTGCTCGGCTGTTGACCATCAGTCATTATACAAAATTCTTAAGGATGCTTGCACCGAAATTGGTGGCAGCGAGGTCGGGTTTTATGCTTTGGGCTCATTGCGATTGGAGAAAAGTTTCGGTATTTGGAATGCTGAATTCCGTAATGAATATACCCCGGGAGAAGCTGGTCTGTTCAGATGGATTGATTTTGAAAAAGGTAATTTTATAGGCCGTGATGCTGCTTTGAAAGAATCAAGGAGAATTCCAGAAAGAAGGTTGGTTACCCTGGAGATAGAAACAAAAGATTCTGATGCAACAGGGTATGAGCCGATTTGGAATGGATCAAAAAGAATTGGTTATATTACTTCTGGGGGTTATGGTCATACCTTACAAAAAAGTTTGGCCATGGGATATGTTGAAACAGAATATTCAGAACCAGGAACCAAACTGACTACTCATATTATAAGTGATGAATTCCCGGCTGAAGTAATTGCACCCTCACCTCATGATCCAACTGGCAAGCGAATGAGAAGTTAAAGGTGAATTTTTCTTTAAATAACGCAAAATCGTATCTCGCCGTATTGGTGGTTTCTGTTTTTACATTTAATGTCCAGCCGGCTCAAAGTGCCATTTATCAATTGGAGGTTGGCACGGTAGAAGTTGAAAGGGTTGTTACGAGATTAAAGGTCCCTTGGAGTATTGCCTTTTTACCTGGTTGCGAATTGTTGATAACTGAAAGGAGAGGCAACCTTTTTCATGTTGACAGTGATGGCAAGAAAACCAAGATTGCGCATAGCTTGGAGATATATTCCGATGGGCAGGGGGGATTACTTGATGTCGTCGCTGCAAGTGATTTCAGTGAAACCCGGGAAATATTTCTGTCCTATTCAGCGAGGAATCACCAGAGGTTAATCGGGACTTCGGTTAGTAGAGGGATACTCTCAGATAATAACAAAGAACTACAGGATGTAGTTAAAATTTTTGAAATGATACCAGGTGATAGAGGTGATCGGCATTTTGGTTCCAGGATTGTAGAGAATTCAGATGGAACCTTGTTTATAACCCTTGGCGAGAGAGGTGACAGGGAATCTTCACAGGATCTTGCCTCTCATAATGGTACTGTTGTAAGAATAGTTTCTGATGGTTCGGTACCGGAGGACAATCCTTTCATTGACAATAGCAATGCCTTACCTGAAATTTGGTCCTACGGTCATCGTAATCCTCAGGGTGCGGATTTGGACCTAGATGGGAATCTACTTATTTCGGAGCATGGTGCCAGGGGAGGTGATGAGGTCAATCTGGTTCAACCAGGGAATAATTACGGTTGGCCTGTAATTAGTTATGGTACCCATTATTCTGGACAAAAGATCGGGATCGGAACAACTAACGATGGTATGGAACAGCCTTTGTATTATTGGGACCCGTCCATAGCTCCCTCCGGGTTGATGGTTTATTCTGGAAAACTGTGGCCCGAATGGGAGGGACATATTTTCGTGGGATCCTTGAAATTTGATTACATTTCCAGAATTGATCCTAATGCAAGTTATAAGGAGGTTGAGGAAATATCCCTGCATGAAACCAAACGGGTAAGAGATGTAAGAGAAGCTCCCGATGGAACCATTTGGTTTCTTTCCGAGGACCGAGATGGTGTTTACAGGATACTGCCAGAGGGTCATTCTGCATCGGAAGGAAACTGTAGTTACAACACACAATAGTGTTTTCTATAGACTCCCGCTTGAAAAAAAGGGCTAATTTCTGCTTGAAGTTGGTTCAAACAGGTCATTGATGGAATTTATTGAAGGGAGTCATATCTAGATTTTAGCGTATGTAGGACTATATCAAGACAATTATGTATAGATGGAGATGAATTATGACTGGGGATTGGACCAAATCCGGATGGAGAAGTAAACCACGGATACAAATGCCCGATTATCCTGATCAGGATAGGTTAGACGAGGTACAGAACCAGCTTGCAATGAGTCCGCCTCTGGTTTTTGCTGGAGAAGTCAGACAATTAAGAAGGCAACTTGCTTTAGCATGTGAAGGAAAGGCCTTTTTGCTACAGGGGGGAGACTGTGCAGAAAGTTTTCAGGAGTATAGTGCCGATTCAATAAGGGATACATTCAGAGTACTCCTGCAAATGGCGGTAGTACTTACCTTTGGATCCAAATGTCCGGTTGTAAAGATTGGCAGGATGGCAGGGCAATTCGCCAAACCAAGATCGTCTCCTGTAGAGACAATTGATGGTGTAGAGTTGCCCAGCTACCGCGGGGACATGATTAATGATATCGAATTCAACGAAACTTCCAGAATTCCTGATCCAAACAGGATGCTTCAAGCATATTCTCAATCAGCAGCAACACTTAATTTGCTGAGAGCTTTCAGTCATGGTGGTTATGCCGATATAAAAAGGGTTCATACATGGACACTTGAATACACGGAAAAAAGTGAAACCGAGAAGTACCACCAGTTAGCCTCCAGAATTACCGATGCTCTAGAGTTTATGGAAGCTGCCGGAGTTAATGCCGAAAAATTGAATACCCTGCGGCAGGTTGATTTCTATACAAGCCATGAAGCATTGTTGTTGGAATATGAAGAATCTCTCAGTCGTGTGGATTCATTAACTGGAGATACAATTGCAGGATCTGGACATTTCATTTGGATTGGAGATCGAACTCGGCAACCTGATGGTGCCCATGTAGAATTTTGTAGTGGGGTACACAATCCGTTGGGTATCAAGTGTGGTCCCAGTATTTCAACTGATGATTTGAAAATTCTTTTGGAAAAGCTTAACCCACAAAATGAACCTGGCAGGATTACCCTTATTGCACGCTTTGGAAACAATAAGGTTGGTGATTATCTGCCTAATCTCATTCAGGCAGTTAAGGATACTGGAGCCAAGGTCGTTTGGTCTTGTGACCCCATGCATGGGAATACTGAGAAATCATCCAGCGGATACAAAACCAGAAGATTTGAAAATGTTCTTGGCGAGGTAAGGCAATTTTTTGATGTTCATCACCAGGAAGGAACTATTCCAGGAGGAGTTCACTTTGAAATGACCGGTAAGGACGTAACTGAATGTACTGGTGGTTTGAGTGCGGTATCTGATGAAGATTTGGGTGATCGCTATCACACAGCTTGTGATCCTCGTTTAAATTCATCGCAAGCTTTGGAACTGGCTTTTCTGGTGTCAGAAGAATTGGCCAATCGAATTAGTAAAAACAACAGTTCAAACAAGGTACGTGTAGCCTAATTTGCTGTAAAAATTTACGGTTTTGTTTGAACAGTTACAAATACCTTTCAATATTCTGGAAGTGTTTTGACTGACCTACCAATGGGAAATTTAGTTTTAGTTTTACATTGAACAAGTAAGATGTATTTGATGGCCATAGTTATGTGTCAAGGTGAATTATGAAAAATTTGTTTGTTGGTTTATTTGTCGGGACCTTACTGACCGTTCAGGCAAGTGCTAACGAAGCATTGAGTGATTTTGATCGGTTTACACTTTGGAACTCGTGTAACCCCTTGGGTCTTCACGTAGAAGTAATTGATTTAAGAGAGAAAGCACAGGAAATTGGGTTAACGACTGATAGGGTTGAGACATTGGTTCGAAGTCGCATGAGGGCTGCAAGAATATATGACGAAGATGGGTTCAATTATGTTTTGGTTCACATTCAAGTAATTGGTGGAGCTTATTCTTTGTATTTCGCACTCGGTAAATATTTGTATGATTCTTCAAGTAATACCAGTTCATTTACATCAGCTTGGAGGCGTATTGTGACGGGGGTGCATGGAGGTTCAAGCGAACACATATTGTCGGTTGTCTCAGAGGGGATTGATGAATTTGTAGATGAATATCTACGAGTAAATTCCTCTGTATGTTAAAAACTACCTAAGCTACGATTTTTTTTCTGATTATTTTGTGATTTAGGTATAATACCGAATCTTATTCTCAGGTTTTGATCTGAAATATTACAAATTATGATTATTCGATTTAGTTGGATAATAAAAGGGATGAGGTAAGTCTTGAGATTACTGGATCCTTATTTTGGAAAGGAGAAATTATGAAGTTTAGATTACTACCAATTTTGGTCGCTTTGTTCGGTACATTGGCATTCACAGCCCAGGCAGCAGATAAGGTTACACTTCAGTTGAAGTGGGTTACCCAAGCCCAGTTTGCCGGATATTATGTTGCTCTTGACAAAGGTTTCTATGATGAAGAAGACCTTGATGTAGAAATTAATGCTGGTGGACCTGATATTGCTCCTCCCCAAGTAATTGCTGGTGGTGGGGCCGATGTAATCATTGAATGGATGCCCTCTGCACTTGCCAGTCGGGAAAAAGGCCTCCCGTTAGTTAATATCGCACAACCGTTCAAGTCTTCAGGTATGATGTTAACCTGTCTTAAGGAATCAGGTGTGGCTTCCCCAGATGACTTTCCCGGAAGGACTCTCGGTGTTTGGTTTTTTGGGAATGAATATCCGTTCCTGAGCTGGATGAGCCAACTGGGAATTTCAACCGAGGGTGGAGACGATGGTGTCACTGTCCTTAAACAGGGATTTAATGTTGACCCTCTGTTGCAAAAACAGGCAGATTGTATTTCAACAATGACTTACAATGAATATTGGCAAGTAGTTGATGCGGGAATTTCTCCAGATGATTTGGTCACCTTTAAATACGAGGATCAGGGTGTTGCTACACTGGAGGATGGAATTTATGTCCTTGAGGATAGCCTTAATGACCCTGCCTTTGTCGATAAGATGGTTCGCTTTATCAGAGCTTCCATGAAAGGGTGGAAATACGCTGAGGGAAATCCTGATGAGGCAGCGGAAATCGTCCTCGACAATGATGCTACTGGAGCTCAGACCGAGGTACATCAAAAGCGGATGATGGGTGAGATTGCCAAGTTAACAGCGGGTTCCAATGGTGCCTTGGATCCACAGGATTATGAAAGAACCGTAGCTACTCTTTTAGCAGGTGGATCAGATCCTGTAATCACGCAAGCTCCTGAAGGTGCTTGGACCCATGCAATTACGGATCAAGCCCTAGGAAACTAATAACCTGAAAATGGCGGTGGTGATAGTCCGCCGCCATTTTTCTTTTTCACGTCCGGTTGGTGGATTAGGGGCCTTAATTCCAGTCATTATTGAGCAGTTTAAGCGGTAATATAGCTATGAAAAATTCTATCTTTTCATCGGGAACACTACCAGGAAGATTAACTCCAGATGAGTATGAAAAAAACTTTTCCGACATTAACCCTGAATTAAGTCCGCACGAAGCCCTGGTTGAGGCTGATCGATGTTATTTCTGTTATGATGCACCTTGTGTAACAGCCTGCCCAACAGAAATAGACATTCCTCTTTTCATCAGACAAATTTCTACCGGGACCCCCAAAGCGGCTGCCAAAACCATATTTGACAGTAATATTTTGGGGGGAATGTGTGCCAGGTCTTGTCCTACCGAAAATTTATGCGAAGGTGCCTGTGTAAGAGAAACTGCTGAAAGTGAACCAGTTGAAATTGGTCGTCTGCAAAGATATGCGACAGACACTTTAATGCACGATGGAAAGCATCCCTATGAAAGAGCTCCCGAAACAGGTAAAAGAATCGCAATAATCGGCTCTGGCCCGGCAGGTTTAGCATGTGCACACAGACTAGCCATGTATGGTCACTCCGTTGAAATATTTGAAAAAAATTCTTTTCTTGGTGGATTGAATCAAACAGGTATTGCCACCTACAAAACTGTCAACAATTTTGCCCAGAAAGAAGTCGAGTGGCTATTACAAATTGGAGGAATAAAAGTTCGTTCTAATAGTCCAGTTTCAAGTTCAGAAGACTGGAATGGTTTACTGCAAGACTATGATGCAGTTTTTGTAGGAGCAGGATTAGAAGATGTAAACAGGCTCAAAATTACTTCCGAAAAATGTACTGAAGCTGTAAATTTCATCGAACAACTTCGATTGTCTTCCAGTTTTGAATCTATCCCGATAGGTAAACATGTGGTAGTTATTGGGGGCGGTATGACTGCCATTGATGCAGGAGTTCAGTCAAAATTACTGGGCTCTGAAAATGTAACGATTGCATACCGTAGGGGTCGAACTGATATGGGTGCTTCCGAACATGAAATAAACTTGGCCCTTAAAAATGGAGTGAAATTGATTACCAATGCTGTTCCTTTAGGTGTTACTGGAGAGGGCTCAGAAGAGAAACTTCAATTGGGCAGAACAGAAATCGTTAATGGTGAAATTCAACAAACAGAAGAAATAGTTGAATTACCAGTTGACCAAGTGTTTCTGGCTATAGGTCAAAAGCTTGACTGGGATATGGGATCAATCGAAATAAAGGGTGGCAAGATTGCAGTCAACTCTTCCGGCAGAACCAACATACCAGGAGTTTGGGCTGGTGGAGATTGCACAACTCTAGGAGAGGATTTAACCGTAACAGCTGTTGCTCAAGGTCGGGATGCTGCCGAAGATATACACGAACAACTGAGAAAATAGAAACCCCAGAAATGAGGTAATAATATGTCAACTCTAAACTCCACATTTGCAGGAATAAAATCACCGAATCCATTCTGGCTTGCCTCAGCACCTCCAACGGACAAGGAATATAATGTAGAAAGGGCCTTTGAAGCTGGTTGGGGTGGTGTTGTCTGGAAGACCCTGGGTTTGGATCCACATATAGTAAATGTGAACGGCCCAAGATATGGTGCTGTATGGGGACCAGACAGAAGCTTGATGGGACTCAACAACATTGAATTGATAACTGATCGACCCCTCAGTATAAATCTTCAAGAAATTAAATCGATAAAGCAGAAGTATCCGGACAGGGCTGTTGTTGTTAGTTTGATGGTGCCATGTGATGAGGAATCATGGCAGGGGATACTTCCTCAGGTAGAGGAAACGAACGCTGATGGAGTAGAACTGAATTTTGGATGTCCTCATGGCATGAGTGAAAGGGGTATGGGTTCTGCGGTAGGTCAGGTTCCTGATTATATCGAAATGGTTACCCGTTGGGTCAAGGCAAATACCCGTATGCCTGTAATTGTCAAATTGACACCCAACATAACCGATATTCGCTATCCTGCACGCGCTGCAAAAAAAGGTGGAGCAGACGCCGTTTCCCTGATTAATACTGTTTCATCAATCACCTCTGTCAACCTTGATACTTTTAGTCCGGAACCTTCAATTGATGGTAAGGGTACTCATGGAGGATATTGTGGCCCTGCGGTAAAACCAATAGCATTGAATATGGTTGCCGAAATAGCACGCGATCCAGAAACCAGTGATCTTCCCATTTCAGGTATAGGTGGAATTTCTACTTGGCGAGATGCAGCAGAGTTTATTTCGCTGGGAGCCGGCAATGTACAGGTCTGTACTGCTGCCATGACTTTTGGTTTTAGAATTGTCAGTGAGTTACAATCCGGTCTGATGGAATGGATGGGAGACAAGGATTTTCAGGAAGTCAACGAGTTCCGGGGTTTAGCCGTCGGAAACGTCACCGATTGGCAATACCTAAATCTTAATTATGTGACCAAAGCACGTATCAATCAGGACCTTTGTATCAAGTGCGGCAGATGTTACGCGGTTTGTGAAGATACATCTCATCAGGCTATTGTGATTAATGCGGGTAGAACATTTGAGGTAATTGATGAGGAGTGTGTTGCGTGCAATCTTTGCATCAATGTGTGTCCAGTCGAAGGATGCATTACCATGGAAGAGCTACAACAGGGAGTGGTTGATAAAAGGACAGGCCAAACTGTCGATGATGGTTACCTGAACTGGACACAACATCCCAATAATGTTCTTGCGTGCGAGAAAGATTGATTCGCCACATATTCTTCCGAGGGAATGATACCTTAAATTTCGCAAACTATAATTTTAAACGTCAATTCCAGGTTAAATAGGGAAAAATTATGAATTCACCGATGGGTAACTTACTTGTAAACCACGAAAGGTTATGGGATTCAATCATGGAAATGGCCAAAATCGGCCCTGGTGTTGCTGGCGGGAATAACCGCCAGACCCTAACTGATGATGATGCCAAGGGAAGGAATTTGTTCAAAAAATGGTGTGAACAGGCTGGCATGACCATCGGCATCGATCGTATGGGAACCATGTTTGCCACAAGGAAAGGGGAAGATCCTGATGCCCTTCCAGTTTATGTTGGATCACATCTTGATACGCAACCAACTGGAGGAAAATACGATGGTGTCCTTGGTGTATTGGGTGCTCTGGAACTAGTACGAACCCTGAATGATTTAAACATTAAAACCAAGCATCCGATTGTGGTAACCAACTGGACCAACGAAGAGGGAACGCGGTTTGCACCTCCAATGCTGGCCTCTGGAGTTTTTGCCGGTATGCATGAGGAAGAATGGGCCTATGACAGACAAGATATTGACGGAAAAAAATTCATAGATGAACTGGTAAGGATTGGTTGGCAGGGAGATGAAGTGGTTGGTGCTAGAAAAATGCATGCCTTCTTTGAACTGCATATCGAGCAGGGTCCCATTTTGGAAGCAGAGGGTAAAGATATAGGTGTTGTAACCCATGGCCAAGGGCTGTCTTGGACGCAGATAACAATAACTGGAAAGGATAGTCACACTGGCTCGACCCCCATGCCTATGCGAAAAAATGCCGGTTTGGGTATGGCCAGGGTTTTGGAACTGGTTGATGAAATTGCCTGGAGCCACAGGCCTGATGCCGTAGGTGCTGCGGGGCACATTGAGGTTTTTCCAAACAGCCGCAATGTAATACCAGGTAAGGTTGTGTTTACCGTTGATTTCAGGTCACCTGAACTAGATGTTATTGCCGATATGGTGCAGCGTCTCCGTAAAGGTGGCGAAGATATATGTAATGAATTGGGTTTGGAAATAAGTTTTGAAAAAGTTGGAGGGTTTGATCCGGTAAAATTTGATACCGATTGCGTAACAGCAATAAGGAATGCAGCAGAACGTTTGGGCTATTCTCACAGGAATATTATTTCTGGTGCCGGTCATGATGCATGCTGGATAAACAGGGTTGCACCGACAGCCATGATAATGTGCCCTTGCGTGGATGGCCTTTCCCACAACGAGGCTGAGGAAATATCTGTCGAATGGGCTGCCAAGGGAACAAATGTCTTGTTCCATGCAGTGGTTGATACAGCAATAATGGTGAATTGAGTTATACAAAGGAAATATTGGTGGATACTATCAGGGAGTTGATATGTCGAAAGTAATCAAGGGCGGAACAATCATAACCGCAGACCGAACCTTCAAGTCGGATATTCTGATTGAAGGGGAGACCATAAAGGAAATCGGTGAGGATCTTAAGGGCGATGAATATGTTGATGCCGAAGGGGCCTATGTAATTCCAGGTGGAATTGATCCACATACCCATCTGGAAATGCCGTTTATGGGTACGACGGCAGCCGAGACCTTCGAATCCGGTACCTGGGCTGCAGCTGTTGGTGGGACAACCATGCTGATTGATTTTTGTCTCCCAGGAGAAGACGGTTCCATAAAGAATGCCATAAATGAGTGGCACCGAAAATCCCACCCTCAGATTTGTTCGGACATTGGTTATCACATGGCTATTACCGGGTGGAATGAAAATATATTCAATGAAATGGGTAATGCCGTTGAGATGGGTGTAAATTCCTTCAAGCATTTTATGGCCTACAAGGGTGCCTTGATGATTGAGGATGATGAAATGTACGCCTCCTTTAACAGGTGTCGGAATCTTGGTGCACTTCCCATGGTTCACGCGGAAAATGGTGATATTGTTGCCGAACTTCAGGCCAAATATCTGAAGCAGGGTATAACCGGACCTGAGGGTCATGCTTATTCTCGCCCTCCTGAAGTCGAAGGCGAAGCAGCCAATCGGGCAATCATGATCGCGGACGCAGCCTCAGTCCCCCTATATATTGTTCATGTATCCTGTGAGCAGGCACATGAGGCCATCAGAAGGGCTCGGCAGAAAGGGATGCGTGTATATGGCGAACCTCTCATTCAATTTCTTACCTTGGATGAAAGCGAGTATTTTTCCAAGGATTGGGAGCATGCGGCTCGTAGAGTGATGTCTCCTCCATTTAGAAACAAGGAACACCAAGATGGCCTTTGGAACGGGCTAGCCGCGGGGTCACTCCAAGTTGTTGCAACAGATCATGCGGCATTTTCTACTGATCAAAAACATATGGGTCGGGATAATTTTACCCTGATTCCAAATGGGACTGGAGGTCTTGAAGAAAGGTTGGGTGTCCTTTGGACAGAAGGGGTCGAAAAGGGGCGATTGACGCCAAATGAATTTGTTGCAGTAACCTCGACCAATATTGCAAAAATTTTGAATATCTACCCAAGGAAAGGAGCACTGGTACCAGGAGCTGACGCTGATATTGTGGTCTGGGATCCCAAGATTTCAAAAACCATTACTTCAACAACTCATAAATCTGTCCTGGATTACAATGTTTTCGAAGGGTTTGAGGTAAATGCCCAGCCAAGACATACCCTTTCTCGAGGTGATGTAATTTGGTCCTGGGGGCAGAATTCACAACCGAAACCCGGTAGGGGTAAATTTATACCCCGTCCTCCTTTCCCTGCACCCCATGCAGCAGTGTCCAAGTGGAAGGAATTAAATACCCCGCGTAAAATAGATCGGGATCCATTAAATATTCCTTCTGGTATCTAACCCTTTAGATGTATCCCCCGATGAGTGCCGAGAAAAATGAATAAAGGCAACGAAATGGATAAGCAGCCCGTAATCCAGGCCAGGAATCTGGGTTTGGTATTTCAAACCAAGGATAGTCCTGTCGAGGCATTGAAAGATGTCAATCTGGATATTGATCATGGTGATTTTGTTTCCCTTATTGGTCCCTCTGGATGTGGCAAAACCACCTTGTTACGGATAGTTGCTTCCCTTGATCAGCCTACTTCAGGAGAAATTACCGTAAATGGTATGACACCTGAGGAGGCAAGGTTGCAAAGGGCCTATGGCTATGTCTTTCAGGCTGCAAGCCTGTATCCATGGCGGACTATAGCCGGAAACATCAGGCTACCTCTTGAAATCATGGGATTTGGTCGAGATGAAATGAAGGAAAGGGTAGCGAAAGTTTTAAATCTGGTGCACTTGACTGGATTCGAAAATAAATTCCCCTGGCAATTGTCAGGTGGTATGCAACAACGGGCCTCAATTGCACGTGCCTTATCCTTTGATGCAGATATTCTTCTTATGGATGAACCCTTCGGTGCCCTGGATGAAATAGTCAGGGATCATTTGAATGAACAACTTCTGGACCTTTGGAAAAGGACAGAAAAAACCATCTGTTTTGTTACTCATTCGATCCCTGAAGCTGTTTATCTATCAACAAAAATTGTTGTGATGAGCAATCGACCTGGCAAGGTAGTTGAAGTAATCAAGAGCCCACTTCCCAGAGAACGGCCACTAGATATCAGAGACAGTCCCGAGTTCATTGAGATAGCTCAAAGAGTTAGGATGGGTTTGCGAATGAGCAACACCTATGAATAAGTGGAAAAATACAGCCGCAAGGTGGTTGCCATGAAATCCATTCTGCCGATTGCTACAGTTTCTGTTTTCGTAGTTTTGATCTGGTATGGTTTTTCGGTCTACTTGAATTCCAATTGGACCAAGGATCAGGCCAACAGGGCAGGGGTCGAAGTTACATTTTCAGAGATTCTCAAGGATACAATGGTCCAAAAGAGGCCATTGCTACCTGCACCACACCAAGTCATACTTGAACTTTGGGATACAACTGTAAACAAGAAAATTACCTCAAAAAGAAGTTTGGTCTATCATGGATGGATAACCCTTTCAGCAACCCTATTGGGTTTTGTGATAGGAACAGGTTTGGGAATACTTCTTGCCATTGGAATTGTCCACAACAAGGCAATGGATTATGGAGTAATGCCTTGGATCATTGCCAGTCAGACAGTCCCTATTTTGGCCTTGGCTCCCATGATTATCGTAGTCCTGTATTCAATTGGTTTATCAGGTCTCGTACCCAAGGCAATAATATCAGCATATCTCAGCTTCTTTCCTGTATCCGTCGGTATGGTTGCCGGTTTCCGTTGTCCTGATCCAACTCAGATGGATTTGCTGAAAACCTATGCTGCCAGGAAGACGCAGATATTTTGGAAACTTAGAGTTCCCATTTCCCTCCCTTATTTGTTTACTTCTCTCAAAATTGGAGTAGCAGCTTCCCTTGTCGGAGCAATTGTTGGTGAATTACCAACTGGTGCCGTTGCCGGATTGGGTGCCAGATTACTCACCGGTAGTTATTATGGTCAAACAGTTCAAATCTGGTCAGCCCTGATTGGAGCCGCTATCTTGGCCGCAATTCTGGTTGGACTTATTGGCTTTTTTCAAAAATATACTCTTGCTAAAATGGGTTTAACTGGATGATTACGCTTGTCTTTATCCTATTGTTCTGGTTTGGTGCCTGGGGTTTGAACATCTACCTTTCATTGTTGCCTCCAAAAAAAACCATCAGAGTTGCCATTCCTGCCGTATTTGGATTATCACTACTTGTTATCTGGGAAGGTATGGTTAGGGCATTTGACGTACCTGGGGTGATTTTACCACCTCCAACTACCATTGCTGTGACCTTTGCAAATAATTTGGATATCCTGTGGATTGATCTGGTTCAAACAGTATTCAAGGGTGCCTTGTCTGGATATCTGATCGGATGCGGTACGGCAATAATTGTCGCCATTATTGTAAATCGCTATCCTTTCCTGCAAAGAGGTATATTGCCCTTGGGAAATTTTGTAGCAGCCCTACCTATTGTTGGAACAGCACCAATTTTCGTTATGTGGTTTGGGTTTGGCTGGCAATCCAAAGCGGCTGTAGTAGTCGCTATGGTATTTTTTCCAATGCTGGTAAATATGGTTCAGGGTCTTGCTTCAACAGATGCAATGCAAAGGGACATCCTTAAAACCTATAACGCAACCTATTGGCAGGAAATTTGGAAGTTAAAACTACCTGCCGCCATGCCATTTGCCTTTAATGGCCTCAAGATTTGTACAACCTTGTCTCTGATCGGGGCAATTGTTGCTGAGTTCTTTGGATCTCCTATTCTAGGAATGGGATTCCGTATTTCGACTGAGGTAGGGAGGCTGGCCCTCGACGTTGTATGGGCTGAAATTGTTGTGGCGGCTATAGTGGGGACTCTTTTCTTTTGGATCGTTTCGGTTGGGGAAGAGAAAGTTACTTTCTGGCATCCAACACACAGAAAGTAATTTTTTCAAATTACGGACTATTTGCCATTTTATCGAATCCATCGCGTACAATGGTCTCGCATTGTTTTGCCAAAGCCTTGCGATCAGTGAAATCGGAAACCCTGACCGGATCATGAAAGGTTATCGAAACGGTCCCCCCACCAGGAGAAGAAAGTACAGTCTTAAGGTGAACCCACATGTTGGATTCTCCCCACCAGGCATAAAAGCTGGGATCCTGGCCAATAGGTGCTCTATAATAAACACTCACCGGTTGAACAAACAAACGATCCTTTAAATCCGGTTCAAACAAAGCTGCAAACAGGGTCGACTTGAAGGGATCAACCTGTTGTCCATCAGTACTGGTCCCTTCTGGAAAAAATAGGAGTTTATCACCTTTGCTCAATCGTTCAAAAAAAATTCCCTTTTGAATTAGCGATTGCCTCATTTTCCGTTCAATAAACACTGTACCTGTTACACGACCCAGGACTCCAATACCAAACCAGTTTTTTACCTCGCTCTTGGAAACAAAAAATATTCTTTGGAATGAGTTCAGTACAAATATATCGATCCATGAGGAATGATTGGCAACGACACTCCCAAATGAATCCATCGGGGTGCCCTGAACCTTTTGAGAAATACTCATGATTACCAGACATAATTGGCACACCAATTGTGTTATACCAGGAGTTAATTTCCGTCCAAAAGGCCACTCCAAGATACGGACTAAAAGAAAGACTGTCAATAAACCATAAATAACGGTTATCAACAGGATAAATCGGACAATAAATCGAAGAATACCCACCAGCTAATAATTCCAAATCATACCATTAATCAATGGCCGGCCATTTACTCTCAACCATTCGGTGAAAATATTCCCTTCTATTGCTTGCCATTCTTTGGGTGTCCATCAGGATACAAACATCAACGGTATTGAATGCATAATCTAAATATGCACCCTCTCCGATAAAACCTCCTAATCGTAAATAGGCCTTGATTAACGTAGGCATGCCGATAATGGCTTTTTTCTTGTCAATCTTGTCTGCTTGAATCAACTCAAGATTGGTTCCCTGGTTGCCCCTGACTGAAACCCTCAGGTCTTCAGGTGCTAGATGGTTTTGATGGAGATAGGCTAGTTGGTGGGCAAAGTCCATTGGGTTGGTGCCATGAAAACTGGCAACACCGAACAGAATCTCGATTTTATGCTCAAAAACGTACTCAGCCAAGCGATTCCACAGATGAAACATAGCTATTCCAGCTCGATAATTTGGATGAACACATGACCTACCCAACTCCAAAAGTTTTCTTCCGGAGTCAATCAATGGAGTGAGATCAAACTCGGATTCAGAGTAAAATCCACAATTATTATTCAAGGCTACGTCATCTCTCAAAAGGCGATAAACACCCACGACATGATCCATTGTCGAAGGATCGATTCTCCTGTCGATCAGGATCAGATGGTCAAACCATTCGTCATACTCATCAGCTTCGACCTGTAGTCCCTGACTGTCGGTAGAACTGCTTGCTCCAAGTTCTTCAACAAAAACCTTGTAGCGTAGTCTTTGGGAAGCTTGTATCTCCTTTCTTGTGGAGGCAATTTTCAACTCAAAATGAGGGTCATTCATAACCATGGATTAGTACACTCGAAAATTATCAATTCAAACGTTTAGCCCCTTCAATTTGTATGTCCGGTCTCATCAGGTTTCCTGATCAATGTATTCTTCAAGGATCACTTCCTTTCCATTGAGTACGACCTTGCCTACATTTTCAAAATTTACGGTAACTCTGTTTTCAATTATTGATTGTATCTGACCAATTCCCCACTCTGGCTGGGTAGGGTTTTTGACGAGTTGACCTGGTTCCAGAAAATTGCTGTACAAATTCACTGACTGCTCAACTTTTTTTCACCAATCCACGTCTATAGCGGGTGATGTTTTCCTGATAATGAATTGCTGCTGATTTAAAATCCCTGTGCTCCTCATCAGTAATGGTTCGAATGAACCTTGCTGGTGAACCGACAAACAATGCGTTGTCAGGAATTGTTTTACCTTCTGGAACTAGCGAACAAGCACCAATTACAGATTTCTTGCCTATGGTTGCCCCATTAAGAATTGTAGCCCCCATTCCGATAAGTGCGTCGTGTTCAATGGTACATCCATGAAGGAGGGCCTTATGACCAACTGTACAATTTTTGCCGACGGTAAGCGGATATCCCATATCCGTATGTAAAACACAGCAATCCTGGATATTTGAACCCTTGCCGATTGTTATGGGTTCATTGTCCCCCCTTAAAACAGATCCAAACCAAATGGACACTTGATCTTCCAGGATTACATTCCCGATAATATCAGCATTTTCGGCAATCCAATAATCACCCGTTTCAGGTAGCTTAGGTTCGATTCCGTCCAATACGTACATGGTCATGAATTCTTGCCCTCGAATTCAAGATTAAGTTTTCTGACGAAACCCTTAAGACCTTTCTGACGTAATCGTTTAAGTCTTTCCGCTGTTACAATTGCTTCAATCTGTTCCAATACTTCTTCCAGCTGATTATTGATTAAAACATAATCATAGTGCTTCCAGTGACTGATTTCATCCTTACATTTTTCCATTCTTCCCTCAACCATAGCTCTGGAATCCGCTCCTCTTCGCCGAAGCCTGTTATCTAGTTCCTTGATGGAAGGGGGAAGCACAAATATGGATACGACATTCTTTTTGTAACTGGAATGTCTTATTTGTTTGCTTCCTTGCCAGTCAATATCGAACACAACATCCAGATTGTTTCTCTGGCAGTCTTCAATAAACTTCAGGGGAGTACCATAAAGGTTGCCAAATACCTCTGCATATTCCAAAAAATCTCCAGCTTCAATTTGATTTTGAAACTCATCTTTGGTCAGAAAGAAATACTCCTTACCTTCATTCTCGTTATCTCTTGAGGGACGAGTGGTTGCAGAAATAGAAACCTTGATGGAAGGGTCCCACTCGGCAAGTAATCTGGCAAGAGTCGATTTGCCTGCTCCCGATGGGGAGGAAAGTATAATCAGTAGTCGGTCATTAAGAGTTTTATTCATTTGATTCTTAACCATTTACGGTTTTATTTCATTACTTCTTTATTTTCAAACTACCCTAAAAGTAAATACTGTTAATCTAAACACGAGGAAAAACATTTTGGTCATGGTTGAATTCAGTCTTTGAGCCAGAATCCGTTCTTTCATGCAACCAAATTCCGCAAGGTGATTTTGTTTTTGATTGTTATCGTCTTCCTTATCATTATTTGAAAGGAGTTCAACCATTTTGAACAGCCTTAAGCCTTGATTTAATACAAGATCATTTCAATGAAGCCAAAAACAATCACCGATTACGAAACGCATCCTGATTTTGTTTTTGTGAAATCACAACTCGGTGAGAACATCGGTTCAGCTGCCCGAGGAATGTTGAACTTCGGTTTTTCAAAAATGATACTGGTTTCTCCTAGGGACGGTTGGTTAACTTCCCAGGCAATAGCACGGGCAAGTGGTGCCGCTTCTTTATTGGACCATGCTCAAATTTTTCCAGATGTTGAAAGTGCTGTCAATGATTATTCCTATGTATTTGCAACTACAGCCCGACGAAGAGGTTTGGTTAAATCCGTTTTGTCTCCAGAGGCTGCCATGGAAAAAACGCGGCAACTGATTACCGAGGGTAACAAGGTGGCCTTTCTGTTTGGTCCTGAAAGGACAGGGTTGGAAAATACGGATATTACACTTGCCAACGATTATGTATTCATTCCCACAAATCCAGAATTCAGTTCGATTAATCTTGCTCACAGTGCTGTTTTACTGGCCTATGAATGGCAGCGACAAGCAATTCAAACAACACCCCCCTCGTCTGAGAGCAAAGGATTGTTTGCTTCGTTTTCTTCCAAAATAAAGTTGGCAGATTACTTCATACGTGATCTTGAAGATACTGGATATTTTGAACCTGAAAACAGGGTTGAGGCCATGAAAGATTACTTAAGAAACCTTATATTGAGATTGGAAATTACAGAAGGTGAAGTCAAAACATTCCATCGAATTAGAAAAGCACTTTCGAATGGCAGGAAATAGATAGTTCCCCAATTTAAAACTTGTTTGGTGAAACTGTGAATCAAAAAAGAAAATTGTTTGAAGAAGTCTCTGATTCTGAAACACGAACCAGAAAAGAGTCTGATCAAGTACCAATTCATAAATCTCAAAGTAATTTTGGCATCCGCATATTTTTGGGAATACTTTTTGGCCTGGTTGTTGGGATGGTCCTTTTGGGTGGTATAACCAGGCAAACGGATTCCGGGTTGTCCATGACAGAATGGCACCCGGTTACAGGTTTCATCCCCCCACTATCAGAAAACGCTTGGTCAGAAGAATTCACCAAGTACCAGGAAACCTCAGAATATCAACTTGTGAACAAATCAATGCAATTATCCGATTTCAAGCAAATTTACTGGTGGGAGTGGTGCCATCGTCAGTTGGGAAGGCTTGTGGGACTGGTTTTTGTCATTGGGTTTACTTACCTGGTTTTAACAAAAAAACTGGATAGACCCTGGACAAAGAGGTTACTTTTTCTGGGTGGTCTTGGGCTTCTGCAGGGTTTCATCGGTTGGTGGATGGTACGAAGTGGCCTAACGGGAAATGCTGTGGATGTGGCTTCATACAGGCTTGCCATTCACCTGGCACTTTCCTTCTTTATTTTACTTCTCATATCGTGGCAATTCAGCTTGTCATTTTTCCAACCGCATGAACTCTTTCAAGCAAGGCGATTGCGGGACAGAGGTACAGGACTCCTGACCTTGATATTCATTTGTCTACTGTTTTTTCAGTCTGTCCTGGGAGCGTTGGTTGCAGGAATTGATGCTGGCATAGGCTTTCCCACCTGGCCATTGATGAATGGTGAGTTCTTGCCATCAAACAGTTTTGAATACACACCTTGGTATATCAATTTTCTGGAAAATCCCAGCTTGACCCATTTCAACCATCGTACCATGGCATACCTGCTATTGATTCCAGTGGTCTGGATTTGGTTACGGTGTAGAAAATCAGCCCATAGCCAGTTGAAAATGCTTGGAAATATGGGGCTTTTATTGATTTTGGTTCAAATTTGTTTGGGCATTATTACTACTATTTATTCTGTACCCTTCTTGCCAGCATTGATCCATCAAATCTTTGCAGTTTTATTGATTGTTTTGTACACCCAGATATTTTTTCGGTGCAGATTTCCGAGTCAGATAAATTTTAGGAGGTAAATCTTGGACCATTATATCAATCTTACATCGTATGTAAGGGATACCAATTCCCTGATTTACTTGTATGGAATTTTGGAGTGGGATCAGTCCACCAAAATGCCACCTTCGGCAATTGAGCAAAGGGCTGAGAGTCTGGGTTCTCTAGAGGGGGTAATACACCGGAGGAAAAAATCTCCTCTGGTGGGTGAGCTACTTACCAAGATCAATTCGGAACATCTAGTGCCTGCCGAAAAAGCGCAAATAAGGGAAATTAAAAGATCTTACGACCGTGCCAATAAAATCCCCGAAGAACTATCAAGGGCCATTGTTGAAAAGACAACCAAGGCAGAACTTGTCTGGAGGAATGCAAAAGCAAACAATGATTTTGAAGCATTCAAACCCGAATTAAAGAAGGTAATTGCATTGAAAAGGGAAGAGGGGGATATTCTTTCCCCCGAGGGCAATCCTTATGATGGTCTCCTCGAAGATTATGAAGTGGGTATGACCTGTAAATTTCTTGATGAAATTTTTGGAGAGTTGAAACCGAGGTTGAATGGCCTTCGAGATAAAATCCTCGAAAAATCACCTGATACCCTTCATACAAAGAGAAAATTCCCTGAGGATAAGCAACTTGGCCTTGCCAAAGAATTAGCCAGGTGTTTTGGTTATAATATAGATAAAGGAAGGTTGGACTTGGTATCCCATCCTTTTTGTATGGGATCGGGTCGAGATGTTAGAATCACAACAAGAGTGGATGAAAGTGACCCTTTCAACTGTCTATATTCAACCATCCATGAAGCTGGCCATGCAGCGTACGAGCAAAATGTAAACCCAATATATAACCTTACTTCTATAGGTAATGGAGCTTCTTTTGGTGTACATGAAAGCCAGTCCAGGATTTGTGAGAATCAACTGGGAAGAAGCAAGGAATTCTCGGGATGGTTATATCAGAAAATGAAGGACACTTTTGGAGATATAGGCGTTTCTTCAAGTGCAGAATTTTATCAATGGATCAATCAGGTAAAAAAAGGTTTTATCAGAACTGAAGCCGATGAAGTCCAATACAATCTACACATCATTTTGAGGTATGAACTTGAAAGGCACCTTTTTTCAGGAAATCTTGATGTTGATGACCTTGAGGAAGCCTGGAATCAGAAGTTTCTGGACTATTTTGGCTACGGAGTTGAAAGGCCTTCCGATGGAATTCTTCAGGATGTGCACTGGTCCTTGGGATTGTTCGGTTACTTTCCAACATATGCCTTGGGAAATGTATATGCAGGGTGTCTGTTTAAAACCATGAATATGCAGATTGAAAATTTGGATGATTCCCTGGCGCGTGGTGACATATCCCCGGCAACTAATTGGTTACGAAATCATATCCACCAGCATGGGGCTTTAAGGGAACCGCAGGAAACAATCGAAACAGCAACAGGTGCTCCAATTAGCTCCTCATATTTATTGGATTATTTGGAAAATAAATTTTCTGAGATTTACTCTCTATAAAATCTTATCAGTTCCAGTCAGGTTTTCTTTTCTCCAGAAAAGCGCTTATTCCTTCTTTCGTATCTCTGTAAAGCATATTGGTAACCATTACATCGCCTGCATACTCATAAGCTTTATCCAAAGGCATTTGGGCTTGCCTGTAAAATGCTTTCTTTCCAATCTTAACAGCTGCTGATAATTTGGAAGAAATGAGATTAGCCAATTCATTGACCTCATTCTCCAAGGCATCGTCAGCAACAACCCTGTTAACCAAACCAAGGTTTCGAGCTTCGTCAGAATTAATAATTTTTCCAGAGACAAGTAATTCAAAGGCATTTTTCAAATGGATGTTTCTGGTTAGTGCTACCATGGGAGTTGAACAAAACAAACCGATGTTGACACCATTTACTCCAAATTTAGCAGATTCACCGGCAATAGCCAGGTCACAGGTTGCAACCAGTTGACATCCAGCCGCCACTGCCGGGCCTTGAACCTGAGCGATAACTGGCTGGGGAACCTCCTGGATTTTCTGCATGACTTTAGAACATAAACCGAATATTTTTTGAAAATATTCCTGTCCTCCGTCCGGAACTTGTCGCCCCAAGGTCAACTCAGCCAAATCATGGCCAGCACAAAAGGCCTTCCCCTTACCCGTTAGAACAATAGATTTTATAGATTCATCATTTTCGAGGTTGGTTAGATGACCATAAAGAGCCTCCAACATCTCTTCCGAAAGGACGTTTAATTTTTCAGGTTTGTTAAAGATCAGATAAGTAATCTTATCTTGATCATTTCGGAGTAATATTTCTTCGTTCACATCAACTCAACAGAATTATTGTTTTTGAATTCATGATAGCATTTATAGACATATCAGAAAGAATCAATTTAAAGTTCAAAGCCGTACTATCCTTGTTTTAACCAAATGCTTAACACCCGATATGGGATAGTATAAATGAATCAAAATATTTAGCTACCAAGAAGTATGGTGAGTCTAAACATAGTTAATTGTAGGTAAGTGCCAAACATGGCCTCATTTTACAACAAACAACTTGTTTCTAGATAGAAGTACATCCAAAAAAATTAAGCCGCCAAGAGGCGCATTTAATAAAGAGGCGTGGCGGCTGTGTTAGTATCCAACCTAGACTATTATTGCAAAATGTCAACAAAAAAATTTCTGCATTTTTTTGAACGACAAACTGACAGAGAAATAAGATATGTGGCTATACAGTTTCTATCAGGAAATAATTACCCATCAAAATAAATTTACTACTACCAATAATCAGATTCATTCAATTGATTTGGAATTCTCATGATCTCCTGTAGCCATGCTCTTTTTTTAACAATTGGTATTGCCAGCTGCTCCATTTCCTTTTTCCAATTTGAATAATTTTTGTCTTTTTTGAGTAGATGGCTAATTAAAATAATTAAACCATTAATGGCTTTGTGATGACCTAATTTTTTTGACTTAAAATTAAAATCTTTATCCCGCAAAATAGCATGGTGTGAACAAATATTTCGAGAATTTGTTAGTATTCGGAACCAATGATCTATTTTCCCTTTGTCGATTTCGAACCAAGTTGTAATTTGAAGCTGTTGATCTTTTTTCAATCCGTAACATCCCCGAGAAAGAAATCCAAAGGACATTGTTTCTGTTATCTCACAAATAGGTACACAAGAAAAGTCGGTGTGATTCTTGCTTTTTTCTGATCGGCTGAATTCTTTCTCTATTGAACACAGCCATTTTTTGTAATTTATATTCTTCCAATTGTGGTCATTTGTTGGCGTTTGTACAAAACTGCAATGAAAATGGTCCGGATTCCGATAACCTAAAGGGCCTAAATTATTAACTATGCAATCACAGAATTGTTTTCTTATGCATACTTCGATTCGCTCAACAGCGTCAAATATCAGTAACCGCAATTTGCGATCGAATTCATAGAGTTCAATTAATTCACTTAGTTTAGTAATGTTACCCTTAGAACTATTCAGGTAAACTATTAATCTAATATAGCTGATTGTAGAAAGGAATGTTTGGTCCTGCGGATCCGCATCAATTTGTATACCCTTGTCTTTAAAAGCTTTTAATTTGGTCTTCTAATTTTATGGGGTATTGTTGCACAAATCAGGTTTATCTCAAGGGAAAAGAAAATTGTTATTAATGGGCATGTTTTGAAACTTCCTCCATCAAGTGTGTATTGCTAAAACTCCTACCCGTTATAATTTCCTTCGTACATCATTGCACGTTTTAAATAATTGCTAGTAGCTACCTCATCAAAGCTAAAGTTTGAGTCAGTTATACCAATGGGTTGGAAAATGCAATCAATTATGCCTTGAAGTTTGTTTGCACTTGTATGATATAGTTGGGTCCTTTACCAAAATACTGTACTTAGTCGGGCTAGTGTAAAGTTAGTTGAGAATAATATTGCCTTACAAAAAACAGAGTTTTTAAATGTTTATGGCGATATTTGGCGAGGGAATAGAATTAGTTACAGCTAGGACGACCAATCCTTGAATTATTGAATCAAATCAATGACAACTCTAACCGTATGGAAATGAAAAGTTTGCCTTGTTGAAAAAAAATTAAGACCATCTATGAAACAAATAATGACAATTGAGGAGCTGGAGAATTTTCTACAAAGGGAATTTCCTCAGGCTGCGCCTTTATATAGTATCAAGAGTTTTGAAGATGCTAACATGGTTATCCAAATGGAGACAGATGAACGTCATTTGCGTCCAGGTGGGACAGTTTCCGGTCCAACTTTATTTTCACTTGCTGATGTCTCTGTCTATCTAATTGTACTAGCTTATATCGGTCCAAAGGCCTTGGCAGTAACCACCAACTGTTCGATTGATTTCATGAGGAAGCCTTCCCCTGGGATTTTGTTAGCCGAAACCAGACTGTTGAAACTAGGCCGAAGATTGGCTGTCGGTGAGGTGTACATTTATTCGAAGGGGCAGAATAGCCCTTTTGTAAGAGCCAACCTTACATATTCTATTCCTGATTGATGGAGAAATGATTTATCGATTTTCTGCATTGGAAAAAATATCGGATGGCAACTTGAAAAAATATGCATTTGCCCCATTTTCACATTCGTGTGTGGGGTAATGGGTTGACAAGGCCCGTATTTCCTTTAAACGGCTCTTTTCTACGATTTCTTCTATACCAGAAAATTTCATGGCGACATTCATATGACTACGTATACAACTACACCTAAAGATATAGACAAAAAGTGGATATTGATTGATGCCGAAGGGCTTGTTCTTGGACGTTTAGCAGCTTTCGTGGCTTCTAGACTCAGAGGAAAGCATTTGGCCAAATTTTCTCCACATATGGATACGGGAGACAATGTGATCATTGTAAACGCCGAAAAAGTGGAACTCACAGGCAACAAACGGAAAGACAAAGTTTATTATTGGCATACTGGTTATCCAGGAGGGATTAAATCCCGAACCCCAGAGCAAATCATACAGGGGAAGTTTCCTGAAAGAGTGGTTTCCAAAGCTATCCAGAGAATGCTCCCCTCCAATAAGCTATCCAGAAAATTAATGACAAATTTAAGGGTTTATGCCGGTTCTGAGCATCCACATGCTGCTCAAAATCCCGAAGTTATCGACTTGGCTTCTATGAACCAAAAAAACACCCGGAGTAAAGTTTCATGACCGAAGAAAATAGCCCATTCGAAGCTCTTCAGGAGCAATCAACAGAACCTGAAGGTGAAACTACCCTCGTGGAGGAAGAAAAGCGTGAACCGATTAGAGATGATTTGGGAAGATCCTATGCAACAGGTAAAAGGAAAGATGCTGTCGCCAGAGTCTGGATCAAGCCAGGCAAGGGTAAGGTAACAATAAATAGGAAGGATCTGGATACCTATTTTGTCAGACCCGTTTTAAGAATGATTATATTACAACCGTTCAAATTGTTTAATGTTGAAAACCAATTTGATGTAATTGCAACGGTGAAGGGTGGAGGATTATCGGGCCAGGCAGGAGCTTTGCGGCATGGTATATCCAAGGCGCTTCAGTACTATGAACCCGATTACCGCCCGGCTTTGAAAAGCTCAGGTTTTCTAACAAGGGATTCCAGAGTTGTTGAACGGAAAAAATACGGAAAGCGTAAAGCCAGAAGAAGCTTCCAGTTCTCCAAGCGTTAATTTCTCCCTTGGTTCATTAATGAACCGCACTTGATTATTGCCCATTGATATTCTTGGTTGGGAAAACCGGGCAAGAAATTAATGCTTAGGGTGGTTTTGGAGATATTTCTTCCTACACTATAATCTTATCGTAACTTTTCCTTTGTTTTGGTAGGTGGATTATTCCTATTGGGATTTTTGATTCTGGATTAGGGGGTTTGACCATTTTCGATGCTATTTCGAAACGTCTCCCGGAAATCGGGTTGATATATTTTGGTGACAATCTTCGTGCCCCATATGGGGTTCGTACCCAAGAGGAAATATATCAGTTCACTTGTGATGGAGTTAAGGAATTATGGAAGGAAGGATGTCAACTCGTAATCTTGGCATGCAACACAGCATCGGCTGTATCGTTGAAGAAATTGCAGGAAGAGATCGTTACGAAGAACAAAAGAGTCCTGGGAATTTTTGTTCCCACAATTGAAACAATAATTGAAAGAGATTGGGGAGACAATTCTGCGCCAATAGAAACCTCCGTAAACAGGGTTGCATTATTTGCCACACCTGCCACAGTAGCCTCCAGGGCATTTCAAAGAGAACTATCCTTCCGGGCAATCGGAGTGGATGTCGAGTCGCAGCCTTGTGGTGGGCTGGTGGATGCCATTGAAGAGGGGGATTTGATTCTTGCAGAAGCAATTGCCCAAAGTCATGCTGAAGCCTTATTACGAAGAATGCCGAATCCCGAGGTTGCAGTACTAGGATGTACCCACTATCCAATAGTACAGAAGGCATTTCAGGAGACTTTGGGTGAAGAGGTGAGGATAATCAGCCAATCAGAAGTGGTTGCCGAAAGCCTTGCTGATTATCTGCAAAGAAATAAATGGGTTGATTATCACTTTTGTGAAAACAAATTTATTACTTCAGGAAATCCCCTTTCAGTTACAAACAAGGCTACAGTATTTTTAAAGAGATATATTGAGTTTACCCGATAGAAAAGAAAACTTACAAAAATGGCCAGAAAAAAAATAGCAATTGTTGGTGCAAGCGGATACACGGGCCTCGAGTTGGTAAGGATTTCACTGAACCACCCTCAATTTGAAATAGTTTCATTGGTAGCTGATAAGAATGCCGGAAAATCTTATTCCGATGTCTTTCCGAGTTTCGAGAATGTCGATTTGCCGGACCTAATTGCATTAGATGATCTGGTACCCGAAGAATGTGATTTGATTTTCTGTGGGCTTCCTCACACCACCAGTCAAAAAGTAATCAAAAAGCTCTTTGGACGAGCCAAAATTGTTGATCTGTCCGCCGATTTCAGATTAACCGATGTTGATGCGTATCAGAGATGGTATGGTAATCCACATCTAGCTCCAGAACTTCAACGATCAGCAGTTTATGGATTAACTGAATTTTACAGGGATGAGATATCTCGTGCCAACCTAGTAGCCTGTACAGGGTGTAATTCAGCTACAGGCCTATATCCTCTAATCCCGCTGCTGGAAAAAAGCGTTATATCTACCAAAGGTATAATTCTAGACCTAAAAGCAGGTGTATCAGGTGCTGGAAGAGCTGCCAAGGTTAACACTCTATTTGCAGAATTATCTGAAGGCTGTCAGCCTTATAATCCAGTCAACCATAGACATTTAGCAGAATTTGATCAGGAATTGACCAAATTTGCCAGGCAAAGGGTAGAAGTGACTTTTACTCCCCATCTTATCCCAATGAACAGGGGTATTCTTGCGACAATATATGTTGAAGGCAAGGACTCGGACATCTACCAGGCACTCGTTGATAGATATAAGGAAGAAGAATTTATACATGTCCTGCCCTATGGCAAAATCCCATCCACTCGACATGTCAGGGGGTCAAATTTTGTTTTTCTGGGCGTCATAGAGGATAGAATTCCCGGGAGGGTTAAATTGTTTTCGGTTATGGACAACCTTACAAAGGGGTCTTCTGGTCAGGCAATTCAAAATGCCAATCTCATGTTGGGTCTTGATGAAGGCTCAGGGTTATCATTGATACCCATGGTACCTTAGTTTATGAAGACCTTAAGGAAAAGGGGAAGAATTCAACTTCTGTTGGTTTCTGTTGCTCTTTTAATTTTAGCATCGGTTTTGATAGGTTACGGATTCAGGGAAGGTATTTCATATTTTCGAAATCCTACCGAGGTTCTGTTGGATTTACCTCGACCAGAAGAAACCTTCAGGGTTGGTGGGCTTGTTAAGCCAAATTCGATAAACAGGAACCAGGACGGTACAATAACTTTCGAAATTAGCGACCTGGAATCTTCAATTAGTGTAGAATACAACGGTATTCTACCTGATTTGTTTTCCGAGGGGCAGGGTGCGATTGCTCTTGGAAATTATATGGATGGTGTTTTTATAGCAACAGAAATACTTGCCAAACATGATGAAAAATATATGCCAAAAGAGATAGCAGATACACTTAAAGAGCAAGGTCTCTTCAAACCTATTGAGGAAACTTCCGAATAAGGAGTTGCCTCGGTTGGTTTGAATATCGTCTCAAACACTTTGTTGGGATCTTCGTAAGTCTGGTAGAAGGAAATGATCACTGAATTTGGACATCTTTCCCTGATACTGGCTTTGCTAGTTACCCTTCTACAGCTTGGTATACTGGTTTCAGGCTATCAAAGAAACTGGCTAAAATGGATATACCTTGGAACCCAAATCGCAATTTTACAGTTTGGATTGATTGGGATATCTTTTTTGTCCCTAACCTGGGCATTTATCAGTTCAGATTTTTCGCTTGCCCTGGTTACCAACAATTCCCACACCCTAAAACCACTTTTGTACAAGGTTTCCGGCGTTTGGGGTAATCATGAAGGATCCATGCTTCTCTGGGTGCTGGTCTTATCTTTCTTTGGTTTTCTTCTAGTAGTTCTGCAAAGGCAAATTCCAATACGATTTAAAGCATTGGTTCTTGTCTTTCAATCAGCAATCACTCTTGCCTTTCTGGCGTTTATACTATTCACCTCGAATCCTTTCACACGATTGGAATTCCCACCATTTAACGGGTATGATCTGAATCCTCTACTCCAAGACCCGGGTTTGGCATTCCATCCTCCTCTGCTCTATCTCGGTTATGTTGGTCTATCAATCTCATTTAGTTTTGGCCTGGCAGGAATGGTCCATGGAAACATCAACTCTGCCTGGGCCAATTGGGTCAGACCGTGGACCTTACTTTCCTGGATGTTCCTTACCATGGGCATCGCACTTGGTTCATGGTGGGCATATTATGAACTTGGTTGGGGAGGCTGGTGGTTTTGGGACCCGGTTGAAAATGCTTCCTTCATGCCCTGGTTAATAACGACTGCGCTTATACATTCGACCCTTGTTTTGGAAAAAAGGGAACAACTGGCCAAATGGACGGTATTATTGTCCATCCTTGCCTTTACCCTGTCACTTATAGGAACTTTTCTGGTACGATCCGGGATAATCACCTCCGTTCATTCATTTGCCACCGATCCTACCAGGGGAATTTTTATTCTGGCAATAATGTTCCTATTCTCAGGAGGAGCATTCTTACTGTACCTAGTTTTGGGTCGAAATATAAAGGGAGGTAGAGTATTTTCCTTTTGGAGCAAGGAATCTGCCCTGGTTTCCAACAACCTACTTCTGGTAATCGCGGCCATGGTTGTATTTATCGGAACCTTTTGGCCATTAATCATTGAAACGATTTATGCCGACAAAATTTCAGTTGGTCCCCCTTATTTCAATTTGGCATTTACTCCTTTCATGGTAGTTCTTTCGGTAATACTACCTGTTGGAGTATCATTGGCGTGGAAGAGAGGTAATATCAATAAGGCAGCGAAGAATCTGCTTGCACCTTCTCTTTTGGCAGTCGCTTTGGCAGTTCTAGTTTTTTCATTACAAACAGGCATAAGGATGCTGGGTCCCATTGGATTGCTATTATCTGCCTGGATTGTTTTTGGTACCCTTTGGGAATTAGCCAATCGGGTGGGTCTGGGGAAACATTCCATTCAGAAGTCCTGGCGATGGTTTAGATTGCTTCCCAAGGCAGACATAGCTAAATCTGTAGCACATTTGGGCTTTGGATTTACCATTTTGGGGATTGCCTCCATTACCTCTTGGGAACAAGAAGATATTAGGGTTGCCCACATTGGAGAGACATTCCAAGTCGGGTCCTATGAGTTTCTTTTTCAGAATGTTGAAGAGGTAAGGGGACCGAATTACTTTTCTCAGATGGGAGTATTCATGATATTTAAGGACAATTCACCGGTCGGTGAAATGTTTCCAGAGAAGAGAGTCTATCCCGTGGCCAACTCAACCACAACCGAGGCAGCCATAGATATGGGTTTGCTTAGAGATCTTTATATCGTCATTGGTGATCAACAAGGTAACAATGGTTGGGTTGTAAGGACCTACATTAAACCCATGGTCAACTGGATTTGGATTGGTGCCTTTGTAATGGCCTTGGGAGGGTTTATCAGTTTATCTGGTAGAATACCATCAATGCGAAGTAAGGAATGGAGTGGCGCAACTTGAAAAGAGTCTTCGCTTTGATCGTTTTTCTAGCACTCCTTTGCCCACTCAATGTTTTGGGTGTGGAACCAAGTGAAATACTGGATAATCCTGAACTGGAACAAAGGGCGAGGGAGATTTCCCAAAATCTCCGATGTATGGTTTGTCAAAATGAAAATATTGATGATTCAGATGCAGAATTGGCCAGGGACTTTCGTATTCTTATCAGGGATAAACTGGTTGAAGGGTATTCCGACCAGCAGATTTATGATTACATTGTTGATCGATATGGGGAATTTGCCCTGCTGAAACCAAGGTTTAATCCACAAAACTGGCTTCTGTATTTTTCAGGTCCCATTTTGGTGTTAATCTGTGTGTCTTTATTCTTTCGAAGGTTTAAGCATAAGAAAAATGAAGATTCCAGCACCAAGAGTTTAACACTTGAAGAGGAAGAAAAAGTTGAAACTCTTCTCGAAGAAAATAGAAACTGAACGGAGTGTTTGTTCAAATTGACCACAAATAGTTTATTGGGAAAGGGTGATAAAAGTGGAATATAAGTCCATTAAGCAGACCATTGACAAGGGCGTTGTAACTATAAAATTGAACAGACCGGAGGTCAGAAACGCTCTGAACACAGAAATGCGTAAAGAGTTGACTCATGCCATAAATAGAGCAGAATCCAATGGCAGAGTTCTGGTTCTGACAGGTGAGGGAAATTCCTTTTGCTCCGGCCAGGATCTTGGAGATAATATCAATCTTGGTAATGCCGACCTGGAACAAACCCTTCGCGATGAATACTATCCGATAATTGAGGCTATTTACAATTCCAAGATTCCAAGCATTGCTGCTGTCAATGGAGCGGCAGCAGGTGCCGGGGCAAATCTCGCCTTGGCAACAGATGTGATCTTTGCTACTGAAAGCGCTTATTTTTTACAGGCATTTACAAGAATTGGATTAATCCCAGATGCCGGTGGTACCTGGTATTTACCAAGAAAAATCGGTTTGGCCAAAGCTATGGGAGCTTCCCTCTTTGCGGAAAGAATTTCTGCAAATGAGGCCAGTAATTGGGGAATGATTTGGGAAGCTGTACCTGATGATGGTTTTGAAGAATATTGGCAATTAAGGGCTCAACAATTGGCTGTGGGGCCAACACTTGCCTACTATAATCTCAAGCAAGCATTTCGAAAAACTTATGATAACAATTTGAAGGAGCAATTCAGATTAGAGGCCAAACTTCAGGGTAAACTTGGCAAGTCTCGTGATTTTCGGGAAGGTATTATGGCCTTTGTGGAGAAACGTCTTCCAAAATTTGAGGGCAGGTAGTTGAAACCAGAAGTGAGTTATAATCTGGGTTAATTCTGGAATTTTATGCCGAGGGCGATGGAAACAGATTTTCGAGGTAAAAATTGAATCAGGTCTTATTAGGATTGTTTGAACTCCAAGGGGGGGGGACTTACCAATCCTCACAGTTATTGATTATTGGTACTAAAAATTCCCCCCAAAAACGTATTAGAAATTACCAAAAACGCCTTCAAATTCTAATCGGTTAATCCTGTGTAGAATTTATATGTTTCGTTCGCCATACTCCGAGCAATTTCTGGCTTTTCACCAGTAGTAATGTGAACATTAGCCCAAGTATCAGAACTGTTTTTTACAAAATTTTTACCCTCCTGGGTACCCAACCATTTCTGACCTTCCTCGGTAACAGATGAACCTGACATTAGGTAGTTGGTGAGTCCGAGGAAACATAGGCTCCATCCTACTCCAGTAGCACCCGGTCCATATTTTGCCCAAAATGGATCTGCTTTGTCGTAATTCATGATATGGCTAAGGATAAGTAATGTTGAATTGTTTTTCTCCTGGAGATTAACAGTGACCCAACTCACATCTCCCATGAACTCCCAGGTAATTTTGAATTCTATTGGCGCCTTACAAATTACTATTTTACCTTTGGCATTACCTTCCAGCTGATAATCACCTCCCAGGGTGAGATTTCCAGAAATTGGCAGAAACCAGTTTGGGATTTGTTTTTCTTGTGTAACAGCTTCCCAGATTTTTGATATACCAACAGAGTAAAACTTCCCCAACCTTACATTTCGGCATAACTTACCGTCATGAGAAGATTTAAAGTATTCTCTTTGGTCTACATCTGAAGTGTCTTGCATTCTTCATAATTTCCTAAATACTTTGAATATCTCTCGGACTCTTGTCAGTTTTTAGAGTTGTAAAGTACCCTGACCCAACTTCTGATCCCACGGTAAAATGATTCAAAATCATATTTCTCATTTGGAGAGTGGATATTGTCATTATCCTTACCGAACCCTGTCAATAATGAATCCATTCCCAAAATCTCCTGGAAATATCCTGCAATAGGGATTGATCCACCGCATCCAGCATAAACCGCTTCCCTTTGCCATTCTTCGGTCAGGGCATTCTTGACAATTTCGAAAATAGGCTTGTCTGTTGGCATTTGACAAGCCGCGGCCAAACCATGGTACGTAAATTTTACCGAACAATCAGATGGAATTCTTGATTTAACAAAAGAACAGAAGTTATCCCTGATTAGTTGAGGGTCCTGATTTCCAACCAATCTACAACTGACTTTGGCCGAAGCCTTTGAAGGTATTACAGTTTTGAACCCATCTCCAGTATACCCCCCATTAATTCCATTAATTTCACATGTAGGTCGAGACCAGAGTTTTTCCAAAGGAGTTCGGTCAATCTCACCAATAGGGGATTGTAATCCTATTTCGCCAAGAAAGTTATGTTGATCAAAATTCAAATTGTTCCACTGTGTTTTCTGTGAGGGATCTAGTTCATCGACTCCATCATAAAAATTTTCGATTGCAATTCTTCCTTGGAAATCAAAAAGATCAGAAATTATGTTACCAAGAATTTGAATGGGATTAACGGCCAAGCCCCCATACATTCCAGAATGAAGATCTATTGAAGGTCCAGTAATTTCGAATTCAATTCCCATCAAACCTCTTAACTGGGTAATGATGGCAGGGATCTTTGATTCAAATAATCCGGTATCACAAATAAACGCGAGATCGGCTTTCAGTTCTTCCGAATTTTGCTTCAGGAAAGGAACTAATGAAGGAGAGCCGGATTCTTCTTCTCCTTCCAGCAAAATGGAAATACCAGTGGGCGGACTTCCCGTAACTTCTTTCCAAACCCGACAAGCTTCAATAAATGTCATCAATTGACCCTTGTCATCAGAAGCTCCTCTGGCATGAATTGCCTTCTGGCCATTCTCGGTTACAATCCTGGGTTCAAAAGGAGGATGATCCCACTTCTCAAATGGATCAACCGGTTGAACATCATAATGTCCATAAAACAAAATAGTCGATTCTGAGGGTTCTCCATGAGCGACAACCATTGGATGTCCTTCGGTATCCCGTACCTTTGCTGAAAAACCAATGGAATCCAAATCTGATTTCAGCCATTCCGCAGCGTTACGACAATCTACCTTGTATTGTGGATCTGTAGAAATTGAGGGGATTTTCAACAAACTCAACAGCCTATCCAGTGAGTCTGGAAACTCTTTGTCAACTTGGGAAAGGAGATCTTCTAGCGTCATAATTGTTCCTTATTATTATGAATTTTGTAGCAAAATATTCAGGAAATCCTGCTGGTTTCCTTTGTACTTAAATCACTGGCTTGTCTACTGTATTCAGGTTTTTTCTGGAAATCCATCCACCTCCAAGTACCCTTGAACTATCCTGCGAATAAAATACGCAAGCTTGCCCAGGTGATACAGCCAGCTCGGGATTGACGAGTTCTATTCTGGCATTGTGATCACCCAAGGGTATTACTATTGCTGGTGTTGGAGATCGGGTCGATCTGACCTTGACATCTACATTAATTGAATCTTCCTCTTCAAAGTGCTTATCACCAAGCCAGTTAACATTCGTAATTTCAAAATTGAAGGTATCTAGAGCAGATTTTGGACCAACAATAACTTCTGCCTTGAGAGCATTTATCCTGATGACATAAAGAGGTTCAGTGAACCCGTTAATTCCCAATCGTCTCCTTTGGCCGATCGTAAAGTTTGATATCCCATTATGCTTCCCCAAAACCTTGCCCTCAAGATCAACTATATTTCCGGGCTTTAGGGCTTGTGGCTTTATTTGCCTTACCAATTTGGCATAATCGCCATCAGGTACAAAGCATATATCCTGGCTGTCAGGTTTCTGGGCAACAGAAAGGCCGTATTTTTTGGCAAGTTCACGAGTTTCACTTTTTGATTTCATTTCCCCCAATGGAAATCGCAGGAAGTCCAATTGATCCTTGGTCGTGGTGAATAGAAAGTAGGATTGATCCTTCGTCAGATCCTTAGCTCTATGAAGCTCAACACCATGCTCACTAACAACCCTTTGAATATAATGTCCTGTTGCCAGGCAATCTGCATCAAGGCTCTTGGCCATTTCCAGTAATTCCCGGAATTTGACTCGTTCGTTACATCGAATACATGGAATGGGTGTATATCCGCTGGTATAACTATCCACGAATTCCTGGATAACCTGCTTTTTAAAATAGCTTTCGTAATCAAGGACATAGTGAGGGAAGCCGATTTCGTTGGCTATTCTTCGTGCGTCATGAATATCTCTCCCAGCACAGCAGGCCCCTTTTTTGGCTACCATGGAACCATGGTCGTACAACTGCATGGTTATACCGATAACTTCATAGCCTTCCTCATGAAGTTTGGCCGCGACAACAGAACTGTCGACACCACCCGACATGGCAACTACCACACGAGTTTCCTCAGGTTTTTTTTCAAACCCCAAAGTATTCCTGATTTTTACCGGCATTTGTTTTGCAATCTAAATATTAGGCCCGAATCTCAAAGACCTGCTGCAGTATTGGGTAAATCATACATGAGCAGGATGCAACCTCAAGTTCAATTTTGTGAATAAACCTGTATTTGGACGTGATCTGAATAATATAGGATCACTTTGAGATTCTTTAATATTTGGGTTTGGTACTGGTTAATTTTGTCACTATTTCGAAAAAGGAGCTGAAATATTCAATATATTTTACTTTTATGCAGAGACGAAATCAGATTCTCACACTAAAGTATTCAGGGTTTATTTCAGCAAGTGAATATATTTTTGATAAAATGTAATTTTATCAGATTAAGAACCAGTTCAAATTGACATTTCTTCTAACAAGGAAATTTCCGAATTTGGTTTTGAATTAGATTGATATCCAATGAATGAAACTTTGAAAAACCTAGGTTTGAACAATTCAAATACCCATCCCAAGGACGAAATTGATGATCTAGTCCAGAGACTCAGAGAGGCAAATACTGCCTACCACGATAAAGATTCACCTATTATACCTGACGCCGATTTTGATCGTCTTAAGTTGGAATTAATCAAACTTGAAAAGCAATACCCTGAATTTAAACATGCGAACAGCCCGACAGAAAAAGTTGGTGGTGGTACAGCAAGAGGATTCAAAAAAGTAAAGCATAAACAGATCATGTTGTCCTTGGACAATGCTTTTACGAATGAAGACCTTGATCATTTTGAAAAGAGAATAAAGCGCCTCCTCAATCTTGAGGAGGAATACTCAATAAAATACGTTGCAGAAACCAAGATTGATGGATTGGCCATATCTTTAACCTACGAGGATGGGGTCATGGTGCAGGCTGCTACAAGAGGTGGTGGCGATATAGGTGAAGATGTAACCGAGAATGTCCTGACGATTAAGTCAATTCCTAAACAACTGAAAAATTGCCCAGGGGAAATGGAAGTTCGAGGTGAAGTCTATATGACAAAAGCGGAATTTGAAGAATTAAACAAAAAACAACAGTTACTTAGGGACAAGGCAAAAGAGGAGGGTAAGAAGAATCTTCCGAAACTCTATCTAAATCCTAGAAATGCCGCAGCTGGTTCCCTAAGACAATTGGACCCGGAAATTACCAGATCCAGAAATCTGTCCTTCCTTGCACATGGCTGGGGTAAAATTTCGGCCCCACTTGGAGACAACCAATGGGAAGCAATTAACAACCTAAATGTTATGGGTATGCCTGTTATACAGGACCGAGAGATTTGTGAAGGTAGCAAGTCTCTTATTTCCTATTATGAAAGAGTTTTGAACAAGCGTACCGATTTGCCCTTCGATATTGATGGGGTGGTGTTCAAGGTAAATGATTTTAATCTGCAGGAAAGATTGGGAAACAGTACAACCTTTCCAAGATGGGCAATCGCCTATAAGTTGCCACCTGAGAAAGTTTGGACTACCCTGGAAGATATTGAAATTCAGGTGGGGAGGACAGGTTCATTATCCCCGGTTGGAAAGCTCAAGCCAGTTAAGGTAGGGGGAGTTACGGTTTCCAGTGTAACTTTGCATAACGAGGATTTTATCAATGGATTTGATTCCAAGGGTGATGTCATACGGAATGGTAAGGATATCCGTATAGGAGACACGGTGGAAGTATATCGGAGTGGTGACGTAATACCACGAATCTCCGATGTTGATTTAACAAAAAGAAACAATGACAGTTCGAAATTTGAATTCCCGAAATTCTGTCCGGTATGCCAAAATGAAGTCGTCAGGCCAGAGGGAGATTCGATTTATCGCTGTACCGGTGAATATGAGTGTAAGGCACAGGTATTGGGAAAACTTCAGTATTTTGTATCAATTGATGGATTGAATTTTGATGGCTTGGGTACCAAGATGATCAAGCAGTTCTATGAACGGAAAATTGAAAGTACCGGTGATAGGTGGATTGCCAATCCAGGGGATATTTTCCTTTTGGAGAAGAACCTTGACGAACATGGGATAGCACTTGCAGAAGAAGAGAATTGGGGCGAGAGATCAACAGAAGAACTCTTTTCGGAAATCGAACGGAAAAGAACTGTCAGTTTCTCCAAATTGTTGACAGCTCTTGGTATCAGGTACCTTGGTTCAAAAAATTCACAGCTTCTAGCTGACCATTATCAAACGTGGGAAAAATTCACTGAAGCTGTTTCTAAAGCAAGGGAAAGAGAAGGGGAGGCATGGGAAGAGTTAATAAGTATTGGTGGATTGGGAGAGGTAATAGCCAATTCTTTGGTAGCGACTTTCCACAACCCAGTATTCCAGGAGTGGATTGATAAATTAGTCCCGCAGCTGGAATTTGAAAATCCCCAAGAAATAGATTTTGATGCCACACCGGTATCGGGCAAGTCACTGGTATTTACCGGTAAACTTGAGCAAATGACCAGAAAGGAAGCCCAAATCAAGGCGGAATCTCTTGGTGCTCGTGTTTATAGTGCAGTATCCAAAAACATTGACTTGGTCATAGCTGGACCAGGCAGCGGAAGTAAATCCAAAAAAGCAAATGATTTAGGAGTAGAGATAATTACCGAAGAGGAATGGCTTGACCTGATTAAGTGAGTCTATTATTGGCCCTGTCTGTTTATGGCTTGTTCCATGGCATTCAGGGTAGCATCAAAAACCAGCAATATTGAGGCATGTCGGTTTTTATAGTCACGGGCGGGATAGAGGATTTCAAGTTCTTCGAATGGTGAATCAGGTGGATCGCCTTTTTTCTTCAGCATTGCTTCCATCTGTTCCCTTGCGGTGCGGATTTCATTGAATGATCTTCCAATTACTCTGCTCCCGACAATGGAGGCAGTTGCCTGACCCAGTGCACAGGCCTTGACATCCTGCCCGAATTCAGAGATTAAACCATCCTTAACAACTAGATCAACGGTAACTGTCGAGCCACAAAGGGGAGATCGAACCTTGGAACTGCCCTCAAAATGTTCTAACCGTTTGGTTAGAGGTATGTTGCTGGCCAGTTCCAGAATCCTCTGGGTATATAGCTTTGTTACTTTTTCATCAGCACTGGTCGTATGCATTTACATATCCGAAATGATTTATTTACCATTTAAATAAGCATTTGCCTGCAATAGTTTCAATCACTAGACAATCAAATGATTAAAGGAAATGTTTTGAATTTAGGGTTGAATTTATTATACAACTTTACCTGGCTATCGCAGATAAATAGGATCTAATGATATTTATCGAAATTAACGTTTCGATTAGACCAAATTTTTTCACCGTCTGTGAGTTTGAGGTTTGTTAAACCCCTTAAATGGCAACTGCACAACTATTTCCGGATAAGTAGATCACTGAATTTGAAAGCACAAATTTACTTTTAAGCTAGTTGGCAATTTGCCATTGCAATTATATCCTTGTTTTTCAAACCCTGATCCCACAAAGATCTGAGGCTAAATGAAGGGCTTCTTTTAGCAAGCCTCTTGCCATTTTCATCCCTGATCAATCCATGATGAGTCCAGGTTGGTATAGGTAAATTCAATAGTTCCTGCAGAAGCCGATGAATAAATGTGGAATCAAAGATATCTTCACCCCTGGTTACATTTGTGATATCCATGAATGCGTCATCTACAACAACTGCCAAATGATATGAAGTCCCGATATCCTTTCTGGCAAGTACTATATCACCAAAATTTTCCTGAAGGTAATCCGGTGTGACATTATGAACTCCTGAGTGGGTTGGGCCATATTCCCTGATCTCCAGGTTGGGAAAGTGAGATTTTCCACCAAGGTACTCAATAACTTTTGATAAATTCAATCGAATGGCATCTCCCTTGTTCATTTCTTCAAAAGTTCTGTTACGACAGGTACCCGGATAAATGAACTTGATTCCTCTCCCCGTGAGCGGTGCGTTTGGTGCTTCCAAAGATTCCTGAATGTCCTTCCTTGTACACTTGCAAGGGTAGCACAATCCCATTGCAATTAATTTTCTCAGGTAGTCATAATAAACTGAAAAACGTTCGGATTGATACACGACAGGAGGGTCCCAGGAAATACCCAACCTTGTTAGGTCCTCAAAAATGGCCTGTGAGTATTGTTCTCTTGAACGGGTTGTATCCAAATCCTCTATACGTAGATAAAACTTGCCACCAGTTTCCTTTCCTGATCGCCATGCCAATATTGCTGAATAAGCATGTCCCAAATGCAGGTGTCCGGTAGGAGAAGGAGCGAATCTCTCTATATTCATGGATAATTTTATGATAATACCAAGATAAGAGCCTTGGTCGTCAGAATCTATTCCTCGGTTTGTTCTGCCGTTTCTTCGGGATTCTCTGGATTTTCTTCAGGTTGTTCATCCTCTGGAACAGATAATTTGGAAGAATCTATCTTCGCAACTGACACAATTTCGGAATCCTCTGGAATCCGCATTAACCTAACACCCCCGGCTGACCTGGACCTGTATGAAATATCACTGACCTTACATCGGATGACCTGGCCTGAATTGGTACCAAGCATTATCTGATCTTCAAGAGTTACCTTCATAAAGGCAATTACTCCCTTTGCCTTATTGCCTTTGACACCAGATCCCCCTCTGTTCAATTTCGCAGGGAATTCATGGCTGGAAGTAAGCTTCCCAGCACCATCCTTGGTAATGACAACTACCAATTCTTCGACTTCTACCAATTGCTCGTTCTTATTTTGTACACCATCAGCAAATAATGGTAATTCATATAGACCGTTGCCTTCTGTTTCCTCGACCTCTTCTTCGGTTCGTCGAAACTTGAGATATGCAGAACGTTCCTGAGGAGAAGTGATTTGGTCTGCCGGTACGGAAATTAAACCAACCAGATGATCTTTTTTACGTAACTTCAGTCCTCTTACTCCAACTGACTTTCTGGATTTAATCTCACGCAGGTTTTTGGTTGAAAATCTGATAGCCTGACCGCGATTGGAGGCAAGTATTACGTCGTCATCCTCCGTACAACAACAGGTACCGATAAGAGTATACTTTTCCTCTCCGCTAAAAGCTATTTTACCGTTGGACTGTATTTTTTGAAAATGGGAGAGTGCTGATCTTCGGACCTTGCCATTTGAAAAAGCGAAGACCAGGAACTTTTCTGGATCATCGAAATCCGTTTCTGATAGCAAAATTGTGTCTGCAATTGAAACACCACCTTCAACATTCAGTATATTAACAAGGGGTTTGCCCTTCGTGTTCCTACTTCCAAGAGGCAACTTCCAGGTTTTTATCTTGTAAGCCAAGCCATTGGTGGTGAAGCAGAGCAATTCGTCATGAGTGTTTGCTACAAGTAGATTTTTAACAAAATCCTCATCCTTGGTGTTTATACCCGCTAGACCCTTACCACCTCTATATTGTTGACGATAATCATCCAGCGGTGTTCTTTTGATATAACCTTCCTTGGTAATGATGATAACCATATCCTCCTGGGGTATCAGATCTTCATCTTCAATTTCCTCATCAAACTCTTCAATTATTGTTCTTCGAGGGAAGGAAAATTTTTCCTTTACTTCAATTAATTCCTCAGAAATTATCGCTCGTACCCGTTCACCGGACCTCAAAATATCCAGATAATCCTTAATTTTTTCAGCCAGGACCTGAAGTTCATCCGTATTTTCTTTTACCCCCATGGCGGTTAAACGCTGTAACCTCAGCTCAAGAATTGCACGAGCCTGAGTCTCAGTTAGCCGATATGTGTTATCTGGATTGATTTTGTTTTGCGGATCATCAATTAGTTTGATGTAATCGGCTATCTCTTCTGCTTGCCAATCTCTCGCCATCAGAGCTTCTCGGGCTTCACTAGGCTGGCTGGACCCCCGGATAATAGTGACAACCTCATCAAGATTGGATATTGCGACTGCCAAACCACAAAGAAGGTGGCTTCTTTCTCGGGCTCTTCTAAGATTATCAGCTGTCCTGCGGGTAACAACCTCTTCCCTAAAATCTATGAAAGCCTGAAGTATCCGGGTAACGTTCATTAACTCTGGCTGACCCCTGTTAAGGACAACCAGATTGCTGACAATTGAAGACTGCATTTTTGTGTGTCGCCACAGTTGGTTCAATACAACTTCGGGGGTACTGTCTCTTTTCAGTTCAATTACAACCCTGACACCCAACCGATTGGATTCATCTTGAATATTGGAAATTCCGGTAACCTGTTTGTTGCGAGCTACTTCAACAATCTGCTCCACAAGGTTGGCCTTGTTGACCTGGTAGGGGATTTCATCAATAACGATACGGGTACCATCCTTACCCATGGTCTCGAAATGGGTTTTGGCACGTAATACTATTCTTCCCCTACCTTCAAGGAAGGTCTGCCTTGAACCAACTCTTCCCATCACCAAACCACCTGTAGGGAAGTCCGGACCCGGAAGTAACCCCATTAAGCATTCGGATGATACATCCGGGTTCTTGATCAGCTCCAGTGTAGCATCAATGATTTCACCCAGATTGTAGGAGGGAATGGTACTGGCCATACCGACAGCTATACCACTACCTCCATTGACAAGAATATTCGGAAACCTTGCTGGGAGAACAACTGGCTCTTGATCCTTGCCGTCATAATTATCTTGGAAATCGACAGTATTTTTCTCAATATCCAACAGAAGTTGCTGGGCAATTTTTTCCATTCTAATTTCGGTATATCTCATGGCTGCAGCATTATCGCCATCCATAGAACCAAAATTACCCTGCCCATCCAGAAGTGGAGCAGACATTGAAAAATCCTGTGTCATTCGAACTAGGGCATCGTAAATGGAAGCATCGCCGTGAGGATGATATTTACCCATGACATCGCCAACAGGTCTGGCCGATTTCCGATAAGGCTTGTCGTGCGTATTTCCAGATTCGTACATGGCATAGAGGATTCTACGATGAACAGGTTTCAAACCATCTCGGAGATCAGGCAATGCTCTGGAAACGATTACGCTCATAGCATAATCCAAATAGGATGAGCCCAATTCGTCCGTTAATGAGATGGTCGGGATACCCGAATCGGGTTCTACAAAATCATCCTCATTTTCAATGTCATTATCGTCCAATGTCAAATCCTCAGCCTATTTGGAATTTCAGAAAAAAATCATTTAAAATCTTAACCTGAGATCAATTCAAGGTCTTCCGCCCAGTCAAAACTCAAGTTTCTGAGGGTATAAATTTTGGAAAAATATCCTGATTTATAACCTGCTATTAATATAGACTTTTTTATGAATTTTAGTAGTAATTCCTAGGTTTTGAGACAAAGAATTTTACCCTTGGGCAAATCAAAGAAAAAGAAGTCAATCCAATTCTAACCTAGAAAGGGATATTATCGTCATCATCGCTATCTGAAGAAAAACCCCGACGAGTTCCACCAGTTCCAGAAGCGGGATCATCATTGCTTGATTTATAGTTTCTCCATTGACTCGGTTCATTCTGTGGTTTTGACTCCGGGAAACTGCTTTCGGCATTATTTTCAGAGGCATTTAATTTGGCAAATGAACCGTGATAGGGCCTTATCGAAACTTCGGTCCAGTAACGTTCATTCCCCATCTGATCTGTTGACCTTCTCGTTTCCATTCGCCCTTCCAAATAAACGAGGTCTCCCTGCGAAACTTCATTTTGAATGGCATGGATAAAGTTTGGAACATAAACCCCAACCCTGTTGGTTTGTGAGATTTCTCTGTCCTCACCCGTTACTCGATCTTTGAATTTTTCTGATGTCTTGACATAAAAATTGCAAACCTGTCCACCGGAAGGGAACTCCCTCACCTCCGGTTCACGGTCAACAAAGCCAATAATGGTAACCCTGTTTACTGTATTGTTAATCATAAATTTTTCTTACCTAGTCTATAATTGTCTTAGGCCTGATCCAACCCAAATTCAATATAATCAAATTGTCTATTCCTAAGTACAATTTAATAATGAAAAGAAAAAGACACATTCATTTTGCCAGTATCATATATACAAGCAAAAAAGGATACTAGTCGTTTATAATATCAAGATTGGAAATTTATAGATTTCATGTATGCTTAAATTTACCTAATCAGGGAATAATCCTTTCATTATGTGCACTTTGCTGTAGATTTAGAGGAGATTTGTGCTTTGGAAGATTCCTCGGCTTCGTGTAGGTAGTTGAGTGGTGGAATAAGTTTTACACCAAGAACTTTTTCAACATCAAATTCTGGTACCACGCTATTGACTATAGCTAGGGGAGTCATAAATTTCAGCCAGTAAATTTTACTGGCGAGGGCTACCTCAATCTCCCGTATTACAAATTGAATATGATAGAAATTCAAGGATTTATCACCGGGTGTAGGGTAGGTTTGTTTTGACATATTATCCCTCCTGAATGAATTGGGAATTTGTTAGGAAGCGATGGGAGACACATGCGGGGTTATTGGAAATCTGCGAATCGTTCTGATCTGATCCTAACCCTTGGTATAGGATCCCTTTGGAATCCTCTGCTGATTATTCTATCTGGTATTATAAGAGGTTTCACGTTTCCTTTGGACCTCAACAGTTATCTCCAGTTGATTCCCACAGCAGTTGTGGGTTTGTTTTTATATTATGCCGTGAAAGCAATTCATTTTATGGGCAGAAAAAAGACCGCAATCGTTGCGTTTGTGATCTTGTCGCCAATCACATGCATTTTTTCCATAACCGGTGGGCTGTTTGGTCCCATAGGAATCATTTTATACGGTTTGGTCCCTGGAATTCCCGCTTGGGTTATACTGTGGATTATTAGATGGCGTGAAACAGGAAAACAATCCAGGTGAAATGTCTACGCATAGAAAGGTGTGATCCAGTCATGAAAGAACAAATTTCGTGATTGAAGTTGATAACATTTAGGAAAGTAATTCTAACTGATCGTAGATGGGTCGTTGGTTTTGACTTTGGCCTGTCATTGGGCGATTGCACCAAGGTTGCTGAGCAAAGGATTTGTTGCCAATTCCACAACAGCTGTTGCGAAAATTGATTTTGAAGTTTGTAGAAAAAATCATTAACAGAAGTTAATCGGAGTGATGGAATTAAAACCAAGATAAAGATAGTTATGTCCACGACCCAAAGATCCAAATGGCCATCAAAAGAAGAGTATAGAGATGTTTGGTAGATCAGGAATTTTGTATCTTGTGGGTTTGATTAAACGAGTTTACCCCCCCCCTCCATAAATTATATTTATACCTCCTAAAGAGTATAAGTTTACAGGCAGAGGCTTGGGTATGGAATTGAGGGCTGCGTTTCGTTTTTCAAGCAGGTGGCTTTCACCAGCCCTAGTTGCCGTTATTTGCCTGACACTCTTAACTGCAAAGTCTTCCGAGGCCCATCTGACATCAGGTTCACTTGTGTATACCCTGACCGGTGTCATCACAAATTCAGACCCCTCCTCCTGCGCGATATCACCTGCCAATCCTCCGCAGATAAACTGGAGATTATCTGATCCGTGGGGATTGGTTTCTAATGATGACCCATTCAAACCGGACAACTTCTGGCTTTTCGATGCAAATTGTGACAATGGAGAAAATAGCTTTCCAATCCGAATCCGTGTTGATGATGGATATACATCTACGGAAGCGCTTACTGAAGCCAAAAAGTATGGTTTAGCAATGGGGCGTTTACCTAAGGTGCTGCGTACAGGTGTAAAGGGCCTTACCATTACCAAGTTAGCAAGTTCTTGGTTTGCCTTGATCCATCAGGGTCAAATTTTTGGTGTACCTAGAAAATCAATAGGTGCTGAACTTGAAGAATTATTAGTACATGAGGCGGCGCATATATCGATTCAACCAAAAATCATGCACGATCCCGGATGGTGGACTGCTCAGCGAGAAGATGGAGCTTATGTCTCGGGTTATGCCAAGGTCGCACGTGAAGATGAGGCAGAGTCTTTTTTAGCTTATCTAGCCGCACGTTATAGACCTACAAGGATAAGTGCAAGTCAGAAAAAACAAATTTTTCAAAAGATACCAAATAGAATTGCCTTTTTTGATAAATTTCTATCCAGGGAGGAAATGAAACCCTTTACTGCGGTTCATGAAAGAGGAGGGAGTTATCAAATTGACTATTCCAAAGATATTTCTGTGGAAGTTGGTTCCTCAGGTTCAAGCCACATCCGACTGTTTTCACGTCCAGAAAGTTCTGTCACGATAACACCAACTAGTGATAACACAAAAATTTCCACTGTAAGTGGACCTCTAATTTTTTCTACTGAGAATTGGAATGTACCTCAGAGTATTACAGTAACTGGTGTAAAGAAGGGAACAACCTCAATAAATTATACTTCGACATCATCTGACAAAAATTTCAATATAGAATCTGGAAAGTTACCAGCAACTACCGTCGAGGTTAAGTCAGTAGGTTCGTTGGTTAAATTTGATTTATCATTTTATTCCTCTGAGACAGGGCCTGTTACCGAAGGAGAGTTAAAAAATATAAAAGTCACTCGTTCGGGTACCCTATCGAACACTGTGACACTACCTGAATATATTGTCTACGGTGAAGGGGTAACCAATGTAGACTATCAAACACTCGGTGACTTGACGTTTTATTATTATCTAAATAAACGAAATCAAGCGATAAGGATACTAGACGATAAAGAAGATGAGCCTACCGAATTTATGACTGTTACATTCGATAGCCTATCTTTACCTGATGGGGTTTCACCTGGTACGCCAATTACAATTGAGATTCTTGATAATGATCCAACCCTAGTAACTCTCAAAGGTACAGGAGATGTAACTGAAGGTTTTTCAAAAACATTTACAATCTCACTTGGAAGGGAACTGGTAAAAGGCGAATCTCTTACTGTTCCTCTTACCTTCGGTGGGACGGCACACCTTGGAAGCGACTATAATGTGTCATGCAGTAAAGTTACCAACGTGAAATGCAATGACTTTTCAAATGGTAATGCAGTGGTAACTTTCAAAGGACCATCTTCAAAAAGTATTTTATTCAATCTGAGTGCCGTTTTAGACAATATCAATGAGAGTTCTGGCGAAACGGTTCAGATTGGGCTCGGGATCCTTGACGAAAACTCGGGAAGTGGTCTAGGCGGAGGTGCTATTGGTATTGACCATCTAGCAGATTTTAAAATCTTGGAGAGCATAGCAACTCCAACAGTTTCACTCACCACTTCCGAATATGAAGCGGAAGAAGGAAGTATAGTCACAGTCAAGGCAACACTTTCGGGTATTTTGAGCAAAGATACTGTCATTCCGATTAAAGTAACTCAGGGCAGCACTGCTGATGTTGAAGATTATAACTTGTTATCAAGCGATATTATTATCAGAGGTGGAAAAATATCTGGCAACATTTCACTCTTAATTATTGATGACACAGTCGATGAACCACCCGAGAGCTTTGAATTATCATTGGGCACTTTGCCAGCCGGGACAAAGGCCGGGATAAGTGATACTGCACCCGTAAAGATCAAGGACAATGACCCAACGAAAGTCGTGTTATCTGGAACCAGGGATAATGTTTTGGAGGGGCAAACCAAGGTCCTGACTCTTTCAATCGGTCGCCAACTTGTTGAAAATGAAACGCTTGAAGTTCCACTGAACATCGGTAGAGGTAAATCAGGTATTGCATATTATGGACCTTCAGGATCTAGGATGGATTACATCCTCACCTGTGAAAGTCCGCTTCCTGCAGGTGTTACCTGTCCAGATTTAAACAAGGAACTTAGGGATGAAACTGTAATCTTCAGTTTCAATGGTCCTTCAGCCAATTCCGTAGAATTGACCCTGAAAGCGCATTCAACTGCTCAAGATACTGAAACTGATTCTGAGAAAGTTGATTTGGAGTTTGATAAGTTTGATAATGGGAAATATAAGTTTCCAGATGGCGGAGCTGTTGGATCAGACCTTCTTCCTGTTTTCAATATTGTGAAGGCAAAAAAATCCAACCCAATAGATTTCACTGATAAAACGATTTGGCACGCCACGGCTGTCCTCACTGTAGAAACAAATACTTCTACTGGCAATAGAGTTTTTGTGCAGGAAGGTGGTACGGTTACCGCAAGAGTTACCCTGTCTAATGCTGTTCCTGTACCAACATGTTTTAGGGTTTACATTAATGATCTGAGTACAGCAACTCAAAAAGTGGATTACGTATTGGAGGAACCAGAGGACTGGTCATGGAGTGAAAATGAACATCAAAGAGATAATTACACTGGGAAAATCTGTATTCCAAAGGGAAAAATTGAAGGAAGTACCGATATAAACATACTTGAAGATAAGCTGATTGAGGACAGTGAATCGATATTATTATCAACAATTGGACTCTATAACAAAGAAGTCACACGTGCCGAAACAGGCCATATAAATGTAAGAGTTAATATTTTTCATCGTACTGAAGTCGCGATTATTGACAGTGGATTGGGGATTCCTGAAATTGGTATTACGTCTTGGCCTTCTGTTACGGAAGGTGATAAGGTAGGTTTTACTATCTTTGCAAAACATCCCGTTGAAGAGGATGTTACCATAAATCTGAATGTTTTTGACGCGAGCGGCAGTGATTTCGTAGCCTCCGAAAATGAAGGGGCACAAAACGTCGTCATTTCCAAAGGTGATAGAACCGTGGCCTTTGGGGTACCAACGGAAAATGATCTTGTAGGTGAGGCTAACGGCGAGGTTACAGTTTTCGTAACAACAGATAATAACGACCCGGTAACATACGTTCCTTTTGCATTTAACTCTGCTTCAATTACAGTTAAAGATGATGATACAGCGGGAGTCTTGGTGTCTCCTTCTGACCTGGCTGTTCTTACTGAGTCAAATACCTCCTATGCCCTCTCTTTGCAGACATTACCTGCAAACGATGTCACAGTTTCTGTGACAAGTGACAATGCACATGCCCAAGTTGAAAAAAGTAGTGTGACCTTTACACCGAATAACTGGTTCATTCCACAATCGGTAAAAGTCACGGGAGTTTCCGAAGGAAAGGCCAATATCACGCACAAAATAACCTCAGGTGATGGTAACAATTATGGTAGTGGCATGTCGATCGATTCGGTTGGTGTTACTGTAAAACCCAAACCAAATCCGGTTTCCCTTTCAGTCAGTAGTAATGGTAACATCACTGAAGGGGCGTCACCATTAACCATTACGGCTACTCTGGAGGATGCAAATGCAACCGGTGCAGCCCTGAGTATCCCGGTTCAGGTGCGAAGCACTGGTACAACTGCAGCCCCAGCCGATTACACGGTGACCGGAACGATAGAAATTGCACATGGTGCCTTGAGTGGAACAACCACTTTTACAGCCGTTGATGATACTGAGGACGAGCTTGATGAAACCGCTGTTGTCGAACTGGGCAGCCCTCTCCCTTCAGGCCTTAAAGCAGGTGCATCAAATCATGTGACGATAACCATCAGCGACAATGACGAACCGTATGTTTCTTTTGCGGCTTCATCTAGTGTTAATGAATCTATTGGAACAAAGGAGGTTAAACTTTTTCTCTTTCATACAGCACCAGCAACCGACATTAACATAAGTTACAGCATTGGCGGCTCGGCAACTGCGGGCAGTGACAACGACTACACCATCCAGAACAAGGGTACGGTGGCGGTGGCTGCCGGTTCCAGCACGGCTTCCATCCCGGTTGTGATCATCGATGATACCCTTGATGAACCGAATGAAACAATAGAGTTGACGCTTGCGGATGGACCTGATTATGCATTGAGTGCCTCCAAAGTTTATACCTTGACCATCACGGACAATGACGTACCGGTTCCTGGTGTGACGCTATCGACGGCAACTGTTAACCTCACTGAGGGTGGAACAACGGGGAGTTATACCGTTGTGTTGGCAAGCAAGCCGTCCTCCGATGTGTCGTTGACACTGACCAGCGGTGATGCCGACAAGGTCAAGGTGCATGGACCGAATGGGACCGCCGGAGCAAGTGCGACCCTGACCTTTACCCCAGCGAATTGGAATCAGTCCCGGACCGTAACAATTACTCCACAGGACGATAGCGATACCCGTAATGAGGAGGTTGCCATTGCCCACGCGACAACTTCAACGGATACCGATTATGTTTTCAGCGATGCTGGCAGTGTGAGTGTGTCCGTTACGGACGATGATGAACCCATTCCGGAGATCACGGTCGTGTTACCGGACGCGGAGGGTGACGGCCGGACTGGTGGTCAGCTGGTTTATCCGGAATCCGGTGGCCGTGGCAGTGTGGCCCGGTCGTTGCATTTCAGTGTGAGTGCTGCTCCTGCCCCGTCCTCGTCCCTGACGGTCTGTGTACGCATCACCGAGACCGGTGGTGATCGTGTATCCGCCAGTCTCAAAGGGATCAAGTCGGTTGTCATTCCGGCTGGTGGTACTGTTGGCCACGCGATTGCCTGGAGTGACACCAATACGGACGATCTAGACAGCGTTGTGACCCTGGAGATCCTGGACCCTGCTTCCGAGGGATGTCCCACGGCCGGCAGCTATCAGGTGTCTGCGGGTGATGGCTCCGACACGGCCCTCATCAGGGACGACGAGCCAACGGTTGCAAGCCTTGCACGAACTGGTACAGGTGGGATAGACGAGGGTGGCGTTGTGGTTTTCACGGCGACCCTTGGCCGCACCCTCTCGGCGGGCGAGATCATGGATGTCCCGCTGGTGATCAGCGGGACCAATGTGACCACCGGCGACTGGAGTATGGCGATGAAGTCCGGTGCCACCAACACAGGTATCAGTCTTCATGATATGGGCACCCTGACCCCGAAGATACGTTTCAGTGGTGCAGGAGCACAGACGGCAACCCTTGAGGTGACAGCAACATCTGACGGCGCGTCCGAGGGCAGCGAGACGTTCACCATTGCCCTTGGCTCAAACAGCGACTTTGATGCCGCCTCCCTTGGTACCAATGTGGGAGGGGGTGGTGATCCACATGGAACAACGAATGCCTTTGATGTTCTTGTTTCTGACCCATCGATTTTATCACTGCCCGTTGTTACCATCACGGCAAGTCCGTCCACCATTACCGAAGGCACAAGCGCACAATTTACCCTTAAGGCCATGCCGGCACCAACAACGAGCCTTGTTGTCTCCCTGATGGTGGAAGACGACGCGACAGCTGATTTTCTGGCATCAGGCAGTGAAGGGCTGAAATCTCTCACCCTTGAGGCCAATACCGCCTCGAAAATCTATACGGTTGCGACTGTTGCGGATACGACCTTTGAGCCGCATGGCCAGATTACGGTGTCGCTCAAGGACGCGCCGGGGTATACGGTTGGCACGTCCGGTTCGGCAACCCTTTCGGTGCACGACGATGACGTGGCAACAACCCCCACTCTTTTCTTTGCCCAACCCTCCCTGACAACCTTGTTGGAAACCGGCGAACCCCTTGTTTTCGACTTGAAGATCAGCCGTCCCTATTTTACAAAAACAATGGGCTATATTCCTCTGGCGGTTGAGGGATCGGCAACCAGGGGTCGGGACTACCGTCTGCAATATCAACTCGGCAAGTATTGGCTTGATCTCCGACGCGACCTCATCTACGTGCAAAGGAAGATCGCTGTGCAACGTTTTCGGATTGTTCCCCTGAACGATACCGCGGTGGAACAAAACGAAACGATTACCATTAAGGTCATGGAGCAATCCGAGGCGACCCGTGCCTACTATGAACACTATCTTTCAGGAACACCAAACACCCTGACCTTTACCCTTCAGGACGAAGGGTCTGCTCCAGCAGAACCAACCCTGTCCTTTGCCTCGTCATCGTCCACCCTGTCCGAAGATAAGGGGACCCACAATGTGACGATCAACCTTGACAAGGAAGTACCATCGGGAGGGCTTTCGTTGCGTTACACCGTTGGCGGAACAGCTCTTGAAGGAAGCGGCAACGATTACACCATCCAGAACAGGGGGACACTTGCCTTGGCAGCGGGTGCAACAACGGCGTCGATACCAATCACGATTGTCGATGATGCCCTTGATGAACCAAATGAGACGATCACACTGACCCTGACAAATGGTTCTGGCTATACTGTCGGTACCCCTGCTGTTCATACCCTGACCATTACGGACAATGATGTGGCTCCCCAACCTGGTGTTACCCTTTCGGGGACAACCGTTAGTGTAACCGAAGGGGGAGCACCGGGCAGTTACACTGTTGTGTTGGCCAGCAAACCAACAGCCAATGTTGTTGTGACAGCAACCAGTGGGGATGCTGCCAAGGTCAAGGTTCATGGACCCCAGGGAACAGCGGGACCACAGGCGTCCCTGACCTTTACGCCAGCGAACTGGGATACGGCTCAGACGGTTAGCGTTGTTCCACAGGACGACAGTGATGCCGACAATGAGAGTGTTACCCTTACACACGGCGTTAGCAAGACGGGCGGTTATGACCATGTATCGGCATCGTCGGTTATCGTTTTGATCACCGATGATGATACTCCCACCTTATCTGTTGCCCTGTCTCCCACGTCGGCCAACGAGGGGGATACAGGTGACAAAGGGTATGCCACGGTTACTTTTGGTCTTGATCCTGTCAGATCCCAGCCCACCAGTTTCAAGGCCTGTTTAAAGACGACCGGAACAGCGACCCATGGGACAGGTGCAGATTATCAACTGATCAACCTGAACAATGAGACCCCGCTGACCGTTTCCAATACCTGTTATACCCATAGTATACCGGCGAACACGGCAAGCGGACAGGTCCGTCTGTTGATCAGGGGTGATGATTCTGTTGAAGCTGATGAGAGTATTGTCCTTGAGCTTCGTGATCCTCCACAGGGGGTTGTGATGGATGGGAGCCGTAGCACCGCCACCTACAGTATTTTGAATGACGATACCGCACCGACAAGTTGTGACATAGACGATGTCGAGGATGATGTGGAGGATTATGCCGAAGAGACCTCCAATGGACAACAGCATGTTGCCCGGTGGAAGCGGGTATTGGCTGCCTTTGGGCATGACAACGGTTATAGCAAGATGACGGTTGCGGAAGCCCAGCAGAACAGTGAGACGTATTGGTCGGTTCGTTGGGATCCGGTGGTGGAGGCCCTTGAGTGTTTAGCCACTGTCGCAAGCACGGATCCAGTTGTTACGATCAGTGGAGGGAGTGTCATCACGGAAGGTGGTGAGGCTCTTTTCACCGTTTCAGCCACACCTGTTCCGACGACCAATCTGGAGGTTAAGCTCACGATTGAGGATGATGCTACCAGTGATTTTGTGAGCAGCAGTGATGAGGGGACCCAGACGGTAACCATTCCGGCCAATCAGGGATCAGCGACCCACACACTGACCACGGTGAATGACAGCACCGATGAGGCAAATGGTGATATCACGGCAACAGTTGTGGCTGATACCGGCTATACTGTGGGGACACCCAACAGTGCTACCATAGCCGTGAATGATGACGATGTGTCTCCGGTTCCAACACTCTCGGTTGTGCTGTCTCCCACCTCGGCCAGCGAGGGGGATACAGGTGACAAGGGTTATGCCACGGTTACTTTTGGTCTTGATCCGGTCCGATCCCAGCCCACCAGTTTCAAGGCTTGTTTAAAGAACACCGGAACAGCGACCCATGGGACAGGTGCGGATTATCAACTGATCAACCTGAACAATGAGACCCCGCTGACCGTTTCCAACACCTGTTATACCCATAGTATACCGGCGAACACGGCAAGCGGACAGGTCCGTCTGTTGATCAGGGGTGATGATGCTGTTGAAGCTGATGAGAGTATTGTCCTTGAGCTTCGTGATCCCCCGCAGGGTGTTGTAGTTGATGGAACCCGGGGAACCGCAACCTACAGTATTTTGAATGACGATACCGCACCGACAAGTTGTGACATAGACGATGTCGAGGATGATGTGGAGGATTATGCCGAAGAGACCTCCAATGGACAACAGCATGTTGCCCGGTGGAAGCGTGTCTTGGCAGCCTTTGGGCATGACAACGGTTATAGCAAGATGACGGTTGCGGAGGCCCAGCAGAACAGTGAGACCTATTGGTCGGTTCGTTGGGATCCGGTGGTGGCGGTCCTTCAGTGTTTAGCCAACGTAGCAAGTACGGATCCCGTTGTTACGGTTAGCGGAGGGAGTGTCATCACGGAAGGTGGTGATGCTCTTTTCACCGTTTCAGCCACACCTGTTCCGACGACCAATCTGGCGGTTAAGCTCACGATTGAGGATGATGCCACCAGTGATTTTGTAAGCAGCGGTGATGAGGGAACCCAGACGGTAACCATTCCCGCCAATCAGGGATCAGCGACCCACACACTGACCACGGTGAATGACAGCACCGATGAGGCGAATGGTGATATCACGGCAACAGTTGTGGCGGCGACCGGCTATACTGTGGGGACACCCAACAGTGCTACCATAGCCGTGAATGATGACGATGTGTCTCCGGTTCCAACACTCTCGGTTGTGCTGTCTCCCACCTCGGCCAGCGAGGGGGATACAGGTGACAAGGGTTATGCCACGGTTACTTTTGGTCTTGATCCGGTCCGATCCCAGCCCACCAGTTTCAAGGCTTGTTTAAAGAACACCGGAACAGCGACCCATGGGACAGGTGCGGATTATCAACTGATCAACCTGAACAATGAGACCCCGCTGACCGTTTCCAACACCTGTTATACCCATAGTATACCGGCGAACACGGCAAGCGGACAGGTCCGTCTGTTGATCAGGGGTGATGATGCTGTTGAAGCTGATGAGAGTATTGTCCTTGAGCTTCGTGATCCCCCGCAGGGTGTTGTGGTTGATGGCACCCGGAGCACCGCAACCTACAGTATTTTGAATGATGATGTTGCTGCATCTGATCCTGTTGTAAGTATCACGGGCGGTACTGCCATTACTGAAGGGGGGACGGCGACATTCACGCTCACTGCGATACCGGCACCGTTGAGCGACCTGTCGGTTGCAGTTGATGTGGGTGACAGTGGTGATTTTGCGGTTTCTGGCCAGACCGGACCAAGGACGGTGGTCATTGGTACCGGTGGAACTGGAACATTGACGGTAACCACTGACGATGATAATGCTGACGAAGCCAATGGCAGCATTACGGCAACGATAAAGCCGGGTACAGGTTACACACCGTCGAGTATAGACAAGACTGCTTCCATTGACGTTTCCGACAATGATGCTTCTCCCGTTGTCAGCATCACGGGCGACACTGCCATTACTGAAGGGGGAACGGCAACGTTCACGTTCACTGCGATACCGGCACCGTTGAGCGACCTGTCGGTTACAGTTGATGTGGGTGACAGTGGTGATTTTGCGGTTTCTGGCCAGACCGGACCAAGGACGGTGGTCATTGGTACCGGTGGGACTGGAACATTGACGGTAACCACTGACGATGATAATGCTGACGAAGCCAATGGCAGCATTACGGCGACGATTCAGCCGGGTACAGGTTACACACCGTCAAGTACAGACAAGACCGTTTCCATTGACGTTTCCGATAACGATGTATCAACGGGTCCGACGATATCCATCAACGATGTCTCGGCTCAGGAAAACACTAGGCTCATGCATTTCAAGGTCACACTGAGTGAGGCCTCTACCGAAATGGTTCGTTTCAATTGGGAGACAAGGGAATCAAAGCCGGTTTCGGCCCAGGAGGGGAAGGATTATAACAAGAGTGGACGACGGTATTTCTTTACTCCTGGCCAAACCAGTATCACCCTTAGGGTGCTCATCTTCAATGACAGCCACGATGAGGGTTCTGAGACGTTTGAAGTTGTTCTGTCCAAGCCCTATAATGCAACCATTCTTGACGGTGTTGGTGTGGGGACGATTGTGAACTCTGATCCGTTGCCTTCGGCCTGGCTCTCCCGTTTTGGTCGCACGGTAGCGGAGCAGGCTCTGGACGGGATTGAAGATCGTTTGACCGGTTCACGTGCGGCTGACGTTGATATCGCGCTGGCCGGTCATGGTCTTGATTTTGGTGTCAGAGATCATTCTGATTCCCTTGAAGACGGTCATGGGTCACAGACAATTGGTGGTTTCTCTGGTCATGATGACAGGGGGTCTCAGACCCGGTCGTACGCTCATGGATCGTACAGCCCTGATGCCACCGGTCTTGATGGTTCGCACACAATGACCCTGGATGAAGCTCTTCTCAACAGCCGTTTCACGACAACGAGCAGGTCAGATTCAAAAGGAGGCAGTCTCGCTTTCTGGGGTCGAGCCAGCCAATCCAGCTTTGACGGTCAAGAGGGGACCTTTTCCCTCACGGGTGATATCACCACGGCGTTTTTGGGAACGGATTATGCCAGGAACAAGTGGCTGGTTGGTCTTGCCCTGACCAGGAGTACGGCCAAGGGACGCTATGGTGATACCGATCTTGACCCTCGTCCGGCCAGTCAGACTTGTGAGGTTGATGAGGTTGCCTTGTGCCGGGATGCCATACGTGCGGGTGATGGTCAGGTGTCCTCAACACTGACAGTGGTCATTCCGTATGGGTCTTTTCAGGTTTCCGAGCGGTTTCAATTGTGGGGTGCCCTTGGGTTTGGAACAGGTGATGTGACCCTGACCCCCCGGACTGGTGGATCACTCAAGTCGGACATATCCTGGAGGATGGCGGCTCTGGGTCTTCGCGGTGAGGTGTTGCCTCCTCCTGTAGAGGGCAGTGGTCTCTCTCTTGCTGTAGTTTCCGATGTGTTATGGGTCAACACGACATCCGAGAAGACCCATGATCTGGCCGCGGCGGATACGGATGTTTCGAGGTTTCGGTTGGGCCTGGAAGGCAGTTGGCACATGGACCTGGCGAATGGCCGCAGTTTTGTACCACGACTGGAGATCGGTACACGTTATGATGGAGGAGATGCGGAGACCGGTTTCGGTATTGAGGTTGGGGCTGGTCTGTCGCTACGAGATCATGTTTCGGGGGTGTCGTTTGATCTCTCAGGTCGGACCCTGGTTCAGCATGACAACGATACCTTCAAGGACCGTGGTATCTCTGTTTCATTTACCTATGATCCCAACCCCCAAAGCAGACGGGGTCCCTCTCTGACGGTTCACAAGCAGGTGGGAGGTTCTTCGGAAGGTGGAGTTGATGCCTTGTTTGCTCCCACTCCCCTGGAAGACCGAACCGGGAGTGGCGATGACAGCCGGTGGGGAATGGAAGCCGCTTATGGGTTCCCGGTGGGTGATGGAAGTTATACCGGCAGTCCCACGGCCGGGGTTGATATAGCTGAACAGTCAAGAGACTACAGTGTCGGGTGGCGGTTGACACCGGAGAGCAGGAATGCACCTGATTTTTCGTTGGGGGTCACTGGTACCCGAAGGGTGAGCACAATAGAACAGCCTGACCATATGACCAGTGTCGATGTTACAACACGCTGGTAAGTGATGGGTTAACCGGATTTGACATACTGTCGCATTTTTTCTGAACCGCCAGTTATACCAAGGCTTTAATCAGGTTTTTAAATATTATCAGCCTGAACTTTCCGGTTGAATGAGGGTAAAATGTTTATCCATCCCCATTATAAGGAAATTCAGGGTGGTTTAGAGTATTATTGAAAAAAGATTTGGCTGTCTGATTATAGGGTGCCGATGCCAGACTGGTACGAACGCATTATCAATGGATTCTCACCTTCAATGGCGTATATAATGAGGAATATCTGGTAGTCAAATCCCTTTGAATTTAAATCACCAAGTAGTCGGAACCATACAGGTTTTGAGGTTTGGAATTTTTAATATATGGTAACTCTCCTACATTGGTTCGCAATACCAAATATTTTCGTTGACCACTGTTTTTCAGCATTAGATCGTCAAGTATAAAATTTCAAAAAAAAGTATGCTTGTAATTCAGTTTGCACTATTTGGACAATATGAACTTGGACTTACTTATAGACTTGCATAAGGAAGGACCACGTCAAGGTCCTGGCGATGAGAAATACACTAAGTTGGCAATGGATTTAGCAGGACTAACGGATAGTAATGGCAGATTTAAAATTCTTGATGTGGGTTCAGGTACAGGAGCCTCTACTATGGTTCTTGCGAGTTACCTGAATGCTGATATAATTGCAGTAGACTTTTGCTCAGATTTTTTGAGTGTACTGAACGATAAAACTCAATCTTGTGGGCAACAAGAAAAAATTTCCGTACTTAATTGCTCCATGGATGATTTGCCATTTTTTGCCAATTCCTTTGATGTAATTTGGGGTGAAGGATCTATCTATATTATGGGCTTCAAAAATGGGATTAACTATCTCAACCGCTATTTGAAACCCGGAGGAAAATTAGCTTTATCAGAAATAACCTGGCTTACTCCAAATCGTCCTGATGAAATCAATACCTTTTGGCAAAATGAGTATCCGGAAATTGCGACTGCTTCTGAAAAGATAAAAATACTGGAGGAACACGGTTTTAACTTAAAGGGGTATTTTCCTTTACCCAAATCAGCATGGCTGGACAATTATTACCTTCCCTTGCAAGGTAGGTTTGATGCCTTTTTGGCAAGACACAACACCAACGAAGCAAGAGAATTGATTGAAGGAGAAATCAAAGAAATTAAATTGTACGAAAAGTACTGCGATTTTTACAGCTATGGATTCTACATAGCCCAAAAGGCTCTCTAAATAATACACTTGGTGGGTCTTGGTTGAAATAATCCAGAACAATTTTCAAAACGAAAGGAAATTGGGGTATTCACATAAAATGTTTACTGATAAGAGAATCCCGTTGAGTTTGTTTTGGTCCAAACCCACTAATTATGATCTTTAATTCCGATTCGAATTGTAAAAAATTCAAGGGTATATTATCTGAATTTTGAACCCTAAAATTCAAAAATCAACATAGGTAGGTGATTTCCAAATGAAGAATAACAGGGCTCCTTTTATCGAATTTATATGATCTAATTCCTTTATGACTGAGTTGAAAGAAATCACAGTTCTTGGTGCGAGAGAACATAACCTGAAATCAGTTGATCTAACCATACCAAGGGACAAATTGATTGTCTTTACTGGATTGAGTGGATCAGGAAAGTCATCACTTGCACTTGATACAATCTACGCTGAAGGCCAAAGACGCTATGTAGAAAGCCTTTCAGCTTACGCCCGGCAATTCCTGAACGTCATGGAAAAGCCGGAAGTTGACAATATTTCAGGTCTTTCTCCAGCCATATCTATTGAACAGAAAACCACCTCCAGAAACCCAAGGTCTACGGTAGGAACGATAACAGAAATTTATGATTACCTTAGACTTTTATATGCAAGGGTAGGGGTCCCGTACTCTCCTACAACTGGATTACCCATTACATCACAACAGGTATCTGACATGGTGGATAGGATTTCCTCTTTTGAGGAAGGAACCCGATATCTGTTACTTGCACCGATTATCAGGGACAGAAAGGGTACATTTAGAAATGAACTGCTGGATTTTAAGAAGAAGGGGTTCCTGAGAGTTAAGATTGACGGCGAGCTATTGACCTTGGATACAATACCCAAACTGTCAAAGAACTATCGACATGATATTTCGTTGGTTGTTGATAGGATGGTGGCTGGACTAGGCAATGACGAAAGGATTGCCCAATCGTTGAGAACCGCTCTTGACCAAAGTAATGGAACAGCAGAAATTGAATTCGTAGGAAAAAATGCCCCCGAGCCAATTTTGTTTTCAGAGAAGTTTGCGTGCCCTGTCTCAGGGTTTACCATCAGAGAAATAGAACCTCGACTATTTTCGTTTAATGCCCCATCGGGTGCTTGCCCAAATTGTGATGGGTTGGGTACAAAGAGGGTTTTTTCTGAAACTGAAATTATTAAGGATCCAAATTTGGCGGTCGTTACCATTGTGGATGAATGGTATGTACCCAAATCTGCAGATTTCTGGAGTAAAATCCTGATATTGCTGAAGAGTTTTAATCTCCCGCATGATACGGTCTGGAAGGATACTCCCGCAAAATTCAGGGAAATTTTCTTTTATGGAGGGAATGTCAAATATGAGTTGAGGGAAGATGGAAAGATAATCAAGGAAAATCTGAGTTTTGAAGGCATCGTACCCTTTTTGGAAAGGGTTTACCATTCAACGACCTCATTCAAAAGAAGACACCAGCTGGAAGCAATGCAAAAAAATGAAACCTGCCATGTATGTAAAGGTTATAGACTCAGCAATGAGGCTTTGGCAGTCAAAATTGGGGGAATTCATTTGGGTGAATTGGTAGAGAAATCCATTGGAGAGGTATTGGATTGGGTATCTGAAATACCTGTAGAACTGACAGACCAGCAAAATAAAATTGGTGCTTCAATCTTTAAAGAAATCAAGGACAGGTTGAATTTTCTGATAGACGTTGGGCTTGAGTATCTAACCCTCTCTCGCAAAGCTGGAACACTATCTGGTGGAGAAAGTCAAAGAATTCGACTCGCTAGCCAAATAGGTTCCGGGTTAACAGGTGTTCTTTATGTCTTGGATGAACCATCAATCGGATTGCATCAAAGGGATAATCAGAGACTTTTGGCTACCTTGGTCAACCTTAGAGATAAAGGCAATACAGTCATTGTTGTCGAACATGATGAGGAAGCAATTCGTGAAGCTGATCACTTGGTAGATATCGGGCCAAGGGCAGGTATTCATGGTGGCGAAATTGTAGCTCAAGGATCAGTTCAGGAAGTCATTTCAGAACCTGCTTCCCTGACCGGAAAATATCTTAGCGGTGAAAAAGTCATTCCAATTCCAACCAATCGCCGGAAAGTTAATTCAGATGACGATTTTATTAAAATTACCGGGGCCAAGTGTCATAACCTGAAAAATGTTAACGTTTCAATGCCAGTTGGAAAATTGATTTGCGTAACCGGTGTTTCAGGTAGTGGAAAATCTTCCCTTGTTTTTGAAACCCTTTACAAGGCATGGAAAGATCTATCAGGAGATTATGAAGCCATAACCGGTTTTGACAATTTCAAGGATATGATTCATATTGATCAGAGGCCTATAGGAAAAACTCCTCGCTCTAATCCAGCAACTTATACCAAGGCTTTCGATCCAATACGGAATTTGTTTGCCAATCTTCCTACGTCCAAGGCAAGAGGTTATAAGGTTGGACGGTTTTCCTTTAATGTACCTGGGGGACGATGTGAAGCATGTACAGGGGATGGAGTTAAGAGAATTTCCATGCATTTCCTTCCAGATGTTTATGTGACCTGTGATAGTTGCAAAGGTCTCAGATACAATCGTGAAACACTTGAAATAAAGTATCGGGATAAGACCATTGCTGATGTCTTGGATATGACCGTTGAAGAAGCAAATGAATTCTTCAAGAACATACCTGCAGTGAGCAGAAAAATAAGGACCTTGGATAGAGTAGGTCTTGGTTACATCAAGCTTGGACAACAGGCCCCACTTTTGTCCGGTGGAGAAGCCCAAAGGGTAAAACTATCCACCGAACTTTCAAAGGTTACCAAAGGTGAGACCATCTACCTACTTGACGAACCTACAACGGGTCTTCATTTTGAAGATATCAATAATTTGCTCAAAGTTCTTCATGAGTTGGTAGATAAAGGAAACACGGTCGTCATCATTGAGCATAATCTTGATGTCATTAAAACAGCCGATTGGATTATTGATATGGGACCAGAGGGTGGCGAGAAGGGAGGAAATGTAATCGCATCCGGTACACCGGAAGAGGTTGCTGCCAATCCGGAAAGCTATACTGGACATTTCCTTGCTGAAATATTCAAGAACAAAGCTGGTTCCGATTTCGGGAGAAAGAAAAGTCATCAGTCAAAACAACAACCTGTTGCAAGAGCTGCTGCCAGTTAATTTTTGAGATTTTTGTATGATGATCCAAATTTAATTGTCATGAATATTTTTTGTCTAGATTCCAATCCCATTAGTGCTGCAAAATTTCAGTGTGACAAACATGTGGTTAAAATGACATTGGAATCTGCACAGTTGTTATGTTCTGCACATTTGATACTTGATGGTAATGAGGCTAGTGAGAATTTTTATCGATTGACTCATAAAAATCATCCCTGTACTATATGGACCAGAGAAAACAGCAGTAACTATAAATGGCTTTATGAGCACTTCACAGGATTGTGTGATGAATATCGTTTCAGGTATGGAAAAACACATTTAACTGACAAAAAACTAAGAAACGACCTGTCAATACCACCTGCAAATATTATGAGTGCTGAATTAACACCTTTTGCACTGGCTATACCAGATCAATTTAAAGTGGTTTGTCCCGTTGAAAGCTATCGCAAATATTACAGGTCAAAATCTTCCCAATTCCAAATGAAATGGACAAAAAGAGAGGTCCCTGGTTGGTTTCAAGAAGAAAAAAATCCTTCCTAAAAACATTCATCTTTAAATTACAGACCCTTAATCAGATTCAGTAATTTTAAATCTACTCACTCCCAATAATTTTCCTTTTGATCTAAATCTCTAGCAAATTCTCTTTGTTGTTGTTGGGTATTTCGAACCCTCAAAAAAATCTTTTCTATTGGTTATTTGCCAAATGGTGACTTGATTTCTAATTTTAGAGTGCTAACTTATGTCCCCATGACAACTAAAGTATCTTCAATTTATATCTGTATTATTGGCTGACATTCCTGTCGGCCCGTTGTCATTTCAGCACATCTTTCTTTCGGGCCGTAGGGACTAAAGCCCTAAATGGCGCTATGACAACATTACACATCTGGAATACGAAAACTCGTAGGAAAGTGAAATTTGAACCCCTGAACCCGAATGCGGTTCGAATGTATGTTTGTGGTCCGACAGTCTATGATCGTGCACATATCGGTAATGCCAGACCTGCAGTTACGTTTGACATTGTTTATCGTCTTCTTCAGCACCTCTACGGGAGGAATAAGGTTACCTATGTCAGAAATATCACTGATATAGACGATAAAATAAACAATCGCGCCAAAATCCTTAGAGAAAAAGGAGTTTCAAGGGATCTGGTTGCCATAATCAAGTCCATAACAGACGAAACCATAAGCTGGTATCATGAGGATATGCAATCACTTGGAATTCTGCCCCCCACACATGAACCGAGGGCAACTGAATTTATTCCTCAAATGATTGCCATGATTGAGGATATTATTGCCAAAGGTCATGGCTATGAAGTCGAGGGCCATGTTCTCTTTGATGTATCTTCATCACCAAATTACGGCTACCTGGCCAAAAGGACATTTGAAGCCATGCAAGCAGGTGCCCGTGTCGAAGTTGCTCCTTATAAGAAAAATGACCTGGATTTTGTAATGTGGAAACCTTCAAGTGATGATCTTCCCGGTTGGAAAAGTCCATGGGGTAGGGGGAGACCCGGGTGGCATATCGAGTGTTCAGCCATGAGTTCCGAATTGCTAGGACCAAGTTTTGACCTCCATGGAGGTGGATCAGATCTTTGTTTCCCGCACCACGAGAATGAGTTGGCACAAAGTAAAGCGGTTTGTCCCGACGAGGAATTTGCCCGGTATTGGATGCACAATGGAATGATCAGGGTAAATGGCCAGAAGATGGCCAAGAGTATTGGCAATTTTTTTACTATCAAGGATCTTAAGGATAAAGGTGTGGAGGGAGAAGTTATCCGATTAGTCATGCTTGGAACCCACTACCGCTCCCAAATCGACTGGACCGAAAGTAAAGTTCAGGAAGCAACCGAGATTGTTTCAAAGTGGCGTAGACTATTATCTAGCAAACACGATCTGAATCCCAAAATAGATCCAGATTTTCTCGCAGCGATGTGTGACGATTTCAATATTCCAAAAGGTTTACCCTTGCTCCACGAATTGGCCAAGAAGGGGGATCTGGATACCCTTTACGGTTCTATAGGTCTTTTGGGTTTGAATACCCTTGCCGAACGGAACAATATCCAGGAAGAACTTTCAGATTTGAATTCAACTCAGTCCAGGAACGTTACTGAAAGCTTGGGTCAATTGATCAAGGTGAGAGAAGATTGTAGGAAGAACAGGAATTTCAATCTGGCAGATGAAATCAGGGAAGCACTTTGTGAAGCAGGAATCGTGTTACAAGACCAGCCCGATGGTGAACTACCGAAATGGGAGATTGGAAGAAATTTCAACCCACAGAAGCTGGCAAGTCTGAAGAGTAAGTTTGAGGATGGAATTTAGAAACTCCTCCCAAAAAATGAAGGTAGAGTAATGACCAAGGAAAGAATTTATTTATATGATACGACCCTCCGGGACGGTGTACAGACATTGGGAGTCTTGTTTGGTCTTGAAGATAAAATTAGACTTACTAAGGAGCTCGACGACATTGGAATAGATTATATTGAGGGTGGCTTTACGGGTGCCAATGAAACTGATCGACAGTATTTTGAGAAACTTCCCAAAACCAAGGATGCACAAATTGCTGCCTTCGGGATGACAAAAAGAGCAGATCACTCAGCAGATAATGACATAAATTTATCAAGTTTGGTAAATTCAAATACTGATACGGTCTGCATTGTAGGTAAAACACATGTTTTTCATGTTCAGAAAGCCCTGGGAATTACCCTGGAAGAAAATTTTGATAATATCAGCCAATCCATCAAACATCTTGTGGCCAAAGGCAAGGAAGTGATCTTTGATGCCGAGCATTTTTTTGATGGTTATTTTTCTGATGAAAAATATGCATTGGAATGTGTTAAAGAAGCCTATAACGCTGGGGCAAGATGGGTTGTACTTTGTGATACGAATGGGGGAACTCTTCCCAGGGATATCGCGACAGCAACAAAAGCGGTAATTGAATATGGTATCCCTGGAGATAGATTAGGTATCCATACTCATAATGACACCGAAAATGCAGTTGCCGGTTCACTGGCTGCAATTGACGCTGGCGCTCGACAGGTACAAGGAACGATCAATGGGATAGGGGAGAGGTGTGGTAACGCCAATTTGATAACAATTATTGGTAACCTTAGGCTTAAAGAACCATACCGGTCCCTTTATGATACGGGGGTATCATTGGACAAACTCACGAAATTGACTCATCTCTCCCGACTTCTTGATGATATACTGGACAGAATCCCAAGTAAAAATGCAGCCTATGTTGGTACTTCCGCTTTCGCTCACAAGGCAGGTTTGCATGGGTCTGGTGTCTTGCGAGATCCATCAACCTATGAACATGTTGATCCAGAAGATATTGGTAATAAGAGGGTAATTCCCCTTTCTAACCAAGCAGGTAGATCACATGTGAGATCATGGTTGACGGAGTTGGGTGTCGATTTGCAATCGATTGACGACGATACACTCAGAAGGATTGTAGAAGAAATCAAGCTGAGAGAAGATAAAGGGTATACTTACGATGTAGCACCTGAATCTTGCCAATTGCTAGTGAAAAGAATGCTTGGGACACTTTCTAATTACTTCACGGTTCAGCGTTTTCGGGTCAATGTGGAATCCCATCATTTGACAGACAATGTCTCAAAAAGCGAATCTGAAGCTGTAGTTGTAATAAAAATCGGGAATGAAAGGAAAATTTCTGTTTCCGAAGGGTTGACCGATAATTTAGATAGCGGTCCTGTCCACGCTTTATCAAAAGCCTTGCAAAGGGACCTTGGTCCATATCAAAAATATATTTCAGATATGACACTCGTAGATTTTAAGGTTAGGATTCGGGGATCAGGTACCTCCGCAGTTACCAGAGTGGTAATTGAATGTACTAATTCTGAAGGCTTAAGATGGGCAACCGCTGGAGTATCACCAAATATAATTGAAGCTTCCTTTGAGGCCTTGGTGGAAGCAATTATCTGGAAACTTGATTATGATCGTGCACCTACAGCCGAACAATTGGTTGGGGAATCAACTCAACCGCTAGAAAACAATTCCAACAACGTTGATTCGGTATTTTCCCTAGTCTAAGTACTTTTAACCACACTTCTGTTTTTCTTATGAAAATTTAACCAGATAAGAGAACCAGCAGCCAGCACCAGAAACGGTACCATGGCCCAATTTACTGCCGACCAACCCTCTTGGGCAGATCCACCTATACAATTCATCAGGGTTCCAGAGGTAAGGGAGGCAATGGTTACAGATCCAAAAACCAGAAAATCATTGAGGCCTTGCACCTTACCCCTTTCATGTGGTTTATGAGCAGTGAGAAGGAGATTGGTTGCTCCAATAAAGCCAAAATTCCACCCCAAACCAAGGAGAATCAGTGCCACATAGAAATGTCCCAACTCAATTCCCATAAGGCCTACAACACCAGAGAAGGTAAGGATAACCAATCCACAGGATACTATTTTTTCGGCTCCAAATCGGGCAATCAAGTGCCCTGTAAAGAAGGATGGTATAAACATGGCAAGGACATGAGCAGAAACAATATTTGCTGCACTATGGTGAGAATGCCCGTTTCCTACAACAGCAAGAGGTGTAGAGGTCATGACGAGGTTCATCAGAGCATACGAGACACTACCACAAATTATGGCAACGAGGATCGTAGGGTTCTTCAAAAAATCCCAATAGGATTTTTCAACAACTACCTTGTTTGTATCTTTTGCAATTTTTGGAATATCAAGGAAAGTAAAGATGACAAATCCCAGAAGGTTTAAAGCCATGACAGCTAGATAGGTCCCCATATATTGTTGAGGTCCAAGTTCATAGGTTGCCGTGACCAATTGAGGCCCAATAATGGCTGCAAACAGACCTCCTGCCAAGGCATAGGAAACAGCTTTAGGGCGAAATTTAGGACTAGCAGTATCAGCAGCTGCAAATCTTAGAAAACCATTGGTAGACATGTAGATACCCGTAAAATATGCACCTAGCAAAAATAGCTCAAAGGAAGCTATATAAAGGGCATATAACCCAATTATCCCACCCGTAAACCCTCCTAGGCAGCCACACCAGAAACCGATTCTTCTACCAAATTTTTGCATAACAATACCCAACCAGGGAGCAGTCGTCATAGACCCAAAAACCATGAGTGAAATTGGTAAGGTGGCCCAACATAAATTGGACGCCAGATTTTGTCCTACCAATCCCATAATCGTTATGGCAATTGGCAATTGTGAACCGACAATGGCCTGAGCGATTACCAGGACAATCACATTTTTATATTCTCTACGGATTGCCATTTTTACTACCATACTTTTTTCTTGTGGATATTAAATCGTGCATCTATTGCTATGTGATTTCCCAGCGTATCTTCTTAAGATTGAAGAATTGTAAAAACGAATTAAAAATCAAATTTAATCATTGAGGGGGTAACTAATGCTTTGGGAATTTCATTTAAAGTAATGAAACATAATGACTTGATTGAAACCAGGAAGGATATCCTCGCAGGATTAGAATACCTTGGTATGGTTGAACCCAAATTTGCTGAAGCTATAGCCATTTCTGGTGAAATTCCGCTTCGTAGGCGGGAAGGAGGGTTTAACGCCCTATTGGAGATGATTCTAAGTCAGCAGGTTTCGGTAGCATCTGCAAATGCAATCAGCAATCGATTGGGTAAGAGAGGTTATAAAAACCAAGACAAACTTTCCATGGCTACCGAAGAACAAATCAGAGCCTGTGGAGTGTCAAGGCAAAAGGCTAGATATCTTCTCGCTTTGGCAAACAGTGATATAAATTACCAGGAACTCCATAAGCAATCGAATAAGGAGGTAATCAAGGTACTTACTTCCATTCCCGGCATTGGTATTTGGACATCAGAAATATATTTAATGTTCTCAATGGGGAAAAGAGATGTGATCGCTGCTGGTGATCTTGCCCTTCAGGAAAGCACAAAAATACTCTTTGAACTTCCCCAAAGGCCTTCTGAAAAGGAACTGAGGGAGATTGCAGCCAAGTGGTCTCCTTGGAGGAGTGTGGCAGCAAGATTGCTTTGGGCTTATTACAGGGTAGAAAAAAGTCGAGAGGGAGTTCGCTAATGACAAAGTTGGTAATTGAAAAAACTGAACCAAAATCAGGAAAAGTTGATAATGTGGTGATATTTCTGCATGGTTATGGAGCTAGCGGAAAAGACTTACTTAATCTATCAGAGCATATCAATTCGTCCTTGCCTGATACCCTTTTTCTAGCACCCGATGGTCCTCAAACCTGTCCGATTAACAAGGAAGGTTTTCAATGGTTTTCACTGCCTAATTACGATGGTTCTTCAGCTATTGAAGTTGGGAGGACCCTTCAAGAATCGTTATCTGTCCTTGATGGGTTGGTTTCAGATGTTTTGAAGGAATATAAAATTCCACCTGAAAAAATAGCTCTGTTTGGTTTTTCACAAGGTACCATGTTGTCTCTGGAATATGCTCCAAAGTGTTCGTATCCCTTGGGTGGGGTTGTGGGTTTTTCAGGCCGATTGCTTTTTCCTTATAAAAATGATGGGGATATAAAATATCGCCCACCAATTTTACTAGCCCATGACCAAGATGACCCAATTGTGCCTTACAGCGAACTTACGAGTGCAGAAATAAACCTCTCAAGTAATGGTTTTAAGGTTTATACCTATACTTCCAAAGGGGCAGAGCATAGTATCTCTCCTATAGGATTGGGTGCTGCCTCTCATTTCCTAGCTAGAGAACTGCAGAATTGACCAGTTAAGTGTATAGACACAAGGTGAACTCAAAGGGGAAGAAAAGATAATGATTGCAGAAATATTAACCTTTTGGTTTAAAGAACTTGAACCCGGCAAACGGTTTAATGGTGGTGAAGAGGTCGATAATCAGGTCAGGGAAAAGTTTTTGAGAATCTATGAAGATGCAACTCGAGGAAAATTAAATCACTGGAAAAATACACCGGAAGGATCCTTGGCCCTTATTTTGGTATTGGATCAATTTTCCAGAAATATGTTCAGGGGAAGCAGCAAGTCGTTTGAATTTGATCATTTGGCCCGACAAGTAGCAGAAAGAGCTATTGAGATGAATTTTGATCTTGAGCACGAGATAGAGAGAAGAGGTTTTTATTATCTACCTTTCATGCATTCCGAAAATCCAAGAGATCAGGCAAGATGTGTGGAGTTGATTTCTACACGCCTAGGTGAAAACGGTAGGCAAACTTTGGTCCATGCGAAGGCTCATGAATATATTATCAACGAGTTTGGTAGGTTTCCTTATCGGAATGAAGCTCTCAACCGAATAACCTCAGATAAGGAATCTGCTTGGTTAGAGGAGGGTGGATATATGAAAGCAGTAAGATTGATCGAGTCCCAGGAGGAGAATTCGTGATCTTAATTTTCTCGGTTAGATACTGAAATTTGACACAAAGAGGTAAAAATATGACGAATAAACAATTTGATATGGTTGTTATAGGTTCAGGGCCTGGAGGATATGTTTCTGCAATCAGAGGTAGTCAACTTGGCTTGAAAGTTGCCGTAATCGAGAGGGAAGAATTGGGAGGTATCTGTTTGAACTGGGGATGTATCCCGACAAAATCCATTCTCAGATCTGCTGAAATATATCACCTAATGAACCGCGCCTCGGAATTTGGGTTAAGGGCCGAAAATGTTGATTTTGATCTGAACCAAATCATTAAGCGGTCCAGAAGTATAGCCAAGCAACTTTCCGGTGGAGTAACTCATCTACTCAGAAAAAACAAGGTAACAGTTTTCAATGGTGAGGCCAAATTCAGAACCGGGAATGAGTTATCCATCAATGAATCGAATAAGGAAACTGTTCTAGCTGCCAAAAATATAGTGATTGCCACAGGTGCAAGAGCTAGGCAGGTTCCAGGGTTGGAAGTGGATGGCAATAATATCTGGACCTATAGAGAAGCCTTGCAACCAAATAGGATTCCCAAAAAATTGCTGGTAGTTGGGTCTGGTGCTATTGGAATAGAGTTTGCAAGTTTTTTCAACTCTATTGGTTCGGAAACTACTGTTGTTGAGATGTTGGACACAATTCTCCCTGTTGAGGATAGGGAGATTTCTGCCTTCGCCAAAAAGCAATTTCAAAAACAGGGTATGAATATATTGGAAGGTGCTCTGGTAAAGGGAATAAAACAGATTAGAGGAGGAGTCGAAGTAACAATTGAGGATTCCAAAGGAGAGAGTGGAACGACCTTTGATACCATTATATCAGCTGTAGGTATTGTTGGTAATGTTGAGAACCTGAATCTAGAATCCATTGGTGTAAAAGTTGAGAAGACTCACATAGTGGTTGATGAGTTTTGCCGGACGGGAGTTGCCGACATATTTGCCATAGGAGATGTGGCAGGTCCTCCATGGTTGGCACACAAGGCAAGCCATGAGGGTGTTATGGTTGCCGAAATCATATCGGGAGGAAATCCACATTCGGTTTCTCCTTTGTCAATACCGGGATGCACCTATTCCATGCCTCAAATAGCATCGGTTGGCTTGACAGAAGAGAAATGTAGGGAAATGGGAATTAAGTACAAAGTAGGGCGTTTCCCCTTTATAGGTAATGGCAAGGCAATTGCCATGGGAGATTCAGAGGGTATGATAAAAACTATATTTGACGATCAGAATGGAGAGCTCCTAGGTGCTCATATGGTAGGTTCGGAGGTAACAGAACTTATCCAGGGTTATGTCATCGGAAGAGAACTTGAAACGACTGAATCGGAGCTTATGGAAACTGTATTTCCACATCCTACTTTATCTGAGATGATGTATGAAAGCGTTCTTAACGCTTACGGAAAAGCTATCCATATCTAGGATTTTGTATCAGGTAGATAATTTGCTTCCAAACTTCGAAGATTGTTATTCCAAGACCCCTAATCAGCCTTTCGTCACGGGAAATGATTAGATGGAAACTTTGCCGTTATTCTTGACTTCAGACATTTAGCCTGATTTTGAATTTTCAAACCCCCTGTTCATGGGGGTTTATTTTGGCAAAATTAATGTTGTGCCCTCAATATATATTAATGGCAATATTTATTTGCCCAAAACCCTTGTAATCTCCCCCGCCAACCACAATATTAAACCCATGTTCATTCGAAAAAAGAAAATGCCCAACAACACCATCAAGATCCAACTGGCCAAAGGGATCAGAGAGGGCGACAAAGTCAGACAAAAAATCGTGCGCCACGTCGGTACGGCCCATAACAATAACGAACTGGCTCAGTTCATGGGCGTTGCCCAAGCCATCATCACTGATCTCAAAGATCAGTCCCGGGGCTGTCAAAATACCCTTTTCAATCTCAAGGAATATGACGAACTCTCAATGAAGTCCCACAAGGCCAAGGAGAACCCGGTACCCGATCATGTCAAGTTGGGTAAATGCCGGGAAGAAGGTCGGGCCCATGTCGGTGTCCGTGATATCTTCGGCGAGCTTTATCGTTCCCTGGGGTGGTCACATGTCGGTGGTCCTGGTCGCACGGGTGGCAACCGGATGATCAAGGAACTGGTGATGGCCCGGATTGCCCAACCTCTCTCAAAAAGAGCAACCGTGAAGTCGCTGTTTGATCAGAGTGCGGTTTCGCTCAATCTTGATTCGGTTTACCGGAGTATGGATTATCTTGATGAGGAGAAGATAGAAAAGATCTGTTCCCGTTCGATGAAAGCTGCCCAAACGCTATTACCGGGACCGATGACCGCCCTCTTTTATGATACCACAACCCTGTCCTTTGCCAGTGACGTGGAGGATGGGTTGCGTCGGAAGGGGTTCAGCAAGGATGGCAAGCATCACCGTGTTCAGATTATGTTGGCCCTGTTGATTACCCCGGAGGGTCTACCGGTTGGGTATGAAGTGTTTCCCGGTAACAGTCATGAAGGTCACACTCTTCTGCAAGCTGTGGATGGGTTGAAGGAGCGTTATCCTGAGGTCGAGTTTACGATTGTTGCGGATGCAGCGATGATCAACAAGGATAATGAGAAGGCCTTACAGGAACGTGGGGTTCCCTATGTTTTGGGGGCCTGTATCAAGAAGTTGCCGTCTGCTCTGACGGAAGAGGTTCTCAAATCGGAGAGGTATCGTTCCTGGGGACGGACGGAGTGTTCCGAGACGATTGCGACGTATCGTTCCATAACCATTGCCAGGAACAAGAGTGTCATGAGCCGGAAGAAGACGAAGGTCACGATGGATGAGAGGGGGACCCGGATCAGGGAGGATGGGTATCGTCAATTGATTATGACCTATTCTGAAAAGCGGGCCAGGAAGGACCGTCACCTGCGTGAGGAAAAGGTGGCCAAAATGGCCAGACAGCTTGCCAAGAGCAAGCAACCGGCATCGCTGGCGAGTGGTGGCAAGGCGAAATATCTGGACTTTCCGAATGGTCAGGTCAGGATCAGCGAGGAGAAGATTGCCCGGATGGCTGCATGGGACGGGTTGCGTGGGATCATTACCTGGAACTGTCGGGACCAGGACCCCCGGGACCTGATTATCCAATACCGCCAACTGGCCGAGATTGAAGCCTGTTTCAGGGCCAACAAGCATGATCTGAGGATCCGTCCTGTCTTTCACTGGAAAGAGCACCGTGTTCGGTCTCATTTGGCGATTTGTTATATGGCCTTTTGTTGTCTCCAGCATCTTCGTTATGGCTTGATGGTGCGTGGTCATCGGATGAGTCCGAGACGGATCCAGGATGCTCTCCACCGGATGCAGATCAGTATTCTGCACGATACCGGGAGAGGTGGTCTTTATGGTGTTCCGAGCCGTCTTTGTCAGGATGGTCGCAAGATTTGTCAGGTTGTTGGTCTGGAGTGGAACCGTGTTCCGTTTATGATCTCTGAGGGGAAGGCATCTGGTGGCGATGTCCGGTTTGATGTTGCGGCCTGAATTGTTGATTTGAAGAGGAGAGGCGATCGGCAGGATATTGAGACATGGCAGGCTTGAATTGGGGTGAGGGAAAAGGGAAATGTTGTGCCCTTTTTTGAGAGACGAATCCCCATATCAAGGGAGTTTCCTCTCAAAAATGTCGGAAGCCAAGCGTTCTTAACGCTTACGGAAAAGCTATCCATATCTAGGATTTTGTATCAGGTAGATAATTTACTTCCAAACTTCGAAGATTGTTATTCCAAGACCCCTAATCAGCCTTTCGTCACGGGAAATGATTAGATGGAAACTTTGCCGTTATTCAGCCCCAAAAAAGACTGATTATTTCGTTGAAATTCAACTTTTAGCAAGGCAAGCGAATCAGTTATTTTATTAGCAATAAGTAAAATTTATGAATTAATAAATATTTTTTATAGTTAAAAATAAATCAAAATCACTTCTTTGGTCATTGCACAAATTGCCCCATTATAAGGGCAAACTAAGTCAGTCAAAAATTTTTTGAAAAACAATAATTTTGCTTTTTTGAAATTTTATTTTGCTTTTTAGCACTTTATTTTTCACGATTATGTGCAATTTAAACACAAAACCTGAAAAGGGAGGAGGGTTAAGGAGATCGGAACTTAATGAGCACATAATTAACATTCTAAATGGAAGGAAAAGTTTGTGTCCGATCCTACAAACCTCCAATATTCTGCAACAAAAAGATTACTTCTCAGTCGATTTTTCGTGATTGCCTTTGGCTGTAAAGAAAAGAAGGGCAAATCTTGGCCCAATTTCTTTGATTTCAAGTATGAAGGATCCTTTTCAACACAATTGATTTTCCTTATTCTAGCATTGGGAGCAGTTTGTTTTACCCTTTCAGTTTATAACCAGTTAGGCAATACTGTATACCTTCCAGAGGCTTTTCCTGCCGGGTACCTTTTTTCATTAGGTATTATTTATTATTTCCTAAAGCAACGATTATTTAATCCTGTACTTTTGAGGAATGCAGGTTTTGTAGCTAGTCCGATACCAGCGTACGCTGATCCTAATTATATTTCGAATTTTGTAATAACTCCGGTCCGTCTAGTTCTCCGTTTCAGCCGTTCTGCTCTTGTCTTGTTTCTAATTACCTTGATCGGTTTATCTACATCTGGAACCACAATCTTTGCCACCACCCATGATGACGTGCCCGGCGTCACCATCACCGAAAGCGGCGACCCCAAGGCAACCAGCGTCAGTGAAGACGGTACAACCACCACCGATACCTACACCATCGTTCTTGACTCCACACCAACCCATGATGTTACCATCACCCTTACCCCAGAAGCCGGTATTGAAGTCGACACCAACACCATCACCACTACAAAAGAAACAACCCTCACTTTTAACTCAACCAACTGGAACGAGCCGCAGACTGTTACTGTCTACGGTGTCAATGACAATATCGACAATACCAATAACAGGCGCTCTGCAACCATAACCCATGAAGCAACCTCTGACGACGATAATTACGACATCAAGGACGCCGGTACTGTCTCCGTTACGATCACCGATGATGACACGAAGGGGGTTACAGTTACCGGTACTTCCCTGAGGGTTGACGAGAAAGATAATGCCGGGACCGATGACCGAGAAGAGAATCAGGCGACCTACACGGTGGTCCTGACCAGTGAACCGACCGCCACTGTTGTCATTGCCATTACAGCACCCGACGGGGTCTCGGTTGACCACAACAGTCTGACCTTTACCACGACCGACTGGAACACGGCCCAGACGGTTACCGTGACGGCCGAGGATGACGATATTGACAATCCGGGCGACGCCCGCACGGTTGACATCAGCCACACTGTTGATGCGGGGACATCCGACTATACGGGTGTGACAGCTGACGGGGTACGTGTGACCATCACCGATGATGATGGGGCTCCTTCGGGTATTACCCTGACCACGGACACACCGACGATAGCCGAAGATGCGGCGACGAAGACTGTCCTGGTGACTGCCACGGTGAATGGAACGACCACCTACGCCGAGGACACGACGGTCAGTGTTGTCGTTGGCAGCGACGCCGACAGTGCAACACCAGGTACGGACTATACGAGGGTTGTGACGTTTGACATTACGATACCGGCCGGGTCGCGAAGTGCTGGCAAGACCTTCAGCCTTGATCCGACCGATGACACGCTTGATGAAGCAGACGAGACCATCAGTGTTGAGGGAACATCTGGTTCACTCTCCATTACCAAGGCAACGATCAACTTGACCGATGATGATGACGAACCGGTTGTGACGATCAGTGCACCGAGTGTTGAAGAAGGAGACAGCGGGTCGAAGACCCTGACCTTTACGATCACCCTGACGCCGGCGAGTGGCAGGGACGTTGAGGTTGACTAT